>NZ_JBQFJC010000001.1:0-2757500 GCF_056535985.1 Ruegeria sp. AO1
ATGACAACAATTCCAACAATTCCAATCATTTGCGATCTCCGACAAGTATCCAGATAGCTTTGACAAGCACGTAATTATTCCTGTGGGGCATTGGCATTTCGACCTGCCATGACCACGCTGATCGTATAGGCGGCCTCGGGGCTGAGGCCGGCCAGCACGCCCGCTGCTGCATCGGCGGGCATGCGCGACAGGAAACCGGCAGCAAAGCTGGGGTCCATTGTCTCGAATAAGGCGGCGGCATCTTTGGGTTTCATGTTTTGGTAGACATCCGTCAGCCGGGTCAGGTCGGTTTCGGCGGCCTTGTTCGCCAGTGCCAGCGTGTCCCGCAGGTCTTCTTCGGCTTGCTGTAGTGCGGCCAGGCGCGTTTCGATGGCCCCATGGGCAATCTCAAGCGCCTTTTCCTTCTCTTCAAGGCTTCTTCCCGCTGCTTCAGGCGTTTTCGCGGCGCAAAAGCTCGGTCAAGAGCACCTGCAGATCCGGAGAAGGTTTTGACATCGGCGGCTCTTCGGCCTTTGTCGGCTCGACGGTTTTGGCCAATGCGGGCCCGGCTTCCAGTCCAAGGCGAATCGCGGCGGACCCGATCATCAACAGCGCAATCACCGCCAACACGCCGCCGCGGGGTCGCGCCCTGCCTTTCTGCGTGCCAGGGCGTTTCATTCCGCAGCCTCCGCACCTTGCCGTTTGTGCCGGAAAAACATCAAACCTTCTGGGGCTTTGGCTGGTTGCTCGGGCTTGTTGTCCTCAGCAGGGGTGTCGTCTGCATCCGATTCCTGAGTGTCAGAGACCTCTTCCGTCTCTGCCCCTTCCTCAGCTTCTTCATCTGGATCTGACGATACGTCCGGCGCAGGCGGTTCCGGCGACGCCTTCCCCTCGGGAATGACATCATGCATCGAGGCCATCATCAGTTCGAGCCGCTGCGCACCGATTGCGCGCGCTCTTTCAGCTCTTTCAGCTCATCCCCGGACTGGTCCGAGGCAGCCCGCGCGCTGTCCAGCGACTTTTTCAACTCTTCCGCCTGGGTGGACAGCACCGCAACGGCCCCACCCACGCCTTGTTCCAGATTCGTGAACCGTTTCAGGCGGCGTGACAGAACAAAGCAATATAGACCAGCGCCCAGCGCGCCCGCGACCAGCAAAATATCTGCAATAAGCTCCAATTTCGCCTCCTAATTCAGAACAAATTCCATTACCAGAACGTCGCGCACACGACCCTCTCCGACGACGATTTCAATGCGCCGCAGCAGATGCCCCCGGATACGTACCAGCGCTAAGGAGTCCTCGAGATCCGCAACCTCAAGCGCGCGCAGATATCCGTTCAGCACATCCATGATCCGCGGCTGCGTTTTTTCCACATCACTGATGTAGGCCGAGTTAACTTCGAGCTGCGCGTGGAATTTCAGATGCCGTGACTCACCCGCATTCACCGACAGAGATCACAGGCGGAAGATCGACGATCCCACATCCGGCAGGGCTTTGGCCGGTTTGTCTTTAACTGCGTCCATCGATTCCGCCTTTTCGGGTTTTGCCCCAAAGGGCAACAGCCCGGACGTGGTCGCGTAATAGCCGCCGCCCGCCCCGACGAGCGCCAGAATCACCCCGATGATCAGACCCATTTTCCCTGATTTCTTAGGGGTTTCTGCCTCTTCTGCTGTAGCGTCAGTCATGACGTCCTCATTCATTCGATCTGAAGCTGTCATAACCCGGCAGGGACTAACCGATTGTTAAGGGCAATCGTTCAAACAAGGGATGCGCCGGGCAGAATGTCGGCGAGTCGGAGGTGAGCGTGCAGCAGATCGGAACTGTTTGGGCAAGTTTGGACAGGCGAAAGCAAATCATAGTCGTCGGTGCGGTTGCGCTGGTGTTTCTGGGGGTTCTCGGGATGTCCCGTCTTGTGACGGCACCCTCTATGACCCTTCTCTATGCAGGGCTGGAAAGCGGGGCCGCAGGCGATATCGTGCGTGCGCTCGATCAGCGCGGCGTCACATATGAGATCAGGGGCGGCTCAATCTACGTGCCCGGCTCGCAGCGGGATGAGCTGCGCATGACCCTGGCCAGCGAAGGCCTGCCAGCAAATGGCAATCGTGGCTATGAGCTGCTCGATTCGCTGAGCGGGTTTGGCACCACGTCGCAGATGTTCGATGCCGCCTATTGGCGCGCAAAAGAAGGTGAGCTGGCGCGCACCATCGTCGGTGGTCCTCATGTCAGTCAGGCGCGGGTGCATATCGCAAATGGCTCGGCCAACCCGTTTCAGCGTAGCGTTGCGCCCACGGCCTCGGTGTATCTGGTTCCATCGGGCGCGCAGATAACGGGCGATCAGGCCAAGGCGATTCGCTTTCTGGTCGCCTCGGCGG
Organism: Ruegeria sp. AO1; assembly: GCF_056535985.1. Taxonomy (NCBI): domain Bacteria; kingdom Pseudomonadati; phylum Pseudomonadota; class Alphaproteobacteria; order Rhodobacterales; family Roseobacteraceae; genus Ruegeria; species Ruegeria sp. AO1. Next base: position 2,351 of record NZ_JBQFJC010000001.1, read on the forward strand.
TCAGCGGGCTTGCGCCGGAAAACGTGACGGTTGTGGATTCAAGCGGCGCCGTGATTGGCGGACAGGACACGGCGGTTGCAGCTGACAAGGCGGATGACAAATCCCGTCAGTTGCGTGAACGCGTGCTGCGCCTTGTCGAGGCGCGCGTGGGCACCGGAAACGCTGTGGTTGAGGTCAGTGTCGACACGGTAACCAAGACCGAATCCATCCGCGAACGCCGCTTTGACCCCAAAGGGCGGGTTGCGATCAGCACGGATGTCGAGGAACGCTCGGACAGTGCGCGCAATCAGTCCGGCGATGTGACGGTCGCCTCCAACCTGCCGGATGGGGACGGAGCGGGCGGGGACGAATCGAACTCGAACGCGACGCAGACCCGCGAGCGCGTGAACTATGAGGTCTCAGAAACGGAGCTTAAGGTTCACAACGCACCCGGAGCCATCAAGCGCCTGACAGTCGCGGTGTTGGTCAATGGCCTCCGGTCGGTAGATGAAAACGGGGCGGAAAGCTTTGATCCCTTGCCTCAGACCGAGCTTGATGCGCTTGAGGAGCTGGTGGCCTCAGCCGTAGGCTTCGATGCAGCTCGGGGCGATGTGATCACGTTGAAATCGCTTGATCTGCCGGTGGTAGAGCCGCAGGGAACGCTGGTTTCGTCCTCCATGTGGCAGAATATCCATCTGGACGCGATGTCTCTGATCCAGATGGCTGTGCTTGCACTGGTTTCGCTGGTTCTGGCCTTGTTCGTTATTCGCCCCATCCTGATGAAACCGGCGGCAGCCCCCGCATTGTTGCCTGCAGGCGGTGGTGACGCACAGGATGCTAAGGTTCTGGTTGGTGAGATCGCGCCAGATGAGACGGCTGAGTTCACGGCTTTGCCGGGACAGGCGCAGTCGGTCGGCGTGCCGGCGCTTGGGTCAGACAGCAATGCAGACCCTGTGGACCGGTTGCGGGCGATGATCGGTGACAAGCAGGAAGAAACGGTCGAAATTCTGCGCAGTTGGCTTGAAGAAGGCGAGGAGCGGGTCTGATGTCGATTGCTCACCTTCTTGAGGATTTCACCGCGCAGGTCCAAGGCTGCAAGCTGCATCTTTTGGATGAAGACGCGCTGGAGGAACAGCGCCTGGCTGCCTTCGAACAAGGCTATGGCGCGGGATGGGAAGACGCCGTTCAAGCGCAGGAGCAGAACCGGGGCCATGTCTCGGCAGAGCTGGCCAAGGCGTTGGAAGACATGTCCTTTACCTATCACGAAGCGCTGACACGTATGACACTTTCGCTGGAGCCGATGTTCCAGAGCCTGGTGCAACTGGTGCTGCCGGATTGTATCGATCGCAGCTTTGCTCACCGCCTGTCGGAACAGCTGCAAGACATGGCACGAACCCAAATCGACCAACTCATCCAAATACTTGTGCCGGAAGGCCGCGCGGCCGAGGTCGAATACTTGCTGTCATCAGACATGTCTCAACCTCCGCGGGTGATCGAAGATTCCTCGCTGCAACCAGGACAAGCAAGGCTGCAGGTCGGTATCTCGCGGCGCGAGGTGGATTGCGTGGATCTGCTGTCTTCGGTGCAGCAAGCATTTGACTCCTACCTGTTTGAGGCGAAAGAGGCTTTGACCCATGACTGATACCCAATCCCAAAACCAACCCTTTTGATGCTGTCCCGATAGAAGTCACAGTTTCCGTTGGCCGCGCCCGCCCGTTGATCCGGGACCTGCTGAATATGGGTGAAAACGCAGTGCTGACGCTGGACAAACGGATCGAAGACCCGTGGACCTATATGTATGCGACCAACTGGTTGCCCGTGGTCTTCTGGAAGAGATGGAGGGCGATCAGGCCGGTCAACTGGCTGTGCGTCTAACCGAAATCGCGGATCTGCAGAACGGGATCGGCTGATGCGCTTGTGGCTCTGGTTGACTGTCGCGGTTGTGGCAATGCTGCCCTCCCTGGCTGCGGCCCAAGACGTGACCCTGTCGCTTGGGGAGGGCGGGTCCATCTCGGCCCGGACGATCCAGTTGATCTTGCTGATCACCGTTCTCAGCCTTGCGCCCGGGTTGGCGATCATGATCACCTGTTTTCCCTTCCTGATCACGGTTCTCGCGATCCTGCGGCAGGGTATTGGGTTGCAGCAATCTCCGCCGAATATGCTGATCGTTAGCCTTGCGCTGTTCTTGACCTATTTCATAATGGAGCCGGTTTTTACCGAAGCCTGGACTATTGGTATTGAGCCTTTGATCAATGAAACGCTTGAGGTTGAAACGGCTCTGGAACGCGCCCTGAACCCGTTCCGAGAGTTCATGGCAGCGCGACTGGATGTTGAGACGTTTCAATCCATGGCCGCTCTGCGTCCTGGAGGCGAGGGGATGGTCCTGTCTCCGGATGCTTCACTTTCAGTTCTGATGCCATCCTTCATGTTGTCTGAAATCGCTCGGGCGTTTCAGATCGGGTTCCTGATTTTCCTGCCTTTTCTGATCATTGACCTAGTTGTGGCCGCCGTCTTGATGTCGATGGGCATGATGATGGTGCCGCCTGCAATCGTCTCGCTGCCGTTCAAGCTGGCGTTTTTCGTGATCGCAGATGGATGGGCTTTGATCGCCAGCGCTTTGGTCCGAAGTTACATGCCCTAGAGGGTCCGCGGGCTGGGCGTGGAGCGGGGTACAAGCTTAGTTTTAGTGAGAGCTTTGGAAAGCGGCGCATCAACTTCGGCGCGTGTTAGGTCACAAGGTAAAATGACTTTCTTGTGGGTATAGAAACGAAGACGCCTCCGACGCACAGAGCGCGGAGGCGTTTGAGCACAAAAAGGCGGTGCTACCCGGTTCTGTTGAGGTCTTTGATCAGCTGGTTCAGGTTTCCTTGACGTGCATCCAGCATCGCCCCGATTTCGGTGCGTTCGGTTAGCAGCAAGTTCACTCCCTCAATGAACATGTTGTAGAACTTATCGCGACCGGATTTGTCAGAAACCAGGAAGGTCACGTCAAAGGGCGACGATCCCCGCAGTTTGACCGAGGTGCGCACTTCATAGCCAGCTTTGATTCGGCGCGCGTTTCGTACATCCACCTGGCCGCCAATGAATTCGCGGAACCGGCGTCCGTATTTGCGCGAGATATAGCCTTGGAACGCTTTGGTGAATTGTCTCAACTGCGCCGGAGAGGCAGAACGGGCGTCCGCCCCAAGCGCATAGCGCGCCATGATCGGAACATCAGCGTATTGCACAAAAATCTTCTCGAAATCACGCAGCATGGCTTTTTCGGATTTGCCCGAGGCGATCACGCGGTTGATATCCGCGACAACACTGTTGACCAGTTGTTTGGCACCCGCCTCGGTCAGGGCCAGAGCGGGCAAAGGCAGGGCAACAATAGCTGCTCCGGCCACAGAGGTTTTTAGGAAATGTCTTCGGTTTAAAGCGTTACTCAGCATAAGGGTCCTCGTAGGGGTCGAGAAGGGGATCACTAACAGGGTCGGTTCCGGCGTCGGCATATGGATCGTTGTAGAGATCCAGGAAGGCGTCCTCGTCGTCGCGTGCCAATTCGAAGCGGCGGTTTTGCAGGTAGATCAGTCGGGCCTGCGCATAGCTATCGGCACTTTCGTAGAGAATCGAGTCCACTGTATCAGAAAATCGTCCCCGATCCCCCATCCGACGTACGACCTCGGCATAGACGCCTATGTTTTCCGCAGGCCGCACCGGTGTGAAGTTGATCGGGTTGGAGAAAAGATTGAATACAACACCCACAGCGTCTCGGGTGGTTGACGGGCCGTAGAAAGGCAACTCAACATATGCCCCTTCTCCAAACCCCACACATGCAGAGTTTCGCCGAAATCAGTGTCGACGGGGGCATGTTCAGTTCAGCCGCAGGGTCAAACAAGCCAAAAGCGCCCGCAGTCATGTTGATCACGAACCGCAGCAGCGCGTTGCCCGTTTGTTTGGGGTTACCTTGCAGCAGGTAATCCACCGCCTGCCCAGGCAGCGTGATGTTTTCAGCAAAGGTACTGAAGCTTGTCACGACCGGATCTGGTACGATCCTCACATAGCTTTTCGAGGCGGGACGAAACAAAAAGCGGTCGACGCCAAGGTTGAACTTGTGAATGCCCCTGTTAGCGTTTTCGAAAGGGTCGAAAACCTCACCCCGGGCAGCCTGTTCCGGGGGTTGTGACGCGCAGGCCGACAAGAGGACCATAAGTGACAGAACAACAAGATGTTTGAAGCCAAATTTGCTCAACACGGTCTTAGCTACTCCAATACGGCCCGGCTCGACGCTTGGGCGATCAATCAATACCTGCGTGTCCGACAGACACAAGTTGTTGTCACATAGAGGTTTCAGCGCTTGAATGAAACACATAGCGTTAAACCCGGTAAATCAAACAAGGTAAAGTGACACGACTTCAACAGTTCGAAATAGGACAGGATACGCCCACTGAGCGCAACAATCAGAAAATTCGGTTTCCGGCTTTCCCAGCGGCATCATCCCGGTTAGCGTCCGCCCGAGTCGATTTTGGGTGAGGACAATCACATGAGCATCTCGGAAAAACTGCAAAGCCTGGGCGTATCGCTGCCAGACGCACCGGCCCCGGCCGCAAACTATGTGCCCTTCGTGCGCGTGGGCAATATTGTCTATGTCTCGGGTCAGATTTCCAAAGCGGACGACCTGATCACCGGCAAACTGGGCGATGACATGGATGTCGACGCGGGTGCAGCGGCGGCAAAGGTCTGTGCGATCAACCTGCTGGCTCAGGTCAAAGCGGCCTGCGATGGGGATATCGAGAAGCTGGTGCGGGTGATCAAGCTGACCGGTTTTGTGAACTCGACTGCTGATTTCACGGCGCAGCCGCAGGTGATCAACGGTGCGTCCGATTTTCTGGTTGAAGCGCTGGGCGAGGCGGGTCGTCATTCCCGCTCGGCGGTTAGCGCTGCATCACTGCCGCTGGGTGTTGCTGTCGAAATCGAAGGTATTTTCGAAGTCCAATGACACCTGCTCTGCCGCCCGCGTTTCTAGAGGCCCCGATTGCCCACCGGGCGCTGCATGACAAAACAGATAACCGCCCGGAAAACAGCCGGGCGGCCATTCGTGCCGCGATCGATGCCGGTTACGGGATCGAGATTGACCTGCAGCGGACCTCGGACAACCGTGCGATGGTGTTTCATGACTACGACATGGCGCGTCTGACCGGGCAGTCTGGACCGATCCAGCAGGTCTCGGCCGCGCGGGCGCAGGCCACGCAGCTGCTGCATGCCGAGGATGGCATTCCCACCCTCGACGATGTGCTTGAGATGGTCGCAGGCAAAGTCCCGTTGTTGATCGAACTCAAGGATCAGGATGGCGCCATGGGCACCAATGTCGGCCCGCTTGAGGCGGACGCTGCGCGGGCGCTAGAGAGCTACGACGGTCCGGTGGCGTTGATGTCGTTCAACCCCAACAGCGTGGCAGAGCTGGCCCGGTTGGCCCCGCATCTGCCCCGCGGGATCGTGACTTGTTCCTACAAGCCGAAGGTCGAACTGCTGCCGCAATCGGTGTGTGATCACCTGCGCGACATTCCCGATTTCGACCGGGTTGGGGCCAGTTTCATCAGCCATGAGGTTCATGATCTGGACCGTCCGCGCGTTGCCGAGTTGAAAGCGCGCGGTGTGCCGATCCTGTGTTGGACGGTAAAGTCGCCTGAACAAGAGGCAGAGGCCCGCGCCGTTGCCGACAATGTGACCTTTGAGGGGTATCTGGCCAAGCATCCGGGTTGAACCTGTCGCACCTCGTCACAGATAAAGACCAGACGCGGAGGGCACATGGATCAGGCGCAGATCGAAATTCAGGTACTTGGATCACTCTCGCAAATCTCTGCGGCCGAGTGGGATGCCTGCGCCTGCCCTGAGGCGGCGGATGGCGGGCGTCCGCTGGATCCCTTTACCACGCACCGGTTTTTGCTGGCCTTGGAAAACAGCGGCTCGGTTGGGCGGGGCACCGGCTGGCAGCCGCAATACCTGACGGCCTATCTGGATGGGATGCTGATCGCGGCGGCCCCGATGTATGCTAAGTCGCACAGTCAGGGAGAATATATCTTCGACCACAGCTGGGCCCATGCGTACGAAAACGCGGGCGGGCGGTACTATCCCAAACTACAGATTGCGGCCCCTTTCACGCCCGCCACCGGGCGGCGCTTTCTGGTGCGTCCGGGATATGAAGGGATTGGGATGTCCGCGCTGGTGCAGGGCGCCGTTCAACTGGCGGCAGACAATCAGGTCTCGTCGCTTCACGCGACCTTCTGCACCGAGGACGAGGCGTTGGCGGGTGAGCAGATGGGCCTGATGCTGCGCAGTTCGCAGCAGTTTCATTGGCTGAATGACGATTACGCGGATTTCGACGGCTTTCTGGCGGCGCTGTCCTCGCGCAAGCGTAAGAACATCCGCAAGGAGCGTGCTCAGGCCAACGCATTCGGTGGTGAGATCCGTACCTTGTCCGGTGATGACCTGCGGCCCGAGCATTGGGATGCCTTCTGGCGGTTCTACCAGGACACCGGCGCGCGCAAGTGGGGCTCACCTTACCTGACGCGCCAGTTCTTTGATATCGCGCAGGAAACGATGGCCGCTGATATGGCTTTGGTGCTGGCAGAACGCGATGGGTATCCCATCGCGGGGGCGCTGAATTTCATCGGGCGTGAGACGCTCTATGGTCGTTATTGGGGCTGTGTCGAACATCATGCCTGCCTGCATTTCGAGCTGTGCTATTATAGGGCCATCGACTTTGCCATCGCGCATGGCATGCAAAGGGTCGAAGCCGGAGCGCAAGGTGAACACAAGCTTGCACGTGGCTACCTGCCAACACGCACGCACAGCCTTCATTGGATTGCCGATCCGGGATTCGCCGATGCCGTCAAAAAATATCTGGACGCTGAAGGCCGCGCGGTGGGAGAAGAGATTGAGATTCTGACGGATTACGGTCCGTTCAGAAAATCGAACCCGGAGGAACAGCAATGACCGAGCTTTTGTCGACCGAGACCCGTGGCCCCCTTCTTGATCCGCTGTTCAACAATGGCTGGACGATGGTTGAAGGCCGGGATGCAATCACCAAGACTTTCATCTTTGACAATTTCGTCGCGGCTTTTGGATGGATGACTCAAGTGGCGATCTGGGCCGAGAAGTGGAACCACCACCCCGAATGGTCCAACGTCTACCGCACGGTTGAGGTTGTGCTGTCCACCCATGACGTCGGCGGGTTGTCTTCGCTGGATGCAAAACTGGCGCGCAAGATGGATGGACTGGTCTAGTCGCGATCCTGTCCGGACCCGATGCCGCCAGCCAAGGATGCCGTGATCGCCATCTGGCGGAATTCATCCGGCGTGACCGTGCCACTACTGACGTCGATATTGCCAGGAATGCGGGTCGTTTTGTTGCCGATAGACCGAACACTGCGTGCCGCTGGGTTGATGTCCAGACACCGCCTCTCATAGCAGGTCAGCCCGCTGGTGTTGATCTGGATCCGGATCTGCCCGTTCGGGCCGGTCACAATCGGGGCCCGCGGTACATCACAAGCCGCCGATACCGCCAGCGCACCGATTCACATTCATCAGTTCCTCTCACCCTCCGGGTTTAGTCCAACCGGCCGTTTCCATCCTTGTCCGCAGAGTCGAAATCGTTGCTCATCTGCGCATCGTATTCCGCCCTTGAGATAAGGCTGTCGCCGTTCCGGTCAACGTCCTGAAATTGCTTTATGTCCAGGAAGGGTTTGGCCTCGGACAGGCCGAGCGCGCCGTTCTTGTCTTCGTCCATCGCCTGAAAGGCGTAGTCTGAAAAGGCATTGAACTCGTCCTTGGACAGGAAGCCATCATTGTTCGAGTCGATGGCTGTCAGCTCTTTTTCATTCAACTCTGCCACGTCGTCCGCAGCTGCGGCACTGGCCATCACAAGCGCGGCGATACAGATTATTCGTTTCATCACTGTCCCCCTCAACATGCGAATCTTGCGCCACTGATGCTGCCGGTAGCGGCACCTGCGCCCGTCAGAATGGACTTGCCTGAACCGCCTCCGAACTGATTGCCGATTGCGCCTCCGATCAGCGCGCCACCCAAGGTGCCGCTCAGGCAGGCGATTTCATGTTGCCGTGCCGCTTGTTGCTGTGGTGTTGGGGCCGGACCGCAAGCTGCAAGAAGGCCTGCGCCGCCCAGAATGAGTGAAATGGCTTTGAGATACATAAACATACTCCCCAGCTATGTGCCTTTGATAATCGCACACTGGGGCGTTGTATCAAGTTAAATAGGGTTAGGACGGCCCCGGTTTAGCCGGGGCCAAACAAGGTCAGATTACTTCGAGCAAGCCTTCACCGGCTGAAATCTCGCAAGCGCCGGGGCTTTCTTCCAGGTTCAGCGCAGTGACCTTGCCGTCTTCGACCAGCATCGCATAACGCTGCGAACGCGCCAGCAGCCCGGCTGGTGGGGCGTCGAAATCCATGCCGATGGCCTTTGTGAACTCGGACGCGGCGTCGCCCAGCAGGGTCAGGCCGGCCTCGGTTGCGCCGGTCGCTTCGCCCCAGGCTTTCATCACGAAGGGGTCGTTGACGGAAATGCAGATGATCTCATCCACGCCCTTAGCTTCGAACTGATCCTTGGTGCGCATGAAGCTGGGCACATGGGCTGAGTGACAGGTTGGCGTAAACGCGCCGGGCACTGCAAAGATCACCACTTTGCGGCCCGCGGTTTTGTCGGAAATCCGAACCTCTTCGGGGCCTTCCGCACCCATTTGGGTCAGCGTGGCGTCGGGCAGCATCTCACCTGTTGTAATCATTTATCAGCTCCTGTCGTTTGGATTTGCAGAGTCGGGCTATGCCGCAATATAGGTGGTCGGACAGAAGTAACCATTAGAATTCGACAGGGTGATGAACATGAGCCATATTGTCGTGATCGGCGCCGGGCAGGCCGGATCGTCGCTTGTTGCAAAGCTGCGCAAGGATGGGTTTGAAGGTGATATCACCCTCATCGGGGCCGAGCCGCATCTGCCCTACCAGCGCCCACCCTTGTCCAAGGCCTATCTGCTGGGCGAGATGGAGCTGGAGCGTCTGTTCCTGCGCCCCGAAAGCTTCTACGCCGACAACAACATCACCCTGCGTCTGGGGCAGCGTGTCACTGCGATTGACCCCAAGGCCAAGACCGTAACCGTGGGGATGAGGTCATCTCCTATGACGAACTGGCGCTTACCACCGGGTCGGATCCGCGCTACCTACCTGCCTCTATCGGAGGAGATCTTCAGGGCGTTCATGTGGTACGTGATCTGGCTCATATCGACGATATGGAGCCTCGGGTCACCGAAGGCGCGCGCGCGCTGATTGTCGGGGGCGGCTATATCGGGCTTGAGGCCGCAGCCGTCTGCGCCAAGCGCGGGGTCAAGGTGACGCTGGTAGAAATGGCCGAGCGTATCCTGCAACGCGTCGCCGCCAAGGAAACCAGCGACTATTTCCGCGCGCTGCATACGGGTCACGGCGCGGACATCCGCGAGGGTGTGGGCCTTGATCGTCTGATCGGTGAAAACGGCAAGGTCGTCGGCGCGGTTCTGACGGATGGAACCGAAATCGAGGTTGATTTTGTGGTTGTTGGCGTTGGCATCGCGCCGTCCAGCCAACTGGCCGAGATGGCTGGGCTTGAACTGGACAACGGCATCAAAACCGACGCCCATGGCCGTACATCTGATCCGTCGATCTGGGCTGCGGGGGATTGCGCCTCCTTCCCGCATGGAGAGGGCGCATTCGTCTGGAAAGCGTGCCCAACGCCATTGATCAGGGCGAGATCGTCGCTCAGAACATGCTAGGGGCAGCCAAGGACTATACAGCAAGGCCGTGGTTCTGGTCGGATCAGTATGACGTGAAACTGCAGATCGCAGGTCTGAATACGGGTTATGATCGGGTTGTCACCCGTCAGGGCGAAGGTCAGACCGTGTCGTTCTGGTACTACAAGGGTGACCAGCTGATTGCAGTCGACGCGATGAACGACCCGCGCGCCTATATGGTTGGCAAGCGCCTGATCGACGCGGGCAAAACCGCTGATCCCGCCGTGGTGGCCGATCCGGCTGCGGATCTGAAACCGCTGCTCAAAGCGTGAGGATCATCGCCGGAGAGTTCCGGGGTCGTGCCTTGGCCTCGGTTGGCAAAGGGATGCGGGTGCCCATCTGCGTCCTACCACCGACCGAGTACGTGAAAGTCTGTTCAACGTTTTAAGCCATCTGATCGACTTTGAAGGCCTGCGTGTATTGGACCTGTTCGCAGGCACCGGTGCGCTGGGGCTTGAGGCGCTGTCGCGCGGGGCTGACCACATCACCTTTGTGGATGACGGGCGTGTGGCGCAGGGCCTGATCCGCAAGAATATCGACCTGACCCGCAGCGCTGACCGGACCGATCTGATCCGCCGGGATGCGACGCGCTTAGGTGAAAACCCGAACGCGCCCTTCGACCTGATCTTTCTGGACCCGCCTTACGGCAAGTCTCTGGGCCAAAAGGCGCTGGCCAAGGCGTCCGATGCAGGATGGATCGCTGCGGGGGCGTTTATCGTGTGGGAAGAAAACGCTCCGATGCAAGCGCCGGATGGATTCCAGTTGTTGGACAGTCGAAAATACGGCGACACGCATATCTCTTTGATGCTTCAATCACTTGATCATTTGGGTTGATCCTGACTGCCCCAATTCGTTTTAAAATTGAATTTGGGCGGCCAGCAATTTGACGTATCTCCGCCAAAATTGCGGCCAAATTCGCCTCTAGGCGCCGTAGAAACGCGGAACAACCCTCAAAGGACTCTCTATGCTTCTCAGAGCTGCCCTGACCTCGGCCATCGTGCTGGGCTCCTCCCCTGTTGTTGCAGGGCAAACTAAACTCGATGCGAATGATTTTTTGGCCAATTGCACCTCGTCTGTGGATCAATCAAGCGTGACGTTGGCCCGTTCGGGCGGGTCCAACAAAGGGCACATCACTGTCGGAGATCTGCAGGGCGAGGCGGACATCCTGCCGGGTTTGGACAACCTGACGTTTTTGCTGATTCAGGACGGTCAGGTCGTCAACTTTGCCGTTGATCTTGTGAGTCTCGAATATGACATGATGATCAAAGGAGCTTCACAGCGATTTGACAGGGGCAGCTGCACGCCATCTTGATCCGATTTTGAGGCGCGGGCCGGTTTGTGCTAGGCTTCTGGCATGGACCGCGCCCTACCGCCCTTGTTCTGGGGTTTGGCTCAGGACACTAACACAGAAACCGGCCCGCCGTGCAAACCTGCACGCGCGCCGGTGTTCATCCACGACGCGATCACGCCGTGGGGGGCTGAGACGATGCTGCTGAAAGTGCTACGGGATCAGGCTGCCGATCACGAAGAATAGGTCGGATGGAACTTGCCGCCGGGTGACAGGGTAAAAATCTCGACCCCATTTGCGGTTACGCCGACCGAATGTTCGAACTGCGCCGAGAGCGACTTGTCGCGGGTCACAGCAGTCCAGTCGTCGGCCAGAGTCTTGGTCACAGGGCGGCCCAGATTAACCATCGGTTCGATGGTGAAGAACATTCCCTCTTCCAGAACGGAACCGGTGCCGGGGCGACCATAGTGCAGCACGTTTGGCGGCGCGTGGAACACTCGACCAAGCCCGTGGCCACAGAAATCGCGGACGACGCTCATACGGTGCGCTTCGACATAGGACTGGATCGCATGGCCGATATCGCCGAACGTGTTGCCCGGCTTGACCATCTCGATGCCCTTGAAAAGCGCGTCATGGGTGACCTGAATCAGACGCTCCGCCTTACGCGGCAGTTTGCCTGCGACATACATCCGCGAGGTATCACCGAACCAGCCGTCCACGATGACGGTCACGTCTATGTTCAGGATATCCCCATCCTTGAGCTTTTTCTCACCGGGAATACCGTGGCAGACCACGTGGTTCACGCTAATGCAGCTGGCGTGTTGATAGCCCTTGTAGCCAATCGTCGCCGAAGTAGCTCCTGCGTCCTCGACCATCTGGGTGATGATCCCGTCGATCGCACCGGTGGTTTGGCCGGGGAAGACATGTTGCGCGATGTCATCCAGTATCCGCGCGGCCAAAGCCCCTGCCGCATGCATGCCGGCAAAGTCACCTTGTTCGTAAATGCGGATACCGTCCTTTGTCAGGCGGCCACGATGATCTTTCATGGATGCGAGGCTCCAATTGTTTCGCGCAGTGCTCTATTTACGCTGCTTGTGCAGAAAGTTCCAGAGGGTGCAGCGTCGCAGGCTGTCTCTAGGATGGTTGACGATCCGATCGCAGGTGGACGTGTACAGTGATATAAACTAGCACGGTTAAGATAGTTCTCGGGCGTTAAAATAGAAGAAGGGCAGTCAGATGCAGAAAGCCGACCAGCTGAGGGCCGAGATTGCCACCATTAGTGAAATGCTCAAGACCGGGCGCGCGGACAGGGCGCTGAAGCGTGCAGTCAAGGCCTGGAAGAAATGGCCCAAATGCCAGCGTTTCCGCAGATGGCAGGTCTTGCATGCATTCACCAGGGAGATTTCAAACAGGCACAGACCCATCTGGAGCGCGCCTGGAAGATGGAGCCGGAGAACCCCGACCTGATCCAGAATTTCGGGCTGAGCCTTGTTCAGGGCGGCGATGCTGGCAAGGCTCTGACCCTGATGAATAAAGTCGCTGCCAAGGCCCCTCTGACCCCACCGCAACGCTATGTGCGCGCCATGGCGCTGTTGCAGGAGCGTCAGCTGAGCGAGGCGTTAGAGGACGTTGATGAGGTTCTGCGCCATCAAAACGGCAATCTGCAGGCCCATTGCCTGAAGGCCGATATTCTCGATGAGATGCACCAGTGGAACCAGGCCATCGACGTCCTATTGGCCGTGGCCGAGAAGCACCCGAAATTCCACTATGGTCAGCTGCGACTGGCCAAGGGCCTGGTCGGTTTGGGGCGTATGTCTGAGGCTCTAACCCATGGCCGCGCCGCCTTTGCGCTGGCGCCCGAGGATCCCGAAACGCTGGAGTTCGCTGCAACTCTGCCGAACCTGTCGGCTGAGGATAGGGCGGAATTGCAGGCTCTGACCTCTAAACTGCTTGAGGCGGGCAACGCCAATCGGGAAGCCGCAGCCTCCGTGCATTTCGCCGCCGCGAGCCTTGCGAAACAGGATGGCGATACCGCGACTGAGATGCTTCAGCTGCGCAAGGCGCATGATCAGTTGCAGCATGGGTTCAAAAGCTGGGAAACCCGGGCCGAGAAAGCCTGCCGCCAGCGTCTGAGCACGCCTCTGCCCGACCCTGCCTCAGCGCCGCGCACCGATATCCCGCGGCCGGTGTTCGTGGTTGGCTTGCCGCGCTCTGGCACCACTCTGATCGAGCGGATTCTGGCCTCACATTCCGCCGTGCAAGGGCTGGGAGAGTTGGCAGGCGTGCATCACTGGGCCCGCAGGGTCGAAAGCCAATCGAGCGCTGGAAGTGACGCGCAGGCGCTGGCCGACTACTACGCGGATAATTTGCCCCAGACCGCAGAAGAAACGCGCGCCTTTGTCGACAAGGCTCCGGGGAATTACGCGTTTCTGGGACCGATTGTACAGGCCTTCCCGAACGCGGTAATCCTGAACGTTATGCGCGATCCGCGCGATGTGGCGCTGTCGATGTGGCGGACGCATTTCGGAGCGGGTGGCCTGTATTACACGCATAATCTGAGCTGGATGGCAGCCGAGGCGAACCGCTATCGCCGCTATATTCAGCACTGGCATGCCATGCTTCCGGAGCGGATCCATGACATAAGCTACGAACATCTGGTGAATAATCTGGAGGACGGTGCCAAGGAGCTGGCCCAGCTCTGCGACCTTCCTTTTGAACCGGCGATGCTGTCGCCCGACAAATCCTCGGATGCGATCAGAACGGTCAGCAATCTTCAGGCGCGGAGACCGGTCAACACGGCTTCGGTCGGGGGATGGCAGGCTGTGGCCGATCACTTCGCACCGTTTGTGAAAGGGTTGGACGCCGATCTTTGGCCTGAAGTCTTCAATGATCAGGCCTAAACGAAACGCGTAGGGTTCAAATTCCGTTGATCATCCCGCGTGCACGTGGTCATACGCGCCGGTTTGCGCCACTGTGCCCCTGAAATTTTTTCGGTGGAAACTGGGGCTGAGATGGTCAGAGCGATTGCTGCTCTTCTGGTCGTTCTGACCTGCGGTTGCCGCGAAGAGGTAACGATGCTGACGCAGGATCAGCTTGCGGCGCTTTTGATACTGGATCGCAAGATTGCACTGAACCGCGCGGGCGTCACCGGCACGGCACGCGTGAACGCCGGCCAGAGTTTTGAAGTCGAGATCCCTCGGCTTGGCCGGGACACTGGCGTCTGGTGGTTGGAAAGTGACAGGATCTGCAGCCGCTGGGAGACGTTCCGCAAAGATCAGGACCTCTGCGCTGTGGTGGGGCAGGTTGAGGATGGCACCTACCGCGGTTACACACCGGGGCGAGGCTCTTATCTCGGAGAGTTCACTCTCCTGCCTTAGCCGATAGCCCAATCCTTCGCCGCATCGACCTCGATTCCCTGTGGCGAAATCCGCGTGCCGACCACCAACCGTTCAACCCCCTGCGCTTGCGCTGCCTCAAAGGCCGCCGCATAGGCCGGGTCGATATCTGCGGCCAGCGCGAAGCGGTCGCAATCGGTGCGTTGCACCAGATACAGCATGATCGCGCGGTGGCCCTGCTCGGCCATGGCGGCCAGCTCGCCCAGATGTTTGGTGCCGCGGGCTGTGACGCTGTCGGGGAATTCGGCCAGACCAGGCTGGCGGGAGAGCGTGACGCTTTTGACCTCTACATAGGCGTCGGGTAGGTCGGGCTGGGTCAGCAGGAAATCGATGCGGCTATTCTGGCCGTATTTTACCTCGGCTCGGACTGTTTGATAGGCGGCCAGTTCGGGAATCTCGCCACCCTCCAATGCCGCGCGCAGTGCCCGGTTCGGAACCGAAGTATCAACGCCGGTGAAATGGCCATTCTCGTGATCGACCAGCCGCCACCCATGTTTCAACTTTTTCTTCGGATCGTCGTTGGGCTCCAACCAGATTTTCTCGCCCGGTTCAGCCAACCCCATCATCGAGCCCGGGTTGGCGCAATGGGCTGTCACCTCACGCCCATCCTCCAGCGTGCAATCGGCCAGAAAGCGTTTATAGCGGCGGATCAAGCGGGCGGGGACAAGGGGGGTTTCAAATCTCATGCCCCACGGCCTATACCTGCCCCAACAGCCGATCAAGAGGGGGCGCGCGCCATGGCCAATCCAACCGCTGCAATGCTCGTCATCGGGGATGAAATCCTCTCGGGCCGGACGCGCGATGCGAATATGCATTACCTTGCGGGTGAACTGACCAAGCATGGCATCGACCTGAAAGAAGTGCGTATTGTCAGCGATGACGCCCCGGCGATCGAGGCGGCGGTCAAGGCGCTGTCGGGGTCCTACGACAACGTCTTCACCAGCGGAGGCATCGGGCCGACTCATGACGATATCACCGCAGACTGCATCGCCCGTGCTTTCGAGACCCCGATTGACGTGCGCGACGATGCGCGGGCGCTGTTGCAGGCGCATTACGACAAGTCGGGGCTGGAGTTGAACGAGGCCCGCCTGCGTATGGCCCGCATTCCTGACGGGGCTGCATTGATCGACAACCCGGTCTCAACTGCGCCTGGATTTACCATCGAAAACGTGCATGTGATGGCCGGGGTGCCCTCGGTCTTCCAAGCCATGGTGGCCAGTGTTTTGCCGGATCTGACGGGCGGTAGCCCGCTGTTGTCTCAGACCTTGCGGGTGGATCGGGGCGAAGGCGACATCGCTGCGACGCTGTCTGCACTGGCCGCGGCGTTCGCGGACCTGTCCATCGGCTGCTATCCGTTTCAGATCAACGGGGTCTTCGGCGCCAATGTGGTGATCCGGGGCATCGAAGGCGCGCGCATCGACGCGGCCATGACCCAATTGGCAAAAGAGCTTGAGTTGTGAGCATCAACTGGCCCGACATCGTCGACGGAACATGGCCCGCTGCGCGCTATGACGTCCTTGGCCCCTTCCGCCTGCGCGAAGGGCAGGGTGGTGGATCGCGCGTGTCTGCCGCCAATGCGCTGGGTGACGCGACCGAGGCTGATATCATCGCGGCCGAGGGTGCCATGAAGGCAATGGGCCAGAAGCGCATCTTTTGTCTTTGGCCCGATGACCGCAAGCTCGACGCCCAACTGGAAGCGCGCGGCTATGAGGTTCTGGACCCGGTCAACATCTACGCCTGCCCGCCGGGACAATTGACCGATCAGCCTCTGCCCCGCGTGACCGCGTTCGACATTTGGCCACCGCTTGCAGTCATGGAGGAGATCTGGGCCAAGGGCGGTATCGGCCCTGAACGTCTGGCCGTGATGGAGCGTGCTGCGGGCCCCAAGACCGCGTTCCTGTTGCGGCATTCCGATCGCCCGGCGGGAACTGTGTTCATGGCCATGAAAGGCGATGTGGCCATGGTGCATGCGCTTGAAATCTTGCCCGATCACCGCCGCCAGGGTCTGGGCCAATGGGCCATGCGGGCAGCAGCCTTCTGGGCGCGGGACAACGGGGCGAAAACGCTCAGCGTGATCTGCACAAAGGCTAATGCTGGGGCGAATGGCCTCTACCGTGCGCTCGGGATGGAGATTGTCGGGGAATACCATTATCGTCAACGTGTCTAAGGAGTTAAGAAAGCCCGTGACCCAGACTGATCTACCCACCGCGCTGAACCTGCCCATGGCCGACCCTTTGCCGCCTGAGACGCAGAAATACTTTGATGTCTGCCTCGAAAAGCTGGGCATGGTGCCGAATGTGCTGAAAGCCTACGCGTTCGATACCGACAAGCTGAACGCCTTCACGGCTATGTATAACGACCTGATGCTGGCAGATAGCGGACTGTCCAAGCTCGAACGTGAGATGATCGCGGTGGTCGTGTCCTCGATCAACAAGTGCTTCTACTGCCTTGTTGCTCATGGTGCAGCAGTGCGGCAGATGTCCGGTGATCCGCAACTGGGCGAGATGCTGGTGATGAACTACCGCACCGCCCCTTTGGATGCGCGCCAGCGTGCGATGCTGGATTTTGCTGCCAAGATGACCACCGCAAGCGCCGAGATTGAAGAGGCTGATCGCCAGCACCTGCGCGATCAGGGTTTCAGTGACCGGGATATCTGGGACATCGCCAACGTCACCGGATTCTTCAACATGTCCAACCGGGTGGCCAGTGCCACCGCAATGGTGCCCAACCCCGAATATCACGCCCAAGCCCGATGATCCGACGCCTCGCCCTTGCCTTTTGTCTGATGGCCGGACCCGTTCTGGCGCAAGATCTGACCCTGCCCGCCAGCGCGCGTCGGATCAGCGAGAGGACCTCGCCGCTGGACAGCTATGAGTTGCCCACAGGGCCCGTTGCAGATGGCATAGTCCCCTCTCGAACGGTCGAGGGGCGGGTCGAGCGGCTGACATGGCGCTTGCAGGCGGGCTCTAGCACGACGCTGCAATTGCTGGCTCCGCTGCGGGATCAGCTCGTGGCGCAAGGCTTTGACATCCTGTTCGAATGTGAGGCCCGGACCTGCGGCGGGTTCGACTTCCGCTTCGGAACCGAGGTGGTGCCAACGCCGGATATGTATGTCGCTATTCGCGACTATCGTTTTCTGTCCGCCACCAAAGGCGATGAAGCGCTCAGCCTGCTGGTCAGCCGCAACCCGCCGGATGGCTACGTGCAACTGATCCGCGTCGCACCCGTTGATGCGCCGGACCCAACGCCTGTGGTCGTTGAGCAATCCGCCAGCGGAACCGAAGGCCTTTTGGACGCGTTGCAGCAGTCGGGCCATGTGATCCTTGACGATTTGCATTTCCGCACCGGCGAGGTGGCACTGGGCGACGGCCCGTTCGCCTCATTGTCGTTGCTGGCGCAGTTCCTGGCCGACAACCCGTCGACCCGGTTGGCGTTGGTCGGGCATACTGATGATACCGGCACGTTGCAGGCCAATACAAAGGTCAGCACCGAACGGGCGCAGGCCGTGCGCGCCCGTCTGATCGACACGCATGGCGTCGCGGCGGACCGGATCGAAGCACAGGGTGTGGGATATCTGGCGCCGCTGACCTCGAATGTGACACCTGAAGGGCGCGATCTGAACCGTAGGGTTGAGGCTGTCTTGCTGGTCAATTGACGCGTCTACACAAAAAAAGACCCGCACGAAGAACGCACGGGCCGATCCAGTTCACCGGGAGAATTACCAGTCCATCGCGCCTTTTTCGGAATAAGCGTCAACGAGGAAGTCTATGAAGGCCCGTACCTTGGCTGAGTAAAGCGGCCTGGAGGATAGACCGCGTAGATGCCTTGCACTTCGTCCGGCAGGGATGGCATGGCATCCACAACCTCACCGGATTTCAGCGCATCGGCGTAAAGATAGCTGGGCAGATAGGCGATGCCGAGGCCCGAGACTGCTGCATTCAACAGCGATTGCCCGTCGTTCACGCTAAGCCAACCGGCCGTGCGCACCTGACGTTTCTCGCCCGACGGAGCAGTCAGGCGCCAGACATTGCCCGAGGATTGGCTGGAATAGTGCAGCAGCTTGTGTTCATTCAGATCGTCGATCTTCTGCGGCCGTCCGTATTTCTCAATGTAGCTGGGGGCTGCAACCATGCGTTTGACGGTTTCCGTCAGCTTACGGGCGCGCAAAGTGCTGTCTTCCAGCTCTCCGATGCGAACGGCGACGTCAAAGCCCTCGGAAATCAGTTCCACGTAGCGGTTATTGAGCACCATGTTCACGGTAATGTCAGGATAGGTGGCCAGAAAATCTGACAGCACGGGCGACAGGTGATTGACCCCGAAATCCGTCGCCACGCTGATCCGCAGCAGGCCAGAAGGGGCCGATTGCATCGCGGTGACCAGCGAATCCGCCTCACCTGCGTCGTTCAGCACCCGGCGGGCGCGGTCATAATAGGCCAGTCCAATCTCGGTCGGAGAAACGCGACGCGTGGTCCGGTTGAGCAGTCGTGCCCCCAGCCTCGACTCGAGGCTGGACACGTGCTTGGAAACGGCTGATTTGGAGATACCCATTTTCTTGGCCGCATCGGTGAAGCCACCTTGGTCCACCACGTTGGCAAAGGCTTCCATTTCCGTCAGTCGATCCATTCTCGTTCCCCAGATCTTGCTACTTGCAACGACTTTGCCCCTCAATCTGGGCGGAATCGGGGCGGACATGGGATAATATCAGGGTTTTGAATCGGATCGTTTGCGTATCAGAAACGCGGAAACAGTTGTTTCCCGCGATGGTGATCGCCCTGCAAACGGGCGTTTTCTGGAAAATATTCAAGATGTGCTAGGTTTAGAATGGCATTTTTGTGACGAGGGAGGAGATCATGAAAGCCTTTTTTACAGCCATTTCAGTTGCTCTGTTTGCCACAGCCGCCGGAGCGCAGGACCAAACGCCATCCGCGCCGGGTGCGCAGGTCTATTTCGCGAACCTTGCGGATGGTGACACAGTGCAATCACCGGTCACGGTGGTCTTTGGCCTCAGCGGCATGGGCGTTGCGCCTGCCGGGACCGAAGCAGACAATACCGGCCACCACCACCTGCTGATCAACCGCCCGCCACTAGGTCAGGGCGAAGACGGCGCGGATGAGCTGCTATATGGTCTGCCCGCAGACGACAACCATATGCATTTCGGTGGGGGCCAGACCGAGGTCACTCTGAATCTGCCCGCAGGTCAGCACACGCTGCAACTGGTTCTGGGTGATGCTGGACACGTGCCGCACGACCCGCCCATTGTATCCGACGTGATTACGATTTCGGTCGAATAAGGGGGCGCCAGGTAACGCCGCAAACCAAGAGTTTTGAGGGCCGCTAAGGGTTTGAAGTGCCTGCTCTTCGCTGCTATTCCTTCTCATCACATTGACGTGATCGAGGGGGAGCGCGATGCAGGTGGTCTATGGCGTGAACAGGTCTTTTCTGTTCCCGGCTCTGCTTTCCGCATATTCCGCTGTCAAAAACGCCAGCAAACCTTTGGATGTGACAATCTTCGGGCAGGATTTCACAGACGAAGACATCGCGATCATTGAGCAGGCCAATCGATCCCTCACGGGAGGGGCGATTTCGTACCGGAAATTCGATCTGGATCAGCTGCAAGGCTTTTCCGAATACAAATCGAAATTCCCTGCGATCACGATGTTGCCGCTGTTCCTGCCCCAGCTCTGCGAAAATCGCTGCGTTTTTTTGGATGCGGACACTCTGGTTGTTTCGGATGTTTGGGAATTGCTGGAGATGGACTTTGAAGGGCAGCCCTTTGCCGCTTGTGTGGATATGGGGTTGGTGACGCTTGGCGGAGGGGATTTTCTGCGCCCCTCTCTGCAGCAGATTTTCAGGCCTGGGCGTGAGCATAAAAAGTCACTCAGCCGCGTAAGCAAGAGTATTCGGCTGGGGTTCATACCCGGCGAAGGGTATTTCAATGCCGGTATCGTGGTGATGGACTGTTCGGCTATTCACGGTGATTGCGAATTGCGCGAGATCAGCGATTTCGAGAAGCTGGTCCCGCACATTCCCTACTTGCCCGAGCAGGACAGAATGAACCAACTGTTTCAGGGGCGCTGGTTTCACCTTCCTATTCAGTGGAACACGCGGCCTCAGATCTGGTTTGACGCGCACAGTCCG
This sequence comes from Ruegeria sp. AO1, assembly GCF_056535985.1. NCBI lineage: Bacteria > Pseudomonadati > Pseudomonadota > Alphaproteobacteria > Rhodobacterales > Roseobacteraceae > Ruegeria > Ruegeria sp. AO1. The sequence goes on from NZ_JBQFJC010000001.1 coordinate 22,964, forward strand.
AAATACCGCAAAATGTCCAAGGCGTTCCGCCAGCATCTGAGTGATGCAAACAGAACTCCAAAAATCTGGCACTACGTCGGTGGCAAAAAACCGTGGCGCGCAACGCGCATGGCGCGCCTGCTTTTCCATCGCGCCTACCGCGACTACGAAACCTACATGGCCCGGTTCGAGAAAGAGACCGGTCTGACTTATACCATGTAGACCTCAGCGCCCCTACATCTCGGCGGCCAAACGCGTTCCCTGATTGATGGCCCGTTTCGCATCCAATTCCGCCGCGACATCTGCGCCACCAATCACATGCGGGGTGATCCCGCGCTCGATCAGGGCGTCTGCAAGGCTGCGCTCGGACAGTTGACCGGAACACAGAACGATGGTGTCCACAGCAATCACCGTCGGGTCGGCGCGTTCTTCACCAAAGCTGATATGCAGGCCGTCATCGTCGATATGCTCGTAATTCACGCCGCCGACGAAGTTGACGTTTTTCATCTTCAACGTCGCGCGGTGAATCCAACCGGTGGTCTTACCCAAGCCTTTGCCATGCGCCTGTTTCTTGCGCTGCAGCAACGTGATCTGACGTGCTGGGGCTGCAGGCTGAGGGCCTTCCGGTGCCAGACCCGAGCGATGCTGCTCCGGGTCGGTTACGCCCCATTCCTTCATCCAAGCTGGCAGGTCGGTGGTGATGCTGTGGCCGTCTTCCAGCAGGAACTCGGACACGTCAAAGCCGATACCGCCCGCGCCGATCACGGCGACGGATTTGCCGACCTCTGCTTTCTCGCGCAGCACGTCGATGTAACTGATGACGTTGTCGCGGTCCTGACCGGGGATTTCCGGATCACGCGGGATGACGCCGGTGGCGATGACAACCTCGTCAAAGCTGGTCAGGTCGTCGGCGCTGACTTCGCGGTTCAGTTCCACTTTCACGCCCAGATCATCCATCATGGTGCGGTACCAATCGACCAGTCCCCAAAATTCCTCTTTCCCCGGCACCTGTTTCGCCATGTTCAACTGTCCACCGATCTCCGAGGCGCGGTCGAACAGCGTGACGTCATGGCCGCGCTGGGCGGCGGTCATAGCGGTAGACAGGCCGGCCGGGCCAGCGCCCACAATGGCAACGGTCTTGCGCGTCTCGGCCTTGCCAATGACCAGTTCGGTCTCATGGCAGGCGCGTGGGTTGACCAGGCACGAGGTCAGCTTGCCGCCGAACGTGTGGTCCAGGCAGGCCTGGTTGCAGGCGATACACGGCGCGATCTGCGCGGACTGACCGGCAATCGCCTTGTTGACGAAATCCGCGTCCGCCAGCATCGGACGCGCCAGCGAGACCATGTCGGCACAGCCGGTCGACAGAACCTCTTCTGCGACCTCGGGCGTGTTGATCCGGTTCGAGGTGATCACCGGGATGCCAACCTTACCCATCAGCTTTTTGGTCACCCAGGCAAAAGCCGCGCGCGGTACACTGGTTGCAATGGTGGGAATCCGCGCCTCGTGCCAGCCGATGCCGGTGTTGATGATCGTGGCACCGGCTTGTTCGATCCTCTGTGCAAGTTCGACCACCTCTTCATGGGTTGAGCCATTCGGGACCAGATCGATCATCGACAGGCGATAGATGATGATGAAATCAGTACCCGTTGCCTCACGCGTGCGCCGCACAACCTCGATCGGCAGGCGCATACGGTTTTCATAAGAGCCGCCCCAGCGATCCTCACGCTTGTTGGTGTGGGTCACGAGGAACTGGTTCAGGAAATACCCCTCGGAACCCATGATCTCGACCCCGTCATATCCCGCCTTCTGGGCGAGGACAGCCGCGTTCACGATGTCGCTGATCTGCTTCTCGATCCCGTCGTCGTCCAGCTCATTAGGCGGGAACGGAGAAATCGGGGATTTCACCGGGCTGGGCGCTACGCATTTGGGACCATAGGCATAGCGTCCGGCATGCAGAATTTGCATCGCGATTTTGCCGCCCGCCTCATGCACGCGGTCAGTCACGACCGAGTGGTTCGCCACGTCCTTGTCGGTGGTCATCATCGCCGCGCCCGGCAGAACCGAGCCTTCGAGGTTCGGGCCAATCCCGCCTGTCACCATCAGCGCCACGCCCCCGCGTGCGCGATCCGCATAGAACTCGGCCACGCGGTTCCAGTCGCCGGTCTCTTCCAACCCGGTATGCATCGAGCCCATTAGCACGCGGTTCTTCAACGTGGTAAAGCCCAGGTCCAGCGGGGCCAGCATGTTTGGGTACGCAGTCATGGCGAACTCTCCCTTCCGAAGTTGAGGAAAAGATTGACGTTCGCGTAAACATTGTCACGCGAAACCTAACGTCATCCCCTTTGCGCCTGTCGCGCGGCTTGATAGAGAGGTCGCGAACCCTATCCAAGAGGCCCCTCATGACCCCGGAAGAGATCGCCAAACTGCCCTATCGCCCCTGTGTGGGGCTGATGCTGATGAATGCCGAGGGTAAGATTTTTGTCGGGCAGCGCAATGACCGCCACAAGGACGCATGGCAGATGCCTCAGGGCGGGGTGGACAAAGGCGAGGATCCCCGAGATGCGGCACTGCGCGAATTGTGGGAAGAAACCGGCGTGACCGCTGATCTGGTCGAGGTCGTGGCCGAGACTGACGGCTGGCTGCCCTATGATCTGCCCCACGACATCGTTCCGAAAATCTGGAAAGGCCGCTATCGCGGGCAAGAGCAAAAGTGGTTTCTGCTGCGCTTCACCGGCCATGACGACCAGATCAATATTGCAACGGACCATCCGGAATTCACCAGCTGGAAATGGCAGGCCCCGGATCAACTGGTCGAAGAAATCGTGCCCTTCAAGCGCGCGGTCTACGAACTTGTTGTTGCCGAATTCCAGCCGCATCTTTGAGCACATCGCCAGAACTGGATTGGTAAACCTGACGGAAAGGTGCAGGGTGTTACTGACCCTTTAGATGGCCTAAGAGTAGGAGTGCACAAATTGAGAGTTGCCGTCGCCTCGTGTATGAAGAACGAAGGGCCGTTTGTTCTTGAATGGGTTGCTTATCACAAAGCCATAGGCTTCGATGAGGTCTACGTGGTCACCAATGACTGTACCGACGGCACAGATCTGATTTTGCAGCATCTGCACAACGAAGGTATCGTGCACCATCACAATCAAACTCTGGAGCCTGGTGAAAGTCCCCAATTAAAGGGGATGAAGACTGTCATGACCATGCCGCAGATGGAGGAAACAGATTGGTTGTTGCATATTGACGCGGATGAGTTTCTTCGGGTGTCCGTCGGGGCGGGACAAGTTCAGGACCTGCTTGAAGTGTGCGGACATGCCGACAATATTGCCCTGATGTGGCGCCCGTTTGGAGACGCCGGTCACTGGTTTTGGAGAGGTGGTAGCGTTTTGCGCAGCTTTTTACGCTGTCAAGGCCGTCCGCGCACAACGAATGCGGGCCACAAATCTATGTTTCGCCCTAGCAAGTTTACCTACGCAACTGACCATATGCCGAAACTCCCCTTGGCCTCCGGAACGGTAAGTGTCAATTCCGCAGGCACACAGATCAAGGGCTCTGCAGTGAGATTCCCAAAACGAGCTCGTTACCGGCTTCTACCCGAACATCTAACTTGGGATGTCGCATGTATTCACCATTATGCAATCCGGTCTCTGGATGTTTTCTTGATGAAAAATGATCGTGGCGACGGAATGGCTCGGGGACATAGTAAATACCTCCTCAACTCAAAATTCTACCGACGTCAAAGCGGTAATTCGATGACTGATACCGGGATTTTGGAGCACGTGGACAAGGTGGACGCTCTGCTATCTGAGTGGCTTAAGGACCCAGAACTGCGTCGGCTGGAGCAAAACGCGCTTCGTGCGTTTCAGGATAGGCGTGACCAGTTTCTAACGCCGCAGCGGATCGAAGAATTCACCTTGTAGTCCAAGCTAGCCTGTCGCAGGCACTCACCGCTCAGCACGTTGCCGTGAGGGGGCGTGGTTCGGGTCGGGGCGTGCCTCTAGCTTGGAGGCATGAAAGACACCCTGCCGGACCCCATCACCATCAAACCCGCCGGACGGCGCTTTCAGGGCTCGGACCAGCGCGCGCCTCTGCGTGAGGGATTGCGCGGGTGCGGAGAGTTCGGCCCCTCTCAGACAGCGGGACGGTTCTACCCGATGGCCTGCGTCGCGCTTGAGGTGACGCAGCGCTGCAATCTTGACTGCACGCTCTGCTACCTCTCTGACCGGGCCGAGATGACCTATGATCCTCCGCTGTCGGTCCTTTTCGCGCGAATTGCCACGATCCGCAGCCACTATGGCCGTGGCGTCTCCGTGCAATTGACCGGCGGAGACCCGACCCTGCGCAAGGTTGACGATCTTGAGGCGCTCTGCCGCGAGATCAGGCGGCTGGGCATGCGCTCGTGCCTGATGACCAACGGCATCCGCGCCAGCCGGGCGACGCTGACGCGATTGGCGGCGGCGGGGCTGGATGACGTGGCCTTTCACGTGGACATGACGCAAGAGCGCAAAGGGTTTGCCTCCGAGGTGGAGCTCAACCGCGTGCGCAAAACCTATATCGACCGGGCGCGCGGCTTGGGGCTGCGTATTCTCTTCAACACAACCGTTTTTGGAGGCAACTTTGCTGAACTCCCTTTTTTGGCCCGGTTCCTTCGAGACCAGCCCGAGGTCGGTTTTGTCTCGTTCCAGATGCAAGCGGATACCGGGCGTGGTGTGTTGCGGACGCGGCCCGATGCAATCACGCAAGACAGCGTCATCCGCGCGGTCGAACAAGGCTATGGCACGTCGTTGCATTTCGACTCGGCGGCCGTCGGGCATTCCAGTTGCAACCGGTACAGCAGCGTTGTTTCTGCGGGGGGCAAGGCCGTGTCGTTACTGTCGAACCGGCGCCTGGTGCAGCGGGTGATTGCGGCGCTTGAGGAGGCGGATACAGGCCAAGACGCTCATATCCGCATCCGCCCCAGCGTGGGACGCCTGATCCGCCGCCATCCGCTCCTGGCCCTTTGGGCGCTTAGCCATCTGGCCGGGTGTCTTCTGCGGCTGGGGGCCGGCGTATTGCGCGGACCGGTGCGGCGGCAGGCCGTGTTTATCCACAATTTCATGGCTGCGGATGCGTTAGAGGAAGACCGCTGCGCCTCTTGCGTGTTCATGGTTGCGACGGCCAACGGGCCGCTCTCCATGTGCGTTCACAACGCGCAGCGGGATCAGCATTTGGCCGCGCCAGATCGGGTGGACAGCCCGATGGGTACCTTTTGGTGGAACGCGGCGACGCGCGGTCTGTCTGCGCGTCCGGACTTGCCCGCTCTGAAAGACCCCGAGGTGGCTCCGCTGAAACGCCTCAAAGGGCAGTTGCGCGCTGCCCGTCAAAGCCGAAAGGACGCTTCATGAGACAGGTTCTGATCCTGATGCTGCTTCCGCTTCTGGCCTCCTGCGCCAGCGTTGAGAGGCTGGCCTTGCCCGCCGCGACGCCCTTGCCCGACACGGCCCTGACCCGCGCCGCGCCCCCTCCGGGTGAGAAGGTAGATCATGGCGATTGGACCCGCTTTCTGACCCGCTACGTGGCCCCCGATGCGCTTGGTGTGAACCGGGTGGCTTATGGGCAGGTGAGCGCGACGGACAGCGCGCTTCTGGATGATTATCTGACCGAGCTGCAGGCCGTTGACCCGGCCGATCTGACCCGCGATCAACAATTGGCCTATTGGATCAACCTCTACAACGCGCTGACAGTGGATGTGGTGCTTGAGGCGTACCCGGTCGCGTCGATCCGCGACATCAAGGATGGGCCGTTGTCGATCGGCCCATGGGGTCGCCCGCTGGCCGTGGTGTCGGGTCAGAGCCTGACCCTCAACGACATCGAACACCGCATCATCCGACCGACTTTCGATGAGCCGCGCATTCACTACGCGCTGAATTGTGCAGCGGTCGGGTGCCCGAACCTGATGGCCCGCGCCTGGGAGGCCAAGACATTGGAACGCGACCTCGCCGCAGCCGAGCACGCCTATGTCAACGACCCGCGTGGGGTGCGGTTCGATGATGAGGGGCGGCTGATCCTGTCGAAGATTTACATCTGGTTCCGCGAGGATTTCGGGCCAAATGAGCAGGCCGTGATTGCCTATCTCGAAACAGCAGCCGACCCGGAGTTGCAACAGCGCCTCAATCAAGCCCAACGTGTGAATGCCTATGAGTATGATTGGGCGTTGAACGACGCAGCCGCCGGATCCTGAAGGCCGGCGCGTGGGCGCCGACCCGGATCAATGTCTTACAGCAGGCCTTCTTCCCGCAGCAATTCTTGCAAGTTGGCTTCGGGGCGCGGGCCGATATGGCTGATCACTTCGCGCGCGCAGACATTACCGATCTTGGCGCAGGTCTCATAGTCGCGGCCTGTGGCCATGCCGTACAGGAAACCGGCCGCGAACTGATCGCCTGCGCCGGTCGCATCCACGGGCACTACTTTTTCGACCGCAACATCGTGACGGGTGTCGCCGTTCAGAACCGTCACGCCGTCGCCCGAACGGGTGCAGACGACCAGAGGGCAAATTGCGGCGGTTTTGGCCAGTGCGTCCTCAAGATCCTCGGTTTCGAACAGCGATTTGATCTCAGCTTCATTGCCGATCACGAAGTCCAGTTCGTTCTCGATCAGCAGCAGGAAATCGACCCGGTGGCGCTCGACGCAGAAAGGATCGGAAATGGCGATACCGGCCTTGCCACCACCCTTGTGACAGGCACGCGCGGCCTCAAGAAACGCGGCTTTGCCCTTTTCCTTGTCGAACAGATACCCCTCGAGGAACATGATCTGGCTGTTTCCGGCAACCTCGTCCGAGACGTCCTGAGACGACAGTTCCGAGGAAATCCCCAGATAGGTGTTCATGGACCGCTCGCCATCAGGCGAGACGAAGATCATCGAGCGTGAGGTCGGCAGCTCGCTGCCCGGCACAGGTGGGTTCACGAAATCCACGCCGTCTTCGTTCATCGCATCGGCATAGAAGCGGCCCAACGCGTCATCATGTACACGGCCAATAAAAGCAGCATCAAGACCCAGCGCACCCGCGCCCGCAATGGTGTTTGCGACAGACCCACCCGGCGTCTGCACCCGACCTTCCATCGAGGCATAGAGCACTTCGCCGCGCTCCTGCTCGATCAGTTGCATGATGCCTTTCTCGATGCCCATCAGTTCAAGGAAGCTGTCATCAGCCTGGGAAATCACGTCCACAACGGCATTTCCGATGCCAGTGAGCTGGTAGGTTTTCATAGATTCTTGTCCTCGAATTGGCAGAGATCGCGGATGATGCAGGTTCCGCACATCGGTTTGCGTGCTTTACAGTGATAACGCCCGTGCAGGATCAGCCAGTGATGTGCATGGAGTTGAAAGTCGGCTGGAATATTGTCCTCGATGGCGCGTTCGACGGCGTCTACGTCCTTGCCGGGGCAAATACCAGTGCGGTTGCCGACACGGAAAATATGCGTGTCCACTGCTTGCGCTGGTTGCCGCCACCACATGTTCAGAACCACATTGGCCGTCTTGCGCCCGACACCGGGCAGAGATTGCAGCGCCGCGCGGGAATTGGGAACCTCACCATCGTAGTCTTCGACCAGTATACGGCTGAGCTTAATGACGTTCTTCGCCTTCTGGCGGAACAAGCCAATGGTTTTAATATGCTCGATCAGGCCCTCTTCGCCGAGATCCAGCATCTTTTGCGGAGTATCTGCGATCTTGAACAGCTCGCGCGTGGCTTTGTTGACGCCCGCATCGGTCGCCTGCGCCGAAAGCGCTACTGCCACGACCAGAGTGTAGACGTTCACATGCTCCAGCTCGCCCTTGGGTTCCGGGTCGGCCTCTTGAAAGCGCGTAAAGATCTCGCGGATCGTGTGATAGTCGAGTTGCTTTGCCATCCGAGCCTTAATGCCGCCCAAGGGCCAATGACACAAGCCCAAAGCCAATGCGCAAGTTCCGGGTCGCGGGAGCGTGAGCTGCGCGTTATGGTTTGGATCAACAGATGAGGTGAAAGCCATGAACGTCCAGAAACCCGAAAGCGGATACCACTACAACGTCATGCGCCGCGCGATCGAGTTGATTGATCAGGGCGGCGAAACCCTCAGCCTTGAAGAACTGGCCGGTCAGATGGGCATGAGCCCCGCCCATTTCCAGCGCCTGTTCTCGCGCTGGACCGGGGTGTCGCCGAAGCGGTACCAGCAATATCTGACGCTGGGCCATGCCAAAGCCCTGCTGCGCGAACGGTTCACCACGTTGGAGACCGCCCATAACGTCGGCCTGTCCGGCAGCGGCCGCCTGCATGATTTGTTCCTGAAATGGGAATCCATGAGCCCCGGTGAGTACGCCCGCAAAGGCGCGGGGCTGACGGTCTACTGGGGATGGTTCGATTGCCCCTTTGGGCCGGCACTGGTCATGGGGACCGACAAGGGTATCTGCGGCATTGCGTTCGGTGCCGAAACCGGCGAGGCCGCCGCGATGGAGGATATGACCGCGCGCTGGCCCAAGGCCGATTTCGTCGAGGATACAGAAAAGCTGCGTCCTTGGGTTGAAGCCTCCTTTGGCGCGGACCGGTCCGAGACACCACTGCATCTGATCGGCTCACCCCTGCAGATCAAGGTTTGGGAGGCGCTTATGCATATCCCTTCGGGTCAGGTCACAACCTATTCAGAGATCGCACAGCGGGTGGGTTCGCCTCAGGCGGTACGCGCGGTGGGAACAGCGGTTGGGCGCAATCCGGTCAGCTGGCTGATCCCTTGCCATCGGGCCTTGCGCAAGTCGGGCGGTCTGGGCGGATACCATTGGGGTCTGCCGGTGAAGCGCGCGATGCTGGCCTACGAGGCCGCGCAAGCGGATGCCTGATTGACTCTGCAACCAACTAGTGCAAAAGGACGCGCAAGGTTTGGGTCCCCTGCCGTTCGCGGCCTTTGGCTTCGGTGAAACCCCGAATACGAACATCTGTTGCCACTTTCACGGCGCGCGGATGGCAATGCGAACCCCGTCCAGATTTCGCGCCCGTTCAAGGAAACGAGGCACATGATGACGATACAAAGAACGATCCCACCGATAGACGAGTTGAAAGCGCAGGCCAAGCGCTTGCGTGAAGACCTACGCGCCAAAGATGTGACCCTTTCACATAGCGAGGCGTTGGAGATGCTCGCCCATCAATATGGCGTTCGGGATTGGAATACACTGCACGCCAAAGCTGGAAACCGCATGCACTTGCGTGTCGGAGATCGGGTTGAAGGGCGATATCTGGGGCAGCCGTTCTCAGCCGAAATACGCGGCATGACCCTGTTGGGCGACGGATCCAACCGCAGGGTTACCCTGCATTTTGAAACGCCGGTTGATGTGGTGCAGTTCGAGAGCTTTTCCGCGTACCGCCAACGTGTAACCGGGGTGATCGGTTGGGATGGACGCTCAGCACAAAGGACGTCTGACGGGCAACCCCAGCTGGTTGTGCGTCCAGCCTAGAAAAGGGTGAGGCTCTGCCCGAGCCTCACCAATCGTCCTAGATCAGGCCACATGCCTATTCTGCTGCCCAACCGCCGACGGCTTTGATCTCAAGAAAATCCTCAAGGCCGAAGACGCCGCCTTCGCGGCCGTTGCCGGATTGCTTCATCCCGCCGAACGGAGATCCCGCGCTGCGCGACTGGCCGTTCATCTCAACCATCCCGGACCGCAATACCCGCGCCATACGGTTGGCGCGCGCACCGTCCTGTGTCTGGACATAGTTGGTCAGGCCGTAGGGCGTGTCATTGGCGATATCGACGGCTTCTTCCTCGGTGTCAAAGGGGATCATGGTCAGGACCGGGCCGAAGATCTCCTGCCGCGCAATGGTCATCTGGTTGTTGGCATCGGCAAACACCGTCGGGCGCACGTAGTAGCCCTTGTTCAAACCCTCGGGCCGCCCGGTGCCACCCGCGACCAGCCGCGCGCCTTCATCGATACCGGCTTGGATCAGGTCCTGAATCTTGGTCCACTGAAGCTCATTCACAACGGGGCCGATATGGCGGCCTTCCTCCGTGGCCGGGCCGACCGTTACAGCGTTGGCCACTTCGGCTGCGGTCTCCACCGCCTTGTCATAAATCGGGCGCTGCACCAGCATCCGGCTGGGGGCGTTACAGCTTTGGCCGGTGTTGTTCATCATGTGCAGAACACCGCGTTTCACAGCCTTTTCATCTGCGTCCTCAAAGATCACGTTGGCGCCTTTGCCGCCCAGTTCCAGATGCACCTTTTTCAGCGTATCGGCAGCGCTTTTTGAGATCGCAGTGCCCGCGCGGGTCGAGCCGGTGAAGCTAATCATGTCCACATCCGGATGCGCAGAGAGTTGCGAACCGACACCCACACCATCGCCGTTCACCAGATTGAATACTCCGGGTGGGAAACCGGCCTCATCCATCAGCTCGGCAAAGATCATCGCGTTCAGGGGGCTCTGCTCCGACGGTTTCAGAACCATCGTACAGCCAGCAATCGCTGCCGCGCCGACCTTTAGAGTGATCTGGTTCATCGGCCAGTTCCACGGGGTGATCAGACCGGCGACGCCTACTGCCTCATAGATGATGCGATCATTGGGGGCGTGATCGCCCAAGGGACGCTCGAATTCAAACGCCTTGGCGGCGCGGATGAAGTTCTTGAGGTGATAGATCCCGGCACCGGATTGAGCCGTGCGCGACATGTCGATCGGCGCGCCCATCTCAAGCGACATGGCTTGCGCCAGATCCTCGGACCGGGTCATGTAGAGGTCGGCCAGCTTTTCAACTAGGGCGATACGCTCTTGGACCGGCGTGGCCATCCAGCCGGGCAAGGCCGCCTTGGCCGCGGCAACGGCGGCGTCAGTGTCAGCCTGAGAGCCGAGGGAGATCACCGCGCAGGGTTCCTCGGTCGAGGGGTTGATGACCTCGAAATCATTCGCCCCAGATGGAGCAACCCATTGACCGTTAATGTAGAAATCGCGTTTTTCGATCATGGCGTATCCTCCGGGCCGTGATGTCAAAGACTGGTTTTGCCGCGCAGTCTGTCATTCGCTCTGAGGCGCGGCAAGGGGGTAATTTGATCAAATTTGTTTGGCGACGTCCCGGAAAAAGACTTTTGCGGAAGGTTTAACTCTGGCGCAAAGTGGTTAGGTTCACTGCATTCGACTCGGTCAGTAACCAAAGAAGGAGTTGCACCATGGGTTTGCGTATCAACGACACGGTCCCGAATTTCACCGCAGAGACGGATCAGGGCACCATTCAGTTTCACGATTGGATTGGTGACAGCTGGGCGATCCTGTTCTCGCATCCCAAGGACTTCACCCCGGTCTGCACCACCGAGTTTTCGGCTGTGGCCCAGTTGAACGACGAATGGGCGGCGCGCAATACCAAGGTGATCGGTGTTTCGGTCGACGGGGTCGAGGACCACAAGAAGTGGAAGAAAGACATCGAAGCCTATGGCAAGGCCAACCCCGGTTTCCCGATTATTGCAGATGACGGCTTGGCGGTTTCGAAAGCCTTCGACATGTTGCCCGCCGAGGCTTACCTGCCCGACGGCCGCACCCCTGCGGATAGCGCCACCGTGCGTTCGGTGTTCATTATCGGACCCGACAAGCAGTTGAAGCTGTCGATGACCTATCCGATGACCGTGGGCCGGAACTTTGCTGAGATCCTGCGGGCGCTGGACGGATTACAGATGTCGTCTAAGGGTGTCGCGACACCCGCGAACTGGGTGCCGGGTGAGGATGTGATCATCCCGCCGACCGTTTCGAACGAAGATGCCAAGGCGAAGTTTGGTGAGTTCGAGACGATCTTCCCGTATCTGCGCAAGACCAAGGCTCCGTCCTGATTTAGGTCGGGTCAGGGGGGCTGTCTGCCCCCCATCGCGCCTGAGGCGCGATTCCCCCCGAGGATATTTTTAGCCAGATGAAGCAGGCGGGCGCTGCGGGTGCAGGTGGAGCTGTGCCCGGTAGGCGGCGCGTTTGACTTCGCGGGTCAGTTTGTCTGAGAACGGCGGTTTCGTCTGGATGGTCGAGCCGCCGATATCGCGGGCCACTTCGCGGTTGCCGCTGCCCAGAAGGGCATGGATTGGCTGACCGGTGATCCAGTGCATTTGCAGGAATGTATCCACGGGGCGGTCGATTTGATCCGTCGCCTTTAGGAGCCGTTTGGCAGCATTGCGGCCGACCATCTGGCAGACGCATTGCAGGCCGATCACTTTGGGCAGAATCAGGCTTAGGCCATCTTCTTCGACCAGTGTGTGGGCCGCGACTTCGCGTTGTTTGACGGGGATGCGGATAAAGTGATCCGGCGTGGCGATGGCGTGCAGCATTTTGATTGCTTGGGCCATTTTGTCAGGATCGACGCGCAGGTCATCTTCGGTGATGATGGCCAGGTCGATCTCTTCATCCACCAGTTTCTGCCAAAGACACCGGTGGCTTTGGAATACGCCGATTTCTGCCGGGCGCAGGTCGAACGGGTAATGTGGTTTGTGCAGGGTGCCGGGATGCAGGCGGACATTTGCGATCTGGTTCGGGTCGCGCCCGTTGGTCGCCTCGAAGAGTTCGGCATTCGGCAGGTCGTTGCACAGCTGGTCTGCATTGGCGCGGCGGGCCGTGCTGGAGGACATATGGATGATGAAAGATCGCATTATGCGTGCATAGAACACGGTGGCGTGTGGGGAAAGAGCAACGCGAGAGAAATGGGCGTTCATTTTTGCAAGCTGAACTAGTGCGAGCGTTGTCGGCGACCGGTTCTTGAAAGGACAGAAATATGCTACGGTGCGATAGGCAGACAAACCAGGCATCCGCACCATCGGGCGATCACACTGTGAAACACAGGAGAAGACGATGGCTTTTACAGATTGGTATGTTGAAGGTGATGCTTTTGGGAACTGTAATTGCGGTTACGCGTGCCCTTGCCAGTTCGAGGAACTTCCGACACAGGGCAATTGCCGTGGGTTCGAAGTGCTTGAAGTCTCGAAAGGCCATTTTGGAGATACCGACTTAGCGGGTGCCAAGGCCGCTTTGATCTATGCCTGGCCGGGTCCTATCTTTGAGGGCGGCGGCGAGATGCAGGTGATCATCGATCCAAGCGCCTCAGATGCTCAGAGGGTCGCACTAGAAAAGGTCTTCCACGGGGAAGAGACCGAAGAGATGGCGACCCATTGGTTCGTCTTCCGTGCGATGTGCAAAACCGTGCATGAGACCCTGTTTCTGCCGATAGATTTCGAGATGGATATGGAGGAGCGTACGGCCAAGGTGTCCATCGGCGACGTGCTGAACTCGAACGGCCGTCCCATTGAAGCGCCGCATGGTGGTGGCCCACATCGCGTGCGGATCGACATTCCCGGCGGGATTGAATTCACTTTGGCCGAGATCGGCAGTGCCTCGACCAAGGCCGACGCGGCGATCAAGCTGGACCTGAACGACAGTTACGGGCAGTGGCATCTTATGAAGCACGGGCCGTCGGGGGTGGCGCACTAAGGATCAGGCTTCTCCAAAATCCACAAGAACCGGTGCGGTGTCGTAGATGATCCGCACCGATTGGAATCGGGTTTGATCCTCGGTCAGTTCAAACAGGTCTACGCATTCAATCGTTTCAGGGTGCCCGTTTCGGATGGTGCGGGTGTAGTTGAAATGAACCGCCATCTGCGGCGCACCGGATGTATCGGCAAAGGTGTTCTTGTGAAGGGTGGACCGGTCGCTCGTGATGTTCATAACGTTGGTATAGAAGTCACGCGCCGGTTGCTTGCCCGATATCGGAGAGGTTGCCGTCGCGTCCTCGGCAAACAGGTTCAGCATCGCGGGCAGGTCGCCGCTTTCGATGGCTTGTAGGTAAAGCCGCGCCAGTTCATCCATCTGGTCCTTGTTAGACATCGCCAACCCTCCTGCTGGGCGGCACTGTAGCACAAAAAAAGCCCCGGTGGTTTCACCGGGGCCCTAATCATTTGAAAGAGGAACAGATTACTCTGCGTCTTCTTTCTTTTCTTTCTTCTCGGGAACGATCTCTTCGCCGGATTCCTGGTCGACCACTTTCATCGACAGGCGCACCTTGCCGCGATCGTCAAAGCCCAGCAGTTTGACCTTTACTTCCTGACCTTCCTTCAGAACGTCCGACGGATGGTTCAGGCGGCGGTTTTCGATCTGGGACACGTGGACCAGACCGTCGCGCTTGCCAAAGAAGTTCACGAAGGCACCGAAATCGACGATCTTGACCACTTTACCGGTGTAGATCTGACCTTCTTCCGGCTCGGCCACGATCGAATAGATCATGTCATAGGCCTTCTGGATCGATTCACCGTCCGGCGAGGCGATCTTGATGACGCCGTCGTCGTTGATGTCGACCTTGGCACCCGAAACCTCAACGATTTCGCGGATGACCTTACCGCCCGAACCGATCACTTCACGGATCTTGTCGGTCGGGATGTTCATGGTTTCGATGCGCGGGGCGTGGACCGAGAATTCGTTGGTCTCGGACAGGGCTTTGCCCATCTCACCCAGGATGTGCATCCGGCCATCCTTGGCTTGCGCCAGGGCTTTCTCCATGATCTCGGGCGTGATGCCCGCAACCTTGATGTCCATCTGCAGCGAGGTGATGCCGTTTTCGGTACCCGCAACTTTGAAGTCCATGTCGCCCAGGTGGTCTTCGTCACCCAGAATGTCCGACAGGATGGCATAGTTGCCGTCATCTTCCAGGATCAGACCCATGGCCACACCGGCAACCGGTGCTTTCAGCGGAACACCGGCATCCATCATCGACAGCGAACCGCCGCAGACCGACGCCATCGAGCTGGAGCCGTTGGATTCGGTGATCTCGGACACGATGCGGATCGTGTAGGGGAAGTCGGTCGCTGCAGGCAGAACCGCCTGCAGGGCGCGCCATGCCAGCTTGCCGTGGCCGATCTCGCGACGGCCCGGGCCACCAACGCGGCCTACTTCACCAACCGAATAGGGCGGGAAGTTGTAATGCAGCAGGAAGTTCGATTTGAAGTTGCCATGCAGCGCGTCGATGAATTGCTCATCGTCACCGGTGCCCAACGTGGTCACGGCCAGCGCCTGGGTTTCACCACGGGTGAACAGGGCGGAACCGTGGGTCCGGGGCAGCATCGAGGTTTCGGCAACAATCGAACGGATATCGGTGGTCGAACGACCGTCGATCCGCTTGCCGCCTTTGACGACGTCACCGCGCAGAATGCCGGCTTCCAGCTTTTTGATCGCCGAACCCAGGTTGGCGTCTTCCAACTGTTCCTCGGTCAGCGCTTCTTTGATCGCTTCGCGGGCAGCGGCGACAGCGGCGGTGCGCTCTTGCTTGTCGGTGATCGCGAAGGCTGCGCGCATCTGCTCTTCACCGGCTGCGGCAACAGCGGCGTAGAGGTCCGAGTAATCGGGTGCGGCGAAATCAAACGGCTCTTTCGCGGCTTCTTCGGCCAGCGAGATGATCAGGTCGATGACCGGCTGGATCTGCTCATGCGCAAAGGTCACGGCGCCCAGCATTTCGGACTCAGAGAGTTCGTAAGCTTCGGATTCCACCATCATCACGGCGTCTTTGGTCCCGGCCACAACCAGATCCAGACGCTGTTCGGGGTTCAGGCGCAGGTCCTGCATGTCGTCGACGGTCGGGTTCAGGACGTATTCGCCATCCACGAAACCAACACGGGCACCGGCGATCGGGCCCATGAACGGCGCGCCGGAAATGGTCAGAGCAGCAGATGCCGCGATCATCGCAACGATGTCGGGGTCGTTGACCAGATCGTGGGACAGCACAGTGCACATCACCAGAACTTCGTTTTTGAAGCCGTCAACGAACAGCGGGCGGATCGGACGGTCGATCAGACGCGCGGTCAGCGTCTCTTTCTCGGTCGGGCGCGCCTCGCGCTTGAAGAAGCCACCCGGAACTTTACCGGCGGCATAGTATTTCTCTTGGTAGTGGACGGTCAGCGGGAAAAAATCCTGACCGGGCTTTTGCTGCTTGGCAAAGGTCACGTTGGCCATGACGCTGGTTTCGCCCAGCGTGGCAATCACGGTGCCGTCCGCCTGACGTGCAACCTTGCCTGTTTCCAGTGTGAGCATCTCTTCGCCCCACTGCATAGATTTCTTAGTTACATCAAACATATGCGTATCCTAGAACGGAGCACTCCCGCCCCTGCGGGTCTCCGGTTTGCATGGCGGCCCCATTGCCGCCGACCCCACTTTATCTTCCATTCGAGTGCCGGGGTCAGGGCACAACGTCTCAGATACCCGCGCGCATACATGAGAATGCGTTGAAAGGAAAGGGGAACCGCTGCGATTGGCAGAAACGTGCAGACTGGAATTTGAGCACCCTGCGCAGCGTCATTTTTGAGGCTGCGAAACGTCAGTTCCCAAGGGGCGTAAGATTCAAAAAAATGAATGAGTTTTGAAAAAACTGTATGCAGTGTAGACTGTTACCACTGAACCCACGGTCGAAGAGACGGGAATACGCCAAGGGGGTAACATACTCATATCCGTCAGCCGGCCGACTACCTTGGCGTTTGCAGCTTGCGAGCAAAGGGGCAAAGTATGGCTCAAACCAAGAAAATGCTGGATCCGGATCCGCGGATCTACGATTTCGAAACCGAGTATGAACTGGGTCAGGACAATGTCCGGCCATTCGGTTTGGATATCCACAACCCGGTCTTCCTGATCTCGAGTATTTTGATCTTTGCTTTCGTTTTGATCGCATTGGCCAATCAAGAGGCTGCGGCCGCCTTTTTTGGCTGGCTCAGACCATGGCTCACCAGCACGTTTGACTGGTTCCTCGTCCTGTCAGTTAATGCCATCACCCTGTTCTGTCTGGTTCTGATCGTTCTACCTGTCGGCAAAGTCAGGATCGGCGGCAAGGACGCCAAGCCTGACTATTCCTATGCCGGATGGATCGCGATGATGTTCGCCGCCGGTATTGGTATCGGTCTGCTGTTTTTCGGCGTGATGGAGCCGGTTTACTACAACTTTGCCGAAGGTGGGAACGCCCGGCCCCTGGGTATCGACATCGCAGTGCCCGGCAATGAGTATATTGGTATTGTTGGCACGATCCATCATTGGGGCCTGGAAGGCTGGGCGGTATATGCCGCCGTTGGTCTAAGCCTCGCAATCTTTGCCTACAACCTCGACCTGCCTCTGACTTTGCGCTCGGCTTTCTATCCACTTCTGGGTGAGCGTGTTTGGGGCTGGTGGGGTCATCTCATCGACACGCTGGCGGTGTTTGCAACGCTGTTCGGTCTGACCACCTCGCTGGGTCTTGGGGCGCAGCAAGTTGCCGCCGGGTTGAACGAGGTCTTCGGCATCGAACCCAGTCCAACCGTCACCGTCCTGCTGATCATCGGCATCACGCTGATCGCGCTGGGCTCGGTCCTGCTGGGTATGGATGCGGGCGTGAAACGGTTGAGTGAGATCAACATGATCATGGCCGTTGGTCTGTTCCTTTTCGTCATCATCGTCACCGGTGTGGGTACAGCCATTTCGCGGTATTTCAACGTGATGGTGGATTACGTGACCCATCTGCCGGCACTGTCCAATCCGTTCGGGCGAGAAGACACCAGTTACTTCCACGGCTGGACGACCTTCTACTGGGCTTGGTGGATCGCGTGGTCGCCCTTTGTGGGCATGTTCATCGCCCGCATTTCCAAGGGCCGCACGGTGCGTGAGTTCATCCTCTGCGCGCTTCTGGCCCCCACGGCGGTCTGCGCCCTGTGGATGTCGACTTTCGGTGGTGCCGCGATTGACATGCTGAACGCAGGCGGAGCCGAAGGCGTGCGCGCCACCGTGATCGACAGCTATGCGCCGGAAGGCGCCCTGTTCGGCTTCCTCAAGGAACTGCCGCTCTATGGCATCATCGCGCCGATCGCCCTGATTTTGATTGTTGTGTTCTTTGTGACCTCATCGGATTCAGGTTCGTTGGTGATTGATACCATTACCGCCGGAGGCAAGATGGATGCGCCGGTGATCCAGCGGGTGTTCTGGTGTACGCTCGAGGGTCTGGTGGCAATCGCCTTGCTCCTAGGCGGCGGTCTTGCGGCTCTACAAGGCGCAGCGGTGTCGACAGGCATCCCGTTCACACTGGTGGTTCTGATGATGTGCTATTGCCTGTGGCTGGCGCTTAAATCGGAAAAAGCCAAGATGTAAGCCTCAAACCAAAGACATATTAGACGCCCGCCAAATGGCGGGCGTTTTTGCTTTGTCCGAGAGTTGTGTATTTTGAATGACTTGTGTGCCAGACTGCCTATTGGCGCCTGAAAACACACGTTGCCAAAGGTGGTCTCGGCGCTACCCGTTTTCGATTTTCTGGCAGATTCTTGTAGACTGCCTTCGCAAGAATACTCAGAAAAGCACACATCGACAGTGACACGAGATCCAGGGGAAGAGATTGGCCGCAAGAAGCAAAAGCTCAGTAGAATTGTATCAACCAAGCAGCTTCGAGCTTCGGCAAGTCGCAAAGACCAGTGTAAAAGAGATCTTTGATCGCGGGTTGTTTGGAACAAACACTGCCGCTCCGCACGGAACCCTGCGCGGAATTGATGTTCTGCCAAGACAAGTCTGCGTTCAAAAACTGTCGCGCGCGGTAAAAATCTATTTTGGCAAATATGGAAAGGTGCCAAATTTCCTAAATCCGGACGGATTCTACGAAAAACTCAGTCTTGCAAAACTATTCGCTCCGATCCCCATGCCATCAGCTGCTGACAAATTGGCCGTAGATCATTATATTCCCGAAGCGTTGGAAGCAAAGGTCAAGCCTATTCCAACCGTTTGGAGTTCACGTTTCCCAATTTCCGATGAGGCTCTCGGTGCAGCGAACCTTCCTGAAGGCAGGTACTATGCAAAGCTGAACTCTGGTGCCGGGTCCGTCAAAAAAGTCACACTTCCAATGGCAAAGGAGGATGCTACAGAACTTGAAAAACAAAGCGCAGGTTGGCTGGAGCATTCCCACGGCACCAAAGCAGGCGAGTGGTGGTATTCCCTTATCGGCAACCGGGTTTTTCTGGAGCATGATTTAAGTGATGAAGACGAGTCTCTTACGGATTGGAAGTTTCATGTCGGCGGCGGCAGGATTCTCGCAATTCAATTGGATTTGGACAGACAGAGCAGACACAGACAGCTTGTTTTTGACAGGAACTTCAATTTCATAGACGAGGAGCTCTTCTTCCGTAGCGGTAGTCCGATTTCCCGGCCAACTTTCATCGGCGACATGATTGAAGTCGCGGAAGGTATCGGAAGACAGTTCGAGTTTGCGCGCGTGGATCTCTACCACAAGAATCGTCAGATATACCTTGGCGAGATTACACTTTGCCCCATGGGTGGGCTAAAGGCACCCAACTCCTTCGAGTTAAATACTTTGATGGGGCAAGCGTGGCAGTCAGCTTTCTTTGGGTCCGGACGCTAGAGCATTGGCGTCCTGCTTGGAAACCATCAAGCCAATCTGATGTCATTTGAATGGGTGGGGCAACGAGCGGTGCCGGAGCGCAAGCTCCTGCCTGGCCTTCAAATCGAAAAACGCCCGCCAAATAGCGAGCGTTTTATCTGTACGAGTTGTACGTTTTGGTTCTTGCAGTCTGTACAAAAAGCGCTTAGCGGCGGATGCCCAGCTTTTTGATCAGGTCCTGATAGCGTGCTTCTTCCTTACCCTTCAGGTAGTCCAGCAGCTTACGGCGCTGGGCGACCATCTTGAGTAGACCGCGACGACCGTGGTTGTCTTTCTTGTGGGTCTTGAAGTGCTCGGTCAGGGTGGTGATGCGCGAGGTCAGGATGGCAACCTGGACTTCAGGCGAACCGGTGTCGCCCTCTTTGGTGCCGAATTCTTTCATGACGCGTGCTTTTTCAGCGGCAGTAATCGACATCGGGGTCTCCTTCAAAGGCTAGAGTTAATGGCGCAGGCCGGGATGTCGTCCAGCACAGGCCCATGGAGAATACCGCACCGATTCCGATGCGGATGGGCGCGTATAGGCGCTTTTGGCGCGAATGGCAAAGGGATTCTGACGGCTTAGCCAGCGGGCAGGTATTCCGCCAATTCGGCCTCGGTCAGAAGATGGATATCGTCCACCGTCAACCCGTCGGCCCCGAACAGATGCGCGACCTCGTGGCCGTTGAGGCTGACGCGGATCAGGTTCTCATTCTCGGGGTCCTGCTCGATTTCGATCTCGGGTGGGTCCTGATCTTCCCAGGTGATCAGCAGGCGGTCCTCACCGGGTTGAAAGCCCATCACGGTGACTTCGGAATTCTCGGTGTCGGCGATGATGTCATCCGCGCCTGAGCCTCCGGTCGCAACGTCGCCGTCTTTGGCCAGTATCGTGTCCTCTCCTGCGCCGCCGTTCAGATAATCGGTCTCGCACTCATCCTCATCGCCCAGCAGCAGGTCGTCGCCATCGCCGCCAAAGAGGGAATCTTCACCCTCACCACCGGTCAGAGTGTCATCACCATAGCCGCCATGCAGGGCATCATTGCCTTCTCCGCCGTCCAGATCATCGTCGCCCTGACCGCCATACAGCGCGTCGTTGCCTTCACCGCCCTGCAAATGGTCGTCGCCGAAATGACCGTAGAGCCTGTCATTGCCCTCATCCCCGAACAGAGCGTCATCATCGGCCTCGCCATGCAGTAGGTCATCGCCCTGGCCGCCGGACAGAGTGTCCTCACCTTGGGCTCCGTGCATCACATCGTCGCCAGCGCCGCCCATGATGTGGTCATCACCGCCATAGCCGTTGATCTGGTCCGTGCCGTCCTGCCCGGTTATTTCATCGGCGTTGTCGCTTCCGGCGATCACCAGATCGCCTTCATGTTCCGAGATCACTTTACCGCCGGTGGTCGTGTCGTCGCTATCCTGCGGAGGCTCGACGCTCTCAACTACGTCAAGGAACTCACCTTCGCCGATCTCGGTCTGGCTTTCGTCCTCCGCGCCCTCGTCCCGCTCATCCTCTTCTTCGATTAACACATCCCCAATGGCGTATGCCGCGCCGCCGACGGCGGCCAATCCGATCAAACCGGCCAGAAACATATCGAACCCTCCGAAAGAAATGAGACGCCTTGGCGGTACTGTCCCATTCGAACGGTTCATCGGTCAAAGCTTAGCTGGCCGAGTGGTTAACCCTTTGTCACCAGGGTTCGGGTTGCTGGGTATACGCAATGTAAAGCGGATGTTTGGGGTGCCCTGCTTTGGACAGGCCCAGATGAAACAGAGGCTGCCCGGTGCCGCGCAGCAGCGCCTCAACCGCCGGGCCGCGGTCCAGATGCGCGCCGTGGGTGCCCCAGGCGGCAATGACCTGATCGGCCCATTGGACGCCCTCCAGAATGGTCGCGTCGTTTGCCGGACCGACCGGATCAGCGGCGGCGCGCATCTTGCGCGGATCGGTGTCGCGCCAGGCAAAGATGTTGGTGACCTGAAACGCCCCGAACCCCAGCGCCCGTGCGCGGCGTTCGCAGCGCTCGACCGTCGGGTCGTTCTGCACCTCAGTCGCGGTTGACGGGTTCAGCATCACAAACAGCGCCTTACGCCCTGCCGGATCCCAAACACGGGTCAGGCTATAGCGGTATTTCTCGCAATCCGAGTAGACGGCGGTCGAGGGCGCATCGCCCTTGGTATGCGTTCGGGTGATCATGCCCTTCGCCTAGCACAGGGCTCAGGTGACGAACACCCGGCTTGGATGCAGCTCGCCGGATTTGTAGATGCCTACTGCCACGGCCTTGCCGTCGAACGAGGCCCAGGCCTCATCGCCATATTCCACGTCCGAGGCCAGAACCATGCCCGGATTGCCGTTGCGCAGACGGGTTGCACCTTCGGGGGTGCATTTCAGCTCGGGCAGGTCCGAGAGGCCGGTTTCCAGCGGGTGCAGGTAGTCGTCCAGCGCCTCGGTCTTGGCCATCTCGTCGATCTGTTCGATGGACAACCCATTTTCGGCCTCAAAAGGGCCGGACCAGATGCGGCGGAGTTCCTTGACGTGGCCGTGGCATCCCAAAACCTCACCCAGATCCCGCGCGATCGAGCGGACATATCCGCCTTTGCCGCAGGTCATCTCCAGCACCACGTGATTTTCGTCGGGACGGTCGACGAGGATCAGTTCTTCGACCCAGAGGGGGCGGGCGGACAGTTCCACCTCTTCGCCGTCGCGGGCCAGTTTATAGGCGCGTTGCCCGTCGACCTTCACGGCCGAGAATTTGGGCGGCACCTGCATGATATCGCCCAGAAACGGGGCGAGCGCCTGTTTGATATCCTCGTCCGACGGGCGCGCATCGCTTTGCGCAATCACTTCGCCCTCGGCATCGTCGGTGTTGGTGGCTTGCCCCAAACGCACGGTGAAGGTGTAGGCTTTCAGCGCATCGGTGATGTAGGGGACGGTTTTGGTCGCCTCACCCAAAGCCACGGCCAGAACGCCGGTTGCTTCGGGGTCCAGTGTGCCCGCATGGCCCGCTTTCTTGGCGTCCATCGCCCAACGCACCTTGTTGACCACCGCGGTCGAGGTCATGCCCGCAGGCTTGTCCACCACCAGCCAACCGGAAATGTCGCGGCCCTTGCGTTTGCGTCCCATCTTGCACCTTGCCTTTTGCTAAGGCGCGCGGGTTAGCGGATCGTTTTGCCGCTGTCAAACTCAGGGCGCGTCTTCGACGACGCCTACGATTGGCCCCAGCGAGAACCCGATGTCTGATCGGTTGTTGGCGCGGTCATACATGCGCGAGATATTTCCATCGAGGAACAGCGCATTTGGTGTCTCCAGCGCGTCTCGGAACAGCCTGCCGAACTCATGGAAGGTTACGTAGTCCTCGGAAATCGCAAAGACCGTGCGGGTGCCATCTGCACTCGTCCCCACACCGTTGCGAATGTAGCGCGAGGTCGAATCGGGCAGGAACCGGGGGTGCAATTCGCCGTCGATCACCAGCATTGGGCCGGATTGGGTTGCAAATCGGCACTGCGGGGCCTGATCCAAGAAAGCGAGCGTTTCGAACACGTCAGCGCGACCCTCGCGAATGCAGAACACCCCGTTGGGCAACAACCCGAAGTTTCCGGGCCCGGCATTCGGGATCACACGCATCTTCTCGTGTCCGTTTTCGACATAGTGGCCCACGGGCGAGCGGTCGTCGTGATACATGCCCGCATTCATCGCAAAGACCAGCCTTTTGCCTTCGGGCGCGAGCGTATCGTTCACGGATGAGAAGTGTCCAAGCAGTTCGCCTTGGTCATCGTTCAGAAACAGGCGCAGGTCTTCCGAGGCATCGACCTCGCAGACCGTGTACCGCCTGTCCTCATGGGTCAGCTTATCACAGGTGACCGCATGGGCCTGCGCGGCCCAGAGAACCGCGCCTATTGTTGCGAATGCCCGGATCACTCGTCCAGATCGCGGCGCACCGCGTCCTGTTCGAACATACGGCGGGTGTCGTCCAGCCGGTCGAATGTGTCATCCAGGCGGAACCGCAGATCGGGCGAGAATTTCAGGTTCAGCTTCTTGCCGACCATGCGCCGCAGCTCACCCTTGTTGCGAGCGAGCAGGTCGATCACATCCTCTTGGCCTTTACCGCCCAGCGGCAGCACATAGGCGGTGGCGATCTTGAGGTCGGGCGAGGTGCGGACCTCACCTACGGTGATCGACATCCGGTTCAGGTCGGGGTCGTGGACATCTCCGCGCGCCAGAACTTCGGACAGGGTGCGGCGGATCAGTTCGCCGACACGCAGTTGCCGTTGGGACGGGCCGGGGCCATCGTGGAATTTGTTCTTTGCCATACCGACGATCTAAGCCCTAACCGAGCCTTTGCCAAGCGGGCGCGAACCGGGTAGGAGGCTTTGAGCCGACTATGTTTAGGGGAAGAAAGCAATGACCCATATTCCGGGGATCGTCATCACAGGGGCTTCGGGCCGTATGGGGCAGATGCTGATCAAGACCGTGACTGACAGCGATCAGGCCCGTCTTGTTGGTGTGGTCGAGCGCGCGGGCCACGATTGGATCGGTCAGGACGTGGGCACGGCAATGGGCGGGCAGGCGCTGGGCGTGACTGTGACAGACGACCCGCTGGAGGCGTTCGCGCAGGCGCAGGCCGTGATTGACTTCACCGCGCCCGAAGCGACGCTGGAGTTTGCTGCTTTGGCTGCGCAGGCGCGGTGTGTACATGTGATTGGTACCACCGGCATGAGTGATGAACAGATTGCGGCTCTGGAACCGGCCTCGCGCCACGCGGTGATCGTGCGGGCGGGGAATATGAGCCTTGGCGTCAATCTGCTGGTGCAATTGACCAAAAAGGTCGCGGCGGCTTTGGACGAAGATTTCGACATCGAGGTGATCGAAGGCCATCACCACCATAAGGTCGATGCGCCTTCGGGCACGGCGCTGATGCTGGGTGAAGCTGCCGCTGAAGGGCGTGGCGTCAAGCTGTCGGATGTAGCCGACCGGGGCCGCGATGGCATCACCGGCGCGCGAAAGCGCGGAGACATCGGCTTCCATGCCATTCGCGGCGGAGACATCGTGGGCGAACATGACGTCCTGTTCGCCGCGCCAGGAGAGCGCATCGTCCTGCGCCATCTGGCCACCGACCGTGCCATCTTTGCCCGCGGCGCGCTGAAAGCGGCGCTGTGGGGGCAGGGCAAGGCTCCGGGTCAGTATGACATGGTGGATGTGCTGGGGCTCTAAACCAACACAACCAATGATATTTTATGAACGTGGGCTTTACCTGACGCCGGGACTCGATCCATGCTTACTTCGTAAGGCAAAGGGGAAGAGTGCTTTGGTCAAGTCTGTTGCAGGGGCGTTTCTGCTTTCGCTGGCCGCTGGTAGCGTTTTGGCCGAGGACCAGCAGGTGGTTTGCACGGTTGAGGGCTGTAAGAAAATCACGCTGCAAAAGCCCCGCTTCAGCGAGTCCAGTGCGTTTTCGGTGCAGCAGGTTTGGGGTGTGGTGGACAGCATCCTGGCCGTGTCTGGTCTGTTGCCGAATTTCGAGGTGCTTGAAACCACCGAGGTCGATAACGCAGCGGCTGTAATCTTCAAAGAACAACGGTACTTGGCATTCAACCCAGACTGGCTGTCGCAATACGAAGCGGACCCGAACGCCTATTGGCAGCTTTATGGGGTGATCGCTCATGAGGTCGGCCATCATCTTCAGGGACATACGATCGTCGAAGGAGGGTCGCGCCCGCCCACCGAGTTAGAGGCAGATGAATATGCCGGGTTCGTTCTTGCCGCACTTGGGGCCAACCTGACGCAGGCTCAGTCCCTGTGGGAGACCTTACCGGCACAAGGGTCAGCGACCCATCCGCCCCGCCATCAGCGCCTTGCAGCGGTTGAGCGCGGATGGCTGCGACGCGATGGGCAGGCGCCATCCACTGCGACACCAACGGCTGAGCCGCCCGCACCCGAAGTGCCCCCGCCACCGGGTTGGCTTATGAACAGCTGCACCGGTATTTCGGTTGCCGGGCAGTGGGCTGATTTGTGTTTCAGTTCAGTTTTGAAGGCGCAAGGCAGCAACAGCTATGGCCCTCGAAATGTGACGGACCAAGACCACCGCACCGCTTGGGTGGAAGGAGTGTCTGGCCATGGATACGGTGAAGCATTTGTTCTGGCTTTTGATTCACCCACGCGGATCAACCGCTGGGCAATTCGGAACGGCTATGCCAAATCGGAACGGACCTTCATCCGCAACAGTCGTGTGCGCGAGCTGAAGTTGAGCTTTTCGAATGGTTCCACAACATCTTTCACCATCGACGACACATCTGACTGGCAAGAGACCAGTGCTTTGGCCAATTATGGTGCCGTATCCTGGGTCGTGTTCGAGATCACCGATGTCTACCCCGGCACGCACTATCAGGACACGGCGATTACCGAGCTTGTCTTCGAGTGATCGTCAAAGATCCTTAACCTTGTCCGCGCGCAGCGGGCAGGCGAGATAGACGCCGAATTCTTTGCCGATATCCGCGCTGACGCGGGCGTGAACCGCGCCCTGACGGTCGAGAAAGCGCTGGTTGTCTTCGACCGGGAAAATCCCCTCATGCCAGATGCCGGGTTTGATATAGAGGCCGCGTGAGCCATCGCACCAAAAGGCCACCACCTTTTCCGGTGTCAGATTGTCGCCCGGTAGGGCGACGGGGGCAATAAAGGGCTTGTTGTCCAGCGGCCAGAACATCTGTCCACCGTCTGGGTGGTAGTTCATGTGCCACAAAAGGACTTGATCGCGCGGAGCGCTCTGCCGCTCGTCCTGTGCCTGCTGAGGATCAGTTGACCAACCCAGAACGTAGTGGCCGCCCACGGCTTCGTTTCGGCCATAGAGGACATCGCCTTTCCACTGCCCATGGAACGTGCCTTCGACCCAGCCGCCTTCATCGCCGGTGCCTTCATCGATGGGCCGCCAGCCTTGTTGCGGCCAGCGAGTGATCTCGATCTCGACCCCTTCGGGGTCATCGACCAGACAGCCATAGCCTTTGACCGATGCGTCCGTGGCGCGGATCAGGGGAACCTCGTGCCACGGCAGCGAGGGTTTGGTGCTGGCTTCAAAAATATACTCCGGGGCGTTCATGGCGTACCCATATGCTTGTCGACCATACGCTGCACCATCGGGGCGAAATGTGCAAAGTCAGGGGTCTCCATATCCTCGCGCTTTCCGGCCTCATCGAGATATCGCACCTGAATGATCTCTTTCAGGTTTGGGTTGGCCTCGAACGCGGTCACTTCCTCGGAATTCATCGGGCCGCCTTGCAGTTCCAGCGTGTGGACCGAGGCGGCGGACAGCCGGTTGAAATACTCTGGCTTTGTGGCGCAGAGATACCGCTTGGCCGCCACGTGGTAGCGGCAGCAATCGGTGATAACGGACGGGAAGAACTGCTCCAGCACTTCGGCACCTGCGTCTTCGTGATGGCGGTCCTCGGTGTCATCAGGGTGATATGTCCCGAATTCCGAAGTGAAGTGGCCGATGTCATGCAAAAGGGCACCCACAATGATCTCTTCGGGCATGCCGTTCTGTTCCGCGATGGTGGCCCCTTGCAGCATGTGCTCGGCCATAGTGACGGGCTCGCCCAGATATTCCTCGCCACCACGGCGGTCGAAGATATCGCCGATGAAGGCCACGATATTGTCGCGATTCAGGGTCGTGAAATCGGGTTTCATTCCGCCGCCTCCGGCTGTGCCATGTCCATAGCGGCCAGAGTGGACAGCAACCCGTCCTTATCGGCGTAGCAGCCTTGCAGCCACCGCGACCCTGCGCCCGAGTAGCCAAGTCGCGCATGCAGCACGCGGGTGTTGTCGACGATGAAGCTCTCGCCCGGTTCAAGCTTGAACGAAACGCCCATCGCAGGGTCGTCGATGATGTCCCCCAGCTGGCGGTAGGCGGCGTAATAGGCCTCCATTTTGTCGAAGGGCACATCCACAAAGGGCGCGGAGGAACGGTTGTTGAACCGGATGCCGATGATTTCGCCATCGGGGGACAGCTCGATCATCGGGCGGCGTGAGCGCAGGCAAACCCCGTCCGAGCCTTTGTATTCGAATCGCGCCGGGAAGCCGGCCAGCAGGGCAAAGCCTTCGGGTTTCTGGTCCCGCAGCTTTTCGGCGGCGCGGAACCCGTCAACCACGATCGAGTCGCCGCCCTCGGCGCTGTTTTCAAGGCAGTAGAGGATTTGCAGCGTCGGCACCGGATCGCGGTAGGGATTGTCGGTATGGGCCTGCAATCCCAGTCCGGTATAGGCGAGGTTGGTCGGGTTCACCTCGGTCCGAACCTCGAAATAGG
Organism: Ruegeria sp. AO1; assembly: GCF_056535985.1. Classification (NCBI taxonomy): domain Bacteria; kingdom Pseudomonadati; phylum Pseudomonadota; class Alphaproteobacteria; order Rhodobacterales; family Roseobacteraceae; genus Ruegeria; species Ruegeria sp. AO1. Next base: position 50,601 of record NZ_JBQFJC010000001.1, read on the forward strand.
GGCCGTAATTGGTCTCACGCACATAGCCAAACAGGTCGGCCACCTTCAGCAGCGATTCGGGCTCGGTCGGACCACCGGTCAGTTTGGCAAAGCCGTATTCAGCCACAGCCGCCAGCCAATTGCGTTTGGCGCTCGGGTCGGCATGAACCGCGTTCCAGTCGCCGCTAGGGGCTGCGATGCCGCTTTCCCATGTGGTGATGCCCAGGGCGATGCGTCCGAACGGGGCGTTTTGATCGCAATCGTAGACGTGATCGGCAAGCCATGCGGCGGGGAAGGTGACGGTTTTCTCTTCCGGTTGGAAGGTGACGCTCAAGTCACCGTCGATCACCTCGGCCGCGCTGACAGAGGTGTTTTGGGGAATGTCACCAATGGTGATCAGGCGCTGCCCGTTGCCCGGCGCGCGGGTGTCCGGGTCAAGCGCGTTGTCGCGCAACCAGATGGCATGAAATCGGGCCGAAGTTCCGTCGGTGAATTCAACAGTCACAACCGAAGGGTCAAAGGTGGCGGTGCGCAGCATGGGGTCTCTCCTGTTCGGCGCGGGCTTTGCTTGAAGGGGATACGCCCCTCGTGACATTATCACAATTAATGCTTATTTCGTCTGAGGGTTGGTTTTTCTAATGGCTAAGGAAAAGATCGGTTTGCCGCCCCTGGACTGGCTGCGGGTGTTCGAGTCGGCTGGTCGACTGGGCGGTTTCTCGGCCGCTGCGCGTGAGTTCGGTTTGACGCAGGCCGCGGTCAGCCAGCGGATTGGCAACCTTGAGGCCTGGCTCGGGCGTACGCTTTTTGTGCGCGAGGCGCGGGGCGTGTCGCTGACCATCGAAGGCGAAAGCTATCTGCCGCTGGTGCAGGACAGCCTGCAGGCGCTGGAGCGCAACACCGAAGACCTGTTCGGCAAATCCCCACGAGAGCTGCGGGTCGCGGGGCTTTCCTCACACATCCACGCATTGGTTCTGCCAGCCTTGCCAGCCTTTCTGAACACGCGTCCCAAGGTGCGGGTGACGACAGATTCGGTGACGCGCAGAACGTCGCTGGAGGAAGAGCGGACATGGCTGCAAATCCGCTACGGTCGCGGTGTCTGGCCGGGGCGCAAGGCCAAGCTGATCGCGCCCGAGGTGCTGGCCCCGATGGCTGCGCCAAATTTGTCATGGGGCGCGCCGGTGATTGATCTGCGGGGCGAGCGGCCCGGCTGGCAGGACTGGGCGCAGGGCGCGGGGATCAAGGACCTGCCGCAGGGCCGGATCAGCTTTGATTCCGCGGGGCACGCTATGAAGGCCGCGCGGCAGGGATTGGGGGTTGTTCTGGGATCAGTGCCACTCGCTGCTGAAAGCTTGCAGAACGGGCGTTTGCGCAGGCTGGACCTGCCAGAGCTGAGGACCAAGGATGGCTATTGGCTGACATGGCCCGAGGAGCGGGCCAAATCGAAAAAGCAGCGCGCGCTGTTGGATGATTTCCTGCAAGCGCTGCGGGGATGAGCCATCAAAAATCGATGGCGATGCCCTTTTTCTCCCAATCGCCATAGCGCGCCGGGTCTGGTCCTTCACGTCCGCCCAGCTCTTTCGGCATGTCTTTTGCCTCGGCTTCGGCCTTGCGGCGGCGCTCCGCGGCCTCGGCCAGTGCGCGCTGGGCTGCAGGCGGCAGATCTTTGGTATCGTCACTCATGACATCGGGTTCCTTTCCGGTCACGGTCTTGATATACGCCACCGTCCGCCAAAGGCAATGCGGACCACAAGCACATCAAAAGGCGGTTCCATGTCCGACAATGCAACGGCGGCGCGACGCAGCGCGATCTATCTGCTGGATCAGGTTTTGGGCGAAGGGCGGACATTGTCTGAATGTTTGGCCGCAGGCGCGCTGGATCGGTTGGCCCCGGAAGACCGGGCGCGGGCGCAACGCCTGACGCTGGAAACCCTGCGCGGGCTCGAGCGCGCGGATCGGCTGCTCGACAATCACCTCAACCGTACCCCCGCGCTGACCGTCCACAATGCGTTGCGTCTGGGCGCGGTTGAGCTGTGCCATGGCGAGGCCGCGCATGGTGTGGTGAATTCCATGGTCGAAATTGTTTCCCGCTCACGCAAGCATGGGCGTCTCAAGGGATTGGTGAATGCGGTACTGCGCAAGGTAGCCGCCGAAGGGCCAGACGCGTGGCCCAAGATGCGCGTGCCACGCTTGCCGGACTGGCTGCGTGATCCGCTGGTCATGGCTTGGGGGGCAGAGGCCGTTTCTGGTATGGAGCAAGCGCATTTCGCAGCCGCCCCACTGGATCTGACGGCCAAACCGGGGGCGGATGCGCCGGGTATAGCTCTGCCGACCGGGTCAATGCGGGTGCAGGATGCGGGGCAGGTTTCGGCCTTGCCGGGCTACAACTCGGGCGATTGGTGGGTGCAGGATGCGGCGGCGGCGATGCCGGTACGCGTGCTGGCCCCGCAGGCTGGTGAGAAAATCCTCGACCTTTGCGCCGCGCCGGGGGGCAAGACGCTACAATTGGCCGCTGCTGGTGCCGAGGTGACGGCGCTGGATATCTCGGAGCAGCGGTTGGAACGGGTACGCGAAAACCTCAAGCGCACCGGGTTGGAGGCAACTGTTATCGCGGGCGACGCGCTGGAACATCAGGGTCAGTATGATGCGATCTTGCTGGACGCGCCCTGTTCGGCAACCGGTACGATCCGCCGCCACCCGGATCTGCCGTTTGCCAAGGATGGCTCGGAGTTCGGCGGTCTGATCGAGTTGCAGACCCAGATGCTGGCCCATGCCTGGAGCCTGCTCAAGCCGGGCGGGCGGTTGGTCTATTGCACCTGCTCTTTGTTGCCTGACGAGGGTGAAGTGCAGGTCGAAGAAGCGCTGGACATGTACCCGGACATGGCGGTGGATCACGACGCGCTGACCCTCGATGGGGTCGAGCCGGAGTGGATCACCGAGGAAGGCGGCCTGCGTCTGCGCCCCGATTATTGGCCGGACCGCAGCGGGATGGATGGATTCTACATCGCCTGTCTGAACAAATCCGCCTGAGCGCATGCTTTTCGATGACTTGACGATCGGCGCGGTCTATCGTTGGGTCTCAAGCGCCAGCAGAGCGCAAGAGGCAGAGTAACGAGCGTCATGTCAGATACGGACACCATGACCAGCCGATGGATGCGGTTCCAGAACCGTCTCTATGCGCGCCTGAGCCAGCGGCAAAAGGCGGTCACGGGGTTTGTCACGCAGCCTGAACCGCGCACCGTTGGGTCTTTTGCCCGTGGTCGTCAGTTGGTGGCGGGCAATCTGCTGTTCTCCGGATATCTCGTCGAGGCGCAGGATACTGGCCTGTGGGAGGTCACAGCCCCCAGTCTGGGCTTTGACGATGAGAGGCACGGCTTTGCCTGGCTGGATGATCTGGCGGCCGTCGGTGATATGCGGGCGCGGGACAAGGCGCAGCGCTGGGTCTGGGGCTGGATCGAGGCGCATGGCCGCGGGCAGGGGCCCGGGTGGGTGCCCGATCTGACCGGGCGGCGCGTCATGCGCTGGATAAACCATGCGTCCTTCTTATTGCGCGGCGCAGATGAGGCGCAGACCAAACTGTTTTTCCGGTCTCTCGCGCAACAAACATGGTTTCTGTCGAAACGCGCCCATGCCGCAACGCCGGGTTTGCCAAGGTTCGAGGCACTGGCTGGTCTGGTCCAGGCCGGGCTGGCCCTGCAGGGGCTGGAGGGGATGGCCGATCCCGCCCTGCGTGCGTTGGCGCGCGAATGCGAACGGCAGGTCGACAAACAGGGCGGCATCCCGACGCGCAACCCCGAAGAGCTGCTTGAGGTGTTTACACTGCTCGGCTGGATCTCCGCCGCCCTCAGCGATCTTGGGCGCGGCACGCCAGTGGCGCAGGCCGCAGCGATCAAGCGGATCGCGCCCACCCTGCGCAGTTTGCGCCATGCGGATGGCGCTCTGGCCCGGTTCCATGGCGGCGGACGCGGGATCGAAGGCCGGTTGGAACAAGCGCTGGCCCAAAGCGGGGTCAAGCACAAGGCGGCGACGGAATTGCCCATGGGTTTTGCCCGGCTCTCTGCCGCCCGCACGACGGTGATTGTGGACGCCAGCCCTCCGCCCGTTGGCGCGGCCTCGTTGAACGCGCATGCCTCGACTACGGCGTTCGAGCTAACCTCGGGCCGGCGTCCGCTGATCGTGAATTGCGGCTCAGGGGCCAGTTTTGGGCTGGATTGGCGTCGGGCGGGACGGGCCACGCCGTCTCATTCTACGCTCTGTCTGGATGGATATTCCAGCGCGCGTCTCGCCAAACCTGTGACGGGTAGCGAGCGGCAGGCGCTGGTGGATGCGCCGCAAGACGTTCCCGTGGATTTCGAGGACGCGTTCGAGGGCATCCGCTTCATGGTTGGCAATGATGGCTATACGAAGGTTTTCGGCCTGACCCACGCCCGTACATTCGAGCTGCGCTTTGACGGGCGTGAGCTGACGGGCGAGGATATCCTGCTGACCACAAGCGACAAATCCAAGCGGCAGTTTGACAAGGCGATGGATGCCTCGGGCCTTGCAGGTGTCGGGTTCGACATCCGGTTCCACCTGCACCCGGATGTGGATGCGGCCGTGGATCTGGGAGGTTCGGCGGTGTCGATGGCCCTCAAAAGCGGTGAGATCTGGGTTTTCCGCCATGATGGCGTGGGAAAATTGTCCGTCGAGCCAAGCGTTTACCTTGAAAAAGGGCGTTTAAAGCCGCGCGCGACAAAACAGATCGTTCTATCCGGCCGCGCAATGGAGTATGCGACGCGCATCCAGTGGACGTTGAGCAAGGCGCAGGATACAGCCTATGCCGTGCGCGACATGCACCGGGACGAACCCGAATTCGACTGACGCCAAAAGGACCTTTGGACCCATGACCGACCTTCACCCCGTGCGCCGCGCGTTGCTTTCTGTTTCCGACAAGACCGGGCTGATCGAGCTGGGAAAGGCGCTGGCCGAGCGCGGGATCGAATTGCTGTCCACCGGCGGAACCGCCAAGGCACTGCGCGATGCGGGGCTTGAGGTTCGGGACGTCAGCGAGATCACCGGCTTCCCCGAGATGATGGATGGCCGTGTGAAAACGCTGCACCCGATGGTGCATGGCGGCCTTCTGGCGCTGCGCGACAATGACAGCCACGTCGCAGCCATGGATGAACATGGCATCGGTGCGATCGACCTGCTGGTCGTGAACCTCTACCCATTTGAGGCGACTGTGGCCAAAGGTGCCGACTATGACACCTGCATCGAGAATATTGATATCGGCGGGCCGGCGATGATCCGCGCGGCGTCCAAGAACCACGCTTTTGTGAACGTGGTTGTGGATGTCGAAGATTATTCATCGCTGCTGGACCAGTTGGAAGAGAACTATGGCAAGACGTCTTATGGCTTCCGCCAATGGCTGGCTCAAAAGGCCTATGCCCGCACAGCGGCCTATGACACAGCTGTTTCGAACTGGATGGCTGATGCCCTGCAACTGGAGGCCCCCAAGCGCCGTGCCTTTGCCGGTGAGCTGAAACAGACCCTGCGCTATGGCGAGAACAGCCACCAGCAGGCGGCGTTTTATACCGATGGTACCAACCGCCCCGGCGTGGCGACCGCCTTTCAGCATCAGGGCAAGGAACTGAGCTACAACAACATCAACGACACCGACGCAGCCTTTGAGCTGGTTGCCGAGTTCAACCCTGCCGACACTGCCGCCTGCGCGATCATCAAACATGCCAACCCCTGCGGTGTCGCGACCGGAGCGAGTTTGCTGGACGCTTATAAGTCGGCTTTCGATTGCGACCGGACCTCTGCCTTTGGCGGGATTGTCGCGTTGAACCAGCCTCTGGACGCGGAAACCGCGCAGGAGATCACTGGCATCTTCACCGAGGTTGTCATCGCCCCCGGTGCCTCGGATGAGGCCAAGGAGATCTTTGCCGCCAAGAAGAACCTGCGCCTGTTGACGACTGAGGGTCTGCCGGACGTGACCGCCGGTGGGAAAACCGTGCGTCAGGTGGCCGGTGGCCTTCTGGTCCAAGACAAGGATAACGGGTTTGTCGGCATGGATGACCTGAAAGTGGTCACCACGAAAGCTCCGACCGACGAACAGATGCGAGACCTTCTTTTTGCGTGGAAAGTCGCCAAGCACGTCAAATCCAACGCTATCGTCTACGTCAAGGACGGCGCGACCGTCGGGGTTGGCGCGGGCCAGATGAGCCGTGTCGACTCGGCGCTGATTGCTGCTAAGAAAGCCGAACGCATGGCTGATGTGCTGGGACTGCCACAGCCGCTGACCATCGGCTCAGCCGTAGCCTCGGATGCGTTCTTCCCCTTCCCTGACGGGCTGATGGAAGCCGCTGAGGCCGGTGCCACTTGTGTGATCCAGCCCGGCGGCTCGATGCGCGATGACGAAGTGATCGCGGCGGCGGATGAGGCCGGTCTGGCCATGGTCTTCACCGGCATGCGCCACTTCCGCCACTGATGCGCAGCCGTCTTCTGCTCTGGGCCGCACTCACGGCATTTCTGATCGACCAGATCAGCAAATATCTGGTCGTTCACGTGATGCGCGTGGCCGAGGGCAATATCGAGGTGCTGCCGCCGCTGCTTGTTTTCAAATATGGCGAGAATCGCGGGATCAATTTTGGCCTATTTCAAGGGAATTCCGACGCCGCGCGGTGGGTTCTGATTGGTATCTCCGTTGCCGTCTGTATCGTGGTTGCGATCTGGCTGTGGCGGTCGGCCCCGACCAAAGTGATGCTGTTGAGTGGCGGACTGCTGATCGGTGGCGCGCTGGGCAATGTGGTTGATCGGGTGCTGTATGGCTATGTTCTGGATTTCCTGAACATGTCCTGTTGTGGCATCAACAATCCCTTCGTGTTCAATCTGGCCGATGTGTTCATCTTTGCCGGTGCCATCGGACTTGTGTTGTTCGACAATAAAAAGGCCTCGTGACGCGCCCGAAGAGATGCGTTAAAAGCACCTGAAACAGGTTGGAGACTCTGATGCGGTTGTCGCGCGCCCTACTTGCCATGATCCTTGGTGCAGCCGTTGCAGGTTGCAACAACCCCGGCCTGCGCGATCTTGACCCTCCGGGGGAAGGGCCAGATGAATTCTCCGTGCTGCCGGTCAAACCCCTGACCCAGCCGAAGGATTATGCGTTTCTGCCGGCCCCCACACCGGGCGGTGGCAACCTGACAGATCCGAACCCGAACGCAGACGCCGTGGTGGCCCTTGGGGGCAACGCATCGGCGCTGAACCCGAATGCGGCGATCCCATCCTCGGATGCCGCGCTTGTAACAGCCTCAAGCCGTTATGGCGTTCCGGCGAACGCGCGCGCCGTGGTCGAGGCTGATGATGAAGCCTTCCGCAAGCGCCGTGGCCGTTGGACCGGTCTGCGCCTGTTCCCGGTCGATCGCTACCAGCAGGTTTACGAACGTCAGTCGATCGATCCCTTTGTCGAAACCGATGCAGCCCGTCGCATTGGGGTAGAGACACCGTCTTCACCTCCGAATGAATAATTCTTTAACTTTCTGTCATCTCCCTTGATCCCGACGGGCTCCACCGTAGTTTGAAGTCTAGAAACGAAACGGAGGATGCCCCATGGTTCGGGCTTTGGCACTATCTGCCGCCCTGATGGCAGCCACCCCGGTCCTGGCCGAGGACGGGAAAGAGGCGGTCACAACCTTCACTTTGGACAACGGCATGGATGTCGTCGTGGTCGAGGATCACCGCGCGCCAGTTGTGCAGCACATGGTCTGGTATCGCGCCGGATCGGCAGATGAGCCGATCGGGTCGTCCGGCGTGGCGCATTTCCTCGAACACTTGCTGTTCAAGGGCACCGATACTCTGGCACCGGGCGAATTCTCGGCCACGGTTGCGGCCAATGGGGGTAATGACAACGCCTTTACCTCCTATGACTACACAGCCTATTTCCAGCGCGTCGCGGCCGACCGGCTGGAGCTGATGATGCAGATGGAGTCGGACCGGATGCGGAATATTCGCCTGTCCGAAGACGATATTGCCACCGAACGCGACGTGATTCTGGAAGAGCGGAACCAGCGCACTGACAACAACCCGCGCGCGCTGTTTGGCGAGCAGATGAACGCGGCGCAGTACCTCAACCACCGCTACGGCGTCCCGATCATCGGCTGGCGGCATGAGATGGAGACGCTGGACATGGAGGACGCGCTCTCCTTCTACCAGACGCACTACGCCCCCAATAACGCCATCCTTGTCGTGACCGGAGATGTCGACCCGGACGAGGTGCGCAGCCTTGCGGATCAGTATTACGGCGTGATCCCGGCTAACCCGGACCTGCCGGAACGCATCCGCTCGCAGGAGCCTCCGCAAACGGCGGAACGTCGCCTGACCTACAAAGACCCACGTGTGTCGCAGCCCTATGTGCAGCGCAGCTACCTCGCCCCGGAACGCGATCCGGGTGCGCAGGAGAAAGCGGCCGCCCTGTTTCTATTGGCTGAACTGCTCGGGGGCGGCACGACCTCATATCTGAACGAGAAACTGCAATTCGAAGATCAGGTCGTTACCTATGCAGGCGCGTTCTACCGGGGGGTCTCACTGGATGACACCACCTTTGACCTTTTGGTTGTTCCGGCCGAAGGTGTCTCGCTGCAAGAGGCCGAGGATGCCATGGATCGGGTCGTGGCAGAGTTCATCGCCGAGGGCGTGAACGAAGAAGATCTTGACCGGATCAAGATGCAGCTGCGCGCCTCGCAGACCTACGCCCGAGACAATGTGGACGGCATCGGCAACCGCTATGGCCGTGCCCTGACCAGCGGCTTGACGGTTGAGGATGTACAGGCCTGGCCCGACGTCCTGCAGGCCGTGACCGGGGATGAAATCATCGCCGCCGCCCGCGAGGTTCTGCAACTGGAAAGCTCGGTTACCGGCTGGCTGATGAAGGATGATGAGGTAACCCAATGAAACGCATCTTTGCAACCCTGATCGCCTTTGTCATCGCGCTGCCCGCATGGGCAGAGATCGAGATTGAGGAGGTCACCTCGCCCGGTGGCATCACTGCGTGGCTGGTCGAGGATCACTCGATCCCCTTCGCCGCGCTCGAGCTACGATTTCGCGGCGGCACCTCGCTGGATGACCCGGACAAGCGTGGCGCGGTTTACCTGATGAGCGGCCTGATCGAAGAAGGCGCGGGTGATATGGATGCCCGCACCTATGCGCGCGAGCTGGAGTCGCTGGCCGCCTCATTCACCTATAATGCCGGGGACGATTCGGTTTCGATCTCGGCCCGTTTCCTGACCGAAAACCGGGACGAGGTGATTGATCTGCTGCGCACAACCTTGCTTGAGCCGCGCTTTGATGAAGACGCGGTGGAACGTGTGAAGGCGCAGATACTGTCCGGCCTGCGCTCGGACATGACCGATCCGAACGATATAGCGGGTCGTAGCTTTGCCGCCATGGCTTATGGCGACCATCCCTACGGGTCCGAGGGCAAAGGCACGCTTGAAACCGTGGCGGCCTTGACGCGCGACGATGTAGTCACCGCTTATGAGAGCGTATTTGCTAAGGATCGCCTCTACGTTGGCGCTGTCGGCGACATTACCGCCGAAGAGCTGGGCGTACTTCTGGATACCTTGCTGCTGGACCTGCCCGAGACTGGCAAACCGATCCCGGAAAAAGCCGAGGTTCAGATCGAGGGTGGCGTAAGCGTGGTCGAATTCGACACACCGCAATCCGTGGCATTGTTCTCGCAGAAAGGGATCGACCGGGATGATCCCGATTTCTTCGCGGCCTTTGTTCTGAATCACATCCTTGGCGGCGGCGGTTTCGAAAGTCGCCTGATGCAAGAGGTGCGCGAAAAGCGCGGCCTGACCTACGGCGTCTATTCTTATCTGGCGCCCAAGGATCTGGCCTCGGTCTATTTGGGTTCAGTTTCTTCCTCCAACGATCGCATCGCTGAAGCCGTCGAGGTGATCCGCGACGAATGGGCCCGGGCGGCGTCCGAGGGTGTGACCCAGAAGGAGTTGGACGACGCCAAGACCTATCTGACCGGCGCCTATCCGCTTCGGTTTGATGGCAACGGCCGTATTGCCGGGATCATGGTCGGGATGCAGATGCAGGGTCTGCCAATCGACTATATCGCGACTCGCAACGACAAGGTGAATGCGGTGACGCTGGATGAGATCAATCGCGTCGCGTCTGAACTGCTGGACCCAGAGGGCCTGCACTTCACCATTGTCGGAAAACCCGAAGGGGTGGACGGCTGACACCGTCCCCCCACGCTGAGGGCAGGATACCTATTGATAACGAGCGATGCGCCGCTTACCGGATCGGCAACTCTCCGCCTTAACTTACCGTTAACGCGTCTTGGCCATACTTTAGCCAGAAATGTCGAGAATTCTGTGATAATCGGAGTATGAGATGAGATTCCCTTGGTCCTCCTCTCTTGTCACAGCTTGGGATGGATAGTGACGCTATGGTAGTTGCGATTATGGGATTGGGCACAGTTGCAGGGTTGCTGACCTTTGCGGCAGCTTTGATTCTAGGCCAATCCCTGCTCAGCGCCTTTGCACTTTACGTGGTGGCGGGCGTCCTGACCTCGCTGCTGGTCGCCGCAGGGATCTATTTCAGAAGCTCTTGAGCTAGCTGTAGCCGAAACAAAGCCCCGCGGCTGAACATTCAGCCTTCAAGCTTTAGCCCTCTTTCGCCGCCCGCAGCATCTGACCCATCATCTGCCCAAACTTGCCCGAGCCGCGCTGATACAAGGCTCCATCAACCGCCATGACCGTGCCGCTGATATAGCTGGCCATATCAGAGCTGAGGAAAAGGCAAGCGTTGGCCACGTCCTGCGGTTGGCCCCAACGACCCAATGGAACGTCCTTGCGCAGCGCTTCGCCCGCATCGGGGGTTGGCGCAAGGCGTTTGGCCCCTTCGGTGCCCTCGATGAAACCAGGCACGACCGAGTTCACACGGATGCCTTCTGCGCCCCATTCCATGGACAGGGTTCGGGTGATCTGATCAACACCCGCCTTGGCCGCGCAGACATGAGCCTGCCCTTCGTACGGAAGATAGGATTGCGGGGCCGAGATGTTGATGATGCTGCCACCGGGCCGTTTGAGGTAAGGGTAGGCCCCTTTCAAAACATGAACGGTGCCCATCAGATCGATGTCGACTACGGTCTTGAACGCATTGACCGACATCTCGGACATCAGCGCTGGGAAATTCCCCGCCGCACCTGACACCAGCACGTCGAAATCGCCAAACGCGTCATGGAACTGTTTCAACCCCGCCGCCACTGCGTCCGGATCGCGCACGTCAAACGCCGCACCCATGGCCTCTGCCGCGCCTGCCGCTTTCAGCGCCGCGACCGTGTCATCCACTTTTTCTTGTGAACGGCTGGCAACGGCAAGTTTGGCGCCCGAGGCCGCAAAGGCCTCGGCAATGCCCCGGTTGATACCGCTGGTGCCGCCTATGACGATGACGGTTTTTTTTGCAAAGTCCATGTGGGCCTCCCGTGATGCGGGAGCCCTACTCGCCGTAGGGCACCCAGATGTTTTTCACTTCGGTCGCAGCCTGCAGGAAGCGGCGCGAATGGTCCATGCTCCAGTCAAATGCCGTCGCGTTATTGACCCAGGTCCGTTTCAGGTTCCCGGCTGAGACGACCTCGATCTCTTTTGACAGATCCGTCGAAGAGAACGACCAGACCGCATCCACGTTCAGGTGTGAGGCCAGTGGATTCGCCAATTCCGCATGGCTGCCGGTCAGGATATTGACCACACCTGCGGGCACGTCCGAGGTTTCGAGGATCCGATAGAAATCGGTGGCGGCCAGCGGATACGGCTCAGACGCCGCCAACACTACCCGGTTGCCCATGGCAATCGTAGGCGCCATGGCCGAGACCAGCCCCAGCAGCGGCGCCTCATCCGCGCAGAGCGCGCCGATCACGCCGACGGGTTCCTTCATGGCGATTGCCACGCCCCGGATCGGAACGCCATGCACCTGACCGTCATATTTGTCGGCCCAGGCAGCTGCAGTGAACAGGCGCTGGATCGAAGCTTCGACCTCTTTCGTGCCGTCTTTTTTGCCGGTCATGGCGTCGATACGGGCGGCGAATTCACCCGCGCGGGCCGAGAGGTTCTCGCCAATATAGTAAAGGATCTGTGCCCGCAGATGACCGGTGGTCTTGGACCAGCCTTTCGCGTCCGCCGCGGCCTCGACCGCGTTGCGAACGTCCTTGCGGTTCGCCAAACCCACATGGCCTAGCAGGCCGGATTTGCCCCAGATGGGCTTGGAATACCCGCCGTCGGGCCGCGCCTGCTTGCCGCCGATATACATCTTGGCGGTGCGGTCGATGGGGTCCACCGAGGCACCTTCGCCCATGGTCGCCTCGACCTTCGCCAGAGGCTTGGCTTTGCCCTTGGGCTTCGTGTAGGCCGTCAGCCCCTCCCATCCGCCTTCGCGGCCAAAACCGCTTTCGCGTACTCCGCCGAACCCGGCGGCGGCGTCGAACAGGTTGGTCGCGTTGACCCAGACCACGCCCGCAACCAGCTTGGGCGCGATATCCAGCGCGAGGTTCACATTCTCGGTCCAGACCGTTGCGGCCAGGCCGTAGCGGGTGTTGTTCGCCAGCTCGACAGCCTCAGCCGGGGTGCGGAAGGTCGAGGAGACCAGAACCGGGCCAAAAATCTCCTCCTGCATCAGCGGGTCCGAGGTCTCGAGCCCCGAGATCAGCGTCGGAGGGTAGTAGCAGCCGTTTTCCGGCAGCTCACAGGCTGCGTGGTAGACATGGCCTGCGGTGTTGCTGTCGATCAAGGATTTGATGGTCTGCAGCTGAACCGGGTCCACAACCGCGCCGACGTCGATGCATTTGTCCAGCGGATCACCGATGCGCAAGCCGTCCATCCGGGCGCGCAGCTTGTCGTGAAAGCGGTCGGTAACGCCCTCTTGCACCAGCAGACGGGACCCTGCACAGCAAACCTGCCCCTGATTGAACCAGATCGCATCTACGAGCCCCTCGATCGCACTGTCGATGTCAGCGTCGTCGAAGACGATATAGGCGGACTTGCCGCCCAGCTCCAAGGTCAGCTCCTTACCCGAGCCCGCAGTCGCCTCGCGGATACGCCGCCCCACAACGGTCGAGCCGGTAAACGCGATCTTGTCCACGTCCGCGTTCACGATCATCTCACCCACCGCGCCGTCTCCGGTCACGATATTGACGACGCCTTTGGGTAGCCCGGCCTGTGAGCAGATATCAGCGAACAGCAGCGCGGTCAGCGAGGTATATTCGGCCGGTTTCAACACCACCGTATTCCCCATCGCAAGCGCGGGCGCGATCTTCCAGGCCAGCATCAACAAAGGGAAGTTCCACGGGATGATCTGCCCGCACACGCCCAAGGCCTCAGCATCGGGCAACTCGCTCTCCATCAGTTGCGCCATACCGGCGTGGTAGTAGAAGTGTCGCTGCGCCAGAGGGATGTCGATGTCACGCGATTCACGGATCGGCTTGCCGTTATCCATGCTCTCCAGCACGGCGAAAAGGCGCGAATGTTTCTGCAACAGCCGCGCAATGGCATAGAGATACCGCGCCCGGCCTGCGCCGCCCAGTTTCTCCCACTTGGGTTGCGCCTTGCGGGCCGCAGCGACGGCCGCGTCCACATCCGCCTGCTTGGCCTGGGTCAGCTTGGCCAGAACCTCTCCGGTCGCGGGATTGCTGCTTTCGAACCCTTTGCCCGGTTTGGTGAAACTCCCGTCGATATAATGACCGAACGCATCGCCCTGATCGACCAGCCAGGCCAATGCCTCAGCTGCGCTTTCGGGGGCGGGGCCATAGTCCATGGTCTCGAAGATTTCTTTGACTGTCATTGTTCTTTTCCTCAGCCCATGGAGTGACGATAACCGGCGGAATACGCGCCCGTCACATAGTGTTCCAACTGCCGTTCGATATCGCCCAGAAGTGACGAGGCGCCAAAGCGGAACAGGTCCGGCTCCAGCCAACGGTCGCCCAGCTCATCCTTGATCAGCGACAGGTAGACCAGCGCGTCCTTGGCCTTGGAAATCCCACCCGCAGGCTTGTACCCGACACGATACCCGGTGCGGTCACAATAATCGCGGATCGCGCGGATCATCACCAGAGACACGGGCAGGGTGGCGTTGACGCTTTCTTTCCCGGTCGAGGTCTTGATGAAATCCGCCCCGGCCATCATGCACACCAGTGAGGCGCGGGCGACGTTGCGTAGGCTGCCCAGCTCTCCGGTCGCCAGAATGGCTTTGACATGGGCATCGCCGCAGGCAGCGCGGAAGGCCTTCATCTCATCATACAAAGCCTGCCAATCGCCCGACAGCACATGGCGGCGCGAGATGACGATGTCGATCTCTTCAGCTCCGGCTTTCACGCTTTCTTCGATCTCGGCCACGCGCAAATGGAACGGCGACAGGCCAGCCGGAAACCCGGTGGAGACCGCAGCAACCGGTATCCCAGTGCCTTTCAAAGCGGCAACGGCAGTCTCGATCATGTCGTGATAGACGCAGACGGCCCCGGTTGTGATCGCAGGCATATCCAGCGCTTGCAAAGTTGCTGGCGCAACCGGCTGGCGCGCTTTAGCGCACAAACGGCGCACGCGCCCCACCGTGTCGTCACCTGACAGGGTGGTGAGGTCGATCATCGTGACCGCCTTCAGCAGCCACGCGGCCTGATAGTCCTTCTTCACCGACCGCCGACCGGGCAGGGTTGCTGCCCGGCGCTCGATCGCTGAGGTATTGGCCTGAACGGCCCTTACCCAATCCAGATCAAGGTCCATTCCAGGGTTTCTGGGTTCAGTGACTTGCGGCAGATGCGCGGTGCGCACGGGGCTGTCTGAGCGCTGCGGTTCCATTCTCACATCCTTTGGGAGGTTTGCGCCAAAATCGCACGGCTTGGCGGTAAATGGAAGGCAGCAGAGCGGTTTCGAGGGAGTTTTTTGACCATTTGGACAAATAAATTGGGATTTTGTTGCGACTAATTCGCAATAGCATTGACTTAGTTGCGAGTCGTTCTCATATTTAATCGCAACAGGGTCCGAATTCCGGAGATCAACCATGATTCGTCGCAGTTTCCTTGCTGCTCTCGCTATCGCCGCGGCCATGCCGCTTGCTGCATGGGCGCAGGCTCCGCTGAAGGTCGTGGCGACGACCGGCATGATTGCCGACGCCGTGCGACAGGTCGGCGGCGATCAGGTTGAAGTAAAGGGCCTCATGGGTCCCGGCGTTGATCCGCATGCCTATCGCCAGACCCGCAGCGATATCGTCGCCATGACCCGCGCGGATCTGGTGCTGTGGCACGGTCTCTACCTTGAGGCGCAGATGGAAGATTTCTTTGAAGACCTCGGCCGCAAGCAGACCGTGGTTGCCGTGGCCGAAAGCGTTGATAACTCGAAGCTGCGCGCGCATGATGACTATGCCGACAAATATGACCCGCATATCTGGATGAGCCCGGCCCTTTGGGCTGATGTGGTCACCAAGGTCCAAGAGACACTAACCGAGGCCCGACCCGAGGCTGCCGAGATTTTTGCCGCAAACGCACAGGTGCATCTGTCCGAGCTGGACGCTCTGACAGCCTATGCAGAACAGGCCCTGACCGCAGTGCCCGAAGACAGCCGCGTTCTACTGACCGCACATGACGCCTTTGGCTATTTCGGTGCGGCCTATGGCTATGAAGTAATGGGCGTGCAAGGCATCTCGACCCAGTCCGAGGCCGGTCTGAATCGGATCGGAGAGCTGGTCGATACTCTGGTCGACCGCCAGTTGACCGCCGTATTCGTGGAAAGCTCGGTCTCGGATCGCTCGATGCGCGCGCTGATCGAGGGCGCGGCGGCCAAGGGGCACAAAGTCTCGGTCGGGGGTGAGCTGTACTCCGATGCCATGGGCGAGCCGGGTACCTATGAGGGCACCTATGTCGGCATGCTGGATCACAATATCACTGTGATCGCAGGGGCCTTGGGGGCTGATGTTCCCGATCAGGGTCTGAACGGCAAACTGTCTGCGGGGTTTTGAGTGATGCTAGAGCTTGCAGCGGTTCAGGGTGTTTCCGTCGAAGACCAAGGGATTGAGGCCAGCCCGCTGGCAGTGCGGGGTCTAACAGTCTCATACGGTCAGAAGCCTGCCGTATTCTCCGTGGATATGACGGTTCAGCCGGGGGCGATGACCGCGATTATCGGCCCAAATGGGGCAGGGAAATCGACACTCCTGAAAGCGGCGCTTGGGATCGTGACGCCCTTGTCAGGGCAGGTGACTGTATTTGGTCAACCGCTCGAGGCACAGCGTGCCCGGATCGCCTATGTCCCGCAGCGCGCCAGTGTTGACTGGGATTTTCCGACCCGCGTGATTGATGTGGTTCTCATGGGCCTGTCGCGTCAACTGGGCCTGTTGGGCCGTATCCGCGCGTGGCACAAAGCGGTAGCAATGGATTGCCTGAACCGCGTTGGCATGCGCGATTTTGCAGATCGCCAGATCGGCCAGCTGTCCGGCGGCCAGCAACAGCGGGTGTTCCTAGCCCGTGCCTTGGCGCAGGACGCCGATCTTTACCTGTTGGACGAGCCCTTCGCCGGTGTCGATGCGGCCACCGAAAAAGCCATCATCGCGGTGCTGAAATCGCTGAAAGAGGCGGGCAAGACCGTTGTGGTTGTCCATCACGATCTGGCCACGGTCTCGGACTACTTTGATCATGTCTTCCTGATCAACACACGTAAGATCGCCGAGGGCTCGGTGGCGCAGGCCTTTACCGCCGAGACCCTTCAATCCGCATACGGAGGCCGCTTGGCCACCGCCCAAATCGACCAGATTTCGCGCGCGCTGGGGTAAAGAATGCTCTGGGATGCGCTCAGCCTGCAGCTTGGTTACAACGCCACGCTGGTCGCTATCGGTGCGAGCTTGCTGGGAGTCTCAGCCGGCGTGACTGGCACCTTTCTGTTTTTGCGCAAACGCGCGCTGGTCAGCGACGCGATCAGTCATGCGACCCTGCCGGGGGTCTGTCTGGCCTTCATGCTGTTGGTCGCCCTTGGTGGTGACGGGCGCAACCTGCTGGGTCTGCTGGCGGGATCGGCGGTCTCGGCTTGGGTTGGTCTGCTCTGCCTGAACTGGTTAACCCTCCACACCCGACTGGCCGAGGATGCCGCAATCGGCGCGGTTCTATCGGTGTTCTTCGGTTTTGGCATCGTCCTGCTGACCGTCATTCAGACCATGGGCGTTGGTCGGCAAGCGGGTTTGGAAGGGTTCCTGCTGGGCTCAACGGCCGGGATGCTGTGGGCGGATGCCTTGATCATCGCGATCGGAGGTGCGGCGACTCTGGTGCTTGTGATGATCCTGCGCCGCCCGATGACTTTGGTGGCGTTTGATCCCGAATATGCCGCGGCCCGGGGCTTGCCCGTGCATCGCATTGACCTCGCGATGATGGGGTTTGTGATGGCGGTCACTGTGGTCGGCCTGAAAATCGTCGGCCTGATCCTGATCGTGGCTTTGCTGATCATCCCTCCGGTCACCGCGCGGTTCTGGTCCGAGCGGTCGGATCGCGTTGTCTTGTTGGCCGGTCTCGCGGGCGGTTTGGCAGGCTATATCGGCGCCGCCCTGTCGGCCACTGCGCCGAACTTGCCGACCGGGCCAATCATCGTTCTGGTCAGCTTCGCCTTCTTTGTCCTGTCCCTGTTCCTCGCCCCGGTCCGAGGGATTCTGGCCGCCGTTCTGCGCCATCTGAGGTTCCAACGTCGGGTGCATATCCGGCAAGGGCTGTTGGCTTTGGCGCAAGGCCAGAAAATCTACGAGCCTTTGACCCTGCGCCTGTTGCGCCGGGCTGACCTTGTGCGCGCCGATGGCGTGGCGACCGAGGCTGGCAAAGCCCGCGCTGCAAAAGCGTTGCGCGATGAAAAGCGGTGGGAGGTCGTGCGCGCGGATCAGGCGCATGAGGCGACTGCCGCGCTATACGATGGCCTGCGTGACATCGAAACCGTACTGACCAAGGATCAGATCACGGAAATAGACCACCGCATCGGCGGACCACAGGGGGCTCCGACATGAGTGGTGCGGAATTCGTACCCCTGTCGTTGACGCCGCTGCTGATCGGCACCTTTGCGGCGATCGCCTGCGCCTTGCCCGGCAACTTCCTCGTGCTGCGCAAACAGGCCCTGATCGGGGATGCGATCAGCCATGTGGTGCTGCCCGGTATCGTTGTGGCCTTTCTGCTGACCGGAGCGATCTCGACCTGGCCCATGATGCTGGGCGCGGCGGGGGCGGCGATCGTTGCCGTTGTTCTGATTGAGGCGATCCGGAGGCTGGGTCAAATCGAACCGGGCGCGGCGATGGGCGTGGTCTTTACCACCATGTTCGCGGGAGGCGTGCTGCTGTTGGAGCAGACGGATACCTCAACCGTGCATCTGGATGTGGAACATGCGCTTTACGGCAATCTGGAAAGCCTGATCTGGCTGGATGCGACGGGCTGGTCCTCACTTTGGGACTTGCAGGCCTTGGCCGGGCTGCCGCCTGAACTGCCTCGGATCGCGGTGACGATGCTGGGTGTTCTGCTGTTCACATGGCTGTTCTGGCGGCCACTGAAAATCTCGACCTTCGATGAGGGGTTCGCTCGCACCATGGGTATCCGCACGGGCGCGCTAGGGCTGGCGTTGGTCATCGTCGCCGCGATCGCTGCTGTTGCCGCCTTTGATGCGGTTGGCTCGATCATCGTGATCGCCATGTTCATCTGCCCCCCGGCTGCGGCGCGCATGATGACCAACCGGTTGGAGACGCAAATCGCGTGGAGTGTGGGTTTCGCTATCCTCTCAGCTGTGTCGGGCTATGTGTTGGCCGGGTATGGCCCGCTTTGGGTGGGTGCGGCGGATGCCGTCAGCGCGGCCGGGATGATCGCCACCATGTCCGGCGTGATTCTGGCCTTGACCGCCATTTTCGGCCCGTGCCGCACCCGAGTGGGTGCGCACACACCTGCGTGAAGCGGCACTTTCCTGCCACTGGTTCCCGCAGGTCATCGGCTGAACTTTGCCCAGAGTAAATAAAGATGACTCTTAATAAGCAATTTAACTAATTGCATGTTAGGTCAATTACATTACCGGCTAACAACTACCACTCACTTCGGTAAGTCCGGGCAGGGTTCGGTGAGGGCGGCACAGCCAGCCCCCGAACACTGTCCGGCCCCCCTCCCTTCTTGATCTGAAAGATCGGCCGATATTACGGTTCAATCCGGTGGCAGAATCGGGCCGTGATGTGCTAGGTCTGGTGGTATGGCGCAGACGACCCCCAATATCAGCGAAACACGACCCGTTATCCGGCAGCTCGACGATGCTGCGATCAACCGCATCGCCGCGGGTGAAGTGGTCGAACGTCCGGCCTCGGCCGTCAAGGAACTGGTCGAGAATGCCATCGACGCCGGAGCCACCCGTGTTGCCATAGATATCGCGGATGGGGGTAAGACTTTGATTCGTGTCACCGATGATGGCTGTGGTATCGCGCCCGAGGATCTGCCGCTGGCTTTGTCGCGTCATGCAACCTCGAAAATCGACGGGTCGGATCTGTTGAACATTCACACCTTCGGCTTTCGGGGTGAGGCTTTGCCCTCGCTCGGCGCAGTGGGTCGTTTGTCGATCACCAGCCGCGTTCCGGGGGCGGATGCTGCGTCGATTGCGGTTTTGGGCGGCAAGATGGAGGCGGTGAAGCCCGCCGCCCTTCGTGCAGGCACAGTGGTCGAGCTGCGCGATCTGTTCTTCGCCACGCCGGCGCGGCTCAAGTTCATGCGCACCGACCGGGCAGAGGCGCAGGCCATTGGCGATACGGTCAAACGCCTCGCCATGGCTGAGCCTTCCGTCACGTTCACCTTGCGTGATGTTTCGGGCGGAGGTGAGGGCCGTGTGACCTTCCGCGCCGACCGCGAGAATAGTGATCTTTTCGATGCCCTCCACGCCCGTCTGGCCCGCGTGATCGGACGCGAATTTGCCGAGAACGCCCTGCAGATCGACGCGACCCGCGAAGGCATCCGGTTGTACGGTTATGCTGCCCTTCCGACCTATTCGCGCGGGGCTGCGGTTGCGCAATACCTGTTCGTCAATGGCCGTCCAGTCCGTGACAAGATGCTAACCGGAGCACTTCGGGCGGCGTATTTCGACTTCCTCAGCCGCGACCGCCACCCGGCTGCGGCGCTGTTTATCGACTGCGATCCGACGCTGGTGGACGTCAATGTGCACCCTGCTAAATCCGAGGTTCGGTTCCGTGATCCCGGCGTTGCGCGCGGATTGATCGTTTCCGCCCTGCGTCACGCGCTGGCCGACGCCGGGCATCGCGCGTCCTCGACCGTAGCCAACGCGACTTTGGGCGCGATGCGGCCCGAGGCACCTCAGCCCATCCCTGCGCGGGTCTACCAGATGGACCGCCCGTCTCAGGCGGCCCGGCAAGCGGCATATCGGGCGCAATCCCCCGGCTTTGCCGAGCTGGCGAGGGACTATAGCGGCAGCATTGTCGAGCCGACCCCGGTTGCGGCCCCGGTGACCGCTGAAGAACCCGCGCCTCAGGATCTGCCCTTGGGGGCAGCACGCGGTCAGGTGCATGAGAATTACATCATCGCGCAAACCACCGACGGGATGGTCATCGTGGACCAGCATGCCGCGCATGAGCGGTTGGTCTATGAAAAACTCAAAACGCAGATGGCCGAGAATGGTGTCGCCGCGCAGGCTTTGCTGATCCCCGAGATCGTTGAGCTGTCCGAAGGCGATTGCGCGCGGCTGATGGCGGTCGCCGATGACCTCTCGCGCCTTGGCCTGACGCTCGAGCCTTTCGGCGGCGGTGCCATTGCCGTGCGCGAAACCCCCGCCATTCTGGGTGAGGTCGATGCCCGCGCGATGATCCTGGATATCCTTGATGAGCTTGCCGATCAGGGCGACAGTCAGATGGTGCAGGCGCGGATTGAGGCGATCCTCAGCCGCGTTGCCTGCCATGGTTCGATCCGCTCTGGCCGCCGGATGCGCGCCGAGGAAATGAACGCCTTGCTGCGCGAGATGGAAGCCACCCCGCATTCCGGTCAATGCAACCACGGGCGACCCACTTATGTTGAACTGAAACTCAGCGATATCGAGCGTCTGTTCGGGCGCAGTTGATCCGGTATCGCGAAGCGTTTAAGAAGATAGAAACAAAACGAGAACATACAGGTTCATATGATTGAGATTGCAGGCACCCAATATGCGCTGAATGACCCGGTAATCCTCGTTACGGGTGGCGTTCTGGCGCTGATCCTTTTGTTGCTATTCCTGTCGCTGCGGGCGTCCCAGCGTTCCGCGCGGATGGCAGAACCTCTGGCGCGTCAGATGGCGCATCTGGGGCAACATGTGCAGGCCTTGGGACAGGGGCAGGAGCAATTGCGCGGCGGGTTGCAGCATGTCTCGGACACGCAGGCCAATGCGCAGGTGCAGGTGATCCAGACGGTCGAATCCCGCCTGTCGTCGGTGCAGCAGCAGATGAATGACCGGCTGGCCGACAATGCCATGAAATCGGCCCGCGCGCTGGCTGAAATGCAGGAGAGGATGAAGGAATCTCTGCACGGTTCCTCCAAGCAGACTGCGACTTCGCTGACCCAGCTGCAGGAACGGTTGGCCGCCATCGACAAGGCGCAGGACAACATCACCAAGCTGTCCGGCGATGTGTTGTCGCTGCAGGATATTCTGTCGAACAAACAGACTCGGGGCGCGTTTGGTGAGATTCAGCTGAATGACATCGTCTCTAAGGCGTTGCCGCATGACAGTTTCCAGCTGCAGGAGACTCTCTCGAACGGACGCAGGGCGGATTGTCTGATCCATCTGCCGAACCCTCCGGGGCCGATTGTGATCGACAGCAAATTCCCGTTGGAGGCCTATGAGGCGCTGATTGGCTCGACCAATGACGCCGAGCTGAAGGCGGCGGTTCAGATGTTCCGCAGCACGGTGCGCAAACACATCAACGATATTGCCGAGAAATACATTCTGGATGGCGAAACCGCCGATGGCGCGCTGATGTTCCTGCCCTCCGAGGCGGTCTATGCCGAGTTGCACGCCAAGTTCCCCGAATTGGTGCAGGAGAGTTTTACCAAACGCGTCTGGATCGTGTCACCGACCACCTGCATGGCGACGCTGAACACGATGCGCGCGATCCTCAAGGACGCGCGGATGCGAGAACAAGCAGGCGCCATCCGCAAGGAACTTGGGATGCTACACAAGGATGTCGAGCGTCTGGGCGACCGCGTTGCCAATTTGGATCGCCATTTCGGGCAGGCGGCCAAGGACATTTCGGACATCAAGATCAGTGCGGAAAAAGCTGGCCGCAGGGCGCAACGGCTTGATAACTTTGATTTTGAGGAATTGGCGCCAGAGGCCCCCTCGGAGGTCGTCCCTTTAACGCGGCACGAGGGCTGATTGCGCATCCTGACAGACAGGTTGCAGAATGAAATATGCGGCGCACCCGCCTGAAATTGACCAACTGCTGAGAACGGCCGAACAGAAAGCGGAGCAGATCGTTGGCCTGTTGCGGATGGGTGTTGCAGCGGGCCTTGGCGTCGTTTTCCTTGTCACGATCCAACCGGTTTCGAACAGCGGACATGCGGTTCTGGAGCGCCAATGGGCGTTCGCGTTCGGAACCCTCTTTGCCTATTTCTTGCTTGGCTTCGTGACATGGATCGCGGCTCGCAGGGGGCGCTTTTCGGGTTGGATGGCGTGGCCTGTGTCGGGCGCAGATTCCGTGTTCCTGATTGTCTCGGTCCGGTTGGGCTTGCTCAATACTGGCCTTGTCGGGGACGAGGTCTTCGTTTTGCCCGCCGTCTGGCTGGCCCCTGTGGTTCTGGCTTTCGGAGTATTGCGCGGCAACCCCAAGGTCATGTTGATGCAGGTTGTCTTGCTGTCGCTTGGGTTTCTGTTCCTGATCGGGATAGATGCAGGATCCGCGAGGGGTCACACAGACAGTCCTATCTGGCTGTTTCTGGCACCCCCTCCCAACCTGATCCGTGTCTTCATGATCGCCCTGGCCGGGGTGGTTCTGATCGTCGCCGCAAGGCGGGTTCACAAGTTGCTGTTCCAATCCATAACTGAGGCGCAGCGTCGCGCGAACCTGACGCGCTACCTGCCCTCGCAGGTCGTTCAAGACCTCGGCGACAGCGGATTGGCGGCTTTGAAAAACGGACGCCGCCAGAAGGCCGGTTTGATTTTCATCGATCTTCGCGGATTCACGACACTGTCGCAACAGCTGGAACCGGATGAGGTCTCTGAGCTGGTGTCGGATTACAGGCGTCGGGTCTCAGCCGTCGTGCGTCGGGAAAACGGGATCATCGACAAGTTCATTGGAGACGCCGTCATGATCGTGTTTGACGGAGAGCAGGCCGCAAAACGCTGCCTGAACTGCGGCGCAGGACTGTTGGACGAAATGGCCCGCTGGACCGCCGAGCGCAAATCGGCGGGCCTCCCATCACTTGGCACCGGAATCGGCTTGCACTGGGGTGAGGTGTTTCTCGGCGTGATAGGCGATCAGGACAGGCTAGAGTTTTCGGTGTTCGGAGACGCGGTGAACACAGCCGCGCGACTTGAAAGCCTGACCTGCGATCTGGATATGGACCTGATCGTCTCGAATGATCTTGTGACGGCGGCCGGAGGGCCGGGCCTGTTGGACGGGCTGGTAAGCATCCCCACGATCGAGGTCAAAGGCCGTAGCGGCGCGTTAGAGCTGTTGGGGGTTCCTATCCGGTCTGAAAACGCCGAAGTCGACAGCTAGCCCAAGTAGCAACTTACTGGATCGACAGGTCCAGATTGTAGCCCACGGTTTTGCCCGTATCCCGGTCATTTCCCATCAGATAGACACGGATCGTATAGTCTCCGTCTTCGGGCAGATCGATCCGGGCGGTGTTGCCGTCGATCGAACCGTTATAAATCGCGACGCCATCGCTGCCGGGGGGCAGGATGTTGAAATAGACCACACCATTGCCATTGGTGTCGCTGACCTTGAGGTCGGCAAACATCTCTTGCCCGGCTTTCGCGCCGAGCGAGTAGTCAAAATACTCATCTCCGGTCACGGTACCGTTGACCATTGTGCCAAAGTTGCCTGGCTCGAACTTCACGTCAGCCTTCATCTGAGCAGACGCAATCGTGGCAAAGCACGCAAAGCCAAGGGCAATCAAATATGTTCGGTTCATGAAATATCTCCTGTCAGAGGCAGTTCTGATCCGAACTATACACGATCAGATCCGCAGGAAGGGCTGGAAAAGGCGCGGCATCAGTTTGCTAAACTTCAGCGGTGCGTCCGTGACGGCCAGACAGATGCAATCCTCGGTGATGTCCGCCGTCGGCGTGTGATGCAGATCTTCATCTGCAATCTCGACATCGCCGCGGGCAAAGCGATCAACCTCATCCGAAAAGGCACCCTGAAGAACCATCGTCAATTCAGTACCGTTGTGGCTGTGATCCGGGACGGCGACACCTGCAGGGATGAACAGCAAGCGGGCGGTGGCCTCTTTGCTGGTCGGCAGGATCGCTTGTTTCACACCCATGCCAATCGGTTTCCACTGAATGTCATCAACTGTCCCACCGACGTAGTCTTGCAGGGGGGTCGGCAGGATGGCGCAGCCCGGACGTGCGGGCTTGGGGGTCGGTGCGCCTTGCGAGATCAGGGCCATCGTTGCGGCAAGGGATGTGTCGCTCATGCTGACTGCATCGGGTTGTGCATCCAGAACATGTCCGCCCACGGCCTCGTAGCTTTCGGCGCGCGCACGGCAGTGGTCGCACAGCGACAGATGGGTTGCGACCATCAGGTCGAACGCCTCGGGCAGAGAGCCGGCGGCATAGGCCATCAGCAGCTCATCTGTCAGGTGATGTTTAATCGACTGGCTCATCTTGCTCATCTCAGTTCATCGCATGGCGCAAGCGGTCCAGCGCCAACCTAATACGTGATTTGATCGTTCCCAGGGGCAACCCGGTCTGAGACGCAATCTCTCGGTGACTCAGATCACCGAAATACGCCTTCTCGATCAGCTCTCTCTGCGCCTCGGGCAACGCCAGCATGGCGGTGCGCAGCTGCGCGGTTTCCTGTTGTAGCGCAAGGACATCGTCCTGGTCCGGCTCAGCCTCGGGGCCCCATCCCAGTTCCTCGGGTTCAGGGCGGCGTTGCTTGCGCAGGACGTCAATGCGCTTGTTCCGAGCGATGGTGAACACCCAAGTGGCCACCGTGGCCCGCGAGGGATCGAACAGATGGGCCTTGTGCCACAAGGTTGCCATCACCTCTTGCGCGCACTCTTCGGCCAGCGCAGCGTCTGATCCTGACTTCATCAGGAACGCCTTGATACGCGGCGCGAAATGCTGGAACAGCTCGGCAAAAGCCGCCTGGTCCTGCGCGTCTCGGATGCGCCTGACATGTTCCACCCACTCGGTCCTGGTGTCGCAACTGCCGTTCGTTCCGTTCACCTGTCTACCCTTGATGCGTTTCTTTGCGCGCCAAGGCTGAGGGGCGGCCTGTTCAGCCGCAGGTTCGTCCAAGGTCACGGTATTGATCTCGGTAAACATAACCGGATTACGCGGGGGGCACCAAGGCGGATCACTTTCATGCGACAAAAAAAGTCCAAACCGGGGTGGATTCCGTATTTCAAATGACGTCTCTTTTCTGAAAAGGGCGCAAGTCGAACAATTTACAGGCAAAGCAGGACGCGCGGCGGAATGAAAAACATCGACCACATAGCAGGTTACACCTATCACGGTCGCAAAGGGGCGATTGAAAACGCCTTTCGCTATTCGGTCGATTACATCCTGCTGGACCCTGAGGCCGATCTGTCCACGCCGCTGCTTTTTTCGGTCGACCGCGTGAACATCACCAATTGGCGCTGCTCAGATCACGGTGGTGAACCGGGGCAAGGGATCGGTGCACCATGGCTGCGCGCCCGGTTAGAGGAACTCGAGGTGCCCCAGCCGGCGCAGATCATGTTGCTGACGCAGCCGAGGGTTCTGGGCCATGTTTTCAACCCGGTCAGTTTCTGGTTCTGTTTTGATCAGGATGGGCAGCTTTACGCCGTGGTCGCTGAGGTCACCAACACTTACGGGACGCGCCACAGCTATGTCTGCCACAAGCCGGGTTTTGCGGTCATCGACCCCTCGGACCGGGTGGTGGCGGACAAGCTGATGCATGTGTCGCCTTTCCAGATGATTGAGGGGAATTACACGTTCCGCTTCGACTATCGTCCCGACCGTGTTGGGGTGTGGATCGACTATAGGCGGGAAGGAGGCGGGCTGATCGCCACGCTGACAGGTCCGCGCCAGCCGCTGACCAACGGCTCTATTCTGTGGTCTTTGCTGCGCCGTCCGTTTGGTGCGCGGCGCACCTTTGCGCTGATCGTATGGCAGGCAATCAAGCTGTGGATCAAAAAAGCCCGGTTTCGTCCATTCCGCACCGCGCCTGTTCCGGATCAGCCGGTGTCGCGGGTTCGGCGATAGTTGCCCCTCTGTTTGCGTAAGATCAAAGACTCGGGGTGCGTGTCGGGGTCTGATGTGTCGAAACCGCGAACAAGAGGAGCTGAAGGCATGTTGGATATTTCGGCAAGGAAAGTGGCTCAGGTTGCCATGATGGGGCGTGAGCTGGGACGGGCCGAAGGTGAGTTGCGCGCCTTTGTCGACCGGATGAGCGAGGATGAGCAGGCCGAGCTGGTCGCCATCATGTGGATCGGGCGCGAAAGCTTTTTCGCCGAGGATCTTGCCGAGGCCGTTGCCACCGCCAAATCCGAGGCCTCAACCCCCTGCGCCGACTATCTGATCGGCACACCGCATCTGTCGGACCATCTTGAGAACGGGTTGGATGCGTTGGGCATATCGGCTGAGGATATCGAGAACGATCTGATGTAGCCGAAGGTTCCGGATAGCGCGCGCCATCGCGCTCCATCTTCCTAAAGAAACTTTAATGGAACGCTGCTTTTTGGTTAACGCAGCGTTCCTTTATTTGATGTCAGTACTGCACTGAAAATCAAATTTAGGAGGAAAAGAAATGGCATATACACATACTGCAGAAGCCCGGACTGGCCTCTTTGGCGGTTTGTTCTCGAACTACGCGGACGCAAAGGTCGAGTTTTTTCGGAGACGCATTTTCTCGAACACGGTGCGCAATCTGGAAAGACTTTCGGATCACCAACTCGCGGATATCGGGATTGATCGGAGCGAGATCAAACAGCGCGCCTATGAGAGCGTTTTCAACGGTGCCCCGCTTCGACATTGAAACAGGGTCCGCGACCGTTCGCAAACGCTGTTTTCTTAATGAGTGAGGTAACGAATATGTTTGATGTCATCCCGCCCGTATATCAGCCAACGCCGTCTGCTACGGCTCTGCTGTTGTTTGATCGCGCCATGCGTATCAAGGCCATAAGTCCTGAAATTGTGCGTGCCGCGCAGTATCTGGATGGCTTGAGCGACAATCAGTTGGCCGAGTTGGGCATAAACCGCAGCGATATCGAGGACACGATCAATCGATATATCTGACGCTTAGGCGTCGTAAGGAAAGCCAGGCTTAGAAATGGAAATAATACGATATTGAAGGCCATTCCAGACAAACTGGGATGGCCTTTTTCTTTCTACCGGCTGGTTAACCCAAGTGATCCACGATTTGCAGATGCTGCGCGAGCGTGTCGATTTCACCCATCCAGCCTTGCACCAGTTTCGGATCGCTGGGTGCTGCGTGAACGCCAGCAGGGATGGCGCGGTTCAGGACAGCCTCAACCGCCAGTGAGACCGGGATCGACACCAGACGCGCCATCGCGGTGCCGCGTTCATCGCCCCAGGCATCCATGACGTAGGTTTTGTTCCACACCTCAACGCCATCTTTCTCGGCTTTCAGGCCAACGCAAAGCACAACGCGGTCGGGCTCGCCTTCGTCATAGGCGTTCTCGGTCCAGAACTGGTCCGACATCTCTTTCATCCGCGCGTCACCTTCGGGGCCTGAGAGGGTTTCGATTTCGGTGAACACGTCGGCCCAGGCATCGGTCCAGCCGTTCAGGCGCAGGGTGCCGCGGACGAATTCTTTGACCGGCCAGTGGTCCTCGAATTGATATTCGGCCATGAAGGGCAGTGAGTCGCGGTTGGGATAGACCTCAAAGCTTTCCGGAGTAGGCAGCGGCGCGATATAGCTGCTGATCGCGTCCCATGGGCGGGCGACGTCCAGCGGGGCGTAGTCGCGGATCGATTTTGATGGTGAGCGAAGCGCTTTTAGTACGCCCAGCGGCGACCAGCTGAACTTGTAGCGGAACGGGTTGGGGTTCTTGGGGATGCCGCCGCAATACGAGATGAAGCTCAGGTGGTTTTGCGCATCGAACGCGTCCGAGGCGCGGTAGTCGGCCACCAAAGCATGCGCCATCAGGTGGTCGATGCCCGGGTCCAGACCAACCTCATTGACCAAAGCCACACCAGCCTCACGCGCTTTGTCGTCCAGCGCGCGCATTTCAGGCGCGATATAGGACGACGAGACGAAGTTCGCTTCCTTGGAGATCGCCAGTTCCGCCAGCGGCACGTGCCAGTCGCCCGGCAGCATCGAGACGATCACGTCGCCTTTCTCCAGCACCGCGCCCAGAGCGTCGATGTCGAAGGCGCGGATGTCGCCGGTCAGGTCACCGACCTCGGCTTTGGCCTTGTCGATGGTTCGGTTCCAGACGGTAACCTTGTGCTCGCCTTCGATCAGGCGGCGCAGGCCGGGGATGGCCGACAGGCCGGTGCCACACCAGTGAATCGTCATCGCTCAGATCCCTTCGATATGAGTTTTGTAGGTTTCTTCTGCCCGACCCCAGACTCCGCTGTCCAGATCGGTGAGCGTCAGCAGAGACGGCAGCAGTTGCGCTGCGTAGTCTTGCGAGCTTTCGACCGGCAGCATCGAGGGCAGGTTGTCGATGGCCATCACATCCATCACCGGGTCGGTCGCGACGCGCAGGGCGGGGGCCTCCCACGTGGTGGCGCGGTCATAGACTGGGACCGGGTTATAGTCGCTGTCCGGGTCACAGGCCACGTCGCCAATTGCAGTCAGCTTACGCGGGGCGGTCAGCGCCTCGCGCGGGACAAAGACCGGCGTGACGGGGCGCGCGAAAATGCAGTTCAGGAACAGGTCATGATCCAGGATTTCCGGGAATGGGCCTCCGCTGGCGGTCTCGGCCATGTCCCATTTGGTGACGCTGACACCCATCGCTTCGCACATATCTGCGGCACCGGTGCCAACACGGCCCAACGCGCCAATGACGATGGCGCGGGGGCGGTCAGCGCCGGTGGCGTCCAACTCGGCCAGCAATTCGGCGTTGAGCGCATCTTTGTTGGCATAGACGCCAACGGGCGGGCATTCCTGTCCGCGTTGCTGTGCGGCCCATGTTTTCAGCGTGACCGCGGCGCCGGCATAGCCAGCCCAATAGCCAAAGGCGGCGACGCGGCGGCCGTC
This sequence comes from Ruegeria sp. AO1, assembly GCF_056535985.1. Classification (NCBI taxonomy): domain Bacteria; kingdom Pseudomonadati; phylum Pseudomonadota; class Alphaproteobacteria; order Rhodobacterales; family Roseobacteraceae; genus Ruegeria; species Ruegeria sp. AO1. The sequence goes on from NZ_JBQFJC010000001.1 coordinate 79,962, forward strand.
TTCGTCGACCAGATATTCCAGATCATAGAGCGTGCCGCCGCCCGCCTTGAACCGCTCTAGCAGTGCCCGACCGGAATGTTGGCCCTTGTAGGCATGGCCAAACATGATGTGGCGATGAGGCAGGGGGGTGCCGTCCTCGGGCAGCTCTTTCAGGCCGAAGATGATCGCGTCCTGCGGGGCCTCGGGCCAGCTGTTTTCAGCTGCGATCTCGCAGCCCGCGTCTTTGTAGCCGTCCAGCGGGATAGCGCGGACAGAGCTTTCCTCGACCGTCACACGGATGCCTGCCGCGATCAGTGCGGCGGCGCCTTCGGGGGTCAGCCCGACCCGATCCTCGTTCGGGCGCTGTTCTGCCCGGACCCAGAGATGTGTCATCGTATTTCCTTTTGTCAGAGCATTCCAGCGGCATGGACCGCCTGAACCGAAGGGCGTGCCTCCATCGCCTCGCGGAATGCGAGGATTTTGGGGAAGGCCGAGACGTCTACGCCGTCGCCTTCCAGCCAACTGCACACCACATAGAGGTAGGCATCGGCGAGCGAGAAGGCCTCACCCAGAACAAACGGCCCGCGCAGCCCGTTGGACGAGATGTATTTGCAGGATGCGGTCATGGTCTGCGCGACCTTGTCCTTCATGTCTTTCCAGCTGGATTTCTTGTCGGCCCAGCGGTGCCCGCGCATCTTGTGGGCGTGGTTCACATGCATGGTCGAGGCGAGGTAGTACATCACCTCGCGCATCCGCGCGGCCATGACCGGGTCTTCGGGGACCAACCCGGCCTGCGGGGCGACGGTTGCGATATAGTCCAGCAACGCGCCGGTCTCGGTCAGGATACCGCCATCCACCGCCAGCGCCGGGACCCGGCCCTTGGGGTTGATCTGCTTGTAGGCGGGCTTGGTCTGTTCGCCATCGGCAAAGTCCAACCGGATCGCCTCATAATCCAGACCGGCCTCTTCCAGCGCGATGGCAACGGCAACTGAAATGGTGCGGGGCGCGTAGTAAAGCTGCATCGGGACCTCCTTACAGATGGGTCTGGGCGAATTGCCGGTCTGGCGCTTCCAGATGCGGGGTCGCGTTGAACAGAACCGGGCTGAGCTGCGCTCCAATCGGGTGGAGGCGGTGCATCGAAGTGTTCATGATGGCAAGCGCCACCCGCGCCATCGACGGGATATCCAGACCCATTGCCTGCCGCACCACCATCGAGATCAGCCCACCCGACGTGACAACAATGGCCGGCCCACCCTCGGTTCCGATCTCATGCAGGGCGTCGCTGACGCGGGTTTCAAACTGTTCGAAACTTTCGGGCGCATCCTGGATGTCGCCATCGGCCCACGCAGCGAAAGTGCGGGGCAGGTGATCAACAAACCCTTCGCGATCAGTCGGGATCGCCACGCCGTGCTGTTCGTGAAACAGCTGCGCCAGGGTGAAATACTCGATCTCGTTCAGGCGTGCATCGCGAACCGGCTCAGGCAGCCCCATGCTCGAGGCCGTTTCGACATGCCGGGTCAGTGTGCCGCAATAAACCCGCGGATAATGTGCCCGCGTATCGCGCAGATGCGCGCCCAGCCAGCGCGCCTGCTGGTGGCCCAGATCGCTGAGCTTGTCATAGTTAACCTCGTCCCGTGCTGCCGTGTTGGCCTGACCGTGACGAACCAGTGTGATATGTGACATGGCGGTCCCTCTTGCTGGCAAGTCTTAGGGCAGGTTCCGGGCCGGGGCCAGAGGGGTTTGGCAAAAATCGAAGGGTGATTGCAGGTTGCCATCCGGGCGCTATGGTTGGTCGCGCAAGACGTTTGGGGGGAGTTCATGGCAATCAACGAAAACCGCTTTTTGACCGATCTGCACAAGCTACGCGAATTCGGAGCTTCGGGCGTGGGCAAAGGCGTCATCCGCCCGGCTTATTCCGAGGCCGACATTGCCGCCCGGACATGGCTTGCAAGCCGGATGGCCGATGCGGGCCTGACCCCGCAATTTGATCCGGTCGGGAACCTGTTTGGTTTGGCCGAAGGGCCGTCCTTGCTGATGGGGTCACATAGCGACAGCCAGCCCGAGGGCGGCTGGCTCGACGGTGCTTTGGGCGTAATCGCTGCGCTTGAGATTGCGCGCAGTAGCGATCAGCCTGTCTCGGTCGTCAGCTTTCAGGATGAAGAGGGACGGTTTGGTGTCACCACAGGCTCAGCCATCTGGTCGGGCGGTCTGCCTTTGGATCAGGCGGACAAGCTGACCGACCATGCGGGCTTACCCTTTGCCACGGCTCGGGGTGCGATGGGCGATCTGGCCGAGGGCTTTGTCGATCCTACCCGTTTCACAGGCTTCATCGAGATGCATATCGAGCAAGGCCCGACGCTTGATACCCAGAAAGAGCAACTCGGAGTTGTAACCGACATCGTCGGCATTCGCGATATGGTGGTTCAGTTCGACGGTCAGCAGAACCACGCCGGAACCACGCCGATGCATCTGCGTCGCGACGCGTTTCAGGCTCTGTCTGCGTTCAACACCCGTCTGAACGACCGGTTCCGAAACGTGGTTACGCCGCAAACCGTCTGGACCATTGGGCATGTGGATTTGCACCCCAACGCCTCGTCCATAGTACCGGGCCGGGTGCGGTTTTCGATGCAATGGCGTGATGGAGATACCGACCGTCTGGCAAGGATGGAGGATATCATTCGCGCCACAGCCGCCGAGATCGCCGCAGAGGTGGACATGGGCCTGAGCTATGGCCCGATGCTAGGACTGGAGCCGGTGGCCATGGACTCCTCGCTGCTCGCAGCGTTGGAGCATGGGGCCGAACAGGTCGCGCCCGGCAAATGGCGCAGGATGCCCTCGGGGGCGCTTCATGACGCCACCAACGTCTCGCGCCTGATGCCGGTTGCCATGCTGTTTGTGCCGTCTATCAACGGAATCAGTCACGATTTCGCCGAGGATACCGCCGAAAGTGACCTGATCGCCGGGCTTCATGTGCTGGATCACGCCGTTCAATGGCTGCAGCCAAAACCGTAGCGAATCCGCAAATTCTCAATTTTAAGCATGACCATAGCCGCAAACTGAGTTGAACACGCGGCTTCACAAACGTGCCAGTTGCGAGCACTGGGAAGATCGCCTGTTGCCTAACGGAAAAAAGTTTCCTATAGGAACATTACCGATGCATGCGCTCGTATACATGCCCGCTCTGGCTGCGGTTCTGGGCCGAAACACCAAGGCTGAATCGTTGCATTAGATCCAGCTTGGGGCAAACTTACGAGTATGCGTTCCGACCACTCGATACGAAAAGGTATCTGCCATGACCGACGCACCGAAGCGCACTCCTCTTTACGATTTGCACGTCGAGCTTGGCGGCAAGATGGTTGATTTTGCGGGCTGGGAGATGCCTGTTCAGTATCCGTTGGGGATCATGGGGGAGCATAAACAGTGCCGTGAGAAGGCGGCGGTGTTTGATGTGAGCCATATGGGGCAGGTGATCCTGCGCGGTGAGAATGTGGGCGAGAAGCTTGAGGCGCTTTGCCCGCAGGCCTATGCGACGCTGAAGGAAGGCAAGGCGCGGTACGGGTTCTTCACGAATGAAGACGGCGGGATCATGGATGACCTGATCGTGTCGAATGCGGGGGATCACTACTTTGTGGTGGTGAACGCGGCGCTGCGGCATCAGGACATCCCGCATATGCGCGAACGCCTCGAGGGCGTCGAGGTAACCGAGATATTCGACCGCGCGCTGGTGGCGGTGCAAGGCCCCGCAGCGGAGAACGTTGTGGGTGAGCTTTGCCCGGCCGCCCGCGATCTGAAGTTCATGGAAACCACCGTGGCGGATATCAACGGCGTTGAATGCCGTATCTCGCGCCTGGGCTATACCGGTGAGGACGGCTACGAGATCTCGATCCCCGAGGACAAGGCCATCGAGATCACCCGCGCCTTCCTTGCGCATGAGGATTGTGAAGCGGCCGGTCTGGGCGCGCGCGACAGCCTGCGGCTGGAGGCGGGGCTGTGCCTCTATGGCAATGACATCGACCAGAGCACCTCGCCCATCGAAGCCTCGCTGAGCTGGGCGATCCAGAAGCGCCGCAAGGAAGAGGGCGGGTTCCCGGGGGCCGAGCGCATCCAGAGAGAACTGGCCGAGGGCGCATCCCGCAAGCTGGTGGGCATCAAGCCCGAGGGCCGCGCGCCTGCGCGTCAGGGCGTTGAGATCCAGTGCACGGAAGGCAACACCATTGGCCAGATCACCTCGGGCGGGTTTGGCCCGACGGTCGGTGGCCCCGTTGCGATGGGCTATGTGTCCGCAGGCCATGGTGAGCCGGGCGAGACGGTCAATCTGATCATTCGGGGCAAGCCGCAACCGGCCGAGATCGTGGCGCTGCCCTTCGTCACCCAGAATTACAAGCGTTGAAGTCAGGAGAGAGACAAGATGGCAACCTATTATTCCGAAGAGCACGAGTGGATTGACGTGAACGGCGACACAGCCACTCTGGGCATCACCAAACATGCCGCCGAGCAGCTGGGCGATGTGGTCTTCGTGGAACAGCAGGAAGTGGGTGACGAGTTCGAGAAAGACGGCGAGATCGGTGTGATTGAATCCGTCAAAGCGGCCTCGGAACTCTATGCCCCGGTTGATGGCGAGATCGTCGAGGTCAACGAGGCGCTGGCCGACAATCCTGGCGCGCTGAACGAAGACCCCGAAGGTGAGGCATGGATCTACAAGATCAAGATCACCGACGCGTCGCAGCTGGAAGATCTGATGGATGAGGCCGGCTACAAGGACTTCATCGGCTGATCCAGACCGGAGCCCTGCACAGGGCTCCGCCCGTTCGGGCCGGACCGGCTCGTGATGATGTATCGGGGGCCTGCGTGGTCTCCGCCCGACCTGACTTATTCATAGGAGCGCTGCAATGGCTTTCAAACTGACTGACTACGAAGCCTATGACTTTGCCAATCGCCGCCACATTGGTCCCAGTCCGACCGAGATGCGCGACATGCTCAAGGTGATCGGCTTCAAGACGCTGGACCAACTGATCGACGCCACCGTCCCGCCGGCGATCCGCCAGAAAGAGCCGCTGGACTGGGGTCCGGCGATGACCGAGCGCGATGCGCTGTTCTACATGAAAGAGGTGGCGAGCAAGAACAAGGTTCTGACCTCGCTGATCGGTCAGGGCTATTACGGCACCACCACGCCCGCGCCGATCCTGCGCAACATTCTGGAAAACCCGGCCTGGTACACCGCCTACACGCCTTATCAGCCCGAGATCAGCCAGGGCCGTCTTGAGGCGCTGTTGAACTTCCAGACCATGGTCAGCGACCTGACCGGGCTGGACGTGGCCAACGCCTCGCTGCTCGACGAAGCCACAGCGGCGGCCGAAGCCATGGCGATGGCCAAGCGCGGTGGCCGGTCCAAGGCCAACAACGCGGCCTTCTTTGTTGACAAGAACTGCCACCCGCAAACCATCGCGGTGATCAAAACCCGCGCTGAGCCTCTGGGCATCGACGTGCAAGTCGCCGATCCGGACACGCTGGATGCAGGTGCTGTCTTTGGCGCGATCTTCCAATACCCCGGCACCCACGGCCATGTGCGCGACTTCACCAAGGAAATCGCAGCGCTGCATGAGCACAAAGCCATCGCCATCGTCGCTGCCGACATCCTGTCGCTGGCCCTGCTGAAGTCACCGGGTGAGATGGGCGCGGATATTGCCATCGGCTCGACCCAGCGCTTTGGCGTGCCGATGGGCTATGGCGGCCCGCACGCCGCTTACATGGCGACCACCGACAAGCTGAAGCGGTCCATGCCGGGCCGGATCATCGGCGTCAGCATCGACAGCCGCGGCAACAAAGCGTATCGCCTCGCCCTGCAAACCCGCGAGCAACATATTCGCCGCGAGAAAGCGAACTCGAACGTCTGTACTGCGCAGGCGCTGCTGGCCGTCATTGCCTCGATGTATGCGGTCTATCACGGCCCCGATGGTATCAAGGCCATCGCGCAATCGGTACACCGCAAGACCTCGCGCCTGGCCGCCGGCCTGGAAGAGGCGGGCTTCTCGGTCGAACCCGAGGTGTTCTTCGACACCATCACCGTTGAGGTCGGCCACCTGCAGAAGACCGTCATGGAGGCCGCCGTGGCCCGGGGCGTCAACCTGCGCAAGATCGGCGACACCAAGGTTGGCATCAGCCTGGACGAACAGACTCGGCCCGAGACCATCGAAGCCGTCTGGGGGGCCTTTGGCATCGACAAGACAGACGACAGCTCGAACAAGCAGTACCGCCTGCCGGACTACGCGCTGCGCGAGACGCCCTATCTGACCCACGAGATATTCCACAAGAACCGGGCCGAGGCCGAGATGACCCGCTATATGCGCCGTCTGGCCGACCGCGACCTGGCGCTGGACCGGGCGATGATCCCGCTGGGCTCGTGCACCATGAAGCTGAACGCCACGATCGAGATGATCCCGGTCACCTGGCCCGAGTTCGGCAATCTGCACCCGTTCTGCCCCGAAGATCAGGCGCAGGGCTATCATGAGATGATTGCCGATCTGAACGACAAGCTGTGCCAGATCACCGGCTATGACGCGATCTCCCAGCAGCCCAACTCGGGCGCGCAGGGCGAGTACGCGGGCCTGCTGACCATCCGCAACTATCACTTCGCCCGCGGCGAAGGGCACCGCAATGTCTGCCTGATCCCAACCTCGGCGCACGGGACCAACCCGGCCTCGGCGCAGATGGTGGGCTGGCAGGTTGTCCCGGTGCAGGCGGATGAGAATGGCAACATTGATCTGAACGACTTCCGCGCCAAGGCGGAGAAGCACTCGGATCATCTGGCCGGTTGCATGATCACCTACCCCTCGACCCATGGCGTGTTCGAGACCACCGTGCAGGAGGTCTGCCAGATCACCCATGATCACGGCGGTCAGGTCTATATCGACGGCGCCAACATGAACGCCATGGTGGGTCTGTCGCGTCCCGGTGACATTGGCGGCGACGTCAGCCACCTGAACCTGCACAAGACCTTCTGCATCCCCCATGGCGGCGGCGGCCCCGGCATGGGTCCGATCGGCGTCAAGGCGCATCTGGAGGAACACCTGCCCGGCCACCCGGAATACGGCACTGCCGTGGGTCCGGTCTCGGCGGCACCCTTCGGCTCTCCGTCCATTCTGCCGGTCAGCTGGGCCTATGTGCTGCTGATGGGTGGCGCGGGTCTGACCCAGGCGACCAAAGTGGCGATCCTGAACGCCAACTACATCGCGGCGCGTCTGCAGGATGCCTATCCGATCCTCTATACTTCCGAGACCGGGCGTGTGGCGCATGAATGCATCCTCGACACGCGTCCGCTGGACGAGGCGGCGCATGTGACCGTGGATGACGTCGCCAAACGTCTGGTCGACAGCGGCTTCCACGCCCCGACCATGTCCTGGCCGGTGGCGGGCACCCTGATGGTGGAGCCCACCGAGTCCGAACCAAAGGACGAGCTGGACCGCTTCTGCGACGCCATGCTCTCGATCCGGGCCGAGGCGCAGGACATCATCGACGGCAAGATCGACGCGGAAAACAACCCGCTGAAAAACGCCCCCCACACGGTGCGCGATCTGGTCGGCGATTGGGACCGCCCCTACACCCGCGAACAGGCCTGCTTCCCTCCGGGCTCCATGGGCGTCGACAAATACTGGTCCCCCGTCAACCGCGTCGACAACGCATACGGAGACCGAAACCTCGTCTGCACATGCCCACCAATGGAAGCTTACGAAGAAGCCGCAGAGTAAAACTACAAACCCCGCCGAAAGGCGGGGTTTTCGCTTATCGGAAACCTCTGTTCTCATTTGCGCTCATCTTTGGGGTCGTTTTTTGCGGTGAAAGCGTCTTTTTCGCTTGCTGCGTCTGCGAAGGCCTCATAGCTCTGTCCGTGGGACACCCCTCCCCAACGAGGGGCGTGTATCTGGAAGGGTAATACAGATGAGCACTGAACAACCGGCGACGCGGCCGGCGAATCCGCGTTTTTCCTCGGGCCCCTGCGCCAAGCCCCCCACATTTGATCTGTCCAAACTGGCCGATGCCGCGCTGGGTCGTTCGCACCGTGCGGCCGTGGGCAAGGACAAGCTGAAAGCGGCCATCGAAGGCACTCGCGAAGTGCTGGGCATTCCGGCGGATTACAAGATCGGCATCGTGCCAGCCTCGGACACCGGCGCGGTTGAGATGGCGCTGTGGTCTCTGCTGGGCGAACGCAAGGTTGAGATGCTGGCCTGGGAAAGCTTTGGCGCGGGCTGGGTGACTGACGTGGTCAAGCAGCTGAAGATCGACGCCAAGGTGAAGACCGCAGATTACGGTCAGATCGTTGATCTTGCTTCGGTCGATTTCTCCAATGACGTGGTGTTTACGTGGAACGGTACGACTTCGGGCGTGCGGGTGCCCGACGGCGACTGGATCGCCGATGACCGTCAGGGCCTGACGATTTGTGATGCGACCTCGGCGGCCTTTGCGATGGACCTGCCCTGGGACAAGCTGGATGTGACCACCTTCAGCTGGCAGAAAGTGCTGGGTGGAGAAGCTGCACACGGGATGCTGATCCTGAGCCCACGCGCGGTTGAGCGGTTGGAAAGCTATACCCCCGCATGGCCGCTGCCGAAGATTTTCCGCCTGACCAAGGGTGGCAAGCTGATCGACGGTATCTTTAATGGGGCCACGATCAACACTCCTTCGATGCTGGCGGTCGAGGATTATTTGTTCGCGCTGGATTGGGCTCGCTCGGTTGGTGGGTTGCAGGGGCTGATCGCTCGTGCCGATGCCAATTCCAGTGCGGTGCACGCGTTCTGTGAGCAGAATGACTGGATCGCCAATCTGGCCGAGGATGCGGCGACGCAATCGAACACCTCGGTCTGCCTGAAATTCACGGATGGGCGCATTCAGGACGGTGCAGCATTCGCGAAAGCCGTAGCCAAACGGCTTGAAACAGAGAATATCGCCTTGGACATCGGTGCCTATCGTGACGCGCCTGCAGGCCTGCGCATCTGGTGCGGTAGTACGGTTGAGACTTCGGATATCGAAGCTATGCTGCCATGGCTGGCATGGGCCTTCGAGGCCGAGATCGCAGCGCAGTCCGAGGCTGCCTGACTTTTCACCGGGCCGTCCAAGGCCCGGACCTTCCATACAATTCAAGGACCAGAGAAAATGGCCCCCAAAGTACTCGTATCTGACAAGCTCAGCGAAACCGCCGTGCAGATTTTCCGCGATCGCGGCATCGACGTGGATTTCATGCCCGATCTGGGTAAGGACAAAGACAAACTGGCCGAGGTAATCGGTCAGTATGATGGCCTTGCCATTCGTTCGGCCACCAAGGTCACACCGACCATTCTGGAGAAGGCCGACAAACTGAAAGTGATCGGTCGTGCCGGGATCGGGACCGACAATATCGACAAAGATGCGGCGTCGAAGAAGGGTGTGATCGTGATGAACACGCCCTTCGGCAACATGATCACCACCGCTGAGCACGCAATTGCGATGATGTTCGCAGTGGCGCGGCAGATCCCCGAGGCCAGCACCTCGACCCATGCGGGTAAGTGGGAAAAGTCCAAGTTCATGGGCATCGAGCTGACCAACAAGACCCTTGGCGTGATCGGGGCGGGCAATATCGGCGGTATCGTTTGCGAACGCGCGCTTGGCCTGAAGATGAAGGTTGTGGCCTATGACCCCTATCTGGGTGAAGAGAAAGCCGCGCAGATGGGTGTTGAAAAGGTCGAGCTGGACGAGCTGCTGGCCCGCGCTGACTTTATCACTCTGCATGTTCCGCTGACCGATCAGACCCGCAATATCCTGAGCCGAGAAAACCTTGCGAAGACCAAGAAGGGCGTGCGGATCATCAACTGTGCCCGTGGCGGTTTGGTCGACGAAGACGCGTTGGCCGAAGCGCTACAGTCGGGTCATGTCGCAGGCGCAGCGTTTGACGTGTTCAGCGAAGAGCCGGCGAAAGAGAATGCCCTTTTCAACCTGCCCAATGTGGTCTGCACGCCTCACCTTGGCGCGGCAACGACCGAGGCGCAGGAGAACGTGGCGCTGCAAGTAGCCGAGCAGATCTCGAACTACTTGCTGACCGGTGCGGTGGAAAACGCGCTAAACATGCCCAGCGTGACGGCGGAAGAGGCCAAGGTCATGGGGCCGTGGATCAAGCTGGCCGGTCATCTGGGCAGTTTCATCGGCCAGATGACCGATGAGCCGGTTCAAGCGATCAACATCCTCTACGATGGTGTGGCGGCTGACATGAACCTGGCCGCTCTGAATTGCGCCGTCGTTGCGGGGATCATGAAGAAGTTCAATCCCGAGGTGAACATGGTCTCGGCGCCCGTTGTGGCCAAAGAGCGTGGTATCAAGATCTCGACCACCAATCAGGACAAGTCCGGTGCGTTTGAGGGCTATATCAAGGTCACTGTGGTGACCACCAAGCGCGAACGCTCGATCGGTGGCACAGTGTTCAGCGACGGCAAGCCGCGCTTCATCCAGATCAAAGGCATCAATATCGACGCCGAGATCGGGGCGCATATGCTATATACCACCAACGAGGATGTGCCGGGCATCATCGGTGCGCTGGGTCAGACCATGGGCGAGAACGACGTTAACATCGCGAACTTTACCCTTGGCCGGTCGGAGGCGGGTGGCGAGGCCATCGCGCTGCTTTATGTGGACGAACCTGTCCCGGCCGAGGCGCGCGCAAAGCTGGCGGAAACGGGCTTGTTCACGCAGATTAAACCGCTGGAGTTCGACGTCGCCTGATTGGCACCCTTTTTCATTTCAAACAATTTGACACCCGCGCCAAGGACCGGCGCGGGTGTTCCTGATTGCACTATCAACGCTCTCGCCGCTAAACTGCCGTGACAGCAGACGAGACCTTTTCATGACCAAACCGATCTACGCCATTGGCGACCTGCACGGGCAGAGCGCCGAGTTCGACCGACTCCTTTCTCTGATCGACCGCGACGGCGGGCCAGAGGCTCAGGTGGTGTTTCTGGGCGACTATACCGACCGGGGGCCGGATAGCCGGGGCGTTCTGGGCCGCTTGATCGCAGGACGCGTAGCGGGGCGGGACTGGATCACTTTGCTGGGAAATCACGACCGGATGTTTGCGTGGTTTCTTGAGGATTTCCCCCGCCATGATCCGCATCTTCTGGTCGGTTACCACTGGCTGCATGAGCGTTTGGGTGGGACCGAAACACTTGCCAGCTACGGGGTCGTATTCGAGGAACAAACCCGACTTGAGGATCTGCACGCCATGGCGTTGCAGGCCGTTCCCGAGGATCATCGTGCGTTCCTGCAGGGGCTGGTCTTGATGCACCAGACACCCGACCTGGCATTTGTTCATGCCGGCATCCGCCCCGGTATTGCGTTGGATCAGCAGGATGAAAACGATCTGGTTTGGATTCGGCAGGAGTTTTTGAAACATACTGCGCCGCATCCCAAGCTGATCGTTCACGGCCATACTCCGGTCGACCGGGTGACGTATTGCGGGAATCGTGTGAATCTGGATACCGGCGCGGGGTATGGACGCCCGGCCAGTGCCGTTGTCTTCGAAGGCCGGACCTGCTGGGAGTTGACTGAAAAGGGCCGGGTCAGCCTTGTGTAAAGCTGTCTTTATAGGTCTCGCGCAGGGCGTTCTTTTGCACCTTGCCCATGGTGTTGCGGGGTAGCTCATCCAGCACGATCAGTTTGCGCGGATGTTTGAACCGGGCCAGCTGATCCTGAACAGTTGTTTGAATGGAATCCAGATCCAAGACTTGTCCGGGCTGAGGCACCAGAATGCCCAGCACCGTTTCGCCAAAATCCGGATGCGGCACACCGATGACCGCGCTTTCCAGAACGCCGGGTTGGTCATCCAGCAAAAGCTCGATTTCCTTGGGGTAGATGTTGTAGCCGCCCGAGATGATCAGGTCTTTGCCGCGGCCGACGATATGGACATAGCCATCCTCGTCAACCCGGCCCAAATCGCCAGTTATAAAGAACCCGTCCTCGCGCAGCTCGGCCGCGGTTTTTTCGGGCATTTGCCAATAGCCCTTGAAGACGTTCGGACCGCGCACCTCGATCATGCCGATCTCGCCGTGTGGCAGCAGCGCGCCGGTTTCAGAGTCCGTGACCTTCAACTCGACATCCGGCAGCGGGAACCCGACGGTCCCGGCGCGGCGTTCGCCGTCATAGGGGTTTGAGGTGTTCATATTGGTCTCGGTCATGCCATAGCGTTCGAGGATACGATGCCCGGTGCGGGCCTCGAACAACTCATGGGTTTCTGCGAGCAGCGGGGCCGAGCCTGAGATGAACAGCCGCATATGGCGCGTCAGATCTCCGGTAAACCGGTCATCGCCCAGCAGGCGAGTGTAGAAGGTTGGCACACCCATCATCGAGGTGGCCTCCGGCATCAGACGCAGGATGTCGTCCAGATCGAACTTGGGCAGAAAGATCATCGACCCGCTAGAGGCCAGCACCACGTTGGTCGCTACGAACAGCCCATGTGTGTGAAAGATCGGCAGCGCATGCAGCAGCACATCGTCCTTGGTGAAGCGCCATTCCTGCACCAGCGTTTCGGCATTGGACAGCAGGTTGGCCTGCGTCAGCATCGCACCTTTCGACCGCCCCGTGGTGCCCGAGGTATAAAGGAACGCGGCCAGATCATCCTCGGACCGACCGACAGGTTCATACGCAGGCAGCATTCCCAGCGCCCGGCGCATCAGGCTGCCACTGCCATCGGCGTTCAGAGTTGCAATATGGGCGTTCTGCGCTTGGGCAATCGGGGTCAGGCCAGCCTCGTTCGCGATATCGCAGACCACTAGCTTCGCGCCGCTGTTTTCGATGAAATACTGCAGCTCGGTGGTCGTATAGGCGGTGTTGAGCGGCAAGAAAATCAGCCCGGTCTGCGCGCATGCTGCGTAGAGGGCTAGCGCCTCGGGCGATTTTTCGACCTGAACGGCGACGCGGTCTCCGGGCTCAAGCTCCAGCCCCGTCAGCGCGTTGGCCAGCCGCGCGGCCATGTCGAGAAAGGCTGCATGGGTCAGAACTTGACCGTCGGGAAGAAGCAGGAACGGCGTGGCTTTCCCGGCGTGAATGCCAAACAGACGATCATAAAGCGGGTTGGCCATTCGGTGTTCCTTTCCGTGCGTCGCGGGCTGAATCTGGCGGGGAAAACCTGGACCGTAAAGCCCCGTTTGCCAGATATTTCCAACCAACTCTGGCGAAAATGCTGCACCTGCGATATGCGCTATTCAGATTGCCGGAGACCTGCCATGTACGTTGCCACCTTGCTCACAAATCCCACCGCACCCTCGCTTGAGGTCCCGATGGTGGACGCGCTGCGAAATGCGTGGGGCGGGGGCGAAGTCACGTGGCTCAACCCCGGTGAGGCGGCCGAGTTCACGCTGCCCGAGATGCCCGACAATCGCTGGGATGTCTGGGCCGATCTGCAAGAGATGAGCGTTGATCTGGTCGTTCAGGCGTCTGAAGGGCGGCGCAAGAAAATGCTTCTGGCGGATATGGACAGCACCATGATCCAGCAGGAATGCATTGATGAGCTGGCGGATGAGGCGGGCGTTGGTGAGCGCGTCAAGGACATCACCGCCCGCGCGATGAATGGTGAGTTGGACTTCGAAGGCGCGCTGATCGAACGGGTCGGCCTGTTGAAAGGGCTGGACGAGGCGGTCATTGACCATGTTCTGAACACGCGGATCACCCTCATGCCAGGCGGGCGTGAACTGGTGGCGACCATGCGCACGGCTGGCGGCTATGCGGCCTTGGTCTCGGGCGGGTTCACCGCGTTTACAGCCCGCGTTGCAGAGCAGTTGGGTTTTGACGAGAATCGGGCGAACACGCTGTTGACCGAGAATGGGCAGCTGACGGGCGATGTGCAGCGCCCGATCCTCGGGCGGCAGGCCAAGGTGGAGTCGCTGGAGCGGATCACCGCAACGCTTGGCTTGTCCGAGGGCGACGTGATCGCAGTGGGCGACGGAGCTAACGATCTGGGCATGTTGGGGCGGGCCGGAACCGGCGTTGCACTGCACGCGAAGCCCTCGGTTGCGGCTGAGTGCGACGTGCGGATCAATCACGGAGACCTGACGGCCCTGCTTTACATTCAGGGCTACAGCAAGGCTGATTTCAGCGTCTAAAACAAGTCAAAGCGCACCGGATTCTGCGCCCAGTACACCCGCGCGGCCAGCAACAGCCGGGCCTTCGGATCGCTGGCGGCGGCATAGGGAACCGGAACTCCGAACTTTGCGCTGATATTCTCCAGCGCAGTCAGAGTCGCCGGGCCGACTTTGCCATCGACGGTGACAGTTTCCCCAAGTTCGTTCAGCGCCAGTTGCAAAGCCCGATCCAAATCGCCGCGCGAGAGGCTGTCGAGTTGCGATTGAGCCTGCGCGGCAGGTTCCTCATTCGGCAGCAGGGCTGCTTTGGCCGCCCTGAGCGCGGCGTCAGCGGGACCTTTGCCCGGTACCTGACCGTCCAGAATGATATAAGCTCCGTTCGCACCGCCCCAGGCATCACCGCGTTCCAGCGATGTATCGTACCAGGCCAAAGCCTCAGTGCGAGGCCGGCCCTGTAGCTGGTCCCGCATGATCATGCGGGCGATACTGGCCGGAGCGGTTGGGTGCCCGCCTTGGGCTGCCGCCAGAAAGTAGGACTCCGCCTTATCGAAATCGACCGGATTGCCGCCAAGCCCGTTCAGCGAGACATAGGCCAGATTGTCGTACCCATAGATGTCCTGACGCAATTCGGACGCGCGCAAATATCGCAACCCACGTTCGGGGATATAGTGGTCCGAACTTTCAAGCAGGAAATACAGGCCCAGCTCATTCATTGAATAGGTATGGCCAAGCTCGACGGAGCGCTCCAACAGCTCGAAACCGCGCCTTTTCTCTTCGGTTGTTTCGCCGTTGCGTAGAAGCTGTTGACCCAGCCGGTGCATGGCATAGGGGTCTTGCTCGGCTGTGGCTTCCTCCAGCAGGGCGCGTGCTTTTTCCGGGTCAAAGGGGGTCTTGGTGACCGCGCGGTCGATGCGTTTTGTTTCAAGCAAGGTAGCCAGCGCGTATTTGGCGCGAATATGCCCGCCGTCGACAGCGGTCGTGAAACTCTCAAAGGCGCCTGGCACATTGCCTGCGGCTTGTTGCAAACGGCCCAGTTGATACTGGAACCGCGCGTTTTCCGGATAGTCCTCGACCGCTTGCGAACAGGCGGCCAGACCTTTGGTGATATCCAACTCATTCGGCAGGCGGAACACGCCAACGCCGTTGAGGTCCAGCGCGTCCCCCGCTTCGAGATCGCAGGCGTTCATCCCCAATTCCAGAGAGACCTCGACCGTCTGTCGCGTCTGATCAGCGGTTACGACCTCGACCGCAAAACTATCGGCAAAACCGGTTTTGGGCAGGTCGACGGCACGCGTGTCCGTGATCTCGGGCGTATAGGTCAGAGACGTCTCACTGGCACTGACAGCACCCCGATCAGGGGTTTCCGTCACCCGCACATCTACAATGTCTCGCCCCAGCGCTTGGCTCAGGCTTTGGGACAAAGGGACGGATTTGTCGAACTGATAGCTGAGCGAGAGGGATTGGGGGGCCCCATCCTGCAGCGCATCTGGTTCAACCTCGACCTGTTGTTGGGCCAGATAGAATGGGCGCACCAGTGTCGAGCTTTCCCAAGGGATCTGCTGCCCCGATGTTTTGGTGTGAACCCTCTCGCGAATGACCGGAAAGAGCTGTTGGATATTCTCAAACGGAGAGGATTGGGCGGTTTCCAGAACGGCCGCCGTATAGGGGCTGTTGTGGCCGATTTCGCCATCACTGGCCACCGCACCGGGCGAGGTGGAATAGGCCACCAGAGAATTCAACGGAGTCTTGAAAACATCGAACCCTTCGCGGGTCTCAAAAAGGTTGGCGTCCAGATCGGCCGCCAATCTGAGGTCTTGAAACGGGTTGTCCCTGCAAGAGTCCAAAATGGCCACATGGGCTGCGCTACGGGCGGACAGGGTGTCAATCACGCGATCCAGCGTCATCGTTGCCAGCGGCACATCATAGACGCTTTCAAACTTGGCATCCACGGGCAGCAAATAGTTTCGCCGCCCGATCTGAATGCCGTGACCCGCATAGTAGAACAGAACATCTGCAGAATCCGGGATGTTCAGAACTGCTGTGCGGATCAACTCTTCAAACTCGCGTTTGGTCAGGTCGTAGCCATCGAAGACTTGGAAGTCGAAGTCCCGCAGCATGTCCGCGATATCTTCGGCGTCCTTTCTGGCATTGGTCAGGTCGCCAACGCTCGTGTAGTCCTGATTGCCGATGACGATCGCAACCCTGCTATTCGCGCTGGTTGCCGACGGGGATTGCGCGCTGAGGCCGCTGGCGCAAATCGTCAAGATAGACGCAGCTGCTAGTAGATGCCGCCGACCTTTATCAAACCCAAGATTTAGCATCTGGTGTCTTTCCCGGCTCAACCGCCGCTCCAGCCACCGCCGCCACCGCCGCCGGCTCCTCCACCGCCGCCGCCACCGCCGCCGCCGTCGCTTTCACGATCATAGGCTTTTTTCGGGGTCGGTTCAGGTTCGCTTTCTGGGGCCGCTGCCGCAGTTGTGGTCGCAGGGGCAGGAGTTGTCGCTACCGCCGCCACAGGGGTTGGTTGAGGGGCGGTTGCAGCAGGGGTTACAGTCTCAGTCTGTGACCAAGGGGACGCACAGCCTGCAACAACAAGCGTGCAGGCGAAAAACAATGAAGTGGACGCGAAGCGCATCTCAAGCCTCCTAAAATAAAACAACTTATTAAACTCACACATAACACCGTAACATGTGTCTTTGGAGCAGGTCTATGAACCTTTTCACATATACACGAAAAGAGGAGGCTCGGCTAATTTTCCTAATTGGCGCTGACAAAAGGTAGGCTTTCTTTAATTTAACATTTGTGTTAAATAATAATCATGACCGATCTTATTGCCGCCTTTTCCGCACTATCTGACCGCACTCGGTTCGCCATTGTTGAGCAGCTGATGGACGGCGGCGAACTGCCCGCCGGAGACCTGGTCGAAGGCAAAGGCATGTCAGGTGCCGCAATCTCGCGCCACCTGAAGGTGCTGCGCGAGGCAGGATTGGTGCAACAACGCGTGCTGGGCACCCAGAGGTTGTATTCCGTCCACTCCGAAGGCCTTCGTGCGATTGCCGAGTGGACGATCTCGAAACGGCAGTTCTGGGAAAGCAGTCTGGATCGTTTGGGTGACATTTTGGAAAGGGAAAATTCATGGCCGACCTGAAATTGGAGCGGGACTTTCCCGTCAGCCCAGAAGACCTTTTTGTTTGGGTGACAGATGGCTCGAAACTGCTGCAGTGGTGGGGGCCGGAAGGCATGCATGTGCCGGATCACAATCTGGATTTTTCAAGAACCGGCCCATGGTATTCGGTGATGGAAAACAGCGATGGGCAGCAATTCAAGGTTTCGGGACATGTCACGCATGTTGATCCTCCGAACTCGGTTGGCTTCACGTGGGGTTGGCATGGCGACCAAGATCAACGCGGGCCGGAAAGCCACGTGACTTTTTCAATAGCGGCAACCGAAACCGGCGCCCGACTTGTGATCGATCACCGTGAACTCGCGGACGCCGAGGCCGCTGAAAACCACAACACAGGCTGGACATCCTCGCTGCGCAAACTCGAAGCGCAGTGCCAATAGACTTCATTCAGGGAGGACCGAAATGCCCCAATATCTATTTGTTTATCACGGGGGCCACACCCCAACTGACCCATCAGAGATCGAGGCAACCATGGCCGCATGGGGCGCATGGTTTCAAAACATGGGCGAGGCTTTGGATATCCCGGGAAACCCGGTGGGCCAATCCTATACCGTCAGCAACGGCGGCGTTGTCGACAATGGCGGGGCTAACCCTGCCTCTGGCTTTACGGTGGTCAAAGCCGACAGCATTGATGCCGCGACCGAGATGGCCAAAGGCTGCCCGATGGTCATCAACGGATCTGGCTCGGTCGAAGTGGCGGAAATCCACGAAATCGAGATGTAGCTGCCTTAGTTCGGAAAGCCCGGCGCGGGTCGGATCACGCCGCATTCCAGTCCTCGGCGGCTGTATTGCGTGGCATTCATGAATTTGCGCGTGGCCGGGTGATCAGCCTCCAACACCCCGAGGCTGACCAGAATGGCCGCGATGGCGCATTCACTGGCGCGGGTGGTGCCATCGGTGATCTTCAGAGCAACGCCCATGCGTTGATCCGGCAGGATCGCGACAAAGACGGCTTCGGCCCCGGTCTTGATCGCAGCGCGACCGTTCATCGCGCGCATCAATTCGGTACAGGCGCGGGTTTCGCCCGCGACAAGCTCTGGGTGCTTGATCATCGCGGCGGTCAGCTGCTGCGCCGCATCGCTCGACCGGTCCGACCGATCAGCGGCTGAGGCAAACCACGCCATGGAACGCGCAAGCCCCACCAGTGAGGTCGCGAAATTCGGGGCCGAACACCCGTCGATGCCGTAGCCGGGGCTGGTCTCGCCGGTTGTTTCCTCAATGACGGACAAGCACGCTTGTTGAACGGGGTGGTCGATCTCAAGGTATTCCGGCCCGGCCCCCATATGCTGAGACAGGGTCAGAAACCCGCAGTGTTTACCCGAGCAATTGTTGTGGATTTGGCACGGCGTATCGTCGGCCAGAATAAGTCGGTCGCGAGCGGCGATGTCGGCGGGCTCTTGCGGACCGCAGCGCAGATCGGGCTCGGACAGACCCAGATGGTTCAGCCAGGCCGAGACGCGATCCGTGTGAATGGCGGCCCCGTTATGAGAGGCGCAGGCCAGCGCCAGATGTTCTGAGTTCAGCCCGTATTTTGCCGCAGCGCCCGACGTAACCAAAGGCAAAGCCTGAATCATCTTGGCTGAGGATCGTGGGTAGATTACTGCGTTCGGATCACCCCAGCTTTGCATGATCTGCCCGGTGTCATCGCAGACCACTGCATGGCCCAGATGCAGGCTTTCCAACAGATCGCCGCGCCACAGTTCTGTCATCGGGATGGGCTGCGTCATCTGGACCTCCGGATTTATGCGCAAAATTCTGCCAATCGCCCTTTCGCCTGTGGCGAAACCTGCGTTAGTGTGTGTATGTCGACAATCATCGGAATGCGCAACGTCTCCAAGACGAACTGGCAGGGTTCGCATGGCTTTCCGATGGGTATGAGGTAGAAGGTCGAGCTAGGAGGCTGGACAAATGGGATCAATGCTTACCCGCGTGCTTGCGGGTCTGTGTGTGGCGGGTATGGCCACAACTGCAATCGCACAGCAGGGGACAAGTACAAACCGCGTCGCGGCGAAAACGGATTGGAGCGTTTTTGTCGAGGATGATCCCACCGAATGCTGGAGCGTTTCGGCCCCCAAGGAAACTGTCAATACACGTGGTGGACGTGTCGTTTCCGTGCGCCGCAGCGATATCTTGCTGTTTGTCTTCTATCGCCCCAATGCCGAGGTCAAAGGGCAAGTGACATTTACCGGCGGTTACCCATTTGCGGCCGGTTCCACAGTGAACTTGGTTGTAGACGGGTCTGAATTCGAACTCTTTACCGAGGGCGAGTGGGCCTGGCCGGCGACTGCTCAGGACGATGCCAAGATCGTCACAGCGATGAAGCGCGGGACCGAGGCTGTGCTGACCGCACGCTCGGAACGCGGGACGCAAACCAAGGACACGTTCTCTCTGCTGGGCTTCACCGCCGCGATCGAAGACGCCGAGACACGCTGCACCAACTGATCTGTCGGGTCGCGATCACACGCGGCCCGTCTATTTTGCGGCTTCTCGCATAATTCTACCAAATATTCAGAAAGCTTGATCCGAATCAAAGCGCGTCCTTTTGGCATCTGAACTAATTTGTTCAGTAATAACAAAGGATGTCTGAATATGTTCGACAAAACTCTGATCACTCTGATGTTGGCTTCTTCACTGGTTCTGGCGGCTTGTGAAAAAGAGCCTGAAACCTACCCAATTACAGGTGAGGAATGCGGGCCTGAAGATCCGGTGAAAACGCTGGATGCCGAGGATTGCTTTATCCCGCCTGCAGGAGTCTGATCCGGCGACAAAAGCGCGTAAGGGTCAATACGATTCCTTTTGATCTTTGCGCGCGATCCTATATAGAGGCGCATCCCAATCCGGAATCCACCTGAGATACGCCCAGTAGGTACCCAAATGTCGCCCAAAGCGCCGATCACTCAAGACGTCATGACCATTCCCCGCAAACTGCCTGAGGGGAAGGTGAACCTTGTCGGCCTGACTCGCGATCAACTCCGCGCAACTCTGATCGAACACGGCACGCCGGAAAAGCAGGCCAAGATGCGGACTGGTCAGATCTGGCAGTGGATCTACCAATGGGGCGTGCGTGATTTCGCACTGATGACTAACCTGGCCAAAGCCTATCGCGCGCAACTGGCCGAGAGCTTTGTGATTGAAATTCCCGAAGTGGTAACCCGTCAGGTGTCCGAAGACGGCACGCGCAAGTACCTGTGCCGTATTGCGGGCGGGCATGAGGTGGAGGTCGTTTATATCCCCGAAGAGGATCGCGGCACGCTGTGTATCTCGTCTCAGGTGGGGTGCACGCTGACCTGCTCTTTCTGCCATACCGGCACACAGAAACTGGTGCGCAACCTGACTGCGGCCGAGATTGTGGGCCAGGTGATGATGGCTCGCGATGATCTTGAGGAATGGCCGACCCCCGGTGCGCCGAAGGATGAGACGCGCCTGCTGTCGAATATCGTTCTGATGGGCATGGGTGAGCCGCTCTACAATTTCGAAAACGTTCGCGACGCGATGAAGATCGCTATGGACCCCGAAGGGATTTCCCTGTCGCGTCGGCGGATCACTCTGTCGACGAGCGGCGTGGTACCGGAAATCGCGCGCACGGCCGAAGAGATCGGCTGCCTGCTGGCGATCTCGTTCCACGCCACCACAGATGAGACCCGCGACGTGCTGGTGCCGATCAACAAGCGCTGGAACATCGAAGAACTGCTGCAGGCGCTGGCCAGCTACCCCAATGTCTCGAACTCCGAGCGGATCACGTTCGAATACGTGATGCTGGATGGTGTGAATGACAGCGATGAAGACGCGCATCGTCTGATCGACCACATCAAGCGCCATAGGATCCCGGCCAAGATCAACCTGATCCCGTTCAACGAATGGCCCGGTGCGCCCTACAAGCGCAGCTCGAACAATCGTATCCGGGCCTTTGCGAATATCATCTATCAGGCCGGCTATGCTTCACCCATCCGCAAGACGCGCGGCGAGGATATCATGGCGGCCTGTGGTCAGTTGAAATCGGCAACCGAGCGTGCACGCAAATCGCGTAAACAGATCGAGGCCGAGGCCGGGTTGAGCGGTAGCTAAGCCACTTCTGCCAAGGGTTGCGGCGGTAAACTTAATGCTTCCGGTGCTGATTTTGTCTTCAATATTTGCTATGTGTTTGGGCGTCCGGTCCTGTTTCGGACGCTCGGCTTTCCCTTGAAACGCCGGGACTTTTCGCCGCGAGCCTATTTCTTCGCTACGCGCGGCATGTAGGCAAACTGATATTTCAGGTGAGCCCCAAATGATTGAACGACCTCGAAGTAAATTGAAAACCATTGCATTTGCAGTCCTATTTGTACCGCTATCTGCGGCGGGCGCTTTTGCGGAAGACCCCGATGCCCATCTGGCCATCGAAAATCCGGCCGAGTTGAGTAAGGACGAAGCCAACGCGCATTATCGCGCGCTGTCGAAACGCATGGCGCGTGGCTACGCGACCTCGCAGCTGGATCTCATTTTGAATTACCAAAGCTGGCCACTATTCAATGATGCGCCCTACATCTCGGCCACACATGGGCAGCGGTTCGTGAACAGCTACGCCAACCGCATGGCTTTAAACTATGGGACGCTGCAACCGGGTGAGCTTTTGCCCATGGGCTCGGTTCTGGCCAAGGACAGTATGACGGTAACCGATGAGGGTAAGGTCTACCCCGGCGCCATGTTCGTGATGGAGAAACTGGCCCAAGGTGCCAA
Source organism: Ruegeria sp. AO1 (assembly GCF_056535985.1). Lineage (NCBI taxonomy): Bacteria > Pseudomonadati > Pseudomonadota > Alphaproteobacteria > Rhodobacterales > Roseobacteraceae > Ruegeria > Ruegeria sp. AO1. The sequence continues at coordinate 101,931 of NZ_JBQFJC010000001.1, forward strand.
TCCCGAGACGGCAGACTGGCGATACATTATGGTACTGCCCGATGGGTCTTTGTTTGGCGACACTCTGGGCGATCGGTCCGGGGCCGTGGCCTATTGCCATGACTGCCACGTGCAGGTGGCCGACAGGGACTACACCTTCTACGTGCCAGAGGACTACCAGATCAAAGGTGAATAGGCCTATCCGCGACTAAAGCGGGCGGTTCCGATGACCTCGATCAGGTTTTGCCGGACCGGCTCAGGTTGCGCCTCGACCGCGTTCAGAACCTCACGCAGTTCAGCGCGTAGCCCGTGCATCTGGTCGATCAGAGAGATCATCATCGACAAAGCATCGGCCTCCATATCGTATTGCTCGTGCAGTTCGCAGGCCAGTTCCAGCCGGGCGACGTCGATGCTGTGGTAGACCACGCCTTGATCTGATTGCTCGGGGATCACGATCTCGGCGGCCAGATACTCGGTCAGGCGGTCCGCGGTCAGGCGAGTGATGGTTTCGATCAGTTCCTCTTCGGTCAGGGTCATGACGGCATTCCTTTCCGAGGATCATAGCGATGGGCGTCGCGCCATGTCTCCATGAATTGCTTGAGGTCGTCGTCGATCTGGTCGGGCAGTGCGACGGTGAGATCGATCAGTTGATCCCCCCGTTCGGACGAGCCGCGTTTTTTGACTCCCTTGCCCCGCAGGCGCAGGGTTTTGCCGCTGCTGGTGCCTGCCGGGACGGTGACATTGACGCCACCGTCGATTGTGGGGGCAGGGACTTTGCCACCCAAGACAGCCTCATCAATGGTGATCGGCAATGTGATGTGAATGTCATCCCCCTGCCGGTCGAACAACGGATGGTCCGCGACCGAGATCGTGACCAGCGCATCCCCAGGAGGCCCCTCACCATAGCCCGGAGCGCCCTTGCCTCGCAGCCGGATGGTTTGGCCCGTGGTGATACCCGCCGGGATTTTAACCTCGATCCGGTTGCCATCGGGCAGGGTAAGCTTTTGGCTGGCCCCAAACACGGCATCCAGAAAGCTGATCTGCAGCGAGTAGTTCGTGTTGTGACCCGGCGCATGGAATTCCTGTGTGCGCTGACCGCCAAACCCACCGCGGCCGCGCATGAATTCGGCGAAGATGTCTGACATGTCATCCGGGTCCGCCTGCCGTCCGCGATAGGGGTTTCCGGCGGCCTCGGCATAGTCGCGATAATATTGCTGTTGAGGGCGCTCCTGACCCGAAGCGTCAATCTCGCCATTGTCATAGCGGGCACGGGTTTCGGGGTCTTTCAGCAGATCGTAAGCAGCGGCGGCGGCTTTGAACTTGGCCTCGGCTTCGGCATCACCGGGTTTGAGGTCCGGGTGGCATTCCTTGGCGATGCGCCGATAGGCTTTTTTGATCTCGGCGGAACTGGCGTCTTTGGCGACGCCGAGGACGGAATAGGGATCGTCGCTCATCTCACCTCTCGCGGATGTGGGTCGGTCTGATCTTTATGAATGTGTTTTATCATGCGATTTCAACCGACCAAAAGGAAGAGGCAATTGAATTGGCTCGAAAAATCCTACAGGTTTGATAATATCTGCATGTCTGTACCTGTTCATACACGGAGAGCCTGAATGTCGCGCAGAATCAAATCCGCTCTGGCCCTGCTGGCCGGGAATGCCATCGGCCTGTTGCTGGCGTCGCTCATTTTGAACGGCTTTGCCATCAAGCCGATCTCATTCATCGTTGTGGTGCTTGTGTTCACCGTCGTTCAGGTGATTGCCGAGCCGCTGATCCTGAAGCTCGGGGAAAAGAAGGCGCCGGCGCTCAAGGGTGGGATCGCGTTGATCGTGACCTTTGTGGGTCTGCTGGTCACCGACCTGATTGCCTCGGGGCTGACGGTTGGAGGTGTTTCCAACCTGCTGGCCGCAACGCTGTTGGTCTGGCTGGGGGCGTTGATCGCCAGCGTGGTGCTGCCGATCTACGTGTTCAAAGAACTGCGCGAAGCCAAGAAATAGTCAGAGCGCGTTCAGGCTGGCCTCGAGTGCCTGCCAAAGCTCTTCAACCGGCTCACACCCGACCGACAGGCGGATAAAGGCGGGGTCGACAGCGTCACCCCACCGCGCGCGGCGCTCAGCCGAGCTGTGAACGCCGCCGAATGATGTGGCGGGCCGCAGCAAAGGGCAGGTGTTGATGAAGGCCTCGGCCTTGTCTTCGCTTTCCAGCGTCAGCGATAGCAGGAACCCGAACCGCGTGGTCTGAGCTTGCGCCAGCGCGTGGGACGGATCGTTCGGCAAGCCGGGATAGCGGATGTGCTTGACTGCCGGGTGTGCTGCCAGACGCTCGGCCAGTACCTGGGCCGAGGCGCACATGCGGTCAAAACGCACGTCCAGAGTCTCGAGCCCGCGATGCAGAAGCCATGCTTCGTGCGGTCCGGGGATTGAGCCTGAGACGCGGCGCCATTCCTCAACCTGCTCCATGATCTGCGCGTCGCGGCTGGCGACGTGGCCCATAAGCATGTCCGAGTGCCCGCCCATGGCTTTGGTGTCCGAGGACACGACCACGTCGATACCCAGATCCAACGGCCGCTGGCCCAGCGGTGTCAGGGTTGTGTTGTCGGCAATGGTGATGCCTCCGGCAGCACTAACCTGTTTGGCCACATCCGCAAGGTCAATCATGTCGAGGCCGGGGTTCGAAGGGCTTTCGACGAAGACCACGTCGATGCCCTCGAACCCTCCGTCGGCAAAGCCTGTGGTCGGCCGTTCTTCGACCACAACGCCCAGCCGGGACAGGAACCTGTCCGCCAGCAGGCGCGTCACGTAGTAGCCATCCGATGGGATCAACAGGCGCGACCCGGCCTGAACGGTTGCAAACAAAGCGGCCGAGATGGCCGCCATGCCCGAGGGGAAGCTGAGGCAGGGCGCGTCCTCAAGATGGGACAGCACATGTTCCAGATGCACCCATGTCGGGTTGTCGACGCGGCCATAGGTGGCATGCACATCCGGCAGGCCGGGCAGGTGGTACATGCTGCTTTGGGTTAGCGGCAGGGCGACTGGTTCGCCTTTTTCCAAAGCGTTGCCGCGCAGATGAAGCATCTCTCCGGGTTTGTGGACCATGGCTCAGCGTCCCGGAATGGCGTCGCGAGGCGGGGCGGGTTCCCAGTTGTCGATGATCTCAACCGCCTCCTGCGCAGTGTCGACAAAGCGGAACAAGTCGAGGTCTTCCTCCGAGATCGTGCCCGCATCGGCCAGTGCCGACCAATTGATGACCTTCTCCCAGAACTCGCGGCCAAACAGCAGGAAGGGCACACGCTCCATCCGCCCCGTTTGGATCAGGGTGAGGGACTCAAACAGTTCATCCATCGTGCCAAAGCCGCCGGGGAAGATGGTGATGGCGCGGGCGCGCATCAGGAAGTGCATCTTGCGGATGGCGAAATAGTGGAAGTTGAAGCTAAGGTCCGGCGTGACATAGAGGTTCGGCGCTTGTTCATGCGGCAGAACAATGTTCAGACCGATGGAGCAACCACCAGCATCTTGGGCGCCGCGGTTTCCGGCCTCCATCACGCCGGGGCCACCACCCGTGACGATGACGTTTTCGCGGCAACCCGTCTCGTTCGACTTCTCGGTCATAAGCCGCGCGAACTCGCGCGCCTCGTCATAGTATTGGGACAGACCGGCCAGCGTTTCGGTGCGCGCGGTGTGTTTCTGCGACGGTTCCGGAATGCGCGCGCCGCCGAACATGACGATGGTCGAGGTGATCTCACGCTCGCTCATGATCATCTCGGGTTTCAGCAGTTCCAGCTGCAGACGCACCGGGCGCAGCTCATCGCGGCACAGGAATTCCTCATCGGCGAAGGCAAGACGATAGGCCGGGGACCGCGTCTGGGGTGTGTCCGGCACCTCGCTCGCGGTCGAGCGGTCGGTCTGCGCGTCGCGGAAAGGGCTGTGGCGGTCTTCTCTCATTGGTGAACGATCCCTGCTTGCGTGTTTGACAAACAGCTATAGGGTTCGCGGGCAGAGTGCCAGTCACGGATAGACAAGAATGGATTGGAAGACGGAAATTCAGGCGGCGGCAGAACGCATTGCCGGTCACGCGCAGATAACCCCGGTGATGGAGAGCCAAATTCCCGGCTATCCGATCGAGCTGAAACTTGAGCAAATGCAGCACACAGGCAGCTTCAAGGCGCGCGGCGCGTTCAACACGCTGCTGAGCATGGAGGTGCCACAAGCAGGTGTTGTGGCGGCCTCGGGCGGTAATCACGGGGCGGCGGCGGCTTATGCGGCGCGTGCGCTAGGGCATCCGGCCAAGATTTTTGTGCCAGAGATCGCGGGCCCGTCCAAGATTGCCCTGATCGAACAGATCGGCGCGGATCTGAGCGTTGTGCCCGGCGAATATGCCAACGCGCTGGCGATGGCGCAGGCGCATGAGGACAAGACCGGCGCAATGCAGATCCACGCCTATGACGCGCCCGCCACAGTTGCCGGGCAGGGCACTTGCTTCGCCGAATGGGAGGCGCAGGGGCTGGAGGCCGATACCGTCCTGATCGCCGTCGGAGGCGGCGGCCTGATCGCGGGTGCTCTGGCCTGGTTTCAAGGCGCGCGCAAGGTCGTGGCGGTCGAGCCGGAAACCTCATGCGCTTTGAATGCCGCCTTGCAGGCTGGTGAGCCAGTGGACGTGTCGGTTTCCGGCGTTGCGGCCAACGCGCTGGGCGCGCGGCGGATCGGGTCGATCTGTTTTGAACTGGCGCAGGGTATGGAGTCGGTGCTGGTATCCGATCAGGCCATATCTGAGGCGCAGCGCGTATTGTGGCAAGCGCATCGCATCCTTGTCGAACCTGCCGGAGCGGCCGCCTTGGCGGCGCTGATGTCGGGGGCCTACACGCCAGAGCCGGGCGAACGCGTCGCCGTTCTGATCTGCGGCGGGAATATTGCGCCAGACCCTTTTTCAGGCTGAATTATCGCCTTGTGAAAACAGGTTGAGGATTTTATCTATAATTCATGAGCGCCACGATTGCCGATACAATCTACGAAAATCTCAGGCAGCAGATCATCACCGGTGATCTGAACGCCGGCGAGAAGCTGCGCCAGGATCACATCGCCAAAGCCTTTGAGACCAGCCATGTCCCCGTGCGCGAGGCTCTGCTTCGGCTCGAGGGGCATGGCCTTGCCAAAAGCGAACCGCGGCGCGGTATGCGTGTCGCTGTTCTCGACCCGGCCGAGGTGCGCGAAGTGGTCGAAATGCGCGTGGTGCTTGAACCTTTGGCCCTGCAACATTCCGTGCAGAACATGACGCCCGGTGATGTGAAGCGCATGGATGAGGCGCGGATTGCCTGTGACGAGGCGCAGACCATGCCGGACTGGGAAACACGTAACCGGGTCTTTCACCGGGCGCTCCTGACGCCCTGCGGCATGCCGCGCCTGCTGCACACGATTGATGACCTTCATATCGCCAGCGCTCGCCACCTGTTCGCCCATTGGCGACCCAAGTGGAGGCAGCGTGTCGACAAGGATCATCTTGCGATTGTTCAGGCGCTGAAACACAAGGATCTTGGCGCCGCAACGACCATCCTGATCCGGCATATCCGTCGCGCCAGCTGAGGCTCGGACGATTCCGCCGCAAAAGAGCCCCTGTTAGTCGCATTGCGCCGTGGGCTTGGCTTTCGTATAGGCCACACCGACACGAACAGATTCTGTAGGGAGACGCCCAATGTCCAATGCGCAACTGGAAGCCGCCATCGAATCCGCCTGGGAGGCGCGCGATACGATCACGCCCGCAACCACTGGCGAACAGCGCGAAGCCATCGAAGACACGCTGAACGCGCTGGACAGCGGCGCATTGCGCGTTGCCGAAAAGCTGGAGAGCGGTGACTGGCATGTAAACCAGTGGGCCAAGAAGGCGGTTCTGCTGGGCTTCCGTATCAAGGACATGGAAATTCAGACAGGCGGCCCTCAGGCCGGTGGCTGGTGGGACAAGGTGGACAGCAAGTTCGCCGGTTGGAGCGAAGACAACTGGAAGGCCGCCGGTTTCCGTGCCGTGCCCAACTGCGTTGTCCGCAAGTCTGCCTATATCGCGCCGGGCGCAGTGCTGATGCCTTCCTTCGTGAACCTCGGCGCCTATGTCGACGAAGGCACCATGGTGGATACATGGGCGACCGTCGGCTCCTGCGCGCAGATCGGCAAAAACGTGCACCTGTCGGGCGGCGTCGGGATCGGCGGCGTGCTGGAGCCGATGCAGGCTGGCCCCACCATCATCGAAGACAATTGCTTTATCGGCGCGCGCTCTGAGGTGGTCGAAGGCTGCATCGTGCGCGAAGGCTCGGTTCTGGGCATGGGTGTGTTCATCGGCAAATCGACCAAGATCGTCGACCGTGAGACCGGCGAAGTCACCTATGGTGAGGTTCCGCCCTATTCCGTGGTCGTTGCAGGCTCGATGCCGTCTAAGAACAACATCAGCCTCTATTGCGCGGTGATCGTGAAACGGGTGGACGAAAAGACCCGCTCGAAAACCGGGATCAACGAGCTGCTGCGTGACTAAGCGCACTTTATCAAAACGATTGGCCGCAGCCCAGTGCTGCGGCCTTTTTTGCTAGGCTTTGACCGGATAGCGGTCCGGCTCTTCAAACACGTCGATCACGCGTGAGCCTGCCTTGATCTTACCGCCATGCTCGACCCCGTCCGGGATGGAGTAGCTATCGCCGGGGCGATAGATTCTGGTTTCTTCCCCTATCGTCAGCTCTACCTCGCCTTCGATGACAGTGCCCCATTGGGCCTTATGGGCGTGCATCGGCAGTTCAAAATCCTTCAGGAAAGTGAAAAACGCGACCAGCCCGACATCTGAGCGGATCACAGCGGTTTGTACGACGTCCTCGGGGAAGGGAACGTCAAGGCTGGGAAAGTCGGTAATGAAATCTGGAAAGGTCATCAAACATCCCTAGTGGTTTGTGAAAATACCACTATGCAGAGTTGTCCACCCCTTGCAAATGCTTGACCGTGCAAAGGTGCAGAGCTATGGCCCCCTGCATGGAAAAGCAAAAGAAACCCTCTCGTCAGCAAGTCTATACCCTGCTCGTCCAGATCGGCCGCAAGGAGGGCGATGGCCTGCCGGATGGCGCGACCGGAGCGGCCCTGATGTGCTTTGCCAGCGGCGTGGATGAGGCCGAGGCCGTGCGTGAAACGGTTGCAATCCTGAAACAGGCTGACACGGCCCCTCTGGATGTGACCGGCTATGGCACATTGGCCGAGCGCGAGGCGCAGGGGCATGACATCGACCCTGATGAGCGCGCCCTGATGCAGCGGGCGCTGGACGAGAACGCCGTCATTGTCGCGCAGATGACACCGTTTTTTGACGAAGGTGAAAAAGGCTGACGACTGGCCTTCTTGCATTGACGATCCGCTCGGCGCATATCCAGAGGGCTTTACTGGATTGAGGTTCCTCATGCGTCGCTGGATTTTCATCGCTGTTTCGGTTGCCATGGCATCGTTCGCCCATGCCGAGACGCGCGTCCCTCAATCCCAAGCCGAAATCTCGCTTGGTTTTGCCCCCGTGGTGAAAGAGGCCGCGCCTGCGGTTGTGAATATCTATGCCAAGATCGTGCGGCAGGGGCGCTCGCGCCCGTTATTCTCGGACCCGTTCTTTCAGGACTTCTTCGGCCGCGGATTTGGCGAACCACAGCAGAGGGTCCAGAACTCGCTCGGGTCGGGGGTTATCCTGTCCGAGGATGGCTATGTGGTGTCGAATTACCACGTGGTTGGCTCGGCCACTGAAATCCGTGTGGTCACAACCGACCGGCGCGAATTCACCGCCGAGGTGGTTTTGGGCCACGAGGAAAGCGATATCGCGATCCTGCGGCTGGAAGAGGCTCAGGACCTGCCCTTCCTGAATATGCGCGATTCGGATCATGTTGAGGTGGGTGAATTGGCCTTGGCGATCGGTAACCCGTTCGGGATCGGGCAGACGGTATCCTCGGGCATTATTTCGGGATTGGCGCGCACCGGCACCGCGACCGGGAATGCGCGCGGCTATTTTCTTCAGACCGATGCGGCGATCAATCCGGGCAACTCGGGCGGGGCCCTGATTGACGTGAACGGCGATCTAATCGGGATCAACACCTCCATTCTGACGCGGTCTGGTGGCTCGAACGGGATCGGTTTCGCCATTCCCGCCAATCTGGTGGCCGAGTTCCTGCGGCAGGCGCAAGATGGCAATGACACGTTTGTCAGCCCATGGGCGGGCATGAGCGGCCAGCACATGAGCGCTGATATCGCCGAGTCTCTGGGTCTGGTGATCCCTATGGGCGTGGTGATCTCGGATTTGCACGACCTCAGCCCTCTGGCTGAGGCCGGATTGCGGGTTGGCGATGTGGTTACTCATGTGGACGGGGATGAGGTGAACTCTCCGGCTGAAATGAAATTCCGCATGTCCGTGGCTGGGGTCGGAGGCACATCCATTCTGACTCGGCTGCGCGGTGAGGAAAGCGACGACGTTGAAGTGGCGCTGATCCGCGCGCCGGATACGCCAGATGCCGAAAAGACGACCTTGGATGAAAGCACTGTACTGCCCGAACTGACCGTCTCGGGCGTCAACCCGGCTGTGATCATTGATCTGGGGCTTAAACTGTCCCAGTCCGGCGTTGTTGTTGTTAACCCCGGCCCATATGGCGCCCGTGCGGGTCTGCGTGCAGGCGATGTTCTGGAGGCGATCAATGGCGCAGACATCGCGCGTCCCAACGACGTGGTGCGCGCGCTGACCGATCCGGGGCGCAGGATCAACATGCTGATCCAACGTGGCGGCCGCAGCCTGTCCCTGCGATTCCGGCTGTAGCGCATGAGCGATCTTTTCGACACCGGGGCGGCCGAGCCTGCCGCGAACCCGCACCGCCCTTTGGCAGACCGCCTGCGCCCGCAAACGCTGGCCGAGGTGATCGGGCAAGAGCAGGTTCTTGGCCCCGACGCGCCATTGGGGGTCATGCTGGCCTCGGGCAGCCTGTCCAGTCTGATTTTCTGGGGGCCTCCGGGCGTAGGTAAAACGACCATCGCGCGGTTGCTGGCGCAGGAAACCGATCTGCACTTCGTTCAGATCAGCGCCATTTTTACGGGTGTGCCGGATCTGAAAAAGGTATTCGAAGCGGCAAAGATCCGGCGTCAGAACGGGCAGGGGACGTTGCTGTTCGTGGATGAGATCCACCGCTTCAACAAAGCGCAGCAGGACGGGTTTCTGCCCCATATGGAGGACGGCACCATCCTGCTGGTCGGGGCGACAACGGAAAACCCCTCGTTCGAGTTGAACGCCGCGGTTTTGAGCCGATCGCAGGTTCTGGTACTGGAGCGTTTGAGCCTTGCAGATCTGGAACGTCTGACCCAGCGGGCCGAAAAAGAACTGGGCAAAGCGCTTTCCCTCACGCCTGCCGCACGTAATGCGCTACACGAGATGGCAGATGGCGACGGGCGAGCTTTGCTGAACCTCATCGAACAGGTCGCCGCTTGGAAGGTTGACGCGCCGCTGGACCCGGATGCGCTGTCGACGCGTCTGATGCGGCGCGCGGCGAAATACGACAAATCCGGCGATGAGCACTATAACCTGATCTCGGCCTTGCACAAATCGGTGCGCGGTTCGGACCCGGACGCAGCGCTCTACTGGTTTGCACGGATGCTGACCGGGGGCGAGGACCCGCGCTATCTGGCCCGTCGCATTACCCGCATGGCGGTTGAGGATATCGGTCTGGCCGACCCTCAGGCGCAGGCGATTTGTTTGCAATCGTGGGAAACCTACGAACGGCTCGGCTCTCCTGAGGGAGAGCTGGCGCTGGCGCAGGCACTGGTCTATCTGGCGCTGGCCCCGAAATCGAACGGGGCATATGTGGGCTACAAGGCCGCGATGCGCCTGGCCAAACAATCTGGCAGTGAGCCACCGCCCAAGCACATCCTGAACGCGCCCACGTCGTTGATGAAGGATCAGGGCTACGGCGACGGTTACGCCTATGACCACGATGCAGAAGATGGGTTCTCGGGTCAGAACTACTTCCCCGAGACGATGAAGCGGCCTGTGCTGTATCGACCGGTCGAACGTGGGTTCGAGCGAGAGTTGAAGAAGCGGCTGGACTATTTCGCCAAGCTGCGTACGCAGCGCAACAGCGGGTAACGCAGGGTCAATTTCGTGCTGCCGTGGCGTCACAGGCGACAGGAGGCGCCCGTCCGGCTTCCCTTGGGTCAATGACCATGAGGGAGGACATGTCATGCCCGTTTCCATAGACAAAACCGAAGACGTTTGGACCATCATCCATGACCGGCCCGAGGCGCGGAACGCTGTTGACCCGGATCACGCGAAGGCTCTGGTGGATGCGTTTCTCGAGTTCGAACACGGCCCCGCAAAGGTTGCCGTTTTCTGGGGAAAGGGGGGCAATTTCTGTGCCGGGTGGGACCTAAAGTTGGCCGCCAGTCTGGCTGACCCTGAATTGGGTGAGGCCTACTACGAGAAACACAGTTTTCCTATCGGATCCGCCACCTCGATGCTCGGGCCAATGGGGCCATCTCGGCTGGAATTGTCAAAGCCAGTCATCGGAGCCATCGACGGTGCTGCCGTCGCCGGCGGGATGGAGTTGGCCTTGTGGTGCGACATACGGGTGATGGCTGAGACGGCTTACCTTGGGGTGTTTTGTCGTCGTTGGGGAATAACCCTGATGGACGGCGGCACAGTTCGCTTGCCGCGCTTGGTTGGGCAGGGCAAAGCGCTTGAGATCGCTCTGACCGGGCGCAAGGTTGAGGCTGAAGAGTGCTATCAGATCGGGTTGGCAGAGAAACTCGTGCCGCATGGAGAAGCGCGGGCCGCTGCCGAGGCTATGGCCTACGACATCGCCCGTTTCCCGCAGGAGGCTGTGCGGGCCGACCGACGCTCGATCATCGAAACGCGTGGGATGTCAGTGCGTGATGGGCTAAAGGTTGAATGGGCCAACGGTCTGGAAGCGATCCGGCGGGAGGGTACCGCAGGCGCAGGGCGGTTTCGAGACGGGGCCGGGCGACATGGGATTTCTTGAACATCTGAAACGCCTACGATTGCTTGACTCTCGACCCGTTGCAGGCCACAGACGCGCATGTTTTCTAAGGCAGTGGCAACAGGATACTCCGGGCGGATCGGCCGTGCGGGACAAGGGGCGATGGCATGAGTGGCGTGCAGATGATTACGGTCGCAGAAGGTGACGGAGATCAGCGTGTGGATCGCTGGCTGCGCCGCCTGTTTCCTCATGTCAGCCAGGGGCGGATCGAAAAGATGTGCCGCAAGGGTGAGCTGCGCGTAGATGGCAGCCGCGCCAAGGCCTCGACCCGGCTGGAGGTCGGGCAGGTCGTCCGTGTTCCGCCTCTGCCGGATGCCGATCACAAACCGGCTGAGGTGAAGCGCGGCGTGTCCGACGCGGATGCGAAGATGATCCAGTCCTGCGTGATCTATCGCGACGATCATATCCTCGCGCTGAACAAACCGCACGGCCTTGCGGTGCAAGGCGGCAGCGGCCAGACCCGCCACGTCGACAGCTTGTCTGAGGCTCTACGCTTTGGCTATGATGAGAACCCGCGGCTGGTCCATCGGCTGGATAAGGACACCTCGGGCGTTCTGCTGCTGGCCCGCACGCGAGAGGCCGCCAAGGGGCTGACTGCTGCCTTCCGCCACCGCGATACACGCAAAATTTATTGGGCGCTGGTCGCCGGTGTGCCGACGCCCTATCTCGGCGAGATCAAGACCGGTCTGGTCAAGGCCTCTGGTCATGGAAAACAGGGCGAAGGTGAGAAGATGATCCCCGTCCATATGGGTGACATCGATAGCACGCCGGGGGCGAAGCGGGCACATACCCATTACGCGACGCTCTATCGTGTCGCGGGCCGAGCCGCTTGGGTCGCGATGGAACCGATTACGGGCCGTACCCATCAGCTGCGCGCGCATATGGCCGCGATCGGGCATCCGATCATTGGTGACGGCAAATATGGTGGCTCGGGTCAGGAAAACCTTGGCGATGGCTGGGGTGCGCAATTGGGCGGGATCATCAGTAAAAAGCTGCACCTGCACGCACGGCGCTTGTCTTTCCAGCACCCGATGACCCACAAGCCGATCACGGTCGAAGCCCCGCTGCCCGAGCACATGAAGCACAGCTGGGAGACGTTTGGCTGGACCGAAGACCTTGCCGCCGACGACCCCTTCGAGGAGCTGCAATGAGCGCACCCCTGCGTTTGGTCCTGTTCGATGTCGATGGCACGCTGGTCGACAGTCAGGGCAGTATCGTTCATTCGATGACGGCCAGTTTTCAGGCCGCCTCGGTCGAGGTGCCAAGCCGCGAGGCCATTCTTTCGATTGTCGGTCTGTCGTTGCCTTTGGCCATTGCACAGCTTGTGCCACAGCAGTCGACGACGGTTCAAGCGCAATTGGTTGAAGGGTACAAACGGGCCTATCACGCATACCGGCTAGATCTCGGCGCCGCGAGTTCCCCCCTTTATCCCGGCGCGCGCGACGCGATTGAAGCCCTGCATGCAGTGCCAGAGATTTTGCTTGGCGTCGCCACGGGCAAATCGCAACGCGGTCTGGATGCGCTGGTCGAAGCGCATGGGTTGGAGCGCTATTTCGTGACCCGGCAGGTGGCGGATCATCACCCGTCAAAACCTCATCCGTCGATGGTTCAGACTGCGCTGGCGGAAACCGGTGTTGAGGCCGCGCACGCGGTCATGATCGGGGATACCAGCTTTGACATGGATATGGCCGCTGCTGCTGGCGTGACCGGGATCGGGGTGTCGTGGGGGTACCATGACACTGCTGCGCTAAGTGCGGCCTCTTGTGTGATTGAAACATTCGACCAGCTGCCGGATACGCTGGCCACTCTTTGGAAGTGAAGACATGAGCGACTGGAAACCGAAACGCTTTTGGACAAACAGCATCACGGTCGAGGCCGAGGACGGCTATACGGTCGAGCTGGATGGCCGCCGGGTCAAAACGCCGGCCAAGGCCGCATTGATTCTGCCGACCAAAGCGATGGCTGAAGCCGTTGCCGCTGAATGGGATGCACAAGACAAAGAGGTGGACCCGACCACCATGCCCTTTACCCGCTCGGCCAATGCGGCGATCGACAAGGTGCGCATCCAGCACGGCGAAGTAGCGGATATGCTGGCGGACTATGGTGACTCCGATCTGCTGTGCTATCGCGCCACCCATCCTCAGGAACTGCAGGAGCGTCAGGCCGCAGACTGGGATCCCGCGTTGGACTGGGCTGCCGAGACACTACAGGCACGTCTGATTCCCGTGGCGGGCGTCCTGCATCAGCCCCAATCAGCTGAGGCTTTGGCGCAGCTGCGTCAGCAGGTCCATGCGCTGGATGCGTTTCAGTTGGCGGCCTTCCACGATCTGGTCAGCTTGTCTGGTTCGTTGATTCTGGGATTTGCCGCGGCGCAGGACTGGCGCGAACCGGACGAGATATGGCGCATTTCGCGACTTGATGAGGCCTGGCAGATCGAACAATGGGGCCATGATGACGAAGCCCACGCCGTGGCGGAAACAAAGAAAGCCGCGTTTTTGCACGCCAAGACCTTCTTCGATCTCTCTGTTTGATCCTTCCAACGTTGGTTTTTTTACGCATCTGCCTAATCCAGAGGCGGAGACCCATCGTTTTCCCTGATCCGACCCTTGACGTTTGTTTATGAATGCGACCAAACTCAAGCCCACTAAAGGGGAGACACCTTTGGGGTAACCTTTCCGGCATCCACTATGCCGGGCAGAGCCGCCCATACCGGGGCGGAAAATCAGGAAGAGGTAAAAATGAAAAAATCCGTAATCTTGGGCGCGGCAACAGTGGCCGGTCTGGCTGCAGGTGCTGCCGCGGCGGGAACTGTAGACGACGTCAAGGCGCGCGGCACTCTGAACTGTGGTGTGACCACCGGTCTGGTTGGCTTCGCTGCACCTGACGCGAATGGCGAATGGAAAGGCTTCGACGTATCGCTGTGCCGTGCCGTTGCCGCCGCTGTTCTGGGTGACGCAAACGCAGTTGAATTCGTTCCGACCACCGGCAAGACGCGCTTCACCGCTCTGGCCTCGGGCGAGATCGACATGCTGGCCCGTAACACCACATGGACCTTCAGCCGCGACGTCGACCTGAAGTTCGAATTCACCGGCGTGAACTATTATGACGGTCAGGGCTTCATGGTTCCCAAGGCACTGGGCGTAAGCTCCGCCAAGGAACTGGACGGCGCAACTGTCTGCATCCAGACCGGCACCACCACCGAGCTGAACCTGGCCGATTTCTTCCGTGCCAACAACATCAGCTACGAGCCGGTTCCGATCGAAACCAACGCCGAAGCGCAGCAGCAGTACCTGGCTGGCGCATGTGACGTTTACACCACCGACGCTTCGGGCCTGGCCGCAACCCGCGCCACGTTCGAAAACCCTGGTGACCACGTCCTCCTGCCCGAAATCATCTCGAAAGAGCCGCTGGGCCCGCTGGTCCGTCACGGCGATCACGAGTGGGGCGATGTTGTCCGCTGGACCCTGAACGCTCTGGTTTCGGCTGAAGAGCTGGGCGTGACCTCGGCGAACATCGACGAGCTGGCAGCTGGCACCGACAACCCGGAAGTCAACCGTCTGCTGGGCACCGAAGGTACCCTGGGCGAGATGCTGGGTCTGGACGCACAGTGGGCCATGCGCGCCATCAAGGCGGACGGCAACTACGGTGAAGTGTTTGCCAAGAACATCGGTGAAGAAACTCCGATCGGTCTGGCACGCGGCCTGAACGCTCAGTGGACCGAAGGCGGCCTGCTGTACTCGCCGCCTTTCCGCTAAGACATCCACGGAAAAGGGCGCAGGACATCCTGCGCCCTTTTTCACTAAAGCTTACGCGAACGGACACAGAGCGGGGACAACCTCGCCATAAAAACAAAGTCCGCTAGCTACGGGGATTCCAAAATATGTCGACTATGACTGACCCGCCGAAAGCTGATTTTCGGCTGTCGATGCTCATAAACGATACCCGCTACAGATCGCTGACCTTTCAGGTGATCGCGGCTATCGCTATTGCGCTATCCATTTGGTATCTGGGCAACAACCTGATCCAGAACCTTCGGGCCGCCGGCCTGAACATATCCTACACGTTCCTCGGCGATTCCGCCGGGTACGACATCAACCAGCGTCTGATCGAATATGACAGCCAGTCCTCGCATGGGCGGGCTGCGGTTGTGGGGCTTTTGAACACGCTTCTCGTGGCGTTTCTGGCCTGTATCACCGCAACGATATTCGGAGTGATCGCCGGGGTTCTGCGGCTCTCAAACAACTGGCTCGTCTCAAAGCTGATGGCGGTCTATGTCGAGATCTTCCGCAACATTCCGGTTCTGATCTGGATCATCATCATCTTCACGATCATGACGGCCGTTCTGCCGGGGCCGCGGGCGTTCCGCGGTGACAACCCGACGTCGAGCATGCTGTTTGATGCCTTCGCCTTCACCAACCGTGGGGTCTATATCCCCCGTCCGGAATTCGCGCATGGCCTGTTCAGTGCAACCATTCTGAACTGGCTGCTGGTGATTGCCGGTCTGGTCGGATCATGGTTCGCCTCGCGCGAGATCGAAAAGCGGGCGACCAAGAAGCAGGAAGAGACCGGTGAACGCCCCAGAACGCTGCTGGTGAAGCTGGGCGTCTGGCTGGTGCCGTTTGCGTTGCTGATGGTTCTGATGGGCCTGACTTGGGACATTCCCGCGCTGAAGGGCTTTAACTTCAGCGGAGGTATCAAGGTTGGTGGTCCTCTGATCGCTTTGTGGTTCGCTTTGTCGATCTACACTGGGGCCTTCATCGCGGAAAACGTGCGGGCCGGTATTCAGGCGATCTCAAAAGGTCAGACCGAGGCTGCGGCCGCTCTGGGTCTGCGTCAGGGTCGGATCATGAATCTGGTCATTCTGCCGCAAGCGCTGCGGGTGATTATACCGCCGCTGATTTCGCAGTATCTCAACATCACCAAAAACTCGTCTCTGGCGATTGCCGTGGGCTACGCGGATATCACCGCGACGCTGGGCGGTATCACCCTGAACCAGACCGGTCGTGCGATCGAATGTGTTCTGCTCTTGATGCTGTTCTACCTCACCGCCTCGCTGGTAATCTCGATGGTGATGAACGTCTACAACGCATCCGTCAAGTTGAAGGAGCGCTGAGCCATGGCCGATCAAACAACCAATCCGATCGCTTTCGTGGCCGAAGGTACCATCCCTCCCTCTCCGCCCCCGGCGAATGAGACGGGCGTGGTCAAATGGCTGCGTGAGAACCTGTTCTCTGGCGTTGCCAACACCATCCTGACGGTTCTGT
Organism: Ruegeria sp. AO1; assembly: GCF_056535985.1. Classification (NCBI taxonomy): domain Bacteria; kingdom Pseudomonadati; phylum Pseudomonadota; class Alphaproteobacteria; order Rhodobacterales; family Roseobacteraceae; genus Ruegeria; species Ruegeria sp. AO1. The sequence continues at coordinate 118,200 of NZ_JBQFJC010000001.1, forward strand.
CGCTGATCCTGATCTACATCCTTCTGAAGAACACGTTGCCGTGGATTCTGAACGGGGTGTGGAATGCGAACTCGCTGGCAGAGTGTCGAGAGATTCTGGGTGGCAAGACAGGCGCGTGTTTCGCGGTTCTGACCGAACGCTGGCCTCAGCTGATCTACGGCTTCAAATACCCGGTTGACGCGTACTGGCGCCCCAACCTGGCCTTTGTGCTGATGCTGGTGGCCTTTGCGCCGGTGCTGTTCTTCGACTTGCCGCGCAAAATGCTGATCTTCACGGCGCTCTACCCGTTCATTGCGTTCTGGCTGATCTGGGGTGGCACCATTCTGGTCCCGCTTGTGGCTCTGCTGGGTTGCGTCGCGGGCGGCGCCGTTTTCCAGAAATTCGGCAAGAACAGCTTTGCGGCCGGCTTCTTCGGGGCCATCGTTGTGGCGCTTGTCGTTTGGAATGTTGGCGGAGCGCTGATACCGGAAGGTGCTTCTGAAGACGCGATGCTTACAGCTGTTCCCAGCCGTGATCTTGGTGGCTTCATGCTGAACATGATGCTGGGTGTCACTTGTGTGTCGCTGTCGGTTCCGCTGGGCATTGCCCTGGCACTGGGCCGCCAGTCCGACATGCCGCTGATCAAATGGGTGAGCGTCATCTTCATCGAATTCATCCGTGGCGTGCCTCTGATCACGCTGCTGTTTGTGGCTTCGGTGATGCTGGCCTACTTCTTCCCGCCTGACAGCACGGTCGACCTGTTCCTGCGCGTTGTGATCATGATCACCATGTTCTCAGCCGCCTATATCGCCGAGGTGATCCGCGGCGGTCTGGCAGCGCTTCCACGTGGACAGTATGAAGCAGCAGACAGCCTTGGTCTGGATTACCCGCAGGCGATGCGTCTGATCATCCTGCCGCAGGCTCTGAAGATCTCGATCCCTGGTATCGTGAACGTGGCCGTTGGCCTGTTCAAGGACACCACACTGGTTTCGGTCATTTCGATGTTCGATCTGGTGGGCATGATCCGAGGCCCCATCCTGGCGTCAACCGAATGGAACGGCGTCTATTGGGAGCTTCTGGGCTTTGCCGCGCTTCTGTTCTTCGTCGTCTGCTACGGCATCTCTCAATATTCTCAGTGGCTCGAGCGTCGCCTTGCCACCGATCATCACTAAGGAGTTCAACACATGTCTGAACTTGCAATTGACCGCGAAATCGACCGCTCGAAGATGCAGGTGAGCGACGAGGTCGCCATCGACATTAGCGGAATGAACAAGTGGTACGGCTCGTTCCACGTGCTGCGTGACATCAATCTGACCGTCAACCAAGGCGAGCGGATTGTTATCGCGGGCCCGTCCGGCTCGGGCAAATCCACCCTGATCCGCTGCCTGAACGCGCTGGAAGAACACCAGCAGGGCAAGATCGTGGTGGACGGTATCGAACTGTCCAATGACTTGAAAAACATCGACAAGATTCGGTCCGAGGTTGGCATGGTGTTCCAGCACTTCAACCTGTTCCCGCATCTGACCATTCTGGAGAACTGCACGCTGGCCCCGATCTGGGTGCGCAAGACGCCCAAGAAAGAGGCTGAAGAGCGCGCGATGCATTTCCTTGAAAAGGTGAAGATCCCCGATCAGGCGCTGAAGTATCCCGGGCAGCTGTCCGGTGGTCAGCAGCAGCGTGTGGCGATTGCCCGATCGCTTTGCATGATGCCGCGGATTATGCTGTTCGATGAGCCGACATCGGCGCTTGACCCGGAGATGATCAAAGAGGTGCTCGACACCATGATTGAGCTGGCCGAAGAAGGTATGACCATGCTCTGTGTGACCCACGAGATGGGCTTTGCTCGTCAGGTCGCCAACCGCGTGATCTTCATGGATGCCGGCCAGATCGTGGAACAGAACGAACCGGAAGAGTTCTTCAACAACCCGAAGAGCGAACGCACCAAGCTGTTCCTCAGCCAGATCCTCGGGCACTGATCGAGATTACATCAAAGGAAAAGGCGGGGTTTTGCCCCGCCTTTTTTCATTTCAGAAGCTCGCGCGGGATCGCGAAGCCCAAGACCTTGCCGCTTTGCTTCTGGATGTCGGACCACTTGTCGATCTCAAACTGGATCACCGTTGTGGCGCAGGTCGGGTAGTCGTGGAACCGAGCGTGCTCGGGCGCGGTTTCGACAAGCTGAGCCGCGAACTGGGCAATCCCGGGATTGTGGCCCAGCATCATCACAGTTCGGCCTGTTGCCGTCTTCAACTCAGCCAGCATCGCATCAGGCCCCGCCAGATAGAGGTCATAGGCGTAGTAGGCGTTTTCAGCATTCAGACCCATATGGTCCCAAGTCTCACGCGTGCGGGCAGAGTTCGAGCTCAGAAGCTCATCCGGAACCCAGCCGTTATTCTTGAGCCAAGATCCAATCGCTGGGGCTGACGCTCGCCCACGTTTGTTCAGTGGTCGCTCATGATCACTGAGGTTGGGTTCATCCCAGCTGGACTTGGCATGGCGGGTCAGGATCAGGGTGTGTGTCATGACGGATGAAAGGCCCTCATATGATGTGCGGATTGGTCCGGGTCTCGGCCTGCGCGGGCGCTGACAGGGCAGGAGAGGCGCGCGAGGCACCCTCCGGTCATGCAGATCTGCCCTTCGGGCGTGGCGAGGTGGTTGTGGCAGGCCTCGACATTGTAGAAGCTCTGATCATTCAGCGCGCCCACAGGGCAGGTATGTGTGCAAGGCGCTGCGCATGAGGTGCATGGCGAAGGGGCGGTTGCCAGGGGTATTGGGAATTCATCGGCGAAATGAAGCGCGCCGCGCAACGAGATCATCATGCCCATCTGATCATGCACCAGCGCGCCCACAGGGCTGCTGAAGGTCCGCCCTGATTTCAATGCCCAGTCGATGAACGGCGCGTAGGGAGGGCCGCCGAAGGGAAAATGCGCCTCGGCGCCCAATTCCTGTGCCAATTGCCCAACCACACGGAGTGACAAACGATCTACCGGGTCCTTGTCCTGCCATTCCGGCGCGGCTTTCAACTGGGGCCAGAACTCGGGCCCTGTGCCCAAAAGGATCAGCGTTCCGCCATCCAGTTGTTTCGCTTGAACCTGACGCGGGTGCAGCGCGCCCATGACGATCAGCCCAACCCGCTGGGCTGCGTGTTCAACACGGTCATAGCTGTGGTGAGAGGAGGCGGGCTGTTGGGTCATATCTCCTCCGGTTTGGTATTAGTCGGGGCGTATCAGCGACCCGGCGCCGTGTTCGGTGAACAGCTCCAGCAGGACCGCGTTGGGCGCGCGCCCGTCCAGAATAACCACCGCGCGCACTCCACTATGCAGCGCATCAAGCGCGGTTTCGGTCTTGGGGATCATACCACCGGCAATGGTGCCTTCCAGAGTCATTTCGCGAATCTGACCGGCCTTCAGCTCGGTCACGACGTCGCCAGCAGCGTTCTTGACGCCCGAGACGTCCGTCAGCAGCAGCAGGCGATCCGCTTTCAGTGCCGAGGCGATAGCCCCCGCAGCGGTGTCGCCGTTGACGTTAAAGGTCTCTCCCTCGGTGCCCGCGCCTAGAGGCGCGATGACCGGGATCACGTCATGCGAGAACAGGTCGTGCAGGACCTTGGGGTCCATCTTCGACGGAGACCCTACAAAGCCCAGCGAAGGATCGGTCTGTTCGCAGGTCATCAGGTTGGCGTCCTTTCCCGACAGGCCCACAGCGGTGCCGCCCTGACGGTTGATCGCCTGCACGATCCGCTTGTTCACGAGGCCGGACAGGACCATCTCGACCACTTCGACCGTCGCTTTGTCGGTGACGCGCTTGCCGCCCACAAACTCGGACTGGATGTCCAGCTGTTTGAGCATCGCGTTGATCATCGGTCCGCCGCCATGCACGATCACCGGGTTCACACCGACCTGCCGCATCAGCACCACGTCGCGGGCAAAGCTGTCCATCGCCTCGTCGCTGCCCATGGCGTGGCCACCCAGCTTGATGACGACAATCGCGCCATCGTAGCGCTGCAAATAGGGCAAAGCGCTGTTAAGGGTTGCAGCGGTGGCGATCCAGTCCCGGTTCATGTCTCGTGTCTTCATGGCTGTCAGTCCTCTGATCCACCCTGTTAGGGCGTTTGGACCGGGCTGCCAAGACCATACCGCTGCAAATGCAGAATACGAGAGCCGCGCCGGGTTGGCGCGAACCCTGTTCAGATCAGCTCATCGCGCGTTTCATCGCGGGAATATTGCTGAGGATCAGCAGGTCGAAGGCCAGTACACCCAACAGGGTCAGCCCTACCAGCGGGAAAGCCATAGCTGTGAACAGCCCGATCAGGACCGCGCCTTTCCACAGCGGCAATTCCGCAGGCATCGGTGGAGCCGCCAGACGACGCGCCTTTTGCGGGCGGCGCTTGACCCACATCACCACGCCCGAGACGCAGACGAAGATCACCGATAGGCAGAACACCACGTTGAGAATGAAGTTCCACGTGCCCATCAACCCCATATGGAATGGGATCCCAACGGCCATGGATTTGCCCATCAGCGAATAGTCCGTATACCGTACATCGGCCAGGATTTTGCCGGTGTATTGGTCGACATGGACAGTTCGGTCGTTCACGGGATCGGTCGAGTCGCTGCTCATGCTGTCGCGGTTGAGCGTCCAGACGCCATCTTTGCCGCCCGGATAGGCCACTCGGAATCGTCCGCTCATCTCCAATGCCGTCCCCAAAGCGACTAGCGCGTCGATATCGACTAAAGTGCCCTCTGGCACGCCCTCAATGCCCGCGTCAGAGCCGGAGGAAGGCATGGGCGTTTGCTCAAGCGCCCACGGCACGTCGTTCTGATGACCGTGGTTCATGCTGGCATGGGTTTCATCCGACAAGGGAACGTTGTCCCATTTCTCGGCTGGGAAGCTGCTCCAGGGTTGAACGATCATACCGCCCCAGACCCCGGCCCAGGACAGGCCCGAGACAAGGAAGACGATCAGCAATAGCGACATCCAGAAGCCGACCACTGCGTGCAGGGACTTCCAAAACGCACGCCCTCGCGCCTTAAGATTAGGCACAAAACCCGTCATCGCATTGCCGCGCGGCAACCATAGATAGAGGCCGGTGAACACCAGAACGAGGCTCAATCCTGCCGCGATTTCAAGGATGCGGTCGCCAGTGGTGCCGATCAGAAGGGTCGAGTGGATATTGTCCGCCAGATCATACCACCCAGCACGGCGATCCCAGATTTCCAGAACCTGACCAGCGTAAGGGTCAACCGCGACCAAAAGTTGGCCTGCATCGGTTTTGATGCGGAAGACGGTGGCCAGATCCTCGGCCTTGGGGCCGATCCATTCGATGACCTGCCCGGGAACCTCGGCCAAAGCGACCTCGGCCTGTTGCGAGACGGGCAGGGCCTTGCCTTCGACCGTGACGGCGATCTTCTCGCCATCGCGCCCGTCAAACTGAGTGATAAACATCATCATCAAACCGGTGACGGCGAGGATGATTAGAAACGGGATCACGAAAATCCCGGCGTAGAAATGCCACCGCCACGCGGCGAAGTAGAATTTTTGCGCAGCTGTATTCTGCATCGGGGCTGTGCCCGAAGTTTGGCTGTCCATTGCCATTTGAAGTCTCCATATACAGACATCCCTCGCGCGCAGGTCCGCGCAGGGTCAAAACAAGGTTTCGCTGTTTCAGGAGAAGCGGGGTGGTCCCCGCGCATCGTAGCGGGCGTAAAACCCTGCACTGCGATGGGTGAAATCGGAATGATCCCAGCGCTGCTGCAATTGGAAATCCGCTGGAATGATCAACTCAAACCCGGGCAAATTGGCTTGCGCGGTGAACCCCGCAAAAGGGCACATGGAGCGCGTGTCATGTTCATCATGGATTGGATCGTCCGAGTCCAGATCGACCCATTGCTCGACCGTTCCCTCTCCGGTGCAAAGCACCAGTAGGATCTTACCGTCATTGCCTTGCGCGGGCATCCAGCCCTGCGGAATTGCACTGGTCGCGAGCAGTGCAAGCAGGGTCAGGACACCAAAGACGCGCAGGATCAGGGTCATTCCAGATGGGCGATGATCGAGCGGAGTGTTGGCACCCCATCCCCTTTGTCTGAGGAAGTCAGAACGATCTCAGGGTATGCGGCAGGATGTTTGGACAGGGCTGTACGAACTTGGTTCAGCACTTTCTCGCGGTCGTTGGCCTTCACTTTGTCGGCCTTGGTCATGACGCATTGAAAAGTCACGGCGCTGGTGTCCAGCAACTTCATGATTTCGTCATCCACGGGCTTTACCCCGTGGCGCGCATCAATCAGAACAAAGGCCCGACGCAGAGTTTGCCGGCCGCTAAGGTATTGCTTCAACAGCCGCTGCCATTTCTCAACTACCTTGACCGGAGCATTGGCGTAGCCATAGCCGGGCAGGTCCACCAAATACAGCTCGGGGCCTTGGGTGAAAAAGTTGATCTCTTGCGTGCGGCCCGGTGTATTTGAGGCGCGCGCCAGGCCCTTGGTGCCAGTCAGCGCGTTGATCAGGCTGGATTTCCCTACGTTCGAGCGTCCGGCAAAACAGACCTCAAGCCGGTCGGGGGCGGGCAGGCCGTTCATCGCGACGACGCCTTTGACGAACTCGGATTCACCTGCAAACAGCTTGCGCCCACGCTCCAGCGCGAACTCGTCAGGATCTTCGGCAAGAGGGAAGGGCAGGGTGTTCATAGCAGTTGAACCTTGTCGTCAATGCGGATTTCACCGCCTCGGATCACCTCGGCATAAACGCCGAAATCCTGATGGTCCCAACTTTTCAGGGCACCAAGCGTGTCAGCATCCCGCTCGCCCGTGTCAGGGTTGGCAGTGGTTGCCAGGCAGCGCGTGATCCGTTCGCGCACATGGAAGACGGCCTTTCCAATCTGAACTTCACGCCCGAGCCAATCGAACTCCTCCCATAGGGGCAGGCCATTGAACCAGATATTGCCGCGCCAGCGGATAGGCGACAGCTCACGACCCAGCTTCTGTTCGACCGCGCGGTGGCTGGCCATGTTGCACAGGCTGATCGAGGGGAAATCACTGTCGGTCATGCCCCGACCGGGCACACGCACGATCCGCGCCGATGCGGCGCGATCCGCAGGCATCAGCGGTTTGACCCACTCCAGAAAGATGTCTTGCTGGGTATCAGGTGCAAAGCTCAGATCCGGACGATCAGGGTGGCGCAAGGTCACGCTGTCGCCGTGGGATTCGGCCGAGATTGCCATCAGCTTGGGCGCCTTCGCGCCGCGGCTGAAATTTACGCAGGGTGCCCATTCCGAGCCGTCGGTCTTGGCAGCTTCATGCGCGACTGCCCAAACACGATCCCCGGGCATGGTCTGCCCGGGGAGTACAGTGATCTCGGTCAGGGCTTCTCGCCCATGGCTCTTGATCGGGTGCCGCCAGAGGGCTGAGACCTGCCCGCTCATTTGCCGTCCGTTTTCGGCGTGCGCTTGAAGCCGGATTTGATGTTGCCGAACACGTCCGGCTTATACCCTTGGCTGCGCATGATCAGATACTGCTGGGTGAAGGTGATGGTGTTGTTGGCAATCCAGTAAACCACCAGACCGCTGGCAAACCCGCCCAGCATGAACATGAAGACCCACGGCATCCAGGCAAAGATCATCGCCTGTGTCGGATCGGTTGGTGCCGGGTTCAGCTTTTGCTGCAGCCACATCGAGATACCCAGCAGTAGGGGCAGGATCCCGATAAAGATCAGCGCAAGGAAGCTTTCAGGCGCGGGTGCGGCCCAGGGCAGCAAGCCAAACAAGTTGTAGATCGAGGTCGGGTCCGGCGCGCTGAGGTCCTGGAACGGACCAAACCACGGGGCCTGACGCAGTTCGATGGTGACGAAAATCACCTTGTACAGCGAGAAGAAGATCGGGATCTGCATCAGGATCGGCAAACAGCCCGCAGCGGGGTTTACCTTTTCCTTCTTGTACAACTCCATCATACCCTGCTGCATCTTCTGTCGGTCGTCGCCTGCCGCCTCTTTCAGGGCCTCCATCTGCGGCTGGAGTTCCTTCATCTTCGCCATCGAGACGTAGGATTTGAACGCCAGTGGGAACAGGATCGCCTTGATAATCAGCGTCAGGCCGATAATGGACCACCCCATGTTGCCGATCAGGAGGTTGATGTTGTGCAGCAGCCAGAAAATCGGTTTCGTAAGGAAGAAGAACCAACCCCAGTCGATGCTGTCGATGAATTTCTGAACGCCCTCGGATTGGTATTCCCGAATGGCCTCCCATTCCTTCGCGCCCGCGAACAGACGGGTGCTGACCTCTTCCGTTGCACCCGGAGCCACGGTCAGGGTCGGAAGCACGGTTTCGGTCTGATAGATTTTGCGGCGCGAGTCATATTTTGCGGCCGCTTTGAAGGCAGATCCGGGCTCGGGGATCAGTGTTGTCATCCAGTAGTGATCGGTGAACCCGATCCAGCCGTCCTCTTTGACCTGATAGACCTCGGCCTGCGCGCGTTCGTTCGGGTCGATATCGAAGTCGCGGACATCGCCATAGTCGACCTCGGTCAAAGTTCCGTCGGCCATGCCGATCACGCCTTCATGCAGAATGAAGAAGTTCTTGAGGCCCGGCAGATCGCCGTCTTCGCCGATGCCATGGCGGGCCAGAATACCGTACGGGGCCATGCTGACCTCGGCGCCAGTGGCGTTTTCGACCGACTGGGTCACCGAGAACATGTAGTTTTCGTCCACCGAGACCGTGCGGCGGAAGGTCAGGCCGTTTCCGTTGTCCCACGCCAGTGTGATGGGGGTGTCTACGCCCAATGTCTCGCCCTGCTCAAGGGTCCAAAGGGTGTTGGGGCCGGGAACGTCCGTGCCGCTCACACCGGAACCGGGCGCCCAGCCATAGAGGGCGTAGTAGGCCGAATCCGACCCGACGGGGGCCAGAAGTTCGACGATCGGTGCGTCTTCCTCAAGCGAGACTTTGTAGTCCTTCAGGAAAAGCTCATCAATGCGGCCGCCCGACAGCGACAGGCTGCCTTTCAGGCGGGGCGTATCAATCGCAACGCGCGGCGCTTGCTCTTCGGGCTGAGCCTCTTCCGCGGTCGCGGTTGCCTCGCCAACCGTTCCGGTGCCGCTTGCGCTGGGCGTTTGAATCTCGGACCCTTCGGTTGCGGCGATCTCGGTCTGTTCCGTTCCGGGCGTGGGTTCCGGCGGAGGGAACAACACGAACCAGACCAGGATCACGAGAAAGCTGAGCGCGGTTGCAAGGATGAGATTCTTGTTCTGATCGTCCATCTGGGACAGCCACCTTGAGCAGTGAAAGACACCCGCAGGGTTCAATAGAGTGCAGGCCCAAAGGTCAAGCGGAATCGGCTGTAAATTCGTCGCGTCGTGGCATTCCAGGCCACTCTTTCAAAGAATTCAGCCGGTTTGGCGTCCGATTTTAGGAACCCCGTTCATCTTGCCGTTATGCGCAGCCATCCAGTCCAGCGTCTTTTCGAACGGCATTGGCTTGCCAATACCAAAGCCTTGCACGTGATCACATCCAAGCTGGGCCATCAGGGCATGTTCCCCCGGTGTCTCGACCCCTTCCGCCAGCGTCTCGAGGTTCAAACGTTCGGCCATGGTCAGGATGGCGCTGGCCATCTGTTGCTGACTGGGGTCCTGATCAGACTTGGCAACGAATGAGCGATCGATCTTGATCCGCGTGACGTTGAACCGCTTGATCGACGCGATTGAGGCATCGCCGGTGCCGAAATCATCCAGATCAATACAGCACCCCAAAGCTGCAAGGCCGGTGACATTGCGGGTGATCACATCATCGGGACGGCGGGAAAAGACGGTCTCTAACACTTCGACCGTCAGCCTGTCGGGGGTCAGGTCGAATTGATCAAGCTCCCATTTGAGGCGGTCGATCAAACTAGGTCCGCGCAGCTCATCCGAGGAGAAATTGACACCCATACGTGGCACAATAACGCCCGCCCTTTCCCAGGCCCGCATGGCGGTGAAGGCGTGGTGCCGGATGGCCTGACCCAAACGCTCCATCAAGTCGGCTTGTTCGGCGAAGGGCAGGAAGACTTGTGGGCTCAGTACACCTTTTTGCGGATGTTCCCACCGGGCCAGCGCCTCAAAACCCGTAACGCGGCCGGTATCCGTGGATACCTGTGGTTGGAACCACGGGCGGATATCGCCATGATCCAGCGCTGCCTCGAACTCCTTGCGCAGATTGCTTCGGACCAGCGACCTGCGTCGGGTCTCGGAGGAATAGGCCCGAATCGTCGAGGGCCCACTGCGCTGTGCCTCGGTCAGCGCATCGGTACTGGCAGCTTTCCAGTCCGAGACCGTATCGCCAGAGATAGTTTTGTTCAGGCTGAACCCAATCGAACAAGTCAGGTAGAGACCGATTCCATTGAGCATGATCGGCTCTTCCACCGCAGACTGGATGCGCCCGGACATCTGAATGCAGGCCTCGAGGTCTAGCTGCTGCGACGGATGCAGACCGATCATCAGGCCGTCGTCTCCGACCAACATCGCAATGTCATTGTCGCGGATCATCGAAAGAACGCAGCTGCAGAATTGCTGGTGGATGTGATCGGCGACGGCCTGACCGTGAATATCCGCAACCTCGGGAAAACCGTCGATTGCAATGGCGATGCAGGCTGTACCAGCCTCTTGCTGTTGCGCGATTTCAAGCTTTTCTGACAGGGCCAGATTGAACTGATCACTCGGCAGCACACCACCGATTGCCTGCCCTGCGCGCGTTTTCGACTGACTGTTCACAATCCCGGACACCGCAAACATCAACGGCACCCCAAGCGTCACACTGACAAGCGCGCGTTCGCCGCCCAGCCAAAAAGCCCCGAGGCTGAGCGCTGGCAGAAAGGCCAGCGCAGATGGCCCGCTGAGGGCAGAGGTCACAGGACGGAGAAAACGATCAAAATCAGGAAGTTTCCGCATAGCTATTCCGGGCCTTGGGCATCGAGCGCTCAAGGTGAACCGTAGGAAACCAGTCTGAGTCAGACGTTAACGCAACTGCGGAATTTCAGCCGAATTTTCGTCTTTTTTGCCAAGATCCAGGGAAAGTCCTGAAAAGTCGAACAATTTTGGATCCAACAAATGCGAGGGGCGGGCGTTGGTCAGGGCGCGGAACATCACCTGACGGCGACCGGGGCTGTTCTTTTCCCACTGATCGAGAATCTGTTTGACCTGCTGGCGCTGCAACCCATCCTGACTGCCACACAGATCGCAGGGAATGATCGGGTAATTCATAGCCTTGGCGAATTTCTCGCAATCGGCCTCGGCTACGTGGGCCAGTGGGCGGAAGACGAACAGGTCGCCTTCCTCATTAACCAGTTTGGGGGGCATGGTGGCCAGACGCCCGCCGTGGAACAGGTTCATGAAGAAAGTTTCCAGAATGTCATCGCGGTGATGACCCAGCACCACGGCCGAGCAGCCCTCTTCCCGCGCGATGCGATACAGGTTGCCCCGGCGCAGGCGCGAACACAGGGCGCAATAGGTCCGGCCTTGAGGGACCTTGTCCATCACAACGGAATAGGTGTCCTGATACTCGATCCGGTGGGGAACACCCATCCGCTCCAGAAATTCGGGCAGGACGGTGGCGGGAAAGCCGGGCTGCCCCTGATCCAGATTGCAGGCCAGTAAATCGACTGGCAGCAACCCGCGCCATTTCAGTTCATAGAGGACGGCAAGCAGGGTGTAGCTGTCCTTGCCGCCCGACAGGCAGACCAGCCAGCGCGGTGGTTGTCCGGCCTTGTCATGGGCGGAGGGGTCGATCATTCCGTACTGCTCGATCGCCTCACGGGTCTGGCGCACGATGCGTTTGCGCAGCTTCTTAAACTCGGTCGTCGAGGGCGCGCCAGCAAACAGCGGATGGATATCGTCGGCTTCATCAAACATAGGCCGTGATTACAGCGCAGGATGCGCGCGGGCAAGGTGTCGCGAACCGGGGCCGTTATTGGGGGATTCGCCGCCTGTGCTATGCTCTGCGGATTTACCGACGGAGCTTAAAATGGACTATTTCTTTACCGTCCGCGGACGCAGCGGCAATACCTATTCAAACAAACTGGGCAAGGCGCGCTACCTAGCAATACCGTCCAACGTAAAGACGCCAGCACGTAAACATGAAATCCGAATCTCGGACTGGCTGGACAAGGTGCAGCAGGCCGCCGGGGCGACGGATCATGAAAAGGGCCACATCGTCTTTTTCGTGCATGGCTTCAACACCGAGCAGTTCGAGATGCTGGAGCGGCACCGCAAAATCCGGAAGGGGCTCGAGGCCCATGGGTTCAAAGGTGTGATCGTCAGCTATGACTGGCCAAGCGATGGATCCGTCTTGGGTTATAGCTCGGACAGGGCCGATGCCCGGCGCTCGGCGGATAAGCTGTTCAATGACGGGATCAGACGCCTGTCCAAAATGCAGACCCCGGATTGCCCCCATAATGTTCACGTTCTGGCGCATTCCATGGGGACGTTTCTGGTGCGCGAGGCCATGGACTATGCCGATGACGACCATGAGATTGCGCAGCACAGCTGGACCACCAGCCAGATCGCCTTTGTCGCGGCGGATGTCTCAGCCAAGTCTTTTCGCGAGGGCAGCGCCAAGACCTCATCTCTGATGCGGTGTACGAGGCTGACATGCTACTACAGCCCGTTTGATGAGGTTCTATCGATCTCTGAGGTTAAGCGCGTGGGCGTTTCGCGTCGGTTGGGGCGTGTGGGTATGCCCTCGGACCACCCTGAAAAGGCGGTTAACCTGTATTGCGGCAAGTTCTTCAATGACAATCGCGCGGATTACCCGGATGGGCCATCCGCCAGCCACAGCTGGTATTTCGACTCGCCACGATTCTACGAGGATTTGCTCCACACTGTGCTGGGTAAGTTGGATCGTGAAGTCATCCCGACCCGAAGGTTCACGGACCGAGGGAATCTGGCGCTGGTCTAACCGTCTTCGGATTTTTCGGGCACCGGGTCATACCCCGTGCCGCCCAATGGGTGGCAGCGCCCGATTCTACGGGTGGCCAGCCACGCGCCTTTGATCGCGCCGTGTTTCTCTAGCGCTTCCAGCGCATAGGCCGAGCATGTTGGCTGGTAGCGACAATTGAATCCGACCCAGGGGCTGAAAATCAACCGGTATGCGCGCACGGGCAGGGCGAATATGCGCGCCAGTAGGGTCATTTGCGAGGGGCGTGGATCTTGCGCAGGGCATAGCGCAGATCGTTTAGCATGGCGTCAAACGCCCGCCCGGCGGTGACCTCGGCGCGGCCGATCAGGACATAGTCCCAGCCCTCATGCCCTTGTGTGGGCAGTACGGCGCGGGCTGCTTCACGCAGGCGGCGCTTGGCTCGGTTGCGGGCCACCGCATTGCCGACCTTTTTGGAACACGTAAACCCGACGCGAATGCCTGCGCCCTCGTCCGAAGCGCGCCTGCGGGCCTGCACCATCATCGAGGATGTGCCTTGCCGACGCGCCCTTGCCGCTTTCAGGAAATCAGAACGATTCTTGAGAATGGTCAGAGGTTTAGGCACGCAAACGGACGCCGCCGGGGGCTTGACCCTCGGTTGGTTGATACCATCCTCAGGGGCCTCCGGCGGCGTCATGTTCATAACCTGATCGGTGAGGCGGTTTACGCGCTCAGCGATTTACGGCCGCGTGCACGGCGCGCGTTCAGGATTTTGCGGCCGGCTTTGGTGGCCATGCGCGCGCGGAAACCGTGGCGGCGTTTGCGAACCAGGTTCGAAGGCTGATAGGTGCGTTTCATCGCTCCGTCTCCAATCTATAGCGGTGGGTGCGGCGCGGATTCGCCTGGCCCGAGTGTTCGAAGCCCGTCCTCTACTGCCAAGCGGGGGGTAAGTCAAACCCCAAGGCACGGGTTTTCGCGCCTTTTGCAACAATTCTGTAACCTGGCCGGTTAAAAGATTTCAGAATCCGGTTTTTTGCGCCCCGAACCCTCACATTCCCGGTCCCAGAGTTCAAGGCCGCGTGAGGGGCCTGTTGCAGGACCGTCGGGCAGCGCATGTTGAGGTCGGAATGAAACAATCAAAGCCGGACAGTAAGATGAGCGAAACGACCCAAGCACCGCGCAGCGGGTTTGCGCGCCATATTCCATTGCTTGTGATCCTGACCGTTGCCGCGGTGGGGTTCTTCACCCTTGGGGACTACCTGAGTTTTGAAACCCTGCGCGACAATCGCGAGGCCCTGTTGGCCTGGCGGGATGAGTATTACTGGGCCATGGCCGCAGCTTTCATTGGGATCTATATCGTGATCGTGGCGTTTTCCCTGCCCGGAGCAGCCGTCGCCTCGATGACCGGTGGTTTCCTGTTCGGACTGTTCGCAGGCACCGCGTTCAACGTGTTCGCAGCCACGATCGGCGCATCCGCCATCTTTCTGGCTGCGCGCTGGGGCTTGGGTGAGTCGTTGACGGCGCGCCTCGAATCCTCGGAAGGGACCATCAAGAAACTCAAGGACGGCCTGCGCGAGAATGAAATCTCGGTCCTGTTTCTGCTGCGTCTTGTGCCCGTGGTTCCGTTCTTTGTAGCCAATCTGGTCCCGGCACTGGTGGGCGTGAAGTTCCGCAACTTCCTGTTCACCACGGCGCTGGGCATCATTCCGGGCGGGATTGTCTACACCTGGATTGGTGTCGGCCTGGGTGGTGTCTTTGATCGCGGCGAAACGCCGGATGTTTCGCTGCTTTGGGAACCTTTTGTTGTCGGTCCGATCATAGGCTTGTGCGTATTGGCCGCTCTGCCCATTCTGATCAAAGCCCTGCGCGGGAAAAAGGACGCCTGAATTCCATGAAAGAGCTGAAAACAGATATCCTGGTCATCGGCGCCGGGTCGGGCGGTTTGTCGGTTGCGGCAGGGGCCGCGCAGATGGGGGCCGAGGTGATCCTGCTGGAAGGTCACAAGATGGGCGGCGATTGCCTGAACTTTGGCTGTGTCCCCTCCAAGGCCCTGATCGCCAGTGGCAAGATGGCTTATGGGCAGGCCCATTCGGCGCCCTTTGGCGTGGCCGATGTTGTACCGCAAGTGGACTATGGCGCCGCCAAGGATCATGTGCACGGAGTGATCGCTCAGATCGAGCCGATGGACAGTCAGGAACGGTTCGAAGGTTTCGGCGTCAAGGTGATCCGCGAATTTGGCACCTTCCTGTCTCCGACGCAGGTGCAGGCAGGTGAGAACGTGATCACCGCCCGGCGGGTTGTCATCGCCACCGGGTCATCGCCGCTTGTGCCGCCGATCCCGGGGCTGGACTCGGTGACGTTCTACACGAATGAAACCATCTTTGATCTGAAGGACAAGCCTGACCACCTGCTGATTATCGGCGGCGGCCCCATCGGGATGGAGATGGCGCAGGCCCATATACGGCTGGGCTGCAAGGTGACCGTGATCGAAGGCGCAAAGGCGCTGGGCAAGGATGACCCCGAGGCCGCAGCCCTTGTTCTCGAGACCCTGCGGGCCGAAGGGGTCGATATTCAGGAAGAAGCCATGGTCGCGCAAATCCGAGGCTCGGCTGGTGCGGTCGAGGTTGTCACCCAGAACGGAGACATCTTTGCCGGTACCCACCTTCTCATGGCAGCCGGACGCAAGGCAAATGTCGAACGCCTGAACCTTGAGGCCGTCGGGATTGACCGTACACGCAAGGGGATCACGGTGGATGATGCCCTGCGCACGACCAACCGCAAGGTCTATGCCATCGGCGATGTGGCGGGTGGTCTGCAATTCACCCATGTGGCGGGGTACCATGCTGGCATCATCATCCGCTCGGCCCTGTTTGGTCTGCCATCAAAGGCCAAGACAGCTCATATCCCATGGGCTACCTATACGGACCCAGAACTGGCTCAGGTCGGCCTGACCGAGGCACAAGCCCGTGAACAGCATGGTGACACGATCGAGGTCGCCCGGTTCGACTACCACCACAATGACCGAGCCATATCCGAGCGTAAGACAAAGGGCTTCATCAAGGTTATGGTCGTCAAAGGACGCCCCGTGGGCGCGACAATCGTCGGCCATCAGGCCGGAGAACTGATCAACTTGTGGTCCCTTGCGCTGGCCAATAACCTCAAGATGGGGCAGATCGCCGCGATGGTTTCGCCCTATCCGACGATCGGAGAGCTTAACAAACGTGTGGCGGGGGCTTATTTCTCGCCAAGGCTGTTTGAGAATCAGACGGTTAAACGCGTGGTCAGGTTCGTGCAACGCTGGATCCCCTGACCGGAAGAGGAGCGCCAATTGAACTCGCTGTCCGGCCGATTTCTGATCCTGACGACGGTCTTCGTGATGTTGGCCGAGGTCCTGATCTTTGTGCCGTCCATCGCGCGTTTTCGAGAAGACTTCCTACTGAACCGGCTGGAACGCGCACAGATCGCGTCTTTGGCGCTGCTGGCCGATGATATGCTCGCTGACGATCTTGAGGCCGAGCTTCTGGCAAATGCCGGTGTCTACAACGTTGTCCTTCGGCGCGATGAGGTGCGGCAGCTGATGCTGTCTTCGCCCATCCCGGAACAGATCACCAACACCTATGACCTGCGAGACGCGGGCCCGTGGATCCTGATCCGCGATGCGATGACCCGTATTTTTACCACTGAAAATGAGGTCATCCGTGTGATCGGTGAGCCGGTCAAAGGCGCTGGTCTGCTTATCGAGGTTACCATTGATAGCATGCCTTTGCGCATGGCGATGGTCGATTACGGGCTGCGCATTCTGGGGCTGTCTTTTGTTATTTCGATCATCACGGCTTTCTTCCTGTTCCTTGCGGTGCGCGTTGTGCTGGTGCGTCCGATCAAAAGCGTTGTCGGCTATATGCAGCGCTATGCCAGCGCGCCCGAGGATGCACGCGGCATTATCACTCCCAACTCCAAGGTCACCGAACTGCGTGAGGCGGAAGAGGCTTTAAAGATGTTGCAAACCGACCTGACGCAGGCGTTGAAACAACGCGAACGTCTGGCGCAACTGGGTGGCGCTGTCGCCAAAGTCAGCCATGACCTGCGCAATATCCTGACCTCGGCGCAGTTGTTTACGGATCGGATCGAAGCCAGCGATGACCCCTTGGTCCGCCGTATGGCACCCAAGCTGGTCAACTCGATCACTCGCGCGGTTTCGCTGTGTGAAAGCACCCTTGCCTTCGGTCGGGCGGAAGAGCCTGCGCCGACCCTGACCATGGTGCGCGTCCGCGACATCGCCGAAGATGTTGCCGCCAGCGAGCAGTTGGCCGTTGCCGATGCCTGCGTCGAAATCGTGAACGAGGTGCCCGAGGATCTGGTCGTGCGCGCAGACCCAGAGCAGCTCTTCCGTGTGATCATGAACCTTGTGCGCAATGCCCGGCAGGCTCTGGTCTCCTCAGGCAAACCCGGGCGCGTCACTGTCACCGGCTGCGCCATGGAGGCCAGCTGGTGCATCGAAATCCGCGATACCGGCCCCGGCCTACCGCCCAAAGCACGCGAGAATCTGTTCACGCCGTTCCAAGGCGGCGTACGCAAGGGGGGCTCGGGCCTTGGGCTTGCGATTTCACAGGAACTGGTGCGCGGACATGGTGGAGATCTTGTGCTGAAAGAGACCGGACCCACCGGCACAACCTTTGAAATAAGCCTCCCACGCGGCGATCTAACTTTTTGAAGGTTTTTTGCAGAATCGGCTTGCACGTCCCCCGCACCGGGTCTAAACACCGCTTCACCAACGCGGACCGATAGCTCAGCTGGATAGAGTACTTGACTACGAATCAAGGGGTCGGGGGTTCGAATCCTCCTCGGTCCGCCACTGGTTTACTGTTGGACGTCAGACGAATTTGACCTTTGCGTCATAAACTGACCCAACACCCCCTTTTCGTACTCCCGCAGACTGCTTAGTTTGAACTGACTTTCCTTCAGGAAATCAGGGCTGATTTGCAGATCAGACGGCGAAGCCGCCTGTTCCTGCTGATCTGCCACGTGGCGAACGCGGGAGGGGGCGAGGCAATGCTATTCGACAGGGGTGGTGCGGCCCGCAGGCGCAGCCGAGGACACGGCCCTGTCTAATAGGGTTTCGTATGAAACAGCTTGTCATGCCATCGCGGCCAGTTCTCCAGCCAATGTATGGTGTCCGGACCTTCCGACAGTCGATGCTCGAGCCCCCGTGCTGAGTAGCCAATCCGAGATACAGTGCGTGCCCGTTTGCGTTTGTAGTGGGCCATTGTAGCGGCCTTTCATGTAGTTTCGTTGCTACATGGCACCCTCCATTTGGTTTGTTCGCTTCAAGCCGCACTCGGCTTAGTCGACCGGAAGCGCAGCCGGTCTTGATATTGGATTGCGTCTTCAAAAGCAATGGGGAGAGGACTTATGAGGCGGATCACGACAAGCAGCGATGGGTAGCACTCTCAACCACAAGGCGGTTCACATAACACCCGTTCAGTGATGTTTCCGGTTTGTTATGACGCTGCAATTCGTGCATTGGTTGCAGAAAACTGCCATTCGAGACGCGGTTCGAAGTCGACCGCTGTTTGGGACATAGCCGCCGTTCGAACCAAGGCTAATTTTCGGTCTGATACTTCGCCAAAAGTGGGAGCATCACGATGTTTTCTATATGCGAAGTAGGCGCCAGCTCGGTGTCAAGCTCGATTGCTCGCAAAAAGTGCGAGTATCCAGCCCCGAAAACACTCCATCTTGCGCGACAAGGACTGTGCGCCAACCCCGTGCTGCTGCACCGAGGATATCGGTGTGAAGAGTGTCACCGCACATCGCGATGCGTTCGGGCGGAATTCCTGGAAGCGTGGCTTCGACCATTTCAAATACTTCCGGAAATGGCTTGCCAAAGAACTTGATGTCTTGAAGGCCCTCATCTGCCAGCAAATGCCCGTAGTGACCGGGCTCCAGTGAGAATCCGAAGTCTCGTGGCGCTGCCAGATCAGCATTTGCGATCACCACTGGGCGCGGGTTCGCCAACAAGCTGTCGCAAAGCATGGATTGTTGAGATCGTTGCCAGATTTCGGTCGAGAGAAACAAGAAACCGTCAGCGCGGTCAAAGTCTGTCTGGTCTGCCTCAAGCCTGATCGTCTCGGATAAGATGTCCGTCAGATCGTCAGACGGAGAGGCGATGCAGCCCCACAGAACGTCGTTCAGGTTTGCCAAGGCTGCGTCGCGGCTGGTTACAATCTCATCTGCGTCAACTTGCATTCCGAGTTTTTGAAACTTGGCAGTCGCGCCCTGGTGATTATAGCTGGCAGCATTGGAAAGAATGCGAATCTGGTGTCCGCCCTCCCTGAGCTCTTTCAAACGAGCTGCCGCTCCGGGAATCGGAGTTTCGCCAACATTTAGAACGCCAAAAGCATCAAAAACAAAGGCGTCTACTTCGTTGCCAATATCCAGAAGTGACTCAATATCCAGAGTGGCCGCGTTGAATGTTGCTTTTGGGAGTCTGGGACGTATGGACTGATAACGCGAAAATATCGAGTTGGCGTCAAGCATGTGTCCAAATGTCCTTTTTTGATGGGCGCCCCCGACAGGTTTGACGCAATACGGAATGTAACATCAACAAAACAAAATGGAAGAAAAAACAACATTTTTAGCAAGTCGCCACTAGCGAGTTCTGAAGCTTTGTGCGCAAAGCTTTGAAAAATATAATTTTTCGACACTTGCGATTAAGTCACCCTTCAACGTTCTATGTGGCTTTGATTGAAAAATGTTGTTTTGTTGTTTTTTGGTGATATGGTTCTGGCAACTTGAAGGGGGATAAATGGCGTCAAAGAAGATCAGACGGAGGGATTTAATCCAGCAGGTCGTGCAAGAGCGTGGCGGTGTCAGTGTGGGGGCCTTAGCGGAAATGCTAGGGGTCTCGACGCAAACCATCCGCCGTGATCTGGACATTTTGTGCGACGGCGAAAACCTGCGACGCGCGCACGGGCGGATCGAGCTGGCTGAAAGCCGTTTGAATACCCCGTTTGATCAGAGAGCCGGAACGAACTTACGTGGCAAACGGTCGGTTTCCGAACTTGTTGCGAGCATGATCCCCAATGGGGCGAACGTGTTCCTTTCAATTGGGTCGACTCCGCTCGAAGTGGCTAAGGCACTGTCCGGCCACCAGGAGTTAACGGTCATCACGAACAACCTGAGTGCCGCGATGGCGCTGAGTAATGAAATCTCAAACCGTATCCTTTTGCCAGGAGGCGAGCTGCGCCTGCCCGATCGTGATTTTATCGGCGAAGAAGCTACCGATTTCTTTGACAGGTTTCGTGCCGAGTTCGCAATATTTGGCGTTGCCGGTGTGGCGCATGATGGTGGGTTGTTAGAATTTCATCCAGCTGAGGTTCGGGTGAGAATGAAAATGCAGCAGCACGCAGCCAAATCGATCCTCGTAATAGACAGCAGTAAATTTGGTCGCATTGCGCCAGCATTGGGCGGCAACATCTCGGATGTCGACGTTGTCGTGTGCGACCGTCCTCCGGGCCCTGAATTTTCCGATCTCGCAGACAGTTTGGGCGAAGCCATTACTTACTCACAAGGAGAGCGCTGAATATGGCAGAACCGTTTGTTCACGTCGACAATATTGCTAAGCGCTGGAATGGGCAGCTTGGCGTCGAGAATATTAATCTTTCGATCCCGCGTGGTTCGTTCGTAGCGCTGCTTGGCCCGTCGGGCTGCGGCAAGTCAACGACGCTGAGATTGCTGTCGGGACTAGAATTGCCGGATGAGGGGCGGATCGTCATTGACGGGCGTGACATCACTACTTCTGCCCCTGCAGAACGCAATCTGTCGATGGTGTTCCAGTCTTATGCATTGTTCCCGCATCTGAGTGTCGCGGAAAACGTTGTTTTTGGCCTCAAGGTACGAAAAGTCGTCGCGGCGGAACGGCGCGAGAAACTGACCCGGGCGCTCGAGATCACTGGCTTGCTGGGCTATGAGCAGCGTAAGCCGGGGGAATTGTCGGGTGGTCAGCGCCAGCGTGTGGCGCTTGCACGTGCGATCGTGGCAAACCAGCCGCTGTGCCTGATGGATGAGCCGCTTTCGAACCTTGATGCCAAGCTGCGCGCCTCTGTGCGCAAGGACATCAAAAAACTTCAGGTCGATTTGGGCATCACCGTAGTTTACGTCACGCATGACCAAACCGAAGCGATGAGCATGGCCGACATGGTCGTGCTGATGAAAGACGGCCATATCCAGCAGACAGGGTCCCCGGAAGAGCTTTACTACAAGCCTGCTAACACTTTTGTCGCCGAGTTTGTCGGTGCCCCGCCAATGGCGCTGATCAAGTCAGAAGGCGTGCCGGGATTTGAGCGCGCAACGACAATTGGCCTTCGCGCCGAAGCGGTGAAGGTGGTGGAATCGGGCAAGGGCAGGCTGACTTGTAAAGTATCGGAATGCGAATTCCTGGGTTCCGAAACATTCATTGGCCTGTCACATCCTGCTGCCAATGGTCTGACCGTATCCATGCCCGGACTGAAACATATTCCGGCAGGAGAAGATCTGGAGATCAGCTTTGCCGATGAAGACCTGCATTTCTTTGACGACATGGGCAAGCGACTGGCCGGGTAGGTCGAGCAACTGAACTTTGGAAAGACAAGAATAACTGTCATCACTGGGAGGAAAAAATGAACGTTATTAAGAAGATAAGTTTGGCTGCCGTCTCGGCCACCGCGCTGACGTCGGCGGCGGCGGCTGAGACGGAACTAACAATGTATTATCCTATCGCGGTTGGCGGCGCGCTGACCGAGGTAGTGGATGGCATCGTTGCCGATTTTGAAGCCGCCAACCCTGACATCAAGGTCAACGCGATCTATTCAGGCAACTATGACGACACGCGTGTTCGTGCTTTGTCCGCACTTGCATCGGGTGAACCGGCTCAGCTGGCGGTGATGTTCTCAATCGATGCCTATGATCTGATCGAGCAGGATCTGATCGTGGCCTACGAAGATATCGACGGGGTTAACCCGGACTGGCTAGATAGCTTTTATCCTGCATTGATGGCCAATGGCCGGATCGAGGGTAAAACTTGGGGCATTCCGTTCCAGCGTTCAACTATCGTTGCCTATTACAACAAGGACCAGTTTCGTGCGGCAGGTCTTGACCCTGAGGCACCGCCCAAGACCTGGGACGAGCTGATTAGCATGGGCAAGGCACTGACCAACGACGACACCTATGGCCTGATGATCCCATCGACAGGCTATCCCTATTGGATGTTCCAGGCGTTGGCGATCCAGAACGGCAAGGAGGTGATGTCCGATGACGGCCTGACAACCTATTTCGATGACGAAACCGTTGTCGATACGTTGGAATTCTGGCAGTCGCTGTCGCAGGAGCATGGCATCATGCCCACTGGCACCGTTGAATGGGGTACCCTGCGGCAGGCGTTCCTTGAAGGTCAGACCTCGATGATGTGGCATTCGACCGGCAACCTTACGGCTGTGAAGAACAATGCCAGTTTTGACTTTGGCGTCGCCGAGCTTCCGGCCAATGTGCGGCTGGGTTCGCCTACCGGCGGCGGCAACTTCTATGTTTTCAAGGAGACATCGGACGAAGAGCGCGCGGCGGCCATGAAGCTGATCGAATTCATGACCTCGCCCGAGCAAGCGGCAGCGTGGTCCATCGCGACCGGCTATATGGGCGTGTCTCCGGCGGCGTATGAAACCGAGGCGCTTAAATCCTATACAGAAGAGTTCCCACCCGCTCTCGTTGCCCGAAACCAGCTGGAAAACGCGGTTGCTGAGTTCTCGACCTTTGAAACCGCACGCGTGCGTGAGGGTTTGAACAACGCAATTCAGGCGGCTTTGACCGGCACAAAATCGGCTGAAGACGCGCTTGGGGAAGCCCAGACATCGGCTGTGCGCCTGCTGCGTGATTACCAGTAACCTCAACTCCCTGGCGTCGGGCAGAGATGCCCGACGCACCCAACCTTGAGGGTCGCTATATGGCAGAGCATGTGAACATCGAGCGTCGTCGACAGGCCATCTACGGTTGGATCCTGTTGTCACCAGCGGCAATTCTGCTGACGACGTTTGCATTTTATCCTTCGCTTGCGACCTTGTGGTCGAGCTTGTTCAGCCGAGAAACCAGAAGACGCCCCAGCGAATTTGTCGGCGGCGAGAACTATGCCGACCTGTTTGCCGATCCAACCTTTTGGAAAGTTGTTGTGAACAACTTGATCTATGCGGGCGCGACCATCCCTATTTCTATTGCAATTGCGCTTTCGATGGCGCTTTGGGCGAACTCAAAGATCCCGGCTCGCGGGTTTGTACGCACCGCCTATTTCACGCCCACGGTCCTGCCAATGATCGCAGCGGCAAACCTTTGGCTGTTTTTTTATACTCCCGGATTGGGTGTGCTCGACCAGATCGGCGGTCTGTTTGGCCTTCCCTCAATCAACTGGTTGGGACAGCCTGAAACTGCGCTGTGGGCTGTAATCATCGTGACGATCTGGAAAGAGGCTGGGTTTTTCATGATCTTCTATCTGGCGGCCTTGCAGACGATCCCTGAGGACCTCAAGGAAGCTGCCGACATTGAAGGCGCCAGCCGCTGGACCTACACGCGCCGGATCGTGTTGCCGTTGTTGATGCCGACGACGCTATTTATCATGGTCAATGCGTTGATCAACTCTGTGAAATTGATCGATCATTTGTTCATCCTGACCAAGGGCGGGCCCAACGACGCCTCCAAGCTTATCCTTTATTACATCTGGGAAATGGCCTTTGCCTTCTTTGATGCGCCCCACGCAGCGGCAATGACCATCCTGGTGCTTGTCGTGCTTGGCGTGGTTGCGGGCGTCAAGTTCACCATTCTCGACAAGCGGACCCATTACCAATGAGCGGATTTTCCAGGCATATCGAATCCTTTGGCGCACTATTGTTGTCCGTGATCTGGATTTCCCCGCTGGTCTTTGCCTTTTGGGCGGCGTTCCACAGCACCTCTGACGCGGTCAACTTTAACATCACGTCGCCATGGACGCTCGACAATTTCCGCACAGCTTGGGAGGGGGCGCCGTGGCTACGCTATTTCCTCAACACCTTCCTTTTAGTGACGGTGATCCTTATTGGTCAGTTCTTTGTCACGACGCTGGCAGGATTTGCCTTTGCCCAGGTCCAGTTTCCGGGTCGGGATTTCGTGTTCATCCTCGTGCTGATGCAACTTTTCATCCTGCCTGAAGTGTTGATCGTGGAAAACTATGCAATGGTGTCACGCCTCGGGTTGTTTGACACGATTCTTGGCGTCGGAATGCCCTATATGGCCTCTGCCTTTGGCATTTTCCTAATGCGGCAGGCGTTTAAGGGTGTTCCTATAGAACTGCATGAGGCAGCGCGCGTCGAAGGCTGCGGCTGGTTCGGAATTCTTTGGCGAGTCTATGTGCCCTTGGCGCGCCCGACATATCTTGCTTATGCGTTGGTGTCGGTATCGACCCACTGGAACAACTTCCTCTGGCCGCTCATCGTGACCAACTCGCCCGACACACGACCGCTGACGGTTGGCCTGTCGATCTTTGGCGCACCGGAAAATGGTGTGGATATAAGCGTCATTTCGGCGGCCACGATGATGTCGGTTGCGCCCTTGTTGATCGCGTTCCTCGTGTTCCAGCGTCAATTCGTTCAGGCCTTCCTGCGCGCGGGGATCAAATAGTCATGGCGACATTTCTGCATCTAAGTGACTTGCACGCGGTAGGGCATGGCGATCTGTGTTCAGGCGTGCTTGATACCCGCGCGATCCTGATCGGGGCCATCGACCGATTGATCGATAAAGGCGAAGCTTTTGGCCCGCTCGACGCGGTTTTAGTCACTGGTGACGTCAGCGAAGATGGTAGCCCGGACAGCTACGATTTCGCACGCACTCAACTGGAGCGGTTTGCCCTGCCGATTTACGTTGTTCCTGGAAATCATGATGCGCGCAAGCCAATGCAAGAGGCCTTTTCAGGCCTTGGCATCATGCCGCCGGACGGGCTTGTCGACTGGGCGGATACAGTGGGCGATACGCGTGTTATCGGGCTTGATACGCTGGTCGAAGGACAGGGCGGTGGCAGGCTGCGCCGGGAAAGTCTTGATCTTTTGGAGCGGGAACTCTCTGGGTTTGACGGGCCGGTTGTCGTTATGTTGCACCATCCGCCATTTAGCATCGGGATTGATTTCATGGATGTTATCGGATTGGAGAACCGTTCCGATCTGGCAGAAATTCTTTCAATGCACTCAGGGGATATCACGGTGCTGGCTGGGCATGTCCACGGCGTTCACATTGGTCGCGTTGGCGGTCACGTTGCCATGACAGCGCCGGGCCTTTGCAGCGGTTTTGCACTGGACCGGCGCGCGGTGGCTCCTGCTGGTTTTTTTTCTGGTCCTACGGGCTGTGCAGTTCTCGAAACCGGAAAGAGCGGTATATGGAGCGTTGTTTCGCTAGACGCTGCCGAGGGACCGTATTCATTCTGAAGTGGCCGGATTGGCCCGGAAACCAAAGACCCGGTGATGATGGATAGCTCACCCATAATTATTGTTTTGAATTTGGCTGCTGCTGCGGCACTTCTGATCTGGGCTGTTCGCCTCGTGCGCACCGGTTTTGAGAGAGCCTTTGGAAGCCAGTTGCGGCTTTGGTTGCGTCGGTCGACGGGAAACCGGTTGGCCGCGACGGGAACCGGCACGCTGACTGCGATCCTGCTGCAAAGTTCCACTGCCGTCGCAATGCTGCTTGCCGGATTCATGGCCGCGGGTTCGGTTGGCGGCACCGCCGGGTTGGCCATTATTCTGGGGGCGGACCTTGGCTCTGCCATCGTAGCCCAGATCATGAATTCCCGGATTGCTTTGCTGACGCCCTTGCTACTTTTGATCGGGGTGCTGATTTTCCTGCGCAGTTCCCGACGCAGCGTGCGCCAAGTTGGTCGGATCCTTATTGGGTTGGCCCTGATTTTTCTGTCGCTTGACCTTATTCGCGATGCCAGCGCGCCGCTGGCAAACAGCGAGGCCGCTTCGGGGGCCTTGATTTACCTGTCTGCTGATCCGTTGACGGCCTTTTTGCTGGCCGCTTTTTTTGCCTGGCTGGTGCATTCCAGCGTTGCAGCGATATTGTTGTTTGCAACCGTTGCGGCTCAGGGCGTTCTGCCCCTGTCGGCGGCTTTTGCCATGGTCCTTGGGGCCAATCTGGGCGGTGCCTTTATTGCGTTTGTTCTGACCTTGCAGGCCGATGTCTCGGTGCGGCGGGTCGTGTCTAGCAACTTGTTCCTGCGTGGTGGTGGGGCGGGGCTGGTGCTGTTTTTGCTCTACCGGCTTGACGGTGTTGACCTCGTTCCCGGGGCCAGCCCCGTTCAGCAGGTTTTGAACCTGCATCTTCTGTTCAACCTTGCGCTACTTGTTGTCTGTATTCCGTTTCTTGGCCCGATAATGCGTTTGGCGGAGAGTATAATCGCTGATGACAATAAAAACAGCGCCAAGACCAACGGACGTACGGCCCTGGATCCTTCGGTTCAGAACCAGCCGTCGCGCGCCTTTGCCTGTGCCCATCGTGAGTTGGTCGAAATGGGCAATAGGATCGAGATCATGGTGCGGGACTCAATGACACTTTTTGACAATTACGATGATGCCATTGCTCAACAACTGAAAAGGGAAAAGGTCGACATTGACCGGATGTCGCTCGACCTGCGGGTTTATTTGTCTGGAGTCAAAAGCGACAATCCGAAAGAGGACACCGGTACGCGGGCATTTGATCTGTCCGGCGTGGCGGTGAACCTTGAGGCCGGGGCGGATACGATTGCGCGGAAAATGGTCGAATTGGCCAAGCGCAAGAGTGCGGAAAACGTGAATTTTTCGAACGAGGGCTGGCAGGAACTGACTGATTTCTATGACCGTGTGTTGCGCAACGTTCAGCACGGAATCGCAGTACTGATGACTGAGGATGCCGGGGCAGCACGGGAACTGGTGCAGCAAAAGGAAATGATCCGCGAGATCGAGAGAAAGCTGGAGCGCGCGCACCTTACCCGGCTGCGTGCTGGGGTGTCCGAAACCATCGAAACCAGTGCAATTCACCTTGATCTGTTGCGCGCCCTGAAAATGTTAAACACGGCATTCGCGATGATCGCCTATCCGCTTTTGAAAGAAAGTGGACAGTTGTTGGAAAGCCGATTGGCAAATGAATAGACGGTTTCATAGAGTGATGAAGATACAGTCCTAGTTCAAGACAATCCACTTTCCCGAGCCGGGAAGCGCTGGCAATCAGACGAAAAAATGGAAATTGATCAAACTTAAAACAGTTCATCCAATGGGTCAGCTTATTAAGTTGATTGGAAATAATTCTGTGTCAGCCAACCACGGTCGCTCAAATTCAAATTGACCGGGGGCGTACCAGAAAAATTTATGAGTGTGTTGAGAGGAAATAGCTAAATATTTGTTTCCCATTGTTTTGTTGCCAAGGCTACGTGGTTGCCACGAAAATTGGGTGAATGATTGGTCAAATGTCTCGCCATCGGTTGTGGTATTCACAATCGCCCTATCGTATGCTGGCAAACTGCTCGGCGTCAAAAAAACTATGCCTGCTGTGGGCTGGACAACCGCCATTGTTTGCGATTTTGCCGATGGCGAATTTGTTTGCGTCTTGCTTGTTCATGCGGTGTGTAGCGAAAGTCGATCCATATCAGACCCGCCCTTAGCGCAGATCGCGGCGAAGGTGCCAGGAGAGCCCGGAATTACCGATGCTGCGTGATGCACGAATGTCCGCATGCACGCCGCACCTGCTTCCGTCTACCGCACGTTCTTCAACAGCGCTTCCGCCGCCAACCTTCCAAATGCGTTCGCCGCTTTGGGGCTTGCGCCCGAAACGAGACGGCGGTCGATGTGGCATGTGGCGTCGGCCTTGGAATTGATGATTTCCACACCGAGAGCGTTCAGCTTTTCGCCGAACTTCCACGGCATATGGCCCGGCATGTAGCCGATCATCGGCGTTTGTTTGTCGACCGCATCAGGAAAGGCCGCGATCTTGTAACCGTTGTAGATGAACGATGGGCCATCGCCCGCAGCAAGCAGGGCGGCCGGTCCGTGGCAGATCGCCAGCGTGAAAAGGTCCTGTTTGTGCGCCCACCGGAGAAGTTTTCCCAGGTCTTCGTTCTCTGGCAGGCCCAACATGGCCCCGTGGCCACCCGGCAGATAGACCCCCACGTAAAGCGCATCATCGGTCATCGTATTCGCCACGAAATCGGCGAGGCTGCCGGGGTTGGCAAAGGCATCGGCATAGTCGCGATACAGCTTCATAACGGCTTCGTCTTCGCGCGGCATGGCCCAGTCTTCAATAACGGCAGGGGCACCCGTGGGTGTGACAATGTCGATCTGGAAACCGGCGGCCAGCAGGTGCAACATCGGCAGGCCCATTTCGACCGGGTGGTTCCCGGTCGAAAATTTCTTGCCATTGGCCATGGTCATGTTGCGCTCTTCGGTGCAGATCATCAGCACGCGCTTGTCACCGCCCCTGTAAGGGTTGGCATAGGCCCCGCCATCATAATCCGTCTTGGATGCGGTCGCGAGTTTCAAGGCAAGGGGTGACGGATGAAAGGCACCGTCCTCTGTGGGCGTGGGGGCTGCTTTGAACAGATTTCTTAGAAAGCTCATGTGATTCCGTCCGCGCTCATTTGATTTCTGTCACGATAGCATCGCGCGACTTGCGGACCTTTGGCATCGGCAGCAGCCAATCGCTGGCCTCTTCTCGATAACCCAATGGCATCAAAACGACGGAACGAAGACCACGTTCCCTAAGACCAAGAATGTCGTCAACAGCATCGGGGTCAAACCCTTCCATCGGCGTGCTGTCGACCTCTTGTTCTGCGCCTGCAATGAGGGCAATGCCCAATGCGATATAAGCCTGACGCGCTGCATGGGCATAGTTCACCTCGGCCTCGCGCGGCAAATAGTTGGCTTTCAGATTGTCGTAGTAGCCATGGATCAAAGGCAGGTCGCCTCGGGCCGCAACATTTAATTGCTTGACTGTATCAATACGATCTTCGGTGTAATTGTCCCAAGCGGCAAACACCAAGAGGTGCGACCCATCTGTGATCTGTGCCTGACCTGACGCCGCTTCGGCGATCTTTGCCCGGATATCGGAGTTTGTGACCACAATCAGCTCAAATGGTTGTGTGCCGCTTGACGTCGGCGCCATGCGAACAGCTTCGACGATGGCATCGACTTGGTCTTGTGGAACGGCTTTGCCAGATTCCATTTTCTTGGTGGCGTAGCGCCAGTTCAGGTGGTCGTTCAGTGTTTTTGCGGTCACAGTTGTTGATCCCATTGTCAGGGCCCGAGATGAGCAGTATATATTTGTTACTGACTAACTAATGAGAACTGATTTCTGCCGCAAGAAGGCACATTTTTGACCCTTGGTCACAAATTGGGAACTGCCATGCTGGACGACAAACAATGTCCCGATTGCAAGCGTATCAACGAGGTCCTGTCACGAGTGGGCGACCGTTGGAGCGTTCTGGTGGTCATCTCGCTGGCTCAATACGGAACCATGCGCTTCAACGAGATCAAGCGAAACCTGGGCATTTCGCAGCGTATGCTGAGCCTGACGCTGAAGGAGTTGGAACGGGATGGGCTTGTGAACCGGACCCAATATCCAACGATCCCGCCCAAGGTCGAATATAATCTGACTCAGATGGGGCAGTCGTTTCGCGAGCCGGTCAGCGCTTTGGGCTATTGGGCATTGGAACACTTGAGCGAGATTGATGCCGCACGGGAAGCGTATGACAAGTCTGACTGAAGCCAGACAATTTCCCGAGAACCACTGTTTTTTGATAGGAGACATTGATACTCCCGCAGCGAATTGCCCCTTTGTCCGCTACTTTATCTTCGCCCTCTAAGTAGCTCTCCGCGCCCCGAACGAATGGCAGGTTTTTCCGCTGCCTAGCAGCGCCGAGAACCACGCAGGCGCAGCGATTTTCGCGCTGCGTGTGCGCACAGCACAAAGTCACTATGACTGCCTTGGGCTCTTCGCTGACTTTCTCTGCAAACAGGATCAATGACTGCAATCCGGCGATTGAAGTAGTGGTTCGTTTGGTCCGCTTGGGGGGCTGAGCACTCAACCAGTGATCGCTTCACATAAAACCGCTTCAACGATGTGCGCAAGTCGTCATCGAAGTATTAAACATCAATGGTTGCCAAATCTGGCGCTCGTTATGTCGCTCTCCGTCTACCGCGAAGCGGACAAAGATGACCTTTTCAGCGCTTACTTCGGTGCGAGATTTCGGAAACTGAATGCGAGACGCAACAATGTCCGGGCCTTATACTCTACCAATCTGGAAAACGTGTCGTGAAATAACTAGGGAGCCGGACTGTAAACAGCCGCTGCAGCATGGATCTCAAGGAAATGCCCAATGTTATTTTCGCGGGGCTTCCATCCTTTGGAGAATAGCCAATCGCTTGTCGTGTTTCGGTGATGTCCCAGCGCATACCTGGGTTATCTGACATTAGGTTCAGGGCTGCGAAGGAAATATCCTTGGCATCTATTGCGGCGCGCATTCCGCCTAGAAAGTCCCGATCACTCAACCACATTTCCTGACCCCACCGGCCCATCGCCATGTGTGTGCCGGGTTGGTTGCCGTGAGTCCATTGCGTCCAGCCGATGCGCAAGCAGATGACCGACAGTCCGTGATGCTCGGCGAAATAGGCCCCTGTCCGTTCACAGAAAAGCTTTGACATACCGTAAGCGTTTACTGGCCCTGGTGGTGTCGTGCTGTTGAGAACGTCGTGCGTGAATCTTTTGTCGCCGTGGACCCAGTTGGAACTGGCAAGAACCACTCGGCTGACGCCTATGGCTGCCGCATGGTGATAGAGGGAAAGCGTTGCATCCATATTGTGTTTGATCGCGGAGGCCCAAGTGGCGGAGGGCTCTCGGTCTCCGGCAAGATGCACGATAACGTCCACTCCCTTTAGCAAACTGACCCAACTGCTGTCGTCGGACAGGTCTGCTGTGTGAATGTCGGGATGATCAACGGGACGGATGTCGATGCCAGAGACGGTGTAATCGGGGTCGTTTTCTAGCGCGTTGAAGAGTTTGCGACCGAGATGCCCGCCTGCGCCTGTAATCAAGACATGCATGACAGGAACTCCTTGTTGTTTGTGAGCCCTAATGGCATTTGGGTTGCATCTTCATCCGTCAAGACGCGGAACGTCTGCCGAAAACTCAGCGTTTCATTCGGTGCGAGCTTGCGTGCCGGGGAGTGCCACTCCGCTTCGCAATAGGCGTAATCGGCTGAATTAAAGACCTCAAACGGATAGTCGTGTGCAAATTGATCGCCCTTTTGAGGTTCTGGTACCGAGCACATTAGCAACGGGGCATCAGCGCCGCACCGTATCAATGTACGACCGTTGGGGTTCGGTAGCCCGACCTTGAATTCCTGCTGTCTGTTGCAATCCACGACAATGCTTTTGCCGTGCGTCGCTATCATCCCTTCGGCAGAGCCAAAAACAGGATAAAATGCAGGGTCTTGCAATTCGACACCGACCTTGGTGGGGGTGTTAAGCATCATGACTGACCAAATGCCGGTCTGGCGCGAGGAGGTCCCATGGTTGACCACGATGTGTTCTATTTCCCAGCTTTCCGCCGAGGTTAGCGTGATGCGGCGCGACACTGACAGGTGCGAGGTCGGGCATACTGCGCTGGTCATGTCGATACGAGTGCTGCTTCTTGAAGTGATCTGGTAAGCGCCGCTATCCAACACGGGAAACGGAGCGCCATTTACCCAGGATGCATCCGGGGCGATCCACGTCTTCTCACCGCCCCAGAGTGGAAAGCCAAACTGTGGAGAGCGTGTGGGTAGATCAGTAAGCCGCGTGTCATCGACCTCCAACCCGTCGAGATCTGTGTTCTGAAATAGGAGGGAGCGACCTTGGAAATTCACATCCCATAAGCGGCCCCCGATGCCGGGCAGGAGTGTCAGCTGCAGATCGTTTTGCTGCAGGTGAAGAATGCTCCATCTGTCCGACATGTACCCCCTCCTATCGGTTTCCCGGCGCGATCGAATGCGCCGGGACAATCCCTTAGGTGTGCTTGAACTGGACGACGTTCTCGGCAGTAATCGGCATAACCCCGGTTTCAACGCGCTCGGGTAGAGGATTGATGCCAGCGGCCTTCCAATCGGGCAAGACCTTCAGCGCATCAGTGTTCTGCCAATGCATCATGTGGAAGGCGAGAAAGATCTCGAGATAGGATTTCTGAGCCACAGCGCCGTGAATTGTGCCGTCTTCGATATAGGGAAGCATATCATCATTTCGGTCCATCGCGACGATCTTGATGTCCTTGCGTCCTGCCTCATTGACGGCAATTGCCGCGCCTTTGCCGCTGTCGCCGTCCGTGCCGCCAATGCCAACAATATCCGGGTTCGCCTGAATTGCCTGAAGGTAGGCTGTCGGCGCATAGGACGGGTCGGCCTTATCGTTGACGACGTCGACGACCTCGATATCTGGGTATTTCTCAGCAAAGATTTGTTTGTACCCCTCGACCCGCTCCAATGTGGAGGGGGCAGGGAAAGTGCCGAGGATAACCTTGCCTTTCCCGCCAATCGCTTGCGCGAGCATTTCACCGCCGACACGTCCTGCCTGAACGCCGTTGATACCAAGGAATGTGGACCGGGGACTGTCGGGAATATCGCCAATACAACATGTGACCGGAATGCCCGCCTCGACCGCACGTTCGACGCCGGGAGCCAGAGTGGCCGGATCACCGGGGAAGATAAGGATGCCTGCGGGACGTCTTGCGATCAGTTCATCCAATTGGCGTGCTTGTGCGGCCGTGTCGAAATCCAACGGGCCGGTGAATGTGGCCTTGATGCCCATTAACTCTTCAAGGTCTTCCATCGCATTGCGATAGTCCACCCAGAACGGCACCTGCGTGACGATGGACAGGAACACATACTCTTTGCCGGCCGCTTGCGCCATGGCTTCTTTGGACAGCATGGGCAGTCCGAACGCTGCGGCCAATCCAGCGGTGGTACCCGCTGTCAGCAGCCTGCGCCGATTCACATTCAATTCAGTCATCGTAGTCTCCCTGTTTTGGATATTTGGTTGTTGTTGGGTTTTGGAAAGCTTGCGGATTAGCCCCGTTTGCTTCGGATCAGCATGTCCAAGGCGACCGCTGTAACGAGCACACCGCCGATGACGATCATCTGCCAGTAGATCGATACGGCCAGCATCGTCATGGTGTTGTTGATCAACGCGACAAAAACGACGCCGAGGAAAGCACCGAGAATAGTGCCTTCGCCGCCGCGTAGGGATGCGCCACCGATGACCGCCGCCGCCAGAACCTGAAGTTCGATACCGTTGCCTGCCGTGGGCGTACCGCTCATCAGGCGGGAGGCCAGCAATGCACCCGCCAAAGCAGCCAGAATACCGGTCAGTGCGTACAGAATGATACGTACGCGTGTGACATGGATGCCTGACAACATCGCGGCCTTTTCATTGGCGCCGATGAAATAGACCTGACGGAAAAAGCGCGTATGGCGGACGGCCAGGTCAAACAGAACGACGAGCAGAATGGTGAACAAGACGATTACCGGAAAGCCGCCTATGTCAGCTTTGCCGATCCAGGCAAATGATGCCGGCAGGCTTGAGACAGAAAAACCTTCGGTCAGGACAAGAGCGATGCCTCGCGCGATCGACATCGTGCCGAGGGTTGCGATAAGCGGATTGATCCCGAGGCCGGTCACCAGCAAACCGTTCACTACACCGACAATTCCACCCAGCACCAATCCGCATACCACAGCAAGCGGAATTGGCATGCCGGTCAAAAGCAGCATGGCTACGACGGTAGAAGACAAAGCCATAACCGATCCAACGGAAAGATCGAATCCGCCGGATGCAAGTAGGATCGCCATACCGATCACGATGATCGCGGTGGGGGCCATGCCCACGGCCACGGCTCGAAAGTTCGAGAAGCTGAGGAAATAGGGATTAACGTTGGACATCACGATGATGATGGCGGCGATCAGAACGATCAGCGTCAGTTCACGAATATCGACAAAAGCTTGCAAAACACGGCGCAACAGCGGACGCTTCATGGGCAAGTTGGCTTGAGCGGTCATGGTCACGTCGCGACTCCTGATTGATTGGATTGGGGCGCATCAACAATTGGGGCGGAATTTCCGGCGGCCATTTGAAGAAGCGTGGTTTCGGTTGCCTCAGCGGCTGCGATGTCTCCCATGAGGTGACCGTCGTGGATGACAAGTATGCGGGTCGAGAGAGAGACAAGTTCGGGAAAATCGGATGACACGACGAGGATGGCCATTCCCTCGGCTGCTCGACGCAAAAGTTCCGTGTGGATTTGGAATTTGGCTCCGACATCGACCCCTTTTGTGGGCTCCTCAATGATCAGAAGAGCTGGCGCGCGTTTGAGCCACTTGGCCAACATAATCTTTTGCTGATTGCCCCCTGAGAGATCACCAACAAGTTCGTTAATCCCGCTGGTTTTGACACTGAAGGCGTCAATGGCTGTTTGGCTGGCTGCTTTGATCGAGCCCGAACGCATGAACCCAGCAGACGCATGATCGGAAAGACTGGCCGCGATCAGGTTGTCGCTGAGTGATTGTTCCAGAAAGAGGCCTTCAGTCTTGCGTTCTTCGGGAACAAACCCGACCCCAGCACGCATCGCCTGCCGCAAGGACGCAAAGTTAACAGGCTTGCCGTGAAGTCTGATCTCCCCGGTCGCGCCATGCATCAGCCCGACAATCGATCGAACAATCTCGCTGCGGCGAGCGCCCATCAACCCCGCCATGCCTACAATCTCTCCGGCTTTAATGGAGAAGGAAATGTCTTCGAATTCACCTGGATGGGTTAGGTGTTGGACATGCAAAACCTCTTCGCCGTTAATTTTGCCTGACCGCGTGACATCACCGGGGTGAGCGCCGCCGATCATCTCGGCAACGACTTGTTCCTGAGAAGTTTCCGAAACCGGTAAAGTGCTGATGTGTCGCCCATCTCGCAAAACGGTAATGCGATCCGAGATCTGGAAAATCTCGGCCATATGGTGGCTGACATAGACGATGCCAATCCCTTTCTTTGTCAGGGACTTTAGGACTTCGAATAGTGCGTCTACTTCGTCGGGTGCCAATGCCGATGTCGGTTCATCCAGCAAAAGGACGCGGGAATTCAACGACAGCGCCTTGGCGATTTCAACAATCTGGCGGGAGCTGATCGGCAAATTTTCCACGGGTGTTGAGACGTCGATATCCAGACCGAATTCCGCCAGCAACGCCTGCGCACGGCGGCGTAGTTCAGGCCAGTCAACTACGCCAAACCGGGTGGGTACGCGCCCCGCGTAGATGTTTTCCGCGACAGAGAGTGCGCCAGCGAGGCTGAGCTCTTGGAAAACACAGCCGATGCCCAGGGATTGCGCGTGCGATGGGCTTTCGACTCGCTGTTCCTTGCCGTCGCACAGGATACGCCCAGCAGAGGGTTGGTGAAGCCCATAAAACAGGCCGAGACAGGTGGATTTTCCGGCGCCGTTTTCCCCACAAAGCGCGTGAACTTCGCCGGGTCTCAATTCAAAGTCGACGCCATCCAAAACAATGTTCGTGCCGAAGCTTTTGCCAACCCGATCCAGCTGGATCAGTGGCTGTGGCCTTGGTGATTCAGGTTTCACTGATGGCGTCATACAAGCTTCCTCCCGCCTTTTGATTGGCATCTGATATCTCAGATGTCAACTGAAAAAGAAAAGACCGGGAGGTGCCCAAGAGAAAGGGGCGGCGCCGATTTGGCCCGCCCCCGTCACAACGAAGCTACGTTTTTGCTAGGATGCGGTCGCTCCTTCGAGGACGATGGCGGCGCTTTTGTAGGCTTGTCTGGTACGGTCAATATGCGCAGTGAGAAGAGATTTGATTTTGGCCATGTCGCCTTCGCGAACGGCAATAGCGATTTTCGAATGTTCATCGAAGGAGAGCTCAGTATGCTGTGGCAGCTTCGCCAAATGGGTCCGCAATGCGGCAATCTTACCAATGTAGCGTGTATAGCTGGCCGTCAGGTAATCGTTACCGGCATGTTCAAAAATTAACTGATGAAATGTGGTATCCAGTGAAAGGTAGCCCTTTTCATTACCTCGCCTGCGTTCCTTCTCCATGTCCTTCACGACCCGCTGCATGTCGTCGGCAAGACCTTCCGGGTTCCGCAACAACGCAAGCTCAAAGGCGGCAGTTTCGATAGCCTGTCTGAAATCGCAGATCTGAGTCACTTCCGGCTCTGACAGCGAAAAAACACGTGCGCCTTTTTGAGGCTCGATACTGACCAACCCTTCGTCACGTAGTTGAGCGAGTGCTTCGCGGACTGGCGATTTCGATACGCCCAGCTCTTCGGAGATTTTTCGCTCCGACAAAACCTGACCCATTTTAAGGGAGCCATCGATAATACTATTCCGCAAATGTTCCAGTGCGAGTTCACGCAAAGACTTAGGTCTCTCAAGCGCCATCTGAGGATATCTCCAAAAAAAAGGTGTTGCCAGATGCAAGATATCTGATACACCAGATTAGGCAAGCTGGTATATCAGATATCAGAATGTACCTAGGAGATCAAAAAATGCGCGCAGAGTTGGTCGTCGATTGTAAGAATCAGCACGGGGAAGGGATTTTCTGGAATCCCACCGATGGCCTTATCTGGTGGACCGACATTGAAGGCTGTGCGCTTTGGTCATTTGATGCTGCAACGTCAGAAACTGCCTCTCATGAGATGCCGGAGCGCGTGTGTTGCTTCGCGCCACGCGCGTCTGGCGGTCTGATCGTTGCTTATGCGGATCGGGTTGTATTGTTCGATTCGCCCAATAGCGAGGAAACCCTCGTGACGCGATTCGAGCCGAACAATCCGGAGACACGGCTGAACGACGGGCGAACCGATCGCCAGGGGCGATTGATTGTTGGAGGCATGAACGAAGTTTCTGGCAAGGCCGACTCGTCGGTCATCAGCGTCGATACAGATTTGAGTGTACAGACGATCATCGAAGGAGTGTCTTGCGCCAATTCGACTTGCTTTGCGTCCGACGGTGAGACGATGTTCTTCGCGGACACCCCGGATCGGGAAATCGTCGCATTTGATTACGACACCCGTAGTGGAACCGTTTCGAACCGTCGGCAGCACGCTTCTTTCAATGATGAACCTGGCTTGCCTGATGGGTCCTGTGTTGATGCCGAAGGGGGTGTCTGGAACGCAGAATGGGAAGGCCATCGCGTTGTTCGCGTCGCACCTGACGGCACGATAGATCGCGTGATCGAGGTGCCGGTCTGGAAGCCCACCTGTTGCGCTTTTGGTGGCCCTGATCTCGACACGTTGTTCATCACGACCTCAAGGCTGATGAGTGACGAAGCAGCTTTAACAAAAGAACCGGAATCCGGCGGCCTCTTTGCTGTGAAACCCGGCGTTCGTGGCGTGATCGACGCGCCATTCAAAGGATAACCAACGAAATTCTGGAGGAGAAAACTATGTTGAAAACGCTAATGACCACTACGCTTGCCGCGGGGTTCGCCACGCTGGCAACGGTCGCTCTGGCGGAAAACTATCCAGCGCCGGTTCCACTTGAGGACGGGGCCCAAGCGCCGATCGATGCGATAGAACCCAAGAACGAAACGTTCCGGATCGCGTATATGCCGCCGGCGACCGAGTTCAACTACTACATCGCCATCGGTGAAGGCATCAAAGCGGTTGCTGCTGAGGCCGGGGTCGAAGTCTTCATGCTTGCGCCCCAGTCCGGTGCGGACATTAACGGCCAAATGGGCATGATCCAGGATGTACTGACTCAGGATGTGGATGCGATCATCTTTGGTACGCATGACGAATTTGCTGCGGCACCACTGCTGAAGCAGGCCGTCGACAAGGGCATGGCAGTTCTGATGATCAATTCGGACATCCCGAACTTCCCAACGCCAATTCATGGCGTTGTCGGGTACTCTCAGCGCAACGGCACGCATGCTATCGCTGATTGGGCAATTGAGACTTATGGTGATCAACCGTTGAAGGTCGGGATAATCGAAGGCCAGCCAGGCTATCACTCGACCGAACGTGTGGGCGGCTTCCTCGACGGTATCGAGGGCAACGAAAACTTCGACGTTGTGGTCTCAATTGACGGTAAATGGAACGTTGAAGGCGGCAACACTGCTGGTATGGATATCCTGCAGTCGAACCCCGATCTCGACATGATCTTTGCGGCGAACGACTACATGATCATTGGGGCATCGTTTG
Source organism: Ruegeria sp. AO1 (assembly GCF_056535985.1). Taxonomy (NCBI): domain Bacteria; kingdom Pseudomonadati; phylum Pseudomonadota; class Alphaproteobacteria; order Rhodobacterales; family Roseobacteraceae; genus Ruegeria; species Ruegeria sp. AO1. Next base: position 156,267 of record NZ_JBQFJC010000001.1, read on the forward strand.
CTGCAAAAGCACTTGGCCGCAATGATATCGTCCTTTTGGGCAATGATGGTGACACGTCTGGCCTTGAAGAAATCGCGGCTGGCAACATCACGGCAACCGTCAACACCTCGCCATTCTTAATGGGTAAAGCGGCCATGCACGCAACCATTGATGCGCTCAACGGGTCCTATCCCGGCGGCTGGATCGAAACGCCCACATCGATTGAAGACAAAGACGGTGCGATCAGCGTGCTGCAAGAGCCAGAAAAGCTCTTCCCGCAGCCGTCCAAAGAGTACTGAACTTTCTCCCCGCTTCCCGGTGGCGCGTGCGCGTGCTGCCGGGTCGCAATTCAACCGAGATCCCCTTTTATCGAGGCAATCGCAATGACACCCGCAACGCCCCTTTGGGAGTTTGTCGATATCACCAAGGCCTATCCTGGGGTTTTGGCGAATGACAAGGTCTGCATCCGGCTTATGCCCGGTTCCATTCATGGGCTGCTGGGTGAAAACGGCTGTGGTAAGTCGACTATGATCAAGACTCTGTCCGGCGTGCAGCAACCCGATAGCGGTCAAATCCTGCACAATGGCAAGCCGGTCACGATAAGCGACCCGCAGGCGGCACGTGAATTGGGCGTCGCAACAGTTTTTCAGGAATTCTCGATCGTGCCCACCTTGTCGGTTGGCGAAAACATCTTCCTTGGCAATATGCCTCGGTCCCGCTTTGGCGTGATCGATTGGGCCAAGGTCCACAACGAAGCTGCTCGCGTTTTGGCGGAAATGGATGTCGATGTTTCACCCGAGACCATAACCGGCTCGCTATCGGTAGGCGAGCAACAACTGGTCGAGATCGCGAAGGCAGTCGCGATGGACGCTCGCATGATCATCCTGGATGAGCCGACGGCGGCATTGGGTGAAGATGAAATTGAGCGCCTGCACCAGCTACTGCGCAATATGCGTGAGCGCGGTACCGCTATTCTCTATGTGTCGCACAGGCTGGATGAGGTTGAACGGATCGTTGATGAAGTGACGATCTTGCGCAACGGCTGTGTTGTGCGAGCAAGTGGCGAAACCAAAATCAACGTCTCTGAGATTGTCAGCGCAATGGTCGGTGAGGACATTGGTGAGCATTATCCAAAGGAGCAGAACGCGACCAAGGATATTGTGCTAGAGGCGGCGGGTCTGGCCACCAATTCGGGCGTGAAAGATGTATCGTTTTCGTTGCATCGGGGCGAAGTTCTGGGCTTGGGTGGCGTATTGGGCAGTGGCCGCACAGAGATCGCTCGCGCCCTGTTCGGGACAGACGAGCTGACGGGCGGACAGATAACACTGCATGGCAAACCAGTACGCTTCCGCCGGGAAATCGATGCGATCCGTGCTGGATTGGCCCTTGTTCCGGAGAACCGTAAGTTTGACGGGTTGTTCTTCAATTTCCGCGCAAGCGGGAACGTCACCGCAGCGTCCCTTGGCGGGTTAAGCCGGTTCGGTGTCTTGAATCTCAAGGCGGAAGAGCAAGCCACCCATGACCTGATCCGCGATCTGGAAATCTCGACCCAGGCCGAGGAAAAGACGGTCAACTTCTTGTCTGGTGGTAATCAGCAGAAGATCGTGATTGCACGCTGGCTGTTCTCAGCCTCTGACATCCTGATCCTTGATGAGCCGACGCAGGGGATCGATATCGGCGCGAAGATTGCTGTTTACAAGCTGATTAACAGGCTCACTCGGGCGGGAAAATCGATCATTCTGATCAGTTCAGACCATGATGAGTTGCTTGCGATGAGCGATCGGATTGCCGTCGTGCAGCACGGAACGATAGTGCGCACGGTCGATGCATCCGACCTTACTCATGACGACCTTGTGCGCGCGTCCGCCGACACTCCTCAATCCAAGCCTAAGGAGGCTTTCGCATGAAGCGGATCTTTGACACCCAGTTGATCGGACCATTTGCAGCAATGGTGATCGTCGCACTGATCGTGGCACTTACGACGGAACGCTTCCTGAACCCGGGCAACCTTTCTAACTTGTCGCTACAGGTAAGCATCGTGGCCTTGATCGCAATCGGGTCTACTATCGTGATCTTCGCTGCGGGCATCGATCTGAGTTCCGGGTCTATGGTGGCTTTACTGACCATGATCCTTGCGCAGATGTTGAAATTTGTTGGCATTCCACTGGTTCTGGCGTTACCACTCATTCTTCTCATGGGCGGATTGCTTGGTCTGTTCATTGGGCTGATAACAGCCTACGGGCGTATCCCGTCTTTCATCACAACATTGGCGGCGTTGATTGCCTTCAGGGGCCTTGCGCTGACCTTCAACAATGGGTCTCCGATCTTTTCGCTGGATCCGGCGCTGGAGCCAATCTTTTACGGCAAGCTGTTCGGCGTTCCGATGCCTTTCTTCTATCTCGTGTTCTTCTACGTCCTTGCCGCGTTCACTATGAACTTCACGAAACTCGGCCGTGAGATTTATGCCGTGGGTGGCAACCCAGCCGCTGCCGTTCTGACAGGTATCAACGTACGTAAAGTTCAGACGACGACATTTGTCATCGCAGGTTTCATGACTGCGGTTGGTGCGATCCTGATGTCCGCGCGCCTCAACTCTGGTTCACCGAACTATGGCCAGACGCTGGAACTGCAGGCCATTGCCGCTGCTGTTGTCGGCGGGGCCAGCCTTGCAGGCGGCCGCGGCAACATCCTCGCCACGCTGATGGGGGCGATGACAATCGTTATCGTCCAGAACGGTTTGAACCTGAACGCTGCGCCATCATCGGTTCAGAACATCGTGTTGGGCCTGATCATTCTGTTGGCCGTTGGCATAGATATGTGGCGTGCGGAAATTTCGGGCTTGATGGGTCGAATATTCGGTCGCCCCTCATCGCAGCAGTCATCTAACGTTAAGAAGGAGGCCTGAGATGGATCTAGGGCTCAAAAATAAGCTGGTCCTGGTGACTGGCTCAGGTTCCGGCATCGGCAAAGCCACTGCCCGGGTCTACCTGGAAGAAGGCGCGCGGGTCATCGTGCATGGCCTTACCGAGGCGGAAGTGTCCGACTGCGTCGACGACCTGTCATCTCTGGGCACGGTCGAAGGCATTGCGGCCGACTTAACCAAAACCACTGATGCGGAAACTCTGGCAGAGTTTGCCCGCGCGCGCGGCGCGGTGGACGTTCTGGTGAACAATGTTGGCATCTTTTCGGTCAAACCGTTCGAGGATCTCACCGATGACGACTGGATGCATTACTTCAACATCAATGTCCTGTCCGCCGTTCGGATGAGCCGGATTTTCCTGCCTGACATGCTTGGCCGGGATAAGGGATCTATTATCAACATGGCCAGCGAAGCGGCAGTGAAACCACTACCTCAGATGGTGCATTATTCTGTCACTAAAACTGCCATGTTAGGTCTGACACGTGGCATGGCAGAATTGACAAAGGGGACAAAAGTCCGGGTTAACTCGATCCTGCCTGGTCCGACCTGGACCGAAGGTGTCGAAGCCTATTTTGACGGCCTCGCGGATCAAAAGGGTGAGCCGCTCGATACGATCGTCGACAATTACTTCAAATCAGATGAGCCCACATCGCTCATACAACGCTTTGTCCAACCAGACGAAGTCGCCCGCATGATCGTCACGATCTCAGCAAGCACGGCCTCCAATGGTTCTGCGCACCGGATCGAAGGCGGCATCGTTCGCAACATTCTTTAACTTCTAACTGGAGGAGCCCTACATGGCCGCTCTCACTTTCTCTCACATCGGCATCACAGTTCCCGACCTGGAAAAAGCCGTGGAGTTTTATTCCAAGGCATTCGGCCTGTACGTGCTGATGGAACCAACTGAAATCCTGCATGACGAAAGCGCCATCGGTCAGATGTGCGACGATGTATTTGGGGAAGGTTGGGGAAGCTTCCGCATCGCGCATTTGTCGATGGGCGACGGTGTTGGCATCGAATTGTTTGAGTTCCCGAAGACCGTCGAAGAAGAACGCCCGTTTGAATATTGGCGGCGTGGCTTGTTTCATTTCTGTGTGCAGGACGAGGATCTGGAAGGCCGCATCAAGGTTATCGAAGACCTGGGCGGGCGCCAGCGCATGAGCCAAGTGCGCAAGTATTACCCAGGTGAAAAGCCCTATCGCATGGTCTATATGGAAGACCCGTTTGGCAACATTTTCGAGCTCTATAGCCACTCGTACGAATTGACTTATTCGGCGGGTGCTTATGACTGATCGCGCCGACTTTCCCCCCAGAACGGACAAACCCAAGGTCGTGATAACCGATTATGATTTTGGTGATGTTGCCGTTGAGACGGAAATCCTGGAAGCCGCGGGAGCCGAGGTGATTGCGCTTCAGGCCAAGCGCCAGGAAGACCTGTTTGATGTCGCGCCGCATTGCGCAGCGATGATGAACCAATATGCCCGGATCGGGAAAGAAACGATTACGCGGATGCGGAACTGCGAGGTCATCGCGCGTTATGGCGTAGGCGTAGATATCGTGGATGTCGGCACGGCGACGGAAAAGGGCATTCTCGTCACCAATGTGCAAAACTACTGCACCGAGGAAGTCGCCGATCACGCGATTGCCCTTTGGCTTACCCTGGCGCGCAAGTTGCCCGATTATGATCGAGCTACTCATGCAGGGGTCTGGCAGTGGCAAAGCGGGCAGCCGGTCTATCGATTGCGCGGGCGGACGATGGGCGTCGTCTCGCTGGGGAAAATCGGACAAGCCATCGTTGCGCGAGCGCAGTCTTTCGGAGTTACGGTCATCGCCTACGACCCGTATTTGCCGAGAGAAGTCGCCGCGAAGCTTGGGGTCGAGCTGGTGAGCAAACCTGAATTGCTGGCAAGGTCCGACTATATCCTGATGCAGGCGCCGATGACGCCGAACACGCATCACTTTTTGTCGGATGCCGAATTCGCGGTCATGAAACCCGGTGCGATACTCGTGAACACCGGACGCGGACCAACGGTCGACAACAAAGCCCTATTCCGAGCGCTGACCGAAGGCCATCTGGCCGCTGCAGGGCTCGACGACCCCGAAGAAGAGCCGGCCAAGCGCGCCAACTGGACGCCTGATGACAACCCGTTGTTCACACTGCCCAACGTCCTCGTAACGCCACATGCTGCCTACTATTCCGAGGAATCCATACACGCAGCGCGGGTCACCGCGGCCACTCAGGTGGCCAAGGTCCTGACAGGGCAAAACCCCGACTATACCGTCAATGCCGACGCATTGGCCATATCTACCGCATAACAGGAGACAAGAATGCCAGACGTCAGCACGGACCTCAGGGTCTTCAATGATTTTGTAAGAAACCCGGAACTTCTCAAAAAATTCGACAAGGTGTTGGAGGCGTACTCTGCCGCTGCCATTTTTGCGGATGTGCAGTACCGAACAGGCGTGATGGACAGCGCCATCAAACCCGCCTTCCGCGCCAAGGTGACAGGCCAGGCCGTGACGGTTCAGCTTTCAAAAGGCGACCTGGTCGACCCATTGCGAGCGCTTGAAATGGGACAACCCGGGGACGTGATCGTTGTGGACGCAGGTGGAGATCGTCAAACGTCGGTCTGCGGCGGTTTGATGGGTGGTCTGGCCAAGAACCGTGGCATTCGCGGTATGATCGTCGATGGCACCGGGCGCGACACAGATGAGTTGGAAGACATCAACTGGCCAATCTGGACGCGCGCGATCACGCCGCGCGGAACGCACACGATGTTCTCGGAACGTAAAGAAGAACTTTCGATTAATGTGCCCATTGCCTGTGGGGGCGTCGTCGTAAACCCCGGAGATTTCATCGTAGCTGATCTTATGGGCGTCGTTGTGGTTCCACAGGAAATTGCCGAAGAAACCGTGCGCCTTGCTCAAGAGCAGGCTGACCGTGAAGAGGAAACCCGTAAATGGGTGGCCCAAGGCAAAACCGTTGAGGATCTGCTGAATGAATTCGGTCGCATCTGAGCCAGCGCTGATCGGCGTAGATTGGGGCACGTCATCGTTCCGTGCATTTCTAATCGGTGCGGAGGGCGAGGTGATCGATGGGGTCTCGTCGCCTGAAGGCATCATGCAGGTTGCGGGGCAAACCTTTGACGCGGTCCTTGATCGTCTCATCGGCCCTTGGGTCTCCAACACTAACCTGCCGATCCTAGCATCCGGCATGATCACCAGCCGCAATGGCTGGGTCGAAACGCAATATGCTGAAATGCCGCTGGGTGCTGGCGGTCTTGCGCGAGCGTTGGTCCCCCACGAAGCGGCCAACGGAGCGCGTATTCATTTTGTGACAGGTGCCTCGACGGAACATGCCGGAGGACCGGACGTAATGCGCGGCGAGGAGACCCAGATCATCGGGGCATCTTCGCTAGGTTTGAGCGAAGGTATGTTCGTGATGCCGGGAACGCACAGCAAATGGGTTCAGGTTGCCGACGGGAAGATTGTGGATTTCTCGACCTACATGACAGGTGAGATCTTTTCGGCGCTGAAAGAACACACGATCCTTGGCACCTTGATGAAGGAGGACGCCTTCAGCGAAGACGCATTCGTGATGGGCGTCAAAGCGGGCCTCAGTGGTGAGTCGAACCTGCTGCACAGCCTGTTTCATGTTCGGACGCTTCCTCTCATGGGCAAAATTCCAAAGGTTGCCACGGCCGACTACTTGTCGGGCTTGTTGATCGGGACCGAGGTTGCTGCCGCGACCGGCGAAGTAAAAGACGTCGGCACGATCACTGTTGTTGGACGCAGCGACTTGTCCGACCGATACGAAATAGCGCTTCGAACTGCTGGTTTCGACAGCCGTCGCGCGCCAGATGATATCGTTGCGAAAGGGCATTTTCTGATTGCTCGCGCTGCGGGGTTGGTCGGATGATTGACCTCACCGCAGCTCTTGCCGAGAACCCGCTAATTGCGATTTTGCGGGGGCTGGCACCAGAAAATGCGCGCCCGGTGTCTGATGTACTCTTCGATGCCGGGTTTCGGATAATCGAAGTGCCGCTCAACTCACCGGACCCGCTGGAATCGATAGGGCAGATCGCCTTGAAACATGGCGCTCAGACCATCGTCGGCGCTGGCACAGTGTTGACTGTGGATCAGGTCGCGGCGGTTGCTGATGCAGGCGGGCGTATCATCGTGTCGCCCAATATGAACCCGGACGTCGGGCGCGCGGCTGTCGCTCGGGATCTTTATTGGTGTCCAGGAGTCATGACCCCCTCCGAGGCCTTTACGGCGTTGGATATCGGAGCATCGGTCCTCAAATTCTTTCCGGCGGAAATGGTGCCGCCAGCTGCCATTTCTGCCATGCGCGCCGTATTGCCTGCAGACGCAGTCGTCGCTGCGGTAGGGGGCATAACGCCGGATACGATGGCGCCGTATCATGCCGCGGGTGTAGATGGATATGGGCTGGGATCCGCACTGTTCAAACCGAGCTATACATTGGATGGTATCGGCAGGCGCGCGCGCGCCTTCACCAGTGTATTGGAGGAACTTGGATGAAACAGGCCTTTGTAACGGGCGGTACGCGAGGGATTGGTGCGGGTGTTGCACGGTCGTTGGCAGACGCAGGTTGGTCCGTCATTGCCGCATCCGCCTCCCAATCCGAATTGGATGCATTCGAGCCTCGGGACGGGTTAAAGGTGCAGCTCTTGGATGTCACCGACCAGACGTCCATCAATGATGTATTCGGCGAACTCACGGGTCTCGATGCCTTGGTGAACTGCGCAGGTATTCTTTTGCGTGGCGAAGAATATGACATCGACGTCTTCGCCAAGGTGCTCGATGTGAATCTGACTGGCACCATGCGCTGCTGTCTTGCCGCGCATCCATTGTTGGCTGAAGCGAGCGGGGCCATCGTCAACACCGCCTCTATGCTCAGTACCTTTGGTGGGCCTTTGGTTCCGGCGTATTCCGCTTCTAAGGGCGGCGTGGCACAGTTGACCAAGGCGCTCGCAGGTCGCTGGGCCGAAGACGGTATCCGGGTCAATGCCATCGCGCCGGGTTGGATTGAGACAGAGATGACCCAGGGCCTCCGGGAAGACCCTGAACGAACAGCGGGGATCATGGCGCGTACGCCAATGAAGCGCTGGGGGAAACCCGAAGAAGTCGGTGCGCTTGTGCAATGGCTTTTGAGTGAAAACGCCAGTTTTGTGACCGGATCGATCTATCCGGTCGACGGCGGCTATCTCGCTATGTGAGGAAAATCTATGAATGACGATGACACCGCCCGAATGCCATATCAATTGCCATTCCCCAAGGATGCGCAAGACGAGATCGTGATCCCGAATGCCATGAGTGAGGACGACAGACTGTGGGTTCCGCAGGCAGAGAACGTCTGGTTCCGACCGCTCTGCCTGAACCGCTCGCAAGGTTATTGGATGAACCTTCTCAAAGTACGCAAAGCTGGTGTTCTTTCGCGGCACCGCCATCCACAGCCAGTCCACGGTTTTGTCCTGAAAGGGCGCTGGCATTATCTGGAACATGATTGGGTTGCGGAAGAAGGGGGATATGTCTTTGAGCCGCCGGGTGAGACTCATACTTTGGTCGTTCCCGACGATGTCGAAGAGATGGTCACCTATTTCCAGGTCAATGGCGTGATGTGCTATGTTGATCCGTGGGGCAAGGTCACTGGCTACGAAGATGTCTTTACCAAGATTGATCTGTGCCGAAAACACTTCGCGGAAGTCGGTCTTGGAGAAGATTACGTTGAACAATTCATCAGGTGATGCGCCCCGTTTCGCGCTCGTGGCCCATGATGCGCGAAAGGACGAAATCGTTGAATGGGTGGGTCTGCAATTGGCCCGCCTGTCCAGAGTACAAATCTTTTCGACAGGGACCACCGGCAGTCGCATTAAGCAAGCCTATCCAGAACTGGATGTTACCTGCTTGAAAAGCGGACCACTCGGAGGCGACCAACAGATCGGCGCCATGATCTGCGAAGAGAAACTGGATGCACTGGTTTTCTTTGTCGACCCTCTGTCGCCCATGCCACACGACGTCGACGTTAAGGCTCTGACCCGTCTCGCCACGGTATATGATCTGCCAATGGCATGTTCACGCTCAACTGCGGATCTGATCGTGGAGGGACTGATTGACGGGGATGACAACACGCCTGTCTGATACGCCGCACGTCGGAATTGCCGATCAGCTGGTTCTCAGAAGGTGCTCTGCCAGACTGCCGAGGTTTTCGCTGCCAAGCTGGCTCATGTTGGCCTCTATGTCAGCTTTCAGGATGTGAACGAGATGGTCGATCCCTCGTGCTCCGAACGCTGCAACGGCATATTGAAAGGCGCGTCCGACCATGACGAAATCTGCACCTTTCGCCAAGGCACGCATGATGTCCAATCCCCAGGCAACGCCAGAGTCATAGATCAGTGGCACATCTGTTCCGACCGCCTCGCGGATGTTTGGGAGTTGGTCAATGACCGCGGGTCCGGCTTCGAATTGACGCCCGGAGTGGTTTGAGACCCAGATGCAATCCGCGCCCTCGGCCACCATTTCTTGCGCGTCCTCCGGCCGCAGGACACCCTTGACGATCAGGTGACCCTCCCATTCCTGTCGCAGTTCGCGCAGGTAGTCCCAATCTGGAATCCCACGGATCAGAGCGCCTGCATGGGTAAAGCTTTCTCGCCCGCGTGTCGGGACGTAATCGTCAAAGAACCGCATACGTGGCATGATGCCCTCGCGCAGATGCGCAAGGCACCAGGAGGGTCGTGACGCCATTTCTTTCAGCGTGCGCAGGTCAGCTTTTGGAGGCACCGTCAGATTGGCGCGGCGCTGTCGTTCGCGCCGGCTCTCTTCTGGAACGTCCACCGTGATAATCAGCGTATGAAATCCCGCTGCCTTAATCCTCGGCAGCATCGCGCGGCGCAGATCGCCGGAGTTCACCGGGTAATGCTGAAACCATCCGTTTTTTCCAATGTAAGGTGCCACATCTTCCGGTGAAGCAACCGCCACGCTGGACAACGAAAACGGAATATTGTGGGCAACCGCAGCCTTTGCAAGCATCCGCTCTGCTCCTGCCCACATCAGGCCGGACATACCTACCGGTGCTATCCCGAATGGCAGATCGTAAGTTCTACCCATCAATGTAGTCTGTAGGTCGGCCTTTGTTCGGCCGCATAGTACACGCGGCATGAATCCGATGGCGTCAAGTGCGTCCCGGTTGACCTTCAACCCCAGCTCCCGGCCGGTCGCGCTGTCGAGGTATTCGAAGGCAAACTTCGGAATGCGCTTTTGTGCGGTTTTCCGAAGGTCTTCTATCGACGGGTGGGAAAGGTCCAGATCCATCCGGGTCCTCTGTTCGTTGTCTAACGTTTGAAGCTCCTCAGTCGGTCACCAAAGGGATGGCAGAGCCAAGGAAATTGCGGGCACATAGGTGATGAACATCAACAAGATCAGCATGCCGACAAAGAATGGCAGGATCGCCCGGCTGAGGCTTTCGATGGAAACCTTGGAAATGCTGCTGGCCACGAATAGGTTTACACCCAACGGAGGTGTGCAGAACCCAATGGCCAGGTTGACCGTCAAGATGACACCAAAAACGATTGGATCGACACCCAGCGCGGTTGCAACCGGCAGCAGGATAGGCGTCATGATGATGATCGACGAGATCGTCTCCATGAACATTCCGATCACGAGCAACAGCAGATTGATCAGCAACAGGATGATGATTGGGTTGTCGGACAGGCTGGTGATCGTTGTTGCGAGCTCTGTCGGGATTCTTGCGAGCGTGATCAACCTGCCAAAGGCGGTCGCCATGATCACCAATATCAGAATCGTCCCGCTGGTCTTTGCACTGCCCGCCAAAACCTCTGGCAGGTCCTTGAGGGTGATGTCGCCATACACGAAGATGCCGATGAAAGCGGCATAGACTACGGCCACGGCACCGGCTTCGGTTGGGGTAAAGATGCCGCTATAGATACCCCCAAGAATAATCACGGGCACGAGAAGCGCCCAGATGGAAGACCGGAAACTCTGCCAGACGCCAGGGCCTGAGAACGTGGTTGTCGATTGCTGAACAACCTCGTCCTTTCGCAGCAGAACACGAGCGACCAACATGAACATGAGGGCAAAAAGGATGCCAGGAACAACACCTGCAAGAAACAGTTTGCCGATCGAAACCTCGGCAGTAACACCATAGATGATGAAGGGAATACTTGGCGGTATCATAACGCCGATCATTCCTGAGGATGCCGTCAATGCGCCGCTGAATTTGCGCGTATAGCCGACCTTTTCCATCTCTGGGATCATGTTCGACCCGATGGCGGCTACGGTCGCAGGAGACGAACCGGATATGGCGGCAAAGAACACGCAGGCGAGTACGTTCACGTAAGCAAGCCCACCCCGGATATGCCCGATCAGTGCATTGGCGAACCCAACCAGTCTACGAGACATTCCGCCGTGCTGCATCAGGTCGCCTGCCAAAATGAACAGAGGGACGGCAATTAGAGGAAACGAGTCTGCGCCTGTTACCACCGACCGTGCCAGAAGAACCATGGGTGGCGTGCCATCCACAAAGACCATCACAATCATGGTGGCTAGGCCTAAACAGATGCCAATTGGCACGCTGAAGAGCAACAGGGCAAAGAGCGTCAAGAAAAGCGTTGTTGCAAGCATGCCGGACTCCTCACGCTTTGGTTCCTGCGATCAGGCGCAGGCTTCGGATCAGATGTTGAGTGACGCGGATCGCGGACAGGCCTGCGCCAATCGGCGCCGAAGCATAAAGGATCGGTATCGGTAGTCCCAAAACGACCGACGTCTGGCTGGCCACAAAAGGCTGTCGGATAAGCTTGATGCATTCAATTGTCAGAATGATCAGAAATCCAAGGACAAGAAGCGCGATCACAACATCCGCGTAAAGCCTTGCGCGCTCGCTTAGGACATCACGCAGGACCGTGATACGCACATGATCGCCTGTGTGGAACGCATAGCTGACTCCTAGCCAGACAAACCATACAAACAGCCAAAGCGTTAGCTCTTCGCCCCATGAAAGAGAGGAATTCAGAATGTAGCGCATGAACACATTTCCAAAGATCAACAAGACAATCGCGGCCAAAAGTGCACTGGCTAAGACCTTTTCGGCATTCATATCGATCCATTTGATAACCGACACCGTTCACCTCCCCTTGAACGAAAGGGGCACCCGAACTTTCATGGCGCGGGTGCCCGTATTGGCTGAGTAGTCCGAGGGTCAGCTTCCGCTCGCTGCGGAAACCGCTGCTACCCAGTCGTCATAGGCTTCAGCGCCAACCTCGTCGCGATACTGCAGACGGACGCTTTCAGTTTTGTCGGCAAAGGCCTGTCGCTGCTCTGCAGTCAGTTCCAGAACCTCGACACCAGCAGCACGAATCTGTTCCAGTTGTTCCGCATCTTCGCTCGCGACCAGTTCAGCCTGATATTCACGTGCGGCGGCCATCGAGTCCCGGACCAGTTGCTGATGCTCTGCGGACAGCGAGTCAAAGAACGGTTTGGAGATGACGGGCATATAGACCGCAAAGACATGGCCCGTGGTCGAAAGGTATTTCTGAACCTCGTAGAAACGCTGTGAGGTAATGATCGCCAGTGGGTTTTCCTGGCCGTCGATCACGCCTTGCTGGAGAGCAGAATAGACCTCACCAAAGTTCATTGGCGTCGGGTTGGCCCCGAGCGTTTCGAATGTCGCCACATGCGCCGGAACCTTCATGGTACGTAGCTTGACACCCTCGAGATCTGCGGGGGTTGCAACCGGGCGGACATTGTTGGTCACATTGCGTACACCCAATTCAAGCCAGCCAAGACCGACCAATCCCTGGTTTTCGACCCGCGCAAGCATGCCATCACCAGCATCACCATCAAGAACATCAAAGGCGATGTCCTTGGAGGAATACATGTAGGGCAGTTCAATTACTGCAAAAGCCGGATCCCAGCCCGCGAAGAAAGAGGAAGGAGGAATGGCCATTTCCAGAACGCCGGTTTGAACACCTTCGATCATTTCGCGATCAGGGCCCATCTGCGACGAAGGGAATATCTGTACGTCGATTTCACCATTCGAGCCAGCTTCGACCAGTTCTTCAAATTTCAGTAGCGCGCGATGCATATGAAACGCTTCTGCTGCGCCATGCCCAACCTTAATGACTGTTTCAGCGGATGCTGCAAAAGCAAGCCCGGCTGACATGACGACGCCAAGCGCCAATGTTGATTTCTTGAACAAGGTATCCTCCCACGGATTTAGTTATTTTCGATCTATTATCTGAGATATCAGATATAATGTAGAAATCAAGCTTACATGTGCTATTGTGTTAGAGAGACGAAATAGGACGAAGTGAAAATGACCGAGATTTTGCAGATTAAGCGCCCGGATTCGTTGAGTAAAACTGCTGAAGAGCATATCCGAAAAGGCATAATCAATGGCACGTTTCAATTGGGTGAATCGTTGCCGGAAGTGAAGCTGTCAAATGCCATGGGCATCAGCAAAACTCCGATTCGCGAAGCGTTATCGGCTTTGAATCTTCGGGGGCTCGTTCAGATATTTCCTCACCGAGGAGCCTTTGTATTCTCTCTTTCTCAAGAGGACGTAGTGCAACTTTGCCAGTATCGGCTCATCCTAGAATCCGCAGCTTTGGAGCAGTCGCTTGAAAAGAACCCGTCGGTTCTGATCAATGAGCTGGCTACAATTGTTTCTAAGATGTCAGAAGCGCTGGAAGCGGATGAATTCGAGCAGTACTTGGAACTTGACGCCGAGTTTCACGACGCGTTTTTCAGGTCCTGCGGAAACAGTTACCTGCGGGATGGATATCAAAAAGTCAGTGATATCTTCCAAACTATGCGGACACATCTGTCAAAGCGTTCCAATCGAACGAAGAAATCTTACAAGGAACATCAAGCGATCACATCGCTATTGGGCGAGGGTAAAGTAAAAGCTGCAACGAACACCCTCAAACGTCAAATCACTCGCGGTGAGCGTTCTTATTCTGATTTGGTTGGTCTAAGGCAAGCATAGGTGCCCACCATTTGGTCACGATGTTCACCAAAAGCGCATCTGGCAGCAAATCTAATGCCGCGTGCGTGGGCAACATAAGTTCAAAGTGGCGGAGTTGGGCTGTTCTTAGACAAGGGCCGTGGCCACGATTAGAGGGCGGTTTTTGTGTTGGGTCAGAAATGCTTGACGATTGGGTCAGAAATGAATGACGTGATTAGCCGATTTATTGAGGTTTTGTCTGTCGGTTGAGTCAAATATCAGTGACGTTCCACATCCCCTTAACGCATTGAGTTTAAACGATTAAATCTAAGGTTGAGTTGGAATCCCCCAGGGGATTCGAACCTATCCCGCAACTAATCCAGCAACATTTGGGTGAGGCTAAGTCCGTTTGGGCGGTTAAGTACCACGTCCCTGTCTTTGCGGAATCGGATGGGGTGTTGTCGTTTCGGGAATTGTAATTCAAGATGAACAGGTGATGAGGTCCCGCTAATATTGGACCTTTGGGTGGAGCCGAGGCAAATGCCTCGGCCCCGTATCGCCCTTCTGGCGACTGCTCACCTAGCGAGGTGTTGGGACCTCGCTAGGTCAGGGTGGGTGTTATATCGGGTTCATTCTTCTGCTCTTTCCTTGTCTTCTGGGCTGAAAGCGCGCCCGTAATCCTGTTCTGAAATCCGCCACTTTTTTGTTTCTGGGTTGTAGTGCAGTCGCCCTTCATCTTTGAAGCGAGTTAGATAACTTCGGAAGGTATGCGTTTCACAGCGAGCTCGCCGTTCGACTGGATCAACTTTCTTGTCTCAGGGTCCAGCTTGGGTCGCCCACCCGGATTACCGGAATGACCAGGCTTGAAGAGCGGTGTTGGTATCGTTAACTCCTCTCTTCTCAGAAAGCGAATGCACCAAGCAATAACTATCTATTTTGTATACTATAATTCGGTTTGCGTTACTAATACTTGTGCATTTTGCTGCGGGGCTGGTCGGTAGTCATGCCCGAACTAAGTCCACAGTGGATTTTTTTGGTCAGCGTCTGCTATCGTGCTGAGCGACCACTATATGCATAAAGTTCGACTGTCTGCTGCCGAAAGACCGCTTAGCGGCGCGTAGCCTTCATCAGAAAAAAGGTCGGATGACCGCGTTGAGCCTATTCTACTAAATGCTGCACGGTGCACAAATGTCCGATTGTCGGTGAAGCATCACCAGCCGCACAGGACCCGTTGGATCAAATCTCCCACTTCAAGCCTGTTTCTTGTTCAGTGACCTCCCAAAGCCTTGCCATGACGGTTTTGTCATACGCATGCGGGTTTAATGTGCCCCTGCCGACCGGGCCAACGGCTTCAAGGCGGCCCGTTGGTCCGTAGAGCGCGCGTTGTTCGGTCAAAGTCTTTTCGGCAGCGCACATGACTTCGGGATAGGACCCTTGCTCGGCCGTTTGAACCATCGGTGTTTTTGTCATGAGCCACCAGATGAACCGCATCGTCCGGCTGCCACTGGTGCTGATCAGCGACGTTGCCGAAGAGCCGGGATGGCAGACATAGACCTCGACTTCGGTACGCCCTGCGGCGGCAAGCCTGTCCTGTAATTCATAGGCGAACATCATTTGCGCCAGCTTGCTTTGCGAGTAGGCGATATTCGGCCCGTAACCCTCTTCCCAGTTCATGTCGTCGAACTTGATCGTCTTCAGACCCATGTTGTATCCAAGACTTGCCACAACAACGATCCGACCATTTGAGGCTTCGATCCGCTCAAACAGAAGACCACAGAGTAGGAAGTGACCGTAATGGTTGGTGCCGAGCTGGCTCTCGAACCCATCCTCTGTCAGTTTGCGAGTCGGCACCTGTGCGATGGCCGCATTGCAGATGAGCGCATCGATCCGGGAAACGGAATTCAGAACTTTGGCCGAAGCTTCGCGTACGCTTGCGAGCGAGGCCAGGTCCATGCGAATGAAGCTCACTTCTGCTTCACAACCGAACTCACTTTTCAGGTCCGCAACAGCTGCCCGAGACTTCTCAACCGAGCGGTTCAACATGACAACCTTGGCGTTCTTTTTAAGGAGCGTTCGCGCGGCCTGGAACCCGGCACCGGCGTTGGCACCCGTGATGAGGTAGGTCTCGCCGGAGAGGTCGTCGAGGCGCTCGGGCATCCAGCCCTTGGGTCCAAATGTGGTATCTGGCATCTTTTGTCTCCTATCTGCGTTGGCGCGGGGACCGAGTGAATTGTGTTTCGGCTTGGAAATGCAGATAGCTCTCACCAGAACACAGAAACAGGCGAGATTATCGCAAATACTTGCCCGATTGTATCAAGGTAGTTGCCTACAACGATCTGGAGCCTTTACATCTCTCCTATGAGCAAGGATCAGATCAAGCAAATCATCGCAGACCGAACCGAAACGGACGGCTTGACCGAGACGGGCATCAAGGGTGCACGCCTGTTTCGCGCCACGCGTTCAATCCCCTGTGTTCCAGCCGTTTACGAGCCCTGCATCGTGGCCATCGTGAGTGGGGTTAAGGAAGCCGTACTGGATGGCCGAAGATACGAATACGACAACAGCCGATATCTCTGCTGCCCAATGTCGATGCCGGTCAAGGCGGGGACGCCTTTGGCCTCGCATTACCACCCACTCTACGGAGTCATGATCACTCTTGAGCAACGCGCTATGACCGAGCTGGTGATGGAGATGGAAAATGCCGGCGGCGTTCTTCCTTCGGTCAAAGAAGAACTGCCGGAGCCGGGAATTAGGCTCGCGAGATGGGACGATGGATTCACTGAAGCGCTGCTGCGGCTACTGCAGCTCGGAAACAGCGAGACGGATACAGCAGTTCTCGGCGAGGCGCGATTGCGTGAGGTGCTCTATGCGATCCTGAGTGGAGAAGCTGGCACCTTCGCACGACAGGCATTTGGCGCTGGCAACGCCATCGCACGTTCAATTGCGCATGTGTCGTCACATCTGGATACGCCGATCTCGATTGAGGATATGGCAAGCCGAGCGGGCATGAGCCGGGCGGTTTTCCATCGCAAATTCAAGCAGGTCACGACGATGGCGCCAATCCAGTTCGTCAAGACGATGCGCCTCAACAACGCCGCCATGAAGATCGCGGGCGGGATGCCTGTGAACGAAGCTGCAATGGACGTTGGTTACGTCAGCCCGTCCCAGTTCAGTCGCGAGTTCAGGCGCATGTATGGGCAATCACCGAGGAAATGGGGTGAGGCACAGAAACTGCTGGTCAAAGTTGCTTGAGGCTGATTTGCGTGAGCAAATCGAACCTTGGAGTCACCGCAGTGAACGGAAGCTTTTTCCGCAGAGCTGACGTTCTCGCTGGCTGTAGCGAACGTCTGTTGTTCGGGAAAAGCCCCAATTCGCTGCCGAGCAGCATCACGTTTGTAGAACGTGAGAAAACCGCAGAAACCGGACATTGCAAATTCGATGATCCCTAACAAGCAAAAAAACGTTAAGATAAATGAGCAGCCGGCCGGTACGATAGGCACATTGTCGGTACTGAATATTGAATCAAATTAGCTGTACGAGTTTCCGAACTTATTCAAAGTACTCGGGATGGCGTTCGTGAATAAACGCGATAGTGTCGTCGAGGCGGGATAAGTGTTTTCTGACTGCGTTTTGCGCTTTTGACAGATCCCGCGAGACAAGCCCATTTGCGATCTCATAGTGGTCTTCCAAAATGGAATTCGCCTCGCGATCTTTCTCAAGACCAAGCATACAGAGACGATCTACTTTTTGTTTGCATTCCATCATAACTTCGAACGCTAACGGGTTGCCGCCAAGGACGTAGATTAGTTTGTGAAAATCGTAGTCGAGCGCGTGAAAGGCAGATAGATCCCCTTGCGTCAGAGCATTCTCCTGAAGGGCTAAGTTTTCGCTTAGCTTCGCATCCCGATCTGAATCCCAAGTCTCAACCGCCATGTAAACTATTTCAAGTTCGACGGCCCTTCGCACCAAACGAGCAAGCTCTAGGCGATCCATTGAAAAGCCGCGCACCTCGGTTGCTTTTTGCGGTCGGATAAGTAGCAAATCCTCATTTCCAAGCCTGGTGAAGGCGTTGCGAACGGGTTGGCGAGAGACGCCAAATCGGCGTGCGACTTCCGTCTCGGACAATTTTGTACCGGGAAGAATTTCGAGCGAAACGATCTGATCGTGCAGTGTTTCGTAGACGGCATCAGTGGTTGTTCGGGTTCTAATTCCGTCCACGATTTTTTCTTTCATCCTCTGATTCATAATCCTGTCGCCACGATCTGATAGGTGGTTAAGGCACTGTTTTATAAATTGAAAAGCCATAGTTCGTACGTACTGTAGCAAGGCTTTTTCGGTTAATATCAAAGAGCCTGTAACCATTGAAGTCAAGGCCGTCACATGCTTCAAACGAGTTGTTGACATAACTTGGATACTAGTGTCCTTATGACTTCAGCAGTGATTCCGGCTCTGGGAGGAAGCAGGAAGTTTTGCGACTTTCATCCTCCAGACGACACGTTTTGGCCTGTTGCTGCTCAGAAAAAACGGGAGGAGACCCATGACTTCTACGAAATCGCTTTTTGCAGCAGTAACCGTTGCACTGATCGCCTCTTCAGCATCGGCTGATAGCTGGCGCGCTTGGAACATTCACAATGACGGCCACCCCAATACGGCGGCGATGGACAAATTTGCTGAGCTTGTTGACACAGCCACAGATGGTGAAGTCACGGTAGATGTTTTCCACGGCGGAGTTCTTGGCTCGCAGCCCGATGCGCTGGAGCAAGTGCGTATTGGCGCCATCGAGGTTGGCAACTTCAACCTTGGCCCGATTGGTCCGATGGTCAAAGAGGCAAACCTTGTATCGCTTCCGTTCATTTTCAAAAGCGTGCCGCACATGTTCCGCGTGATGGAAGGTGAAGCTGGTGCGGTCGTTGCCGAAGCGATGGGTGAGGCAGGAGTTCTTCCCCTTGCATATTTTGATGCTGGAGCCCGGTCATTCTACAGCCAGAAACCAATCAACTCTCCAGTCGATGTGGAAGGTCTGAAGATCCGAGTTATGAACAACGATCTCTACACTTCGATGATTTCGGCTATGGGTGGAAATCCGTCTCCAATGGCTTTTTCGGAAGTACAACAGGCACTGAAAACAGGCGTTGTTGATGGGGCGGAGAACAACTTCCCGTCGTTCAAAAACGTCGGCCATTACGAAGTGACGTCGCACTATTCGCTATCTGAGCATTTGATCATCCCCGAGTGCATCTGTGTGAATACAGCCAAGTTCAACGCGCTTAGCCCCGAACTACAAGAAGCTGTACGTAGTGCGGCACAAGAAGCGGCTCTGTATCAGCGCGAACTGTGGGCTGTTGGATCTGAGCAAGCGCGCTCTGACGTTGAAGCGGCTGGCATCACAGTCAACGAAATCGCAGACAAGGGCCCCTTCCAGTCCGCGATGGACGTAGTCTATGCCGACTACCTCGCTGCCAACCCAGATATGAAAGCGTTGGTCGAGATGGCCCAGGCCACTGAGTGATTTGCCAAAGCGAATACAAATAAGCGCGTCCGGTTTCCAAAAAAGAAACTGGACGCGTAGATCCAAAAAAGGGGGCGGCATGCAAGTTTCAGGCAAGACATCAGAGTTTCTACGGAGGATGGATTTCTTCCTCGACCTGCTCGCCCGCCTTTGTACCGTGTTGGCCGGCGTCGCCATCGTGACTATGACCGCCATCTTCGCGTGGCTGGTCTTTGGCCGGTACGTCCTCAATGACACGCCCACCTGGGTTGAACAGGTATCGCTTTTACTTGTCATGCTTATTGCCTTCCTCGGCGCAGCAGCCGGAGTGCACAACCATACCCACCTCTCTGTTGTTCTTTTTCGGGGGATGGTGCCGCCGAAAGTACGAACAGTCTTTGTCTGCATCACAGATATGCTGCTAGCCGGATTTGGCGCGATGATGTTCTGGTATGGGCTTGAATTGACCGAATTCAAATGGGGCACGTTGATCCCGCTTATTCAATGGCCCGAGGGCCTGAGATCCCTGCCTATGACAATTAGCGGAACATTGGTCCTTCTGTTTTCCACCGGTCATCTGATCCGCCTGTTTCTGGGCGAGGATGCGCGTCAAGACAGTATAGATCAGGGTTAATCATGGGACTTGCAGTTCTTCTCGGGGTCTTTGCCCTTTCTGTCATAATCGGAACTCCGGTCGCTTACGCACTTGGGATTTCTGCCTTGGCTGCGTTTTGGTATGAAGGTTTGCCGTTGTTCGTCGGCTTTCAACGAATAGTGGCGGGAATCAACGTTTTTTCGCTTATGGCGATCCCGTTTTTCATTTTCGCTGGCGAGCTGATGTTCCACGGCGGGATAGCCGTTAGATTGGTCAGGTTCGCGCAAGCTGCTGTCGGTGCCGTGCGCGGCGGGCTTGGCATTGTAAACGTGTTTTCCTCCATGCTTTTTGGCGGGATTTCAGGTTCGGCGATCGCGGACATCTCCGCGCTGGGCTCAATTCTCATCCCCGTTATGAAAGATAAGGGATACGATGCTGACTATGCGGTAAATGTGACGGTGACGTCTTCTATCGCCGGGATCATCATTCCACCCAGTCACAATATGATCATCTTTGCTCTTGCAACGGGCGGTGTGGTGTCAATTTCCAAGCTGTTCTTGGCGGGCGTGGTCCCCGGCATCCTGATGTGCTGTTGCCTGGCAATTGCCGCATATGTGGTCGCAGTAAAGCGCGGCTATCAGGCTGAACGGTTTCCAGGATGGACGGCGCTGGCGTACGCGTTTATCGGCTCCATCCCCGGCTTGCTGACTGCCGTCATTATCGTCGGAGGTGTCCTATCAGGCATCTTTACTGTAACAGAGTCCGGTGCATTCGGGGCTATGTATGCCTTTGTTGTCACGCTGATCGTCTACCGCAGCCTGTCATGGGATGCCTTTAAGACTGCTGTAATTTCGTCCGTGCGTACAACGTCGATGGTCATGATCCTGATCGCCTGCGCCGGGGCCTTCGCCTACATGCTGACCTACAACCGCGTACCAACCAAAACGGTCGAGTTCCTTTTGGGGATAACCGAGAACCCGATCCTGATTTTGCTGATGATCAATGTCGTTCTTTTGCTGCTTGGCATGATTATGGATATGGCAGCCTTGATCCTCATCTGCACGCCGATCTTCTTACCGGTGATGAATATGCTGGGGATCGATCCGCTGCAATTTGGCATGATCCTTCTGGTGAACCTTGGTCTGGGGCTTTGCACGCCTCCGGTCGGGACCTGCTTGTTTGTAGGCTGTGCGGTTGGCCAGTTGCCGATGGAAAAAGCCATCAGAACGATCTGGCCTTTCTACCTTGCGATCTTCGCAGCGCTGATGCTGATCACCTTCGTTCCTGCCATCTCGCTCACACTTCCCACTCTCCTAATCGGCCCATAAAGCCCAAAGGACGCCGCTATGCTGAATATCAAACGATTGGACATTGAAGAGGCGCAACGGCTGATCGCGGTCGCTAGGCTAAAAGCCGAAGATATCGGGGTGCCTATGTGCATCGCTGTTACCGACGAGAGCGGTATCCTCATCGCATTTGAGCGAATGGATGGCGCCAAGATTACCAGCGTCAATCTGGCGATCGACAAGGCTTATACCGCATGCGGCATCAAGAAGAGCACGCAAGCCTTGGGTGAAGTCAGTCAACCGGGAATGCCAGCGCATGGCATCGCCTCGGCCTTAGGCGGACGTATGGTGACCGTTGCCGGCGGTCTTCCTGTGCTTTCTGGTTCTGATGTCGTCGGCGGCATTGGTGTTAGCTCAGGCTCGCCTGCGCAAGATCATGACGTCGCCCAAGCTGGGGCCGATGTCTTTTCCAAAATGAAAAACCCAAACGCTTAGGAGGCGCATATGTCGAATCCAAAAATCGGTTTCATTGGTCTAGGCCAAATGGGCAGCAAGATGGTTGAATGCCTCCAAAAAAATGGTCTTGATCTTGTGGTCATGGGCCGCAACAAAGCGGCGGTTGCCCAAACCGTTGCACGCGGTGCGGTCGAGGTGAGCACCCCTGGGGAACTCGCCGCGGCCAGTGATATCGTCATGCTCTGCGTGACAACATCTGACGTGGTCGAAAGCCTGATCTACGGCGAGAATGGTATTCTCGCCGGGATCAAAGAAGGCGCGGTGGTCATAGATTTCGGAACGTCCATTCCAGCGTCAACAAAGAAAATTGGCGCTGACCTTGCGAAAAAAGGGGCGGGGATGCTCGACGCGCCGTTGGGGCGTTCACCTATGCACGCCAAGGACGGTTTGCTGAACATTATGGCAGCGGGCGATATCGAAACGTTTGAAAAGGTCAAACCTGTGCTCGACGTGCAGGGCGAGAACGTGTTCCATCTTGGCACACTTGGCGCGGGCCATACGACGAAGCTGATCAACAACTTCATGGGTATGACAACAGCGTGTACCATGAGCCAGGCGTTTGCAGTTGCAAAACAAGCGGGCATCGATGGCCAGCAGCTTTTCGAGATCATGTCTGCGGGCCCGTCCAATTCTCCATTCATGCAATTTTGCAAGAATTACGCCGTCGATGGCGTAAGTGATCTTGGGTTTTCGATCAGCAATGCCAACAAGGACATCGCCTACTTCGTTCAGATGATTACTGACATTGGAACGCGCTCCGAAATCGCTGAAGGCACTTCCGCAAATCTTCAAACGGCGCTTGATGCAGGGATGGGCGAAGGCAATGTACCCGAAATCTACGACATGTTCGTCAAACGCGGTGCAGCTTAGGCGACCCACAATGGCACACGACTACTTTCAAAGTTGAGCAAAGATGAGGGATGCCCATGAAACTCGCTGGAAAATCGGCAATTGTAACTGGAGCCGGCCGCGATATCGGTGCAGCAGTCGCTCTCAAGCTTGCCTCCGAAGGCGCAAACGTCGCAATAAACTATTTTGCCAGCAGCGCAGGCGCTGAGGACGTTGTGGCCAAGATCAAAGCAAATGGCGGGACCGCGTTCGCGCTTCAAGGAGACCTAACGCAGAAAAGCGACGTTGACGCATTGGTGGCGCGATCTCTCGCGGAATTCGGCAGTATTGAAGTTTTGGTCAATAATGCGGGCGGTTTGGTTGCCCGCAAAACAGTCGCAGAGTCCTCACTTGAACATTGGCGGTATGTGATGGACTTGAACCTGACCAGCAACTTCATGATGACCAACGCCTGTTTGGCTCATATGAAAAGCGGTGCAATTGTCAACTTGGCAAGCCAAGCTGCTCGCGATGGCGGTGGCCCCGGCTCGGTTCCGTATGCGACCTCAAAGGGCGCAATCATGACGCTGACGCGGGGTTTGGCCAAAGAGCTGGGCCCGGATATCAGGGTCAATGGGCTGTGCCCTGGGATGATTGATACTGATTTTCATAACATCCACACACCGGACGCAGGACGTCGCGGCTTTGAAGCCGCTGCGCCAATGAAACGTCAGGGCACCATTGAGGATGTCGCAAACCTTGTCCTATTCCTAGCCTGCGACGACAGTGCTTTCATTACAGGAGCTAATGTCGATCTGAATGGTGGAATGCTTTTCTCATAGTGTAGTGGAGGTACACCTTGCCTGAATTTCCAGTTGTCTCGACAGGAGAGAATGTCACACGGCAAGTTCTCTCTGATCATCCCAATCTCATGGTTGTTGCCTTTCGGTTCAGCAAAGCAGGTGCGATAGGCGCGTTGCACAGCCATCCGCATGTCCAGTCAACATATGTCGAAAGTGGCCGGTTCCGGTTCACTTTAGGCGAAAGTGATCAAGAGTTCGGGCCAGGCGACAGTTTTGTCATTCCTTCAGATCAAACCCACGGATGTGTTTGCCTGGAACCAGGAAAGCTCGTAGATAGCTTCACTCCGCGGCGTGACGATTTTTTGTAGAACCCATGCGTATCTTAGCAATAGGCGAGTGCATGGCGGAACTTGCTCCCCTGGGCGGTCTAGGGGAGTTCAAGATCGGGTACGCTGGTGATACGTTCAACACGGCTTGGTATTTAGCGAATATATCACCAAATACAGACGTCGCTTATTTCACGACAGTTGGTGACGACAAACTGTCTCGCGAAATGCGAGCCTTTATTGACAGAACAGGCATCGAGACCTCTCACATTTGCGAAATTTCGGATGGAACTGTGGGTCTCTATATGATCCACCTTTCCAACGGCGAACGCAGTTTTTCCTATTGGCGCAACAGCTCTGCAGCCAAACGGCTTGCTGACGACCCAGATGCGCTTGACCGTGCTATCGAAAAAGCGGATTTGATCTATTACTCAGGAATTACGCTGGGAATTCTTGGTCCTCAATCGCGTGAAAATCTACTTGGTGCTCTCCAAAGGGGGCGCGATGTAGGGAAAACCGTGGCTTTCGATACGAACATCAGACCCAAACTTTGGTCGAGTACCGAAGAAATGAAGCGTTCAATCATGCGCGCTGCTGAACTCTCGGATATCGTGTTGCCGTCTTTTGACGATGAAAGCGCGTGGTTTAATGACGACTGTCCGACCGCGACTCTTGAACGATATGCAAGACTTGGTGTGGAACGGATCGTCGTAAAAAACGGCGAGCATTCTGTGGTTTATCAAGATGGGAATTTTAGAGGGGAGGTGCCTACTAAGCCGGAAACTTCCGCTATTGATACAACAGCCGCTGGTGACAGCTTCAACGCTGGCGTTTTGCTCAGCGTATTGGAGAAAAGTGATTTCCGCGCGGGAATATCGTTGGGCTGCCAATTGGCCAGCTACGTGATCCAAGCCAAAGGAGCGCTAGTTCCTGTCGATGCACTGCGTGTTACAGCTTGAGGCGGTAAATCCCGACTTGTGTTTAACGTGGAATAAGCGCACCGCACGGCCACTATCTGCAGAAAGGCAGCTTAAATACTGAAACAATAAAGGCGTTAGAAAAGGTCATTCGCTTGAGTCCAATCAAACGACCGCAATACGCAGTGTGCCATTGGTCGTCTAGGCAAAAAGCAGATGTGAGTGTGCCCTAGTTTCAGCGATAATCTCAATGGCAATTGACGCGGGCGTCGGCCAGTTGGGGTGCAAGATTGCTTCAACAATATCCGCGTCAGCTACAAACTGCGCGTTATGTTTCGCCGCAAGATAGCGCATGTGGCGGTTTTCCTTCAGGCACATCATTTGGATAGACCGGACGCCTCTGTTCTGCGCCATCGCGTACATCTGATGAAACAAAGCGTCGCCAATCCCAAGGCCTCGCGACTCGGCTTCGACAGAGAATGCAGCCTCTGGCTTTGATGGCCGTGAATGAAAGGGGCCGCGCAGTTCCACAAGGCCCCTCAATTGGTCTCAGACAAACGCCCCACAAGCGACACTGTCGTACAGAAGGATGTTCTGTGTGTGGCTCAAGACGCAATTAGCGTTGACGACTCCATAAAACCGTGCTTGCCACGTTTCGAAATTTAACTACAGAAAATGATTGCAGATGTCACTTTGATCGCCGGAACGGAGAGGATGAACGATCGGGTCTTGTAGTGCTCTCCTGACTTTCAGTTTTCGCGTTTCCTGTTTGGCAGGTTGGTATGGGCCAGCATTTTCGGGAGGAGGTGAAAATGCTGGCCCTTTGCGATGGCGCTCCCCGTTGGCTTTTTCGCCGCCGCTTATGCTGGCTTACTCTGGGAGGAGCGAGGACCAGCAAACTTGTGTAATCTTCTGACCTGAGGACCCACTTCTCTATTCGTCACCCATTAGTTTATCGGCATATTCCGGGATCTCAGATCGCGAAATTCCGATCTGAGCGAGTTGGTAGTCACTCATATTCGAAAGCGCAGAGAGCATCCGGGCCATTTTCAGTGCCTTTAAGGCGGCTTTAGTCGTGGATCTGATCCACACCAAGAATGCGATTGATTGGGCGATCGCGTGACCGCGATACGTAACAGGGGCTTGGGTGTTAACAGCCATAGGCGGCCTCCAACGCAAGATGTTTGATGCTGCTTCGCGAGATACCCAAATCTATTAAGTCACGGTCAGATAGCACCGAGAGTTCATAGTAAGTTTCGCGATAAACCCTGCGTTTGGCCTGTGCCTTGCGTATCGTGTCCAGTTTTTGATGAAAGAACGTGCGGCCAGCTTCGAAAACGACATCCAGCGCGCTGTTTGATCGAGTAATTGCCATGATATTGCCTCGTCCGTTGCTGCAATGCAGTATTTATGCTGCAATGCAGAGATAAGGGTATTTGGTAGCGCTCACAACTCGCCATTTTGGCAAAGGCCCCGTGCCATATTGGAATAGCAAAAGGTCATGACATGGACATTTCTGCGCAAATGCTAATCTTTGCGACGGTTGTCGAGCAGGGCAGTATTTCTGCGGCTGCAAGATCAATGGGCCAGACCCCATCAGCAGTAAGTAAGCAGATCGGGTTACTTGAAGATCAGGTGCACTACCGCCTTCTGAATCGTACCAGAACGGGTGTCTCTCCAACGCGGGAAGGCCAAGATTTCTACGAAAAATGCAAAGCGATGGCTGACAAATTCAATGAAGCCAAAGCGATGATCCACAGCTTTGACGGTGTCCCACGCGGAGAACTCAGGATCGCATCCACTGTTGCATTCGGTAAGTCCCAACTGATTCCTGCTCTGCCAGAGTTCATGAAAGAGAACCCTCAGGTTCAAATGTCTTTGGATTTGACCGACCGAGAAATTGATCTTCGGAGTGAAGGCTTCGATGCGGCGATCTGCTTTGCGGAACAACACAAGAATCCAGATATGGTCATCAGGCGCGTTATGCAGAGTCGAAGGGTACTATGTGCCTCACCTGAATACCTTGCGCGTTGTGGAACACCGTCGAATTTTACCGAATTGGCTGAGCACAATTGCTTGAGAGTTGCTGGGAGAAGCCAACGGAACGCTTGGAACAGCATCGAACCGAACGCAGGCGAAAAATTTGAAGCAACGGGCAGCTTTGAGGGGAACAGCACCGATGTCGTCTTTAGAGCCGCTCTGGCTGGTATCGGGATCGCACGGCTGCCCTGCTATATGGCAAACAGGAAATTTCTCTCCGGCGAACTTGTCCATGTCATGCCGGAGTATGCACCGCCCAGCACGGATATCGTCGTAATGTTTGCCGAAAGGCGGAATCTGGCACCAAAAACGCGCGCGTTTGTGGATTATCTCGCGCGGCGGTTTCGGGATACCGAAGAGAACCAAAGGAACGGCTAACCACGCATAAAAGTGTTAATACGTTTGACCCGCAGATGAGCTGAACACTTAACAATGGATCGCTTCACCTAAAACCGCTGCGACAGTATCCATCCATCGTTTCGACACCATAAAAGCATCCAATAGTAGGGATTGCGGGCCAAGACCTTGTCGCAGAATTTCTAACTCCGAAGTTCAAGTTTCCGGGGCTTCCAAGGGCTTGGCCAAGATGGGCCGAGGATTGCTACGAAGAGATATCAATGCATGACTGGCTTGGTAGCTTGTACCAATTATTTCAAATAGGTGTTGAACCAATCAATTGTGCGGTCCCAGGCTAGGTTTGCCATTTCCTCATCATAGCGTGGCGTACTGTCGTTATGAAAACCGTGGTTGGCGTTTTCGTATGTATGTGCCTCGTATACTTTGTCGTTGGCCTGCAGGGCGGCCTCAAAATCCGGCCACCCTGCGTTGATGCGCTCATCAAGCTCTCCCATTTGAATCAGTAGCGGCGCCTGAATTTTAGCCACATCCTCAGCTGCCGGCTGGCGACCATAGAACGGCACGCCTGCTGCCAATTCCGGATAGGCCACAGCAATTGCGCTGACTACGCCGCCACCGTAGCAGAAACCCACTGCGCCGACCTTTCCGGTACTGTCATCTCGGTTCAATAGGTATTCAAATCCATTGAAAAAATCGTTCATCAACTCGACCCGGTCCACTGTCTTTTGCAGTTCGCGCCCATCTGCGTCGTTGCCGGGGTATCCTCCCACCGATGTCAGGCCGTCTGGAGCCAGAGCCATAAACCCGGCTTTCGCCAATCTGCGCGCGACATCTTCGATGTACGGGTTAAGGCCGCGGTTTTCGTGGATTACCAGCACCGCGGGCAGGGGTTCTTCAACGCCTGCGGGCCTGACCAGGTAGCCCCGCACGTCACCGGTTCCATTTGGTGAGGGATAGGTGATGTAGTCTGCATGGATATCGGGATCGTTAAATGACACCTGCTGTGCTAGGGCATAGTTCGGACTAAGCATGTTCAGCAACGCGACCGCTGGTAAACCGCCAACTGCAAATTTGCTGGCGCGGTCCAGAAATTGGCGTTTAGTGATTTTGCCGTGCGCATAAAAGTCATACAGATCAAGAAGTTCCTGGTCGAAGTCTTTTGCCGTCATACGGGTCATGGTGAAGCTCCTAAAGAGTTTTGTGATCCGGAGGGTTGGTAATTTCCCGTCAATGGGACTCGGTCGCGCTATTGGAGGCTCAGCTTGGATTTACGCGGCCTTGAGATGCTCCAACGCAGCCTGCGTGCCACCTGCTGTATGCGGCACGCCGCTCTTGGCGAGACCCATTTCTACGCCTGAGAGTGTGGCCATCAACATCAGGTCGTTGAAATCGCCCAAGTGACCTATGCGGAAAACCTTGTCGGCTACTTTGGACAGGCCATTTCCAAGTGAGATATCATAGTGCTCCAGCGTAGTTGCGCGAAATACATCAGCAGAATGTCCTTCAGGTACTTTAACAGCGGTCAGTACGCCCGACTCCTGGCCTTGGCGAGCACACAATACCTCAAGTCCCCATGCTTGCACCGCAGCCCGCGTCGCGGCACCATGGCGGGAATGCCGTGCGAACACGTTCTCCAGCCCCTCTTCGTGCAACATATCGATGGCCTCATTAAGTCCATAAAGGAGATTGGTGCCGGGCGTATAAGGGAAGAACCCTTTCTGGTTGGGTTTGATCATATCATGCCAATCCCAATAACTTCGTGGCATACTCACGGATTTTGAATGTTCCAGTGCACGGTCGCTTACAGCGTTAAAGCTCAGACCAGGCGGTAGCATCAGTCCTTTTTGCGAACCAGAGACACAGACATCAACGCCCCAGTCGTCGAACCTAAAATCGATCGACCCTAGGCCAGAAATGGAGTCAACAATTAGGAGCGCAGGGTGCTTTGCCGCATCTATTGCTCTGCGCACTTCCTCGATCGACGAGACTGACCCAGTAGAAGTTTCATTGTGGACGACGCATACCGCCTTGATCTCGTGCTGACTATCTTCGCGCAGGCGGTCTTCGATCTGACTTGGATCCGCACCGCCACGCCAATCTCCTTCAATCAGTTCTGGCTGCAATCCCAGTTTTCCTGCCAAGTTGCACCACATGAAGGCGAAATGTCCTGTTTCGAACATGAGAACTTTTTCGCCTGGCGAAATACTGTTCACAAGTGCTGCTTCCCATGCACCGGTGCCGGATGAGGGGTAAATAAAGACGTTCTGCTTTGTCTTGAAAATGGTTTTTATCCCACTGAGGGCCTTGTTCCCTACTTCAGCAAAATCGGGCCCACGGTGATCAATGGTCTGTGTGCTGATGGCCTTCAGGATGCGCTCTGGCACAGCACTTGGCCCTGGAATCTGTAAAAAGTGCCTGCCCGCCTGACGCATATGAAATGATCCTTATGCTGGTGCCCAAAGAGTGGTGCTATTAACCATTGCAAAAGTTAATTATGAATTCATTATTCAGTCAATGGACAAGTGGAGCCTAAATGGGCTTATTGGGAAGGGAAGGCGAACCTGATGGTAAAGAATGGATCGTTGTACCGCCGACTGTTGTCTGATGTGCGGGGAGAGGTGATGTCAGATCCGGCGTCGCTTGCGCGGTACTCGACCGATGCCTCGATCTATCAGATGATACCTGACGCTGTTGTGATCCCCCGATCCACAGAAGATGTGAAAGCCGTGATGTCTGTCGCGCGGGGCGAGGGATTTTCGGTCCTTCCTCGCGGTGGCGGCACGTCGCAATGCGGGCAAACGGTCAATCAGGGTGTTGTGCTGGACAACACAAAATACTTGAATCGTATTCTAGACATAGAAGTTGAGAAACGTATTGCGCGCGTTCAGCCAGGTGTTGTGTTGGATCAATTGAACGACGCGTTGAAGAAGCATGGCCTTTGGTTTCCCGTGGACCCCTCAACAGCGTCTCGTTGCACTCTTGGGGGGATGGCAGCAAACAATTCTTCAGGCGGGAAGTCTCTGCGGTACGGGATCATGCGAGATAACGTCCGTGCAATCAACGCAATTCTGGTTGACGGAAGCGAAGCGCGGTTCAGCGCTGAAACGCCCGCATCTAGCGATTATGCGGATCTTGTTGGCGACATGCGCGCACTTGGGCGTCGTGAGGCCGCTGAAATTGACGCCCGTTTTCCCAAGGTCCAGCGCCGTGTGGGCGGGTACAATATCGACGCGCTCGTCGGTAACGACATCAACATGTCCCATTTGTTGGTGGGGTCAGAAGGCACGCTGGCTTATTTCACTGAATTGGAATTGAACTTGGCACAGTTGCCGGGTGAGAAAGTTACCGGCGTGTGCCATTTTTCGACATTTCGTGCTGCAATGGAGGCCACCCAGCACATCGTGACGCTCAACCCTCAGGCGGTAGAATTGATCGACGAGACAATGATCGCGTTGGGGCGCGATATCCCATTGTTTCGCAACACTATAGAGGCCTTTGTCAAAGGCAATCCCGAAGCCCTGCTGCTAGTGGAATTCGCCGAGGGCAACGCTGAGGACAATGCCGCAAAACTGTTTAAGCTTTCCCAACTAATCGGAGATCTCGGCTTGTCTTTTACCGGAACGAAAAACCGGTGGGGTGGAGTTGTTTCAATTACAGACACCAAGCTGCAGAATTCTATCGCCGAGTACCGGAAATCCGGTTTGAATGTCATGATGTCGATGAAGGAGGCAGGAAAGCCGATATCCTTCGTTGAAGATTGCGCTGTTCCGTTGTCCGACCTCGCCGATTACACCGCGGGCCTAAACGAAATATTCGACCGGCATGGCACCATGGGAACATGGTACGCGCACGCCTCCGTAGGGTGCCTACATGTTCGTCCTGTCCTGAATATGCGGCAGGATAAAGACGTCAGCACAATGCGGGCGATTGCAGAAGAAACATTTGATCTGGTTAAGCGATACAAGGGCTCTCATTCAGGTGAACACGGTGACGGGATCGTGCGTTCTGAATTTCATGAAAAAATGTTTGGTCAGCGTATTATTTCCGCCTTTGAAGAGGTTAAGAACCGGTTTGACCCAATCGGGATGCTCAATCCTGGAAAGATTGTGCATGCGCCCTCAATGGATGATCGCCGTCTATTCCGCTACAGCCAGGGCTATTCAGTCCCGGATTTCGAAACAGCGCTGGATTGGTCAGCTTGGCCGGGTACCGGAGGAGGAATTCAGGGTGCCGTTGAGATGTGCAATAACAACGGTGCGTGCCGCAAGCTCAAGGGCGGAGTTATGTGCCCTTCCTTCCGTGCCACCCGAAACGAGCGTGATTCCACGCGTGGGCGTGCAAACACTTTACGTTTCGTGATCAGCGGGCAGTTGCCGGGCGGTTTAGAGTCCGATGCAATGTTGGACGCGATGAAGTACTGCGTATCCTGCAAGGCGTGCGCTCGGGAGTGCCCGACTGGTGTCGACATGGCGCAAATGAAGATCGAAGTACTGTCAGCGAAACGTAAAAAAGGTGGGCTGACATTGGCAGATAAATTGATAGCTTACCTGCCCAGATATGCGTCAAAAGCTGCAAAAGTCGCGTGGCTTATGAATATTCGAAACAAAATTGGACCCTTGCGAAAGCTTTTGGAAAGCCCGACCGGTATTGCTGCGCGACGTGATCTTCCAGAATGGTCTTCCGTTCCGTTCCGAGATGACGAGGCCCAAGAAAGTGATCCGCAGGTTCTTCTGTTTGCAGATGTATTCAATCGTTATTTCGAGCCTGACAATCTGCGCGCCGCGGTCCGGGTCCTGCGTGCGCTAGGGCTGCGTGTCGCCGTAGCACGGGATGACCACACTGAAAGAGCGTTGGATTGCGGGCGTACCTTGTTGGCTGTAGGTTGTGTGGAAGAAGCGCGACATGAGGCTCAGCGCGTGATTGACGCGACACGAGATATGGTTGCCAAGGGCATACCTGTCGTCGGACTTGAACCTTCCTCTATCCTCACTTTCCGGGACGAGTATTTGGCTCTTTGCCCGGGACCGCAAACGGAGATGTTGGCGAAGGCCACACATACAATTGAGGAATTTCTGGCCGAACAGCCGAGCTTGCCTTTGAAACCGATAGATCGACCGATCTACGTCCATGGACATTGTCATCAGAAGGCACATGACGTCGTCACGCCTATGCTCAATCTCCTGAAGCGTATTCCTGAGGCGCAGGTTAACATGATCGAAAGCAGTTGTTGTGGTATGGCTGGGGCGTTTGGATATGCCCCGGAGACTGTCGATGTCTCGATCGAGATGGCAAAGCTAGACCTATTTCCAGCTTTGGACGCGGCACCAGTGAATGCAATTGTTGTGGCAGATGGGACATCATGTCGGCACCAAATCACTGAGGGTACCCGACGGCAGCCCATGCATGTCGCTCGCTTGTTGGAAATGGTACTTGATGATTAGGACGTGGTTATGAATCTAACGGATGGCATCAAGCGCACGACACTACATGAAGAACTGGTCGAACGTCTGCGCAACCTGATTGTCGAAGATGTTCTGAAGCCGGGAGAGAAAGTACCCGAGAAACAGCTCTGCGACTCGTTGGGGGTCTCAAGGACACCATTGCGGGAAGCCCTAAAGGTGCTTGCATCAGAAGGCTTTGTGGTACTCCAAGCCAACCGAGGTGCGCGCGTTGCCAGTGTCACGCGAGAAGAATTGGAGAATACGTTTCCAGTTCTTGCGACGCTTGAGCAACTGGCAGGAGAGTTGTCGTGTCAGAGCATGAACTCCACGGAAATTAAACAGATTGAACGTCGCCACGCCGATATGTTGAAAGCCTATAGGTCACGTGATCGACAGGCGTATTTCAAAGCCAATCAGGACATCCATCAGGCACTGATACGTGGCGCGCGAAACGACATTCTTGAAACCCACCACAAGCTGTTGGCGGCGCGGGTCCGCCGTGCACGTTTTGTGGCCAATCTGTCAGACGAACGCTGGGCGCAGGCAATTCGCGAACATGAAGCTATGATGGAGTTGCTTAAGGCTCGCGATGCAGATGGGCTTGGCAAAACCATGAAGGTACACATGATGAACAAGCTTTCGGCTCTTGTGAAGGCGCTTGAGGCCGAGAATGAGGCGTTTCGCTGACTTCTGTTCCAAAGCGCTTACAAACTTTTCACGGATCGACCGCTAGTCAGTGCTGAGATTTGGAAATGGGGGTGTCAGCCCACAGTCCATGGCTAGTTTGTTGAGATCACGACAAAGAGCGGGGTTAAGCCTTACACCGTCTTTACGACGGGCTTCAGCTGCGGCCGTTTTGCCGTCTCCGGGCAAGCGCACCGGGTCATGACCGGGCAGTGGGGCTGATGCGCGCATTTCGGAAAAGACGCGGGCGGCGTTGGAAGCAAAGTCTTTTTCCATCCCAAACGCTGCCGGATTAAGCGCCATTACGAATTGCCCTGTGTTTGTGGATGAGGTCGTGTCTGAGGTAAAGTTGACCACGTCTGAGCCGAAGGCCGCGCCGTTCAAGACCCCGGCCATTAATCCGATAGCTACAGAAAGACCGAATCCTTTTGGACCGCCGATCGGCAAAAGAAATCCTTCTGACTTGCGGGCAGGGTCCGTCAATGGGTTTCCATCGCGCCCGACCATCCAACCCTCAGGCATAGGCTTACCTTGCTGCAACAGGGTCTTGATCTTGCCCATAGCGGCAACAGTCGTCGCCATATCAAAAACGAATGGATCAGGGCCATCGGCAGGCGCAGAGAAAGCGATAGGATTGGTGCCAAGAAGCAGGTCGCTTCCGCCATAGGGCGGAACGTGGTTCGCGCTGCCCACTGCTGCGGCCATGCCAAGCATCCCGGCCTCGGCTTGTGGACGCACGTATAGTGCGAGTGGTCCTGCATGGTTGCCACGTCTAACACCGACCCATCCGATGCCGACCTCTCTCGCCTTTTCTATTGCAAGATCCCGAGCCGCCGACATAGCTAAATGACCAAGTCCGTCATCTCCGTCGATCAAAGCGGTTGCAACAGTCTCATGTTCTACCGTGATTTTTGCCGTAGGATTAGAACCGCCGCCCGCCAACCGGGCAAGGTACTGGCGCAGGCGAAATACACCGTGTGTGCCGTAACCATAGATGTCGGCCTCCACCATCGTCGAGGCCACCTGAACAGCGTCCGCTTTTGGCACACCTCGCGTTTCGAGTGCGCTCGCCACAAACTCACGCAGGGCCTGGCAGTGTATTTTCACAGGTTCAGAAGTCATCTCTGCCGACCTGCTCTTTATGCCAGAACACGAGTTTACGCTGTGTCCAAACCACCGTTGCAAAAACGGCCAGGCCGACGAGGCTGAGATACAGGATCAACGAGAACACCCGAGGTGTATTGAGCTGCGAGGCTGCAACACGGATCAGCTCACCAAATCCCTTTCCGCCGCCCAGGAACTCTCCTGTAATTGCACCTGCCATCACGCCAACTGCACCGATCTTGAGACCGGTGAATATCTGCGGCAGGCCAGTTGGCAGCTTCATCTTGATCAATGTCTGCATCCGGCTCGCGCCCATCGTCTTGAACAACATGCGCGCGTTTTCGTCGGCGGCGTGAAGCCCAGCGGCTGTTCCAACCACAATTGGGAATGTCGCAATAAATGCGGCAAGTGCCACCTTGGATTCAATGCCGAACCCCAGCCACGCCACAAACAGCGGGGCGAACGCGACTTTTGGCATAGTGTCGATGGCCACGAGGTAAGGCATCACTGCTTTTTCGCCAAATGCGGTTTCCCCGACTAGCACGCCCAGCGAAAAACCGATCGCGATCGCCAAGGCAAAGCCATAGATGACCTCCTTGAAAGTGATCCAAAGCGCACCCAGCATGTAACCTCCGGTCAAAAGGTTTTGTCCGACGAAAATCATGTCCCTAAGGGTCTCCATCGGGGTGGGCAGGATGATCGGCGATACAAGCCCCAAGCTTGTCACAATCTGCCAAGTGCCTACGAAAACGACGAAAACAAACTTCATCGCAATCCAACGGGGAACCGAGTCGATAAAGTGAACTTTCTGCTCCCAAACAGTGTCTTCTGCGGGGTCAGCGTCCTTTACGGAAGGCGAGTAGTCCTGAACTTGGCTCACATTTCTTCTCCCTTATCCAGGAGGCTGCGAATGTAGTCTACAATAGCGCCGAACTTAGGAGTCGTCATCATATCGAGCGTGCGCGGGCGAGGCAGGTCGACTTCAACAATTTCAGCAATCCTGCCTGGACGTGGCTTCAACACGACGATTTCATCGGACAAAATCACCGCCTCTTGAATGGAGTGCGTCACAAGAAACGCGGTCGCTTCCTGTTCCCGGCAAATCCGCTGCAACTCCATATTCATCATGTCGCGCGACAACTCGTCGAGAGCGCTGAACGGTTCGTCCAACAAAAGCACGGCTGGTTCAGTTATCAGCATTCGACAGATCGACGCGCGTTGTGCCATCCCGCCCGACAATTCGTTCGGATATACGTTTTCAAAACCTTTCAAGCCTACGACATCCAAAAGTTCGTGAGCCTTTGCCATGGCTTGCTTGGCTGCTGCCTTTCCATCTCGGATCTCGATCGGCAGGACGATATTTTCCACAGCTGTTTTCCATGGGAAAAGTGTCGCTTGCTGGAACATCATACCAATATCACGGCGGGTCCCAGTGACCGGCAACCCCTGCAGGATCACACGTCCTTTAGTTGGCGGGATCAGACCCGCCATGATCTTTAGCAGAGTTGACTTGCCGCACCCGCTGGACCCGATGACAGATGTGAAGCTTCCTTTCCGAAGCGTCAGATTGATGTCCTCGAGAGCGACCACCAGATTGCGCGCATAGGTCTTGCTTACGTGTGTCAACTCGTAGACCGGCGTGCCCAAGGGCGCGCCGGAAAACTCATGGGTGACTTCAGCGTTCATTTACTGACAGCCTCGTTGCCAATGGCAGCAAACTCATTGGTCCACGCAGCGCTCAGGTCATCAAGTGGTCCTGGAATTTCGCCACCTGCGACCAGCGCGTCTTGCCATTCTTGCCAGACTTCGGCGGGATACCATCCCAGACCATTGCTTGGATCCGCCGCTATGGTTTTTGAACGCACGGCATCGAAAAGTGCCGACTGGAACTCCTTGTCTTCGCCTTCCTGCGGATTGCCGTCGGCCAAGTGCTTTAACACGGCTTCGCGGTTGGCATCATCGAGCGCAAAGGCATGGCCACGAGCGAATGCGCGGCTCCAGGCCTCGACCAGTTCCCGATCATTGGCGATTGTGTCGGCCATAGTGGCGATGCCGTTGCCGAAGAAACGCCCAAATTCTGCCGGCGTAATGTCGCGCACTGCCATTCCGCGCTGGTTCAGAATTGCCGTGTCAGCTGTCGATGCGGAATATGCGTCGATTTCACCGTTCAGGAAAGCCGCAGTTGCCGGGCCACCGTCGCCGACAGTCAGGAAAGTGAAGTCTTCACCCTCTTTCATGCCTGCTCCGGTCATCACATTGCGTGCAAAGCCGACTTCCGCGCCATCAGCCGTACCTGTTCCGATAACTTTACCTCGAAGCTCTTCAACACTTTGGATGTCAGAGTCTTCTGGCACTGCGATGCCGAAGTTGCTGCGTGCTGCAACGTTGTAGATATGTACTGCGTCCACATCCCGCGATCGCGCTGCAATTAGGGGACCAGGTCCGGGGCGACCGAAATGCGCTTGCCCTGCAGACAAAGCCTGAAGCACGGCTCCTGAACCGTTGATCGCTTCGACGGTCACGTCCAAACCTTCGTCTGCGAAGTAACCTTCTCCAATGGCGACAAAAACAGGAAATGAGTTGATCGCCGATGGGCTCGGTTGCACAAAAGTGATTTTACGCAAGTCCTGCGCAAAACCTTTCGTTCCTATTGCTCCCGCTACCGGAACTGCCGAAAGCAAGGACGCTGTGAAAGTCCTTCTGTTCATCATTTTAGTCTTCCTCCCTTGCATGGTTGGCTTCCAGCAGCTTCAGAGATGCAGGAGCCACTTACACGGCGCGCACGGTATTCCTGAGCGTGCCAATTTCTGAAATTTCACAAACCACCGTGTCCCCGTCTTTCAGGAACTGAGGCGGGTCCATTGCGTATCCAACGCCTGACGGCGTGCCGGTCGCGAGTACGTCCCCCGGTTCTAGGGTAAGGCCTTCTGATAGGGATGCGATCAGCGTCGGAATGTCGAAAATCATGTCCGACGTCGTTCCGTTTTGGCGCTGTTCGCCGTTGACGGTTATTCCAATTGACAAAGACTGCGGATCGCTGACCGCATCAGCGGTCACTATCCAGGGACCCAATGGGCAAGACCCATCTAAACCTTTGCCTTTGAAATACTGCCCACCATGTCGGCGTTGGATGTCGCGTGCGGTGATGTCGTTGAGGATCGTATAGCCGTATACGTGGTCGTTTGCGTCAGCCTTGGCTATGTTTCGCCCCGGTTTTCCAATCACAACTGCCAGTTCCACTTCGTAGTCGATGGCTTGTGAGACCGATGGGAAAATCAGAATGTTTGCCTCTGGTGCCACAATCGAGGTTGGCGGTTTTGTGAAGAAAACCGGATGCTCTGTTACACCAATTTTTTGATTTTGTGCCCGTTCGCCCTCGGCAATGTGTTCAGCGTAATTGCGCCCTACACAAAACACGTTCTTACTCGGACTGGGAATTGGCGCCAGAAACGGCGCGTCATCCCAAACCAGTGCGTCCTTTAGACTACCTGCTTCAGCCGATGAAACGAGGGATCTCAAAACTTCAAGTGTATCTTCTCCACCCGCGATTAATTGCTGCATTGAACCGGCGTTCAGCGTTTTGCCAATCATTTGCGCTGCGCGCAAAATGTCCAACTTGCTGCCATCTTCAAGTATTGCCACGCAAACGGCGTGACCCTTTACGGAAACAGTTGCTAACCGCACTCGGCACTCCTCCCTCGTGCTTATGTCAAGCCGTGGTCACGGACCCTGTCCTGCGACTCGTTTCTTGCTTTCCTCTTGCCCTTGAGTTTTTTCCGACTTGGCGTTTCAATCAATCAACCAATCACTAAATTGGGTGGAGATATGAGCGCACCAACCGAACTCGCGCACCGTGTACGCGATCTTATTAACAATGCGGGATACAGGCATAACGACAGGCTCCCACCTGAACGTGAGCTGTGTTCAAAACTTGGGACAACTCGCAATCAGTTGCGAAGAGCGTTGGCAGAGCTCGAGGCCCAGGGACTGATCTGGCGTCATGTGGGGCGGGGAACATTTGTTGGTTCCAGACCGGTTCTCAACCTCACCGACGTAACTTATTTGGGCAATCAAATTAAACCTGAACAGGTTGTGTCGGTGCGATTTACGATCGAACCGCAGCTTAGCCGGCTGGCGGCACTCCATTCCACTCGTTCCGACCGTGAGCAAATGAGGCTTTGCGCTGACAAATGTCGCACGGCGGAAGATTGGCGCACCTACGAAGCGTGGGACAACAATTTGCACTACGCCATAGCCCGCTCTACTCGAAACCAACTTTTTCTGTACTTTTTCGAAACTTTGAATTCGGTTCGTAGGTCGATTGTTTGGGGGCAACCACGCGAAACCCTGAAGCCCGCTGAAAATTACTCCAGTTTTCGGGAGCATGATGCGATCGTATCCGCCATTGCGAAGGGCGACGCTGAACTTGCCGCCAATGCCATGGTGGATCACCTGAAATCCGTTTATTCGCGCGTACTACCCAAAAGCACGCAATCTGACGGCTGATGTAGAATAAGTACCCAACCAATTCTAGAAATGGTCGGGCTGCAACGAGGTTGGAGCTCTTGCATACTCACCCCAATTTTGGCGATGACTTCATAAGAAGCCGCGTCTGATCGTATCTGGCGTAGCATCGATCGGAAGGTCTCTGACCGTTTGGAAATCCGATCATTGGCAATTATACGCTGAGGAGGAAAGCGATGTCCGGTCACGTCATTCCCGCGCCACAGGTGCATACTATACCCGTAGCGGGGGGCGGCACATTCCCAGTGCGTCGCGTTTATTGCATCGGCCGAAACTACGCCGCACATGCAATTGAAATGGGTCATGACCCTAACCGGGAACCTCCGTTTTTCTTTCAGAAGAATCCTAACAATCTGGATTCCTCAGGTGAATTCCCGTACCCACCGCACAGTTCCGAAGTGCACCACGAAGCAGAAATGCTCATTGCGCTCAAGTCCGGCGGTACGAATATCTCGGTGGACGATGCATTGGATCATGTCTTTGGATATGGTCTCTCGCTTGATATGACCCGACGCGACCTGCAGGGGCAGATGAAAAAAATGGGCCGTCCTTGGGAAATTGGTAAAGCGTTTGAACGCTCTGCGCCATGCGGGCCTATTCACAAGGCATCAGAAGTTGGGCATCTCGACCATGGTCCAATTACTTTGACGGTGAATGGTGAAATTCGGCAAGAGGGTGATTTGAACCAGATGATCTGGAAGGTCCCAGAGATGATCTCCTACCTGAGCGACTACTTTGAGCTCGCTGCCGGAGACGTCATCCTTTCTGGAACACCTTCTGGCGTTGGCCCTGTGAGCCGTGGCGATGTAATGGTTCTGGCC
Organism: Ruegeria sp. AO1; assembly: GCF_056535985.1. Classification (NCBI taxonomy): domain Bacteria; kingdom Pseudomonadati; phylum Pseudomonadota; class Alphaproteobacteria; order Rhodobacterales; family Roseobacteraceae; genus Ruegeria; species Ruegeria sp. AO1. The sequence continues at coordinate 195,877 of NZ_JBQFJC010000001.1, forward strand.
GTCGACAAACTGGGTAGCATAACCGTCAACGTAACTTAGCAAGTACTACAACAAACCCTCTCCGCGAATTAGCCCAATGCTTTTGTGAACGGATCCCGGATGCCCCATCTAGTCGCTGAATTGATTGCTCCCCATTCCGGCACTGCAAATGCTATCGGTGCCCCTGGCCGATCCTGGTTGAACTACCATGGGTTCCGCGAGCTTTGCGCAATGGTCAAAGCGGATCTCCACAAGATCGGAGTAGGTCGTGGAGATCGAGTTGCGATCGTTTTGCCCAATGGTCCAGAGATGGCGACGGCTTTCATATCCGTTGCCCAAGTGGCTACGACGGCACCTCTGAACCCTGCCTACACTTATGAAGAGTACGTATTTTACCTAAAGGACCTGCGGTCTAAGGCACTTCTTGTAAGTGAAAACGAAGATGGACCTGCGGTAAAAGCGGCAACGGACCTCGGCATCGCTATATTGCGGGCGTCTTCCGATAGCTTCCAAAAGGCCGGGCAGTTTTCGATTTTGTCCCGCGACCCAATTGGATTCGCTGATACCTCTGTGCCGCGTGAAGATGATGTTGCTCTGATACTCCACACTTCGGGAACGACGTCGCGCCCAAAGATCGTCCCTCTGACGCAGGCAAATATCTACGCATCTGCGAGAAATGTGGCTTCGTCTTTGAAACTGACAATCGATGATCGTTGTCTAAGCATCATGCCGCTGTTCCATATCCATGGGCTGATCGCAGCAGTCGCGGCTTCTTTAGGCGCCGGATCGCAAATTAGCTGCGCCCCTGGGTTCAACGCTCTAAGCTTTTTTTCGCAGGTCGCTGAAGTTGATCCGACTTGGTATACGGCAGTTCCGACGATGCACCAGGCTATTCTGACCCGAGCTGCACGAAACCAATCAATCATTGATCAATCGCGGTTACGCTTTCTTCGATCTTCCTCTGCTTCGTTGCCCGCACCAGTTATGGAAGAGTTGGTTGCAACATTTAGTGCGCCCGTCATCGAAGCCTACGGCATGACAGAGGCCGCGCACCAAATGTGTTGCAACCCGCTTCCTCCGCAAAAGCAAAAGCCCGGATCTGTTGGAATAGCTGCAGGACCCGAAGTCAGGATTGCACACGAAACGGAAGATGTGTTGATCGCTTCGCGGGATGTCGGAGAAATCGTTATCAGCGGTCCGAACGTGACACCGGGATACGAGAGCAACCCGCAGGCAAATGCAGACAATTTCTTTGAAGCGGATGGAAAGCTTTGGTTTCGTACCGGTGATCAAGGGTCGTTCGACGAAGAGAATTACCTGCGGCTGACCGGACGCCTTAAAGAGCTGATAAATCGCGGTGGAGAAAAAATCAGCCCGCTCGAAGTCGATGCCGTGCTTCTGAGCCACCCGGACGTTGCTCAGGCAGTTTGTTTTGCCGTCCCACACGAAAAACTGGGCGAGGATATCGCGGCGGCGGTGGTACTGTCCGAGGGCGCGGCGATCGAGGGTACAGAGGTCCGGGATTTTGTCGGCGAACGGCTCGCAAAATTTAAGGTGCCGACATCAGTGGTAGTTCTCGGAGAGATTCCAAAAGGCGCGACTGGTAAGATACAACGGATTGGGCTGGCCGCTAAACTGGGGCTGACAAAGGCTTAGACACATGAAAGTTTGCATCTTTGGTGCCGGAGCTATCGGAGGTTACGTTGCCGCGAAGCTTGCGCAGACTGACGTCGACGTCAGTGTCATTGCGCGTGGCGCCCATCTGACTGCAATGCAGGAAAATGGGCTGACTCTCCTAGAGGGTGGGCAGGACCCGATCAACGTGCGGGTACGCGCCTCCGGCAATGCCGCCGATCTTGGCCCACAAGATTATGTCTTCATCACGCTAAAAGCGCACTCTGTTCCAGCGGTTGTAGATACAATGCAGCCCCTAATTGGATCCGCGACAACACTAGTAAGTGGTGTGAACGGGGTGCCTTGGTGGTACTTCCACAAACTGGAAGGTCCCTACGAAGGGAAGAGGTTGCGGTCTGTGGACCCGGGTAACGTGCAATGGAATGGTTTCGGGCCAGATCGGGTTCTAGGATGTGTCGTCTACCCAGCCGCAGAAGTCGCTACTCCGGGAACTATCAATCATGTCGAAGGCAATCGTTTTTCTTTGGGCGAGCCTGATGGTTCCAAATCAGACCGCGCTGCCAAGTTTTCGGCGGCACTATCCGCTGCTGGGTTACGTGCGCCCGTGAGACCAAGAATTCGGGACGAAATTTGGCTAAAGCTATGGGGTAATCTGTCGTTCAACCCGATTTCCGCTCTTACCCACTCAACACTTGATGTATTGTGTACTGATCCAGGTACACGGTCTGTGGCGCGCGGAATGATGCTAGAGGCTCAGGAAATCGCCGAGAAACTTGGGATCAGGTTTCCGGTAGATGTTGAAAAACGTATTGACGGCGGGGCGGCAGTTGGCGCCCACAAGACCTCTATGTGGCAGGACTTGGAGTTGAGCCGACCAATGGAAATTGATGCACTGGTCACTTCGGTGCAGGAATTGGGACAATTGATCGGGATCGCAACACCCACAATCGACACTGTTGCATCACTGATAAAACTGAGGGCAAAGGTCGCGGGTCTTTATTAAGCTGCTGCCAGCGATCATCTGGCCTTGTCAGAAGAACTTTGGTTGAGCAGGGCAGGGGTGTTGCGTAGCTTTTTCCGATGACCAGATCTGCCTTTTTCAAATATTTTAAAATAGTCCAGAGATCATCCGCCTTGCTGTGATGCTGTACATCCGTTTCCCGCTCTCGCTTCGAAAGGTTGAAGATCTGTTGCACGAGCGAGGCATCGATGTGAGCCCGAAACTGTCCGAAATTGGTGGAACAGGTTTGGCCCGAAGTTTGCTGCTGAGATCAGACGGAGCGGGTGCAACAACTGCGCGTATTATCGAAATGGAAGTGGTACCTGGATGAGGTTTTCTTGAATGTGAATGGCAAGCAGCATTATCTTTCGCGGGCTGTTGACTATGAAGGCAAGGTGCTACAAGCCGTTGTCATCAAACGCCTAAACAAGCAGTCGGTATTGAAATTCTTAAAGAAATTGATGAAACGCCATGGCTGTTCAAAAGAGATCGTAGCGGATCGCTTCGCGTCGTGTCGGGCTGCTCTCAGAGAACTAAGCGCTACCGAAGAACAACAGACGGGCAGGTGGTTCAACAACCGCGTCGAGAACTCGCACCTGCCGTTTCGACGACGCGAACGCGCGATGCAGCGTTTCAGGCGCATGCGAAGTTTACAGAAATTCGCTTCCGTCCATTCCTCCGTATACAACCACTTTAATCAGGAATGATCGTTCACCAGCAGAGACTCCTTCAAGCTGTCACGCACCGCCGCTCTTGGCGAGTGGCGTCAACTTTGTTCGGGATAGGTTCGCAGTTTCCGCGGCAAACTGAGACTGGTTCAAGTTCGTCTGACAGCACCCAAGGTGGGAATTTGTCACTTAGCAAATTCTTCCAGGAGAATTCAGTCTGGAACGCCTGCGGCAATCAAGACTTGAACAAAGCGCTCTACTTGTTCGCGGTCTCGACCGGGAATTCGTCTTGCATCACTTGCTCTGACGTCCGGCGCAACTGCCAGGTAGGCGTCTAACGCCTTATCTCTCTCCTCAATGCGACCAGAAAGATGTAGCGTCGCCACCAACTGCCTTCTGTAGGTTGGGTTTTCGGGTGCCAAGGCCAGTGCACGACGCACCGTCTTTTCTGCGCTTTCGTAGTCCTCTGAGCAAAAATGGGCAAAGTAGACGCCCATCAACCAAAGTGGTGTAAAAACATCCTGAGGACTTAATGTCTCTGCTCGTTTAACCAGATCCAGGCCCTTTTGATATGCGCCGCTTATGCAGTATCCGCTTCCACAGAAGCCCAATACGGTCGAAAACGATGGCGCGAGCGTAATGGCGCGATCAAAGAGGTCAACTGCTTCGTCCCAGCGGCCGACAAACATCAAAGACCATCCTTTGATCGCCAAAACAATGGGATCTTGATTGTCGGCTCGCACCGCTGCATCTGCCGCTGCGACCATAGCCGCTGCGGAGTTCTCGCCGGGTTCTGCCCAACTGTAGAATGCTTGTAGAAAATGCGCGAGAGCCAGGTCGGCGTTGCCAAATGCACCGCCGGACAGTTCGACTGCCCGTTCAAAATAGCGTCGAGCTTCTGCTGTTTCCGTCTGCCCCAAACGCATGACGAGAGGTCGCCCTCTCATTACACATTCCCAGGCGTCCAACTGCGTCGGATCTTTTGCCCGGGCGCGCCTAGCTTCGGCGCTCAAAAATCCTGGACCAACCGCTGAAACTATCGCGTTCGATATTTCGTCCTGAATATCAAAGATGTCAGTGAATACTCGGTCGTAGCGGTTTGCCCAAACCTGTGTTTCAGTCGCCAAGTCAATCAATTGAGTAGTGACCCGAATTCGGTCTCCAGACTTTCGAATAGAGCCTTTCAGCACATAGACTACACCCAAATCTCTGATCGTCGCCGTCAAATCCAGTCTGTTGTCCTTATGGGCCTGTGTGGAGTTTCGTGAAATCACATTGAACCAAGGCATACGGCTTAAGTCTGTAATAATATCTTCCGCCATGCCATCGGCAATGAATTCGTTTTCTGGATCAGGGGATCGATTTTCGAAAGGGAGCACTGCTACAGTCGGCTTGGAAACGGTCGTCGCAGCAATCACGGCGTCAGGTGGCCATTGGAGGATGTGAACAGGTTTAGATATGTTTTTTAGGGTGCGGGATCCTGCTGATGCAAAATCCGCTTCAAACCTACCATCAAACTGGCGATGTGCTTCTGCTGAAGTAACAATCGTTGAAGGTTCCGCCAAAGCTTCGAGCCGAGCAGCGATGTTGACTCCGTCACCATACAAATCGTCGCCGTCGACAATTACGTCACCAACATGCAAACCTATCCGATAAGCAATGCGCTTAGAGGGATCTATAGACTTCTCGGCTTCCGATACTGATTGTTGAATCGCTACGCAAGCTCGTGCGGCGCTAACTGCCGAGGGAAATTCGATAAATAGACCGTCCCCGCTACTCTTGAAAACGCGACCACTATTTCCAGCAATAATTGGCTCGAATATTTCGGAATTTAGACGTTGTTGCCGCGCAATTGTTCCTTCTTCATCTAAACCCAAAAGACGGGAAAAACCGACCATGTCCATGGCCACAATCGCAGCGAGGCGTCTTTCCAAGTTGTGCTCCATGAAACGTTAACTCCAAGCCTAGGTTGTTCTTCCGGTAGACACGAAACGAATTTCGTCGAGCTGAAAGTCCCTAGGCGATCTTATATGATAGGCGCTTCATGCCCATGGCTTAAATCTGGAAAGCCCTCCAAGATCCGCGATAGGTTTTGTCTACTAGGACACAGCATTTGCGGCAGACGTTTGGTTGACCATCTTGAATACGCGTGAAGCAGGGGTCCTGAAAAACTTGATGGCTGCTCTGTCCGCAACTCGGTCGTTGTCCCAATACTGTCGAACGTCCGTTGTTGTGACAACAGGCACACAATCAGCACCGACTGAAGTACAAATCGGGCAGACCACCGCAGACTTCGGTCATTTTGGCAAATTTTAACTTCAAATCGACGTACAATACCCCCAACCTAAAAAAGGGCTAATAGAATGCAAAACTACAAACCCGCTGTGGGGACCCCCATTGCAAATATCTCTCTACGAACAGTTGGCGGCGGAACAATAACCGTAGGCGGAAAGCGTGAGCGACATCAGTTTTTCGTCGTCTACCGTGGAAAGCACTGCCCTCGCTGCAAGCGACACCTCAACAAATTGCAAAAGATGCTGCCAGAATTCGAAGAAGCCGGAATTGATGTTCTGGTCGCTTCTGCTGATCCGATCGAAAAATCTCTCGCGGACAAGGATGAATTCGGCTGGGAGTTTGATTTAGCTTATGATCTCAGTGAAGATCAAATGAGGGAATTGGGTGTCTATATAACCGATCCCATTTCGCCAAACGAAACGGATCGGCGTTTTGCGGAGCCGGCATCCTTTTTCATTCTTCCGGATGGCACGACGCAGATTGTCATTTTGTCTAACGGGCCTGCGGCACGTCCGGATATGGAAGAGTTGCTAGATGGAATGAAGTTCAATATCTCCAACAATAGGCCGACGAGGGGGATGGCTTGAAGAAATGCGGCCGTTGTGGGTTTTGTAGCCAAGAGCTGGTGGGCTTATTTCCCAGTGAAATCATGGAACGATAGGTGGGGTGAGACAAATAGCAAATATTTGGGAGACGCTTACAGCTGCGGCGGAATAGCACTCTCGCGCCGGAGCGGCCATTGGTGCACTGCATAGAGAACTACTGCAATGAGCCCAATGCAGCCTAAAGAATTGACCTATTCAGGCTCATATGGATCAGGCGTACCCTCCGAGATAGGCGGTTCAGCCTGCAACGAAGCTGTATGGTCCGCTATGATTTCACCCATCGGCCAACGCACCCAGAAGTTGCCGGGTGTCGAAGGGTTAAGGTGATACATTTCCTTTGGGTCATCGTAGAGATTGTAGAAGCGCGGGAAATCAAAGGTGACCAAAGGGTCTGAGCCGAGTTTCACCTAATTGAACATCATTTTCCAGTTATGCCATTTCACACCGAAAATACGCTTGCTTAAATAAACCATCAGCCCGTCGCGAGCCGATTTCTCTGATTGCCCCGTCAAGAAGGCTGTCTGATCGACGCTGTCTATCACGCGGTCAGTCGGAACTTCCCCGCCTGCAATTTCAGCAAAGGTCGCATACAAGTCCATCATGTGAACGATTTCATTCGATGTTTGCCCGGCTGGCACCTTACGTGAGCGGGCGCACGGCCTGTTGGCACACAAGCATTTCCAGGAATCCAGTTAGCGAAGAGGATCTAATAAACCCACAAGTCCCGGGTATCGAAGGTTCTCGTTATTTGGCCGATGTTGCTCCAGCCAATATCAGTGAACTTCTTGAAACGGTTCAACGTCAAAGGCGAGCATCGGGACATTCTTCGGATTATACGCTGACATTGTCCGGCGGGGGCGAGGATGGAGCCTTTGCTGCCGGCATCCTGAACGCATGGAACGAGACCGTCACGCGCCCAGAATTTATGGTCTTTACCGGTGTTTCAACGGGTGCTTTGGCAGCGCCGTTCGCCTGCCTGGGTTCCGAATACGACGATGAGCTCAAAGAGCTGTAAGGTGGGTTTCCACCGTCCCGGATATTCAGAGGACGACTTGTGACAGGTATCCTAAGTGGTTCTTCTTTCAAAAGCTCTGACCTGTTAAAACAAATGATCGAATCTTACATAGCGGACGATTTCCTAGCGCAAATTGCCAAAGAACATCGTCGCGGTCGGCGTCTGTTGGTTCAGACAGTAAGTCTGGATGCACAAAGGACAGTACTTTGGGATATGGGTGCAATCGCGAACAGCAATTCAGCAAATGCAAAAAAGGTACTCGCTGATGTAATACTCGCTTCTGCGGCAATTCCCGGTGTTTTCCCGCCGGTTTTAATTGATGTTGAGACTGACGAAGGTGTCCGGGATGAACTCCACGTTGATAGTGGTGTCTATTCTCAAACCGCATACGTACCTGGATGGGGTATCCCTAGGAAATTTGCTCGCCGCGGCAAATTATATGCGATCCGTAACGGTAAAGTTGAGCCAGAACCTAAAGTTATAGAACCAGGGGTATTTCAAGTATCCGCGCGCTCGCTTTCCACACTGATCAAAGCACAAAGCGTAGATGATTTTACGATTGCGTACAAACTAAGTCTGCAGAGAGACGCGGAATACCAAGCCACTTAGATCGGAACGGATTTCGACTATCCTCTAGCTGAGCCGTTCGATACAGAGTACATGCAAGCGCTGTTTGATTATGGTTATCAGCTTTTTAGCTCGGGGGCACTTTGGAGCGATCGTCCGCCTCGCTAAGCCAAGGTTGCTTCTTGTCAATAGTGGGATCTTTGCTTCAGTTGGCTTGTCAGCTAAGTCATAATCATTAGTGTATATGACTATGTCGATGAGTGAAACTGAGCGAAATCGGTTACGACTTTGGCGCCGCTGGCAAGTCACGTTTGATCATCTTAAATTCCCTGCCCCTATGCAGAGGGTGCATCAAGCACTTGTTATTCATCCTCAACCGTGGACAACTCGCGGTTTAGCTAAATATACTAATTTGCCTCAGACAAGCGTCAGACGACAGCTGAAACTCTTGGCCAACCCGAACGTGCAACGTGTAGACGATGGGTTTCAAATCACGGAGTTGGGTTTGGCTTTGAATTGGACTGTGCATCGCGAACTGACGAAGTTCGTTCGAGGGGGGCATCGATTCAGCCAAGAGCTAATTTCCGCACACAAGCAGTCAACTGGTGCAAATGGTGCGGGCGGGGCCGACTACGAATGGCTTGCCACGCATATCTGGTGGCCTGTGATTGAGGCACCGGAAATTCTGGACGCGTAGGTTGTTGGATCGTTTGGCTTGGCAGTGCCTTACGATTCGAACGAGTCAGTTGTTCGTAAATTCATGCGTTTAGCCGACCCCGCTCATCTGTCGAGTTTTTGGCACTTCAGTAGTCCTCATCTGCAAGACGGAACTGTATCTGTTAGGAACCATTTTGGTGGCTCAGCCCAGACAAAAATGTTCACAACAAAAAAGGCTTCGAGCAGAACTTTCTTGTCGGGCCCATTTTTATAAATGAAATTGAGTTGCTCCTGCGTCCAACGAAACGGTTGTTCCTTTCTCACCACGTACCGCTGCTGGGACATCAGCAAGGGCGCAAATAATGGCCCGCCCACCGGAGGTTCGAACGAAATCCTGAGCGGCCTGCACTTTCGGGCCCATTGATCCCGCAGGGAAGTCGTATTCGTCCAAAGCATCTGGAGTGATGGACCGAATGCCCTGCTGATCGGGCGTTCCCCAATTGAGGAACACAGCCTCGGCGTCCGTTGCAACAACAAAGAAGTCTGCGCCAAGATTCTGTGCCAGCAAACAGGACGCGAAATCCTTGTCGATGACGGCTTCGACCCCGACCAGTTTCCGTTCAGCTCCTGCCTCGTACATCGTCGGGATGCCACCTCCTCCAGCAGCGATCACAGTCGCGCCCTTTTCCAGGATCCAACGGATCGGTTCGACCTGAAAGATACGTTTTGGGCGGGGCGAGGGTACCACGCGCCGCCAGTACTCGCCATCCGGTTTTACCGTCCAGCCCTTGTCAGCCGCCTCTTTCTTGGCGTCCGCTTCGTAATAAACCTGCCCGATGAACTTGGTCGGGTTGTCGAAGGCCGGGTCGCTCGGGTCGACCTCGATCATGGTCAGCAGGGTGGCAATATGATGCTCGAAGGGCAGGATATTCCCAAGCTCCTGCTCGATCATGTAGCCGATCATGCCCATCGTTTCGCCGACCAAAACGTCCAGCGGGTATTCCTTGACATCGGTGTACATGATCTCTTGCAGGGCCAGCATCCCGACCTGCGGACCGTTCCCGTGGGTGATGACGGTTTCATGCGCTTCGCACAGCGGAGCGAGGGCTTCGGCGGCAATCTTCGCGTTTTTGCGCTGATTGTCTGCTGTCATTTCCTCACCCCGTTTGAGAAGCGCGTTGCCGCCGAGTGCTACAACAACGCGTCCCATGGATCAGCTCCCCAGTGTGGCGACGAGGATCGCCTTGATGGTGTGCATCCGGTTTTCTGCTTGTTCGAACGCTATGTTCATATCGCTTTCGAAAACCTCCTCGGTCACTTCCATCTCGGTGATGTCAAACTGTTCGTGAATGTCCTGGCCAACCTTGGTCTCCAGATTGTGGAACGCTGGCAGACAGTGCATGAACTTGACGCTCGGGTTGCCCGTTTTTTTCATCAGATCCATGTTGACCTGATACGGGCTCAGCAGCTTGATGCGCTCTGCCCAAACCTCTTTTGGCTCACCCATCGACACCCAGACGTCGGTATGAATGAAGTCCGCGCCTTCGACAGCAGACGTATCGTCCGTGATGGTCACACGGGCACCGGTCTTTTGAGCCCTCTCCATCGCCAATTCGCGCACGTCGTCATGAGGCTGGGTTTCTTTCGGCGAGATCATCCGGACATCGCAGCCCATGATCGCGCCTAACATCAACAGCGAGTTGCCCATGTTTGACCGGCAATCGCCCGAATAGGAATAGACGATGTCCTTGCGGGGTTTGTCAGCGTGCTCGATCATGGTCTGCATATCGGCAAGCATCTGGGTCGGATGCCAATCGTCGGTCAGGCCGTTATAGACCGGGACACCAGCATATTCCGACAGCGTTTCGACCATGTCCTGACCCGCACCGCGGAATTCGATCCCGTCGAACATACGTCCCAAAACACGGGCGGTGTCTTTCATAGACTCCTTGTGCCCGATCTGTGAGCCCGACGGATCGAGATAGGTGATGTTCGCGCCCTGATCGTATGCTGCCACTTCAAAGGCGCAGCGGGTGCGTGTCGAAGTTTTTTCGAAGATCAGGCAGATGTTCTTGCCGGTCAGCGACGGCTGCTCGGCGCGGGCGTATTTCGCGCGCTTCAGGTCGCGGGCCAGATCCAGCAGATACAGCATTTCACGCTGGCTGAAATCGGCAATTTTCAGATAGCTACGGCCTTTGAGATTGAATGCCATTTTATCTCTCCCTAACAAAAATCAGAGGGCGCAGGGGCTGCGCCCATGGTAAATTCAATAGGCGGCGTCGCGGTCTATCGGGCAGGTCATACAGTGGCCGCCACCACGGCCCCGCCCAAGTTCCTGACCCGAGATTTCGATCACCTCGACACCGGCTGCGCGCATCTTTCCGTTTGTGAACGTATTACGCGCATAACCGACGACAACACCCGGCGAGAGGGCGACGACGTTGTTACCGTCATCCCATTGTTCGCGCTCGGCTTGGAACTCGTTGCCACCTGTAGAAATCACCTCGAGCGAATTCAGCCCCAGGGCTTCCTTGTAGACGTCAAACAGGTGCCCTTTTTCCACGTGGATATCCAAATCCCCACGATCGCCGGGACGGATCGAGATACATGTGATCTGATCCGCCACTTCAGAAAATGCGGTGACCTTGTCATGGTCGAGGCATGTAAACACCGTATCCAGATGCATGGCCGCGCGGCTCTTGGGCATCGCACAGGCGACAACACGCTCGGCGCCGCCCTTGCTGAACAGCGCTTCTGCGACCTGTGCGACAGCCTGCCGGGTCGTACGCTCACCCATCCCGATGAAAACCGTTCCATTGCCAACTGGCTGAACATCTCCGCCCTCAACCGATGCGAGACCGAAATCGTCGTCGCTGTCGCCCCACCAGAACTCAAACTCGGCGTCTTTGAACATCTTGTGGTGCCGGTACACAGTTCGCATGATCAAGGTTTCCGGCTTACGAGCAGGCCAGAACATTGGATTCGCGGTCACACCATCGAAAATCCAGCAGGAGGGGTCTCGCTGAAACTGGGCGTTGGGGATGGCCGGAAGAATGAAATCACCCAGCGAAACAAGATCGCCGAACTGCTCATCAATCATGCCTTTGGGAAGGTCTGCGAAGACGATGCCGCCGAGCATATGCCGAGCAAGCAGCTTAGCATCCATCTCGTCCAGCCAGGCTCGCATTTCTACGGAAAAGCCCAGACCAACCATGTTGGGTGTGATCAGCCGGTCCAGAAGAAAAGCGCGCGCCGAGGGGTCTGATCTGATAGCGTCTGCCAGAAGGTCCTGAATGTCGTAAACCTCGACCCCGCGTTCCCGCATGAGCGAGCAGAATTCAGCGTGATCCTTACGAGCCTGTTCGACCCAGATGACATCATCGAAAAGAAGCTCTTCGCAGTTTCGCGGTGTCAGTCGGTCATGCGCCAATGACGGCCGCGAGACGATCACCTTATTGAGCTTTCCGATCTCGGAATGAACGCCGAGCTTCATTGTAACTCTCCTTTCGAACTATCCGTTTTTTGAATGTCTTCAACGTCATAGGCCTGGCTCCAGCGAACCCAGACATGGATAGGCACGCCCATAAGCAGCAATACAGAGCCAACCAAAACGGTTTCCGCACCCGAACCGACGAAGGCCCATACGGAATAAATGAACCCAAGGGCGCCCAGAACAACGACCTTCGCCAATTCTGGGCCATGCAGGACTTGCCCACCTTTTAGCCGGATCATGATCTCGGCCACGGAACAGATGGCATAGGGCAACAGGCTTGCGACAACAGCAAGTAGAATAACAAAGTTGAATGCGGCGACCAGTCCTTGAGCATAGTTCATGATAATCAGAACGGAGGCTAGGGCGTTCGACAATATCAGAGCGTTAGCAGGCGTTCCAAATTTCGATTTCCGGCCCAGAGCTGCGGGGAAAACGCGATCCAAAGCAGCGCCGTATGGGACCTGGCCACTGAGCAGTGTGAAGCCGTTCAGAGTTCCGAACGTAGATATCACCGCACCTACGGCTACGAGTATACCGCCAAAGGTGCCAAACATGACTTCGCCTACCGCTGCCAGCGGTGCGGCAGAAACAGCCAGCAACTCGGCAGGAATGACGCCCATCGAAACGGCGGTCACCGCTATATAGACGCTGGCCGCGATAATCACGCCGATGATCGTGGCGCGCGGGATGGTCTTTTCCGGCTCGATAACGTCGCCAGATGGAACGGTCGCGGATTCGAGGCCCAAATAGGCCCAGAGCGTCAGGGCCGCCGCAGCCGAGATCGCCGTAAAGGCCGTCGTGCCACTTTGGTTAACTGGGATGTAGTTCTCCGTTTCGATCCAGAAGATACCCAGCGTGCCAATCAGGATCAAAGGCGCGAGTTTGAGCACGGTGGTCACGATCTGAACCAAACCGGCCCCTTCAACACCTCGGATATTTACCAAGGTAAGCGTCCAAATCGCGACCAGCGCGGTCGATAGGCCGTACATTGGCACTTCGATGATGACCGGAAACAGGAAGCCAAGATACCCCACCAACGCAACGGCAACAGCTGCGTTCCCGGTCCAAAGCGCGATCCAATACCCCCAGGCAATTATGAAACCTGCAAAGTCTCCGAATGCCTCTTGCGAGTAGGCATAAGGGCCGCCAGGTTTGGAAACGACGCGTGACAGCCTGCCGAAAATGATCGCCAGAACCAGCGCCCCTGCGGAAGTCAGAATCCACCCGCCGATTGCAATTGGCCCAAACGGAGCAAGTGAGGCCGGCAGAAGGAACACCCCCGACCCAATCATGTTTCCAACAACCAAAGCGATACAGGCCGTCAGCCCAAGGGCACCCGATTTCGAAGTTGTCTCTGGAGCGGAGCGATCGGTCATTGCGACGGCTCAGTTCGATGTTGTGTCTGAAGTCTCAGTTGCGGGCCCGTCGATCCCCGGATCAGTTATGGCGCCAACGGTGAGCGCGGCGCAGATGATCACGGCAAGTATAAGAAGCAGGGGGCAAACGAAGCGTAGCCACCGATCATAGGAGACACGGCCAATGGCGAGTCCTCCCATGACGACGGCAAATGTCGGATTGAACAGGTTCACCCACCCGTTTGCCGACTGGTACGCTGTCACCACCAGGTCACGACCGACGCCCGCAAAATCAGCAAGCGGCGCCATAATCGGCATCGAAAGCGTGGCCAGCCCTGACGAGGACGGCACCAGGAATGACATCAAGATCTGAATGCCAAACATCGCGTTGATAAAGGCGAACTCGCTCAGTCCTGAGACAAACCCCTCTGCCCCTGCAAGGATAGTGTCGGTGATCTTGCCCGCGTCCATAATGACGACAACACCGCGTGCGACGCCAATGATCAGGGCAACGCCCAGCAAATCGCGCGCGCCATCAACGAAGGTTTCCACAAAGGTCGCCTCGTCCATACGGGACCCTTCGTCCATTTTCCCGACCCACCAAACGATGATGGACATCACAAGGAATAGGCCAGACATCTCGGCCATCCACCATCCCAATACCACAACACCATAGATCATTATTGCAAACGTAATGCCGAACAGGAGCAGGATGATGGAGCGGGTTCGAGTCAACTCTGGCAAAGCATCATCGCCGGCCGACCCCTTAAGAAAATGCCTTCTGTTTTCCTCGGCTTGATCCGCAACCACAGATGCAGATGGATCGGCTTTTACTCGCTTTGCGTATCTCATGACAAAAGCGATGCCAGCTGCCAAGCAGAGTATGAGGATAATGAACCTTAAAACGATGCCAGTCGTAAATGGAATACCAGCACCTTGCGAAGCGACGACTGTCGCAAACGCGTTGAAGGTTGAGCCAAGAGTGCCGATACCAGCTCCTAGCATGATCACGGCAACACCGGTGAGTGAATCATATCCCGCGCGTATGAAAACCGGAATTATAAGCGCATAAAACGCCAGTGTTTCCTCTGCCATGCCGTAGCTGGTGCCGCCAAATGCAAATGCGATCATCAGAATCGGGATCATTAAAATCTCGCGGCCTTCAAGCCTGTGCAGCAACCACCCAATGCCGGCGTCAATGGCACCAGTCTTGGTCACGACCATCAGGAAGCCGCCAATAACCAAAACGAAGAGCGCGACGTCTATTGCTGCACTTGAAGAGCTTCCGAGAAGCCCAGGGTCATACATCCCGGCAATTGGCGCGAGAATGACCGAAGTTAGTCCTTGGGGGTTAGACTCGACTTCGTGATAGGTGCCCGGAACAGGAGCTTCGCTGCCCAAAGCTTCGTTCATTTGACGTTCGTATTCGCCTGCAGGAATGACCCAAGTTAACACCGCTACAATAGCGATCAGAGCAAACAGGATTGTAAATGCAGTAGGGAATTTGAAATTTGACATAACTAACTCTCGCGTTGGAGGTAGAGCGACATAAAAAAACGAGCATGTATTTAGATTCGTTTCAATTTCTGGCGAGCCAAAATGGCTCAGTGGAAAGTGAAAAAACGAAGGCAGGAAGTAGACTAGCTGTGATTCGCGCTCCGTGTGCGCGAAAATTTGCACCCACGTCGTAGCGAAAGGGGCCTCTATGCAGCATGCTTTCCATGCCACGGATGACCGAGACACACTTCCGACAGCACCTTGGGTGATCGAGAAAACTGCGTTGACCGAGGCACTAGCTGTAGATCCTAAAAACGGATTGAGCTCGGAAACCGCAAAGGAACGCCTCTCCCGATATGGACTAAACCGTCTATCCGAAGCCGAGGCTGAGCCAGCGTGGAAAATGCTGCTCGTTCAATTTAAGAGCCCGCTCCTGATAATCCTTATGGTGGGTGCGGTTATTTCGGCTTTCACCGGACATTGGATCGACGCCGTGGCGATCTTTGTGATCGCGATCTTCAATGCCTTCATCTCGTTTTGGCAAGAGTTCAAGGCGGAACAATCACTCGCTGCACTTCGCGAGATGTCAGCCCCACAGGCCTTGGTAATAAGGGACGGTGACCAGGTACAAATCGCCGCTTCTGATTTGGTCCCCGGCGACATATTGATAGTTAAAACAGGTGATATCCTTGCCGCTGACATTCGCTTCCTCCAAGCCAACAGAATGCAGGTCGATGAAGCTGCGCTAACCGGAGAGTCCGAACCTGTGGACAAACATGATCGCAAGATCAACGATCAGGAGGTCGTTCTTGCCGATCGCCTCAACATGGGCTTCATGAGTACCCTTGTCACTGGTGGAACCGGCGAAGGCGTCGTGGTTGGAACTGGCATGATAACCGAGGTTGGCCATATCGCGGATCTGATGTCAGCGGCCAAGGAACCAAGGACGCCGCTGCAGCTCAAAATCGAAGCACTTTCGAAGGTACTTGTTATCGCGGCTCTTATTGTCGTGGCTATCGTCATTGGTATCGGCGTTATCAACGGCATGGACCTCTCTGAGATGCTAAATACAGCGATTTCTCTGTCAGTAGCAGCCATTCCAGAAGGCCTACCAACTGTCGTCACAATTCTTTTGACGCTCGGATCTCAGAACATGGCTTCGAATAACGCTCTGGCTCGAAAACTGTCTTCGGTGGAAACGTTAGGCGCCACGTCTGTTATCTGCTCGGACAAGACTGGAACTCTTACACAAAACCAAATGCAGGTGATGCGCATTTGGGCTGGGGGCGAAACCTGGGAGGTAAGTGGCGCTGGCTTTGACACGTCAGGGGAATTTCTGGACTCGAAAAACGAAGCCACAAAGGTCGAAGTGGGGACACCGTTATGGCCTGTGCTGATGATCTCTGCTTTTTGCAATGATGCCCGGCTGATTGGTGAAGGTGCTGAGACCTCAGTGCAAGGTAACCCGACTGAAGGTGCGCTTCTGGTCGCTGCGGCAAAGGCTGGAATTGATGTCGAAGAACTGAGGGCTCGTCGGAGCGAGGCTCTTCAATCCTTCCCATTTGATTCAACAAGAAAAATGATGTCCGTCTTCGCACAGCTTCCCGACGGGCGGACTGTTTTGGTCGCAAAAGGGGCGCCTGACGTGATTTTGTCGCGAGCGGTTAAGGTCCGTATCGGCGAGGAGGAGCGCCAAATAACGCCTGAACTACGAGCTGATATAGAAAATGTCATTGACAGTTTTGGCGCGCTCGCTCTTAGAACTTTGGCAGTGGCGTATCGCGAAGTTTCCCCAGACGAACTGGATCACGACAACCCCGAACAGGAAATCGTGCTCGCTGGTATCCATGGTATTATGGATCCCCCCCGGCAAGAAGTGCCGCATGCCGTGGCAGAAGCCACCAGTGCCGGAATTCGTACTGTTATGATTACTGGGGATCATGCAGTCACCGCCAAGGCCATAGCCGAGCAAATCGGTGTAATGTCGGATTCGCAGCAAGCCGTATTCACGGGTGCCGAGCTCGACCAAATGAAAGATGAAGATCTAAACAGCGCTGTGAAGAACGCAGCTGTATTTGCACGCGTGACGCCTGAGCACAAACTTCGCATCGTTAAGGCACTTCAGACCAATGGTGAAGTGGCCGCGATGACAGGAGATGGCGTGAACGATGCGCCTGCGCTTCGCGCGGCTGACATAGGTGTCGCCATGGGGATAACTGGGACACAGGTTGCCAAGGACAGCGCCGCGTTGATTCTTCTGGATGATAACTTCACGACTATCGTCACGGCCGTTCGTGAGGGTCGGAGAATCTTTGACAACCTACTGAAATTTGTCCGGCAAGCACTGACTGCCAACGTTGCGGAAGTTACCACCATTCTTTTCGCTTTCCTGCTGATGGGAGCAGATCCCCTCCTTCCGATCACACCGCTTATGATCCTCTGGGTGAACTTGGTTTCAGATGGCTTACCAGCACTGGCGCTGGGATTTGAAAAAAGCGAGCCGGATCTAATGAGACGCCCGCCACGCCCGCGCGACGAGGACATGTTTGGCGGTGGAATGAAAGAGCGGATTCTGATTAGGGGCAGCGCATTGGGATTTCTGACCTACTACGTGTTTCAAGAGTTTCTCGAACGCGGCGCCTCTCTGGAGCACGCGCAAACAGCTGCCTTTATGACCCTCATATTTGCGCAAATCTGGCATGTCTTTGACGCGCGAACTACAACGACACTTTATCGCAAATCGCCGCTTGGCAACACAATGCTCCTAGGCGCAGTCGGCATTTCAGTCGTTTTGTCTTTGTTGGCAATTTACTCTGCTCCGGGCCATTTTGTCCTTGGCACGGTTCCATTGCCTTTTTCACACCTGTTGGGAACGTTCTTTGTCGCGGCGCTTCCGACACTCGTGCTGTCCGGCCTAAAGGAAATGTTTCATCTTAAATTCGTTTGAGTGAAAAGAGTGTGGTTTGAAATGGCTAGCCCCAAAAAAGTGGTCACTTGATTTAATTGGAAAGGAGGATCTTACCGAGCTTGTCAACGGAGTGATCTTGTCCTCTCGGGGTAGTTTGCGGCGCGTTTTGAAGCGAACTCAGGAATAGTCATCGGCGTCTGCCGATTGGCAAGTTGCGGCATACACAGATCGAGGTTTCTTTTGTGGTTGGCCGTTTGGATTTCGGATTTTTTTCAACGGGGCTTGCGAGCCAGTCCCTCAGAAAAAAGACATCTGGCGCTAGAGTGATGCTGAAAATCGTCGAGGCAAGCTCGGCTGAAATGAAACACTGATGGTACAGGATGTTTCCGTTGGGGAGCAATCGATGGTGGCGCATAGAACACCCGTTTGGCGTCCTGACGTAGCAAAGAGGGGGAGGTGATAAATGGAACACAAGGATCCATTTGTAGAAAAACTTCAGGTCGTAATTCGGTTCGCCGTCCGAATTCTGGCCGTAATGATGGTTCTGGTTATACTACTTGGCGTCTTGGATGTGGCCTGGACCCTCTATCAGAAACTAATCAATCAGCCTGTATTCATACTGACAATCTCTGAAATTTTGTCTACTTTTGGCGCCTTCATGGCGGTTCTAATCGCTATCGAAATATTCGTAAACATCACAATCTATCTTCGCGACGACGTAATCCATGTGAAGATAGTGGTTGCGACGGCGCTCATGGCCGTCGCACGAAAGGTCATTATACTCGATACGGAAAAAACCAGCGGGCTGGATCTGGTCGGCCTTGCACTTCTAGTGGTTGCTTGTTCACTCGCTTATTGGCTGGTTCACGATATGCCGTCCTTTAGCGTTCGGTTTGGGCGAGCCAAAAGCGCCGAAGAAGCCAAGAAAGAACAATAATGCCAGTACTTTGTGTCCTCAGGTAACAATGTGCTCAAGATACTCATATGTGAGGCAACGAGCGACTGGACTTTTATTGTTACACTTTGACTAATTGCCGGTATGAAAATACGTCTCCATATCGGCGTTGCGACGTTATTTACGTTCCTCACGTTAGCCGTAACAACAATGCTTGTTGCCATTCTATATTTTGGCAACAAAGAGCTCGCCATTCGTACTGCGAAAGAGCGGATGACCGAGGCCAGAAGCCAGTCAGTCGATGAGATGCTAACCGTGATACGCGGAGCGGGAAGTGTCGTATCTTCTGCATCTGTCTTTCTTTCTAAGTTTACGGACTATGCTGGCTCAAGTGCAGGTTTGGACGTGCTCTATTCGCTGATGCAAGGCAATGAGCACTACTATGGCTTGTATTTTGGCGAGGAAGAATCCGGAGACTTTTTTCAGAATATTAACCTCCCAAAACATTGGAAAACTTTTGGTACGAGCGCCTTGCCTGTGCCGGAAGGAGTAGATCGTGTTCAACGGATAATTTCCGAACAATTTGGCGAGCGCGTCGAGACTTACTTTTGGTCGGATGGCCGTTCGTTGGCCACGCCATTTCTTAGTGGAACCACTGCCTACGATCCTCGAACACGCCCTTGGTATCGCGGGGCGTTGGAGCAAAGCGGCGTTTACGTATCGCCGCTTTATCAATTCGAGAGCACAGGGCGTTTGGGTGCAACGTTCTCAAAAACCGTGGTTGACGACGAAGGTAAATTGCTTGGCGTCGTTGCGCTCGACATAACAATATCGGCACTTTCGCAAATCCTGGATGATATCAGGATTGGCGATCATGGTTTGGTTTTCATGCTAGATCGCGAAGGTCGCCTACTTTCCTACACCAGCACGCGGTCCGAAGGTGGAGAGCCGCGCTTCGTGAGTACCAATACGAACGAGTTAGTTGAAGGTCGTAGCCAAATTATTGACGGTGTCATTGATAAATGGCGAACCAGTCAGCAGGATTTTTTCCGCATAGCTCCAGCATCCGATGAAAGAAACTATATCGCATCTGTGATGCCAATCCCTGAAGTCTTCGGTGCCCAACCCACGCTGGGGCTCATAGTTCCGGAAGATGAGTTTATCGGAGAAATTAAAAGAAACACGACTCGTGCCATGCAAATCGGCGTACTTGCTTTGGTTCTGGCTGTCTCATTTACCTTTGTTGTCGCCCGTCTGTTGAGCAAAAATCTTGTGCGCGTGGCAACGGAAGCGAGAAAAGTCAGTAACTTTGAAATAAGTGAAAACTTGAACCTGAAATCAAATATTCAGGAAGTCGCCGAACTCGGTGCTGCCGTTGCGAGTATGAAAGCTGGATTGTCGAGTTTCGGTGCGTTCGTACCGAAGGAGCTGGTGCGCTCTATCCTTTCAAAAGCAGAGAGAATTAGCGTTGGGGGAGAGTCGCGCGACGTGACACTTATGTTCGCTGACCTCAAAGGCTTTACGCGCCAAACCGAGGGGCTTGAACCCGAAGTTCTGATGCCTGCCTTGTCCGAGTATTTCGAAGCAATGGAAAAAGAGATATCCGGCAATCAGGGTACCGTGGATAAGTATATCGGTGATGCCATTATGGCTCTGTGGAATGCTCCGCTCGATGATATCGATCACCCTGTTCATGCTTGCCGAGCAGCTTTGGCTTGTTTGCAGGCTGAGGCGAAACTCAATTCTGGTGACGAAGCGTTACCACTACGTCCCTTGCACACACGATTCGGCCTGCACACCGGTCGCGTAGTGGTCGGTAACGTCGGGTCTCTCTCAAGATTGCAATACACTGCGCTCGGCGCTGCCGTTAACTTTGCTTCCAGACTGGAAGGGTTGAACAAAGTTTACGGCACAAGAATTCTCATATCGTCAGATGTGGCCGTTCATGTCGAGAGCAAGTTTGTGCTGCGCGAAATTGACTTTGTCGTGCCCGCCGGGACTAGTTTTCCTAGTCGCATCTTTGAACTGGTAGCGGAAAAAGATGATGAGAGTGGTATTTTGGTGAGCGCAGCCAAAAAACGCGAACTCGAAGAATGGCGTGCATGCTATGACTTGTATCAGTCTGGAAAATGGAATGACGCATTAGATGCTTTAAAGAGGCATCGAGAAATCGCAGCTAACAAGCTTCTTGTAGATGTCTTTATCGAACGCTGCAGCAGTTTTGCGTTTGAAGCTCCGGCCGATTGGGATGGCGTTTACCGTTTCGAGAAGAAATAAATGAGAAGCATTGCAAACTCTCGCCCCGATGGACTGGAGACCAGTCATGCATTCACAACCAAACTGGACCAGTCAAATCAGGCCAACCGAAAATGGGCATTGTATGAATGCCGGCGTATGTCGCCTTCGAACCCAATACTACCGCCTCGGTGATTTTGCGAGCACGGTAGATACGGTGCGCGTCTTTCTACTTCTTGTGATCGCGATTGCGCCCAGCACTAGGGCACATGCAAAAGCTTGATGAAAAGAGATCGCTTCGCCAAAAGCAAAATATCCCACGGCAAACATCGTGGGCAATTCGATGCTTCCGACGACCGCAGTTTGGGAAGCCCCAATAACAGGTGAGCATATCGTGTAGATAAGCTGGGGCACGAAAGCAGTAACCAGACCAATGCCAACAATGAAAAGCCAATCGGACTGTTCCCTTGGGAGAAGCTCTCCAACCTCAGAACCAACGATGAGCGGCGCGAGGCCCAGCACAGACCCCAGAGAAACTGACGCGATACGTGCCAACGGCGCAATCCGTGACAACCTGTGTACCAAGACGCAGATTCCGAAGCCAAACCCAAATGGAGCGGCAAGGGATAGCAGCAGCGTTGGTAGATGTTCCGCAGCCACTGATGCAGGCGAGCCAGCAATGACAGCTGCCACCACAATCAGACCAGCGGCCAACATATCGCGTCGCGTGGGTGCATCGGCAAACACAGTCCAAGCAATAACTAAGGTGAACACCGGATAGGTCATGTAAAGCACACCCACTGTCGATGCGGGCAACTTCTCCAGCGCCATTACATACCCGATCCAACCAAGTCCCATTACGGCGCCAGCGGAAAGACCCCAAGTGATCTCTCGCCATTCTTTTCGGTGCACGATTAGAACAGGAAGCAGAAGAAGCGCCGCAACAATGTAGCGGTAGAATGCGACCGCATAGGGTGCGACGCCTTGTTCGGTCAGGCTGCGGCTAAAGTAGGGAACCAGCCCGAAACAGATTGAAGCAAAAAGAACACCGATAGCGGCGAATGCGTAAGGAACGGGCGTTTGATTTCGAGCAGATGTCGTTACCATAATCTGGAGCTTCAGCGACGCTCGCGGTTCGTTGTTCCGGAGTGTTCAGTTATAGGTTGCGCGCTTCGGTTTTTGGTAGATACCCACGATGCCTTCCAAGATACACGCCCTACGCCCACAACCAGGATTTAAGCTAAGCTGACCCAAGCCGCATTCCTTGAAGAGCTTTGCACGCATGCGGCTACAAACTTAACACCATTTAGCCCGTCATAAACCGTTGGATAAACAACCGACGCATCAGTCGAACTCCCATTTCGGAAAGCTTGGATCGCCTCAGCAGCCTCTCGATAGATATTGGCGAAACCTTCAAGATATCCCTCGGGATGGCCCGGAGGGACTCTGCTCAACCGATTGGCCGCATCACCTGCTCCAGCTCCATTTCGGGTGATCAGGCGCTTGGGCTGGTTGTATGGCGTAAACCAAAGATAATTTGGATCTTCTTGGGCCCACTCCAGCCCACCTTTTTCGCCGTAGGCCCGCAACCGAAGTGCGTTTTCATTTCCGGGAGCCACCTGAGAAGACCACAACATACCCCGCGCTCCGCCCTCGAAGCGAAGCAAGACGTGGGCGTTGTCATCGACTTTGCGCCCCGGCACAAAGGCCTGCAAGTCCGCCGCAAGGCTTTCCGCTGTCAGCCCGGTTACAAAGCAAGCGAGGTTGTAAGCATGAGTCCCGATGTCACCGGTTGATCCACCCGCGCCCGAGCGTTCGGGATCGGTTCGCCACTCAGCCTGTTTGAAATCCTGCTGCTCGGTCAGCCAGTCCTGCGGGTATTCAACCTGGACGACTCGGATCTTGCCGATATCACCGTTGGCAACCATTTCCCGCGCCTGCCGAACCATCGGATAGCCCGTGTAATTGTGGGTCAGAATGAACAGCGCATTCGCGCTTTCCGCCGCCTTTACCAGCTTTTTTGCATCGGCAAGGGTCGAGGTGAGTGGTTTGTCACAAATGACATGAATACCGCGTTTCAGGAACTCACGCGCGGCTGCATAATGGACGTGATTTGGCGTGACGATTGAGACCGCCTCGATCCCGGATTTCAGCCGGGCTTCCCTTATCGCCATCTGCTTAAAGTCTCCATAGACCCGTTCGAGCCCCAATGCCTGCCCGCTTTCAAGAGATTTTTCTGGCGTCGAAGACAAAGCACCAGCAACCAGTTCGAACTTGTCGTCTAGTCGAGCGGCTATGCGATGAACACCGCCTATGAAGGCGTCATTTCCGCCGCCAACCATGCCAAGCCGAATGCGACCCGAGGTTTCTTCACTGCGTCCTGTGACCATCACTCAATCCCCAGCATTTTACGATTGGCGGCTTCGTCTGCGCCACCGTCGGCGAAATCATCAAAGGCTTTCTCTGTCACACGGATGATGTGATCTGATACGAACTGAGCGCCTTCACGCGCACCATCCTCGGGGTGTTTGAGACAGCATTCCCATTCGACCACAGCCCAGCCATCAAAGTCATTCGCGGCCATTTTTGAAAACACAGCCCCGAAATTCACCTGACCATCGCCCAGCGAACGGAACCGTCCGGCCCGATCGACCCAGCTTTGATATCCGGAATAAACACCCTGCCGCCCGGTCGGGTTAAACTCGGCATCTTTGACATGGAACATCCTGATCCGATCTTTGTAGATGTCGATATTGTCCAGATAGTCGAGACATTGCAGCACGTAGTGTGACGGGTCGTATAGCATGCAGGCCCGTGGGTGATTTCCCGTCCGTTCCAGAAACATCTCGTATGTCATACCATCGTGGAGGTCCTCTCCGGGGTGGATTTCATAGCAAACATCAACGCCGCAGTCTTCGGCGTGATCAAGGATTGGCACCCAACGACGCGCAAGCTCATCAAACGCCGTTTCAATCAAGCCGGCAGGGCGTTGCGGCCAAGGATAGACATAAGGCCATGCTAGCGCGCCAGAGAATGTTGCATGTGCGGAAATACCCAGGTTTTTTGACGCTGACAGAGCCTTTTTGACCTGATCCACTGCCCATTCTTGCCGGGCTTTCGGGTTCCCGCGAACACTTTCGGCTGCAAAGCCATCAAACGCGTTGTCATAGGCTGGGTGAACGGCCACAAGCTGGCCTTGAAGATGCGTTGAAAGTTCGGTGACTTCGACGCCATTCTCCGTTGCTTTGCCTTTGAAGTCATCGCAATAACCGGTACTAGACGCGGCTTGTTCCAAGTCGAATAACCGACCGTCCCAACTGGGGACCTGAACGCCCTTGTATCCACAATCAGCCGCCCATTTGGTGATCGCGTCCCACGAATTGAACGGTGCTTCGTCCCCCGCAAATTGCGCAAGAAACAAAGCTGGACCTTTGATCGTCTTCATTAAATTTCCTCCCCAAAACCTAAGCCTCTATGGCGGTAAATTTTCCTTCAGATAGATGTCGATACGGATGCGTTCCTGCGCCTTGTTGAATGGAACCTTGTCTTTAGTTGCGCGCAATAGACGGACGGCAGAACGAACAATATGCCCGGTGTCTTGCGAGATTAAGGCGTCAAATGTGCCAAGCCTAAGCGCCTCACGACTGAGCGGAGTGAGCTCATGCGCTATGATCACCAGATCTTTGCTGAACCTGTTCTCTGAAAGAAATTGTATCAGGCCCGCATTGCCCGCTGCTGACGAGTA
This sequence comes from Ruegeria sp. AO1, assembly GCF_056535985.1. Lineage (NCBI taxonomy): Bacteria > Pseudomonadati > Pseudomonadota > Alphaproteobacteria > Rhodobacterales > Roseobacteraceae > Ruegeria > Ruegeria sp. AO1. Next base: position 220,426 of record NZ_JBQFJC010000001.1, read on the forward strand.
TATTCCGACCAGGTCCGGATAGGTTTCAAAGATTTCGGGCATCATCTTGTAAATCAGATCCGGGTCATCGCGGCCTTCGACAGACGCCACGACTTGGAGGTGCGGAAACTCCTCAGCCACAACAATATCAAAGCCTTGGCGACGCTCTAGGTGGTCACGTGCCAAACGGGATCCTGTAAGAACCAAGACCTTGCCGTCACGATGCACAAATCGCCCCATCAGCTGAGCGGCGGTTCGTCCTGCCGAAACGTTATCGATTCCCACAAAGTGGTCTCGCTCGGAACTGGGCAAGTCAGATACCAAGGCAACCACCGGAACGCCTTTGTCCCTGAGCCTTTTGACAGCATCGCGAACAGAAGGCGTTTCGGGGCCGAAAACTGCGACTCCGTCTACATCCAAACTGTCTACAGCATCCAGAATATTGACGATATCTTGCGGCTCGAACGGAGCGACCTTCTTAATCGCAATGCGCGTCCGCTCGATAAACTGGTCACGGGATTGTTCTGCGATCTGACTGCTGATTGCCTCCACAAACTCGTTGTCAGTGTCCGGCAGAACAAAGAGGAAGTTGTAAACTCGGTTTCGCGCAAGGTTGGCCGCGGCCGTGTCGCGCACATAGCCCAGCTCATCAATTGCCTTTTGCACTTTCTGTACAGTTACGGCCCGCACGCCGGGGCGTCTGTTCAAGACGCGGTCAACAGTCGCTAGGCTGACACCTGCAACGCGCGCGATGTCATTGACGGTTGGCTTTTTCACCAATTCTAGTTTTTGTTTTTGGTCTTCCACGTGTTCTTCAGCCCTCAATCTCCCGCGCCAAGCCTTCAAACAACAAAGCAACCGCCTCAGCACCGGGATCGTTATGTCCAACTAGGTTTTCTTCGGGAACATAAGCTGCCCGGCCCGCCTTCGCACGACGAATATTCGCGGTGTTGTTCGCGCCTTCGCGGGCAGCCTCGGCCGCGTGCGTCAGACCAGACGGCAATGCGGCAAGTGCCGGTGCCAAGGCGTCAATCATTGTCCTGTCACCGACCTTGGCACCCCCGACCTGGCTGACGCGGTTCAGGCCCTCGACAAGGGATTTAGGCACGGAGGCTCCGCTTGCACAGGCATCCCCGGCTGCGTTGAAAAAGATCGCAAGAATCACACCGGACGACCCACCCATTGTCTGGCTCAGTTCGTTGCCCAACGCCGGAAACAGCTGTGTCAGATCAGCCAGCGGCATCCGGTCGAGGCTGCCCTGTAACGCCCGAGCGGCGGTCGCCAATGTGCTTCCTGTATCACCATCCCCGGATTTTGCGTCCAGCTCGTTCAGTGTTTTCTCGGCGTTGATGAGGAGGTCGGACAACCGGGTGATCGTTTCCTTTGTTGCGGGATTGTTCGAAGGAATTGGATCGATTGGGGTCAGGCCATCAGGCAATGGTGCTACTTTGATCGGGTCGATGGAATTGACCCCGGGCCATGCAGCTAGATCAACGGGTGCTTCAAGCGCTGACAAATCGCCTTGATCTACGGGCAGAATGGAAACCGAAAACCCGTGCATATCCAGCGACGTCATCATGGGTGCAGGGCCAATGATATGGTGGGCAATACCAGTTTCGGACAACGCATGCGTGAGGACGGCCATTTCCAGCGGAGTTGTAGAACCCAGGTTGTTGACCAACGCCACGCAATCCCCGGACCCAACCCTTTGCTTCAGCTTTTCTACGACTGTGGACATAGCCGAAACAGCATTTGAGAACTCGACTTGCTGTACGCCGGGTTCACCATGGATACCCAAGCCGAGCTCTGCTTTCCCGGGTGCGATCCTGTCTTCTTTCGGAGATCCCGGAACCGTACAGGTGTCTAAGCTCATACCGATGCTGACAACCTTTGCTATGGTGTTTCTTGCGGCGGCGGTGACGGTGTCCAAATCGGCACCGTTTTCAGCAAGCGCTCCGGCGATTTTGTGGACGAACAACGTACCCGCCACGCCACGTGGTTGCGGAAGATCGGGCAGGGCGATGTCATCGTCGACGACGACCATTTCAACCTTGCGACCCAATGCACGAGCGCGTTCAGCCGCCAGTCCAAAATTCAGCCGATCACCGGTGTAATTCTTGACAATTAGCAAGCATCCAGCCTCACCCGTGACAGCAAGAATGCCCGCTAGAACCGCCTCGACTGAGGGCGAGGCGAACACTTCACCGCAGACCGCGGCTGTCAACATACCGGCGCCAACGAAACCGGCATGGGCGGGTTCGTGACCAGACCCTCCTCCGGATACCAGGGCGACTTTCGACTTGTCCCAATCCGACCGGTAAACAACCTTGATATGCGGATAGCCGTCCAGCCGGGCGAGCTGACCGCCAGAAGAGGCCAGAAGGCCGTCTATCGCCTCTGTCACCAGAGTTTCTTTTGTGTTGAGGAACTGGGCCATGCTTTTGCTCCTTAATTCACGCGCGCGCCGGACGCGTCAAAATACAACGGGTTATTGGGACGGATTTTTATAATCTTTCCAGATGGGTAGTCCTGATGGACATCAATCAGTGTCACAACCGGGTGACCATTCAGGTCTAGGTGCAGCCGTGTTTGATCGCCTAGATGTTCTGCGCGTATCACACGCGCCTCGCTGCCTTCGCCTTCGATGATGTTTTCCGGACGCAGGCCGATCTGCGGACCTTTGTGATCGCCTCCGAACAACTCGGACGGCAGGATGTTGATCCGCGGCAGACCCAACCGGCTGGCTACGTAAACACTTCCCGGATTTTCATAGATATCCCGCGGTGTTCCGTATTGAACCAGCCTACCATTTTCCAAAACGCCAATATGCGTCGCCATTGTCATGGCTTCGACTTGGTCGTGGGTCACATACAGTAAGGTTGACCCAAGATCGGCCTGAATCCTTTTCAACTCGACCCGCAAATCCGCCCGTAGCTTGGCATCCAAAGAGCTGAGCGGTTCGTCCATCAGGAAGATCTGTGGATCGCGCACCAGTGCCCGTCCGATCGACACACGCTGCATTTCACCGCCTGACAGTTCGGTGGCTTTGTTGTCCAGTTTGTGCGGAATCTGCAGGATCTCCGAGACTTCGTTGACCTTCCTCGTGATCTGATCCTCTGGCGTCTTCAGGATCGGCGACCGCAGAGGGAAGGACAGGTTCTCACGCACCGTCATATGCGGGTACAGCGAGTATTGCTGGAAGACCATCGCCACATCGCGCTGGGCGGGTGTATCTATTCCAACGTCACGCCCGGCAATGCGCACCGTTCCTGAATCCAGTTTCTCAAGCCCGGATATCAATCTCAGCGTCGTAGTTTTTCCCGCACCAGTCGGGCCTAACAAAACCACAAAGGCTCCGTTGGGGATTGCCATTGAGATATCATCTACCGCTTTGACGTTGCCGAATGACTTCGAGATATTCTCCAACACGACTTCAGCCATTGCTTAGTACCTCGTCGTTCAGAGCGGACCTCAACGCGCGCCCAGTAGACTTTTCAAACAGGGTTACTGCGGGGGAGCGGAACTCCAATCCCACTGTCTCGCCGGGATTAACGGATTCGCGTGCATCAATGCGGGCTTTCAGCTCTCCGTTCGGGCTTTGCAGCGTCACGATCTGGGTGGTTCCCAAATATTCTGCCGCCAGGACCTTGGCCCGGTAGGAGCTGTCGTCTGACAGAAAAACATGCTCGGGGCGTACGCCGAAAACCAAGTCACCTTCTGCCCCTTCCATCAGTTTGGGCACGGCTTCGTCATGGCCATTCAATCGAACCATTTCCGAGCCAGGCGCGACCTTTCCTTGAAACGGCAGGAAGTTCATCGAAGGAGACCCGATAAAGTCCGCAACGAACATCGTAGCTGGTTTGTCGTAGATTTCCTGCGGCGTGCCGAATTGCTCAATCACAGCATTATTCATCACCACGATCTTGTCGCCCATTTGCATGGCCTCCAGCTGATCATGCGTGACGTACACAGTGGTTGCGCCCATGCGATCATGAAGTGCGCGTAGTTCTTCGGCCATATGTTCACGAAACTCGGCATCCAAGGCACCAAGAGGTTCGTCCATCATGAACGCCTTGGGCTCCCGGACAATCGCGCGACCCAGCGCCACGCGCTGCCTGTCACCGCCTGACAACCCACCTACCGGGCTATCGAGGATGTCGTTGATCCCCAGAATGCTTGCGACTTCCTCGACTTTGGCCTTTACGGCGGCGCGGGGCATACCCTGCGATATCAGGGGATAGCTGATATTCTTGCGTACGTTCATGTGGGGATACAGCGCGAACATCTGGAACACGAAGGCAATGTCCCGCTCTGACGGCGGGCGCTGGCTGATCTCTTCGCCGTCCAGATAGATTTCGCCCGAAGTTGGAAGCTCCAACCCCGCAATCATCCGCAGGGTCGTGGTTTTTCCGCAACCGGACGGGCCCAGCAACATGAAAAACTCGCCGTCCTCAATCGTGAACGAGCTTTCGCGGACAGCCGTGAAATCGCCGAACATCTTTTTTACGTTTTTGACTACGATCTGGGCCATTTCTACTCCGGGAAATGGCTGACGATGATGAACATTACGGTTCCGATCAGCGTGACGATGAAAGAGTAGGTGAAGGCCCAAAGGACAAAGGGTTGCATCAGCATGAAGACACCCAGTGCGATTAGGATGGTTGCGACCATCTCCCATGGGCCGCGGCGGAGCCGTAGCAATCCGGTCAGAAACTCGTTCATTTGCGTACGGCTCCGAATGTGATCCCACGCAGCAAATGTTTGCGCATCAGGATGGTGAAAATCATGACGGGGATGAGGAAGATCGTGGCACCTGCCGCCACAGCAGGCCAGTCCAGGCCGCCAATACCGATAATGGTCGGGATAAACGGTGGCGCAGTCTGCGCATTCGCGGATGTCAGCAGCACGGCAAACGCGTACTCATTCCAAGCGAAGATCAGGCAGAAGATCGCGGTTGAGGCGATACCGGTCGCGGCTTGCGGCAGCACCACTTTGTAGAAGGCCTGAAACCTCGTGTAGCCATCTATGAGGGCGGCTTCTTCGTACTCTCTAGGGATTTCGTCGATGAACCCTTTCAACAACCAGACCGCCAAGGAGATATTTACCCCTGTATAGAGCAGGATCATTCCCAGATGCGTGTCGCTCAAACCAAGGTTCCTGAACATCAGGAAGATTGGGATGGCGACAGCAACCGGTGGCATCATCCTTGTACTAAGGATGAAGAACAGAAGATCGTCCTTGAGTGGTACTTTAAATCGGCTGAACGCATAGGCGGCCAGCGTACCAAGGAAGATACTCAGGAAGGTTGAGCCAAATCCGATGATCACCGAATTCATAAAGCGCTCGCCGAACTTGGACGGCCCGACTATCACCATGTCGTACTGGCGGACAATCTCATCGGCCCAATTCTGCGGTGGGTTCGCTTCCAGAAACTCCTGCGTTTGCCGTGTGCGTGTGGTGAAGAGGTTGACGTAGCCTTCAAGCGTTGGGTCAAAGACCACTTTAGGCGGATAGCTGATCGCGTCGGCTGGCGATTTGAAACCGGTCAACAAGATCCATACCAGCGGGATCATCGTGATCAGCGCATAAGTGATGACTAGGAAGCCTGCAATCCATTTGGACCGGTTCGAGGGTTCAGTGACGGAAAAACTGCTCATCTCTGTTTCACCTTGTTCAGGGCTTTGACGTAGATCGACGCAAGGCCGAACACGGTGACGAAAAGGATGATCGCATAGGCTGACGCATAGCCCGTACGCCATTTCTCAAAGGCTTCGCGTTTCAGGTTGATCGAAGTGAGTTCCGTAACAGACCCCGGCCCACCACCGGTGAGCTGAACCACCAGGTCGAACATCTTGAAGTTCTCGATGCCTCTAAACAGCACAGCGAGCATGAGGAACGGCAAAACCATCGGGATGGTAATCGTAAAGAACTGTCGCAGCTTGCTGGCCCTATCGATCTCAGCCGCCTCGTATATATAGTCGGGAATGCTGCGCAGACCGGCCAGGCAGATCAGCATCACGAAGGGGGTCCACATCCACGTGTCGACAATCACGATCGCCCAAGGGGCCAACGTCACGGATCCCAGCATTTCAAAGCTCGATGGGTCCTTGCCGGTAAACCAGGATACGATGTAGTTAAAAAGGCCGATCTGAGGTTGATACAGGAACTTCCAGAAGTTACCGACAACCGCCGGAGACAGCATCATCGGCAACACGATAATCGTGGTCCAAAGATCGTTGCCCTTGAATTTCTTGTTGATCAACCACGCTAGTGTGAACCCGATCAGGACCTGGAAAAAGATCGTCCAGAACAGGAAATGCGCCGTCGCCTGCATGTTCAGCCAGGTGTCCGAGTCCGTCAGGATACGTTCGTAATTCCTGAGCCCGACATCTTTGACTTCACGCCCGATCCGGTTGGCTTTGTAGTTGGTAAAGCTTAGTTGGATGGTCCAGATCAACGGAAAGATGTTGATCGCCAGCAATAGAAAAATCGTTGGGGAGATGAATATCCAGGCGATCGCGCGGTCGGATAATCCCCGGATTTTTCGCGCAACTCGCTCGGGCGTTGCCTGCGCAACGCGATCTACGGTCCTGTCAGACATCTCTTTGCCAGTTCTTGTTGGTTTAGGACTCACGGGTGAAGGTGGAGCGGGATTGCACCCGCTCCGGCCTGTGTCCGAATTACAGCTTGCCTTCGTCTTCGAAGACTTCCGTCCAATCTTCGATCAGAAGATCCAACGCTTCCTGAGCTGTACCTTGGTCAGCAACCACGTAGTCGTGGATGCGTTTCTGCATTGCCAGCAGAAGTTCCGCGTAAGCAGGCTCTTGCCAGAAATCCTGCACACCGCCCATTGCTTCCAGGAAGTCACCAGCAAACGGTTGGCTGTCTACGAAACCAGGATCTTCCAGCACGGAGTTATGTGCGGAGTAGCCGCCTAGCTCCCACCATTTGGCCTGCACTTCTGGTTGCGCGAACCACTTGATGTACTCAAGTGCGGCATCCTGTTTGTCAGAGTAACTGACAACCGAGATACCTTGTCCACCCAGTGTCGAACCTGCCTGATTTTGTGGTGGGTTCACGAAGAAGTCGATCTTGTCACCGCCGGTATTGGGGTCGGCATAGAGACCTGGGAAGAACGCAAACCAGTTCATGGCCATGGCGACCTGACCGGACTTAAAGGCGTCCAAGCTCTCACCCATGTAGGAGTTGGTATATCCCGGAGGCGTCGCCGTTTCGTAGAATTCCTTATAGAACTCCAGAGCTTCAACCGCTTCGGGTGAGTTTACAGCGCCTTCCATGTCATATGAGCCCGGGGTGTTTTCGTATTTGAAACCCCAAGGATACAGCGCTCCGGTCACACCCATGGTGATCCCTTCTGAGCCACGCTCGGTAAAGATTGCTGCACCATAGACGGTCTTGCCGTCAATCTCACGACCCTGGAAGAACTGAGCGATCTGCAGCAACTCTTTCTGAGACTGAGGCTCACGCAGGTCCTGACCCGTCGCCTCTTTGTATGCGGCTTGGATGTCGGGGTTCTCGAACCAGTCCTTGCGATAGAACCAGCCGTTTGCATCGCCCATCGCAGGCAGCGCGTAGTAGTTTGGTGTACCCTTTGGCCAGGTCGAGTACGCGTAGACAGTGGCCGGTGCGAAATCGTCCATGCTGATGCCTTCAGCATCGAAGAACTCGTTCAGCTGGACATAATGACCATTCTCAGCGCCACCACCGATCCATTGGCTGTCACCAATCAGCAGGTCGCAGAGCTTACCGCCAGAGTTCAGCTCGTTCAGCATCCGGTCCGCGAAATTCGGCCAGGGAACAAACTCGAAGTTCATCGTATGGCCGGATTCTGCTTCGAATTCTTTCGATAGCTCAACGAGCGCGTTGGCCGGGTCCCATGCAGCCCAACAAAGCGTCAGATCTTCAGCATTTGCCTTGGTGGAAAGAGTAGTAGCGGCAAGGACTATTGCGCTGGCCGAGGCCAGTTTTGTGTAAGTCATCCATTCCTCCCTTTTTGCGCCGTCAATCGAGGATGTGCGAATCGCGGCATACTTCCAAGGCTATTTGAGGTACGCACCTCAAGTCCAGAAATTTTTGAGGTTCGTACCTCAAATAGTCAAAGAAGGTCGTCGACATCGCTTTTTAGTTATTGATTTTATTTAATTTACTTGTTTTCGTTGATGCGCATGTATTTTTGACAGCTAGGATTTTTGAGGCCCTGTTGATCCAAAATGGTACATCCCGTACCGCTGCAATGATGTGTCCAGCAGGTTAAGCGAACACGCTTTTGAGACACTCACAGATTATTTGGTCGATACCTTGGAGAATTGGAGATAGCGTCAAACAGCACGGACCACGCAGGATCGTGTAAAACTCGTTTGGACAGGTGCAGACGTATGAACATGCTCTCTATCGTCAGATTGAACCGGTACCCAATTAAAGGTTTGAGTGCCGAGCCCATGCAAACCGTAAAGCTGCGAGCAGGAGAGGGGATTCCTGGTGATCGTTTGTTCGGATTCGCGCGCTACAACTCCGGTTTCGATGCGCAGAACCCTCAGCCACTGCCGAAAGATCGCTTTGTTGTTCTGTTGAAAGAGGCCGCACTGGCAGGTGTTAAGACGAATTTTGATATTGAGACCCAAACTCTAAAGATCAAAGCAAGCGGCAAAACACACAGCTTTAATATGCAAGCACTAGAAGATCGGATGAATGCGGCAGGTTTCCTGTCTTCAGAGATCGACTTAAAAGATCCCGAACCGCCAAATTTCGTTTCGTCTGCTCCGCATCGGTTTACAGATGTGTCTGTCGTGTCACCTAAAATGATGAACGCGATATCCGTTTTGAATCTGACGTCGGTGGAAAAATTGGGTGAACAACTGAACGCGGAAATCCACCCAGCACGCTTCCGGGCGAATATTGAGATAGAAGGCTTACCCCCGTTTTCTGAGCTCGACGCAGTTGGATCAGTTCTTAGATTCGGCGATGTCGAGTTAAAGATACTCTCACGTACGACAAGGTGTGCAGCCACCGAGGTGAACCCGGATACGGCCGAGCGGGACTTGAAGATACCCTATCTAATTCGGAAGTTGATGGGTCATATGGACATGGGTGTCTATGTTGAGGTGGCCAAAGGTGGAACGCTGAGCGTCGGTCAAACTGGGGAAACGTTAAATTGAATACCTCTCCTCCTGCCAAAGTGGTATGAGCTAGGTTCTTGCCCCATTGATTTTTGCGTGGTTCACGGTTCGAAAAACGAGCGGCACGTAGGTCTGATCTGTTTTGGCTGACCGACGCCCAGATGGCTCGTCTTCAGCCCTCCCTTCCTAAGTCTCACGGCATACCCCGCGTCGATGACCGGCAGTGTTGAGCGGGATAGTCTTCATTAGTCGCGATGGTTTGCGCTGGCGCGATACGCGCGTGCATCCCAGGCCGGAAGCAGCGGAAGAAAGCAGTGAAGTACGACAAGCGTCGCTACAAACGTCGCAATCGGATCGAGATCATGTTCGGAAGGCTGAAAAGACTGGCGGCGAGTGCCAAACCAATACGATACGTGCCCAAAGGTCCGCCTCTAAGCCATAGCACTGGCGGCCACCGTCATCTATTGGCTTTGCGTCCCGACCACAAGCGGAGATTCAACTATTTCGCTCTCACATCGCCTTGTATTCTGGAAGTTTCGACAAGGCAGACTTCAAGGCGTCGCCCCAGCCTTCCGATATCGTTCGAAAGTACTGATCATCACTCTCAAACCTGGACCTCGTGCCAGCATCAAGGCTATCTTCATCGTAAAGCAGTAGATCCAATGGTGCCCCAACAGACAAGTTCGCCTTGATCGTGGAGTCGAAACTGACGAGCAAGAGTTTCACGGTCTCTGGAAAGCTCATTTCGGGATCGTAGGCACGCACCAGAATTGGGCGGCCGTATTTTGTCTCTCCGATCTGAAAGAATGGGGTGTCGTCGCCTGCCTCGATAAAGTTGCCTTCGGGGTAGATCAGGAACAATCGAGACGGCCCACCCTTAATCTGCCCACCCAGAATAAGTGTCGCGTGAAAGGCGCTGTCAGCTTGTTGCCCAGAGCGGGCGTGCTCTTCGATGACATCGTTCAGCGTAGCCGCGACCAGTTGCGCGACCTGAAACATTGTCGGCGCTTCCAGGATCGAGGGAGAACGATCTTCCGGGGCCTTAGTGCGCTCCTCAAGCAGGCTTACTGTGGCCTGAGTGGTCGCCAGATTGCCTGCGGTCAACAGAGTGATCGACCGCTCACCTTCCACCGTCCAGTTGAACATCTTGTTAAAAGTCGAAATATTGTCGACGCCAGCATTCGTGCGCGTATCGGACATGAACACCAGTCCGCGGTTCAGCCGCATGCCCACAGCATAGGTCATTAAGTTCTCCGTTACTGCTGTGCGACTTGCAACTGTACTGTCAATTGCTCGCCCGCTGTCCCAATTCTGTTCCCTATTACCGGCGCAGCTTGGGCATAGTCCAGACCGGTTGCGACGCGTACATAGCGGTGATCAGGCGAAATCCCGTTGGAAACGTCAAATCCAACCCATCCGAGCCCGTCCAAATGCACTTCGGCCCATGCATGGGTCGCGTCTTGCAGCTCCGTTTCGTTCATCATCAGGTAACCCGAAACATAGCGCGCAGGCAGTCCGATCTGTCGAGCGCAGGTAATGAAGATATGCGCATGATCCTGGCACACGCCGCACCCAGCTGCGAGGGCGTCTTCAGCGCTCCAGCCTGGGTGCGAACTTCCAACTTCGTAGCTGACCCGAGATCGAATAATTTCGGACAAGGCGTGCATCTGCTTAAGCGGTTCGCCTTCGGGCAGCGCACCGATCACATCAGCAACCCCTTTTCCTGGCGTTGTCTGAGGCGTGCTCCGATTGAAAAGCCATAGGGGTGTCGAGCCTTCGTGGCGTCCCAGGACACCATGTGTGTCTTCCACCGCCACAACGCCTTCGGATATCAAGGAAATGCTTTGGGTATTTGCTTCGAAACTGATCAATTCCACTGTGTTGCGATGGTAGTCTTCAAAGCTCAGCTCCTTGACCCCTCCGATGACTTCAGTGCTCCAGCTCTCGATGGTTTGATTTCGAAATGACTTTGGCGTTTTCCTAAGCTGCTGCAGTCCAAAGGGGACCGGCGCGTCGAAATCATATCGTGTCTCATGGCGAATGTGCAGTTTCATGGGCTACTCATAGAACCGGTAGTCAATCTCGATCTGACGACTTAAGTTGCCGAGATCTGTCAGGAAGTCCTGAATGTACTCATGAAGCCCCAATTCAAAGATATCGGATATCTTCTGGTCCAGATATTTCTCGTACAGGGTATTTGATGCGGCGCATGACGGCCCCGCAAAGCCATAGTCTTTCTTCAGGTAGGACAGGTTCTCTTGAATCTTTCTGCAACAAAAGTGAAGACTGCGGGGCATTCGCTCATCCAAGATCAAAAACTCGGCAATGTCAGACGGTCGGGTTTTCTGACCGTGGGTCATCCGATAACCGCCACCAGCACCGACGGAACGAAGGATGCTTTCCCACTGGATGTTGTCCAGTGACGAGCCGACTGAGAACGCTGTGGGCAATAGAACGTAGTACTTCACGTCCAAGATGCGCCCCGTGTTATCGGCCCGTTCAACAAAAGTGCCGATGCGGGTGAAATCGAAAATATCATTGCGCAACATGGTGCCCAAAGTGGCGCCGCGGACCAGTGCGGCCTGATGGCGAATAAGTTCCAGCATGGCCGGTAAATCGCGCTCATTCACACGGCGCTTCATCGCCTCGTCAATTTGCATCCAACTTGCGTTTACCGCACTCCAAACATCGTGAGTCAGTGCGGTTCGAACAAGGCGTGCGTTGTTCCTTGCCTGTTTGATGACCGACTTGATCGAGGATGGGTTATCGGCATCGCGTAACACCCAATCCACAGCGTTGTCTTTTGAAATGTCATCGTACTTGGCGTGGTATCCATCCAAAACGCCCGCCGTTTTCAGTACAGAGCCCCATTCTTCGGCGGAGTTCTTGGAACGGGTCAACGCCATCCTCTGACCTGTTTCAAGCAGCCTCGCCGTGTTTTCCGCCCGTTCGAGGTAACGGGACATCCAGAACAACCCGCCAGCAGTTTTTCCCAGCATGGTCAGTCCTCCAGAACCCAGGTGTCTTTGGTCCCGCCGCCCTGACTCGAGTTCACGACGAGCGACCCTTTCTTCAGCGCCACGCGTGTCAAACCGCCGGGCGTGATATTAACCCCATCTGGAGACACCAAAACAAAGGGGCGCAGATCAACGTGCCTGGGTGCGAGCCCCGAGCGCGCGAAAATTGGAACCGTTGAAAGCGACAGAGTCGGCTGAGCTATATAGTTCCCGGGTCTCTTCTTCAGCTTTTCACGGAAAGCTGAAATCTCTTTCTTGCTGGCCGTAGGGCCAATCAACATACCGTAACCGCCAGACCCATGTACTTCCTTGACCACGAGGTCGGAAAGGTTGTCCAGCACATAGGATAGGGACTCTGGATCGCTGCAACGCCAGGTGGGTACATTTTGAAGCAGGGGTTTTTCGCCCGTGTAGAATTCAACGATTTCAGGCATGTAGGAGTAGATTGCCTTGTCATCCGCGATACCTGTGCCCGGAGCGTTCGCAATAGTGATGCCCCCCGCGCGGTAGACATCCAGGATGCCAGGAACGCCCAGCGCGCTGTCGGGGTTGAAATTCAACGGATCTAAGAAATCGTCATCGACCCGTCGATACAGAACGTCGATAGGCTTGTAGCCCCGGGTAGTGCGCATACAAACGCGGCCATCGACAACCCTCAGATCGTGTCCTTCGACTAACTCCACTGCCATCTGATCCGCAAGAAACGCATGTTCATAATAGGCTGAGTTGTAGATACCGGGGGTCAAAACAGCGACCGTGGGTTCTCCTTCTGCACAAGCCGGAGCGCAGGCTGCTAGAGACCGTCTCAAATTTCGCGGGTAGTCGGAAACATTTCGTACATTTGTGGCGCTGAAGAGCTCGGGGAACATCTTCAGCATCGTTTCCCGGTTTTCCAGCATATAGCTGACACCGGATGGCGTGCGCGCGTTGTCCTCAAGCACAAAGAACTCATCTGGTCCGGTTCGCACCAGGTCAACACCGACGATATGCGTATAAACCTGACCGGGCGGCGAGACACCGAGCATCTGCGGCAGGAACGCTTCGTTTCCGGCGATCATCTCGGCCGGTACACGTCCGGCCCTTACGATTTCTTGGCGGTGATAGATATCGTGAAGAAAGGCATTGATTGCCCGCACCCTTTGTTCGATGCCGCGTTCCAGCCGCTGCCACTCTCGTGCGGAAATGACGCGCGGCACGATATCAAACGGTATCAACCGTTCCTCTGCTTCCGCTTTTCCGTAGACATTAAAGGTTATGCCCGTCAGCCTGAAGACTTCCTCAGCCTCGCGCTGCTTAGCTCTTAGCCGTGATACATCTTCCGCATCAAACCAACGACCGATCTCTTCGTATGGACCTCTGAGCGACCCATCGCTGTTGAACATTTCGTCAAAGTACTCACTCATGCGAGAAGTTTGACGATCAATTCGGGGTTTTCAAGTCATTCGGTCCTTTTTGGTAAGCACTTCTGGAAGAAACGCCTATTTTTCAAGCGAGTTGGTGCATCCACCAATTTGAACAACGCCGCTGGTTTTAAGTTCGAATTCATGCGGCTTCGTCGCACAAATCGAGGAGAAGGCTTGCTCCCCCTTTCCTCTGACAGACTTATCCTTCGGGCTCTTTGACGAATGCGAGACCCCTTTGAATCAAACACATGATCAGCGAACATTTGGCTGGATTTCGATCCCGCGACTGATACCTTGCCCTCGCATCGGTTTTTAGCTGCACAACATATGTACGAAAAGTCTATTGGAGCACACTTTTGGTCATTCCTTTTCACGTTCGGGAAATGCTTCAACGCATTAAAGCGCGATTTGACGCCGATCAGATACCCCAGCAGATGGCGCCAAGTGACGCGGAGTTTTCAACACTGCGCCCCTCCCGCAAGCCGACCAAAGAGATGGTCGAACGCTTTTGGGGCAAATTGAAACCCACAGCCAGCGCTGAGGATCAAGCACAGATTGCAGATCCGGCGACCATCGAAAACGCCGAAATCTACGGGGCCAATATCGAGAACTTCGTTGGGACAGTTAAGCTGCCTGTCGGAGTTATTGGCCCCTTGCGCTTAAACGGGATGAACGCAAACGGGGATTTTCACGTCCCCCTCGCCACCACCGAGGCCGCGCTGGTCGCGTCTTACGCCCGGGGCGCTTACGCCGCCACCCGTTCGGGCGGCGTCAGCACTGCCGTTCTTTACGAAGGTGTGCTCCGTACACCAGCCTTTGTATTTGAGAGCCTGCTAAAGGCTGGGCAATTCGTTGATTGGGTGGTGACAAATATCGATATGCTCAAATCTGCGGCTGAAGCGACGACCCGTCATGGCAAGCTTGTCTCACTGGAGCCGTTCATTGACACCAACGTCGTTTTCCTGATTTGCCGATATACCACAGGGGATGCGGCGGGTCAGAACATGGTTACCATCGCCACCGACGCTTTGTGCCATGCCATCGCAGATAGCTGCCCTGTCGCGATTGAAAACTGGTATGTCGAAGGTAATTTCTCGGGCGACAAAAAGGCCTCGGCTTTAGGGTTGGTGACGGGGCGCGGGCGGAAGGTCAGCGCTTCGGTCACGCTTCCTGCTGAGATTGTCGAGAAGACGCTGGGAACCACGGTCGAGGCGATGCTGGACTATGGCCGTGTCGCCAATTTGGGGGCGCATTTGTCGGGCCAATTCGGCGCGCAGGCACATTATGCCAACGGGCTGGCGGCGTTCTATATCGCAACCGGACAGGACGCGGCCTGCGTTGCCGAAAGCGCAATGGGCGTCACGCGCATGGAACCTAGAGGCGACGATCTGTTCTGCTCGGTGACACTTCCTAACATCCTTGTCGGCTCGGTCGGTGGCGGGACCGGTTTGCCCAGCCAGACAGCGGCGCTGAACATACTTGGCCTCAGAGGCAACGGAAATGGCACAGCTTTGGCCGAGGTGGCCGCAGCCACATGCCTCTGCGGTGAAATCTCCATTGTCGCCGCAATAGCTGCAGGCCATTTCACCCGCGCCCATGAAAGCCTGGCCCGCCACAGATGAGCATTCAGAACCGATTCTGGATTTACCAGTCCGAGCGTTTTCCGCTGAAGAAAACCATCCCTCTGCTGCTGGTGTTTTCCTCGGCCAGCATCTGCGTGTCCGCTCGTCTGGCCGACCGCCCCCTGCCCGAGTGGCCCGCCTTTGCCGCCGGTTTTGTGCTGGCCATGGCGTTGTTCTTCCAGATGCGGGTCTGCGATGAGTTCAAGGACGCCGAGGATGACCGGCGGTACAGGCCGGACAGGCCAATCCCACGCGGATTGGTCTCACCAGGCGAAATCCTGAGCCTGGGATTGTTGACGATCCTACTGGCGCTTGCTGCGGCATGGTTCTGGCACCCTCCCGTTTTGTGGCTGTTGGGTGCGGTCTGGATCTGGCTCGCAGCAATGACGGTTGAATTCGGCGTTCCGGTTTGGCTGAAGGCCCGACCGGTTCTTTACCTGCTCAGCCATATGGCCATCATGCCCTTGATTGATTTGTTACTGACCGGCCTCGAATGGTTGCCAGCAGGCGGGGCAGCGCCCTCGCTTTGGCTATTTCTGGCACTGTCCTTTGTGAATGGCTGCGTCCTTGAGATCGGGCGCAAGCTGTGGGCGCCGGAAAACGAAATCGCCGGGGTCGATACCTATTCCGGCCTTTGGGGGCCTCGTTTGGCGGGGCGTATCTGGATCGGCTGCGTCCTGGTTTCCTACGCTCTCCTTGTCGGCACAGGCAGCGCCACCGGAGTCGGCTGGCTAACCGCCCTGATCGGCGCGCTGGCACTTGTGCCCTGCGGAATTGCCGCCCTCCGCTACACTCAGACACCCACCGCAAAAGCCCAAAACAGGATGGACACAGTATCCGGCCTATGGGTGTTCTTCTGCTATGCTGCGGCTGGTTTTCTACCCTTCCTCATCGGAGCCGTTGCATGAGTTTCATCGTTTCCCAAACGGACGCCACCGATGTCTCGGTTGTCGGAGGGAAAGCGGCGGCCCTTTCGCATCTTGCGCTGCACGGGTTTTCCCCGCCCGCGTTCTTTGTCATCCTCAATGATGCATTTCGCATGGGGCAATCAGGACCCATCGCGCAAAAGGGCCTGAAATCGGCTGTGACCGCCGCGCTCGAAACACTCGGACCCGGACCTTACGCGGTGCGGAGCTCTGGCAGGTCCGAAGATGGTGTGGACCACAGTCATGCGGGACAGTTCGAAACGGTCCTGAACGTCCCCGGCAAAGATGTGATCGCAGCGGCCAAGCAGGTCTGGCGATCCGGTTTCTCAGCCACTATTGAGACTTACCGGGCGGTCAAATCCGGCGGCGAGGCCGAAGCCCCTGCGATCATCGTGCAATGCATGATTGATGCCAAAGCGGCCGGTGTCGCCTTTTCCGCCGACCCGGTCAGTGGTCGGCGCAATGTGGTCGTGATCTCGGCCATTGATGGGCTTGCAGAGCAGCTTGTATCAGGCGAAGCGGACGGAGAAGACTGGGTCATTGGTTTGGATGGCACACCAGAAAACACTCCGGACATGACCGCGCATTTGAACCTGCCCGAGGCTCAATCCATCGCGGCCCTCGCCCGAAGGGCCGAGGCGCTGTTCGGTTCCCCTCAGGACATTGAATGGGCCATGGATACCCAGGGGCTGCATATTCTGCAGGCCCGGCCGATCACCACGACTCTGCGCCCAGCGCCGCTTGCAGATCAGACCCTGACCATTTTCGACAATTCCAATATCGTCGAAAGCTATCCGGGGATCGTCAGCCCGCTGACTTATTCCTTTGCCCTGCATGTGTATTCTCAGGTTTATCGCGCTTTCGTCAGGCTTTTGGGCGTGTCTCGGTACACGGTTGCCCGGAATCCAACCGTGTTTGACAACTTGCTGGGCCGGGTGGACGGGCGCGCCTACTACAATCTGATCAACTGGTATCGCGCGCTGGCGCTTCTGCCCGGGTTTTCGTTGAACCGCGACTACATGGAAACGATGATGGGCGTTTCTGAACCGATGCCACGAGAAGTTACGGATGCTCTTGCCCCGCCGCCCACCACTGGCTGGCGCAAGCTTGTGGAGTACGCGAAACTGGCAAAAGTTGCGGGCGGTCTGATCTGGCAAGCCATCCGACTGCCACGGACCCGGCGTGATTTTTATCGCAGGTTGAACGACATCCTGCGGGCGGGGGTGGATGTAGATGCCTCGAATGCGACCAAACTGGCCGCCGAGTATCGTCGCATTGAAAGCACCCTGCTGGATCGGTGGGATGCGCCGCTGATAAACGATTTCCTGTGCATGATTGCCTTTGGCGGCTCGCGCAACCTACTGCAAAAGTGGCTGGGCGAGGACGGGTTGACCCTGCACAATGACATCATGATCGGGCAAGGCGATATCGTTTCAGCGGAACCCGCGCAACGCATTGCCCGGATGGGAGAACTGGTCCGGCAGGCAGGTCTTGCTGAGCCGATAAAAACCAATGCGCATCTGTCGGTTTTGTCCGGGCACCCCCAGATTGAAGCCGAGGTTGATGCCTATCTTGAGAAGTTCGGAGACCGGTGTACGGAGGAACTCAAACTGGAAAGCGTTCCGCTGCGCGACGACCCCACCAGCCTGCTGCTGGCGATTGCAGCCAGCGCCGAACGTCCCACGACTGGGCGTCAGGAAGGTACTGAGCCGGACTGGAAGGCGCTGTTTCCGTCAAACCCCTTCAAACGGCAATTGGCCAAATGGATTTTGAGCTGGACCAAGGCGCGCGTGCGCGACCGGGAAAACCTGCGCTTTGAGCGCACGCGTATCTTCGGCTATGCCCGGCGTGTGTTTTTAGGCATCGGCCGGGAATTCGCTGCCCGTGATCTGCTTTCATCACCAAAGGATGTATTCTTCCTGACAACTCAAGAAGTTCTCGGAGCGGTTGAGGGCTACAGCTTATCACCCGACCTGAAAGGCATCGTTGCGCGGCGCAAACGCGAGGATGACGCCTCCTCCCGACGCCCCGACCCGCCCGAGCGTATCGAAATCCGTGGTCCCGCTATCGCACCGATCTGGTCCAAAGATGTGGAAGCCGAGGCAGATACGGCACGCGTGAAGCACGGCACGGGTTGTTCCGCAGGACAGATCAAAGCGCGCGCGCGTGTGATCCGTGACCCGCGCACCGAAGCCCTGAACCCCGGAGACATTCTGGTCGCCCGCCACACCGACCCAGGCTGGATTGCTGTATTCTCGAACGCCTCCGCCATCGTCGTTGAACGAGGGTCGCTGTTGTCTCATTCAGCCATCGTCGCGCGCGAATTGGGCATCCCTTGCGTGGTTGGCCTGAAAGGCGCCACGAACTGGATCGTAGATGGCGAGATGATCCGTGTAGACGGCGCAAGCGGCGCAGTGGAGCGATGCGATGGATAGCAGTGAAATCGAGGCAAAAGCGGATTTCGATCATATCCGCTATGCCCAATTGTGGGAGGACGCAGATGTCCTCACCTCAGCCTTGGGTGAGTGCGCGGGCAAGACCTTGGTGTCCATCTGCTCAGCCGGGGACAATGCGCTTGCGATGCTGACACTCGATCCTGCGCGCGTCGTGGTTCTGGACCTGTCACCTGCGCAGATTGCGTGCCTCAAGCTTCGGATCGCGGCTTATCAGGTGCTGACCCATCCCGAATTCATCGAACTCACAGGTTCGCGCGCAAGTACGCGACGGGGTGCCCTGCTGAACCGGGTTTTAGAGGCCACCGATGCTGAGACGCGCGCCTTCTGGCAGACGCTAACCCCGGAGGTTGAAAGACATGGTATCGGCGGTGTCGGCAAGTTCGAGCGCTATTTTCGCATCTTTCGAACCTGGCTGCTGCCGCTCGTCCATTCTCGCCGCACCATTGACGCAGTGTTCGTCCCCCGCTCGCCCAGAGAGCGCCAGACATTTTTTGACACGCGGTTCAATACGGTGCGATGGCGGCTTTTGCTGAACCTCTTCTTCTCGCGTTTCGTCATGGGGCGCATGGGTCGGGACAGTGCGTTCTTCGACCATGTCGAGGGCAGCCCCGCCCAACATGTCGCCCGGCGCATCCGTCATGCGGGGGTCACCACTGATCCCTCGCAAAACCCCTATTTGCACTGGATTCTCAAAGGCAATCACGGCGACGCGCTGCCGATGGCCTGGCGGCCCGAGCACTATGAGGCAATCCGATCCCGGTTGGATCGTCTGGACATCCGCCTTGGATCGCTCGAGGCTTTTGTATCAACCGGTGAGAAAGCCAACGGTTTCAACCTGTCCGACATCTTTGAATACATGTCCCCCGAGACCTTCCCTCAGGTCTACGGCTCTATCCTGACTGCCGCTGAGCCAAACGCCCGATTGGTCTATTGGAACATGATGGCACCCCGTCGGGTTCCGACTAAATACTTAAAACGCGTCACAACCTTGACCGACATCGAAACACAGCAGAAAGCCCGCGACATGGCATTCTTCTATTCCGATTTCGTCGTCGAAGAGGTTCAGCCGTGACTGTTCTTGGGCAGATCCTGTTGGCGGCGGGGTCCGTGGTCGCCTTGATCGGCGTCATGATGGTCATACGGCATCTGGCCAAAACGGCGGGGTTGAGTGCCGAAGTACAGCGCAAACTTATGCATGTCAGTACCGGCCTCTTTGCACTGCTTTTACCTTGGCTCTTTCCTGATCGTTGGCCGGTTTACATGCTGATTGCAGCCACAATACTGGTGATGCTGGTACTCCGCCTTCCGCGCTTTTCATCGGGTCTGGGCGCGACTCTGCATGGGGTAGAGCGTACGTCCTACGGTGACTTTCTGCTCGCCTTGTCGGTCGGGCTTTGCTTCCTGTTGGCAGGGGAAAACACACTGTTCTACATCCTGCCAATCGCCGTTCTGACACTGGCGGATGCCGCCGCGGCGCTGGCCGGAACTACCTATGGAACCAAACGCTACGTGGTGGAGGATGGCGACAAGAGCTTGGAAGGCTCAGTCGTGTTTTTTGTCGTAACGCTGTTGGTCGCGATCATCTGCTTCTTGTTCATGTCGAGCCTCCCACCGTCCAACGTCATGATGTTGTGCCTCATGGTGGCGGGTTTTGGCACATTGGTCGAAGCGCAAAGTTGGCGCGGGTTTGATAACCTGTTCCTACCGCTTGGCTTGTTGATTTTTCTGAACGGCCACTACCACAGCTCTTTGGCAGAACTCGCCCTGTTGGCTGCTCTGTTCTTTGCTGCTCTTACCAGTTTCGGCGTGGTGGGAACCAAGCTGGGCCTGACCAAACATGCGACCCGTGTTTATGTTGTTGCGGTTTTTTTACTGCTGGCCGCCGCAAAATTGCAAAATACGGTGCTGCCGATCATAGTTCTTGCTGCGCATGGGTGGGCGCGCACCGCTTCTCCTTGTGACAGCAAGTTCCCCGATCTGGACATCATAGCCGCCTTGGGTCTTTTGGGATTTGGTTGGCTTGCAATGGGACATGCAACGGGATGGGATGCGATTTCCTTTTTTGGGCTAAGTGCGATGGGGCTGGCCATGGGGCATATTGCAGTCGCGCTGCGTTCCAGCCCAATCGCGATACCGCTTGCTGCTGCTGTTTTGTTCGCCGTACGGGCTTGGGTTGTTTCCCAGAATTCCGAACAGTCGAACTGGGCCGAGCCTCTGACGGCTTTGGCCCTGTTTTCACTCCTTTGCACAGCCGCAGTGCCGTTGGCCCGACCACAATGTTTCGAAAAAGACAGAGTGTTTAGGCTGACGTTGTTGGCCCTCGCCCTGCCCTTGTTTTACTACGTTTGGTTCCTTGCCGGATCACTTGGTGCAGGGGTCTTTGCCGGAGTTGGTTCATGACCAAAGAGACCATAAAAACAGCGGACGCAAAACTGACTGTCTACCTGAACGGCCCGAACTGGGAGGGCGCGCCGACCGCAACTTTCGGTGATTTTTCCTGCAAAACGACTGAGGCTGGTGACGAGATTCTGCGCGAGGGGATCGAGCGGGTGCAAGACGCGAGCCTCGACCGCATTATTGGGCCGATGTCGGGCGATACCTGGCACAGCTACCGGTTTGTCTCGGACAGCGACGGGTCCGCTCCTTTCCTGATGGAACCCAGCAACAAACCGCATGAGCCCGAGGCGTTCCGGTTAGCGGGGTTTGCAGAGATCAGTCGGTATTTCTCGGCCCGTGTAGCGCTGCAGGCCGCCGCTGCGACCGCACCGCCGGATAGCGGCAGCTTCGTGGTGGAGGCCTGGGACGGAACGGACCCCGAAGCCCTCTTTCGTCAGGTCTTTGAACTCTCAACCCGGGCGTTTTCAAACAACGCGTTCTACAAGCCGATATCTGAAGCGGATTTTCTGGCCATGTATTTGCCGGTGGTGCCGATGATGAAGCGCGACCTGATCCTATTTGCGCGCCGCAACGACGGAACACTGGCCGGGTTTTTGTTCGGCATTCCCAACTATGCCGAAGGCCCCAATCCGAAATCCGCCATCCTTAAGACCTACGCCAGTCTCGAACCGGGGGCAGGGCGGCATCTGGCCCACAGGTTTCACAAGACGGCATTCAGCATGGGGTACGACACGGCAATTCATGCGCTGATCCATGATGACAACACCTCGGCGGACCGCAGCGCCGCCGAAGGCGCAACGATCTTCCGGCGCTATACCCTGCTTGGGCGCAAGCTGAATGGCTGACCTGTTGTTCCATTTCGCCGCTGCGGTTGAACGGTTTCCGGACCGGACTGCCATCGTGGACGGCAAGGGGTGCCAGATCAGTTTTCAGGCCCTACACAAACGCGTTCAGCAATTGGCGGGTCGGTGGCAGGGCAAGGGCATCCAACCGGGGGATCGTGTGCTGTTGGCCATGCCGGTCAACGCGGACCTCTATGCCAGCCTGGCCGCCCTGTGGTCCCTTGGCGCCACCGTAGTCTTGCCGGAGCCAGCCATGGGGCTGGCCGGTCTGTGCCACGCCATTCGGACCACCAAACCAAAAGCATTCTGCGCGGCGGGCGCGTATTCCTTGCTGAAGTTTCTGGTTCCCAGCCTTTGGCCTCTTCCTGTCCTCACGCCCGGAGAAGGCCACATCACCCCGACAGTGCACAAGGTGCAACCTGATGATATCGCCCTGATCTCCTTTACCTCCGGCACAACAGGTCAGCCCAAAGCCATTCCCCGCTCGCACGCGTTTCTGATGGCACAGTACGATGCCATCGCACCCCTCCTCCACAGCGACAAGGCCGAGCGCGACCTGATTGCCTTTCCGGTGTTCACCCTGATCAATCTGGCGGCGGGGCGCACAAGTGTTTTACCCAATTGGAAGCTCAGCAAACTGGACCGCCTATCACCTACGCAGTTGGAACGGTGGATTCAGGCGCAGAAAGTAACCCGGGCCCTGATCCCGCCATCACTGTGCGAAAAGCTAGTTCGATCCGAGTATACGGGGCCGTTGCATACTGTGTTCACCGGCGGGGGCCCGGTGTTTCCAAACCTGGTGGAGACATTGAGAAGCCGGTACAGGCTGTCGGTTGTGTGCGTCTACGGTTCGACCGAGGCTGAACCGATCGCGCATCTCGATGCCACCGACATCTCGGAAGAGAATCACCGCGACATGGCTTCTGGGATGGGGCTGCTCGTCGGCGACCCAGTGCCTGAAATCACGCTCCGCATTCGCGACAACGAGATTCAGGTCGCCGGCGCACATGTGAATGAAGGGTATTTGGACCCGAGGCACTCACAACAAAACAAAATCAAGGAAGGTGACATTGTTTGGCACCGGACTGGTGACGCGGGCACACTGGATGATGACGGACGTTTGTGGCTTTGGGGGCGTATCGGATCCGAAATTGAAGTCGCTTCAGGTACGCTTTTCCCTTTTGCGATCGAAGTCGCTGCACAGCAATGGCCGGGCGTGGATCGATGCGCTTTTGTCACAACGAAAGTAGGCCCCACACTCTGCGTCCAAGGAACACAAAAGTACCTCGAGGATTGGAAGCGTTCTGCGCTTGGGTTTGGCGTTCCCAATGTGGTTTCGATTGAGTGCATCCCCATGGACAAGCGCCATGCCTCCAAAGTCGATCGCGCGAGACTTGAAACCCATATTTCCCATATGATGGAGTGATTTAGCTTCACCGTCCTTGCTTTTCGTCAAATATTGTAGCATGTTGAGCCGCTTTGGAGGCTGCGATGTGGGATCTGCATGTTGGAGCGGTTTTAGTGGGTGATTATCAGCTCGATTTTGATAACCGCGTTTGTCTTGAATTCCATGGCTCCAGAATCAGTTCCGATGGCGGTTTGTTTCTGTTTCTGGAGCTGGATAAGACTTTGGGTCTGCATGATTTGGCGGGGCAGATGTTGCGAGATACCCGAACCGACAAGAAAGGGTTTCATGTTTTTGTAGCTCTGTTTTGCCAGTCTACCTTCGGGCGTCTTGCGGGAAACCCTGATGTCGACGATGCAAACCTGCCGGCCCGTGATCCGGTGAAGCGCTAGATCGTTGGAGGGCGCGCGGTCGATGGCCTAGCGGCCTAAACTAGTCAATAGGCGCGTTTTGAGACGGGCATTCTTGCTTCGGCTCACGATTTGTCCGCCATAGCAGACCTCCTCGGCCTGAGGACTAAAGCAATGAACGATGTGCAACAGCCCAAGTGGATCTTACCGGATATGGACAGTTCCGAGAGCCCCGTTCATGGGGATCAGGAGTGGGCTGATTGGAACGGTCACTTTGGCTGCAAGTGCTGTTAGGTGAATATCTGAAAATGGTCGAAGAGAGCGTAGGAATCCATCGAAATGGCAAAGGCTCTTTCCTCAAAAGGCAAAGAATGAATCGCGTGACCTACATTTTAATTTTTTTGATCTCAAGTTAACCCGAACATTAAGAGAAACTGTTCCGATTGGTTTCATAGAGTCCGCACGAAGTCGGTTGTCTAAATATTTTTGTTTTCAATACAGTAAGGCGCTGTATCTTGAGGCTAACGGACCAGCGTTAGCACCCGGGAGATTTCACAATGGAATTGATTACAGAACAGCTTCGCGCCTTCCCGATCATGGCATTGTTTCTTTGTCTGGGTCTTGGATACGGCGTCGGAAAGTTTCGGGTCGGCAAGTTCGAATTGGGGGGCATCGCTGGCACTTTGTTGGTGGCCGTCTTCATTGGCCAGATCGGTGGGATCAACCTTAGTACCGATGTTCAGAATGTATTCTTTTCCCTCTTTATATTCATGGTCGGTTACAATGGGGGGCCTCAGTTTTTTGCGGCCTTGAACCGAACTGCGCTGACCAAGCTACTGGCCGCGTTTATGATGACCCTCTGGGGGTTGTTTTTTGTTATTGTTGTTGCTCGGCTGGCGGGCTTGGACAAAGGGCTGGCCGCGGGGTTGGCCGCTGGTGGCCTGACACAATCTGCAATCATTGGCACCGCTGGGAACGCCATCGATCTGCTTGGGCTCGCCGCTGATGAGGCGGAAAAACTGAAAACCAACATCGCCGTAGGATACTCGGTTACTTACATCTTCGGCTCAATAGGCCCGATATTGGCAGTTAGCATCATTCCCATCATCATGCGTGTCGATCTGCGGCAAGAAGCAATTAAGTTGGCTCAGAAACTCGGCGGCGGTGGTCCCAAACTAGAGGAAGGTGAGTTCCTTCCCATGAATCGGTTTGACGCCCGCGCCTATCAAGTAAATGCCGATGCAAGCATTGCCGGAAAGTCCGTCAAGGACATCGAAAGCGGCTATGATGGCGATCTGATCGTAGAACGATTGCTCCACAATGGCGCTCCTGTAGATCCGACCCCCGAAACGATAGTCAATGCCGGAGACACGGTGGTCGTCTCCGGCCTCGTCGCGACTTTGACCCAGTTCGAGGGGAGCGCCAGTGGCGAAATCGGAGAGTATCCCCCTGAACTGACTGTTGTGGAGGAACGTCGCAACGTCGTGGTCACCAACCGCAAACTGACCGGTAAAACCTTGGCAGAACTGCGCGAAGCTCTGACGGCAGATCAAAGGCGCGGTGTTCATATCTCAAAGATCACTCGCATGGGCCATGATGTCCCAGTCCTGCACAATACTGAGATCCACGCAGGTGACGAGATCAGTATTGTCGGTCACAAGGACGACTTGAACCGAGTTGCCAAAGTTGCGGGCTATGTACCGCCTTCGGCCTCGGTCACCAATTTCATTGCATTGGGGATCGGCGTGGCCATCGGCTATCTGATCGGAGAGATCAGTTTTGTCATCGCAGGAACGAAGGTGGCATTGGGGTCTGGCCTCGGTTGCCTGGTTACAGGATTGATCATCGGCTATTTGCGCATCCGTCAGCCCAAGATCGGCGGTATTAATCGTGGAGCTGCTAATTTCCTTCAGAGTTTCGGGTTGGCTGTGTTTGTTGGTGTCGTTGGCCTCAACGCAGGCAAACCTGCATTAGAGGCAATTCAGGAATATGGGATCATACTTCTGCTTTTGGGTGTTGTGGTTACATTGATGCCCATGATCGTGCAGTTCCCGATCAACTACTTCGCCCTGCGTATCAAGAACCCGGTTGAGGCCTGTGCGGTTGTGACCGGATCACGCTCGGGCAATCCCGGTTTTGCGACACTCTTGGAAAAAGCCGGGAACTCGACACCCACGCCCGCCTTCACCATGACCTATGCCGTGGCCAATATCTTCCTGACACTCTGGGGACCGTTTGTTGTGGCTTTTGTGCCGTAATTCAGGTCGGAAGCGGGCGCGACAACCGGGATCCTAGCTCGGAAGGTCGAGATCAGCATGTGTGTCAGTCATCATGCTGATCCGTTGCTCTACGCTGTTACTGGATCTTAACCGTGCAAAGGCAGTCCTTTCGAGGCACGATAGGCCTGCACGTAGCCAGTGGCCACTGCGCGCACCGCTCTTCCGATCTGGCGGTAAGCACTATCATCCAAATTGGCGAACGATACCCGCGCCGACCAGTTGGGCGCGTCAAAGCCCGATCCATTGAGCAGCACGATCCCGTGGTCCTGCGCCAGTTTGAAGGAAATATCCAGCGGGTGAACGTTCTCCTTTATCCACTCGACCACCTCTTCGCCCACGTATTTGCGAAGCCAGAACTCAAAGTCGATAATACCGTAGTATTTGTCGAACAGCGGGTTGTCGGGAACCTCTATACCCATCCCGTCGACCAACTCGTCAAAGCGATGTTTCAGAATACCCCAGCAGAATTTCTGATAGGCCTTCTCTTCGTCCATAAGCTCGACCAGTGAAAACAAGGTCATCATCACCTGTTGTGGCAGCGACAGACCCGCAGTGTGGTTCAGCGCAACATCGCGGCTGTCGGCGACGATCCGGTCGATGAACTTGAACGAGGATGGGTCAGGCGTCAGCGTTTCGTAGCGCGCGTTGACGACGGCTTTGGTTTCGTCCGGAGCATCCGCAATCATCTTGTCGAAGATGTTATTCTCAGCCACTAAAATCGCGCCTAAACGCCACCCTGTGCAACCAAAATACTTGGAGTAGGAATA
This sequence comes from Ruegeria sp. AO1, assembly GCF_056535985.1. Classification (NCBI taxonomy): domain Bacteria; kingdom Pseudomonadati; phylum Pseudomonadota; class Alphaproteobacteria; order Rhodobacterales; family Roseobacteraceae; genus Ruegeria; species Ruegeria sp. AO1. The sequence goes on from NZ_JBQFJC010000001.1 coordinate 247,006, forward strand.
AACCCCGATGGTGTTCTCAGGTAGATGCCCCAAGATCGATTGAAAGTTTGGAACGAAGGTCCCGTAAACATCGTCAGTCAAAATGATCAGGTCGGGGCGGCGGGTCTTTACGAACTCGACAAGCCGAGCTGAGACCTCGGGGCTGATAGCGACTGAAGACGGATTGCCCGGGTTAACCAGAAAGAGTGCTTTGACTTTCGGGTCCGACAGAATTTCGAAATCTTCGTCGTTCAGTTGGAAGTGGTCCTCTTCTTTCGAAGATACATCCACAGTGTTCAGCCCATAATCTTCAAGGACCGGCATCTCCAGATAGGGTGTGAAAATCGGTGTACCCAACGCAATCGTGTCACCGGCATTCAGCAATCTCTGGTTCTTGAGCGCTTTGAAGATATAACACATCGCTGCGGTTCCACCCTCGACCGCGTAGATATCGAACTTCGCATCCGGTCGGTGCCCAGCGCACATAGCCCACATAACGTATTCATGCACAATCGCTTCGTTGTGCTCCATGCAACGGTCGGGCATCGGGTAATGGTCACCGACAATGCCATCGGTCAACTCAAGCACGAAATCGTCTGGCGTAAATCCAAATTTCTCAATCGCAAAATCAACGACCGCCACCAAAGTCTCCGCACCAGGAGGGCCGTTTCCTTCAACCGATTTGGCGCAATACTTTTTTAGTCGGTCATAGCAGCCTGGCCCTTGCGGCATCCCAGCCAGACCGACCTCCGGCTCATTCCGATGGCGCTGAGCTTCTGTCATGGCGAACTGCCCCAAAAGGAAAAATGCCTCCCGTGCTTTGGTGGCGATCCAGTTTGGGTTCCCTCGACCGGCATTTAGGTATGGCAAAGCCATCTGCCGCGCTTCTTTTTGCGCCAACTTGATAAGTTCGTCTTTAATTTGGAAAGGACTTAGGTTTTCAAATTTATGCAGATTGAGCGATTCTGGCATGACTTCAAATCCTTGCGTTAAAACAGATGACGTAGCTCAGCGGATCGCATGCAAGGCAATGTGTCAATGAAAACAACGATGATTGAAGGGATGAACGCATAACCGAGGATTGCGTGTCGTCATTAGAAGACTTGGCTGTAACCTACTTGCAAGGCCGTCAGAGTGATAGAAATTGCGCTGAGGTTCTAGGCTGACATCCCATAAGAAATTGCAATGCCCGAAAAGGGAGCTCCCAAACATTTTGCGCGCGTATGATCAACTGTCGCTTTCGGAGGGGCTGACGAGATGCGCAAGGTAGCGTGCGACTCTACTGAAAGTCGCTTCACAAAACACCCGCGCTGAGATGTTTCTATCTCCGTCATGTCCAACGTACAATTTTTGGCGAACAGAAGCGTTTGCTCCCAATGGTTCGAAATCTAACCAGAATGCGGTTGTGCCAATGGGAAAGGTCAGGTGATCTGCCGAAACCAATTTTTCTGAAGTTCTAAGAAAATTCCAACGAGCATTGAGCAATCGACTCAAAACTCACATTCTTCTTGTCGCTTCAAAAGATGTGTCTCAATCAGTTGAAAAGCATATCCGATGTAGACTCTCTGCAGAAATCCGACGGCGGCGATGTCTTCACGCTCCAGTGCTTTGGCCAAGTCAGAGGTCTCTCGCACCAATGAATCGTAGGCAACTACGCCAACAATCTGTTCCATGCGATGCCAGACGCTGGACGACTGGAAATATGCCTGGTTCCAGAATTCGCGCAGAGAGTGGTTTCCGATCAGAGATGTGATCAGGGTCTGTAGTCGCTGGTTCAGTTTTACGTATTCCTGAGAGTCCAGTTGCTCGCGCAGTACGACGGCTTTTTCATGGATCGAACGCGCTTCTTCGCGGTGATATTCTGTGACAGTGATCGGCGACAAGGTTCCGATTAACTGTGCAAGCTCCATCCTCATTTCGTAGAGATGGCGGACACGTTCTGCTGAAAGCTCGATGACAACGGTGCCGACACCATTGCGCGTCTCTACCAATCCAAGATGCCCGATGCGCGCGATGGCATCTCTGACGGGGGTTCTGCTGACTCCGAATTCTTTGGCAAGCGCAGCCTCTTTCAGTTGCGTGCCTGGAGGGTAGTGCGCGAAGCAGATGCGCTCCAAGACTTGTTCTTGGATCTCGTCTACGGTTGCCTTTGAGGGCGCCGCAATTCCTGAATCTGCGATAGTCACGGTTCTGATCCCTCTGGGTGCTATTTGCTGTCTTAGACTACCAATCAGTAGTCTCTCAACAACCGACCGTACCCAGCAATTTGGTCATCAACACCCGCTTTACGCAAGACATCGCATGCCATGGCTTGATTGGAACAAATTACGGGTTTGTTCAGGGCGTCTTCGAGCCGTTCAATGACTTCGAGTGACCGCAACGCACCGCAGCTAATAAACACGGCATCGGCCGCCCCGGAATCGACCGAATGGGCCAACTGTTCGATCACGTCCGGGCGCACACGGATCATGTCGCTGTCTTTTTCCAGATTCAGGCCGAGTATATCAGTGACATGGAACCCTTGATTTTCAAGATATTGTTTTTCTCTCAGATTTACTTCTTCCAAATAGGGTGTGCACACCGCGATCTTTTCTACCGCAAGTGTTTTGAGAGCGCGAATGGCGGAGGTGATCAAAGAGGTCGCGATCGCGTTGGGTGCGCCTTTGCGCAGTTTGCGAAATACGTTTTCTTCGCCCAGGACCAAACTGCCGGACGTGCAGGCATAGCTGATCACATCCAGACTACCATCTGGCAACAGGGTTGACGCAGCGCGTGCCAGGTCAGCCCCGACTGCGGTCAGACTGTCAACTGTGATGCTGTCTGGAATGGCCACCCGGGTGAAATGTGCACCGACGCCTTCTGGTATCAGTTCCATCATATCGTCTTCGATTGTCTGCTCGGTCGCGAGTAGGACGAAACCTATTTTTGCCCGTTTGTGGCGGCCTCATCGAACATGGATCCTGGATCACCTCTCATAGCCTGCATGCACCTACTTCATTTTTGTGTGAAAATAGCGACTAAAATTGATCATTGACATTAAGCTGTATACAGGTCAACTGTCCCGCCAGCCTGATTGGGGTTCCTCAAGCACAGGCCGAGATTCGATCAAAGGGAGGTACCTTCGTAAATGCAGGTGTCAAAATTTCTGAAAACTGGGGCTGTCGCACTCGGCTTTGCCGGGTTCACCGCGTCTAGTGCATCGGCTCAGGACATCATCCTGGGCCACGTCATGGATCAGGAACACATCTTCCACAAAGTATCCGAACAGTTCATCGAACGGCTGGACGAGCTTTCTGGTGGAACCATGTCGGTTTCTTATCACCCCGGTGGTGATCTGGGTGATTGGACATCGATCGTTGAGCAGGTCGCTCAAGGCGCTGTTCAGATGACCATGTCGTGGAACCATTCCGAGCTTGATCCGCGCTGGGACGTGTCCGTTCTGGGCTATGTCGCCAACGACTGGGAGTCGGGCAAGGAAGTCTACGGTCCTGGTTCGACGATGAACGAAGTCTACAACGGCATAATGAACGACTTGGGTATGGAGTTGCTGGGTACGATCCCGACCGACTTCACGGGTTTCGTTGTGCGCAAAGGCGTTGACGTCCCAGTGAACTTCCCGGCCGATGCCGAAGGTTTCAAGATGCGCGTTCCGGGTATGCCCATGGCGATCGAGCGGTACAAAGCAACCGGCTTTTCGGCCGTTCCGATGGCATTCTCCGAGGTGCATACAGCATTGCAGACCGGCGCCATTGACGGTCGGGCTTACTCGCCGCCATCCGAAGTTCTGTTGTTCAAGGACGTGCTGAGCGCCTACGTCTTCACGCGCGAGAACTTTGAACACACCTTCTGGACTGCCCACAAAGCTTGGTTTGATGGCCTAACAGCGGAGCAGCAAGGCTGGGTGAAAGAGGCGGCCAACGAGGCTGTTACTTGGGCGTGGGAAAACGCCGAGTCCGAAAGCCCCAAGTGGTTCGAGCAGATCGAAGCGGCCGGGATTGAAGTCGTTGAACTGACCCCCGAGCAGCTGGATGCCTACCGCTCAAAGGTTGTCGCCGTCGAATACCCCTACATGGAGGAGATCATCGGCACAGAAGTGATGGGTGCCATCAAGCAGGCGACCGGCGTGGAATAGCGCCACTTACGAACACGCGCAAACCAAGCTTTGCGCGTGTTTCCTTTTGGGGATGGGAGGGAAAATGACCAAGGATATCTTGCACACGGACAGTCTGGACGATGTTCTGGTGCCTTCACCGATCATACCGGTGCCTGCGGCAGAGGATCGCGTTCTGCCTGTCTATCGCGGCCTGGATGGCCCGTACGCGCTGGAGGCCAAAGTTGCGTGGCTGATGCGAGTCATCATGTTTGTCGCAATGCTTGCCCTTGGCCTGGTCATGGCCGCGCAGGTTTTCATGCGATATGTCATTTCGTCTCCGTTCCTTGGTATCGAAGAGCTGGCACCGATGATGGCCTTGTGGATCTACTTCATCGGAATGGCGTATTGCTCGCGCGAGCGTGACCATATCGAAGGTGGAGTGATGTCGCTGGTCTTTCAAAATCGAAAGACATTGCTTGCCTTCCGTTTGTTCGGGTCGATCCTCTGCCTGGTCGCACTGGTCGTTTTTGCCAAATACGCTTGGGATTTTGCGCAGTTCAACATCGACCTGAACCGCAAAAGCTCGTACATGAAATTCCCAAAATACATGTGGGATCTCAGCATGGTCTTCGGCTTCGTGCTGATGGGTTTCTACATGCTGCTGCAGATTTTCCTCGAAGCCCGCGCCCTGATCACCGGGAAAGGGGGAGAATGACATGACGCTGTTTTTCGTCGCCATCGCAATTGTCATTGTCCTGCTGCTGATCGAAGTACCCGTCGGCTTTGCCTTCGGCATCGGTGCGCTTGTCTTTGGCACTTTACAGGGCACAGACATCTCGTTTCATGCCGGGTTCGGCTATTCGCAGGTCAGTGCCTTCTCGCTTCTTGCCATTCCGCTGTTTATCCTGTCGGGCACCCTGATGGGCGCTTCGGGGATATCCGAGCGACTCCTGGATTTCGTTAATTCCTTCGTCGGACGCACCAAGGGCGGGCTTGGCGCAGTTACTGTTGTGACTTGTGCGTTGTTTGGCGCGATTTCGGGATCGGCCTCTGCTGCGATTGCGGCCATCGGGAAAATCATGGTCCCGCGCATGATCAAGGAAGGGTATCCGCCGGGCCATGCAACTGCGCTAGTGGCTGTTTCTTCTGTTCTGGCTCTGATGATCCCACCCAGCATTCCAATGATTGTCTTCGCGATTGCGATCCGCGAGTCAGTGGCCAAGTGTTTTCTTGCAACCATGGGCCCCGGGATCCTGCTTGCCGCGACCTATTGCGCGTTGAACTTCTGGTTTCTGCGCAACAACACGACGATCACGGTCGCTGAAAAACTGTCGTTCTCGGGCACCGTGAAAGAAATCGGCCAAACCGGTAAACGTGCAAGCCTTGCGATCATCATGCCGGTGATCATTTTGGGTGGCATCTACAGCGGCATCGCCACTCCGACCGAAGCAGGGTCGATGGCGCTGGTTTATACTCTGGCCGTTGGTCTGTTGATCTACCGTACGCTGCCGTTCGACAAACTGTTTGCCTCAACAGTCGAAGCCGCACGTCTGACTGGCGCGATCCTGATGGTTCTGTTTTTCCTGTTCGTCATGAGCCGCGGTATGGTTTTGGCCAAGGTGCCGACACAGTTTGCCGATCTGTTGCTGACCATATCGGAAAACAAGATTGTCATCCTGTTGTTGATCAATCTGCTGTTGCTGATCATGGGCATGATCATCGACGACGTTTCGGGTGGCGTTCTGGCTGCGATTATCCTGCTGCCGGTAACGCAGAAGATTGGTTTGGATCCGATCCATTTCGCTGCCATTGTCGGTACAAACCTGGGATTGGGCAACATCTCTCCGCCCTGTGCACCGCTGCTTTACATGGCCGGGGGCGTCACACGACAACCCCTGTCAACCTATGTCGGCCCGACCTTGAAGTTCCTGCTGTTGGGTCACCTGCCGATGGTCTTCGTTGTTACCTTCGTGCCGCCGGTCGCTCTTTTCTTGCCGGGTCTCCTAAACTGAGGCGCGAAAACGCCGCCCGCGTGGAAGGCGGGCGGCGTTGAAATTGAAAATTGAAATGGCCGCCCAGGCGACAATGACAGGACGGCCTGAAGTTCAACCCGGCCATCGGTTTTGGTGTCATGCCGTTGGCTTTTCTCGAAGGAAAAAGGCACATGCTTGAACACGCAAAACAAAGAACGACTGAGCTTCAGAGCCGCATGAAGGATGCAGGCATTCAAAAGGCAGTGTTTACGGATGAAAGCTCAATGGCCTATCTGGCAGGTTTCTGGGGTTACCTGGGGATCGAGTTCGGGCGCCCAACGATGTTGGTGGTGGACGCGGATGACTCGCCAGTCGTCATCACACCGCTGATGGAGTCGGAGATGGTCGGTGCGATGACATGGGTCGAAGACGTGCGCACCTGGGAAGATATCGGACAACGCACATGGGGCCGCGCGCTGGCCGGTGCTTTGGGTGGTAGGCCATCCGAGATCTGGGTTGAAAAGGGGTCGATCCCTGCAATTGTCCGCAATCATCTGGACGAGACTTATCCGGGCGTTCCTCTTAAGGATATCTCTCCGGTATTGGGCGCGATGAGGACCATCAAATCTCCCTTCGAAATAGAAGTGATGAAACAGGCTGGAGAGATCGCTGGCGCGATGATGCTTGCGGCGCATAATTCCTTGAAAGAAGGCGCGCAGGAATACGAGAGCGCGCTGGCGGTAATTGATGCAGGTTCGCGCAAGGCGGCCACTTTCCTGACCGCCAAGGGTTGGGACAGCTTCGTCTCGCCCATGATCCACAACCTGCAGATTGTTCAAAGCGGCAAGAATACCTCGATGGTGCATGGTCGCGCCGGTGTTAAAGCCTATGAAAAGTTTGATCCCGTCTATTTCTGCTTTTGCAACATGGCGCAGTTCAAACAGTACAAGCTGGGCTTCGACCGTATGTTCCACATCGGCGAAGTGAAAGACCTGGACCGCGAAGTGCAGCAGGCTGCGATTGACGCGCAGCAAGCCGCGATCCACGCGATCCGCCCGGGCGTTCTTGCCGAAGACGTCGCTGCAGCCGCCAACGAAGTCTATAAGGAACGCGGTTATGAAACCGGCTACCGTACCGGTCGATCCATCGGTGTTGCATATCTGGAAGCGCCGGAGCTGAAAGCCGGAGACAAGACAGTTCTGCAGCCGGGCATGACCTTTGCGGTGGATGGCGGCATCTCGGTCGATGGTGTCACTGCAGGTCGGATTGGTGACTCGGTGGTCGTGACCGAAACCGGGTTTGACTACATCACCAACTATCCGCGTGAGATCCTGCTTAGCAAATGAACCTACTGGCGGTGGTATCGGTCTGGGCAGCAGATTGCCAAATGGTTGAACTATCGCAACTGTGACGCACGAGCTCGGCGCGCGTATTGCGCGTCGGAAGATTCATCGGAACCTACGTGGATGGGCAACATGCAAAAACTGAAAAAAGAGACTCTGACAGGTATCTGCAATCAGATGGCCTCGCACGACTGGAGCGATGCGGAAATAGACGAGCTTGTAGACCCGAAACTGGGTATCATCACCGGATTTCAGGAGTTGCTGGACGAGTTGGAGGTCCTTCGCAAGATCGACCTTGGCACGATACCTCCGGCCCTGACTGTTCAGAAGCGATAGACAGATGACAAATGAAATATCGTTTGACACTGTCCGTGGTCTGAAATCCAGACTCGATGCCAATGAAATAACGCCAACCGAACTCGTCGCGTTTTTTGCCGAGCGGATTGCAAGGCACAATGACCGTTCCAAAGCCTTTATCACCGTGACAGATAAATCTGCGCGCCAGGTGGCCGAGACCCTCACGCGCGACGATCTGGAGCGGTCGCGTTTTGCGGGTATTCCATACGCATCCAAAGATCTTTTCGACATCCAAGGGGTTCTGACATCAGCTGGATCGCGTGTGTTTCATGACAGAATTGCATCGGAGGACGCCTTTGTCATTGCCCGTATGCGAGAGGCAAACGCGCTGAGCCTGGGCAAGACCAATCTTCATGAGTTTGCGTACGGCGCAACCGGCGAGAATGAGGTCTATGGAACCTGCGTGAACGCCTATGACCCAAGACGACTGGCCGGAGGATCATCCAGCGGATCAGCGGCAGCGGTGGCCTTCGGCTTGGTCCCTGCCAGCCTTGGTACGGACACTGGCGGATCAGTGCGCGCGCCTGCAGCGTTGAACGGGCTAGTCGGACTGAAGCCTACCATCGGCCGAGTGCCGACGACGGGTGTGGTGCCATATTGCTGGACGTTAGATCATGTGGGCATCATGACTCGAGACGTCACAGATTGCGCTGATTTACTCGGGATCATTGCGGGTTACGATCCGCGCGATCCGGGTTCGCAAAACCTTGCGGTCGAAGACTATGCCGCAGCGCTCGATGGCGATATCTCTGGGTTGCGCATCGGCATTCCGGCCAATTTCTATTTCGAGCGAACCGATCCGGAAATCTTGACAGCATTGGAGGATGTAAAGCGCTTTGTGACTGCGAAAGGCGCGGCCTTGGTCCCCGTGACCTTTCCGGATCTTGAACATAGCCGCGCCGTGTCTCTCACCGTTCAGATGCCGGAAGCTCTGAGCGCGCATTCGGCCTATTTGCAAGACCGGGGTGAACTTTATGGGCAGGATTTTCGCGCCGGATTGGCGCTGGGACAGACGCTCCTGGCGGAACACTACATTCGGGCCAAACGCTTCGTAGAACTCTATCGGCAAGAGACCAACGCGTTGTTTGATGAGGTCGACCTGATCCTGACGCCGGCGACGCCGGAAATTGCGCAAAAGCTGGGAACTGTGAAGACAACCCGTGACGGTGTGGAAGAAGCAGTTGGCAATGCCATCACGCGCTTTACCACCTTCTTCAACATGTCCGGCCATCCTGCGCTGACGATGCCCTGTGCAATTCACTCGGAAGGATTGCCGATTGGGTTGCAGCTGGTTGGCAGGTATTTCGAAGAAAGCACGGTTCTTCGTGCCGCCTTTGCCATTGAAAACGACGGGGCGTTCACAGTCCCGCGCCCGAATGTAGACGGCTAGAGATGAAACTTCGAACCTTTATTGTCGATGCCTTTTCAGACCGCACGCTCAGCGGAAACCCTGCTGGCGTTTGCCCATTGGATCAATGGCTGCCTGTACAGGTCATGCAATCCATCGCGAGTGAACTGAACCAATCTGAAACGGTGTTTTTTGTTCCCCGCGCAAATGCGCGCCATCGCGCGGAGCATGCCGAATTCGACATACGTTGGTTCACCCCAACGCGCGAGGTGGATATGATCGGACACGCGACCCTTGCGGCTGCTCACATCGTATTCTCCAATCTCGAGGTCGGGTTGGATGCGGTCACCTCCCATTCCAAATCCGCCCGGATGATTGTTCGACGTGGGGAAAACGGATTGCGTCTGGATATGCCCGCACTTGTGCCAGAGGTGGTCGATGCCCCCACGGGTCTGATCGAAGCACTTGGGAAGAAGCCTTCAGCTTTATTGGCTGCAAAGCACTATCTGGCTGTTTTTGAGAGCGAAAATGATATTCTGAGCTGTGCTCCGGATTTTGCCGCTTTGGCAAAACTACCGTTACCCGCAGTGATCATATCGGCGCAAGGGACAGGGGAATTTGATTTCGTTTCACGGTTCTTTGCCCCGGCAAATGGTGTGCCAGAAGATTCCGTATCAGGCGTTTCACATTGCTGTTTGACGCCATACTGGTCTCGGAGACTGGAGAAAAAACATTTGTTGGCTCGTCAGCTTTCTGCGCGAGGCGGAGTCATTGCTTGTGAAGCGGATGGCAACCGCGTCATCCTTGAAGGAACTGCTGTTACTTCGTTGGAAGGTTTCTTGGTTGTTCAATAGAGCTACTGCCAACCGACCCTGGGCGCCAAACGGACCGCAGAGGCTCTTAGGCACGTTTCTGCCGCGCTGATCGTGCTGGATGGCTTGCGACTTTTGGTGATTTTGACATACAAGTCGAGATAACCCTTGGGGGGGATATAGAAACGCCGCAGAGGCACTGAAAACGTGAGAGCAGTTCAAAGATATACGCAGAATGCGATGGCAGCTTTGATCTGCCTGTCTTTGATCTTTTGGTCGCTTCAGCCAAACGTGGGCCATGCTCCGACAGTGATTGAAACCGTGCAGGAGCATTTGCAGATCATTGCAGAGCACGGGCATACCCATGGCTTTGAAGAAGATTTGTTGTGGGCGATGCACGGGCACAGTCATGATGGTGCAGATCACGACCACAGCCAAATGGTGATACCGGAACCGGAAAATGCGCTGTCACTGGCCTCGCTCTCAGATGACAGGGCGTTCGACCGAGTGCCGGGCGGCCCAACCAAGAACTACGGTATAGACCGGCCTCCGCGCGTGTGACGTCGCCCCAATCGGGGTTTTCGACATCACATAACAACGGAGAACATCCATGAATCTAATCTCACGGGGTCTAGACAGGCGCGCGACGCTCCTGCTGGCCCTCATTATAACCAATCTGGCACTGAGCACGTCTCAGGTGCTGGCTCATAACGTCACTGAAGGCGATGCGGGCTACATCCAAGAAATCTGGGGCGTGAACATCATCCCCTTCATGTATCTTGGCGCAAAACACATGGTCACAGGCTACGATCACATCCTATTCCTGCTTGGCGTCGTGTTCTTTCTCTATCGAGCCAAAGATGTCGGCATCTATGTCAGCCTCTTCGTGATCGGACACTCGACAACAATGCTGTTGGGCGTTTGGTTTGGCTGGGGCGTAAACGCATATATCGTCGACGCCATTATCGGCCTTTCGGTTGTCTACAAGGCGCTCGACAATCTTGGTGCGTTCCAGCGCTGGTTGGGGTTTCAGCCGAATACCAAAGTCGCGACGCTTATCTTTGGCCTGTTCCACGGCATGGGTCTGGCGACCAAAATCCTCGACTACGATATCGCTCCGGAAGGGCTTCTTGCCAATCTGTTGGCGTTCAACGTGGGTGTGGAACTTGGCCAGCTTACGGCCCTTGCGATCATCCTTATCGTTATGGGGTTCTGGCGCAAAAGCCCTTACTTCTTCCAGCAAGCTTACAGCGTAAACGTCATCATGATGACCCTCGGGTTCATTCTGATGGGCTATCAGATGACCGGCTATTTTGTTGCCGCGTAACGGAGTTCAGAAAATGTTCAACACAGAAAGACCAAGTCTTGAAGAACTGCCAAGCTCGGCTCAGCTTATCCGCTCGACCGTCATTGCAGGTGCGTCTGCCGTCGCGATCCTTGTCACGGTGGTTCTGCCAGCCGAATACGGGATCGACCCGACCGGCGTTGGCCGCGTGCTCGGGCTGCAAGAGATGGGCGAGATTAAATCGCAACTTGCAGACGAGGCCGAAGCAGACCGCAAACTCGAAAGCCAGGATCAGTCGAGCTTGCTGAACGACGTCCTTGGCCTCTTTGTCGGGTCGGCTCATGCGCAAGAGGCCGAGGTCTGGCAGGATGAAACCAGCTTTATACTGACGCCCGGAGAGTCGACTGAATGGAAGCTGGTCATGGAAGAAGGCGCGACGGTTGAGTACCGTATGGTCGTTACAGGCGGTCGGGTGAACTTCGACCTGCATGGTCACGGTGGCGGTCAGTCGATCACCTATGAAAAGGGGCGTGGATCGACCGGTGCCGAAGGCACCATCGAAGCGGCCTTTGCCGGTGAACATGGTTGGTTCTGGCGCAACCGAGACTCTGGTGACGTATCAGTGATGGTTCAAGTCCGCGGGGACTACAGCGAGGTCGTCGATTAAACGAAGCATTCGTCGCGCAGGTTTTCTGCGCGGCGGATCATTTAGGCGAAGGGAGGTTTCGGGCCTTTAGTACCGCATCATGTCAACACGCTGTCCACGCCCGTCTTGGCGCCGTGCGGCGACGCGGTAGGACACTGTCGCCACTTTGCTCATCTATTGGCTATATGTCTCGCGCCCAATGTTCACCTCACAGGCCAAGCCCCCCAGGCGCTTCGATATTCCAAGTTCCAGCGTTCCACCGTAGGCGGCCAATAAATCAACGGAAATCGGCAGCCCCAACCCTGTTCCTTTTACAGAGGTATCGAGTCGACCGCCGGAACGCAGGACCTCAAGCCGGGCCTCCTCTGGGATTCCGGGGCCGTCGTCCTCGACGCGAAGTTCGATGCCGCTGCCCGTGCGCCTGGCGGTGAATTGGAATGTCGTCCGGCTCCATTTGAGGGCGTTGTCGAGGAGGTTTCCGATCACTTCCTCGATGTCTTGGGGGTCCATTCGAACGTGAAGACCAGCCTCGCAATTCGAAACAAGCGTCTTCCCCTCGCGTTCGGCCATCACCGAGAACAACCGGGACAGTCGTTCCACCGAATTCGAAAGATCTGTCCTGGAATGCGTTAACTCTCCGGTGTTTGATGCGCGCATGCGCGCAAGTGAACGGCTAAGCTGGGCGTCAATTCGGGTTAGGGCTTCTTCCGCAGGTTCCGTATGTGCGCCGGCGTTTGCCAGATCCGCCAATTCGTTTCGTAAGATGGCCGTCGGTGTCTTGAGGGCATGTGCCAGATCCGCCGCTTGTCTTCGCGAACCTGAGACAATCTCGCGGTTTCGATGCAGCAGTTTGTTGAGATCTTCCACCAGAGGAGAAACCTCCTCTGGGTAGTCTTCGGGAGCCAGTTCATCGCCCCGATCCCAGCGATGAGCGACATCGGCACGCAACTTCCGGAGCGGGCCAACAATGGCGGACATCAACAAAAGAGAACTTGCCACTCCGATCAAACCAACCAATCCGAAAACCGGGAGCAGGTATCTTTGTGCAGCGCTGCGTTCGTTGATCAGTTCGCTCCTGCTTTCGGCGACAGTTACGCCCCACTCCGTTCCGTCTTCGAACGTGATCTTTTGATAGACGCTACGAATGGCTTCGCTATCTGGACCAGAGGTGTTCCAAATGATTGTTTCGTTATTTTCGCGCGGAGGCTCGGCGATCGTTTCATCAAAGAGTGAAGCCGATGTATAGATGGCGCCGGTACTGTCTGTTACTTGCCAATACCGCCCCGAATATGGCGTGCTATAGGCCGGGTCGAATACCAACTGCCGCAGGGTTTCAGGGTCATCCGTGGTGGCGCTGAGGCCAACAACAACCTGCGTGTGCCGGTCTTGTAGCGTTGCGTCGAACTGCTCCAGAACGCGCGTGTTGATGTAGGAAAACACCATCAGCGTACCGACGCCTACGGACAACGCTCCCGAAGCGATACCTCCGAGTAAGGCCCGTTGGCGCAACGAGAGCATTAGGCGGAATCAATCATATAGCCGCGACCCCGGACGGTTGTGATCAAATCGGAGCCCAGTTTTTTGCGCAGGCGGGTCACAAAAACCGCAATCGTGTTGGAATCTCGGTCGCCGTCATATTCGTAGATGTGTTCAGACAACTCAGTACGCGACACCATCCGACCGATGTTGTGCGCCAGATAGGTCAGAACAGCGATCTCCTGCGCGGTCAAATCGACAGGAATGCCCCCGACCGTAACCCGACCGTTCCGCGTATCCAGAGAAACTTCTCCCATCTCTATCACGAGGTTCAACTGACCGCTCTGACGTCGCAAGATAGCCCGTACCCGCGCCGCCAATTCAGGCATGTGAAACGGCTTGGTCATATAGTCATCCGCGCCAGCATCCAGACCGTCGACGCGTTCGCTCCAGCCATCTCTGGCCGTCAGGATCAAGACCGGGGTTTTGACACCCGCGCTGCGCCATTCGCGCAGGACCGAAATGCCATCACGCTCAGGCAGGCCGATGTCGAGGATGATCATGTCGTACGGTTCAGTCGACCCCAGATGCAGGGCATCTGTACCATTGTTGGCCACGTCGACCACGCGACCTTCCGCACCCAATAGCTTTTTGACTTGCTCACAAAGCTGGGGTTCGTCTTCAGCAAGGAGTATTCGCATATCCAGAGACTACAGCTAAATCAGCGCGATCTTAACTCTATTTTTTTCCACCGCCATTGCCGCCGCCATTGCCGCCGCCATTGCCGCCGCCATTGCCGCCGCCGTTGCCACCGCCATTGCCGTTTCCATTTCCACCGCCGTTGCCGTTGCCGCCAGCATTGCTTCGGCCCGCACTGTTCCCACGGGTGGCAGAGGCGCTCTGACCGTTGTTGCTTTGGGATTTGGTCGAATTGCGCGCGGCTTCGGAAATCTCGCGCCCGGTACTTGAGCGGTTCGAGACAACTGTGCCGGTTTCGGCGTTCACGATCACGCTGACGATCTTTCCGCCCGGCTTTTTGACCAGAATACGATAGTAGATCTTGTCTGTTTTGAATGCGCGCGCATCAACAGGGGTTCCGCCGTATGCTTTTTTCACGCCTTTGATGACACGGTTCAGCCGTATCGCACCGCCTGACAACGTCGCCATACGCAGTTCAGACTGTTTGAGTTCGCGTGCATCTGCCGCCGCTTGTCCCCCGGACAAGGCGGTTAGCAAAGCTGCAACCAGAAAAAACGCTTTGGCCTGCATAACACCCTCAAACACCTTCTTCGAAGACTACTAGGCCAGACATGAACCGATGATGAACAAGCAGTTAGCCCTGCGTTCAAGCGACCTCAAGTTAAATCAGTGGCAAGGGCTTTGATTCGACTGCGAGTCAGACTGCCGAAACACTGTGGTCAACCTCAGTATGCGGACTGCCGTTGCTGAAGGTTTTGAGGAGATTGAAAATGAAAACCACCAAGTGCGGACTGCTTAAAGCTTCGACGATCGCGATTGCCTTGTTGGGGTCAACGGCCATTGTAGCCACCGTCGCAGCTCCTGATTTTGCTTATGCCAAGCCGGGTAACGGTAATGGTGGCGGCAATGGCGGTGGAAACGGCAATGGAGGCGGAAACGGTGGTGGCAACGGCGGCGGAAACGGCAACGGCAACGGCGGTGGCAATGGAAACAGCGGCGGCAATGGCAACGGTGCTCAGGGAGATCGCGGAGACAACAGCTCGGCCGGGAATGGTGGCCGTGGCAACGGAGCCGACAAAAGCCGTGGCGGCACCAGAGTCGGGATATTCGGGCAAGGGAAAACAAAGTCTCAGTCTGCTCGGTCCGGTACGAAAAAAGGCGGCGGGTTCTCTCTGAAAGATCTGTTCAACGGGAATGGCAAAACTCGCAAAACGGCAACCACCTCAAGGGTTGCCACGACAACCCTTCGAACGCAGAAGGCCAAGGTGCAAAAAACGGTTCGTCAGACTGTCATTGTAGAAGAGTCCAAGCGTCCCGTTTCCCGCACCAAAGGTAATCGTATGGCTGCGCTGCTTGGTGCACACCCGTCCGAGTTGGGCGCACTGAACGCGGCCAATGCAAGTCCAACGGCCCTCGCCAATGCTGCGCCCAATTCGCGGGTTGGCCGAATTGCCACGTACCGCGACACTGTGCTGGCCGGAGAGCCCTTGCGCGAGGAACTGGAAGAACAGTTGGAGCTCCTTGAGGGGCTGGAAGAACCAGATCGGACAGTTCAAGAAATCGAGGATGACTTGGAAGTCGCATTGGGTGAGGTTCAAACCAACCGGGACACGGTCGCAGAGCTTGAACAGGCATTGGAGGACGCGGGTGGTAGCGATCCGGATATCGAAGCACAGCTAGAAGAGGCCCAAGCTGAATTGGACGCTTCTATTGATGAAGCCCAGACTTTGAACGACGAGAGGCAGGCAGCCATTGAATACAACGAAGCTGTTGAAGAGGTGGAAGAGCTGACAGAACTTGTTGAAGAGCAAGACCTGGCAGAACGTGAGGCCCTGGAAGCTGCTGCCAACAAGCCTGTCACCGATGCAGTCGAGGAACAGGTCAAAGCCCTGCTGGGGCTGTGACCTGAGGCTTCCCGGCCATCGCCAGCCTCCACTTCAGGATGAACTGAAGGCGGGAGCGTCGATAAGTCTTTCGGATACCAAGTTGGCAGGTCGACCCAGTCGACCTGCTAGGCGCAAACTCTTGATGATTGCGATGCGCAACAAGAAAATCCCGCCCCAAGTTGGGACGGGATTTATGTTACAATTCCGATGTTTAGGACGATAATCGAGAATTGTCGGGGGGTCAGCTGTTTTGCCTGAAGACGTTCTGGTGAGCCTCGGATAGCCGCTTGTTCTTTATGATCTCTGTCAGTGCATTTTCAATAGGAGGGAAGCGGCTATTGCTCGAATTCATCGTGGTTTGCAGGCGCTCTTCAGCAGATTTACTAGAGGTCCGCATCGCAATTTCAGTTCTGCGATCTTCAGTCATAAAGGCAGGCTTGACCATTTTGTTCCCCTTGTTTTCGTCAAACGATATACGTCTCGTTCGATCCAACTTAGTCAGTATGCCTAAAGTTGTTTGAACCCACTGCGAATACACTGTTCACGTTCGGTTAATGTTGTTTACGAAATAAGAACAAACGAATTGTCCGGCCGTGCGCTCCTTCAATTACCCCATTCCAACTTGGCGGTTTGAAAGGTCGTCAGGTGAGGCTGTCGTGCCAACGAACCATCGCGTCATAGTGGGAGACTTCAGCGGTAAGCCAGTCTCCGCCGATTGCATTGGCCAAATCCCGACGGGGATCATAAATGGAAGACGCAGCTAAAGGAGGCAAAAGGATGAAAACGGCTCTAGCAATCACAGCGACGGTGTTCGTAATGCAAACCGGGCCGGTTGCGAGTGCGAGTTTTGACGTCCAGTCTCTTGATCTTAGAAAGACTGTTGGGTCGCACAATGCTATGCAGCCTGTTCTCGTGAAATCAAAAGCAGGACATTGTCCACCGGGCTTGGCCAAAAAAGCGGTTCCCTGCGTCCCCCCCGGACAAGTCAAACGATACCGGGCTGGGGATTACATCTAAGATGGCTATGTGCGCATCAACGATCCCTACAAATATGGCCTGAAAAGAAATGGATACTACGTGCGGGCCGGAAGCTACGTATATGAAGTGGATCGACGGACGAACGAAGTTCTGAATTTGATCGGTGCGATCGCGGATATTCTCAACTGATTGCCATTTGGCGAAAAAAACTAGGGGGAGTTTTCTGGTCCGTTGGCCGATACGCGCGGCCTTTTCCTGTCGTTGGCCAACAACCTCAAACGCTGTAATGCGACCCGCCAAAACTGACATTCGTTACACCCGCAGGATTGTGGAATAGGCTAGGTTGCGGACGCGGGGTAAGCCGCCCTTCCATGTCTGGTAGTGAACGATTTTGTCGCGCTTTATTGCCAGCGATTAAACTGAGGAAAAGCGCAGAAGCGGGCACTACTTGCAGTCGCCGACCTGCAGGCAAAGATGTCGCGATCGCTCTGCAAAACAAGCACTTTTTCTGATCCGTTGCATTCCATGACGCGTAATCACTCAATGAATGACTTGGGTGAGGTGTACGGATTTGCAAGTCGTCTGGTTCAAGCGAGATCTCCGTGTTTTGGATCATGCGGCCTTGGCACACGCGGCCAAGGTTGGTCCCGTGCTGCCGCTCTATGTTGTTGAACCTGAGCTTTGGCTGCAGCCCGATGCCTCAGAACGACAATGGAGCTTTGTTTCTGAGACACTTGCGGAATTGCGTGAGGCAACTGCTCAGTTGGGACAGCCACTGGTTGTTCGTATCGGGACGGCGATTGAGACACTTACGGAACTGAAAAAACGGGGTTTCCTAGAGGTCTTATGGTCACACGAGGAGACGGGGAACGATTGGACCTATCGCAGGGATCAAGATGTCGCTGCCTGGTGTCGTGACGCAGGTGTCCCTTGGCATGAGATTCAAAACCACGGCGTTATCCGCCGACTGAAATCCCGAGACGGCTGGGCGAACCATTGGGACGCGCAGATGTCGCGACCAACAGAAAAGGCGCCGCAGCTTGCGCCCTTGCCCATTGAGCTTGGCGCGCTCCCAAGCAGCAAAGATCTGGGCCTTGCAGGCGCCGTATGTACGGGTCGGCAAAGGGGTGGACGTCAAGTGGGGCTGGGGCTTTTGAAGAGCTTTTTGGACAACAGGAGCATTGACTACCAACGTGCAATGTCCAGCCCCTTGAGTGGCGCGACAGCATGTTCGCGGCTGTCTCCCTACATTGCATGGGGCGCGATCTCTGTTCGCGAAATTGCACAACAGACGGAAAATGCCCGGCGCTCGCTTCCCGCGGGCGCAGGGAAATGGCAGAAATCGATGCGATCCTTTTCAGCGCGTTTGCACTGGCATTGTCATTTCATTCAAAAGCTGGAAGACGAACCGCAAATAGAGTTCGAAAACCTTCACCCGCTCTATGATGGCTTGCGCCCCAAGGAACCGGACGCGGCGCTTTTGCAAGCCTGGTCAACAGGTGAGACAGGGTATCCTTTCTTGGACGCCTGCATGCGATCTCTGCGCGCGACGGGTTGGTTGAATTTCCGCATGCGGGCAATGGTGATGGCAGTTGCAAGCTATCATTTGTGGCTGCATTGGCGTTCGCCTGGCCTGCATCTGGCCAGGATGTTCACCGACTATGAGCCCGGTATCCATTGGAGTCAGGTCCAGATGCAATCTGGCACAACCGGCATCAACACCATCCGTATTTACAACCCCGTCAAACAAGGCCTGGATCAGGATCCGAACGGCACTTTCATTCGTCGGTGGGTGCCGGAACTGGCAGAGATATCGGATGCACATCTGCATGAACCTTGGCATGCGGACAATGCTGGTGCGGTTCTTGACCGAAAATATCCTATGCGCGTCTTTGACCATCTGGCGGCGGCAAAGGCTGCGCGAGAAAAGGTTTGGGCGGTGAGGCGCGGGCCCGAATTTCGCGATCGAGCGCACGCAATCGCCACCAAACACGCAAGCCGAAAGGCTGAACGCTCTCGTAAAAGAAAATCCAGAACACCGCGGAATGCGGCTCAACTTGACCTACCGTTCGGAGACCTCACGTGAAAATGCGCAAGAAGGCGGATTTGCCGCAAAAGATCTGTCCAGTCTGCCAACGGCCCTTCGTGTGGCGCAAGAAATTGGAGAAGGTCTGGGATGATGTCAAATACTGCTCAAAACGCTGCAAGGCTGCCGCATGACTTTGGAAGCTCCTGTGGTGGATAAGGCTTTTGAACAGCTGCGGTTTGAGTCTACGCGCGACGCAGGCCTGAGGCGTTTGGAGCAATTTTTACCCCGCGCTGGACGCGACTATGCGCAAAGTCGAAATTATGACCTTGGCCCCAATCGACGCGGCAATGTATCGACTCTCTCGCCCTGGCTACGACACCGCTTGCTAACTGAGGAAGAGGTTCTGTCACGCGTTCTGTCCGCACATGGTGAAAAGCTTGCCGACAAGTTCATTCACGAAGTGTTATGGCGCACGTATTTCAAAGGCTGGTTGGAGCAACGGCCAAGTGTTTGGTTTAGCTATCAAAAAAACTTGGTAGCGCAATTGGAGCGTTTGGAAAACGATACAGCATTGAATGAGGTGTATCGCGATGCTGTGTCAGGCCGCACTGGTATCGAGTGTTTTGATCACTGGATGCGCGAGTTAAACGCGACGGGGTATCTTCATAACCACGTGAGGATGTGGTTGGCCTCAATTTGGATTTTCACGCTCAGACTCCCCTGGGAACTGGGCGCAGATGTTTTCATGCGTCACCTCGTCGACGGCGATCCGGCATCAAATACACTAAGTTGGCGTTGGGTGGCGGGTCTCCACACAAAGGGAAAAACCTATCTCGCGCGCGCCGACAATATCGCGAAATACACCGATGGGCGGTTTCAGCCCCAAGGCTTGGCCAACGTCGCTAAGCCACTGGTCGAAGCAACAGATCATCCGCGCATTGAAATCCGCCCGCAGTCAGAAAAACCCTTCTCAAAACCGTACCTGCTGCTGGTGACAGAGGAAGACATGTCCGCAGCAGATATCACATTACTTCGCCCCTCAGGTGTGGTCGGTCTGCTTACCACAGATGGTCGTTCACCGGGTCAGGTCGGTGATTTGCCATCTGCTTTTGTCGAACACGCAATGAATAGCGCACTCTCGCCGTTTGGTGAGATTGGGCAGGCCAAGGATGATTGGTCCGAGCCCCTGATCAGGGCTGCCCAAGCAAACAATGTTGATACGATTGTCACCCCCTATTGTCCCATCGGTCCGACACGCGTGTGCTTGGACCGTGCCGAACCGAAACTGAACGAGGCCGGCATTCATTTGCGTCGTCTGTTGCGTCCTTACGATGCGCACGCATGGCCGCACGCTAGGGCAGGGTTCTTTGGCTTCAAGAAGAAGATCCCGTCCATAATGCAGGCCCTTAATTTGACTTGCTAGCCGTTTAAACAAAACCGGGAAAACGCCGTGACATACGCCGCAATTGTGCTTCCAAATCAAATTTTTGCAGAACACCCCGCATTTGATATGCCGCTGCAAAAGGTGATCTTGTTTGAAGATCCGTTGTTCTTCGGAGACCCACAGTATCCCGCCAAAATGCATAAGCAGAAGCTATGGCTCCATAGGGCGAGCATGGCCCGGTATCGCCAAGAGCTCGAGAACAAGGGCTTTGATGTGGACCTCTTTGGGTATGAGCGCTCTACCAAAGCGTGCCTGCATTTGTTCGAATGGCTCTCTCTGGATCAGATTTCTCGGGTCGTGATGGCTGATCCCGTCGATTCAGTCGTTGAAAAGCGTTTGAGTGAGGCATCGCAAGCAACAGGAATTGCGATCGAATTCCTTCCTTCGCCCGGCTTTCTGAACACACGTGCCAGCAATCAGGCCTGGTCTGCCGGACGCAAACGTTGGTTTATGGCGGAATATTACAAAAGCCAGCGACGCCGATTGAACATCTTGCTTGAGAACGATCAGCCATTGGGTGGCCAGTGGAGTTTTGACGAAGACAACCGCAAAAAGGTTCCAAAAGCCCTGCTACAAAGCTTGCCTTGGATCGACTGGCCGCAGCACGACAGTGTGGACCAAGCGGCGAAAGACAATGTTCTGTCTGAATTTCCCGACGCGCGAGGAGATATCGATACCCTTTATTATCCAACTTCGCACGCTGCTGCACTGGCGTGGCTGCACCAGTTTTTGGAACGGCGTTTCGACCAGTTTGGTGACTTTGAGGATGCGATTGTTGAGGGCGAAAGCTGGCTTTGGCATGCTGTCCTTACGCCTGCATTGAACATTGGCTTGATCACGCCACAGCAAGTCATTGACGCAACTCTGGACCATGCCCAGCGTAAGAATACGCCCCTCAACTCTGTAGAGGGGTTTATCCGTCAGATCATAGGGTGGAGAGAGTTCATGCGCGCCACCTATGAGGACTTGGGCGTACGTATGCGTACAACCAATCATTGGCGTCACAACCGACCAATGCCTTCCTCTTTCTATGTCGGCACAACTGGGATAAATCCGATTGACGACACGATCAGGCGAATCCTGCAGACCGGCTACTGTCACCACATCGAAAGGCTGATGGTTCTCGGCGGGTTTATGTTCTTGTGTGAAATCAAACCAGACGACGTCTACCTGTGGTTCATGGAAATGTTCGTAGACAGCTACGATTGGGTCATGGTTCCAAACGTTTATGCAATGAGCCAAAACGCGGATGGTGGGCTGATCACGACCAAGCCTTATTTTTCAGGATCAAATTACATTCGGAAGATGAGTCATTGGGGCAAAGGCGAATGGGCCGAGATTTGGGACGGCTTATATTGGCGCTTCATTTTCAAACACAAAGACACGCTTTCAAAAAATCCGCGTTGGGCCATGATGAGCCGCACAGGCGATAGGATGTTGCTGGAAACAAAAGAGAAGCATCTGGAAAAGGCCAACTCTTTTCTGGCCGAATTGAACTGAGTGCAACTACGGTTCCGCTCAATAAGGGTTAGGGAAGTTTACGCCCATTGCGTGTCACGATTAGTGTCGCTTTGCCTATGTGGTGGCATAG
Organism: Ruegeria sp. AO1; assembly: GCF_056535985.1. NCBI lineage: Bacteria > Pseudomonadati > Pseudomonadota > Alphaproteobacteria > Rhodobacterales > Roseobacteraceae > Ruegeria > Ruegeria sp. AO1. The sequence continues at coordinate 268,945 of NZ_JBQFJC010000001.1, forward strand.
TCGGTTACCGCTGCTCGGCAACCAACTTGCCAGATTGTGGACAGCCAAGCGGAAAACGCTTCTGCAAACCTCGTGTTGCCAGCTAGCTCACCATAATACTGGCGTTGCTCGATCCACATTTTTGGGTCGGCCTTGGAGGCCCGAGCGGTGTTTTGCAAATGCTCCCATTGGGGGTCGTTTGGCGCAATTTCTGAGCCATCTTCGCGAACGCCCGCGCACATCCGGCACCAGAACGCTTCGGCTAGAGCCAGTCCAGTCAGAGAACGGCCTGAGGCTAGGGCATCGCGCAACGACGGCAGCAAGAACCCCGGATGCCGTGAAGACCCATCAAATGCCACGCGACGTGTTGTGTCGCGGATGGTGCTGTTTGCGAAGCGTTTTTCAACCAAACCAAGATACTCAGTTGCCGTGGTGCCTGGAACAGCTTCGACATAGGGCAAGATCTCTTCTGTCTGAACCTTCTTGAAAAACGCTACGATGTCCGGATCCTGCATGCAGTCTGAAATCGTCGGTACGTTCAGAATTTCCCCAATATTGGCAAGCAGCTGATGACCTCCGTTCAGGATGCGCAGCTTCATCATTTCATATCCGTGAACATCGTGGGTCATCGTGACCCCAGCCTGTTCGAGGGGCGGCCGTCCGGCACAGAAGTCATCCTCGACGACCCATTGCCGAAAATTCTCATGCGAGACCGGAGCGCGATCGTCAATTCCAAGCGCCCTGCATTGAGAAACGACTTGCTCGGTCGTCGCGGGTACGATGCAATCCACCATCGAGTTCGGGAATGCGCCCTTTTGGGCGATCCAGTCGGCCAATTCCGCGTCGACCAAACGTGCCAAACTAACAATGCAGGTTTTTAGTATTGCGCCGTTGCCCTGAAGATTGTCGCAGCTCAGCGCGGTAAACGGTTCCAAACCATTCTCACACCTTTGCCTGTATGCCTCGACCATCGCACCGAATACTGTGCGTGGCTCATGCGGGTTCTTCGCGTCGTACCTTATGTCTTCATGATCCAAGTTGAACATGCCGGTGTTGGCATCCAGAAAATAGCCGCCCTCGGTTACAGTCAGGGACACAATTCGGATAGATGGATCCGCCATCCGGCGGATGAGTGCTGCGTTACCTGCCTCAATCGGCAGATAGTCGATCATCGGGCCTATGACCTCTGCGGATATTCCTTGTGGATCCAACTCGATCAACGTGGTCAGGCAATCCTGCGCCAACAGCCTCTCACGCATCTCGGCGTCATAGCTGCGCACTCCGGCTCCGATAATGCCCCAATCGTAGGCTTGGCCCTGCTGCAAGAGCTGATGAATGTACCAAGCCTGGTGGGCGCGGTGGAAATTTCCAAGACCGATATGAACAATGCCCTGCGTCAGCTCCGAACGCTGATAGTTAGGGGTGCCGACAGTCGCTGGGAGGTCTGCAAGCCTGTCTTGCCGCAGCTGGATCAGAGGGTTTGAGTGTGCCACAGGGTTCATCAGCTCATCCAATTTCCACCGTCGACATTGTAGGTTTGTGCAACGATGTATTTTGCCTCGTCCGAGGCGAGAAACACTGCCATGCCCGTCAGGTCTTCGGCCCGGCCCATGCGGCCATAGGGAACGGCAGCGGCCACTTCGCGTTTCTTCTGTCCCGGCAGTTTACCTTCGTGTTTGGCAAAGAACGCATCGACGCCGTCCCAGTGTTCGCCGTCCACCACACCTGGCGCGATCGCGTTCACGTTGATCCCGTGCGCGATCAGGTTCAGGCCCGCAGATTGGGTCAGGGAAATGATCGCGGCCTTGCTGGCACAATAGACGGCGACCAGCGGTTCACCGCGCCGCCCAGCTTGCGATGCCATATTGATGATCCGGCCTTTAGTGCCATGCGCAATCATATGGCGCGCGACAGCCTGCATGGTGAACAAGGCACCCGCGACGTTGATATCAAAGACGCGCTCGTAGTCAGCGCGTTCAATCTCGACAATCGGGGCGGCGGTGAAGATCGCTGCATTGTTGATCAGGATGTCGATCGGGCCGAAATGCGATGCCGTGTGGGCAATGGCGTCGTCGATACTCTGCTGGTTTGTCACGTCCATTTCGACGGCTATGGCGGACGCGCCGATCTCGGCTGCGGCCTGTTTAGCGCGTTCGATGTCGATATCCGCGATGGCAACGCGTGCGCCTTCCGCGACATAGGATTTGGCAAAGGCCAGCCCGATGCCGCGCGCGGCCCCGGTGATCAGAGCGATTTTGCCATTCAAACGGGTCATTCGATCCGCAGTCCTTTTTTATCGAAGCGGTGGATGACGTCGGCCCGTGGCGTCAGGTGAATACGATCCCCGTGACGGAACCCAACCTCGCCATCGGCGCGAACCGTGATCGTTTCGGCCAGTCCTGTTTCGTGGACATGGAAGAACGTATCCGAACCCAGATGCTCTGAGACGCTGACAACCCCGGACCACTCGCCCTCGGTTTCCGAAACAGCGATATGTTCCGGGCGGATGCCGATGGTTTTCGCGCCATGTTTTGCGGCTTCTTCACCCTCGATGAAGTTCATCTTGGGGGAGCCGATGAAGCCCGCGACGAACAGGTTTCGCGGGGTACGATACAGCTCCAGCGGGCTGCCGACTTGCTCGATCACACCAGCTTGCAGTACGACGATCTTGTCGGCCATGGTCATGGCTTCGACCTGATCGTGGGTCACGTAGATCATAGTGGTCGCCAGGCGTTCGTGCAGCTCGCTGATCTCTAGCCGCATGCCGACACGCAGCGCCGCGTCGAGGTTGGACAGAGGTTCATCGAACAGAAACGCCGCCGGCTCGCGCACAATTGCGCGCCCGATGGCAACGCGCTGGCGTTGTCCACCCGATAGCTGGCCGGGGCGGCGGTCCAGATAGTCGGTCAGGTTTAGAACGCCGGCGGCACTTTCGACCCGCTTGTCGATCTCGGCCTGATCCAGCTTCGCCATCCGAAGGGGAAAGGCGATGTTTTTGCGCACGGTCATATGGGGGTAGAGCGCATAGGACTGGAAAACCATCGCCAGCCCTCGTTTGGCGGGTGGCACATCGGTGGCGTCCGCCCCGTCAATGTCGATGGAGCCCGAGGTGATATCCTCCAACCCCGCGATAAGACGCAACAGGGTGGACTTACCGCAGCCCGAGGGGCCGACGAAGACGGTGAACTCGCCATCTTCAATGGTCAGGTCAAGCGGTGGAATGACCTGCACGTCGCCGAAGCTTTTGGTCACGGACTTGAGTTGAATACGTCCCATGTGTCGTGTTCCTTATTTCACAGCGCCGAAGGTCAGGCCGCGGACAAGTTGTTTCTGGCTGAACCAGCCAAGGATTAGGATTGGCGCAATCGCCATGGTCGAGGCCGCGCTGAGCTTGGCAAAGAACAGACCTTCTGGGCTGGAATAGCTGGCGATGAACGCCGTTAGCGGAGCAGCGTCGACAGCGGTTAGGTTGAGGGTCCAGAACGCCTCGTTCCACGCCAAGATGAAGTTCAACAAAACGGTCGAGGCGATACCGGGGATGGCCATGGGGGTGAGGACGTAGAGGATTTCCTCTTTCAACGTTGCCCCGTCCATCCGTGCGGCTTCCAGGATCTCACCGGGAATTTCGCGGAAATAGGTGTAGAGCATCCAGACAATGATCGGCAGGTTGATGAGCATCAGCACGACGACCAGTCCTCCGCGCGTATCCAGCAGACCCAACCTAATGAACAGCAGGTAGATCGGGTAGAGAACGCCGACCGCAGGCAGCATCTTGGTGGACAGCATCCAAAGCAGAATGTCCTTGGTGCGCTTGGACGGAACGAATGCCATCGCCCATGCAGCGGGGACGGCGATGATGACGCCCAGAATGGTCGAGCCCCCGGCTATGATGACCGAATTCCACAGGAACCGCATGTAGTCCGAGCGTTCCTGCACGATGGCGTAGTTTTCCAACGTCCAGTTGAAGTTCAGGAACAGCGGCGGGCTGGCGATCGCCTGCGCCTCGGTCTTGAAGCTGGTCAGGATGGTCCAGAGGATCGGGAAAAAGATCAGCAAACCAACGGCCCAGGCGAGGGCGGTATTCAGCGATTTGCGGCGGGTTGTGACAGCGCGGGCCATGGTCCTACCTCCTCACGCGTCCAGGTTCTTGCCGACGATGCGCATCAGGAAGATCGCAACAATGTTGGCTAGGATGATTGCGTAGACACCTCCGGCTGATCCGAGGCCAACATTCTGGCTCTCCAGCACACGCTGGAAGATCAGGTAGGTGAGTGTACGGGTGCCGAATGCGCCGCCGGTGGTCACGAAAATCTCGGCGAAGATCGACAAAAGAAAGATTGTCTGGATCAGGATCACGATGGTGATCGCGCGGCTCAGATGCGGCAGGATGATGTGGTAGAAGCGCTTTAGGACTGGCGCGCCGTCCATCTCGGCGGCTTCCAACTGCTCACTATCCAGCGACTGGATTGCTGTCAGCAGGATGAGCGTCGCAAAGGGCAGCCACTGCCATGAGACGATCATGATGATCGAGGTCATAGACGCCTCGGACAGCCACGAGATCGGCTCGGCCCCGAAAAAGCGCCACAGATGGGCCAACAGGCCGTTTACCGGATCCATAAACATGTTCTTCCAGACCAGCGCAGACACGGTGGGCATGACGAAGAAGGGCGCGATCACGAGGATGCGGACAACCCCTTGGCCCCACATCGGTTGGTCCAGAAGCATCGCCAGAAGGATGCCCAGGATAACGGTGATGACCAGAACCCCACCGACGATCACAAGCGTTGCCTGAACCGCGGGCCAGAAGGAGCTGGACGATACGAACCGGACGTAGTTGTCGAAGCCGACCCAGCCCAGATCACCGCCACGCAGGGGAAGATATTTCTTGAAAGAAAAATACAGCGTCATCGTCAGGGGCACGAGCATCCAGCCAAGTAGCAGGACCACTGCGGGTGCCATCATCAGTCGCGCGACGGATCGGGAATGTTGAGTAGCCATTACGCAAACCCTCTCTGTTCAGGCGTAGCTTAGCCTGCGAGAAAAATGTGGGTTGTGGAAGGGGTGAGCGGGGGGCAGCTTTCTGCCCGCCCGCGTGGGAGGATGCCTCAGTACCCTGCGGCTTCCATTTCTTCGGCGGTGAAGGCCTGTGCTTTGGCCAGCGCTTCATCCACCGTTTGCTGTCCGGCATAGACTGCCGAGAATTCCTGGCTGACCTGTGTCGCAATACCCGCGAACTCTGGGATCGCAGCGAACTGGATGCCAACATATGGGACAGGTTTGACCGTTGGGTTGTTTGGATCAGCGGACAGGATCGAGTCCAGCGTCATCTTGGCAAACGGAACCTTCTGGTATTCCGGGTTCTCATACAAAGAGGAGCGCGCGCCCGGCGGTACGTTTGCCCAACCTTCGTTTTCAGCAACTAGCTCAATATAGTCTTTAGAAGTTGCCCATTCGATGAACTGCTTGGCTGCGTCTTCTTGCTGTGTACCGGCCGGAATGGCCAGTGCCCAAGCCCAAAGCCAATTGGAGCGTTTGCCCAATCCGGTGTCGGGTGCCAGCGCAAAACCAACGCTGTCCGCGACGGTCGAGTCGTCCGGGTTGGTCACGAATGACGCCGCAACAGTGGCGTCGATCCACATGCCGCACTTGCCTTGCTGGAACAATGACAGGTTCTCATTAAACCCGTTGGTAGCATAGCCTGCCGGACCGGATTCCGTCATCATTTCAACGTAGAAGTTCAGCGTGTCAGACCATTCGGGCTGATCGAACTGGGGCTTCCAATCTTCGTCGAACCAGCGCGCGCCGAAGGAGTTGGACATCGCCGTGATGAACGCGCCGCCTTCACCCCAACCGGCTTTGCCGCGCAGGCAGATTCCGTTGATGTCGGCGTCTCTGTCGGTCATCGCCGCCGCTGCCTCTTTGATGAACTGCCAGCTTGGCGCCTCAGGCATTTCCATACCCGCTTTTTCCATCAGGTCAGTACGGTACATGATCATCGAGCTTTCGCCGTAGAACGGCGCCGCATACAGCGTTCCGTCATGGCTTAGACCGCCCGACATGGCGGGCAAAATGTCACCGACGTCGTACTCTTCGGACAGACCGTCCAGCGGCACCAGCCAGCCATTTGCGCCCCAAATCGGGGTCTCGTACATACCGATGGTCATGATGTCAAACTGACCACCTTTGGTGGTGATGTCAGTGGTCACGCGCTGGCGCAGTACGTTTTCTTCCAGCGTCACCCACTCGACGTCAATGCCGGTCGCTTCGGTGAATTTATCGGTGTAGCCCTGCATCCGGATCATGTCGCCGTTGTTTACTGTGGCGATCGTGATGGATTGTGCGTGGGCCGCGGCCGTCGCGACGAACGTCAAAGCTGTCGCCGCACGAAGTGCGTGTTTCAAGTACATCCCTGTCCTCCCTGAGCTTGGATGCTGTGCAGAAAGACTAGTTCAAGAATTGTCGCGCCGTCAATAAAAACTTTACGCGCGTTAATTTTTGGCGCTATGCGGATTCCCTGAGAACCAATCGGGCCGGGAAGAGGGTTTCTGTCCGCTTCTCAAATTTCCCACCGTTTTCAATGAGTTCGAAGAGCGTTTCGACACTTCGGGCCGCCACATTGTCATAATCATGTGCTGCGGTTGTCAGTGAGGGGCATGTGAACTTTGCAAAGGGATGATCGTCGTTCGAGGCCACACGCAGTGCACAATCCTCTTTCCGCCCGACACGAATCCCCTGCTCAAAACACGCCGCCAGAAAGCCGATCGCCAATCTGTCATTGCTGCACAAAACCGAATCCGTGCGTAACTTGCGTTCATCCAACACCCTAAGCGCACCCTGTCGGCCAATCTCTTCAAAGGCCCAGCCCGTGCCTTCGATTTTGATCACGTGTGGTTCAAAACCCAAACGCTCCATCACCTCGACATAGGCGTTGCGCCGCTTGTTGGCATTGGGGTTTGCAGGGGTCCGCATTTCGAAGAACGAGGGCGGCTCGCCCGTGCGGGTCATGTATTCCACGGTCTGAGACACAAAGCTGAAATTGTCAGACCCGATAAACGCTGCGCCCAAACCGTCGAGGTTACTGTCGAACAGAACCGTCGGCACACTGGCGCAGAATTTCTCGATCGCTGACTTGTCAGAGATACGCCCCAAAGGCGCCAACAACACGCCCGCAGGTTTAAGGGATTGCAAACCGTCCAGGATTTCGTTTTCCAGCTTTTGTTCACCGTGAGCGCTGAAAAGGAACGGACGATACCCGGCTGCGATACAGCTTTGTTCCAGATACCGGGCGATTTCAGCAAAGAACGGATCGGCCAGATAGGGCACGACAATGCCGATATTCTTGGTCAGTTTACGGTTCTGGTTCACCGCATAGATGTTCGGGCGATAGTCAAACCGCTCCAGCGCCTCTTCGATACGCGCTCTTGTCGTTGGGCGAACGCTATCGGGATCGTGGAAGTATTTGGACACAGTGGGCCGCGAGATTCCGCTGAGCGCCGCGAACTCTTCCATATTCTTGATTTTGGTCATGCCAGTCTGCCTGCGGATCACAGCCGCTTTGATCTTATCTTACTTTTACATATTCTTTGCGCGCGCTAAAAAGATCAATAGCCAGTCAAGTTCCGTGTATTTCTGCAGGCGCCGGGTTTGAATGTATCTCGGGATTGATAGCGGGACATCGGCGGTCAAGCTTGTTTGCGCGAATCCAGATCGAATTCTTGTGACGTCCTCAATGAGCATTGCAATGTCTTCGCAAAACCCCGGCTGGTCAGAGCAGCACCCAAACCTTTGGTAGAAGGCGACGCTTGATGCGTTGAACCAGCTTTCAGGGCCAATCACGCTATTAGTGCGGTCGAATGACCTTGTTTAAGTCATTTTCTTTGGGCACGTGGGTCGGTTTTCTACCCTCGTAGATAAACGCGTTTCAAACGCATTCGATCTGCTTGAATGTTTGCAGGAATTGGAACTCAGGGCTTTTTCACCTAAGTCGCCCCGCCTGACATTTCATTTCGATGAAATTGGCGACGAGCTGAAGATATACATGGCGGAGGACCGTAGTGAATTTTGGCAGCGAGCCCATACTGGAAGTGCTGTTGTCCAGCATTTCGCCGACGCAGAAAATTTCCGCCACCCCACCAGCCGCGTTTTAGGCAAAAAAAACAGCCATTGATTAAGAGTGCAGCGAATTTTAGGCGCTAACGTCCTGGTTGCAGAACAAGTTGCCTGATGTTGACGCGGCCAAATTCACTGCTGCATTGCTACGCTGAATAGACCGAAGCAATGCGGCACATTTCCCAAGCGCAGACGTTAAAGGACGTCAAAGTTCAACGAATATGATCTGCGTCAAGGCGGAAATGCTGAGATTATGTTAAACATCTACAACTCGGGATCGAAAATGAGGTCTCCGAGAAATGCCGCTACTTCTGGCAAATGCTTGAAAGTAAGGAGGCGTGAAATGACAGCCAGAATTCTAAACTCAGCCGCAGCAGTGCTTTTATCGAGCATTGTTTCGCAAGCCGCTGCCGAAATGGATGGCCGTACGCTTGTTGATATCTGCACAGACGGGGATGCGCTGCAACTGGGCTATTGTATGGGGTATATGGCCGGATATCGCGAAGGAAGAGACACGACTTGGCATACTGTCCGAACCACAAAAGGTTTGGGAAGCGAGCCAATTGAGAATACAGAAGAGTTTACTGATCCTCTTCGCTCTGGCAGGTGTGTTTTTCCCAGACTTCCGAACCACCAAATGCGTGAAATCGTGGTGAACTATATCTCGGATCACCCCGAGACATGGGAGGAGAGTGCTGGTTCAGCAATCTCAAAAAGCCTTTGGAGCGCGTTTCCCTGTGAAGAAAATATGTAGCCGTTTCAAAGGCTAACGTGGTCATCGCCGTGCAGAAGCGGATAGCTCATACGTTTAGCGCAAAACAAGCCGACAAACTCATTTCGACCCGCAGTCGCGAATTGCCAATTACTGCAAAGAGGTCCTCAGGCGCTTGCCGGAGTGCTTTGCGCGATTCTGCAAGACTTCTCGGAGGTTAAGAAAATAAAGTTGTTTGCGCTGGCCGAAAGTCAGCCGGACCTCAATGACAGTAGAGAATTGTCATCAACCGGTTGTGCCGATGATCCGAATGCCCGTCAGCGACTGCATGTTCCGCAACTAAGACATCCGACTCAAATGCAGCGAGCGACCAGTTTCGAGTTAAGTCAATTTGGCAGCTTTCGATGACCAATATCGGGAAATGACGCCGCATCGCACTACTTCCGCATTTTGTGTTGTGGTCGCCGGCAAGCTTGCTGCAGCCGCTACAGGCCAGATTGACCGCATGGCTGACGACTGTCCAGAAGGCTCCACCGTATATTCCTGGGTCAGGACAGCTTGCCGTTTTGGCCCAATATTGCGCGATGGACTGTTCTGATATGTCCTAAAAATCTCTTACCGAGAGATGCGGCTGACAAGCTGGTCAAAGGTGTCAAACACAACCAAGCAGTACTCTGTTGATGAGAAGATCACGAGTGTTTTGACTGGACTCGGTGGAATGAAGAGCATTGTCGCCCTGTGCTTCCGCCACGGTATTTCCAAAAGCATGCATTTCTACTGATCGAAAGAGCTTCACGAAGCTGGGAAGAACCGTATGGCGGGTGACACAATCCAACAGGCGACCACGTCGGAGGCTAAGGAGTGGCGATCCGAAGCTCCAGCTCAGACACGCGGCGGCGGCTGCTATTTGCAATAGGCCTTTGAAGCAGGCAGGGCGTCCGAGCCTGCCTGCTTCTCCGGGTATTCAAGCGGTATTATGCGTCTGAGCGCAGGATGACAGGCGTGATCCGCGTGCCTTCGCCTTGGACATAAGCCATCTGAATGATCAACTCGGCCAGAGGTTCCAGATACCGTGCGCTCAGCATGGCTCCGCTATCGACCGGGTCATAGTTGATGGCACGAACCAGCTCAGCCACTGTTTCTTTTGCCCCCGCGTTATCCCCGGCAAGGAAGACCTGAGGGCGGATGCCGCCATAGGTCGGATCCGAGTCAACGACATCCGCGAAGATCGCGTTGAAGGCCTTTACGACCGGAACGCCCGGCAGCTTCGCCTGGCAGACCTCGCCGGCGGACGTGGAATGCCCCAGGGTCAGAGCCATGTAGTCATCGGTCAGAGGGTTGGTGCAGTCGACCACCACCTTACCTTCCAGCGAACCCAGAGCCTCTAATGTATCGTCCAGCGCCGTGAACGGCACGGCGATGAACACAACCTCGGCGTGTTGCACCAGATCCGCTGCAAGGCCACCTTTAACACCATGCCGGTCCGCAGCCTCGGCCCCCCGTCCGGCATCCCGCGAGCCGATATGAACCACATGGTCCGTTGCAGAAAACCGGCGCGCAAGCGCGTTGGCGACATTGCCGGTTCCGACGATAAGCAAATTTCTTGAGTTGGGCACGACGACGTTCTTCCCCTTGATAATGTTGCGATTCCGAGGATAGTGGAATCGGTATCATGATGATAATTGTTTTTTGCGCTCGCTTTCAGATTGCAGCGCTTCAGGCGGGCGGTTGGTGTGTTTCAGCCGTGCCGTAAGTGCCCGTTGGTAGGGTGAATGGTGAAAAAACACGATGGCAATTGATCTCGACGATTGGCTGCGCGCGCTTGGAATGGAGCGCTACATCTCGGCGTTTCATGACCATGATGTGGATGGCAGCCTGCTGCCGACGATTACTGCAGAAGACCTCAGGGATATGGGGATCGCGTCGGTTGGCCATCGCCGTCAATTGCTGAATGCGATTGCCTTGCTGCGCAGCGGGCAGGCATCGGACCTGGCAAACGGCCCTTTTGCGGAAAAGGCGGATCGTAGCCACTCGGTCGCGCCGCAACAGCGGCGGCAGCTGTCAGTGGTGTTTACGGATCTTGTCGGCTCGACCCAACTGTCCGAACAATTGGATGCCGAAGAGCTTTCGACCCTATTGACCAGCTACAAAAGCGCCGTGACCGAGATTGTCGAGGAATATGGCGGCTTTGTCGCGCAGTATCTGGGCGATGGCGTTCTGGCCTATTTCGGCTGGCCGCAGGCCTATGATCATGACGCCGAACGGGCGATCCGATCGGGGCTGAGCATCGCCGACTCGATGCATTTTCTGGGCCGCCCGCATGGGGTTAAGCTGAATTGCCGTATTGGCATCGCAACGGGCAATGTCGTTGTCGGGGATCTGATCCGGAACTCATACATCGAAGAGGATCAGGCTGTCGGACGCGCGCCGAATCTGGCCGCTCGAATTCAGTTGATGGCAAAACCGGGCACCTTGGCGATCTCGGATGAAACCAAGAAGATCGTCGAAGGCAAATTCGATCTGACCGATCTGGGAAATCACAAATTGAAAGGCTTTCGCGGCGAAGTGCGTATCTGGCGCGTCGAAGGTGCAACGGACGGCCCCACCCCCGATTTCAAACGTCGGTCAAAAGAAAAGCTGCCGATCATCAACCGCAAGGTTGAACTGGGCCAGTTGGATAGCGCGTGGGAGCGGGTCGCGCAGGGCGTTCCGCGCTCGATGCTCATTTCTGGTGAGCCGGGGATCGGCAAGTCCCGACTGGTGGAAGAGTTCGTATCGCATGTTCTTGAGGCCGAGGGCGACGTTTTGCGCTTTCAATGCTCGCCCTTTCATACCAATGACGCCTTGTATCCGGTACTGAACCAAATCTGGTCTATGGTTTTGGGCGGGGGGCAGCTTTCGGCCGGGGACACAGCCCAGCGGCTGGAACAGATTTTTTCGGCTACAACACTGGACCCGGGCAAGACAGCCTCATTGGCGGATGCCTTGATGCAGTTTCGAGAACACGGGCGCGACACCACGCTGCCGCTTGATGCGCTGGGCCGGAAAGAGATGACGTTTCAGGCGCTGATCGCTCTGTTCGAATGGTATGTGCGCGACAAGAAAGTGCTGGTTGTCTTCGAGGACCTTCACTGGATCGACCCGACCACAAAAGAGCTTTTGGGACGGCTGCTTGAGACGTTCAAAGATGAGCAGGTCATGGTGCTGCTGACCGGCAGGCCCGCGTTTCAAACCGCGTGGGAGGTCAATACGCGCATCGAACTGACCCGGCTGTCCAACGAGGAAATCGGTGAGATTGCGGCGCATGTCTACGATCTGAAACCGGTGCCGATGCCGGTGCTGGAATTGATCGCGGATCGGTCCGACGGGGTGCCGCTTTTTGCAGAGGAGCTTTCCAAGTCGTTCATTGAAACCGGGGTCTTTGACCGAACCGATGGGGGCGGCACCTCGATTGATGAGACGGCGGTACCGACCACGCTGAACGAGTTGTTGGTCGCCCGCCTTGATCGTCACCCCGAATCCCGCCGGATACTGCAGACGGCTGCGGCCATTGGTCGGGATTTTTCCTTCGACGTTCTGTCTGCCGTGATTGATGAATCCGATCATGCGCTGTCGGCTCATTTAAACACGTTGGTATCGGCGCAGATTATTGTTCCCGCCCCGGCTGCGGCTCGCAGATACTCATTCCGTCACGCCCTGATGCGCGATGCAGCGTATGAGACCATGCTGCGATCCGTGCGTGCAATGGTGCATGCGCGTATTGCGGCTGTACTTGGTGCGCGGTTTCGCAAAATCACGCCCGCCCATGCTCTGGGCAGCCATTGGGGGTTGTCCGGCAACCATGCGGAAGCAACACGGTGCTTCCAGCAAGCGGCGGAGCAGGCAAGTTCGCGCTACGCGAATACAGAGGCCACTGCCTATTTCAAATCCGCGTTGAACCATCTGGAACAGGTCACCCTTTCGGACGGGTTACACCCCGGCACACTGCCGGAACGTGCCGATCTGCTGGAACAGCTTGGCACCGTCTTGACCTTGGTTCACGACCTTGACGGCGCGGTTGCGGCTTATCGTGAGGCCGTAGGGTTGGTTCAAGACAACCCGCGGAAAACTGCTAGGTTACACCGTCTGACCGGCAATGCCTTGCAACAGGATCGCGCGGGATCACTGGCCGAACTTGCCGCCGCCGAGGCCGCGCTGGATCAAACCGCGTGGCGGGACGACGCCGAGTTACTGCGGGAGTGGATCGACATCCAACTTAATACGCTCAACGTTCACTACTGGAGCGGAGATGGCGAGGCGATGTCTCAACTGGCGGCCGGGCTGGCGCAGGATGTGGGCAGCATGACCGCTGAACAACGCGCCGAGTATTTCGATCAACTGGTGCTGCGTGACCTAAGAATGTCGCGCTATGATCCCACCGAGGACACGATTGAAACCGCATCGAACTATGTGTCTGCGGCTGAGGAAACCGGCAATCTGGCCATTATAGCCTCGGCTCGGTTTATCCTTGGATTCGTCAATCTGCACAGCATCCGCCTGCCACAGGCACAAGAGGCGATGAGCGCAGGATTGGAGGCCGCGCGCCAATCCGGTCACCGCAAGATCGAGTTGCGCTGCATGACTTATCTGTCCCTCGTCTACCGGCGCATGCACAACCCATCCGAGGCCACGCGTCTGTCTCATGACAGCATTGCGTTGGCGCGGGAACTCAAGATGCATGAGTATATTGCATTGGCGACCGCCAACCTGTCGTGGGAGGCTTGGCAGCGCAGCGCAGACAGTACCGCGTGCAAGCTGGCCCGCGACGCGATTGTTCAGTTCGAGAAGACCTCGATCGCTTATCCGTTTGAATGGTCCGCGCTATTGCCTTTGATCGCATCCAGCCAGACGCAGAAAGACCTCTCCGAGGTGCCAAAGCTATGCGTGTGCCTTCTGGACAGCAGTCAGCAGAACCTGCCCGAGACGCTTCGCAATGTCGTGGCAGATATCGCCACCCTGACAGGCTCGGATGACGTGCCCCTGATCAAAAGACGCATTGCCGCGTTGATCGACGCTGCACGCTATTCTGGGTTCCTCTAACACGGCTCATTTGCGGAAGATTGACCCAGCGCGAGGGAAAGCTTGCGGCAACGGTTTCGATTTGCTGTAGTGAAGACGCCTTTATTGATTGGAGGAGACATAATGTCCGAAAGCGATATTGAGAACTTTAGACACGACCTGATTATTGCAAGCGATGATGGCACAGTGTTGCATATCCCGCGTGAGGTCTGGGACAACAAAGCCTATCAGGTTGATCCTGAGAAGTACCAGAACGACAAGGGCTGGGCCTTGGTGCGAGAGCTTCTGGAATGTGGTGTGAACCTTGCCACCATACCGCCCAAAGACTTCCTGCCGCCTGACAAGTTCGAACCGGAAGGCACCTGCTATCTGGTCAATATCGACGGGCTGAAACAGAGGCACAAATTCACACGCAGCTAGGATCAGCCCCGCTGACAGAGATGAGGCAGGAGGAGGACGACCAGCACCGAGCACCTGCCCACGCGGTTCCGTCCGTACAGGTTCTGGACCGCGTCTTGCCCCATATGAAACGCCTTGGCGTCACCCGGCTGGCTGATCTGACTGGCCTGGATTGCATCGGCATACCCGTCTACGCCGCGCATCGTCCGAATTCGCGGTCTCTGGCCGTGACGCAAGGCAAAGGCGCGACCGTCGCGGATGCAAAGGTTTCGGCTTTGATGGAGGCGGTCGAGCTCAGCTGTGCAGAAACTCCGGTTTTGCCCCTGCGTCTGGCGAGTGCCGATGACTTGGCGAAGGCGGAAAAAGTGATTGATCTTGAGCGTCTGCCCCAGATTTCAGATCACCCTATTTCGCGCGGCAAATCTGTGCTTTGGACCGAGGGCAAGGCGCTCTCAGATGATCATTCGGTCTGGGTTCCTTACGAGCTCGTCCATATGGATTACACGCTGCCCCTCCAGCCCGGATTGGGGTGTTTTCTGATGTCGTCGACCGGCCTCGCCTCGGGCAGCAGCGTTGATGAGGCCACCTGTCAGGCGCTGGCCGAAACGCTTGAGCGCGATGCTGTGACCTTATGGAAGCGCAACCCCAGCATCACGGCGTCTTGCCGGGTCGATCTGCGCTCCGTCACAGACCCGACTTGCAAAGCGCTTCTTGACAGGTTCGACGCCGCAGGGGTGGCTTGCGCAGTCTGGGATGTGACCTCGGACCTTGGAATTCCCGCTTTCTTTGCAACGATCATCGACCGTCAGGATGACACGAGACGTGGCTTGCAAGCGGCCTCGGGGGCAGGATGCCACCCTGCGCGGGGCATAGCCTTGTCTCGTGCCCTGACCGAAGCGGCGCAAAGTCGGCTGACCCTCATCTCAGGCGCGCGGGATGATCGGACGCGCGACTACTATGAAGCGCGGCGCAATGCGGAAACGCTCCGATCGCAGCGCGCCGAGATCGTTGAGGCGGACACGCCGCACGGGTTCGATCAGGTGCCGTTGCATCAGGTCCGCTCCCCTGGTGACAGCCTTGACTGCATGCTTGCCGCGCTTGAACGGGCCGGGCTTGAGGTGCCGGTCGCCGTTGATCTTTCGGTGCCCGACCTGCCCGCAATAGTCATGCGGGTCATTGCGCCGGGGCTTGAAGGTACATCCTACGCACCCGGATACCGCCCCGGAGCGCGCGCGCGACATGTGTCATGAGCCAAGGTGATATCATCCTCTTTGCCGGTCCTTCCTTGCCGCGCCGGTGTGACGTGGAAGACCGGTTGCCGATCCGACGTCTTGGACCTGCGGCGCAGGGTGATCTGCTGAAGGCGGCGCTCGCCCGCCCACGTGCCATCATCCTGCTGGATGGCTATTTCGAGGCCTTGCCCGCCGTCTACCACAAGGAAATCCTTTGGGCGCTGTCCGAAGGCATCTCCGTCTATGGTGCCGCCTCGATCGGGGCTCTGCGCGCCTGTGAGCTTGGCTGTTTTGGCATGATCGGGGTCGGAGAGATCTTTGACGCGTTCGCCCAATTCCGGCTTGAGGCTGATGATGAGGTCGCTCTGATCCATGCGCCCGATGAGGTTGGTTTTGCCAATCTCTCAGAGCCACTGGTGAACATCCGCTGGACACTGGATGCCGCTGTCGCCGCGCAGGTTGTTGAGCGGCAGTTGGCGGATGCCCTTGTCGCAGCCGCCCGTCGCAGATTCTATCCCGATCGCAGCTTTGACAGCCTCCTGGAAGACTGTGCAGCTTTGGACCCAGCCGCCGCAGACCGCCTTGAGGCATGGCTTCCCGAGGGCCGAATTGATCAGAAAAACCGCGATGCACAGGCCTGTTTGCAGCGTGTCGAGAGCGACTGGCTTAACGATACGCTTCCAGTCGCGCCAGCGTTCGAGTTCCGGCATACGGATGCGTTCGAAACCCTTCTGACAGGCGTGCTGTCTCATAACCCGCTGAATGATCCTGAGGTCCTTGCGCGATGCAAGACCGCCTCCGGTGATCGGTTCGACGCGCTGCGCCTTGCCGCAGAGATCGACGCGCTGGCTCTTGCGCTGGACCAGCACTCCGGGCAACCCGTGCCGGGCGAAGACCTTGTGCGTGCAGTATCAGAGTTTCGACAGCAACACGGCCTGCTTGATCAGCAAGCGCTGCAGCACTGGCTGAGTCGAAACGGCGTGGATATCGACGCCCTGTCCCGCAAGTTGGAGGAAAGCGCACGGATCGCACGGGCGCGGCAACAGATTGAGCCCCACCTGAACGACCGCATGCGAGACTTGCTGGTCTTTGCACAGGGGTCGTCACAACCTGCGGGCAAAGGCTAGCGCTGACGCCGTTTCCGTTCGACCTTGCGCTTGATTTTGTCCTTCTTGCGCTTGGTGCTGACGGCCTTGCGTCTGGTTGCGCGTCCCTTCGGGCCGCGTCCTCGGGGCAGGGCCTGATCGTCGATGGAGAGCAGCTCCAACTCCAAGCCGCCCGTAACCGGCGTCGCCACGGTCAGGCGCACGGTGACACGTTGGCCTATTGCTATGATCAGACCGGTATCCGAGCCCATAAGGGTTCCCGCCTCGCGGTCGAAATGGAAGAACTCACGCCCCAGCGATCGGACAGGCACCAGCCCATCCGCGCCGGTTTCGTCCATTTTCACGAAGGCCCCGAACCGCGCGATGCCGCTGATCCGGCCCGTGAACTCATTGCCCACACGCTCGCTGAGATAGGCCGCCAGATAGCGGTCAGTCGTGTCGCGCTCAGCCATCATCGAGCGCCGCTCGGTGTCAGAGATATGCGTCGCGGTTTCGTCAAGCCGCGCGATTTCATCCTCGGTCAGACCGTCATCACCCCAGCCATGGCCCGAGATCAGCGCGCGGTGGACAATAAGGTCAGCATAGCGCCGAATAGGCGAGGTGAAATGTGCATAGTTCCGCAGCGCCAACCCAAAATGACCGTAGTTTTCTGGGTTGTAATAGGCCTGCGCCATCGACCGCAGGGTCGTCAGATTGATAAGCTCCGCATCCTCGGTACCCGCCGCCGCGTTCAGCAGGGCGTTCAGGTGACGGGTTTGCAATACCTGCCCTTTGGCAAGGTTTAGGCCAGCGGCTTGGGCCGTTTCACGTAAGCTTTCCAGCTTTTCAGGCGCGGGTTCTTCGTGGACGCGGAACAGCAGGGGCCGACGCTTCGCAATCAGCGTTTCAGCCGCTGCGACATTGGCGAGGATCATGAACTCTTCGATCAGTTTATGCGCGTCCAAACGATCACGGAAGGCGACGCTGGTGACCTCACCCGTGTCGGACAGAACGATCTTGCGTTCCGGTAGGTCCAGTTCCAGCGGTTGGCGCGTCGCACGCGCGGTTTTCAGCGCAGCATAGGCGGCGTAGAGCGGTTTCAGAACCGTCTCCAACAGCGGTCCTGTGCGGTCGTTGGGGTTTCCGTCGATGGCCTCCTGCACCTCAGCATAGTGCAGCGACGCGGCCGAGCGCATCAGGCCGCGCACAAAGCGATGGCCGATCTTGTTGCCTTCGGCGTCGATTTGCATCCGCACGGCGATACAGGCCCGCGGGACGCCTTCGTGCAGCGAACACAGATCACCGGACAGACGGTCGGGCAGCATCGGCACGACGCGATCCGGGAAATAGCTGGAATTGCCGCGTTTGCGCGCCTCGCGATCCAACGCGGTGCCGGGCTGCACATAAGCGGCGACGTCGGCGATGGCGACCCAGATCACATGGCCGCCGGGGTTCTTGGGATCGTCATCGGCATGGGCATAGCAGGCGTCATCATGGTCGCGCGCATCCGAGGGGTCGATGGTCAGCAGCGGCATGTCCCGCAAGTCTTCGCGACCCTTCAGACCAACGGGTTTGGCCTTGTCCGCTTCGGCGATAACCTTGTCGGGAAACTCGTCGGGGATGCCATGTTGATGGATCGCGATCAGCGACACAGCCTTTGGCGCGGACGGGTCGCCCAAACGTTCGACAATACGGGCGCGGGGCAGGCCCATGCGGGATTTGGGTCCGGCCTGTTCGGCCTCGACCAGCTCACCATCTTTCGCCCCATGCACCGCACCTTCGGGCACTTGCCATTCGGTCTGGCTGGCTTTGTCGATGGGAACGATCCGCCCGCCCTCGGCCCCTTTGCGGAACAGGCCCACAATTTTGCGCGGATTGGTCCCGATACGGCGGATCAGGCGGGCCTCGTAATTGTGGTCTTCTTCCTGCACCACGGTCAGACGGGCCAGAATCCGGTCGCCTTCGCCCAAGGCAGGGTCGCTGGCGCGAGTGATCAGCAGAACAATCGGCTCAACCCCTTCCCCATGCCATTCCAATGGCCGCGCGAACAGGTCGCCATCCTCATTGGGAGCCTTCACCTGCAGCACGCTGACCGGAGGCAGACGGTCCGGGTCGCGATAGCTGCGCTTGCGCTTTTCCAGATGTCCTTCGGCCTCAAGCTCTTTGAGGATGCGTTTCAGATCAATCCGATCCGCGCCCTTGATGCCAAAGGCCTTGGCGATATCGCGTTTCGAGGTCAGGGTGGGGTTCGCCGAGATCCAATCCAGGACCTCTTGTTTGGTGGGGATGCGAGTCATGGGTTTGGCCTAGCACGGCGGTGCGACGGCGTCATGGCTAAAATCGCAGCCCCCTGTACAAGTCAGTCGAAGTAGTCTTTCAGGATGCGGGTATAGATCGCCTTGAGTTGCTCGATCTGAGCCACCTCGACGCATTCGTCCACCTGATGCATGGTCCGTCCGACCAGCCCGAACTCGACCACCGGACAGTGGTTCTTGACGAACCGCGCGTCGGACGTGCCGCCCGTAGTCGACAGCTCGGGCGTTATGCCGGTCTCGGCTTTGACGGCATTTGACACCAGATCGGACAGCGCGCCCGGAGGGGTCAGGAAGCTTTCGCCCGAGATCTTGATCCGTGTCTCAATCTCAACGCCGAAATCCTGCGCCACCTGATCGGCCT
Source organism: Ruegeria sp. AO1 (assembly GCF_056535985.1). NCBI lineage: Bacteria > Pseudomonadati > Pseudomonadota > Alphaproteobacteria > Rhodobacterales > Roseobacteraceae > Ruegeria > Ruegeria sp. AO1. Next base: position 288,195 of record NZ_JBQFJC010000001.1, read on the forward strand.
CCTGCAGCAACCAATCGCTGAGGGCGGCCCCGGAATGAAGGTCGTTAAAGCGGATATTCACCGTCCCACTGCATTGCGCCGGGATCACGTTGGTCGCGGCATTGCCGGTGTCGATTGTCACGACGGCCAGCGTGGAGGCATCGAAGTGATCGGTGCCCTGATCCAATTCGTGACTGGCCAACCGGTCCATCAACTGCGCCATTGCCGGCAGAGGGTTCTTCGCCCGATGAGGATAGGCCGAATGCCCCTGCACCCCGGTCACCGTAAACCATGCGGTCATTGAGCCGCGCCGACCGATCTTGATCATCTCGCCCATATGGTTTGGACAGGTTGGCTCGCCCACCAGACAGACCGACATCCGCTCATGCGATTGATCCATATAGTCCAGCAGGGCCGTCGTGCCGTCCAGCGCATCGCCTTCCTCATCTCCAGTGATGGTCAGGATGATGGCCCCGTCGGGTGGGGTATCGCGCACGAAATCAATAGCGGCGGCAGCAAAGGCCGCAACTCCGGATTTCATATCGGTTGTGCCGCGTCCGAACATAACGCCGTCATGCACCTCGGCCCCGAAGGGGAGCTTGGTCCATGCGGCCTCATCGCCTACCGGAACAACGTCGGTGTGGCCGTTGAAACCAAAACTGCGCGGGTGCCCTTTGGTCCCCCAACGGGCGAACATGTTGCAGATGCCGCCGCGATCCACCCGCGTGCAGTCAAACCCCGCATCTGACAGCAGATTTTCCAGCAAGACCAAAGCCCCCCCTTCAACGGGTGTGACCGATGGGCAACGGATCAAATCCGCTGTCAATTGAACTGCGTCCGTCATTTCGGGCCTCGGGGTTGGGTTTTCGTTCAGGTTCCCGCACAGATTCAACGAATTGGCCGGATTGCCAACCCCAATCCGCCAGATTCCCCCGGTAATTCCCACAATGTGTCGAGTTGAGACGCCAATAAAACATGGTGCTTTACCCTGCGGTGACCTTGCTGTTTTGACCTCAATCGCGCTACAGGGCGGCGAAACAGGTAATTTGACCATGAAACGCGCCTTTTACGCATTGATCAGCCTGACTTTCGCCGTTCTCGCACAGCAAAGCCTGGCCCAAACCTTGAACGTCACCACGGTGACCCGCCCGCCGTTTTCCTATGTCGAGGACGGTGCCGAGGCTGGTTTTTCGATGGACCTGCTGGCAGCGCTCGCCGAGTCGCTGGAGTGGGAGTACTCCGTTACCCGGGTCGAGGCCTTCGCAGACATGCTGGGGGCCGTGCAGGATGGCACGGCGGATTTGGCGATCGCAAATATCTCGATCACCGCGCTGCGTGAGACGCAGATGGATTTCAGCCAGCCGATCTTCGAGGCTGGGTTGCAGATCATGGTGCCCTCGGATTCGGCGCGCAAGCCGTCGTTGCTGCAGGCGCTACTGTCGGCCGAGCTGTTCTTTGCCATCGGCCTGGCCTTTGCCATCCTTCTGGGGGGCGGCATGCTGATGTGGGGGTTCGAACGTCGCGCGCAGCCCTATTTCGACCGAAAATTGAACGAGGCATGGTTCCCATCCTTCTGGTGGGCACTGAACTTGGTCGTCAATGGCGGCTTTGAAGAGAGGATGCCCCGTACGCCCTTTGGCCGCATTTTAGGCGTCATACTGGTGGTGTCGTCCCTGTTCATCGTCTCGGTTTTCACCGCCCGGATCACCAGTGTCATGACGGTGGATGCGATCACCGGGAATGTGAATTCGGTCAATGACCTTTACGGCAAGAATGTTGGCACGATCGAAGGATCGACTGCTGCCAGTTTTCTCAACCGGCGCGAGATCGAATACGTCGCCTTCCCCGGGCTTAATGAAATGTTGGAGGCATTCAAGGCCGAAGACCTGAACGCGGTCGTGTTTGACGCCCCTGTCCTGTCCTATTTCGCGGCCCATGAGGGTCGTCGGATCGCCACGATGACCGGAGGAATCTTCCTGCGCGAAAACTACGGCATAGCCTTCCCAACGGGATCACCCTTGGTGGAAGAGGTCAATCAGGCGCTTCTGGCTTTGCGCGAAGATGGAACCTATGACGAGATTTACCGCAAATGGTTCGGATCGCGAAACTAAGAAACTGGCCTCTGGTTTCGAAGGCACAGCTAGCTCAGCGGACCAGCTGAAACGCTACAATTATCGCCTATGGATACCAGTGGTGCGGGTGGAGGGACTTGAACCCCCACGCCTTGCGGCGCCAGAACCTAAATCTGGTGCGTCTACCAATTTCGCCACACCCGCAACCGGACGCTTATGCGTCGGACTGGAGCGCTGGATAGCAAAGCTTTTCCGCAAGCGCGAGGGGTAAAATCCATTCAAAGGCAAGTTTTTGCGCTTGAACAAAACGCCGTTGCGATTCGCTGGTATTTGCCAAGCGCTGCGGTATAGTCCGCCAACGTTGCCAATTTGCAGACTATGCGGTTTGTCGCGAGATAGGTGTTTTTGAAGAAGAACCCCGTACACGTAGGGGTTGAGGCATTCTTATGAATCGCGCGCCTTAATGGCGCCACATTTGAAACGCCAAAATATCTTATTCGCGTCAAAATAACACCGCCTTGAACGGGCTTCTTGGTCGCGTAGGAGTTAATGAGTCTTTTCTGCCACTTAGGCGCCCTTACGAGTTTTTTTGCTCAACTCCAGTCTCGAGGTTCTTTGCTGTGACCGATCCGAACAACTCCGCTGCCCACGAGCAGGATGCCGTCATCTTTGCACGTGAGAGTTTTCTGGGTGAACTCAAAACCCTGAACCGTGACTACCCCAATACCGGCTTTGGAATTTCACTGCGCACCCATTCGGGCCAGCACTATCTGCTGGCAAACGCGCGGATGCCGCTGCCCGCCAGCAAGTCTGACGGCTTTCCGACCGGGCGTCGTGTGGCCTGCCTGGAAAACGGCGACCGCTTCAGCTCGATCGAGGTTCTGGCAGATTCCGAAGGCTATGAAACCATCACACCGCGGGCTGAGGCTGAGATTCTGGGCAACGCCCTGAACCTGATCGCCCGTATCGACACCCTGACCGGGATTCCGGCTCAAGGCGCGGATCACGCGCATCGGATCGCGGCAACAGGAACCGGAGGCTAAACATGGCGCGCAATGACCACCTTTTGTCTGTGGGCAACGAAGCTCTGATGCCGATGACGTCGGCGATGACGTCGTTGACATCGCAGATCGACCAACTGACAGAGGTGGCGGATGCGCGCTCCTCGGCGCGTCTGGCGACGCTCAAGACGCGAATGGAAAACTTCACCGCCAGCGTAACGATGGTGGGGCAGGTCAAGGCTGGCAAGTCCTCGATCGTCAACATTCTGGCAGGCCGTCCTGCGCTGCTGCCTTCTGACGTCAACCCGTGGACCTCGGTGGTCACGACGCTGAACATCAACACGCGTCCGCCGGGCGACACTAAGTCCAAGTTCACCTTCTTCGAGCAGGAAGAATGGGACAACCTGATGGTGGGCGGCGGTCGTCTGGGTGAGCTGGCCAACCGGGCCGGTGCGGATGACGAAATGGACGACATCCGCCGCCAGATCGGTGAGATGAAGGCCAAATCAGAAGAACGTCTTGGCAAGCATTTCGACCTGATTCTGGGCCAAAGCCACCAGTACGATTATTTCGACGAAGAGCTGATCCAGCGCTACGTCTGTCTGGGCGATGAGGACGATCCGGATATCGACCCCAAGACCGGACGGTTCGCCGATGTGACGAAGTCGGCCGAGCTTTACATGGACATACCGCAATACCCGATTGCGCTGAAGCTCTGCGATACACCCGGTGTGAACGATACCTTCATGGTGCGCGAGCAGATCACGCTGCGTAGCCTGCGCGGGTCCGAGGTTTGTGTTGTCGTGCTGGCTGCAAGCCAGGCGCTGACCACGATGGACATGGCGTTGATGCGGATCATCGCCCAGTTCGAAAATCGCCAGATCGTGCTGTTCGTGAACCGTATCGATGAGCTGGCTGATCCGGTGAACCAAGTGCCCGAGATTCGCGACCGGATTCAGGACACGCTGAAACAGAACAACATCGATGCCAACACAAGTGTTGTTTTCGGCAGTGCCCTCTGGGCCGAGGCGGCCTTGACCGGCAACCCGGATATTCTGACCGAGGAATCGCGCGAGACCCTGAACACTTTCTACCTTGCTGCAGGGTTCGGGGATCAGGCGCCGTCGCTCGACAAGATTTGGGCGCTTTCGGGCCTGCCCGATCTGCTACTGGCAATGAACGAACGCATCGCCGAAGGGGCAGGGGCCAGATTGCTGGACCGCGTGCGCCACCGGGCGCGTAACATTGCCAGCCAGATTCGCGCCACTGCTGTCGCAAAGACCCTGTCCGGAGGTGAGGGCGTCGTCCGCGATCTTGACGGTGCGTCGCCCGAGGATGCGATTGCCGCCGTGTCCGCCGAGTATGACAAAAAGGCCGCTGACCTGACCGCCAAGCTGCGCGACAAGGTGCTGGAGCGCTTGAACTCGGCCGAGACGAGCTTTGTCAAACGGGCTACCGATTCTCTGATTTCGCACCTGGAACAGAATGGTGAACAGGGTACGTGGCAGTATGACCCTGCAGGTCTGCGGACGCTGCAAAAAGCGGCGTATTTCAGTTTTGCCCGTTCGATGCGCAAAGAAGCCGGCGCGCTTTATTCTGCAGCTGCGGCGGATGTCGAGGCGCTCTATCAGAAACTGCTTGGCAATCATCTGGGTGAGTTCAACATCGAAGCCCCGATCGTGCCCCGTGTACCGCCTCCGCTGGGGATTGGCCGCACCATCGCACTGGACCTGCAAAGCACGTGGTGGCGGCGCTGGTGGCAGCGGCGCAAAGGGTTCGAAGCTTATGCATCCGATTACACCCGTCTGATCGCGTCCGAGGCGAACTCGATCACCAAGGATATCGAAGAAAATCAGGTCGCCGCTGTGCTTGAAAACGTGCGGGCCGTCCTGACCGACTTCCTGCGCGAGCAGAAGGAAACCCTGCTGAATATCTCGGCCACGGCCGAGAAGGATGCAGGGCAGAATCCGGCGCTGATGGCGGGTCTGCAATTGCAGAAATCCCGTGACGAGATTCTGGGCAGCATCCTCAAAGATCTAAGCAACGAAGCGGCGTAAGTAGAAAAATGGCAAAAGACATCCAAAACCGTTTCATCACCCCCAAGGCATGGGAGCGTATCGAGCAGTGGTCGCGCCGTAAGCCGGTTTTCGCCCTTATGGGCGAGTTCAGTGCCGGTAAATCGACACTCATGAATTTTCTGCTGCGAAAGCAGGCCCTGCCGACGCAAGTCACCGCAACCCAGCTGCCGCCAGTCTGGTTCAGCTATGGCAACCGCTCGGCTTACGTCAAACACCATGATGGCAGCACAGAAGATATCTCGCTGGATCAGCTTGAGAGTGTGGGTGTCAACGACGCGCAGTTCATTCGGATTTTCCTTGAAGCCGATATTCTTGAGGCGGTGGATCTGATCGACACGCCAGGTATCTCGGACCCCAAAATCTCAACCGATGTTTGGCAGCGCGCTGTTGGACAGGCCAATGGCGTTCTGTGGTGTACCCATGCGACACAGGCTTGGCGGGAAACAGAGCGGGCGACATGGGTCTCTCTGCCCGAACGGTTGCAGAATAATTCGATCCTGCTGATTACGCGCGCTGATGCGCTGGGCCAGAAGGACCGCCAAAAAGTTCTGCGCCGGGTCAACCGCGAGGCGGGGCATCTGTTCAACCGTTCGATCCTGTTTTCCGCCCGCGATGCGATTACCGCGCGTGACAAGACCGGCGACCCCGAGATGTGGGCGCGCAGCGGTGGTGGCAAGATGATCGACTGTTTCCTTGGGATCACCGAGCAGATCATGGACACCCGCGCCGGCCATCTGTCGCGGTACCAAATTGACAAGAGCCAGTCTGACGGCCCGCTGGTGCGCCCGACCCGGCCCAAGCGCAAGGACGAGACCGCTGAGGTCGCGCCGCTGCAGCTGGTGGATCCGGTTCCCTCGGAGACCCCGGAGGTGGCAGATCAGGACAGTGGCGTGGTGACCAATTTCCCAGTGCGCCCGTCCCGCGTCGAACGCCGCTCGGACGAGGTGGAGAGGGAGCGGATCAATGCGGACGAGGCCGAGCGCCTGCGCGCCGAAATGGTCCCGACGCCGGACCCGCAATCCGCTGAGACGAAAGAGGACCAGCTGCGCGCCCAGTTCAGAGATGGGCCCAAAGACCCGCTGGACCTGTCCTCTTTCGCGGACACCGAAGCGGATTTGGACGTGTTCGAATTCTCGGGCGCGGAAGACGAAGATGAGAATGTCTTTGCCGAAGAGGAGGATACGCCCAGCGCCGCAAATGATGTGGCTGAGGCCGCGCCTGAGGCTGAGGAATCCGAAGACCTTCTGTTGTCGCTCAACAAGACCCTGTCCAAAACACCCGAGGTTGCGCCGACGGAGGACACAGAAGACCAGCCTGATGCGCCTGGGATCGAGGTTTCGGTCTCGTCGATCACGGCTTTGATGGCGGAACAGTCGGGCAGCGATGACGATGACTTTGAACCAGAGCCCGAAACTAACGGTCTGGTCGAAGTGCGGCTGATGCCGCAGCCCGAACCGGAAGAGGTTGAGGAAGATGCAAACGAGGGGCTGCTGGACATCCCCGCAGGCGAGCTTCCCAGCGCAGCCGCAATGTGGCGAGAGCTTGCCGCCGCCGGGGATCTGCCGACCGATGCTGAGGGTCTTCAACGCGCGTTCTTGGCCTTCCTGGCCGAGTTCGACCAGATTGCCCACGAACACATCGAAACTCAGGCCAAAGAGGCGATCAGGTCCATTCCCAAAGCCGGCGAGCACAGAGGGGCAGAGTGGCATGTTCTCTAGCCGACACCGACAAGACATGAAAAAGGTCAGGGATTAAATGTCTATTCAAGTTGCTCTGACCGCGGCGATGGAGACCATACCCGACTGCGTTGCAGCCGGGTATGTCGACATGGAAACGGGGATGTTGCTGGGTAACAGCGTCAAGGACCCTGATGCCTCGGACGTGCTGGACACGCTGGCTTTGGCCGCGGCAAACCTGTTTCAGGGGCGCGGGGTGGTGGCTTTTGAAACCATGCTGCGCGAGGCAGGCGGGGACGCGTCTGAAACACCGGGATTTGGGGAAATCGCGGTGTTTTCCGGCGACAGGTTGATCATTTTCCAGCGGACCGGGGAGTATCCCGAACATGTGGTCTGCTACATCTGCAGCAACAGCGCGAATGTAGGGTTGGCGCTTACCAAATCACATCTCAGCTTAGGGCCGGTTGCGGCCGCAGTCTGAACGGGACCAGAGGGGGTCACGGTATGATGGATACGAACATACTCGACATGCTCGACAATATCGGGCGGTCCTCGGTTGCACGTTTGTCGCCTGCCGTCCCGGTCGAGGGCGAAACCTCTGTTGCGCGCCGTGCGGGCGTTCTGCGCGCAATTCGCGGCACCGTTCTGCCGCGCCGGTTGGAGTTTACCGCGGCTAACGGGGACGTGCTAGCGATCGAGGTCAGCAATGCCCGCGTGACCGATGTGTTCCGCGTCCGGTCGGGAATGGTGCCTGATTTTGAAACCGAACCACGCGAAGGGCTGATCGGCAAACTTGCGCAACTGGTGTCGGACATCGCCGACGCGCCCGCGCCGCTGGAGTTTGTCTCGCTGAAACCGGATGCCGAGCTTGAAGCCGATGACGTCGGTGTCACGCTTGGCGAAATCGAAACGGCCTGTGACCGGATCGAACTCCCGGCCGAGCCTATTGTCTCTGTTGTACCGGATGTTGAAGAACCCGCGCCTCAGGCACCGGATGCCACTTCTTCCGCGCGGGGGTTCTTTGACAGTGCCGAGCGTTTCGCGCAGGCGCGTGGCCTTATCGACGGGGGTGATCCTCAGTTCGAAGGGGACGCTGCATTGAGCCCGGATGCCGATCTTTTAGCGCGTTTCATGGCGGATCTGACCGGATGGAACGATGATAGCCAGTCCGAGCTGCAGCAACCTCAACTGATTGTCATGCGTCCTTCGGGGGGTAAGGGGGCCGCCGTGGCGGTGGTGCAGGATCAAGGCCAGACCGCCATTGCCGTGCATGACGCGCGCAAGCTGGGTGCCGTTGTTGGCCTGTGGACCAAACTTTCCGGGGGTGACTCATGAGCGCCTCCCGATCCTTCAAATTTTCCATCAATTCAAACCAGTGTTTCTTGTTGCCAGGGTAAAAAGTTATGAGTGAAACCAGTCGCCGCGAGCTTATTCGCATCGCCGAAGACATGAACGAGACAAGCAATGACGAAACCCGTCAGTTCATCTCGCGCATTGTCGGAGACCTTTCGGGGTTGAAACCGTCGATCGCCTTTGTCGGGCAGATTAAGGCGGGAAAATCGCGTTTGATCAACGGCTTCACGGGGCAGGCCGAATACCTGCCCTCAGATGTGAACCCGTGGACGACGGTGATTACCGATATGCATTTCGGCCATCCTTCGGGCCGGACTGACGGGGCAGAGTTCCACTTCTTCGACAATCACCAGTGGCAGGCTCTGATCGCCGAGGGTGAAGAGCTGCGCAACATGTTCCCTGATGAAGAGGACAGCTATAAGCGCGAGATGATCGAAGAGCAGGTCGAGGCGATGAAAACCCGCGCCCGTCTGCGTCTGGGCGACAGCTACGAACAGCTGTTGGGTCAGCACCACGATCTGGAAGACCTGAACTCGGACGATCTGGCCCGCTATGTCTGCGCGGGTGATGATCCGAGCGATAGCGAAACCCACGACCCCGGCTCGGATCGGGGACTCTACAGCGATATCACCCGTAAGGCCGAGGTCTATTTTGACATCGGCCATTTCCCGTTTCCGCTGACTGTTACCGATACGCCGGGTGTCAACGACCCGCTGCTGATCCGCGAGGAAATCTCGCGCCAATACCTCAAGGAATCCGATTTCTTTGTGGTGGTTCTGTCCGCGCATCAGGCTTTGTCACGGGCTGATCTGAAGCTGTTCCGCCTGATGCAAGCGCTGGAACTGGGCCAGATCGTCGTCTTCATCAACCGCGTGGATGAGCTGGGCGGCGGGGCCGAGGATGCCGGCAAGGTGCGCAGTGATGTTCTGGACGGTTTGGAACAAGCGCTGGGGAACTCGGACATTGATGTGCTGATGGGCAGTGCCCAATGGGCACATTATGCGCTGACCGGGGATGAGACCGGCGTCAATCACGATGACGTCCTAGCCTGGCTGCGCGCCCATCCCGAGCAGATGAAGCAGTATTTGGACGGTGTGGAAGAGATCAAGCAAGGCCCCGGCCCGATCAGCCGCGAAGGCGTTCTGCGCTTTGCTGCCATGATCGCCTCTGGTCTGCCGGATCTGCGGCGGCATGTGACACAGGCCTTGGCCGACGGCCCTCGCAGCGAACAGCTGCGGATGGCGTGGCAGCATCTGAACAGTTTCGCGCAGGGCGAATTTGAACGGTCGCAGGCCGAGCTGCGCGCGCTTGAATCCGAGGACGGCTCTACTGCAGTTGATCTGGACGAAAACAACAAAACGCTTGGTGAACTCAGGGCGCTAGTCGCCGAGAAGACCGAGGTGATGACGCGCGACATGGATGACGTGCTGGCCAATTTGCGCGGCGTCATGGATGACACGGTGGCCGAGGCGGTCTCGGCCGTGGTGCGTGGCCCGGATGGCAATTCGCCTCTGCTGGCCAAAGGTGCTGAGACCGAGTTGAACTTTACCCCTCTACGCGACCGGATGCGCGAGTTGATCCAGGGGGCCACGCAGGTCGTCCGCCAGCGCATGCTGAGCGAGCTTTACGCGATCGACATGCAGGCCAACGCGGCCCTGCGCGCCTTGCCCGGATGGCAGGATCCCGTCGACAACCGCATGAACACCAGCGCGGTGCGGTGGTTCCGTCCGGACACAACGGCCCTGACCCGCGGTATTACGGTGGAGTTGAGGGTGAACTGGCTGTCGCGCCTGATTTCGCGCAAAAGCGTCGTCACGCGTGCAGAGCGGATGATCGTGCAGGAATTCGAACTGATCGGGGATGATCTGATCGACACGGCGCGTGAAAACATGATGGAGCGGCTGAAAACGGTTTTGGACCACTATGTGGCGCTGTTGGGCGGCTATCTTGAACACCGGACCGGATCGGGTGAAACTAATGCTCAGGCCGAAGCGCAGTATGCGTTCGACCGGGCCCGTCGCATCGCCGATGAACTGGAAACGGTGTTCGGCCCGGTGCGCGCGGACGAAGGACAAGCAAAGGCAGCGGAATGATCGAATTTCCCGGAACCGAAAAGGACGTCAGACAGCTTGAACGCTTTCTGAACGCAACCGAATCCCTGCCAATGGATTCGGCGCTGGAGGATATGCGCGCGAAGGCTCTGGCCCATGCCGAGCGTCTGTCCAACGCGGTCAATATCGGTTTTGCCGGGGAATTCGGCGCGGGCAAATCCAGCCTCGCCAATATGCTGGCCGGGGCGGATATCCTGCCCACCGGCCCTCAGCATCTGAAGCTGCCCCTCGTGATCGTTGCCTTTGCGGATGCGCCTGAAACCACCGTCGGCTGGTGGGATAAGGAGCCCAAGACTTACTCGGGGATCGTGCTTGAGAAAGCGGCCGAGGATAAGCCTGATTTCATTTCGGTCGGATTGAACACGCCCGCGCTGCGCGAGATCTCGTTGTTCGATTTGCCCGGCTCGGGCGCGCTTGACGAGACATATAAACCAACGCTCGACCTGCTTCGTTTCGTGGACTGCGCCATCTGGTGTACCAACGGCACAAACGCCTGGCGCGAGACCGAGCGTCATCTCTGGGCACAGGTTCCGCAGGAATTGCGTGACAATAGTCTGCTGGCCGTCACGCATACCGATTTGCCTCACGTCCGTGATGCTCTGGACCGTGTGCTTGCCCGGTTGAACAAGGAAAAAGAGGGCCTTTTCAACGCTGTGGTTCCAATCGGTACGCCTGTCGCCGTGAAAGCCATGGCGCAAGAACCTGAACCAGATTTTGATCTGTGGGAAAACTGCGGCGGTCAGAATCTGGCCGAGAAGGTGCTCGAGGCGGCCTCCGCGCGTCGGATGCATGACCTGAACGCAGCCCGTAAAGACATTGCCGAGCTGTTTCAGCCATTTCTGGAAACTCTTGCGGGTCCCGAGCCAGAGCCGGAGGCCGAAAGCCCCTCGGTCCAAGCTGCGCTTGGATCGGCCCTGCCACCGTTGAACAACCCGATTCTTGAAGACTGGCTGGCCGCGATTGCCAGCATTTATGAGGACCTGCGTGAATCCTCGGATATCGAACCGGCCGCGTTCCTGCAAAGCTGTCAGGAAATCGTCGAAGACTTTGCCGAACGTCTGGAGCAGGGCGGCGAGATCGACCCCGATGCGGACTGGATTCCCGGTGAGTTCGAAAAGGCCACCGACCTTCTGCTGCTGCTGCAATTCGAAAGCGGCGACGCACCTTTGCGTGACGCCATCAGCATTCTGGCGCAGCTGAGCGACAACCTCGCCTGGGCTGGTAGCACTGTGGCGACCGAGCAGTCCAAGACCGGAACCTGACGCTCTCCACCTGGAATTGAGCTGCACTGCGGCGATTCGAGGCCTGTCCAAAACGATTCCCTATTGTTTCGAATTCGTAGACCAACCGCTTGTTTTGGTCGGTTCAGTTTTCGAATTATATATGTGAATTTACCATATCTATGATTGCAAGATGGACCCAGCACTATATGTTGATTTAGGGGAAATACGATCCATAGTGAAGCCATGAGGCGGCCCCAATAAAGTCAAATTTGAAACGTCTAACCGGACTTAAGTGTCCTGCGGTTGTTTTTGGTTATGAGTTCGCGGGCTGATTGCCCAGTTTTCTGTACCGCGATTTGAGAAATACGGGCGGATTGAAATGAGCCATAACCAGGCTGTCGGTGCATCGCACGACGAACCAAAAATTGAAGGTCTGCAACCCGGAGCCAAGCTCCTGCGGGGGCAGTATGAAATCCTGAGCTATCTCAGCAATGGCGGCTTCGGAATCACCTATCTGGCCCGTGACAGCCTGGAGCGGGACGTGGTGATCAAGGAATGTTTCCCCGGCGCGCTATGCCGTCGCGATGGTGACCTTGTTGAAGCCGCTGATCCGTCCTACTCCGAAGACCTGCGCGCGATCGTTGACCTCTTCATCCAGGAAGCGCGTAACCACGCGCGGCTGGTGCATCCCAACATCGTCGACGTGCATCAGGTGTTCGAGGACAACAACACCGCCTATATCGCTATGGACCTGATCCGCGGGTGCGACCTGCTGGACTACATGGACAAGCCCGAGAACGAAAGCGGCCCCGACTTCATCGTGCAGGTGACCGAAAAGATGCTGTCGGCGGTCTCGTTCATCCACCAGAGCGGCATGCTGCACCGGGACATTTCCCCCGACAACATCCTGATCGACGAGAATGGCGATCCGGTTCTGATCGACTTTGGCGCTGCGCGCGAGCAGGCGGCGAACAAGTCGGCGGCGCTGTTGACGCTGCGGGTAATCAAGGATGGCTACTCGCCCCATGAATTCTACGTGCGCGGCGCTGAGCAAGGCCCCAGCAGTGATCTGTATGTGCTGGCGGCAACGCTGTATCACGCGATAAGCGGTGAGCGTCCGATCGATGGTCAAAGCCGCCTGAACGCGTTCAACAACGGACAGGAAGATCCCTATACACCGCTGACCGGACGGTTTGAGGGCTACCCCGAAGGCTTCCTGGAGGCGATCGACAAGGCGATGGAGGTTCATGCCACCGACCGTCTGCAATCGGCGCTGGACTGGCTGCGTATGTTCCGCGGCCCGGGGGTGATGTTCGATACATTCGCCTATCGTCCGGTCTCGGTCATCGTTGGTATGGACCGGGAGGACAAAGAGGCCGAAAAAGCGCGGATCAAGGCCGAAAGCGAAAATGCCGAGGCGGTTGTGACCGCTTTGTTGGCAGGCAATTCCGACATTGTCATGGGCAATGAAGACAAGGCCGAAGAGGATCTGTCCAAGCTCTCGCCTCGCGAAGAACCAGCGGTTGCCGTTGATACGGTTGTCAAAAGCGGATCAAGCGGCAATGGCAAGCTGCTGGCTGGCGTGGCAGTTGTGGCCATCGCTCTGGCCGCAGGTGGGTATGTGATGATGTCCGGTGATGCGGACAAGGTCGAGACAGCGGCGGTGGCCCCTGCGACGGAAGCGGCGGAACCCGCAACCGCAGCGGTGGAAACTGAAACGGCGGCGGTCGAACCGGCCCAAACTGAAGAGCCTTCACAGGAACTGGAACAAGTCAGCGCTGCAGTGCAGCCTGGCGAGCAGGAGCCGGATGAAACTGCGGAGACGGTTGCCACAGAAGCAGCCCCCGCAGAAACGGTGACCGAAGAAGCACCGCCTGAAGAAACAGCAGTCGCGAACGAAGAAACCGCAGCTGTACCCGAAGAAACCACAGTCGCGCCCGAAGTGACCGCGCCTGAGGCTGAGGTCGCGGCAGCTCCGGTCAATCTGGCCGAGGCTCAGGTTGCGTTCTCGCACTGGGATGTTGAGGTTCCGTTTGACACGTCCCGCCGTCGCGCCTCGACCGGCAACATGTTCTCAATCACGGGTGTAGATGCCAATCAGGACATGTCGGTGATCGGCGATTGGGTTCAGCGCGGAGCTACCATCTTTACTTTGAACGGCAAGCCGGTACGCGACGATGCCTCCTTTGCGGCACAGGTGCTTGAGAACCTGCAGGTGGATCCCGACGGGTATCTGCGCGTGGCTGCGCGCTACCGTCCTCTGGGGGAGACACGGGCGCAGAACGGATTGCTCGCTTTGCCTGCATTCCGCACGATTGGGTTGGAAAACGGCTACGGCTTTAGCGTCAACGGCAATGGGGTCGGTGGCTGGCAGACAGTTGTGACAGAGGTGCCCGAGGGCGCGTCGGGCAGCTTGCAAACAGGGGATGTGCTGGTCAGCGAGGCCGAAACAGGGCTTGCGTTCGAAGGACCGGAAAGCCTCGATGCGGTGTTGGCGCAACTGGTGTCGGGCGAACAGCCTCAGGCGGAGTTTGCGGTATTGCGCAATGGTGCAGATGCCAACGTAACCATGCCTCTTGCGCAGGAGTGATCAGACCGGTTCGAACGTAATCTGCCAGCGTGTGTTTGCTGAGGGTGGCTCCCGAAAAGACAGCCACCCTGACGGGATCCGGCCCGACGCAGAAAGGTAAAAAGTTTCCTGGTTTCAAGATTAAAGACCGCAGCGCGAACAGAAGTGGTGCGGGTATCGAAACGGCACAAAATTGCGTGCCAACAAGTTGAAGGTGTCGACACCATGTTCAAATACAAAAGCCCTCTCAGCCGGCTTCTAGAAGGTGCCGGCAAAGCCAAAGAAGAAGAATCGACCGAGGCAGCAGCCCCGGCCGAGGAAAAGCCCGAACCGATTGCGGATTTCAACGCGCTACGCGCGGCGCTGGGCGGCGGCAATCTGGCCTCTGAGGCGTATGAAGAGACCTATGACGAAGAGGATGAGCTGACCGCCGAAGGCGAGATGCCCGAGTTTTCGGATGCCGAGGATGTTGCCGAGGACGCTGAGGAAGAGACGTCGATCTTCGCAGAAGAGGCTCCGGTGACCGAAGAGGTGGCCGAGGAAGCAGCGATTGACGAGCCGGAAGCTGACGAGCAGATCGTGACCCTGCATCTGTCCGAAGACGAGCGTGTCGAAGCGCCGGTTCAGGATGAGGTCGAAGCGGCAGAGCCCGAAGTGATTGAACCTGTCGCGGTCGAACCCACTCCGGAACCGACCGCCGCTCTGGTCGAGCCTGAGGTCGAAGTTCAGGAGCCGGTGGCGGAAACCCCCGAACCGCAGCCTGAGCCGCAGCCCGAACCCGAGGTGCAGGCCGCAGCGGTTGCGCCGACACCGACTCCAGTGCCAACTCCGGCCCCAGCCGAGGACCGCCGTTCGCGTGTGAAGACCACTTTCCTGGGTTTCGAACGCGCAGATACCCACGTTCAGGACCTGATCGAAACCGCCGAGCCGGTGGCCAAGACCGAAGCCGCGCAAGAGACCTTCCCGGTGGGTTGGCTGGTTGTCACCCAAGGCCCCGGCCGTGGGTCCAGCATCACCCTGACCGAAGGTCTGATGCAGATCGGACGCAATGATGATCAGGCCATCCAGCTGGATTTCGGCGACACTGGCATTTCGCGCAGCAACCATGCCGTGATTGCGTATGACCCGGAAGATCGCAAATGCTATCTGGGTCACGGCGGCAAGGCCAATCTGGTGCGCCTGAATGGCAAGCCGGTTCTCAGCACCGTGGCGCTGTCCAATGGCGATCTGATCCGCATCAGCGAAACCTCGATCCGTTTCATGGCCTTCTGCGACGAAGGTTTTGATTGGCGGGATTCCTGATAGATGCTCGCGACTCCGGCATATGACGTTGCGCTGATCCTGAACCAGGGTCAGCGGGACACGCAGGAGGATGCCATCGCTGCGCGTATGTTCGACGCAGCGGATGCAGGCTATGTGGTGATTGCCGACGGTATGGGCGGGCATGAGGCCGGTGAGGTCGCCTCAAGCCTCGTGGTTGCCGCCTGGCGCGAGGCGTTGGACGCTGAGCTGGAAAGCGACACTCTGTCGGAACGCGCGGCGATAGATGCGCTGCCTTTGGCTGCCATGCAGGCCAACGCGCTGATTTCGAACCGCAATGAAGAACAGGGCGATGGCTGCAACATGGGGTCCACCTTGCTGGGCACCTTGCTGTTGGGGCAGCGTTTGTTCTGGATTTCGATTGGCGACAGCCCGCTCTACCTGTTTCGGGACGGCGGGCTGATGCAGATCAATGAAGACCATTCAATGGCGCCGATGATCGACGCGCAGGTTGCCGACGGCACGCTGACCGAAGCGCAGGCGCGGTCTCATCCGGACCGCAATCAGTTAACCTCGGTCATCATGGGCGGTGCGATTCCCAAAGTGGATTGCCCGGAAGATCCGCTGGCACTGACGTCTGCGGATATCCTTATCCTCGGCAGTGATGGCCTGCAGACCCTGACTGATGACGAGCTTCAGGCGGTCGTAGGCTGCCACGCGCAGGCATTGGCGCAAGAAATCGCAGAGGCACTGCAGCAGGCGGTGCTGGCGAAGAACAACCCTGATCAAGACAACCTCTCAATCGCAGTCGTGAAACTTGCGAAACAATAATAAGGCAAAGCAACGGGACCCATGAAAAACACATTGATCATATCGAGCCTGGCCCTGGCGGCGGCTACAGGTGCAGTAACCGCGCAAGAGGCGTGCTCGAACTACGAGATTCAGCGCGGCGACAGTCTGAGAGAGCTGGCGATTCAGGTCTATGCGACGGAAGATTTCCGCATCATTTTTGACGCCAACCGCGATGTGATTGGATCCAATCCGAACATCATTCGGGTCGGTGACGTGCTGGAAATGCCCTGCCTTGAAGATATCGGTCGCACTCCGGTTCTGGCTGATACCGAGGCCGAGCGTCTGGCCGCCGAAATGGCAGCCGAGCTGGTCAAAGCTGCCGAAGAGCGTGCAGAACAGGCGATCGCCCAGGCCGAAGCCCGAGTGGCTGCCGCCGAAGCTGAGGCCAAGCAGGTCAGTGAACAGGCCGTGGTTGAAGCAAAGGCCGCCGCGCGTGAGGAAATTGAGGCCGCACGCGCCGAAGGCGCCGCCCTGATCCGCGACGCCGGTACGGGCGAACGCCCTGAGGTGCGCGACCGTCAGGTGCTATTGATCACCGGCGGCGACTATCAACCCTTCACCGACGAAGCACTGCCGCACCGTGGCCTCTATACGCATCTGGTGGAAACCGCGATGCTGCGCGCCGCACCCGAGCAGGCCTACAAGATTCAGTTCGTCAACGACTGGAACTCGCATCTGGATCTGCTGATGCCGACACTTGCGTTTGACGGAACTTTCCCCTGGTCGCGTCCGAATTGCGAAGAACCCGCGGCGCTGTCCGAAAACGACCGCAACCGCTGTGAGACCTACAACTTCTCGAACCCGTTCTACGAAGTGGTCGACACGTTCTTCGCCCGCGAAGGCACAAGCTATGTCGAAGCGCTCAGCTACGCTGATTTCGCCGGAACGACGATCTGCCGCCCCGAAGGTTGGTCGCTGTCGCACATGGATGCGGTCAGCCTGTACGAGCCGATCATCACCTTGCTGCGCCCGGAATCGCCGGACGAGTGCTTTGAAGCAGTGATGACGGGCGAGGCCGACATTGTCGCAATCGAAGCGCACCTGGCCGACGGAGCCATCGGTCGGCTTGGCTACGAACACCGCATAGTCGAGAACCCGAATTTGGCGGCGATCAAGTCGCTGAATGTCATGACGCACAAGGACAACCCGGACGGAGAAGCGATTCTGGAAACGCTCAACAAGGGTCTGGCGATCATGCAGCAATCCGGCGAATGGCGAGACATCGTGTCATCCGCTCTTCGCTATCAAATGGAAAACGGCTGAGAAAACTAAAAAGCCATCTCAAATTTTATCTGGAGAAAACACCGAATGCCCAACTTCACGCTCCATAATGTTGCGTTGACAACCGCTGCCGTATTGACGGTCAGTGCCGGAGCCGCTGCCGCCCAACAAGCCTGTACGAATTATACCGTACAGGACGGCGATACCATGGCGTCCATCGCGTTGACCGCGTATGGCACGTCCAACTACCAGCCCATCTTCAACGCGAACCGCGATGCGATCAGCAACCCCAACGCGCTGGATCCTGGGCTGTCTCTGGTCCTGCCTTGTGAGGACGGAAACCTGCCAAACGGTCAGAGCGCAAGCGACATCATCGCGGCGCAGCAGGAGCGTTTTGCAAACTCTGCGCAGAGCAGTGCGTTCAAACGGCCGATCAAACTGGTGACCGGCAATGGCTGGGCTCCGTTCGCGGATGAAACCCTGAACGGTGGCGGGTTCATCACCCGTCTGGGCACCACAACACTGCAGCGTGGTGGCAATAACGAGCAATTCTCGATCAGCTTCGTGGATGACTGGAACTCGCATATCGAAACCCTGCTGCCGCTGGGTGCGTTCGACGTGTCTATGGCCTGGAACATCCCCGACTGCACCAACCGCAGCTATGAATGGTCATGGGAGACCGAGGTTCGTTGCACGCAGTTCCACGCCTCGGCTCCGGTCTATGACATCGTGTTCGGTTTCTACAGCGTGCCCGAGGGCAAATACGCCGGAGCCACCAGCTTTGACGACCTGCACGGCGCCACGATCTGCCGTATGGAAGGCTGGCCTCTGCACGATCTGGAGCAAGAAGGTTTGCTGCGCGACGATACCATGACGGTTGTGCAGCCCGCCACCGCACGGGAATGCCTGGATGCGGTCATCACCGGAACGGCTGACATCGCCACGTTCGAATTGCAGCTGTTCGCAGACGCCATGAGCGAAATGGGCCTGAATGCCAACGACCTAGTCGAGAACCCCTATGTCTCGACGCTGTCGTCCCTTCGCTTCATCACTCACCGGTCCAATCCTCAGGGTCAAAGATACCTTGCCCTGATGAACAAGGGCCTCAACGAAATGCGTGAAACCGGGGAATGGTACGCCATCATCTCGGATAGCCTGAATGAGCATAACGAAAGACTGCTAGACGCAATCAACTGAAACCTCATCTCCACATTCCAACTTATGGGAGGAATAAAAAATGCTAAGAGAAAAACTCAATACCAAAGTGATGACGGCAACCGCCGTCCTCACACTCTCCGCAGGTGCTGCAGCAGCGCAGGAAGCCTGTTCAAACTACACCGTGCAGGACGGCGACACGATGGCAACCATCGCCATCGCAGCCTATGGCACATCGAACTATCAGCCGATCTTCAACGCGAACCGCAACGAGATCACCAACCCCAATTCGCTAGAGCCCGGCCTGGTCTTGGCTCTGCCGTGTGAGGATGGAAGCCTGCCCAACGGTCAGTCGGCGCAGGAAATCATCGCGGCGGAAGAACAGCGTGCGGCCAGCGTGAAACGGTCGAACGTCTATGCTCCGCCAATCAAGATGGTCGCCGGTAACGGCTGGGAGCCATTTACCACCGAAGGTCTGAGTGGCGGCGGCATCATGACACGTCTGGCGACGACTAGCTTGCAGCGTGCGGGTAACAGCCGTGACTATTCGGTCAGCTTCGTGGATGACTGGACGTCGCACCTGGACACATTGCTGCCGCTGGGCGCGTTTGACATCTCGATCGCGTGGACCCTGCCGGACTGCACCAACCGGTCCTATGAATGGTCCGAAGCAACCGAGGCCCGCTGCACCCAGTTCGTCGGAACCGTTCCGGTCTATGACGTTGTCGGTGGCTTCTTTACGCTGCCCGAAAGCGAGTACACCAACGCGACCACTTTCGCGGAACTCGAGGGCGCAACTCTGTGCCGTATGCAGGGTTGGAGCATGGTTGTTCTGGAAGAGGTCGGCTTGAACAGCAAGAACCTGAACCTCGTCCACCCCAACTCGGCGCGTGAGTGCCTGGATGCGGTTCTGACCGGCACTGCCGACGTCGCCGCGTTCGAGGTGGAGCTGTTTGCGGCAACGATGAAAGACATGGGGCTTACTTCGGAAGACATCGTTGAAAACCCCTATGTGTCCACCCTGTCGTCGATGAGCTTCCTGGCCCACCGTTCGAACCCGTTTGCGCGTGAATACATCGCGATGATGAACAAAGGTCTGAACGAGATGCGCCAGTCCGGCGAATGGTACGCAATCATCTCAGACACGCTGCGTGAGCAGAACGAAAAGCTGAACGCCGGTTCGAACTGATCCCTCGGTTCAACTAACGCGGAAGGGCCGGTTGTTTCAACCGGCCCTTTTTCTTGTCATGGGGACAAAACCGGTGTTTGAATTCGATCTGTTCGGCACGCCTGTGCAAGCTGTCCGAACGCTCTGACTTTCCACAGGACTGACTCATGATCCAAGACAACCCCGCGCTTATTGATGCCATTCGCGACAGGTTCGCTCATGTCGAAACTTGCCCGTTTCAGGGCGAACGCATTTTCTTTGAGAATGCAGGCGGCGCCCTGACTTTGAAATCGGTGGCTGAGACCTCAGCATTTTATGCGGCGATCCCGGACAATCCGGGCCGTATCAACCCTGCGGGGCAGGGCACGCAGAATGTGATCAACAAGGCCAAGCAGGATCTGGGCGTGTTCATGAACGCCTCAAGCGGCCAGTTCTTTGCCGGCGAAAGCGGCACCGAGCTATTGTTCCGCTTGATCCGTACCGCGTGCTTGGCCGCACCCAAAGGGGCCAAAGTGATCGGGTCCTCCATCGAACACCCGGCCACCCGAAGCGCCGCGCGCCGCTGGGCCGAGATTGCGGGGCTCGACTATGTGAACGTACCGCATGACAACGATACCGGTCTGGTCACGGCTGAGGACTACACCGCATTGATGTCCCCGGATGTGGCGGTGGCGACGATCCTGCATGCCTCGCCTGTGACGGGCATGGGCATGGATGTGACCGCGATCTCGGCCGCGATCCGGGCGGTTGCGCCGGATTGCAATATCATTGTCGACGGCATCCAGCACGCGGCCCATGGGCAGCTTGATCTGGATGCGTACAACGTCGATGGCTATGCGATCTCACCCTACAAAGTGTTCTCACGCCACGGATACGGGATTGCCTGGATCTCTGACCGTCTCACCCATACGCCGCATGACATGCTGATCGACGCCCCCGCGACAGGGTGGGAATTCGGCACCCGTGATACTGGTTCCTATGCGACGGTCTCGGATGTGGTGTCCTATTTCGACTGGCTGGGCGGGGAAGTATCGGACGAGACTGACCCGCGCGCGCGGATCGAGGCTGCGGGTCGTGCCATTCACGCCTATGAAACCCATCTGACCAACACCGCAATCAACGGCACCGGCAATCTGCCGGGTCTGCGCGATATGGATCACGTCACCATTCTGGCCGGGGCCGACAACTCGGCGCGTGAGGGGCTGGTGTCGATCGTGGTCAAAGGCAAGGCATCCGAGGATGTCGTCGAGACACTGAACCAGCAGGGCATACGAACCCATACCCGCAAGGCCGACCATTACTCGGGCAATGTGCTGGGGCCATTGGGGCTATCGGATTGCATCCGCATTTCCTTCTGTCACTACAACACAGAACAGGAAATCGGCCGCCTCTTGGCCGCCGTCAAAGAGCTTGGGGAAGACGCGTAGCGCTACAGTCTCTGACCGTCCTCGCCAAAGGCGAGGACGTTGGCCTGATCGAACGCGATCCCTGTCTGCGCACCCGGTTCAACCCTGTGTTGGCCGAAGGCGCGGATGGTGAAGGGTTTTCCGGTTCCGATATCGACCATGATGTTCGTATCCGCACCCAGGTTTTCCACATGCACCACGGTGCCGGATAGAGCTCCGTTCTCGGAATGAGTGGCGTATTCAGGGCGGATGCCGAAATAGGTGCCCTTCGGGCCGCCGATCATATCCGCTGGGACAAAATTCATGGCGGGGGAGCCGATGAACTCGGCCACAAAGCGGTTGGCGGGGTTGTTGTAGAGGTCCATTGGGCTGCCGATCTGCTCCACGCGCCCGTCCCGCAGGACCACGATCTTGTCGGCGAGTGTCATCGCCTCGGTCTGATCATGGGTCACGTAGATCATGCTGGCGTCAATCTGGCGGTGCAGATTGGCGATTTCGACCCGTGTATTTAGGCGCAAGGCGGCGTCCAGATTGGACAGCGGCTCATCAAACAGGAACAGTTTCGGGTTGCGCACAATCGCGCGCCCGATGGCCACACGTTGCCGTTGGCCGCCTGACAGCTCGGCAGGGCGACGCTCCAGATACTCCTCAAGCGACAGCATCCGGCTGGCCTCGGAAATGCGGCGCGAGATTTCATCCTTCGGGTGCCCGGCCTGCTTTAGCCCAAGCGCCATATTTCCACGCACCGTGAGATGCGGGTACAGCGCGTAGGATTGGAACACCATCGCAAGCCCACGTTTCGCCGGTGGCACGGTATTGACCTGCTCGCCGTCGATCTCGACCGTGCCCGAGGTTGCATCCTCCAACCCCGCAATCACCCGCAACAAGGTCGATTTACCGCAGCCCGAGGGGCCGACGAAGACCACGAATTCGTTCTCCTCGACGGTCAGGTCGATGTTCTTCAGCACCTCAACCGGCCCGAAGGATTTACACACTTTGCTCAGCTTCAGGGCGGTCACGTCACGCCTCCTTCAGGTCAACCGGTTGCCCGGTTCGAATGCTTTCATCGGCCGACAGACAGATTCGCAGGGATTGCACCGCGTCGCTCATGTGGCGGTTCAGGTCGATATCCTCGGCGATGGCGCGCAGCATATAGGCTTGCTCTGCATCGCACAGTTCCTGATGGCCCGGTTCGCCGTCCATTTCGATCAGACTGTCCCCATCCGGGCGATGCACCAGAATGCCGCCCACTTTGGTGTGCCCGTCCACGTCGTCCGAAGCGCCTTTGTTGCCCTCGGTGATCGAAACGGCCCCATTGGGTGAGACGATGTCTTTCACGAAGAATGCGGTTTCGGACATCATTGGGCCCCATCCGGCCTCGTACCAGCCGACCGAGCCGTCCGCGAACACGACCTGGAACTGGCCGTAATTGTACATATCCGCGGCGATCTCGTCCGACAGGCGCAGGCCCATGCCGTTGACCCGCACGGGTAGGGCATCGGTGATCTGGCACATCACATCCACATAGTGGACGCCACAATCGACGATTGGCGAGGTGGTCTGCATCAGCGCCTTATGCGTCTCCCATGTCGGGCCGGTGGATTGCTGGTTCAGGTTCAGACGGAACACGTAGGGTCCGCCCAGATCGCGCGCCTCTGATATCAAACGCATCCACGAGGGATGGTGGCGCAGGATATAGCCGATCACCAACTTGCGCCCCGTTTCGACCGCTTTGGCGACAACACGGCGCGCATCCTCGACCGTGGTGGCCAGAGGTTTCTCGACAAACACATGCGCGCCCGTCTCCATCGCGGCGCAGGCATAGTCGGCGTGACTGTCGGAGTAGGTCGCGATGACCACCAGATCAGGTGCGGTCTCTGCCAGAGCGGTGTGGAAGTCGGAGAAGGCAGGATATCCCTGCAACTCCGACTGATCGACCCGGCCCGAGCGATTGACCAACCCAACAATCTGCGCGTTTGGATGATGGTGATGCGCCAGCGCGTGGCTGAGGCCCATATTGCCCAGACCTGCGATAAGGACTCGGATCATTTGACCGCCCCCGAGGTGATGCCGCGGATCAATTGCCGCGAGAAGATGACATAGAGAACCATAACCGGCAGGATCGCCATGCTGAGCGCCGACAGAACCGCGTTCCAGTCGGTGACAAACTGCCCGATGAAGACCTGACTGCCTAGCGTCAGTGTCTTGGTTTCCTCGGCTGGTGCCAGGATCAGTGGGAACCACAGATCGTTCCAGATCGGGATCATGTTGAACACCGCCACCGTCGCCATGGCCGGGCGCACAAGCGGCAGAACCAGACGGAAGAAGATTGTGTATTCGCTGAGGCCATCAATGCGACCCGCGTTTTTCAGATCGTCGCTGACCTGCCGCATGAACTCGGACAGGATAAAGACGGCCAGAGGCAGACCCTGCGCGGTGTAGACAAGGATCAGCGCCATCAGCGTGTTCACCAACCCGGTCGCGACCATCATCTCAAGGATGGCGACCGTGCCGATACGGATCGGGATCATGATGCCCAAGGCCAGATAGAGGCCCATCAGGGTATTGCCACGAAAGCGGTACTCGCTCAGGGCAAAGGCCGCCATCGCGCCGAACAGCAGGATGAAGAACAGCGACACCACCGTGACGATCATCGAGTTCTGGAAGTAGAGGAAGAAGTCTCCCTGTTTCATCACCGTCTGATAGCCGATCATCGAAAACGTCTCGGCATCCGGCAGGGCCAGCGGCTCGCGAAAGATCGCTTTGCGGGACTTGAAGCTGTTGATCACGATCACAAAGACCGGGAACAGCGCGATCAGGGTGTACAGGATCAGCGCGCCATGCATGGCGGCGATATTGAACGGGTTTCTGCGGGCTTTGTTCATCTTGCTACCCTCAGAACTGATACCGGCGGATGCGGGTCTGGATCAGGAACAAATAGACGCAGACGCCAGTCAGAATGATCGCAAACATCCCCGTCGCGATGGCTGAGCCCATATGCGGATCGCCCAGCTGCAACTGGAACCCGAAGAAGGTGCGGTACATGAAGGTGCCCAGAATGTCGGTCGAGAAATCGGGACCTGCCAGCGCACCTTGGGCGGCATAGATCAGGTCAAACGCGTTGAAATTCCCCACAAAGGTCAGGATCGAGATGATACCGATCGACGGCAGGATCAGCGGCAGTTTGATCTTCCAGAAGGCGGCCATGCCAGTGATGCCCTCGACCTCGGCGGCCTCAAGGATTTCTTCGGGGATCGACAGCAGGGCAGCATAGATCAGCATCATCGGGATACCGACAAACTGCCAGACTGACACGAGCGCCAGGGTGGTCAGGGCATACTCCTCTTTCCCCAACCACGGAGCATAGAGGGATTTCAGGCCAACAGCGGCCAGCATGTCCGGCGCAATGCCCCAGATCGGCGACAGGATCAGTTTCCAGGCAAAGCCAACGATCACGAAAGACAGGATTGTCGGAATGAAGATGGCCGAGCGGTAGAAAGCGGCAAACCTCAGCCGCGGGTGGCTGAGCATGGCGGCCAGAGCGATGCCGATCGGGTTCTGCACCAGCATGTGAATGAAGAAAAACCAGAAGTTGTTACCTAACGCATTCCAGAACGCATCCGACCATAAGGGATCGCCGAACAGGGTACGGAAATTGTCCAGCCCGACAAAGACGCGGGATTGATCGACCTCGGTATAAAGCGCCAGCCGCAGCGTGTTGAAAAGCGGCAGGATCATCACGGCAGTGTAAACCAGCACGGCGGGCGCAAGGAACACCACTATGTGCCATTTGATCCGGCTGTTGCCCATCTTATGCCTCGACTGTTCTGGGTGGGTCCGGCCCGAAGGCCGGACCCGTTGGTTTCGTGAGTGGTTATTGGTGCGGTGCGTACCAGGAGGCGAGGCCATCCTGCAGGCGCTGACCGGCGTCTTCGGGGCTTTCTTCGCCCTTGATGACCTGAGCCGAGGCATTCCACGTCTCGTTCTCAAGGTTCGGCGTGCCGCGCGAAAGGATCTGGTAGGTCGAGCGGATAGTTGAGCCACACTCGCCACGCCAGCTTACGAACTCCTGCGCCAGCGGGTCGTCCATCGCCACGTCAAAGCTCGACAGCGAGAAGAAGCCTGGCAGGGCATTGGCGTAGATGGTCGCGAACTCTTCCGAGCCGACCCAATCCAGGAAGGTGCGCGCGGCCTCTGCGTTGGGTGACGCGGCGTTCAGGCCGATGGCGATGTCGGTGTGGTCCGAGATATAGCACTCATCACCTGCATTCTGGACGGGAGGCTTAAACGCACCCATTTCGAAATCGGCCAGATTGTTGAAACCGCTGATCTCCCAGCTGCCAGCGGGATAGACGGCTGCGCGGCCCAGAGTGAACAGGTTCTGGCTGTCCGGATAAGTCTGGGCTTCGAACCCGTCGCCCATGTACTCACCCCATTTCGCCAATTGGCGATAGGGAGCGACCCATGCCTCATCCGTCAGCTTCTGTGAGCCTTCGATCAGAGCCAGACGCCCCTCTTCACCTTTCCAATAGTTCGGGCCGATATTATTGTAGCCCATGGTGGCCGCTTCCCACTGGTCATTGGTGCCCATGGCCATTGGAATATAGGTGCCGTCCTCTTTGATCTTGTCGAGCGCAGCGAAGAACTCAGCCTCGGTTGTCGGGACTTCGATACCCAGCTCGTTGAAGGCGTCCTTGTTGTAGATAAATCCATGGATCACCGAGGCCATGGGAACGCAGAAGGTCGCCGCGCCGTCATCGGTCTGCCACGCAGATTTTGCCACGTCCGAGAAATTGGCCATGCCGCCCAAATCGGACAGATCCGTCAGGTGACCGGCCTCATAAAGACCAAGCGAGGTATCGAACGGACGGCAGGTGATCAGGTCTCCGGCCGACCCGGCATCCAGTTTGGCGTTCAGGGCCGCGTTGTATTCTGCAGGGGCCGAGGGCGTGAATCGGATTTTGATATCCGGGTTCTGCGCCTCAAACGCAGGGATGATCTTTTCCTGCCACAGCGCCAGATCGTCATTGCGCCAGCTTTCGATAGTCAGAACCGTTTCGGCATAGGCGGCGCCTGCAAGGGCCGACGACGCCAGCAAAACGGCGCTTAGTGATATCTTCTTCATGGTCTTTTCTCCCTTGATATTTTGTTTGGTTTTAAAGTTGTTTTAGCGCTGGGCGCAGGTGGCCATCAGATTGCGCCAAAAGCGCCTCGGCCCGGTCCGGGCTGTCGGCGCCCGCGGCCAGCAAGATTGCCTGTTTCACGTTACCGGACGCCTGCGTAAGCGCAGCACTGGCCTGCTCTGCCGAAACCCCGGCGATTTTTCCAACGATCCCTTCGGCGCGTTGCCGCAGTTTATGGTTGTCGGCGATGACGTTGATCATCATCCCGTCATGGACGTGGCCAAGGCGAATGCCCATCAGCGTGGACATCATATTCAGAGCCACTTTCTGCGCCGTCGCGGCCCCAAGGCGCGTTGAGCCAGCGATGGGTTCGGGTGGCGTGTTCAGGTGAACGGCGCAATCCACGTAGTCGAACAGCGGGGCCTCTGCGTTGTTGGCGATCCCGATGACCTTGGCACCCTGCGCGCGCGCATGACGGGCGAATTCGACGGCATAGGGCGTGCTGCCACTGGCGGAAAGGGCGATTACAGCGTCACTCGGTTGTACCTGGGCCGCCACAGTTTGCGCCGCAGTTTCATCATCTTCTGTATGACCGGGCATCGCCGCGCCCTGTGGCACCCCGCCTGCCATGCAGATCGCCATGGACTCAGGCGAAAGGCCAAAGGTTCCGGATAATTCGGCACCGTCCGCCAGCCCCATAAGGCCCGAGGAACCGGCCGCAGCGTAGTAAATCTTGCCGCCCTGACGCACCGTATCCGTAAGAATAGCAGCCCCCTCTGAGAGGGCATCCAAGCAACCGTCAAGCCCACTCAATGCTGCCTTCTGCGCCTCAAGCAGATAGTCAAGGATGTCGACATCTGGCCGCAGGTCAAGCCCTTCGACCTCGTCGCGCAGCATTTCCGTTTGCGGCAGCATTTGATTCCTCCCCAGATGAGAGTAATACCTATATAATACCTTTTGTCTACCTCTCCTTGGAAAAATATGCTAAAAACCCCCAATTTGGCCGGCAATTCTCAGTTTCTATAAGCTGAGGTCTTTTTTTTCGGCAAAAGGTATCCTAAAGGTATCTATATGGATGAGTCCTTCCAATACCTGATTGCAATCGACGGCGGTGGCACAAAATGCCGGTTCGCGATGGTCACACCTGACGGTCGGGTCGAGGTGACATTGGGTAGTGCCAATGCCTTCTCGGATCGTCAGAAAGCGCTGCGCACCCTCGATGAGGGGCTGCAGGCTTTGGCCGATAAGGCGCAATTGCCCCGAGCGCATCTGGCCGAGATTCCGACCTACGCGGGACTGGCTGGGGTGACGGATGCCGTTGCGGCGTCGGAGGTTGCGCGCAGCCTTCCCTCGCGGATAGTCGAGGTCGAAGATGATCGCAGATCGGCGGTTGTGGGCGCGTTGGGCGCGCAGGACGGTTCTGTGATCGGCGTTGGAACGGGATCCTTTCTGGCCCGTCAGGCCGATGGGCGAACGCAGTTTATTGGCGGCTACGGAGCTTTGATCGGCGATCAGGCCTCGGGCAACTGGTTAGGCGTTCAGCTGCTGCAACGCGTTCTATTGGCGATGGACGGCATTCAACCGCACAGCGCGTTGACCCGAAAAATCAGCGCGGAATATGACGACGATCCCATGCAAATCGTTGCGTTTGTTGGCCAGGCGAACCCCTCGGATTTCGCAGGCCTCGCCCCCGAGATCATCGTGGCTGCGGCTGGTGGCGATCCCGTGGCGCAGGAACTGATGCAAGGCGGGGCCGACTATCTGGCGCAAGGGCTGCGTGCACTTGGTCACACCGACGAATCGCCCGTTTGCATGATCGGCGGGGTCGCACCGCATTACGCAGACTATCTGCCGCTTCACATGCAGGCCTGCATGACCGAGGCCAAGGGCTCGCCGCTTGACGGTGCCCTGATCCTGGCGCGTCACCTGGCCGAGCGGGCAAAGGTAGGGGCGGGCTGATGAGCGACACTATCGAGACATTCCTGAAATCTGCCGACTGGCTACAGGAGGCTACAGGCCCTCTTTACGTGCGGTTGCGCAAGCGACTTGAACAAAGCATCGAGGCCGGTGTTCTGGCCGAAAGCGCCCCGCTACCTGGCGAGCGTGAGATGGCCCATCTGACTGGCCTGTCCCGTGTTACCGTCCGGCGCGCGCTGCAGGATTTGGTCGAGCGTGGCATCATCGTGCAGCGTCAGGGCTCGGGCAGTTTCGTGGCGGACGGAACGCCTCGGGTCGAACAATCGCTGTCTCTGCTGACCTCTTTTACCGAAGACATGACCCGTCGGGGGCTGGATTCGACCAGCGAGTGGCTGGACCGTGGCATCCACACACCCTCACCTGAAGAGGTCATGGCGCTGGCCCTGTCCTCGGGCGAAGAGGTAGCGCGGCTGTCGCGGCTGCGCATGGCCAATGACCGGCCGATGGCGATTGAGCACGCGGCCTTGCCGGTCGATATCCTGCCGCATCCAGAAGGCGTAACATCCTCGCTCTATGAAGTGCTGGAACGCGACGGCAACCGCCCGGTACGCGCCATGCAGCGAATTTCAGCCATCAACCTTGAGGCCAACGATGCCGCCGTTCTGGGGGTCGAGCCAGGCGTGGCCGGGCTGCGGATCGTGCGGACCTCGTTCCTGTCCAATCGACGGGTGGTGGAATTCACCCGCTCTGTCTATCGCGGTGATGCCTACGATTTCGTGGCCGAACTGCGCCTTGCAAACAGCTAGGAAAGCACATGCAACAGCAGATCACCCGGATGCGCCGGGAAATCGATGAGATACCCGACGCGGTCGAACGGCTGCTCAGCCGGGGTCAAAAGGACATCGCGTCCACCGCCGAGGTCGCCCGGACCCTTGATCCCGCCTTTCTGACGAGCGTGGCGCGGGGGTCTTCAGATCACGTCTGCACCTATCTCAAATACGCGTCGGAAATCCTGTTGGGCCTGCCGGTGGCCTCGGTCGGCCCTTCTGTCGCGTCGATCTACAACGCGCCGCTCCGGCTGCAAAACAGCCTTTGTCTGGCCGTGTCCCAGTCCGGTCAAAGCCCGGATATCCTGGCGATGGTTCGCAGCGCGGATCGTGATGGCGCGCTGACCATCGGGCTGACCAATGACGCGGCCTCTCCGCTGGCGGCATCCTGCGCCCATACGATTGATATTCAGGCGGGCCCGGAACTGAGTGTGGCCGCGACCAAGACATTTGTGTCCTCGGCCGTAGCGGGCCTTTGGGTCTTGGCTGAATGGGCGCGGGACGAGGCGCTTTTGGCGGCCATTCGCGATTTGCCAGAACGGCTGGCGCAGGCTGCGCGTATCGACTGGCCCGAGGTTCGTGCTGCGATCGGGGCGAACCCCTCGCTGTTCACGCTTGGACGCGGGCAGGTGCTGGCCATGTCCAACGAGGCGGCTCTGAAGTTCAAGGAGACTTGCCAGTTGCATGCCGAAAGCTATTCTTCGGCCGAAGTGCTGCATGGGCCGGTCTCGATTGTCGAAGAAGGGTTTCCTGTCCTCAGCTTTGCTGCTGCCGATGCTGCGGAATCCGCGTTGTCCGAGGTCGCCGACACGATCAGCGCCAAAGGGGCCCGCGTTTTTGCCACCACGACCAAGGTCAAATCTGCGTCACCGGTCGAACATGTCCGCACGCTACACCCGCTGACCGACGCGCTGAGCCTGATCGTTTCGTTCTACTCCATGGTCGAGGTTTTCGCCGCCTCGCGCGGCATTGACCCGGATGCCCCCCGGCACCTCAAGAAGGTGACGGAGACGGTATGACGGAGACGACCCACGCCCTCATCGGAGCGGATATTCTGACGTCGGACGGCATCGTGAAAAACCACGCGCTGTTGCATCGGGGTGGGCGGGTTGATGGCGTCGTTCCCATGTCGGAACTTGACTTTGGGCATGTGCCAGTCACGCTGGAGGGTGGACTTCTCGCGCCGGGTTTCGTCGATCTGCAGGTCAATGGCGGCGGCGGGGTGATGTTTAACAATCAGCCGGATGTTGCCGCGCTGCAGATCATGGCTGGGGCTCATGCGCAGATCGGGGCGACCTCGATCCTGCCGACCTTGATCACGGATTCGCCCGAGGTCACTGCAAACGCCATCTCGGCCGCGATTGAGGCCGTGCGGCAAGGCGTTCCGGGGATCGTTGGCCTGCATCTGGAAGGCCCACATCTGGCCGTCTCCCGCAAAGGCGCGCATGACGCTGCCTTTATCCGCCCGATGGAAGATGTGGATGTCGCGGCACTGCTTGAGGCCGCCGCCCTATTGCCGGTTCTTAAAGTGACGCTGGCACCCGAAAGCGTCACAATCGCCCAGATTGAAACGCTGACGGCGGCAGGTGTTTTGGTCTCCTTGGGGCATACCGATGCCAGTTATGAGGTCTGCGTTGCCGCCGCAAAGGCTGGCGCGCGCTGTGTGACGCATCTGTTCAACGCGCAAAGCCAGATGCAAGGACGCGCGCCGGGAACCGTTGGCGCGGCATTGGCCGAGGGAAAATTCTCGGCGGGTCTTATCGCGGACATGATCCATGTTCATCCCGCCATGATCCGCAATGCGTTGAATGCCAAGCTGGGACCCGGTGAGATTTTTCTGGTCAGCGATGCCATGGCGACGGCAGGGTCGGATATCCGCGTGTTTGAACTCAACGGCCGCGAAATCCTCCGCGACGACAACCGGCTGACGCTGGCCGACGGAACGCTGGCAGGCGCGCATCTGGAATTGCTGCAAGCGGCGCGGAATCTTACCGAGCAGGTCGGTGTGCCGTTTGAACAAGCCCTGCACATGACCAGCCTTGTGCCTGCGAATCTGATCGGCAATCGTCAGATCGGACGTCTGACCAGAGGCGCGCTGGCACATGTCTTGCATATCGGCCCTGAGGGGGATCTGTTGGCCGTCTGGCAGAACGGGCAGAAAATCCTCGGATGACCCTATCGGCAGAACCGGTCTGCGTGCTTTGAAAACCGCCCATTTTGCGCTATTCTGCGCCAGAGCAGTAATCAGGAAAAAACGGAATGCGTAAATGCATAGGCGGCGTCATGACCGCCGCATTGTGGGCATCCATGATGCAGGCAGGTTCAGCAGAAACTTCTCAAGGGTCAGAAAATCGACTTTTGGACAATACGATACAACTGGCCTCGGCGGATGTGGTGATCTCCCTCCGGCCGGTGCCGCGACCTTCGGCTGAGGCCGTTCGGGTGTCGGTAGAAGGCAATGCCCGCTTTCAGGCATGGCTTGGCGCGTTTCAGCGGCGGGCGGTTGCGCAGGGGATCACTCAGCAGACATTGGATCACGCACTGGCCGGGCTTAGCTATGACCAAAAGGTCATCAAACGGGATCGCAATCAAGCAGAGTTCTCAAAGCCGATCTGGGAGTATTTGGACGCGGCCGTCTCGGACACGCGCATCTCCAATGGTCGCGCGGCATTGGACCGGCATCGGAAAGTCCTGCAGCAGATCGAGGCGCAATATGGCGTCGAGAAAGAGGTCGTAACTGCCATTTGGGGCCTCGAGACCTCCTTCGGGTCCTATCGTGGCAGCAACCAGACGATCCGCTCTCTGGCGACATTGGCCTTCGATGCCCGCCGCGCTTCGTTTTTCGAGACCCAGTTAATCGCAGCTTTGCGGATCATTCAGGCCGGGGATATAAGTGCGGGTCGCATGGTGGGCAGCTGGGCTGGCGCCATGGGGCATACGCAATTCATGCCAACCTCGTATCTGGATCACGCGGTTGATTTCGATGGCGACGGTCGGCGTGATATCTGGTCTGAGGATCCGACAGACGCGCTGGCCTCGGCCGCCGCCTATCTGGCCCGGCATGGGTGGACCAAGGGGCAGCCATGGGGTGTCGAGGTGCGTCTGCCTGAGGGATTCGACTATGCGACTGCCAAGCGGGACTACACTCTGATGCCGTCTGATTGGGCGGCACGTGGTGTGGTCGGGCTTGATGGCAAACCGGTGCGCGATCATGGACGGGCTGCGATCTTGCTGCCTGCGGGCGGGCAGGGTGTCGCGCTGATGATCTTCGACAATTTCAGCGTGATCGAAGCGTATAACGGCGCGGATGCCTATGTGATCGGAATCGGTCACCTGTCGGATCGTCTGAGTGGAGATGCTCCGTTTCAGACCAGTTGGCCGCGTGGCGACCGGGTGCTGAGTTTTACCGAGAAAAAGGAATTGCAAACGCGGTTGACGCAGGCCGGGTTTGATACTCAGGGCATAGATGGGCGTACCGGGCCGAATACGGTGAATGCAGTGCGGGCCTATCAACTGGCGCAAGGACTACTGCCAGATGGCTATGCGTCCATTCGTTTACTTGAGCGGTTGAGGTAGAGGAGGGGGGCTCTGCCCCCGCCGCCTATTGGCGTCTCCCCAGGGATATTTTCAGCCAGATGGAGTGCGGATCAGGAGGCCGCTTTCATCAGGCCCTGCGCGATGATCTCGGCCTGTGCTTCGTCCAGGGACTTGTGAACGCGCACGAACATCTCGTCGATATCCGCCGTCGTCAGGATCAGAGGCGGAGAGATGATCATCCGGTCGCCCACATGCCGCATGATCAGGTTGTTGGCAAAGCAGCGGTCGCGGCAGATATAGCCCACCGTGCCGGGGGCCGAGGCGAATTTGGCACGGCTGGCTTTGTCGGGGGTCAGCGCGATCGACGCCATCATGCCGACGATCTTGGCCTCGCCCACCAACGGTTGATCGGCCAGCGCCTCCCATTTCTGTTTCAGGTAGGGGGCTGCTACGTCGCGGACATGCTCGACGATCTTTTCCTCTTCGAGGATGCGCAGGTTTTCCAGCGCCACAGCCGCTGCGACCGGGTGGCCGGAATAGGTGTAGCCATGGTTAAACTCGGTGCCGCCGATCACCTCGGCGATCTCGTCGTTGACAATTGACCCGCCGATCGGCGCGTAGCCCGAGCTGAGGCCTTTAGCAATAGTCATGATATGAGGTTTGATGCCGACGGTCTGCGATCCGAACCAGTTGCCGGTGCGGCCAAAGCCACAGATTACTTCATCGGCGATCAGCAGGATATCGTATTTGTCGCAAATGCGCTGGATTTCGGGCCAGTAGGTATCGGGCGCAACGATCACGCCGCCTGCGCCTTGCACGGGCTCGGCGATGAAGGCCGCGACGCGATCTTCGCCGAGTTCCTGGATGGCGTCCTCCAACTCGCGTGCGCGGGCGAGGCCGAACTCTTCGGGCGACATGTCACCGCCTTCAGCCCACCAGTTGGGTTGATTGATATGGTGGATGTTCGGGATCGGAATCCCGCCCTGCGCGTGCATTCCGGCCATACCGCCCAGTGAGGCAGAGCCCACTGACGAGCCATGATAGGCATTGTGCCGGCTGATGATTATGTTCTTGTCGGGCTGGCCTTTCTCGGCCCAATAAGTGCGCACGAGACGGATGTTGGTGTCGTTCGCCTCGGACCCGCCAGCTGCGAAGAACACATGGTTCAGATCGCCCGGGGCAAGCTCGGCCAGTTTGTTGGCCAGGGCAATTGCGGGCACGTGGGTCGTTTTGAAGAAGGTGTTGTAGTACGGAAGCTCGCGCATTTGGCGCGCGGCGGCGTCAGCCAGCTCATCACGTCCGTAGCCGATATTCACGCACCACAGGCCGGCCATCGCATCCAGGATCTGTTCGCCTTCGCTGTCTGTCAGATAGACGCCATTGGCGCGGGTGATAACGCGCGCGCCCTCTTTCCCCAGCGCTCCGTTGGCGGAGAACGGGTGCATGTGGTGGGCGGCATCCAGCGCCTGCAATTCGGCGGTGGGCATGTGGTTTGTGATCGTGGACATCCGAAAGACTCCTGCAACGGTGGTTGCGAGTCACAATATGATCAAATTATTTCCTGTCAATCGAATCGGTGTTTTCTAGATGTCCGAGGCAGACTCGATCATCAGCTCCATGCCTTGCTCGATATCCTGAGCGGTCGCTTTGGCCACTTTTTCCGCGTCCCCGGCGCGCAGTCCTTTGATGATGTCCTTGTGGCGATCAGGCAGGCTTTGAGTGCCGAAGCGGCCGCAGACCACACGCAAGGATGGCCCGAATCGGAGCCACAGACGCTCGGCCAGATCGCTCAGAACGGGCGCATCGGCATGTGCATATAGCGTTTCGTGGAATCTGTGGTTGAGATGCAGGTAGCCATTAACGTCACCATCCGCGATCATCTGGTCCAATTGCTGGTCGATAGATTCCAGTTGATCAATGTCGCTGGCGGACATTTTGGCGGTGGACCGCCTTGAAAGCTCTGATTCTATGACAATTCTGGCGAAGATCACTTGCTCAACATCACCGCTGGACAACAGGGGCACACTGACCCTGCGATTGCCCTGAAACACCAATGCGCCGTCCGAGATCAGACGTCGAATCGCCTCACGCACGGGGGTCATGCCGACGCCGAGCGAATCAGTCAGGCCCTGAATGGTGACGGGCTGACCTGGGACCAGCTCGCCGAACATGATCATGGATTTCAGGGTGTGGTAGACCTGTTCATGCGCGGGCCGTTTCCCGGCGTCAATATTGGGCTTTGGTGCCATATTTTTGATCAAATCCAATTGGTTTGCCTTGTCTCGATGGGTGCCGACTTGCCGGGCTGTTGACCTTTTGGAACCATAGTTCAGAAAGTCGAAAAACGCAAAACTTGATCAAATCCAAAAAAACGGGACAATGCCCACCATAATCGCAGGGAGAACAAAAATGATGTTCAAGACGCTGACACTGACAGCGGTTCTCGCATTGGGGACTTCGGCGGCCTTCGCCGAAGAGGTGCGAGTCTATAACTGGTCGGACTATATCGACGAGGAGCTTCTAACAAAGTTCGAGGAAGAGACAGGGTTGACCCTGATCTACGACGTGTTCGACAGCAACGAGGTTCTTGAAACCAAGATGCTGGCTGGAGGTTCAGGGTATGACGTTGTCGTACCTACTGCGGACTTCATGCAAAGGCAGATTCAGGCTGGTGTTTACCAGAAACTAGACAAGTCCAAATTGCCTAATTTGGCCAACATGTGGGACGTCATCGAAGAAAGGACGTCCAGATATGATCCCGGCAATGAGTACTCGATAAACTATATGTGGGGGACCACCGGACTGGGCCTCAATGTCAACAAGGTCAAAGAGGTATTAGGCGACGATTTTCCGTTGGACACGATGGACCTCGTGCTGAAGCCTGAAAATATGGAAAAACTGGCGTCATGTGGTGTGCATTTTTTGGATGCCCCTACTGAAATAATTCCAATGGTCCTACAGTACTTGGGTGAGGATCCCGATAGTTCCGATCCAGATGTCATAGCGAAGGCCGAAGCACCATTGTTGGCGGTGCGCCCACATATTCAGAAATTCCACAGTTCGGAATATGTCAACGCCTTGGCCAATGGTGAAATCTGCGTGGCAGTCGGTTGGTCGGGCGACGTTTTACAATCTCGCGATCGAGCTATTGAGGCAGAAAACGGAGTTGAAATCGCCTACAATCCTTTCGCCGAAGGTTCGCTAATGTGGTCGGACCAGATGCTAATTCCAGCGGATTCTCCAAATCCAGACGGTGCGCATCAATTCCTTAACTTCATAATGGATGCGCAAAACATGGCGACGGCCTCGAACTATGTGTACTACGCCAACGGCAACAAGGCGTCACAAGAGTTTCTATTGGAAGATGTAATCGGCGATCCGGCGATTTATCCGACGGAGGAAACGATGAGCAATCTATATACTAAGTCGCCCTATGACTCGAAAACGCAGCGGGTTGTGACCCGTCTGTGGACCAAGATCAAATCGGGCACCTGATCCGATTTCGCGCAAGGCGGCGGGGATCGCCTTGCGCCCACTTCCAGATTGTCGAACGGGGGCCGTTTTGAACTCTGACGTCTTTGCGCCGTGGGATGACCCGCAGGCGAAACCCTTGATCCAATTCCAGAATGTCACCAAACGGTTTGGAGATTTCACGGCCATAGACAATCTGTCTCTGGACATTTTCGAGAAAGAATTCTTTGCCTTGCTCGGTCCGTCGGGTTGCGGCAAGACCACGATGATGCGCATGCTGGCGGGGTTCGAAACGCCGACCGAGGGGCACATCATTCTGGGCGGTCAGGACATCGACCCGATCCCGCCAAACAAACGCGCAGTGAACATGATGTTCCAGTCCTACGCGCTGTTTCCGCATCTCAGCATCTGGGAAAACATCGCTTTTGGTTTGCGCCGGGACAACATGCCCAAGCATGACCTTGAGGACCGGGTGGAAGAAATGCTGCGCTTGACCCGGCTCGAGCAATTCGCGCGCCGCAAGCCTCATCAGATCTCGGGCGGTCAACGGCAACGGGTTGCGCTGGCGCGGTCGCTGGCGAAGGCGCCCAAGCTGTTGCTGTTGGACGAACCTCTGGGCGCGTTGGACAAGAAACTGCGACAGGATACGCAGTTCGAACTGATGGATATTCAGGAGAAGACCGGCACAACCTTTGTGATCGTTACCCACGATCAGGAGGAAGCCATGACCGTCGCCAGCCGCGTGGCGGTAATGGATCAAGGTCGCTTGATGCAGGTCGCCACGCCCGATCGCATCTATGAAAACCCGAACTCGGTCTATGTCGCGGATTTCATCGGTGACGTGAATATCATCGAAGGCCAAGCCACCGCGAATGGTGAAGAGACTTACCGGATCGATTGGGCCGAAGGGCAGGCTCCGCTGACGGCGACCTCGGCGAACGGCTTCTCGGAGGGTCAGGCCTGCCATCTAGCGATCCGGCCTGAGAAGGTGACGATCTCAACCGACCGCCCTGCCGAGGCAATCAATGCTGTGCAGGGCAAAGTGTTGGACATTGCCTATCTGGGCAACCTCTCGACCTATCATGTCGAGTTGCCGAACGGCACGATCATCAAGGCGCAGACGGCCAATACCCGCCGCATCTCGCGCCGGTCATTCACATGGGAAGATCCGGTCTGGCTGTCGTGGACAGCGACGGCTGCGGTCCTGTTGGCAAGCTGATGCGCCGCGCGCTGCTGATCGCAGTTCCTTATGTCTGGCTGTTGGCGCTGTTTCTGGTGCCGTTTTTCATTGTCCTGAAAATCTCACTCTCGGACACGGAACTGGCGATTCCGCCCTACACGCCGACCTTGGACCTGTCGCAGGGCTGGGCTGGCATCAAGGATTTCTTCAGCCAACTGGATTTTGAGAATTTCGTCTGGCTGACCGAGGATGACCTATATTGGAAGGCCTACCTGTCCAGCCTGAAGATCGCGGTCATCTCAACCTTTCTGACGCTGCTGGTGGGATACCCGATTGCCTATGGCATGGCGCGCGCGCCGGCTGAATGGCGACCGACACTGATGATGCTGGTGATCCTGCCGTTCTGGACCTCATTCCTGATCCGCGTCTACGCGTGGATGGGGATCCTGTCGAACGAAGGGTATCTAAACCAGCTTCTGCTGTGGACGGGTATCATCTCGACCCCGCTGACGATTCTGAACACCAATACGGCTGTCTATATCGGGATCGTCTACACCTATCTGCCGTTCATGATCCTGCCGATCTATTCGTCGTTGGAGCGCATGGATGAGTCACTGATCGAAGCCGCCGAGGATCTGGGGTGTTCGCGCCTCCAGGCCTTCTGGCTGGTAACGATCCCCTTGTCGCGCCCCGGCATCATTGCGGGCTGTTTCCTTGTGATGATCCCGGTGATCGGTGAGTTCGTGATCCCCTCGCTTCTGGGCGGCTCGGGCACTCTGATGATCGGTAAGGTACTGTGGGAGGAGTTCTTCTCAAACCGTGACTGGCCGGTGGCAAGTGCGGTGGCGGTGGTTCTGCTGCTGATCCTCGTGGTGCCGATTGTGCTGTTCCAGCGCAACCAGCAGAAACAGGCGGAGGCCGAGAAATGAACAGGTTAAGCTGGTTCAACACGGTTTCCCTGACGCTGGGGTTTGCGTTCCTGTACATCCCGATGATCATCCTGATCATCTTCAGTTTCAACGAAAGCAAACTGGTCACTGTCTGGGCTGGGTTCTCGACCAAATGGTACGGAGAGTTGGCCCAGAACGAAGCGTTTCTGGACGCGGCATGGGTGACGATCCGGGTGGCGGTGTTCTCATCGACGCTGGCAACCATTCTGGGTACCGCCGCGGCCTATGTCCTGGTACGCGGAGGGCGCTTCTTTGGCCGCACCCTGTTCTCTGGA
The DNA here is from genome assembly GCF_056535985.1 of Ruegeria sp. AO1. Classification (NCBI taxonomy): domain Bacteria; kingdom Pseudomonadati; phylum Pseudomonadota; class Alphaproteobacteria; order Rhodobacterales; family Roseobacteraceae; genus Ruegeria; species Ruegeria sp. AO1. Next base: position 326,599 of record NZ_JBQFJC010000001.1, read on the forward strand.
ATGATCTATGCGCCGCTGGTCATGCCAGAGGTGATCACAGGTCTTTCGCTGTTGCTACTCTTCATCGGCATCGGATTGGACCGGGGGATTCTGACCATCGTTTTGGCCCATACGACCTTTTCGATGTGCTTTGTGTCGGTAGTTGTCTCCTCGCGTCTTGTGACCTTTGACCAGTCGCTGGAAGAGGCCGCCTTGGACCTTGGCTGCTCGCCCGCGCAAGCGTTTCGTCTGGTGACCCTGCCGATCATCGCACCGGCGGTGATCTCAGGCTGGCTGCTGGCGTTTACTCTGTCTCTGGATGATCTGGTGATCGCGTCCTTTACTTCGGGTCCGTCTGCCACGACCTTGCCGATCAAGATTTTCTCGGCCGTGCGGCTTGGTGTCAGCCCTGAGATTAACGCGCTGTCGACCCTCATGATCGCGGTTGTGACTATCGGCGTCATCACCGCCTCATTGGTGACCAAACGCGCCATGATGCGGCAAAAGCAGGATGAGATGGCCGCCGTGCGCGCCGAATGAAACGGATATTTCCAGACTACACCTATGGTGATGGGCCAAGGCAGGGGTGCTGGTGGGACGAAACTATCGCCGCCCCCGACTGGCCTGAACAGCAGGGTGATTTGCAAGTTGATGTTGCCATCATCGGCGGCGGTTTCACCGGAGCTTCAGCCGCACTGCATCTGGCGGATGCCGCCGTGTCCGTCGCAGTGTGTGAAGCCGAAACACCCGGTTGGGGGGCATCAGGACGCAATGGTGGGTTTTGCTGTCTGGGGGGATCCAAACTCAGCTACAAGGCAACGTGTCGTCGCTATGGTGAGGCTTCGGCGCAAGCCTATTCCGAGGCTGCAAGCGACTCGGTGCAACTAGTTGAAAGCCTTCTGGACCGCTACGGGATCGACGTGGATCGGCATTCAAAAGGTGAGACGCAACTGGCCCATTCCCGCCGCGCGATGGAGGCGCTGAGGCGCAATGCCGAAGAGAACGGTATTTTGCATGAAGCCGCTGATCTACCCGGTCTGGGCCTGAACGGGCCGTTTCACGGTGGGTACACAACTCCTGTTGGGTTCGGCCTGAATCCTCGGAAATACCTTTTTGGTTTAACCCAAGCCGCGCAGGCGCAAGGCGCAGTGTTTTTTCAGAACAGCCCCGTTCTGAGCATTGAGAAGACCGCGTCAGGCTTTGCTGTTCAAACACCAAAAGGCCAAATCCGAGCCGACAAGGTCTTGGTCTGCACCAATGGGTACTCCAGCGAAGATATCCCGTCCTGGATGTCGGCTCGTTACATGCCTGCCCAATCCACGGTGCTTGTCACTCGACCTCTGACGCCGGGCGAGAAGGAGGCGCAGGGTTGGACCTCGGATCAGATGTCCTACGATACGCGCAATCTCTTGCACTATTTCCGCCTGATGCCGGACGGTCGGTTCCTGTTTGGCATGCGGGGCGGGCTGCTGTCCTCACCCAAATCCGAGGCAGCGATCCGCACGCAGGTGCAGTGCGACTTCAAGCGTATGTTCCCGGCGTGGGCCGAGGTAGACGTCACTCATATCTGGTCGGGCATGGTGTGCATGTCGCGCGATCTGGTGCCTTTTGTTGGGCCTGTTCCGGGACAGGCAGGGATGTTTGCGGGCTTCGCCTATCATGGCAACGGGGTCGCCATGGGCACCTATAGCGGCCGTGCCCTAGCGCGGTTGGCGCTGGGTCAGACCAGCGGATTGCCAAAACTCATGTCCGAGACCGCCCGTCGCTTTCCTTTGGGCCGGTGGCGGCGCGCCCTGATGCCGCCAGCCTATGCCGCTATGGGAATGGCCGATCTGTGATCTGCTGCAATAGGCTGTGCAGAAACAACCCATCGGCGCTTGAGGCCTGCGTGAAAATACTGGAACGTGTGGAAGACCCCATGAAACCCGACCGGAGGGCAGAGGATGAAAATTGGCGGTGTTCACTACCACTCGATCTGGCGCGACGCTGAAAACGGCGAGGTCAGGATCATCGACCAGCGCTGGCTGCCGCACGATTTCCGGATCGCCACGTTGTCCTCGCTGGCCGAGTTTGAGGCCGCAATCCGCGAGATGTGGGTGCGTGGAGCGCCTCTGATCGGGGCGACGGCTGCCTATGGAATGGCGGATGCGATGTCCCGCGACCCCTCTGATCAGAACTTTGAACATTCAGCCTCGGTGCTGAACGCGACCCGCCCAACGGCGGTGAACCTGAACTGGGCGTTGCAGCTTTGCCGGGAGGCCCTGCTGCCTCTGCCGCCCGATCAACGTGCTGCCGCAGCCTGGGCGCTGGCGGACGAGATCTGCGAAGAGGATATCGAGATCAATCGCCGGATTGGAGAACACGGGCTCGCTTTGATCCGCGAGATCGCCGCTCGCAAACCCGCCGGTGAGCCGGTGCGCCTGCTGACCCATTGCAATGCCGGGTGGCTGGCCACCGTAGACTGGGGCACTGCGACCAGCCCGATGTATCAGGCGCATAACGCTGGCTTGCCGATCCATGTCTGGGTTGATGAAACGCGACCCCGGAACCAGGGGGCCTTGACTGCGTGGGAGCTGGGCGAACATGGCATCAGCCATCAATACATCGTCGACAATGCCGGTGGTCATTTGATGCAGCATGGTCTGGTCGATCTGGTGATCACCGGGACGGATCGGACCACCTCGACTGGTGATGTCTGCAACAAGATCGGCACCTATCTGAAAGCTCTGGCCGCACATGACAACAACGTGCCGTTTTATGTGGCTTTGCCCTCACCCACCATCGATTGGACGCTGCGGGACGGGGTCGCCGAAATCCCGATCGAGGACCGACCGGACCGCGAAATCTCGCATGTGTTTGGCATGACAGAGGACGGCATTGGAGAGGTCTGTGTCGTCCCCGAAGGCTCGGATGTAGGTAACCCGGCCTTTGATGTCACGCCGAACCGTCTGGTCACCGGCTTGATCACCGAGAGGGGCGTCTGCGATGCCAGCGCCGAAGGTCTGGCAGCCATGTTCCCCGAAAAGGTTGGCCAAGCCGCCTGAGCGCAGAACGACAAGGATACAAAAAACATGATCGAAAACATGTACAAGGCGCAGGCCGCCGCAGACTGGCGCGCGGCTGCCGGGTCCGATCCAGCGGATCAGGAATTGGCAGAGCGGGTCTACACGTCGCGCCTGATTGGTCAGAACCCGGATCTGCTGATGCATGGTGGTGGCAATACCTCGGTCAAGCTAGAGCGCCCCGATTTGTTCGGCGAGATGCGGCCGGTTCTGCACGTCAAAGGCTCGGGCTGGGATCTGGACACGATCGAAGCGCCCGGACTGCCCGGTGTCTGGCAAGAGCCACTGTTGAAGCTACGCGCACTCGATAAGTTGTCGGATGAAGACATGGTGAACTATCAGCGCTCAAGCCTGCTGAATTCGGCCTCGCCCAACCCGTCAGTGGAAACGCTGCTGCATGCCTTCCTGCCACACAAATACGTCGATCACACCCACGCGACGCCGTTTCTGATCCTCGCCGACTTGCCCAATGCCGAGGAGGTCTGTCGCGAGATTTTCGGCGACCGGCTGGGGATCGTGCCTTACATCATGCCCGGTTTTAGCCTCGCGAAAGCAGCGGCGGATGTGTACGACGCCAACCCTGATGTTGAAGGGCTGCTGCTCCTTAAACATGGTCATTTCGCCTTTGGCGCCACCGCGCAGGAAAGCTATGACAAGATCGTTCAGCATACCAATGAGGTCGCGGACTATCTCGGCCTGACCGAACTTACGCCAATTGGCGAACGTCTGCCTGCCAACGGGCTGGAAATGTTGCCCGTCTTGCGCGGTGTGATCGCCGAGGTCACGGCGGATCGGGACGGCGCGATGCCCGTCTTTGATCTGAGAAATGGCCCCGCGACACATGCGTTTATGGCGCGCAGCGATGTGGATGCGCTGGCGGCTCGCGGCATGGCCTCACCGGATCACGTTTTGCGTACCAAGGGCTGGCCGCTGGTGCTGAAACAGGCGGACCTAACCGACCGAGAGAGCATCAAGGCCAAGGTCGAAGCCTTCGCTGTGGATTACCGCGCCTATTTCGACCGTCAGGCCCCTCAGGCCGCGGAACCCAAGACCATGCTGACCCCTGATCCCAAACATGCGTGGATCGAAGGGATCGGTGTGCTGGGGATTGGGGTGAACGCTAGGGCGGCCTCAGCCTCGGCTGATCTTGCTGAACAGAACATCCGCGTGCGCGCTGTCACAGAAGATGCGGGCGGGTTCTACCCGATTGGCGAAAAGGACATGTTCGATTGCGAATATTGGTCGTTGGAGCAAGCAAAGCTGGGCAAAGGCACCCCTCCGCCGTTTCAGGGCCAGGTCGTCATGGTGACCGGCGGGGCAGGCGCGATTGGTCTGGCAACCGCCAAAGCCTTTGCCGCCAAGGGCGCGAATGTCGTTCTGGTGGATCGGGATCAGGAGGCGCTGGATGCGGCCCTATCCCAGTTGGGTCGCTGGCATGCGGCCTGCGCGCTCGACATCACGCAAGCTAACGCTGCCGATACCGCGATGACCGCTGCGGTCGCGGCCTTTGGTGGGCTGGATATTCTCGTGTCGAATGCGGGCACAGCCACTGGCGGCGCTCTGGTCGAGCTTGAGGATGAAGCCTTCCGCGCGGCTTTCGAGTTGAACTTTTTCGCGCATAAGGCCTTTGCCACCGCCGCTGCCAAGTTGATGCAGGATCAGGGGCGTGGTGGGCAAATCCTGTTCAATATCTCCAAACAGGCGGTCAATCCCGGTCGCAATCTAGGCGCCTATGGAACCCCCAAAGCCGCCACGATGTTCCTGATGCGGCAACTGGCGCTGGAACTGGCGGGGGCTGGTATTCGGGTCAACGGGGTCAATGCCGACAAGATCAGATCAGGCCTGCTGACGGATGCGTTCATCAAGGAACGCGCCGCCGCGCGGGGTGTCAGCGAAGAGGTCTATATGGGCGGTAACCTTCTGGGCCGCGAGGTCGAGGCGCATCATGTCGCCGAGGGTTTTGTCAATCTTGCTTTGATGGAGCGCACTACCGGCCACGTTATCACGGTCGATGGTGGCAATACCGAGGCCGAACTGCGCTAGCTTCGCCCCCCAAAAAAACCACTGCGCGCGACCGATGAACGGCCGCGCGCATGAAAAACTTGTCAAATGCGGCGTTAGAAATGCGCCGATTGAGTGGCCGGGTTTTTCGCAACCGGCGGGGCGAACTTGGTCAGGTCGATCCCTTCAACCGAGGCTTTGTATTCCTCGATCGTCGGCGTCCGACCCAGAATGGCCGACAGGACAACAACCGGGGTCGAGGCCAGCAGCGATTCACCTTTCTTGTCCGGCGCATCTGCCACAACGCGGCCCTGGAACAGGCGGGTCGAGGTGGCCAGAACCGTGTCGCCCTTGGCGGCCTTTTCCTGGTTGCCCATGCACAGGTTACAGCCGGGACGTTCGAGATACAGGATGTTCTCGTACTCGGTCCGCGCCTTTTCCTTCGGGAAAAGGTCGTCGAATTCGAAGCCCGAGTATTTTTCAAGTACTTCCCAGTCGCCTTCTTCCTTCAACTCGTCGATGATGTTGTAGGTCGGAGCTGCGACGACCAGCGGGGCCTGGAACTCGACCTTGCCGGTTTCCTTTTCAAGGTTTTTCAGCATCTGGGCCACGATCTTGATGTCGCCCTTATGCACCATACACGAGCCGACAAAGCCCAGATCCACATGCTTTTCGGCATTGTAGTACGAGATCGGGCGGATTGTGTCGTGGGTATAGCGTTTCGAGACGTCGGCGTTGTTGACATCCGGGTCGGCGATCATCGGTTCAACGATCTGGTCCAGATCGACGACTACCTCGGCGAAGTATTTCGCGTTGTCATCGGGGCGCAGCGCTGGCTTTTCGCCCGACTTGATTTCGGCAATGCGCGCATCGGCGATTTTGATCAGCTTTTGCAGCATGCCGTTCTCATGCTCCATGCCTTTGTCGATCATGATCTGGATGCGCGACTTGGCCAGTTCCAGCGAACCGATCAAGGTCTCGTCATTCGAAATACAGACCGAAGCCTTAGCCTTCATCTCAGCCGTCCAGTCAGTGAATGTAAAGGCCTGGTCGGCCAGCAGCGTGCCGATGTGAACTTCGATCACACGGCCCTGGAACACGTTGTCGCCATGCTGTTCCAACATCTGTGCTTGGGTGGCATGTACGACATCGCGGAAATCCATATGCTCGGCCATCGTGCCCTTGAAGGTCACCTTGACCGATTCAGGGATCGGCATCGAGGCCTCACCTGTGGCAAGCGCCAAAGCAACAGTGCCCGAGTCGGCCCCGAAGGCCACGCCTTTGGACATACGAGTGTGGCTGTCGCCGCCGATGATGACCGACCAGTCATCCACGGTGATGTCGTTCAACACCTTGTGGATCACGTCGGTCATCGAATGGTAGACGCCCTTCGGGTCACGCCCGGTAACGAGGCCGAAGTCATTCATGAACTTCATCAGGCGGGGGGTGTTGGCTTGCGCCTTCGCATCCCACACGGAGGCCGTGTGACAGCCGGACTGATACGCCCCATCGACGATGGGTGAGACAACAGTTGCCGCCATCGACTCAAGCTCTTGCATGGTCATCAGGCCGGTTGTGTCCTGTGAGCCGACAATGTTGACCTTGACGCGCACGTCCGATCCGGCATGCAGGGTCTTGCCGGGTGTGGTCCCAACGGCGTTCTTGTTGAAGATCTTTTCAACCGCTGTCAGGCCCTGGCCCTCGTGGCTGATTTCTTTCGACGGCGCAAAGACCAGCGGCGCTTCGACACCCAGTGCCTCTGCCGCGAATGTCTGCAATTTCTTACCGAAGACGATGGCGTAGGAACCGCCTGCCTTCATGAACTCGACCTTTTGCGGCGTGAAGGACGAGTTAACGTCGACCAGCTCTTCCCCATCTTCGCTCAGCAGTTTGTGGTCTTTGGTGTTGATTTTCAGAACCGTGCCAGTGGCGACCGAGTACTTTTCTTCCAGGATCGGGTTGCCGTCATTGTTGAGGATCGCGTTGCCATCCTCATCTACCTTTTTGACCCAGTTCTTCAGGTCCAGTCCGATGCCGCCGGTCACGCCGACGGTAGTCAGGAAGATCGGCGAAATGCCGTTGGTGCCTGCAACGATAGGGGCGTAGTTGACGAAGGGCACATAGGGGCTGGCTTGTTTGCCGGTCCACAGGGCCACGTTGTTCACACCCGACATACGGGACGATCCCACACCCATGGTGCCTTTTTCAGCGATCAGCATGACGCGCTTGCCGGGATGCTTCAGCTTCAGCGCTTCGATCTCTTGTTGCGCGGTCTCGGAGATAAGGCATTTACCGTGCAATTCGCGGTCCGCGCGCGAGTGTGCCTGATTGCCGGGCGACAGCAGGTCGGTCGAGATGTCACCCTCGGCGGCGACATAAGTGACGACTTCGATCTCTTCGTCGATGTCAGGCAGTTTGGTGAAGAACTCGGCCTTGGCGTAGCTTTCAAGGATGTCTTTCGCGACGGCATTGCCAGCATCGAGCGCAGCTTTCAGCCGGTCGGTATCCGCGTCATACAGGAAGACCTGAGTCTTCAGCACCTCAGCCGCCTTGCCCGCAATCGCTACATCGTCACCCAAAGCCAGATCCAGCAGAACCTTGACCGAGGGGCCGCCTTTCATGTGCGATAGCAGGTCGAACGCGAAATCCTGCGAGATTTCTTCGACATCGGCCTGACCCAGAATGATCTCTTTCAGAAACGCCGCCTTCTCACCCGCGGCGCTGGTTGTGCCGGGCAGGGTGTTGTAGATGAAGAAATGCAGCGAGTCCGCGCGATGTTCGTTCTGAGGGTCGCGGATCTGGTCAATGATCTCTTTTGTCAGGGCACCGTCATCGACGGGTTTGGGGTTCAACCCCTGCTCTTTGCGTGTTTCGATCTCGGCAAGGTAATCAGTATACAGGCTCATGGCTATCCCGACGTATTGGCGTTAGAAGGTGCTTGAGGTCCCGGTCTCAGACATGGGTCTGACGCCCGGATATGCTCTTTGTATGCGGCGGTATACTAAATCGATAGGTATTGCAAGTCGCGACACTGGGACAGGTTGCCCCAGGCGCGATGTGTTACTCCCGGAACGCCCGCGTGAAATAGTCGGTCAGCGGTTTGGTCAGGTAGGACAGCGGAGTGCGCTCGTCTGTTTTGATCATGGCCTCCACCGGCATGCCCGGCAGCAAAGTTTGCCCGTTCAGGCGATCCAGCTGACCGTCATCAGGGACCAGCTCGGCCCGGTAGAAGGTAAAGCCTGTGCCTTCATCGGTGAATGTGTCCGCCGAGACATTGATGACATGACCGTCCAGTTCAGGCGTTTCCCGCTGGTTGAAACTGGGAAAGCGCAGGGCGACCTCTTGCCCACGAAACAGCTGGTCTACATGGATCGCATCGACCTTGGCTGCCACAAGAAGCGGCGTATCCTGAGGCACCACATACATCATCTGTTCAGCCGGTTGGATGACCGACTGCAGGGCGAAAACCTGACTGTCATAAACGGTTCCTGAAACGGGCGCGCGGATATCCAGACGCGAGAGGCGCTCGGTCAGCGATAGGCGTCGTTCAGCAAGCTCGGCAATGCGCGTTTGCGCGTCACGCAGCGTTGTGATCGCTTCTTCCCGGCGGGTCGCGTTCAGTTCCAATATCTGGATCTCAGTCGATGCGATCTGCCCTTTGAGCCGGGCGATGGTCGCCTCGAGCCGTCCGATGGCGCCGGTCAAATTGGCCTCTTCCCGTTGCAGAGCCGAGACGCGGCTGGCCTGTGTCAGGCCGCGCTGCAACAGGCTTTCCTGATCCTTGAGCTCTTCACTGATCAACTCTATTTGCTTTTGAGCGGCGGTTAGCTGCGCCTGTGTGCCGTCGATTTCGTTTTCGATCTGGGTTTTCTGACGGGTCAATTGCTCAGTCTGTTGCGTCAACGTCTCGTTGCGGGCGTCAAAAAGGCGCTGCTGACCTGCGATCAGATCGTCTGGGATGTTTTCGCGTTGCTGTACCTCTCGCAGCTTTGCCGCCAACTCCTCGGAGGTGGCCCCATCGCGTTCCGCTTCCAACCGGGCCTGACGGCTGAGCAGTTCAAACAATTGCGTCTCGACCACGGTCTTTTCCGAAGCCAGAAACGTATCGTCCAGACGCAGGAGCAGATCGCCACTTTCCACCAGATCCCCGTCGCGCACAAAGATCTCGCCGACGACACCGCCATCGGGATGCTCGACCACCTGACGGTTGCTTTGCACCTCGATCACACCTTGTGAGATGATCGCACCGGCCAGTTGGGTCCGAACGCTCCAGATGCCGATGCCCACAACGAGGATGAGCAGCGCAACAAAGCCCACAGTTGCAGGGAAGGTTATGCGCCAACTGCGGCGCGCAGGAGGGTTGCTCATTTCTCACCCACTTTATTGAGGTGTCGTTTGATCGCACCGGCATTCTGGACCATCGAGCCCAGAACCTCGTCCCGGCTGCCTGCTTTGACGATCTGGCCTTTCTCGACCACAATCAGGTCATCACATTCGGAAATCGCCTGCGGGCGGTGCGTCATGATAATCGCGGCCTTGCCACTTTTCTTGAGGCTGCGCACCGCGCGGTTCAGCGCTTCGGTGCCGTCGGCATCCAAGGCCGAGTTCGGCTCGTCCAGGATCAGCAGAACAGGATCACCATAGAGCGCCCGGGCAAGCGCGATCCGTTGTTTCTGACCGCCGGACAACTGGCTGTCATTGCCTTCCAGAAAGGTGTCATAGCCCTTCTCCAAAGACATAATCAGCTCATGTGCGTTGGCCTTTTTGGCGGCGGCGACAACAGCGGCGTCATCGGGTTGTTGCGACATCCGGGCGATGTTCTCAGTTACCGTTCCGTTGAACAGTGTGACCTGCTGCGGCAGGTAACCGATGTAGTGGCCCAGATCATCTGCGGCATATTGGTCCAGTGTCGCGCCACCCAAGCGAATCTCACCCGCTGCGGGGGTCAGCAGACCCAAGAGCGCCTTGGCCAGAGTTGTCTTGCCCGAGCCACTTTTGCCGATCACACCCAGCGCCTTGCCGGGTTCCAATAGCAGCGAGGCATTGCGCAGGGTCGGCTTTTGAACGCCGGGCGGAATGACCGTCAGACCTTTTGCGACCAGACGCGCCTCGGGCACGGGCAGCTTGGTCTTGGTCTGCTCGGGCGGGGTTTCATCGAGGAAGGTGCCAAGACGGGACCACGCGGTTCGCGCGTTTTCGATCAGCCCCCATTGACCCACCGCCATTTCCACAGGTGCCAAAGCGCGACCCAGCAGGATCGAACCGGCGATCATGGCACCGGCTGTCATCTCGTTGCGCAACACCAGCCAAGCGCCAAGCGCTAGCATCGCGGATTGCAGGAACAGGCGCAGCGATTTCGTCAAGGATGTGAAACTACCGGTCCAGTCGCTGGCCGAGATGCTCTGTGACAATGCGTTGCTGCGCTGTGACAACCAGCGCTGCGCAACGTCGCCCTGCATGCCTTGCGACCGAACAACCTCGGCAGCTTGTCGCGCTTGTTCCGCAAAAGCATTGGCCCGGCCTGAGGCAACCTGCGCCTCGGCGACTTTCTGTTTGGTCAAGATCTGGTTGAGCAATGCGATGACGATCAGCAATGTACCACCAGCAACCGCCAGCCAGCCGAGCAACGGGTGGAACAGGAAGATCGCGGCCAGAAAAACGGGCGTCCACGGGATATCCATAACGGCGAGGAAAACAGGTGACGCGCAAAGCGACCGCACGGCCTCCAGATCGCGCAACGCCGTTGCTGGGGCCGAGCGGACCTGTGGATACAATGCCCGCTGGATGGTTCCGTCAAAAACCCTCTCGTCCAGTGAGGATTGGAACTTGGCCCCGAAACGCGCCACGATCCGGCCGCGCGCGTAATCCAGCATGGCCATCAGGCCGTAGAGCAGCCCGACCAGCAGAAACAGCGCCGTAAGCGTCTCGACCGAGCGCGAGCTGAGAACCCGGTCATAGACCTGCAGCATAAACAGCGGCCCGGTCAGCATCAGCAGGTTGACGAAGATGCTGAATAGAAACGCGACACCCAGAAACGATACGCTCTGGTTGCGCACGCTCTGAAGCTCTCGCCTCGGGTTGGGCGGTTTGCGGTTTGTCTGTTTCAAATCAATGTCCCCGACACGATGTCCAGCCTGATGCGGCTACGTTTTTTTACCGCGAACCGAGTCTCGAAGAAAGAGGAAGAGTATGCAACTCGATCGTCGCGGAACCAGCGAAATCCGGCCAAACGGTAAACCCCCGGACGAAAGCTGCACCCCAATTAGGCATTGCAAGTTTCAGAATGATTTGGATTATCAAGGGCACGTTGATCGCGCTTCGTCGATCACCCGCCATCCGTGCGGGTTAAAAAAGAATTGGGGAGATTACAATGAAAGTGAAACACTTGCTGGTCGCAGCCAGTGCCTTGGCCCTATTGGCCGGTGCTGCCTCTGCCGAAACGCTGCGCTGGGCGCGCGCGGGCGACTCGCTGACGATGGACCCGCATGCGCAGAACGAGGGTCCGACCTCGGCCATGGCGCATCAGATCATGGAAACGCTGGTGATGCGCGACCATTCCGGGGCGCTTGTGCCGTCGCTGGCGACCGAATGGGCTCCGTCCGAGGAAAACCCGAACGTCTGGGTGTTTAAACTGCGTGAAGGCGTGACCTTTCATGACGGCGCCGAGTTCGACAGCGAAGACGTTGTCTTCTCGCTAAACCGCGCGATGACGCCGGATTCGGACTACAAAGAGCTGCTGGCCTCGGTCAAAGAGGTGCGCGCGCCGGACAAATACACGGTTGAGATTGAAACCGACGGTCCGAACCCGATCATGCCCAACAACCTGACCAACATGTTTATGATGGACAAAGCCTGGGCCGAGGCGAACAACGCCGTGAAGGTGCAGGACTATGAAGGAGGCGAGGATACATTCGCCGCCAAGAACGCCAACGGTACTGGCCCGTACAAGCTGGTCAGCCGTGAACCCGACGTGAAAACCGTCCTGACCGCGAACGAGAACTACTGGGGCAAGGATGAGTTCCCCCTGGAAGTGACCGAGATCATCTATACCCCGATCCAGAACGCCGCGACCCGGGTTGCTGCTTTGCTGTCGGGTGAGGTCGACTTCATTCAAGACGTCCCCGTTCAGGATCTGGCCCGTGTTGCGGATACCGATGGTCTGGACGTACGGACTGCACCTCAGAACCGGGTGATCTTCTTCGGCATGAACATGGGTGATGCGGATCTGGGCTCGGACAATGTGGACGGGAAGAACCCTCTGGCCGACGTACGCGTGCGTCAGGCGATGTCCAAAGCCATCAACCGGGATGCCATCAAGCAGGTCGTTATGCGCGGCCAGTCGGCCCCTGCTGGCATGATTGCACCGCCATTCGTGAACGGTTGGGATGAGGGCATGGACAGCTCCTCGACGACCGATATCGAAGGGGCCAAGGCGCTGATGGCCGAGGCTGGATATCCGGATGGGTTCTCGATCACGCTGAACTGCCCCAATGACCGCTATGTCAACGACGAGGCGATCTGTCAGGCTGCCGTTGGAATGCTGGCGCAGATTGGTGTCACGGTGAATCTGGATGCCAAACCCAAGGCGCAGCATTTCCCGCTGCTCTCGAACCTCGAGACCGACTTCTACATGCTGGGCTGGGGCGTTCCGACCTACGACTCCGAGTATATTTTCAACTTCCTGGTTCACACCAAGGGTGAGAAATATGGCTCGTGGAATGCGACCCGGTACAACAACCCGGATCTGGACGCCAAGATTCAGGGGCTGGCCTCTGAAACGGACCTTCCGAAACGTGACGCGCAGATCGCCGAGATCTGGCAGGTTGTGCAGGACGATCAGCTGTATATCCCGATTCACCATCAGGTGCTGAACTGGGGTATGAAGTCGAATGTCGGCACAATTGTTGAGCCGGAAGATTCGCCGAAGATCAAATACTTCACCATGAACTAAGGTTCAGGGTGCAAGACAGCGCAGGGCGCGGACCAGCGCCCTGTCATTTGGTGTTTCACGACTGTTCACCCAAAACAGAGAGGTATCGCCATGACCTTCAAGGCAACGGCCATCGGTTTGGCCTTTTTAGCCGCCAGCGCCGCTCAGGCAGCCGAGTTCAAATGGGCCTCGACCACCGATCCACAGACCATGGACCCGCACGCCGTCAACTCGGCCGCTGTTCTTGGGTTCCTCAACAATGTCTACGAAGGACTGGTCCGCCGCGGCAAGGACATGAGCGTCGAGCCCGCTTTGGCCACTAGTTGGGAATCGATCGGAGACGGCGAAGGCTGGCGGTTCACCCTGCGCGAGGGCGTGACGTTCCACGATGGCAGCACATTCGACGCGCAGGACGTTCTGTTCAGCTATCAACGCGCCTCGGATGAAGTCTCGGATACCCGCAGCTGGTTCGCACCGATCAGAGAGGTCAAGGTGGTCGATGACTATACCGTAGATTTCATGACAACAGCACCCAACCCGCTGTTCCCGTCGTCCATTGCCAATTGGATGATCATGGATCAGGGCTGGGCAGAGGCCAATGAGGCGGCTCTGCCCGACAAGGAAACCGGGAACTACGCGACGCTGAATGCCAACGGCACCGGCGCGTTTCAGATCACAGCACGCGAGCCCGGTCTGCGCACCGTTCTGGAACCTTTTGACGGTTGGTGGGGTGAGGCAGAGCACAACATTACCCGCGCCGAGTTCAATCCGATCCAGAACTCTGCCACCGCTGTCGCGGCCTTGCTGTCCGGCGATGTTGATATGATTGAGCCCGTTCCGATACAGGACGTGGCGCGCTTACTGGGCAATGATGAGGTCGAGGTCATTCAGGGGATTGAGGCCCGTGTGATCATGCTGGGCTTTGATCATCAGGCTGAGGCTCTGAAATACACCGACGATGCTGGCAAACCCAACCCGTTCCGGGATGCGCGTGTGCGTCAGGCCGTGGCGCATGCGGTGAACGTCGATGCCATCCTTGCCACGATCATGCGCGGCAATGCCGAGGCGGCCTCACAACTCGTCAGCCCAGCGATGAGCGGTTACTCGGCGGCCAATGCAGAGCGCCCCGCTTATGATGTCGAGGCCGCAAAGACCTTGCTTGCCGAAGCTGGATACGCTGACGGATTCTCATTCGGCCTTAAATGCCCCAATGATCGCTATCTGAATGACGAGGCCGTCTGTCAGGCGATTGTCGGCATGCTCGCGCAGATCGGTTTAACTGCCGAACTGGACACAATGCCGGTGCGCAACTACTGGCCCGAGCTGCGCGAAGACAATTACGACATGTACCTGCTGGGCTGGAGCCCGGGCACGTTCGACGCCGAACATCCGGTGCGCTTTCTGGTCGCGACACCCAACGAAGAGAAAAAGCTGGGCAGCTGGAATTTCGGAGGCTTCTCGAACGCGCGTGTAGATGAACTGCTGCCGCAGATTCAATCCGAACTGGATGAAGGCGCCCGTCAGGCCATGTTGGACGAGGTCACCAGCATTATTCAGGATGAGCAGGTCTATGTCCCGATGTATGTGCAACCTTTGGTCTGGGGAACGCGAAGTAATATCGAGTTGACCCAACGCCCGGACAACTTCTTCATCCTGCGGTGGGTGACCGTAAACTGAAAACGTTGTTCAAGGGGCCGGGTCGTTCTGGCCCCTGTTTCGTTAGCGGTATCTTGACCATTTGGTCAGACGCGGCTTAGACAGGCCGATCAACCGGGGATTCTGAATGTTCGCATATATTGTTCGAAGGATGTTCCAATCCGTGATCGTTTTGCTGGTCGTGGGTCTGGTCGCATTCTCGATGTTTCGTTTTGTCGGCGATCCGATCGACAACATGTTGGGTCAGGAACGCACACAGGCCGATATCGACCGGCTGAGGACTGAACTGGGTCTCGATCAGCCATTTATCGTGCAATACGCCAAGTTCCTGCAAGGCGCGGTTCAGGGCAACTTCGGCGTCTCCTACCGTCAAGGCCGTCCGGTCTCGACCATTATCGCTGAACGTGCGCCCGCGACACTTGAGCTGGCCTTCGTGTCAGGCTTCCTCGCCATCACCATGGGCATCGCGCTGGGCGTTTTCACAGCGATCCGACGACAAGGGGTAGCGGCGAATATCATCATGACGGTCAGTCTGATCGGGGTCTCTCTGCCCACCTTCCTGATCGGGATATTGCTGATCTACATCTTCTCGGTCGAACTTGACCTCTTACCCAGTTTCGGCAGGGGTGAGACGGTCATGATCGGAGGTTGGTCAACCGGGTTTCTGACCACCTCGGGCCTGAAGGCTCTGATCCTGCCGGCGATCACGCTGGGCTTGTATCAGATGACTCTGATTATGCGTCTTGTGCGGTCCGAGATGCTCGAGGTCCTGCGCGCCGACTACGTGCGTTTCGCCCGCGCCCGAGGGCTGTCGGACAGGGTGATCAACTTCCGCCACGCGCTGAAAAACACGCTGGTGCCGGTGATTACGATCACAGGTTTGCAACTGGGTTCGATCATCGCCTTTGCCATAATCACCGAGACCGTGTTCCAATGGCCCGGTGTCGGATTGCTGTTCATCAACGCGATCCAGTTCGTCGATATTCCCGTCATGGCCGCCTATCTGATGCTGATTTCGGTCATGTTCGTGACGATCAACCTGATTGTCGATCTTCTCTACTATGCCATTGACCCGCGCCTGCGTGTCGACGCGAGGGCCACATGACCGATACGACCGAAACCCCGCAACCCGCCTCCAAGTCGCGCTTTGCCAAAGCGTGGGACAGTGATTTCGCATGGTCCTTCCGACATTCGCCCGTGGCTGTCATCGCCTCGGCCGTTGTGCTGATCCTTGTGTTTTGTGCCATTTTCGCGCCCTTGATCGCGCCTTACAATCCGTTTGACCCGGCGACGCTGAACCTGATGAACGGCTTCACACCGCCGGGCACACCGAATGCGTTTACGCAGGAAACCTTCCTGCTAGGCACCGATGACCAGGGTCGGGACGTATTCTCGACCATCCTCTACGGGCTGCGCATTTCATTGTTCGTCGGGGCTGCCGCCGTATTGCTGGCCCTGATCATCGGAGTCGTTCTGGGGCTGGTCGCGGCCTATTTTGGCGGCTGGGTCGAGACGCTGATCATGCGGATCGCCGACGTTCAGCTGACCTTTCCGGCCATTCTGGTCGCCATGCTGATCTTTGGCATCGCCAAGGGCGTGACCCCGCCGGAATATCGCGATGAAATGGCGATCTATGTGCTGATCATCGCCATCGCCTTGTCGGACTGGGTGCAGTTTGCGCGCGTCGTCCGTGGGGCGGCGCTGGTTGAGAAGAACAAGGAATATGTGCAGGCGGCGCGGCTGATCGGTCGCGGCTCAATCCCGATCATGTTCCGTCACATTCTGCCCAATGTCCTCAGCCCGGTTCTGGTCATCGCGACGATTTCGCTGGCGCTGGCCATTATCGCCGAGGCGACGCTGAGCTTCCTTGGCGTCGGCGCGCCTCCGACCCAGCCTTCGCTGGGAACGCTGATCCGTATCGGGCAAGGGTTCCTGTTCTCGGGAGAGTGGTGGATTCTGTTCTTCCCCGCCTGCACCCTTCTGGCCCTTGCCCTGTCCGTGAACCTGCTGGGCGACTGGCTGCGCGATGCGCTGAACCCAAAACTACGGTGATTTCATGAGCCTTCTGACCATCCAAGACCTCACCGTCGAATTCCCAACACGCCGCAGGCTGTTCACTGCGGTGGATCACGCAGACCTGTCCGTCGAGCCGGGTGAAATCCACGGTTTGGTGGGCGAATCCGGTGCAGGCAAATCCACCATCGGTGCCGCTGTCATGGGGCTGCTGGAACGTCCCGGACGGATCGCCAGCGGCCAGATCAAGTTGGGCGGTGAGCAGATCAGTGGCCTTGACGCAGAGGCGATGCGTGGCCTGCGCGGCAAGAAGATCTCGATGATCTTTCAGGACCCGCTGACTTCGCTGAACCCTTTGTTCACGGTGCGAGAGCAACTGACCGAAACCATCCTTGCCCATCTGGGCGGGTCCGAGGCCGAGGCCAATCAACGCGCCCGCGACCTGATTGACCGGGTAGGGATTCCGGACCCGGATACGCGTCTGGACCAATATCCGCACCAATTCTCAGGCGGGATGCGCCAACGGGTGGTGATCGCCTTGGCGCTTTGTACCGAACCGGATGTGATCATCGCGGATGAGCCGACCACGGCGCTGGATGTTTCGGTTCAGGCGCAAATTCTGGACCTGATCAAGGAATTGGCGCGGGAACGGCAGGTCGGCGTCATTCTGATCACCCATGACATGGGCGTCATTGCCGATACAACCGACCGCGTGACCGTCATGTATGCTGGCAAGGTTGTCGAAACCGGAACAACCGCGCAGGTGATGGGGCAGCCCCAACACGAATACACGCGCTCGTTGATCGCGGCGGTGCCACGGCCGACGCTCAAGTTGCACCGGTTCCCTCAGATCAGCTATGGCGGGCGTGAGACGCGCTTCGCGATCGAGGATATGGCGCGCCATTGGCCGAAAGTGGACAATGACACGTCCAAGCCCGTGTTCGAAATTCGCAACCTGACCAAACGCTTCCTGCAACGGCGCGGTCTTTTGCCTTGGGATCGGACCTATTTCACCGCTGTCGATGATGTGAGCTTTGATATCCGTGCGGGCGAAGTTTTCGGCGTGGTGGGCGAGTCCGGCTCGGGCAAGTCCACCGTTGCGCGCATGATTGCTGGCTTGTATCCGGTCGATGGTGGCTCAATCACGTTTGATGGGCAGTTGGTAAGTGATCTGGGCGACAAAGCCGTGCAGGACGCGTACCGCAAGAACATCCAGATGATCTTTCAGGATCCCTATTCCTCGCTAAACCCCAGAATGCGCGTGGACGAAATCGTCGCGGAACCGATCCGTCATCACCGCCTCATGAGCGGTTCAGACGTCAAGCGCCGGGTAGATGAGCTGTTGGATCAGGTCGGGCTGGGTTCGGAAGCGGGCCTGAAATACCCGCATGAGTTCTCTGGCGGGCAGCGCCAGCGTATCTCTATCGCGCGCGCCTTGGCGACGCAGCCTCGGTTCCTGATCTGCGATGAGCCGACCAGTGCGCTAGACGTCTCGATCCAGGCGCAGATCCTGAACATCCTAAAGGACCTGCAAGAGCATCTGGGACTGACGATGCTGTTCATCAGCCACGATCTTCCGGTCGTGCGGCAGATGTGCGACCGCGTTGCCGTGATGAAGGCAGGGCAGATGGTCGAGATCCAAGAGACCGATGCCCTGTTCGCCAACCCGCAGACGGACTACGCCAAGGAATTATTGCACCTGATGCCGCGATTGGATGATCTGTCGACCGAAGGACTGGGCGTTTAGGTCTTGGTTTTGGGGTCCACATAAGTCCAGCGATAGGCGGGCGGGGTCGGTCCCTTGTTGCGACCACCTTGCTCCATCTGCTCCCAGGCGTGAGTCAGGATACCGACCGAGCGGGACAGGCAAAACAGCCCTCGTGCCAAAGGTGGGGCAAAGCCTAACTCGGCATAGATCACTGCCGTCGCGCCATCGATATTCATGGGGACGGGCTTGCCTTTGCGATGGGCCAGCTCGGCCTCAATCGCCTGCCCGATCCGCATGAAATCACCGCTGCATGCCCCTTGTTCGACGGCTTCGGAGACCAGCGCCATCAGGCGCGGGGCGCGCGGATCGGTCGGGGTGTGAAAGCGATGGCCAAAACCCGGCAGAATCTTTCCGTGAGTGGTGATCCAGTCGTCCAGTGCTTCCCCTAGATCGCCTGAATGTCCTGCAACAAAGTGATAGAGCTGCACCGCCTGCTCTCCGGCCCCGCCATGCACATCGCCCAGCATGTTGACCGCGCTGGCCATCGCGTTGTTCAGGGGCAGTCCGCAGGTCACGGCCATTCTGGCGGCAGCGATTGAGGGCGCTTGCGGGCCATGATCAACGGCCGCGACCAAAGCCGCTTCGAACAAACGGGCTTTGGCTTCGGTCGGTTTCTCGCTACGCAGCATAAACCAGATCATTTCGGCGAAACCCAGATTGCCGATCAAATCCTGGATTGGCTCTCCGCGCAGGTGTATCCGGCCAGGCTCCATATCGATGATCGAGGTTTGCCACCAATCGGATACATCGCTCATATGATGCCCTCCTTTTTCAAGGCGTCGATCTCATCCTGCGACAGCCCGAGTTCAGACCAGATTGCGGAATTGTCTGCGCCCAATTCCGGCGGTGCAGTCCCAGGATGTTTGCGCGAGCCGTCCATGACAATAGGGCTGCCAGCGAGCTGTAGGTCTTCACCGTGAATGTCCAGCGTACCGATCAAACCCCGCCCAGATAATTGCGGGTCGTCGAGCGCATCGGAGACGGTTAGAACCTGCCCGGTGGGCACTCCAATATCATTCAACTCTCGAACCCATTCCTTTGCCGGTCGCGTGGTCAGCGTGTGCTCCAATTCCGCGCGCAAGGCGTGACGGTTGGTCTTGCGATCCTCTCGTGTTGTGTAGGCTGGATCGTCCAGCAGGTCGTCCCGGCCCAGATGCTGAGCAAGCGCCTGCCATTGTTCATCGCGGTTGGCGGCAATGTTGATCGGACTGTCTGCAGTAGCAAAGGTGCCCGAGGGGGCCGAGGTTGTGTTTTCGTTCCCATGCGCGGCAGGCGTAACGCCACCGATCAGGTGGTTCGAGACGACCCAACCCATCGTAGAAATCACCGCCTCGGTCATAGCAACATCCAGAAACGCGCCACGTGGGGTCGCGTTCAGGGCGGATGAGATGGCGAATGCTGCGGTCAGGCCACCGACCGTATCCGCCAGTGGGTAGCCAACGCGGTAGGGCGCCGTATCTGGCGCGCCGGTGATCGACATGACACCGCTGACCCCTTGAACGATCTGGTCATAAGCGGGATCATTGCGGCGGGGTCCGTTCTGCCCAAAGCCACTGATCGCGCAGTAGATTAGTCGCGGGTTTTCAGCTTTCAGGGTTTCATAGCCCAGACCCAATCGATCCATAACGCCGGGCCTGAAATTCTCGACCAATACATCCGCCGAGTGAACCAGACGTTTCAGCAGCGCCTTGCCCCGGTCGGATTTCATGTCCAGCGTGACGGATTTCTTCGCGGCATTCTGCGCCAGAAAACTGATCCCCATGCCCGCCTTATTGCGCTCAGGATCGGCGCCCAACACCCGGGCAAGATCGCCCGAGCCGGGGCGTTCGACCTTGATCAC
Source organism: Ruegeria sp. AO1 (assembly GCF_056535985.1). Taxonomy (NCBI): domain Bacteria; kingdom Pseudomonadati; phylum Pseudomonadota; class Alphaproteobacteria; order Rhodobacterales; family Roseobacteraceae; genus Ruegeria; species Ruegeria sp. AO1. The sequence continues at coordinate 346,848 of NZ_JBQFJC010000001.1, forward strand.
CTCGGCGCCCATCAATGCGAGCTGGTAGCAGCAATAGGGGCCGGCAAGCACGTTCGTCAGATCTAGAACGCGGATGCCGGCCAGAGGGTCAGTCCCCATCCGCAATCCCCGCGGCCCGTGCCCGCGCACGGCGCGCACGGTAGCTCGGCAGCAGCACCAGAAGGACGGCGATTACCAGCAGGCCTAGGGTCATCGGGCGTTCCCAGATGAAAGCGATACCGTCATAGAGCTGCATCGAGCGGGCAAAGTTGTCCTCCATCATTCCGCCAAGGATGAACCCGATCAGAAGCGGGGCGAGGGGGTAATCGGCGAATTTCAATGCGGTGGCGCAGATGCCGAAGCCGACGAGGAGCAGAAGCTCGGTTGCGTTGTTCTGGCCGATATAGGCGCCCATCAGGGTGAAGAACAGGATGAACGGGATCAGGAAATTTCGCGGTACGGCCAGCACTTTGGCGATGTAGGGGATCAGCGGCAGGTTCAGGATCAGCAGCACCAGGTTGCCGATGAACATCGACATGATGACGGCCCAGAAGATCTGAGGCTCATCCACCATCAGGCGCGGGCCGGGTGTCACGTTCAGCGCGATCAGAGCGCCCAGCAGGATGGCCGTCGTGCCCGACCCCGGGATGCCCAGCGTTAGCAGTGGTACGAATGACCCGGTACAGGCCGCGTTGTTGGCAGATTCCGGTGCGGCCAGACCTTTGATCGAGCCTTTGCCAAACTCTTCCTGTTCCTGCTTCGGTGCAATATTGCGTTCGACCGCGTAGCCAAGGAAGCTGGCAATTGTCGCCCCAGCCCCAGGCAAGACGCCGATGAAAAAGCCCTGAACTGACTGACGGCCAATGACGGGTGCAATTGCTTTCGCTTCGTCCTTGGTTATGCGCAGGTCTTTGATTTCTCCGTCGTCGCCTTTCAGGTCTTTGGGCTTCAGTACCAGAAATAGCGCCTCGGGCAGGGCGAACATAGCCATGGCCAGCGTAATGAAGCCGAAGCCCGATTGCAGGTCCATGATCCCCATGGTGAAGCGGGGTAGGTTGAACAAAGCGCCTTCTCCGACGGTTGCCATGATCAGGCCGAGGATTGTCATGATCATGGCTTTGGCAACCTGACCCGACCCCGCAAAGGCCGCGATAGCGGACAGGCCCACGACCATAAGGGCGAAGTACTCGGCCGAGTGGAACAGCAGCGCGACCGAAGAAAGCGCGGGCGCGAACACCATCAACAGAATGGCGCCCAATGTGCCACCCGCGAAACTGGCGATGGCCGCGATGGTCAGCGCCTTACCGGCCTTGCCTTGCCGCGCCATTGGGTAGCCATCGAAACTAGAGGCCACTGTGCCCGCAACCCCCGGCGCGTTCAGCAGAATGGAAGAGGTCGATCCGCCGAAAATCGCGCCATAATAGACGCCTGCCAGCAGGATCAAGGCCGCCGACGGATCGCCCATTGAAATTGCGACCGGTATCATAATGGCGATGATCGACATCGGGCCGAGGCCCGGAAGCATGCCGATGAAGGTGCCAATCAGACAGCCGGCGATGACCATCAGCAGGTTTTGGATTGAGAATGCCGTTTGCAGGCCGATCAGAAGTCCTTCGAGCATGTCAGCCTCCGAAAATGCCCGGCAGGGGGCGCATGTAGATGCCCAGGACTTCCTGAACCAGATACCAGACCGCGCCGGTGGCGATGAACGCAACCGGCAGCATGATGTGCCACTTGCGCTCGCCCAGAATGAAGGAGCCAAGGATCAGGAAGGCAGAAGTCGAGATCAGAAAGCCGACGGGCCGCAGGCAGAGGGCATAAATCACCATCAGGGCCAATAGCATCAAAGCTTGATCAAGGTGGTAGTCACCCAGACGTCGGTAGTCGATATCCGCCGCTTTCGGCTCGGATTTTTCGAAGCCCAGCAGGATGATCGTGCAGGCGATGATGCCCAGAACAGACAGCACTTTGGGGAAGGTGCTTGGCCAAATAGGGTTGCGCTGCATGAAGGGGGGCAGGCTGCCATCCATCGTAAACCAGGCGGCGTAGCCATAGGCCAGACAGACCCCAAGCAAAACAAGCGCGATCCAGCGATCCAGCGCCATGACATCCCCTCCCTCGTGTTTTTTGTTGATTGTGGCAGAGCGGACGGGCCGCTCTGCCGTGAGTGGCGCTTAGAGGAAGCCCAGTTTTTTCATCAGATCGCTGATCTGCTGTTCTTGCTGCTCGAGGAAGTTCGAGAAATCGTCGCCTGAGTTGTGGATGTTCACCCAACCATTGCGCGCACGTACTTCTTCCCACTCGGGGGTGTCATACATCTTAGCAATGGCGTCTTGGTAGGCGGCCAGCTTGTCTTCGGGCAGGCCGGGCGCTGCGAAGAAACCGCGCCAGTTGACGAAGGTGGTGTCGATGCCCTGTTCCTTCATGGTCTGTGCGTCAGGCGCGGCGTCCACACGCTCATCCGCAGTCACACCGATGATTTTCACCTCGCCTGCATTGGCCAGATCAACCGCTTCCGAGAAGCCGGTGGACAGCGCTGCGATCTCACCCGACAGCAAGGCTGCCATGGCTTTGCCACCTGCATCATAAGGAATGTACTTCACGCCAAGCGCGTCCTTGCCTGCTGCTTCCATCACCATGGCCGCAACCAGATGGTCCATGCCGCCCGGAACCGAGCCGCCGCCGATTGCTGTTGCACCCGGGTCCGCGTCATAGGCGGCCAGCAGGTCCGCCATCGAATTGATCGGGCTGTCTTTGCCGACAACGATGGCCGCGTAGTCGCCGATTGTGCCCGAGACCAGCGTCAGGTCGCGGAAGTTATGTGGGAACACACCCGTCAGTGAGCGGATCACGATGGGGGTCGAGTTCACCATCAGCGTGCCATGGTTGCTGTCGGCGTTCTCGATCAGGTAGCCAATGGCTTTACCACCCCCGCCGCCCGACATGTTCTCGTAGGACGCGGTGCCCACAAGCCCTGCCTTGGTCAGCGCCTCGCCGGTGCCGCGTGCAGTGCCGTCCCAGCCGCCGCCTGCGCCGCCGGGGATCAGGAAGTGGATGCTGTCCACGACCTCGTGGCCGTCAGCCAAAACAGGTCCCGCAAGACCAACAGCGGCCACAGCCGCGATCAGGGCGCGACGGCCCAGTTTGAAAGTTGTCATGATGTCCTCCCATTTGACAACTGGCCGCTTGGCGGCACAGATTGTGGTCAAGAAAACACATCAACCTGACATCAACCTGTCATGCGCGAAAATACTGCGAACGCCTCATGAAATTCCTGCTGGTCGAAGACAATATGGACCTCGCGAACGCTATCGGTTCGCGGATGCGACTGGACGGCCATGTCGTTGATCATGCTGCAACTTTGGACGATGCGACAGCGTTCGTCGAGGCTGAGGAATATGACCTGATCCTACTGGACATCATGCTGCCCGATGGGGATGGGCGCGATTTCCTCAAACGCCATCGTGCAAGTCATCTGGACACACCTGTCATCGTTTTGACCGCGCGCAGCCAGGTCTCGGATCGAATCGGGTCGCTGGATCTGGGGGCTGACGACTATGTCACCAAGCCCTTCGATCACGCAGAGCTTGAGGCCCGCTGCCGTGCCGTTTTGCGCCGCAAATCCGGGATCGCCAAAACGACGATCGAGATCGGCGGTATCGTTTTCGACCCGGTTGCCGGTCACCTGATTGTCGGCGGTGAAACCCTGTCGCTGCGTAACCGGGAACTGCGCCTGTTGGAGTTCTTCATCAACGCGCCCGGTCAGGTGTTCTCGAAACAAAAGCTGGTGGACAGGCTGTTTTCCTACGACGACGATGTCTCGGACAATGCTATCGAGGTCTATGTCGCTCGCCTGCGCAAACATCTGGAGCGATCGGAGCTGAAGATTACCACGTTGCGTGGCTTGGGCTACAGGCTGGATCATGTCAGCTAGCCCCGCGGTTTCAGGATCTCTTCGTAATCGTCTGGTGCTGACCCTGATTGCCGGCGCGGCCATTCTGGCGTTGCTTTTGTTCTTTACAGTGCGCAGTTATGCCGCTCGCGTCGCGCAGCAAGGGCAGGACAACATCCTTGGTGCCTCCGTCACCTCGATCCTCGATGCCGTCGCTCTGCGGGACGGAGAGCTTGAGGTCGACATCCCCTACGCCGCCTTCTCGATGCTAAGTACGCCGTCGGATGATCGGGTGTTTTACGCCATCTTTCAGGACGGAGAACTGTTGTCCGGCTACGACGATCTTTCAGCCACGAATGGAACGCCCAATGGCGAATGGACTTTTCAATCGGGCGAGGTGCGCGGAGAGACCATTCGCCAGGTCAGCGCCAGCCGCACTTTGGTAGGGCTAGGAACCCGGACCGAAGTCGAAGTGGCCCTTGGTCAAACGCAAGACGCATTGGCCGAAACCCTCAGGCAGATTTCACGAAACGCGGCGTATCTGGGGATCGGCTTTTTTACCTTGGTCGCCGGGTTATCATTCTGGGCAACGTCAGCCACCATCGGACAGTTGAACAAGCTGACGACGTCGGTGACTCGCCGGGGCCCACAAGACCTCAGCCCATTCAGAAAACCGGTGCCGCGGGAAATGGCCCCGCTAGTGTCGTCGCTGAACTCTTTGATGGGGCGTTTGGATCAGTCGCTCAGCCAGTCCGAGGATTTCATAGCCGAGGCGGCACACCGGGTCCGGACGCCATTGGCAACGGTTCGATCCTATGCGGATACAACCTTGCAACGTGTTGAAAAAGAAGAGAATAGAGAGGCTTTGCGTTCAATGGTTCGGGCGATTGACGAAAGCTCTCGGGCGGCGGGGCAATTGCTGGATCACGCAATGATCACTTTTCGCGCCGATCATCTGGAGCGGGAAGAGATTGATCTTGTCGCCCTCGTCCGCGATCTGGTTCAGCGCCTCACACCCATTGCCGAGATGAAGGACCTTTCCCTGACATTGGTCGGAGACCCCGTTGTGATCTATTCGGGCGATCCGATCCTGATCCAGAATGCGGTACGCAACATGGTCGACAACGCGCTAAAATATGCCCCTGCCGAAAGCGTGGTCGAGATCGAGGTCTCGCAAGGGACGCAAGCGCAGATCAGCGTGCGCGATCAGGGGCCGGGCTTTCCACCAAGCGAAATTGACATGCTCACCCGGCGGTTCGAGCGCGGTAAGAATGCGGCCGGGACTATTGGCTCGGGGCTTGGTCTGACCATCGTTCAGGATGTCGCGAAGGCCCATGGCGGCGATCTGATCCTGACCAACCGAAAAGGCAAAGGCGCATGCGTTACCTTATTGCTTTGATCCTCACACTTCTGGCCTCAGTCTGCGCGGCCGAGGAGTGGGAAGACCAGCGGGTGTTCAACGCTGCCGCTGATGGTCCGCGTTTGCGCATCATCTCCAGTACCGACACCGCGCTTTTCGCGCCGTTGATCGAGGGGTTCTTGACGCAAAATCCAGATGTCTCCGTCGAGTATCTGGTGACCGGAACCGCTGATCTGAATGCGCGTGTGCGGGCTGCGCCCGATGCGTTCGATATCGTCATTTCCAGCGCGATGGACTTGCAGCTGAAACTCGCCAATGATGGGTTCGCACTGCCGCTGGAGGATATGCCGGGCGCGGATTGGGCCCAGTGGCATGACAGCCTGTTTGCCTTTACCCAGGAACCGGCGGCCATCGTCATCAACCGTGCGGCCTTCGCAGGGTATCCCGTCCCGCAGACCCGGCAGGAATTGATCGAGGCCCTGCGCGCGCGCCCCGAAGCCTTCCGTGGGAAGGTCGGAACCTATGATATCCGCCAATCCGGCTTGGGCTATCTGTTCGCCACGCAAGATGCTCGCGCCTCCGAGACCTTCTGGCGTCTGATGGAGGTCATGGGCGGGTTGGATCTACGTCTGTATTGTTGCTCGGGCGACATGATTGACGACCTGACAAGCGGCTCGATCGCGGTGGCCTACAACGTGCTAGGCAGCTACGCGACGGCGCGGGTTGAAGGCAAAGAAGCGCTAGAAGTTATTCTGCCCAGCGATTTTCAGACCACCATGATGCGGACGGCAATGGTGGTGAAAAACACGCAATACCCTGCTGTCGCCGAGGCGTTTGTCCGCCACCTGATCGTTGCAGGGCCTGAGTTGGCACCTTTGCCCTTGCTCACATCACAGCAGACGCAGGAGAGCGCGGTAATTACGCTGGAACCTGCTTTGCTGACTTACCTCGATACGCTCAAACGCAGGAAATTCCTGACGGCCTGGGAAGATGCTGTCATTCAGAAATAGCGCGATCCTCAAGGGCCTCTAGCTCAAGCTGTAGGCCCTTTTCATAGTCTGTCGACCCGTTCTCAAACCGCCACAAGCAATAGGCTGCCATTCGCCACGCATACCACGGACGTAGCGCTTCGTAGCGGGCAACTGTTTCGGAGTCGCCATACTCAGTCAGGAATCGCGCGCGTTCGTCTGGGGCCAGCGGCGCGCCACGATACAGATGCTGCATGGCGGGCGATAGAAAAAGGGCCAGATCCTCGCAGGGATCTCCAATCGCCGGGCATTGCCAGTCGATCAGGGTTAGGCTTGACCCGTCTACCAGAACGTTTCCGGCCACAGGGTCGCCGTGGATCAGACACGTTCTTTTTGTTGGCGGCACAGGGTCCTCGGGCCGCATCGCGGTGACGCGATCTCTCAAGCCCGAGGAACACAACGCCAAAAGCTCGGCCCCGTGGCGAGCCAGATCAGCGTTGCCGTTTCGCCCTGCAGGCAGCGGTAAATCGACCGTCGAGCCATGCAATTTGCGCAGCAAAGAGGCGACCTGAGCCGTACCACTTTCCCATGGGCGACCCGGTGCATGATCGTACAGAACCCAGGCGTCGCCCTCATGCTGCCCCGTTGCCTGCAATCGGGGCACGAACCCGTCCTGCTCAAACGCGCGCAGGCACAGTGCTTCGAGTTTGGCGTCATTGCGGAACATCGGGTTGCGCAGTTTGGTTCGGTAAAGCTTCAATACCGTGTCGCCACTCTCGCCCAGAACTTTCCAAACCATATTGGTCCGACCCCCAAACAAAGGTTCGAACCGCACGGATCCCGTGATCAGCCCGCGCGTCCGCAGCTGGTCAATCAGGTCTGATGGAGGCGCGTTGACATGGGGCAGAGGACGTACCGCTCAGCAAGGGAATCGTGATTTGCCAAGGTTTGGACTGCCAGCCCGATCAGATCAAGCGCCTGTTCGGATCGACGTCACTTCATCCGAGCGCACAGTGGCCCCGCTTTGCAGGGACAGATGCACCGTTCCATCAGCGATTTGCGCCTCAACCACGCGGTTGTAGCTGGCGGCCAGACGCTGCGATACCAGTTCGTCATTCTTGTAACTCTCCAAGGTGGCGGAATAGGTGCCCTGGCTCAGCGGATTGCCCGAAGCATCGCTTCCAGCCCAGAGAAATTCAGTGTCTGTGTGATTGACGGGAATGCGGTCAATTACGGTGCCCGCTGAATTGCGGATCACCATGATGGCTTCATCGCTTGTTGCATCGGCCTGAGCAAACAGAGTGACCGGCTGGCCTTCGAATCGAAAGGCCGAGGCTGATCGAACATCAACGCCTACCCAATTGGACAGCTCACTCAGCTTTTGTCCGCCCATCGCCGTGTTTAGGGAAGACAGCAGGTCATTGGTCTGAACCTGCTGTTCAACCATCGAGAATTGGGCCAGCTGAGATGCGTATTCCGAGGAATCCATAGGTTCCAACGGGTCCTGGTTTCGCGCTTGTGCGGTGAGCATCAGCAAAAAGGTCTCAAAATCTGAAGTCAGCTTGGACGCTTGCGATGCGGCCGAGGTCGGGGTCTGTGTTCCAGTCTGCGCTGAACTTGTTGGAGTGATCATCTGTCAAAGCCTCATATCAATGCCACGACCCGAGAGATTTCGGGGAATGATCGGAGCGTTTGGCGTGTCCGGTTCTGTCGAATGGAGAGAGCCATCGTCGCTTGCCTTCGGGTTTGCGGAATCATCCTGCGCATCGTCCTTTGTGCTCAGGTCAAACGAGATGTCGCTATATCCAAGGCTTTGGAATTCAGCCTCCAACACGGCAAGGTGCCGGCGCATCAGGTCCAATGTTTCGGGGCGCTCGGCAGCAATGGTCAAAATCATGCCATCCTCGCGACCGTTGAGAGTGACGGAAACCCGACCCAATTCCTCGGGGCTGAGCGCGATTTCGATCGTACCGGAACCAGTCCGAACCTGAATTTCCGCTGCCATCTGCCCGGCGATGGCCCGGGTGATCTCAGCCTTTGCAGGCTGCGTTGCGGGCTGCGCAAGCGAAGCCGTGTCGCGGACGTTTTGAAACAGCGGTTCTTCGCGCGTGGCAATCACACCATTAGTTTCAGGAATCGCCGTGGTGGTTTCGGCATCGGCGCTCCGCACAGACGCCATCACCTGCATCTGCGCAAGAGTTGGCGTTGGTTTGGAAGGTTGAGGTGCAGTTGGAGTCGCATTTGTCTGGGGCGCAGCCCCTGTTTCAGCAGGTAGCGCCGAAACTGAGGATTGTGCACGCTCAGTTGGAACAGGCTGCCCAGCGATTGGCCTTGCGGGCAAGACCTGACCGTCCGACGCTTTGGCAGACGCCGGCTGGGCTATGCTGGATTGTGACTGAACAGGCGAACCGCGCGTGTTTTCGACCTCGGGGCGCTGCGGTGCCGCAATCGTAACCTGGTGCATTGCGCCTGTGTCGGTTTTCGGCGCCTCTGCACCCTCGAGATTTGAGGGAATAGGCGCAGTTTCAGACCCTTGCGGTACCTGCGTCGCGCTCGGTACGGGCAGTGCGGTCAGGTCCTCAAACACCCGTTCTTCAGGAGTGTCGGGCTTGATCGGCAGGGGGCCTGCGAGAACCTCTTCGAGTGCAGGATCCTCGGGCATGATGTCCTGCTCAACGGCGGCTTCATCCTCGGCTTCTGGCTGCGGCGTCTTTTCCTCCAGAACATCCTGAAAGCGCGTGGACATCTCGGATGTGGTTTCGCGCGTCCCCGGTTTCGTGGCCGCGGTTTGCGTGGGTGTCATCAGCGTAAGAGGGTTGGGCATTTTGCTCCGGCTCCGTCGTGGTTGACCGTCAAACTGCCCAAAGGAGGTTACGTTTATTTTAACCGCTTTCGTCTTTGATCAAGAAAGTTCGATGCAATTTTCGGAGAAGCCGATGAAAATCCCTCCCCTCCAGTCGATGCCGCCGCCGCCCTCAACCCATGACCGCCTGCAAGCCGCCGCAGTCGAGCTCGAGGCGGCGTTTTTGGCCGAAATGCTGAAATCCGCAGGCTTGGGAAAAGCACGCGATTCGTTCGGTGGCGGCGCCGGAGAGGACCAGTTCTCGTCCTTTCTTGTGCAGCAACAGGCCCGGCAAATGGCGCAATCCGGTGGCGTTGGCCTGTCTGAACTTCTGTTCCAATCCTTGATGGAGAATTCCGATGACACATGAACCCAATCTTCTGATCAAATCACTGGAAGAGGTTCTTGATCTTGAGCGCGCCGCGCTTGTGGACGGTGATCTTGAGCGTCTCAATCATATGGTCCCTGAAAAAGAGAAACTGATCGGTGCGATCAACGATCTTCAGGTGCTAAGCAGCGATGATCTGCTTCGCGTCCATCAAAAGGTGGAGCGCAATCAGGCGCTGCTGAACAGCGCGGCCGAGGGGATTCGCGCGGTTGCCACCCGCATGGCCGAGCTGCGCCGTGTCCATCAGGAATTCAGCACCTATGGAGCCGACGGGCAGCGCAACGGGTTTACCGTGCGGGGTCAGGCAAAGCTGGAAAAACGCGCATAGGACCAGAGTTGATTCAAATCTGAAATTTCGAGTTGGGCCGCTTTAGCACTCCGTTAGGGGATAAAGGTCAAAGGTGGTTCTGCACCTGAAACAGCGGGTGGCGCGAAGGGCCGGACGGCGCATCGCACAGGTCAGAAAGACACCAAAGCCCGCTGATCTAGCGGGGTGATCTTGGGCGCTGAAGCCCTAACGCAAAAGGATGGAACTATGTCCAGTATTCTGACAAATAACGGCGCGATGGTTGCGCTGCAGACCCTGAAATCGGTCAACAAAAACCTCGAGATGACCCAGAACGCGATCTCCACCGGCAAGGATGTCGCAACAGCAAAAGACAACTCGGCCGTCTGGGCGATTTCCAAAGTAATGGAATCGGACGTCAAAGGCTTCAACGCGATTAAAGACAGCCTCTCGCTGGGTGAATCGACGGTAGCCGTTGCGCGGAACGCGTCTGAAACTGTCACCGACCTTCTGACCCAGATGAAGGAAAAGATCGTTGGGGCGCAGGAAGACAACGTGGATCGTGCCAAGATCAACGCTGACGTGAGCGCGCTTAAGGATCAGATCGAATCTGTTGTTGGTGCGGCTCAGTTCAACGGTCTGAACCTGGTGAACGGGTCGTCGGGCCCGGCGTCGATACTGGCGTCTCTGGATCGTGATGCGGCGGGTGACGTGACCGCGTCTTCGATCAGCGTCGCTGCTCAGGATCTTTCGGTTGGTGGCTACACCGCAAAGGGTGTTCTGGCAGGTTCGGACAACGTGACAACTGACAACGACACTGCTGGTTTCACCATGGATAAGACTGGTGGCAGCGGTGACATCGTGATCGACAGCTCGACCGACAATTTCGAAGCGGGCGACAAGATTTCGATTGCGGTGGGTGATCAGGTTGCGACCTATACCGTTCAAGACTCTGATCTCGATCCCTCGGGCACCTATGATGCAGCCTACACGGATGCGATCGTCGCCGTGGGTCTGAAGAACAAGATCGACTCTTTAGGCATCACGGGTGTCGCGATCGACTATGACTCGGGCAGCCCGGGAACCCTGAGTTTTGTGACCGGTACCGCAACGGCTGGTGCTGATGCCGATCGTGACGTGACCATCGCGGCCCAATTCACAAATGCCGGCGCGGGGGGTCTTGGTGCTCTGGACTCGATCGACGTTTCGACCGACGCAGGGGCACTGGCTGCTTTGGGTACCATCGAGGGTCTGATCGACACGGCCATCGATGCTTCGGCCTCTTTCGGCTCGGCGCAGGGCCGGATCGAGACACAGAAAGAGTTCATCTCGAACCTGTCGGACTCGTTCAAATCGGGCATCGGCTCTCTGGTGGACGCCAATATGGAAGAAACCTCGGCCCGGTTGCAGGCGCTGCAGGTGCAACAGCAGCTGGCCACCCAGTCGCTGTCGATTGCCAACCAAGCGCCCCAGTCGATCCTGTCTCTGTTCCGTTAAATCCGGAACCTGGCCGGGGCGTGAACGCCGCGCCCCGGTCGTGACTGCCTGAAGACGGCCTATTGGAAGGATTTCAAGTGACACTGCAAAGCTACGCTCAACGCGCTTATGCGCAATCTGCCACTCCTACCCGCACGCCGCGGGATACCGAGTATGAGGCGATCTCGAAAATCACGCATCGGCTCAAAGCAGCAGCGGCCCGGAAGGCAACGGATTTTTCCGGATTTGTTCAGGCATTGCATGAAAATCGGCGGTTGTGGACAGTGCTGGCGACCGGCGTGGCGGACTCGGATAACTCGCTGCCGAAGGATTTGCGCGCGCGGATCTTCTACCTGGCCGAATTTACGGAGCAGCACAGCGCACAGGTTTTGGGAAACACTGCGACGGTAGAACCTTTGCTGGAGATCAACATGGCCGTTCTGCGTGGCCTGCGACACATAAGGGCCGCCGGATGAGTGGCCTGGTCCTGAAACTTGCCCCGAAAGAGCGGGTGTTGATAAATGGTGTAGTGATCGAGAATGGAGACCGCCGCAGCCGGTTTTCGATCATGACACCGCAAGCCAACGTTCTGCGTCTGCGAGATGCGATCCACCCAGACGAAGTCACAACGCCTGTGCGCCGCGTTTGCTATGCCGCGCAGTTGGTACTGTCCGGTGATATGGAGCCTGATCAGGCGCGTCAGCAATTGCTGCGCCGGGTTGAGGAGTTGAGCCAGGTGTTCACGGATTCAGACAGTCGCCGTGTCCTGAGCGAGGCGACCGAAGCGCTGGTGGCCGAACAATACTATAAATGCCTCAAATCACTCCGCTCCTTGCTGCCGCGGGAAGAGCGGCTGATGGCGTACCAGCAATGACGTTCCAGCCTGTCATACCCTCTGGCGGCATTGTGGGCTGGCGTTTTTTGCAGCGGACCTATGACGCGCAACTTGAGGGCTTTACGAACTCTAGCGTCAACCAGAGGGACAGGCAGTATTTTCTGGAAAACATAAGCAAGGTTCAATCCGCTGAAGATCTGGTGTCGGATCGCCGGCTGTTACAGGTGGCCTTGGGCGCCTTCGGGTTGGAAGAGGACATCAACAATCGGTTCTTTATCCAAAAGATATTGGAGGATGGAACGAGAGCCGATGATGCCCTGTCCAACCGATTGTCCGACAAGCGGTATCGCGAGTTTTCTCAAGCCTTCGGTTTTGGCCCCGGAGAGGAGCGCAAGACCGGACTGATTGCGAATATGGAGCAGATCGCCGAAGACAATCTGGTGTCCCGTTTCGAAGTTTCCGTGGGTGAGACGAATGAGACCATGCGGATTTCCCTCTATGCGCAACATGCGCTTGGCGAATTGGCTGCCGGTGACAGCAGCGCGGATACGAAATGGTTCGATTTGATGGGCTTGCCGCCCTTACGCAGCATGATGGAGACTGCACTTGGCCTGCCATCCTCGTTTGCGCAGCTCGATCTGGACAGGCAGCTTGAGGTGTTCAAGGACCGTTTGTCAGGCTTGACTGGATCGGATGATTTGGCCCAATTCACAGAGCCTGAAGCTATTCAGAAACTGACGGATACCTATCTGGCCCGCAGTCAGATATCGCAACTGCAAAGCACCATATCACCGGCGCAGACCGCTTTGATCTTGTTGGGTGCGGGCTAGAGCTGGTGCATTTTGCACCAATCCTCAGGGCGGTGAGATGGGCCCTAGCTTACATTGCGTACCATTTTGTCGAAGCAGATCAAACACAGCGAATTTTACAAACCGCCAAGGTTAAGCTGGATCACCGACCTCAACATCAGCCGCCGTACGCAAGGCAAAACACGTGACTGGCTGAGACACGTTGCGCAGTTTGATATCGCCGAGCGGGATCGCATTGCTGCAGGAAGGCTCAATGTCTTGCGAGACGACAATACGGTAGCCGGTCGATTTGCTATGCTCACCCAGACGCGCAGCGACGTTGGCGGCTTGACCGACAACGGTGAAATCCAACCGTTCGCGCGAGCCGACATTGCCGTAGGTCACCCGGCCATAGGACACGCCGATTGAGCAGTCGCAGTGGATATCAGGATCCGCTGAACGCAGTTCGGCGAGTTTTTCGACGATTTCTGTTGCCGCCTGTTGGGCATTCGCACGGGCCTGCGCGGGTTCCTCACCCGCTGGGAAAACGGCCAGAACGGCGTCGCCGATGAATTTCAGAACTTCGCCCCCGTTTTCATCCACGATACCCGAGACCGTTTCAAAGAACTCGTTCAGCAGATTGATATAGGCATCCCGGTCAAGGCTCTCCTCCAGGCTAGTCGAGTTTCGCAGATCGCAGAACATGATGGCCGCATCAATCTCATCTCCGTCGCCGCGTCGGATCTCTCCGCCCAGCACACGCGCGCCTGAGCGTTTGCCTACATAGGTTTCCAGCAGAACCTGTGCGTTTTCACGCTGCATAAACACCTCGTAAAAGCGGGCGATAACGGCAGAGCATTCGAACACCAGACCAAGGTTCTCCGTCGTGAAGCCGTCGGGATGATCGCAGCTGAGCGTTAGTACGTTAGTTCGCCCGTCCGAGAAGGGCAGCGGCATGGCGACATAGTCCGTGGCCCCTTTGGCGCGCAGATCCTCGATGATGGGAAAGCTGTTATGCGGGTTTTCGTCATTTACCCTTTGGCGCACGCCGCCCAATCCGTTCGAGACATGGCGCAAAGGGCTGTTGATGAATGCGGGGTGGTCGTAGATTTCATAGGTGGGCGCGCGGGTCAGGATCTCATCCTCACCCTTTTCCCATATGAAGTGTTTGCCTGCGATCAGGGGGTGCAAGGACCATGCCAGAATGCTGAGGCGCTGGATCGCTATCCCGTGTTCCAGCATCTTTTCGGCCAACGCCTTGGTGAACGCTTCTGGTGTATCCGACAGGGACGCCCCACGCATCAGCCAGTCGATCAGCGGACCGCTGATATTGGTGTTTTCGGTGTCGCGTAGTTGGTTCTTGCCCAGGTCGATATCCGTATAGGCACTGGGCATGAACCCAATATGCCCCCGAATTGCAGCACTCTCTGGCAGGGCGTCATCATAGGCCCATACCGAATTGGCCAAGCGATCTCCGGGCAGATTTATATCGTGATAAGTGGCGGTTCCTTTGAAAGGGCAAAAGGTCTGAAGGCCGGTTTCTCCGCTCAGGTCGACGCACACATCCGCGCGTGGAACGTAGATCGTCGGCGGTAGCCGGGTTTCATACATCACCTTGGCGTTCCGGCTTTCGGCCAACAGGAGGCCATCGCGAAAAATCGCGATCCTGTCGGACAGATGTTCGACCGAGATGTCATAACCGTTGGATTTTGGTGTGGTGTGGACGTTCATCGCCATCCCTCCCTTGCCCGGGGTCCCTATAGAATGGGCGTTTTGGTCGGGCATTCCAAGAGGGGCGCGGATTCTAAACCATCTGGATGACGTCTTTTTCGATCGAAAGCATATAGCCCTTTTTGGCGATATTCTTGACCAGCAACTCACTGACCATCTGATTGCCCAAGGCGTCGCGCAGCCGTTTGATGCGGGTGGCGCCTGCGGCCTCGTCACAATCGGCGGCATCTCGACCCGAGATCGTCGCCTCGATCTGCGCGCCTGACAGGACCTCATCATCCAATCGGGATTCCGCCAGAACCGAGAGGGTCTCCATGGCCGCTGGGGTCAGTTTGAAGTCCATGTTGTTCAGGTAGACGGTGTTTTCCTCGCGGCTGATCAGCAGCGATGTCACCTGGATGCCGGTGCGTTCGATCTGTGCCATGCGCCGGTTCAGTAGCGCAAGCATCACCAGAAACACAAGGGCTGAGATCATCATCGCGCAGGCAAAGACCAGCAGCACGTAAATCACCATGCGGTAGCTGGACAGCGTATCGGCAAAGGCCGTCCCCGATTGGGCCAGAATCTCAAGCAACCGGATTTCGGTTTGTGAGGTCAGATCTGCCTCGATAAACAACCGTTCGACGCGAGCGTTGAATGCGTTGGCATCGGGCAGTGTCCAGAACAGGAACAGCGCGGCGGTGATCAGGATCACGACAATGGCGGCAATGCCCAGACCGACAAGGCGCACGCCCGAGCGTCGCGCCTCAGAAACGGAGATAGAATTTTCCGGCATTGGCCTTCCTTTGATCCAACCCTTCCGGCCCGAAAACGGACTGGACATTCAGCAGGGTCCACCCCGAACCGCTGAGGCGCTGGGCGACTTCACTCGTTGCCTGCCCCTTGTCGCAGGACGACACCTGCATCACGCCGTAGTGCAGGCGCAGCGGGTTGTCCTGTTTAGCCTTGTAGTCGGCATAACATTCTGCGGCCAAAGCCACCGGGGCCACCGATATCAGCGCAGCTGCGACCAGAGAAGAGAAGATCTGTTTCATAAGCTGCATCCTGCGCACGGCTTGGGCTGATATTCAATGACCAAAGGGGTTTGCAGCGCCTGATATCCAATAACACGCGGCCGATATTGCTTGTCTGACAGGGGTGGACCCAGTGTTGAGGCATCAAAGACGCGGTCCATCACAGGGTCGCTAAAATCTCGGAAAGGACAGGCATCATGCATAAGAAATTCATCGCTCTGATCATCGCAACGGCTATGGCGATTACCGGCGTGTCGGCCTCAAAGGCGCGTGCTGCGGATACGGGAGATATTCTCGGGGGGCTGGCCGCGATCGCGATTATTGGCGCGGGGGTGCATTACTACAACAAGGAAAAGCGCAAGGATCGTGAGAAGGCCGCGCGGCAGTACAACCACGTGCAAACTGCGCCTCAGGTCAAACACCACAAGGTGAAGCCTTTGCCTAGGCACGTGGCACGCTATGACCTGCCACAACGCTGCTTGCGCCAGCATGACAATTACGGGAAACGTCCGCTGCTGGGAACAAACTGTCTCAAGAAGCACTACAAGCATGCCAACAGCCTGCCGCAAGAGTGCAAGGTCGGGTTCTGGAATGGCAACAAGGTAAAGCGGGCGTATGAACCTGCATGCCTGCGCCATCACGGATACCGCGTCGTTTACAAGTAACACGGTCGAGCAGGAGTGGTGCGAAACAGCACCGCGCTGAGAGAGGGTGGCGCAAGCTGCCCTCTCTTTTTTTGTTGCGGCGGCTGTGAAAACGCGGTTTTCCGAAGGGATGACAAAACCGACTTATGAACTTGAACAAGGGCTGCAGGCGCAGGGCCATATCCGGATTGCGGGCGTGGATGAGGTCGGGCGCGGCCCGTTGGCCGGACCTGTGGTTGCCGCCGCCGTGATCCTGAACCCAGACGATATTCCTGACGGGCTGAACGATTCCAAGAAGCTCTCGCTCAAGCGACGCACGGCGTTGGAGGCAGAGTTGCGGGACCGGGCCGAGATCGCCGTGGCCGAGGCCTCGGTCGCCGAGATTGATGAGCTCAATATCCTGCGCGCCTCGCATCTGGCCATGGTTCGCGCGGTGAAGACACTGGATCCGGCACCCGATTATCTTCTGATTGACGGGAATATGATACCAAACGGGCTGCAGATCCCGTCCGAAGCTGTGATCAAGGGGGATGGCAAATCTGTGTCGATCGCGGCGGCTTCGATCATCGCGAAAAACTGGCGCGATCAGCTGATGGTGGATTTAGCGCAACAGCATCCCGGCTACGGCTGGGAGGCAAACGCCGGATATCCGACAAAACAGCACCGCGAGGCGCTGCAAAATCTTGGCGTGACCCCACATCATAGGCGTTCGTTCAAGACGGTACACAATATCTTGTATCAAGAGTAAATCGTAAGTTGCTGATTCAAAAAAGAAATTGACGGCGAATCGTCTTTGACTCATCCTTGTCTCAACCAAATGAGCGCAAAAGCGCCGTGGATACTTGAGGCAGTGATATGACAACGACCACCAAAAAGGGCGCAAAAGCGCTCCCTTTAAACACGATTCTATCTGGGGACTGCATCGATGTGATGAACAGTCTGCCCGAGGCGTCGGTTGATCTGATCTTTGCGGATCCGCCTTATAATTTGCAGCTGAAAGGCCAGTTGCACCGCCCCGATAACAGCCAGGTAGATGCGGTTGACGATCACTGGGATCAATTCTCAAGCTTCGGTGCTTATGACCAGTTCACGCGTGAGTGGTTGAAGGCGGCGCATCGTCTGCTGAAACCCAATGGCGCGATCTGGGTGATTGGCTCGTACCACAACATCTTCCGCGTGGGCTCGGCCCTGCAGGACGCGGGATATTGGATTTTGAATGACGTCGTATGGCGCAAGTCGAACCCGATGCCGAATTTCCGCGGCAAGCGGTTCACCAATGCGCATGAAACGATGATCTGGGCCTCGAAGCGCGAAGGCGCGAAATACACGTTCAACTACGAAGCTCTGAAAGCGCTGAACGAAGGCGTACAGATGCGCAGCGATTGGGTTCTGCCGATCTGCACCGGGCATGAGCGCCTGAAGGACGAAAACGGCGACAAGGCGCATCCGACACAGAAGCCCGAGTCTCTGTTGCACCGCGTTCTGATTGGCTCGACCAATCCGGGTGATGTGATTTTGGATCCTTTCTTTGGCACCGGCACAACGGGTGCCGTCGCCAAGATGCTAGGCCGTGAGTTCATCGGTATTGAGCGCGAAGAAAGCTATCGCAAAGTAGCCGAGAAGCGCATCTCGAAGGTGCGCAAATTCGACCGCGAGGCGCTGGAGGTCAGCGCCAGCAAACGCGCCGAACCGCGTGTACCTTTCGGCCAATTGGTCGAACGTGGGATGCTGCGCCCGGGCGAAGAGCTTTACTCGATGAACCAGCGCCACAAAGCCAAGGTTCGCGCGGATGGAACGTTGGTTGGCGACAATGTCAAAGGCTCGATTCATCAGGTTGGCGCACATCTTGAGAACGCCCCCTCCTGCAACGGCTGGACCTATTGGTGCTTCAAGCGCGATGGTAAAACGGTGCCGATCGACGTACTGCGTCAGCAGATCCGGGCCGAGATGCACAACTGATATCACGAAAACCGCCGGTGCCTGTGGCCTGACACAAGGCACTACGCCTTGCCCCGCCGTTCTCGGCGGGGTCTTTTGTTTTCCGGTCATAGGTGATTGCATGGGCGCGTCGCCAGCACCGCCTCAGAGGTTCCTGTCATGAGCGAGATAACTGCCAGCCCATCCAGACTGGAACGGTTCGCCGTCACACAGCCGGATGTTGTGGATCTGGACAACAAATACACCGAAGCCGCAATGCAACGGCACAAGCAGGAGGGCCTTGAACTGGCCGTCCGCGCCCGTTGGATCGCCATGGCTTTGACAGGGGTTTTGTTGATCTTTCTGAACCCGCAATGGGAGGTACTGTGGTATCATTTCATCCTGCTTCTCATCTGCGCAAATGGCTGGTTGATCCGGCGCGCAGGGCGGGTTGGGCAATCGCGAACCGAGCTGTTGCTCATCTTTGTCGATCTTCTGATCATGACGCTTGGGATGATTGTGCCGAACCCGTTCAGCGATGATGTGCGGCCACTGGCGATGCAATACCGGTTCGACAATTTCCAGTATTTCTTCATCATTCTGGCCGCCGGTACACTGGCCTATTCGTGGCGTACGGTTGTCGCGATTGGCTCCTGGACGGCACTGATTTGGACGGCGGGTTGGATCATCGCCTGGTGGGTGGCCACGCCGATACCGGGGATCAGCCAGAAGGTAGCCGCGGCTCTGCAGGGTTATCCGGACGTTGCAGAGCTGTTGGATCCCAATAGTTTCGATATCCCGCAGCGCATTCAGCAGGTGATCGTGTTCGTCATGGTTGCGGTGACGCTTGGCGTGTCGATGCGACGGCTAAATCGCTTGTTGATGAGCAATGCGGGGCTAGAGCGGGAGCGGGCCAACCTGTCGCGTTACTTCTCGCCCAATGTGGTCGATGAGCTCAGCCAGAATGACGAGCCGCTTAAACAGGTGCGCAAGGCGGATATCGCGGTGCTGTTTATCGACATTGTGGGCTTTACGAAATTTGCAGCCGGACGGGACCCCTATGAGGTGATTGAGGTGTTGCGCGGGTTTCATGCTCGGATGGAGGCCGAGGTTTTCCGCCACCATGGCACGTTGGACAAATATCTGGGTGACGGGCTGATGGCAACGTTTGGCACTCCGGTCGCAACGCCTTTGGACGCCAGCAATGCGCTGGGCTGCGCGCGCGCGATGGTTGGCGTCATCGACGATTGGAACCAGGAACGGCTTCATGCGGGAGAGCATGATATCCATGTCGGGATCGGCGTGCATTTTGGTTCGGTCGTTCTGGGGGATATCGGGGCCAACCGGTTGGAATTTGCCGTGATTGGCGATGCGGTGAATGTCTCGGCCAAGTTGGAGGCGATGACTCGTGATTATAACGCCCGGATCGTGGTCAGTGAAGCGGTGCGGCAGCAGGCCTTGCGCGAGGATTCGAATGGTGGAGCGTTGATGGATGGGTTTCAGAAACGCCAGGGTCAGACCGTTCGCGGCGTTGAAACCCCTATGGATATCTGGGTGTTGTGAACGGCTCCCGCCTGTTTGGGCAGCATCAAAGATGCAGCCCCTCCAGTTGGGCCCGGCAGCGCGCGGTGCGCGCTGCGGTCACGCCCTTGGGCCGGGGTTCAGGGCTTTGTTATAGGGGTGCCAGTCGGTGATCTCGGGGTAATAGTGCCGCCGCCAGGCGCGGACGCGCGGGTTCATGACGCGGCGCCATAGCGGGGGGAACATCGCGGCGACGGTCATCACCGGGTAGCCGTAGGGCAGTTGCGGCGCGTCCTCTTGCGCGTGGTTCTGCAGCAGCGGGAAGCGACGATTGGGTTTGTAGTGGTGGTCCGAGTGTCGCTGCAGGTTGATCAGCAGCCAGTTCGACGCTTTTTGCGAGGCGTTCCACGAGTGCCGGGGTAGAACGTGTTCGTATTTGCCCTCGCCCAAATGTTTTCGGGTCAGCCCGTAGTGTTCCACGTAGTTGACCAGCTCTAACTGCCAGATCGCGACTCCCGCTTGCAGCAGGAACAGGGCGAGGCCGGGCCATCCTCCGATCAGGGCGGCGAGGATCAGCATGCCGGTTTGCAGCGCCCAGTAGCGCCAGAACGGGTTCGAGCGGTCAGTCCAGGGGCGATCCTTACGGGCAAGTTTGTCCCGCTCGGCCCGGAAGGCCGAGATCAGGCATTGCAGCAGGACGCGGGGGTAGAAGCGGTGGAAGCCTTCGTTGTAGCGCGCCGTGACCGGGTCGCGCGGAGTGCCGACATGACGGTGATGGACTAGTAGATGCTCGGACCGGAAATGAGAATAGAGGACCATCGCGAGAAGGAGATCGCCCAGCCAACGTTCGGACCGCGATTTCTGGTGCATCAGCTCGTGACTGTAGTTGATGCCGATCGTGCCTGAGATGACGCCCATGCCGAAGAACAGCCCGATCTTCGACCAGTTCGACAAGTGTTCGCTATGGGTTGCGTACCAGATCAGGCCAAACAGCGTGAGGAATTGGACAGGCGCCCAGAGTTTGGTCAGCAGGATATACCAATGCAGCGCATCATCGGGGGTTTCAGGGTCGGCGTTTTGCAGGTTGAGGCCGGTCAAGCGGTCCAGAACCGCAAAGGCCCACCATGTGGACAGGGGGATCAGCAAAACCCACCAACCCCCTGCAATGGCCGTTGCCCAGATCAGCGGGATCAACAGGAAGGACACCCAATAGGGAAGGGCGGCTTGCCAGCGCGATAAGGTTTGAGACGCGATCATCCATGATGCTCCGAATAGGCAGATGCACCGTAGCTGGACAGACCGGGCTTGCCCAGCGGGCTTATTGACCCCGCCACAGGTCGTAGGCTTTGCGCATCACTGTCGGCAGGTCGCTGGGTTTGAAGTCATGCTTGGGCAATAGGGTCAGCCCGTCGGGTTCGGTGCCCTCGGGCAGCGGTGCGGTCCAGATCCGCAACACCAGATGGAAATGCGTGAAGGTGTGGCGCACCTCGCCGTTCAGCGCGCGCCACTCTGCCAAAAACGGTGGGGCCTCGGGCGGGGTCTCGGACCAGTCCGAGCCGGGCCAGCCCAGCATACCACCCAGAAGACCCTTGTCGGGGCGGCGTTCCAGCAGGAACGCTCCGTTTGGGTGTTGCGCGATGTAGACATGGCCGAATCGCGTGGGTTTCGGCTTTTTTGGGGTCTTCTTCGGCAGCTCCGGTTGCGTGCCTGCAGCGCGGGCAAGGCAGGGGGTCTGCACGGGGCAGATTCCACAGGCTGGGGATTTGGGTGTGCAGATTGTGGCCCCGAGATCCATTACGGCCTGCGCGTAGTCTCCGGGGCGCCGCTCGGGTGTCAGCGCGGCGGCTTTCTCTTTCAGAACAGGTTTTGATCCGGGCAACGGGTCGTGAATATCGTAGAGCCGGGCCATCACCCTCTCGACATTGCCATCTAGCACGGTTTCGGGCTGGTCAAACGCAATGGCCGAGATCGCGGCGGCGGTATATGGGCCGATCCCCGGCAACTCCAACAACGCGTCATAGGTGTTGGGGAACTGTCCGTCGTACTCCTCTGCCACGACACGGGCGCATTTCAGCAGGTTGCGCGCGCGGGCGTAGTAACCGAGGCCCGCCCATTCCCCCATGACCTGATCATCGGGGGCTGCGGCCAGTGCCTGCACCGTGGGCCAGCGCGTTGTAAAACGGGTGAAATAGTCCCGCACAGCGGCGACGGTTGTCTGTTGCAGCATGACCTCGGACAACCAGACCCGATAAGGATCCGGCACCACGCCTGCGGCGCGATCGGCGGGGCCAACACGCCATGGCATCTCACGCGCGTGGCGGTCATACCAGTCGAGCAATTCAGCGCTCAGGTTAAATTCGGGGCTGTCACGCAAGTTTTATCTATCTCACTGTCGGGTTTCGCTGGCGCCTGCTGGCCTGCCTACTACAATAGCGGTGCAGGAGTTGGAAACCAGATGCAGCGCAGACGTTCTTCGACACGCGGGTTCAAACGCACCGCGACATTGCTGAACGATCAGATCAGACGCGCCGGCGAAAGCCGGGGCTTTGCTGTTTCGCGCCTTCTGACGCACTGGGCTGAGATCGTAGGCCAGGACACTGCCGCCATCGCAAGACCCGTGAATGTGGGCTATGGCAGGAACGGGATGGGGGCGACCCTGACCGTGCTGACAACCGGGCCACAGGCGCCCATGCTGGAAATGCAGAAAGAACAACTGCGCGGCAAGGTGAACGCCGTTTACGGCTACAATGCGATCAGCCGAGTGCGCATCACCCAGACCGCTCCGACCGGATTTGCCGAGGGGCAGGCCAGTTTCGACCACAAGCCGAAACAAGCGAAACCAGAGATCAAACCTGAAATCATGGCCGAAGCGGGCAGAGTCTCGCAGGATGTCCATGATGAAGATTTGCGTGCGGCCCTTGAACGTTTGGGCCGCAACGTTTTATCCAAGCAGAAACGCTGAGAAAGGGCTGAGAATGAGCCGTATTGCAACCGTAATCTGTGCGGCTGTCGCCGTAGCCGCTGGTGGCTATTGGATGACAGCTTCGAACACGACCTCCGTCAATCCTCTGGTCGGCAGCGCCATAGCGCAAGAGGCCGATCTGGACACCTCTACGATCATCGAGATGGTGCAGGGGGCCGAGGATGCGCCGGTCGAGATCATCGAATATGCCTCCTACACCTGTCCGCATTGCGCCAATTTCCATCAGGGTGCATACAAGCAGCTAAAGAAGGACTTCATCGACACCGGCAAGGTCAAGTTCATCTATCGTGAGGTCTACTTTGACCGCTATGGCCTGTGGGCGTCGATGGTTGCGCGCTGCGCAGGCCCTGAGAAGTTTTTTGGCATTACCGATCTGATCTATCAGGGCCAGTCCGAATGGACCCAAGCAGGTGGTCCAACCGAGATCGTGGACGAGCTGCGCAAGATCGGCCGTCTGGCGGGTATCGACAATGACCAGCTTGAAGCCTGCCTGCAGGACGGCACACGCGCCCAGACGCTGGTGGCGTGGTATCAGGAAAACGCTGAACGCGATGATGTGACAGGCACCCCGTCCTTTGTTGTGAACGGCAAGAAGGTTTCGAACCAGTCCTATGAGGACTTTAAGAAGCTGATCGAAGACGAATTGGGCAGCTAATTGCCTTTTGGTCGGCCTGTCCTCGGGCCGACCATTTCCGTCACCTAGGAGATGGGGCCGCTTTCAGGATCATCTCTCTGACCTGCTCGGGGTCGTTCACTTGCAGCCGGACGGGCAAGGTGACGACCTTGTTGCGAAAGGCTTGCGGCAGGCGCACTGCGTCTTTTTCCGTCGTCACCATCTGAGCGCCAAGCAGGCGTGCTTCGTTTTCAAGCCGGGTCATTAGCGCCGGGGTCAGCGGTTGATGATCGTCGAGCGCCTCGGCACGCAAAAGATCGGCCCCTTGCTGGCGCAGGGTCTGAAAGAATTTCTCAGGGTGGCCGATCCCGGCAAAGGCCAGAACCCGCGATCCAGCCCAGTCCATGCCGGTTTGCAATGGCGCGACAACGCCCGTTGCATGAGGCACCGTTAGCTTATGTCCCCATTGCGCCGCGAAGTCTTCTTGCGCTTGCGTATCGCCCAATGACAGAACCAGATCGGCGCGTTTCAGGCCGACCTCTACGGGTTCGCGGAGAGGACCGGCGGGTAGGCACAGGCCGTTGCCGAACCCACGCTGGGCGTCCACTACGATAATCGAGAAATCTTTAGCGACCGCCGGATTTTGGAAGCCATCATCCAGAACGATCACGCTTGCGCCCCCCTCGGCCGCAGCGCGCGCACCTGCGGCACGGTCCTTGGCGACCCAGACCTCGGCGAACATGGACAGCAGAAGCGGCTCATCCCCGACCTGCGCGGCGCTGTGTTTGGTGGGGTCGACCCGAACCGGGCCTTCCAGCGAACCACCATGGCCGCGCGTGACGACATGCGGCTCGTGCCACGCGTTGCGCAACTGTTCCAGTACCCAGATCGCCGTGGGTGTCTTGCCGGTTCCGCCTGCATTCAGGTTGCCGATGCAGATAACTGGCACTCCTGGCTTCAGTCCGGGATCAGAGCGGATCCGGCGCGCCGTCGCCGCCGCGTAAAGCCGCCCCAATGGGCTGAGCAATCGCGCGCGCAGCGCCGGGCGCGCGGGGTCCGAGTTCCAGAAGTCAGGGGCGCGCATCGTGGTTACTCCGCTGGTCCAGAAGGTCCTGCAGCATGTCGACTAGCCGCTCGGCCTGAGGAGCCCCTTCGGTGATCGCCTGCCATCCCGCCAGCGCCATCCCCGCCGCGCGATCCGGGGCCAGAAGGGCGACGACCGCATCGCCAAGCTCGGTCGCGGTTTTGACCGGATGGGCGGCACCAGCCTCGGCAAGACGGGCATAAACCGTCTGATAGATATCGACATGAGGGCCATAGATAACCGCCGATCCCAGCGCGACAGCATCCAGCGGGTCCTGCCCGCCCGCGCCGCGTTCCAGCGAGCTGGCCATGAAGGACACCGGTGAAACGCGTTGCCAAAGGCCAAGATCTTCGGGCTCAGAGCTGACAATCACCTGCGTCGTGTCCTCGATAGGGCCGCCGTCATCCCAATTGGAACAGCGCAGATCCATGGTTTCAAGCCGTCGCTGTAGCGGCGCGGCCTCGGCCCGATCCGCAACGTGCAAGATCAACGCCAATCGCGGCAGAATGCGAAGCGCCTGCCGATGCGCGCTGAGGACCGAGATGAACTCTTTCGCCTGAACCCGAGCCGCCAGCCAGACCGGACGTCCGGCGAGGGCGTGGTTGGTCTCGATCAATTCGTCCTCAGGCCAGGGTGAGGGGTTCGGGCTGAACTGCAGCGGCGGCGCTTTGCGCACTTTGGAGGAGGCAACCCCCATTCGCCGGATCTGGCGGGCCGTTTCGTCGGTGGTGGTGAGTATATGTTCGAAGCAATCGAAAGTATATCTGCTGATATCCGGCAGCCACCGCGCATTGCGGGACAAAACGACATCCAACTGCGCCTCCATCAGAAGCATCGGGATTTTGCGCTCTTCCGCGCGGGTGATGATGCTGGGCATCAATCCCCCTCCGACCCACAGACCCAGATCGGGTTTCCAATGGTCCAGAAAAGCCCGCGCTGCGCCGGTTTGTTCGGCGGGTAGGTTGACCATGGGAAAGGGGATTCTTGTCCAGCGGCTCAGGTCGATCTCGGGCGGGGCGCTCAGCAGGATCGACAGGCCGGGTCGGGCCTGTTGCAGTCTAAGGCAAAAGTCACTGATCGCACGCAGGCGGTCGCGGGTTGCGATGTGAACCCACACAAGCTCTCCGTTCGGGCGGGGCTGATCCGGTCGGATGCTTTGCTGTGCACCCCCCCAGGACAGGACTCGGTAGGCCGCAAGACTCAGAGATCGCGGTTTGCTCATGGGGCGATGCCAGGGCCGTTCGGATCAAGCCGGGACGAAAGCTGGTTGTGGATATCCTGCGCCGCGGCGAGAACGCCGTTTAGCCGTGGCTGCGCGTTGTTGAACCGCAGGGGCTGGCCTGCGCGATCAGTGCAGACCCCTCCGGCCTCGCGAATGATCAGGTCGCCCGCCGCGATATCCCATTCCCAACTGGGTCGCAGGGTCAACATGCCGTCAAAACGCCCCTCACCGACCAAGGCCATGCGATACGCCAGCGACGGGCGATAGGCACGGTCAAACCCCGGCACCTCGCCACCGCGCCAATGGTGGCTGTTCATGTTGGGCTTGGCAGCAAGAATTGTGGCAGCCCCAAGCGTCGAAGCCTCCGAGGCGCGGATTGGCGCACCGTTCAGGGTGGCGCCCTGACCTTTCGCCGCCGCATAGAACAGGTCGCGAAGGGGCAGGTAGATCACAGCTGCGGTGACTTCTCCGTGCTCAGTAACGGCCAGCGAATGTGCCCAGGTGCGCGAGCCTTCGGCAAAACTGCGGGTGCCGTCAATCGGGTCGATGATGAAGGCGCGGTCCCGCGACAGGCGGTCCTCGGTATCCTCGGTCTCTTCGCTGAGCCAGCCATAGTCGGGCCGCGCCGCGGGCAGCATCTGTTCCAGCATTTCGTTCACGGCCAGATCGGCCTCGGTAACCGGCCCGGCACCGTCGGGCTTGTCCCAACGCTGCGCCTGCGCCCCCGAGAAACGGGTCGCGATCTCTCCGGCCTTGCGTGCGGCGTCAATCAGCAGTGGCAGGTCAGTTGCCGGCAAGGGTCATCCCTTCGATCAGCACCGAGGGCACAACGCGCGACAGATAAGGGCGCGCATCATTTGCCGGGATGATCCGTTTCAGCATGTCGCGCAGGTTGCCCGCGATGGTGCATTCATTGACCGGATGCGTGATTTCGCCATTCTCGACCCAAAAGCCAGAGGCCCCGCGCGAGTAGTCCCCCGTATTGGGGTTGATCGTCGATCCGATCATAGAGGTGACCAGCAGCCCTGTTCCCATATCGCGCAGCAGGTCGGCGCGGCTTTGGGTGCCTTGGGTCAAGCTGAGGTTCCAGTTGCTTGGCGAGGGCGGCCCCGAGACACCGCGCGCTGCATTGCCTGTTGAGGTCATGCCAAGCTTGCGGGCGCTGGCCAGATCCAGCGTCCATCCGGTCAGCACTCCGTTCTCGACAATTGCCCGGCGGCGCGTTGCCAGCCCTTCGGCGTCAAACGGGCGTGAGCCTGAGATACGTGGGCGGTGCGGGTCTTCGATCAGCGACAGATGCTCGGGCAATACCTGTTCGCTCAGACAATCCTGCAGCCACGACGCCCCTCGCGCGATCGCTGCGCCGTTACTGGCGGCCAGTAAGTGCCCGATCAGTGAGGATGAAATGCGCTCGTCAAACAGTACCGGAAAACTGCCCGTTGCGGGCTGGCGCGCGCCAACCTGTTCGACCGCGCGTTCCCCGGCCTTCCGCCCGATCTCCTTGGCGTCCCGCAAGTCGGCTTGGAAGGTGCGGCTGTCGCCGTCATAGTCCCGCTCCATCCCGGTGCCTTCGCCCGAGATCGCAACGCAGGATGTTGACCGGCTGCTGCGCGCATACCCGCCCGAAAACCCGTTGGTGGCCGCCAGATGCACCCGGTGCGTGCCATAGCCCGCCGCCGCGTCCGAGACTTGCGATACGCCTTGCACGGCCAGAGCAGCGGCCTCGGCCGCCAGGGCATCTTGCATCAGCGCTTCGGCAGAGGGTTCCGGGGAGGGATCAAACAGCTCAAGCGCGTTGAGATCCCAGCCGCCCGTCAATTCCGCGCTGGCCGCCAGACCGGTGAAAGGGTCCTCAGGCGCTTCGCGCGCCATGGCGACGGCCCGTTCGGCCATGGCCGTCAGCGTTTCGGGACGGCTGTCCGAGCTTGAAACAATGGCCTGTTGCTTTCCCAGAAACACCCGCAGCCCCAGATCGGTGCCTTCCGAGCGTTCCGCATGTTCCAGCGCGCCGCCACGTACCTCGACCGAAACGGATGATCCGTCGATCACAATGGCATCTGCCGCCTCGGCCCCGGCGAGGCGTGCGGCGTCAAGCAATTGCTGGCTAATTTCTTCTGGTGTGCGGGTCATGCGGCCTCCGGATGTGTTGCCAAGGACCTAGCCTTGCACCGCGCCTCTCGCAAGACCCTGACGGTATTGTGTGGGAGGGCCGATAACCTGCGGCCCTCCCGGATATCGTTACTTAATGCGCTGACCATTGGCCAGAATCTGACCGTCTTCAGTGAATTCGATTGTCGAATTCAGCGTGTCGGGTTCATCGCCCGGAACAGCCATCATGCCCATCATCATACGCGCGCCCAAAGCATCATTGTCGGACATCAGGCCCATGCCGATCAGTTTGTCGATCAGCGCGTTGGCCCCAACCAATTGCAGGTTCGCAATGCCAGTCGGAATGGGCATGCCGAATTCGTCGAGGTTCTCGTTGTCCAACGTGAAATCACCGTCCCCGGTCAAGCGCGCGCCAACCATCGAGACCAGCAATTCATTGATTTTCAGCGAATGCAGCTCGGCTGGGACTTCCGCTTCTTCTTCAAGGGCAGCGGCCTGCTCAGGATCGAAGATGTTCAACAGAACTTTCGCGGTGCCGGTGGTGTCCAGCGCAATGGTGGCCGGATCGCGCGGTAGGTTGCCCGCCGGGTCGAAAATGCTCCAAAGGACGTCAGACATGGTGAAATCGGTCAGGTTCAGGCCGAAGGCAAAGGGCGCGGCCTCCTCCGATTCCTGCACCGGGATGTCCAGGTTTAGGCCAGCCTTCGCCATTGCGATTTCGATCGGGAAGGGCAGGTCACCGGTGGTCACTGCCAGTTTCGCGTCATTCTGTTCAAGGTCATAGGCCACACGTTCACCATCTACGCTGGCCTCAAGTCGGCCACCTTGGGACGAGCTTGCCATGGTGAATTGCTCACCTTCGCTAACGCCGCTGATGTCTGTCTTGCCCGAGCCATAGGCGACCATGCCGGAAAAGGCGAAGCCTGCGTCATACAGTGCCTGCGGGTCGGCCAGATCAAACCCAGAAGGCAGGACACTGTCGCCGCTGGATGTCAGGCCGTTCAGTACCCCATCAATCAACCCCGATTCCCCGGTTTCAGGGTCTTTGAAGCTGAACTTATAGGCCATTTGGTCGGCGTCTAGGGTCTGCGTGATCTCGCGATTTTCGCCGATCAGCATGCGCGATGTGCCAGCCATATCCTTAAATTCGATACCGCCTTCCAACGCATCTTCGGGAATTGGCTCGTCTCCGCCCTCGATCGAATCCAACACAATCCCGAGGGCTGCTGCCGAGTAGTCATAGGTCATGTCGGACGGATCACCTGACACAACCATTTCCAAATCTGTCTGGCTGTAGGTCAGGTTTGCTGTGAACTTTTCATCTTCGACGCCGCCCGAAATGACCATCGGAAAGCTACCGGGGAAGCCGACGTTGACGGTGCCATCGCCGTTTTCGGTCAACGTGACCTCGGGCATGGTCATCTGGAACTGGCCGTCCTCTTCGGGGAAGTCCATGGACAGGGTCATATCGTTGATGGTCATGACATCGCCAGCACTGCTGGGTTCGCCCTCGACCGTGTAACCTACGGACCGGAAATACTCTTGCCAGTCGTTCCAGACGTCATTTGCAGTCAGGTCGGCATATGCACCTTGAGTTGCGACGGCATAGGCCAGAGCGGCGCCACAGCTGCGGCGGATGAAAACAGACATAAGGTAACCCTTCTTGATCAATTTGCGCGCATGGTCGGGCTTGTGGCAGGCATCGTCAAGGGGGCAAGGGCTGGACCCTTTCCCCGTTTCCGCGTTACGCCTGTAGCCAAAGGTCAGCCCAAGACGTGAGGAGCGTTAAATGCAGGGAAAAACAGTACTCATAACAGGGGCCAGCCGCGGAATCGGCGCCGAGGCCGCGCGCGTGTTTGCCGCAGCGGGGGCGAATGTCGCGCTGGTGGCCCGTAGTCATGATCAAATTGATACGCTTGCGGCTGCGTTGGGCGGCAATGCGATGGCACTGGCCTGCGACGTCAGCGATTTCGCGCAGGTCGAACAAGCGGTGGCCGATTGCGTCGCGCGTTTCGGCGGTTTGGACGTTCTGATCGGCAATGCCGGTGTGATCGAGCCGATCTTTCACCTGTCAAATGCCGATGTCAGCGCCTGGAGTCAGGCCATTGATATCAACCTCAAAGGTGTTTTCTACGGAATGCGTGCCGCTCTGCCAGTGATGCGGGCGGCGGGCGGCGGGACCGTTCTAACCGTTTCTTCAGGCGCAGCCTCGAACCCGGTTGAGGCCTGGAGCCACTATTGCGCCTCGAAAGCCGGGGCCAAGATGCTGACGGAATGTCTGCATCTGGAAGAGGCTCATAACGGCATCCGCGCCATGGGCCTGTCGCCAGGAACAGTGGCAACCGATATGCAGCGTGTCATCAAGGCCAGCGGCATCAACCCCGTCAGCCAGCTGGACTGGGATGTTCACATCCCGGCGGACTGGCCTGCACGGGCATTGCTCTGGATGAGTTCTTCTGACGCCGATGAATACCTGGGGGCCGAAATTTCCCTGCGCCAGGACGACATTCGCCAAAGGATCGGCCTGACGTGATCGAACTGACCAAGGAAGACGGGTTGTGGACCGTCACGATCAACAATCCGGGCAAGGCCAACGCACTGACAGGCGCGATGCTGACTGAGTTGGCCGAAATTTCTGAGGCCGCAACCGAGGCTCGCGCCCTGATCCTGACCGGCGCAGGCAAGGTCTTCAGCGCCGGTGCTGATCTGGAAGAAGCCCGCGCGGGGCTTGCGACCTCGGACGTCTGGGAGCGGTTGTCGGGTTCAATCGCGGCGCTGCCATGCTTGACCGTTGCGGCATTGAACGGAACGCTGGCGGGTGGTGCAAACGGCATGGCGTTGGCCTGCGACCTTCGAATCGCGGTGTCTTCGGCCAAGTTCTTCTATCCGGTGATGAAGCTGGGCTTTTTGCCGCAGCCCTCCGACCCCAAGCGCATGGCCGCATTGATTGGTCCGGCGCGTACCAAGTTGATTCTGATGTCGGGCCAGAAGATCTCAGCTGAGGAGGCTTATGCGTTCGGTCTGGTGGATCGCATCGTCTCGCCGGACGATCTTTTGCCGACGGCGCGCGAGCTGGTGGCCGACAGCCTGGCGGCCAAACCAGAGATCGCAGCGGGGATTGCAGAGCTATGTCGCTGAGGTTGTCCGCAGTCAGGCTGCGCGTCGCTGATCCGGCGCGTCTGGCCGGGTTTTATCGGGATGTTTTGGGTATGTCCGTGCAGGAAATCGGCGAATCCCGGCGTGTAGGATATGCCGGTGAAGATGCTGATCTGTTGCTGCTACCGGGGGGCAGGGGGTATTCCCATGATCAGGGGCATCGCTATTGGAAGATTGGGATCACTCTGCCCGATGTCGATCTGGCCGCCGAGGATCTGCGGGCCAAAGGTTATGCTGTCAGTGAGCCGCGTCAGTTCCTCGATATTGGGTATATGGCGCATCTGAGCGACCCCGAAGGCTTTGTGATTGAGCTTTTGCAGCATGATTTTGAAGGCAACCGCCCGGAAAATGCCGCCGACCCTGCGGCCCCGTTCGCCGAGGCGCGCGTGGGTCAGATCACCTTGCGCACAGGGGATATCGCCTCCGAGGATGCGTTCTGTCGTGCTCAGGGTATGAAGCTTCTGTCGATGCAGGATGTGGCGGCCTATGGGTTTGACCTGCATTTCTATGCCTTCGCGCAAGAGGCTCCGCCCGATCCTGACCTTTGGGCGGTCGAGAATCGCGAGTGGCTCTGGAAGCGGCCCTACACGACGCTCGAGTTCCAGCATGTGCAAGGTGCCCAATTCGCGCCTGTTCCCGACTATCAGGGGATCGAGGTCGAAGGGCTGCCCACCGCACTTTCGGATGCGTTTGGCGATCCGGTTCTGCCCAGCTAACGCGTTTTGCGTTTTTTTGACGCAAAGCTATCGAAATGCGCGTTCGACCGCAGGGAGAGGCAGCGTATTTCGATTCAAATCAAACGCAGAGCGATCTGATCAGCGCCCGCGCCGTTTGCCCGGAACTTTCGACCGGAAACCGGGTGGACGTTTGCGCACCCAGTTCAGGAAATTCTCAAGCCTTGGATGGGCGCGCAGGGCCTCGACCGTGTTGAAGCTGCGTGCCAGCTCGGCCTCGGACAGAGTGGCGTGGACCTCTTTGTGACAGATCTGGTGCAGCAGAACGGTTGGTCCGCCCTTGCCTCCTTTGAGTTTTGGGATCAGATGATGCAGGCTACCGCCGCCATCGGGAATGGGGCGGTCGCAAAGCGGGCAGATCGGATCACTGTTCGTCATAGTTGGGAATGATGCGCCTGCGGGCGGCGAAGGCAAGAGGGCGAGGATGGCGCAGGCAGTGGTGATCGGGGCAGGACCGGCCGGGTTGATGGCGGCCGAGCAGCTTGCCCTTGTCGGTCACTCGGTTCTTGTGGCCGAGGCCAAACCCTCGGTTGCGCGCAAGTTCCTGATGGCCGGAAAGTCGGGTCTGAACCTGACCAAGGATGAACCCCTTGAGACCCTGATCCAATCTTATGATGAAGTCGCAGACTGGCTGCGCCCGATGCTGGCCGAGTTTGACGCGCAGGCCGTGCAGGACTGGGCGCGCGCCTTGGGGCAAGAGCTTTTCACCGGTTCCACGGGCCGCGTTTTCCCGACCGTTATGAAAGCCTCACCCTTGCTGCGTGCATGGCTGGCGCGTCTGGCTGATCGCGGTGTCGAGATCCGAACCCGCTGGCGATGGAACGGGTGGGAGGGGGAGGCACTGGTTTTTGATACCCCGGTTGGTCCGCAACGGCTGCAGCCCGACGCAACCGTGCTTGCCATGGGCGGGGCCAGCTGGGCGCGGTTGGGCTCGGATGGAGCCTGGGCGCCATGGCTGGCAGATAAAGCTGTGCGGCTTGCGCCCTTTGCACCGGCAAATGCTGGGTTATTGGTCGACTGGTCGGATCACATGACCGCGCATTTTGGGGCGCCGATCAAAGGTGTCGCGCTACAAGCCGGAACCCAGCGCACACGCGGCGAGGCGGTGATCTCGGCCCGCGGCTTGGAAGGCGGGGGCGTTTACTCTATCTGCAAGCCCGTACGAGAGGGTGCGCCCCTGACGATCGATTTGATGCCTGACCTGCCTGTCTCAGAAGTGGCGGCACGCCTGGCAAAACCGCGCGGCAAGATGAGCCAGTCCAATCACCTGCGCAAAGCCCTGAAACTTGGACCGGTGCGAACTGCATTGCTGATGGAGTTCGCCCGCCCCCTTCCAGACGCACCCGACGACGTGGCCGCGTTGATCAAAGCCCTGCCGGTACGCCACGCAGGATTGCGCCCGATGGATGAGGCGATCTCGACCGCCGGGGGCATCACGCGCGCTGCCTTGACCGACGGACTGATGCTGACCGCGATGCCCGGTGTGTTCTGCGCCGGTGAGATGTTGGATTGGGAGGCACCCACTGGCGGCTACCTTCTCACGGCCTGTCTGGCGACCGGGCGCTGGGCTGGACGGGCTGCTGGGGACTGGCTGAACCGCTAACGCGACCGAGCCAGCATCGCCAGCCGGATCATCGCACGTTCGACCAAGGCCATCGCGGGGGCCGTTTGCCCGGCCGAGCGCAGCGACAGGTCGGTATCTGTCAGTACTGTCAGCGCCGTCTGCAGCTTTGGCGCACCCCACCCTTGAGCCTGCCGCAAAATACGGTCGCGTCTTTTGCCATAGACCGGCGGGCGCAGTTTGCCGATCCCTTGCGCTGCCCCTCCGGGGGCGGAGGCGCAGGCGTAAAGCGTGCGAAAATGCCGGGTCGCGCCGATACACAGCGTCACCCCATTGGTGCCCTGCGCCTGCAGGCGACGGATCAGCGGCCCGATCTCTCCGGCGCGACCTTCGGCGACCACGTTCAATACATCATCCAGCGCCGCCTCGGTCGAGCGGGGCGCGCAGGCTTCGATGTCTTCAAGGCTGAGTTCGCTCTCGTCGCCGCGTTTATACAGCGACAGCTTCTCGACCGTTTGGGTGAAATCTCCGGGGCTGAGGCTGACCGCCAACTCTCCCAGCGCCGACATCGCGTCGTGCGGGATGTTCTGCAATCCGGCTTGGGTCAGAATCCGTTCGACCTCGGCCCGAGAGGGCGGATCGTCGTAGATGCCCACCGCATAAGCTGCCGGATGCGATTCGAAGGCCTTGCGGATTTTCGAGCTGGCTTTCAGCTGGCCCGCTGTCACAATGATCTGAGCATCTCCGGGGGTCCAATCCTCAAGCGCGGCAAGGATCGAGGGGGCGGCGGTATCGGTTGCCTCTTCCACGAACACTGCGCGGGGACCGGGGAAAAATCCAACCGCCTTGACCGCATCCAGCAAGAGCGCCGGGTCGCCGCGCAGATCGCTGCCGGGCATCCGGGTCAGACGCATCTCTTCTTCGGCATTTGCCCCAAGCAAGGCGATCAGCACCTGTTGGCGCTTCAAAGCCACGCGCATGGTGTCGGCGCCGTAGATCAGAAGCCCGGTTTTGTCCGCGTCCGGTCTGGCAAAATACCCGTCAGCCTCGCGCGGGCTCAACTTCATGAGGTCAGGCCCGGCGTCGCATAGAGGCGATTTACGATCTGGTCGGACAGAATCACCATCAGGCGCTCTCGGGCGTCGCGCTCATCCGCCAGGGTCGAAACGGTGGACCCTGCCGCCGAATAGCCCACGAAATCCGTAACTTCGCCCGAGGCCAAAATCTGACCCGTTTCATTCGATTTCAGCGTGTATTCGGCGCGCCCGTCGATGGACAAGCGGTTGATTTCGTTGGTGGTCGTGATCGCGGCGGCTTGAATGGCGGTCTCGACCCGGACATCCAGACGATAGGTATTGCCCGAGGTCGCGCTGCGCCCCAGCTTTTGTTCGAGGTTCTGAACCAGCAGGTAACTCTCGACCGTGTTCGGGGCCGATACCTCTACTTTGCCAAACAGTTCTGAGCCCGCCCCGCCGGGCGCATAGATCGGTTCAAACCCGCAGGCGGCCCCAAGAAAACAGGCAGCCAGCGGGGCAAACAAAAAACTTCTGCGGTTAAACGACGACATTCACGATCCGGCCCGGGACAACAATCACCTTCTTCGGCGCGGCTCCCTCCAACGCCTTTTGCACAGCTTCGGTGCTGAGCGCGATTTTTTCAACCTCATCCTTGGGCATATCCTTGGGCACGCTGATTTCCGCGCGGCGTTTGCCGTTGATCTGGATCGGCAAGGTGATGGTGTCATCGACCAGCATCGCCTCATCCGCGACAGGCCACGCAGCTGTTGCCACAAGACCCTCACCACCCAGCAGCTGCCAGAGTTCCTCGGACAGGTGCGGGGTCATCGGCGACATCAGCTGCGCCAAAATCTTAGCGGCTTCGCGCTTGGCCTCGGTCCCTGCTTTCGACTTCGCCAGGGTGTTGGTAAAGGCATAAAGCTTGGCAATCGAGGCGTTGAAGCCAAAGGATTCGACTCCCCCCGAAACATCATGGATCGCTTTGTGCATCTCGCGCAGCAGGGTTTCGTCTTCACCGTTGGCAGGTATGTCCGACTCGGCGATCTCGGAGGCGATGCGATGGACACGGCTCAGGTGCTTGAACGCGGCCTCAGCGCCAGAGGCTGTCCATTCCACGTCCCGCTCAGGCGGCGAATCGGACAGGACGAACCAACGGGCGGTATCTGCGCCGAAGGCCGAGATGATGCTGACCGGGTCCACAACGTTTTTCTTGGATTTAGACATTTTGGCCGACGGGATGATCTCGACCTCGGTGCCATCCGCCAATTTGCCGTCAGTTACATCCTCCGGCAGGTGATAGATCGGGCGGCCATTGGCGTCGCGCGTCTGGTAGATCTCATGCGTTACCATGCCCTGAGTGAACAGTGCATTGAACGGCTCGATGGCCTTTTTCGGTAGATGGCCGGTGATCTGCATCGCCCGTGCGAAGAAGCGCGAATAGAGCAGGTGCAGAATGGCATGCTCAATGCCGCCAATATACTGGTCGACATTCATCCAGTACTCGGCTTCTGCCAGATCGGTCGGGGTTTCCGCGCGCGGAGCGGTGAAACGGGCGTAGTACCAGGACGAATCGACGAACGTGTCCATCGTATCAGTTTCACGCTTGGCCGGAGCGCCACAGGACGGGCAGGGCGTATCCCGCCAGCTAGGGTGACGGTCGAGCGGATTGCCCGGGATCGAGAAGTCGATGGCTTTGCCGTTGCCGTCATCATAGGGCAGCTCAATCGGCAGGTTCTCTTTCTTCTCGGGGACCGTGCCGCATTTTTCGCAGTGAACCACGGGAATCGGGCAGCCCCAGTAGCGCTGGCGGCTCAGACCCCAGTCGCGCAGGCGGAATTTGGTGACACCTTCGCCCCAACCGGCCTTTTCGGCAAAATCGACGGTGGCGTTGATGGCCTCTTCGCCGGTTGCCTCGGTCAGACCCGCAAAATGGTTGACCCAGCGGACTTTCTCGGTTTTTGGCGGAACGAATGCGAGCTTGTCGACCGGAGACTCATCGTCCAGCGCAAAGAACGTATCGACCACGGGCAGGCCGTATTTGCGACAGAAATCCAGATCGCGCTGGTCGTGGGCCGGGCAGGCGAAGATCGCGCCGGTGCCGTAGTCCATCAGGATGAAGTTTGCGATCCAGACCGGCAGTTCCCAATTCGGATCGAGCGGGTGCTTAACCTTGATGCCAGTATCATAGCCCAACTTCTCGGCGGTCTCGATCGCTTCTTCGGTGGTGCCACCTTTGCGGCATTCAGCAACGAATTCAGCGACTTCTGGGTTTTCAGCCTCAAGCTGTTTGGCAATCGGGTGATCTGGCGAGATGCCGACAAATGACGCGCCCAGCAGGGTGTCGGGGCGAGTCGTGTATACGGTGATCGGCTCACCTCCATCGGTGCGTTCAAAGCCAAATTGCAGGCCACGCGACTTGCCGATCCAGTTCTCCTGCATCAGGCGGACTTTGGCGGGCCAGTTTTCAAGCGTGTCCAGGGCGTCCAGCAGCTCCTCGGAGTAGTCCGAGATCTTGAAGAACCATTGCGTCAGCTCGCGCCGTTCCACCAGCGCGCCCGAACGCCAGCCGCGCCCGTTTTCAACCTGCTCATTGGCCAGAACGGTCATATCGACCGGGTCCCAGTTCACGACGGCGTTCTTGCGGTAGACCAGACCGGCCTCTAGCATATCGAGGAACAGCGCCTGCTGCTGGCCATAATATTCCGGGTCACAGGTGGCGAATTCGCGGGACCAGTCGATCGACAGGCCCAGAGGTTTCATCTGCCCGCGCATGTCGGCGATGTTGCCATAGGTCCAGTCTTTTGGATGGCCGCCAATCGCCATCGCGGCGTTTTCTGCCGGCATCCCGAACGCGTCCCATCCCATTGGATGAAGTACGTTATGGCCGGTCGCCAGCTTGTGCCGTGCGATCACGTCGCCCATCGTATAGTTGCGCACATGCCCCATATGGATTCGGCCAGATGGGTAGGGAAACATCTCAAGCACGTAGTATTTCGGCTTGTCCGCCTTGTGGTCGGCGGTGAAGATTCCGGCCTTGTCCCAGGCCTCTTGCCATTTTGCTTCGATTTCACTGGCCGAGTAGCGCGACATCATGCGGTCCTTCGTAACTGAAAACGCCGGGTAGGAACCCGGCGTGGTCTTTAGAGCGATTTTGATCGGGTTGCTAGAACTTGTTGTCTGCAATCCGTAGCTGTCTTGCGCGCGAGAGGATTGCATCCTCGACCGCGCGGGTGGTTGCGGCGCTTACCGGAGAGCCCCCGCTGGACTGCAGCGCAACCGAAAGGGAACGTGCGGCAAGCGCCGGGTCGCTAATATGCACGGTGGCGCGATACTGCCGCCCGCCGCCCGGAGGGGTGCCGTAACCCGTTACGATTACACCGGTAAAGGGATCAACCTCTTGCACGGGCAGGAAATTCAGAACATCTAGCGACGCCGCCCATAGGTAGCGGTTTACGTTGGTGGTCTGTTCGGCATTGTTGGCACTGAAAAGATCCCAAAGGGAGGTGCGTTCGGGATCGGACAGTTCGCGCTCGTCCGAGCGCGTGCCTGTAGATAGAATATCCGGATTGTTGACGACGCTCCGACTCTGCCCACATGCCGCCAGTGTCGCAGTCAGAATGATTAAACCCAAAGTCGTCGGCAAACGCATCGTCTATTGGTCCTATTTCACTAATATTGCGGTCTTTGGGAGCTACTCCTAGCCAAGCAAACCGCGCGCAACAAGCCTATTCTTCTCGATTACCAGTGTATACATCCAATCCGCGTTGAGCAGACTGTGGCATCCTTGCACCAATCCAACCTCAATGCGGTCAGCTTCTTTAGGCTGAGCTTGCGCAAAGGGGGGTAAACAAGCGAAACGATGTCCGTGCTGAGACGCATGCCTAGGTATGTGTCGAGTAGAAAACTCTTAAATGAAACCGAGGGTAACAAGATGAAAAAAGTTCTTCTCGCAACGACGGCGCTGGTAGCGACCGCAGGCGTTGCAGCAGCTGAAGTCAGCTTCAGCGGTTTTGGCCGCTTTGGTCTTCAGTACATTGAAGACAACGCGTCCACTGAAATCGTTTCGGACACCAACACCACAAGTGGTGACACCGAGCGTACAGTCGTGACGACTGAAAACGATGATGCGTTCCTGGATTCGCGCTTCCGCCTGAACATCGACGCGAACGCAGAAACCGACGGCGGCGTAGGCTTCTCGGGTCGTGTACGTC
This sequence comes from Ruegeria sp. AO1, assembly GCF_056535985.1. Classification (NCBI taxonomy): domain Bacteria; kingdom Pseudomonadati; phylum Pseudomonadota; class Alphaproteobacteria; order Rhodobacterales; family Roseobacteraceae; genus Ruegeria; species Ruegeria sp. AO1. The sequence continues at coordinate 385,177 of NZ_JBQFJC010000001.1, forward strand.
TGCAGGCTGACGACAATGCTGACGGTTCTGCCGGTACCGCAGGCCTGAACGGCGCAGTCTTCACCACCACATACGGCGGTCTGCGTGTTGACGTTGGCAACATTGCCGGCGTTATCGACAACCTTCAAGACTACTACGGTTTTGAACCTGGCCTGACACTGTTCACTGGTCAGTACGTTGGTGCCAACTTCGCGTTTGACGCTTACACCTCGACTGGTGCTGGCGAAAACGGCGTGTACGCTGGTTACACCTTTGGCGACTTCAACGTCGCTGTTTCGTACTCGGGTGACGACGCTGGCGACGATTATGAAATCATTGCGGACGATTTTGTCTGGGAAACAGGCGATTCCGAACAGTGGGGCATCAGCGCAGCTTACGCAGGCAGCAACTGGGGTGTGGCAATCGGCTACGCACAATCTGACGACCTGAATGCAACAATCGCTGACTACGATCCCGCGACCGGTGTCATCGATGACGCAAACGCGACAACCGTAGAAGCTGACGCAGACATGGTCGTTCTGACCGGTCACGTCACGTTTGGCGATCTGACCATCACTGGTCTGGTCGGTGACGAAAGCTCGGACGGTGACCCGGACAATCTGGTATTCGACACCTTCTGGGGTCTGTCGGCTGGCTACAACCTGGGCGCAGCGACTCAGATCCTGTTCTCGTATGGTGACGGTAGCGCCGAGTTTGACACTCAGGCCTTCGGCCTTGGTGCAATCTACGACCTGGGCGGCGGTGTATCGCTGCGCGGCGGCATCGGCAGCAACAAAGTTGGTGATGGCGACACCACCACGGTTGCTGACCTGGGCGTCCAGTTCAACTTCTAAGTTGATCTGAACCACACGGTTCTAGGGCGGGTCTTCGGACCCGCCCTTTTCTTTTGCGCCGACTTGGTGTTTGTCTCGCTGCAAACCAGATTTAAGGATCGCTATGTCGCTGTCAGAGATTTCCGCCCGTATCGCAAAAGCCGAAGCCAAAGCCGGGCGGGCTGCGGGGTTGGTGAAGCTGATCGCCGTATCCAAAGTGCAACCAAACGAGCGTGTGCAGGATGTGCTGGAACAGGGCCACCGGTGCTTTGGCGAGAACCGCGTGCAGGAAGCGGCCGGTAAATGGCCCGCGTTCAAGGAACAATTCGAAGGAATTGATCTTCACCTAATCGGCCCTTTGCAAACCAACAAAGCCCGTCAGGCGATGGAGCTTTGCGATGCCATCCACTCGGTCGATCGCCCGAAACTAGCGAAAACTCTGGCGCGGTTGGCGCAGGAGCTGGGGTCCTGTCCGGACCTGTTCATCCAGGTCAATACGGGGGAAGAGGAACAGAAGGCCGGTATCCTTCCTGCAGATGCAGATGCGTTCATTGCAGAATGCCGGGCGCTGGACCTGCCTGTTCGCGGTCTCATGTGCATCCCGCCGGTCGAGGAAGAACCCGCGCTGCATTTTGCCTTGCTGGCGAAGATTGCTGCCCGCAATGACTTTGAGGGTCTTTCGATGGGCATGAGCGGCGATTTTGAACAGGCGATAGCGCTGGGGGCTACCCACGTGCGCGTCGGCTCCGCCATCTTTGGCGAACGGGTCAGACCTCAGGAATGATCAGGCGGGTGCCGGACGTGATCCGCTCGGCTATCCAGCGCAGATGATCGCGGCGAAAGGCGACGCAACCCTCTGTCGGATAACCCGGTCGCCGCCATTGGTGCAGGAAGATGGCAGAACCCTTGTCCGGCATCGCATTCGGCCAATTCCAATCGGTCAGCAGCACCAAGTCATAGAGAGGGTCCGCGCGGCGCAACCGTTCGTGGCTGAACGGATAGGGGGCAGTGACCAGTTGGTTGTAGCGATTGTCGTTCGAATCGTCCGACCACAGGTCTCGCGGCCCGATTGGAATGGCCCATGACGCAGGCGCCGAGATCCGATCTGCACGGTAGAGCATGCCGACAATTCGATGAACACCGACCGGCGTGGCTCCATCGCCTTCGCGTTTAGTGGTACTCCGTCCACCTTTCCCGATTGAGCAGGGAAAGGACCGTCCCCGGAACCGAACGCCCCGCGGGGTCAGCACCAAATCTTCGGGTGTCACAGCAAATGCCCGGATTTCGCGGCCTTGGTCTCAAGATATCCGCGGTTATGGGCGGTTTCCCCGACTTTCAGCGGAACCCGCTCGGCGACGGCGATCCCTGTGCGCTCCATCATGGCGATCTTCGCGGGGTTGTTGGTCAGCAACCGGACCGAGCTGAAGCCCAGCGATTTCAGAATATCCGACCCGAGGCGGAAATCGCGCTCATCATCTTCAAATCCAAGGCGGTGGTTGGCTTCGACCGTGTCAAAGCCCTGATCCTGCAGGAAATAAGCGCGCATCTTGTTGGCCAGCCCGATTCCACGCCCTTCCTGATTCAGATAGAGCAACACGCCTGCACCCTCGGCACCCATCTGAGCCAGCGCGCCGCGCAGTTGAGGGCCGCAGTCGCATTTCAGACTGCCCATGATGTCGCCTGTAAAACAGGCCGAATGCAGCCGAGCCAAGACGGGCTTGCTGCGATCCGGTCGCCCGACCTCGACCGCGTAATGCTCTTCCCCGCCGTCTTCAGGGCGGAAAACGTGCAACCGACCGGCCTCGGACACTTCCATCGGCAAGCGCGCGGCGACAACCGGGTGCAGGGCGCTGCGATCTGCCAGATGCGGCGCGGCCCGGGAGTGATCTATGCAAGTCAAACCGTGGGTTGCCACGAAATCACGACCGTCTTCGACCGGCAGCACCACGGCGGCAGGCAGTAATCGGGCGGATTTGGCCAGCGCGATGGCAATGCGGTGCAGATTGGCATTGCCCTGCCTTTCGGTCATCAGCGGGCCTTTCATCGGCGCATTCAGATCGTCCGATGGGTCCGCTATGGCTTGTACCCATGCCATGTCAGCATCTGCCGGGATCAATACCCGCGCCAAATCGCCATCGTAAGCGCGTGCTTTTAGCGTTTCCGCCCGTCGCCCGGTGATGGCCACCACAGGTGTCCCACCCAAACTGCGCAGATCGGCAAGTCGTTGGGGTGTGATCGTCTCGGCCGAGATGGCCAGAACGCTGCCGCCATTGTCATCCACCAGCACGATTGGCACGCCCATCCGCAGGTCAGCCCGCGCGCGCGCCAGCAATTCGGTGATATCGGGGATGAGACTCATCTATGTTACCCTATAACGTTCGACCCTTTTCCTAGCGCTTTCGGCTGGAATTGTGAAACATTTCCGCTGCGTCTGACACGAAGGCGTGAGACGGTTGCAGTAAATCTTGTTGATTGCATATTCCACACGCAAGTGATGGGAAAGGCTTTGGAGGACCCAAGAATGGCTCAGCTCAAGAAAATCCTGTTGGTGGATGATGACGAGGATCTGCGCGAGGCGCTCAGCGAGCAACTTGTGATGACCGAGGATTTCGACGTGTTCGAAGCCTCTGACGGAGCGTCCGCGATGGAGCGTGCGCGCGAAGCGATCTATGACCTCGTGATTTTGGATGTGGGTCTTCCCGACACGGACGGTCGAGAGCTGTGCCGCCTGATGCGCAAACAGGGCGTCAAAAGCCCGATCCTGATGCTAACGGGCCATGACAGTGATGCCGACACGATCCTGGGTCTTGATGCTGGTGCCAACGACTATGTCCCCAAGCCCTTCAAATTCCCGGTTTTGCTGGCCCGTATCCGCGCTCAATTGCGCCAGCACGAACAGTCCGAGGACGCCGTATTTGTGCTTGGCCCCTACACGTTCAAACCTGCAATGAAGATGTTGATCACTGAGGAAGACCGGAAAATCCGTTTGACTGAGAAAGAAACCAACATCCTTAAGTTCCTCTACCGCTCAACCGATGGCGTGGTGGCGCGCGATGTCCTGCTGCATGAGGTCTGGGGCTACAACGCGGGTGTTACGACTCACACGCTGGAGACGCACATCTACCGCCTGCGTCAGAAGATCGAGCCTGATCCGTCAAATGCTCGCCTTTTGGTCACAGAGTCAGGTGGATATCGACTGGTATCTTGATCCGAGGTGGATTGATTTGGATCAAAGTGATACCCTGAAGTCATAATTAGGTTACTCCCAACCCGTGCATGTCCGGGTAATGACATGTACCTCCCTGTTGGACTGCCGGGCCAGATGGCCCGGCTTTTTTTGTTGAGCGCGTTCGCGATCACTCTTTCTTGGGTTGTGAGCCGGTTATCAATACACGCTCAGAAAAAGCTTGGTTCACCGGGCTAGATGCGTCATTTGAACCAGTGTCTGAGGCATGGGTCCTTTCGCGACCTCCGCAATTCAGGGGTTGCACTACGGTCGACGGAATGTCATTTGTTCCTGATATGTTCCATCTATTTCGCGAGGTATATTATGTCCCTAAATTACGTGATGGTCGGTTCAAACGATGTAGCAAAGGCGAGGGATTACTTCGATGCCGTCCTGCCCTTGATTGGTGGAACGGTGGTCATGGAATTCATGCCCCATGGGTTTTGCTATGGTCTGCGCGGTGGTGGGCGGATTTGGGTCGCTCCGCCGTACAACAAAGAAGCAGCAACGCCAGGCAATGGGAATATGGTCGGTTTGCTGTGCGAAAGTGAAGAAGAAGTGCAGGCAGCCCATGCAGCGGCTCTCTCTGCTGGCGGAACCAACGAAGGGGAGCCGGGCCCACGCCCGCAATATGGCCCTGACTTCTACGGAGCTTACGTCCGGGATCTTGATGGCAACAAAATGAGTTTCGTCTATTTCGGCGATGCGGGCTGATTGCAGCAAAAGCTTGTATCGCCCGCATAGCAGTCATTGACGAACCCCAGCCGTTTGTGGCCTGTTCTCGTGGCGCCCAACGCCGTGCCACGCCAAGCCCGACTTCGACAGAGGATTCCCCTACTATGCCCTTCACCCTTGCCACCTGGAACATCAACTCGGTCCGCCTGCGCGAGCCTATCGTGCTGAAACTGCTGCAGGAAGAGGCTCCGGATGTGCTGTGTTTGCAGGAATGCAAATCTCCGGTGGAAAAGATCCCGACCGAAGGGTTTGCGGAGCTGGGCTATACCCACATTGTGGCTCGTGGGCAGAAGGGCTACAATGGGGTCGCCATCCTGTCGCGCATCCCGATGGAGGAGGTCGGTGACAAGGATTTTGCCGGTCTCGGCCATGCTCGTCACATCGCCGCGCGGTTGGAAAATGGCGTCACCATCCAAAACTTCTACGTCCCAGCAGGCGGGGATGTACCGGATCGTGAGGTGAACGAGAAGTTCGGGCAAAAGCTCGACTATCTCAGAGATATGCGCGACTGGTTCCACACTGAGAAGCCCGAGAAATCCATTCTGGTCGGCGATCTGAACATCGCCCCGCGCGAGGATGATGTGTGGTCGCACAAACAACTGCTCAAGGTCGTCTCACACACGCCGATCGAGGTTGAGGCATTGGCTGAAACACAAGATGCGGGCGGTTGGATCGATATCACCCGGCAGGACATCCCTGAAGGGCAGCTTTATAGTTGGTGGTCCTACCGGGCGCGCGATTGGGACGCTGCTGACAAGGGCCGGCGACTGGATCACGTTTGGGCCACGCCGGATATCTCGAACGCGGGGCATTCCAGCCGTGTCCTGCGCGATGCGCGCGGGTGGGAAAAACCAAGCGACCACGCCCCCGTTTTCGCCAGTTTCGACCTTTAGACTTGCAACTCGGCTCTTGGTTTCTGCAGCAAGGGACTGCATATAGGGCGCACGTTTGAACCGGAGAGTGAATGCCATGGACCTTCTGAGCGGCGCGGAAAGCACCTCAGCCACCGATCTGATCAAGGACAGCAGCGAAGCCACCTTTATGGAGGATGTTGTCGAGGCGTCGCAGGAAATTCCGGTGATCGTGGATTTCTGGGCACCTTGGTGTGGGCCTTGCAAGACGCTTGGGCCCGCGCTTGAAGAGGCGGTGACCGCGGCAAAAGGCGCGGTCAAAATGGTCAAAATTAACGTAGATGAGGCGCAAATGATCGCGTCTCAGATGCGCATTCAGTCGATTCCGACCGTCTATGCATTCTTCAAGGGTCAGCCGGTGGACGGCTTTCAAGGCGCGTTGCCGGGGTCCGAGATCAAGGCCTTTATCGACCGCGTGATCGAGGCGGCCGGTGGCGAAAGCCCCGGTGGTCAACTGGAGGACGCCGTGCAGGCGGCCGAGGAAATGCTGGCTGAAGGTGCAGCCGTAGATGCAGCGCAAACCTTTGCCGCGATTCTGGGCGAAGACCCCAACCATGCCGCTGCCTATGGTGGGCTGGTGCGTGCGCATATAGCCTCGGGCGATCTGGAACAGGCCGAGGCGATCCTGAACGGTGCGCCTGCCGAGATATCCAACGCTCCGGAACTCGAAGCCGCTCATGCCCAGTTGGAGCTGGCCAAGCAGGCGGCGGATGCGGGCCCGGTAGCCGAGTTGACGGCAGCGGTTGAAGCCGAGCCGGACAATCATCAGGCTCGTTTCGATCTGGCGCAGGCCTTGCACGCCAATGGCGATGTAGAAGATGCTGTGACACAGCTGTTGGAGCTGTTCCGCCGCGATCGTGAGTGGAACGAGGGTGCTGCCAAAACACAGTTGTTTACGATCTTCGATGCGCTCAAGCCCAACGATCCGATTGTTCTGAACGGGCGGCGCAAACTCAGCTCGATGATATTTGCCTAATTTCGGATCAGAGCTAGACTCGGGTCTATGATTCATCCCGCCGACTTGCCGGATACGATATCCGTGTTTCCACTGCCCGGGGCGCTGCTGCTGCCCCGGTCGCGACTGCCGTTGCACATCTTCGAGCCGCGCTACCTGCAGATGCTTGACGATGCCTTTAAAACAAAGGAGCGGCTGATCGGAATGGTTCAGCCGAACCCCTCGCTAAGCGATGACACAAAGCTGCATCGGATCGGTTGCGCCGGTCGCGTCACGCAATTCTCAGAGACTGAGGATGGCCGCTATCTGATCACCCTGACCGGCGTGTCCCGGTTCCGTATCAAGTCCGAACTGGACGCCTTCACACCTTACCGCCGGTGCGAAGTGTCTTGGGAGGGGTTTGACCGCGATCTTGGTAAGGCCGAGAAGGACGACATTTTCGACCGCAGCCGCTTTCTGAACCTGCTGGAACGCTTTTTCGACTCGCGCGATCTGTCGACGGATTGGGATTCGCTGAAAGAAGCAGATGATGAGCTCTTGGTAAATTCGCTGTCGATGCTGATGGATTTCGATCCGGAGGACAAACAGGCTCTGTTAGAGGCCCCTTGTCTACGCACAAGGCGTGAGACGCTGGTGACATTGATCGAATTCGCGCTGCGGGGCGGATCAAATGAGGAAAAACTGCAATGAGCGAGACCGAACATGCTTTTGACCGCCATATGCTTGAGGCGCTGATCTGCCCTCAGACGCATACGACGCTGCACTACGATGCTGACAAGCAGGAGCTGGTGTCGAAGGCTGCCGGTTTGGCCTTCCCGATCCGCAACGGCATCCCCGTGATGCTGGTCGATGAGGCGCGTGCGCTGGACTGAGCGTTTTTGAACGCTCAAGAACGCCTTAAATTGCCCGTCCTTGCAACAGCTTCGGCAGGTCGCCGGTCAACCCCGCCGCCTCACGAACAAAGCCCCGACGCAGGCCGGGCAGGGATCCGACAATGCCCATCCCGATGTCCCGCCCAAGGCGCAGCAGCGGGTTGTCATTCGAAAACAGCTTGTTGAACATATCGGTTGCCATCGCCAGTGAGGCCGTGTCGAACCGCCGCCATTCCTGATAGCGCTCCAGCACCAGAACCGACCCGATATCCTCGCCGCGCCGTCCGGCCAAGGTCAGCACTTCGGCCAAGGCACCCACGTCCCGCAGCCCGGCGTTCAGGCCCTGGCCTGCAATGGGGTGCATCCCGTGTGCGGCATCCCCCACAAGGGCAAGGCGATCCGAGATGAAGGAATTGGTTATGGTCAGGTTCAATGGATAGGTGAAGCGGTCGCCCTGCAGGAGGATGTCGCCTAGAAAGTCCCCGAACCGAGGGCGCAAGACCTGCAGATACTCGGCCTCGGGCAGGGCGTTGATGCGCTGCGCTGCCTCGGTGCGTTCGCTCCAGACGATCGAGCTGCGATTGCCGGTCAGTGGCAGGATCGCAAGTGGGCCGGGGGGCATGAAGAACTGATGGGCAATGCCGTGATGCGGTAGGTCGTGTTCAATCGCGCAGACAAGGGCTGTTTGGCCGTAATCCCAACCAGTACGCTTGATCCCGGCGCGGGACGCGGTTCCGCTGCTGCGCCCGTCGCAGCCTACGATCAGATGACCCTCAACACTCGCACCATCATCCAGCGTCAACGTCACGCCGGTTGCATCGACCTGTTGCGAAACGACCGTTCTGCCGTTGATCTGGGTGATCGCTTTGTCTTGCGCCATCGCCTCAAGAAACGCGCGGCGCAGGTGGCGATCTTCGACCATATAGCCCATCGGGCCTTCCTCGATCTCGGCATGGTCGAAATGCATGAAAAAGGGTGACGGCCCGATACCCGCATGGCCGTCGGTTACCTTGATTTCAAGCATGGGCTGAGCATGGTCCTCAACCCGCTCCCAGACACCGATTGCGTCCAGCAACCGCTTGGACGCCAGCGCCAGCGCATAAGACCGCCCGTCGAATGCCGCGTTCTTGCGCACCTTTTCGCCCAACGTGTCAATCACGCAAACAGAATGCCCGGTTTGCGCCAGTGCCAATGCAAGGGCCGCGCCGTTCAGGCCTCCGCCCACGATCAGGATTTTCGATGCCTGTGTCATGCCCTGCAATATGCGCGCCCTTTCGGGATTGTCCATGTGCGGTCCTGTCGCTACCGTCCCAGAAAGTCAGACGCAAGGAGGGGTGTGATGCAGGAATGGCTAACCATGACGGCCTGTGATTTGGGCCGTGGTATCGGTATGGGGCAAATCGACCCCGTTGAATTGACCGAGACCTATCTGGCCGCCATTGACGCCCATCCCCATCGCGACCGTATCTATGCGCGCGTCACCCATGACCGCGCCCGGTCTGAGGCGAAAGCCGCGAAAGAGCGCGCCGCCTTGGGCCTGCGTCGGTCCTTGCTGGATGGCGTGCCGATCAGTTGGAAGGATCTGTTCGACACGGCTGGTATCGGGACTGAGGCGGGCTCGGCCCTGTTGAAAGGGCGCGTGCCGGACGCGGACGCGGTGGTTTTGCGCAACGCAACGGCCATGGGCACCGTGTGCCTCGGCAAAACTCACATGAGCGAGTTGGCGTTTTCGGGGCTAGGTTTGAACCCGATCACGGACACGCCGCCCTGTGTGGATGATGAGGATGCTGTGCCGGGCGGGTCATCCTCGGGGGCTGGGGCCTCGGTGGCTTGGGGGCTGGCGGCCTGCGGGATTGGCTCGGATACGGGTGGGTCGGTGCGAATCCCGGCAGCCTGGAACAATCTGGTGGGGCTGAAAACCACGGCCGGGCGGCTCAGCCTTGAAGGGGTCGTGCCACTTTGTCTGCGGTTCGACACGGTTGGCCCTCTGGCGCGTTCCGTCGAAGATGCCGCCCATATGCTGGCCATGCTGGAAGGCGGCACACCTGCGGATCTGCGGGGTGCCAGCCTGAAAGGCCGCCGCTTTGCCGAGTTGCAGAACGTCGCCAAGGACGACCTGCGCGATGCGCCGCGACAGGCCTTCGACGATGCGCTGGACCGTTTGCGCGATGCTGGGGCCGAGATTGTGCCGCTGGAGGTGCCTGAACTGCACGATGCTATGGCGCTTTCGGGTGTTCTCTACACGACTGAGGCCTACGGGCTGTGGAAAGACGTCATCGAAGCCAACCCCGAGGCGATGTATCCCGAGATTCTTGAACGGTTCCGCACCGGGAAAGATGTTCCAGGCCCCGACTATGTGGCCGCGTGGTCTAAGCTCAAGGCCTGCCGTGCGGCATGGGACGCGGCGACCGCCGAGTTTGATGGGGTTCTGGCCCCAACCGCACCCATCCTGCCGCCCAACCTGGAACGGCTCCTCAGCGATCACGACTACTACGTGACCGAGAATCTGCTGGCCCTGCGCAATACGCGTATTGGCAATCTGATGGGTCTTGCGGCGTTGACCCTTCCGACGGGAACTGCGGGTTGTGGCTTGATGATGCTGGGCTATCCCGGCTCGGAAGAAGCACTACTGCGGCTTGGATCAGCGGCGGAAACCGCATTGGCGTGAATGCCACAATCCCCTGATTCGGAACCTCTTTGTCTGGACGGGGCGGGGTCTGATCTGTAATCTGCCAATCAAACGGGGCGAAAACGATCCCGATATTGAGGCAGTAGATATGAATTTCCCCGAGCGGTTTTCGAACCTACCGGAATACGCATTCCCGCGTCTGCGCACCCTGTTGGACCACCATCAACCGGGCGGAGACGTGATTCACATGACCATCGGTGCGCCGATGCATGACTTCCCCGCTTGGGTCACAGACGTCATCACAGAAAACGCGGCCGGGTTTCAGGGCTATCCCCCGAATGAAGGCTCGCCCGAGCTGCGTGGTTCGATCACCGACTGGATCAAGCGCCGCTATGGCGTGACGATGGACCCCGATACCAGCGTGATGGCCCTGAACGGCACGCGTGAGGGGCTGTACAATGCTGCCATGGCGCTGTGCCCTGAACAGAAGAACGGGCAGGATCCCATCATTCTGTGTCCGAACCCGTTTTATCAGGTCTATATGGTCGCCTCGATCTCGGTCAGGGCGCAGCCTTATTTCGTGTCCGCCTCCGCCGCGACCGGTCATTTGCCAGACTATGCCAGCCTGCCTGAGGATGTGCTGAACCGGACGGTTGCTGCCTATATCTGCTCGCCTGCGAACCCGCAGGGGGCTGTCGCCTCGCGCGGCTATTGGGCCGAGTTGATCGGGTTGGCCGAGAAATACGATTTTCGCATTTTCGCCGACGAATGCTATTCCGAGATCTACCGCGATGAGGCCCCAACTGGTGCCCTGACCGTCGCGCAAGAGCTGGGCGCGGATCCTGAGCGGGTCTTGCTGTTCAACTCTCTTTCGAAACGGTCGAATTTGGCCGGGCTGCGCTCGGGCCTGATTGCGGGCGGGCCGGACAGTATCAAACGGGTCAAACAGCTGCGCAACTATGCGGGTGCGCCATTGCCACTGCCGCTACAGGCTGCTGCCGCGCGCGTTTGGGCCGACGAGACGCATGTGATCGAGAACCGCGCGCTCTATCAAGAAAAATACGCCATCGCGGATGACGTCTTCTCAGGCCTGCAGGGCTACATGCCGCCCGAGGCCGGGTTTTTCCTGTGGCTGCCAGTCGAGAACGGCGAGGAAACCGCATTGAAGCTTTGGCAGGAGACCGGCGTTCGGGTCCTGCCGGGCGCATATCTTTCTCAAGGTGATCCGGGGCAAAACCCGGGCGAGCAATTTATCCGGGCTGCTTTGGTGGCTCCAAAAAAAGAGTTGCAGCAGGGGCTGATCAAGCTTCGTGACTGCATCTATTCGTGAGGTACGAGGGCAAAATGGCATCATTGAACGCGCGCAACCGCGATCCATTACTGGACAGCACGACTCAGGCCGCGATTGAGCGGCGTACCAAGGAACTGATCGGGATCGCTCTGATTCTGTTGGGGCTGGCCGCTGCGGCAATGATCTGGTCCTACACACCGGAAGATCCGAACTGGATGGTCTCGACCGACGCGCCGGTGCAGAACTGGATGGGGCGGATCGGTGCCTCGATCGCTGCGCCGTTGTTCATGATCGTTGGCTGGGGCAGCTGGGGGATCGCGCTGGTTCTGATCGGCTGGGGTGTCCGCTTCACCGGTCATTTCGGCGAAGATCGCGCCGTGGCGCGGCTGATCTTTGCGCCGATCTGGATTGCCATTGTCTCGGTTTACGCCGCCACTCTGGTTCCAGGCGAGGTTTGGCGCGCGACCCATAGCTATGGGTTGGGCGGACTGTTTGGCGACACCGTCATGGGGGCTTTGCTGACGCTTCTGCCGATTTCCTCGCATTTCCTGGTTAAGCTGATGTCGCTGGCCATGGCAGTCGGAATGCTGGCGCTGGGTATTTTTGTTCTTGGCTTCACCAAAGTTGATGTAACGCGTGGAACGCGTGCTTTCCTACTGGGGCTGGTGATGTCCTACGACATGCTGATGAACCTGCTGGGTCGGGGTGCCTCGGCCACGGTACAGTCCGCGCGAGAGCGTCGTGAACAATGGAAAGAGCACCGCGCCGCGCGGGTTGAACCCGTTTTCGACGATGAGATCGCGTTTGACGACCCAATCTTCGAAGAGACCGAGGAAGAGCCCGAACCCGCCCCCAAAACCGGCCTGCTGGCCCGGATGCCAACCCTGATCCGTCGCCCCGAGCCGCTGCCAGAACCTGAACTGGTCGAAGCTATGCCTGTTCAGGGTTTTGATGAAATGCCGGGCGAAGATCGTATCCGCTCGAAGATTTCGGCCGCTGTGCGCAATCGCAAGGTGGCCACGGGTGAGATGGCCCCGGAACATGACCCCAACCTGCCCCTGACTAAGGGCCGGGGTCGTGGACCGGACCCGCTGATCTTCCATCCCAGAGGGGCGGATGAATTGCCACCCGAGCCGCCCATGACCGCTGCTGGCCTGCCACCCGAGCCTGTTTTGTCGGCTGAACCGACGTGGCAAGACACGACGCATGACTATCAGCCCGAGCCCGACTATGTGCCCGAGGCGAACTACATGCCTGAGGATGACTACGCCGCGCATGATTTCGACGATGACGCGGTGTTCGAAGACACGGCGACACCGGAACCCGTTGTGCCACAGCGCCCAGCCGTGAAGATCCCAGTGGCCGAGCCGCGCAAGCCAGTTGTTGCCCAACCTGTCCGTCGCACGCCGCCGCCGTCCCGTCGGGCACAGGCCGAGGCGCAGCCGACCCTGTCTTTCGAAGAACGGCATTCCGATTTCGAGCTGCCCCCCTTGGGCCTGTTGTCCAACCCGGCCAGCATTCAGCGTCACCACCTGAGTGACGAGGCGCTGGAAGAAAACGCGCGGATGCTTGAGAACGTGTTGGACGACTACGGCGTGAAGGGTGAGATCGTCAGCGTTCGCCCCGGTCCGGTTGTCACCATGTACGAGCTGGAGCCTGCTCCGGGCCTCAAAGCCAGCCGCGTGATTGGTTTGGCCGATGACATCGCGCGGTCTATGTCGGCGCTTTCGGCTCGTGTTTCGACCCTGCCCGGACGCTCGGTGATCGGGATCGAACTGCCCAATGAAAACCGCGAGATGGTGGTGCTGCGCGAAATACTCGCCAGCCGTGATTTCGGCGATGGCAACCATGCTCTGCCTCTGGCGCTGGGCAAGGATATCGGGGGCGAGTCCGTTGTGGCCAACCTGGCCAAGATGCCTCACCTGCTGATCGCGGGGACGACCGGGTCGGGTAAGTCGGTGGCGATCAACACTATGATCCTGTCGCTGCTTTACAAGCTGTCGCCGGACGAATGCCGCCTGATCATGATCGACCCCAAGATGCTGGAACTGTCGGTTTATGACGGCATTCCGCACCTGCTGTCGCCCGTTGTGACCGACCCGAAAAAGGCGGTTGTGGCCCTGAAATGGGTCGTGGGCGAGATGGAGGATCGCTATCGCAAGATGTCCAAAATGGGTGTCCGAAACATCGCGGGCTATAATGGCCGGGTGAAAGACGCGCTGGCGAAGGGCGAGATGTTCAGCCGCACGGTCCAGACGGGCTTTGACGATGAAACCGGCGAACCGACCTTCGAGACCGAAGAGTTCGCGCCTGAAGCGATGCCCTATATCGTCGTCATCGTCGACGAGATGGCCGACCTGATGATGGTCGCAGGCAAGGAGATCGAAGCTTGTATTCAGCGTCTGGCGCAGATGGCGCGGGCCTCGGGTATCCACCTTATCATGGCCACACAGCGCCCCTCGGTCGACGTGATCACGGGTACGATCAAGGCGAACTTCCCGACACGGATTTCGTTCCAGGTTACCTCGAAGGTCGATAGCCGCACCATCTTGGGTGAGATGGGCGCCGAGCAACTGCTGGGGCAGGGTGACATGCTGTATATGGCGGGTGGCGCCAAGATTACCCGCTGCCACGGCCCGTTTGTCTCGGACGAAGAGGTCGAAGAAATCGTCAACCACTTGAAGCAATTCGGTCCGCCCGATTACATGAGCGGTGTGGTCGATGGCCCGGCTGAGGAAAAAGCCGACAACATCGACGCCGTATTAGGCCTGAGCACCGGTGGCAACACGAACGGCGAGGATGCACTGTACGACCAAGCGGTAGCGATTGTTATCAAGGATCGCAAATGCTCCACCTCTTACATCCAGCGGAAACTTGCCATCGGCTATAACAAAGCCGCCCGGTTGGTCGAACAGATGGAGGACGAAGGCGTTGTTTCGGCGGCAAATCACGTGGGTAAGCGGGAAATCCTCGTCCCCGAGCAGTAGGATATTTAATAACAAGGGCAGAAGCCTTATCTGAGTCGTATGAAACAGATTGCTTTTGCCCTTGCTTTGACACTGGCCGCGCCTGCCGCATGGGCGGCGGACAAGCTGCCGCTGTCGGAGATCTCCAATTATCTGAACAAGATGAAAACGGTTCAGACCAGCTTTACCCAAGTGAATGATGATGGCTCGCTCAGTACCGGCAAGCTATGGATTCAACGGCCCGGTAAGATGCGGTTCGAATATGATCCGCCCGACAGTGCTGTTGTTCTTGCGCGAACTGGCAGTGTTCTGATCTTTGACCCGAAATCCAACCAGCCACCCGAACAATACCCGCTGAAACGGACGCCTCTGTCACTTGTGCTGGCTCGGAACGTGAATTTGGGGCAGGCCAATATGGTCGTCGGACACGACTTTGACGGGACCGCAACTGTTGTGACGGCTCAGGACCCCAAGAACCCTGAATCGGGCCGGATTGAGCTGATGTTTACGGACAACCCCGTCGAGCTGCGGAAATGGGTGATCCACGACAACGCAGGCACCCAAACCACGGTTCTTCTGGGGGAACTGACCGAGGGCGGACGCCTCGATCAGAGCTTGTTCTCAAACGGAAAGCGGGTCGGGTCCAGCAACCGCTGACCCGCCCAAATCAGTAGCGGCAACTGGCCAGCTGAGCCTGATACAGGTTGGCCCGTGCATCGACATCGCTGGCCACATTCAACAGCCAGGATTTCTGGTTGTAGCTGCCGCGCGCATAGCCTGTATGGCCTTCGTGATAAGCCAGATACTGGTTGCGCGTGTCGCCCAGGTTGATGCCGTTCCGCTCGTAGGTTTTGTTCATGTACCAGCCGATGAAATCGGACGCGTCGCGAATTCGGTCCCGCTTGGCGCGGCGTTTTCCGGTTTCACGCTGGTATTCTTCCCAAGTGCCGTCCAGAGCCTGGCTGTAGCCAAAGGCGCTGCTCTGCCGACCCATCGGGATCACGCCCAGCACATAGCGGTGCGGGGTGCGCGCATCATGACGATAGCGGCTTTCCTGATAGATCGTCGCCATCTGAACGTGAACGGGGACACCCCATTTCCGCTCGGTTTTTTTGAAGGCTTTGATGTAGTCAGGTTTCTCGCGCGCAATGCTGCACGCGTCATTTAGTCTGCTGGGTGGCTGTTTAGACCCGCCACCACAGGATGCCAAAAGCAGCACCCCTAGGAGTACGAATAGAATTCTGCTCATGTGCCTCGTGCCTTTTTTCTGGCATTCTAGCGCAGATTGAGCGCTGAGGAAATCACAATCGTTACAGAACGATAGCCAAAACTCCCGGTAACGCGGCGACAGACAGCACCGTTGAGACCATAACCATGCCTGCTACGGCGTCTGCGTCGGCCTCAAACCGCTCGGCCAGCAGGTATGAAGTGACAGCGACCGGGGTACACATTTGCAAGACCAGAACACCGAATGCGATGGTTTCAAGCCCGAAGAGGATGGCAACGCCCCATCCGAGGGCGAAGCAGACCACCAGCTTGAGAAGCGACAGCCAAATGGCCTGGTGAAGACTGCGAGAGCTTAGTCGCGCGATTGCCACACCAACGGTTACAAGCATCATCGGAACAGCCATTTGCCCCAGCAAATCCAAGGTGTTGGTTAGGAACAGAGGTGTTTCCCAGTCTTGCCACAAGAACAGCGCCCCCAGCAGCGTGGCCCAGACCATGGGCTGACGGATGACCTGTCCAAAAGCGCCTTTGCCCGCGACCAGATAGATCCCGTAGGTAAAGGAAAACAGCGCGGTCACGGCCAGAAAGATCACGGCATATCCCAAACCGGCCTGACCAAATGCAAAGATGCATAGGGGAAGGCCCAAATTGCCGGTGTTTCCGAAGATCAGCGGCGAAAGGTAGGTGCGTTGCTCAAGCTTTAGCACCTTTATAATGAACCAGAACACGACCGCGAGAACCAGATTGGCCGCAATGGTGGCCAGAGTGAACCTTGACAGGTCACCACCCGGAATTTCGGTCTGCATCAAGGCCACGAAAATCAGGCTGGGGACTGCCAGCGTCATTGCAAAACGCGTCACAAACTGTAGGCGGTATTCAAAGCCAAGCTTGACCCAGACAAAGCCGATTGCTGACAAAAGGAACACGGGTGCCGCAATTTCGAACACTGTCAGTAAGAGGTTCACAGACTGTTTCCCTTAATTTCACATCAATGATTGGCTTTTCTGCCCGGAAAGAGGTAGTAACCTCTTTGGGGGCTGAAACAATGCTAAAGACACATGCCAAGTACGGCCTGGGACAAGTTGTGCGACATAAGAAACATCCCTTCCGAGGGGTGATTTTTGACGTGGATCCAGAGTTTTCGAATACCGAGGAATGGTACGAAGCCATCCCCGAAGACAGTCGGCCGATCAAGGATCAGCCGTTCTATCACCTGTTGGCTGAGAACGACCAATCCTTCTATGTAGCTTATGTTTCAGAACAAAATCTGATCGAGGACCGATCGGGTGAGCCGGTTGAGCATCCCGACATCCCTAACATGTTCGGCCCATTCGAAGATGGATCCTACCCGCTGCACTTCCATCTGAACTGAGCGGGGCGGCGCGCCTGCGCGTTGATCAATACCCCAACGCGCAACCGTCCTTTCTGGGGTCACTGGCCCCCTCCAAAACACCGTCTTCACGGATTCGTGTGGCCTGTGCGCCACCCAGTGGAGTTTCTGGGACCTCCACAGTGTGACCCATTTCGCTTAATTGTTGAGCAACCGCTTCGGGGAACCCGCGCTCGAGCTTCAGGATGCCTCCGTCGGCGAAGGCACGGGGAGCGTTGATGGCCTCTTGCAGGTCAAAACCGAAATCCATCAGGTTTGACACGAACCGCGCATGTCCTGTGGGTTGATACGCCCCGCCCATGACGCCGAAGGGCATCGTAACGCGTTCGTTCTCGGCCAGCATGCCGGGAATGATCGTGTGCATCGGGCGTTTGCCGCCACCTAGCTCATTTGGGTGCCCGGCTTGCAGGGTGAAGCCTGCGCCGCGGTTTTGAAGCAAGATGCCGTATTTCTCGGATGCGATCCCCGAGCCGAAGCTGTGGAAGATCGAATAGATCAACGACACGGCCATCTGATCGCGGTCGACGACTGTAATGTAGACGGTGTCCTTGTGAATCGCTTCGGTCAGCGGGGCGGCAGCGGGCATGGCCTGTTTCGGATCAATCAAAGCCGCGAGGGATGCGGCGATGTCTTTGTCCAAAAACTGCTCGGCCCGTGCCATATGATCGGGATCTGCGATGAAACGGTTGCGCGCGTCATAGGCCAGTTTTGTCGCTTCGGCCTCGATATGCACTCGTTCCGCGCCCAATGGGTCCATGCTGGCAAGGTCAAAATGCTTGAGGATATTGAGCAGCAAGATCGCCGTTGCGCCTTGGCCGTTGGGGGGGTGCTCGACCAGATCAACGCCGTTATAGGTGCCGCGCATCGGTTCGGAGGGGGTGCATTGGGTCGATTGGAAATCCTCGGCGGTGTGGAGGCCCCCCAAGGCGGAAAGGGCGGCGATCATATCCTCCGCGATTTCACCTGAGTAGAAGGCCTCCCGGCCATCTTTTGCGATCCGCCGCAAAACCTCGGCCTGTTTTGGCGCGCGGAAGACCTGACCTGTCTTGGGGACTTGCCCGTGGATCAGATAGTGATCCCGCGCGGCCCCCTGGAGGGTCGGTTCACCGTTCTGCCAGTCGAAAGAAACGCGTGGAGCAACCGGCACACCCTGTTCTGCATAGTGAATGGCCGGTTGAAGAATGGCATCCAGCCCCAGTCTGCCTTCGGTCTGGCTGAGATGACAGAACGCGTCGACCGCGCCCGGAATTGTAACCGCGTCCGGGCTGGTCAAAGGCACCGAAGTCAAGCCCCGATCCCGTAGCGCGCTGGCTTGCGCAGCAGCAGGTGCCCGGCCCGAGCCATTCAACGCTCGGATCTGGTTTTCCCCCGCACGGTTGTAGAGGACAAAGCAATCGCCACCCAAACCGGTCATCTGCGGCTCGCAAATCCCCAGCAAGACCGCTCCGGCAATGGCTGCATCCATGGCGTTTCCGCCACGTTCCAGAATGTCGACGGCGGTTTTCGCCGCAAGGGGGTGCGAAGTCGCACACATCCCGTTTGTGGCCAGAACTTCGGACCGGCCCGGCTTGTGTAAATCCCGCATCATCACCCCCCTATTTTGAACAACGCGAAACTATCGCGCAGGGAATGATTGTCCAGTTCTTCAATGAGGGGAGGGAGGTTCCTCGGCGCCGTTCACTGGGTGGGGGCTGTGACACTCGGCGCCGAGGGAAGCTATCTGAGCTACGGTGATATATTTGACAGTCGTTTGGGGCGGCGTAATGGTTCGAAAAAGGCCTTATTGTGGCCATTTCGCGTCAAATCCCTCGGTTCATTCTGGCATAGGGACGTCGAACCGCAGTGACAAGAGATTGCAACCATCGCGACGCTCATACCGAATCTCGCTTGTCAGTTCGTGAATCAGATACCACCCGAAACCCCCTTCTGGCAGGTCCTGCAGGCTGGTCTCAACCGAGGCCGGGGTCCCATCCGGAGGTTTGCAGCCGGGCAGCGGACGCCCCGTATCCGATATCAGAATGTCCAACTGGTTGTGCTCCAACCGGCAACAGACCTGCACTTTGGCGGGTTCAATGTCAGAATAGGCATGTTCGACGACGTTGTTGATCGCTTCCGCCAAGGCGATCTTCACATCGTCCGCTTTTTCAACAGGCAAGCCGTGTTTGGCCAGGCCTGCGCTCAATTTCGCAATGCCAGCGCTTGCTTCCGTTTCTATCGCTGGAAAACTCAGTTGCAGGCAGGTTTGATCACTGGACGGCGTTACACACATCTACGTTGGCCGCGTTACTCTGCTTGCGCCGACAGCGCGTCGTCGAGGGAATCGAACAACCTGAAAACGGTGTCCATTCGTGTCAGGCGAAACACTTTTTCGACCACGGGTTGCAGCCCGGCCAGATCCAGTCGGCGCTCGCTTCCGATTTGTTTCATCGAGGCGACGATGGCCCCCAATCCGCTTGAATCAATGAATTCCACGCCTGCCAGATCCAGAACGATGCGAGCTGCGTCACTTTCTGTTTCGCGGCGCATGTCTTCCTTGAACTGGATGGCGATGGCCGCATCTATCCGTTCCGAATGAACGGTGATGATCTGTGCCCCTTCGGTAGTTGTGCTGGTCAGCGCCATGATTGACCGCCCTTTTCAGCTGAAATTGCGTCGTAGAAATACGCTAGACGGCAATTCTTAACATTCGGTATTCAAGTTCCGGCAAGAGGAGGGGTTTTCGATGAAAGACGTAGTGATTGCAGGCGCGGCCCGTACACCCATGGGAGGGTTCCAGGGCATGTTTGATGGCGTTCCCGCTGCCGAACTTGGTGGAACCGCGATTCGCGCCGCCTTGCAGCAGGCGGGTGCGGAGACTGTCGACGAAGTCCTGATGGGCTGCGTGCTTCCGGCGGGGCAGGGACAGGCCCCAGCGCGTCAGGCGGGGTTTGCCGCCGGGTTGGGTGAAGAGGTGCCCGCCACGACCCTCAACAAAATGTGCGGCTCGGGTATGAAGGCCGCCATGATCGCGTTTGATCAGATCGCATTGGGCCACACAGATACCATGATCGCGGGCGGGATGGAGAGTATGACGAACGCGCCGTACATGCTGCCCAAGATGCGCGGCGGTGCGCGGATCGGGCACGGGCAGGTTGTGGATCATATGTTTCTGGATGGGCTTGAAGATGCCTATGACAAAGGCCGTCTGATGGGAACTTTTGCCGAAGACTGCGCCGAGACCTATCAGTTCACCCGCGAGGCGCAGGATGAATATGCGCTGCGATCCCTTTCGAACGCGTTGGCTGCCCAAGACAGTGGCGCGTTTGATGGGGAAATTGCCGCGGTTACGGTGCAAACCCGCAAGGGGGCGCTGGTGCTTGAGGCGGATGAGCAGCCCAAGTCCGCCCGACCCGAGAAAATCCCGACGCTGAAACCAGCCTTCCGCAAAGACGGCACTGTAACGGCGGCAAATTCCTCCTCCATTTCTGACGGAGCGGCCGCTCTCGTTCTGGCCTCTGTAGACACCGCTGAGGCGAAAGGACTAACCGTCCGCGCGCGCGTTTTGGGCCACGCCAGCCATGCGCAGGCCCCGGGCCTGTTCACAACCGCTCCGGTTCCTGCGGCGCAAAAGCTGCTTGAGCGTCTGGGCTGGACCAAAGATGATGTGGACCTGTGGGAGGTGAACGAGGCCTTCGCCGTGGTTCCGATGGCTTTCATGCACGAATTGGGCCTGCCGCGCGACAAGGTCAACGTCAATGGCGGAGCCTGCGCCCTGGGTCACCCAATCGGCGCATCTGGTGCCCGGATCATGGTCACCCTTCTGAACGCTCTGGAAAAACGCGATCTGAAACGCGGGATCGCTGCGATCTGTATCGGAGGCGGAGAGGGCACGGCGATCGCCATCGAACGCATTTGACCCTCTGAGCTTTTGCAAATACTCCGGGGACTGGGGGCGTCGCCCCCCAAGACCCGGATCGGAGCAATGCCAATATGACCGTCGACTATGACACCCTTGCCAAAACCATCGCCTCGCTGACCGAAGGCGAAACCGATCAGATCTCCTTGATGGCGACCATCGCGTGTGAGGTGCATTACGCCGATGATCGCTTTGACTGGACAGGGTTCTACCGCGTCACCGAACCGGGCCTGCTGAAGATCGGCCCGTACCAGGGTGGCCACGGCTGTCTGGTCATCCCGTTCGAGCGCGGCGTGTGCGGCGCAGCCGCGCGCACGGGTGAGGTGCAGCTGGTTCCGGATGTGGATGCCTTTCCGGGTCATATCGCCTGCGCATCTTCTACAATGTCAGAGCTTGTTTTGCCGGTGCACGATGCCTCGGGCGCCGTTATTGCTGTGTTTGACATCGACAGCGACCAGCCGGATGCTTTCACGGATGTGGACGCGTCCGAACTGACCAAAATTCTTCAGAACGTTTTCTCCGCCTAGCTGCAACCCTAACTAAATCCTTGTGTTACTTGGGTTTGGTCTCTGGTCTTATGATTTGTCGTGAAAAAATGCTTTGAAATTTCACGGAACTGAGGCATCGTGAAAAACGTAACAGGAATTTCACGAGAATCGGAGTCCAGCTTTGAACACGCAAACCCCTCAGCGCGCGACGCTCGGAGCGGACTTGCGGGCTTTGCGTAAGGCAAGGGGTTTGACGCTGACTGAAATTGCCGACCGCCTGAACCGCTCGGTCGGGTGGCTGAGTCAGGTTGAAAGGGACATGTCCGACCCTTCAATCTCGGACCTGCGTCAGATCGCAGAATGCCTGGGTGTTCCCATGTCGATGCTATTCTCACATTCCGCCGCCCCGGTCGAGGAGCAAGGCTATGTGGTGCGCGCCGTGTCACGACGCCCAATGGGTTCGGGCGAGGAAGGCTTGATCGAAGAACTTCTGTCGCCAGACCTGACCGATGATTTCGAGATGGTGCATTCCACCTTTGAGCCCCGATCCAAAATGCAAAAACCCGCGGACCGGCCAACGCAGGAGGTCGGATATATGATCTCGGGCCAACTGGACCTGACGATCGGTGCACGGCACTTCACGGTCGGGCCGGGTGACAGTTTCCGCATCAAGCACGAACCCTATCAATGGGCAAACCCCTATGATGAGCCCGCCGTGGCCATCTGGGTCATTGCGCCTCCGGTGTACTGATGAGCTTTGAGGCCTGGACTATATTCGCGCTGTTCTGGGTGGTGTTCGTCACCACTCCGGGGCCGAATGCGGTCAACTGTATCTCAAACGGTATGAGCTTGCCCTTCCCGAAGGCGATGCTTGGGGTGCTTGCGATCCTGACACAGGCCAGCGCGTTTCTGATCTTGTCAGCGCTGGGTGTAACGGCCCTGATCGCAGCCTCACCTACCGCCTTCTTCATCGCTAAACTGGTCGGGGCTGGGTTTCTGATCTGGGTCGGTATTCGCGGATGGATCAACGCGAAACGGCCGGCGCCTGCCACTGAGCGCCCTGCGCGGCATGTCTATCTGCATGCGCTTGCGGTGGCGACAATCAATCCAAAAAGCGTTGCTGGCTATCTGGCGGCTTTCTCGCAATTTGTGCAGCCCGACGTGCCGATCTGGCAGCAGATGGGGGTGATCATGCCGACCGCTCTGATCATCACGACGCTCAGCTATACCGGCTTTACCCTGCTGGGCGCGCTGATGGGCAAGGCGGCGTTGGGGGCTGTGTTCAATATCTGGGTCCGCCGGATCATGGCGACCTGTTTCATCATCTATGGCGTGTTGCTGGGTGCCAGCTCTGCGCCCGCAGCAAGGGGGTAGCTATATGCAGACGGGATCCTGCCTTTGCGGCAAAGTCGCGTTTACGATTGACGGATACCTCTCGCCGCCCTCTGCCTGCCATTGCGGTCAGTGCCGCAAACAATCGGGTCATGTCTGGTCATCGACTTGGACACATCAGGACAACTTAAGCTTCACCGCCAGTGACACGCTGCGTTGGTTCCGCGCCTCAGAGACCGCCCGGCGCGGGTTCTGCAGCGAATGCGGCTCATTCCTGTTCTGGCAGCACAACAAAGAAGACACGATTTCGATCTCGATGGGGGCGCTCAGCGCACCGACGGGACTGAAACTCTCAAAGCACATCTTTGTCGCGGACAAAGGTGACTACTACGACATCTCAGACGATCTGCCCCAGCGGGCACAGTAACAGAGGATCAAAACACATGAGTGATTTTCCAACCAAGGCCCGTGTGGTCATCATCGGTGGCGGCGTTGTCGGCTGCTCGTCCCTGTATCATCTGGCTAAGAAGGGCTGGACCGACTGCGTTCTGCTGGAAAAGAACGAACTGACGGCAGGGTCTACATGGCACGCGGCGGGTAACGTGCCGACGTTTTCGACTTCGTGGGCGATCATGAACATGCAGCGCTATTCGACCGAACTGTATTCGCGTCTGGCTGAAGAAGTCGACTATCCGATGAACTACCACGTTTCGGGGTCGATCCGTCTGGCGCACAGCAAAGAACGCATGCAGGAATTCGAACGCGCCATGTCGATGGGCCTGTACCAGGGCATACCGATGGAGATGTGGACCCCAGAGCAAGCGAAAGAGCGGTATCCGTTCCTTGAAACCCATGATCTTGAGGGCGTGCTGTACGACCCGACCGATGGCGACATCGATCCGGCGCAGCTGACACAAGCCTTCGCTAAAGGCGCGCGTGATCTGGGCCAAAAAATCATCCGCTTCTGCCCGGCCACCGATGTAACGCAGCACGATGACGGCACTTGGACCGTTCACACCGAAAAGGGCGACATTGCCTGTGACTATGTCGTCAACGCAGCCGGATACTACGCGCAGCGCGTCGGTGAGATGTTCAAACCCTATGGCGGCCGCATGGTGCCCGCCATGGTCATGAGCCACCAGTACCTGCTGACTGACGAAGTCCCCGAGGTTGAGGCATGGTCTAAAGAAAACGGCGGCAAACTGCCTCTGCTGCGCGACGTGGATATCTCATATTACCTGCGTCAGGAAAAGAACGGCTTCAACCTTGGCCCCTATGAGCCTAACTGCAAGGGCGAGTGGATGACCGAAGACGATCCGATGCCCGAGGATTTCAGCTTCCAGCTTTGGAATGACGATCTGGACCGGATCGAGGACATCATCACCGACGCGATGGAGCGGGTGCCGCTGATGGCAACCTCGGGCGTTGGTCGCGTGATTAACGGCCCGATCCCTTACGCGCCGGACGGTCTGCCGATGATCGGCCCAATGCCCGGTGTGAAAAACGCGTTTGAGGCGCACAGCTTCACCTTTGGCATCGCGCAGGGCGGCGGTGCAGGCAAGGTGCTGGCCGAATGGATCGTCGATGGCCACACCGAGTGGGATATGTGGGCCGTCGATCCGCGCCGCTACACCGACTACACCGATCAGGACTACTGCAACCAGAAGGGCATGGAGGTCTACGGCAACGAATACGCCATGCACTTCCCGCACCATGAATGGCCTGCTGCGCGCGACAAGAAGCTGTCGCCAGTCCATGCCAAGGTCAAGGAACTGGGCGGCGTCATGGGCGTCTATAACGGCTGGGAACGCGCCAACTGGTTTGCAAAGCCGGGCGACGACACCTCGCTTGAGGCCACGCATACATGGGGTCGCTCGGGCCCGTGGGAGCAGCGCATCAAGGAAGAGTGCGAAGCTGTCCGCGACAATTGCGGTGTGCTGGACCTGCCGGGTTTCTCGCGTTTCATGGTCAAAGGTGAAGGAGCGGCAGAAGCTCTGCGTGGCCTGATCACCGGTGGTCTGCCCAAGATTGGCCGCATCAACCTCGTCTACATTTCGGACGACCGTGGCCGTATCCTGACCGAGATGTCCTGTATCCGACTAGGCGAGGATGAGTTCGTGATGATCACAGCCGCCACCGCGCAGTGGCACGACCGTGACATCCTGATGTCCGCCATGCCCTCCAGCGTTTCTGTCGAGGACGTCACTACCACTCGTGACACGCTGATCGTGACCGGCCCGAAATCGCGTGAGATCCTCTCGGGCCTCAGCGATGCGGATCTGTCCACCGGCTGGCTGTCTCATCAGTCCGCGACGGTTGCGGGCAAACCGGCCTTCCTGATCCGCGTCTCCTTCGCCGGAGAGCTGGGTTGGGAGGTTCACGCCCTCAACGAAGACATGCCAGCGATCTACGACGCAATCCTCGACGCGGGTGCGATCCCGTTCGGCATGTACGCCCTGAACTCGCTGCGGATCGAGAAAGGCTACCGTGCGTGGAAGGGCGATCTGTCGACCGACTACTCGCTACTGGAAGGCGGGCTGGAGCGGTTCGTTAAACTGGACAAACCGCAGGACTTCCCCGGCAAGGCCGCGATCCTGAACGAAAAGCAACAGGGCGTGAAGAAATCCTTTGTCACGCTGACAGTGGACGCAGGCGATTGCGACGCGCCTTACATGTCCTGCATTTGGCAGGGCGATCAGATCGTGGGCGAGACGACCTCGGGCGCCTGGGGCTATCGTGTTGGCAAGTCTATCGCGCTGGGCATGGTCAAGACCGAGGTCGCAAACCCGGGCACGGAGCTTGAGGTTGAGATCTACGGCCATAAGTACCGCGCCGTTGTTCAGGAAGACCAGCCGCTCTGGGATCCCGCCAACGAGCGTCTGCGCGCTTGATCCCTTTGGGGATTGCCAAATTGGCACAAAACTCCAAGCTGGGGCCCATGGCGGGCCCCAGTCTGCCTTTCACCAAAGTCCAAATCGGAAGGCTGAAATGACGATCCCTGCACATATGTCCGGCGTTTACCTCACTCATCACGGCGGGCCGGAGGCTTTGCAGTGGCGCGAGGATATTCCCGTTCCAACGCCCGGTCCCGGGCAGGTTCTGGTGCGCGTCGCGGCTGCCGGGGTCAACAACACGGATATCAATACGCGGGTCGGGTGGTACTCTTCGGACGTGACCGGGGCCACCGATGATGTCGATCAGGATGTCGATGCCGGAGGGTGGGGCGGCGCGCTTCAATTCCCTCGAATTCAAGGCGGCGACCTGTGCGGCATTGTCGAAGCAGCTGGTCCGGTTTCAGGGTTTCAACCCGGTCAGCGCGTGACCTGCCCGATCAATCTGCCGCGCCCGCGACCTGGCCATCCACAGGGGTTTATTGCCTTAGGCTCTGAGATTGATGGCGCCTTTGCCCAATACTGTCTGGTCGAGGCGGATGATCTCTACGATGTCTCTGCCTCGCCCCTGTCAGATACCGAGATCGCAGCCATTCCCTGCGCCTTTGGCACTGCCGAGAACCTTTTGACCCGCGCCGGGGTCACCGCTGGCCACAAGGTGCTGATCACAGGTGCTTCGGGCGGTGTCGGTCTGGCCGCCGTGCAACTGGCCCGCCTGCGCGGCGCGTCCGTCTGGGGCATAACCGGTGCCGCCAAGGCCGAGGTTGTGAAATCCCAAGGCGCGGTTGAGACCTTTGATCGCGATGCTGCATTGCCTGCAGATACGTTCGACGTCGTGATCGACGTGGTTGGCGGCCCGACTTGGGCGGGCCTCGTGCTGGCATTGAAACCCAGCGGGCACTACGCCGTATCAGGTGCGATTGCGGGCCCGATGGTGCAGGCCGATCTGCGCGACATCTACCTGCGCGATATCACCATTCACGGCTGCACTCACCAATCGCCTGAGGTGTTTGGCCGTCTGGCTGAGCTGATGAATGCCGGTCGGATCAAGCCTTTGATTTCCCGCACCTATCCCCTAAGGGATATCGCCAAGGCACAAGAGGATTTCCAATCCAAAGCGTTGCCGGGGAAATTGGTGCTGATCCCGTAAGGAGTTTATGACATGGCCGAAATTACTCTGTTAGATGGCTCGATCGGGCAGGAGCTGGTCAAGCGCAGCGGTAAACAACCAACGCCGCTCTGGTCGACGCGGGTGATGATGGATCAACCGGAATTGGTGCGCGAGGTTCATGCGGAATACTTCCGACGCGGGGCCACTGTTGCGACAACCAACACCTATGCCGTCCACCGCTCGCGCCTTGTGCGCGAAGGGATCGAGGATCAGTTGGCGCAATTGATCCACACTGCCGTGTCTCAGGCCGATCTGGCGCGCGCAGGAAACGAAGGGCGCATCGCTGGGGCGCTTGGGCCGCTATTGGCCTCTTACAGACCCGATCTTGAGCCTGATCCAGAAGAGGCCGGGCGCAAATTCGCTGAACTGGTCGCGCTTATGGGGGATGGTGTGGACCTGATCCTGATCGAAACCGTCTCGTCGGTGATGGAGGCCGAAGGTGCCCTGAGGGGCACTGCTGGCTGTGGGAAACCTGTGTGGCTGGCCCTGTCTCCGATGGATGAGGACGGAACGCGCCTGCGATCTGGTGAGCCGTTGGATCAGATTGCCCCCTTGGTCGAGCGTTACAATCCGCAAGCCGTGTTGATCAATTGCACCCGTCCCGAAGCGGTTCCAGCCGGGCTTGAGATATTGTCAGGGATGGGGCTGCCCTACGGCGCCTATGCCAATGGGTTCACGCATATCGCCAAGGGGTTTTTGCAAGACGCCCCTACGGTTGATAGTCTCGCACAGCGCCACGATCTCAGCCCCGAGGCTTATGCCGATCACGCGATGGCCTGGGTCGACCAAGGCGCGACAATCGTTGGCGGATGCTGCGAGATCGGCCCGGATCATATCGAGGCCCTCGCGCGTCGCCTGCAGTCAGCCGGTCATCGGATCGTCTGAACCGACAAGGGAACGGTATGTCCGAGACACCATCGCCAGCCTCCGACACGCGTCAGACCAGTCCCGTGCATTTCGACATTCTGGTCGCGCCGGGCTTTGTGCTGCTGGAACTCGCGTCGCTAGTGGATGTTCTGCGGATTTCCAATCGGGTATCTGCAACGCCGCCGTTCACCTATACCTATCGATCCCTGCGTGGCGGTCCGGTGGCAAGCAGCAGCGACGCAACGGTTCAGACCGAAACCATCCCGAACCAACCCGATGCCACCTATCTTTTTGTGATCGGCAATTCGAACCCGGATCACCCCGATCTGTCTTTGGGTCGGGTGGTGTCGAACTATACCTATCGCGGCGCACAGGTGTTTTTGTTGGCCGAAGCGGCAAGCCGGTATATCGACGAGCAGGGCACAGCCGATCTGGCAACCCATTGGGAAAACGCCTCATTCCTGCGTGAGCGCGGTGCGCGGTTCGAAGCGAAACTGTCCATCGCAACCGAGCGCGGCGCAGTTGTCACCTGTGCA
The DNA here is from genome assembly GCF_056535985.1 of Ruegeria sp. AO1. Taxonomy (NCBI): domain Bacteria; kingdom Pseudomonadati; phylum Pseudomonadota; class Alphaproteobacteria; order Rhodobacterales; family Roseobacteraceae; genus Ruegeria; species Ruegeria sp. AO1. Next base: position 413,371 of record NZ_JBQFJC010000001.1, read on the forward strand.
GGTATGGGGGCCACCACCGATATCGCGCTGGTCGTGATCGGGCGGCATATCTCGGGGCCCACGCAATTGACCGTGGCGGACGTCATGCTGCATGAAAACATCCGCGATTTTTCGTCGATGCAGCCGTTCTCGGGCGCGAAAAACACCGCGACTGGGGACAAGAAACTGGATCATTGCATCAAGCTAATGCAGGCCAACATCGAAGACCCTTTGCCGATCCAGGATCTCGTGGACAGCCTGAATATCTCGAATCGATCTCTTGAGCGAAAGTTCAAAGCATTCTTCGGCACTACACCCAACGGGTTCTATCGTGAAATGCGATTGGCCAAGGCCAACAACCTTTTGCTGAACACCACCATGAGCGTGCGCGAAATAGGTTTGGCCTGCGGTTTTCCGAACGGGTTCTCATCAGTTTACCGGAGTTTTTTCGGTGTGACGCCCTTTGTGATGCGCCAACAAAAGAGACAAGCTGCGCAGAGATGATTTTTGCGGATGCGATGACGTTTTTGATGGATTCCGCGCCGATTTTTCATGCCATTCAGGGACAAACCTGAACGAACGGAGTCTTCACTATGGTTGATCTTCCCAGCAAGGCCCGCGTGGTCATCATCGGCGGCGGCGTGATCGGATGCTCGGTTGCCTATCACCTGACCAAGAAGGGCTGGAAAGATGTTGTGCTGCTTGAGCGAAAGCAACTGACCAGCGGCACGACCTGGCATGCGGCCGGTCTGATCGCGCAGCTGCGCGCGACGGCGAACATGACCAAGCTGGCGAAGTACAGTCAGGAACTCTATGGCTCGCTCGAGGAAGAAACCGGCGTTGCGACAGGTTTCAAACGCTGTGGCTCAATCACCGTCGCGCTGACCGATGAGCGCAAGGAAGAGATCTTCCGCCAGGCCGCCATGGCCCGCGCCTTTGGCGTTGAGGTCGAAGAGATCTCGAACGAGCGCGTAGCCGAGCTGTATCCCCATCTCAACATCGAAGACGTCAAAGGGGCTGTGTATCTGCCGTTGGACGGGCAGGGTGACCCGGCGAATATCGCGCTGGCGCTGGCCAAGGGCGCGCGCCAACGCGGTGGTATTGTGAAAGAGCGTGTGAAGGTCACCGATGTCGTCAAGCAAGGGCGCAAGGTCACCGGCGTTGACTGGGTTGCCGACGATGGCAGTGCCTCCGGCCACATCGAATGCGATATGGTGGTGAATTGCGCTGGGATGTGGGGCCACGAAGTGGGTCGCATGGCGGGCGTGAACGTTCCTTTGCATGCCTGCGAGCATTTCTACATTGTCACCGAGGGCATCGATGGCCTGACACAGCTGCCGGTTCTGCGCGTCCCGGATGAATGCGCTTACTACAAGGAAGACGCAGGCAAAATTTTGCTCGGCGCGTTTGAACCGAACGCTAAGCCCTGGGGCATGAATGGTATCCCCGACAGCTTTGAGTTCGATCAACTGCCCGAGGATTTCGACCATTTTGAACCAATCCTCGAAGCGGCGGTGAACCGTATGCCGATGCTGGCCGAAGCCGGTATCCACACCTTCTTCAACGGACCTGAATCTTTCACTCCCGATGATGCCTATCACTTGGGTCTTGCGCCCGAGATGGACAATGTCTGGGTCGCGGCGGGCTTCAACTCGATCGGTATCCAGTCGGCCGGTGGCGCGGGCATGGCGTTGGCCGAATGGATGGACAGCGGTGAGAAGCCGTTTGATCTGGGCGATGTCGACATCAGCCGGATGCAGCCCTTCCAAGGCAACAAGCAGTACCTGTTCGAGCGCTCGAAAGAGACTCTGGGCCTGCTCTACGCCGATCACTTCCCCTACCGTCAGAAAGCCACGGCACGCGGAGTGCGGCGAACTCCGTTCCACCATCACCTGTTGGAACAAGGCGCGGTCATGGGGGAATTGGCCGGTTGGGAACGCGCCAACTGGTTCGCCAATGACGGGCAGGAACGCGAATACCAATATAGCTGGAAGCGTCAGAACTGGTTCGAAAACTCTGCCGCAGAACACCGCGCCGTGCGCGAAAATGTCGGCATGTATGACATGTCCTCCTTCGGGAAAATCCGCGTCGAAGGCCCCGACGCCGAGAGGTTCATGAACTACATCGGCGGCGGCGACTACTCGGTGCCGAGTGGCAAGATTGTCTACACCCAGTTCTTGAACCGCGCCGGCGGGATCGAGGCCGACGTAACCGTGACCCGCCTGACCGAGACCGCCTACCTGGTCGTCACGCCAGCCGCGACCCGTCTGGCGGATCAATCATGGATGCAGCGCCATGCGGGCAACTTCAACGTCGTCATCACAGATGTGACCGCCGGCGAAGGCGTTCTGGCCATCATGGGGCCGAACGCGCGAGCTTTGCTCGAGAAAGTCTCGCCCAACGATTTCTCGAACGCGGCCAACCCATTTGGTACGGCACAAGAGATCGAGCTTGGCATGGGCCTCGCCCGCGCGCACCGCGTCACCTATGTGGGTGAGCTGGGGTGGGAGATCTATGTCTCCTCAGACATGGCAGGACATGCGTTCGAGACGCTGCACGCAGCCGGGCAGGACATGGGTCTTAAGCTGTGCGGCATGCACATGATGGACAGCTGCCGCATCGAAAAGGGCTTCCGCCATTTTGGGCATGACATAACCTGTGAAGATCACGTGGTTGATGCCGGGCTTGGTTTTGCCGTGAAGGTCGACAAGGGCTGTGACTTCATCGGCCGCGAAGCCGTGATCGCGCGGAAAGAGAGCGGTCCCAAAAACCGTCTCGTGCAGTTCAAGCTTACCGATGCCGAGCCGCTGTTGTTCCACAACGAACCTATTGTGCGCGACGGTGAGTATGTCGGCTACCTGAGTTCCGGCAACTACGGCCACACTCTGGGTGGTGCTATCGGTCTGGGCTATGTGCCGTGTGAAGGCGAAAAAACTGCGGATGTTCTTGCATCGAGCTACGAAATCGACGTTTGCGGTGTCAAAGTAAAGGCCGAGGCGTCTTTGAAGCCCATGTATGATCCCAAGTCCGAGCGCGTGAAAGTCTAACCCGCAGAACAGGGGGCTCTGCCCCCGCCGCGGCAAGCCGCGACTCCCCCGGGATATTTAGGGCCAGATGAAGCAGGGGATCCAGTCTTCATCTGGTTAAAAATATCCCGGAGCGCGAGGCAAAGCCTCGCTTAAAAGCGCGGTTTCGAAGTCGACCCATCACAATTCGTTATGTGCGACTTCACTGTTTTCAGAGTTTTCAACCCTTCCGGAACTGCCGTAAATGGGTCCGATACTTATCGGAGATTTCTCGTGGCGACTGCCTCCTCACCTTCACAGAATGCGGACACTCCAAAAGGGTTTGTGCTGGCGGTTTCTGCCTATGTCATGTGGGGTTTCCTGCCACTTTATATGAAAGCGCTTAGCCATATTGGCCCGGTCGAGGTTGTGGCGCATCGGGTCATCTGGTCTGTGCCGGTGGCGGGGCTTCTGCTGGTCTATCTGGGGCGGACACGCGACCTCAAGGCGGCGTTGGGCAATCCCAAGATGTTGGGAATGGCGGCTTTGACGGCGGCGCTGATCTCGGTGAACTGGGCGATTTATGTCTGGGCGATCTCAACCGGGCATGCGCTGGATGCGGCACTCGGGTATTATATCAACCCTTTGTTCAGTATCGCCTTGGGCGCTGTATTGCTGCGAGAACCTCTGACGCGCGTGCAACTGGTTGCTGTTGGTCTGGCGGCTTTGGGCGTTTTGGTTCTGGTGGTCGAGGCTGGGCGTCTTCCCTGGGCGGCGCTGGGTTTGATGGTGAGTTGGGGATTCTACGCCTTCTTCAAAAGGTCTTTGCCGATTGGCCCCAATCAGGGGTTTCTGCTTGAGGTTCTGATCCTTTTGATCCCCGCGATCGCCTATGTGACGTGGCTGGGGGTTCAGGGAACCGGGCATTTCGGAATACTGGCCTCGGATACTGTCTTGCTGTCCTGTGCAGGCGTCGTGACGGCGGTGCCTTTGCTGGTCTATGCCAATGGGGCCAAGCTCGTCAGGCTGTCGACGATGGGTATCCTGCAATACATCGCGCCCACCATGATCTTCATAACCGCAGTTACCGTGTTCGGAGAACAGATTGACCGGGCCCGAATGATTGCCTTTCCTCTGATCTGGGCGGCGCTTGTGGTGTATTCGATCCCGATGATCCGACAGGCGAGGGCTCAGGCCTGAAGCAGAAGACGCGCGGCGCTTTCGGCCCAAATCGCGTAGGTTTTGGGGCTGGGGTGGTATCCATCCGGCGCGGCCAGAGCGGGATCATTCGGTAAATCCAGTGACAAGTGTCGGAGTTGCGGATGGGCAGCAACGACCTGTTGCAGACCACGATCCAGGCGCTCGGATTGTCGACCCAATACCCATGCCAAAGGATGGGGCAGGGACGGAAAGCGGTTCATCTGCGGTACTGCCGTTACCACAACGCGTCGCGCACCGAAGCGTTGGGTCAGCATCCTGGCCAACTGGTTTTGCCGTTCAACGAAGCGTTTATAGGTCACGCCTCGGGTCACGTCGTTCACGCCGAGCGCGGTGACGACCGCATCGTATGTGCCTCCAATCGTTTGCAACCTCTCAAGCGTATCTCGTGTCGTGTGTCCGGTTGTTGCCTCCAACCGCCATTCGACCGAGTGATGCCGCTCCAAGTGTTTGACCAAATGGCCTGACAGCGCCTGTTCTTGCGTGCCCGCGCCTACGCCGGCGGCAGAACTGTCGCCCGCAATCAACAGGCGCAGGCGAGGCCCACGGCCCGTTCGCCCTTCGCGCGGACCAATCGGTTCCGGCAGCAGCTGGGCCTTGCGGCGCACAGCCAAGCCCTGCGCCGCCAGAACTGGCAGCAGGGGCACACGCAGAATCTGATCGGCGGCAAGCGGATTTGACATGATCAGCTTAGGGCGGATTTGAATTCCAGAAACCGGGGGTCGGTCATCACCCGGGCCATCATCGCTTCACGCAGGGCACCAATGGTCTTGTGAGGGCGCATCACAACCTCGAACTGCTGGATCAAACCCTCGTCGTTTAGCGTGATCAGGTCCACGCCGACCGCATCCAGATCTCCGACCTTGCATTGAAACTCCAGCGCCCAGTCATTGCCGCTGCCCATGATCCGTCGATAGCGGAAGTCGGAAAATACCTTACCCACATGGCCCAACACCGCCGCAACCGGCGCGCGGCCGGTCCATGTGCTGTAGTAGGTGGGCGGCATGAAGCGGACGTCCTCGGCCAAAAGCTCGTGAATGAGGTCTTCGTCCCCTTTGGCGACAACCTCTTGCATGCGTTCGATTGTTGGATGCATGACCTCTCCCCTTTTGCCTCAACGGTTCACGATACGCGCGCCGCGCGCAAGGACGACGTTGCGGGAAGTGGCGCTGTGGGATAGGCACGCGGGCATGAGCGAGACCTACGATCCCCCCCAGACACCGCTGGATGTGCTGCATGAAGATGCGCAATTGATTGTGGTGAACAAGCCCTCGGGCTTGTTGTCGGTGCCGGGGCGAGGTGCGCATTTGGCGGATTGCCTGCTGACCCGCGTGCAGGCGGTGTTTCCGCAGGCCCTGCTGGTGCATCGGTTGGACCGGGATACCTCGGGCGTGATGGTGTTTGCGCAGACGCCCCATGCGCAACGCAATCTGAGCATGCAGTTCGAGCAGCGACAAACCCGCAAAACCTACATTGCTCGCGTTTGGGGGTGGGTTGAGGCCAAAACGGGGACGGTTGATTTGCCGTTGATCGTCGACTGGCCGAACCGACCGCGCCAGATGGTGTGTCATGATACGGGCAAGCAGGCCGTCACCGATTGGCGTGTCGTCAAATACGAAGGTGACACGACGCGCGTGCGTTTGTTTCCGAAAACCGGTCGCTCGCATCAGTTGCGCGTTCACATGCTGGCGTTGGGCCACCCGATTCTGGGTGACCCGTTTTACGCCGAAGGCGCAGCGCGCGATTTCTCACGCCTCATGCTGCATTCCGAGGAATTGCGCCTGAAAAGCCCCGAGGGCGGCGTGGCGATGAAGTTTCGTGCCAAGGCGGATTTCTAGGTTTAGGCCATGTTGGTCCACAACAGTTTCAGGTTCCCGAGGGAAATCCGGCGCGAACGTTTGCGGCGCGCGGGTTGTGCGCGGTGTCGATCTGCGGCCAGTTCGCGCTCGATCTCATAGGCACGAAGCTTGTGATCCTGCGACCAGCGTTCAAGTTTCAGGTGCATCAGAACATGGTTGTCTAGGCTGGGCATATTGGGCCTCCGGGTTTTTGAAATCTGACCCAAATTCGCGCACCACTCCTGACACCCTCTTGTCAGGGGGATGTGCTAGGCTGTCAGCAGTTTGACAGGAGACCCCGACATGAGCCGCTCGACCCGGTTGTTCGAAATCATCCAGATGCTCAGGGCCGCAGATGCGCCCGTGACGGCCGATCAACTGGCCGAAAAGCTCGAGGTGTCCACGCGCACAGTCTACCGCGATATCGCCGAGCTACAGGCGCAGCGCACACCGATCGAGGGGGAGGCAGGTGTCGGATATCTGATACGGCGCGGCTATGATCTGCCACCGTTGAATTTCGACGCCGAAGAGGTTGAGGCGCTGTGGGTCGGGCTATCGATGCTGGCGCGCACCGGGGACAGTCATCTGCAACGGGCGGCACGGCGCATCTGTGACAAGATCGACGCGCTCCATTGTCCTGCCGATTGGCTGCAGGTCTCGACTTGGGGTGCGCCGGTTGACGATCCCGCGAAAGGATGCATCCCAGTGGCAAGCTACCGCGAAGCTATACGGGCCGAGCAGAAACTACGCATCACCTATGTAAACGGCGCGGGCGAACGCTCTGAGCGAGTCGTTCGGCCTGTGGCTCTGATCTACCACATCGAATGCACGATGCTCGCCGGGTGGTGCGAGCTGCGGGGCGGGTTCCGGCATTTCCGGACGGACCGTATCTGGGCCTGTGAAGACACGGGCCAGAGTTTCCGGGGCCAAGGCAGTTCGCTGCGGGATTTGTGGAACGAGCAAGAGCGTAATGATCCGGCCACACAGACCGTCTGAACCTGTATGGGCGGGGATTCGCCGACTTCACCGCATTGTTGCTTGAGCCTGCGCAACGCTGCCGTGATATACTGATCTGCAACAAGGCAAACCCGATCAACGGGGGCCGGAGCAGAAGGTGATACCATGACGATTTCCAAGTTTTTTCTGGCAACCGGGCTATGCTCGGCCATGACTCTGGTGGCCTGTACCGATCCGGGCACGTTGAACCTGCCCTCCGATCCGAATCAGAATGCCAAGCAGGGCGCGGTTTTGGGTGGTTTGGTTGGTGCTGGTGTCGGCGCAATCGCGAATAATTCGAACCCTCTTTTGGGCGCGGTGGCCGGCGGTGCCATCGGTGCAGCTGGAGGAGGCCTGATCGGCAACCAGCTCGACAAACAGGCCGCAGAATTGCGTCAGCAACTGGCCAATGACGGGATTACCATCGTCAATGCGGGCGACCGGCTGATCGTGACCGTTCCCAATGACATCACCTTCGACACTGACAGTGCGACGGTCCGCCCGGCCTTGCGCGCCGATCTGGTGCGGGTTGGTCAGAACCTCGTGAATTATCCAAACTCGAACGTGCAGATCATTGGTCACACCGACAGTGATGGCGAGGCCTCCTATAACCAAGGCCTGTCCGAGCGTCGCGCCAATGCGGTTGCAGATGTCCTTCAGGCGAACGGTGTGAACTACAGCCGGATCGTCACCATCGGGCGCGGTGAAGATAACCCGGTTGCCTCGAACCTGACGCCGGAAGGCAAATCGCAGAACCGCCGGGTCGAGATCGTGATCGTACCCAGCGCAAACTCGTAATTCTATGTGCATTGCGGGCGGTCTTGGGGCTGCCCTTTTGCGCGAACGATCTGTGCAAGAAATGGGGTTTGGATCAGGCGCGTCTCGGTCTACCTATTGGGAAACACTGAAACGGAGTTTCCCGCAATGTCCCAACCGACCCTTCTTGGCCTGTCCGGTTCCCTGCGTCAGTCAGCAACAAACCGTAAGCTTCTGCGCGAGGCGGCACGCCTTTTTGATCCTGCCAGCTTTGTCGAAGCGGATTTGAACCTGCCCCTCTATGATGGGGATCTGGAAGAGGGTGAGGGTATCCCAGCCGCCGTGCAAACGCTGGCTGACCAGATCGCGCAAGCGGATGCGGTGATTATCTCCACACCGGAATACAACAAGGGGCCGTCGGGCGTGCTGAAGAATGCTCTGGACTGGGTCAGCCGCACGTCGGGCAAACCTTGGGCCGACAAGCCGGTTGCAGTAATGTCCGCCGCTGCGGGTCGGGCCGGAGGGGAGCGCGCCCAGATGGTCCTTCGCGCCTATTTGGTGCCGTTCCAACCGCGCATTCTGCAAGGCCCCGAGGTCCATCTGGCCGACAGCTCCAACGCGTTTGACGACGGGGGACGGCTGACTAGCGAGCGCTATGAAAAGACCATCCATGCGTTGATGCAAAAGCTGCGGGCCGAGGTCGGGCGTCTTTAGGCGGATAGGGTATGCATCAGGATCGGCAAAGCGATGTGATGGACCCGGCCCGGGCGGTGGCCTTGCAAGTTGCGCTGGGGGTGGAGCCTACGATCTCTGACGGTTCTGCGTTGCCACCGTTCTTTCATCAGCTTTATTTCTGGTCTCCGCGCACGCCGTCTGATTTGGGGCGCGACGGGCACCCTCGGGTCGGGATTGGCCTGATTCCGGACATGAGCCTGCCGCGCCGGATGTGGGCCGGAGGGCGGTTGTACTTCCATACCCCCCTGCGGGCAGGTGCAGAGGCCGAGCGGCATTCCGTTCTGGAGAAACAGAGCCGCAAAACCGGGCGCACTGGGCCATTGGGGTTTGTCACGCTCAAGCATGAGATCTGGCAGGATGGGGCGCTCTGCGTCACCGAATGGCAGGATCTGGTCTATCGAGAAGATCCCGCTTTGGACGCGGTGAAGCCAACGCCGCCCGTGGCGCGTCGTGACGAAACGGAACGCCGCGAGGTGCGCTTCGACAGCTCCCTGTTGTTCCGGTATTCCGCGCTTACTTTCAACGGCCACCGGATCCACTACGATCTGGATTATGCGCGCGATGTCGAAGGGTATGGCGGGCTGGTCGTACACGGGCCGCTATTGGCGCAACTGCTGATGCTGTTTGCAGAGGAGGTGACCGGCCCACTGACGCGCTTTTCCTTCAGGGCAACCGCGCCGCTTTTGCATTTCGAGACGGCAACACTCTGCCGCAATGGGCAAGACCTGTGGGTTCGAGGTCCCGACGGGCGGCAGTGCATGCAGGCAGAAGCGCAGTCAGAGTGACGCTTCGGGCCGAAAATCGCCGGGGATTTCATCGCGACCGTCCAGCATGAGGTCCGCCATCACCTCGGCCACTTTCGGGGCCATGCCGAAGCCGATCTTGAAGCCACCATTGGCGATGAACTGACCGTCGTGCAGCGGGTGCGCGCCCAGCATCGGAGCGCGGCTTTTGCTGCGAGGGCGAACACCGGCCCATCGCTCGATCACCTCGGCACCGTGCAGCACGGGAACCGCGCGGGTGGCGCGGTCGATCACATCCTCAAGCGCGTCGTCGGTGCTGGTCGGGTCATCATAGTCCCTCTCAGAGGTCGAGCCGATGGCAAGCGTTCCGTCTGCATGCGGCACGATATGGATCGCATCTGCAAAAAGCTGTGGCACCGCACCCGCATCAAAGCGCAGCAAGGCCGCCTGTCCCTTGACGCCATTGCCGACAGTTTTCCCGAAGCTCTGGTTGAGCGCCTGCAACCCGGCGACACCTGTCGCATGCAGCACATGGCCTTTGTCCGGGGCCTCAGCGACGACCTCAACCCCCATGACCGAGAGCGCCGCAACCAGCGCGGCACAGGCCCGGCGCGGGTGCATCCGCGCGGTCAGGGTGTCGTGGATGACATAGCCGGTCGGGCTGGGCGGGCACCATTGGCCTGCCTCCGATGTGGACAGCACCTGCCACTCGGCCAGACCCTGCCACAGCTCTTGCGCGGTGGTATGCCGTTGATGCGCCAGCTGCAGGCTGCGCTCATCCATGATCGGTTGCAGACGTCCCAAACGCCCATAGCCGGCTGAGACCCCTCCGGTTGCTTCGACCTGCGCCCAAAAGGGTTCGGCCATGATCAGGCTGTCGAACTGAAAGGCCTTCTTGGCGTTCCAGTTCTCGGGCACATGCGGGGCCAGGGCGCCGACCAACCCACCGCTGGAGCCCGCGCCGGGGCCAAAGGGATCGACGACCTGCACCTTTGCGCCGCGCCGGGCGCAGATCCAGGCGATGGACAGGCCAAAAATGCCAGCGCCGCGTACCGTCACATCGACCATTGCCAAACCCCTCTTCCTTGTTCAGTCTCGCGCCGCTTAGCTACAGGATTCCCCGATGGCAGACCAGCACGCCGAATTGACATGGAGAGAGGACCGGATTCCGGTCTCGGACCAGTTCGATGACCCCTATTTCTCGTTGCAGAACGGGTTGGAGGAGACGCGGCATGTCTTTCTGTCGGGCAACGATCTGCCTGCGCGCTTTGCGCCAGGGTTTCATATTGCCGAACTGGGCTTCGGCACCGGCCTGAATCTGCTGACCGTTTGGTCCGCGTGGGAGGCCGCAGGCCAGACCACCCCGCTGCGATTCACCAGCTTCGAGGCCTTCCCCATGGCCCCCGAGGATATGGCGCGCGCCCTGGCCGCATTCTCCGAGGTGCAACCCTGGGCTGACCGCTTTCTGTCGCAATGGCGCGGCGGGTCCTGTCAGTTCGACATGCTGCATCTTGAGGTGATCGAAGGCGACGCGCGTCAGACGTTGCCCGGCTGGACAGGCAAGGCCGATGCGTGGTTTCTGGACGGCTTCTCACCCGCCAAAAATCCTGAACTCTGGGGTGCGGATCTGATGCAGCATGTGGCCGATCACACGGCACCGGGCGGCACCGCGGCCACCTACACCGCAGCAGGCTTTGTCCGTCGCGGGTTGGAGGAGGCCGGTTTCGCAGTCACCCGCGCGCCCGGCTACGGCCGCAAACGGCATATGACACGGGCAGTGAAAGCGTGACGCAGCAGAACAATATCTCGGCCGGGATCGCGCTGATGGTCGCCTCGACGGTGGTTTTTGCCCTGCAGGACGGGATCTCGCGCCATCTGGCGGGGACGTATAACACCTATATGGTGGTGATGGTCCGCTATTGGTTCTTCGCCGCTTTTGTCATCGCACTGGCGGCCCGCGCTCCGGGTGGGTTGAAGGCGGCGGCGCGCACCGACCAGCCAAAACTGCAGATCTTTCGCGGCGTTCTGCTGGTGACCGAGATTTGCGTGGCCGTTTTCGGCTTCACCAAGCTAGGTTTGATCAACAGCATGGCGGTTTTCATCTGCTACCCTCTTCTGGTCGCGGCCCTCAGTGGCCCGGTTCTGGGTGAAAGCGTGGGCTGGCGGCGTTGGACGGCGATCGGGGTTGGCTGCGTCGGCGTGCTGATCATCCTGCAACCGGGGGTCGGCGTGTTTAACCCCTGGGCGATCATACCGCTGATCTCGGCCTTTCTGTTTGCGGTTTATTCGCTGCTCACCCGCTATGCCGCGCGCCAAGACAGCGCCGCCACCAGCTTTTTCTGGACCGGCGTCAGCGGAGCCGTTGCCATGACGCTGGTCGGCATGTGGTTCTGGGAGCCGATGGCACAGGCGGATTGGGCCTGGATGGCAACGCTTTGTGTTAGCGGTGCGTTCGGCCATTGGTTGCTGATCAAATGCTATGAGGCGGCCGAGGCCAGCGCGGTGCAGCCCTTTGCCTACCTCCATCTGGTCTGGGTGGCGATCCTTGGCATCGCAATCTTCAATGAGGTCCTGCGCCCCGAGGTCGTCATCGGCGCTGGTCTCGTTGTCGCGGCGGGGCTGTTCACCCTATGGCGCGAACGCCGCAAGGGTTGATCCGGTCAGTTCCTGCGAGAAGGGCACGGGCAGGGCGGGTTTACCCAGACGCGCGCGATAAACCGGAAGGCTTTCGGTCACGCGCATCACATAGTTGCGCGTTTCGCTGAAGGGGATGGTCTCGATCCAGTCGACCACATCCACCTCACCGGCACGGGGGTCTCCGTAGCGCTCCATCCATGCGATCGGCCGCCGTGGTCCGGCATTATATCCGGCGGCCATCATGACCACATTGCCGTTGAAATCTGCCGCAAGACTGGACAGGTAGTTCGCCCCAAGCTTGGCATTGTATTCCCAGTCCGAGGTCAACCGCCCGGTCTGATGTCCGCTTAGGATCCCCAACTCCTGCGCGACCAGCTTGGCCGTCGCTGGCATCACCTGCATCAAGCCACGCGCGCCTGCACCGCTGATCACCACGGGATCAAATTCGCTTTCACGGCGGGCGATGGCCAAGGTCATCTCTTTTGCCATTGGCAAGCCGATATCTGCGACCGGATGCACTGGGTAATAAGCTGCGGGCAGAACCGTTCCTGTGGTCGCGGCGCGTTTGGCGATCATCACGGCCAGATGCGGCTCTTTCAACTCGATGACCAGATCGCCCAGTTGATTGGCTTGCGCTGTATCGAGGCTTTCGACCAGATGGGTCAGAAACCGTTCAGAGAGGTTGTCCTCCCCTGCTTTGAGCAGTAGCAGACCGGCCTCCAATACGCTGGAGTTCGCAAATTCGGCTTGCCGCCAATGCGCGGCGCGGGGCGGGTTGGCGAGGGTGCTGTCGAACGGCCGCCCGATCTGCTCGGCTGCCAGAATGCCGTAGAATGACGTTTGATAGTCTGCTCCCATGGCATAAGCGTCATAGGCTTTCTCGGCATTTCCTTGTGCCGCGTAGGCGCGACCCAGCCAATAACCAGCACGACCTCGTGAAATCGGAGACTTCACCGCGCCTTCGAAGTTCTGGAAATGCCGAACCGCCGTTGCCGGGTCGTTTAACTTGCGCAAAGCCAGGAACCCGGCCAACCATTCCAGATCGGCATAGCCATAGCCCATCTCGGGCGTCATGTGGTGATTGGCAGCAACCTCATAGGCACGGGACGCACTGCCCTGCCGCATCTCAAGCCGGGCCAGTCGGCGTCGCCCCTCAGCCCATTTGTCGGGCTCACCTAGGGCGTCCGGGCCAGTTGAGCGTGACAGCATCAGATCAATGGCGCTGTCGTCCAACTCTTTCTTGTCGCGCCAGACAAACCGATCAAACGCTAGCCCCGGAGACCCTGCCAGAGCCTTGGGTACGGCAGAAATCTTACCGTCCACGCCCGGTTCGCGTTTTTGCAGGGCAATTCGGGCTTCCGCCAGTTTGCGCTGATCGGCGCTGACCAGAGGCAGCATACGCCCGGCGCTGACCAAATGATTGTCCCACAACATCCGATCCAGCCGCGCAGTGTGGTGCGGTTTCAGCAATTTGCCGAAATTCTCAAGATAATCCTTTTGCAAGCCCGACCCCATGGGCATGGTGCGCCAGGCTGTTACGATATCGGCCTCGGCGTCCCCAATCCGGCCCTTGGCTTTCAGGGCAACGGCATAGTTCAGCGCGCCTTCGGCCGTTTGCGGCGGCTGATCGGCGTAGAAGTTCACCGCTCGATCCGGATCAGCCCCGGTAAAGGACGGCTCGCTCTTGCGGCGCAACCAGGCCAGTCCGGGCCAGTCGGGGCGGCGCTCAAGAAACACAAGCACATCGCCTGAGCTGCCAAAGCCCTCTCGCAGCCAATGCCATACGATGATGTCACGAGTAACCGAGCCGCGTGCGCCAGAAACCGCTAGCGCTTCGTTCCAGTCACCTTTGCGCATTTCGGCCAGCCCGGCGCGCAGATCACCGGCAGCATCGGCCCGCGCGGCGCTTGCCTGCATCCCAAAACACAGAATCACTGTTGCCAAAAAGGCCAGAACGCGTGTCATCCCTTGCATTTCCCAACCAACCGAGGATAGAGCCATTCAGGATAAACCTTGCGCCGCCAGTATCAACTCACAAAGCCAAAAACGTGAGCGAGGATGGCGCAAATACTGCAACCGCACTTCAAGGAGCGCGACCCATGTTCAAAGGCTCAATGCCAGCTCTCGTCACCCCGTTCAGCAACGGCGAGTTGGACCTGGATACGCTCAAACACTTGGTAGAGTGGCAGATAAAGGAAGGCTCGACCGGTCTGGTTCCCGTAGGTACCACCGGCGAAAGCCCGACGCTGAGCCATGAAGAGCACGAAACCGTCGTGGCCGAAGTGGTCAAAGCGGCCGCAGGTCGGGTGCCGGTAATTGCGGGCGCAGGTTCGAACAACACGGTCGAGGCCGTTCGATTCGTCCAGTTTGCCAAAAACGTCGGGGCCGATGCGGCGTTGGTGGTCACGCCCTATTACAACAAGCCGACCCAAAAAGGCCTGCTGGCCCATTTCCGTACCCTGCACGATTGCGCCGAGATTCCGATCATAATCTACAACATCCCGGGCCGTTCGGTCATCGACATGACCCCCGCGACCATGGGCGAACTGGCAAAGCTGCCACGCATTGTCGGTGTCAAAGACGCGACGGGCGATCTGGCGCGCGTCAGCCAGCAGCGCGCAAGCTGTGGTGCCGACTTCTGTCAGCTGTCGGGCGAAGACGCCACTGCGCTGGGCTTCAACGCGCATGGCGGCGTGGGCTGTATTTCGGTCACGGCCAACGTTGCTCCGAAACTTTGCGCTGAATTCCAACAGGCCACGCTGGCGGGCGACTATGCCAAGGCTCTGGACTATCAGGATCGCCTGATGCCTCTGCACGAAGCGATCTTCATCGAGCCCGGCCTAGTCGGCGCGAAATATGCGCTGAGCAAACTAGGCCTGTGCAGCACCGAAGTTCGCTCACCTCTGACTGAACTGGAAGACAGCACCAAGTCTGCCATCGAAGCCGCGATGGCGCATGCAGGTCTGATCTGAAACAGGATCCGCTCTTCACCTGGCTAAAAATATCCCGGGGGTGAATTGGCCCAAAGGGCCAAGAGGGGGCTGGCCCCCTCACGCCCTATCGCTTGCCGTAATACAGCCCGACGACATGCTCCGCCTGCGCGAAGAACAACCAGCGCGACGCGGCAACCCCGGCCAAATGCGAAACAACCGCCAGCAGCGCAAGCAGGTGTTTCAGAGCGAGCCCTTCCAACGGAATTGCGATGAACAGAACGGGCAGCGCAAAGGCCAACAGGAACGAAATGATCCTCAGCTTCTCGGCATGTTTGCGGCCAACCACGTGGACGAACTCTCGTAGCAAGTAGTTGGTGCCAGTGTGCGGAGGCTCAAACGCCCGCACCGAGCCGCGCTGACCCAACCCTGTTGCTGTCCCAAGGTCAGTCCCCGAGCTGGCAATCGCCTTGTCCCCCTGACGCCAGTATAGAATCTGTACAAGAGCAGCGATCAACAGCAAGGGAAGCGCGACCGAGGTTTGACCGGCCATCAAGGCCCCTCCGGCCAGGCTGAAGCTGAGGAACATGGCCGGTGTCAGCTTCATGTTCCAACGAGGGATTGTCTTGAGTTGAGTGTAGATCATTGATGTGGTGAACACCGTGGCCAGCGAGAACAACGCGCCGAGCCAACCCAAAAGGCTCCACCGCTCACCCAGAAAGACCGAGCCGAACGCGAACAGGCCCATCAGCACCAGTGCGATCACCGCGCACCAGCCCTCGCGGCTGAGCCAGCTAGAGCGCCATTGCGTGAACGCTTTCCACGCCCGTTCCGGGTGGCCGAGGTGAAAGGTTGACGCCAGCAATCCGCCGACGGCCAGCCCGTAGGCAATCAGGAAGAAGACAAACGCAACCCAGCCTGTGACCTCGGGCATTCCGAGGCCAAGGAAGAACAGCAGCCCAAAGCCGAGGCCGGACAAGGTGGTGAAGATGATAACGGAAGGGGCCGGATGCATCAGAGCTTCTCCAGAGTTTTGTCGAGCCAGCCGAGGAACCCTTTGGGCTCTTCCGCGACGGGGGCCAGCAGTGGGGCCAGAATGTCGATCTGGTCCTCGATCTGATCCTTGGGTCTGGGCGGCAGGTATTTGTTGACAGGTTTGGTGCCCATTTCAGGCATCAAGTCCATGCCGTCCCTTTCAGCGACCAGCTTGCTGACCTCGCTGTTAGGATCGCCGAGGTCCCCGAAATGACGCGCTCCGGCTGGGCAGGTACGGACGCAGGACGGCACCCGATCCACCTCGGGCAGGTTTTCGTTGTAGATTCGATCGACGCAGAGAGTGCATTTCTTCATCACGCCCTCGGCCATGTCCATTTCCCGTGCGCCATAGGGGCAGGACCAGGCGCAGAGGCCGCAGCCGATGCAGTCGCTTTCGTTGACCAGCACGATCCCATCCTCGACCCGTTTGTAGCTGGCTCCGGTTGGGCAGACCGTGACGCAGGGTGCGTCTTCGCAATGCAGGCAGGATTTGGGGAAGTGGATCAGTTGGGCAGGGCCCTCGGTCGGTGTGACCTCGTAGGAGTGGACACGGTTCAGGAATGTGCCCGAGGGGTTGCCGCCATAGGCATCCTGATCAGACAAGGGTGCACCGTAATTTTCGGTGTTCCAGCCCTTACAGGAAATCACGCAGGCGTGGCAGCCGACACAAGTGTCGAGGTCGATGACGAGGCCCATTTTGCGGTCTGTGGATTCGGGGAGTTGCGTCATATCAGGGAACCTCGGCTTTGGTGGGCGGGGCAGGGGGCCAGCCCCCTCTTGAGCCCTTGGCTCAATTCACCCCCGAGATATTTTTGGCCAGATGAAGATTGGATCATTTGCCTACCTTCCACGCGATATCCTTCGGGCCGGTGCCGACGGGGGAATTGATCGGGGCAAATTCGGGTTGGCTTTCGGTATCCGCTGGAGGGGCGGCTTTTTCGATCCTGACTTTCAGGTCGAACCACGCGGCCTGACCGGTGATCGGGTCTGAGTTGGCCCATCGCATACCGTCCCCCTTGGGCGGTAGCAATTCGTGGATCAGGTGGTTGAGCAGGAAACCCTTGGTGGCCTCGGGTGCGTCCTCTTGCAGCGCCCAGGCACCTTTGCGCTTGCCGATGGCGTTCCATGTCCAGACGGTGTTTTCATTCAACGCAGCCATTTCCATCACGGGTACGGTGATCTCGCCGTGGGGGGAGTTGACCTTGGCCCAATCGCCGTCTTGCAGCTCGTGTTCGCGCATTAGCTTGGTGGGGACGTAGAGCGGGTTGCGCCCGTGAAGTTGCCTCAGCCAGGCGTTTTGGGTGCCCCAGCTGTGGTACATCGCCATTGGGCGCTGAGTCAGGGCGTTGACGGTGAAGCCTTCGTTGCCCTGTTGGTCAGTCTCGTACCAAATGGGCAGAGGGTCCATGGCGTCTTTGATGCGTTGTCGCAGGTGGTCGGGGGGTTGGTTCGGTCCGTGTCCTTCGGCGGCCAGTTGGAACTTGCGCATCGGTTCTGAATATAGCTGGAACAGGTAGGGCTGCGGGCTGTCGTAGAGGCCCATTCCAACGGCCCAGTCCTGATAGGCGGCATTCCACGGTTTGTAGTAATCCGCACCTTCCGGGATATGCGCGACATAGAAGCCTCCGTTGTCGATATAGCGGTTCAGTTGGTCCGGGTTGACTTCTCCGCGGCCTTCCTTGGAGCCGTCCTCGCCCCGGAACCCGGCCAGAGGGCCGATGCCCGGCTTGCGCTGGTGATTGACGATATAGTCGGCATAGTCTTTCCACTTGGGCGTGCCGTCTTCGTTGGTGAAGCCCGGCAGGCTCATGCGGTTGGCGAGTTGGATCAGAACCGACTGGAACCCGCGTACGTCGCGGTCGGGTTCGACCACTGGCCAGCGGATGGCATCGGCGGCGGCGTCGGCCTCGCAGATCGGGCGATCCAGCAGCGAGATACAGTCGTGCCGCTCAAGATAGGTGGTGTCGGGCAGGATCAGGTCGGCATAGGCGACCATTTCCGAGGAATAGGCATCCGAGTAGATGATATGCGGGATGACGTATTTGCCGTCTTCGGTTTTGGCCGACAGCATCTCCATCACACCTTTGGTGTTCATGGAGGAGTTCCACGACATATTCGCCATATACATGAACAACGTGTCGATCTTGTAGGGATCACCCGCGGCGGCGTTCGAGATCACCATGTGCATCAGCCCGTGGGCCGACATCGGGTTTTCCCATGTAAAGGCTTTGTCGATACGCTGAGCGGTGCCGTCTTCGTCTAGCAGGAGGTCTTCGGGGCCGCGCGGGAAGCCAAGGTGAGGGCCTTCCAGAGGGCGGCCTGGGCGGCGGTCTCCGTGTGGCGTTGGATGCGCCTCGACGGGTTTGGGGTAGGGCGGTTTGAAGCGGAAGCCGCCGGGAACCTCGACCGTGCCCAGCAGGATTTGCAGCACGTGCAGCGCGCGACAGGTCTGGAAGCCGTTGGCATGGGCCGAAATCCCCCGCATCGCGTGGAAGCTGACCGGGCGGCCTGTCATTTTGGAGTGCTTTTCGCCGCGGAAATCGGTCCATTCCTGGTCGAGCTCGATGGCCTCTTCAAAGGCGACGCGCGCGATTTCGGCGGCGATGGCGCGGATTTTCTGGGCCGGAATACCACAGCGTTCGGCCACGTTTTCGGGGGCGTGATCGTCCGAGAGGTATTTCTCGGCCATCTTATGGAAGACCGGGCGGTGAGTTACGCCATCCTTGTCGTAGGTGGCGGACAGATCCGGGCGCACGCCGGGCTTGTCAAAGGCGGCGGGCTTTCCGGTCACACGGTCGATCACCAGAGGCTTTCCGTCGGCATCGCGCAGGAACAGGCCCTTCTCGGGGTCGTCAGAAGCATTCACAAGAACCGGCGCGTTGGTGTAGCGGGCAAGGTAGTCGAGGTCGATCTTGCCCGCCTTCATCAGTACATGGATCAGCGACAGGATGAACAGCCCGTCGGTGCCCGGCGTGATCCCGACCCAATCGTCAGCCACCGCGTTGTAGCCCGAGCGGATCGGGTTCACCCCGATCACCCGCGCGCCACGCGCCTTGATCTTGCCGATGCCCATCTTGATCGGGTTACTGTCGTGGTCTTCCGCCACGCCGAACAGCATGAACAGCTTGGTGTGGTCCCAATCGGGCTGGCCGAACTCCCAAAACGCGCCGCCCATTGTGTAGATGCCGCCCGCTGCCATGTTGACCGAGCAGAACCCGCCATGGGCTGCATAATTGGGCGTACCGAAATTCTGTGCCCAGAAGCTTGTGAAGCTCTGACTCTGGTCGCGGCCGGTGAAGAAGGCCAGCTTGTGCGGGGCAGTCTCGTGCAACTCGTTCAGCCAACCGACGGCAGTGCTGATCGCTTCGTCCCATTCGATCTCGCGGAACTCACCCGAGCCGCGCGGGCCAACGCGGCGCAGGGGTTTGCGCAGGCGCGAGGGCGCGTTGACCTGCATGATCCCAGCGCTGCCCTTTGCGCAAAGCACACCTTTGTTGACCGGGTGGTCGCGGTTACCTTCGATATAGGCAACTTTTCCGTCCTTCATGTGGACATTAATGCCGCAGCGACAGGCGCACATATAACAGGTGGTGCGCCGGATCTCGTCCGAGACTTTCGGGCTGGTGTCGATCTTCGGTTGCTGGATTGTCATCTGGCGTCCTTATGTCGGGGCGGCGGGTCAGGTTAGGAATGTTAGTCCGGCGAGGATAATTCCTGCAATAAAAAGAGTTTCCACGACGATCAGGGCGATGGCTGCGCCTCCGACCGAGAGGATTTGTTTCAGGTTCGTCTTCATTCCAACCGCAGCGATCGCGATCAGAAGCAGCCAGCGGGAGGTCTGGCTGAGCAACTCGGACAGGAAGGGCGGGATCAAACCGAACGAGCTGGCTGCGGCCAGTACCAGAAACCCGATAACAAATCCGGGCAGGATGGGAGGGCGCTTGCCCGCTTCGTCCATGTCAGTGACGTTGCGGATGATCAGCGAGGCGACCAGAACCACCGGGGCCAGCATCGCCACTCGGAACAGTTTGACCAGCGTGGCGGTGTCGCCGGTTTGCTCTGAGATTGAAAACCCTGCGCCCACAACCTGGGCGACATCGTGGATCGTGCCACCCAGAAACACACCGCCCGCCACGTCATCCATGCCCAGCGTGCGCACCAGAATCGGATAGGCGATCATGGCGATGGTCGACAGGACGGTGACGCCCAGAACGGTGAAAATCAGGCGCTCTTCGGATCGTTCATCCTTGGGCAGGATGGCACTGATTGCCATTGCCGCGGACGCGCCACATATAGCGACAGAGCCCGCCGTCAGGAACGCAAAGCGCCATTTGTGACCAAAGAACCGCGCGATCAACAAGCCAAATGCGATGGTGGCCAATACGCCGCCAACCACAAGTGCGATCAGGTCCCAACCCAACCCCATCATCAGCGTCATCGAGATACGCACACCCAAAAGCGCCACGCCAAGGCGCAGCAGGGATCTGGCTGCAAAACCAATGCCGGGGACGGTTTTTCCGTCTTCGCCCAGAAAACTGAGCGCGATGCCAAGCAGCAAGGCCATCAGCATGGCTGGGGTCGCGTAATGCTCCGACAGGAATTTTGCCGTTACAGCAACAGTGATTGCCACCATAACCCCGGGGAACAATGTTCGAGCC
Source organism: Ruegeria sp. AO1 (assembly GCF_056535985.1). NCBI lineage: Bacteria > Pseudomonadati > Pseudomonadota > Alphaproteobacteria > Rhodobacterales > Roseobacteraceae > Ruegeria > Ruegeria sp. AO1. The sequence goes on from NZ_JBQFJC010000001.1 coordinate 433,901, forward strand.
GTCTGGGCGACATCCGCGCCGAAGGAGCTTTTGAGTTCAGTCTTACCCAGCATCGGTTCGTTGATCTTTCTTGAACACGTTTATAGTTAAGCGGCAAAGCCGCAGAGGTTATGCAGTAGCTGGATGAGCTGGCTCTTGCGATGAACCCACTTGTTGTGCCTGCACGGCGGTCACGGCGATCATGTGCAGCACATCGTCCGAAGAACAGCCGCGCGAGAGGTCGTTTGCGGGTTTGGCCAAGCCTTGTAGAACGGGCCCAATGGCCTCGGCCCCGCCAATGCGTTGGGCGATCTTATACCCTAGGTTGCCCGCATCGAGGTTGGGGAAGACAAACACGTTTGCTTTCCCTTCCAGTGGCGAATTCTTGGCTTTTTTACTGGCGACCTCTGGCACATAGGCCGCGTCGAACTGCAACTCTCCGTCGATGATCAGGTCCGGCTTAGCGGTTTTGGCAATTTGTGTAGCCTCAACCACCTTGGACACTTTCGGATGGCTGGCACTGCCGCTCGTCGAGAAAGACAGCATCGCAACACGAGGCTCTTTTCCGGTGAGTGTAAGATAGGACGCAGCAGAGGCCTGAGCGATCTCAGCCAACTCGCGTTCGTTCGGATCAACGACCAATCCGCAGTCGGCGAAAATATGGGCGCCCTGAACTGTGTGATGGTCGCGGTCATAGATCATCAGAAAGAAACTAGACACCATATGGGCGTCAGGTGCTTTGCCGATGATCTGCAAAGCGGCACGAACAGTGTCCGAAGTGGTTTCCACAGCACCGCCGACCGTGCCGTCAGCCAGCCCGAGATGGACCAACATGGCGGCGTAGTTCAGACGGTTTTGGACCAGCGACTTCGCAGTCTCAGGCGTTACGCCTTTGTGTTTGCGCAGTTCGAAATAGGCATCGGCAAAGCGATCCAAGTGGGGCGAAGTTGCCGGATCGTGAATGTCTATCCCGGCTACATCGGTTCCGCCTTTTTCAGCCAGCAAAGAGGCAACTTTGGTCTGATCGCCGACAAGGATAATATCGGCTGCATCTTCGGCACGTGCTTTCAACGCACCTTCTACAACACGTGGATCATCGCCCTCAGCAAGGGCGATGATCTTTTTGGAACTGGTCGCAGCCCCGAGAATTTGATGTAGGGGCTTCACCGCGATCAGGCCTCGACTTGCGGCTTCATGTCTGCTGCTTCGATACCCGCAACCGCAACCGGCTTTTTCATCGCGTCGCGGCGGAACGGCTCACCCAGTTCTTGATTGATCATGGCTTCGATCAAGGTGGTGATACCGTTCTTCTGGTCTTCGATGGCCTGGTTCAGAGCCGCTGTCAGTTCGTCCTGCGTACGTGCGACAACGCCTTTCAGGCCACAGGCCTCTGCGATACCGGCGTAAGAGACCTTGGTATCCAACTCGGTGCCGACGAAGTTGTCGTCGAACCAAAGGGTCGAGTTCCGCTTTTCCGCACCCCACTGGTAGTTGCGGAAGACGATCTGGGTCACGGCGGGCCATTCCTCACGTCCGATCGCCGTCAGCTCGGTTACGGCGATGCCAAAGGCACCGTCGCCCGAGAAACCAACAACGGGCACATCCGGGCAGCCGATCTTGGCGCCGATCACCGACGGCAGACCATATCCACAGGGGCCGAACAGGCCAGGGGCCAGATATTTTCGACCTTCTTCAAATGAGGGGTAAGCGTTGCCGATGGCGCAGTTGTTGCCGATGTCGGACGAGATGATCGCCTCTTTCGGCAGTGCTGATTGAATCGCACGCCAAGCCATACGCGGGCTCATCCAGTCCGGCTTGGCCGCACGAGCGCGTTCGTTCCAGGTCGTGCCCGGGTCGTCCTGCTCGTGGTCCATTGAGGTCAGTTCCTGCGCCCAACGCGACTTGGTTTCAGCGATTTTCGCCTTACGCGCATCGCGGCCTTCATCGCCCGCGGTTCCCGAAAGCTGTGCCAGGATACTGGTTGCAACGGTGGCTGCGTCGCCAACGATACCAACCGAGACCTTCTTGGTCAGGCCGATGCGGTCTGGGTTGATGTCGACCTGAATGATTTTTGCGTCAGTTGGCCAGTATTCCATACCGTATCCGGGCAGGGTCGAGAACGGGTTCAGACGGGTGCCAAGGCACAGAACAACGTCCGCTTCCTTGATCAGCTCCATCGCAGCTTTCGAGCCGTTGTAACCCAGAGGGCCGGCAAACAGCGGGTGCGAGCCGGGGAAAGCGTCGTTGTGCTGGTAGCCAACACACACTGGGGCGTCCAGACGCTCGGCCAGTTCTTTTGACGCTTCGATGCCACCTGCTGACAGCACCGTGCCAGCACCGTTCAGAATGACCGGGTTCTTGGCATCGGACAGCAAAGCGGCGGCTTCGGTCACGGCAGAGGCGCCGCCCGAAGGCAGTTCGAATTCGACCACGGCAGGCAGTTCGATATCGACGACCTGAGTGAAGAAGTCACGGGGCACGTTGATTTGTGCCGGGGCTGAGGCGCGCTTGGCTTTGGTGATCACGCGGCTAAGAACTTCCGCCATACGCGACGGGTCGCGCACTTCCTCCTGATAGCAGACGCAGTCTGCGAACATCCGCATCTGTTCCATTTCCTGGAAACCGCCCTGGCCCATGGTCTTGTTCGCGGCCTGAGGAGTGACCAGCAGCAGCGGGGTGTGGTTCCAGTAGGCGGTTTTGACGGCGGTAACAAAGTTGGTGATGCCGGGGCCGTTCTGCGCAATCATCATCGACATTTTGCCGGTGGCGCGGGTGTAGCCGTCGGCCATCATGCCGCCAGAGCCTTCATGCGCGCAATCCCAGAAGGTGATGCCAGCTTTCCCGAAAATATCCGAGATCGGCATCATGGCAGAACCGATGATGCCAAAGGCATGCTCGATCCCGTGCATCTGCAGAACCTTAACAAAGGCTTCTTCCGTGGTCATTTTCATCGGTGGCTCTCCAAAACTGAATGCGTGAATTGGCCGGGGGGTTCAGCCCGGCCTTTGATACGGTTTTGGCGTATGGGTGCGGATGGCGTTAGGGCCAGATGAGGCGGCGGAATACGTCCAGCCGACGGTCAACTGGCCCGGATCGCATCCGCGATCAGTTTCACCCCGGCCTCTATGCGGTCGGGAGCAATGGAGGAATACCCCAGACGGTAGAAGTTCCGAGGTGGCCTCGGCCCTGAGAAGAAGGGCGCACCGGGTTCGATATGCACCCCTTGCGCCTGCAATGTGGTGGCCAGTTGCGCGGTGTCTATATGCGAAGGGGCCTGCATCCAAATGGACGACCCGCCAAGCACGCCACGCCCTGCGACTTGTAGCGCATGGGTTTGAACGGCTTTGTCCAACGCCTCGCGCCGTTGGGCCAAGGCGTTGGACATGCGCCTGATCTGAGCGTCGTAATGCCCGAGGGACAAGAAATAGGCTGCTGTGCGCTGAACATGCCCCGGAGGATGCCGCAACACCAGCGACCGAAGCGCACGCGCCTCGCGGATGAAGGTCTCGGACCCGACCATGTAGCCCAGTCGCAATCCCGGAAACAGCGATTTCGAGAAGCTACCCACATAGACTACCCGCCCGTCGCGATCCATCGACTTGAGCGCGGGTGAAGGCGCGCCCAGATAGGCCATCTCGAACTCGTAGTCGTCCTCAACGATCATGGCGTTCAACTCGCTCGCGCGTTCCAAAAGGGCGGTTCTGCGGCTGACGGGCATGGTGGCCGTTGTCGGGCTTTGGTGGCTGGGGGTGGTAAAGATCACGTCGGTGTCGTCTGGCAGAGCCTCGGGCGGCAGCCCGTCGCCATCCACGCGGATCGGTGCCATGGTGCAATCCGAATGGCTCAGCAGCTCACGCAGAGCGTAATAGCAGGGGTCTTCGATTGCCGCTGTGCGCCCCTTTTTCAAAAGAATGCGCGAGGCCAGCCACAATGCGTTCTGCGCGCCCAGCGTGATCAGGATCTCTTCGGGGTGGGCGGTGATGCCTCGGCGAGGCAGGGTGTGGCGGGCAATAAACTCGACAAGCAGAGGATCGTCCTGATCAGCGTAGTCAGCCGTTAGGGACTCGAAGTCCTTGTGTCCCAGCGCCCGAACCGCACACAGCCGCCAGTTCGCGTGGTCAAACAGCGTCCGGTCGGCCTGCCCGTAGATGAACGGGTATTTGTAATTGCGCCAATCCTGAGGTTTGGTCAGAACATTACCGCCCGAAAACCGCCGGGCCAGCGCGTTGTCCCAGTCGACCGTCTCTTCACTGCGCGGGACGGGTGTGTATTTCGGCGGGACCGGCGCGTTTTCGGATACATAGTAGCCCGAACGCCCCTTGGCGGTCAGGTAGTCATTCGCCAGAAGTTCGGTATAGGCCAGCGTCACCGTAATCCGGCTGACGCCCAGATGGGTTGCCAGCTTGCGGGACGAGGGCAGCTTTTCTCCGATGTGGAACCGGCCAGACAGGATGCCTTCAGCGATCATCTGCTGGATCTGCGCCTGCAGCGTCCCCTGTCCGTTCAGCTCAAGAAAGAAAGTGTCAACCGAGATAGCCATGAGCGCTTATAGATTGGACTTAAGGTGGTGGCAATCTGGACTTACATGCCTCGGAGTGAATTTGTGATGCGACTTGACGAGAAAACTTGAATCACCTAAATAACTAGAAATCTAGTTTAATGGAGAATTCAGATGTGGGAAACCACTGCAGCAGGATTTTCGGCCATGGGGTCCGAGGCCCGGTTGAAGGTCCTGAAAACACTTGTACGGGCCGGGCAGGCCGGTCTGACCGTCGGTGAGATCCAGACGCGCACCGGAATTGCCCCCTCCACCCTTGCGCATCACCTTCGGTTTCTGGCCGCAGGTGGTGTGGTTGAGCAGGAAAAGATCGGGCGCACGACGATCAATCGCGCCTGTTTCAACGAATTGCGAAACCTGGCGCAGTTCATTCTCAGTGAATGCTGCGCAGACGAAGTCGGAAAGGCCGCAAACGATGGCTGAACTATCACAAAACCCGAAAGCCTCGGCCAAACTCGCGTTGGATGTGATCAAAACGCCTTGGGCTTTGATCGTCGCGGTACTGGCGCTTGTCGCAGTTTTCGATCCGGGCAACTGGGCTGAGGTCGTAACCTTTGCCGCCAAGGCACTGGCGCATACAGGCCAGTATATCCTGTTCGCTGTCCTTCTGTTGTCCTATCTCAAGGCCACTGGGGCCGAAGTCATGGTGGCGCGCGCTTTTGAGGGGCGGGAAACCAGGATGATCTTTCTGGCTGCCTTGTTCGGAGGGCTTGCGCCGTTTTGTTCCTGCGAGGTGATCCCGTTCATCGCCGGGCTTCTGGCACTGGGTGCGCCGCTGTCTGCGGTGATGGCCTTCTGGCTCAGCTCTCCTCTGATCGACCCGCCGACATTGCTGATCACCGCAGGCGCATTGGGGTGGCCCTTTGCCATCGGCAAGGCCGTTGCAGCGGTTGCCTTAGGTCTGTTCGGCGGGTTCGCCGTGCGTCTTCTGATGCGCAACGGAGCCTTCGTTCAGCCCCTGCGCGAATACAAACCCGCCGGTTGCTGTGGCTGCGGCCCCAAGCTGGATGACAAACCCGTCTGGAAGTTCTGGCAGGAACCCGAACGACGTCAGCGTTTCCGCTCTGAGTTCGTTCATAACGGTATCTTCCTGCTGAAATGGCTGGCTCTGGCCTATGTGCTTGAGGCGCTTCTGGTCAGCTATGTGCCAGCAGACCTGATCGCACGCGTTGTCGGCGGAGAAGGCGTTCTGCCCATCGTCGTTGCCGCGCTGGTCGGAATGCCCGCCTATCTGAACTCCTACGTCGCGCCACCGCTTTTGGCGGGGCTGATGGAGCAAGGCATGACGGCGGGGGCGGCCATGTCCTTCATGGTGGCAGGGGCGGTCAGCTCAATCCCGGCCATGGCTGCGGTTTGGTCACTGGTGAAACCGCGCGTCTTTGCAACCTATTTGACCCTTGGGGTTGGGGGCGCGATTGTCGCCGGGATCCTTTTCCAGATGCTCTGAAAAAGAAAACGCCTGGCGCAGTGCCCGGGCGTCTTCCTCTGGTTCGCTAGGGATCAACCAGCCTCGCAGAGCCGAGGCAGTTTGAACCGGTATCTTGCCTCTCCGCTTTCCACGTAGACGCGTTTTTCCACACAAGCGCTGGTGCCGACCGATTGGGAAACCGGCGCCTCGGTCGAGGTGATCGACGTGGCCGTCCCATCGGGCAGACGAACCGAAGCGATGACCCCGTTCTTTAGATCCCCGTTGATCGCTGTAGCCGACAAAACCGGGACGGTCATGAAAGAATGATGCTCATGTTCGCCGTCATCCCCCAGCAGGAACAGGCCGCCGACAATGACCGCCATGACCACAACAGCAGCCAGACCCAAACCCCAGGTTTTCAGGAAGGCATAGATCGTTACGGCGCGGTGTGGGCCAAAGATGGCAGATAGAATGCTGAGCATGAGAGGTCCCAAGAAAACGCCCCAGCCAGTTTAGACCGAGGCGGGCCAGAAATCAGGGGCGCAGATCGTCTTCTTCTTCGTCGTCCCCACCGCCTTTGGGAAGGTTGAAGAAGCTGTCGGCGTCCACGATCGGATCACTGTCTTCCTTTTCGGCTTCCGGCTCTTCAGAGAGCGAGAAGGTTTCCAGACCCTCAATCGCGGTTGGGATCTTCGGCGCTGCGTCCATTTCCAGCGACTGCTCGGTCGAGACCAGCTTGCGGCGCTCGTCATCGCTCATCACGCCGCCTTCGGCGGCTTTCTTCGCGGCGGCCTTCTGCACCACGGCGTCCAGTTCGGACTGTTTGCACAGGCCCAAGGCAACCGGATCGATGGGCTGCATGTTGGCGATGTTCCAGTGCGTACGCTCGCGGATCGACTGGATGGTCGGCTTGGTGGTGCCAACCAGCTTGGCGATCTGACCGTCGCTAAGCTCGGGGTGGAACTTGACTAGCCACAGGATCGAGTTCGGACGATCCTGACGCTTGGACAGCGGGGTATAGCGCGGGCCACGGCGCTTTTCCTCGCCCGTTGCCGACGGGTTGAACTTGAGCTTCAGCTTGTGCAGCGGGTTGTTCTGCGCTGCATCGATCTCTTCCTGCGTCAGTTGGTTGTTGGCAAGCGGGTCGAACCCTTTTACGCCAGCGGCCACATCGCCATCGGCAATGCCCTGCACTTCAAGCTCGTGCATTCCTACGAAATCCGCGATCTGCTTAAAGCTGATCGTGGTGTTGTCCACCAGCCATACGGCTGTTGCCTTGGCCATAAGCGGTTTTGCCATCAGCCCGTCTCCTATACATACATCTGTCCCGTCGCCGGAATTCGGCGGCCCCGGGTTTTGGGGCAGGTTTCCGTTGTCGGGGAACTTGGGGTGTATATAGTCGCCGCGACGCAAGAAGGGAAGAGGCGAATGCGCCATGGGTTTTTAGCGCTGGTTTTGTGGGCCATAAGCGCAGTCGCCGCGCTGGCCGAGGGCGAAAAGGCCGGTGAGTTCGACTATTACGTCCTCGCGCTGAGCTGGTCTCCGAACTGGTGCGCGCGCGAAGGGGATGCGCGTGGATCAGATCAATGCGACGCCCGGCATGACCATGGCTGGATATTGCACGGGCTCTGGCCTCAGTTCCATCAGGGCTGGCCCTCCTATTGCCGCACGCCCGAGGCCCCGCCGTCGCGTGCAATGACCCGCGCGATGGAGGATATTCAGGGCAGTGCGGGCCTTGCATGGCATCAGTGGAAGAAACACGGCACCTGTTCGGGCCTGTCGGCGCGGGGCTATATGGATCTTTCGCGCGAAGCGTATGGTCGCGTGACCCGGCCCGAGGTGTTCCGCCAGCTTGATACCTCGGTCAAACTGCCCGCGTCGATCGTCGAAGAGGCCTTTCTAAAGGCCAATCCCAAGCTCGAGCGCGACACGATCACCATCACCTGCAAACAGGGTTACATCGAAGAGGTTCGCCTGTGCCTGTCCCGCGACCTTGATCCCGTGCCCTGCGGCCGCGATGTCATCCGGGACTGCACGGCCAAGGACGCCCTGTTCGACCCGATTCGTTAGAGCTTTTTGTTCTGACAGTCCCGCGCGTATTCCAGCGCCTTGGCGGTGCCTTTGAGGTCGATGGCCATCACCACCTCGCCCGCCGGGTTGTAAACGGTCATCGTCTTGTTCTGAGCGATCGCGGTGACGAAATTCCGGTCCGTGAAAAAGACAGTCGCGCCGGGGACATCACGCTCGTTGAAGCCAATGGCGGTGGCGTCATAGCTTTTGCCGTCCAGAGCAAATCGGATCGGATAGGTTTTGCCCTGTTCGATATCGCCCCAGGCCTTGTTGTAGACGGCGAAATACCCGCGATTGCCTAGCGCGTCGTAACCGATCCGCACCACCGAGAGGTCCTGATACACCGTCTGGATCAGGCACCCATTGCCCAAGGCTGGGTCCATCATGATGTTCCAGCCATCGACAAAGCCCTTGTCGATCAGTTGCTGCGAAAACGCTGCAGTGGCTGTAAAGGCGGCAAGTGCGAGGGCAAAAAGGCGTTTCATAACAGTTCCCAAAATCAAACGGATAAGGTCATAGCCATAGTACACGCCGCGTGCGGCAGGCAAAGGCCATTCTTGACTGATGGCACCACGAAAGAAGACCTATGTGCATGGCTGAACCCGGCTATGCCTCGCTGGGTAGGCGCTTGAAACTCGGCTGTGGCACAATAGTTTTTGCCCCATAAGACAAGGAACGAGCCATGCCGCAACATCCAAGAACATTCTCTCACATCGGATTGTCCGTCCCAAACGTTGACGAGGCTGTAAAGTTCTACTCCGAAGTCCTTGGTTTCTACGTGATCATGCCGCCGACTGAAGTGGTAGAGGATGATACGGATATCGGTGTCATGTGCACTGATGTGTTTGGTCCGGAATGGAAAAAACTACGTATTGCGCATCTCGCGACTGCTGATCGCATCGGGTTCGAGCTTTTCGAGTTTGACGGGAATTATGTACCAGAAAACAATATCGATTTTCGCCAGAATGGGACGTTCCATTTTTGCGTCCAAGACCCGGATGTCGAAGGTCTAGTAGAAAAAATCGTTGCAGCCGGTGGCAAACAACGGATGCCGATTCGATACTATTATCCCGGAGAGAAACCCTACCGAATGGTCTACGTCGAAGACCCCTTTGGTATTGTCTTCGAGATCTACAGCCATTCCTACGAATTGACCTACTCGTCGGGCGCTTACACCTGAAATACGAGGCGGAGTCTCGTGTGCAACCGGAAGGGGCAAAAGCGTTCCGGGTACTCTCATATTGCAATGCTCAGAGCTCTTTTCGGGCCCTCAGTGCTGCTGTAATCGTTCCGTCATCTAGATAGTCCAGCTCGCCACCAATCGGCACGCCCTGCGCTAGTGATGTCAAGCGGACCTGCCCCTCCAACTGATCAGCGATGTAATGCGCCGTGGTCTGGCCGTCGACGGTGGCGTTCAGGGCGAGAATGATCTCGGTGACGCCTTCTGACACCACCCGGTCCTTGAGGCGGGGAATGCGCAGCTCATCCGGGCCAACGCCATCCAGCGCCGACAGCGTGCCGCCCAACACGTGATAGCGGCCTTTGAACACGCCTGAACGCTCCATCGCCCACAGGTCGGCGACGTCCTCGACCACGCAAAGCTCTCCGGTCGCGCGGGCCTCATCGTTGCAGATGTCGCAGATGTCGGTGGTGCCCACATTGCCGCAATTCAGACACTCTCGGGCAGTGATGGCGACCTGCTGCATAACGTCGGACAAGGGCGTCAGCAGCAGGGAGCGTTTGCGGATCAGGTGCAGCACCGCGCGGCGGGCCGAGCGAGGGCCGAGGCCGGGAAGCTTGGCCATCAGGTCGATCAGATTGTCGATGTCGCTGTTGGAACTCACGGCCTATCCTGTCTGACGCCGGAGGGAGCCTCCGGCGGGAGTACTATTGAAAAGATGGAGATCAGAACGGCAGCTTGATGTCTGCGGGCAGGCCCATGCTTTCGGTCAGTTTGGCCATCTCGGCCTGCGAGCGCTCGGCGGCTTTGGTCTGTGCGTCCTTGATGGCCGCCAGGATCAGGTCCTCAACCACTTCCTTGTCGTCGCCATTGAAGATCGACGGGTCGATATCCAGGCCCTTCAGCTCTCCTTTGGCAGTTGCCGTTGCTTTGACCAGCCCTGCGCCGGATTCACCGACAACCGTCAGGTTGTTCAGCTCTTCCTGCATCTCGGTCATCTTGGTCTGAAGATCCTGCGCGGATTTCATCATCTTGGCCATATCGCCAAGGCCGCCTAGTCCTTTGAGCATGTTGCTTCTCCTGTAAGTACGGTTTGTGCCTAGATACGGGGGTCACCGTGGTGACACAAGAGCAGAGCGCGCTCCCGCCTGTCGTCAAGGTCTTTGGCAAGACCTTTGCTCCCGTTGGGCCCGGCAGCGCTCGGGCTTTGCCCGAGCGCTGCCGGGCCCAAGGCCGCCCAGGGTGATCGGCTTTAGCCGATTGCCCGTGGCGGGCGCGGGAGGGTTTGGTTTTGTATAGAGATCAGTCTTCTTCGAAAGGATCCCATTCATCTTCGACCTCGGGCAGGGCTTCGGTCTCGACTTGGGCGGCGCGTTGTTCCGGTGTTTCGATACGGGTGATTTTGGCCTTGGGGAAACTTGCCAGAACGGCCTGAACCAGCGGATGTGCCGTGGCCTCTTCTTTCAGAGCCAGTTCGGCTTTATCGCGGATTTCGGCGATCGTCGAAGCGTCGCCATCCGATACAATGGACACCGCCCATCTGTTGCCAGTCCAACGTTGCAAGGCCGATCCCAGCCGTGGTGCAAGATCAGTCGGGGCTTGCGCTGAAGGGGTGAACTCGATCCGTCCCGGCTGGTAAGAGACCAGCCGCACGCCGTTTTCGACCTCGACCAGAAGTTTGACGTCTCGGTTGTTCCGGATCAGCTCGACCACATGTTCGAAACTCGGGTATCGCGCCAATGCGGTCTGCGTGTCTTGCGCCAAAGCGGCGACTGGTGCGCCGCCGGACCCGCGTGGCGCAGGGTCGTAGCTTGTAGCGGCGCGGGCTTCAACCGGGGCCGCTCCGTTGCTTTGGATTGGCGTCCCGCCGCCTGGGCCGCCGTTGGGGGGCGGAGGCGTATCCTGCAGCCGTTTGATCAGCTCTTCCGGGCTGGGTAAGTCGGCCACGTGAGTCAGGCGGATCACAGCCATTTCGGCAGCCATCATGGCGTTGGGGGCGGCTGAAACTTCCTCAAGCGCTTTCAACAGCATCTGCCACATCCGAGTCAGTACCCGCATGGGAAGGGCCTCAGCCATCTGCTGGCCCCGGGCGCGTTCATCCGGGGAAACAGTAGGGTCTTCGGCTGCGTCCGGAGTGATCTTCACGACCGAAACCCAATGAGTGATTTCGGCCAGATCACGCAGCACGGCTAGTGGATCAGCCCCTTCGGCATATTGGCCACCAAGCTCGGTCAGCGCCCCTGCCGCATCGCCCCGCAGGACCATGTCCATGAGGTCCAGAACCCGGCCACGATCCGCCAGGCCTAGCATCGCGCGTACCTGATCTGCCGTCGTCTCTCCGGCCCCGTGCGAGATCGCCTGATCGAGCAATGAGGTCGCGTCGCGAGCAGATCCCTCGGCAGCACGGGTGATCAGCGCCAAGGCGTCTTCGGCAATCTCAGCACTCTCCGCCGAGGCGATCTTGCGCAGCAGGCCGATCATATCCTCGGGTTCGATCCGGCGCAGGTCGAAGCGCTGGCAGCGCGACAGAACCGTGACGGGAACCTTGCGAATTTCGGTTGTGGCGAAGATGAACTTCACATGCGCCGGCGGCTCCTCGAGCGTCTTGAGCAGCGCGTTGAAGGCGCTGGTCGACAGCATGTGGACTTCATCGATGATGTAGATCTTGTAGCGGGCCGAGGCAGCGCGGTAGCGGACACTGTCGATGATCTCGCGAATATCATTGACGCCGGTGCGGCTGGCGGCGTCCATCTCCATCACGTCGACATGGCGACCTTCCATGATGGCAACGCAGTGTTCACATTGGCCGCAAGGTTCGGTCGTGGGGCCGCCATTTCCGTCCGGTCCGATACAGTTCATGCCTTTCGCAATGATCCGCGCGGTCGTGGTTTTGCCGGTTCCACGAATGCCCGTCATGACAAAGGCTTGCGCGATGCGGTCCGCCTCGAACGCGTTTTTCAGCGTGCGGACCATCGCATCTTGACCCACCAGATCGGCAAAGGTTTCCGGGCGATATTTGCGGGCGAGAACCTGATAGGCGGGGCTGTCTGAGTCGGTCATGTCTGCTCTGGCGGATTCGGGACGTCACCGCAGCGTAGAGGCCTGCGCCGCCCGCGTCCACATGAGTTGAAGAACGATTTTGTTTTGGAAACCGGCGCGTCAGGGGTACACTCTGCGGATTGTGACTCAAGCCTAGAGCGTTTCGGGTTTAACTTGAGACACGAATACCCTGCCACGCCTGCGGCGTTCTCGGGACATTCGTGTCGCAGGGTGATTCAGATAAAACCCGAAACGCATTAAAGTCAGGATCAACGCTTCCGGGGGGATGCTGTCATGACGAATTTGGTCATTCATGCTTTGCAAGTGGGCGGGGGCACACTTGCCCTGACGTCGATGCCGGGAAAGGGCGGCGACTATGCAGGCGACCTTGAAACGATCGGAGATTGGAAGCCGGGCCTCGTGTTGTCGATGACAACCGAGGCCGAGCTGGTCCAGTTCGGAGCCCGCGATTTTGGCCGCGACGTTCAGGGTCGCGCCAGCCGCTGGGTGCACTTGCCGATTCAGGATTTCGGCGTGCCACCGTCAGAGGTTGATGCGCAATGGCCCGATGTCAGTGCCGCGGCGCGTCAGGCTTTGTCTGGCGGAGGGCGCGTGCTTGTCCATTGTCAGGGCGGATGCGGTCGCTCTGGCATGGTTGTGCTGAGATTGATGATCGAATGCGGTGAGGCTCCAATCCAAGCGCTGGACCGGTTGCGCAAGCTGCGCCCCTGCGCAGTCGAAACCGATGCGCAGAAGCACTGGGCCATCTTGCCCGCCCGAGTTTTGGCGGATTCTTAAGCCGACAGTTGCAGTTCCGCCGGGGCCGGTTTGCGCGGCGCAATCACTGATGCCTCGAGCATGGCGCAGGGCAGGGATGTCATCGCTGCGCTAGGCAGGCTGCTCGTTTCGGTTCCGAACATAAGGTCGGCGTAGCGATGGAGGGTCTCGCTGTCGGCATTAGGGTCCGCTCCGCAATAGACCCGCACCCGAGACTGGCTGGCCCGAAACCGGGCGTGGCAGCCGTCCGTGCAATGGGTCAGGTCGCTGCTGCCTTCGATTGCGAAATCCGATGTGGTCGCCGGACCGGCTTGGTCCAGTGCGTCAACCATCGAACGCGCCAGCCGTGCCAATGCAGGGCAAGTCTTGCCGGTATGTTGGCAGATGGTTGCTGAGAACCTATGTGTCTTCGTCTTCCAGATCATCCTGCGCCCTCCGCGCGGTGGACTGGTGCTGGGATCAGGTGGGGCAGATAGGGTCTGTCACGGCCTGCCCGGACACCCCGCCCGAGTTTGGGTTATGTTGACGATGGCAGGTCTCCTGACTTGCGGGTCACTGCTCTGCCGACCTTCCCGGCCTTTCGGCCAGTGGCTTTTCGACATCGCTCACCGCTTACAGTTGCGGGGGCAGTCGCGGACTTGGTTTGACCCGATCAAGCCGGGGAAAACCGCACCGTGTTCCCTTTTCATCCCGACGTCTTGTGAAAGCCGAGAACCATCGAACCATCGCTAGCGTTCATAACCATTCTGAGTCAAGTTGAACTTTCTGCGTTGCGGAAAGCCGAGCCGCGAAGTGGACGCGTGGTCAAGCGGGATCGCAGTTGACTTGCATGGGCTGTCTGGGGTCAAGTTGCAATATGAACTCATCAGTTCAGTTTTCCGCCGAGGATACCCATGTTGGATTCAAACCATACAGTGCTGATCGAAGATGTTCAGATCCCGGTGGGGGATGGCGCCCTGTCCGGGCGGATCTACCGGCCCGTGGCGCAGCCCGAAACCGTAGTGGTGGTCAACAGCGCGACGGGAGTTCTGCGTGACTACTACAAGCATTTCGCACAGTGGTTGGCGTCGGATCGGGATATCGCCTGTCTGATCTATGACTACCGGGAATTCGGTCATTCGAAATCGGGGCCACAGCGTCGGTCGAAGATCTCGATGGCGGATTGGGCGTTGCAGGACATGCCCGCCGCGCGGGCCGAGATGCGCCGACGGTTCCCGCTGTCGCAGCAATGGTCTGTTGGTCATTCGCTTGGAGGGATGCTGGGGCCAGTGCAGCCGGATATCGACAAGATTGATCGCATGATCTGCGTCTGTTCTGGCCTTGTGAAGTTGGGCGATCATCCTTGGCCGTACCGCGCTCTGGCCGGGTTGTTCTGGTATGGGCATGTGCCTCTGGTCGTGAGCGGCCTGGGGTATTTGCCGGGCAAGGCACTTGGGTTTGGAACAGACCTACCGCCTAAGGTCTATTGGCAATGGCGCAAATGGTGCACCGCGCCGCAAAGCTATCTGCCCGAGATCGGAGACACACTGCCGCAAGCTACGTGGCAGGATGCTGACGTTCCCGTCGACCTTTTTGCCTTCACAGATGATGAGATGGTCCCAGAAGCTGCCGTTTGGCGGTTGGCCGAGCTTTATGGTCCAAAAGCACGCCGTCACCTGTTGTCACCGGAAGAGTTTGGTGTTCGGGAGATCGGCCATATCGGTGTGTTTGCCCGCCGAAATGCGGTGCTCTGGCCACGATTGATCGCTTGATGGGGGGCGCCGGCGGACCGACGCCCCTTTTTCAGCCCGTGTTTCAATTGCCGCGCCGCGCGGATTTTCCGTGCATCGCAGATCGGACCATCTTGCCGAAAGCCTTGTCGCGTGCCCGCGCCTCGGCCACGGTCTCAGAGTTGCGCTGATCCTCGCGCCTCAGCTTGCGCCAGCGTTCCAACCGATCTGCATCCAGTGTGCCTGCTTCAATCGCCGCCTGCACAGCGCAACCGGGCTCGGCCTCATGCTGGCAATCCGAGAACCGGCAGGTTTGGGCCAGCTCCAGAATGTCCGAGAACACTTCGTCCACCCCGTCCTGCGCGTCGAGCAGGCGCAGGGCGCGCATGCCGGGGGTGTCGACCAGCCAACCGCCATTTTGCATCGGATGTAAGGCGCGAGACGTCGTGGTGTGGCGGCCTCGCGCATCATCCTCGCGGATTGCCGCAGTTGCCTGATCCTGACCGGTCATTCCGTTGGCGAGCGTTGTTTTGCCAACCCCGGATGACCCGACCAAAGCCGCTGTCTGACTCGCCGGACACCATGCCAGAACCTGCTGCAGGTCTAACGCGTCATGCGCGTTGACCGTCAGGACTGTCAAAAACGGTGCCAGCGCTTCGGCCTGCTTGGCATAGGCTGCGGGGTCCGAGTAGCTATCTGCTTTGGTCACAACCACGACAGGATAGCAGCCCGCCTGATGCGCCAGCGCCAGATACCGTTCGAGCCGGGGCACATTAAAATCCGCGTTGCACGAGCTGACGATGAACAGCACGTCAACATTGGCTGCGATCAACTGCGCCTCGGCCCCGGTTCCGGCAGCACGGCGTTGCAAGAGGCTGCGCCGATCAAGCAGATGCTGAACCCGATTTTCGTCATCGGCCAGCACCCAATCTCCAACAGCAAAATCGCCGGTAGAGTGACCAGGGGCAAACAGAGATGTTTCACCGGTCTCGTTCATCCCGACCAGACGGTCCCGGTGAACGGCGGTGATACGAAAAGGCATGAATTGTGCGTGCGCCGCGTGCTGTGCGGCGAAGTAAGAGGACCATCCCAGGTCTGAAAGAGTAAAAGACATTGG
Organism: Ruegeria sp. AO1; assembly: GCF_056535985.1. Classification (NCBI taxonomy): domain Bacteria; kingdom Pseudomonadati; phylum Pseudomonadota; class Alphaproteobacteria; order Rhodobacterales; family Roseobacteraceae; genus Ruegeria; species Ruegeria sp. AO1. The sequence goes on from NZ_JBQFJC010000001.1 coordinate 449,738, forward strand.
TTTGCCTGTGTTCAGATATAGCAATCCCATCGGATGGCAGGCGCGCATCCGTTGGTGATGTGTTCAGGCAATCGGAGAGTTGGGTTTAGAACCGATCTGCCCGAAGGGTATTTGCTACAATCATAAAGCCCTCCTGCGGCTAATGGTTCCCATAAAGTGAGAGGTTGGACATCGACCCAAGCGGGGCTCGTTGTGGCTGCTTCCTTCCGGACCTGACCAGGTTGGCGAGGCGCTCGCCCGCGCCAACCTCTCACGGCTTGATATAGGGAAGCGATGTGAAAATGACAACCCGTCACAAGGTCAGTCGTATCCTTTCAAAGCCCTCGGTGTCAGGCCCCAGCAATTCGGGGGAGTATCTGCTTAGCTCGGGCAAATACTTCAACGCTCCGCTGCCGGTTCTTAGGATCGTGCGAATACCATAAAGCGGGGCTAAGGAGAATGGGTAAGGCGCCTGATCCAGAGGGTCCGCGGGCAGGCGATCTGACAGGTAGTCCCGCAGTATCTCTTTGATATCCCTGGACGGCAGAGGAATGGCCCGGGCTTTTGTGACGAAAGGGAAATGCCCACCACCGCTGGCGCGATAGTTGTTGAGGGCGACCACAAAGCTCTGGTCGTCGCGGACTATTTGCCCGCCAAAGCACAGGTCGCGGACGCGCTGGGCGGTTGGATCGGTCAAGGCGCCGTTGCTATCGAACCGCGCCGGGCTGGACAGGTCGATCTGATAGGTTACGCCAAACACGACGTCAAAGTTATGCCCCGCCCGGTGGGAATCGGTTAGCTCGGCTTCGGCGTCTGGGTGGATCTGGTTGAAAACACCCGCCGACATCTCAAGCCAATCCCGCAGTTGCGCGCCGGTGATTTCGACGGCCCGCAATTCGTTGGGAAAGACATGCAGGTCAGCGACGTGACGCTGGCAAATCTTACCTACAGACACGTCCGTATAGTTCCTCGGTCCGGCACGTCCGCCGAATTTGTAAGGAGATACCGCAGACAGAAGCGGCAGTTCGGCGAACGCGGTGCCGTGTAGAAACGGGCGCAAACCCGCCGCTTGTGCCGCCGCGACCAGGGCTAGCCCCCGATCCGGCGCGCAGAAGCTGAAATAGCTGTGCAGGCTCTGCGCGGTATGACTGACAGGTTCGGCCATCATTACGCGCGTGGCCAGATGTGCGGGCTTGAGCATCTCGCACAGGTCCTTGTCTTCGACCTCATCGGCTGTGGCGACCAAGCTGCAGTGGCGATCCGTGATCTGCCAGCGCCCCTCGGGTACCTTGGTCAGGTGCAGGTCTATGACCCCCAGATAAGACCCAGCGGACCCGGCCATAACCACAGGTGCGCCGTGGACCAGGGCATTTTCGGCATCAACGCCGTCAAGCCCGAGATGCCCCGCGCCGGGCAGTGTCAGATGCGTATGACCGGCAATAATCGCGTCAATGCCCTCAATCGCGGCAAGGGGGATGACGGCATTCTCAAGCCCCAGCTGAGCTGCCGATTGCTCCAACCCCGAATGCGCCAGCGCGATGACCAGATCACAGCCCTGCGCGCGCAACGCCTCAGCCGTTCGTCGGGCGGCGGTCAGGATATCCTGGGCAATGACCTTGTCTTGCAGATGATGCGCCTCCCACATCGTGGTTTGAGGCGGAAGCACGGACAGGACGCCGATTCGGATTGGCACTTCCTGCGCAATGGACCGTGTCAGGACAACACTGCGCAGCCAGGGCTGTCGATTGTCCACATGGGTCAGATTGCTGCAAATCACGGGGCAAGGGGCTTGGCCTATGAAGCGCTCCAGAACATCCAGCCCGAACCCAAAATCATGGTTGCCCAAGCCGATCGCGTCATATTCCAGCGCCTTGAAAGCCTGCATCATCGGGTGCGGGACATCGTTTTCCACCGCCCAGTCCCCAATCGGCGTTCCTTGCAGCGCGTCGCCATTGTCGAACAAAAGAGTCAAACCGACCTCGACCTGTTGACGGGCGTTTCGGATCGCCGACGCCGTACGAGTCAGCCCGATGGTCGGGTCCGTTTTATCAGCATAATAGTCGAACCCGGTCAGGGTCATATGCAGATCTGTGGTTGCCAGAATGCGGATATGCATTCCTGCGTCCTGCGCGTCTTTCCTGCGCGGGGAAATTGCGGTCACGTTCGGTTGTCTACTTTTGCGCTATGAGAGTTAAGAAAATTTACCAAGAGGACAAATAAGTGAAAAATCCGAGGCGGTCATGCGGTGTTTCGGTGGCACCTGTCGATATGCCGCAGTAGTGAATTGACATTGCAACACATTCGCGGACATGGCAGCCCTAGGCGTAAAAGGCCGAGGGGACCCCAATGAAAAACGCAGAGAACGTGACATTCGGCAGCTCAGGCCTTGATCGTGCGGCCCATCTTCGGGGGGATGCAGACAAGCTGACCGAAGCGGCCCAAGATCCAAACGCTCGTTGCATGCTGCTGTGGCGTGGCAAAGTGCTGGTACAGGGCGAGGCTCTGGATCGGTTGGGGCTGGTCAATATGGCGCATCCTCTGGTCGCGAATGGCCCAGGTGGAGTGGTTGAGACTCCGATCTTGCTTGGCTGTTCCGATGACGGGGCGGCGGTGTTTGCTGCCGATATCTCCGAATGGCAGGCCGAGGGGCTGGATCTGTCGAGCTTGGGCAATTTCATCGACCCATCCGAGCAACAGCATCCCGATCTGCCTGAGGGCCATGTGTTTGCCGAGCTGCGTCGGATCATGACGCGCCTGTCTGCTCGCGATGCCGAGATTGCGGCGACAGCCAAGGCGGTGATCGGCTGGCACGAGACGCATCGCTTCTGTGCCCGCTGCGGCGCGCCAAGCGACGTATCGCAAGCAGGATGGCAGCGCAGTTGCCCGGCCTGTGGTGGCCAGCACTTCCCGCGCACCGACCCGGTTGTGATCATGTTGATCACCCATGGCGACAGCGTGCTTATGGGGCGCTCGCCGGGGTGGCCCGAGGGCATGTTCTCGTTGCTTGCAGGGTTCGTCGAGCCGGGCGAGACGCTTGAGTCCGCCGTCCGGCGCGAGGTGATGGAGGAGGCGGGCGTTCCCGTGGGTGCCGTGTCCTATCTGTCAAGCCAGCCCTGGCCGTTTCCGGCGTCGCTGATGTTCGGCTGTGCCGGCGAAGCTTTGTCTCGGGACATCCAGATCGACCCGGTTGAGATCGAAGAGGCAATGTGGGTCAGCAAATCCGAGATGATGCAGGCCTTTGCGGGGGAGCATCCGCGCCTGCTGCCCGCTCGCAAGGGGGCGATTGCGCATTTCCTGCTTCAGAACTGGCTTGCAGATACGCTGGACTAAAGAAACACTGGCAATAAAGAACGAGCAGCAAGGGCCCACATGCAGTTTTCAGCGCGCGAAGATATCGAGGCTCCCATCCACTCGGTTTTTGACATGGTTGCCGATTTCGATCGGTTCGAACGTATGGCGATGCGCCGTGGCGTTGACGTGCGCCGTACCGCTGGCGGGGTCGCACCCTCCGCAGGCATGGCGTGGGAGACCGAGTTCAAGCTGCGCGGCAAACCCCGCCAGATGTCCGTACTGCTGACCGATTGCGACCACCCCTCGCAAATGCGATTCGAGGCGACGGGCAAGGGCATGACCGGGGTTACGGTGGTTGACTTTATGGCCCTGTCTCAGCGTCGGACCCGCTTGAGTGTGGACCTGTCACTCAGCGCCAAGTCCCTGCCGGCGCGGTTGCTGCTGCAGTCGATGAAGCTGGGCCAAGCGCGGTTTCGCAAACGCTTTCAAATGCGCCTTGCGGAGTTCGCCCGAGAACTGGAGCAGCGCCACAGGCATGGCGCTTAAACTCACATTTACCTGAAGCGCGGGCCTAGCCGCGTGGCTGGGCTGCCGGGTAGACGCCAAGTATTTCCACATTGGTGGTGAAATGCTCAAGCTCGTCCATTGCCAGTTGCACGTTCCGGTCTTCCGGATGCCCGACAATATCGGCATAGAACTGGGTCGCGGTGAACGAGCCATCGACCATGTAGCTTTCCAACTTGGTCATGTTGATCCCATTGGTCGCAAACCCACCCATCGCCTTATAGAGCGCCGCAGGAATGTTGCGGACCTGAAAGACAAAGCTGGTGATCATGCCATGCTCGCCCCGACGCGACAGGTCGGCCTTGGGTGACATGACCAGAAAACGCGTGGTGTTGTCGCCATGATCCTCGATATGGCGGGCGAGGACGTTCAGGCCGTAGATCTCTCCGGCGAGTTCGCTGGCCAGAGCGGCTGAATGGATTTCACCCGCCTCGGATACCTCGCGCGCGGCGCGGGCGTTGTCGGGGCTGACCCGTCCGTGAATACCGTGCTGGCGCAGGAACCCCGCGCATTGAGGCAGCAGGACCAGATGGGAATGCGCCTCGGTGATGTCGTCCAGCGTCGCGCCGGGCACAGCCAACAGGTTGATGTGGACGCGCACGAAGGCCTCATCAATGATCTGCAGACCACTATGCGGCAACAGACGGTGGATATCGGCCACCCGCCCATAGGTCGTGTTTTCAACCGGCAGCATCGCCAGATCGGCCGCGCCGGACCGAACCGATTCGATCACATCCTCGAAAGTACGGCAGGGCAGCGCCTCCATATCGGGGCGCGCGTTACGGCAGGCCTCGTGGCTATAGGCGCCGGGTTCGCCTTGAAAGGCAATGCGTTTGGTCATTTGGTCGGTCCCGTGCAACAAGTTACAAAATTGGGCGTTTCGTCGCGGTGTCTATACCTTGCCTCTCGCAAGGGGAAGCCTTAGACACCTTTTCAGACAGCTGAAATGGACTAGCGATCAATGTTCGACACGATGACAGTTACCAAGGCCGCTGCGGGCCTGTTCGGCACGTTCCTTGTGCTGCTTCTTGCTAAATGGGGTGGTGACATCCTGTACCATTCGCATGGGGGCCATGGGGATGCACAGGCTGCCTACATCATCGAGACCGAAAGCTCGGGTGATAGCGCCGATGGCGAAGAGGTGGTCTTTGAAGACCTGCTGGCCGCCGCAGACCCTGAAAAGGGCGCCAAAGTTTTCCGCAAATGTACTGCTTGCCACAAGTTGGAAGACGGCGCGAACGGCACCGGACCCTACCTGTACGGCATTGTAGACCGGCCCGTTGCGTCGGCCAAAGGCTTCACCGGCTATTCGGCGGCGATGCAGGCGCATGGTGGCAACTGGACCCCCGAAGCGCTTGATGCCTTCGTTGAAAGACCCAGCGCATATATCTCGGGTACATCCATGAGCTTTGCTGGCCTGAAAAAGCCTCAAGAACGCGCTGACCTGATTGCCTATCTGCAAACCATTGGCAACTGATTGCCATCACGTTTGCGAAAAAACCCAAAGCCGCTGCCTTGTGCAGCGGCTTTTTTTATGTCGAAAATCTTCACAAAGCGTTCACGCATTCTAAACTTGAATCAGCCAGGACTGGCGATTTAGCTGGCGGAACAGACATAGATGACGACAACAATCCAGAGGATGAGCCATATGAAACCCCTCCTGCCTGCTGCGCGCGACATGAGTATTCGGCATTGGGGGGTGATCTTAGGGTTGGTCGCCGTAACGCTCGGATCAGCCGAGGTCGCCCAAGCGAATGATGAAAACGTTGCAACCAGTCACGGGTACTCCTATTTTGGAAATCTGGACTACCCGGCTGACTATCCGCATCTGAATTACGTGAATCCCGACGCTCCCAAGGGAGGTGAGATGTCACTGGCAGCGTCTGGAACCTTTGACTCGCTAAATCCTTACTCACGAAAGGGTCGGAGCGGAGCGTTAACCACAATCCAATATGATCGCCTGTTCGAAAGCGCGGATGACAGCGTCGGTCAGTATTACGGTGTTCTGGCTGAAAGTCTCGAGTACGACGAAGGGCGCAACTACGTCATATTCAACTTGCGCCCTGAGGCGATGTTCTGGGATGGAACACCGGTCACGGCTGAAGACGTTGTTTACAGCCACCGTTTGTTTATCGAGCAGGGCCTGCCGTCTTACGCGCAGGCCGTCGGGCGTATGGTCACCGGGGCTGAGGCGCTAGATGATCACACTGTAAGGTTCACGTTCAACCCAGAAGTCACGCGCCGTAGCTTGATCGAAACCGTAGGATCGACGCCCGTTTTCTCGAAAGCGTGGTTTGAAGCCGACGAGTCGCGTCGTCTGGATGAACCTCGGCTGGAAGTTGCGGTGGGGTCGGGCCCATACAAGCTGGACAGTTATGACATCAATCGCCGTATCGTCTACAAGCGCCGCGACGACTATTGGGGGAAAGACCTTCCTTTCAACGTAGGCCGCAACAACTTTGACACTATTCGCGTCGAGTATTTCGCTGACCAGACTGCCGCGTTCGAAGGTTTCAAGGCGGGCGAATATACGATGCGGATCGAGAGTGATCCCAAGCTCTGGGCGACAAGCTATGACTTCCCCAAGCTGACAGAGGGTTCGGTTGTGCGCGACGAAATCATGGATGGCAGCCCGCCGACACCGTCTGGTTTTGTGTTCAATCTCGGCAAGCCTCAATTCGCAGATAAGAACGTCCGCAAGGCGTTGGCTCTGGCATTCAACTTCGAATGGGCAAACGAATCCCTGTTGTTTGGATTGAATTCACCGCGCAACTCTTTTGTGCAAGGCACCCCGCTTGAAGCACAGGGCACCCCAGCGGGCCCAGAGCTGGCCTTCTTGGAAACGCTTGGCGATGCCGTGCCAGCCGATTTTCTATCCGAGGATGTCGTCGTTGTTCATGAATCCAACCCAGCACGCCTGAACGACCGGCGCAACCTGCGCAAAGCGTCGAAGATGCTGGACGAGGCGGGCTGGCCAGTGGGCGAAGGCAACGTGCGTCGCAATGCCGAAGGACAGACGTTGAAGGTGAATATTCCATACCCTTCGAACTTACCGACATCGACGGCGACGATGATCGAAACCTATGTTCAGAATCTTCAGGCACTGGGTGTAGATGCATCTGCTGAAAAGGTTGATCCGGCACAATATACATTGCGTAGCCGAGAGCGCGACTACGACATGGTCTATTCCACGCGGTATGGTTCGTTCCTGTCGACCGGCGGCGGATTGAGCCAGATGTATGGGTCCGAAGAGGCAGCCTTTAGCCTGTTTAATCCCGCTGGCCTGGCAAGCCCGTTGGTCGACGCGATTATTGAAGCGTCTTTTGAAACCGACAATCAGGCTGATCAGGACGCAGCACTTATGGCTTTGGATCGTGCCCTGAGGTATGAGTTCTTCGTGATCCCCGTGGGATACATCGCGGACTACTGGACAGCCTATTACGACATGTACGAATACCCTGAGAACCTGCCGCCCTATTCGTTAGGTCATTTGGACCTTTGGTGGATCAACCCCGAGAAAGAAGCCGATTTGAAGGCAAAAGGCGCGCTGCGGTAAAATGGGCGCCTATATTCTAAGACGCCTGCTTTTGGTCATTCCGACCTTGCTGGGCATTATGGTCGTTAACTTCACGCTGGTGCAGTTTGTTCCGGGTGGACCCGTTGAACAAATCATCGCTCAGATCGAAGGACAGGGCGATGTCTTCGCGGGCTTCGCTGGGGGTGGAGACGCCGGTGCAGGGTCCGAGCCTGCAGGAGGTGTCTTCGACGACAAATATGTGGGTGCGCGCGGCCTGCCTCCAGAGTTCATTGCCGAATTGGAAAAGGAATTCGGTTTCGACAAGCCGCCGCTTGAGCGTTTTCTAGGCATGATGGGCAATTATCTGACGCTCGATTTTGGTGAGAGCTATTTCCGGTCGATCAGCGTGATTGATTTGGTGTTGGAAAAGATGCCCGTGTCTATCTCACTGGGTCTGTGGTCGACGCTGATCGCCTATCTGGTCTCGATTCCGTTGGGCATCCGCAAAGCAGTCAAAGATGGGTCTCGGTTCGATACCGTGACCAGCGGAGCCATCATCGTGGCCTACGCCATCCCCGGATTCCTGTTTGCCATCCTCCTGCTGGTACTGTTCGCCGGTGGATCCTACTGGCAGATCTTCCCTCTGCGGGGGCTGACCTCGGATAATTGGGACAGCCTGAGCCTTCTGGGCAAGATAGCCGACTATTTCTGGCACATCGCGCTGCCGATTATTGCCTTGACCATTTCGGCCTTTGCAACGCTGACGCTGCTAACCAAGAACTCGTTTCTGGATGAGATCAAGAAGCAATATGTCATGACCGCCCGCGCCAAAGGCTTAGGGGAACGCAAGGTCCTCTATGGCCATGTCTTCCGTAACGCGATGCTGATCGTTATTGCAGGCTTTCCGGCAGTGTTTATCGGTGTCTTCTTCGGCGGCTCGATCATTATCGAGACGATCTTCTCGCTAGACGGTCTGGGCCGCCTCGGGTTTGAGGCCGCGGTGGCGCGTGACTACCCGGTGATCTTTGGCACTCTGTTTATCTTTGGTCTGATGGGGCTGGTTGTCGGTATCATCAGCGACCTGATGTATGTGTTGGTCGACCCACGCATCGATTTTGAGAAGAGGGAGGGGTAAATGGCGCTGTCCCCTCTCAACCAGCGGCGTTGGCGCAATTTTCAACGCAATGGCCGGGCCTTTTGGTCGCTGATCATCTTCTCGGTGCTGTTCGGCCTGTCCCTATTCGCCGAGTTCATTGCGAATGATAAACCGATCCTGGTGAAATACCGGGGTGAGTTCTACACGCCGATCTTCAACTTCTACGCCGAAACCGAATTTGGCGGCGATTTCCAGACCGAGGCGATCTATCGCGACCCCGAGGTCCGCTGCTTGATCGACAGTGGCGGACTTGAGGACTGTTTCGACGATCCCGAAGGTATCATCGAGCAGATCGAAGCGGGGACATTTCAAGCCGAAGGGTTCGAGCGAGGTTGGGCGATCTGGCCACTGATCCCCTATTCCTACAACACTAGCGTCGATCGCCCCGGTGCGGCCCCCTTGCCGCCCAACGGGCAGAACCTGCTGGGCACGGACGATACCAAAAGGGATGTGCTGGCGCGGGTGATCTATGGCTTCCGCCTGTCGATCCTGTTTACTTTGATGGTGACCGGCGTGGCCAGCCTGATCGGTATTTTCGCCGGGGCCATTCAGGGCTTCTTCGGTGGCTGGCTCGACCTGATTTTTCAACGGGTCATCGAGATATGGTCCGCGACCCCGTCGCTCTATGTCATCATCATTATGTTCGCGATTCTGGGTCGAAGTTTCTGGCTTCTGGTGATCCTGATGATCCTGTTCAGCTGGACCGGATTGGTCAGCGTTGTGAGGGCCGAGTTCCTGCGGGCGCGCAATCTGGAATATGTCCGCGCCGCGCGGGCGCTGGGTGTTGGTAACATGACGATCATGTTCCGCCACATGCTGCCCAATGCGATGGTTGCGACGCTGACCTTCATGCCCTTTATCGTGACTGGCACGATTGGCGGGCTGGCCTCTTTGGATTTTCTTGGCTTCGGCTTGCCATCCTCGGCCCCGTCGCTAGGGGAACTGACCTTGCAGGCCAAACAGAACCTTCAGGCCCCTTGGTTGGCCTTCACCGCCTTTTTCACCTTCGCCATCATGCTGTCGCTGCTGGTCTTCATTTTCGAAGGCGTCCGCGATGCGTTTGATCCCAGAAAGACCTTCTCATGAGCCTTTTGGATGTAAACAACCTCAAGGTCTCATTCCGGCAGGACGGAAAGGTGTCGGCTGCGGTTAAAGGCGTCTCCTTCACCGTGGATCGGGGTGAGACGGTTGCCCTGGTGGGTGAGTCCGGCTCGGGCAAGTCGGTGACGGCATTGTCGACCGTGTCGCTGCTGGGCGATAGCGCCATGGTCGAAGGTTCGGTCAAATACGACGGGGCTGAGATGATCGGTGCCTCCGAAGACAAATTGATGAAGGTGCGCGGCAACGATATCAGCTTCATCTTTCAGGAGCCGATGACCTCGCTCAATCCCCTGCACACGATCCAGAAACAGATGGCGGAATCGCTGGCTCTGCATCAGGGCTTGGCTGGGGATGCCGCGCGCGACAGAATTGTGGAGTTGCTGAACAAGGTTGGCATACGCGACCCTGAGGATCGTCTGGACAGTTATCCGCACCAGCTTTCGGGCGGGCAACGGCAGCGTGTGATGATCGCAATGGCGCTGGCCAACAAACCGGATGTTCTGATCGCGGATGAACCAACGACCGCCTTGGATGTGACCATTCAGGCGCAGATCCTCGAACTTTTAGCCGAGCTGCAGAAATCTGAGAACATGGGGATGCTCTTCATCACCCATGATCTTGGCATTGTACGTCGGATCGCCGACCGGGTCTGCGTGATGAAAGACGGTGAGATTGTCGAAACCGGAATCACGGCAGAGATTTTCAACAACCCGCAGCACCCCTACACGCGCAAACTGCTGGAGGCCGAGCCTTCGGGACACCCGGACCCCGTAGACGCAGGTGCGGAAGAGGTAGCCCGAACCGACCACCTGAAGGTCTGGTTTCCGATTCAGCGCGGCTTTCTGAAACGCACGGTCGGCTATGTAAAAGCCGTCAACGATGCAACGTTCAGTGTGCGGGCTGGGGAAACACTTGGGATTGTCGGCGAAAGTGGCTCAGGCAAGACAACGATGGCGCTGGCCATCATGCGGTTGATCGCGTCCGAGGGTGGGATCACCTTCCGCGATCAGGATGTGCGCCGTTGGTCCACGCGAGAGTTGCGGCGCCTGCGCAAGGACATGCAGATCGTGTTTCAGGACCCGTTCGGCAGCCTGAGCCCACGTATGACATGCCAGCAGATCATCTCCGAGGGACTCTCTATTCACAACGTCGACCCGCATCGCGCCCCGCGCGAGCTGGTGGCCGAGGTGATGACAGAGGTGGGCTTGGACCCGGCCTCAATGGACCGCTACCCGCATGAGTTTTCGGGCGGGCAGCGTCAGCGGATTGCAATTGCGCGGGCCATGGTGCTGCGTCCGAAACTACTGGTACTGGATGAGCCGACAAGCGCGCTGGACATGACGGTGCAGGTGCAAATCGTTGATCTCCTGCGCGATCTGCAGCGGAAATACGGTCTGGCGTATCTGTTCATCAGCCACGACTTGAAAGTTGTGCGGGCGATGTCCCACAAGGTCATCGTCATGCGCAACGGCGACGTAGTCGAGATGGGCGCATCCGAGGATCTGTTTGAAAATGCGCAAACAGATTACACCCGTGAACTGATTGCGGCGGCGGGCTAAGGCCCGCCTCGCGTTTCCTTCAAGCGCTGGCTTTCTCGCGATCGGCGGATTTTGGGACCGGGCCGCGCAACTCTTCATAGTGATCGAAGCTCAGATTGACCCACCCCGTTCCCCGCGTGGCACTGGCGAGAGTTCGGTGCAACTCATCTTGCGCCACGGCCGGAAGTTGGGCGTTGAAGATTTCCCAACCTGAGGCATCCGGATTGCCCTCGAACCCCAAAACCTGCCCTTGCAGCGAACTGATCGTGGGAACCAGATCTCCGACGAAATCTGACGGCAGATGAATCTCGGCCGTGAGAATAGGCTGCAGTACCACGGGCTTGGCCTGCGGCAGTGCCTCACGCACTGCATTCTTGCCCGCCGTCCGGAACGCGTAGTCCGAACTATCGACATTGTGGTGTTTGCCGTCGCTGAGGGTAATTTTGACATCCACGACCGGGAAGCCTTCGGGGCCTTGTACCAAAGCGTCTTTGGCCCCGTGCTCCACGGATGGGATGTAGTTCTTCGGCACCGCACCGCCCTTCACAACCTCTTCGAATTGAAAGCCCGAGCCACGGGGTAGAGGCGCGACCGAGATTACAACGTCGGCGAATTGTCCGGCGCCGCCCGATTGCTTGCGATGACGGTGGCGATGTTCGACCGGCGTACGGATGGTTTCGCGATAGGCGGTCTCGACCGGGTCGGTTTCGATCTCGATCCCGAAATCCTCCAGTAGTTTTGCCGTCACGCGCCGCATGTGTTGCGGACCCTGCGAACCCAGTACGGAATGACCGCTCAGCTCGTCTTGCTCCATATGCAGCCCCGGGTCGATCTCGACCAAACGGCTCAGAGCGTTTGATAGGCGCACGTCGTCGCGCTCATGCGCGGGTGAGACGACCTGCCGGTGCGCAACCGGATGCGAAGACGCCCAATCCGGAAGCGGTGTAGCCGACCGGCTGTCATAGATGTATCCCGGGTTGAGATGATCAGATTTGACCGCAAGACCGATTTGCCCAGCCTCCAACGCGCCGATCTGTGTTTTGGCGTCGAGGCTCGTCAAATTGCCGACCGTTTCGCCTCCCAAAGCCTCATGCGCTTTGACGCCATCGCCTAGCCCACGCAGCACAGTGATCTTGCCAATATGTTTCTTCACATCGGCAAAGCCCGCAATCGCGCGTGCATTGTCCGCGGCCTCATCTCGCCCGGCAGCGATATCGAACTCGGGCGCTTCGTGCCGCAGCGCTTTCATCAAGCGGGTAAGCCCGTTGCCATGTTGCGCGGCCCCCAGGCAGGCCGGAATCAACTGGTGATTTTGCAGGACCTGAGCGGCCAGATCATAAATCTCGGCGCTGGGGGGCTGCTTGTCTTCTATAAGCTGCTCCAGCAGATGGTCGTCGAAATCCGACAGCGTTTCCAGCAATTCAGTGCGGGCTTCCTGTTCGCGGTCCTCGACGGATTGAGGCAGTTCGATCAAGGCCGAGGGCTGGCCCTCCTGATATTTCCACGCACGTTCCGAGATCAGATCGACCGCGCCTATGATTGTATCGCCGTCGCGGATCGGGACCTGCCGCAAGGCGATGTGATGGGTGCAATAGGTCTGCAGGGCCGCGATGATGTCACGGATACGGCCGTTGGGGTTGTCCATTCGGTTGATGAATAGAAAGCAAGGGATGCCCGCCTCTTCCACCAGCCGCAGGTACGGCGCGCATAGAACGGCGGCATCGGGGTCTGGCGGGACGACAACCACGGCGGCGTCCGAGATCGCCATAGCTGGTCCAACATAGGCCAGCGCATCGCCGCCGCCATCCACGTCAACCGCGCACCACGGTTCGTCCAAATAAGAAAAACCGTGCAAATGCACGGTTCCGGAGATGTCGAATGTTGTCGGGCGCCCGTCGAGGCGGCTGATGGCCTCGACCAGAGTGGATTTGCCCGATTGACTGGGGCCTAGGACGGTAAAAACGCGCATATGTGCTGTCCCTCTTTCAGGTTGCAGAGTGGCTGCACGAAAGGGGCTGCCTTGCGCAAATGCGTTGGCATGGTTTGTCTGCGGATTTGCCTGCCTCGGGCTGTGGATCTGATCGAAGACCCACGCCCCGAGTGTGGAGAAAACACCAGCCTTGCGTCAAGCCCCCGTTCGGGATCGGCTTGGGTCTGCCGAAAACCGGGCCGCTTGCCCGAGGTTAGATCGCAGAGCTATGTCCGGCTTTGCTCAGGTCATAGGCATCGAAACTGCGGGCGATCATCCGGGTCAGAGCACGCGCCTCGGGCGGGATAAACAGCCCGTCATCGGTGACGCGCAGCAGGCCGTCAAATCTTGCGTTTACCTCAGCATACATCTTGTTCAGCTCTGCGATGGATACATCATGGCTGCGCAGAATCTCGGCCGAGTCGACCCGGAAATCGCACATCAACGCTTCGATCAAGCGGGCGCGCAGCACGTCCTGTCCCTTGAACATATGCCCGCGCGAGGTAGAGAACTGACCGTCGCGGATTGCCTTTGTATGAGCCGAGGTCGCGGGGTTGTTTTGCGCGTAGCCCTGCGGAAAGCGCGAGATCGAGCTTGCACCGACGCCGATCAGAACTTCGGCCTGATCATCGGTATAGCCCTGGAAGTTGCGTTTCAGTTGGCCCGCTTTCAACGCTTTGGTCAGCCCGTCCTCTTGCGTTGCGAAGTGGTCGATTCCGATCTCGGCGTAGTTGTCCCACATGAACAGGCGGCGGGCGGTGTCGAACAAGTCAAGGCGCTGCTCGGGTGTTGGCAAAGCCTCGGACGGGATCAGTTGCTGCCGTTTCGCCATCCAAGGCACATGGGCATAGCCATAGAGCGCGACGCGGTCCGGGCTGAGCGACAGAAGCTTCTGAACGCTTTCGGTCATCCGTGCTTTGGTCTGGTGCGGCAGGCCAAACAGGATATCGGCATTCAGGCTGGTGATCCCGCGTGCGCGGATCATGTCCACCGCATCCCGCGTGGTGTCGTAGCTTTGGATGCGCCCGATGGTTTTCTGGATCTCGTCATCGAAGTCCTGCACCCCGATTGAGGCGCGGTTCATGCCCGCTTCGGCGAGGACATCCAGCCGCGCTTCGTCAATCTCATTTGGGTCGATCTCGACCGAGAACTCGGCATCCGGTCCCAGCGGCACGATATCCAGAATGTAGCGCGCCAGATCGCGCATCAGGTCGGCATTCAGCAGGGTCGGGGTGCCGCCGCCCCAATGCAAGCGGGATAGAACCACCCCCTTGGGCAGGCGCGCGGCCAATAGGTCCAGCTCGGCCTTCAGCACGTCGACATAGGCGACCACGGGGCTGTCGGTTTGCGTGCCTTGCGTGCGGCAGGCGCAGAACCAGCATAGACGCCGACAGAAGGGGACATGGACATAAAGCGAAATGGCGCTGCCGGGTTTAATCCGGGCGATCCAGTCACCAAAAAGATCAGCCCCCACGTCATTGCTGAAATGGGGGGCGGTCGGGTAGCTGGTGTAGCGAGGCACCTTCGCGTCAAAAAGTCCAAGCCTTGCCAATTGTGATTTATCTATCATGGAGATACCTTTAAGGGACCCAAGTCTTGGTTGCTTTGATAGAGATCAAGTAGGAAAGCGAATGTCAGTAGAGATAAAGTTTGATCATTCCAACTGTGACGAATGCCCGATTCGTCATCGGGCCGTCTGTGCCCGGTGTGATGCGGATGAGCTGCAGTCCCTTGAAGAGATTAAATATTATCGCAGTTTCGAAGCGGGTCAGACAATCATCTGGTCCGGCGATCAGATGAACTTTGTCGGCTCGGTCGTGTCGGGTATCGCATCCCTGACCCAGACGATGGAGGACGGGCGGACCCAGATGGTGGGTCTGTTGCTGCCCAGTGATTTCGTCGGGCGTCCCGGACGTGATTCTGCGCCATATGACGTTCAGGCCACCACAGATGTGGTGATGTGCTGCTTTCGCAAGAAGCCGTTCGAAGGGTTGTTGAGTGAGACCCCTCATATCGCGCATCGTCTTTTGCAGATGACATTGGATGAGCTGGACGCCGCGCGGGAATGGATGCTTGTTCTGGGCCGCAAGACGGCGCGGGAAAAGATCGCCAGCTTGCTTTCCATCATTGCGCGCCGGGATGCGTCGATCACTCAGAAAGGGCTGTCAGGCCCGCTCGTGTTCGACCTGCCTCTGACGCGTGAGGCGATGGCGGACTACCTCGGTCTGACGCTTGAAACGGTGAGCCGACAGATCTCGGCCTTGAAAAAGGACGGGGTTATCGTGCTGGAAGGCAAGCGGCACGTCACCATCCCCGATCTTGGTCGTCTGATGGAAGAGGCCGGAGACGACTCGGACGGTGGTTTCCTCGTTTAGACGCCACCCGCCAGTCACATACCAAAGCGATCAAGCCGCCCCGCAGGGCGGCTTTTTGTTTGGGTCAGCACGCGATCAGTGCGCCATGAAGACCGGTACAGCGGATTGTTCCAGCATGTTGCGCGTCGCACCGCCAAGGATCGCTTCGCGAAAGCGAGAATGGCCGTAGGCGCCCATGACAATCATATCTGATTCCGTGTCCATAGCATGGCGGTTCAGAATGTCCGACACGCGCGTCATGGTTTTGCTGAGGACTTCGATGTCGCACCGGACACCGTGCCGCGCGAGCATCTGGGACAGCATGCCACCCGGGTCAGAGCGGTCGGGTCCATGCCGTGGCGGGTCGATCACCACGATACGCGCCAGATCGGCGTCTTTCAAAAACGGCAGGGCGCAGCGCACCGCACGCATGGCCTCGACGCTTTCGTTCCAGGCGATCATGATGTTCTTGGGCTTCGAAACAGGTTGCCCCGCGTTTGGGACGACCATGACCGGAGCGTGACCTTCGAACATTGCGGCTTCGACAATTGGTTCCGCCTCGGCACCGCGCCCCTCGCCATACGGGTGAGGCAGGACAACCAAATCCGAGAACCGCGCCCGATGGGCAACGTG
The DNA here is from genome assembly GCF_056535985.1 of Ruegeria sp. AO1. Taxonomy (NCBI): domain Bacteria; kingdom Pseudomonadati; phylum Pseudomonadota; class Alphaproteobacteria; order Rhodobacterales; family Roseobacteraceae; genus Ruegeria; species Ruegeria sp. AO1. The sequence goes on from NZ_JBQFJC010000001.1 coordinate 465,840, forward strand.
GCGTCCTATGTCCGCTATCTGGGCGACTCCGTTTTCGGCCGACCACCGCACGCCGGTTTTTCCCAGAAAATCCTCGGCATAGCTAAGTAGCTCATCAGCTTCGGCATTGGCCCGGCTGAGGGTTTCCTGAAGGATAAGAGCGTTCGCCCCGGCGTAGTAATACCCTGTCTGACTGCGATCGACGCCCAGGCACAAGGCCTCGGCATGACCATCCTGCGCGTCGGCCAATGCCGCTGCCTGAGACAGCGCTGCCTGCGCATTCGTAGTTTCCGTCATGATGGTGAGAATTGATTTGTAAGCCATATCGACCTCGTCTTTCGAGCAGCCGGTCCAATGCGACCAGCGCCCCTCCACTCGACTATGGGTGTCACAGAAAACAACGGATTGTCTTGACTCAGATCAAAGCGGCAGAGGGTGTTCTTCTACATTACGGGGGACAGTCAAAAAGGTTCTGTGCGGCACGTAAATCGCGCAGGGCAGGGTAAAGGGACGCAATATGTCGAATTACATCAAGCTGATCGTGCTTGGTCTGGTCGTGCTGTTTGCAGCGATCGGGTCCAATTATGCACGCGATTTGGCGTATCAGGTGCATGCGATACTGGTGATGATCATCGCCGGTGGTCTGTTCATCTGGACGCTTCGAAACACGGATGAGCCAGATATTCTTGTCGATCGCTCGGGCGAGTACATGGACGGCGTGATCCGCTACGGCGTGATCGCAACGGCCTTCTGGGGCGTGGTCGGGTTCCTGGCGGGAACCTTTATTGCGTTCCAGCTGGCATTTCCGACGCTCAACTTCGAATGGGCACAAGGCTATCTGAACTTTGGGCGGTTGCGTCCGCTGCACACCTCGGCGGTGATTTTTGCCTTTGGGGGCAACGCTCTGATCGCGACCTCGTTCTACGTGGTCCAGCGCACCAGCGCGGCACGTCTGTGGGGTGGAAACCTGGCCTGGTTCGTGTTCTGGGGCTATCAGTTGTTCATCGTTCTGGCAGCGACCGGATATGTTCTGGGCGGCACGCAGTCCAAGGAGTATGCCGAGCCTGAATGGTACGTGGACCTGTGGCTGACCATCGTCTGGGTAGCTTACCTAGCCGTGTATCTGGGAACGATCATCAAACGCAAAGAGCCGCATATCTACGTGGCTAACTGGTTCTACCTGGCCTTTATCGTAACCGTTGCGATGCTGCACCTCGTCAACAACATGACAATCCCGGTCAGCATCTGGGGTTCGAAATCGGTTATCGTCTGGTCGGGCGTACAGGATGCTATGATCCAGTGGTGGTATGGCCACAACGCTGTGGGCTTCTTCCTGACTGCGGGCTTCCTGGGCATGATGTACTACTTCATCCCGAAACAGGCCGAACGTCCCGTATTCTCGTATAAGCTGTCGATCATCCACTTCTGGGCGCTGATCTTCCTGTATATCTGGGCCGGTCCGCACCACCTGCACTATACCGCGTTGCCGGATTGGGCCTCGACGCTGGGCATGGTGTTCTCGATCGTACTGTGGATGCCGTCTTGGGGTGGTATGATCAACGGTCTGATGACCCTGTCGGGCGCATGGGACAAGCTGCGCACTGACCCGATCATACGTATGATGGTCATCTCGGTCGGCTTCTACGGTATGTCCACCTTCGAGGGTCCGATGATGTCGATCCGTGCGGTGAACTCGCTCAGCCACTACACCGACTGGACCATTGGTCACGTACATTCGGGCGCGCTGGGCTGGAACGGCATGATCACCTTTGGTGCGCTGTACTATCTGGTGCCTGTCCTGTGGAAGCGTGAGCGTCTGTACTCGCTACAGATGGTCAGCTGGCACTTCTGGCTCGCCACGATCGGTATCGTTCTCTACGCTGCGTCGATGTGGGTCACCGGTATCATGGAAGGCCTGATGTGGCGCGAAGTGGATGCCAACGGCTTCCTGGTGAACTCGTTCGCTGACACCGTTGCCGCCAAGTTCCCGATGTATGTGGTCCGCGGTCTGGGTGGGGTTCTGTTTCTCGCTGGCTCAGTGATCATGTGCTACAACCTGTGGATGACTGTGCGTAAGGCACCGGCTAAAGAGGCCAGCCTTACCGTCGCAGTCCCGGCTGAATAAAGGAGGCCGGAGCAATGGCAATTCTTGACAAACACAAAGTGCTTGAGACCAACGCGACCCTTCTGCTGATCTTCAGCTTTCTGGTCGTGACCATCGGTGGCATCGTTCAGATCACCCCGCTGTTCTATCTTGAGAACACCATCGAGAAGGTGGAGGGCATGCGCCCTTACACCCCTCTCGAAATGGCGGGCCGTGAGGTTTATCTGCGCGAAGGCTGCTATGTCTGCCACAGCCAGATGATCCGTCCCATGCGGGACGAGGTCGAACGCTATGGCCATTACTCGCTGGCGGCCGAGTCGATGTATGACCACCCGTTCCAGTGGGGATCCAAGCGGACTGGACCTGATCTGGCACGTGTCGGTGGCCGTTACTCGGACGATTGGCATGTACGCCATCTGCGCGACGCGCAATCCGTGGTGCCGGAATCGGTGATGCCGAAATACGGCTTCCTCGAAAACCGCAAGATCGACGGCAAGTATATCGGCGACATCATGGCGGCAAACGCGGTAGTCGGTACACCCTACACCGACGAGATGCTGGAGAACGCGCAAGCCGACTTCCGCGCTCAGGCCGATCCCGACAGTGACTATGACGGGCTGCTGGAGCGCTACGGTGACAAGGTCAATGTGCGCAACTTCGATGGTCAATCCGACCTGACCGAAGCTGACGCGCTGATCGCCTATCTGCAAATGCTGGGCACGCTGGTCGATTTCTCGACCTTCACGCCTGACGCAAACCGCTGAGGGAGGGTGCAATGGAAGAATATACTCTCCTTAGGCAGTTCGCAGATAGCTGGATGTTGCTTCTGCTGTTCGCCTTCTTTGTTGGCATCATTGTCTGGGTGTTCCGCCCAGGCGCCAGCAAGGAATACAGCGACACCGCCAACATCCCTTTCCGCCACGTTGATGCACCCGCACCGCAGCAAGACCAACCCGCCACATCCAAGGAGGCGCGGAAATGACTAAGACACCTGATAAACAGCCGGGTGACCCGAATACAACTGGTCACAGCTGGGACGGCATCGAAGAATTTGACAACCCGATGCCCCGCTGGTGGCTGTGGACCTTCTACGCCACCATCTTCTGGGGTGTGATCTACACGATCATGTATCCCGCATGGCCACTGGTTCAGTCGGCGACGGCAGGCGTCATGGGGTGGTCATCTCGGGCGGAGGTCCAGCAGGAGCTGGTCTCGTTCGAAGAGGCCAACGCCCCGTGGAATGCCAAGCTGGTGGATACCCCGCTGGAAGAAATCTCCGCAGATCCTGAGTTGCAGCAATATGCCGTCAACGCAGGCAGCGCCGTGTTCCGCACCTGGTGTGCGCAGTGTCACGGCTCGGGCGCACAAGGCGCTGCGGGTTTCCCGAACCTGCTGGATGACGCGTGGCTGTGGGGCGGCACGATGGAGGATATCCATTTCACCGTCAGCTATGGGATCCGGAACGAGGAAAGCGACGATGCGCGCTACTCCGAGATGCCGGCCTTTGGCGAGATTCTCGAACGGGAAGAGATCACCCAAGTGGTTCAGTACGTGATGTCGCTGACCAATGCGCAGACCGATGATGCGGCAGCGCAGGCAGGCAAGGTTGTCTTCGAAGACAATTGTGCCGCCTGTCACGGCGAGGACGGCAAAGGCGACGTCTTCCAGGGCGCGCCGAACCTGACGGATGCCATCTGGCTCTATGGCGGCAGCGAAGAAGCCCTGACTGAAACGGTGACTTACAGCCGTTTTGGCGTGATGCCCCCATGGGATACCCGCCTGACCGAGGCGCAGATCCGCGCCGTGACTGCCTATGTCCACCAACTGGGTGGCGGTCAGTAAGGCTACAAGAATACCTCGGGGCGGCTCGCTGCCCCTTGGTCCCGGCACCGGCTGTTCCATCTGTTCGCGCGTTTCCTGAACAGCCGGTGCCTATTTCCAAAACCATCATAGGACCATTGGCCGATCCAGAACAGGCCGCGTTTCAAAGGTCGTCAAGATCGACCGTGCGCGGGTGTTTCCTCCACCAATGATGCTCGGGCAACCAGCGCGCTTTATTGCGGGTTGGTTTCGGCACGTCCCTGAGATGGGGCTCGTTGATCCGTGTCGCGGTCATGAACGATTTCGCAAAAACACTCAGCATGGGGCTTTCCTTTCGCGTTTTCTGTATGCGTCTAGGATGATGTTTCCCTGTACAGGATGCGAGCCAATTGCTATTTCTATATGTAAGCTAGGATTACATATGAACTGGTTGAAACTGCCTCCGCTCTCTTCCCTTCGCGCTTTTTCGGCCTTTGCTGAGAAGGGTGGTGTGGTACAGGCCGGTACTGCGCTGAATGTGAGCCACGCTGCCATAAGCCAGCAGTTGCGCGTACTGGAGAAGCACATGGGTGTGGCTCTGGTCCGGCGCGATGGGAAGTCGCTTTCCCTGACACCCGAAGGTGCGCATCTGGCCCGTGCCGTGCAGCTTGGGTTCGGTTCAATCGGCGCAGCCGTAGAAGAGGTGATGAGCGCAGGCGGCGCGCGTCCGGTTCACGTGTCGCTGACGCCAACGTTCGCCGCCTCGTGGTTGATGCCGCGACTGCCGGAATTTCAGGCCAAATACCCTGAAATCAGCCTGACGATCGACCCTTCTCCGCATCTGGTGGAATTGACGCCGGGCGGCGTCGATGTCGCGATCAGGTACGGGTCCGGAGGGTGGCCCGGTGTGGATTGCGAAATGCTGCTGGAAACCCCTTTTGTTGTCGTCGCGGCCCCCAGCTTACTGGGCGGTCGATCGGGTTGGACGCCGGAGGAGTTGAGCCAGCTGCCTTGGCTGGAAGAATTCGGCACCACCGAGGCCTCGACCTGGCTGGCCAGACGCGGGGTGGATCATCCGCCTCAGGGGAGGCGTATCTCGCTGCCGGGGACCTTGCTGCTTGAAGGCCTGCGTGCGGGGCAGGGTGTCACAGCCACGGTGCGACATTTCGTCGAGCAGGACATCAAGGCTGGCCGCCTTGTTGAGCTCCATACTGAGCCTGAAAGCAGCGGATACCACGTTTTGACGGCCAAAACGCCTCTCAGACCGGCGGTAAAGACGTTTGTCAGTTGGCTGAGGCGGCAGGCGGGTGACGCGCGGTAAAAGGTGATTGTCCGATGCGCGTTTTGACCCATGTCAATGTTTGCGCGTCCATGATCTGGAAGAACACACTTCCATAAGACCCATCCTTGGAGCCAGCCAGTGAGCGATTCCGATCCCGCCCCCAGCTTGTATGCCGCCCGAGAGCCTATCTTTCCCCGGCGTGTCTCAGGTCCGTTCCGGAACCTGAAATGGATTATCCTGATTGTGACCTTGGGGGTCTACTACGTCACCCCTTGGATCAGATGGGACCGAGGGCCCAGCCTGCCGGATCAGGCTGTGTTGCTGGACCTGGCCAACCGCCGCTTCTATTTCTTCTGGATCGAGATCTGGCCGCACGAATTCTACTTTGTTGCGGGCCTGCTGATTATGGCCGGTCTTGGCTTGTTCCTGTTCACGTCGGCCTTGGGGCGCGTGTGGTGCGGATATGCCTGCCCGCAGACCGTCTGGACCGACCTGTTCATTCTGGTCGAACGCTGGATCGAGGGCGACCGCAACGCCCGCTTGCGCCTGCACCGGCAAGAGAAGATGGACCTCCGCAAGGCCCGTTTGCGTCTGACGAAATGGACCGCATGGTTCCTGATCGGCCTCGCAACCGGCGGGGCCTGGGTCTTCTACTTTGCCGACGCGCCAACCCTTCTGCGTGATCTTGTGACCGGCAACGCACACCCCGTTGCCTACACGACCATGTTGATCCTGACCGGTACCACCTTCTTGTTTGGTGGATTCGCGCGCGAACAGATCTGCATCTATGCCTGCCCATGGCCACGCATTCAGGCCGCGATGATGGACGAGGACACTCTGGTCGTCGGCTACCGTGAATGGCGCGGTGAGCCGCGTGGCAAAGGTAAGCGCACGGCAGATTCCGAGTTGGGTGATTGCATCGACTGCATGGCCTGCGTAAATGTCTGCCCCGTTGGTATCGACATTCGTGATGGTCAGCAGTTGGAGTGCATCACGTGCGCCCTGTGCATCGACGCCTGCGACGACATGATGGCCAAGATCGGCAAACCTCGGGGTTTGATCGACTATATGGCGCTGAGTGATGAGGCGCATGAACGCGCAGGTCAGCCACCTAAGAATATCTGGAAGCACATTCTGCGTCCGCGCACGATCATGTACACCGCGTTGTGGTCTCTGGTCGGGTTCGCGCTGCTGTTCGCGCTGTTCATCCGGTCTGATATCGACCTGACGGTCGCGCCTGTGCGCAATCCGACCTTTGTAACGATGTCGGACGGCACCATCCGCAACACTTATGACGTGCGCCTGCGCAACAAACATGGCGAAGAGCGTCCGTTCGATCTGTCTCTTACCGGCGACTCGGCGTTGGCTCTGGAAATCGAAGGTGTTGACGGGCAAGCTGTGACTGTGGCCCCCGATACCGCGCAGCTGGTGCGCGTCTATATTACGGCGGCGCCTGACACTGGGCCTGCGGGTGCGGATACATCTGCCGTTCGGATCTGGGTCGAGGACCTCGACAGCGGCGAACGCGCCTATAAAGACACAAGCTTCAACGGACGAGGGAACTGATCATGTCCGAGCGGAAATTCACCGGTAAACACGCCCTTGCAGTATTCGTATGTGCCTTTGGTGTGATCATCACGGTGAACCTGATCCTGGCCTATAGCGCGGTCAAAACCTTCCCGGGGCTGGAGGTCAAAAACTCATACGTCGCCAGCCAGGAGTTCAACGACCGCCTGAAGGAACATCAGGCGCTGGGTTGGGAGGTGCGCGCAGAAAACACGGGCGGTCTGCTGATCCTGCACATCACCGATGCCACCGGAGCGCCGGTTCAAGTGGCCGAGTTGCAGGCGGTCGTGGGCCGTGCAACCCATGTGCGCGATGATTTCTCGCCCGATTTCACCTTTGACGGGCTTGCCTATGCAACGCCTGCGACGCTGGGCAAGGGGAACTGGAACATCCGCCTGGTCGCCCGCGATCATTCGGGGGCTGAGTTCGCTCAGCGGGTTCCTTTGTACGTGAAAGGGTAGGGCGGTGACGGCTCAGCTATCCTCAGGTACGGCGGCTTGTCCGGGGTGTATCGCCGCCCCGGCCGAAGCTGCGCGACCGATCCCTGAGGATGTTCAGATCGCGTTGTCTCTGCCCGGCATTCATTGCTCGGCCTGTATCGCCAATGTCGAGCGGGCTTTGAACGCCCATCCCGGGGTCGAGGACGCGCGCGTCAACCTGACCTTGAAGCGTGCGATGATCAAAGCCGCGCCGGAAATGCGCGCTGCTGATCTGATCCCGGTGCTCGAGCACGCGGGCTATGAGGCGCATGAGCTGGACGCTGGCGCCCTGTCGGCCACCAGTGCGGACAAGGCGGGGCGCGACCTGCTGATGCGCTTGGCGGTGGCCGGGTTCGCCTCGATGAACGTGATGCTGCTGTCGGTCTCGGTCTGGTCGGGGGCGACGGACGCGACGCGGGACATGTTCCACTGGATTTCTGCCGCCATCGCCCTGCCTGCGATCGCTTTCTCGGCGCGGCCCTTCTTTGCCAACGCATGGTCAGCCCTTCGCGTGCGTCGGCTGAACATGGACGTGCCGATTGTTCTGGCGATTCTGCTGGCCCTTGTCACATCCCTTTGGGAAACAGCGCTGAGCGGCGAACATGCCTATTTCGACGCCGCGCTGACGCTGACCTTCTTCTTGTTGGCGGGTCGGTACTTAGACTACCGCACCCGCGCCGCCGCGCGGTCCGCGGCTGAGGAACTGACAGCGCTGGAGGTCCCCCGCGCCCTTCGGTTGATCGACGGTACCGAAGAAGAGGTTGCTGTATCCACCCTGGCCGTTGGTGACCTGATCCTTGTGCGGCCCGGAGGGCGGATGCCGGTGGATGGCCAAATCGTCTCGGGTCAGTCGGAATTGGATCGTTCCCTGCTGACGGGAGAGACCCTGCCGGTGTTTGCAGAGGCAGGTCAGATCGTGAGCGCCGGCGAGGTCAACTTGACCGGCCCTCTGACCATCCGCGCCACGGCGGTCGGCGAAGATACATCCCTGCATCGTATGGCCGATCTGGTCGCCATCGCTGAATCCGGTCGGTCTAGATACACCTCGCTGGCGGACAAAGCGGCCAAGCTATACGCGCCCGGCGTTCACATCCTGTCGGCGCTCAGCTTTGTGGGCTGGTACATCTATTCCGGCGACCTGCGCACGGCCCTTAATATCGCGGCAGCGGTGCTGATCATCACTTGCCCCTGTGCGCTAGGGCTGGCGGTTCCTGCGGTGACCACGGCGGCCTCGGGCCGGTTGTTCCGCAAAGGGATGCTTATCAAACACGCCACCGCGCTGGAGCGTCTGGCCGAGGTCGACACGGTCGTCTTCGACAAAACCGGCACGCTGACCTCAGGCGCGCCCGAGGTGACCAATCTGGGCGATCACACCACTGCCGACCTTGAAATCGCGCTGGCTCTGGCCGAGGCATCGGCGCATCCCTTGTCGGTCTCTTTGGCCAAAGCCGCGCGTGAGGCCGGGATCAAACCCGCCAAGCTGCGCGACATCACCGAGGTTCCGGGCTATGGCACGGAGGCCCATTATCGCAACCAGCGCGTGCGCCTTGGAGGCGCGGCTTGGGTTGGTGCGGAACAAGGGGTCGAGACCTCTGCATGGCTGTCGGTTGGACCCAATGCGCCGGTGGCCTTCCGGTTCACCGATGCCTTACGACCGGGCGCGGCCGAGGCCGTCTCCGGCTTCGCCAAAGCCGGAAAGCAGGTGATCCTGATTTCGGGCGATTCGACGGGTGCCGTGAAAGCGCTGGCCGAAAAACTGGGGATCGAGACCTGGATTGCCGAAGCGCTGCCTAAGGACAAGGCGCAGCGCATTCAGGAGCTCAGTGAGAAGGGCCACAAGGTCCTGATGGTGGGCGATGGCCTGAATGATACGGCTGCCCTTGCGGCGGCACATGTGTCCATCTCACCGGCCTCGGCCCTGGATGCGGCACGGGTTGCTTCAGATATCGTTCTTCTGGGGACGGACCTGTCCCCCATCGCGGATGCCTGCGACACTGCCGTCAAAGCCACAAAACGGATTCGCGAGAATTTCCGCATTGCTACGGTCTATAACGTGATTGCGGTGCCGCTGGCGGTGATCGGGCTAGCAACGCCTTTGATTGCGGCGTTGGCGATGTCGACCTCGTCCATTACCGTATCTTTGAATGCCCTGCGGCTGAGGTAACTGTTATGGAAGTGCTCGCCTATCTGATCCCGATTTCCCTGTTTCTGGGCGGAATTGGCCTGGTTGCTTTTGTCTACACGGTCCGCTCGAACCAATACGAAGACCCCGAGGGCGATGCGCGTCGTATCCTCAGCGACGAATGGGACGACAAACCCAAGCAGTAGCTGGCTGAGGATGCAAAATCACAGTTGATCCCAACCGCCCTTGAAATTGCCGCAATGCCCGGCTATGTCCGGCCTATCCGCTAGCAGAGAGAACCCGCCAAATGGCCACCACCAACCCGATCCAGTTCATTCAGCAAGTTCGAGCCGAAGTTTCCAAGGTCGTCTGGCCGACCCGGCGCGAGGTGCTGTTGACCACGGTCATGGTGTTCATCATGGCTGCTTTGACCGCTGTTTTCTTTGCCCTGGTCGATCTGGGCATTCGTGGCGGCTTGCAACTTATCCTGGGCGCGTTCAGCTAACCGCACCAGGCGCGGAAACACCGCAGCCCCCCTTGCACAGCGCGGAATCTCAGAGTAGTTCACACGGGACTATTCGGAATGGGCGTGTGGCGATTCGGGCTGCGCGCCGCTTTTTATTCCGGAACACGCGGGCAGGCCGCGACAGGATTTCAATACAGGGTGAACCCGCGATGCGGGGCTTGGCCCAAGACAAACAAGGACGACAGGTTCATGGCGAAACGGTGGTACTCGGTCAGCGTTCTTTCGAATTTCGAAAAGAAGATCGCAGAGCAGATCCGCACGTCGGTGGCTGAACAGGGCCTTGAGGACGATATCGACGAAGTGCTGGTCCCCACTGAAGAGGTGATCGAAGTGCGCCGGGGCAAGAAAGTCACGACCGAGCGCCGCTTCATGCCCGGCTACGTGCTGGTGCATATGGAAATGTCGGATCAGGGCTATCACCTGATCAACTCGATCAACCGCGTCACTGGTTTCCTTGGTCCCCAAGGCCGTCCGATGCCGATGCGCGACGCCGAAGTGAACCAGATCCTAAACCGCGTTCAGGAAGGTGAAGAAGCGCCGAAGCTGATGATCAGCTTCGAGGTCGGCGAGAAGGTCAAGGTCAACGACGGCCCATTCGAGGATTTCGACGGCATGGTCGAGGGCGTGGACGACGAGAACCAGAAGCTCAAGGTCTCGGTTTCGATCTTTGGTAGGGAAACGCCGGTCGAGCTGGACTTTACGCAGGTCACCAAGCAGGGCTAAGCACGATCACGTTGCAAGCGGATGTTTGTGGCTTTTTGTGGTGCGAGTTATTTTGGTGATTTTGAGTCTTAAGGAGTGCACTGCCACTAACGGTAAAGAGCTCGAGCAACAAACCTATCTATTGGCGTATTTAGTAAAAAGAGTGCTCCAGAAAAGGGGTTTATTCAGTCGTTGTCAAGTAAGTACTTTAGCGAGTCTGTGCTCTTAGCAAGCTAGAGTAAGAAAAGAACTCTGGCTTCTGCAGCGAACAAGTAGGAGCATGCGTTTGAAATCTGACTATGGTGCATATTGCGTCGTCGATAGTACTGTCTAAAGAATATTTTAAAAAGCTACTGCTTTACACGTATTTCGCTATGTGGCTATTCTTACTTATGGCTTTTCGTTCACGCAGATTTTTTATTGGTTCCTTTGGCGCGCTTGCCGTGTTTGCAGCTGGGGGTGCGGCTTACGTCGGGATTAGTAGATTTTACTCATCTACAGAACGCCTCCTCATCGATCCAGAGGGAAAGGACTTTGTGTACAGAGATGGTTTTCTAGTGAAAGTCTAGCATGTTTGTTAGTCAAAATTTTTTCGACAGTGAAACCCTACCTCCAGTAATTATTGTTGGTAGCGGTCCAGCAGGTATGACGCTGGGGTGCTCGCTGTTAGAAAAGAAAATTCCTTGCCTGATACTCGAAGCTGGAGACAGAGACTATGAGTCTGATATTCAAGACGATTACATTGGTGAGACTTCGGGTGACATTTACCACTCACTTGACATTACAAGACTCAGGCAGTTTGGAGGCAGTTCCAATCATTGGTCCGGTTGGTGCCGACCATTGGATGCTTGGGATTTTGATCCGGTCCCAAGTTTGGGAATTCCGGGTTGGCCGATAAGAAAGAGTGATCTGGACCCATACTCGGCTAAGGCAAACGAAATACTCGAAATCCCAAGCCCGATTGATCAACGGGTAAGCGATTCTATATTTGAATCTCGGTTTGTGCGCAGCCCGCCAGTAAGATTTGGAGAAAAGTATGAGGGATTGGTTAGGACTTCGAAATACTTAAATGTGGCGCTCCGCACCGCCGTAACTGCCATGTATGCGGAAGATGGGCGGATAGTTAGTTTAGAGTTTGTGGATTCAAGTGGATCAGTACGCAGGATTTCGCCAAAATTTGTGGTCCTCGCCTGCGGAGGCATCGAGAATTCTCGTTTACTATTGTGGTCAAATTTGGTGTCTTCGCAGCGTGTGGTCGCTCAACCGGGTTCTCTCGGCCGATACTGGATGGAGCACCCTCATGAAATTGTTGGTAGGGTCAGCCTTTCGCGGCTAATTCACCAAAGGCAATTGCCTTCAGACTTGTTTTCCGTTTCGGTGACGGCCGATCGCTTAGTGAAACACGGAGCACTCAACGCTTCAATACGTTTACCTTATCCACGCGACCTTGGATTAAAGCAACGCATTAGGAAAGGATTCTGTGAACTCGATCCAGAACTCCTCGAGCTAGTCAGTTCTACCTTTGGAACAACGGCTAGGTGCACAGACCAACCATTGAAAGCTGTTTGGGAGCAAGCGCCTGATTTCGGCAATAGAGTAGCACTTTCCGAAACATCTCGTGACAGCTTTGGCAAGCCAAGATCTCACTTAATTTGGCGCAAAACGGCTCAGGACTATCGAACTGCTAGAGTCGCTTTCGAATTGGTCGCGACGCATATTGTGCGCACCGGTGCGGGGGTGGTTTGGGCTGCTCCACATCTTATTAAGTTGGGGGAATATCCGGAAGATGGTGAGATCGGCGGGCACCATCATATGGGTGGTACAAGAATGTCGAACTCGGCTGAGCATGGTGTAGTGGATGCCAATCTAAAGATACACGGAACCTCTAATGGGTATGTTGCGGGTTCTTCTGTTTTTGTCCGCGGAGGTCATGCAAATCCAACATATACGATCGTGCAACTCTCGCTGAGACTCTCCGATCACCTTGCAACGAAGTTGAGTAGCTAGGAAATTGCACACGATTGTTAGACTTAACTGGCGTCGAAACGGCCCTGATTTCAGACGCAACGCTCAGGTTGGTTAAAAAAGTCAAAGCTAAACTTGCCAACCTTGCCATTCCACTGTAAGCGACGCCTCTATCGTCTTCGGGCGAGATTCTCTCGTGGGAGGTTTTAGGGATCGCGATCCCGGATCGGACCACGCAACATAAACCGGGTGGGACGCGTCCTGCCTACGTTGAAAGGAAAACCAAATGGCTAAGAAGCTTGCTGGTACAATGAAACTGCAGGTTCCTGCAGGTCAGGCGAACCCGTCGCCTCCAGTTGGTCCGGCGCTGGGTCAGCGCGGCATCAACATCATGGAATTCTGCAAGGCGTTCAACGCCAAGACCGCAGACATGGAGCAAGGCGCTCCTTGCCCGACCGTGATCACCTATTATCAGGACAAGTCCTTCACCATGGACATCAAGACGCCGCCCGCGTCTTACTACCTGAAAAAAGCAGCTGGTCTGAAGCCGGTCGGCAAACGTAACCGCCCCCGTGGTGCGGAGAACCCTGGTCGTGAGACCGTGGCCACCGTGACCACCAAGCAGGTTCGCGAAATCGCCGAAGCCAAAATGAAAGATCTGAACGCCAACGACGTCGAAGGCGCAATGCAGATCATCCTGGGCTCGGCCCGCTCTATGGGCATCGAGGTGAAGTAAGATGGCAAAACTCGGTAAACGTACCCGCGCTGCGCGCGAAGCTGTCGCTGGCAAGGAAAACCTGTCGGTTGAAGAAGCAGTTGCCCTGGTAAAAGGCAACGCGACCTCGAAATTCGACGAGACCATCGAAATCGCGATGAACCTGGGCGTTGACACCCGTCACGCAGACCAGATGGTTCGCGGCGTTGTTGGCCTGCCGAACGGCACCGGTAAAGCGATGCGCGTTGCTGTATTTGCGCGTGGCCCCAAGGCAGACGAAGCGAAAGAAGCAGGTGCAGACATCGTTGGCGCAGAGGACCTGATGGAAACCATCCAGGGCGGCACCATCGAATTTGATCGCTGCATCGCGACCCCTGACATGATGCCGATCGTTGGCCGTCTGGGTAAAGTTCTGGGCCCGCGTAACCTGATGCCGAACCCCAAAGTTGGCACCGTGACCATGGACGTGAAAGCGGCCGTGGAAGCAGCCAAAGGTGGTGAAGTTCAGTTCAAAGCTGAAAAAGGTGGCGTTGTGCACGCCGGTGTTGGCAAAGCGTCCTTCGACGAAGCCAAGCTGGCTGAAAACGTACGTGCCTTCATCTCGGCGGTTGCGAAAGCCAAGCCGTCTGGCGCGAAAGGTACTTACATGAAGAAGATCGCCCTGAGCTCGACCATGGGCCCGGGTGTGACGCTGGATGTGGCGGCTGCAGCTGGCGAATAAGCCTTAACGCAGACGTAGAAATCCTTGAAACCCGAGTAGCGCAAGCTGCTCGGGTTTTTTGATGCCCTAGCGAAAGGCCTGTTGCAGACGCAATTGCAGCCGCTCTCGTTTGCGCAGTTCAAATTCGCTGCAGGTGAAGTCCGGTTGCCAAAGGCGCAGCCAGTCCTTCAGCAATCGGCCCCGCAGGCAGCAATCGAGGATCTGAGTGTCGATCGGGTGGCGATACTGGCGGAAGAACATCTCCTTGTTGCGGGTCAGAACGCCGCTTCGATCGATGTCCCTATTGGCCCCGTCCCGGAAGATATCCGCCTTCAGAAAGTCGACGATATCATAGACGGCCAGCTTGTCGCGGGCCTCGGTGAAATCCAGCCCGATGGCGGTGCCTTGGCCCATGATCAGGTTCAGGCCGTGAAAATCCCCATGGGAAAACACACGTAGGTCATGGCGGTTTTTCAAGGCTGCGGCTTCGGCCAGAAACACCTCGACCATGGGTTGGCTGATATCCGAGATATGTGAGGGTACTTGGGCGGACTGCTCGCGTATGCTGTCGGTCATCCAACGCGGCCGAAATGTGTAGTCCGTGGCGTTTTGAACCCCATGCAGGTCATGCAGCCACGACCCCGCCCGTCGATAAATTTGCGCCACCTGGGCGTCGTCGTCGCTGTTGTAGATGATATCCGTCGCGGTTGGGCGTTCGACAAACTCGGTCACCATGAACGCGCCGCTTGGCGACATGTAGACGGGACGAACGACCCGATTGTTTTTGGACGTCTTGAAGTGTTCGGTCAGTTGCACCAGTTGGTTGAACTCTTTGCGGAGGCGTTCTGTTTCCGGCGACAAGGTATCAAGCTTCAGCGCATAGGAACGGTTCGCTGTTTCGACCTTCCACACTAGGCGGGTATCGGGAAAGGCATGGGATCGGCAGTGGAACCGGATCTGCGTGATGGGCGTGTTCAAACAGGCCTGCGTCAGTTCTTGAGCACAGGCGCTGGCCTTTTCGAATTCTTCCAGAGTAGCCGCTGTCATTTTGCCTCAAGCCCGGAGTGTTTTCGGGCATTCATATCGGAGGTGACCGTAGCTGAAACCCACTGTCAATGACATTGCTGGCGTGTATTGACCGCTCTGCGGGTCGCCCCGCATACAAAGGGGGGTTCGGACCTGATGCCGCAAGTGCAAATAGGGGCAATTTACCCCTTGGAAACCCCAGCCATCTGCCCTAAGTAGGGCTGCGAAGTAAAGCGTGCGATTCGTCGTGCGCTTTATTTCGTTTCGTCCAAGACGGTGGGTGGTGCCATATGGCCCCTTAATTCCCTGCCTGAGACGGGTAAGACCAAAGAATTCTGAGGGTCCCACCCTCGGGCGCATTTTGGCCAATCCCGTAACAACGGACCTGAACGCCGGGGTCAACCCCTCGGCAAATATGAGCCGGGGTGAGTGATCGCCCCAAACTTGGAGAGAACTGTGGATAGAGCCCAGAAAGAGAAAGTGGTCGAGGAACTCGGCCAAATCTTCGAAAGCTCTGGCGTCGTAGTGGTTGCTCACTACGCCGGTCTGACAGTTGCCGAGATGCAGGACCTTCGCGCACGTGCTCGTGACGCGGGCGGCTCCGTGCGTGTTGCCAAGAACAGGCTCGCCAAAATCGCCCTTGAGGGTAAGCCGTGTGAAAGCATGGCCGACCTGCTGACAGGGATGACCGTTCTGACCTATTCCGAGGACCCCGTGGCAGCAGCCAAGGTGGCCGAGGACTTCGCCAAAGAGAACCAAAAGTTCGAAATCCTTGGCGGTGCAATGGGCGAGAACGCTCTGGACCGGGCTGGTGTTACAGCCGTGTCGAAAATGCCGTCGCGTGAAGAGCTTATTGCTACGATCGCTGGTATGCTTGGCGCGCCTGCTTCGAACATCGCCGGTGCAATTGGCGCACCTGCAAGCAACATCGCAAGCATCCTTTCCACCATCGAAGAGAAGGCGGAAGCTGCGTAAGCGGTTGGCACTGAATGATCTGCGTAGGGGATACCCCCTGACGTTGGAACACACACTGTAAACGGAAAGAGCTGATAAAATGGCTGATCTGAAAGCACTCGCAGAAAGCATCGTGGGTCTGACCCTGCTGGAAGCACAAGAACTGAAAACCATCCTCAAAGACGAATACGGCATCGAGCCCGCAGCAGGCGGCGCAGTTGTCATGGCTGCTGGTGGCGACGCCGGCGGTGCAGCTGAGGAAGAAAAAACCGAATTCGACGTCGTTCTGAAGAACGCCGGCGCATCGAAAATCAACGTCATCAAAGAAGTTCGCGGCATCACCGGCCTGGGCCTGAAAGAAGCCAAGGAACTGGTCGAAGCCGGCGGCAAGATCAAAGAAGGCGTAGACAAAGCAGAAGCAGAAGACGTCAAAGCCAAGCTGGAAGCAGCTGGCGCCGAAGTCGAGCTGGCCTAAGCTTAGTCTCTGGCGCATCGCTGATGTGCCGAAAAATTTGGCTGGGTCCGGAGAAATCCGGGTCCAGCCGAACCTGTCTTAGAAAGGGCCTCATGTCGTGGGGCGTTTTCTAAGACACGGTTTTCGGATCGGGAGGCCGCCTTCGGGACGGTGGCCACGAATTGATCCGGGCGTGTCGTCTCGAATGTGCAAGATGCCGGGGCCCGACGGTGTCTTTGCCCGCTGAGAACATCGAAAGGTGACATCTGACATGGCTCAAACGTTCCTTGGCCAGAAACGTCTTCGTAAATATTACGGCAAAATCCGCGAAGTGCTGGAGATGCCGAACCTCATTGAGGTACAGAAATCTTCTTATGATCTTTTCCTGCGCTCCGGCGATGCAGAACAGCCCACAGACGGCGAAGGCATCAACGGCGTGTTCCAGTCGGTTTTCCCGATCAAGGATTTCAACGAAACCTCCGTTCTGGAGTTCGTGAAATACGATCTGGAAAAACCGAAATACGACGTCGAAGAGTGCATGCAGCGCGACATGACCTACAGCGCGCCGCTGAAGGTCACTCTGCGTCTGATCGTGTTTGATGTCGATGAGGACACCGGCGCGAAATCGGTCAAGGACATCAAAGAACAGGACGTGTTCATGGGCGACATGCCCCTGATGACACCGAACGGGACGTTCATCGTGAACGGCACCGAGCGTGTGATCGTGTCCCAGATGCACCGCTCGCCCGGTGTGTTCTTTGATCACGACAAGGGCAAGACCCATTCCTCAGGCAAGTTGCTGTTTGCCTGCCGCATCATCCCGTATCGCGGCAGCTGGCTGGACTTTGAGTTCGACGCCAAAGACATCGTATTCGCTCGGATCGACCGTCGCCGCAAACTGCCTGTGACAACCCTGCTTTATGCTTTGGGTCTGGATCAGGAAGCGATCATGGACGCGTACTACAACACCGTGTCCTACAAGCTGGACAAGAAGAAGGGCTGGGTCACGCCGTTCTTCCCCGAGCGTGTACGCGGCACCCGTCCGACCTATGATCTGGTTGACGCCAAATCCGGTGAAGTGATTGCCGAAGCGGGCAAGAAAGTCACTCCGCGCGCGGTCAAGAAGCTGATCGACGAGGGCACTGTCACCGACCTGCTGGTTCCGTTCGATCACATCGTTGGCAAATATGTCGCCAAGGACATCATCAACGAAGAAACCGGTGCGATCTACGTCGAAGCCGGTGACGAGCTGACGCTGGAATACGACAAAGACGGCGAGCTGATCGGCGGCACCGCGAAAGAGCTGATCGACGCGGGCATCACCGACATTCCGGTTCTGGACATCGACAACGTCAATGTTGGCCCCTACATGCGCAACACCATGGCGCAGGACAAGAACATGAACCGCGAAAGCGCGCTCATGGATATCTACCGCGTCATGCGTCCAGGCGAGCCGCCCACCGTCGAAGCCGCGTCGGCCCTGTTCGATACTCTGTTTTTCGACAGTGAGCGTTATGACCTGTCCGCTGTTGGCCGCGTGAAGATGAACATGCGTCTGGCTCTGGACGCGCCGGATACCCTGCGCACCCTGCGTCGCGAAGACATCGTGGCCTGCATCAAGGCGCTGGTGGAATTGCGTGACGGCAAAGGTGACGTGGACGATATCGACCACCTCGGCAACCGTCGTGTGCGTTCGGTCGGCGAATTGATGGAAAACCAGTACCGCGTTGGTCTGCTGCGCATGGAGCGCGCGATCAAAGAGCGTATGTCGTCGGTCGAGATCGACACCGTCATGCCTCAGGACCTGATCAACGCGAAACCGGCTGCGGCTGCTGTTCGTGAATTCTTCGGCTCGTCGCAGCTGTCGCAGTTCATGGACCAGACCAACCCACTGTCGGAAGTTACCCACAAACGCCGCCTCTCGGCGCTTGGCCCGGGTGGTCTGACACGTGAGCGTGCGGGCTTTGAGGTGCGCGACGTGCACCCGACCCACTATGGCCGGATGTGCCCGATTGAAACGCCGGAAGGTCCGAACATCGGTCTGATCAACTCGCTGGCCACCTTTGCCCGCGTGAACAAGTATGGCTTCATCGAAACACCGTACCGCGTCGTGAAAGACGCTGAGGTGACCGATGAGGTTCACTACATGTCCGCGACCGAGGAAATGCGTCACACTGTGGCGCAGGCGAACGCGACGCTGGACGCTGATGGCAAGTTCATCAACGATCTGGTGTCGACCCGTCAGGCCGGTGACTACACGCTTGCCCCGCGCGAGAATGTGGACCTGATCGACGTGTCGCCAAAACAGCTGGTATCAGTAGCTGCATCGCTGATCCCGTTCCTTGAAAATGACGACGCCAACCGCGCTCTGATGGGCTCGAACATGCAACGTCAGGCGGTTCCGCTGCTGCGGGCCGAGGCACCGCTGGTCGGTACCGGCATTGAGGAAAAGGTTGCTATTGACTCGGGCGCTGCGATTCAGGCGAAACGCGCCGGTATCATCGACCAGGTCGATGCCCAGCGTATCGTTATCCGCGCCACCGAAGATCTGGAACTGGGCGACGCTGGCGTTGACATCTACCGTCTGCGCAAGTTCCAGCGGTCTAACCAGAACACCTGCATCAACCAGCGTCCGCTGATCAAAGTGGGTGACACCGTCCAGAAGGGCGAGGTCATCGCTGATGGTCCGTCGACCGATATGGGTGAACTGGCGCTGGGTAAGAACGTGGTCGTCGCGTTCATGCCGTGGAACGGTTACAACTACGAAGACTCGATCCTGATCTCGGAGCGCATCGCGCGTGATGACGTGTTTACCTCGGTCCATATCGAGGAATTCGAAGTCGCCGCCCGTGACACCAAGCTGGGCCCGGAAGAGATCACCCGCGACATCCCGAATGTCGGTGAAGAAGCGCTGCGCAACCTCGACGAGGCGGGCATCGTTTACATCGGTGCGGATGTTGAGCCGGGCGATATTCTGGTCGGCAAGATCACTCCGAAGGGCGAAAGCCCGATGACCCCGGAAGAAAAGCTGCTGCGCGCCATCTTTGGTGAGAAAGCATCAGACGTGCGCGACACCTCGCTGCGCGTGAAGCCGGGCGATTACGGTACGGTCGTTGAGGTCCGCGTCTTCAACCGTCATGGCGTCGAGAAAGACGAGCGTGCGCTGCAGATCGAGCGTGAGGAAGTCGAACGTCTGGCCCGTGACCGGGATGACGAACTGGCGATCCTTGACCGCAACATCTATGCGCGCCTGCAGGGCCTGATCCTGGGTAAAACCGCTGTCAAAGGCCCGAAAGGCGTCAAGGCAGGGTCGGTGATCACCGAGGAGCTGCTGGAAACCCTGACCCGTGGTCAGTGGTGGCAACTGGCGCTGGAAGGCGAGCAGGACGCACAGATCGTTGAGGCTCTGAACGAGCAGTACGAAGTGCAAAAGCGTGCTCTGGACGCCCGTTTTGAAGACAAGGTCGAGAAAGTCCGCCGTGGTGACGACTTGCCGCCGGGTGTGATGAAGATGGTCAAAGTCTTCATCGCCGTGAAGCGTAAGCTGCAGCCGGGCGACAAGATGGCCGGTCGTCACGGGAACAAAGGCGTGATCTCCAAGGTTGTTCCGATGGAAGACATGCCGTTCCTGGCCGATGGTACGCCGGTAGACTTCTGTCTGAACCCGCTAGGTGTGCCTTCGCGTATGAACGTTGGTCAGATCCTTGAAACCCACATGGGTTGGGCCGCGCGCGGTCTGGGTCTGAACATCGACGACGCTCTGGGTGAATACCGCCGGTCCGGCGATCTGACCCCGGTTCGCGAAGCGATGAAGCTGGCCTATGGCGAGAATGTCTACGAAGAAGGCATCACCGGTTTGGACGAGGATGGCCTGATCGAGGCTGCGGGCAACGTGACCCGCGGTGTTCCGATCGCAACCCCGGTCTTCGACGGCGCCAAAGAGGCTGACGTCAACGACGCGCTGGTGCGTGCGGGCTTCTCTGAAAGCGGTCAGTCGGTTCTGTTCGACGGTCGTACCGGTGAGCAATTCGCACGTCCGGTGACCGTGGGCATCAAGTACCTGCTGAAACTGCACCACCTGGTGGATGACAAGATCCACGCGCGTTCGACCGGGCCGTACAGCCTGGTGACCCAGCAGCCGCTGGGTGGTAAGGCGCAGTTCGGTGGTCAGCGCTTTGGTGAGATGGAGGTCTGGGCTCTGGAAGCTTACGGCGCCGCCTACACCTTGCAGGAGATGCTCACCGTGAAATCGGATGACGTCGCCGGCCGGACCAAGGTCTATGAGTCGATCGTCAAGGGCGAGGATAACTTTGAAGCGGGCGTACCGGAATCGTTCAACGTTCTGGTGAAAGAAGTCCGTGGCCTCGGCCTAAATATGGAACTCCTGGATGCGGAGGTGGATGAGTAATCAATGAACTGGGTTGGGGAGCTTCCAGTATGGACTGGTGTCCTCGGAGCTTACCTGAGTGGCTGCCTTACAATTGCGTCAATTCAATATGCCCCGCACAGCACCTCAACCCTGTTCAAGATTCTAAGACCGATACTCTTTCTTTTTGGAGGGTTCGCCTTCCTGGCGTCGGTCCAAATCATCTTCTTCTAAATCCCCTAAGAAAGGGACTTTAAATGAACCAGGAAATCACCAACAACCCGTTCAACCCGCTGACGCCCCCGAAGGTCTTCGACGAGATCAAGGTCTCGCTGGCGTCGCCCGAGCGGATCCTGTCTTGGTCCTATGGCGAGATCAAGAAACCCGAAACCATCAACTACCGGACGTTCAAGCCTGAACGCGACGGTCTGTTCTGCGCGCGTATCTTTGGCCCGATCAAAGATTACGAATGTCTCTGTGGCAAATATAAGCGGATGAAGTATCGCGGCGTTGTCTGCGAAAAATGCGGTGTGGAAGTCACCCTGCAGAAAGTCCGCCGCGAGCGTATGGGCCACATCGAACTGGCCGCACCCGTCGCACACATCTGGTTCCTGAAGTCGCTGCCGTCCCGCATCGGTCTGATGCTGGACATGACGCTGCGCGATCTGGAACGCGTTCTGTACTTTGAAAACTATGTCGTTATCGAGCCCGGTCTGACCGACCTGACCTACGGCCAGATGCTGACCGAAGAAGAGTATATGGACGCGCAGGATGCCTATGGCATGGACGCGTTCACCGCGAATATCGGTGCAGAAGCCATTCGTGAGATGCTGGCCCAGATCGATCTGGAAGCCGAAGCCGAGCAGCTGCGCGCTGATCTGGCCGAAGCAACCGGCGAGCTGAAGCCCAAGAAGATCATCAAGCGTCTGAAGGTTGTCGAATCCTTCCTCGAGTCGGGCAACCGGCCTGAGTGGATGGTGATGACCGTGATCCCGGTCATTCCGCCGGAACTGCGTCCGCTGGTTCCGCTGGATGGTGGCCGTTTCGCGACCTCGGATCTGAACGATCTGTATCGCCGCGTCATCAACCGGAACAACCGTCTGAAGCGTCTGATCGAACTGCGCGCGCCTGACATCATCGTCCGCAACGAAAAGCGGATGCTGCAGGAATCCGTGGACGCTCTGTTCGACAATGGCCGTCGTGGCCGCGTGATCACCGGCGCCAACAAGCGTCCGTTGAAATCGCTGTCGGACATGCTGAAGGGTAAGCAGGGTCGCTTCCGTCAGAACCTTCTGGGGAAACGCGTCGACTTCTCGGGCCGTTCGGTCATTGTGACCGGCCCCGAGCTGAAGCTGCACCAGTGTGGTCTGCCCAAGAAGATGGCGCTGGAGCTGTTCAAGCCGTTTATCTACTCGCGCCTTGAAGCCAAGGGTCTGTCTTCGACCGTGAAACAGGCGAAGAAACTGGTCGAAAAAGAGCGTCCCGAAGTGTGGGATATCCTCGACGAGGTGATCCGCGAACACCCTGTCATGCTGAACCGTGCGCCGACGCTGCACCGTCTTGGCATTCAGGCGTTCGAGCCGGTTCTGATCGAAGGTAAAGCCATCCAGCTGCACCCGCTGGTCTGTTCGGCCTTTAACGCCGACTTCGACGGTGACCAGATGGCCGTTCACGTCCCGCTGAGCCTTGAGGCCCAGTTGGAAGCCCGTGTTCTGATGATGTCGACGAACAACGTTCTGTCGCCTGCAAACGGCGCGCCGATCATCGTTCCGTCGCAGGATATGATCCTGGGTCTCTACTATGTGACCCTGGAACGCGAAGGCATGCCGGGCGAAGGCAAGGTGTTCGGATCGATCGACGAAGTTCAGCACGCGCTGGATTCCGGCGAAGTGCACCTGCACACCAAGATCACCGCGCGGATCACGCAGATCGACGACGAAGGCAACGAAGTTCAGAAGCGTTATGAAACCACTCCGGGCCGTCTGCGCCTGGGTGCTCTGCTGCCGATGAACAACAAAGCGCCGTTCGATCTGGTCAACCGCCTGCTGCGGAAGAAAGAAGTGCAGCAGGTCATCGACACCGTCTACCGCTATTGCGGTCAGAAAGAGTCGGTTATCTTCTGTGACCAGATCATGTCGATGGGCTTCAAAGAAGCGTTCAAGGCGGGCATCTCGTTCGGTAAGGACGACATGGTTATTCCGGACGACAAGTGGGGCATCGTTGATGATACCCGCGGTCAGGTGAAGGACTTTGAACAGCAGTACATGGACGGCCTGATCACTCAGGGCGAAAAGTACAACAAAGTTGTCGATGCCTGGTCGAAGTGTAACGACCGCGTCACCGAGGCCATGATGTCGACGATCTCGTCGTCGGATCGGGCTGAGGATGGCTCCGAACAGGAACCGAACTCGGTCTACATGATGGCCCACTCCGGTGCGCGTGGCTCGGTCACTCAGATGAAACAGCTGGGCGGTATGCGTGGTCTGATGGCCAAGCCGAACGGTGACATCATCGAGACGCCGATCATCTCGAACTTTAAAGAAGGTCTGACCGTTCTCGAGTACTTCAACTCGACCCACGGTGCCCGTAAGGGTCTGTCGGATACCGCTCTGAAGACGGCGAACTCGGGTTACCTGACCCGTCGTCTGGTGGACGTGGCGCAAGACTGTATCGTCCGTGAGATCGACTGTGGCACCGAGCGTGCGATCACTGCCGAAGCCGCCGTGAATGACGGTGAGGTTGTTGCCTCGCTGGCCGAACGTGTGCTGGGTCGTGTGGCGGCTGACGATGTTCTGCGTCCGGGCACCGATGAGGTGATCGTTGCCGCAGGTCAGCTGATCGACGAACGCATGGCGGACACCATCGACGAAGCCGGTGTTGCCTCGATGCGCATCCGCTCGCCTCTGACCTGTGAGTCCGAGGAAGGCGTCTGTGCAACCTGCTACGGTCGTGACCTTGCACGCGGTACTATGGTGAACACAGGTGAAGCTGTCGGCATCATCGCCGCGCAGTCGATCGGTGAACCCGGTACACAGCTGACCATGCGTACATTCCACATCGGTGGTGTTGCGCAGGGTGGTCAGCAGTCGTTCCAGGAAGCCAACCAGGAAGGCGTTGTTGCGTTTGAGAACCCGCAGATCCTGGTCAATGCCGCAGGTGAAAGTCTGGTCATGGGCCGGAACATGAAGCTGGTGATCAACGACGAACACGGCGAAGAGCGGGCCAGCTTCAAACTGGGCTACGGCTCCAAGCTGTTCGTCAAGGACGGCACCAAAGTGGCCCGTGGCGACAAGCTGTTCGAATGGGACCCCTACACCCTGCCGATCATCGCCGAAAAAGCCGGTACTGCGAAATATGTCGACCTGGTTTCGGGCCTTGCTGTCCGCGACGAGACCGACGAAGCAACCGGTATGACCCAGAAGATCGTGATCGACTGGCGCGCGGCCCCCAAGGGCAGCGACCTCAAGCCCGAGATCATTCTGGTTGGCGAAGATGGCGAGCCGGTCCGCAACGATGCGGGCAACCCGGTTCACTACCCGATGTCGGTGGATGCGATCCTGTCGGTCGAAGACGGTCAGAAAGTCGAAGCTGGTGACGTTGTTGCGCGTATCCCGCGCGAAGGTGCCAAGACCAAGGACATCACCGGTGGTCTGCCGCGTGTGGCCGAACTGTTCGAAGCACGTCGTCCGAAAGATCACGCGATCATCGCAGAAGCCGATGGTTACGTGCGCTTTGGTCGCGACTACAAGAACAAGCGCCGCATCAGCATCGAACCGGCTGACGAGTCCATGGAGACCATCGAGTACATGGTGCCCAAGGGCAAGCACATCCCGGTCGCCGAAGGGGACTTCATCCAGAAGGGTGAATACCTGATGGACGGTAACCCGGCTCCGCACGACATCCTGTCCATCATGGGTGTCGAAGCGCTGGCGGATTACATGATCGACGAGGTGCAGGACGTCTATCGTCTGCAGGGCGTGAAGATCAACGACAAGCACATCGAGGTCATCGTGCGCCAGATGCTGCAGAAGTGGGAGATCCTGGATTCAGGCGACACCACCCTGCTGAAAGGCGAGCATGTCGACAAGCAAGAGTTCGACGCGGCCAACGAGAAGACCATCGCCCGCGGTGGTCGTCCGGCACAAGGCGAGCCAATCCTTCTGGGGATCACCAAAGCCTCGCTGCAAACGCGTTCGTTCATCTCTGCGGCGTCGTTCCAGGAAACCACCCGCGTCCTTACCGAAGCGTCGGTTCAGGGCAAGAAAGACAAGCTGGTTGGCCTGAAAGAGAACGTCATCGTTGGTCGTCTGATCCCTGCCGGTACCGGTGGAGCAACTCAGGCCGTCCGCCACATCGCGCAGTCGCGTGACAATGTGGTCATCGAAGCCCGTCGGGAAGAGGCCGAAGCCGCTGCTGCTCTGGCCGCGCCCAGCTTTGACGACGACATGGTCGGGGATGAGCTGGACGTTCTGGTGGAAACGCCGGAAAGCCGCGAGTAACCCTCGTTTCTGAGAGACAGAAAAGGCCCTGCGGTTTCGCGGGGCCTTTTTGTTTGCGCCCCCCGAAGTGCGCTTTCGCAAAGAAAATTATCAATGTGACCCGGTTTGTGGCATGGTTGCGCAAAGCAGAGGAGGGGGCCGCCATGACAACCCGGCAAACGCAAGGGCGCAAGCGCCTGTATGACAGCATTCTGGACACTGTCGGAGACACGCCCTGCGTGCGCATCAACAGAATCGCGCCCTCAAACGTGACGGTTTACGTGAAGTTCGAAGCGTTCAACCCGGCCAGTTCAGTGAAGGACCGCCTGGCGTTGAACATCATCGAAGCGGCCGAGCGGGACGGTCGGTTGAAACCGGGTCAGACGGTGGTCGAGGCGACCTCGGGCAATACCGGGATCGGATTGGCGATGGTCTGCGCGGCCAAGGGCTATCCTCTGGTTGTGACCATGGCCGACAGTTTTTCGGTGGAGCGGCGCAAGCTGATGCGGTTTCTGGGGGCCAAAGTTGTCCTGACCCCACGCGCCCAAAAAGGGTTCGGCATGTATACCAAAGCCAAGGAACTGGCCGAGCAGAATGGCTGGTTCCTCGCAAGTCAGTTTGAAACCGCGGCCAATGCCGACATTCATGAAAACACCACCGCGCAGGAGATTCTGGCGGATTTCGACGGGCAGAAGCTCGACTATTGGGTGACGGGTTATGGCACTGGCGGAACCGTCTCGGGCGTTGCGCGGGTTCTGAGGAAAGAACGCCCTGAGACGATGATTATCCTGACGGAACCTGCGAATGCGGCGATTGTCTCGTCAGGCTATGTGAATACCCGCAACGACACGCATCAGCCGACCGAAAGCCATCCGAACTTCGAGCCGCATCCGATTCAGGGTTGGACGCCTGATTTCATTCCTTGGGTCTTGCAGGAGGCCATAGACAACGGCTTCTATGATGAGTTGATCCCCGTGCCCGGCGCAGACGGGATTGCCTGGTCGCGCCGTCTGGCTGCGGAAGAGGGGATTTTCACCGGCATATCGGGTGGATCCACATTTGCGGTCTCGATGAAACTGGCTGAGACCGCGCCGGACGGATCGGTGATGCTGGTGATGCTTCCAGATACCGGTGAACGGTATCTTTCGACCCCGTTGTTCGAAGGGGTGGAGGAAGAGATGACGGATGAGGAGATCGCGATCTCTAAATCGACGCCATCGGCTCAGATGACGGACTGAAGCGACTGGAAAACAACCGGTTACAGTTGCTCTTCGTGAAAAAATTTTAGGATTGAGACGCGCGAATTGACTTTGCGTTAGATTGAAGCGTGAATACCGCCATTGTTTGAAGGCCGAGTATTGTTTGAATGAGTCCAAATGTTAAAGGCGCACTGCTGATGATGGCCAGCATGGCCGCATTTACAGTGAATGACACGCTGGTCAAAATCGCGCTGCGAGAATTGCCCTTGTTTCAGTTGGTTGCGATCCGGGGGGCTTTGGCGACTCTGCTTGTTTACGGGTTGGCGCGCCATCTTGGGGCGTTACACCTGAATTTTTCGCGGCATGACAAATTGTTGGTCTCAATTCGCTGTGTTGCCGAACTGTCCGCGACGTTTTTCTTTCTGACTGCGCTCAAGAACATGCCGTTAGCGAATGTGACTGCGGTTCTTCAGGTGTTGCCGCTAACCGTGACGCTGGGGGCAGTTCTGTTCTTCTCGGAACATATCGGCTGGCGGCGGATCATGGCCATTGTTGTCGGGTTCATGGGCATGTTGCTGATCGTACGGCCCGGGCCGGACGGGTTCAGCGTCTATGCGATCTATGCGTTGCTGGCTGTGGTCTCGGTGACGATCCGAGACCTGATCACCCGGCGCATGTCGCCGCAAGTTCCATCACTGGTGGTGACCCTGGCCACCTCTCTGTCGATCTCTGTTGCCGCAGGGCTGGTGTCGACGTTTGAGGGCTGGGTCAACCTGTCCGGCGGCAATGCTGTTCTGGTGGCCTCGGCGGCTGTATTTGTCCTGATCGGATATCTATGCAGCGTGATGGTTATGCGAGAAGGCGAGGTTGGGTTTATCGCCCCTTTCCGATACTCCAGCCTGATTTGGGCCTTGGGGCTGGGCTGGGTTGTGTTTGGCGAATGGCCCGATGCGGTGACCTTGTTCGGCGCCGGGCTGGTTGTCGCGGCTGGCTTGTTTACCCTGTTCCGCGAAAGGACCACTCAGGGCGCGCCGTGAACCTGCCGGACGATGCTCTGATCAATGGCAAAACGGGCGATGAACTCTCCCTCAAGCTCGGGGGTGAGGGCCGAGAGTTCGCGGTCATAGTTGCGCGCCCCGCGTGAGTCGTTGAACCCGTTGAGCGAACGCACCCACATTGGTGCATCGGTATAGCTGACGATGGGCATGAAGCGGCCCATGCGATGATGGGTAAAGCTGATGATCGTCTGTTTGCAACCACCTGCGATATGCATTCCAAGACCCACGCCCAAAAGCGGTTTATGCGTCGGTTTCGCCGTGATCCCATCGGCGTTGAGACGGGCAAAGAAGCCCTGATTGAAATCAATGCCGACAATGGTGTTGCGTTCCATCAGGCCCTTGCTGTCGCGGGCGGATTCGCGCAGACGTTCAACGAAATCCACGGATACCGCGTCGTCATCGTCGTGGCGGAATTGGATGCAAGGCTGAGCCGGGTCTTTGCGGGCTGCGTTCAGAATATCCTTCATGATATGGCGATGCGATTTGTCGGCCCGAGGCGACTCCTCGACGATCCGGACCTGTTTCACATCTGCTGTCAGGTCGTGTAGCCGGTCATAGGCATCTTTCGGCAGGCAGTCTCCGATCACCACCAGCAGCTCGAAATCCTCGTCGGTGTGTTCGCGAAAACAGGGCAGGGTCGAGGACTCAAACAGTCGGAACCTCTCTTCCAGACGGGCAGGGCTGTAGAGGTGACGACGCCGATCATCCAGGGTTTCATGTTCGGTCTGAAAGCTGCCAAGGGCTGGAAAGGAAAAGCGGCAAAGGCCGATAACCTGCATCTGTCATCCATCGCAAAACGGTTCTGCGCGCACTATGACGGGCTATGCCTGCACCCGCAACGCCAGAAGAGGCTGGCTGGCACCCGCAATCGTTGATATTACAGCGCAATCCGGCCAGTTTTGCGCACTGGGGTAAGTGCTGTTGACACTTGGGCCGACTCCCCCTATTACGCGCGTCATCTCGGTACCGGGGGCCGCCCCAAAACCGATTTCAGTAATGAACTGGTCAAGACCCGGACAATTTTGCAGTTCGCGTCCTCTGATAACCAACCGCGACGTTCACCTCGGAATGGGAACGCTCGCGGGTTTTGCGCTTGTGGACGCATAAGTGCAGCAAATTTAACCGCACGCAATGCGCGTGCATGTCATGTGTGTTGCAAAACGGGGAAGAAACCGGAATGCCAACTATTCAACAGCTGATCCGCAAACCGCGGCAGCCCAAAGTAAAACGCTCGAAGTCCATGCACCTGGAGCAGTGCCCGCAGAAACGCGGCGTCTGCACACGTGTATATACAACCACACCGAAGAAGCCGAACTCGGCTATGCGTAAGGTTGCCAAGGTGCGCCTGACCAACGGGTTCGAGGTCATCTCGTACATCCCCGGTGAAAGCCACAACCTGCAGGAACACTCGGTTGTTCTGATCCGTGGCGGCCGTGTAAAAGACCTTCCCGGTGTGCG
The DNA here is from genome assembly GCF_056535985.1 of Ruegeria sp. AO1. Classification (NCBI taxonomy): domain Bacteria; kingdom Pseudomonadati; phylum Pseudomonadota; class Alphaproteobacteria; order Rhodobacterales; family Roseobacteraceae; genus Ruegeria; species Ruegeria sp. AO1. The sequence continues at coordinate 494,773 of NZ_JBQFJC010000001.1, forward strand.
TTACCACATCCTGCGCGGTGTTCTGGATACTCAGGGCGTCAAAGATCGTAAGCAACGTCGTTCGAAATACGGCGCGAAGCGTCCCAAGTAAGAAGGAGAGGCTGATATGTCACGTCGTCACGCCGCCGAAAAACGCGAAGTCCTGCCTGACGCCAAATTTGGCGACAAGGTTCTGACAAAATTCATGAACAACCTGATGATCGACGGCAAAAAGTCGGTCGCAGAGCGCATCGTTTACAACGCGTTTGACCGCGTTGAGAACAAAATCAAGCGCGCACCTGTTGAAGTGTTCCACGAAGCGCTCGACAACATCAAACCGTCGGTCGAGGTTCGCTCGCGCCGGGTTGGTGGTGCAACCTATCAGGTTCCGGTCGAAGTGCGCCCCGAGCGCCGCGAAGCACTGGCCATCCGTTGGCTGATCACTGCTGCGCGTGGCCGCAACGAAAACACCATGGAAGAACGTCTCGCCGGCGAACTGCTGGACGCTGTACAGTCCCGCGGTACCGCCGTGAAGAAGCGCGAAGACACCCACAAGATGGCCGAGGCGAACAAAGCCTTCAGCCACTACCGTTGGTAATTCAGAGGCTTATCAAAAATGGCACGCGAATATCCGCTCGAACTATACCGTAACTTCGGTATCATGGCGCACATTGACGCAGGTAAGACCACCTGCTCGGAGCGTATCCTGTATTACACTGGTAAATCCCACAACATCGGTGAGGTGCACGATGGTGCAGCCACCATGGACTGGATGGAGCAGGAGCAGGAACGCGGCATCACCATCACTTCGGCTGCGACCACCACTTTCTGGGAGCGCACCGAGGACGGTCAGACCGCCGATACCCCCAAGCACCGCCTGAACATCATCGACACCCCCGGCCACGTTGACTTCACCATCGAGGTTGAGCGTTCGTTGGCGGTTCTCGACGGTGCCGTCTGCGTTCTGGACGCAAACGCAGGTGTTGAGCCCCAGACCGAAACCGTGTGGCGTCAGGCTGACCGCTACAAAGTTCCGCGTATGGTTTTCGTCAACAAGATGGACAAGATCGGCGCAGACTTCTTCAACTGTGTTCGCATGATCGAAGACCGCACCGGCGCACGCGCTGTTCCGGTTGGTATTCCGATCGGCGCCGAGTCCGAGCTGGAAGGTCTGATCGACCTGGTCACCATGGAAGAGTGGCTGTGGCAGGGCGAAGATCTGGGCGCAAGCTGGATCAAAGCTCCGATCCGCGACAGCCTGAAAGACATGGCTGACGAATGGCGCGGTAAGATGATCGAAGCGGCCGTCGAAATGGACGACGACGCGATGATGGAATACCTGGAAGGCAATGAGCCCGACGTTCCGACCCTGCGCGCCCTGCTGCGCAAAGGTACTCTGGACATCGCGTTCGTTCCGGTTCTGGGTGGTTCGGCGTTCAAGAACAAAGGCGTTCAGCCGCTGCTCAACGCTGTGATCGACTATCTGCCCAGCCCGCTGGACGTTGTTGATTACATGGGCTTCAAACCCGGCGACGAAGAAGAAGTTCGTGACATCGCACGTCGTGCAGACGACGAAATGGCCTTCTCGGGCCTGGCGTTCAAAATCATGAACGACCCCTTTGTTGGCTCGTTGACCTTCACTCGGATCTACTCGGGCACCATGAACAAGGGTGACTCGATCTTGAACTCGACCAAAGGTAAGAAAGAGCGCATCGGTCGTATGATGATGATGCACTCGAACAACCGGGAAGAGATCGAAGAAGCGTTTGCAGGCGACATCATCGCGCTGGCGGGTCTGAAAGACACCACCACCGGTGACACCCTGTGTGACGCGAAGGATCCGGTGGTTCTAGAAACCATGACCTTCCCCGATCCGGTGATCGAAATCGCGGTTGAGCCCAAAACCAAGGGCGACCAAGAGAAGATGTCCCAGGGTCTGGCCCGTCTGGCCGCCGAAGACCCGTCCTTCCGTGTGGAAACCGACCTGGAATCGGGTCAGACCATCATGAAGGGCATGGGTGAACTTCACCTGGACATCCTGGTTGACCGTCTGAAGCGTGAGTTCAAGGTTGAAGCGAACATCGGTGCTCCTCAGGTGGCCTATCGCGAAACCATCTCAATGCCGGTCGAGCACACCTACACCCACAAGAAACAGTCGGGTGGTTCGGGTCAGTTCGGTGAGGTTAAACTCGAGATCACGCCGACCGAGCCGGGCGAAGGTTATTCGTTCGAAAGCCGCATCGTTGGTGGTGCCGTTCCGAAGGAATACATCCCGGGTGTCGAAAAAGGCATCCAGTCGGTTATGGACAGCGGCCCTCTGGCTGGCTTCCCCGTGATCGACTTCAAGGTTGCCCTGCTGGACGGTAAGTTCCACGACGTTGACTCGAGCGTTCTGGCGTTCGAAATCGCGGCCCGTATGTGTATGCGTGAAGGCATGCGCAAAGCTGGCGCGAAACTGCTGGAACCGATCATGAAGGTCGAAGTGATCACCCCGGAAGAATACACCGGCGGTATCATCGGCGACCTGACCTCGCGTCGTGGCCAGGTGTCTGGTCAGGAACCGCGCGGCAACGCGATCGCAATCGACGCGTTCGTTCCGCTGGCGAACATGTTTGGCTACATCAACACTCTGCGTTCGATGTCGTCGGGCCGTGCCCAGTTCACCATGCAGTTCGACCACTACGATCCGGTTCCGCAGAACATCTCGGACGAGATCCAGGCGAAATACGCATAACCAAAGATTTGAGGGAGCGTGGGTATCACGCTCCCTTCATTACCGAAAAAGGAGGCCATCATGGCAAAGGAAAAGTTTGAGCGTACAAAACCGCACGTCAACATCGGCACGATTGGGCACGTTGACCACGGCAAGACGACGCTGACCGCAGCGATCACCAAGTATTTCGGTGACTTCAAAGCGTATGACCAGATTGACGGTGCGCCGGAAGAGAAAGCGCGCGGCATCACCATCTCGACCGCCCACGTGGAATACGAGACCGAGAACCGCCACTACGCGCACGTTGACTGCCCCGGCCACGCCGACTACGTCAAGAACATGATCACCGGTGCTGCTCAGATGGACGGCGCGATCCTGGTTGTGAACGCTGCTGACGGCCCGATGCCGCAGACCCGCGAGCACATCCTGCTGGGCCGCCAGGTTGGCATCCCGAAGATGGTCGTGTTCCTGAACAAAGTTGACCAGGTTGACGACGAAGAGCTGCTGGAACTGGTTGAGATGGAAGTTCGCGAACTGCTGTCCAGCTACGAATACCCTGGCGACGATATTCCGATCATCGCAGGTTCGGCTCTGGCCGCGATGGAAGGCAACAAGCCTGAAATCGGCGAAGAGAAGATCAAGGAACTGATGGCGGCCGTTGATGAGTACATCGACACCCCTGAGCGTGCTGTTGACCAGCCGTTCCTGATGCCGATCGAAGACGTGTTCTCGATCTCGGGTCGTGGTACCGTTGTGACCGGTCGTGTTGAGCGCGGCGTGATCAACGTTGGTGACGAAATCGAAATCGTCGGCATCCGCGACACTTCGAAAACCACCTGCACCGGCGTTGAAATGTTCCGCAAGCTGCTGGACCGCGGTGAAGCGGGCGACAACATCGGCGCGCTGCTGCGTGGTGTTGACCGTGACGGCGTTGAGCGTGGCCAGGTTCTGTGTAAGCCGGGTTCGGTTACACCGCACACCAAGTTCGAAGCCGAAGCCTACATCCTGACCAAGGAAGAAGGCGGTCGTCACACTCCGTTCTTCGCGAACTACCGTCCTCAGTTCTACTTCCGTACAACTGACGTGACCGGCACCGTGACCCTGGCGGAAGGCACCGAGATGGTCATGCCCGGCGACAACGTGTCGTTCGGCGTTGAGCTGATCGCACCGATCGCGATGGAGCAGGGCCTGCGCTTCGCGATCCGCGAAGGCGGCCGCACCGTCGGCGCCGGCGTTGTATCGAAAATCACTGAATAATTCGCGCAAGCGAATAATCAGACGGAAAGGGCGTCCCTCGGGACGCCCTTTTTCGTTTGAGCTATACGTTTCCGAGGTGGGCCTAAACGTTTTCGAACCGAGATGACGCTTGGAAAGCTCGCCGTCGTTAAGGGCAAAACGGATTGTGGTTTCTTAATCCAAACTCCACCTCACCCAAAGACAGGAAACCCACATGTGATCTGAAACAAAAAGCGGGGCGTGCGCAGGCCGATCCGCTGACGCAATCAGGAGGAAATCATGTTAGGTTTTGAATTCTTGAACTATGGAACGCAAATCCTTCACAGCAAGGATCTGGAGGACATGCGTGCTGCGATCCTTAGTGACGACGACCAGGAAGTCGACTGTGATATCAGTGAGTTTAGCCGCGAGCGTAAGCGGTTCGACGTCCGGCTTGCCGAGCAGCCTAACAGAATCTGAAGCGCTAAAGCACGTCCAGAACCTGTGTCGTCAACCAGCGTATTCACTGTAGCGTGGGGTGAAAACCTTCCAGACCAAGTCGGTTTTCTCTGAATGCTCAATTGTCGCGTGTAGGCTTTACACCTCGCCCATAGTTCTTTAGCGCGTTCTTGTTGCGAAGTTGGTCCTGAAGATCAGTTCTTAGTGCTAGGTCGTGTCGCTCTTTGAGGTGGGACAAAGCCAACAAACCCCTTGCCAAACCCCACCAACCCCACTAATACGCGCGAGTTCTCGATAAGAACGTCAAGGCGGGGTGATTCCCGCCTTTTGGGTTCGAAGAGGGTTGGCGATGCGCGTCTGTCCTCCTCTCAACCTCAACGCCTAAAAAAGGCTGTTAATATGCAAAGCCAAAATATCCGTATTCGGCTGAAGGCATTTGACTATCGCGTTCTGGATGCCAGCACGCAAGAGATCGTCAACACTGCCAAGCGGACCGGCGCGAACGTGCGCGGCCCTATCCCGCTGCCGAACAAGATTGAGAAGTTCACGGTTCTCCGTGGCCCTCACGTTGACAAGAAATCCCGCGACCAGTTCGAGATCCGTACGCACAAGCGTCTGCTCGACATCGTTGATCCGACCCCCCAGACCGTTGACGCGCTGATGAAGCTCGACCTCGCTGCTGGTGTGGACGTCGAGATCAAGCTGCAGTCGTAAGATCGGAGGGTATAGATTATGCGCTCTGGTATTATCGCAAAAAAAGTCGGCATGACCCGGCTGTTCATGGAAGACGGCAAGCAGATCCCTGTGACCGTTCTTCACCTGGACAACCTGCAGGTCGTTGCACAGCGTACCGCTGACAAAGACGGCTACACCGCCGTTCAGCTGGGCGCCGGCGCTGCCAAGGCAAAACGCACCTCGAAAGCCATGCGCGGGCACTACGCCGCTGCAAAGGTTGAGCCCAAGCGTAAGCTGGCCGAGTTCCGCGTCTCCGAAGATGGTCTGATTGATGTGGGCGCCGAGATTTCGGCAGAACACTTCCTGGAAGGTCAGAAAGTTGACGTTTCGGGCACCTCGATCGGTAAAGGCTTTGCCGGTGCGATGAAGCGCTGGAACTTTGGTGGTCTGCGCGCCTCGCACGGTGTTTCGATCAGCCACCGTTCGCACGGTTCGACCGGTCAGTGTCAGGACCCGGGCAAGGTTTTCAAAGGCAAGAAGATGGCCGGTCACATGGGTGCTGCCCGTGTTACCACCCAGAACCTGGAAGTCGTCAAAACCGACGCCGACCGGAACCTGGTCTTCATCAAAGGCGCCGTTCCCGGACCGAAGTCGGGCTGGGTCACCGTCAAGGACGCCGTGAAGAAGAAAGCACCGGAAGGCCTGCCTTTCCCGGCTGCTGTGAAATCGGCTGCAACCGAAGCACCTGCGGAAGAAGCTCCCGCGGAAGGTGGTGAAGCATGAAACTTGATGTAATCAAACTGGACGGCGGCAAAGCCGGCGACATCGAGCTGAACGCCGATCTGTTCGGTCTCGAGCCGCGTGCGGACATTCTGCACCGTGTGGTCCGTTGGCAGCGTAACAACGCGCAGGCCGGCACACACAAGGTGAAGACCCGCTCGGAAACCAGCTACTCGACCAAGAAGATCTATCGCCAGAAGGGCACCGGTGGCGCACGCCATGGTGACCGCAACGCGCCGATCTTCCGTGGTGGTGGTATCTACAAAGGCCCCGTTGTGCGTTCGCACGGCCACGACCTGCCCAAGAAGTTCCGCAAGCTTGGCCTGCGCCACGCTCTGTCGGCGAAAGCCAAGGCAGGTGAACTGGTTGTGATCGAAAACGCCGAAGCCGAAGGCAAGACCGCCGCTCTGGCCAAACAGGTTGCAAACCTGGGCTGGAAACGCGCTCTGGTCATCGACGGCGCGACCGTGAACGAAGGGTTCCTGAAAGCGTCCAAGAACATCGAAGGTCTGGATATCCTGCCGACGATGGGCGCAAACGTCTATGACATCCTCAAGCGTGACACCCTGGTGCTCACTAAAGCGGCTGTCGAAGCACTGGAGGCTCGTCTGAAATGAGCGCGAAGGCAGAACACTACGACGTGATCCGCAAGCCGATCATCACCGAAAAGTCGACCATGGCGTCCGAAAACGGCGCGGTTGTCTTTGAAGTGGCGATCGACAGCAACAAGCCGCAGATCAAAGAGGCCGTTGAGGCACTGTTTGGTGTGAAGGTCAAAGCGGTGAACACCACCGTGACCAAAGGCAAGGTCAAGCGGTTCCGCGGCCAGCTGGGCCGTCGGAAAGACGTCAAAAAAGCATATGTGACCCTGGAAGAGGGTAACACAATCGACGTGAGCACCGGTCTTTGATCCGACGCTTACTGCGAGCATTCACGGCCTCGGCGGTTCAACCCGCCGGGGCCGATTTCGTTTCAGACCCTGAAACTGTGCGTGTGCAGGTGCTGGAGCAAATGCGGGCGTTCAGTGCCGAGCCTTATTTTCAGATTGCCGATGAGAAGCTGGGGCTGCTGTCGGTGTTTGATGATCTGAAATACGACCGGGCAGATGTGGACATGATCTCTCCGGCGATGCGCAAGCATGTGGTCGGCAAGCTTGGTCCGCTGGGGTTCCGCCAGACCTCCGGCACGGTGTTGGAGCACGCCAAGGCTGATATGCGCGTGCACATCCCCAAGTTCCACGCCCTCGGCGCGTCGCCATTCGATATCACACGCTACACCGATAAACGCCCGCAGGACTACTGCCTGCTGACGCCCACGCAAGTGGCCTGCCAGTACGTGGATCACTATGAGTTGGACGACGCGGTGCAACGGATCGAGGCGTTGATTTCGAAGCACCCGATCAACCTGCTCAAACTGGTGGATTATCTGGAAGCCAAACCCAAACACCGCGCCTTTCGCGAGGTGCTGGGGCATATCAAACTCAAGCAGAGGATCGCGGTGGAGTCCGAGCCGCTGTGCCGCAGACGGTCTTTGGGGTGAGTACTTGGTGAAGCCTTTGTTGTGTGATCGATAGACACCGCTGCGATACCGGAATCTGCGTATGCGACAGAAACGATCAAATCGACTTGTTATTGCGTCTTGATAGTAATCTGCGACGCAAGGACCTCTGCTCTACGCACACAGAGCGCTGAACCCAGAAAGATGATACAACAACAATAAGTTTCAAATACAATGTCATAAGAACCTGAGAAGTGTCACCACCAGTTCGTGGAGGTATCGAAATTGAGATTGTCTGTCTTTTGCGTTTTTGCCCTGGCCTTGCCGTTTCCCTGTTTTTCGCAGGAATCAGCTCCAACCGACATTAGGAATGCCATTCTGACCAGCAGATCAGGCGATTGCGCTGACTACATTGGTAGCTACAAAGCGGACGTCGAAGATATCCAAAAGGGCACCTCCTACGAGGCACAAGTCAAGATAGACGCCGACAACGAGACTTGTACAATTGCTACGAATGGGACACCCAACCATGACTTCAATGGTGCGACAGCACGTTTTGCCAATGACTTTCGTCCTTTGTTGAGTGAATTCCAAATTACGCGAAAACCAGAAAAGGCTACAAACCCGAGTCCCCTCGGCCAACAGGCATACAACGCCATATTGTTGAATGGCGTACCTGTGGATTTGCTTTCGGCAGGTTGCTATCGACCAGATGCTCCCCGAGCTGACAAAAACGGCAACGTGCTTGCTGGTTGTACCATCCGCGACCCCTGGCTGATTGATCCGCCATCTTACGATAAGTACTTTGGGGTTGATTTACATAATGCGCATACACAGCCAGATGGCAGGTATCACTACCATTCGAACCCGAACGCACTGTTCAATGACCGACAGTTCGATGCGCCTTCTCCAGTAATCGGTTTTGCGTCAGACGGTTTCTCGATATACGGAACAATCTTCGAGGATAGCGACGGGAAAATTCGAGCGGCCCTCTCGGGCTATGAGTTGAAGTCTACGGAGAGGCCAAAACCGCCGAACGGCCCGGGTGGTATGCCGGATGGCACTTACATTGAAGACTATGAGTTCACAGGCAATGGAGATCTGGATGAATGCAATGGTATGACCGTTGATGGTCAATACGGGTACTATGTCACAAGCTCGTATCCATGGATTCTGAATTGCTACACAGGAACTCCCAACCCTTCGTTCCGAAAGTGATTTGGAAACGGTTGTCCAAAACTGTTCAATCTGTGGCGCCACCGGTAAGAATTAACGAGTGCTACCGAGATTTGCAGCATGCACTTGGCTAGCTTGAAAGAATCCGCCGCCCCCTATAGACACCCACCCCCAACCCTGTTACACGCTCCCAATCTTGCGGCCTCGGATTCGTTCCGGGGCCTCTGATATTTGTAACCGGGGACCTTCGGGGCCCTATACCCTTGGCACCTACGGGGGCCTATCACATAGCGGGGAAACTCCCTGCACTTGCTAAACGGAAGACAGAAAGCATGGCACTCAAGTCGTACAAGCCGACGACGCCGGGCCAGCGCGGGCTGGTGCTGATCGACCGTTCGGAGCTTTGGAAAGGACGTCCGGTCAAGTCTCTCACAGAGGGTTTGACCAAATCGGGCGGCCGGAACAACACCGGACGGATCACTTCACGCCGCCGCGGCGGTGGCGCAAAGCGTCTCTACCGGATCGTTGACTTCAAACGGAACAAATTTGATGTCGCGGCAACCGTCGAGCGGATCGAATATGACCCGAACCGGACCGCATTCATCGCACTGGTAAAATACGAAGACGGCGAGCAGGCATATATCCTGGCTCCGCAGCGTCTGGCTGTTGGTGACAAAGTCGTGGCATCCGCCAAGGCTGACATCAAGCCGGGCAACGCAATGCCGTTCTCGGGCATGCCCATCGGTACCATCGTTCACAACATCGAGATGAAGCCTGGTAAAGGCGGTCAGATCGCACGTGCGGCCGGTACTTACGCTCAATTCGTTGGTCGCGATGGCGGCTACGCTCAGATCCGTCTGAGCTCGGGCGAGCTGCGCATGGTCCGTCAGGAATGCATGGCCACCATCGGTGCCGTGTCCAACCCCGACAACTCGAACCAAAACCTCGGTAAAGCCGGTCGTATGCGCCACAAGGGCGTTCGTCCGTCGGTTCGTGGTGTTGCAATGAACCCGATCGATCACCCGCACGGTGGTGGTGAAGGTCGTACCTCGGGTGGCCGTACGCCGGTTACGCCGTGGGGTAAGGACACCAAGGGTAAGCGTACCCGCAACAAGAACAAAGCGTCCCAGAAGCTGATCATCCGCTCGCGGCACGCCAAGAAGAAGGGACGTTAATCCATGTCTCGCTCTGTTTGGAAGGGTCCTTTCGTCGATGCTTACGTGCTGAAAAAAGCCGAAGCAGCGCGCGAGTCGGGCCGCAACGAAGTCATCAAAATCTGGTCGCGTCGTTCCACCATTCTGCCCCAGTTCGTGGGTCTGACCTTTGGTGTGTACAACGGCCAGAAGCACATTCCCGTCAACGTCTCGGAAGACATGATCGGTCAGAAGTTCGGTGAATACTCGCCGACCCGCACCTATTATGGCCACGCCGCAGACAAAAAAGCGAAGCGGAAGTAAGTCATGGGCAAGGAAAAAAACCCCCGCCGCGTGGCTGAAAACGAAGCAATGGCGAAAACCCGTATGCTTCGCACCAGCCCGCAGAAACTGAACCTGGTTGCGCAAATGATCCGCGGCAAGAAAGTTGAGAAGGCTCTGACCGACCTGACTTTCTCGAACAAGCGTGTCGCGCAGGACGTCAAGAAGTGCCTGCAGTCCGCAATCGCGAATGCCGAAAACAACCACAACCTGGACGTTGACGAGCTGATCGTCGCCGAAGCATGGGTTGGTAAGAACCTGGTCATGAAGCGCGGTCGTCCGCGTGCCCGTGGCCGTTTCGGCAAGATCATGAAGCCGTTCTCGGAGATCACCATCAAGGTGCGTCAAGTTGAGGAGCAAGCCTAATGGGTCATAAAGTAAATCCGATCGGCATGCGCCTGCAGGTCAACCGCACCTGGGACAGCCGCTGGTACGCCGACACCAAGGACTACGGTGATCTTCTGCTGGAAGACCTCAAGATCCGTGAGTTCATCAACAAAGAGTGCAAGCAGGCCGGTGTTGCCCGTGTGATCATCGAACGTCCGCACAAGAAGTGCCGCGTTACGATCCACACTGCACGCCCCGGTGTCATCATCGGCAAGAAAGGTGCAGACATCGAAGTTCTGCGCAAAAAGCTTGCTCGTATGACCGACAGCGAACTGCACCTGAACATCGTCGAAGTGCGCAAGCCCGAGCTTGACGCGCAGCTGGTTGCCGAGTCCATCGCTCAGCAGCTGGAACGTCGTGTTTCGTTCCGTCGCGCAATGAAGCGCTCGGTTCAGAACGCCATGCGCATGGGCGCCCTGGGTATCCGGGTGAACGTCGCTGGTCGTCTGGGCGGGGCCGAAATCGCACGGACCGAGTGGTACCGTGAAGGCCGCGTGCCTCTGCACACTCTGCGTGCCGACATCGATTACGCACATGCCGAAGCGATGACCCCCTACGGGATCATCGGGATCAAGGTCTGGATCTTCAAAGGTGAGATCATGGAGCACGATCCGCAGGCACGTGACCGTAAAGCACAGGAACTCCAGGACGGCCCTGCACCTCGTGGTGCTGGTGGCGGTCGTCGCTAAGGAGGGAAAGATATGCTTCAACCAAAGCGTACTAAATTCCGCAAGATGCACAAAGGTCGGATCAAGGGTCTCGCCAAGGGCGGCTCTGATCTGAACTTTGGCACCTACGGCCTGAAAGCTCTTGAGCCTGAGCGTGTAACTGCACGCCAGATCGAAGCTGCACGTCGTGCCATGACGCGTCACATGAAGCGTCAGGGTCGTGTCTGGATCCGCATCTTCCCCGACACTCCGGTCACGGCTAAGCCGATCGAAGTTCGTATGGGTAAAGGTAAAGGTTCGGTCGACCGCTGGGCATGCAAAGTCAAGCCTGGCCGCGTGATGTTCGAGATCGACGGCGTCAATGACGACATCGCCCGTGAGGCCCTGCGCCTGGCCGCGATGAAGCTGCCGATCAAGACTCGCGTCGTGGTTCGCGAAGACTGGTAAACAGTCCGGGGAAACCCGAACAGCATTGCCCCCGCCGAGAAATCGGTGGGGGCTTTTTCGTTTGTGGCCTCTAGCAAACCCGCTAGGCGCCCAATTCCGAGATTCAATACCGGCATTGCAAAAAAGATGGGGCTCAGGGGTGGCATATTCTCTCATCTGGTGAAAAGAAGCGCTCGCAAAACCTTCTCAATCAGAGCTTGGGTCGATCATCCTCCGATACGGCTTGAGCACGAACTGTGCCTTGGCTCTGAAACTCCGCTGAAAGACCGAGGACACGTATGGGCCTTACTTGCCGGGACGTCATGGTCCCCCCTGAAAAACAGAAGACAATTCATCCCGATGATACAGTCGCCAAAGCGTTTGAGATCATCCGAGACAGCCGCGCCCGGTTCTTGCCGGTGGTGGGGGATGACGGTAGCTTTCAAGGCGTTTTCACCGCGCCTACGCTGATCAAGATGATCCTGCCGCGTGCGGCCCGTATTGGTGTCAGCGATGAGACGTCGCGCGTTGCAATCAGCCATCTCAGCTTTATGGATTTGACCAAGGAAGACATCAGCGAACAGATCAAGCGCCTGCACGAAGAGCGGGTCGGAGATCACATGTCCAACCCGGCCAACATCCCGGTTCTCGCACCCGACACGCCGGTGATGGAAGGCATTTTCCTGATCCACAAATTCAAACGCCACGTTTTCCTCGTGGAACCCGAGACCAATCACTTCGTCGGCTCTGTCAGCCCGAACTCGTTGATTGATCACGCGCTGAGCTAACCCCTAAAGACCGGATCAGACCATTGACCGACCATTCCGTTTCGCATGGAGAACACGCGTTCTCCGTTCCTCAGCTGTTGGGGATTGACCCTCTGTGGGTCGCCACCGGTATCCTGATTGCTGTTTATGCCGTCCTGGTGACCGAAAAAGTAAACCGCGCCATTCTGGCCATGCTGGGCGCATCGCTGATGGTGCTGTTCGGCATCATCAACCAGGAACAAGCCGTCGCAGGCGTTGATGCCAACACATTGGCGCTGCTGATCGGCATGATGGTGATCGTCGGGATCACCAGTAAATGTGGGTTGTTCCAATTCGTCGCCATCAAGGCCGCCAAGGTGGTCAAGGCCAATCCGACCGGAATCCTGATCATGCTGACGCTGATCACGGCGGTATTCTCTGCTCTGCTGGACAACGTGACTACCGTTCTGTTGATCGCACCGATCACCTTGCTGATTACGGACGCGCTGGAAACGCGCGTTTACCCGTTCTTCTTTGCTGAGATTCTAGCGTCGAATGTGGGCGGTACGGCCACTTTGATTGGTGATCCGCCGAACATCATCATCGGCTCGGCCGCGGGCCTCAGCTTCAATGACTTCGTGGTCAATCTTGCGCCGATCTCGGCCATCTGTCTTGTGGTGCTGACCGGTATCATTTACCTGCTGAACCGCCGCACGCTGGCCGCCATCCCCAAATCGGCCTGCGAAAAGATCATGCGTTTCAATGAAAATGAAGCGATCACCGATGTCGGCCTGATGATCAAATCCCTGTCGGTTCTGGCGCTGACCCTTCTTGGCTTCACGCTTGGCCATGGCTACGGCATCCAGCCGGGCACCTCGGCGCTGGCCGGTGCTGCGCTGCTGATGCTGTTGGCCTACGGGCACCAGCACGGAGAAGAGCAGTCCGAATCCGTTCACCACATTTTTGGTGAGGTTGAGTGGATCACCATCTTCTTCTTCGGCGGTCTGTTTGTCATCGTTGCAGGTGTCGAGCATGTCGGTCTGCTAGAGTTCTTTGGCGAGAAAGTTCTGGAGCTGACCGAAGGCGACATGATGTGGACTGCGTTCTTCATCTTCTGGGCCTCGGGCATCTTGTCGGCCATTCTGGACAACATCCCCTTCGTGGCGACGATGATCCCTCTGATCGAGTCCACTGCCGACACGTTTGGCGGGCCTGACGCGATCGAGCCTCTGTGGTGGTCGCTGGCTCTGGGCGCCTGCCTTGGCGGCAACGGGACCTTGCTGGGCGCAAGCGCCAACCTGACGGTTGCGGCCTTTGCCGAAAAGGCCAAGCAGCCGATTGGCTTCGTCAAATTCGCGCTCATGGCGTTCCCGATCATGATCCTGACCCTGATGATCGCCAACGTCTATCTCTGGCTGCGCTACTTCTACTAAAGCGCTTAACGATAGGTCGCACCCGAGCAGCCGCTTTTCTGAGGCGGCTGCTCTCGCCCTTGCGTCCCGGCTGGGATATAGCCGGGGCATGGCACAGATTGAATCACTCTTCGTTACCCGTCTCTATCGTGCAGCTTTGTCCGAGTTCGATCCCAAGATCGACGCTGGCGAGCTGGAAAACTCCTGCCTTGTTATCGCCGAGGATGATGAGGCTGGGCAGGAATGGTGTGAAGAGAATGGCTATCCCGGCTATACCAGCTACGCCTCGCTGACCGATTTGCCCTGGCGCTTCCCGATCTTCAACGATCTGGTGCAGGCGCTGGATCAGCACGTCGCCGCCTTTGCCAAGGATCTGGAGTTCGATCTGGGCGAGGGGGAGCTGAAGCTTGAAGACCTTTGGATTAACATCCTGCCTGAGGGCGGCATGCACTCCAGCCACCTGCACCCACACAGTGTGATCTCGGGCACGACCTACGTTGCCATGCCCGAAGGGGCGAGCGCGTTGAAGCTGGAGGACCCCCGCTCAGGCCGCATGATGGCCGCGCCAACGCGTCTCAAAGGCGGGCGCCGCGATTTGCAGCCGTTCATCTATTTGAAGCCTCAGGTGGGGGATGTCCTGCTGTGGGAAAGCTGGCTGCGCCACGAAGTGCCGATGAACATGGCGGAAGAAGAGCGGATCAGTGTTAGCTTTAACTACAAGTGGGATTAATCCTTGCGTAAGATACGCTGTGGAAGCTTCGACCCCTGTTCTTTGGGGTGGAGTTGCATTGCTTACTTTTCTGACATTCTATCGAACAGATTGGGATATTCGCGAGACTATTTTGGAGATTTTTGGATTTCGCGGTTTGGCCAATAAAACGGTGCTTGAAATACTGGTTTTGGCCGCGACTTTGGGCGCAACAATTTATGTTGTCTTCCAGGCGATGGAAGCTTGTAAACAGACTTTGAGCTAGTCTTGTTTCGATGTCTTGCGGGTGCGTTTCAACTTCCTCTTGCCACCCACCCAATAAACCCTTATATGGCGGCATCCTGCAAGTCCCCCGGCCGAGTCGGGGGATTCGCATGTCTATCATTCATCCACCAGGTCCAAGGTGACCCTGTCAGGGGGCCTTCTGGTGTTTTGAGCAAAGGAAAAAGGCGATGAACGCCCAAGAACTGCGTGACAAGACCCCGGACCAGCTCCGTGAGGAACTGGCCAACCTGAAGAAAGAAAGCTTTAACCTGCGCTTTCAACAGGCAACCGGTCAGCTGGAAAACACTGCTGGCATCAAAGCGGCTCGCCGCAACGCTGCCCGCGTCAAAACCATTCTGAACGAAAAGGCCGCTGCCGCGGCATCGGAGGAGTAATCCTATGCCCAAGCGTATCCTGTCCGGCGTGGTAACCAGCGACGCCAACGAGCAAACCGTAACCGTTTCGGTTGAGCGTCGTTTCAAGCACCCGCTGCTGCACAAAACCGTTCGTAAGTCCAAGAAATACCGGGCTCACGACGAAAAGAACGCCTTCAAGGTCGGCGACACCGTACGCATCATCGAATGCGCGCCGAAATCGAAGACGAAACGTTGGGAAGTTCTGGAAGCGTAAGCCTCCGGGATTTTCCCATTTGTCGAAACCCTGGGGGATCTAACGAGACCAGCCCCCACAGGTCGGGAGAAACCACATGATCCAGATGCAGACCAATCTGGATGTCGCTGACAACTCCGGCGCACGCCGAGTTCAGTGCATCAAGGTCCTGGGTGGTTCCAAGCGTAAATACGCCTCCGTTGGCGACATCATTGTCGTCTCGGTGAAGGAAGCCATCCCGCGCGGCCGCGTAAAGAAAGGTGACGTCCGTAAGGCCGTCGTCGTACGCACCGCCAAGGAAGTCCGTCGCGAAGACGGCACCGCGATCCGTTTCGATCGCAACGCCGCCGTCATCCTGAACAACAACAACGAGCCAGTCGGTACCCGTATCTTTGGCCCCGTTGTTCGCGAACTTCGCGGCAAGAACTTCATGAAAATCATCTCGCTGGCTCCGGAGGTGCTGTAATCATGGCTGCTAAACTCCGCAAAGGCGACAAGGTCGTCGTGCTGGCCGGCAAGGACAAGGGCAAAGAGGGAACCATTTCCTCGGTTGACCCCAAAGCCGGTAAAGCTGTTGTCGAAGGCATCAACATCGCCATCCGTCACACACGTCAGTCGCAAACCTCGCAAGGTGGTCGCCTGCCTCAGGCAAACCCGATCGAGCTGTCGAACCTGGCGCTGCTGGACAAGAACGGCAAAGCAACCCGCGTTGGCTTCCGCATGGAAGGTGACAAGAAGGTTCGCTTCGCCAAGACCACAGGGGACGTGATCGATGCTTGATTCCGCAACCTACACCCCGCGTCTGAAAGCTCAGTACGTTGAAACCATCCGTGCCGCTCTGAAAGAAGAGTTTGGCTACAAGAACGACATGCAGCTTCCCAAGCTGGACAAGATCGTTCTGAACATCGGTTGTGGTGCTGAGGCGGTCAAAGATTCGAAGAAAGCGAAAGCTGCCGTCGAAGATCTGACTGCGATTGCTGGTCAAAAGGCCGTTGCAACCAAGGCGAAGAAGTCGATCGCGGGTTTCCGCGTCCGTGAAGACATGCCGCTGGGCGCGAAAGTGACCCTGCGCGGTGACCGGATGTACGAATTCCTGGATCGCCTGATCACCATCGCGCTGCCGCGCGTTCGTGACTTCCGCGGTGTTAAGCCGTCTTTCGATGGTCAGGGCAATTTTGCCATGGGCATGAAAGAGCACATCGTGTTCCCGGAAATCGACTTCGACAAGGTCGACGAGGTCTGGGGCCTGGATATCGTAATTGCCACCACAGCGAAAACCGACGCTGAAGCGAAGAGCCTGTTGAAAGCATTCAACATGCCGTTCAACGCGTAAGCGCCGGGAGGATTGAGACATGGCTAAAAAAGCAATGATCGAACGCGAGAAGAAGCGCGAACGCCTGGTGGCCAAATATGCCGCAAAGCGTGCCGAGCTGAAAGAAATCGCGAATGACGAGAGCCGCCCGATGGAAGAGCGTTTCAAAGCGCGTCTGAAACTGGCGAAACTGCCGCGCAACAGCTCGGCTACCCGTCTGCACAACCGTTGTCAGCTGACCGGTCGTCCCCACGCTTACTACCGTAAGCTGAAGGTCAGCCGTATCGCGCTGCGCGAGCTGGGTTCTGCTGGTCAGATCCCCGGCATGGTGAAATCGAGCTGGTAAGGGAGACATAGATATGAATGATCCTATCGGCGATATGCTCACCCGTATCCGCAACGCGCAAATGCGCGGCAAGTCCACCGTTTCCACCCCGGCTTCCAAGCTGCGCGGTTGGGTTCTGGACGTGCTAGCGGACGAAGGCTACATCCGTGGCTATGAAAAGACGACCGGTGCAAACGGTCATCCGGCCATCGAAATCAGCCTGAAGTACTACGAAGGCACCCCTGTTATTCGCGAACTGAAGCGGGTCTCGAAGCCCGGTCGTCGCGTCTACATGGGCGTCAATGACATCCCGCAGGTCCGTCAGGGTCTGGGCGTGTCGATTGTCAGCACTCCGAAAGGTGTGATGTCGGACGCAAACGCTCGCTCCAACAATGTTGGCGGCGAAGTGCTCTGCACCGTCTTCTAAGGAGGTCTGCAATGTCTCGTATTGGTAAAAAACCGGTCGAGCTGCCCAGCGGCGTTACCGCCTCTGTGTCGGGTCAGACCATCGAAGTCAAAGGTCCGAAAGGCACCCGCAGCTTCACCGCCACCGACGACGTGACGCTGTCGGTTGAAGACAACGTGGTCAAGATCGACCCCCGTGGCATGTCCAAGCGTGCCCGCCAGCAGTGGGGCATGAGCCGCACCATGGTTGCCAACCTGGTAACCGGTGTGACCGAAGGCTTCAAAAAAGAGCTGGAGATCCAGGGTGTTGGTTACCGGGCTCAGATGCAGGGCAACACCCTGAAGCTGAACCTGGGCTACAGCCACGACGTTGATTTCACTGCTCCGGAAGGTGTCACCATCACCGCGCCGAAGCAGACCGAGATCGTTGTGGAAGGTATCGACCAGCAGCAGGTGGGCGAAGTCGCGGCCAAAATCCGCGAATGGCGCCGTCCCGAGCCTTACAAAGGCAAGGGCATCCGCTACAAGGGCGAGTTCATCTTCCGCAAGGAAGGCAAGAAGAAGTAAGGACGCAAACAATGGCAAACAGCAAAAGAACCCTGTTTCTGAAGCGCCGCCTGCGCGTTCGGAACAAACTTCGCAAAGTCAACGCCGGCCGTGTACGCCTGTCGGTTCACCGTTCGAACAAGAACATCAGCGTTCAGCTGATCGACGACGTTCGCGGCGTGACCCTGGCATCGGCCTCGACCCTGGAAAAAGATCTGGGTGTTGTTGGCAAGAACAACGTCGAAGCGGCCACCAAAGTGGGCGCGGCCATCGCCGAGCGTGCCAAGAAGGCAGGCGTCGAAGAGGCCTATTTCGATCGTGGTGGCTTCCTGTTCCACGGCAAGGTGAAGGCAGTTGCCGACGCCGCGCGTGAAGGTGGTCTGAAGATCTAAGACTTGCGGGCAGCTTTGCGGCTGCCCCGATGATCCGGGGGCCTCGGCAACAGTCGCGGCTCACTTGGATTGAAGCAAACGGCGCCGTATGCGCCACATGAGAAAAGGGATGCCAAATGGCAGAACGTGAAAACCGTCGGGGCCGTGGCCGCGACCGTGAAGAAGCACCGGAATTTGCAGATCGCCTGGTCGCAATCAACCGCGTGTCGAAAACCGTAAAAGGTGGTAAGCGCTTTGGCTTCGCCGCTCTGGTGGTTGTCGGCGATCAGAAAGGCCGCGTCGGCTTTGGTAAAGGTAAAGCGAAAGAAGTACCTGAGGCCATCCGAAAGGCGACTGAGCAAGCCAAGCGTCAGATGATCCGCGTGCAACTGCGCGAAGGTCGTACTCTGCACCACGACATCGAGGGCCGTCACGGCGCTGGTAAAGTGGTCATGCGCACCGCACCCGAAGGTACTGGTATCATCGCCGGTGGTCCGATGCGTGCAGTGTTCGAAATGCTGGGCGTTAAGGACGTTGTGTCCAAGTCGCTGGGCTCGCAGAACCCGTACAACATGATCCGCGCCACCATCAACGGCCTGCAGAAAGAGCAGAGCCCGCGTTCGGTTGCCGCACGTCGTGGTAAAAAAGTTGCCGACATCCTGCCCAAGCGGGACGAAGCACCGGCTGAAGCCGAAGCGTAAGGAGTAGCGAGCAATGGCAAAAACCATCGTCGTCAAGCAGATCGGTTCTCCGATCCGTCGCCCCGCCGAACAGCGCGCAACCCTGATCGGCCTGGGCCTGAACAAGATGCACCGCACCCGTGAGCTGGAGGATACTCCTTCGGTCCGCGGCATGGTCAACAAGATCCCGCATCTGGTTGAGATCATCGAAGAGCGCGGCTAAGCGCCCTCTGAATATTTTCTTGGAAACGCCTCTGACCTGTGTCAGGGGCGTTTTCTTTTGCCCGAGTGCATCTGCGAATCGCCTCGTTCGACCGCCTACCCCACACCTTGAAGAGGGTCGATCCGCCCGCTGAATCCGAAGGTAATAACGGCGCAGAGGTCCTCTTGCGAGGCTGAGTTTCAGCTTTCCCAATGCCGAAATTTATCTTTTCTTAAATGGGGTTAGAAGATCGAAAAGAGTTTCGTTTGCGGTCCCACAAACGCTTGCAAAGCCGATTTCGCCTCTGACAGAGTGGCCGGGCAAGAACCGGGAGCAGGGGCTGACTATGGCGCGCGACTATCTCAAAAAGGCGATGCTGACGGCGCAATCTGATGCGCCCGAGGTTCACGATACGGTCAAGACCATCCTGGCGGAGATCGAAGCAGGCGGCGATGCGAAAGCGCTGCAATATGCGGCCAAGTTCGACAGGTTCGACGGCAACGTTCTGATG
This sequence comes from Ruegeria sp. AO1, assembly GCF_056535985.1. Lineage (NCBI taxonomy): Bacteria > Pseudomonadati > Pseudomonadota > Alphaproteobacteria > Rhodobacterales > Roseobacteraceae > Ruegeria > Ruegeria sp. AO1. The sequence goes on from NZ_JBQFJC010000001.1 coordinate 514,315, forward strand.
ACGCAGGACGAGATTGACGCCGCAATTGCGCGGGTCCCCGAAAAGCTGAAGGCGGATATCCGTTTCGCCCACAACAACGTCCGCCATTTTGCCGAGGCGCAAAAGGCCACAATGACCGACGTCCAAACCGAGATCGTGCCCGGAGTGATCGCTGGTCAAAAGGCGATCCCAGTGGATGCGGCGGGGTGCTATGTGCCCGGCGGTCGTTACAGCCATATCGCCAGTGCAATCATGACCGTAACAACCGCCAAGGTCGCCGGATGCCGCCACATCATCGCGTGTTCTCCTCCGAAACCGGATGAGGGTGTTGCGCCTGCAGTAGTCTATGCGGCCCATATCTGTGGGGCCGACAGTATTCTGGCGATGGGAGGGGTGCAGGGTGTCGCCGCGATGCGATACGGCCTGTTCGGCCTGCCACGCGCAAATATCCTTGTAGGGCCGGGGAACCAATTCGTCGCGGAGGCCAAGCGCATCCTCTACGGTGAAGTTGGCATCGACATGATCGCAGGACCGACCGATAGTCTAGTCCTTGCCGACAGCAGTGCGGACCCGTTTGTTGTGGCCACCGATCTCGTGAGTCAGGCGGAACACGGGTATAACTCTCCTGTCTGGCTGGTGACAGATGACCGGGCGCTTGCGCAGAATGTCATGACACTGGTGCCCGAACTGATCGCAGATCTTCCTGACCTGAACCGAGAAAACGCGGCTGCTGCATGGCGCGACTATGCCGAGGTCATCGTTTGTTCGGATCGCGAAGAGATGGCCGCCTGCTCCGATGACTACGCGCCGGAACACCTAACCGTTCAGGCCGATGACTTGGAATGGTGGCTGGATCGTCTGACCTGCTATGGCTCTTTGTTTCTGGGGGAAGAGACCACTGTATCCTATGGGGACAAGGCAACGGGCACCAACCACGTTCTGCCGACCTCGGGTGCTGCCAGCTACACGGGCGGCCTTAGCGTCCACAAATACATGAAGATCGTTACATGGCAGCGGGCGACCCGGGAAGGCTCAAAACCCATTGCTCTGGCCACAGCCAGAATTTCGCGCGTGGAAGGGATGGAGGGGCATGCAAGGGCGGCTGATGTCCGTCTCGCCAAGTACTTCCCGGATGAAGAATTTGATCTGCGTGCGGAGGGATGATCGGTCCAACCACCACCTGCCAAACTGTTCTCTGGCCTTGATACCGCGCTGGGTACTATCCTTGGCTTGATAGGGCCGACCGGGTCGAAAGGAGTTTGACATGTACAAGAAAGTTCTCGTTCCAATGGCGCTGGATCACGATATCTCGCAACACACTCTGGAAGTGGCCCGAGCCTTGTCTCAGGGCGGCGGAGAGATAATCGCTCTGCACGTTTACGAAATGCCTCAGGGCTCGGTCAGTGCATTTCTGGACAAGGATCTGGTGGCCGAAGGGTTTCGCCGTGCCCGAGTGGAGCTGTCTCGCAAAGTCGAAGGGCTGGAAGGGGTGAGTTCCGAACTCGTAAAGGGCCACACGGCGCGCACGATCATAGATTATGCGGCAGAGAAAGGTGTCGATTGCATCGTCATCGGGTCCCACAAGCCCGATCTCAGCGACTATTTCTTGGGCTCCACCGCGTCGCGCGTTGTGCGTCATGCCCCATGCGCGGTGCATGTGTACCGCAGGTGATAACCGTCAATCACGCCCTTGGGCGACAACAATAGGACTGACAGCCGGAAGATGAATATAGACAAGAAGATCACTGACGACCTGGTGGCGAATGATATTTCGTTCGTGACCACCGTCCCCTGCAAACAACTGGCTGGCGTCATTGAAGAGATCGACCAGCGCGAAGGCATCTATCACATCCCGTCAAACAAAGAGGATGAGGGGATGGGTCTGTGTGCAGGCGCTTGGATGGGTGGCAAGCGCCCGGCCATTATCATGCAGAACACAGCGATCGGAGTGACGATCAACACATTGGCGACTCTGATCCAGTACTACCGGATGCCACTTCCGATGCTGATCTCGTACCGCGGTGAGCTGCGCGAGCCGATTGCCTGCCAGGTTGAGATGGCTGTTCACACCAAAGCGTTGTTGGCGCAGCTCAATATTCCGACTTACCACTTTCACCATCAGGTGGATGTGGCCGAGTTGGATGCGATCCTGAAATACACGTTCATGTGCAACAAGCCGGTTGCCATTCTGACCGACGCCAACTTCTGGGGAGGCTATGGCGACCAATGATCCGTTCCGAAATCCTGAAAGAAATCGCTCCTATCCTGCGGGATCAACTGGTGGTTTGCAACATCGGCATTCCTAGCCAAGAGCTTCATGCGATTGATGACCAGCCAACGAATTTCTACATGCTGGGCACGATGGGGTTGGCTTCATCCATAGGTCTGGGGTTGGCCCTGTCCCAGCCCAAGCCGGTGATCGTGATCGACGGGGACGGCTCCGTTCTGACTAATCTGGGAACTCTGCCGACCATCGCGAACAACGTGGCTGACAATTACATCCTGCTGATCGTCGACAATGGCTCATACGGATCCACCGGGGATCAGCCGACCTATGCTGGGTTGAAGACGTCGCTGGCGAAAATGGCGGCTGCGGCAGGATGTGAGCACGTGATTGAATGCGCCGCCGAAGATACAGGTCGCGTGTTGCAAGAGGCGCTGGACGCCCAGCAGATGACCATCATCGTCAGCAAATGCGAAAGTGGCAACGCCAAGATGCCGCCGATCACGATGGACCCGGTGGTGATCCGAGATCGGTTTATGAAGGCCGTACAGGCCTGAACACCTCTTCGGTTTTGCTGAATGCACTGATCAAAGCCGTCCGTTGCGGGCGGCTTTGGTACTAAATGTCTAGCGCGACAGAAGACGCCGTTTCTCGGCCATAACCTCGCGGCGCTGCTGTTCTATCCCTGTCCTGAAGGAGCGCTCGACAAAGTCTATATGGTCTAGCGCGGCCTGTTCGGCGCGCTTTTCGTCTCCGTCAATCACCGCTTGACCCAGGGCAAGGTGCTGATCCAGCAGCTGTTTGCCCGAACCGTCAATCGATTTCAGGAAACTGCGGTTATAGAAAACGCCGCGCTTGGTCAGTTCGTAGATCGAGGCCATCATATGTATTAAAGTTGCGTTCTGGCTTGCGTCGACGATGGCAGCATGCAGGGCGAAATCCGCTTCGCGTGAGGCTTGCGCATCGTTCGCCTCCCACGCCCGAACATTCTCGTCGAGGATTTCGGCGATCCTCTCCTTGTCGGCCTTGGTGGACCTGCGCGCGGCAAGACGGGCGGCAAAGCCTTCTTGTTCGCGGCGGTATTCCAGGTGGTCGAAAAAGGCAGGCTCATGCCGTTCGTAGAGCGCCAGAAGGGCCGGCAACATCGCTTGCCCGGTTAGGGCAGCGACAAAGGTCCCCTCACCATGCTGAGTGGTGACCAGCCCGCGCTCTTCCAGCACGGCCAGTGCTTCGCGCAGCTTTGGCCTTGAGACCCGAAGCATCTCGGCCAGATCCCTCTCGGACGGCAGCTTGCGGCCCTGTTTCAGAATACCCGACGCGATGAGGTCTTCGATCTGTGCCACTACGGCATCGGCCAGCGATTCGTGTCCGACCGGTTCAAAAATCGCCTTGGTGTTCATGGGATATACCTAAGTAAGATGCCGAAGTGAGATATATTGGTAAATAAATGTAACCATATTGGTGCGTTTTTCAAGCGTTCAGTTCCAGCATTGAAATGCAGCTTAACGCTTTTAATAGAATAAGAATTTCCGAAAACACGAAGTAATCCATACAAACTTAGTGCGCCCAGTCAGGGACATTTTTGCAGATCCAGTGGTAAACAAAGTTATTGACTGAACGGCACTGGTAAAGTTAGTGAACCACTAGTGCAAACCCGCAAGGGTCTGCGTTTGTGTTTGAGGCAGATGCCCGACTCACCCAGGAGGAGACATTATGAAAAAGACCCTGACGAGCCTTGCCGTAGCCGCCAGCCTGATGGCCGCACCTGCGGTTGCTAAAGATAAGCTGCTGTTGAAAACCCCGATTGCATTCTCGACCGAACTGCCTGGTCTTGGTTCGCCAATCCCGCGCGTTGCCGAGCAGTTGGACCTGATGTCGGGTGGTACGCTGAAGATGAAGGTGTATGAGCCAGGCAAACTGGTTCCGCCGTTTGAAATTCTGGATGCTGTATCCACTGGCAAGATCAACTCGGGCTATACCACCGCCGGTTACTGGGCGGGTAAAATCCCGGCTGCTCCGTTGTTCTCGGCCGTTCCTTTCGGCCCTGAGGCGGGCGAATACATGGCATGGCTCTACTACGGCAACGGCATGACGCTGTACCAGGAGATGTATGATCAGGCCGGCTACAACGTCCACGTGGTCCCGTGCGCTGTCATTGCCCCCGAAACCTCGGGCTGGTTCGCCTCCGAGATCAACTCACCCGAAGACCTGAGCGGCCTGAAGATGCGTTTCTTCGGTCTGGGCGGCAAGGTTATGCAGAAACTGGGTGTTGCGACCTCTTTGCTGCCCGGTGGTGAGATATTCCCGGCACTGGAAAAAGGTGCGATCGACGCGACCGAGTTCTCGATGCCCGCCATCGACGCGCGTCTGGGCTTCCACAAGCTGGTCAAGTTCAACTACTTCCCCGGCTGGCACCAGCAAGCGACCGTGTTCGAATTGATGATCAACAAAGACGTCTGGGCAGAGACCAGCGACCAGCACAAGGCCATCATCGAAAACGCCTGTAAGGCTTCGATGGCCGACAGCTTTGCCGAAGGCGAAGCGATCCAGCACGCAGCGCTGATCGACAACGTTGAAAACAACGGTGTCACCCTTAAGCAGTGGTCGCCCGAGATGTTGGATACCTTCCGCAGCACTTGGGAAGAGGTCGCCGCCGAAGAGGCCGCAAATGACGCTTTCTTTGCCAAGGTTCTGGCCGACATGACCGAGTTCCGTGACGGCTACAACCTCTGGAAGACCAACGCCTTCCTCCCACGTCAGTAACGTCCTCACTGACGTTTCTGGGGCAGCGGACACTGCTGCCCCAGTCGATTTCTGATCTTCGGATTTTCCAAACTTTCACCGCCCTTGCACAGGGCTGCCGGGCGAGGAATGACCATGAGCAATCCAAATACCACCAAAGATCCGGTTGAGGCCTATGAAGGCATCCTGGAGCATCCCGATACCGACCGTCAAAAAATCGCCGTTGCCATTGATACCAGCGTCAAAGCTGTCGGTCATGTCGTCATGTGGGCGAATGTGCTGCTGATGGCGGCGATTTTTTCGCAGGTCGCGCTGCGCTATCTGCTCAGCCAGAACTACCCCAAACTGGATGAGATCCAGTGGCACTTCTACGGCATCGTTACGATGATCGGCATCTCATATGCCTTGATCACGGACAGCCACGTACGCGTTGATGTACTGCACATGCAATTGTCCCGCCGGGCGCAGCGGATCATTGAGGTGATCGGCATTCTGACCCTGCTGACCCCGTTCATCTATCTGATGATAGATCAGGGCTATGACTATTTCTACGAAAGCTTCCGCGTCAACGAACGCTCGGACAGCCCCACCGGTCTGCCTGCGCGTTGGGCCTTTAAGGCGGTCATTCCGATCAGCTTTGTTCTGTTGGCGCTGGCTGCGCTGGCGCGGCTGATCCACGACGGGCACGCACTGATGTACGGGCCGGCTTCGGAACGCGAGGGCGCTCCGCTGCGCCGTATCCTGCTGGTGCTGGCTGTGTTCGCCGCCGTCTGTGTGGGCCTGACCTTCCTGGTCGAAACAACCGAGGAAAAGCTGGTCATCGCGATGTTCCTGACCTTCATCGCGTTGCTCTTTACCGGCTATCCGGTGGCTTGGGTGCTGGCAGGTGTGGGCGTCGCCTACTGTGGTCTCGCATATCTGTTCGACAATGACCTGATGCTGTGGACCGGTTTGGAGAGCACATTTACCGGACTCGACTACCTGACCCTCGGCGCAGTGGTGAACCGGGTCTACGCGACCATGTCCAACGCGGTTCTGGTCGCGCTGCCGATGTTCATCTTCATGGGCCTGATGCTGGACGAATCCGGTGTGGCCGAGCGTCTGATGACCTCGATGCAGCGCCTGTTCGGCACCGTGCGGGGTGGTCTTGCCATCACCGTGACCCTGATCGGGATCATACTGGCGGCCTCGACCGGCATTATCGGGGCCTCCGTAGTGCTGCTGGGCGTGCTGTCTTTGCCGTCGATGATGCAGCAGAAATACCAGCCGACACTGGCGGCAGGTGTGGTCTCTGCTTCGGGAACGCTGGGTATCCTGATCCCACCCTCGATCATGCTGGTGATCATGGCCGACCAGATGGCTCTGTCCGTCGGCGACCTGTTCATGGCCGCTGTTTTTCCCGGTGTGATCATTGGGGGGCTATACCTGACCTATATCTTCATCCTCGCACAGGTGAAGCGTGACGCGGCCCCCGTGCCCGAAGGGGCAAAGGCGCCCGACTGGGATGCTGTCAAAGACGTTCTGATCGCGGTCATTCCAACGCTGCTGTTGATCCTCGCGGTTCTGGGCTCGATCTTCGGAGGTTTGACCACCCCGACCGAGGCCTCTGGCATAGGCGCATTGGGCGCGACGCTGCTGGCGCTGGGATATCGCAAGCTGACCTTCGCGAAACTATGGAACGTGCTGGTTTCGACCTTCAACACCACCGCTTATATCTTCGCGATCTTCCTTGGTGCGACGGTATTCTCCTATGTTCTGCGTGAACTTGGCGGCGATGAACTGATCGAGCACGTGGTCCAATCCACCGGCTTTGGTGCCAATGGCACGATCCTGTTCATCCTGTTCATCGTATTCCTGCTGGGCTTTGTGTTGGACTGGATCGAGATCACCCTGATCGTGCTGCCTCTGATGCGTCCGATCGTGAACGGCCTTGGCATCGACATTCCGGGCTTCGGAGTGCTGGATGAACCCGCGTTGGTCTGGTTCGTGATCCTCGTGGCGGTGACCCTGCAAACCAGCTTCCTGACCCCGCCGGTTGGCTTCGCGCTCTTCTACCTGAAAGGCGTCTGCCCGCCCGAGATCAAGCTGATGCATATCTACAAAGGCATCATCCCTTTTGTGCTGCTACAACTGACCGGATTGGCGCTTGTCTTCCTATGGCCGACACTCGCCACTTGGCTGCCCTCTGTGGCGTACTAAGGAGATCACGCTATGCGTCTCAAGCATTGCCACAACTTTCACGACTTCCGGCAGCTTGCCAAGCGCCGCCTACCGGGGCCGATCTTCAACTATATCGATGGCGGCGCGGATGATGAGGTGACCTATCGCCAGAACACCGCCGCTTTCGACCGCTGTGATCTGCTGCCCTCGGTTCTGCGCGGGGTAAAGGAAGTGGACATGTCCGTCACCGTGATGGGGCAAAAGCTGGACATGCCGTTCTACTGCTCGCCCACCGCTCTGCAGCGGCTGTTTCACCATCAGGGCGAACGCGCTGTGGCCGCTGCGGCCGAGAAATATGGCACCATGTTCGGTGTCTCATCTCTGGGGACTGTCTCGCTTGAAGAACTGCGCAAGAAACACAAGAACCCGCAAGTCTATCAGTTCTACTTCCACAAAGATCGCGGCCTGAACGCGGCCATGATGCAGCGCGCGAAAGAGACGGGGGTCGAGGTCATGATGCTAACTGTCGACAGCATCACCGGCGGCAATCGCGAGCGTGACCTGCGCACCGGTTTCTCGATCCCGTTCCGCCTGACATTGGGTGGCATGATCCAGTTTGCGATCAAGCCGATGTGGGGGATCAACTATGTCACCCACGAAAAATTCCGCCTGCCGCAATTGGAAGAGCATGTGGATATGGGTGGCGGCGCCAGCTCGATCGGCAGTTATTTCACCGAGATGCTGGACCCGTCGATGAATTGGGATGATGTCGCGCAGATGGTGCGTGATTGGGACGGTCAGTTCTGCCTCAAGGGGATCATGACCGTCGAAGATGCCAAACGCGCGGCCGAGATTGGCTGTACGGGGATCATTCTGTCGAACCACGGTGGGCGGCAGCTGGATGGCTCACGCACGCCGTTCGATCAACTGGCCGAGATCGTAGATGCGGTTGGCGACAAGCTGGACGTGATCATGGACAGTGGCATTCAGCGCGGTACCCATGTGCTGAAGGCGCTTTCGATTGGGGCCAAAGCGGTCGGTGTTGGACGTCAGTACCTGTATCCTCTGGCCGCCGCTGGTCAGCCTGGTGTTGAACGCGCGCTCGGCCTCATGCGGGCCGAGATCGAGCGTGACATGAAGCTGATGGGTGTGACCAGAATCGACCAACTGAGCCGCGAGAACATCCGTTTCCGCGCTGCATAAAGACACGAGGGATGCCATGACCAATGACGCGTTGATTGAACATTTCCGCTCTGTCGTTGGTGCGCGGCATGTCCTGACTGGCGAACGCGCGACGGAACGGTTCCGGCGCGGCTTTCGCTCGGGCGAGGGCGAGGCGCTGTGCGTCATCCAGCCCGGCAGCCTTCTGGAGCAGTGGAAGGTCCTGAAGGCCTGCGTTGCAGCCGATAAGATTGTCATCATGCAGGCGGCCAATACCGGCCTCACCGAAGGGTCGACCCCCTCGGGCAGCTATGACCGGGACGTGGTACTGATCAATACGCGACGCATGGACTCTCTGGTGCCACTGAACGACGGCGAGCAGATCGTCAGCTTTCCCGGCGCCACCCTGTTTGCACTGGAAAAACTGTTGGCCCCACTGGGTCGAGAGCCGCATTCGGTGATCGGCTCCTCATGTATAGGCGCGTCGATTGTGGGCGGGGTCTGCAACAACTCGGGCGGGTCACTGGTGGAACGCGGCCCTGTTTACACCGAACTCTCCGTCCACGCGCGGATATCCGAGAAGGGCGAGCTGGAGCTGGTCAACCATCTGGGAATTGATCTGGGCGACACGCCGGACGAGATCCTGGCAAATCTCGATGCAGGCACGTTCGACCGCAACCCGGGGGCCACGAACAAACGCGCCTCGGCCAGTGACTACGCGCAGATCGTGCGCGACGTCGACGCCGAAACGCCTGCGCGGTTCAACGCGGACAAGGCCAAGCTGTTCGAATCCGCTGGCTCGGCGGGCAAGCTGGCCGTCTTTGCCGTACGGCTTGATACGTTCCCAAAGAACGAGGCCGAGAAGGTCTTTTACATCGGAACAAACAGCCCCGATGATCTGGCCGCCCTGCGCCGTCACATCCTATCCGAATTCAAGTCGCTGCCCGTTTCCGCCGAATACATGCAGCGCGAGGTGTTCGACATCACGGCGCGCTACGGCAAGGATACGGTCGTGATGATCGACAAGCTGGGCACTGACCGGCTGCCGATGTTCTTTGCGCTCAAAGGCGCAGTGGATGCCCGCCTGCGCCGAATTCCCTTCCTGCGCAACTTCACCGACCGCTTCATGCAGATGGCGGTCTCGGTCTGGCCGCGTGTCTTGCCGAAACGGATGGTCGCGTTTCGTGACCGCTACGAACACCATCTGATCCTGAAGATGAAGAACGAAGGGATTGCCGAGGCTGCCGAATGGCTGCCCACATTCCTGAAAGATCGTGACGGCGATGCTTTTGAGTGCACCCCGCGCGAGGCCAAGATCGCGGGCTTGCACCGCTTTGCCGCGGCCGGGGCTGCCGTCAGGTACATGGCGCTGCATGGCAACGAGGTGGAAGACATCATTGCGCTCGACGTAGCCTTGCGGCGCAATGATCAGGATTGGCTTGAGACGCTTCCGCCCGAGATTGAGGGCCAACTGGTCCACAAGCTCTACTACGGTCATTTCATGTGCCACGTGATGCATCAGGACTACGTGGTCAAAAAAGGCGCCGATCCTAAGGCCTTGAAAGCCGCGATGTTGGAGTTGTTCGACACGCGCGGCGCGGAATACCCAGCTGAACATAATGTGGGGCATTTGTACACGGCCAAGCCCGATCTGGCCGCCCATTACAAATGCTGTGATCCGACCAATTCCTTCAATCCGGGGATCGGTAAAATGTCCAAAGCTCGAAACTACGCCGAGCCCGAATAACTCGGACGCAGGATGCGTATGGTCAGGGCCTTGATCGCTCCTCAAACCTGAGGTCAAGCGCGGGTTTCACGGCTGCGTTGAGGCAAAAAAATCCAGCCCTACGGGAATCCCCCAATTTCGCCATCTGTCGCGGCCCGCTAAACAAGAGACAACAACTGGCCCCGACGGGCTATACAGAGTTTCCCCGATGAGGGGCTGGTCCATACCCCCTCGGCCGGCCCCTCAATAATTTTCAGGGTCTGCGCTGAGGCCTATTTCACCTGAGCAGACATCTGCACCATCCGCGCGACCAGGGGCGGAATCTCGTCCGCCTTGTCATAGGCAACGTCGTGCGGGATATCTGTCACCGGCGACTTTCGATAGCCTTGCGTGAACAGGAGAAACGGGATCTTGGCGCGCTCGGCTGTTTCTGCGTCCACCTCGCTGTCACCCACGAAAACACGCGACCCATGAGCTGGCAATGCGTCGAAGCTTGCGAATAGATGCTGAGGGTCGGGTTTCCTTGTGGTCAGGCTATCACCGCCTAGCACCACATCGAAATATCGCGACAGGTCCAGTACGTCGAGAATATGCCGGGCCGGGGCCTCGGGCTTGTTGGTGCAGACGCCCAGTATGTGCCCCTGCGATTGCAAACTGGCCAACGCCTGAGGAATGCCGGGATAGGGCACCGTCGTTCTGCTGGCCCCTGCCGTGTAATGCGCGAGCGTCACTTTCGTCAGCTCTTCGTGACGGTCCAAGGGCAATTCGCAGTGCCGGATCATACGCTCGACCAGCTTGGGCAGGCCGTTGCCTACGAATCGCCCTATCACCTCGCGCGGCAGAGGGGGCAGGTCGAGATCGCTCAGCGTCTGGTTTGCGGCTGCAACGATGTCGCCCAGGCTGTCGACCAGAGTTCCATCCAGATCAAATACAATTGCCGCGCCCATAGTAACCTCAGTGTTTTGCCTATGCATTCAGGCCTAACCTGCCCATCAAGAAGGCGCAACACGGCAACTTTCTGCAAGCGCAAATGCGCGACTTGACAATCCTTACTAAAATAATCAGAATAAAGACAGAAGCCGCCAGCCATCCCAGACTCGGGTCAGCCAGGTCATTGAAAAAGCGAACAGTTCAGGCCCTTGCCTGAGATACTCCGGAGTTGTCAAATGAACGCGCAGACCCCTATCGCCACCCAGTCCTTTGCCGTATCCGTGCTGCCTTCGCACAAGGCCGAAGAGCTGACCAAAGGCGGCAATCTCGCCCATATCGAACTGGGTGATCAGCTTTATACGCTGCGCATCACCCGTGCCGGCAAACTGATCCTGACAAAATGAGCAGCCCGTCGTCTCGGGGCGGCGCTGCGGTTGGCCGTCTGACAGACCTTGCCCCAATCGAAGCAGGCGCGGTGATGTATCTGCGCCTCTGGAGCGAAGGCGCCAGAGGCCGCGCAGACGCTGCCAGTGATTTCGACATTGCCCTGGGCGCAGATCAAGGGCGCGCCGCGATGCTGACCTTGGATCGTCTTTGCTCGCTTTGCGCCAGCCACGGCCACCGTCCATTGATCCGGCATGGATTAGGATGCGCCTGTCTGGGCGCGGATGAGAACTGTTTTGCCCAGATGATTGCGGCCGCTTCTGAGGGCGCGCGGGAAGACGCGATGATGATGGCCTCACTGATCGTGCGTCCGGATTTCGCGCCGGCGCTTGCCTCTTTGTCAGAAGAGCTGGGGATGGCCTTGCGCCGCATGACAGCCGCCGTTCCAATACCGACAACCGGTCATCAGACCCCCTCGGCCGTGTTGCATTGATCGGCAAATGAAACCCCGGCGGTCGCGCCGGGGTTTCTACCTAGCAGCAGCCACATCCCGCGTGATGGTGATCGTGGTCGCAAACCGGGGCAGGGGAATAGTCGCCGACGCCTTTCAGAACATCGCGCAACGCCCATAGGATCATATCCACATCCTCGACCTCAATGGTCAGGGGCGGGCGGATTTTCAGTATGTTGTCTTTCGGGCCTTCACTGCCGATCAGGATACGATGATCGCGCATCCGGTTTTTCACAAAACTGCAGATCTCGGTCCCTTCCGATCCATCCGGATTGATCAGTTCAACCCCCAGAAACAGACCCATCCCGCGCACGTCGCCAACGCAGCCGAACTCGGATTCGATCTGACGCAGACCCGCCATCAGACGGTCGCCCATGGCGCGGGCATTGTCCTGCAGGCCTTCGTCATCGACGATGTCCAGAACCTCTTTCCCGATGCGGCAGGACAGGGTGGAGCCGCCGAAGGTCGAGAAGAACTCGATCCCGTTGTCAAAGCTCTGGGCGATTTCCTTGGTCGTCACCAGCACGCCCAGAGGGTGACCGTTGCCGATGGGTTTGCCCATGACAACGATATCGGGCAGTGCGTCTTGGTGTTCGAAACCGAAATAGTATTCGCCCAGCCGTCCAAGCCCGGTTTGAACTTCATCCGCGATACAGACGCCGCCTGCGGCGCGGATTTTCTCATAAACTGCAGGAAGATAACCTTTCGGCGGAATGATCTGCCCACCGACTGAGGGGAAGGTCTCGGCGATGAAACCGGCCACGCCCTGACCTTTCTCTTGCAAAGCAGCAATCGCCGGGTCCACGAGATCTGCGTATTTTTGCGCGCGGTCAGCGTCGTCACGTTTGAACGAGCCACGGTAGTCATCCGCGACCTCAACCAGCTCAACCCAATCAACCTGACCGATCCCCCCGGGTTTGTTGAACTTGTAGGCCGACATGGCAACTGCCGCGTTCGTGTTGCCGTGATAGCCGTGATCCGGCGTCACGATCCCCTTGGCGCCGGTATGGGCGCGGGCCAGACGCAGGGCCAATTCGTTGGCTTCGGTGCCTGAATTGACGAAGAAGCAAACCTCAAAGTGATCCGGCAGTTTCGATAGCACCTTGTCGGCAAATGTGGTCTGCGCCGGGTGCAGATAGCGGGTGTTCGAGTTCATCCGCTTCAGCTGATCCGCCGCAACGGCCTGAATGCGCGGGTGGGCGTGGCCCACATGCGGGACGTTGTTATAGGCGTCCAGATAGGGGCGACCCCACTCGTCGAACAGGTGGTGTTTCCAACCGCGCACGAGCATGACCGGGTCATTGTAGGTCAGGCTCAGATTGCCGCCGAAATGATCGTGACGCCCTTGCAGAACGGCCTGTTTGTCAGTCGGCTGATAGCAAACCTTGTCATCGGCCAGATTCAGCAAAGCCGCCGGGTTCGGGCAGACCGCGTTCCATAGCTCCAGCTCATCCGGGTCAGCGACGCCGGGCCAGTCAGCCTCCATGCCGTCGGTTGTCAGGGCAAGCTGGAAATGCACATGCGGGGCCCATCCACCGTTTTGCGAGGCATCCCCAAGCCGCACGAACGCAGCGCCCTGAGCCACCGGATCGCCCGGTTTCAGACGGTCACAAACCTCTGGGTCCAGATGGCCGTAGAGCGTATAGAAAGGATCCCCCTCGGGCGTTTCATGATGCAGGATCACCACGCCGCCATAGTCGAGATGGCTGTTGCGGTTCTCGACCACTTCGACCCGACCGCTCATTGGGGCGTGCAAAACTGTGCCGGCGGGCGCAAAGACATCCACGGCCAGATGCACCGTACGCCGGTCCGAGGCTTTCCAAGGCCCCTTGCGGAACCCGGGCTCGGCATAGATCAGGCGGGGTTCGTTGTAGTAACCCAGCCACAGGCCCTCACCGAATTCATCACCCACCCGCGCGGCTTCTTCGAGCGGCATATGGAACGGGTTCTGCGGCCATGTGGAGTTCTCAACAGAAAGAGACCCCATTGGCACATCGCTCAGGTCCTGGCCAAACATCTCGGCAAAGTGGCCGCGATGGTCGGAGAGGTAGGCGTGGATGCGCTCAGCCCCGTCGACGACAGGCAAGCCGCAAGCGCTGCGCAAGCGGGCGGACATCAAGCCGCCATTGACGGCTTCGTTCTCAAGGAACCGCCAAGCCGAGGCCTGACTGATGGTCACATAAGGGTCGTCAGGGTTTTCAGCCGCCATCAGGGTCGAGTTCACTACGGATACCGCCAGCCGCATGCGCAGCAGGGGCCAGATCAGATCGACCTCCTCGGCGCTCAGCCGATTGGCGGCGTGATAGCCTTGGACCAGAGCGGTCAGCGCGCGTTCGGGTTTCGGGTGATCCAGAACGATATAGGCCCCGGCAATGGCGACCTCACAAATACGCGGCGCGGCGCACATGTCGCCCAGGTCGATCAGGCCGGATACGGTACGACGTTCGCTCAGCTCTCCTTCGACGAGGATGTTGTAGTCATTGGCGTCGTTGTGAATGGCTTGGGTGGGAAGGGTTTGCAGCGCATCTGAGACGGCAGTGAAACCCTGCACAATTTCGCCCAACAGCGCGCGGCGGGACGGGTCGCTGACCGCGTCCAGTTGATCTGCGATCCAGTCGCCTTGCATCAGGTCCCATTTGAAATCGTCCCGCTGCAGGCTGTCATGCGCAAACCCGGCCAGAGCGCGATCGGTTGCGCCAAGAACACGCCCCAGCTTCAGGATCAAATCTTCGGATTTCGGCTCGACCTTGGCGTAGCACTGGCCCGGAAGGCGCTCCAACAACCACGCCAAACGCGGGTCACCTTCCTGATCTTCGATCTCGGGCAGGACCGCACCATCCAACGAGGGGAATACCTTGGGGAAGGGCAGACCCGGCGCCTCAGCCGCGATATGTTCGAGCGCCTTGACTTGAAGGTCGACAAACTCTGGCTCGCACCCCGCGCGCATGACTTTCAGGACATAATCCTGACCGTTCTTCGCTTCGACCAGAAAGTTCAGGTCATACTCTCCGTCCAGCCGTGTCAGACGGGCCTCCAACCCCCAAAACTTGCGCAGAGCATCTGCCCAGAAATCACTCATGTCTTTCATTCCCATCCCTATCCGCCGCGCAACGCGGATCTCTTCATCTGGCTAAAAATATCCTCGGGGGTGAATTGGCCCATAGGGCCAAGAGGGGGCAGACAGCCCCCTTAATCCAACGCCCGCAACCGCTTGATCAGCGACGAGGTATCCCACCGCCCACCACCAAGTTTTTGCACATCCTTGTAGAATTGATCCACCAGCGCGGTGACAGGCAAAGACGCGGCCGTCTCATTGGCTGTGTCGAGACAGATACCCAGATCCTTGCGCATCCAGTCCACTGCAAAGCCGTGGTCGAAATGGTCGTCGAGCATAGTCTCGTACCGGTTCGCCATCTGCCAGCTGCCCGCCGCACCCTGGCTGATCACCTCAACCACCGCGCGCCCGTCCAGACCGGCCTTTTCGGCGAAATGCAGCGCTTCGCTGAGGCCTTGGACCAGACCGGCGATGGCGATCTGGTTGCACATCTTGGTCATCTGACCGGCACCGCTGTCGCCAATCCGGCGACAGATTTTCGAATAGACCTGCATGATCGGCTCTGCCGCATCAAACGCCGCCTGATCGCCGCCGCACATAATCGACAGCACGCCATTCTCGGCCCCGGCTTGACCGCCGGAGATCGGCGCGTCGACAAAAGAGATCCCTCGCCCTTTAGCCGTTTCGTAAAGCTCGCGCGTCACCTTGGCCGAGACGGTCGTGTGATCCACAAAGATCGTGCCATCCGTCATCCCGGCAAAGGCACCATCCGCACCGGTACAGACCATCCGCAGGTCGTCATCATTGCCAACGCAGGACATGACGAATTCTGCCCCCTCCGCAGCTTCTTTGGGGGTCGTCGCAATTGCGCCGCCATGTTCAGCCACCCAGGCCTCGGCCTTGGAGGCGGTCCGATTGTAAACGGTGACCTGATGCCCTGCAGCCTGAAGATGCCCAGCCATGGGATAACCCATGACGCCCAAACCAAGAAACGCGACTTTTGCCATGGGATTATCCTCTCCGCTGACCGGCATTGCTTGATTGCCGGAGTGTTTGGCACTGACAAAGCAAAGCCTGCGCGAAAGGGCAACCCCGTGTTAGCTGTTCCCGCCTAGATCCTTCAGGATCGGGCAGTCCGGTCGGTCGTCTCCGGCGCAGGCCTCGACCAAATGACTCAGCGTGTCGCGCATCGCCTTGAGGTCGGCGATTTTTGCGTCGAACTGCGCCAGATGATCCCGTGCAACTTGCTTTACATCCGCGCTCGCCCGGCTTTCATCTTCATATAGCGCCAGCAGTGTGCGGCAGTCTTCGATGGTAAACCCCAAGGCGCGGGCGCGCCCTAGAAAGGTTAGCTTGTGAATGTCCTGTTCGCGAAACCGGCGATAGCCGTTGTCATCGCGCAGAGGTTTGATCAGCGCGATATCCTCATAGTAGCGGATCGTTTTCGCAGGCAGTCCGGTGCGGGTTGAGACATCGCCAATATTCATGCGTGGGCCTCCTTCGCGGTTTTTTGCGCACCTTCCGCGACGTTGGGGCGGACCCACCGCAGACGCAGCGCATTTGTGACGACAAAGACACTGGACAGGGCCATCGCGCCCGCCGCAAGCACCGGAGACAGCAATGGCCCGCCAAAGGGGTACAGCACTCCGGCGGCCACAGGGATCAGCAAAGTGTTATAGCCAAACGCCCATCCGAGGTTCTGACGGATATTGCGCATCGTCCGATGGCTGATGTCGATTGCGTTCACGACGCCGCGCAGATCGCCGGACATCAGAACCACATCTGCAGCCTCGATCGCGACATCCGTTCCGGTGCCGATGGCGACGCCAACATCAGCTGCCGCCAGAGCAGGTGCGTCGTTGATCCCATCGCCCACAAAGGCGAGCGCGCCGAATTCGCTGCGCAAGCCCTCTAGCGTCTTCTGTTTGTCGCCGGGCAGTAAGTCGGCGGCCACGTGATCAAGGCCTAGCCTGTCGGCCATCGCTTGCGCCGTCTGCGCGTTATCTCCGGTTACCATGGCAAGCGTCAGGCCCATATCGTGTAGCTTGGCCAGCGCCTCGGCCGTGCCCGGCTTCACAGGGTCCGAGACAGCCAGACTGGCTGCCGCCACTCCATCAATGGCCAAGAACAGTGGGCTCGCCCCCTGCGCGGCCCGTGCATCGGCGTCTGGCTTCAGATCCGAGATATCCACGCCATTCTGATGCATCAATTTGTATGAGCCAATCAGCAGGTCATGCCCCTCTGCGCGGCCCTGAAGGCCAAGGCCGGTGAGGGACCGAACCTGAGAAACCTCGGGCAGATCAGAAGGCCCGGCGCGGGTGATAGCAGTGCCAATAGGGTGTTCCGACCGGGATTCGATCGCGGCCGCCAGTCGCAGCACCATATCCTGCTCAAACCCGTTGGTGGTGGTCACGTGGTCGAGTTCGGGGCGCCCGAGGGTCAGCGTACCGGTTTTGTCGAAGGCGACCACCTTGGTCTGCTGCAAGTGTTGCAGCGCATCGCCCTTGCGGAACAAAACACCCAGCTCCGCCGCACGGCCCGTTCCCACCATGATCGAGGTCGGCGTGGCCAGACCCATGGCGCACGGGCAGGCGATGATCAGGACCGATACCCCGGCCACCAGCGCCAGCGGCAGGGACGGAGAAGGCCCGAAGATCAGCCAAGCAGTAATGGTCAAAGCCGCAACCAGCATCACCGCTGGAACAAAGCGATAGGTCAGCCGGTCGACCAGGCTTTGGATGGGCAGCTTTGCCCCCTGGGCCTGTTCCACCATCGCGATGACCTGGGCCAGAACCGTATCCGCACCAACGCGAGTCGCCTGCACACGCAGCGCGCCGGTTCCGTTCACGGTGCCCCCCACCACGGGGTCGCCAGCGGATTTGCCAACCGGTACCGGCTCTCCCGTAATCATGCTTTCATCAACGTAAGAGGTTCCGTCGAGGATATCTCCATCCACCGGAACGCGTTCCCCGGGGCGGATCTGTAGAACGTCGCCCACCGCTATTTCAGCAATGGGGCGGTCCTCGGTTGCGCCATTTTGTTCGACGCGCGCAGTTTTAGGCTGAAGCCCGATCAGCGCGCGGATGGCCGCGCCGGTTTTGCCCTTGGCGCGCGCCTCCATCATGCGGCCCAGCAGGATCAGAACAATGATCACCGCTGCGGCTTCAAAATACACATTCGCTGTACCCTGTGGCAGCAGGCCGGGCGCGAAAGTCGAGATGATGGAGAACAGATAGGCCGCCCCGGTCCCCAAAGCGACCAGAGCATTCATGTCCGGCACCCCGCGCAGCAGGGACGGAATGCCCTTGGCGTAGAACACGCGTCCCGGGCCAATCAACAGGGCCGTTGTCAGGGCAAACTGGATCAGATAGCTGGTGTGCTGTCCGAGAGTTGCGTGAACCCAATGGTGGAATGGGGGAAGCATATGCCCGCCCATCTCCAGAACAAATACGGGCAGGGCCAAAATGGCGGCCAGCACTGTCGCGCGTTTCAGGTCGCGTGCCTCATCCGTCGTTTCACCGGACCGCGTTTCCGACCCCGGAGACATCTTGAGCTGCGCGGGAAATCCAAGCTGAGTTGTGATCTGGGCCAGCGCTTGCGGCGTGGTCGCGCCCTCGACATAGGTGACCGACGCGCTTTGGTTGGCGAGGTTCACGCTGGCCTCAAGAACGCCAGGGCTTGCTTGCAGAGTACGTTCGATCTTGGCCACGCAGGACGCGCAATTCATCCCGGTGATCTGCAAAGCGGTCTGATGCGTTGCCGCCGGATAGCCAGCGGCCTGCAATGCATCGCTGAGGGCGGAGACCGGGCCGTCAAACGTGACCTGAGCCGTCTGGGTCGCAAAATTGACCGAGGCGTCCTGCACGCCGGGAACAGCCTGCAAGGCAGCCTCGGCGCGTCCAACGCATGAGGCACAGCTCATGCCCGTGATTTTCAATTGAGTGCCCTTTGTCATGCGACTCATCCCGACAGATATCTTGTTATCCACATGGGGGTTCCAGTGACAGGAAGGTCAAGAGGTGTTGCGTGATTTTTAGCGGCCCTCGCGCTGAAATAGGCTTTCAAGCAAGGATTGGCCATTGGCGTTCTCGGGGGTCGACCGCACCGCATCAGGTGAGGCAAAAAAGCCAAACAGTACCACAAGCAACAAAAAGGCAGACCCGATGATCAAGGCCGAGACGATCTGCAAAGCTGAGCGTATCATACTATCGCCTGTTCATGTGGCCACCGCCGCAGTCAGTAAAGCGAGCACCAAAATGATTGGGACATATTGCGTGGCAACAAAGCTGGAGTGGCGTTTCATCGTCAGATCCTTGGGTGTACTGATCGGTAACCCTTTAAAAAGTGTTCTCACTGGCTATGATTTGCAAGAGCTCACGTTGCAAAAAAGTGAAGTCGTTGTGATGCCTTGGGTTCACGACGTGCAGTGACGTGAAGAAACCGCAATGGAAGTGGGAAAAAATTGTACAGGCCGGTACACTCAGGTGCTTTCTGATGCGTCCTAACAAACGCGATGAACTGGTGCGCAAGGCGATGGAGGTCTTCTACCGAGACGGGTTCCACGCGACCGGCATGGACAAGCTAGTGGTAGAAACCGGTGTGTCCAAAACCTCGATGTACAAACACTTCCGCACCAAAGAAGATCTGATCCTGGCCGTTCTGCGCCTACGGGATGAAAGTTTCCGCAATCGGATCCTGCGACGGGTTGAGCAGATTGCAGACACGCCAGCCGGGCAACTGATTGCCACTTTCGACGCTTTTAAAGAGTGGTTCGAAGAG
The DNA here is from genome assembly GCF_056535985.1 of Ruegeria sp. AO1. Taxonomy (NCBI): domain Bacteria; kingdom Pseudomonadati; phylum Pseudomonadota; class Alphaproteobacteria; order Rhodobacterales; family Roseobacteraceae; genus Ruegeria; species Ruegeria sp. AO1. Next base: position 533,966 of record NZ_JBQFJC010000001.1, read on the forward strand.
GACGACTTTCGCGGATGCATGTTCCTAAAGGCCGCGGCCGAGTATCAGGACGCCAGCCATCCAATCCATGTGCAGGCAGCAGAACATAAACGGGTTATGTTGGAACACCTGACCTCATTGGCGCGCCAATCCGGCGCGCATGCGCCAGAGCTTCTGGCCCGTCAGATTGTTTTGCTGCAAGAGGGCGCGATCGTCTCGGCCGTTCTGTTGAAAAACGGCAATCCGGCTGAAGACGCAAAGGCCGCAGCGCAAATGCTGCTGGATGCTGCCCTGACCCGAAAGAACGCTGCGTTGCATTGACGGAACGCGGCGTTACGTGGATTGGCCTATCTACGGCGCCGCGATAGCCTTTCAGGTAACACCTGATCGGAGAATACCACATGTCGCTTTTTACCTCGACCGCAGCTTGGGTCACTGACGAACACCGTATGTTTGCCGAGATGGCGGGGCGGTTTCTGGATGATGAGCTGGTTCCCAATGCCGAAACCTGGGCCGCGAATGGCATCGTAGACCGGGCATTCTGGCACAAAGCCGGGGAAACCGGTCTGATGGCGGGTGCGATCCCGGAAGAATATGGCGGCGTCGGTGGGGACATGGGGTTTGACTCGGTCACTCTGTACGAACAGACGGCGCGTGGGGACGCCGGATGGGGATATGGGATCCAGTCGATTGTAACGCACTATATCACGGCCTATGGCAGTGAAGACCAAAAGCAGCGCTGGTTGCCCAAGCTGGCCTCGGGCGAGATGGTTGGGGCTTTGGCCATGACCGAACCGGGCACGGGCTCGGATGTGCAGGCGGTGCGGACGTCGGCTGAGAAGGACGGCAATTCCTATCGCCTGAACGGGTCGAAGATCTTCATCACCAACGGTCAGAGCGCCGATCTGGTCATAGTCGCCGCCAAGACGGAGAAGACCTTGGGTGCCAAGGGGGTATCTCTGATTGTGGTTGAGACGGACGGGGCCGAGGGTTTCCGGCGCGGGCGCAACCTCAAGAAGCTGGGCATGAAGGGCAATGACACCGCCGAGCTGTTCTTTGAAGATGTCAAAGTGCCGATGACCAATCTGCTCGGCCCGAATGAGGGGCAGGGGTTCTACCAGCTGATGAAACAGCTTCCGTGGGAGCGTTTGACCATCGGCATCATGGCGCTGGGCTCGATTGATTTCGCCATCTCTGAGACAGTGAAATACGTGCAGGAGCGCAAGGCCTTTGGTCAGCGCGTCATGGATTTCCAAAACACGCGGTTCAAACTGGCCGAGTGCAAAACCAAGGCGGAAGTGCTGCGCAGTTTCGTGAATGATTGCATTGGCAAACTGGAGGCGGGTGAGTTGGATGCCGCCACCGCGTCCATGGTCAAATACTGGGGGTCAGAGGTTCAGAACGAGATCATGCACGAGTGCCTGCAGCTTTTTGGCGGCTATGGCTTTATGATGGAATACCCGATCGCCCGCCTTTATGCCGATGCGCGTGTGCAGATGATCTATGGCGGCACCAATGAGGTCATGAAGGAACTCATCGCGCGTTCGATTGACGTCTGAGGCCCTCCCGCCCGTCGTCGAAGTTCCTTTCGGAACATCTCCTCCCGTCGGGCCGGGCAGGCGCGGGCGCAGCCCGCGCCTGCCCGGCCCCCTGCCGTCCGCAGGACGCAAGGCCATAGGCTGCGCAGTTTTTCGGTTGGCGGCTTGTTCGGATATCTATGTGATTTCCGGGTCCAGTTGCCGTTCGAGCCATGCTCGAAATGACTTCAGCGGTTCGGACTCAATCCTGTTCTTGGGCCATACCAGATAGTACGCGCCCAAGCTGACCTCCGGCCCATCCCAAGCCAAGGCAAGGCGGCCGGTTTTTAGATGCTCTTCGACGAGATAGCTGGGAAACAGGCCAACACCCAACCCATGGATCGTGGCCTGTATCATCGTGGAAAACTGATCGAACAGCATCCCGCGCGATCCGCTGACAGGATGGTCCTGAGCGGCAAACCAGCGCTCCCATCCGTCGGGGCGCGTTTCCATGTGCAATAGGGGCGCCTGCTCCAGCCAGTCGATTTCATCACTCTGGTCGGGCAGAAGGTCAGGCGCGCAGACGGGTATGACATACTCTGTCATGATCTTTAGGTAGTTCACGCCGCTCCAATTCTGGCGACCAAAGTGAAAACCCGCGTCGAAGGCCTCGGTCTCGAAATCGAAGGGTCGCAGCCTTGTGTTCAGGTTGACTGTCACCTCAGGGTGATTGCGGGCGAAGTCCTGAAGGCGCGGGGCCAACCAATGCATCCCGAATGCCGGCAGAATGGACAGGTTGAGGGACCCTCCGGTCGGGTTGGCCTTTAGTTTCAGCGACGCCTGCGCCAGTTGATGCAGGGCCGTGCGGGCCGTCTGGACATACTCTTGCGCGGCCGGGGTCAGGTGCAGCCGCATCTGGGTGCGTTGGATCAGTTCGATGCCCAACTGCTCCTCCATCGTTTTCAGCTGGCGGCTGATGGCGCTTTGGGTCAGTGACAGCTCCTCGGCGGCCGCTGACGCGCTACCCAGCCTTTCCACAGCCTCAAGCGCGAGCAGGGATGAAATCGACGGAAGAAAGCGTCGGGGCGCGATCATATTACATTTCCTCATACCTTTGGGTTTGATTATCACTGGCTTTTTGCGGACACCAGCCGGATATAGTGCCCTGCAACGTGCGCGCCCGCGCCGTTCGAAAACAAGACCCGCGGACAGCCCCGCAACATTTGAGAAGGCCGAGCTATGGATCGCGCGCAGATCGTCCATGAGAATTTCCTGTCCCGCGTGGCAAACCGGGATTTTCCCGAAGGTGCGCCTCCGGTCGGCGGGCTGAGCCATGAAGATGCGGTGTCACTTTACCGCTCGCAGGTCCTCAGCCGGGCGCTGGATCGCACCAGCCGGGCGATGCAGAAGGCGGGGCAGGGGTTCTATACCATCGGCTCATCGGGTCATGAGGGCATGGCTGCCGTGGCCCACGCCCTGCGCCCGACGGATATCGCCTTTTTGCACTACCGCGATGCGGCGTTTCAGATCGCCCGGGCCGAGCAAGTTCCGGGCCAACAGATCGCCTGGGATATGCTGCTGAGCTTTGCGTGTTCGAAAGAGGATCCGACTTCGGGCGGGCGTCATAAGGTGCTTGGCTCCAAGGCCCTGATGATCCCGCCTCAGACCTCGACCATCGCCAGCCACCTGCCCAAAGCGGTTGGCGCGGCCTATGCGTTGGGGGCCGCCCGGCGGCATGACCCCGAGCATCGGGTGCTGCCCGAAGATGGCATCGCCATGTGTTCTTTCGGAGACGCCTCGGCCAACCATTCGACCGCGCAAGGGGCGATCAACACGGCGGGTTGGACAAGTGTCCAATCCACGCCACTGCCCTTGCTGTTCGTATGCGAGGACAATGGCATCGGAATTTCGGTGAAAACACCCAAAGGCTGGATCGAAGCGTCGATGGCGCATCGTCCAGGCATCAAGTATTTTCAGGCCAATGGGCTGGGCATCTATGAGACCTACGCCGTGGCTCAGGAAGCCGCGCATTATGTCCGCACGCGCCGCAAGCCCGCCTTCCTGCACCTGCGGACCGTACGCCTTTATGGCCATGCGGGGGCGGATGTGCCGACCACATATCTCAGCAAGACCGAGGTTGAGGCGGATGAGGCAAACGACCCGCTTCTCCATTCCGTTCGCCTGTTGGATCAGGCGGGGGCGTTGGCTCCGGAAGAGGCGTTGAAAATCTATCAGGACAGCTGCGCCCGAACGGACCGTGTGGCTGCCGAGGCTGCCACGCGCCCGCATTTGTCGACCGCGCAGGATGTCATGATCAGCCTCATCCCGCCCCAACGTGCCTGCAAGCCGACGAACGGCCCCAGCGTGGATGTGCGGGCAAACGCGTTCGGGGGCGACATGCGCGCGATGGCTGACCCGCAGCCCATGAGCCGCCTAATCAACTGGGCGCTGACCGATCTGATGCTGGAGCATGGCGAGATCGTCTGTATGGGTGAAGATGTCGGCCGCAAGGGCGGGGTCTACGGCGTGACGCAGAAGCTGCAGCAGCGGTTCGGTCAGGACCGTGTGATCGACACTCTGCTGGACGAACAATCAATCCTCGGCCTCGCCATCGGCATGGGCCACAACGGGTTTGTGCCGATCCCCGAAATCCAGTTCCTCGCCTATCTGCACAATGCCGAGGATCAGATCCGCGGTGAGGCTGCCACTTTACCCTTCTTCTCGAATGGGCAATTCACCAACCCGATGGTGCTGCGGATTGCTGGGCTTGGGTATCAAAAAGGCTTTGGAGGGCATTTCCACAACGACAACTCTCTGGCCGTTTTGCGCGACATTCCGGGCGTGATCATTGCCTGCCCCTCGACCGGTGAAGACGCGGCGCAGATGCTGCGTGAATGCGTGCGGCTGGCGCGGGAAGAGCAGCGGGTTGTTGTGTTCCTCGAGCCGATTGCGCTCTATCCCGTGCGGGATCTGAATGCGGCGCAGGACGGGGGCTGGATGACGTCCTACCCCTCGCCCGACCGGCGGATTGCGCTGGGCGAGGTTGGGGTGCATGGCGATGGCACCGATCTGGCCATCGTGACCTACGGCAATGGCCACTACCTGTCGCGTCAGGCGCTGCCTGAGCTGGCGGCGGCCGGGGTGAACGCGCGTATCGTTGACCTGCGCTGGCTGGCGCCACTACCGGTTGAGGCGCTTCTAGAGGCGACCAAAGACTGCAAGCATGTTCTGATCGTGGATGAATGCCGTCGCACAGGTAGCCAGTCCGAGGGGCTGATGACCCTCTTCCGCGAAGAAAGCGCCCAGACGCCAATCGCTCGCGTTGTGGCAGAGGATTGTTTTATCGCGACCGGCCCTGCCTATGCCGCGCCTTTGCCATCGAAGGACGGTATCGTCGCTGCGGCCCTTAATCTGACCGGAGTACAGAAATGACCCGAACAGCTGTCGTGATCTGCCCCGGTCGGGGCACCTACAACAAGCCCGAACTTGGCTATCTACACCGCCACCATGCGGACAAGATGCCAATGTTCCAGCGCTTTGACGCAATGCGCGCCGAGGCCGGACAAGACGGGGTAACCGCGCTGGACGGAGCCGCGCGCTTTGCGGTCAGCACCTATTCGCGCGGCGATGTGGCCTCGCCCCTGATCTATGCCGCCGCGCTGGCGGATGCGCAGTCGCTGGCGGATGATATCGAGGTGGTGGCTGTGACCGGCAACTCGATGGGCTGGTATATCGCTCTCGCCGCCGCTGGCGCACTGAGCGCTGAGAACGGGTTCCGCGTGGTGAACACCATGGGCACTCTGATGCAGGAACATCTGATTGGGGGGCAGTTGGTCTATCCCTTCACCGATGACAGTTGGATCGACAGCGCGAACCAGAAACAGGCGTTGTTGCAGGACGTATCTGACATCAACGCGGTCGAGGGGCAGGATCTGGCGCTGTCGATTGATCTGGGCGGTATGCTGGTGCTGGCCGGGAATGAGGCCGGTCTCGCAGCGTTCGAGGCATCTCATCCCACCGTTCAGGACCGTTTTCCCATGCGGCTGCCGAACCATGCGGCGTTCCATACCTCGCTACAGGCCCCGATTGCCGCTGAAGGTCGGGCGCGGCTGAAACCCGATCTGTTCGGCCAACCCCGTCATCCGATGATCGACGGGCGTGGCAAGATCTGGTGGCCGGGCGCCAACGATACCGAGGCGCTTTGGGATTATACGCTGGGCCATCAGGTGTCCGAGACCTACGATTTCACCCATGCCATTCAAACCGCTGCGCGAGAGTTCGCACCGGACCTGTTCATTGTGACGGGGCCGGGGACGACACTGGGCGGCGCGGTGGCGCAGTCTCTGACCATGGCGGGGTGGAGCGGCATGACCGACAAGACCTCATTCACCGCGCGGCAAGAGGACATGCCGATTCTTGTAGCCATGGGACGCGAGGATCAAAGGGCTCTGGCGACAGGCAGGTCCTCCTTCAGGTCTTGATCTGAATAGTACTGGCGAGGGTTTCGATCCGGTCGCGCAACCAGCGATGGGCCGGGTCATTGGCCGAGCGCTGGTGCCAGACCATGTAGATCGAGACCGGCTCGCAGTCGAACGGCAAGGGCGCGCAATCCAGCGCGGCCAGTGGTCCGTTTTTCATCAGCGCCGTGTCGGTGGAAATCAGGGGGCTGCCCGCGATGAAAGACGGGATGGCATTGAAATGAGGCAGCACGACGGTTGGCGGACGGATCTGGCTTTGATCCACGCCGCGCATCACCGCGCGCGCATTCCGGCCGTCGGGAAAGCGAACCTCGACATGCTCACTCTTACAGTAGGCCTCCCACGTCTCGGGCGCGGTGCGTTGACTGCTGTCATAAAACACCATCAAGGGGCTTGTGGTCAGCCGCTTCTGAAAGATGTCCGGCCCATCCGGCGGAAGCGGCGTAAGCATCAACTGGCACCGGTCGTTGCGCAGCAGGTCCGGCCCCGGTACGCCGGATGAGATGAATTCCAACTGCAGCCTGATCCCCTCGGCACGGGTCGCGCGTAGAAGGTCGGGAAAGATCAGCTCTCGCGGCATATCATTGGTGGCGATGCGGATTTCCATCTGCTCTGACAGGGGATCAAAGGGGCGTTCATCTGTCAGGGCGCGCATGCCGTCCAGAACGTTGCGGACCGGCTCTTGCAGGGCAAGCGCGCGTTCGGTCGGTGTCAGGCCCTGGCCGGATCGTACGAATAGAGGATCGCCCAGCACCTGCCGTAGCTTGGCCAATGTGTGGCTGATGGCCGACTGTGTGACACCCAGCCGATCCGCCGCTTTCGAGACCGAGCTCTCCTCGAGTATCGTCAGAAATATGCGCAGGACCTTGCCGTCCAGATCAGTGAAATCGATTTTGCTCATACAATCTATGATTAAGTATGAATGGTTTTGCTGTCGAGAGGGCGCTAGGTCAGGCGCAAACAAGGGGCACGCATATGGGACTTCGCTTTTTCTCGGACAAGAACCGACCCGTTCACATGGGGTCGTATCCGCTGGAGCGTCTGGCGCGCCAGCAGGCGATGCCCGATTTGTCCCAGCTGCCCCCGATGCCCGAGCTTAGCTTTCATCGGCCTGACCGGCCCGAGAGCATCGTGAATGCGATGGGCGAGTTTCAGGCTATGCTGGACACGATTCGGGATGGGCTGGTGAACCCTGTCGCCTCGGACATCCCGCAGGACACGCAGGCGCGGGCAGATCACCTCAAGGCGTTTGGCTATTTCAACGATGCCTCGATGATGGGTTGCGGGCCGCTGCCGCCTGAGGCGCTGTTGGACGATCCGCGCTGCAACTCCGATATCGACCGTCTGGCCCATGCGTTGAAGACGCGCCAGACCAAAACGCTGGCCTCTGGGATCGACGTCATTATGGCCGACCTCAAGGAAAGCATGGAGGCCGCGCCGCGTCCGATGGCCTCGCATCGTCATGCTCTGGTGTTCCTCTATGAACATAACCGCGACCCGAACCCGGACGAGCCGGGGTCCGACTGGATCATGGATGCGCAGGACCACCGGGCCTGCCTACTGGCGACTGAGAATGCCGTTGTGATCGCCAACTACATCCGCCTGCTGGGGTTCGATGCACGGGCGCATACAGCGATGTCGTCTGAGGTGGATCTGGGCAAGCTGGCAGTCGCGGCGGGTTTGGCCTCGGTCGAAGACGGCACGCTTGTTGCCCCATGGCTGGGGCGTCGTTTTGGTCTGGCCGCTGTCACGACCGAGATGGAGATTGCCCACGATCAGCCCCTGCAACCGATGGCGCAACAACCTTGGTTCCGGACCCAAGGCCCTGCGTGGTGGCTGGGCACCGGGTTCGCCAAGAACGCTCTGAACCGCGACGCCTATGCCAAACGCCGCTATGTGGACGGGGCGCACCCGTTTGAGCGGCTCAAGCGGGTCGAGACGCCCACCACCTATATTGATGAGGCGAACGTCGCGCGCGTTCCCAAGCGCGCTGACATGTTCGCGCGGGCGCAGTTCGGCGATATGGGCAAACACCTGCAGGACGCCGCCAAGGGCGGATATTACGTGCGCAAATCAGCCCCCAGTTTCGCGCAACGTCGGGCGCTGGGCGCGTTTGTTCTGTTGCAGGATGGCGAAAGCACAAAGGACTCACCCCCGACCGAGGCCGAGCGCAATGCCGCCAATATTAAGGCCGCCAGTTACTTCCTTGGGGTCGATGCCGTTGGCCTCAGCCGTTGCCCGGACTGGGCGTGGTATTCCCATGATGCGACGGGGGAAGAGATCACTCCGCCCCATGATCAGGCTATCAGCATGATCATCGACCAGGGCTATGAGACGATGGAGGGCGCAAGCGGTGACGATTGGATCAGCGTTGCGCAATCCATGCGCGCCTATCTGCGGTTTTCACTGCTGGGTGGCGTGATCGCGCAGCAGATCCGCAACCTCGGCTACAAGGCCAAGGCCCATACGGTTATGGATGGCGAGGTGCTGCAACCTCCGCTATTGCTGTTGTCGGGATTGGGCGAGGTCAGCCGGATTGGCGAGGTTATCCTGAACCCCTATCTCGGCCCGCGTCTGAAGTCCGGCGCGGTGACGACAGATATGCCCATGATCCATGACAAGCCGATTGATTTCGGCCTGCAGAGTTTCTGCGAAAGCTGTAACAAATGTGCCCGCGAATGCCCTTCGGGCGCGATCACCGCCGGACCGAAGTTGATGTTCAACGGCTATGAAATCTGGAAGTCTGACAGCCAGAAATGCGCGACCTATCGCGTGACAACGCCCGGAGGGTCGATGTGCGGGCGCTGCATGAAGACCTGCCCGTGGAACCTTGAGGGGATTTTCAAAGAACGCCCTTTCCGATGGGCGGCGATGAATATCCCTCAGGCCGCCCCGGCACTGGCAAGACTGGATGATGCGGTGGGCAATGGTGGCCTGAATGACGTCAAAAAATGGTGGTGGGATATCGAGCTGCAGTCGGATGGCGCCTATCGCCCTTCGGTGCATCCGCTGAATCAGCGTGATCTGCAGCCCGATCTGGATCTGAAGTACGAAGATCAGACACTGGCCGTTTACCCCGCCTATTTGGCCCCGCATCCGTGGCCCTACCCCTTTGCCATGGACCGCGAGGCCGGTATTGCTGCCTATGAGGCGATGGTCAGCGCCGAGGAATACGAGGCACGCAAGGCGGCTGGCGATATGTCGGTTGTCCATCGCTACGAGATCGCCGGCGATGCGCCCGTCATGCGGGTCGAATTGACCAAGGTCGACAAGATGACGGCCGATGTGACCAAGTACGAATTCTCGACGCTGGACGGCTCTCCTTTACCCGAATGGACAGCGGGCGCGCATCTGGACGTTTTGGTCGCGCCCGAGTTCCTGCGCCAGTATTCGATGTCCGGTGACCCCTCGGACCGGGCGAGCTATCAGATTGGTGTCTTGCGTGAGGATGAGGGGCGCGGTGGTTCGGCTCTGTTGCATCGCATCTTCAACGAAGGCCGCAAGGTTTTCATCTCGAAGCCGATCAACCATTTCGAACTGGATGAGACCGCAACAAAAACCTTCCTGATGGGTGGGGGGATCGGCATCACCCCAATGATCGCCTTCGCCCATCGTTTGCACGCGCTGGGCAAACCGTTCGTGCTGCACTACTCCGCCAGCACCCGCGCCGGGGCCGGGTATCTGGAAGATCTGGCCGCGATGCCGTGGACAGAAAACGTGCACTACCATTTCTCGGATGAAGGCACGCGGGCCGATCTGGATGCGATCCTCTCAGGCTATCAGGACGGCTGGCACGTCTATACCTGTGGGCCAGATCGCTTCATGGAGGGCGTCATGCAAGCGGCCGAACGGCAGGGTTTCCCAGACGAAGCCCGGCATCTTGAGTATTTCTCGGTCCCCGAGCAACCGGAGTACGAAAACTTTCCCTTCACCTTGAAGCTGGCGAAATCGGGCCAGAAACTGACCGTGCCGGAAGACAAGGACGCCGCGCAGGTGCTGAACGAGGCGGGCATTCACGTGGATGTGAAATGCGCCGATGGTATCTGCGGCGTCTGCAAATGCGGTGTTGTTTCGGGCGAAATCGAACATCGCGACTTTGTCCTGTCCAACAAACAACGCGAGAGCGCTATCATTTTGTGCCAAAGCCGCGCCGCGCAACCCGATGGCGTGATTGAGATCGATCTCTGACTCGAGGTCGAAAAACGACATGAAGTTGTAGAAAAATTGGTCGCTACGGCCATGGACGCCGCTGAGGCACTGCATTACCTTCCCCCAGAACCCAGTGAATCCTGATTGACAGGTGCGAGGTATTTTCATGGATTATCACAGCCCCGCCAGCTTTGCCGAGGCGTCGGCTCTGGCTGCAAACGCGACGGGCACCACACGGTTTCTGGCAGGCGGCACCGATGTGTTGGTGCAGCTGCGCTCGGAATTGGTGACGCCCGATACGTTGATCGACATCAAGAAAATCAACGGTGTGGATCAGATCACGAAAAACTCCGATGGCAGCTGGACGCTTGGCGTCGCTGTCACCGGCGCAGAAATGAGCGAGCATCCCGAGCTGGGCCGCGACTGGCCCGGTGTGGTCGAGGCGATGGATCTGATCGGATCGACTCAGGTGCAGGGCCGCGCGACACTGACGGGCAACCTGTGCAACGGCTCTCCGGCGGCGGATTCGGTGCCTGCGATGGTTGCGGCGGGCGTGACGGTCAACGTGACCGGCCCGGATGGCGCGCGCGAGGTTGCTGTTGAGGAAATCCCCGCCGGACCGGGCAAGACCTCGCTGGCGAAGGGTGAAGTGATCTCGGCCGTCAATATCCCAGCACGGGGCGACAACGCTGGCGACGCCTATTTGCGCTTCATCCCGCGCACCGAAATGGACATCGCCGTGGTCGGCGTGGGTGTCAGCCTGCGTCTGGACGGCGACGTGATCACCGAGGCGCGGGTTTCCTTGGGCGCTGTCGCCCCGACCGTTTTGCTGGTTGAAGACTGTGCGAAAGCCATCGTCGGCAGCACACTGGGCGACACCGCCCTCGACGCGTTGGCCGCGGCCGCTTCGGCCGCTTGTAACCCGATTGACGACAAACGCGGTACGATCGAATTCCGCACCGAGGTAGCTGGTGTGCTCGCCAAGCGCGCCGCGAAAATCGCCTATGCCCGCGCGAAGGGAGAAAACGCATGAGCAAGCTCCACGTATCCACCACCGTGAACGGGGACACGGTCGAATACCTCTGCGACCCGCGCGAAACGCTGTTGGACTGTCTGCGCGACAAGCTGAACCTGACCGGCGCGAAAGAGGGCTGCGGTACCGGCGATTGCGGAGCATGTTCCGTCACTGTCGATGGCCGTCTGGTCTGTTCCTGCCTGATGCTGGGTGTTGAGGCCGAGGGCAAGACCATCGAAACCGTCGAAGGCATCGCGGATGGCGACGTTCTGCACCCGCTACAGAAGAAATTCATCGAACACGCGGCGCTTCAGTGCGGCATCTGCACCCCGGGCATTCTGGTGGCGGCCAAGTCGCTGCTCGAGAAGAACCCAAACCCGTCCGAAGAGGAAACCCGGTATTGGCTGGCAGGCAATCTCTGCCGCTGCACCGGTTATGACAAGATCATTCGCGCCGTGATGGAAACGGCGGAAGAGCTGCGGGAGGCTTCGTAATGGCACTCGACGATCGCAAATCTGTATTCACTTTCGTTGGCACGCGTCCGGATCGCCCGGACGGCTTGGACAAGGTCACTGGCCGCGCCAAGTTCGGGGCTGATGCCTATGCGCCCGGCATGTTGCACGGAGCGGTTCTGCGCTCGCCCCACGCACACGCGCGGATCGTGAAGATCGACACCTCGAAGGCCGAGGCGCACAAGGATGTCAAAGCCGTCGTCACCCGCGCGGACTTTGCCGATGTCCCGTTCAAACCGGGTCTCGATGGCGAGTTCTGGAACGTTTTGGAAAACGTCATGGCGGGCGAAAAGGCACTCTATGATGGTCACGCTGTCGCTGCGGTTGCAGCAACGTCGGCCCTAGCAGCTCGGGATGCGCTCAAGCTGATCGAGGTCGAATACGAAGTGCTGCCCCATGTGACCGACGTGGACAAAGCGATGGCGTCGGATGCGCCTGTTATTCGGGAAGGCGCGGCGGACTATTCGGTGCCCGAAGGGCTGCACCCGAACGTCGTACGTTACCACGAAAGCGGCCACGGAGATGTCGAGGCCGGGTTTGCCGAAGCGGATCTGGTCATCGAAGACAGCTTTGTTACTGAGGCGACCCATCAGGGCTATATCGAGCCACACGCCTGTCTGGGCATGCTGGGCAATGACGGCAAGGGTGAGCTGTGGTGCACCACGCAAGGCCACTGGATAGCGCAAAAGACCTGCGCCGCGCTGCTTGGCATTGAGACCTCGCAACTTCGCGTCACTGCGTCCGAGATTGGCGGTGGTTTCGGCGGCAAGACCACTGTCTTTATCGAACCCGTTGCACTGGCGCTGAGCCGCAAAGCCAACCGTCCGGTCAAGATCGTTATGACCCGGTCCGAGGTTTTCCGGGCGACCGGCCCAACGGCGTCGGCGTCGATGGACGTCAAGATCGGCATGAAGAAGGACGGGACCATCTCGGCAGCACAAGGCGTGTTCCGCCTCCAGGGCGGGGCCTTCCCCGGTGCGCCGGGCGATATGACTGCCATGTGCGCCTTCGCGCCGTACAACCTGACCAACGTCAAGCAGATCGGCTATGACGTGATGTCGAACCGTCCGAAACAGGCCGCTTACCGCGCGCCAGGCGCCCCCATGGGTGCCTTTGCGGTTGAGTCGGTGATTGATGAGCTGTGCAACAAGTTGGGTCTCGACCCCGTTGATGTCCGCCTGAAAAACGCCGCTCATGAAGGGACCAAGGCCAGCTATGGCCCGACCTACGAACGTATTGGTCTGGTCGAAACGCTGGAGGCCGCCAAGGCCCATCCGCACTATTCGGCACCGCTGAAGCCGGGACAGGGGCGCGGGATTTCCTGTGGCTTCTGGTTCAACCACGGCGGTGAGACCTCAGTATCCCTGGCCCTGTCCGAAGATGGCTCGGCCCAGCTGATGGTGGGAACGCCGGACATCGGCGGCTCACGCGCGTCGATGGCGCTGATGGCGGCCGAGGTTCTGGGCATCCCATACGAGAACATCCGCGTTACCATCGCGGATACGGCGACGCTGGGGTATAACGACGTCTCACATGGCTCGCGCGTGACCTACGCGTCGGGTCTGGCGACCATCAAGGCTGCCAAACACGCGGTTGAGAAACTGTGTGAACGCGCGGCGGCCAAGTGGGGTATCCCGGTCGACGCGGTTAAATGGGAAGACGGCTGCGCCGTGCCCTCAGGCCCAAACGCAGGCGATTTCGACCCGCTGGCCCTGTCCGACATCACGGCGGATATGGGGCGCACCGGTGGCCCTATCTCGGGCCATTTCGAGGCAACCCCAGAAGGTGCGGGCGTGTCCTTTGGCACCCATATTGTCGATGCCGAGGTCGACCCGGAAACCGGTAAGACCAGCGTGACACGCTACACGGTCATTCAGGACGCCGGCAAGGCGATCCACCCGACCTACGTAGAAGGCCAGTTCCAAGGCGGTGCCGCGCAAGGCATCGGCTGGGCGCTGAACGAGGAATATATCTACGGCGAGGACGGGCGGTTGCAGAACTCAATCTTCCTCGACTACCGGATCCCCGTCGCCAGTGACCTGCCGATGATCGACACGGTGATTGTCGAAGTGCCCAACCCCGGCCACCCGTTTGGGGTACGCGGTGTGGGCGAGACCGGCATCGTGCCGCCGCTTGCCGCCATCGCCAACGCTGTTTCCAACGCGGCGGGTGTGCGGATGAAGCAACTGCCGATGTCACCTCCGCGCATTCTGGCCGCGCTCAAAGGCAATGGTTGAGGTTCACCTCTGGTCCGGCCTCCGGTCTCTGACCGGGGGCTTGGCCGTTGTCGAGGTCGAGGCCAAAACGACAGGAGAGTTGCTGCGTGCCCTAGTGCGCGCGCATCCACAATTGCAGGCCCCTATTGATGCGGGCGTCTCAATCGCGATCGACGGGCGCGTGATTGCAACGGGCCTGACGGAACCAATCCCGGAAGGCAGCGAAGTCTATCTGATGCAGAGGCTACGCGGCGGCTAGGGCTTAGGTGACCACGGTTCGCGCCCGACCATCCGATCGGCCTCGGCCGTGATGTCGTTCATGTGCTGTTCAAGGCTTTGGCGCAGGGTTTCGATCTGCTCTTCACTGGCTTTGCGAGGCACGGTCTCGGTCCATTCGCGGCACAGAAACACGCCTTCATTGCGCCAGGGGCGGGGCATAAACAAGCGGTCCCATGTACCGGCCTCGCTGCCGTGACGGGCCGAGAAGGTGATTCCGAACACCCGTTTGCTGGATGTGCGCGCCCAGACCAAAGGCACGGTCGACAGAACCCGCTCCGGCCCGCGGGGTCCGTCGGCGGCAATACCAATGGATATCCCCTGCTTCATTTTGCCCAGAACTTCACGCGACACGGCGACGTTGCTTTTGTGTTTGCTGGCCATAGCGATCGTGTCCATGCCGAACAGCTTTTGCACGCGACCCACCATGCTGCCCGCCCGCGCCGAGGACGTGATCGAGCAGATTTGCGCCTTATCCAGCGGGAAGAAATAAGGGGATTGCGCCAGCCGCTGATGCCACAGAACAACGATGACCGGTTCGCCCTGTTCGGCCAGCTGGTCTAGTTCCTCATAGCCGATGCGCTGCCATTTGGTGTTACGGTTGACCATCCGAATATAGCTCGCAATACGACGCGCCGCCCAGTTTAACACGGCTTCGCTGTCGGCGATCTTTTTGCGGATACTCACGGATGGGTCCCTCATATTGGCCAAAATGTGTCTTATAGAACTCAACGCCGCGTGCAACTTGTTTGTCTTGTCGAGAAGTGGTCGAGAAACTGAAAAAGCCTCTTGAGTCCGCCGCGCGGCTGGCATATCTGAGGCTCAGCCTAGGGGTATAGCTCAGTTGGTAGAGCGACGGTCTCCAAAACCGTAGGTCGCGGGTTCGAACCCTGCTGCCCCTGCCATTAAATCAGAGATTTAGCAGATTGCAGTTGTGCGACGTGTAACAACGGCGTGTAACCGAGCCGTATTTGCATCGCATGAGGCGCATTGCCTACTCTGCGGCAACTTTCAGCCCATGAAGGGCAGAAATGACCTGATCCAGCGGCTCGCCGGTCTTGAGCGCGTAGTCGAGCGCCAGTTTCATCACGTCAGTTGGCAACTCGGCCTCAACCGGTTTTTGCGCCGATGTGATGGCCGCGACCTGCTGCTTCGCCAGATCATCCGTTACCCAGCCGTAAGTCGTCTCGGTCATGTCGGTGTTTGCATGGCCCGCGTGTTTGGAAACAACCTCCAACGGGACGCCTGCCTCGAGCAACGCGGTGATCCCGCCATGACGCCGGGAATGCAGCCCAGCAACAACACCCAGATTTTTTGCAGCCGTACGGACCATGGAAGAGACCGCCGAAGGACGCCAGACAGCGCCTGTGACGGGGTCAGGAAAGACCAAAGCATTGTTGGTCACACCCTGACGCCTGCAGAGCAATTCAATCGCTTCAGGGCGTAAAAAAACCTTTCGACCAAGCTGACCGGTTTTAGCGTCCGTCTTGGTCCCGGTGCGCAGTCGATAGATGCCGCCCGCTTCCTCGACCACATCCACCACGTTGATGAACGGCACGTCGGCGTCGAGTGAGACGTTGGACCACTGCAGCCCAAGCGTCTCCTGTTTGCGCAGCGCCTGCAGGAACCCAAGCTGAACCACGTCAGCCAGATCGGGATTTTTGCGTTTGCGTGGGCCGTGACCATTGCGCAGCCCGTCGACAAGGATGCGGGTGTCCTCGGCGGATGCGTACTTCACATTTGGCCCGCGTTTCGGAACCGGCGGCGCGTCGAGGATGGCTGCTTTCACATTGAACTTGACCTGCTTTTTTTTGCAAGCATAGGCCATGACGCGTTTCAGGAACGACCACAGGTGATGAACCTGCCGTGGGCCGTTGCGATGCTGGCCGGATTTTGACGGCCGATCTTCCGACCAGACTTCGGCTTGGGCCGCAGCGACCAGAGCATCGAACGTGTCCTCGTTTACGTCCTTCAACAACATGTCAGACCCGAGGAGACGAATGACTCCCGCGCCAAGCTGGGCATCGCGATGAGCCGTTTTTATCGACTTGGTGCCCCGCTGATGTTTTACGTAGATCTCGTTGATGAACCAGCCGAGCGTGTCGGTCGATTGTTTCGTTGGCTTCTCCGCCTGCGCCTTGTCTTCAATCTGGCGGGCCTGGCGCAGTGCGTCCTTTTTGGACGTGGCGGTGATGACCTTGTTTCGCCGCACCATGACCGGGGTGCCCGAGGCGCGAAGTGTTCCGGCAGGGCAGGGTGCGCGATACGCAACCAGCCATCTCCCGTTCGGTCTTTCGTAGACAGATGCCACAGTCAGTCCTCCTTATTTGCGCGCCACCACGCCGTCTGGCAGCGACCAGAGCAGTAGACAGCGCCGCGTCGTTTGATTGGGAACCAGCCGCCGCAATGACGGCACTCTCCGAAGTCCGGCGCGGCGTGCAGATCGCGCGACATTTCCAGCGCCAAACGGGCGCGCAGCGTGTTGGTGTTGATGTGCGCCTGATGATCCCGGTCGAGATTGACGACGATCTCGGTGGTGTGGACTAGTTGCTGCATCACCATACCAACCCGTGTTTTGATCTCAGGCAGGCCGGGTGTGTTGTCGAACAGCATGAACGCGTCGGTGTCATCGGGTTTGACCCAGAACGAATAGACCTCGGTCAAAAGGCTGTGGATTTCGTCGGGCGAGGTGAACTGGAACAGCGCGGCATCGCTACGCCACTCTTCGACCCAGTTCATGTCGATTTCATCCAGCGATAGATGCGCCATGCGCGCGGCCCAACCGGGGATTTTGGTGTCGGACCAGAGTTCCGATCGTTTCATTGGTTCTGCCTTTCTGTGTCGGATTTAACGGTTACAATCGTATTGTATGCCTCACACGCTCAGTATTTGCAACTCATACATCACATTCATATCCGGTATTTACCATAGCGGTCATTGAAACGGTTACGATTTCAATTTTTACACACGTGTTATATAGATTAAACACAAAGACAGTGTTACAAATGCATCAAAAGAACCAAGAGCGGAGGACTGCACGTGACGACCAAGACGACCTCACAACCGAAACGCAAATTCGTTTCGCCGACCGAGTTTGCAGCCATCGTCGGATGCGACCGCAGCACGATCCTGCGATGGTTGTCAGCCGACAAGCCGATCCTGCGCGGCACGTTTCAGGGCAAGCGGTGGTTGATCCCGGTATCGGAAATCGAACGACTGGAACGCAAGGCCAACAAAACATGGTGACGTGATGATCGCCTTATTCACGACGACAGACACGGGTGGTACAAACTGGATCGCGGAAGCGTTCATCGCCTCCGAGTTTGCCGATAGATCCTACCTAGACGCGGAAATCGACGCGGGCAAGGCGCGTTTGCGTCGGATTTTGGAGGAAGAAAGCATCACCGAGGACGATCTGGTTGAACACAGGGACGCCACGACCAGCAGCCCAGATGAGCCGGAAATCTACACCGTGACAGAATTTTTCGGATTGGCACAACGTGCACCCTACCCTCCGAAACTGGTCGCAGTGTCAGTCAGTTACAGGTAGTCGGCCATGACAAAGTGTCAGGTCTTTTCCTTTTAATGTCAATAATTTGCGGAATATATGGGTCGCCAAATCGGGTGACGGTGTGCCGCAATGAGCGAAGCCGGAAGGTGCTACCAACACACTCTCGGCTCCGTTGTTCAAATCGCGGGCGGCGGATCGACAAACACCTTTCGCAATCAAGGTGCCTCAATGACCGAAGATACCGAAGTTAACCCACCCCCGCAAGCCGAGCCACTGCATCAGGCCGCGCGCAGGTTGGCCCTTTCAGGTTGTCCGATTTTCCCCTGCTACAACACTCCCGAAAACAAGGTAGACCACAAAAAGCCGCACACGAAAAACGGCTACAAGGATGCCACGTCCAATGTCGAAACGGTGGTCAAATGGTGGAACCGCTGGCCAAACGCGCTGATCGGGATGCCGACCGGCAAGGGCATAGGCGCAACGGTTGTCGACGTCGACCTGGGCAAGATCGGGCACCACAATCCAAAAATTCATGCCGAAGGACTGGCCGCGCAGGAGTGGTGGAACGCAAACAAGGCCGCGTACCAGACCTCAACCATCGTCCGAACGCAGTCCGGTGGTCTGCACGTCTACTGCAAATTCAACGGAGAGCGGAACTCCCAAGGCGGCATCCACAAGGGCGTGGATCGGCGCGGAGAGGGCGGGTACGTCATCGTGCCACCGTCGCCGGGGTACGAAGTCATCCAAACCACCCCACGCGACAAGTGGCCCGAGGCCCCGAACAACGCAGACGGCAGCACGGGTGGCGGCGTCGAACTTGGTCTCCACAAGTACCGGGACGGGCGCACGGTTGAGGATTGGCACACGCTGGCTGACGTCCTGATCAAGCTGATGATCCAGCCCGACGAACTGCACAAGCATTTTCAGAAAATCGCGTTCATCGCCGCGAACTGGTGGAAATTCGAGACCAACAGCATCGAAGACTTCATGCACGCAGCCCTGATCGCCGCGTACCAAGGCGGGACGATCACCACCGAACTTTACGAGAAACACCGCGTCAGGCTGCCTGCCATCGCGCGCTGGTACTACACCAAGGCCCGCGAGGACATCGACGCGATCATCGAAGCCGGTGTGGCGCGCAGCGAGGCCAGAACCGTAGCGGAGTTCATAACCGCTGCCACCGAAGATGAACTCCAACAAATCGAACAACTCATACAAAAACGCAGGGGGAGCGGATGAACAGGTTTGACGGCCTAGAACCGGGTGAGGAACCGACGGACATCGAGAAGATCAAGAAGCGGATCAAGTCGCTGGTCGTCAAATGGGCTGACGCAGGTTTGACCGAGAAGACCGCTGACGTGGACATTGCCGAAGCCGTCGAAGACCTGAAAAAGAACTTTGGCAAGCTGGCTCCCAACAAGACGTTCCTGAAGAACGCGTTGAAGGCCGAGATGGTCCGACGACGGAAACAAGACGACGCCGACACCGGCAAATTTACCTACAAGCCAAAGGGCAAGTACGGCACGATCTTTGACAGGTACGCGGTGGTCAGCGTCAGCGGGAAAACCGTCGTGTTTGACCGAACGTCCCGCACGTTTGCGAAGCCGCACGACATCGTCGCCCTTTACGGCAGCACACCGGCACCAGAACTGGACATAGACGGGAACCAGAAAGGGATCGGCAAGTGGTGGTTGGAGCATCCGGCCCGAGACACCTACACCGACGGCGTGTGCCTAGCGGTGAACGAGACCGCTAACGACAACACGCTGAACCTTTGGTCCGGTTGGGGCGTTGAGGCGAAAGAGGGCGACTGCCAGATCATCATCGACCACATCACCAAGGTGCTGGCCAGAGGCGTTCAGAAACACGCCGACTACATCATCAAGTGGATGGCATGGGGTGTCCAGAACGCGGACATGCCCATCGGAACCGCACTCGTCGTCCACGGCGAACCCGGCGCAGGGAAGGGTGTCATCGGACGCGCGCTGTGTGGCATTTACGGGCACCACCACTCCTACCACGCGCAATCCGAGGGCGAGGTCACGGGCAAGTTCACAGGGCACCTGCGCGACACGATCATGCTGTTTGCCGACGAAGTCAGCCTCACCGAAAAGCGAACACTCGGGCAGTTGAAAGCGATGATCACGGAGAGTTACCGCAAACTGGAGTTCAAGGGCATCGACGCAACCCCGATGAAGAACCTGCTGCGGATTTACGTCTCCACCAACGCCGACCACGCGGCCCGCATTGAGGCCAGAGACAGGCGGTTCGCGGTGTTTGAAGCCGCAGACACCCTGATCAAAGACACGGGGCACTTTGACAAGCTGTGGGCGTTCGTGAACGGTTCCGAGTTGGGTTGCTTCCTGCACTACCTGATGAACTACGATCTCGGAGATTTCAGACCAGCCGACATCCCGAAAACAACCGCAAGAAACGCACAGAAGCTGCTGTCTTTAGATCCCATCGCACAGTGGTGGTACGACGAGTTGCAAACAGCCCAAATCGTCCAGACAGGCCGCGCGCATTGGGTGACACACGCCGACCAGATCAGTGGCAGCGACGCGCCTGCAGACAAGCCCAACGACAACTCAGGCGGCAACTCAGGTGACTACGTCCACTGGGAAACAAGTGGGTTCAGGGCAAACGGCGGAGCCTTGATGGTCCTGCTTGAGCAATGGTGGCAACGCAGACGGATCGCCGGTGAGGTGCCGGGTGTCCGAGAGGTCTACGACTTCCTGCGGGACGTGACCGATGGCGACTACCGGAGCAACGGATCAATCATCTTCAAGATCGACCCACTGGACGAAGCCATGGCCAAGTTCGCGAAGAAAGTGAACGTCGACACCTTCGCGGTATCGGGAAAACTGGTGTGAAAAGGCCGAAAAAAGTGCCGAAGAGCCGGAAAAAGCACTGCAAAACTGGCGGAAGAACTAGCTAACGTGATGAAAAAAAGGATTAGTGCCGCAGTGACAGAAAATCATAGAAGAAATTGCATATACAGGAATGCGATTTCACACGCGGATGCGATGCGCCCTCACATACGTTACCTCTCTTTTCTCTATCACTTCATCACTAAATGAATAAAAACAATAGGATAGGGAGTGATGACCGCAGTGACGGCAGTGATAAAGACCCCAGATCAGGGACGAACGCACACAACTGGACCACATACCAACGTGTGCGCTAGAATAAACAGCAAGAGCGCGGTTTCATGCTCCGCTCGCGCGCGCGTAGCTAAGTGAGTTTCATACCGATGGCAGAACGAGGACCAAACAACGAGTGGCTACCTGATCCGACCGAGTTGGAGCGGATCACACAATTGATCGCTAAGGGCTGGACCCTACGTATGGTCGCCAAAGAACTTGAATGTGACGTCAACACCCTACGCAAGCGCGCAGCCGACGCCATTGCTGAGGGGCGCGAGTTGGACAAGGTCGTCACCCAAGGACGGATCGCGCAGCTACAGGGCCAGAACGAGAACCTGCACGTGGCGCTGTCAGCCGCAAAGTGGCGCATGTCTGCGATCCATGGCGTCAGCGAGAACCACAAAGTCACCTTGACTGACGAAACCAACAATGACGAAAACGACATTTCCGCGTGGCTGTCCGGTGCGGATGACACAACCGCTGCGAAGAAAGCAGCTTTGGACGCCCTCAATGCTAACAATCAAACGAAGCATTGAGGCCGAAGCCAAGCGCATCCGCGAGAGCGCAACCCCAGAACGGATGCGCGCGTTACAGCGCGCCCTGCTTCCCGACATTTGGGCACAGGACTACCTCGGACTGCAACTGGACCCATGGCAAGTCGCGTTTACCAGAGCCGACGAGCAGCGCCTCGTGCTGGCCTGTGGGCGTCAGGTCGGGAAAAGCACAGGGACAGCCGTGAAGGGCACCCATCACGCCCGGTACAACCCCGACAGCCTCACCCTCATGATCAGCCCGTCCGACCGCCAGAGCGGTGAACTGTTCCGCACCACACGCCAGATGGTGCATGAGGCGGGCATCCCAGTACGCGCGGATGATGACAACAAGCGATCCATGACGCTGGTCAACGGCGCGCGTTTGATCGCCCTGCCCAGCAACGCCGCCACTGTGCGCGGTTTCGCAGCCGCAACGATGGTTATTGTGGATGAGGCCGCGTTTGCCACCGACGATATTTTAGCCGCGATCACGCCGATGATGGCAACCACATCCAGCAAGGCGAAGCTTATCCTACTCAGCAGCCCTAACGGTCGCTCCGGGTTCTTCTTTGAAGCCTACCAGCGCGCCAAAACCGCAAAGAACTGGAGCAGATGGCATGTGCCTAGCACGGAATGCCCCCGCATCACGCCCGAGTTTCTCGCCGAGCAACGCGCCTCATTGGGCGAGATCATGTTCAAACAGGAATACTTGGCTGAGTTCGTTACCGATGGCCTCAACCCAATTGACGTGGACGCATTCCGCGACAGCGTTGATCCCAGCATGAAAGCGTTTCGACTATGATAATCCCTCGCCGTGTGGCCCCATTGGTCATGTCCGTCGACCTTGGGCAGAAAAACGACTTCACGGCCGTGACGGTCACGCTATTGAACGACTTCACCGACACAGGATGGCCCCTGCTGGACCTGATCAGCGCCGAGCGTTGGCGTGGTGTCGAGTACGCCGAGACCTGCAATCGGGTGATCAATGGGGCGCACCGTGTCAGTCACCACTTTGGGCTGCCGGTGGACATTTGGGTCGACTACGGCGGTGTGGGGCAGATGCCCGGCGAGATGATCCGGTCAAACACAAAGCTGGATGTGTACCTTGCGATGATCACATCCGGAGCAAAGGCCAGGCATGGCGAGGGGCCGGAGAAACGAAACTGGTCTGTGCCGCGCAACGAGTTGTTCTGGGGTGGCGGT
This sequence comes from Ruegeria sp. AO1, assembly GCF_056535985.1. Classification (NCBI taxonomy): domain Bacteria; kingdom Pseudomonadati; phylum Pseudomonadota; class Alphaproteobacteria; order Rhodobacterales; family Roseobacteraceae; genus Ruegeria; species Ruegeria sp. AO1. The sequence continues at coordinate 556,501 of NZ_JBQFJC010000001.1, forward strand.
GCCTGCATCAACGCCAAGCGGCTGCGTTACCCGCCAGACCTTCCCCATCTCGACGCGATCGAAGCCGAGATGCAGGCCATCCAGACGCGCAAGACAGACGCGGGCAACGTCAGAATGGAGCATGTGGTCAGCAGGGAAGCCCCGAACGACGATCTGGTTTTTTCGGTGTGCCTCGGCATCTTCGGTCACCAGCGACACGTCCACAAAAAGCGAAATGCGGTAACTCCCATCGCGGGCGGACCAGAGCGGATCAATCCGTTTTCAGATCGCCACGTTCGCAATCTCGGACTGAGGGAACAGGACGTGCCGAAGAGCCTGCCCCCTATGCAGGCAGCACGACAGCGCGCATTGGCAGAACAGGCCAACAAGGACGCCAGTAAGGGCGTCCGTCCAGTGCTTTTGCGGCGGTGGGGGTAGCGGTGGGGCAAACCGCTTGGATCAACTAAACCCAGCGGCATCTTTCATCGCCGCTACAAGCGCTTGCGGGTCGATTTTGATTGTCCCAAACTTTTCAACCGGCGCAGGATCGCCCTTTGTCTCGGTTTACGGTGCCGGTTCAGATGTGGCCTGACGGAAAGAAACAACGATGCCGTCGTCTTCAAAGTCCCCAAGACACATATGCTATCCTGGTTTAACAGAGTTGAAGAAAAAGACTTCGAAATTGCCAGTTTCCTGACAAGCTATTCGTTTGCTACCATGCTCAAAATCTCTTTCTTACCGTTCTCAGATACGTCGCCAGCTTCGGTTTGTTTTTTGTCAAGCAATTGTTTCTCATTGAAACTCGAGATCCATCAATTTCGGATCAGTTAAGCTGGCTGGTTAGGCCTAACCGCCGCCATGCCGACGGGTTCGCAGCTTCAAACTGCTTCAGGTATCCCTGCTGAGCTGCGGTCACAACCTCTTCAGCCATTTTCTTGGTTAGGCCGAAGCGATCAATTAGTACTGGTACGATCTCGTAACGGCGGTCGTCCCACAGGATTGTGTCTCGTGCGTAACCGAGCCGTATTTTCATCGCATGAGGCGCATTGGCCTGTCGCCCGCCCCTCGATAATAGCGGGCTGAATAAGACGGGTTTTTTGGCTATACTGTGCAGGCCTTCCGGTCCGGGAGAAGGGGAAGAACCCACCGTCTCACAAATGATTGAGAGTGAAGGTGGTGAGGGGCTGGATTAGGGGGTCTTGGCCAGCCCCTCTCGCTTGAGGGGGTATACTGTGTGGTAGTATTGTTCCGTTGGATACAACCTAGCGTTTGAGCGTTTTCTCCAAAATTGGAGGATTCCTTTAATGTTTACAAACAAATCGAAACGGTTTGTTTCTTTGTCGCGAACTGTGAGTTTCAAAATAAATCGTGGACATAATTTTGCCACAATGCGATTCTGCCGACGTTAGCGGCAGGTCGCGGTAGATGATGTCGGTAAAAAAATTGTTTTTAAGGGGTTATTATTGATGCCACTTGATTTGGAACCCGGATCAGTCGCTTGGAATGTCGATGACTTTGTACGCGGCGAGATTCCTTATACAGGATTTTCAGTCTTTAATAGCTCGGCGACGGACGTTACGGCGACTTTCACTTCCGAACTCTACCTTTCTTCGGACAACGTAGTCGGAGAGGACGACTATCTTATATCTAGCTTAACACTAGATGGCCTAACTGCAGGTGCAATGTCCGAGTTTGTTCTTTCTCAAAATCCAGTTCCTCTCAATATTGAGGCTGGTGAGTACAATTTGATTTTGGTAGTCGATGTTCATAATCAAGTTATTGAAGATGATGAAGAAAATAACATATTCTATCAAGACGACGGAATAAGTTCTTGGCCGCCAGTTGTATTTGAGGGAGAACCAATTGATGAGGAGCCAATTGGCCGCACCATAGACCTTCCGTTGCCATTTAATAGTGTCGGCGCTGAAGTTCTTTTAACTCAACCACCAAATACTGACTTCACACACAACGGGTTTTTTGCCCAAGGTTACGATTTTGACCTCGCTGTTGGTGATCTTACTTTGGCGATAGCAAATAGCAGAATAGTACACTACCGAGATGATTTTCCTACGCTCGGCCGTGACGGCGACGATATCTCCGGAACAGGAAATTATGTAACACTTGTTGTCGATGAAGGCACTCCGTCACAGTATTTTGTGACTTATATGCATTTGGCTCAAGGTTCAGTCACTGAATTCATAAACCAGCGCGAGGGCGGATTGAGCGCGACGCTTGGTGTGGGCGAAATTGTAGGACGGATCGGCGCTTCAGGATTAAGTTCGTCATCAAACGGTGACGGATCACATCTTCATATTCAAATCGGTGGTTCACTGAACTATGGAAGCACGGCGACATATGCGGTTAACAACGGAACTGAATCTGACGTTTTCGTCGAATACCCGGAACCTGTTGGAACTGGTGTTTTTGAAGGAGAAACTGTTCTTACATACGTAGGCGAGACACCAGTAGTTTACACATCCGTCGACGGCTCATTTGACGCTGGCATCGAAGCCAGGGAAATAGTCTTTTCTCGGGCAGGCGAAGCTCAAGAGATGGTAATCGGATCAATTGAAGAGCATGACGGCAATACGGTAACTGGCTTCTCAATAGAAGACAGTTTGATTTTTGAAAGTGTATCGTTCGGTTCAGAGTCACTCTCCGTTACACTTGGTTCGGCTATTCTAGATGTCGATTTCGATTTGGACGGAATGGTCGACAGTACTGTTAGACTGGAAGGCGATTTTGAAGGCGCGTTGTTTGAAGTGCAAATGTTAGAGCACGGAACTCAAATTACATTTAAATATCCTGGCCTAATCATCAAAGGTGGGCGCGGATCTGACGACTTGGTAGGAGGTCTTGGTGACGACACCTTGTTTGGTGGTCGCGGACGGGATTGCATTGAGGGCGGTGCAGGTGATGATAAAATCTTCGGTGGTCGCGGAAAAGACAAAATTCTAGGCGGAGAAGGGTCAGATGCTCTGAAGGGTGGGCGCGGTAGTGATACCCTAGAAGGTGAGGTCGGAGATGACGAATTATTCGGCGGGCGCGGCAGTGATGCTCTATTCGGTGGTCAAGGCAACGACGAGTTAAGGGGCGGTCGTGGAAACGATTTGCTGAACGGCGGGACCGGGCTCGATGAGTTGTTTGGTGGTCGAGGGGAAGACGTCTTTGTTTTTGCTCTCGGTGAAGGCACTGATACGGTGAATGATTTTAGCATTGGCGAGGATCTGATTGCATTGGAGGGATTTTCATACGATGATCTTGTTATTGAACAGTTTGAAGACGGCACAACGTTATCCTCCGACGGAGAAGTGCTTGCAGTCCTAATTGGCGTGGAGGTTACTTCGTTGAGCGAGGCCGACTTCTTCATGTTTGTTTAACAATCTTGGAAGCCGGAACTTGCTGAATTCCCGGGTTACCTTTTTGCAGTTAGCGTACTGCTTTATGCCCTCAGTTCATATTTCTGCTTCGCGTTGGGCCACGACAACTGACCAAATTGGTCCGTCCTCTTTGCGAACGCATCTGTGCTTTCACCTTCCTTACGTTCGAAACAACCAACCTTACCAGGTCCCCACGTGACGTGAGCGGTTACAATTTCTTCGTCTTCACTGCCGCTGGGTGGGGCCTCGCAATTCAGGACGCTGATAAACACCTCAGCATGTCCTCCGTGCTGGCGTTGCTCTAGTTTGCCTAGTCATGCTGGGTCCTAGCTCACTAGCAAATCAATCATTGTGTCAATGCTAGGCTCTCACCATAAGCGAGTAGAGGCAGTAAGGAGTACAAACTGTGAATGTGCACGCCAGTGAGATTGAGACCTTTGAGAAGGCATGTGACAGGTCTATGGCGCGCTTAGAGCTTTGGGAAAAGCCCTTACGCAGTGTTTTGACCGGATATCTGATGATGGCAGACAGCTTGATTTTTGGTGGTCGGTTCGGAAGGAACATTGAAAGAGATCAATACAAAGCTGAAAGAATTATTGCGCGTTTGTCTTACCTAACACCGTACCTTGATCGTTGCCCGAGAGACCTTCTGAAAAGTGGTCGAGAAGCCATGGAGAAATTCAAAAAAAGCGACGGCCAAGAAATTCAAGAGGCGCTAATGTACGCTCATTTTTGTGAGCTCATGCCTGAATTTCGGCAAAAGTACTATGACGTAAAACCAACGGGCGAGATTTTTGAATTTGAACATCAGTCAGATAGTTTTGCCAGCAGCGAAGTTAAGGATGTTATCTTAACTGAACTTTGCCTCGGGTTTGATACTCAAAAACCTCAGCCAATCCCCGTGGAATTATTCAGTAGAATTTCCATTCAATATCCTCACAAGGATGTCGCTACTTACGTTGAGGGAGCATCCGTAAATTATGACATGCACTGTTCTTCCTTCTGCGAACCAACTTACATCCCAGATGAGGCTTTCGTTGCATCTTTCGGTTTTGATCGAGAGTCTTTTACGAAGACGCGGGCTGCACTCTGGTCTCTTGCTGACTTGTTATTGGGATTGTCAAGCTATTACGAAATGTCATCCGAACTTGAGGAAAATAAAGATGTTTGGCAGTGGAAGGTAATTGACTGTATTGCACCAACATTTCGGAGAGATTGGCTTCTTTCATTTGTATGCGAGCTAACGGGTCTAATCAGTGCCGACGCAGATGAAGTTTTGAATTTTTTGGTGGCCTGTGAGAAGGAAAGTTTATCTAAGTGCTCCGGAAATGGCTACCTTCAACCAATTTTCCAGTTAGGTAACTTTTTACTTACTTCACCTCTTTTGCTTCGAATGATGCCTAGCCTGAGGAATATGCTATATGCGCTCAACAAGGCCGATCCTGATCTTTTTAGCAAATCAGTGGCTCACCATTTAGAGACAGAGCTATTAAATGAACTCTCTGCCCTATGTGAGAGAAATCCAGAATTGTCGATAAAGAAGAATCTCAAATGGTCGTTTGAAGGCAAAGATGGTGAAGTGGACGCAGTTCTGTATGACAGTCAAAGCAAATTCTTCCTTGTACTTCAAGCAAAAGCTGCAATTCCCCCGGAGGGGGCCAGAATGACTAGAAATGTTCAATCGAGAACAATTGAGGCATTATGTCAGATAGAATCTTTTGGGAACCTTTCCAGAGCCAACCAAGAAGTGTTTTTTAGGGACACGGTCGGTCAGGTCGACGAAAACTTCGAAGTTGCACATGGTATTATCACTCGTTCAGGGCTAGGAACCGACAAAGCGTGGCAAGCAGTCAAAGACGTAGCGGTAATGAACGTTGGCCTATTAGGTTATACTCTTCATGAAACAGGCGCGACTTCGGCAGATTTCTTAGGTGATCCTGTTAAATTCCTTTCGAACGCCATCGACGATTTGGTGAGCCACCACTTCATTGGTTGGGAGCAGGGCATTGTGTCCTTGTTTGATCGAAAGCTACATATTCCACTTATGAAACTTAACAATGAAAAGCTGCAGGAACTACGATTTAGAATTGCACAGATTTAGGTGCTGTTTCAGGTAAAGGCCCACGTGACATATCTGCGTTTTCCAACTTGCCAAACGCGCGATACTCAAGTCACAAATAAAGGTCTGTTTAGTGCTCTTGTAACCAGTAACTGCAATCTGCGGAGAAGGACGTCTGCGCGCCCGAGTTGACCGATGCTGCGGTTTGCACCAGTGTCCGCTATTCCAAGCGCGGCTAAAAAAGAAATAAAATCAAAGATGGTTATGCTATGGGTTTGTGGCATTTTGATTTTCAAGGGATTCGGTGTCCAGGCCGCAAGTGTCAAAAACGACCGGTTTCGTCCCACCGATCCTTCCGCCTGAATAAAATGGATGTAATAACTCCCATGCAGCAGTGTTGTCATGGTACTTTGCAACAATAGGAGCTTCACTTGTCTACTGTTTTTATTGAAAGAATCTTTACCATCGCAGCCGAGGATAGTGAGTTCGAAATGCGTCTGATGGAAAGGCCAGCCGCCACATTGCGGGAATGCGGGTTTTGTGTTTCGAAGTCTCATGACGAAGAGTTCTCGAATTTCTTTTGGGACACTGTGCCAGACGTTTTTAATGAATTTCGACAAAATCAACCAGTCGCTGGTTTCATGTCGACTGCAGGCGCTAAATGTGCGGCCTGCAAAGTGTCGGCTTGGTCCGTTGGTATGGTGATTGTTGGCCTGGGTGCGGCTGGAGTAGCTGTTCTTACCGCTTCTTCTCCTGCTATTGCCGGACTAGCTGCCTTTATGGGAGTGACCCCAGCTATAGCTCTAGGTTTCGTAGGTGGGTTAGCAGGTGCAGTTCTTAGTGATATCAAAGCCCTAGTCGCTGCCATTTGTAAGAAAATGGGCATTTGTCCGTAGTTCATTTCTTCTGAAGGTTTGTTGAGATTGCGGGGTGTTCCGGCTCACAGCTTTACTGAGAGCTCAGCTCGCTCTGGCAGTAGAACAAAAACGAACAGTTTTGACTGTTCTATCGCTAGAGTGGGCTTTCGCGCAATTGTGGCGAAATGGTGCTTTTTCCGCACATACCAGCCTTCCGGCACTGGAAGTTGAACGTCCGAAATTTGCAGTTTTGGACCTGCCAAAAATGTGAAAGATCTAAACTCGCTATACTCCAGCAGAACAGACGGCTATCTCCAGATCGATCGTTGGTATCTCAAGTGGTCAAGCGACGGCGTGTGCCGCCGAACAAGGCGCAATGGGTCCCCGGTCTCATCCACACGCAAGTTGTCATCGATCAGCAGTGCTCCGCGATCCAGCAGAACGTGGTGGTTGGGACAGAGGCATAGAAGGTTCGATAGCTCGTCAGGCCCGTTGTGAGGTTCACCCAACGGGCGGATGTGTGCTGCCTCAGCGTATGGGCCTCCAGCACAATTCAAACGCACTCCACAAACCTGGCACCTAAAATCGTGTAGCTCCTTCACTTCGCGTCCAAGCGCTGTGTCCCTGACGATCCTCTGTATTGTTGTCTCTATTCTGCGGGTCGGCTTGTTTTTTGTCTTTTGCTCGTCTGCTTCGCCTCTGGTTGCATCGGCATGGTGCTCGAGCGACAGTAAGCGGAACCTGCAAACAAGGAACCCATCCTTGCCTTCGGACCTCCAATAACTGTCAACTTTATATAATCCATCATAGCGGTAACCCACGGCGGGTGAGTGTTCACTCTTGTGCCCTGAGCCTCTGATGACCCTGACCGGTAGTCCCTGAAGGCAGCTTGTTACTAGCGCTTGGTTCTTCCGGACAAACTCTTGATCGGCCACCTGGCGTCCAGTGTTTGGGTCACGTCCACCGTCTCCGGTGTAAATGACCGTAGACCCGTGGTCAGCGTCGTCCACATAACCGCCGGAAAGAACGATGCTTTCAGCCCCGACCGCAGCCTGTCCAACAATGCCGGACTGAAGCGTACGGTGCACACCAGCGTCATATAGTTGCCGACGGTTATCGTAATGGGTGCCGACAGTTGTCCCAATCAGTTCACCGATCGCCATGCCTCATCTCCTAGCTGTGTACCTGAGAAAGCCATCTCTTAAGCTCATCAGATAGTTGTGCAACCCATGCGGTGATCCGATCTGATGAATGGTTGATATGCGGACTTTGCAGCCGGTACTAAAACCCTTCTTTAGACTTTCCGCGGGGAGCGTATCGACGGCCCAAGTTCTGGCTCATAGTTCTCGGGATGGAACCCCTCCCCGGTTCCCGCAGCATAGATTTCCATAGCTTCAACCAACGTGAAAAAGGTGGCTTTGTTCTCGTGGATGAATGTGCCTTCGTGAAGATAGACGCAAGTAATACCCCAATCGTTGATTGGATTATTCTCAATCCGGCAAACCACAACAAGGCAGTCGCTGCGTCGGTCTGTGCATCCATCAACATAGAAAGACTTTCCGTGTTCGTTCGAAGCAAAAACTGCCCCAAAAGAAAGCGCCCGAAAGTAATCCGTGAGTGTGTGATCTTTACCTGGGACAGGGCAGCAAGGAAACTCGGACGGTGTCCGCCAGTTCATTTGTGCGGCACCTTCTGTCAGAGACGGAGTAATCTCGGGCAACTTGGGCGGTGCTAACTGAGTGCGGTGTTCAAACAACCACTCACCCAGACCTGTTCCCGAAGTAGACGTTGAACCTGCTGCCCAGTTCTCAAGTTTCCGCTTGCTTTCTGCGGCCTCTGATACCGATACCGTACGCATCCAGTCGTATTGGTTCGGAAGCGGCTTATGTTTCGGCTTCTTGGGATCGACAAAGAATTCTTCGACGGAGCCGTATGCCTCAAGAACCCGCTTCAGCGTGATCGGGTTTAGCAAGATGTTCTCAAGTTTCGTGATCCAGCGCAGGTTTTCTGGGCGATTGTTCATTCGGTTTGTGTCGATATGATCGACAATGTGCTGGCTGGTTGGCGGTTCCCCATGAAATGCCGTGGCGACGATCCGATGGACTTTGTGGCTTCCGAAATTTGCGTAGCCTGAGTTGGCGTCCTTGGTTCCAAAGGTCCAGAAGTTGTCGAGTTTGCGGTGCCGTCCGCCCGGCCGTTTCTTTCGGAGTATCGCACCGTTATCTCGAACATCGTACTCGTCTCCTTTGAAGTTGCAGGTTCGGGTCTCATTGAAAGTGTTGACGAAAAGGTCTGACATTTTTCACCATTAGTTTGGACAGCCGGAAGCCTCGCACAAACTTCGCTTGTGCTTTGCCAGTGCTGTTTTTCGGTTGGCCGTTTAGGTTACGTTGGGGGTGTCCGCGAAGACCAAGTTAACCGGGGTCGCCGGTCCTTTGGTTACGTCCGAAGCCCATTGGTAGACCTCCCAAGCTGCGCTTCGGTAAGGGCCAACAAATCCACCTTGGGATTTCCCAACCTTTGGCCAAACTGCTCCGACGGGTGAGGCGCGAAGCTGTTCGTTGGTACGATAGATGTAGAAAACTCCTATGCCAGCACGAGCTTCTCGCTTCATCGCTTCCAAGATGTTCCTGTAGTCATTGAACAACTGGAACAGTGAGACCTTGGTGTCCTGCGGGAAGGATTTCCGACCCGCGAGAATGTCCCGCGCGAACCGATCAGAGAACCCTCCGATTTCGGCTACGTCTCTCGCTGTTAAGCCAAGGTAAGAACACATTGTCGCGTAAGCCGCGTCATGGCGGTGTTGCCCATTCATCGTTTTCTCTCCTGAGTGGCGCGGCCCGTTGCCGTCTGCCAGTTAATGATTTGGTTCCGTTTTCGGAACAAGATAGTTATGGTTCCGATTTCGGAACCTGTCAACTAGTTTCCCAAAACAAATCGCATTGGTGATCAAGCCGATTGACGGCGCTTCGCCGCCGCTCATCGAACCATCGAATTGATCGGTAGCTCTGGTTTTTTTCTAGTCCTTCTCTGCGACTGAACCCGACGTCGCCTATTGCCCATCCTCAGCCAGCACCGCCGCCTCGCTCAACCGCTCGAGATACGTCACGCTCCGCTCGCTCCAGATCGGGTCTCCCGTCTCCGGCGATGCCACGGCATACCAACCCTGAGCCAGCGACAAGACCACTTCGTCATTCATGCCAGAACCGGCGTCTATCATGATGTTCCCGGCCTGCGTCTGGTTGGCCCCCAGCCCCTGTATCTCCGCCGTTAGCAACTCCAAACCCGGCATATCCGGCGAATAGATCAGCCTCCCGCCAGAAAAGGCACCATCCAAGAAACTCACCACGCTCAACGTTGCCGCGCGCACAATCCCATACTCAGGGTCGATGAAACTATTCGATCCGCCATGCATCGATAAACCAACCGCCCCAGCCGTCAGGGGATCGGCGGTCCGAATAATGTCCAAGAGACCGCGTCCGACGCCCCCGGCGTCAATATCGAGAAGCTCTGATCTACACTGCCCCCTGCGCGACACCGAATGGCGTCACTTCACGGAAGATGGTGGCAGGCCCGATAGCATTACCCAACGTGATACAAAAACGTATTGTATTAAGGTGACCTAATGGGTTCCTGAGGTGGTGCCCAGAGGTGTTAAGCCCGACACCCGAGCGGCCACCCTAGACTACCTCCGTAAGGTCGAACGTGTCCGTGCCTTTCGCAACAACCCAGCGGCCACTGAAGGGGCGTTATGGACTTGGCAGTCGATCACATACGTCTGTGGTGTTCCAAGTCGCTTCGACTGCAACGATACCGGCTGCACTTGCCGAGGCCTTAATTTCATTTGGTCGTACTGGTAAATCACAAGCGCCTTTCAAGGCCATCATCATCGCTTCCATTAGTTTCTCTTGAATGTCCGAGACCTTCGACCCTAAGGAAAATGCTGCTGGAACGGGTTCGATGTTTCCACCTGATTGAAAAACATACCCGGGAACCCCAGCGACATCCGGAACAGCCATGAAATCCACCTTACCGGGTCCTGCCATTGATCTGTACACGGACCACGAGACGTCTGGCGTTTCTGGCAACGTCTGAGCCACATCCTCGTTGGTCCAGCCCTGCGACACCATTTCGTCGGTGAGAACTTTGGGTGTCAATCCACCAGCCGCCTTTTGCCAAGACTTATTGTCGTATGTGAATGCAGTAACGGTGCCTAAACTGTCCGCCACCCAGTCAGTCATCAGAGTATCACCTTCAACGCCAGAAAGCCCGTCGTCAGTCATAGGATTGATCACACCATCAAACGCATCCGCATTTAGCTTTTGAGCGTGCAATTCAGACGCTTGAAAAACACTCAAGACTAAAGCGGTTCCTAAAAAAAGCCTCATCATAATTCCCCAAGAAATATCCTAGTAACATCCACACTTTACGCAAAAAAAAATTCTGCAGTCTATTAGAAAAGGCTCGATGTTTGACCGTGGTTTCTCAGTACGAGTAAGTGCCAAAATATTTTGGCGAAAAAAATCTGAGTGCCAGAGATCAAAAATAGTGGCGCGCATATGCCCATTGCGCAACAGCCTAATGGCCGCCTCAACGTCCTCCAGCTCTTGACACTCTTTTTCAAGGTGACCTAGAGCTTCCGAATATTTCCCGCTTTTGACTATTCTCAAGTCATCTAAAGTGATTTCCCCAGCGTTACCCAAGGGTGGAGTTGTCATGAAAGCGCACCTGCTTCAAGGTAAGCCTCAAACCCGAAACTGATGCCCCGTCACAATCACCGGGAGTTAGACCGGAGCGCCCCGCGCTATCCGCGCCTTGTGGGTCGCAAGACTGCGCTCAAAAGTAGTGACGTTGTTAACACTTGCTTCAAAGCGCTTTTTGAAATCGAGATACTCAGGACAGCGCTGTCCATTTTCTTGACAGTCGATCATCAACTCTTCACCGATCTGGTATTCCCGCGTCAGTCGTTCAGTTCTGCTGTCACAGGCAGCGATCAAAAACAGCGCAAGAAGAACCATCATTCTGAGCATCATATTCTCCGGGTCAAGTTTTAGCCTAGGGTTGCAATGAAAGCGTACATGCCACAAGGCATGACCTAAACCCGAACCTGATGCCCCATACCAGAGTTCGCCTCCTATGATAATCTTCGATATTCGCTGTAGCCATAGTGACTTTGAATAGCCGTACTAGTTGCGGTGAGGTCAGTTCTTCAGAGCAATTTGAAAGCAAACACTAAGCAGGCGAGAAGTCGGAAAGTCGAGTAGCCTGTGCTATTTGCACCTAAGCTTCTTTTGCTAAGATAACCCAAATTAATCAAGACCCATTAACATACCACGATGGGTGTGTGCACACACAAGCATTTATGCAAAGACTTTGTACTGGGGAGTTCAAAATGTTCAACGTCAAGCTCGAAGGCAATACGCTTAAGTACAACATGAAAAACAACCCCGAGGGCCACCGCCTAATTAACTCAACAGAAATGGGTTGTGATGGTGAGGTAAAGTTGCCGACCAAACTATCTGCCTCCACTGCGAAGTCCTTTGTTCCGAAACTCGAAAAATCGTTCAACGCCCTAGCAAAACAAAAGTCTGGCTCTTTCATCAAAGACATCAACGGCAGGGTCAACGCCATTGGAAAGATACTTGAAAACAGTGATCCCAAAAAAGCCGAGGCGGCAAGAAGCTCTAAGTTTCTCAACGCTGAAGAAAAGGAAATCAGGGTGCTTTGGGACAGATGGTCTAACAAATTAGCGCCACGAATATTCGATGAAGCCGTTCAGTCCCTAGTTAAGTCTGCTGACGAAAAGGAACTCCAAGGACTTTCCAAACAACGTTTTAAGGCCATCGGGCGCGTCACTATTGTGCCAACGCTGACCATTGCATCCGCCGCCGTTTCAGCCGCCACCGGCAACGCGGCTGGTGTAGCTTCGGCACTCTTGAAGGGTACCAATGCCACACTTAAAGCCGTCGAAGAACTTACGGGGTCACTGAATGAATTGCAGACCGATCAACTGGCCATCGCAAAGGATTTTCAAACCCTGTCTAAGTCATTGCAGACAGTAGCAGCGCGTATCAACTCGTTGGACAAACATCGCAAGTCGACCGAGCGCAAGATAATTGCAATCGCTTCTGCCAGCAAATTGTTAAGAAACGGGTTGCCCAAACTAGAAAAAACGGACCCTGACGCTGCTAAGTTAGTCGCCAAAAAACTCTATCAGAATTCCTCGAAAATAGAAGCATTGGTGGACAGTTTGACGGACACAGCTCCTTTAAAGCAATCATGGAAAGCCATAGCTGTAGAACACAAAAAAATGACTGATGCGGTCAAAGTAACTTCTGCCAATGCACCAAAATCGATGCGAAACACAAGAGACCTGATCGATGCAAACAAAGAAATTCTAGCTATTCTTTCGAAAATTGCGTGATCGAATGTAGCAGGATATCCTGACCACCATTTACCTGAACCTTTGGTGGTCAACGCTTTCGCATCAACGTTCATTTCATGGGAATGGTCGATTGAAGGGTTCGATCAATCTTGGACGGTGTTCACATCCATCAGGGCATTTTTGATGGGCTAGGCAATACACGACGCGCTAGCTCTGTCTCTGACATAAACGGCTAATTTGTGATTTCTTGCCATTAACTCACCTATTTCGTTAGAAATTGTCTGGTTTCGAAAAGGAATTTTCGGCGCGGTTTCCTAAGTGAGAGTTAGGTGACCAGAAAGGACAGAGTATGAAGAAATTCACTCCCGTAGTGCTGGCCGCTGCACTGGCGGCCCCAACTTTACCCGCGCCCGCCACGGCGTGGGTGAGTGAAGTTGTACGAACAGACAATCTAGGGTCAGTGGAAGTGCGCCTTACTGACGGTGCGACAGGCGGCTGCTGGACGAATATTGGGGAAGCAAGAACGTACGCTGAGGATAAGCTGTCGGAACTAGGGTACGTCGTCAAAGATACCCACTTTTATCACATTAAGTTCGAAATAAGCGTCACCAGCGAGCGTGCGAATGGCGGCTGCTATGGGGTCGTTGCAATTGAGTTATTTGCACCATCTGAACTAAGCTTTGGACAAGGCAGTGTGAGGGGTTTATTGGGCCGTAGTTCTTACATTTTTAGTGGTCATCCAAACGCTAACACCATCGTTCTAGACCAAATTAAGTTTTTGGCGGATCAGATGATGGAGGATGCCTGAGCCGAAAATGGGCGATGGGGTTGTGACCATTGATCCTTGCAAGGTCTAGCCCTTGACCAAAGTGAGAACACTTGTAGAACATCCGGTCATGAAAAAGTGGCCCCGAACTATCCCTTTTGATCTCAAATGCAAGCTGGAAGGCCTGCGCGAATACCGCGACGCGCCATCGCTTCAAGACGACTGGGGCGTGATTTTCGAATGGCTGAACAAGCACGGCGTGGAGCCGCCTGAACACGCCCTGCCAACCGAACCTGAACTCAAAAGCCAGATTCGGCATCGTTGAACCATGTCTGGTCACCATCTAACTGATGAATATTGGACAAAGTCGGAGGACTGGATTTGCATTTGATACCACTCATTTTGCTGTCTTTTTTTGCAGCGACGTCTGCACTCGCCGAGACAATCGTTTGTGAGTTGGAAATGACTAGGCCACCAAATTCCAACCTCAAAGACGTTCAGGCAACGGTTGTCTACACCGGAAAAACTGCAGTACTTGAGCGAGGGGACCACACAGAAACGCTATCTTGCCCCCATTCCCCAAATCCATGGTTTGCTATGGATTGTGTTGGGGTTCCAGCGGAAGCACCAAATAACCGTATACAGCTTCGAGCAATCAACTTTGATACCGGTAGCCCCGTAATCAGCCTTGGTTATTCAATCGACCAGATCGAACAAAACAAAGACAAGGTCAGGTCGTATGTATGGACGTCATTGTTCAATATTGTCTCTTGCCGGTAAGAAAAGCCCGCGCTGCCGAGGGATGGGGTGGCATGCGCGGAGCTTCAGTTTGGGGTGCTACAAGTACGCTCCAAACTGTTTTTTAGATCAATGGACCCGCGCCACCTGCTGGACAGGGGATGGAGAATTGGTAGCGCGGGCCGCCCCAAACAAGGTATCGTTTGTAGGTAGGGCGAACAGGAAGGCCTGGTCTGTGCCTGATGGCCGCAAGCCTGCGTCGAGATCACTTCGTCAATTGTAAGCTTAGTGCTGGACCGATTTCATTAGTCAGGACAAACAGCACAGGGATGAAGGTGACGATTGAAATAAAAAAGTTGCGCAAAGCGTCCTTGGCCAAGAGCCCGTCTATGCTGCGCTGGGTCGCGGAAGAATTGCTATACACGCTAAAAACTATTTCAAAGCTTTTAGGCCACAATGCCATGCAACAATGGGTGACAAGGGACATCGGCCACAAAACTAATCCGAATAGTAATGAAAGCCCTATCAATACCGGTACGAAGACTTTACCTCGTAGTGTTTTGGGCGCAGTGGGTGGTCCTTGATGTTCCCTCGCGAAATTTCTGGAAACTGCTGACAAAAGTGATCGATTGTAGATCGCGCCAAGCATCAAGTAGTCCAACACCCAAAACGGCACGCTAAACTCAACCCATTGAAGTACCCAAGCTTGCAGCGCCCGCCAGTGGTTCATGACCCCGAACTCAAACCACGACTTCCACTCTACAAAGGCGTCGGCCAGCCCCGCCAATCCAAGCCAAGACAGTAGAATTGCGATTATTACGGACGGACGCCAGAACGGTCTATTAGTTTCGGTCATCGAAATTCAGGCTTTTAGAGAAATAGCTTAGGCTGATATCAAAACCAACGCCGCGCATCACTAACACAGGTCTGCCGTGTAACACCATTATGTAACGCAAGTATACGATGTAAGCCGTTGTTTGCGCCGTTTGTGCCGTCCCTGCAATAGAAAAAGTCAATAAAAACAAGGGCACAAAAGTGCCCCTGCCGTCTCCAAAACCGTAGGTCGCGGGTTCGAACCCTGCTGCCCCTGCCATTCAAAACTTCCCAAAACTTGAATATTCGCTTTTGCGGCTGCGTCGAATCCTATTTTCGCCGTGCGAATTTCCCTTCGAGGTTCCTCAGGGGCAGTTTGAGCGGCGGCCATATTGCGCAGTGGGTAGAGATTTGACGTAGCGTCCCGAAATTTCTTCCGCTTCGGCGTAGTTGACGTAAACGTAAGATGCGGCTCAATTTTTTACTTTGCATGCACAAAAGTGACGAAAACAGGGGTTTTCTTCCCCCTTACGTCTCAAAATGAAATCCCTAAATGCACCTCGTCGCTGCGGGGTGCCACTCACGGACTGTGATCCTTGAGCTTTGGCCAACCACTGAGGTTCGGATCGGCCCCGCAGTGACAAGGTTTGCGCAGTTCATTGGGAGGAAAGGAATTTGATACAGAGTTTTTGGTCGATCTTTCGTGACTCCCGCTGGCCAGCGGCACAACTGACGCAGCCTCGGTCCGAAGAGACCTGTGCTGCAGATGAAGAAACAAGCGAATCCACGGTGAAAGAGGCCGAGTTCCGGAGCCTGTTTCAAACGACATTGCTGGAAATGGAACAGCCGCAAGCAGGCGATGAGGGCTCTGACACTTGGCGAATGTAAGCCTGCCGAAAACCTGCCTAGCCCGATAGGGCGCAAATGCACCATGTTTCGTATCAAATCGATGCCTGTGTTGCTGAACGGCGAACGCAGAGATATGCACTAAAGGCAATATTTGATTTGCATTCAAGGGTGTTGAATGGGATTGCGAAACCTGATTGCCGAAAAGATTGCCTCACGTGTTCTTGGCAACGGCAAAACCCGGCGCGCGGTCATGAATCAGCTGCTTGATCAGGATATTTTGTTGTTTAGGGACTTCCGCGATCATGCTTTTGCCTTCTTCCCAACGGATGCAATCGGACGTTCCCTTTGCCAGAACGGTGAATTCGCCCGCGGCTCAGTCACAAATCTGCGGGCGTTTCTTGAACAAAACAATGCCTTTAAACCCGGAATGTCTGTTCTGGAAGTTGGAGCCAATATTGGCACCCAAACCGTCTATTTCTTCCTAGACCTGCAGTGTGACGCCGTCGTGTCGATCGAGCCGGACCCGGACAACATGAACCTGTTGCGTCACAATCTTGCGTTGAACGGGCTGACAGAAAAAGTGACGATCTTGGGTGTCGCAGCTTCGGACACGAATGGAACGGCTGAATTTACCCGTAATCTGTTCAACCGGGGCGGCTCGCGTCTGGGCGCCAGGCGAAAAAGCGGCAAGACCCGAGAGAGTTTTTCAGTCGAGATCGTTCGGATTGACGACCTGGTGCAGTCAGGCACCCTTCAGGCTGATCAAATTGGGCTGGTCTGGATGGATGTTGAGGGCCATGAGCTATCCGCCCTGAAGGGGATGAAGCAACTCATCGCAGAGTACAGGCCACCGATATTTTTGGAATTCACCCCGGACGGACAGCACAGCACCCAGCAAGAGCTGTGTGACCTGCTATTTGACAACTACCAGAGCGTTTATCGTCATGCTGGGGGCTTTCATCCTGTGTCACGTGAAGCGTTCGCGCAGATCAAACATCAGGTCGATCTTCTGGTCATCTGAAACCCCACCCGATCTCAAAGCAGGGCGGTGACCGTCTTTCCTCTGCTTGCGGGATAGCCTAAAGTCCCCGCAAATCGCAGACACCGGGAATGAGGGTACATGTCGCGTTTCGATGGTTACTTCCTGCGGCAGTTGCTGGTGCTGTTCGGCTTTTTCACTCTGGTTCTGGTCGGTGTTTTCTGGATCACGCGGTCTGTCAGCCTGTTTGATCGGGTGATCAGTGGCGGCCAGTCGGCGATTGTGTTCCTCGAATTCACCGCTCTGACGCTGCCGACCCTGATCCGGACAGTGATGCCGATGGCTGTGTTCGCTGCGGCCGTTTACGCCACGAACCGCCTCAGCCGGGAAAGTGAGATGACAGTTATGCTGGCGACCGGCTCTAGCCCATGGCGGCTGGCCCGGGCTGTGGTGCTGTTCGGTCTTGTTACAGGGATGATGATGGCGGCGATCAGCGTTTTCCTGCGCCCTGCCTCGGTCGAGCAGCTCGAGATCCGGCAGGCCGAAGTTGCAGGTGACGTGACCGCCCAATTGCTGAATGAGGGTGAGTTTCTGCACCCGGCCGACGGTGTCACGGTCTATATCGGTCGGATTGATCTGGACGGGACTTTGCACGAGGTCTTTGTCTCAGACCGGCGAGACCCAGCGAATTCTGTCAGCTATTCAAGTTCAACAGCGTATCTGGTGAACAATGCGGCCGGCATCAACCTTGTCATGCTGGATGGGGTGGCGCTGCGTTTGGACAAGGACGGGCGCACCCTGTCATCGACCCTGTTTCAGGACGCCTCTTACGATATCTCGGCGTTGACCAGTACCGGCGGCATGAACACCCGCAGTCTTGAAGCGATCCCCACAATGGAACTGATCCGGGACCGCGAGGCGATCGCCAGCGCCGAAGGGTTCAGCCCGGGTGAACTGACGGATGAGTTGCACCAGCGGTTCTCGTGGATCGCGATTTGCGTGGCGGTTGGGCTGGTCGGATATGCCACCCTGATGCTGGGAAGCTTCTCGCGGTTCGGGTTGTGGCCGCAGATTCTGGGGGCGTTTACCATTCTGGTTCTGCTGGAAGGAGTTCGGGGGTTTGTTTCTCCGGTCGTGATAGATGAGCCGGGTCTTTGGATCGTTCTCTATGCACCGGCGGTCATTGGTATCCTGATCTCGTGCCTGTTCTTGGCGGTTGCGGGACGCCCAATCTGGCGCCGTTCCAGGGCTGAGGTCGCTGTCTAGGCAGGGTCTCGCAGAACTTGCAAGCAGTCTAGAATATCCTCGAACGCGGGGCTGTCGGGGCGGGTTGCGAGGTATAGCGGCAACATCAGGTCCGGGCTCTGTTCAACCCGCACCAGTGCGCCAGAGCGAATATGCTCGGCGGCCAAATAGGCGGGAAAAAACCCACGCCCCCCTCGTTTGAGGACATAGCGCAAGGCCATCATGCAATTGCCCAGAAAGACCGTCTGCCCCTCTGCATTGCGGGCCGTGGTCCGTACATGGTCCTGGTAGGCGGTGCCAAGTTCGAGATTGATGAATACCGGGTTGTCGACCAAAGCCTCCGCGGTTTCGACCAGAACCAATCGCTCTGGTGGCAGGGTTTCAAACATCACCCGCCTGTCTGAGGGCTTTTCGTGGGTCAGCGCGGCGTCCAGCACATGTGTTGCGACCGCGTCCACCATATCTAGATCATGATCGTAGTTCAGTGTCAGCAGCAATTGGCCAAGATGCTGTTCGAAACGTATGGCGAGATCGACCAGCAAGGGATCCCAAACGCTGAGCTGCGCCCCCAGCCTCAGTGCCGGGCGATTCTGGTTTTGCGTGGGCAAATCAGTCGAAGCATAGGACCAGAGAGAGAGCATCTGCTCGGCGTAAGGACGAAACTGGCGTCCAAAATCCGTTAGTGCCGTGCCTCCGGCCCCGCGGGTGAAAAGGGGCTTTCCTGTGGCGTCCTCGATCTGCCTTATGCGCGCGCTGACAGCCGTTTGGGTCACATTCAGCTTGCGCGCTGCTGCGTGAAACCCTCCGGTCTCGGCCACGCATAGAAACGTTTCAAAAGCTTTGATCTGCATAACGGCAGTATTTTTTTGATCGCTTTGATAAAATCAATTCATTTTTTTCAGCACACAAGTCCAGATATCCTGTCCCCGATTAGGACAAAGGAAATGCTATGCTGGACAAAAGCCACAAGCCGACCTGGACCAGTTTTGAAGAGGCCACAAAAGCCGACTGGGACGCCGTTATGGACTATGAAGAGGCCTACAACGCCGCCCTGCCAGACCGGATTCTGGACGCGCTTCGTTCGTTGGATGAGGAATGGACGCCATATCCGGTGAACCGGTACCAACACTCTCTACAGGCCGCGACGCGGGCCTATGAGGATGGAGCGGATGAAGAACTTGTGGTCGCCGCGCTGATCCATGACACAGGCGATATCTTGTCGCCTTACAACCATGGTGAGCTGTCAGCGGCGATGATGAAGCCCTATGTCAGCGAAAAAACCCATTGGATTCTCAAGCATCACTGTGTGTTTCAGGGCTATTACTACAACCACCATCTTGGCGGAGACCGCAACGCGCGCGACAAGTATCGGGACAGCCCCTATTGGGAGGACTGCCGCTATTTCTGCCATGAATACGATCAGAAGGCGTTTGACCCGAACTACCCAACCAAACCGCTGGAGTTCTTCGAGCCTATGCTGCGCCGTGTGTTGAACAAGGGCGAAGGGCACATGGAGCTGAACGAAACCTCGGAGGGTTAACAGACCGCCATCAGGCGATAGACGATCTGAGCTGCAGTGAAGTCCCAGGCGGCATTGCCGTCGGGGGCTAGCTCGACAACGTCAAAGCCCACGCATTTGCGGCCTTTGAGGGCGTGTTCGACCAGCCGCAGCGCCTGATAGTAACCCAAACCGCCCGGTACAGGCGTTCCAGTGGCGGGCATTTGGGACGGGTCGAGACCATCCACGTCAAAGCTGACATAAACCAGCTCCGGGAAGTCCTCGGGCAGATCGACAGCGTGGATGTTGCCAGTGACCAGTTCCTCGGCGTCGACGTGGAAGACATGGTTTTTCAGACGGCTTTTGGCCTCTTCGGTTGAAAATGCACGCACGCCGAACTGGGCCAGACGCATGCCCTCTTCGGCCAGCAGGTGCATGACCGAGGCGTGGGAGTGTTTCTCGCCCTGATACGCGTTGCGCAAATCGGCATGGGCGTCGATCTGCACGATCCCAACGTGCTGGTTCAACGCTCGTGTCACACCCATCACGGCGCCGTAGCTGAGGGAATGCTCTCCGCCCAGGGTCACGGGCACCTTGCCCGCGCGAATGGCGGCTTCGGTCCGTTGGGCGAGGCGTTCCATCACCTCGGGCAAGGGGCCGTCGCAATCCAGCGGGGTTTCGGTAAATATACCCTCGACGCAGGGTTCTGCATGGCCGGTGATGCGTTCCAGCTCATTGCTGGCCTCGATGATCGCCTCGGGGCCTTTGGCGGTGCCGGAACCATAAGAAACCGTACGTTCCAGCGGCACCGGGATCACGCGAAAGCGCGCGTCTTCCGAGCGCTCAGCGGCGGTCAGTTCACTGTCGAGGAAAATGCTCATGAGAGGCGGTCCTTAAAGTCGTCATAGCCGAACTGTTTGATGATCTTCAGCTCGTCCGTTTCGCTGTTCCACAGGGCGATGGTCGGAAGGGGAACACCGTTGAACGTGTTGGTTTTGACCATCGAGTAATGCGCCTGATCGAGGAAGGCAAAGCGTTGCCCGATCTCCAGCGGCTTGTCCCACGTATAGTCGCCAATCACGTCACCTGCCAGGCATGAAGGCCCGCCCAGACGGTAGGTATGGCCCGCCTCGGCCTCGTCCAGCAGGGCGGGGCGATAGGGGGCCTCGATCACGTCGGGCATGTGGCAGGTGGCCGAGATATCGGTGATGGCGAGTGTCATGCCATTGGTGGGCAGGTCAAGGATCTCTCCGACCAGAATACCCGCGTCCAACGCGACGGCCTCGCCGGGTTCGAGGTAGACGTCGACATTGTATTTCGCGCGGGAGGATTTGATGAATTCCACCAGCCCGTCACGGTCGTAGTCATCGCGGGTGATGTGGTGACCGCCACCGAAGTTCAGCCATTTGAGCTGACCGAGGAAAGGTTTGAGTTTCGGCTCGACGGCAGCCCATGTGCGTTGCAGGGGTTCGAATCCCTGTTCGCAGAGCGTGTGCATGTGCAGGCCGTCTACTCCGAACAGAGTGTCTTCGTTCAATTGGCTGACGGGTGTCCCGAGGCGTGAACAGGGCGCGCAGGGGTCGTATTTGGGAATCTCGCCTTCGGAATGTTCGGGGTTAATGCGCAGGCCAATCTGAACATTGGCCGCTTGGGCTTTGGCGAGAAATCGGTCTTTTTGAGCGGGCGAGTTGAAGATGATGTGGTCGGACAGCGACAGGATTTCATCGATATCCGTATCCTTGTACCCGGCGCAGAAGGTTGCGACCTCGCCGCCATATTCCTCGCGGCCCAGACGTGCTTCATAGATGCCAGAGGCGCAGGTGCCTCCGAGGTGTTGGCGCACCAGCGGGGCCAGTGAGAACATGGAAAACGCCTTGAGCGCGCTCAGGACATTTGCGCCGGACCGGGTGCCGATATCTGACAAAATTGTCAGGTTCCGCTCGACAGCTTTTTCGTCGACCACGAAGCAGGGGCTGGGGACGCGGCTGAAGTCGAATTTGCGGAAGGCGCCGGCGTCACCGGCTTGGGTCGTCATCATGTCGGACATGTCCGGCGTCTCCGATTGTGGTGAGGCCGGGGGGCCAGCCCCCCGGACCCCCCGGGATGTTTTTGGCCAGATGAAGTTCTGGATCTAGAACTCGACGGGGCCGTCAAGTTCGTGGACTTGCCAGGGCAAGCCATGATTGTTCAGCATGTCCATGAAGTCATCTGGGTCAAGTTGTTCCATGTTCCAGACGCCAGGCTCGCGCCAGTTGCCTTTCAGCACCTGTGCCGCGCCGATCATGGCGGGGACGCCAGTGGTGTAGCTGACGGCCTGGGAGCCGACCTCGGCGTAGCATTCTTCATGGTCGCAGATGTTGTAGATGTAGAAGGTCTTCTCGCCCGAGCCGTCCTTGGCCTGACCGGTGGCGATGTCGCCAATGCATGCTTTGCCCTTGGTTTCCGCACCCAGATCGCCTGGGTCGGGTAGTAGGGTTTTCAGGAACTGGATCGGGATGATTTCCTTGCCGTCATGCATCACCGGATCGATGCGGGTCATGCCGACGTTCTCCAGCACTTTGGCGTGGGTGATGTAGGCGTCGCCGAAGGTCATCCAGAAGCGGGCGCGCTTGATCTCGGGGAAATGGGTCGAGAGCGATTCCAGTTCCTCGTGATACATCAGGTACATGGTTTTGGGGCCGATGGCGGGGAAGTCGAACTCGACCTTGTGGGTCATGGCGGGGGAGTGTTTCCACTCGCCGCCTTCCCAGTGGCGCACTTCGGCCAGCACTTCGCGCAGGTTGATCTCGGGGTTGAAGTTGGTGGCGAATTCCTGATCGTTGCTACCACCATTGGCGTCCAGCACGTCGATCTGGCGAATGGTGTCGAGCTTGTGCTTTTTGAGCCATTTCGCGAAGACGGACGTCACACCCGGATCGAAACCCGAGCCGAGGATGGCGGTCAGGCCGGCCGCTTTGAAGCGTTCCTGATAAGCCCACTGCCAATGGTATTCGAACTTGGCCTCATCCTCGGGCTCGTAATTCGCGGTGTCGAGGTAGTGGATCCCGGCCTCAAGGCAGGCATCCATCAGCACCAGATCCTGATAGGGCAGGGCAAGGTTGACGAGAATCTCGGCCCCGGTCTCCTTGATCAGCTTGACCGTGTCTTCGACCTTGTAGGCGTCCAGTTCAGCGGTCTTGATGTCTACACCGACGCGATCTTTAACGGCTGCCGCGATAGCGTCGCATTTCGATTTCGTGCGGCTGGCCAGAGTGATCTCGGTGAAGATATCCGAGTTCATCGCCATCTTATGCACAGCTGCGTGGGATACGCCGCCCGCGCCGACAACCAGTGTTTTGCCCATGGTCTGTCTCCTTCTTATTCGTAATAGGTGTAGCCGTTGATCGAGTCGCGATAGGCGCCCATCAGGGTTTTGCGGTCCTTGGCTTGCAGAGTACCGGTCGAGATCGCCTCGTCCACCATTTTGCGGAAGGCGGCGACACAGTCTTGGGGGTCGAATTCAACGTACGACAGCACCTGGCTGATCGTGTCGCCCTCTTGTTCGTGCAGTAGATCAAATCCGCCGTCTTCGCGCAGGTCGATGGTGACGACGTTGGTGTCTCCGAAAAGGTTGTGCAGATCGCCCAACGTTTCCTGATAGGCGCCGACAAAGAAGACGCCCATGAAGTACTCGACCTCATCCGGCAGCGAATGCACCGGCAGACTGGGTGAGACACCGTCGGCCAGAATGAACTGGTCGATCTTGCCGTCGCTGTCGCAGGTGATGTCTGACAGCACGGCGCGGCGGTCGGGCGTCGCATTCAGACCTTGCAGCGGGACGATTGGGTGCAACTGGTCAATGGCCCACACATCGGGCAGGGATTGAAACAGCGAGAAGTTGCAGTGGTAGATATCGGCCACTTTCTCAAGCTGGTCATCCACATCCGTTTCCAGATCATCACTGGCTGCCAAAGCTTTGAGGCGGGCCATCAGCGACAGATAGATACGCTCAGCCCGGGCCATCTGGCGCAGGTCCACGTATCCACGTCGGAACAGGGCGCGCAGCTCATTGCGATAGAAAGTCGCGTCGTTCCAGCATTCCTGCAGGCGGTCGCTGCTGAGGTATCCGTGTACCGCAGCGAGGTCCGAGACCAGATGGTTGTCATCCGGCTCCACATCCGGTGCAGTGGGTGCATCGTAGAGCGTGGTTTCCAGCACGTTGAACACCAGCATGGATGAGGTCGCCACTACGGCGCGGCCGCTTTCGGTGACCAATGTTGGGTGCGCAATCTCGGCCTCGTCCATCGCATAGGCGACAGTTTCAACCACGTTACTGCAATATTCCTCGACCGTGTAGTTGATCGAATTTTCGGCTGCCTTCTTTTCGCCGGTATAATCCACGCCCATACCGCCGCCGAGGTCCAGATGGGTCAGCGGGACGCCTTCGCGCGTGAGTTCGGTGTAATAGCGGCACGCCTCGCCGACAGCGCGGCGCACGTCGTTGACGTCCTGTACCTGAGACCCCAGATGCGAGTGCTGCAGTTTCAGGCAATGCAGCAGACCCGCGTCGCGCAGCTTGTCCACCGTGGCGACCAACTGGTCGGTGTTCATGCCAAAGGCCGAGCGATCGCCCGAGCTTTCCTCCCACTTGCCGCTGATCTGGTTGGTCAGTTTGACGCGCACGCCGATCAGAGGTTCGATACCGAGTTCCCTGTAGACCTCAATCACCGTATCCGCCTCTTTCGGGCTTTCCAGCACGATGACCGTATTGAACCCGATCTTGCGGGAGAGGATCGCCAGCTGGATGAACTCCGCATCCTTGACGCCGTTGCAGACGATCAGTGCCTCGGGGGCCAGCCGATGCGCAAGAGCCACGACCAGTTCGGGCTTTGATCCGGCCTCGAGGCCATAGTTGTACTTTTTGCCGAACTCGACGATGCGATCGACTACCTGCGCCTGCTGGTTCACCTTGATCGGAAACACGCCACGATAGGGGCCTTTGTAGCCCACCCGCGCGATGGCGTCGGCAAAGCTCTCGTTCAGATGCGCGATCTCGTGTTCTAGATACGAACTGACGCGCAGCAGCATCGGCGCCTTGATCCCACGGTCATCCAGATCGCTGAGGATACCGGGCAGACTGATCGCCGCCGTGTCCGGAGACATCGGATTGCGCAGACCGATCTCGCCCTGCTCCGTCACCTCGATGAGGCCTTTGCCCCATTTCTCAACCCCGTAGATGGTATGCGGTGCGTCGGGCGTGTGTTTCAATCAAGTCAGTCCTTAACTCAGAGGTGCCGGTTTCGCGCCCGCCAATACGGCAGCATTTTGATTCGTCCAAGTGTAAACTATGTGACAGGGATTGCCGAATGTTACGCGTGCGCGCGGATCGGGATCAGGTGGTTGTCCCATTGGCAATCGGGGCGGGCAAGAACCCGCGCGCGGAGCCCGTCTACAGCGCCAAACGTGCCCGTGCCGGTGGTAAAGACCAGCCCGTCCGGACCTGCGCCCAGACCGCAGACATCCTCCAGTTCGAAAGCTCTCGTGAAGCTGCGACCTGCTACATCGAACAGATGCAGCGCATTTCCCCGTGGACAGGTTATGGCGACCTCGGCCCCGCTGGCCGAAAAGGCGATGCTGCCAGCATAGCCTTGCAAGGTATTTTGGAGGTCTTCTGGTGCGGACAGAAGTTGCGGCGGCGCGCCCCGACGGTGTAGGCCCAGCAGGGGCGTATGCTTGGTCTGGCTGCCCTGCCATTGCATCGCGAACCCCACCAGCCCGTCGTTGCGCACGCTGAGATGACGGATGGAGTTCTTGTGCAGGGCGTTTGGCAGCTCGACCCGTTCAAGCAGTCGACCGGACAGGTCCAGATAGGTCAGGTTTGGCTGCATGACGGGTAGGTTCAGTTTCGTCCGCCCGGTCTCAGGGTGGGTTTCGATTCCTCCATTGGCGATCACAAGGCTTTGGCCATCCGGCATTAGGCGCATGTCATGTGGACCAACCCCGCCCGACGAAAACTCTCCCAACCGTTCAAAGCTGGTGGCGTCCCATAGGCTGATACGGCCTTCGCCAGCCTCATAGTCGTTTTCGGTAGCAAAGAACCGGGTGCCGTCCGATGTGAAAGTACCATGACCATAGAAATGTCGTCCCTCAGGGGCCCGTAGCCGTGCAAGCTCTTGCCCGGTTGCGCAGTCTATGACCAGAGCAAACGTGCCGGGGCGGCGGGCGAAGGCCACGGCCAGCGCCTTGCGGGGGTGTGCGGCGGCGGCATGGCCTCTTGCGGGCAGGGGCAGCGAGAACAGGATGTCTCCGCCCTCATCCAGACCGGCCAGACGGAACGCGCCATCCGGAAACAGCCCAGCGGCCAGAAAAGCGGGCGCCCCGACCGAGGTCCACCCCGTTGCGGGCGCAAGGCTTGCAGCCGCAAGACCGGCCAGGAAATGGCGACGGTTGGTCACTACTCAGTCCCCGTCCAGAGAGTTGAACCCGGCGCTGATGCCGAGGGTCGGGCCAAGCTCGGTCGTGGCGATGGTCCGAATGCCATTCACGGCCTGTTGTAGCGCTTCGACCCGGAAACGGCCTGCAGGATTGGCCACGCCAGCGAAGGCTGGGTCGTCGATGGACCGGGCGCTTTTGATTGCGCGGTTGAAGGCCACGTCCAGATCCTGCGCGATCTCGGGATGGTCGGCGGACAACCGCGCTGCAAGGTCCTGCAGGGCAATCAAGGACAGCTCGACATGACGCAAGGCGCGTTCCGAGCGGCGGGCTTCGGCCCTGTTGGGGCGGGGGCGGTCGAACGTGCCAAGGGGCCGTCCCAATCGGGTCTCGGCAGTGAATTGCAGCCCGGTCGAGAGCGCTTTGAAAAGCTCCTGCATCGCCTCATCCTGCGTGCGGTACGGGCTGTCGCCCCCCGGCTGTTCCAGCTTCACTGCATAGCTTTGCCATTCTTCCGCCATCGCGTCGGCACTTGCGTCGAGATCCGCCGTGATGGCCCGGATCAGAGCGCATCGGTATTCGGCACTGCCCTGATCGGCGAATTTGGGATCGTAGAGCATCTGCTCAAGCGCAAAGAATCCGCGCCCCGCGACCGAGGTTTCGGCATAGGCGGCCGTGTCGTTCACGGCGGGGTCTTCTGCCGCGATGTGCTGCGATAGAGCCTTGGGCGTGAACCCTTTCGTGTCTGGCCAAAAGGCCATGGCAAAGGCGCGGTCGTCGGCCTCGGTGGGGCCAAAGCGCAGATGGCTGGCCGATATCCACGCGTCAAAGGCGGTGCCATAGGCCGTGCGCAAGGTCTCTGATTGAGGGACGCAATCGGATTGGGATGCGGAGGATAAAGCCTCGGTCGCGTCTGCCAATTCAGCAAAGCGCGGCAGAATATGCGCGGCAGGCACATCCGTCAGGATCGCTGCTCGGTCTTGGGCTGACGCCGCCAAAGGGGCGACTAAGGCAATGGCAAAAGCAAATAGGCGCATGGGTCACAGACTTTCGAGAAAACGGATAAGGGCGTCGCGGTCGGCTTTGGGCATGGTCACGACAGTGTCACGTGCGGTTTGTGCTTCGCCCCCGTGCCAAAGCACAACCTCAAGCAGGGTGCGGGCGCGCCCGTCATGTAGGAACTCAGTATGGCCGGACACGCGTTGGGTCAGACCAATCCCCCACAGGGGCGGCGTGCGCCATTCGCGGCCTGTGGCGCGGGCTTCGGGGCGGTTGTCAGCCAGACCGTCGCCCATGTCATGCAGCAAGAGGTCGGTATAGGGCCAGATCAGCTGAAAACTATGCTCGGGCCGGTCTTCCATGCGATGGGTGACATGGGTCGGGGTATGGCAGGCGGCGCAGCCTGTGGCGTGGAACACCTCTTTCCCGCGCAGCACTTGCGGGTCATCCACATCCCGACGACGCGGGACGCCCAGATTGCGGCTGTAGAAGGCCACGAGGTCCATGCCGACCTGATCCACCTCGAAGACGCGCACATCGCCGTCGCCATGCGGGGCTTTTATGCAATTGTCCTGCGCATCGGTGCAATCTCCGTACGGGGCGGGAAACAGCGGGGTCGAGATGCCGATATCACCTGCAAAAGCAGCCGCCGATTGCTCCATGACCGTGGGCATTCCGGCCTTATGGCCGAAGCGGCCCATCATCGGGGCGTCAAACTCGGTCGACCAGACAATGTTCGCTCGGCCCGAGATACCATCGCCATCCGTATCGTCCGGGTCGGCTTTGGCCAGCAGGTCCTCGACCGGGATCGCCTCAAGCAGACCAAGGCCAATCATCTGAGGCGCAACGCGCGGGCTGAGCATGGCGTCCGGGTGCAACGGGCCGTATCCCAGATCGGCAGCCCTGTAGGTGGGGCGGCGGAGCGAGGCGCTCTCGCCCTCGGACAGCGCAACCGGGATCTCTTCGTAGGTGATCTCCAACCGGTATTCCGCCGGATGGCCGGCCAAGGCGAAGTCCTGCATCTGGCCGCCGTAGTTGGGCTCGGGAAGGGTGGCGAGATAGTCTTCGATCCCATCCGGCGCGTCCTCTGGACCTCCGGGGATAGACACGCGCAGGAACATCGAGATGGCGTTGTCATCCGGCCCGTTCGGCGTATGCCCGCGCCCATCCTTGATGTGACAGCGCTGGCACGAGCGCGCGTTATAAAGCGGCCCAAGACCATCAGACGCGAGGGTTGAGGACGGCGAAGAGACCCAGATTTTCTTGAACAATCCGTTGCCGACCTTGAAGTCCAGCTCTTGCTCAAAGCTCAGGTTCTTGGACGGTTGCGATAACGCATCCGCGTTGTTGCGCACGCGCACGGTTGAGGCCCCGGCAGGCAACTCTTCGAACCTTTGCGGCGCGCTGAAATCCTGCGGCGGTGCAGTGACACCGGCAATGCGGGCGCGTTCGTCTTCGGTACGTGGGGTGAAGTTGAGGTGAAGGTCCTGCAGCTCGGCTGACAGGGAAGGGGTGGCCGCGGTAGCGACCACCGAGAGGGCGAGAATACTATTCCTCGGCGTCCATTTTCGCGGCGTTGAGTTGCGCATAATTCGCGTCGCCAATCCTTTCATACAGATCGAGCTGCGTTTCCAGGAAGTCGATATGGCCTTCTTCATCGCTGATCAATTCCTCAAACAGCGACATCGAGACGTAGTCGCCCGCCTCGCGGCAATATTCCCGCGCTTCGACATACAATGTGCGGGCATCGTGTTCGGCGGCCAGATCGCATTCCAGCGTTTCCTTGGGGTTCTGCCCGATCCGCAGAGGGTCGAGCTTTTGCAGGTTCGGGTGGCCTTCCAGAAAGATGATCCGTTCGATCAGCTTGTCCGCATGACCCATCTCTTCGATGCTTTCTTCGCGGCTTTTCTTGGCCATATGGGCCAGGCCCCAGTCTTCCTGAAGCCGGTAGTGCAGCCAATACTGGCTGACGGCTGTCAGCTCATGCCGCAGGGATTTGTTGAGATACTCTATGACCTTGGGATCGCCCTTCATCTGCCTTCTCCTGTGATAGGCCGGTGCGCAACGCACGCAGCTGCATGGGGACTTCCAGATTATCGTCGGTTCGCATCGTGTCTAGGAAAAGCGGCATGCATCCGCCACAGTCGGCAGATTTCCCGAGCGCGTGGTAGACCTTGCCCGGGGTTATGATCGCTTGCGGGTCAGAGGTCCGCATCCAGTCGATAGCGGCCCGGATGTCGTGGTCGGAGATGTTTGTGCAGTGGCAGACGATCATGGCGAATCGAGGCTCGTTGGGTTTCTTACTTATTTAGTAAGTTATTGCCGTTTGGTCGAGTCACGCAGTGATGTGACCTAGATGTTGGAGGCGCCGTATCGCCGACGCCCCCGACAATGTCATGGTATTACTGGAAAACCGCGTCAGGGTTGTCCAGGCTGTCCGAGCCTTCGAACTCGATGCCGTCAAGCTCGAGCGTCGATACAATACGCTCGATGGTCTTGGTCTGGTCGACCAGACCGTTGACACCACCCATGATCAGCGCTTCGCCACCGGCATTGCCGCGTTCCAGCATCTGGTCATAGGCGAAACCGGCCTCGGCGGTCGATTTGATCCGGCCCAGAGCTTGCATCGTGGTCGACAGCTTGGTTTTCATCTCAGTATCCAGCGCCGGGTCAGCGGCGATCACCAGATCCGACAGCGAGGCGCCCGAGATCGGAGTGCCGTCAATGCGGGTGTAGCTGCCCAGATAGACGTTCTGAATGCCAAGGCCATCGTAGTAGTGGCTGTTGTGCGTGTTATCGGCAAAGCAATCATGCTCTTCCTCGGGGTCGTTCAGCATCAGGCCCAGGCGCATACGCTCACCAGCCTGTTCCCCGTAGGACAGCGAACCCATGCCAGTCAAAATGGTGCTGATGCCCGCGGATTCGTTCTCGGTGAGGGCGACGCGTGCATCACCACCTTCGGCCCACTGTGCGGTCATCCATTCCAGATCGCTGATCAGCAGGTCGGTCGCGGCGCTCAGATATTGCGCGCGGCGGTCGCAGTTGCCGTTGGTGCAGTCGACACCTTTCGCATAGTCGGTTGCCGGGCGGTTGCCTGCGCCCGCGCCGTGACCGTTCAGGTCCTGCCCCCACAGCAGGAATTCGATGGCATGGTAGCCGGTGGCGACGTTGGCCTCGATCCCGTCGGCTTCGTGCAATTTGTCTGCCAGCAATTCGGGGGTGATCTCGTTCGCGTCAATCGCGGTTCCCGAAAGCTCGAAGTTCGGGTTTGCGATGACATTGAGAACGGCGAATTCGTTCTCGTCAGTGGCGCCGCCGTAGGAGGCGTCGACATAGTCGATCAGGCCTTCGTCCAGCGGCCACGCATTTACTTTGCCTTCCCAATCATCGACGATGGCGTTGCCAAAGCGGTAGACCTCGGTCTGCTGATAGGGGACGCGGGCGGCAATCCAGGCCGCGCGGGCGGCATTCAGCGTGGCGTCCGACGGGTCGGCGATCAGTGCGTTGACGGCGTTTTGCAGCGCTTTGGCGGCGATCAGGCTGTCATCATATTTGGCTTCTGCAATATCGGCGTAAGTGTCCAGCACGTCCGCTTTTGCAGGGGCGTCACCGGCCGATGCGGCGGTGGCCACGCATAGGGTCAGAGTGCTGGCGGCAGCAAAGAATTTCGTCATTGGGTTCAGGTCTTTCATGTCAGGAATCTCGTTCATGTGCGTCCAAAAGGGGCTGCACTTGCACGCGTATAGCTGAGTGAAATAGTCGACAATGTCAACCTGAGTTTTATTGTCGGATTTACTGCAGGGACGCTACATCCCCATATCTGGTGGGTCTGATACACGCCGTCGCGATTGCGCCATGTTCGTATAAAGTTAGACTAATCCATGTGATTCTATTGCGAGTGGTGTGAGTTCATGAAGTGGTTGAGTGCTTCGATCGGTTTGTGTGCAGTAACCGTCCAGGCATGGGCGGGGGATCAGGTGCCCGCGCAGACCGCTGCTGCGGGGTCGTTGGATATTTCCTTTGAGGAAACTCAGTTCAGCGTGTCTTTGGTAGTCCCGAGCGAGGATATTTTGGGGTTTGACCATCGCGCAGCAGATGACGCGGATCGCTCCGCGATCGCGGATGCCATTTCGTCCTTGTCAAAGCCGTTGACCCTTTTTGTTGTCCCTGAACAGGCTGGGTGCGCCACGGCGTCGGCCAATGTGTCTTTGACAGGCGAAGGGCTGGGGTCGGATGCAGACGCGGTGGGCGCGCCCGAGATTCTGGCCGAGTATGTTATTCAGTGTTCGGACATGGCCGCTCTGGATATGATCGAATTCGCGTATTTTGAGCGCTTTGATCAAGTTTCGACGCTCGATATCACCGCATCGTCGCAGGGTGTTACGCGGCGCGTCCATGTTACCTCGCAGTCGCCGGTCCTTGATGTCTCGGCTTTGCAAGGCTCGGACTAATACTGCCTCCGTGTTTAGTGAAAAGGGTTTCGGCAGGGTGGATCGACGAGCAAAGTAGACAAGCTCGAAAGTCGGACCGGAATCACCTGGGGTCTGAGCGGGTGCGTGGGTGCTTATGAGTGCACAAAACACTCAGCTGTGACCTAAATTCTGATCAAATTCCGCAAAATTAATGTTTGTGTCGGAAAGAAACCAAGATCTGACACGAATTGGCAATAGTTGTGCCAACATTCGTCGGTACCACCACACTATCCTACCGAGGTGTTGACTAGTCCGATTTTAATGAGGGGGTTCTCGAAGGGATCGGGGGATGAGCGTGGATGTGCCCAGTTTCGGGCAGATCAGGATGCTCTCCCCCAGTGGTGGGTTTGCTTGATTTCAGTCAATCTTGTTGCGCTGTGCGTGAGGCGTGACGCCAAAACTCAGGCGAAACACGCGTGAGAAATGGCCTGGATTCTCAAACCCGCATGCCATGGCGACCTCAGTCACCGAGGCCTCGGTTTGCAACAGCAGTTTTTGCGCGCGCTCAAGGCGCATCTCCATAAAATACTTTTTGGGCGAGGTATTTAGGTATTTCCCGAAAAGCCGTTCGAGCTGCCGTGTCGAAATGCCAAGTTCATCAGCAATCGCAGAGGGCGAGACCGGCGTTTCGATGTTGTTGCGCATGACCTCAATCGCTTTGGCCAGATGGATGTTGCGCATGCCGTTGCGCGATTGCAGTGAAACGCGTTGTTTGGCCGTGGCGTTGCGCACAGCGTTGTAAACCATCTGATCGGCCACATCCATGGCCAGCTCAACGCCGTGGTCTCGTTCGATCAAGTGCAACATCAGGTCGGCGGTCGCCGTCCCGCCCGAGGCGGTGATGTGCTTTTCGTCGGCCACAAACACGCTGCGCACCAAATTTACATCGGGAAAGGCCTCGGTGAAGGCGTCATGGTATTCCCAATGTATAGCGGCCTGCATTTCGTTCAGAAAACCGGCCTCAGCCAAAAGCCAAGCGCCCGAACAGAGCGCGCCGATCGCAGTCCCTCTTGCCCGTTCACGCCGCAGCAAACCCAGCAGAGGTTTGGAGGCGTGGTTCCGCATGTGGATGCCGGACAGCACGAAAATCTGATCAGATTTGGGGAGACTATCGAATCCCCCATGGACCAGAGTCACCGAGCCGTTGGAGCAGACAGCGTGTTCACCATGCTCAGACACAAAAGACCAACTGTAGAGATCCTGCCCGCTGACGAGGTTGGCGATCCGCAAAGGCTCGACCGCGCAGGAAAACGCGAGGTGCGAGAACTCCTCGATCAGGATGAAAGTGATGTGGCTGGGATCGGGCATGGCGGTCTTTGCGCTTCCGGGCTGCTGGGTGGTTTCGACATTATTCGCAGGTTGCCTATGCTGCACGAAAATTAATTGTATACAAGTTGTATTTTAATCGCATACAACACCCGTGGCTGGGCGATCTCGATTCGCCAAGTGGCCGCGGCAAAGGGATAGGCGGATGAAGGACGAAGCGCGTTCGCGCAAATCTGAGCTTGCAGAACACCTCAAGGTCTCGATTCTGACATTGCGGCTACAACCCGGCGCCGATCTGGATGAGGCGCATTTGTCCGAAGCATTCGGCCTGTCGCGAACCCCGTTGCGCGAAGTGTTCCGGCAATTGGCCGGTGAGGGATATCTGGACCAGCGCGCCAACCGCAGCACGCGCGTATCCGAGATGTCGCATACCGCGCTGCGGGATTTCTTTCTGGCGGCCCCGATGGTGTATGGCGCCATCCTGAGGCTGGCCGCGCGCAACGCTCTGCCAGATCAGATTGACGCCCTGAAGGATGCCCAACAGTCCTTTTGTTCGGCTCTGCAGTCGGGCTCGGCCGAGGATCGCGCGCTGGCCAATAACCGGTTTCATGATGTTACGGGGCAGATGTCCGGCAATGTATATCTGTTGCCTTCCTTCAATCGCCTTTTGATTGACCACGCCCGGATCGGCATGACCTTTTACAGACCGCGCAACACGGGTCTGACCGAAAACCTGACTGAAGCCAGCCGTCAGCACGACGCCATCATCGCCGCCATCGAGGCGGGCGATGAGGCGGCTGCTGCGCAACTGGCCGAGGACCATTGGAACCTGTCTCGCGATCAGATTGAGCTGTTCGTGATGCCTGATGCGCTGGATGTCCCGATGGGCATCCCGCCTCTTTCAAAACCTGCATGAGGACGGAATGAACCCGATTTTCAAGTTTGAGGGGATCTATACCCCTGTGGTCACGCCCTATCACGAGGATGGCAGCGTGAATTGGGACGCTTTGTCCGACGTGATCGAATACCTGATCGCCAGTGGTGTTCACGGGCTGATCTCGGGCGGCTCGACCGGCGAAAACTATGCTCAAACCGTTGAAGAGCGGCTGGAGCTGGCCAAGTTCACGCATGCGCAGTTGAAAGGTCGTCTGCCTCTGGTCGTCGGGACCGGGGCGCTGCTGACGCCGGACTCGATTGCGCTGGCCTCGGGGGCGCGTGAGATCGGAGCAGACTCAATTTTGCTGGCAAGCCCGCCTTATTCGGTGCCCACCGATCGTGAGAATGCGCTGAACGCGCTGGCCATCGACAAGGCCGCCGACCTGCCGGTGATGCTGTACAACTACCCGCACCGCACTGGGACGATGATGGGCGAGGAGTTCCTCGACCGTGTGGGCCGCAGCCGGAATTTCTGCGGCATCAAGGAAAGCTCGGGCGATATCAACCGGGTCCATCTGTTGGCGCGCGACTACCCGCATATTCAGCTGGGATGTGGCATGGATGATCAGGCGCTGGAGTTCTTTGCCTGGGGCGCGCCGTTTTGGGTGTGCGGTGGGTCGAACTTTCTGCCGGAAGAGCATGTGGCGCTGTACAACGCCTGTGTGATCGAAGGTAATTTCGCCAAAGGCCGCAGGATCATGAGCGCGATGATGCCTCTGATGCGGGTGCTGGAACAGGGCGGCAAGTTCATCCAGACCATCAAACATGGCGTCACCATGAATGGCATTGAGGCGGGCGCGATGCGGCCTCCGCTGAAGGGTCTGAACAAGGATGACAAGCGGGCGTTGGAACAGGTGACCCGCGTGTTGAAGAAAACAATCGCTGACATCGTAGCTGAAAAGAAGATTGGGGGCTAAGGCATGGAATTGCTGACACAGGACGAATACAAATCCATCGCCGCAGACCTGACGCTGCCGACCGGAGCATTCATTGACGGCGCGTACCGCCCGGCGATCTCGGGCGAGACGTTCGAAACGGTGAACCCCGCGACCGGAGAGAAGCTGGCCGATATTGCCGCTTGTGGTGCTGCGGACGTTGATTTCGCGGTCGAAAAAGCGCGCGAAGCCTTTGACGATGGGCGGTGGTCGAAACTGCACCCTTCGGAGCGCAAGGATGTCTTGATCCGGCTCTGCAAACTGATGACCCGCAATGCCCGCGAACTGGCGGTGATGGAGAGCATCGACAGCGGCAAGACCATTTTTGACTGCGAAACCGTGGACGTGCCCGAAACGATTCACTGTCTGAAATGGCACGCCGAAGCAATCGACAAGATCTACGATCAGGTCTCACCCGCCAGTGACGACCACATCGCCATGGTCGTGCGTGAGCCGATTGGCGTGGTGGGTTTGGTGCTGCCTTGGAACTTCCCGCTGCTCATGCTGGCCTGGAAAATCGGACCGGCTCTGGCGGCAGGGTGCTCGGTCGTAGTGAAGCCCGCAGCTGAGACAACGCTGACCGCACTTCGTCTTGCCGAACTCGCAATGGAGGCGGGCCTGCCGCGCGGCGTTCTGAACATCGTCCCCGGCGGCGGTGCTGCAGTGGGTGAGCCGATCGGGCGACATATGGATGTCGACATGGTCTCGTTCACCGGCTCGACCGTGACCGGCAAGCGGTTCCTGACCTACTCGGCTGAAAGCAACGCCAAAGAGGTCGTGCTGGAGATGGGTGGCAAGAACCCGGCCATCGTTATGGATGATGCCGAAAACCTGGATCGCGTGGCCGCACATATCGTGAATGGGGCTTTCTGGAACATGGGCGAGAACTGCTCGGCCGCGTCACGGTTGATCGTGCACAAGGATGTAAAGGCCGAGTTGCTGGAGCGCATCGCCCATCACGCCAAGCAGTGGAACATTGGCGACCCGCTTGACCCGGAAACCCGCATGGGCGCGCTGGTCAGCGAAGGGCACTATAACAAGGTATGTGGCTATCTGGATCAGGCCGAGAATGTGGTGATCGGCGGCAAGGCCGACTCTGTTCAATCTGGCGGCAAAGCCGCCGGGGGCTTTGTCGAAGCCACCGTGGTCGAAGTCTCGGGCAATGACGCCACTCTGGCGCGTGAGGAGATCTTTGGCCCCGTCCTGTCGGTGATTGAGGTCTCGGGCTTCGATGAGGCCATCAAGATCGCCAATGATACCGAATATGGCCTCTGCGCCTCGATCTTCACGGCCAATGCGAAACGCGCGATCCGGGGCGCTCGGGCGATCCGGGCAGGGACAGTGACCGTGAACAGCTTTGGCGAAGGGGATATCACCACGCCCTTTGGCGGCTACAAGCAGTCCGGCTTCGGCGGGCGCGACAACTCCGTCCATGCGCATGATCAGTACACCCAGTTGAAAACCATCTGGATTGATCTGGCCGATGATGCGGATGAGGCCGTCGATTGAGCGCATACTCAGCACGCAAACTGCCAACCCATCGCGGCCCTGCGGCCTGGAGCGCCATCCTCGGCGCCCAGCCGCCCGCGGTGGAGTTGGACAAGGACATGACGGCTGATGTCGTGGTCGTCGGCGCCGGCTTTGCCGGTTTGTCGGCGGCGCGGCGTCTGACCCAGTTGGACCCCAAGGCGCGTGTGGTCGTGCTTGAGGCCGGTCGCGTGGCCGAAGGGGCCGCGGGGCGAAACTCGGGCTTCATGATCGACCTTCCGCATGACCTTGCATCGGATGACTATGCCGGTGCGGGGGACGACAAGACAATGATCGCCCTCAACCGGCAGGCCATTGCATTCGCGCGGTCCGCTGTTGAGCAATACCAGATCGAACGCAACTTTTTCGATGAGGTCGGCAAGGTCAATGGAGCGGCAGGCGACACGGGCCATGCGCACAATGTCAGCTACGCGCGGCATCTGGAAACCTTAGGCGAAACCAGCGAGATGCTGAACCCCGCGCAGATGCACGAACTCACAGGATCACGGCATTATCAATCGGGCCTGTTCACGCCTGGAACGGTCATGCTGCAACCGGCGGGCTATGTTCGAGGGTTGGCTGCGGGGCTGGCTGGCGATGGGGTCACCATTTTCGAAAACTCGCCCGTTCTTAGGTTTGAAAAACGCGGCAGCGACTGGGTGGTGCGGACTGGGAAAGGCACCGTAAGCACCGGCAAGATCATCCTGACGGTCAACGGCCATCTGGAAAGCTTCGGGATTGAGCGTGACCGGTTGATGCAGCTGTTCCTCTTTGCCTCGATGACTCCCGAGTTAGATACCGATGCGCTGACCCGTTTGGGTGGGCAGCCGCGCTGGGGCGTGACACCTTCGGACCCGATGGGAACGACCATGCGCAGGATCGACACCGGGCAGGGCGGCAATCGCATTGTCACCCGGACCTGTGCGGCGTTGCGGCCAGGCATGGCAGCAACCTCCAGCGATCTGGCGCGTGCCGCCAAAGTGATGCAGCGCAAGTTCGATCAGCGGTTCCCGCAACTAGCGGGGCTGAGGATGGAGCATCAATGGGCCGGTCACCTATGCCTCAGCCTCAATAGCGTCTCCGTCGCCCGAGAGATTGAGCCGGGCGTATATTCCGGTTGCGTTCAGAACGGGCTGGGCACTGCGCGCGGGACCCTGACCGGGATCGCAGCGGCGGAGAGGGCCTGTGGCCACAGTTCCGACATCACAAGTTTTTTCGAAGCCGAAGACACCCCCAAACGCCTGCCGCCCCAGCCATTCTGGGAAATCGGGGCGAATGCCGTGTTGCGTTGGAAAGAATGGCGCGCGCGGGATGAATGAGTATGGCGGGCTCAACCGAGCCTGCCGACATTGAGCGGCCCGAGACACGCAAGTTCTCTCGCCTGTTGCGGCTTTAGCGGTTTTGCAAAAAAAAAGGCCCGCCCTGAATGGTGGGCGGGCCAGTAGGGGAGTTGGTATCAGTAGGTCTGGTTCAACTCATCCGCTGCCGGAATTTCCCGTTCCCGGCGCGCAATATAGTCCAGAAGCTCTTCGTTCTTGGCCTCGTCCAGCTTTGGTTCCTGATACTCGGCTAGCAGTTTCTTGGCGTGTTTGAGGGCGCGTTCCGTGATCTCAACGCTGCCTTCAGCCTGCCACTGCTCGATCGAGTTGTTGTCGAACAGCTCGGGCATAAAGAACGCCGTCTGGAAGTTGTCCTGCGTATGCGGATGGCCCAGATAGTGGCCACCCGGGCCGACATCCGGAACGGCGGCCAGTGCCTGATCGAAGTCGCCCCATTTGGGACCTTCCGCCATGCGATAGGCCATCGCGCATTGTTCCGAATCCACGATGAACTTGGCGACTGAGCAATGCATACCGGCCTCGTTCCAGCCCGCCGAGTGCCAGATGTAGTTCGCCCCGGCATGCAGAACCGCGCTGAGCGTCGTGGCAGATTCGTAGCCAGCCTGTGCGTCAAACGTCTTGGCGCCGCCCAACGTGTTTGAGGTGCGCCAGGGAACATCATAGAAGCGAGCCATCTGACCGATCATGAAGTTCATCAAGCTGATCTCGGGCGTGCCAGCCATCGGCGCGCCGGATTTCATCGACACGGTCGACAGGTAGTGACCCCAGATCGCGGGCGCCCCTTTGCGGACCACCTGCGTATAGGCCAGCGCAGAAAGTGCCTCGGCCGTCAATTGCGCAACAGTGGCAGGCACAGAGGCAGGCGTGTTTGCACCCCCCAGAACAAAGGGCGAGCAGAGGACCGGTTGATTGCGGCGGCAGAACGCACGCATCGCGCCCAGCATCGTCTCATCCCAGACCAGAGGGCTGTTGCCGTTGCAGTTGCCGGTGGTCACGGGGTGGCTATCGATGAACTCATCCCCAAACAGTATCGCGCACATATCCATCACGTCCTCGGCATTCTTGGGCGAGGTGGTCATGCCCATGAACATCTTGTCCGAGTATTTCATCGAAGAGTAGGTGATGCGCAGGTGGCGCTGGCTGATCGGGTGATCATAAGGCTCGACGATATGGTGGGCCGAGCTGTGCAGCGCGGGCATCATATGGCTGAGCTTGTGGAACATCGCCAGATCTTCCAGCAGCGGGTTGCGGCGCACATCGTCCAGATCGCGCAGGAACGGTGCGCCTGTCATCGGCACAAAGACCGAATGCTTGCCGCCCAGCTTGACGTTATTGGCCGGGTTGCGCGCGTGATAGGTGAACTGTGCCGGAATGGTCGAGATCAGCTCGCGCACCATGTTGCGGTCCAGATAGACCAATTCGCCGTCAACTTTGGCGCCAGCTTTCTTCCAGTCTTCCAGCGCGATCGGGTCGCGAAACTGAACGCCGACATTTTCCAGAATGTCCATGGCGGCATTGTCGATCATCTCGACCTGGCTGCCGTCCATCACCTCGCATTCGGGAATGGTGCGGGTCAGGCCGGGGAGCATTTCAAAGTTCGGAGCTGTGCGTTGCGCGCGTCGCGCAGCGCGGCCTCCGGAACGTGATTGGGTTCGAATATTCAAAGGGCAATCCTCCATCTTGGAACCAAAATGACGGATTCGCGGCGCGCCAACCTCTCTGATAGCGATATGTGCTTGCAGGATGCGACACGCAAAAGCGCCGCCCTTTTGGGCGGCGCTTGGCTTGTTTGTGTTTTGGTGGGTTTATTCTGCGGCCTGTGGTGCCTCGGCGTGTTTGTCACGCTGGCTGTCGCGGAACAGTGCCTTGGCGAGGGCGACCATCATCAGGCCCATCACCATAGTGAAGGGCAGCGCGCCGATGATCATCGCGTTGCGCAGAGCGTCCATCGGGTTGTTCTCACCCGCTGCAAGGATCAGCGCGCCGATCACCGCCAACAGGATCAGACCCCAGATGATGCGGTGCTTGATGCCCGTCTCCTGGCTGCCGCCCGACATGATCGTGTTCATCACCAGGATGCCCGAATCCGCCGAGGTCACCAGGAAGGTCATGATCAGCACAACGCACATCACGTTCAGCATCGACAACAGACCACCGTCGATCATGTAGGACAGCGTCACGAACAGCTTGTTGGTGTTCGAGGCCCCGATGATCGCGCCTCCGGCTTCACCGGCCAGTTCCAGATCGATCGCGGTGCCGCCCAGAACCGTCATCCATGCAAAGCAGACCAGCGCCGGTGCGAAGACACAGCCCAGGATGAACTCACGCACGGTGCGACCCTTCGAGATGCGCGCCAGGAACAGGCCAACAAAGGGCGAGAACGCAATCCACCAGGCCCAGTAGAACGTGGTCCAGCCTGCCTGCCAGCCAAACTGACGACCCTGCTCACCGGCGGCATAGGCCGCGGCCAGAGTGGCCTCGTCGAGTTCCGCTGCCGCGCCTTCCAGGCCGCTCTTGAAGCCGTCATAGCTGCCCCAGGCATTGGTCGCGCCACCCATCAGGGCATCCGCATGGGCCTGAGCCTCGGCCGGTAGAGCCGCTGCAAACGCCTCGGCCGAGAGCGGACCATAGGCGCCAAAGCTCAGCGACAGGAAGTGCAGGATGTAATCCACCAGCGCGGTGCCATAGGTGGTCATCGCAAAGACGAACGAGCCGAAGACGACAAATGTGCCCAGCAGGATGATCGACAGCACCAAGTTCAGGTTCGACAGGTACTTAACACCCCGTCCAACACCCGACACAGCCGAGATGATCGACAGGCCCATGATCACCAGCAGACCTGCAATCAGGCCAACCTTCGACGGGGCCGGAACTTCACCATTGAGGTCCATGATCCACTCCATCCCGGTGATCGCATAGACACCGTCGATGAACTGGCTGACGCCGTAGCCGATGGTGACCGACACACCCAGGATCGTTGCCACAACGCCCAGAACGTCGACCACATGGCCCAGGAAACCGTTCATCAGCTTGCCAAACAGCGGCGTCAGCGCCGAGCGGATGGTCAGCGGCATGTTGCGCGTATAGGCGTAATAGGCCAGCGACAGGCCGGTCACCACGTAGATCGCCCAGGCGTGGAAGCCATAGTGCAGATAGGTGTAGCGATAGGCCGACTGGACCGCCTCGGGCTCATTGCCGGGCACGTCGCCCGCAACAACCACGGGGTTGGAACCCCACAGGCCCAGAGGCTCGGCGGTGGCGAACACCATCAGGCCCACACCCAGACCGGCGCCGAACATCATCGAGAACCACGAGAAATTCGAGAACTCGGGCTTTTCCCCGGGCGTCCCCATCACCCGCTTGCCGGTGGCCGGCAGCAGCGCAACGATGGCCAGAAAGAAGAAAAACAGACCTACGATGATGACGTAGAAGCTATTGAAGACCTCCAGAATCTGAGAGTTCCAGCTGCCCAGAGTGCTGTTCGCGTTCGCCGGAAAAATCAGCGCCCAAAGCACAAGGGCTACCATTACACCCTTACTGATCAGCGCAATCGGAACGCTGTTGTTCTCATAAAAACCGCTATCCGCGGTCTTAATGTCCAAATCCGTAAACGGTTCCTTAATCGACATCAATTTCCTCCGTGTTGTCGATTTGATAGGGTGGAAGGCCTTTCTGTTTGCAGGCTCTTCTCTTATGTTTTTGCGGTGATCGCACCGGTCGGTCAGGCGCGCGGCTTTAAATCCTGACCCACTCAGGTTCTGTCGCGCCTTGAATTTTTCCTTGTGATTTCGATGTTAAACGGACACCGAAAAGGCGTCTTTGGTTATGTGGGTTGGTTGGGAAGGCTAGACACTCTTTGCGTGTGTGGTGCTCCGGATTCCGACCTTTTCGGTCGCAATGACGACGGATTCTGTGAGCCTCATCGCCAAAAAGGGGCGTTTTGACTGATCGAATTCGTCGAAAACGACATAGTGGCACGTCACACTCAGCGTATGCGAGTGCTAGTTTGGCGGCATTACCCAACGGGACGCTGTTCAGGGCGCCGCCTGCGCTTATAGTCTTTGCCAATACACTCTGGTCGTCTTGAAGAGGGGTGAGGGCGTGGATCACCAGGTTGATATGCTGATCGTCGGGGCCGGATTTTCCGGGCTGACCATGGCGCTTGAGGCGCGCAAACGTGGCCTCCGCAACATTGCCATTCTGGAAAAGGCTGGTGATGTCGGCGGGACATGGCGCGAGAATACCTATCCCGGTGTTGCCTGCGATATCCCCTCGCACCTCTATTCGATGGCCACGCACCTAAACCCGAACTGGAGCCGCGCCTATGCGGCAGGGGCCGAGATTCAGGTTTATTTGCAGGATGTTGCGCGCCAGGAAGGCCTCTACAACCTCTGTCATTTTCAGCAGGAGTTGAAGTCGGCCAAATGGGATGGCGCGCGCTGGCAGGTCGAAACGCAGTCTGGGCAGATCTGGTCGGCGCGGTTTCTGGTCTCGGCCATCGGTGCGTTGCATCATCCCAGTATTCCGGACATTGCAGGGGCCGACAGTTTTCCGGGCCCGACGTTTCATTCTGCGCAATGGGATCACAACGTCTCGGTCGCGGGTAGGCGCGTAGCAGTGGTCGGAACGGGTGCCTCGGCGGTGCAATTCGTACCAGAGATCGCCAAAACGGCCCGCCATGTCACGATTTTCCAACGCAGCGCGCCTTATGTTCTGCCGCGTCCTGACGGCCCGATCGCGCCTTGGGTTCGCAGGCTTTACGCGCGGATTCCTTTGTTGCCGCGACTGCGGCGCAAGCTGATCTTCGCGATCTTCGAGTATCGCCATCGGGTGTTCCGCGGTGAAACGCGAATGGTGCAATATGCCATGAAGTTGTGGCGAAAAGAGCTTGAACGCGCGATCTCAGACCCTGCCGAAATCGAGAAGCTGACGCCAGATTACCGGATTGGCTGCAAGCGGATCCTCAGTTCGAACGATTGGTATCCGGCGCTTGCGCGCGACAATGTCGACGTCATATCGCAAGCAGTCCGTTCGATTGAAAGAGACAGGATCATCGCAGCCGATGGTAGCGAAACACAGGCTGATATCCTGATCTGGGGCACCGGGTTTCATGTCACTGATATGGTCGAACGCCTCGCCATTACTGGGACAGGTGGGCAGACATTGCGCAATGCATGGGTGAGGGGGATGCAGGCCAATCTGGGCACTGCCATCGCAGGATTTCCGAATTTCTTCATACTGCTCGGGCCTCATACGGGCCTCGGCCACAACTCGGTCGTGCTGATGATTGAGGCTCAGGTCGGCCATATCGGCCGTGTTCTGGACGGGATGCAAAGCCAAGGGCTGGAGGCGGTTGTTCCCGACCCCGCACGGCAAGCCGCGTTTACCAAGGAAATGCAGGACCGTCACGCCGACAGTGTCTGGCAGGTCGGAGGGTGTTCGTCGTGGTATCAGGATGCCGAAGGGCGCAACACGACTCTGTGGCCCGGAACAGTTGCGGAATTCCAAAAACGCATGGCACAATCCGGGTTAGAGCAATACGCCCCGGTTCCCGCCGCAGGCAGCGAGGTTTGATATGACGACGCTTCTTATTCTATTGGCCATCTTCGCGGTGTTTCTGCTGGCGATGAACCTGTGGACTCGCAGCCTGATGGGTGAGGGGCTGAAAACCGTTCCGCAGATGGGGCAAATCCTTCCGGTGCGCGGCGGGCGTATTCACTACGTTGAAAAAGGCGACCCGAACGCGCAAACCATCGTGATGATCCACGGGCTGGCGGGTCAATTGCAGCACTATACCTACGCACTGGTCGACAAACTGGCCGAGGAGTACCACGTGATCGCGCTTGATCGGCCGGGATGCGGGTATTCCATACGCGACAGCGCAGATCTGGCCCGACTGTCAGAGCAGGCGCGGATGATTGCCGAGTTTCTTGCGGCAAAAGAGGTCTCCGGCGCGATTCTTGTTGGGCATTCACTGGGCGGAGCGGTGTCGCTCGCGATGGCGCTGGACTTTCCCGAAAGGGTAGGCGGGCTGGCGCTGCTTGCCCCTTTGACCCAAAAACTGCCGGGAACGCCAGCGGTTTTCAAACCATTGGAGATTCGCACGCAATGGCTGCGACGCTTGATTGGCAACACGCTGGCCGTTCCCATCGCAGCAAAAGCCGCACCGCATACATTAGGCGCAGTGTTCGAACCGGAAACGCCGCCTTCGGATTTTCTGGATCGCGCGGGAGGCGCCCTTGGCCTGCGCCCCTCGGCCTTTGTCACGGCGTCCGAGGATGTGATCGGCGTTGATCTCAGCATCTCCGAGCAAGTCGCCCGCTATGATGCGCTTCGGACACCGGGTGCCATCCTCTATGGCACCGAGGATGCAATCCTGTCGGCCCCTCACCACGGCCCTCCGATGGAGCGCTTTGGGCTGGGATACGAGGTGATTGACGGGGCAGGGCACATGATCCTGATCACCGAGCCTGACCGCTGCGCCGCTTTCATCGCCGGTGTCGCCTCTGGCATTGCGGCGAGCGCCGCTCTTCCGCATGAGGGGCAGCCGACGAACTGAAAGAATCCGTAAGTTGGGGGTGTTTTCCCTCTTGACCCTCCCTGACCGCTCCCTTAAATCGCCTCTCACTCATGGCGGAGTAGCTCAGTTGGTTAGAGCAGCGGAATCATAATCCGCGTGTCGGGGGTTCAAGTCCCTCCTCCGCTACCAAATACCTCTCTCAATACATTGTTGGTAATCAGGTATTTTTCGAGTTCCCTTGAACCTACTATTTTTTACGCACACCGCGCTCTAGGTTTAGCTTCGGAGCGATTGTTACTTAGTCGATTGTTTTTCTTCATCCAAAGCTGCCCAATTTCGCCGAATGTTTGCATCTTTGCGAGTCGGTTGCCTCGAATGCGCTTCTACTTAAGTGACACAATACTGATCTTAAGTAGTCTCCGCAGATCCTAAGGTAATTGCTGTGACCGAACCCCGTTCGCTTGGCCGACGGGCATATTGGGGGCCTCTCCGGCTATTGTGGGCTTTCCCTATTCGTGACTTGGTGGAGCAAATGGCCGCTGTAAATCCACTGAATTTAGTGGGACAGGACCTTGCTGGACGGGCCGGTATTTCCCCTTACCAGTCAGCCTTTAAAACTCAGATTTCGCGATGCAAAAAGGTGCTACATGGGGTCTGCGTCAAAGTGCGAATGTGTATTGAGTTTCCACTTTTTCGCCCACAAGTCCGCAAATTCCTTCATTAGTTCCGGCCTATCTTCAAGCAAAGCCATGAGTTGACAAGCGGCCCACATAGCCGCGTAGCCGTCGGCGTCTTCGCTTTCTAAC
Source organism: Ruegeria sp. AO1 (assembly GCF_056535985.1). Taxonomy (NCBI): domain Bacteria; kingdom Pseudomonadati; phylum Pseudomonadota; class Alphaproteobacteria; order Rhodobacterales; family Roseobacteraceae; genus Ruegeria; species Ruegeria sp. AO1. The sequence continues at coordinate 601,261 of NZ_JBQFJC010000001.1, forward strand.
TGAAATGCGTTCATTGCAGCGGTGTAAGGGGTTGAGGGCTCGTGCATCTGCCAAACGGTTCCTTCAAGTCAATAAAAAAGAAAACCCTGACAAGAAACCAACGGCAACCCAAACTGAAGTAGCTGAAAAGGTCAAAGCAAGGTCCAACATCCATTTACCCCCCGAATTTCATTGCGTATCTCGGCCATCAGACTTTTCAGGCAAGGATTCATACAGGAGTATTAAAGAACACGGTTGAACACGCAGAAAACAGGCTGTTAACATTCGGTTCACGAATGGAGATCCGCAACCCAGCCGGGTCTGACGTCGCATCACCCTTGAGGCGATCCTGAGCGGCCCATTGTTTAGTGTGCAGCCTAATCTGACTGGTCCAAGTTGATTGATAGTGCATCATCGGCCTGTGATTCATCGCTACGATGGTTTCGGGCGCTAGCGGACGATAGCCCAAATTCACTTTGGGGGCGTTTTGTGTTGTAGTGTCTCCTTCATTGTTCGATCAGGATTTGTGCGTTGCGCAGGTTGTAAAGATTTCGCCGTTGAGTAGCTCGTCCCTGACACGGCCATTGAAGCTTTCGCAGTATCCGTTCCGCCATGGGCTCCCAAATTCAACGTAAGCCGTCCGGGCACCGAGGTCAGCAAAGGTGACAGTGCCAGGCCTGAATTCGAACTCACAGGATCTAAGTTCCGAGGGATCTTAGTGCCCTTGTTTGTCTATCCCGAGACTGGCGCTTGGCGATATCGGTGTCGAAAACAGGTCAAAGGAACCCCGCCGCGGACGCAGCAGCAAGCGCGACCAAAATTTTTTCTAGACGGCCCACTTTTTTATCTGAATCCTCTTGAACCCTGCCAGCAACAATCGTAGACAGCCGCTCACCGATGGGGTGTAGCCAAGTGGTAAGGCAGCGGTTTTTGGTACCGTGTATCGTAGGTTCGAATCCTACCACCCCAGCCACCTTTTCCAGATGTGTCGTCCGGTGTGAATGAAAGCTTGTCCGGCTTGAAACGCGTTTTTTGTCGGGCAAGAACGCAACTTTTACCGAAACTAGCGGTTACGCATATGGATTGCGGCCAAATTGGCTGTTTCCGTAGTTTCTGAGAACTACCACTTTATTTGGAAACTGGAGGTTCTGGACCGGACACCCCCGGCTGGGATGCTAGACTTCCGACCGATAGTCTGACGGAATGCAAAAGCGGCCAAGGCCTTCTACAACTTCGCTAATAAACGTGTGCGACTTTGCCTGCCAGCGAACATCGCTACGGACAAAGCTCCTACCTACCGTCGTGTCGTTTGCGAAATCAATGGTCGATATGATCCGCTTTTCGTCAGTATTTAGCACATCGATCGAAAGCGGTGAAACAATCTGATTAAGAGTGATCACGCGCCGCTAAAACGATTGCTCGGATACCGACACAGCATTTGACCGTTGCGACCAGACAAATCAACTCTGAAAGGCCAGAAAAAAACACGGACCATCAAACGCGGCCACTACCATTGCAAACAGCAGTGTGTCATTGCAGAGTACCAGTTCACAGTGCAGTTGTTCAACGTTGCATGACCCGACCACTCTAGACGGTGTCAATCAGGCCCTAATCGATTTATTAAACAATCCTTTGTTAGCCGTTTGTCTCAGGTTGCCGCTACTATGTCGCGTTTCTTGCCATTTGGTCTTGGCTATCGTTACTTGGGGTGTCATGGAAACTTGGTAAGCTAACCTTCGAAGGCTTATCATGGGTTTAACTAATTGCGTTACTCTTTGGCATTCATTGAAAATGACGGAAGATCAAAGAATTAAACTTAGTCGGTTCAAAGCAGCCTTTGGATCAATAATTGTCATATCTGAAACGGTCACTGCTGTTGAAGAAAGATCAGCGGAACAACAAGGTATTGCAAACCTCGAAATACCGGTGAGCTTAGAAGATGCAAGACCACTAGTAGATTGTACTTTCGGAGCTAACGTTAAAAAGGACTTTCTTCCGGTGAGGTCAGCGACCAGCGCTTTTACTGTTTCATTCTTTTCGGTGGTGTATGACACAATTCTGCCTTGGCACGAACCAAACCAGTTTCGGGTAAAACAATGATCTCGGTACCTAGAATTGTGTTGTGGTCACAGCTTTCATTGCTTGAAGGGTATGACCTACCATTGGATTCAGATAGTGACACGACATTTTTGATTGACGTCGAACCCTTACACCGAATCAAAATTGGTGGACCGCTACGCCTAGACTTATTGGAGATAGGTTATACTTATCTACCTGGTCCAGTGGTTGAGCAAACATTACTGTGCAGACGAAGCTATCCAAGTCCTTCTGCCATCAGAAGCCATGTCCCAGATTTTGTTCCAGAACGGCGAATCTCTTTCCACTACTTATTTGCACTTAACAAACTACTGATGGAAGTAAGGAACGAGTTATTGGGGGATTTGAGGCTAGACCGAGACCTTACCTATTTGTCTGGCCCAATTTGATCGCTAGTTTATCACTGGTCTGCTATCTACCGGGACGATGTTTTTGACGCAAGCGTGCGGTCGCCCAGTGTCTTTGCCCCCTAAAATTGGGCCACTACTTTGGCCGAGGAGGGGGAACAAGAGATGGCTCGGAAGCGATACTCGGACGAAGACACTTTGAAGCTGTTGCGTGGGATCGAGTTAAAGTTGGCGGTTGTTGATGACTTTGTCTAGGCTTGTCGTGATGTGGGGATCAGTGACGCGACCCTCTACACTCGGCGGGATGGGGCGGGCACAGTGGCTGAATGGAATAGCCATGAGAAAGAGGAGGCCCGGCTGAAGAAGGTCATTGCAGAGGTGGAATCGGATCGGAGTGTTTTCAATGAAAACCTCAACCACAAAAAAAACCTTTGGGTCTGACCCTATAGCGGCTTCGTCAAACTATCGTTCATACACTTCAGGAGCAGGCGACATCGGGGCGTGGACGCCGCGGGTGAGTAGACCAGCGCAGAGTTTTTTCCAATACCATCCGTCAATTCGAGATGATTTCCCGCAATCGCTCCTCTGATCTTGTCAACGAAGTAGTACGGCCGGTATGTCTGCCGAAAGACCACCGAACTGATTGGTTTTTTGAGCTAGGTGGTCAATCATAAGGAGGTCTAGCGACTACGGTACGAGGCCGGGTCGCAACTCCCAAAGCGCCAGAAGGAGCGTAGACTACGCCATCGCCGGAACAGCTCGACTAGGTGACTCAGGTTGACACAACCAAACGATGGATGAGCCATTGACTTCTTGCAAGACAAGTTGGGTATCGGTCGAAACGAGAAGGTCTCAATGCTCTGGGTGAGTACACCAGACGCGCATTGTGGCTGATCGTCCGAAGTAAAATCAGAGCACACGATATTGAATCCGCTCCTGTTGAAAAACGGATCTCTGGAGTACATCCGTTTAAACAAATTGGCTGTGCTTCCGGATTGGTGACCTTATTGAGCACTCAATTGAGACATGGTGCCAACCCGCGAGCATCGTAAACCGAACTTACTGTGTTCAAACTAGTACGAGAATCGGCTGCGACCTACCAGTCAGTCTGCGCGCTTGTGGAGTTTGAATTTGAAGTGTCTGAACGTGTTCAAATCTTTCTATTTTAAGGATGGCTATCTGAAAGTACCATTTGAGGCCGGCCTCAATGTTGGACCGAAGAGTCGTTTCGCCAATAGTCTATTCTGGAAATCAGAATGTGGCGCAATGACAATTCTGACGTTGTTTCTTTTGGTGATCGTCCTGATATCCGCTGGATTTGCAGTCGACATGATGAGGTACGAACGTGAAAGGGCAATGTTACAATATTCTCTCGATCGAGCCGTTTTAGCGGCCGCAGATATGGATCAGACTCTTTGCCCAAGGGATGTAGTTAAAGACTATCTAAATAAAGATGGCCTTGATCAGTATTTGGTTGGAGAGCCGACAGTAGAGCCCGATGTTTGCGGAGATGTGGAAGTCGGTACTGAGAACGCGCGCCTTGTATCCGCTACCGCAAGAATGGGAGTCAAAACCCATTTCATGAGGTGGAGCGGAGTGGATACGCTGACCGCAACGGCCAGCAGTTCCGCCGAAGAAGCCAGGGGCAGTGTCGAAATTTCGCTGGTGCTGGATATCTCTGAATCGATGGAGGGCGATAGACTGGATGACCTCAAAGCAGCAGCAGAAAAATTTGTTGATGATATCTATAGCAACGGCGATGTAAATGATGCGTCAATTTCCATTGTGCCTTACAATCAGCAAGTGGCCCTCCCAGATTTCCTTTTCGACGAATTGAATACCGTGGGGCGAAACAGTTTTGGGAACTGCCTGGATTTTCGACCAGAAGATTTTAGGACTTCAGAGCTTAAGGCGATCAAAGCCTACGATCCAGATTCGGGTCTTAGGATAACTACGCCATCGATTCCACAAACTCTACATGCTGACTCGAAGTGGCATGACCAGGATACCCGAAAAGATGGCCGAACCGTGTCGAACAACGAATGTCTGGGCAATAACAAAAAACCGGATAATTCAGCAAGTAGCGATGCCTCTCCTGGTCTCCGAGAAGTCACTGTTTTTCAAAATGACGTCGATGTCTTAAAGTCACATATCCAAGGCTTAGAGGCGAGTGGCTACACGTCAATTGATGTTGGAATGAAATGGGGGGTGGCGCTTTTAGATGACAGTATGAAACCCGTTATAAAAAGGCTTTCGGAAGCTGGGGATGTTCCAGCGGTGTTTTCTGATCGCCCTTCGGAGAATGCGTCGAGCGATACTCTGAAGGTTATCGTTTTAATGACTGACGGACGAAACACGAGGCAGGAGTATGTCAACCCGCCTTTTCATTCCGGATCGTCAGATATCTGGTGGAATGAATCAGAAGATATCTATTCTTTCTACGACGCTGATACTGATAGTTTCTATTGGCCTTACATCCAGCTGATGGAGTGGGATGCCGACAACGGTTGGTATTGGGCTAGAGAACAGAACCAGGACCATGCCTACGGTGCATCCGACACATTTATGCAATACAGATGCGCCAGTTCTAGCAACGGAAATTGCGATACTATTGATTACTCCACTACAAGAGAGAAATCAGAAGGGGAAACCGCCGTCGAGTTATCCTGGCCTGATCTTTGGGAATACTCGACATTCGGTTTCATTTCGTTGCTCATAGGCGATGGTTTTGGTGAAGAAAAGAAAGATGAATTCGACGAAGACTCTATGACAAAACTAAGGTACCCGTACTCAAATACTGGAAAGGACGAAAATACAAAAGCTATATGCAACGAGGCTTATTCGGAAAAGATTATTGTCTTCTCTATCGCCTTTAATGCTCCTGAGATTTCCAAAGCACTTCTGAAGAGCTGCGCGAGCGAAGACGCTACATACTATGAAGCAACTGGCAGTGATATCTCGGATGTTTTTGCATCAATTGCCTCTTCGATTTCTTTGCTTAAGCTCAAATGATGAAACGTTTCATTGCAAAAAATACTCGCTTCTTTTGTCGCTGCGAAAAAGGAAATGCGTCAATAGAGTTCGTTTTTTGGTTCCCCATTTTCTTTTTGTTAACCGCGTCAGGTATTGATTTGGGTCTGACGTCATTGCGCTACGCGGATCTTGAAAGAGCCTTGGATGAAGCGATTAGAGAAGTTCGTGTGAACAATTTGCCGGTAGGAGAGAGTGTTTGGACACACGATGTTCTTAAAAGCATGATGTGTGAACGGGTATTGTTTATCCAGGATTGTTCGACCGACTTGGCTCTTGAAATGAAGTCAATTGATCCGTTTGCAGCATTTTCTGATGAGAATTTGGACCCTACACCTTTTTGCGCAGATACGCCGGAGACCATTCATTTGCCGGAAGACAGGGTTTTCGCACCAGGAACATCAAATGAATTTATGATTGTTCGAGCATGTATCGAGGTGTCTCCATTGTGGTCAGGGTCATGGGTCGGGAAAGCCGCATCGACTAGAAATAGTGGCCAAGTGGAACTTTATGCTACAACGGTGTTTGTCCATGAACCCCTTTAATCTCAAAATCGGGAGAATTGCGCAGCTTCGCCTATCGCGTTTCAGAAAATCTCAACATGGGACGATCGCGATCGAAGCTGTTATGATGTTTCCCTTACTTCTATGGTCTATCGTGGCATCATACACTTTTTTCGATGGTTATCGAGAGAGCTCGAGATTGTTGAAAGCAACCTACACTGTTTCAGATCTTATTTCGCGGGAAGAATCGACGATTAACTCCAACTATATAAATTCAGTTCACGCTGTTTCACAGAGTATGCTTTCATCTGCATCTGATCTGAGTATTAGAGTTTCCTTTTTGCGTTTTGATGAAGCGGACGACCAACATCGCGTTGCTTGGTCATGCACGCGCGGAATAGCGTTTGATGAAAAAAGAACGGATAGTAACATCGGCTCAATCAAAGAGCGGCTCCCAGAGATGGCGGACAATGCTAAGTTGGTCTTAGTCGAAGCGCAAAACAGTTACAAAGCTCCGTTCAGGCTTCCACTAGCGGGGTTAAATAGATCAACTATGAATGCGATGGTTTTTACTCATCCTCGTATCCTCGATGACATTAAGGCCGAAGGTGAATGTTGAAGGTAGTTTCGGTGGCTTCGACAGCCAGAGTGCCCGATTCCCCATGCTGAGTTTTGAACGCCCAGTAAGCGCCTATTGCATCTGTTGACAACCGTCTCAGGTGTAACTGTACAAGCCCGTAGATTGGGTTCTGTCGCATACTTGTTCTCCACCCGTCGGGTCGAGGGTTCATTTGATAGCGCGTGCTAAGAAACTTAAGGGAGCACTTCAGATGGTGTCTCAGCTGACAGTACGGCCAGACGACCCATCATTCCGGCGCCTGTAGATCTTTAATGGGGCCAAGGGTTTCGGAAGTTTCGACCAACTCAAGACGGTCAGGGTCAAGAGTCGGAAAACCGGGTTTCACATGACGCTTTTTTATCAAGACTGGAGCCAGATCGTTGAAATTTGGGGCAAGGGTGCACAAGCCTTGGAAGACTTCAAGGGCACAAGGACTCTCTGCTACCGAGTATTCCCCTACACGCGGCTGGATGAACAAGACCAAGCTGCGCGACAGCTCCAGCCTGACTATGGCCAAAGCCGAGTATGGTCGTACGGCAACCGGTCGGGTGATTCAGCAATGGACGACGCAAGACCAGAGCAATCTGAACTACACCCATGATTACGCAGGGCGCTTGACAGAAGTCAGCAACCGCGACGGCATCACCAGCTTCGATCAGAGTTTCACCTATGATGCGGCTGGCAACATGACCTCCAACAGCCATGTGGGGGACTACACCTACGCTGCTGGAACGCACCGTCCCATCTCGGTCAATGAAGAAGTCTTTGCATATGATGCCAACGGCAACATGACCCAGGGCCTCTTTGGTAAGGTCATGACCTATGACGGGGAGAACCGCCCCCGCAGCGTGACCTATAGCGAGGTCAAAACCGAATATGTCTACGGCGCCGATGGCACCCGGCTCAAGAAGATAGACAATGTCGGCCTGCCCACCGAGACCGTCACCGTCGCATTCGGCGATGTCGAAATCCGAAACTACGGACAAGGCGCCACAGAAGAGATCATCACCTGTCCCCACCCCGATGTCCGCCTCGTCAATGGAGCGCCCAGCTACCTGCACCGAGACCAGCTGAACTCGGTCCGCGTCATCACCGGCGACGACGGCGCTATCACCTCTCCTCCGTTTCCTACGGCTCGCCCGATGGGATGCTCACGATCTTTGGAATAGCTATGCCCTCGGTGTAAAACGCCCGACCGCGCCCGCAACCGTTTTTTGCAACCGCTGGCAAACAACTTGGCAATGCCGACAGGTGGGACGGATGTTGCCACAAAACCCTCAACGCCACCATCTTGAGACATGCCGACATTGAGAAGCGGGCCAAAACAAGCCAAGACCTAGCGGAGAAGTGACCCGCATGGGAAATGTCGACCCGATGAATCGACCAAGCGTCTCAGATTGAGGAGACACAATATGAAAATTGATGAAAAGGGCCTGGGTAAACTTGAAAAAGAAGCGGACAAAATCGCTGCGGCTATTTTCCAGCAGGCCAAAATCATAAACCAGGCGGAAAAGTCGTCTCCTGTCGCGAAAAAAGCACTGGCACCGGTGAAGAAGGCGATTGCAGTGGCAATGAAGCAGGGTAAAGTCGCGCAAAAGGCTATTTCGACAGCCAAGAAGAAAAAATGCGTCGACGAAAAGGCGAACAAAGACCTTCTGCTTCAGGTGTCGAAAGCTGCCAAGACTGCATCGGCGGCCAAGAAATTGATCGGTCATGAAGCAACGCATGTGGTGCAGCAGGCCGTGCCGAAAGCGAAGCCGAAGCAGATGGAAAAGACCTTGGATGAAAAGATAAAATTTTGGCAGTACCTTGAAAAGAATGCCAAGTAAGCTCAGGGTATAAGTGGCAGCCTAGAGCGGAGAAGCGCTTCGCGAGGCCCTGACGTGGGCTCTCAAGGCATGAAATGCCGTGCGCGTGATAGTTCTGTAATGAACCTTTAACTATGGACTCGCTCGACTGCAGACGGTGGATGGTCGCCGGCTCTGTTGCAAATTTTCGATTTGCCGGCAGCTATCGAACCTTTAGGCACACTTATGCACCCAGTTGACTTTCGATCAGTGCGACAGCCTCTGTCATGATGCAAGGTCCGACGCCGAAAGCCCGCTCGATCATGCGCTTTTCTCCAACCGGATCTCTGGAAAGGTTGAAGGCGCGGCCTTGCCCTTTTCGCAGTGCTCTCATGACCTCGAAACCTTTGATCGTCGCATAGGCTGTTTTCATCGTCTTAAATCCGCGCACCGGCTTAATCAGCTGTTTCAGCTTACCATGGCCGGCGTCGAAGATGTTATCGAGATATTTCACCTGTCGGTGCTCTACATCTCTGGTTGTGTCGCAAGCTTTGAGCCTGGAATGACGAGCATGCGTGATCTGAGGTTTGTATTGGTCGAATAGTTTTCGAACAGGTTGTTTGAACATGATCTCGTTAAAGGGCTGTCATTTCCCCAAGGGTGCGGTTTTGTACGCAGTTTACTTCTATCTGCGGTACACGGTGTCCTATCGTGACTTGGATGAGATCATGGCTGAGCGCGGTGTCAGAGTTGACCATGCCACATTGAATAGGTGGGTAGTGAAATACTCGCCGATCGTTGCAGCTCGTGCGCAATCAAAAAAGCGTCCAACGCTGAGTTCATAGCGCATGGACGAGACCTATATTCGTGTTCGCGGCAAGTGGATGTATCTTTAACGAGCAGTCGACAAAGCGGGAAACACTCTTGATTTCATGCTGTCTGAGCGCAGTAACCGTCCAGCAGCCGCCAGGCTCTTGAGCAAAGCGCTGGCTTCCAACGGAGTCCCAAACAAAATCGTCATCGACAAAAGTGGCGCCAACGCAGCGGGTATTCGAGAGGTGAGCAGGATCCTGAAGCGGTTCGGCTGTCTAGCCAAAGTCCAAACGGTCAGGTCCAAATTTTTAAACAACATGATTGAACCGGATCATCGGTTCATAAAGCGGCGTGTTCGGCACATGTGTGGGTTTAAGTCGTTCGAATCCGCCTCAGCCACATTGGATGGCATTGAGGTGGCCAACATGATCCGAAAACAGCAATTCCCCAGCACTACGACCTCCGGTTTTCAGGTGTTTGCCGAGATCGCAGGATAGGTGTGTCCAGCAGTCGACTGCCTATGGTCGTTCTAAAAGTTTGCGACAAATCCCGTCGGCCTGCTCGTTTCTCGGAAGAACACTACTTGCACGTATTTCAGGCGCACGAACAAATGATTGACCCCGGGTTTGCGTGAAGCAGCCATTCGTTGTGTTAAGGTCAAAGGCAGCTAAGGTCCGCTCAGCCGTCCAGCATTGTTTTTTGGTGTTGGCTTTATCCGCCCACTGCTATACTGCGATAATGCTGAGATCAGCCGCCTTCAAAACCATCATGCTCGCGCTTGTCATCGTGCTTGTTCTCATTGGAGTTTGGATCACGTCTCAAAGACAAAGCGTTCGCTGGAACTGGGCAGAGCTTCAAAGCTTTCGTGAGAAAGAAATATCCATGCCATTGACGGCCGCTTTCCGGGATGATGTCGGGTTTGTGTGCATAAACACGCCCTACTCTGACCCAACACAGCTACCGAAAGATAGTTCTGCGTCGCTGGTTGATCAGCTCGACATCTCTTGGGTGCCGGAGAACGCCATTCGGTTCTCACTATTCAACCCCGAAAAGAAGCTTCTTCGTGAATACGACCAGCCTTTTGTTACCGACCAACTTGTTTTTTCCAACACTGGACTACGCAGCTTTTGTGGGCCAACTGGTACGCTCAGGCTAAGAGTTCATGGCACGCCTGAGAGGCTACTAATCGAATTGTTGTACCCTGACTAACGGGCATCCGCGTCCGTGGTTGGAAAAGCAGACCTTGGCGCAAGACCAGCGAGCGGCAGAAAAGTCCCGCGTATTTCCTGTTCGGACGTGGCACGGTGAATGTTCAGTTTCGCACCAACCAGTATTCGTTACCGCCCTATAATTGCACTTAGCCGGACTCGACCCCTCTATAGATCAGACGGACCTGATTGAGACATGTGACCATCCACGCGAGACGAACAAGGGTCGTTTTGGTGTCTTGCTCTCAGTAACTTAGCCCAAACCATCAAGAGATGAGTTTGGAGGCTTAGATTGGTAAGCTGCGAAACAGCGCCCACGCGCGAGAATACGGTGAATGGTGGCCGTTTGGTGAAGTGGAAGGGATCGGTGGTCAGCATTGCGCCGTCGGTCCTTCTATTTGCGGTGTTCGCTACAACGATTTCTATCGGAGCGGCCAGAGCTCAAACGATTGTTGATACACCTCAGACCACACCGTTAGAGATCACGACGGATGAGGATGCGACAATCACAGACACCGGCGCGGTAGATGTATCGAACACTGACCCAGCGGTTGAGATAAGCTCCGACTATTCCAGCATCTTCACCAACAATGGCGCTATTTCGACATCTAACGGCAGAGGTTTGATACTGAATGGAGCTCTGCTGCAGACAGGTCAGATCTTGAACAATGGAAGCATCACTGCGGCTAGTGAGAATACATCTGGAACTGTGGCAGGCATTCGGATAACTGGCACAGTCTCTGGCGTTGTAAGAAATACCGGCACAATCAGCGCAAGCGCCACCAACGCGTTCGGCGGTGCTGCCCGAGCTATCGGCATGAATTTTAGCGATGCCGTGACGTCTACTGCGGTGATCGACAACACCGGGCAAATCACGGCAACAGCGAATTCCGAAGAAAACATTGGAACTGACGCGTTTGGGTATAATTTTGGCAGAAGTGTAGATACCAGTGTCAGTAACAAGGGGAGTATTCTTGCTGAAGCAATTGGGGGTGGTAGAGCGCTCGCGTCCGGTTACTTTTTTCAGGGAAATTTTAGAGATAGGCCTCAACTAATCGGTGATATCCTTAACTTTGGCTCGATCGAGGTTACCGCGGTTTCCACAAATGGTCGCGCACGTGCTTATGGTAGTTTCGGAGAAATGACAGGCACCCTTGCCAATAGCGGTACTATCACAGTTAGGGCTACTGGTCTTACTGAGGCTAGAGCTCAAGGTCATTACTCTATTAATTCCCAAAACATTGATGTTATCAACCTTGGAACGATTGATGTTGCTGCGACGTCGACAGAACCTTGCGGTTTTTTTTGGTGCACGTATGCGGATGGCTTATATGTCGATGGATCCAATACAGGGAGTATTGCCCACGGCGGCAGGGTGAAGGCTCGTGCGACTGGTTTTCGTTCGACGAGAGCTTCTGCCTACACTGTCGATGGAAATTTCGACGGCAGTTTTCTAAGCTACGGCTCAATGGACGTCGCTGCAACTTCCACAACTCTCCGAGCAGTCGATTTAGCGTTGGCTTCTGGCCTTTATGTGGAAGACGCCATAACCGGCAGCATTACCAACTTTGGCCCGGTTACCGTTCAAGCTACGTCCAATTCTAAAGCGATAGCAGGCGGTTACCTTGTCTACGATGTTATTGGCGGTGATTTTCGCAACTTCGGCAATATTAATGTTACTGCGACAACCAGCGGTTCCACGGCGACTGCCGATGCCTATGGTCTTTTTGTTAATAGAGGCATGGATGGAACGTTTTCGAACACGGGGGTGATCACCGCGTCTGCAACCGCTACCGGAGGGGGGATTGCAAATGCCTATGGTGTCTACTTTGGCAGTTTTGATGGCGTGATCACCGATGTCGGCACGATCTCGGCCTTCTCCAATACCGGCACAGCCTATGCCATCTACCTGGGCGGAGGATCCGGGACACTCAATATCGACTCCAAAGACAAGGTGACCGGTCTGATCCGTGTTGAGGATCACGATGTCAACCTGGACGCGCAGGGCGAGAGCGCGATCTTCTATTTTGAAGACGCAAATCCAGATAACGGCACGTTCACGAAATTGGTATCTGACCCACACTCGGCTTGGTTTGTCGAAGATGAGGGCGGAGCATTTCCAATCTATGCGACTGTGTTTGCTGGTGATGTCGTGCCCCCTGATGATGTTGTAGCCTTTTACGGTAGCACCATCGGCAACAGTCGTCTTGTACTGGACTGTAATGATCCTCTGGACGTGCCGCAGGAGATTGGAGGGTCTGCTGCGCCGACCCTTGGGCTAAGACCTTTTGCCGTGATCGACGCCGAATACAACCAGTTTGAGACGGCCCCTGGCAATGACACCAATCTCACAGTGTTTGATGGCAGAGCCGGGTTTTCGACACGGTGCGATAGCGGCCTTGCCTATGCTGTCGGAATGGGTGTGTTCTATGCGAATGGGGACAGTAACTCAACTGACTTCGATACCAATGGGTTCTATCTTGATGCTGCGGTCGAACGCCGGTTCGGCTCATTCACAGTCGATGCTGGTTTCGGGTTTGGTTGGCTTTCCACGGATAGCACCCGCCAGATTTCTGGGAGTTCAGACGCAAAGGCCAACTACGACAGCACTGTCGTCACAGCGCATATCGGGGTCGAGAAAGAGTTCAATCTCAGCAACAGCTTTGACCTGCTAGCATTTGGCGAAACACGCTATACTCGTCAGAAAAATGATGGTTATACGGAAACCGGTTCGGACGCGAATGCAACTGTCTCAGACACAACGACAGAAGTCATCGAAGCGCGTTTGGGACTGGAGGCAAACAAGGTTCTCAACAACGGTGGTGTGTTGAAAGGCCAACTCAGCGGAGTGCTGCGCAGGGGGCTCGGGGACACCGAGGCCGATGTCACGCTGTTCTCAGATACGCAATCCCTGACCGTCGCCTCGATGGACTTCACAGGCGCCAGCATAGGGCTTGGCTATGAGCAGAACTTGTCGCAAGGCGTCCGGCTTGAGCTAGCAGCAGAGCAAGAGATCGGCAGCAACGCTCAGGGCCCCTTCGTTCGTGCAGCACTTAGGTGGGTTTTCTGAATCTCTACCGCGTCAGATCATCAATGATGTGGCGCAGTTCTTCTTCGGGATTTGTTGCAAACTTTGAGACTGGATTGACGAGCATGCGTACAACGATATCTCTAACTAGCAGTCACATAGCTTTTGAAAATCAACGGAGAATTCCTGCCATTTCGGGGACCGCTGTTGAAGATGCTGCTGGGGCGAGTGAACACGCTTTACGATGGTTCTATGTTTAAGCTCGCCTCAATTCGTATGGTACGCCACCGGTCAAACGAATTGGCGGATTTTGTAGCAAAGGGTACGACCTGCTTTTGTGCCTTTTTCAACAATGCGTGCCAAATTCTGACTTGGAAGACGCACAAAGTACGAAATCAGAAATTGAAACAGTGTTTGTGTAAGATGAGACAGCTTGGCGATGCGAGCCATGACTATATGCGTCAAAACTGCCTCGCGTCCTGTTTTTCTGATTGGAATAAAGTTGATGTCCCGCCTATTGGTTTTGGCTTTGCTTTGTCTGCCTGCGGTGGCGGCTTTTGCCCACGACCATAGGGAACTAAGCGCCTTAACCCTGTTGTCCAGCAATGAAACCATCCTCGGTCAAAGGGTGATCTATCCTACCGGTGACGCACACATCACTGGTACTTTAGTGACGATCCCTGCTGGTGCTGAAACAGGATGGCATCACCATGATGTCCCGCTTGTAGGCTACGTTCTAGAAGGAACTCTTACAGTCGACTATGGCGAACATGGGGAAAAAGCCTACTCTACTGGAGAGGCGGTACTCGAAACTATAGATGTCCCGCACTATGGCCGAAACGATGGCCCGGGTCCTGTGCGAGTCCTTGTCTTCTTCTTGGGCACGGAGGGATCGAAAAACACTGTGGCCGCGGAATAACCCGAATGAGTAGTCGCGCAATGCAATTAGCCGCTTTGACATGTTTTCTGGCTTTTGGCCCACTGACTGCAAACGCAGAAACTTTGATCGTGTTCAGTGGTTCAGCCGAGGATACATATATCTCTTCGTACCATGCCGAGAGTTTGGGTAACAGGATTCTTTGGCAATCGGACCTTACCGACAAAGATGGCAATCGAATTGGAAGCAACGCCGGGTCCTATGAACAAATTTCGCGTGACGGGCATTACATCTGTGACTTTGTTAAAGATCACGATGGCCATGGCATGATGACGTTCTCGGGGGTGCAGGCTCAAGAACCTGGAACATCCCGCATCACCATAACGGGTGGAACAGGCGACTACGAGGGTGCAACAGGGATGCTCTCGTCTCGCCCTATTGAGAACCGATCTCGTTTTAGGTTTGATATACAATACAACCTTCCACCAAATCACTAGAAATAAGGTGCCTCTGACCGATGCGCCCGATTGGAAACGGTGACTTGAGCAAAGCACACAGTGTGTCAATCCGAGTCCGGGTAAAACGAGTAGTTGTAGCCTCGGTGGTGTCAGTTTTGGGTGCGATAGCAAATCAAACCCACGCTCAAGACAATGTCGTCACGATTACAGCTTGGGCAGACTACATACCGGATGATGTGATTGAAGGCTTCGAAGATAGGACAGGGATCAAGGTGGTTTATAACTATTTTGACACTCTGGCATCTCTTGAAACGAAGATGCTAATCGGTGACAGCGGTTACGACGTAATTTTTCCCTCAGCACTTGTTGCAAACCGATTGATACAAGCAGGTGCGTTACAAAAGCTGAATAAGAATAGGCTGCCCAATATCGGAAATCTCGATGCAGAAATCATGAGTTTCCTTGCTCAACATGATGACGGAAACCAGTATGGGGTTCCGTATCTTTGGGGAACGACTGGTGTCATCTACAATCCTGCGCTGATCTTTGACCGCATGAAGGACGCACCGATTAGTAGCCTTGATATCTTATTCGATCCCGACTTGGTGTCGAAGTTTGCGGATTGCGGTATCGCTTTTATCGACTCGCCTGAGGAAGTCGTTGCAATAGCACTAAACTACCTTGGTCTTGATCCTTTCACCAAGGACAGTCGGGACTTCGAAAAAGTCGAGGCGCTGCTAAAACCAATCCAGCCGTATATCCGCCATTTCAACACTGGTTCGATCATCAATGAATTGGCACGGGGGGATTTGTGCCTCGTGCTTGGTTGGAGTGGTGATGCGGGTTTGGCCTACGCAAATGCACTGGAAGCTGATAACGGTTTGGAGATATCCTTTGTAATACCCGATGAGGGTACGGAGGTGTTCTTTGACTTTCTTTCGATACCTGTTGATGCGCCTAACCCGAGCGGCGCTCATGCGTTTGTCGACTATTTGATGGAACCAGAAGTGATCGCCAGTGTCACCAATCTCTACTACTATCCGAATGGTAATAAAGCATCTCTCGAATATGTTTTGGACGAAATAAAAAGCGATCCGAGTGTCTATCCAACTCAGGAAATGATGGCACGGCTATTTCCAAATCTCCCACGCGATCAAAAGACCCTGCGGGTACTAACAAGAGCTTGGACACGCTTTAAGACTGGAAGATTACCATGATCTTTCCCGCACCGTAGCGATCTCGAACATCTTACGCGACAGCGAAAATTTTCGTGTACAAGTTGTCACTCGATAACGGCTTTGTTTATCCAAGTTTGAGTTTCCAGATCATGACCTGCCCCCCGAAACTTCCCTCGTTCTAGTGTAGAGTTTGCTCGAGTCTGTTGCAAACTTTTGACTGTTGACGCCCATAAGTGCTTTGAGTGAATGGATATCGAAGTATTGAATTCGAAATTCTGTTTTTATGATATCTTTCAAATGCGCGCAGTATCCGAAAGATGTGATCCTCTTCGCTGTGTTCTTTTATGTCGATACGGTGTGTCATATCGCGATCTAGAAGAGATCATGCATGAGCGAGGCGTTGCAGTGGATCAAACGACGCTGACCCGAAGCAACTGCGCCACCTTACGGTAGCCATGCCGGCCATAGCTCTGATGAACTAACGAGATCGCTAGAAGATCAGGGCATGGATCACGTTCGCAGTACCCCGAACCACCGTCTGACACAGAGCAAGATCGAACGATGACACCAGACCTTGAAGAACCTATCCTACAGGCAACCTACTGTCTGCCCTGTGCGCTCGAACAGGCTATCGGCGGCACCGACGCGGCGCAAGAGCGCCTTCCATTTCTTCGGAGTGATCCTGTCTTTGGGTAAGGCGGTCGCCTTGAACACACCCGCAAACTTAGAACCCCGATCGCCTGATAAGCGATCGGGGTTCGAGGGGGTAGTCTACGAGGGGTTTTAGATCCGTGAGTGAGTGAAAACTCACGGTAGTTGATCACACTAAACCACGGAGGTCTGGATTCGACGACATCTACACGTCTCAGATCTTTTACATCCCGTATCAAAACTGAGCTGCTGCCCGCGAAGGGATGCCTACAAAAAAACCCGACCACGGAAGAGGTGGTCGGGAAGTACTCCAGGATGAATCGCTGTAGTATTGACCCGTGGTTAAACGGAAAAACAACGCATACAGAAAGCCGGAAATCATAAAGCCTGTCACTGCCTGTTCATCCCAACACGCCGGTCAAGTATCTCAAGCCCTTCCTGGTCTCTGGTGGTTGCCGTGTCGCGACTACGTCACCAGATGCACGAATGGATGGGCACCGAGCCTGATGACTCATGATCCAATTGAGGCGGAAGAGGTCGAGGTTTACCAGGAGTCAGTCGCTGAGACATCAATTGCCGCAAAATGAGATAGTAGCCCACGGAGCCGCCATATCATGGGGCGGCTTCCCACCTGTAGAGTAGCGACATTGCATAGAGCGCTGGGTCTTACCAGTTCTCACATAGGATGGATCCCAATGACATTGCATGTCGGTGCTCTTGGGAGAGAACACAAGGCGAAACGCACGATGTCCGATGAGCGTATTTACCAAATCACCTTCGAAACAAGCGTGTCGGGAACAGTCACACACATCGTTAAATCCACGCCTGGTATCTGTGAAATGGACAGGATCTACCGGGCATACCCCGGACAGAACATAAAGGTCCTGGGAAAAATCGATCTAACCCAACATCTCCAAAGAGTTGTTTCTACTCTGGCGGAGCAGGTAGCTAAGAAATCAGCTTAGATCTCGCTTTTTCCATGGTCATCGAAACACTCAAAAGCGAGGCTCAAACGATGGCACTCAAACTCTGAAACAGAACGTGAAAGCCGGTGAAAAAGATGGCACGAACTTTTGAAGCCGCTGCGAGGTTCTCTTTGCAACCACGGATGACGATAGCGGAGAAATCAAGTCGATCAATGTTTGAAACGAAGTGTTCCCCAGCGTTGGAATGGTGGCATTCCCGAAACGGAAAGACGACGACGAACAGAACTGAGGGAAGGGTAGGGCAGCGCAAGTCGCCTTTTTCTTTGCTCTGGCTCCGGGCCGGTCCCGTCATCCCGATCCGCCGTCATCCTGCGTCGGGCTGGTCAAGGGGTAAACGCCGCGTGGCCCGAGTGGTCTCGGGGTCAAAAACCGATTCCTCCCACGCTCAAGCGTGCGGTTCTCTCTCATTTTTAACCTAGTACCCGAACCCACAACAACCCGTGTTTCGCCAAACTTTCGCCCAGAATCCGCTTACGCTAAGGCATCGAAACAGATGAAAACCAGATTGGAATCCCATGAAAAAAGCAGCTCTTCTTCTTACCGTACTCCCTTTCCCAGCTTTTGCCGAAGAGCGCGTGTTTGAATGCGAGGCACCGGATGCGGAGCATCCGGAAATGGCCGCCAAGCTTGTTAAATATGATGGTGAGCAAAAAGGTCATATTACGATAGGTGACATCGACAAGGATGTCGCGGTGTACCCGGGGTTGGACACACTGACCTATCTTTACATCGGCGAGAATTACACGCTGAGTTACAATGTTCACCCGGAAAAGGGCACGTTTGACTTCACGACCTCCGGCAGCAAGTCCGGTTGGGGCAAGGGGAAATGCACCGAGGTTACGGATCATTAGCTTCCCAGTGCTTTCTTTAGGCTCAAACTCACGGCAACGATCAAGCCGACTGGCTTGAAGAGCGTTTTGCCGATTGCCGTCGGCTCGCTGGAGATAGCACATCGCTAGCGGCACAAGAGCCGCTCAGTCCGCTAACAGGAGGCGCTCAAACAGAGAGCACTCCCATTGATATTCCGAAGAGTAAAGTGGTTAGGTATGCTGTGACCCAAATCAATGTTTGAATCCAGGGTAAGCGTTTTCCCAAGTGTAAAAGCCCGAATGAGATGACCAGCGCAATGACGATTGTCAGTCTCAAGATTGGAACTTGGAGTAAAATAATAAGTACAAGTACGGGCAAACCCCCCACCAATAGAGGACCCATGAGTGTCACATAGGCGATTCCAGAAAGCAGGCCGTATAGGGCTTTCTCAGAGGAGATCGCAAAGTAGCCAACGACTGCAGGGATCAGTATGACAACAGCAATCGGGATTGCCAAGCAAGCGGACACAACCACTCCCGCAAGAGGGTGTTGTAGTGTCATACGATACTTGCGCCAATACGTCCGAAACCTACGCTTGCAACTCTTACGTCTACCGAGTGATTTCCTAGGCCCTTGAGCCATTCTTTGCGTACCTCCGCTTCAATACGTGCCCGAGCTAGGGAGGGGATGGTTCTGACTGAAGTGGTTGGAAAGTCTGTTGGGTGTGCGTAGACGAATGCACAGCATAGCAAAACTGACAGTAAACTTAACCGGGGACAATTACTCGGAACCAGTTGAGCGCATCTGGCTAAACACGATCGAGCTCCCCGGAGCAACTCCGCTCACAGTCAGAGGAGTAACTCTTCAAGCAAATCAGCAAGGTGCAAACGGCGATAGAGGCATAGCTAGCGCCAAAGTAGCACGTCACTATAAGCCAAATTGGACAGCCCAGAAGTGTGGCCGATAGCGACGCCAAACCACCAACAATCAAACTAACAATTACAAGACCTAGACTCATGAAAACACCCGTTAACCGCTTAGAGACTGTATTGCGGCAGGCCGATTTCCTCATAGTGTCTGGCGTATCAATTCATTGTTGCGATGTTTCAATTTATGCTTTGAATGAACGATCTCGGTGTTTCGGTTCATATCTACTATTCGCTAAATGGAACTGGGAAATCAATGAAACGCTTGTGAAGCCTGCTACGGCGTCTGCGTTTGACCCACACTTCAGGGTTGTTGAGCTCTCCATTGCAGTTCGACAAGTACAGCCTCCCTTTGCGTCCAACGCGTTTCATACGGTTGTAGTACGGGGCAAGCCATGACTGAGCGAAGGTTGAATGCAGGACTCACTCAGCTCGATCTGTTGATAGCCTTGGCAATGATGGGAATGATTACTGTCGTACTTGGTAGTGCAATAGGCTTCAACCGGTTATCAATCGAAGCTTTTGGGGCGCGCGTGGTAATACAACAATGTCGACGTCCCAAGGTCTTCCTACTATGCATCGCTATAGCGGCAACGGTCAAGTATTGGTCATGCATATTGACCCTAAGAATCAGTTCGCAAGCTTGCAATAAGACATAGGAGTTCATGCGCCACTTGTGCTGCAGCTAGTGATGTCATCTGAGCGTGGTCATAGTCGGGTGCAACTTCCACTATATCAACACCAACAAAGTTCAATCTGCTCTTCGCGGGTATTGACGGCAAAGCGCGAAATATCTCCAGAACATGCAGTGTGGAGAGCCCGCCAGGGATCGGGGTGCCAGTCGCTGGTGCGAATGCTGGATCCAAACAATCGATGTCGAACGATAGATAGCACGGGGTAGGCCCAATCCTATCGACTATTTTTCGTGCGGTATCCTCAGGCGATGTCAGCATCACCTCGGGTGCGTGCAAGCGCAAATAGGCGTCGTCGTTGCGATACGCGGTTCGAATTCCAATTTGTAGCGAATTTTCCGCGATGATTTGGCCTTCATCCAGGGCATGACGGAACATTGTTCCGTGCTGGTTGTCCGGTCCCACGCTCGTATCAGAATGCGCGTCGAAGTGCAGCAATGCGACCGGCCCTACGATTTCGCTGACCCCAGTCAGCGAGCCATAGGTCACGTTGTGGTCGCCCCCTAGCGAAAACGGAATAGCTCCTGTGGTTGCAATCTCTCGGGCGCGGTCCAGAGCCGCGCGCGAAAACTCCTGCTGCTGACCGTAGGTGTACTCAATATCCCCTGCATCGATAACCGATAACTGATTAAATGGATCAAATCCCCATGGCCAGACTTCGCCCCACGAAAGCTGTAGTGAGGCCTCCCGAATGGCTCTCGGCCCGAACCGTGCCCCGGATCTGTTGCTGGTTCCAAGATCACTTGGCAAACCATATACTACGACATCTGCTTTATCGTAGGCTTGGCTTACGCGCCGCCTAAAAAAAGTCGAAATGCCGGAGAACGAGTTGGCAGTGATTGGTCCCTTAAACATCTCACCATCGCGCTTACTCACAGTTTACCTCTCTCTTACATGGTCTGGTCAATCACAGTCAGACAGTGACGCAGTGTGCCTAACAACTGATGGGCATCGTTATGTGAAAAAACCAATGGCGGCCTGATTTTAACAATGTTGTTTGATGCACCGCAGACTGAGACCAATACGCCATTGCGTTTCATTTGGTTAACGAGTGCGGCAGCCCTTTTCGGATCAGGGCGGCGAGATGACTTGTCTGAAACTACCGGAATGCCTAAAAACAGCCCTTTGCCTCGAACGCAATCCATAAAGTCAAAGTCTCGGGACATCGTGTCGAGTTCGGATTTTAAAAAGCGGCCTACGGAATTCACATTTTCTAGAATGTTGTTTTCTTCGATTACATCAATCACAGCATTTCCAACCGCCCCGGCAACGGGTGTCCCGCCGAAGGTGTTGAAGTATTGCCGTTTCTTGGCAAAGGTCGAAAATATCTCGCGGGTCGAAGCGACAACCGCCAATGGATACCCAGCACCTATCGGTTTACCCATTGTCACGATGTCGGGCACTACACCGGAATCCATAAAGCCCCAGACACTGTCACCTAGGCGGGTTAACCCTGATTGCACCTCGTCTACGACGACCAGTCCGCCCATACTACGCACGTTCCGTGACATTTCGGCCAAGTACTTGGGAGGCGTCGTAAAAATGCCGGGCGCATCGAAAATCGGATCAACAATGAACATGGCCAAGCCGTGGCGTGATTTCGCCAACTCGCGAACAATGGGCGCGGCCCCGTTCGCTAGCTTTTTTCCGAAACTACCAGTCTCGGTTTCGTCGTTGGTTTCATGTGGATTGGGTACAGGGACTGACCTCACGAAACCGGGGGTTTCGTTTGGAGGGCCACCAAAGAGCGAGAAGTCTGCAACAGCGAGTGCGTTTCCGTGGTAAGAACCATCAGACACCAGTACGCCTTTGTTACCCGTCACTGCGCGGGCCATGTCATAGGCAAGTGCGTTAGCCTCGGTACCACTGCACACAAACGCGCAGGTGTCGATTGCGGCCGGGAGCGTAGCGACCAGGCGTTCCGCATAGCGCACGATATTGTCGTCTAGGTAGCGGCTGTGGCTATTAATTAAGGACGCCTGCTGCGTTAAAGCCGAAATAACGTGTGGATGGCAATGCCCCACCGATGGGACATTGTTGTAGCAATCTAGATACGCCCTGCCGCTTTCGTCCCATATTGTGACGCCTCTAGCTCGAACGGCATGAATAGGAGTGTCGTAGTGATGAAAGTAAGTCGGACTAAGCACAGTCTGCCTGCGTTGCAGAAGCGTTCGGGAAGGGCTCAGTTTGTCCATCCTTAGATCCAGTTTACCACGCACCCAGAAACTCAGTTGCTTTCAGTGATAAAATTTTAAGTAGTGTTTTGCTGGATACTTGTGTTGCCGTGCGAGGGCGTTGGTCTGCTGGTACGCCTTGATCCTTCAAGTGACCCAGCGCCACGTTGAGCATGCTCCGCAACAACATTGTGTCATGCAAAGCGGAGAGTTCTTCTGAGGACAGTGGGTACACCGAGCGAAACCCAGCAACCAGATACGACAGGGCGTCAACGGGAGCGTCCGGTGCCATTTCTATTAAGCTAACCGCGGCAACAGCGACGTCCTGAATGATCGGGGCGAAAACCGCGTCTCCAAAATCTATGATGCCAGAAATGTTCTGCTTTTCATCCAAAAGAATGTTTCCGTTGTGGAAGTCGTTGTGAATGATCTGTGATCGCATTTGCCGGATTCGCGGCAGCGATACGGACCTTAGCCGCTCTATTTCGGGTGCCAAAAGATCTAGAAAATCGGGTTCCATCAGCGGCAGGATCTGATCGTCGAGCACGGCACTAGATGTCGCATTCCATGGAGAAAAATCATTAGCGCCAGGGTGATCAAACCCTTCCAGTGCCAGACAGATTTTAGCCTGCATCTTCCCGACGCGATGTGCCCAAGTTTCAATAGTTGTCTTTGACTTCAAAAGTGGAAGACCTTCCAAAAAGGTAACAACCTTAACCGCGCAGCTTCTACCGTCGGGAAACTCAAAATAGCTGTAGTATGCGCCGTTGGCTGTTGGGAAAATTCGAGGCACAGGCAAGTCTGGAGCGAACTCTAGCAAGTGCTGCAATAGCTCTGCTTGATAATCGATGTAAGTTTCGGTCTCGTTTGGGTGGCTGATTTTCAGAACGGCCCAGGGCTTGCCATCGGCTCTAAGCAGAAGATTCTGGTCGCGCTCACCGGTCAAGGGGACACAATCAACACTCAGACCATATAGTTCTCTGAGCAGAACACCAATGGTATCGGAAGAGTAGCTTGGAGGATCGAAGAGATTCATCCAGCTGTTTGGTTTGGCCGTGTTTGCGACGAGCTTCCGGGTTTCTTGCACTCGGCTCTCCGAACTAAAATTGACAGCTTTCTCGAAAGTGTTAAATGGGCATTTTTGGTGGGTCAAACGAGCAATAGTTGCTCTGAAAGTTCCATTTAGTTATCTTTTGCGTATGAAGCATCTCCCATCCCCTACCGCTCTGCGGATGTTCGTTGAGGCATCGAAACTGTCCAGTTTCGCGCGCGCCGCTGAAACATTGAACGTCACACAGCCTGCGATCAGTAAACAAATAGCGTCTTTGGAAGCACGTGTTGGCGCTGAGTTGTTTCGCCGCCGCCATCGGTCTGTTGTCTTGACGGAAGCAGGCGAGGCCTACTTAACCTACGCAGAACGAATAGTAGAATTACTAGTCGCTGGCAGCAGTGAAGCAATTTCCCGATCCGAACAAGAAGTCCTGAAAGTTGTAATTGACCACGAGTTCTTGAACTTTGTAGTCGTTCCCAAGTTGAACGAAATGCGGGATGCTTTGCCAAATCTTGAGGTTGTTTTTGTACCCGAGACCACTAGCCGCGTAGAGCGAAACTGTGATCTCGCAATTACGTTTGGACATCCTAGTCATCGCGATTTCCGGTCTGAACGTCTTTGTCGATTTCGCGCATTTGCCGTAGCTACACCTGAGTTAATCGCTAGCTGCGAGGAGCCCCTTGTTGATCTACCCTTGTTGCATGATGAAGATACTTATTGGTGGGACGCCATATTGCGTGCAGAAAACATCGTAAGGAACAACCATGGAATTTTCCTGGGAAGCGGCGCTACTGCATTGCGTGCGGCGATGGCAGGCGCGGGTTTGGCAATTGGCGATGATCTGTTGTGTGCCGATGCCCTCTCGTCTGGTCATCTAGCAAGAGTAGGCAAAAGCTCGCTGCCTGGGCGAGTTGACTTCTGGCTATCGATGGGCAAGGCAAAACAAAACAAGCCTGCCGCACATGAGTTCATAAATTGGATAAAAGGAACGCTGCGTTCCGATCTCGTCCTGTAGCCAAGTCGGGTTCTCATCGTCGAACTATAGTTTTTGATAAACGACAGCTCCAAAACACTACTTTGGCATATCCCAAAGCAGTTTGTTGCAGGGGATTGGTCAAGGGTTTCAGTTCCGCGATGAGAGCGAGCCGGTTGACGGCAAAAGATCGACAGTTTGCGATAACTAAGCGGAACCAAATGAACTACTGTTTTTCCTTTGACCAAGAATTTGTCCTGCGAAATGATATGCTCACCAAAGAACGCGCTCACTACGACCAGCACCAGATATGTTTTGGTCGGTATCACCCCTTTGCGCAAACTCACGGCATAGGAGGGACAAAATATGACATTCCAAAAAAGCAATGGGAAACCAATGCCCGAACACCTGATCGCGGCTGCCAAGCGTGTCAGAGCCCACGGTGAAAAAGTTAGTCGCAGAGAGTTTATTGTAACGGCTAGTACTTTTGGTGCGTCAGCTGCCACTGCATATTCGATGATTGGCATGGCGGTGCCTGCAATGGCGAAAACCATTCAAAAACCGATGCAGGGCGGGACAGTGCGATATCAGACCTCACTGCACCCGCTAAAGGACCCTCGTACCTATGACTGGGTACAGATGGGCAACCTGACACGAGGGTTAATCGAGTATCTGGTTAAATACAACAACGATGCCACTTTCACGCCGAAGTTGCTAGAGGGCTGGGAGCTCTCGGATGACGCCAGGACGTACACTCTGAACGTGAGAGAGGGTGTTCAGTGGAACGACGGCAGCGAGTTTTCTGCCGATGATGTGGCACGCAACATTCGTGGCTGGTGCGATACAAGCGTAGAAGGAAACTCGATGGCGAGTCGCTTTGCGACATTGGTTGACCCTGAATCTGGTCAGGCGATCGATGGCGCTATCGAAGTTGTCGATAGCCACACCGTCAAACTCAATCTGCCTCGTCCGGACATCACTCTGATCGCTGCGATGGCAGACTATCCGGCGGCGATTACACATAAGGACTATAGCTATGAAACCATCGTTGAAAAGCCGCTTGGAACGGGCCCCTATATTCCGGAGTTGATTGAGGTCGGTGTAAAAGCTGTTCTGATCCGCAATCCGAACCATACATGGTGGGACCAAGGCAATGGGGCTTGGATCGATCGGATAGAATACATCGACTATGGCACTGACCCTGCAAATTGGGTTGCTGCAATCGAATCTGACGAAGTCGATACGATGTATCAGAATATCGGCGAGTTTATTGAGATCGTTGAAAGCATCGACGGTTGGCGCCGGGACGACGTGGCAACTGGGGCGACTATCTGCATTCGCACCAATCAAAAGGCCGAAGTCGATGGGTTAGTACCCTACGCGGATGTTCGTGTTCGCAAAGCGCTTCAGCTTGCGGTCGACAACGCGGTGTTGCTCGAACTAGGTGACTCGGGTAACGGTATTGTCGCGAATAATACCCATGTTGGCCCTATGCACCCCGAGTACGCCGATATTGGTCCGGAAACGCATTCTCCCGAACGTGCAAAAGCGCTCATGGAAGAAGCAGGAATGGCCGATTTTGAACACGAGTTGATTTCGATCGATTCAGACTATCGGAAGGATACCTGCGACGCAGCTGCAGCACAGATCCGAGACGCGGGTCTCAAGATCCGACGTACAGTTCTGCCCGGCAGCACCTTCTGGAACGATTGGGATAAGTATCCGTTTTCCGCAACAGACTGGAACCATCGGCCACTGGGTGTGCAGGTTCTTGCGCTGGCCTATCGCTCAGGTGAAGCGTGGAACGAAAGCGGGTTTTCGAACGCAGAGTTCGATCAGGAACTCGAAAAAGCAATGGCAACGCCGGACGTCGATGCTCGGCGCGAGATTATGGAACGGATAGTGACAATCATGCGGAATGAGGGCGTTGTGATACAACCCTACTGGCGGACGACAACGAATTTTTCGAAGGTCAATTTGCACGGGTCAGAAATGCACATTCAGAATGAATTCTGGCCGCAAAACCTGTACTGGGCGGCGGACAATTAAGTGAGAATGAATCTGATGAGAGCTTTGCCCAATGGCGTTTGGAAACGCAGAGAATGTTTAACCGTCATGTTCCTAAGTCGGTGAGGCTCTCGCAGGGAAACGAGGTTTGGGAATGGAACGCTTCGACACTTCCAAATTCTCATATTAGCACTGGTACTGGTCATCTTCCTGTCAGCCGATTTCGCCGTAACAGGGCGGGAAAATTCAATCAAGAATAGCAAAGCTAGGTTAGTGGATCCAAGTTAAGACGATGGACGTAGCAAGCGAAATACTGAACCAATTCCAAATCAAAGGTCGAATGGTTGGTGTTTTCAGCATGCACGAAGAATGGGCGCTTAGTTCTCCCAAGGAAGGTGATCCCGTATTTCATTTGATCTCGACAGGCTCAGCTGTGATCAAAACTGATCGAGATGAAATAGAACTTGGTGAAGGCGACATGATAATGTTTCCTACGGGGAAATTCCATACTATCGGAAGCTCAGCGAACACCACCAGATTGGACCTATCCGAAGAGACCTTAGTCTCATGTGTTCATTCAAAGAACGGTGATCATGTATATGAAATAGTCAAGAAGGGCGTTGGACCAGAAACTGTAGTTGTTTGCGCCGCCTTAGACCTTGGACCCATAACGCGCTCGCCTCTTCTTCGGAGTTTTCCAGATCACATAGTTATCCGAAAGCCTGCATTCAAAAGCGCTTCGTCCGTTGATCAACTGCTGCTTGCGTTGGTAGGTGAGGCAATGGAAGGCTCACCGGGAGTATTTGCTTCCTTAGACAGCGTTTTACATGTTGTTTTCGTCTTCTTCCTTCGTAAATTGATCGACGAAGCTCCTGATGATCAATTTGGATGGTTGAAAGGACTTCGGAATCGAGAAATTGCAGGTTCTCTGACGCTGATACATAGTTCACCTGAGAGGGCTTGGACTGTCGAAAACCTTGCCAAGGAAATAGGTCAGTCGAGATCAAAGTTCTCTAGGGAATTTTCTGAATTGATTGGTGAACCACCTATTCAGTACCTAAACAGACTGCGGATGACACAAGCTGCCCAGCAACTGCTCTCAATGCCAGAGAAATCAATTGTAGATGTAGCACTTTCGGTTGGCTATCAGTACGAAGCCTCGTTCTCAGCGGCGTTCAAGCGTGAGTATGGAGTTCCACCAGGATCTTGGCGACAGAAAAACTTCAAGGGCGCGGCATGATATGCTCGTCTACTTGCTCATCACTAAGGGAACTATAGCAAATCCTGAAGATGAGTTCCACTTTTGTGGCATGTTTTGAGTGTTAGCAAATGATCTGGTTTTGGCACACCTGTACAATGGTTTCCGAAGTCTGCGGTTTTCATGCCACAGCAGTGTTCGGGCTTTTCTTGTTGTAGGTGTTCCTGCAATATTCGATCAAAATCCACGCTTCTTGAGGGCTTTAGAAGGTTGCTCTGCTAAGGAACTCTTCTCTGAACCAAAAATGTAGCTTTCACAGTTTCGGTTGCGATGGCTGTTAATACTGCTCCGGTTGAATCAGAGCGTGTTCACGCGCTGGCACCCGACATTCAAGAACCGAATCCTGTTGGGCATCATAATCTGACGGGTGCCTTCGAGGAGGTGATCACAGCTTTTATGCGTTCCGATAGGATGGATGGATCACTTTCTACTCTACTTCGTTGCTATGCACGTGTTCTTCTTGTGTAGTTTCTGATGGGCGGATGTCCCAATCTCAGTGCAAAATGTCTCAAATCACTCAGTAACAGTTCAGCAACTGTCGCTGTCAGGGTCTTTCATATGCTGGATTGTTCCGATGAGCTTCCGTTTTACTTCTTTGAGTTCACGGATTTTTTGATCCACATCTTGAAGCTTTTGTTCAAGGTTCAAGATGACGTCTGGGCGCGGAATTGAATTCTCGGGATCATCAGGCAAAAACCTTTTGATTTCAGATAGAGAAAAGCCTAGCGACTTACTGATGGTGATGGTTCTTAGGCGCTCAACCGTTGTGTCAGGATAGTCCCTATAACCGTTTTCTCTTCGCATCGGAGATGGGATTAAACCGTGCTTTTCATAGAAGCGAATGCTCGAAACGGTTACTCCGGTTGCATCTGCAAGTTTGCCTATCTTCATGCTCTTGACCTTGAACCATTGTCCAGGGTTTATATCAGCTGGGATCACGAAAACAAGGATCCCAAAATGACACAAACCGATCTTTTTGAGCCGCTGACACTACCTAACGGAACGGTATTGCCCAACCGCCTAGCCAAAGCGGCGATGGAAGAAAGCCTCGCTGCCTATGGGCAGGTTCCAGATGCCGGTCTGATACAACTCTACCGCCGCTGGGCAAAGGGTGGCGCAGGTCTTATGATCACCGGCAACGTTATGATTTCACCCGACGCGCTATCAGGGCCAGCAAGCGTGGTCTTGCAACAAGGGACTGACTTGGCGCCCTTCAAAGAATGGGCGCGTGCCGGTCGATCTGGCGGTGGCGAGATTTGGATGCAGATCAATCATCCTGGTCGACAAGTTATGGCTTTACTCGGTGAAAAAGCCGTATCAGCCTCGGATATCGCCGTGCAAATTCCGGGAATGTCCAATAGATTTAGCTCACCCAGAGCTCTTCTTGATGACGAGATAAGGGAGATCATTGACCGCTTTGCAACTACTGCAGTTCTGGCTGAAAATGCAGGCTTTACTGGAGTTCAAATCCATGCGGCCCATGGGTACCTGATCAATCAGTTCTTGTCGCCGCTTACCAACCACCGGGAAGATCAATGGGGAGGGACGTTGGAGAACCGTGCGCGTCTTTTGTTAGAGACAGTCACCGCCGTTCGGAATGTCGTGTCTTCCGGCTTCGTGGTATCAGTCAAACTGAATTCAGCTGATTTTCAGAAGGGTGGATTTGATCTAGAAGATGCTAAATGGGTCGTCAGGCAATTGAATGATCTTCGGGTGGATCTTGTAGAGGTTTCCGGTGGTTCCTACGAAAGCCCGGCCATGCAGGGTCGCCGCGAAGACGGCACCAGTACTGCGCGTCGGGAGGCATATTTTGTTGATTTTGCGCGTGAAGTTGCCCAAGTCGCAACGATGCCAATCATGGTAACTGGTGGTATACGATCCAAAGAGGTTGCCGAGCGTGCCATCGGCGAGCGAACTCAGGGAATAGGCGTCTCGGTCCTGGGAATCGCGCGCGCTTTGGCTTTTGAACCTGATCTGATCAACAAATGGAAAAACGGAGAGGCGCTTACAGTCGATGTTCCTAACGTGAAGTGGAAGAACAAAAGACTGGCCGGTTTCGCGTCGATGGTGCTTGCATACAACCAGTTGGAGAATATGTCATTGGGGAAAGCCCCCCGTAAGAGCCGTTTCCCGTTCTTTTCATTGATGCGCAATCAAATACGGTCCAAAAAGTGGGCCAAACGCTACCGAAAGTGGCGTGAGGCCACAGTAAACGGCTAAGACTAGTGTTCGGAGGCTTCTTAGGTCCTTGGGATATGCCTAAAGCACATTCAAAATGGCTCAGGCTTCCGAGCATTCTAATCGTTGTTCATCATAGGGTTGGCATTAACCTACAACCGACCGCAAATAGACTTCGAGATACTCAGATTTGGTTCGAAATGCCGAGTTCTTCAACCAAGCTTTGAATTGATATATCACCACGACCAATTGCAACACCGGGTGTAGTTACGAAGTCAACTCGCCTCATTGGATTCAAAGGGAGATGTCTGAAAACCGAGCAAACTGGCTTGAAGCCTTTATGCGTTTTAGATCTTAGTTTGATTAGTGAATTAGCGCCGTGCCTAGCCCGGCAGCCGGGTTTGTCCATTTGGATAGTAGCGAACTGTTTCTTCAATAGGAGTTGCTCTCCTATCGCCGTTTGCGCCTTGCTGATTTGCGCGGAGTGCATTCCCTACGGTCACGTGGAGAGCCGCCGCGGAGAGTACGATCTTGCCTAGTTGGCTACGTTCATTTAGTTAAGTGTAATCGATACTTATTTAATATTTGCGAACAAGAAGGATCATTTTCGGAATAGTGTTCCCAATACGCGCACTAGGCTACTAAACAAAACGTGCATTTCGGGGTCTGCTACGCCCAAGCGATCCTTAGGGGCCCGCCGTTGCTTGCACGAGCATCGTCCAAGCCCGAAGCGGGCGCCTCTCTCGGAAACATTCAGTTGGTTGCGAATAAGCTTGGTGCAGACACGCAGCCGAGCATGGCTCAGTAATTTCCCTTTACGTCTTCCACCAGGATCAACTGAGCTTATTCCAAGGCATCAGAGACGAATAGACAATAAACTAAGACGTCCGATGATTAAACGACTTTGGTGCCCGTGATCTAATGGGCTTCGTGAAGGCGGGAAACGGTCGACAAGCTATAGAATTCCTAGAGTGTGGGCCTTGCTCAGGTTCTAGATATCTGAGTTCCCGCTATTGGGCGGCAATGGGGTTAAACCAATCATAAGCTTCACCAGTTCGCTGCCCGAACATTAAGTACGGGGTCTTGTCAATTCGGGGGATAGAATGGGCAGCACAAACAGGTTGGATGCAGGCAAATATAGGACTACGTTTGACGCGCGCCACTTTGATCGAGACGATCGATTGTATGCGCTCGAGAACTTTGTCCAGGGCGCACCAAAGATGTCGATGGGCAGCGCTAAGTTCGAAGCAATCTCGGCAAGTAACGAAAACTACAATGCCGTTCAGCGTCAGATAGTCGAAGATTTTTGGCTAGCGAAGGTTGCGACCTCAGGCTACAGAATCGCAAAAGCTAAAGAGCATAGCAGATCGGATACGACGTCGCAAAAGATCACAGTGTGCCGGATCGATCACGGAAGTGTGGAATTGGCTTCGCCGCGACTCCAGCACCGTTTGTCTGCCGGTGACATATATTTGCACCAAACCCACCAATTCGATACAATTTTTGGGCCCGGCAATCTGTCAAAGGTCATGCTTCCTGCCCACTACTTCAGTGGCATTTTGACCGATTCTTTTCAAGTAGTTGCACTGCCTAGGGGCACGCCATTGAACACCATTATGAACGCGGCAATTTCCAGCGTTGAGGAACTAAAAAAAGACGTTCCCCGAACCGAAATTCTGAGGCTTTCAGGTGTCTTCAAAGAGCTTGTGTATAACATCCTGAGTTCAGAGTCTCGCGACACGAGTAAAAGTCGCCATGAACTTATCAGGGAACGAGCAAGGGCCTATGTGGTAGAAAACCTAGACGAGCCCGATCTCGATATCGCTAGCATCGCAGCCTACGCAAATGCGTCTCGCGCGACACTTTATCGTGCTTTTGAGCCTGTGGGCGGAGTACGTGAAATGATCACTGATCTTCGACTTCAGGCTGCGCGCAAGATGCTGCGGACAAGATTGCCTGCGCGTGGCCTTATTTTAGATGTCGCCTATTCCTGTGGTTTTCGATCCCCCAATCAGTTCAGTCGTAGTTTCAAAGAGAAATTTGGGATGACCCCTGGCGCGTTCAACGAGAAGTATTTCATGCCAATCTGGGTATAGATCGTGATCGCCATGCTCGGCTTCAGTAGTGACTTGGGTTCACTTTTTGCGGCTTTCTGTGAGACGATGCGCGTTTGTCGTGAGACGTTTCGACTATACATGCCTGTTTAAAACTATTTGAAACTCGGCGATTGTGATCGGTCTGAGGGCGTGCGCTATTGAATTGACTGGGCGGTGACCTAGTGTCAGGCGGTAGTAACTTATTGTATTGATGGTTCGGTTGGAGGGCAGCCCTGGTATCTTTCACATAGAACCAGTTTAGCACGTCCAAATGCCGAGGAGCGAAATCAGGACAAAGAGTGGTTCAATAGAAAGAGCTGACCCATCGGAAATGCGGGCAACTATCAGAGAGAAAGCGACAAATGGATGTAGTGAGCGAAATGCTGAGCCATATACCTGTCAAGGGTCGCACGATAGGCTTGCTAAGCTTGCGCGGTGATTGGGCTTTTGAATCTCCAAAGAACGAAGAGGCCGTGTTTCATCTGATTTCAAATGGATCCGTAGTTGTCACGACCAATGGTGAGCAAATTCATCTGCGAGAGGGTGACATGGTGTTGTTCACTCAAGGTCAAACACATGTTCTAGGGAGCGCCCCGGATGCGCCGTTCGTGACGTTTGCCGAAGAGGATACGCGTGTGCGTGTTCACTCAGTCGAGGACGGTGATGTCCACGATGTCCACAAGAGCGGAGATGGACCTGAGACGTCGATCGTATGCGCAAGGTTCAATATTGGAAGTGCGGCAGCGACACACTTGTCAAAGAGTTTTCCGGATCGGATTACTCTGCGAAGCGAGGCGAACGACAAAGCTGAGCTCATGGAGCCGTTGCTGCGCAGTATCGCGCTTGAAGCGAGCCGCAGTTCGCCAGGCGCGTTGTCAGCATTGGACGGTATGCTTAACGTCCTGTTCATTCATTTTATGCGCACTTGGCTTGAATCTTCGCCCGAAGCACATGACGGCTGGTTGAAAGGTTTACAGGATCCAAGCATCGCCAAGTCATTGAAGCTAATGCATGATGAGCCCGCTCGGGATTGGTCAATTCAAGAATTGGCAGAGGCGATTGGAATGTCTCGGGCCAAGTTTGCTGCTCAGTTTTCGAAACTGATTGGAGAACCCCCTTTGAAGTATCTGACGCGATGGCGAATGGTGCTTGCGGCCGAACAGCTCGGCAATGTTTCGGGGCCAGCTATTGTTGATGTCGCCCTGTCAGTTGGATACCAGTCTGAAGCCTCTTTTTCAGCGTCGTTTAAGCGACAGTTCGGTATGCCACCAGGTGCCTGGCGTAAGCGTCAATTGGCGATCGTTAACCGCTGATTGGCCACACGAACCCAGTTCGAATTCTCATCTCAGATAGAAAAAACCTCCCATCCCGCTCGGGTGGGGGGCTTGGGTAGGTGGTTCGAGCAATTGGGCAAAAGATCGATTTGCCCGTTGCGTGCCCGCTAGAACATCCTATCAAGTGTCTGAAATTCCTTCAGCGTCGCAAAAGGTGGAGCGTTTGTGTCACCGTGTTGCGTCGAAAGCGCTTTAAGCTTTTTAACTCTATACGCTTTCAGGGCACGTGTTTGAGACAACCAATCTGTCACTTGAGACACCCGGAAATCGTCAAATCACTAACCCCTATGCGAACCTGACAACCGATCTGGAGTCGTACCAACTCACCAACGAACGACCCCAGTGCATTGGTACAAAAGGGGGTAGCAATGGAAGCGACTGTGATGGGCAGGCGAGTTGTATTTTGCGCGGGCAGCGCAAGCGATTGGGCAATTCGTTCAATCCGTTGCAACGAAGTACACATGGCTTTTGGACGCTCTCAAGTCATGTCGGCGTATCGCGACGGTGCCTTGTTTTGGGCATCCCAAACACTGGTCGCTGCAAACACCCGGCCGAAACCTTGCTTTAGCTCGAAGGTTTCAACGCGCCTCCTGAAATCGAACGAAGTCAAACGCGACTGTCCGGAAAGTGTGGTCATCGCACTAAAGGACGGCCTGAACAGCAGGCCTAAAAAGTAAATCAAATCGGACCCAAAAGGTTGAGCAGCCGGCGTAGATTCCGGGGAATGTTAGGAAAAAATGAAAAACTCACTCACCAAATCCAGAAGGAACCTGCATTGCGCGGCATTGATGTGCTCAACCGCGATTTTGATACCGGTAGGCCTTCAAGCGCAGCAAACTTTCAACTATAATACCCCACAGGATATCTTTCCTAACTACCCTGATGACCAAACCATTTTCGATGACATCATTGGGTCTGACTTGCCTTTAAGCGAAGGTGTCACTCTTATCTTCGGCAAAGATATTGATATCGAAATCTTCGACCAAGATTTCGAATACGCAGGCATTGATCTCGTCGACCTGTTCCTGAACGGCGTAACCGTCGTATTTAACGGCACTATTCGAACCAGCGGGGACGAAGCATTTGGTGGCCCGATCGATGCCGATAAGGTCTCAGCGGAAGGTATCTACGTAAGCGAAGCCGACAACTTCAGGCTGCTAAACAACGGTGAAATCTACGTGGGGGATCACTTTTCGAACGCCATACAGGCGTCTAGGGTCAGTAACTCAACATTCATAAATACTGGAAAACTGGTTATTCTGGAGGAAGCTGCGGAAGAGGTTACCGAAGAAAATGGGGAGACCGGATTAACGTCCTTTGCCTCAGCCGGCATTCGTGTGAATTCGGTTAGGGCCTTTTTTGACGATCCGAACGACCCAGAACTTGTCACCTCTGCTGAGGCACTTTCAGGCAATACGGCCATCAACAACGGTGAAATCGTTTCTGAAGTTCTACAAAGCCGTGGAATTTATCTCGATGGTGCTAGAGGCGCATTTTACCTATCTACCTATGCTACTGCGATCAACAACGGCACCATCAGGATGCTGGCTGAAACTGATCCCAGGCCTGCACCCGGCACATTTGATGTAAGTGGTTTGAGAGCCGAGGGTCATGACAACACTCTGATCAACAATGGGTTCATTGAAATCAATCCTGAAGGGTTCGGGATTGATATCAATGGCGCGAACGGGACTATTTTGAACACCGGCACCATTCTCTCCTATGGCGACAACTCTCATGGGATCGAGCACTATCGAAACGGTAGTACGCTTCCTGACGATTTGGAACTCAGCTATACAGCAAACACGGGTCTTGTTTCGGTTGAGGGGGAAAACAGCCATGGTGTGACCCTAAGTGGTCATGTTGGACACGTTTTTGAAAACTCAGGATCAGTATTTTCGCGGAATGGTTACTCGATTGAAGTAACCGGTAGTACACCGCTTGAGACAGGTGATCGGAATACCATTCGACTTCTGGACGGTTCGCTTTTGTTTGGAAGTGTCTTTGTAGGCGAGCTTAGTGCCGACCACACTTCAGTGATTCTTGACGATGGGCTAAATGCAACTGTCCGTTTTGCGGAAGGTGCTCACATCGGAGACGGTGCCCCAGCCAGCTTGCCAGCTGAAATCAGATCCTACCACAATTCGCACTACTTCGATCCTGGCACCAATGCAGTATATGTTGCCGATCTCGATTCCTACGCTCAGCAGGATCAAGCATTCTTTAACATGACGCAGATGCTGCAAGACGCCGTCGAGGCAGGCAGCTCAGCAGAGGCCCCAGAAAACTCTTTCGCCTTTGCAGCAAATGACGAAGGCGTTTGGACGCGTGCATTTGGTGGTGGCTTGTTCGCTGGTTCAGATAGCACGTCGCCTGGATACGATGCCTTTTCCTTCGGTGTTGTGGCTGGCAAGTCCCACAATTCGCGTGGTTTCTTCGGGGGTCTCGCCTATACCACCGTTTCGGGAGACGAAGACGTCTCGTATGACACTGACATATTTACTCTTTATGGTGGCTTGTCTGGCACGTTTTCGAGCAAGCTGGACTACTCACTTATGGCAGGTGTGTCATACAATCACACTGACCGCGATGTTGCCGATAACGGTGTTTTGGGAGGGATCGACACCACCGATTCAGACTACGCATCGGTCTTCATTTCCCCAGCAATCACTCATGCTGGTCCTATAGAGGGCAGCTCGATCAGGTTGCGCTATGTTGGTCTTTGGCAGCAAGACCACGACTTCAACTGGGATGGAGGCACTGAAATGTCTGTGGACAGCCGGTTTTCCAATCTCGTGGAAACCCGTTTTCAAATGGAACACAACACGGGCGTTGGCACGATTGCCTACGGCTTGGATGCGATCTGGTCAGACGGCAATGACATGAGCTTCGAGCTGATGGGTGCGGACCTAACATCGCCATATGACGACGGTTTCGCATCGCGGGCCTTTGTTCGATATGACAGCAAGTTCGGACATTTCGAGGTCGGTTATGACTCCGAAGACCGAACAACTGTCGATTTTGGCCTAGAGGTATCGTTCTAAAGATCAACCTCACTGTTCGAAACTCAACGGTAAGCTGACAGCATTCCTTTTTCGATCTCTAGCGACCTCAATCGGTATCGTTAGTTCGGTTTGTTGTATACCAAAAATGGAGTAAGACAAAAGATGTCCATTGACATATCACCACTCAAAGATATCGCAGGTTTTGTTGGCGCTTGTCTCGTAGACAGTGAGTCCGGAATGATGCTGGCCGCTGAAGCAGGTGCCGGAAAGTTCGATTTGGAAGCAGCAGGCGCTGCCAACACTGAAGTTGTTCGGGCAAAGAACGCCGCAATCGAAGCGCTGGGTCTGAAAGAGAAGATCGAAGACGTCTTGATCACTCTGGACACTCAATATCACCTGATCCGTCCATTGTCGTCGAACCCCAGCGTATTCATTTACGTTGCGCTAAATAGGAAGCAGGCAAACCTTGCGATGGCGCGTTTGAACGTACGTAAGGTCGAAGAAACCTTGAGCCTTTAGACTGCGTATTGGGTGGCGTCATGCCACCCAGCCGCACCGTGTCCGAAACTGTGATCACGTACTCTCGTCCATGGTGGAAGTTAGGCCTTTGGAAGAAAGATTCTGTACTAAGTATGACTCCTGTTCGGAACAGTATGTGAGTATGATCAAAAGGCAGTAAACACATGAACATCGCGCCTCTACAAAGGAAGAAAATCGACAGAATCCGCGATGTCTTGTCTGACCTGGAAAAAGAAAGCTATTTAGAATCAAATTCCAGGCTTGCCGATCTCAATACTCGCTTCAAGAATTGTGCGACCAAGGTCGCTATTATCGGGCAAGTGAAATCTGGAAAATCCACCTTTTTGAATGCTTTCCTTGGTGAAATGAACCTTTTTCCCACCGATGTTAATCCATGGACATCCGCTATCACCAATTTGCGCATCAATGTGCCGGGTGATCCGATACAAGGCGCGTCTTTTGAATTTTTTGATGACCATGACTGGAAGCGCATTACCGATGAGTCGCCAGAAGCCTTCCAAAAACTGGCCGAGATGCTGCCCGGTTTTGACAGCGAAGTGCTGAAGAACCAAGGTATTGAATTGCAATCGGTCGCCAAAAAGCGATTGGGCAAGCACTATGCTGCGCTCCTAGGATCGAAGCATGAATACGGCTTTCTGACCCCGGACTTGATGGTGCGCTATGTCTGCGTTGGGCAGGAGGCTGACGGGAGCAAGACGGCCCCGTCCTCTGGCCGCTATTCTGCTTTGACCAAGCAGGCTGATTTATACATGCGTAAGCCAGAATTCCTGGCGCCGATTGTCATCTCGGACACACCCGGTGTGAATGACCCATTTCTAGTGAGAGATGAGTACACCTGTCGGAACCTCGACTCAGCCGATATTTACTTGATGGTCCTGTCGGTACATCAGGCGCTGACCAATGTAGATCTTGCGTTGCTGAACGCGCTGTCAGCGCAGGATGACAAGCAGTTCATCATCTTCGTGAACCGGATAGACGAGCTCAGCCGATACGAAACGGAAGTGCCTGAAGTCATTGAAGATGTAACCGCGCGATTGTCTAAAGCGATTTCAACATCAAACTTCACAGTTATAGCTGGGAGCGCGTATTTGGGGAGCCATCTATCCAATGGCCACAAGCTCGAAAATGTATTGGTGCAGGAACAGCTGGATGCGTATCTTGACGCGCTTGGGGCAGGTGAGCTGCGGACGGACGAAGAAAAGATAGCGCGTTTTGTTGGACTCGATGCAGTGAAACGGAAAATCTCCGATTTTATGGATAGCCAGCAAGGAACACAGCGCATCGACCGTCTCGCCCGAGACATTGATGCCGAGGTCAACACGCTCAAAGTGAACGCCCAGTGTGAACATGACGCGGTCGAGGCGCTTCTGAATAAGGTTAAATCGAACAATATTCTGGCTGCGGTCAATGAGCTTGATCAGGAAGTTGAGCTGGTTCGCGAAACTGCGGCGAAGTTTGAAGCGCTAAAATCAAGTGCCGAAAGTCGGGCGCAGTCCACAATTCTCGACGCGCGGAACCTTCTTGATTTCCAGGTTCAAAAAGAAATTGAAGTCTTTGCCGAAACGCAGAGGAATGTTGTCCAACATCTATTTATGGTGGCCAGCGAGCTCGGTAACAAGCCTGCAGGGTTCGAGATCGATATATTGCCTATTGGCACTTCGATCCGCGAACTGGCTTCTAAGGCCTACGACGACACTCGCGAGAAGATTGATTCAATCGCAGCCGAGTATCAACGTGTGTCTCTAGGTACGATCAGCGGCGGGCAGGAGCAAGCAAAGGCGATCTCGATAGGAGACTTACCAAACTACGGTTTTTCGTCTTCGCTTGCGTTAAAAAAGAAATCCCTTAGCACAACGGTCTATTTGTGCAACAGCTGGGAATTCTGGAAGAAGAACAAAGTGGATGTGGATCGATATATGTTGGCCATTCAAAGCTTGATGAAGGATGAGCTGTACAGTGGTTTTGCTGATCTACTAAATGCGTTTGCAATGGCCCTGGCCGAGCGGTTCAGCGCAGCAGTAGAAAGTGTTCTAGCCAGTTCAAGGTTGGCTGAAAGCCAAATAGAAAAATACATTGGTCTGCTTGAACGGGACAAGAAAGCGCTCATGGAGTTTGCGGATTCTCCCCAAAAGCTCTCTTTGCTGTCCGGCATACTACGCAAGCAGCGGTGTACTGCTCAGAGCAAGCTAGACGCGCTGATCGCGATAGAAAACAAGGTGTCCGTCCCGACGCTTCCGAGTGGGTAGGCGGTCGGAAGCGTCTTTTGACACGGTGAGATAAATGCCAGAACCGAAAATCATGAGTTGGGCGCATAGGGTTGTTGTATGCGGTGAGGCTGGTTCCGGAAAATCAACTGTCATCAACACGCTATTGCGTGAAACCACGCTGACTTATGGGTTGGTTAGTGGAGAACGTCCGATCATCATTTTTCGCTACGCAAAACAGGCGGGCATTCTTGCGAATTTCAAATCTGGCAAAAAGGCTATTTTCAGAAGTGTTTCACAGTGTCTGGACCTGAAGGGTATTGCCAGCCTGACTGTGTTTCACACCAAGGAGCATATGAAGAATGTTGAAGTCTACGAAATACCGATGGACAGAAGTGCTAGAATAAGCAACGAGGCTCAAGCGATCATACGCAATGCAGATACACTGGTTTGGACCACCAATGCTTCGCAAGCATGGCGGCTAAGCGAACGGGATGCGGTTCAAAAATTGCTGCAGTACTGCCCACCGCGTCGGTTCGTAGTGGTTTCCAGAACCGATATGCTTAAATCGCATTCGGACCGCAAAAAGATCCTCAAACGCCTACAGACCGAAGCACAGGTCTATTTCGAGGACTTTCATTTTATCTATGGTAACAGCGACCTGATCGATTCCTCTCACTATGAGGAAGAAGGGTGGCAAAGCACAGGCGGGTCAGCTCTTTTGTCCGCACTGATGGATGGCGTGTTTCCGGACCTTTCGGGTAACATAGTTGGGGCTGAAAACGTCGTATTTGAAAGGGTTGTAGAACTTGGCGCCGTGGAACTCGAATGCCGACTTGAGACGTTGCCAGCCATTTGCGCTGCGGGTCTGCTGAACCCTAAATCCTCAAGCTCAGGGGAAGTATTTTTTGGAGAAAAAAAAATCTGTTCTGCGGTCAAAATGTTTGCCAAAGATGCCCTGAAAACGCTGAGCCATCAGACATTCTTTAGAGACCAACTATCTACTACGACCCAGATACAGATTGAGCTCTTCGAGTACTTCGTTTTTGTTGGCTGGACGGGCAAAGGTGATGCGGCGCTTTTTGCTGTCTTCGACAAAAAAATCTGCAACTTGGGCATGGCGCGACAGCAGTTTTTCGAGATTTGTGAAGTGTTTGAGTAGATAGAGTGATGTTTCTCTCTTGACGAGGGTCCATACAACCCTTCATCGAAGCGCTTAACTCCAATTTCAGAGCAGAATATCTAGATGCGCATTGGTTTCTGCCGCTAGCAAAAATCCCCGAAATGAGAGAGGAATGACTTTGATGCTGCAACGAAGCAAGACCACACAGCACAATAGGGAAAACCCCAACGGCAAGGCTAGTAGTCAAAATGGTTCTCCCAGAGGTGACTCATGTCAAAATTGCTTCGGCTGGCTCAAATAAAGACAGTCAGCAAAACCAATAATGGTCTCGCTATTCTCTCGTGCAAGGGGTTGCTAGAAAGAGCTGAGCCCGCCCGCTATCAGCCGTCAATTGGATCAGCAATTCTATTTTTCCTGCCCTCCGCAACTCTCTAAAACGTAACTTAGCTGATTTAACGATCCGAATGACACAGTTGACTAGCCATCTGAGACGGCGAGCTAGCGACAGGGCGGGGGGTGAAAGGTACATTTCACTTCGTTGCTCATGCACTTCTTCGGAAGATCGGCTATGGCACCACTCACTCACCACGGGCGCCCGCTCGTGCTAGGGCCGGATCGACCCCCTCTCCGGCCCTAGCGGAGACCGTAGGTCTTTGAGCGCGAGATCAAAGCTGTTTGGGGTCGAGTGCGGCTGAGTGCTAGATTTCCCTTTAAGCAGTTTTTCGGTGAAGCCGCCGTTCGTTTTTTGCGCGGCGGATTCAAAGAGAGAGCCAAACTTAGTAATGCTGCGCGACGCACGAATGTCAGCTCTTGATCCTCTGGAAGAGTTAGGTTGCCAACAAAGATACTACATCAGTCGCGAGGTGCTCGCTTCGAACCATCGATCCGTGGCACGGGATGATCATCGTGGGTTCATCCGCAGCAGAACGATCCCGTAGCCATGCGGCATAGGCAACTTTGTCTTTGATCCCATAGGTGGGGAACGTGCCCAGCATTTCAACCGTCCGCCCGACGTGGCCCACTTTTCCCTTGGGGCCTTTGAAGCTGTCGCAAACGATCCATAGGCGTTCCTGCTCGGCCATGATGACCAGCCAGACTTCTCCGGTTTTTAGCCCGACCGGCTCGGCGAAGTCGCAACTCTCAGGGAGCAAAGCTTCCAACTGTCCCAGTCTTTCGAAGGTCAACCCCGCCTGTTTTTCAAGGCGAGGCCGCGCACCGTCAGAACAGACAATCTTCGCATTTGGAAATGCGTCTGCATACTCCTTGAGACCTTTGTGATGGTAGTGGTTCGGTGCGAGCAAGTAGGCAACCTCACCAAGGGCCGCGAGGCTGGCTTTGGCCGCTTCGCCCAGACCCAGAACCGGGCTGTAGAGGCAAAGTGATCCGTCGCTCAACCTCAGCGCCGTGCAGTGAAGAGCTCCCTTGTGCGCTAACCAAATCGCGGAGTGATTCGGGATCGGCACGAAGGCAGAAAGGTCTTTGCTCATTGGGCTTATGCCTGATCGCGGGCAGTAAACCACCACACGATCAGCGCGGCGACGACCGTTTCGACCCACGCCATAGGAAGTGCTACGGCCAACACACCTACCGTGGCCATGTTCATGTTGTAGAGGCCTAGCCAAAGTATCACGAAGACAGACATCCAGACCCCGGTGCCGTACAAAACCGCACGTAGTGCTGAGGCTCCAAAGACTTTCATTGTCATCCACGGCAGAAGCGTCGCCGTCAGTACCAGGATCGTGTCCCAAACACCCCAGATCATGAACACCGGAAGATTCATTGGAGCAACGTTCGGCACCATGGGGAATGCCTCGCGCATCATGGGCATGACGAATGCGAAATAGCGGAAAACCTCAGAGGCATTGATCCAAATGAAGTTGACAATGAGCGCCAGGGTGAGCGGCGTTAGGCGGCGGGACGTTTCAGGGTTTTCGGCGATCATGCTCATTTTAGGTTGTCCGTAATCAGGGAGAGAAAGCTCTGGACAGCTTTGCGCAACACATCGCCGTCGCTGACGGTGCGCGACGTCATCCAAAGTCCGTTGGTGAAGATGACCATGACATCAGCTAGTTCGTGGATTTTTTGCGGCTCATGGTGAGGTGCGGTGTTTTGCAGTGCTGACGCAAACCCCTGCCGGAGACGACCATTGTGTCGTGCAACCTCTGTCATGACGTCAGGATCGCTGGGGGCAACTTCAGTAGCCGAATTAGCGACAAAGCACCCCGGTCCCGGCAGACCTACGCTTTCGCCCAAAGAGATTTGCCGTTCGAAATAGTCCGACACACTTTGCAGGGTCGCATCAGGCGCTTCCACCACTTCAAAGGCGGGGGTCACAACGCTTTGCTGATACCGGTCAAAGCAAGCCAGAAACAACGCCTTTTTGCCGCCGAAACTATTGTAAATACCGTGTCGGCTAACCCCCGTTGCTTTCACCAGATCATCCATCGACGAGGCATGGAAGCCGTTTACCCAGAAATGCTGGAGTGCGCGGTCGGAAAGCTGTTCAGAAGTGAAAGACGTCGTGCGTGGCATGTTCAAAGTGTAACAGAACGATCGTTCTGTTGCAAGCAGACATTCGGGCAAGCACAGCGAACGGCAGTTCTGTCCGCGTCTGGTGAGTTCATACAGCCCGCAGCGAAAGTCAGGTCTGGTGCCGGTTGAGGGTCCTGTATACGGTTGGCCGTGACACAGAGAATACCTCGGCCAGTTCGCTTATAGAATACTCCCCTGTGCCATGCATCCGGCAGAGTTCTTTTTGCTGTTTCTCAGACAGCTTGGGCTGTTTTCCACGCAGCTTGCCCTTGGCGCGCGCGATGGCCATGCCTTCACGGGTCCGCATGCGGATCAGATCGGCTTCGAACTCGGCGAAGGTAGCAAGGATGTTGAAGAACATCTTTCCCATAGGATCAGTCGGATCATAGACGGATGCGCCGAGCGCCAGCCTGACACCTTTCTCCTGGAGCTGATCTGCGATGGCGCGGGCATCAGGAACGGACCGGGCTAACCGATCGAGTTTGGGCACGACAAACGTGTCGCCTTCACGCACGGCGGCTATTGCCTGATCCAAACCGGGGCGGGCACGGCTAGTGCCGGTCAGGCCGTGGTCGGTGTAGATGCGATCTGGAGCGACGCCGAGATTATTCAACGCCAGTTTCTGGGCGGTGAGATCCTGATCGTTGGTCGAGCAGCGGGCGTATCCGATAAGTGTGGGGCTCATGGCCGAACTGTACGAATATGGCCCCTTTATTGCAATTTTTATCGTACTATCTATACGAGACGCTTCCCGCGCCAGTTTTGCTGGGACGAGCGCGTCACGAAAAATCGTCCGTTCATCGGACCTCTAACGGACATAGCTTTGAATGGTACACCGAGCGGTTCTGACCGCGCGACAACGCGCGGCGCTTTTAGATCTTCCCACCGATGAAGCTTCGCTGTTGAAGCACTACACCTTGGATGATAAAGACATCGAGCACATCCGCACGCGGCGGCGGCCCAAAAACCAGATTGGCTTTGCGCTCCAACTCTGCGCTCTTCGGTATCCGGGCCGTTTGCTGAATGCAGGTGAGGTGATCCCTGAGCCTGTCTTGCGTTTTGTTGCCGCCCAAATTGGCCTAAAGCCTGACGATCTTCTTCCCTACGCCGCCAGAGAAAACACCCGCTACGAACATCTTGACGTTTTGCGCAATATCTATGGGTACAAGATGTTCACGGGCAAAGCTGCAAAGAAGATGAAACGTTGGCTCGATCAACACGCCGAGGCCGCACAATCCAGTGAGGGCATGGTGCGCGGGTTTGTGGAAGAATGTCGTCGGAGACAGATCGTCTTGCCCGGCCCAACCAGAATAGAACGTCATTGTGCGGATGCGCTGGTTGATGCCGAGCGGCGGGTCGATGCCCGTATTGTTGCGCGTCTCGATAGCAAGATGCGCGCACGCCTTGATGCCTTGCTGACCGAAGAGGTGGACGGTCGGGTCAGCCGGTTCATCTGGTTGCGGCAGTTCGAGGTCGGTAAGAACTCCGCCGATATGAAACGTCAGCTTGATCGGTTAGATTTTCTGCAAGGAATTGCCTTGTCATCTGCGGTTCTGGACGACATTCCGGCGCATCGGGCCACACAATTGCGCCGTCAGGGCGAAAGGTATTTCACAGATGGGCTGCGGGACATCACCAGTGATCGCCGTTTGGCCATTCTTGCCGCATGCGT
This sequence comes from Ruegeria sp. AO1, assembly GCF_056535985.1. Classification (NCBI taxonomy): domain Bacteria; kingdom Pseudomonadati; phylum Pseudomonadota; class Alphaproteobacteria; order Rhodobacterales; family Roseobacteraceae; genus Ruegeria; species Ruegeria sp. AO1. The sequence continues at coordinate 645,397 of NZ_JBQFJC010000001.1, forward strand.
TGTGGAATGGTCAGCTGCCATCGCTGATACCGTCATCGAAACCCACGACCGGATTGTCGGTTCGATCTGGCGGGAAGCAAAGAGGATTTGCGATGCCCGTGTTGCCGAGGCGCAATCGGAGATCGCGGCGACCTTGGCCGGGTTTGAGACTTTGGGCGCGACATTGTTAGTAGCCAAGGGCGATGACATGGCTGTCGCTAGTGCCGTAGATGCGTCCTGTGGCTGGGATGTTCTGGAACGACTCGTCGCGACGGCCGGAGCACTCGGCAAAACCGTCAAGGCGGATGCACTGGCCTATGTCGAGCAGGGATATCATCGGTTCAAGCTCTATGCCCCGCGAATGCTGGAAGCGTTGGACATAACGGGAGCCCGTGTGGCTGAGCCTCTTCTGGCGGCGACCGGTGTGATCCGTGACAAACGCGCTATTCCAAGTCACTCTGCGCCATTTCTTCAGCCACAGTCTAAATGGCGAAGTCACTTGAGGAATCCAGAAACCAACCGGGACCGCTTGTGGGTCGTTGCGGTATTGTTCCATCTGCGCGACGCCTTCAGATCCGGGGATGTCTGGCTTGCCCACTCGCGCCGCTATTCTGATATGAAACAGGCTTTGGTTCCGGTCGAGGCCGCGCAGACTATGGGCTTGTCGATGCCATTGGAGCCGAAAATCTGGATCTCAGATCGTAAGCAACGGCTTGAGGACGGGCTGCATAGGCTTGCTGTGGCAGTCAAAAACGGAACCCTTCCCGGCGGCATTATTGAGGATGGCCGGTTGCGCGTCGAACGGCTTGAAGCTGATGTACCTGCTGAAGCCGATAGCCTCATCCTTGATCTTTATCGCCGCCTGCCGGAGGTACGGATCACGGATATCCTTATAGACGTAGACAATGACACGGGGTTCACCGATGCCTTCACCCATCTGCGCACCGGGGCACCGTGCAAAGACAGGCTCGGATTGCTTAACGTCATTTTGGCAGAGGGCCTGAATCTTGGCTTGAGCAAGATGGCCGGGGCCAGCAGCACACATAGTTTTACTCAGTTGGCACGGCTCTCGAACTGGCATGTCGAAAGCGAGGCCATCAATCGGGCCTTGGCCATCGTAGTCGAAGCTCAGGCACAGTTACCAATGGCAAAATACTGGGGTGCCGGCGAAACCGCTTCCAGTGATGGGCAATTCTTCCCCACCACGCGACAGGGTGAAGCGATGAATCTGATCAATGCGAAGTATGGCCATGAGCCGGGCTTGAAAGCCTATACCCATGTATCAGATCAATACGGCCCCTTTGCCACGCAGGTTATCCCTGCCACGGTGAACGAGGCCCCATATATTCTGGACGGCTTGTTGATGAACCCGACCGGCAAACGGATCAAAGAACAATATGCCGACACGGGTGGCTTCACAGATCTCGTTTTTGATGCAACCTCGCTTCTCGGGTATCTGTTTATCCCGCACATCAGGGATTTGCCCTCCAAACGGCTGCATGTCTTTGACCGGCGCAGTGTTCCGACTGAACTAAGGGGTTTGGTGGGCGACACAATCCGAGAAAATACGATTATCGCAAACTGGCCAGATGTGCTGCGCTGCATTGCGACGATGCTCTCAGGCAGGATGCAACCCAGTCAACTCCTGAAGAAACTGGCGGCGCGGCCACGGCAACATGATCTGGCCGTCGCGCTGCGCGAAATCGGACGCATCGAACGTACACTGTTCATCATCGAGTGGCTGCTCGACACAGACATGCAGCGCCGTGCCCAGATCGGTCTCAACAAAGGTGAGGCACATCATGCTTTGAAAAGCGCCTTGCGGATCGGGCGGCAGGGAGAAATCCGGGACCGTACAACTGAAGGCCAACACTTTCGGATCGCTGGCCTCAACCTGCTCACCGCCATCATAATTTACTGGAACACAAAACAGCTTGGCATGGCGGTTGCGCAGCGGAAAAAGGGCGGTTTGAAAACGCCAGGATATCTCTTATCGCACATATCGCCTCTTGGCTGGGCTCACATCATCCTCACTGGGGAGTATCGCTGGCGGCAAATGAAGGTGAAAAACGCTTAACGGGGGATCTAGCACTCAGCCGCACTCGACCCCTGTTTGCTACTCAGGTCCAACGAACGCCGAAGGAAATCTTCTCGGTACCTCCGATCCCCGGAGACGTCACAAAGGAGGGCGGTATGTTGGTCTCAGAATGATTGGCATATTCCGTTCATCGCCGAAGACGCTGCTGGAGACGTCCCAGTACTTCGAATTGAGATACACAAAGCCCTAAATGAAACGAAGGCACAGAAAGCTTCTCTACTACGGGGAGGTTCGTTGCTGTTAGTCTGATTTCAACTATGGCGTGTTTTTTCAACCTCCTTTTATCGCCGGGAATCGCGACTTGTAACCGTCAACAGGTTCCGTCGGTGTCATAGTTGATTCCCCTTTTGCCCAACGTCTTTTTGGGCCTTCAATCTTCTGAAAGTTGAATTCTATGAGTTCCACAAGATCTTTATTTGAAGTTACCTTCAAGGCTGAGGGCCTAGCGCGGTGCAAGCACGTGGTACGCGCCCTTTCAGAGGAGCTGGCAGTTCGGCGAGTGCGCAACGCCTATCCTAACCACGAGCTCGTAATTATTTCCGTACACGACGTCGCTAGAGCCAACACAGAAGGCCGCCATAGGCTACGGCCCGATCCTCGCAACCAAGGGCAATAGTGGCTTCCTTTCCAGTCGGTTTTCCATTCTGGAAGGAGGAAAGAAATCGATGTTTGACCCATCCCAAAAAAGACTTCGTTGACGTCTCAACAAAGCAGATCACAGATATGGTTTTCAAAGCCAAACACCTCAGCTCGATCCTTTCCGATGCCTGTGTCGCCTGGGATTGGCTACTGGCTTTTGACTCCATACAGGTCTCGGCTGGCCAATCGATCCGATTTAAAGTGTGCAACCTACAGGATATCCCGAACTGGATTTTCGCGCTCATGCAAAGCTTGCGTTTCGCCCAGTTTTTTCAGGGCCGCGTGATCGAGTTCAAAGCCCCGTCCAACAGTGACCTCTTCCAGGTCCCGGCGTGACGTCCTATGTCAAAGCTAGAGGAAATCAGCAAATAGAACGATGTCCTTGGGGAAGGGATAGCCTTTCTTTGAGACCGTTCTGAAACTTGCTCGTTGAATATTTAAAATCAACAAGCGGCTGCTCACGCCGGTCTGTCAACCTTGACCCAAAGCTTGCAATGTACGCCGACAGAGCCTCTCTTTTGATAGATTTGCGGGAACGAATGAGACATTTGACCAATCTCATGAGACGCTCAAAGGTCGTTTTAGTGTCTTGCCCTCAGTAACTTACGCCAAAGGCGTTTGGCTATGCGCTTCCCTTGGAGCGAAGCCGAACCAACAAGAGCTAGGTTTGAGGTATTGAGAGTTGGTAAATTGTGAAGCAGGACGCACGCGTAAGAATGCAGTGCGTGGTGGACGTTTGGTGAAATTGAAGGGGGCTGTAGCCAGTATTGCGCCGTCGGTATTTCTGTCTTCAGTGTTCTTTACAACGATTGCTGTTGGAGCAGCTGGTGCTCAGACGATTGTTGATACACCTCAGACGACACCGCTAGTGATAATGACGGATGAGGACGTGACCATCACCGACACAGGTGAAGTAGATGACACAACCACTAGCACGGCAGTTGAGATCGACCCGGACTATTCCAGCATTTTCACCAACAACGGCATCATTTCGAAGTCGGATGAACTTTCGCAAATCGAAGCCAAGGCTTTGCTCCTGAATGGTGCTCTGTTGCAGACTGGTCAGATACTGAACACAGGAAACATTTCAATACTTAGTGTCAACAAGTCAGCGCCGAGTTTTACTACGTTTTCAGCTTCGACAGGCATTGATATAGTTGGGGAAGTTGCCGGAGTTGTGGGAAACACCGGCACAATCAGCGCAGAAGTAAGAAACGAGCCCGATCTTGGCGGTGACCTCAGTGCTTCCGGCATACGATTTAACTCTCTCGTAAGCTCTACAGCGGTGATTGAAAACGCTGGGGATATCAGTGCAAAAAATACTTCTGCAACACGCGCCCGAAGTGGGGGGGCATTTGGTCATTATTTTCTCACAGCTGTAGAGGGCCTTGTCATCAACCATGGGCGTGTGAGTGCTCAGACAAATGCAAATGCATCGGCGGTTGCGAGTCCCTACTATTTCGCGGGAGACTTGACCGGAGATTTTCTTAACTCCGGCACGGTTGAAGGTGCTACGACAACGGACGGCATCTTTGGAACTGCGCTTTCCTACGGCGTTGTCGTTCTTGGAGATATGGATGGAACGTTTTCGAACACGGGGGTGATCACCGCGTCTGCAACCGCTACCGGAGGAAGTGGGGCCGCAAATGCCTTTGGTATCTTCTTCACCGATTTTAATGGCGTGATCACCGATGTCGGCACGATCTCGGCCTTCTCCAATACCGGCGAAGCCTATGCCATCTACCTGGGCGGAGGATCCGGGACGCTCAATATCGACTCCAAAGACAAGGTGACCGGTCTGATCCGTGTTGAGGATCACGATGTCAACCTGGACGCGCAGGGCGAGAGCGCGATCTTCTATTTTGAAGACGCAAATCCAGATGGCGGCACGTTCACGAAATTGGTATCTGACGAGCGCTGGTCCTGGTTTGTCGAAGATGAGGGCGGAGCATTTCCAATCTATGCGACTGTGTTTGCTGGTGATGTCGTTACCCCTGATGATGTTGTAGCCTTTTACGGTAGCACCATCGGCAACAGTCATCTTGTGCTGGACTGCAATGATCCTCTGGACGTGCCGCAGGAGATTGGAGGGTCTGGTGCGCCGACCCTTGGGCTAAGACCTTTTGTCGTGATCGACGCTGAATACAACCAGTTTGAGACGGCGCCTGGCAATGACACCAATCTCACAGCGTTTGATGGCAGCGCCGGGTTTTCGACACGGTGCGATAGCGGCCTTGCCTATGCTGTCGGAATGGGTGTGTTCTATGCGAATGGGGACAGCAACTCAACTGACTTCGATACCAATGGGTTCTATCTTGATGCTGCGGTCGAACGCCGGTTCGGCTCATTCACAGTCGATGCTGGTTTCGGGTTTGGTTGGCTTTCCACGGATAGCACCCGCCAGATTTCTGGGAGTTCAGACGCAAAGGCCAACTACGACAGCACTGTCGTCACAGCGCATATCGGGGTCGAGAAAGAGTTCAGTCTCAGCAACAGCTTTGACCTGCTAGCATTTGGCGAAACACGCTATACTCGTCAGAAAAATGATGGTTATACGGAAACCGGTTCGGACGCGAATGCAACTGTTGGAGACACAACGACAGAAGTCATCGAAGCGCGTTTGGGACTGGAGGCAAACAAGGTTCTCAACAACGGTGGTGTGTTGAAAGGCCAACTCAGCGGAGTGCTGCGCAGGGGGCTCGGGGACACCGAGGCCGATGTCACGCTGTTCTCAGATACGCAATCCCTGACCGTCGCCTCGATGGACTTCACAGGCGCCAGCATAGGGCTTGGCTATGAGCAGAACTTGTCGCAAGGCGTCCGGCTTGAGCTAGCAGCAGAGCAAGAGATCGGCAGCAACGCTCAGGGTCCCTTCGTTCGTGCAGCACTTAGGTGGGCCTTCTAAAGAGTTTTTCCGGGATTACCCTGACCGGCGTATGCGGGGGCGGGGATGCGAATGCCGTGCAAGATCGTGAACTGAAAGCTGTTGCGTCGGCAACTCTCGGTGGGGGCTTGTTTGTTCGAGGTAGAGCCGTTGCAAGGAGCGTGTTGGCTAGGGCGGTGGCTGTTTGACATCGGCCCGTATCAAGCACATTGGGTTGATCGCGTAAGAGTGGACTTCACGCCAAAGCCTCTCTCGGTTGCCGGCGACGCTGCAGAAAGAACACCAGGCTAACCGGTAGCAGTGCGGGGGCGTAGAAGGCTTACTTAGCTAAGCGGACCGCAGGTGCTTCCAGTTCCACAAGCTCCCATAAAGGAATAGTTTGTGCGCGTGGAGTGTTAATCCATAAAAGTCACGCAGAGCGCTGGTTTTCTCATTGTCGGGGTTGAAAGACATCCACGCGCTAAACCCAAGCGCGTCAATCGCCAATTCTTTGAGGCAGAATCCCCGAGTGACCCATCGTGGGAGTCAGCCCATCGGTGACCGCCTTGCGAAGAACCGCTCAATAGCAGTATTTAGCTCCGTTCGGATCTCAGTGCTTTGAAAGCTACCCGCCCAGATTAGTGCCTGAACCCGCAGGTCACGCTCAGCAAAGTCTATCAAGCCAGTGCGCAGGAGAAAGACTGTGCATTGGATATGCCGGTTCTTTATGGCTTCGATGAGCGCAGAGTTTCGGCCGGTTTTGTCCATCACGTTCACATCGGCACCGTGGGTGATAAGCAATTTGACGACAGCTAGGTAACCCTTTGCGCAGGCTTCAATTAGAGCGGTGCGCCTATAGTACTCAGCTTGCAGGTTGATTTGCGTCAATGGATGCCGCAGCAGATGTTCAACGGTTGCTGCATTACCAACACCCGCCGCAAGCATAAGGGGGGTGCTTTTCCATCGGTTCGTGGAGTTTACGTCGATATTTGGCTGCTTGAGCAAACACTTAAGTGCATTCAAACTGCCTTGTCGTGCGGCAATATGCAATGCTGTCCAGCCATCATCATCGGTCGCATTAACATCAATTCGTGATAGGACCTTGTCGAGTTGGTTAGCGTCATCCACAATTGCTGCCTCGATAAGGTCGTAATAGTCTGTGGTCATGGTTTCATCGTCCAAATGCGTGAATTCTCCAGCTATAGAATGGCGATGATATTGAGGGCGAAACGGCCATCAATGTCCAAGTGTCTCATTTCACACTCACTTCATTCTGAGATGCACCGGTAGCCTTCGCTCAACGGTTGGTGGTGTCCAAAATCTACCCTGGAGAGTCTTTGGGTCGGAGGTATTCACATTGCCCGAGGCCGTTTGGCCAATACATAGGTCGGCAAGATCGTTACTTGACTTCGTCGAAGCATATCCCGCATCAAACCTTGTCAATGCTTCCTGATAGCTCAGATCGCCAAAGTTGCCTTTATTCTGAAGCGTATGGTTCCATTTCTCGTGTTCCCTATCCGCTTTGAAATCCGCTAGTTAACTGTAGAGGTGTAACGCTACGGTTCCTTTCCCCTATGGTTAATTTAGTGCAGATTCTCACTTACCAAAATCCGGGGCTACGAGTCGCCTACACACTGTTGCTTTGGCCCAAAGAGTAGGCCCGCTATTTTCAATAGGTTTGAAAGATCCGCGCGGGGTACGTGGCTCGCATTGACTATTGGGTTGGGCTGGGGGTCGACGCGCAAAAAACGCGCTCAACCCGACCCTGGCATTGTCCAATTCAGAAGCTGCAGTGAACGGAATGCCCTTCCCATTATCCCGACCCGCTCGCATCTCGTGTTGGGCCAGTCAAGGGGTTAGCACAGCGTGTTGTCTCCATGCTTAACAAAGCGGTTTCTCCCGCGTGTATACGTGCGGTTTTCTCACACTTCTTGCCAGTCCAACCCAGCGTCAGTCCTTCCGGAACGTCACGAATCTTTGACCCTCTTGATGCGCGAGATTTCAATAAGTCATTGAATCGCGACAATTAGCTCTGACCTATCCGACCAGCATTCTCTTAGAAATACAGAATGTGGCATTCATAAACACTGCAATCACTGCCCCATATTCTCGGTCGCACTATGGCGTTCAAGACTCAGGCGGCGAGCATTGATTTGCTCTCGGCTGGGCTACGCTGACGAACGGCGATCTTCCAGCGGCAGTGCATTCGCCAAACATCACCAGTTTTTATCGCAACGCATCAGTTAGTCAGAGGATTGGGGTCGGCTAATAGAAATCGCACATCGGTATGCAAACCCTCTCAGGCCTGGCGCCACACAGCGCACGCCTGTAGTCGGCGAACAGCTTTTCGTGCTGAATATTGCGCTCTTCTGCGGAAAACTGTGCTTTCGCTGCAATCGCACAAAAATGGGCTTTCTATTCCGCAATTTTGTCTGGGAGTAGGAATCTCTATTGAACCAAAATATTTGGGCTCTTGGGTAGCACGCTCTGCGAAGTGTTGAGACTGATGACTTCTTTCAAAATGGCTAGGGAAGGATACGAAAAGCTAGTCGAATGTTTGCCAAGCTCTGGTTCATCCAGGGCGTATGGTTCGCCATCAATTTCGTAGATCTTTGCGTCTGATCTGATGCGGTCATCATGGAGTAACTCGAAAACAGGGATGTCACCGCCCCTAGGCCCTGTAAGCATGGGGACCGCCTCATTCAGATAGTCAGCTTTCACGATCTCACCCAAGTATTGGATTATCTCTTTTGGTGAGCGCAGCGCGAATGAGCTGCCGCTACCAAAAATCAAGAGGTCCTGATTGCGGGTCGGCGATCGGGTTTTTGCGTCGCCGCTTTTGCTTGCATCGGAGGCTGCTTTTTTGCGCACCTCCTTTGCTGAGATTGGTGAAGCTGCGGATTGTTCCAAGGCCAGCAACGTCACAGAATTCCCTGAATTGGAACGCAACAAGGCAGGCTGCAAAATAGTGATAGGCTCAACCAGCGCGCGAAGGCGTGCGTGCTGGCAGGCGTTCGTAGGATCGCTTCGAACCACGATTTGGCCGCCACCAGATGTGAGCGAGCCTGCACAGTTCCCATTTGCGATCACGACAGGCAATTGTTGGCACATGGCTTTCAGTGCGATGGGAAAGGTTACCGTGTTCCCTGCACATTCGTTCGACGCCTGTCTCTGCAGGTTTGCAATGGTGCTTCTGGGAACTGCAATCCATTTGACTGTCAACGTCGTGAGTAGATCAAGCCGATCTCGCGCCTGCCCCTCAGCCAGCAAGAAAAACAATTTGCGACTAAGCGGTGTTAGGATGGCCTGCGTAAACTGCTCGGTCTCAAGGGAAGAAACGTTTGCGTTGCGAGACTGATCGGGACCCGCGTCAATTCCCAGACCCACATCGGTTGAGTTGAGGTCATTGATACTGGCATCGAGATCAGTCGATAGGCCGAGGCTGTTGTCGGCGCTTTTTGAATAGTCACCTACCGCTGAGAAATAGGTTGGCCGCCCTTTGGCCGAACGCACAATGTTTGTCAGCAGGACGCTATTGTATGAACCTTCAAGACCTTGGTTATAGTAGACACCGCTGTTTGAAACGATGTTGCCACCGCAGGCAGCCAGGAACAGAGCCATTGCACAACACAGCAAGCACGATCGTTTCCGAACCTTAGTGTGGGCGATCTTTCGAAAGCGCTCTGTGGTCTCCGTGAGGATCTCACGAAGTGTTTTGGTAAAGCAGAATCCAATCCGATCTGCATGTGTTGTGCTCGTCATTGGTCCCTCAAGGACTATTCTTATGGTTGCAATTTGAGAGTCTTTCCGCCCGCCGATACAAACTATGTATTATCTCGCCTAGGGCTATTCGCTCTGCATTCTGGGGAACGACCAGACGCGTCGGTGCATCCGGACACTCATGTACCTCAACCTTTGCCGGAGGGATCGATACTGCCGTCATACGCTTCTGATTTGTCGTCATATTACATTCAAAGAAGTGGGATTATTCAAATTCGGAACTCGCGCCCGTCTTTTTCACGCTAGGTTATTCCCTGGCAGGAAGTGGTTCTGCCGAAAACGAAAAGAAAACATGCCGCAGACATGGGTTGATTCCGAATGCCGAGTTAGAAGGGAGCGGATCGATCCGCTCCCAATGGTTTTCAATTCTCAACGCGACCGGTTCTCGGCGATTGAAAGTCCGTATTCAGGGGACTTCGCGTGTGAGATTGGGATTGGGGCATTCGCCCTTCAAATGCGCTTCTGTCTCGCCCGCTTGGATATCGGATGATGACATGTGCATCTCTTGATTATTGCAGCTCGCGATTTCGACGTGGAACTCGTAGTTGCATTGCGGATTGTAGTAAATATAGAAGCCGCCTCCGTCAGCTACGTTGGCGTCATGCTCCTGATTGTCTTGCTCGCAGCCGTTTTCGTCTTGCTGGTTGACCTTGACCTTGGTGACCACACCACTCGACGTGTTCTTAAAGCCGCCCTTTACCTGGGGAACGCCAGTAGGAACCGGGAAGCTGATATTGTCTGACGCGTATACGCTGGTCGCGAAAGCAAGAAGAAGCGACGCTGAGAACGCCAAAGGTACATTTTTGTTCATACGATAAAACCTTTCGATTAATGACTATGAGGGAACGTTGCACTCGCCAACTACTTGCCTTTTCAGCTTTCTCAATTTTGGTTGATCCGACGTACAAAACTCGCCGTAAAGGTGAACAAAACCGAAGGTGGAGAATGCTGATTATCTACTAGTGATTTTAGATGCTTTGTCCTTAAAGTTGTCATGCTCGACATCAAAACGGCAAACGTATCGAAGTCGCTAGTTGGCATACGGGCTAACATCTTGACTCTGCATCGATCCCTCGGGGCAAACCTGAGTTTTGACGTTGGACGCACAACCCCAGGTTTCATTCATGGTATTGAATTGAGGGGCGGGCTGTCATTGTCACTATGTCTCAAATAGTGTTGCGGTGTCGCAATTTTAGCGGGATTGCAGGTTTTGCCATTCACCCATTGAGCCTCCCCAACTGAACTTGTTCACTGTTAGGTTAGGAAAAAAAGTACCGAGGATGGCAAGCAAGCGCCCAAAGTCGCCGAAGTACCGGAGACTGAAGTCGATGACGCGGTGCTAGACGCCACCCTCCGGCTCAGGGTTCGGATAAATGAACCTCTGCCAAAGGCGGGGGAGGTGCGCCGCCAATTCACCTTGCCTAGTCACGGTAAGCCATACCAAACCCCGCGCGTCACTCTCTTGAAAGAGATTGAATGGCAAACCCATACTTCTATTTGCAATGGCTTGAGGTTTCGAGCCGTTGTGCGCGAGAGTATCGCAGCCTCTGCCTCACGCTAATTCAGACAGTAAATTGATCTCGGATCACACATTAGTGGCTGCTCGTCTCAAAAAAGTTGCTACTGGGATCATATTGGCTGAGACAAGCCCACATTCTTGAAGCTGTGGTTGCGAGAGGAAGTGATAGTTATAAGCTACCAGCCCAAAACAAAATCAACTTAAGGATGAGAAAATGAAGCAAAATTTGACTGCTCTGGGTCTCTTTGTTGCCCTCACTTCCGTCGTCAATGCCGAGGGCACAAGGCACATAAAGATGCATATTGAAAACAATACATCAGCTCTTCTGGTCAATCCCACCTCGAACCACAACGAAGTCAATATTAAAGGTGTGCAACCGTATATCGAACCTCATGGGTCTGGTGAAATAGAGTTTCAATACAAGGATACAGCCAACAAAGCGAAAATGAACGTCACATATCAGATCTATGATGACGCCCCTCAGGCCGTAGAGTTCAAATATGAAGCAAGTTTTGATGGCGAACACATCAGCCATTCGTGCAGTGTCGAGGCACCTTTCCCATCATCGTATAGTGACTGCAATCACAAAGATGTTCACTACTATTTGAACCAATAGCGTCCTGGCCTTGGCCAGAAAAGACCAAAAAGCGCCTAGTTTCAGGCTCCATCGATCTTAGAATTCGCTCCCGTTGTGACGGGGGTAGGTAGAAGAGACTTACCGCATTGTCCTGTTCCGGATTTGTCGCAAACGTTTTGAACGGCCAGTGCTTGCAAACTACCGGACAAACCTATTCTGCGAACTCGGCAAACAGACGAAAGACCGACCTGGTCCTATTGGAGAATTGCTGCTTTCGGATCATGTTGGCAACCTCACCGCCGTACAGAGAAGCGGATGCGGATCTGAACGACTCGCACCCGTAGATGTGCCGTATGCAACGTAAGATGACCTACGATCCTGTTCGATCAAGTTGTTCGAGTACTTGGACTCAACCGTTTGGATTTTTAGCTAAGTAGCCAAACAGATGAAGGATTTTTTCACTTTACGAAGTCCCGCAGAATTAACTCTACTTTGTCTACAGCGATCTTTTCTAAAATTTCATTGGAAGACAGCGGTTAGTAAAGAGCGTGGCTACCGCTGGATCGTTCCTTCGCTCAAACAGCACGAAATCAGGGGTGTTTCCGGCTTTGTCGACGGCCCGAAAAAGGTACATCCTTGTAAGTTTCCGTTCCTTCGATTCTATTGCGGGAATGCCCGCTTGTTCCAGAACGATCGTTCTGGTGTGCATTAAATATGCCACGTACGATGTCATTCACATCCGAACAACTCGCCGATCGCGCGCTCCAGCATTTCTGGGTCAACGGTTTCCATGCCTCATCAATGGATGATCTGGTGAAAGCAACAGGGGTCAGCCGACACGGAGTCTATAGTAGTTTTGGTGGCAAGAAGGCTTTGTTTCTGGCTTGCTTTGACAGGTATCAGAGCAGTATTGTGACCCCCGCTTTTGAGGAAGTTGAAGACCCCGATGCGACCTTGCAAAACGTATCAGACTACTTTGAACGGCAAATCTGATTGGGGGAAAGCTTAGGCCTGCCCGGACCGGGATGTTTTGTGGCCAATTCGGCAACGGAAGTTGCACCGAGCGATCCCGATGTGATGGCAGAGGTCACCCGACACAATGACCGGCTACGCCAAGGGTTTGCGGTAGCACTCAAAAACGCCGCCCCTCACATTGAACCGCAAGTAATCCATGACCTTGCCGACGTAGTGGTCATTTTTACCCATGGACTTTGGACAAAGTCGCGGGGTGTCAGCGACGGCGATGTTCTGCGCAAAGCTGTCCAGAGCTTGCTCTCCCTCACAAAGGAAACTCTAAAATGAACACAATCACCGAATTCCCAGAATTGACACGCCGTTTGGGACCACTCTCCTTTGCACTAATTGCCAATTTTCTCTGGATTAATGCCTCAGAGGTTTTTCGCTATTTATTTCTAGTGATGCCCATGATGCGCGAGGCGTTCCCCATGATGCCGGGCATTTACTATCGACGCCGCTGCGACGGCGCTTGGAATGAGCGTAAGTACACTTGGTCGGCGCCTCCGAGAAGAAAACTGCAGCTACGGTCAATTGGCTGGGAAAATACGTGCAAAAGAGGCGGATCGCTACCTCTTGGAAACCGGAAAGATACTATAGCATCCTCTCACAATACGCTGCCGATTCATGTATGACGGTAGTGGCCAAGTCTCTGCAAAGAAGCGGCACACCACCAGCGTCTCGGGGCCACTCAAATCGCCCCAACTACTCTCTAGGTATGCTCTACGGTGCCTCGGAGGCTGCCAATTTTTGTGTTCCTTAGGCTTTCAGCGATGGAATACTAAGAGATGGGTGCAGAAACGATTCAAATCCCAGCAAAACATAATTTCTTGAAAAACATTTGTTTGAGGCTAATGCCCTAATGCGCAATTACTAAGCGTCTTTGAGACAATCAATCTGCCAATTGAGACGTCTGGAAATCGCCAAATCATCGACCCTTGTGCGATTTTAGCGCTTGGACTGGAGCCGTGCTAAATCACTATGGGACGTTTCCAGTACATTGGTTCAAAAGGGGGTAGCGATGGAGATGACTGCGGTGGGCAGGCAGGTTGTGTTTAGCATGCGCAGTGCAAGAGACTGGGGTTTTTTCAATTTGGTCCTATGTAATCTGCATGACTCTAGGACGCTCTCAACTGAGCTTCGTGCCTGTCTTGCGTTTTTGTTTTGTCCGTCACAAGTACGAAATAATGTATGCGCTCTAGACGGCCATCTATTCCAACGAGGTGCTAGCGTAAAAGGCGTCCAAACTTGTCCCGTCTATGTTACTGCTTCAAAGCCGGCGTAACAATAGGCTCGTGATTATAGCACGCGCCCTGTCGCCTGAAGGCGCACCTAGGTTTTTGTAGCTGCAAGGCGGGTAGGAACGGGGATGGTCTACCTCAGATGGAATAGGCCGATGCAACCTTCAATGAGCGCCTTTCTAGGCAACACGTTGCGATGCCCGAGGTGTTTCCAACTAAACGAGGTTCGAGGAGATTTTCACATGTCAACTACACTCACGGACAAAAACAAGAAATCCGTTTTTGCGGACATTCCTAAGAAGGGATATCGCACTAAATTCTGGCGCGAGTACCGCTCGTCTGCAGCTAAGGCTAGCGGCGTTGGTAAGATAATGGATGCAATGGAAAACCTCGGCCTTCCGGCCTCAGGTGATTCCACGAAAGTCAGAGAATACGACAATCTGCCCGAGATCGTTCAGGCGTTTTCCAGTTTGTCGAACGCGATGCTCAAGGCGGAAGGCAAATGCGGTATACTGCAAAGCCAGACCAAGGAGTTCTGTAAAGCCTATCGCGCGCATATCCGTAAGCAGGAAGCGGTCGCCACAAAGCTGGCGCAGAACATCGAAAAGCTGAAGCAGAAGGATGTGGCCAATGAAATGGCCAATGAGAAGGCCAACAAAAAGTCAAAAGAGACTTACGCTAAGTTCAAAAAGGACAAAGAAAACAAGGACGCGATCGTCCGCAAGGAAATCCAGTCCGTCGGCATCCGCGCCGATCGCATCTCGGCGGCATGCAAACAAATCATCAAGGATGTGAAAGCGGCGCAACAAGAGCAGGATAAGATTCGCACTGTCTGGAAAACCCACCACAAGAAGGAAGGCGTGGACCGGGCTCAAATTGAGACAAAGGCAGATGCCGCACTGCGCGCGGTGAGCAAGAAATACAACATCACCACCCATGGAAAAAACATAAAAGGCGCGCTGCCGAAGCTTCTCAGAGAACTAACAAACACGTATGGGCAGTTTGGAAAACTTGACGGCGTGAAAAAAGAGCGGATGGCGGCGGGCAAGGCGATCGCACACGCGCGAGGCAATTTCACAGCCGCGCAGGATGACATGAAGTTCTTCGTCGTGCAGCACCAAAGCGCGCTCGAAGAGTTGCAGGCGGCGCGCCCAGAGGGAGTTTAGCCCCGGCTGGGTTGTTCTCAGTAATGTGGAAAATTACCACTTTTGTGAGAGATTTCCGCGCAATCTAGTCAATTCTTACGTGTGCTACGGGAGGCGGGTTTATGGGTTCGCCTCTTCGGGAAATTTCGCCAAGTGCGGTATGCTTTGCGGCGCCGCCAGAGCTTTCGATATTTGCCATCAGCCAAAGCGACTCTGCAAGATCTAGAAATAAAACGAACCATCAAATTGGCTAAGTGCGGCCGGGCGCGCCTTGTTTGCCTTATCGAGCGGCAAACGCAAAACCTAGAGCGGTGCATATCGGCTGCGGAAGTATGTTGGTAGGTTTGATTTGGAGTGGGGTACAATCTAGCCAGGCGGGCGCGAGATATCCGGGCGCCCATGCTTTTTCATTCGGCGGCTATATCTTGCATGCGGTCTTCTAGCCCCGACGCATGCGCAGCCACCATTGGGTCGGCGCTGTTGGCCAAAAGCCAACCCTGAATCTGGGCAGGGCTGTGTTGTTGACCTCCTAACCGCTGTTCGAACACCCCGGCCAAAACGCGTTCACCGGGGAAAAAGCGCTCATACAGTCGGCGGGCTGTTGGTGCACCCACCAATCCAAGCTCGGTGTGCACATCGGCGCGGCCCGGACGGATCAAGGCCGGGTCCAACCTTTCTTTGTGGTTTGTGGTCATGACCAGCGCACGCCCTTCCTGAGCGGCCACACCATCGATGGCGTTGAGCAAGCCCGAGAAGCTGACGCCCGAGCGTTTCTCACCACCTTCGCGCTGCGTAAACACGGCGTCCACATCCTCGATTGCGATCAGCGACCCCTTGGGGGCACACATCATCGCTTCACGCAGATCATCATCCGTCAGCGTGACGCGCCCGATATCCAGCGACGCGATATCCAATGACAGGTCTGACGCCAGCGCGCGAATGAGGCTCGACTTGCCCGTGCCCGGAGGGCCGTAAAACAGATACCCTCGCCGCCACGGAACACCACGTTCCGCGTACCAATCGCTGGCCCCATAGAACCAACGCATGTCCTCCAGCACTTTCTCGATGCGATCGTCATCCACCAGTACTGTATTGACGGAACGGCGCGGGACATCACCGACATGATCCCACCAGTCCCCTTTCAGAATATGAAGGCCAGGGCCGATACGGTCCCTGGTTTGGGAAAGCGTACGTCCCTCAGCTATCCAGCCCAATATCGTTTCGACCTTTCCGAACAGGACGGTGACATTCAACACCTCCATCGGGCGCTGGTTGTGTGATGCGCCCACTTTTGACTTTTCATTGATGTCGCGCTCCAGACGGCAGAGCTTTCCGCGCCAGAAAAACCAGTGCCGCCCTGGAGCAGGTGCATAGCCCTTTGTTCCCCGAGCCCATTTGCCATCCGTCATACGCACATGACGCGAATGGGACAGGACGTTGTTCTGCTCCATCCAGATACAGAAATGGCGATAGGCCGCGCTTCTGTTGTCGAGCGTTAGGCTGACCCAAACGCGCCGAACAATCACACCGTACATGGCCATAAACGCAATGCGCAGAAAGGCCGCCGCGACCCCGAAGGCCCCGAGCGCCAAGCCGCCCGCGAAAAAATCGCTGGTCAGGGCGCTGGTCAGGAATTGATCAAATGCTTCCATCTTAGCCCCCTTTCACTTCGCGAAAGTCGTGACCTTTGAAACGCCGCACCGGATTGCCGCGTTCGAGCGCATGGTGCAGCTCATTGCGGCTTGCATTTTGTGCGGCTTCTTCCGCAGTGGCTTGCGCGGCCATCAGATGCTGAAGACGTTCCAATGCCAGCGCCTTGTTGCGGTGTTGCGACCGTTCTTCGCGCGCCACCGCTGCAAGCCCGGTTTGCCTGAGCGTCGCCCGCACTGCGCTATCGGTCGTGTTCTGGTGCTGCCCGCCAGGTCCGCCCGCCCGGAAGGTTGCAAAAGTGACGTCGCTCGCTTGAATACGTTCGGGTGTTCGTGCGAGTTTGGGCAAGTCGAACACCCCAATGAACCAATTGGTCCGTTTGTGCGTCGGACGCAGATTGCTTTGTGCCCGCCACTGGATCGTACCGCGCCAATTCTTGGCAAAGGCCTCGGCATCGGCGCCGCTGATCAGAACCACTGCAGATTTATAGCCAAGTTTTGTTCGAACCCCACTGGTATCGAAGTCCACGGCGAGGAGCTCGGCCTCTTCGCGCATGACATCCAGCACTCCGGCGACGGCTTGCTGGCATTCCGCCGGACCTCTGCCGCTCGTAACCAGAAGTGAGATATGTCGGGATGCAGTCATGACCGCCTCCCGTCACGCGTTTTCTTGAAGGTCAGGAGCGGATGGAACTTCGCCACATAATGCGCAGCACCTGTTCGCTCCAGATCTTCGGCGACAGATTTGGCCGATTTATAGGCCAAGGGCGCTTCTTCAATCAGAAGGTCGCGATCTTCACACAGAATACGGCCACCGAAGGATGTACGCAGCATGGCCAGGATGTCAGATTTCTTCGCTCGTACACGACCATGCATCGAGGATCGGTCGTAGCGTCGCCCGGCACCATGAGCGAGGCTGCCTAGCACGTCGTCATGACCGGTCGGAGCCATCAGGTAGCTGGCACTGGCCCGCGACCCGGCAAGCGGAACAAGTCCCTGCTCAGCGACTGCCGCGCCTTTGCGGTGCAGCCAGCCATCGCTATGTCGCGCAAGCAAGTTATGTGGTGCATTGACCAGCAGTTTCAGATCCGCCCGCAAGGCCTCCGCCGCGCGCTCAGCGATGATCTGGCGGTTCAGGCTGGCCCAGCGAACGGCCCGGTCATGATCCTGCAGGTAGGCCAACGCGGTGTCACTTTCGGGATCAAGACCCGCGAAGGCACCATCCGGCACCGAACCAAGAACCGCATTGCCAAATCCGCGCGATCCGGAATGAACCAGCAGATACAGGCGTGATGCATCGAGGCCGGTGCCGTCATCGACCTCGGCCAAAGTTTGCAACTCGCAAAAATGATTGCCACCGCCCACAGTGCCCAGAGATGTGGCAAACAGGTCGGTCGGCAGGCCAGCATCTTCCAGTCGCCAGCGCTGATCTTCAAATGCAGGCTCTCCAAGAACACGCATCCGGCGCAGCACTTTCTCCAGTTTCAGCTTTCGCACAGGCAGATCAAGCTGGAACAGCGACATGCCGCAGCCGATGTCGTTACCGATCAGCTGCGGAAAAATACGGTCCGCCAGAACGGCACATCCCACCGGCCCGTATTTGCCCGGATGCAAATCGGGAAAGGCCGCGATTTTTTGCACGCCGATCCAGCCGGCGATTTCTTCGAGTTGCGCTTCGGCCCATCCTTCAATCCAGGCCGCAGATGTATAGAATTTCGTGATGACGCCGTCGCTGGACACAGCTGACGCGCGACCATCCAAGACAGAATTGCCCATAAGATAGTACCCAATAAACGTATATAGATGTGCCAGCTACGAGCCGGCGAACTGGATCAAACCTGATCTGATTTCAGTTTAGGTGTTGATCGGCCCCGAAAGGGCGAAATGACGAATAAGCATGTATGTCCCTTTCCTTGTTGGGGGTTACGATTTGGGTCCGATGGACCAATTGGAGAACGTCGGATAAGCGGGATTGTTGATTCCCTCAACAGTTTTGAACTTGGTTGACCGCAAGTCGTGTCCAAACAGCAACACGACTGTGGCTCTATGGTTACCACCAAGCTTCTCTGCAAAGCATGTACAATTGATACGTTTGGCGATCGAATGGGTCAAACTGCCATCAAACCCGAAGGATCAAATGCTGTTCTCTCTCCTGGATAACCTCTTTGGTTGGAAACAAAGCGCATCGATCCATGATCGCCTTTTCCCACCCAGCAAAATTGCTCATGGCTGTGCCCACATATCCAGGTGTGGACTTTGAGCTTTCGCACTTCATCCCACAAATCACTTGCAAAACCGTTGCTCAGCAAACGCTCCGGGTTGCTTTGGTGGGTGCGCCAAGGCGTGAGTAGCTCCCGTACTGGCAAGTGATGTGTCATTACAACCGTTGGGCCAGAATGAGGCCGGTGCAGCGCTTCAAACAGCGCAACTTTGTCGGTTCTATGACGTTCCAGCATGTCCTCAACTGTAAACCTTGTATCAGGCGCGGTTCGTATTTCTCGATAGTCCTGAAGGTATGCAGACAGCATAATCTGCGTTTGCGTGTCCGATCCTGGAAACAGCTGGAGATCAGTCCAAAGTGTAGCTCCGATGATACGAACACCAGCAATTTCCGTTACCGCACCATGTAGGACCCGAATATCGAGGCCTTCTGCGCAAAGATCAGTTAGCTGTCGCTCTTCGTCGGCCAGTAGTTCCGACCAGATTGACCCATAAGGTTCATGATTTCCCCAAATGGTAACAACCGGGCACCCGTATTTGCGCGCGGCCCGAGCCGGGATATCCAAGTGGCGTCCCATCGTGTTGGTATCGCCTGCGATCAACACTCCGTCTATCGGAGAGGCTAGGTCGGGTAGCTCAAAACCATCCCAGAACTCGTCATGCAAATCGCTCCATACCAAGAATTGCGCCACATTTTTACTCCAAAATTACCAGGCTGTTTCGTAGTGGTTGACGAACCGAACTAGAGTAGGGAAGACCTTGGCTCAACATCAGACCAGTGTTTATTAACAGGCAACGACTTCGCCCGTTTTGCAATTTGCCGAAATGAAACCGGCGTGAAGTCCCACACATCGACGCCAACATTGACGGCGTTCCTTGCTCCTTTCCAGTTGTTATGAACATGACCAAAAAGATGAAGCGCTTGGCGCCTTGCATGGTTCCAAGTCATCATTGGATAGTGGCAAAGTGTATGAGCCTGGTTTTGAGGCCCATCTTTGACCTCGACCAAATAATGTATGCTGTCCCACGGCAGTTCTAAAGTAGGACTGAGGTCATGGTTCCCAACAACAAGGTGCTTTTTCGCTCCGGGCAGCTGGCTGAAAACACCCGCCAAATATGGTGCCTCTTTCGCTTTTGGACCAAAGGCAAAATCACCAATTATCCATAGTTCGTCATCCGGCTTCACGACCTTCCACATGTTTTCGATGAGGAGGGCATCCATTTCGGCTGCCGACCGGAATGGACGATCACAATGAGCGATTACATTCTCATGCGAGAAATGCGTATCTGCAGTGTACCAATTGGCCATTTTCCGGCTCCCGAATTTCTCACCACCTTTGTCGATTTAGCTGAGGCAGTAAATCCCAATTGAGCTATTCGGACCAATGATCATCTCGTTACGTGAAATCACGTAACATATTGAATCTATTATTAACTTAAGAAGATTTTTGAGGTAATATAGTACCCATATGGGTATTAATTGGGCCTGATTGGGGATTGCAACGAGACCGCAAAAGATTCATTGTGATGGTACATCGTATAGGAAAGTGGACGTCAATCCATGCAATGTGAAATGTGTGCTGAAGAGATAAAATTTCGCCTCAAGACTGAAGCTGGAATGTCCCTTGCTCAATTCGCAGATTCCATAAATCGACACCCATCGACCGTCAGCATGGTTATCCATCGCAGGCGGACTAGTAGTCCGATTATGGCAAAGATTTTCGAAACATTGGAAGCCGTACGCTCTGTGCCGAAACAGCCCTCCAACGACCAAGAGGACGCAGCATGATCTAGCCACCAAAAACCATCAGCCAGAGGTAAGTGCTGAATGAACAAAGGCCCGGATGCTTTCGCAACCAGACCCCTGTCGTGACTGACTACATTCATCCCACCTCACAATTTGAAAGTCAACAGACTCGCGCAAGCGGCTGATCACTTGCGCTCAAAAATCCGACGCGGTCGTGTTCGGAAACAGGGATGCTTTGCTATGAATATGCTACTCGATCACGCGGTGATGGTGATCGCATCGACTCCACCTATCGATTTGTCAGGGTTGCCGGGGGCGTTCCAGCGCGCCTTTGGGCCTACAGAGCCATTTCCAGATGATTTTGGCCCTATTGAAATGCTGGACGTTACACCGCTCCCGTATCGTGGCAACCGTCCAATCAATGTACGATCTCGTGGGTCATGCAGGATCCTCGCGATTCTTGTAGATCTGGAAACAGGACAACCAAGGCGCTACGGACTGGATAGCCAACTTGAATTTCATCACCTAGCTCTGACGCTTGTAAATCCTTCGGTCGTGCAAGTCCGTGAACAGGTTGGCCCGCTGCCTTTCATTGACGAGGACGGAAAGGTTGCCAAGCATTTCATTGACCTGGTGATCCAAAATCGGGACGGCCGCCGCATCGCTGTCGCGGTTAAACCAACGGAGCGGCTGGCGTCAGGTCGTTTCATTAGGGAGCTTGAGTGCCTCAGAGAAAGCATTGTTCCCAAGATTGCAGATGAACTTCGTCTTGTTACCGAACACTGCATTTCACGCGTCCAAGCCTTCAACGCGATCATGTATCAGCGTTTTGCCCTCTGCCCCGATCATGACGTCGATGCACGATTGGCCGAAGTCTTGGAAAGCGTCCATGGAGAAATCTCGATTTGTGACCTGACGCGTCTATGCCGTGCAGGAGGTCGCGGGTTTCGGTGCATCGTCCGAGGCATGTATGAAGGAGTGCTAGCAAAGGTCAGCCCCGGTCGCATTAACTTCTTCACGATGGTGAGGGCAGTTTGATGACCCAAAAATTCCATTTCAACACCGTTGACCTCTACTGTTGGGGCGGCGTCTCGTACCAGTTCATGATGAGCGACGAAAAATTCGCTTACATGAAGCGCGCTGATGGTTCCGATGCCATTGAACGCTTCTCCTGGCCAGATATCCACGAAGCCGTGGCGAGCAAGGAATGGGACATCAAGCGTCGACCCGCAAACATCATCGAAGCGACTTATTCGCAAGATCCCTACATGTTCGTTTGGGAGTTGCCGGATACTCAAAGAACACTGGTGCTGAACCGATGGTTCATCGTGAGCGCTGTCGAGAAGCTCTACGCGCAAAAGAAACTCAAGTTTACCCCAAAGAGTGTCCAAGAAAATGAGGGCATTCTGTTCAAGGAAGCAAGCATTGCGCGTCGCGCATTCGAGGGAGAATTTGGCAAACAGTACTTCAGTTCAAAAACCGAAAAGGTTCCGCCCTGGCCAAACGCCTGCACTATTTTGCTTTGGAAACGTAAGTATCGGAACTCAGGTCGCCGGATTGAGGCACTTGTGGACCGCCGCGGAAAATTCTCATCAATCGACATCGATCAGGAGAGCTTTGCGTTCATCAATGCAAGGCTCCGGAAGTACCTCAATGATCAGGAATACTCTGGAAACGGGGTCATTCGTGAAACCCTGATGGATATCGAAAGAGAGAACGAGCGACGACTGGCCACTGGTGAACCGAAGATACAAACACGATGTAGATCCGTTCTGCATGAGTGGCTTCAGAAATTCGGCCCCTTTGCCATCAAGGCGGGGCGAGACGGACTGACCGCAGCCAAACACGAGTATGGAGGCATAGGAAAGACAGAGCGCGCAACGCGTCCCGGTGAATGCTTTCAAATTGACGAATGGGAGGTAGATGCTCGCACGTTCATGATGGCTGGACCATTGCGTGAAGGTCTAGACAAGAAGACCCTTGCAGCTTTACCGCGTGGACGACGTTGGATGTACATCGTCATTGACGTGGCCACACGGTATATCGTTGGCTTTGCTCTGTCCGCGTCCCAAACCCCAGAGGCTGCCGTACGCGCCTTGCGGATGGCGACGCAGAATAAGGATCATCTTGCGAAAGCGGCTGGTGCCAAGAACGGCTGGGCTGGCATGCAATTTGAAAGCCTGCAGTCCGACACCGGCTCAGCGTTCTTTTCCGAGTTCACGCAACGCGCCGTCAACACAGCTTTTGCGACTTACTTCTATCCGACGCTTGGCGAACCTCAACTACGCGGGATTATTGAACGGGTGTTTGGCACCTTTACCGACTGTGCCATGCCTTTGATCCCGGCGCGGACCTTTAGCAACCCGCAGGAGCGAGGCGACTACAAGACTGAGGACCGGGTTACGCTAACGGATGATCAACTGGCATTGATTTTTATCCGATACATCGTCGACGTATATCATCAGTCCAGCCATTTCGGCCTGTTTGACGAGACGCCACAAAACGCGCTCAATCGCCTTGTCGGGACGGTAGGCAAGCCACCTGACTTACCAAAACACATCCGTCGACATGCCTTTGGTATTAGGATCGAACGCACACTTACACGGCGAGGTGTTCGAGTTCTTGGTATTGATTTCAACAGCGAGGAAATCGTTGAAGCACGCAAACAATATGGCAGCCCTAAGTGCCCCGTTTATGTTGACCCAGACTCGCTTGGAGCGATCAGCGTCTATGTCAAAGGAAAATGGATCGAGGTTCCAAACAGCATTGAAAACTTCGATGGCATCTCTGTCGTCGAATGGAACGCAGTCGGTGCGATCCTAAGGCAGCGTTACGCCGCCGAGGCCAAGGTAAACTTCTCCGTCATTTTGGCAGCTCTCAACAACATCAGATCACGCGTGACGGATCAGCAAAAGATTGTAGGCACGTTGCCGCAGGCGCCAACTTCAGCAGATTTCAATCGACTTGCGAACAATCTGTGGCATGGCCTGTCGATCTTCGATGATACTGTTGACCAATTAGATGGGCTTCCGAGCGCTGACGACGGGTTGGGTTTCATAATAGGCGAGCCAGCACCCGGCATCGAAAAAGACGTTGCCGCAGAGAAAGCCACCCCGACTTACGTTGATGACACGCCAATAGCGGAGCCCGACGCTGGGGATAGCGGTGTCGATTACGACACTGATTGGTGGCAGGGGGACGACGACGATGTCTGATCATGTTTCCACTATGACCAATGCCGGTCCACTATTCATAGACAGCCGCGACGCCAAACGGATCAGGGAGCGGATTACAGAGACGTACGAGGACTTTGTAATGGCAACCAGATCCGGCCGACGTTTCGAGGCGCGCGGGATTGCCATTCTGGGTCTGACCGGAACCGGAAAATCTGAGGGAACTATGCAGGCACTAGAGGCGCTCGGGATGGCCGAAACCAACGCAGGGGACCCAGAAAGACCATTTCTGAAACTCGACCTTGGAGCGAGAGCGACATTGAAATCGCTCAGCGCGGCGCTGTTAGAAGAGCTCGGTTGGCCGGCCCGCCAGAAAGATAGCGCCGAAGCCATGCTGCGCTCGAGCCGCAATTACATGGCTAAGCTTAACACCAAGATTTTGGTGATCGACGAAATCCAACACATCAGATCGACGGGAAAACAAGATCGAGAGGATCTGCAGGACTTTCTCAAATCACTGGTAAAGCCGCGCGTTGGTCAGATCATTCCAATCCTGATTGGCATGCCCGAATTTAACGATGTCCTCGCATCAGACGGTCAGTTGGATCGACGTTACAGAAAGGTCAGAATGTCGAGTTTTGACCCGGCGTCAGACCTCGCGCGGACGATACGAGTATTGAAGATAGTAGCTGAAAATACCGGTATCGCCTTGGGTGCCAGCGTCATGACCCAGAACTTCGCAGCACGTCTCATGCACGCAGGTATGTATGCCTTTGGCGAAATCTGCGTCTGGTGTCAGCGTGCCGCATCAAAAGCATATCGGAGCGATGCAGATGAGCTTGTCATCGCACATTTCCAAGACTGCTACCGAGAAGAAGAAGACTGCGTTCCCGCACTCAATCCGTTTATCGCCGACGACTTCGAAACCATAAAAATCAAACCCCAAGAATAGCTGTCGCACAAGACGGCCCAACAACGAGCAGAAAAATGATCACAGTTCTACCATTAAAGACATCGGCGCTAGCCGACGAACCCGGATTCTCACTACTTGCCCGGAACACCGCCATCAACGCATCCGGCACCACACAAGAATTCTGCACAGCGACAGGCCTGTCAAAGGCGAAGGTCTGCACTGGTCGTCAGACCGAGCTTGATCGCTTGGCCGATCTTACGGCTTCTGAGCGATCAAGCTTGACGCAAAACAGCCCAGAACAGCTGTCACGAACCTACTCACGCCTGCACGGTCAGCAGTTCCTGACGCGGTCGTTGCGTAAGCAAGACCTCGCGATCTGTCCGGTTTGCTGGCTGGAGACGGGAACATCCGACAAATCGCAGCTACATCTCCGTCGAAACTGGCTTCCTCGCCCAATACAGACCTGTCCGATTCACAACGTTGCTTTGATACCGTTGCCGTATGCGGACTACACCTCTTGCTACGACCATATTTTGCGTGCCCGCTTTGAGCGCGGCTGGCTCGACCAGCTGCCGCGATATGTTCTGCCCATGCGTCAAAGTCCGTTCGAGCGCGCCGCTATCTGTCAAATCGATAGTGATACACCAATGTGCAATTGGATCGGTGACGTTCAGATCGACGTTGTGGAGCGTTGGTGCCTCGGTCTAGGGCAGTTCGTCAAAATGGGCACCGGTCATCCAGCTGACCTAACTCGTGAACAGCAGCGGAATGCGATCAACGCTGGCTTTGCAATTACTGAACAGGGCGCGTCCTCAGTATTTGAAGCTGTCGATAAGGCCCTCTGCAAGCATCGTCTTCGGCTGAGCAAAACCTGGCTGCACAACTGGGCTTTGCTGTCCGTCAAGCCAAAGGAACGCTCGTTCTTTCGAGAGTTGATGAGGCAACTATGCGCCGACCAGGGCCACTTTTGTCTGAACAGTATCTCGCAAAAGGTCAGTGTTGAACGATATGTCGACGCCAACATTGTTGCCATTGCCAAGGCAGCAAATCGGCACCACAGCTGGGTCAGGATGGCACTGGTACGTGACGGATTACTGCCCGAAGGTGGGAACCCTCAGCAACAGAACCTAAAGGTTCAGATGCAAAAATGCTTGGCCCACATCCAAGACTTAGTGAAAAGCCTGGATAAGACCAAGGGTGCTAAGCTTCTTGGCATTGGCACAAAAGGGTTTGAAGCGCTGGTGAATGACGGTCTACTCCGGCCGATCAGAAGCACTGCCCACAAGAAATGGCGGTTTCGGCGAGAAGATATTGAGGGCTTTTCGGCTCGTATCCAGGAGCATGTTGCTGGCAACAGCCCTACTGACAACGCTGATTATTGCAGCATCCATCAAGCGTGCTTTGCTTACGGATGCACCACGCCGCAAGTCATTCGGCTCATCCTGACCGACCAATTGGCTGGTTCGTATCAACATGAAACCGAAGTTGGCATTTCTGGCATTCGTGTTCTCAGGTCTGCACTTGTTGCCAAGCTTCCCATCTTCACCAGTGAACACATCACACCATATGATCTGACCAAGCAGCTTGGCTTAGAGTACGCTGAACTCAAACAGTTGAATAAACTCAACCTCCTGCCATGCTATCCAACTCCATCCGGCTGCCGGCGGAGAATTCGGAACAGTGTGAGCGTCATAATTCTCGATCAGTTTCTGGGGCGTTTTCAAACGGTACGCAGTGCAGCGAGTGTGTTGCAGATTGAGGAAAGCGATCTCCAGAAACGCATCAATGAAATAGGGATTTATCCATCTCCAGATGCTGGTGGCCTGCCGGTATATCCGGCATCCGAACTGCTAAGCCTCTAATCTTAAGTCAAAATTTCTATGCTGTTTCCGGCCGCTTCCTGCGGCCTTTTGTTTGCCTTCACGCCCACAAGACTCGCATCTAACCCGGATGAAGTTGGGGTTCTATACGGACAGTTTCGGAAAAGTGTCGTATTATCAGTGTGTTGAGAATAGAAAAGACTCGGTTTCAGGCCGGACTCCACACCAGAAAAGCCAGGAAAATAAGGGGCGACATAGCCTCCGGAAAATCCGATGTGTCACAGCATTCGGAAACTGTGACACATGCTGTGACACAGCCGGCCAGTAACCGACCCGGCGGTCGGTTGCGCAAACCCTGTTACCATGCCGGCCCCTACCTCATGCGCCGCGGTCGTATTTTCTATTTCCGAAAACGCCTGCCAAAAAAACTATCAAACCAGGTCCCAAACCAGTTTCTTTGCCTGTCGCTGCGAACCGACCTCCCGCTCGACGCCGTGAAGCGCGCAGCCGCGTTGCTCACCGTCCTCGAGCAGATGGAGAAAACACACGTGGACGCACTGATTAAAGATTCGCTTAACCCCGAGACCGCCAAAGCCGTCTTGACTGAGATGCTACGCTCAGCACTTGAGGGCATGCTGCAAGAGCAAAACCAAGACACTGCCTTGAATGCGGGCGAGGTCGACCAGAGGATCGAAGCGCTACAGGAAGAAAACCGACGTCTCCGGCAGGCCGCAAGGAACAGACAATGGACCGACGTCGAGCCGTTGCTGCGCGCCGCCGGAGACCGCGTTGCCCTAAGTCTTCCAACGCCGATTCCAAACGATCTGGGCAAACGTGCGACAGCTTTGCAACGTCGGCTCAATGACGTGGAAATTGCCGCGCAAGAAGGCGACGACGTGCGCTATGCCAGTTCGGAACTCTTGGCTGAACACGGGCTGGATGACTTCGACAAGTTCGTTCAGGCACCGGTTCTGATTTCCCAAGCACGGGCCAGGACCGACAAAAACTTCCCTTCAAAAGACATGAAAAAGCTCACAGGTTCCGTGTATCGGCTGATGAAAGAGTTTTTTGACGACATCCCGGTTTCTTCCATCACGAAAGAAAGACAGAAAGAATTTTTAGGATGGGCATCCCGACTGCCCCGCACCCACGGCAAGTCGCACGGTCGGAACCGCTTCGAGAGCGAAGGGAAAAACATAACCAAGGAATTTGAGATTTCTCAGGCGGACGCCGCCGATTTCCAAGTTATGGAGGAAGTCCGCGCCATGGAGGGACTATCCAACCCCGAAAAGCGTGCGTTGCTTTCTGAACGTTTGGTACCGCGCGTCACGCTGCGTACGCTCAAAAAGTACCGGGATGGAATGAACAGAAAATTCAAGTCAGCTTCAGAACTCGGCCCAGAAATCCCCAACGCCATTTCCTACAAAGAAATGCAACGGCACATCCAATCACTTGCACCCGACGATGAGCTGTATGTTCGTGTCACAAAACCGAAAAACCGGATGCCATGGACCACGGAGCGGATTGCGCGACTCTTGACGTCGCCGATCTATACAGGAGCGTCGTCTGAACATCGCCGTTGGCAACGAGGCAAGGTGATCGTACGGGATGCCGACTATTGGGTGCCCCTGATCGTACTGACCATCGGTTCTCGCATTGAGGAGATTCTGTTTCTGAAACGCAGCGATATCAGGTATCGCGATGGAACCT
Organism: Ruegeria sp. AO1; assembly: GCF_056535985.1. Classification (NCBI taxonomy): domain Bacteria; kingdom Pseudomonadati; phylum Pseudomonadota; class Alphaproteobacteria; order Rhodobacterales; family Roseobacteraceae; genus Ruegeria; species Ruegeria sp. AO1. Next base: position 673,484 of record NZ_JBQFJC010000001.1, read on the forward strand.
ATCTTTTTGCAATCGCATGCGGACCAGAAGCCACGGGCAAGACAGAGGACAGCAAGCGGCTTATTCCGATCCCACAGATACTGATAGACTTGGGGTTCGTCGAATGGTTTCAGTCACTTCGTGACAATCACGGCCCACTACTTTTTCCCGAGGCGGTACGCCGATCAAAAGCAGGTGATGTGACCAGCGCTTACGGCAAGCATCTTCGCCGAATTTTCGACCATCTCGGCATCGGTGATTTCGACGAGGATTTCTATGCGCTTCGCAAGACCTTCTCGAGCATGTTGAAACGCGAAATGGTGGTTGACGGCGAACGGCAGGCAATCGCTGGGCACAAGAATGGCAATGTCCTGAACGTCTTCTATACGGCGCACCATGTCCAAGATCTTAAAAAAGCGGTCGACAAGGCGGATTTCAAACTGATGATCGGCAAAAACTACCGCTATGGCTTCCCGGTTATCCTGGCTTGCAACCTCGCCGAAAGCTCTACACTGGAAATTGAAGTAACCCTTGGTGAAAGCAGTCAGGCCGAAAGCGTGAGGGTAAAAGACCCGCAATTGGAGAAGCCGCTTTTTCAAGTGCAAGAGATCGGGTGCCTCTCTGACGACGCGCTCAAGAAAGTGGCCATCAAGCTTCGTGAGGTGACTGACCTACGGCCCCTGAAACTGCCGAAATACAAATTGAAGCGCGCGGCATTTGAACACTTGCTGGCACTCGCTTAGCAGTTATGAGAGTGGCTTTCAGTCCTGGCGCGAAAATTTGCGCCGGGGCCTACTTTGAACACATGAATTGTTCTTTCACCACTTTTTGTGTTCGTGTTTTCGACCAGGTGACGGCAAGAATTTGAGGCACAAATACCATTTAATTTCATTGCCTAAAGGCTTATGTAGGCGGTATTGAGAACCATAAGAAAAGTAGCAGAAAATTGATTGAAGACGACGGCGAACGCGAAACCAACAAAACGAACGTTCAGCTTCCTGCCGTCGTACCTGATGAGGCTTCTGCGGCCAAAAAGCTGGAACCACCCGAAAAGGGAACGCGCTTATCTGAGGGCAGTCGAGATGTGGTTGATGCCAGTCTTTCTGCGGTACCATTTGTGGGTGGTGCGCTTAGCGGATTAGGCCGAAGTGTCCTGCCCTCGAAACGGGACAAAAACATCACGCAGTGGCGAAGTGACGTCACCGAAGCTGTCAACAGCACCAGTGAACAGTTGCGGGCGCAACAGGAGATCACTGAAACGGTTCGGCTGGAACATGAACAGCTCAAGAGCACAATTTCTGCAACCGCAGAACAGGTAGAACACCTTTCTCAGAGCGTTCCTACTGGCATCATTGAGCCAGATCCATTGGATCCCGAATTCAAGATCTACCGAAACCTAATTGCACAGTCCAAATTTGCGACGGCAATCGGTCTACTGAGGGCGCGCTTGGAAGAGGCTGACGCAACCGAACCTCTGGCACCGAAGTCTGCAGCGAGGGTGACATCCTTGATTGCGACATGCGAAAAAGGTTTGGGAAACGATGAAGAAGCTGCACGACTATTCATTGAAGCCTCTGAGATTGATCCAGAGAACCTCAAGCACCGCTCGAATTTGGTTGTCGCGCACTTGCTGCAAGGCGACCCGGAAGCCGCCGAACGGTGCGTGAACGAATTGTTGGCCACAGAACCGAACAGCGCGCTCCATTGGGCCAATTGGGTTTATGTTAGAAGCGCTAAAGGCGATTTGGTCGATGCCTCTGCAATACCCTTGGAACTGCGTAGGAATAAAGATGTCTGTGTTGCACGCATGGTTACCCTCCGCGCAGCAGGTGATTCACGCTGGTACGACGAAGCCAAACGGGCGTTGGCCATGCACCCGAATTCAAAGACTCTTTGTCGAGCCGCGGCTGAAGGAGATCTCGAGCGGTTGGCGTCCTTGCATTTTGAAGGGGACGCATCGCCGCAAGAGTTCTCAGACGCGAAGCAACAAGCCCGACAGGCCGCTGAGTACCTACTGGAGCTTTGGAAAAGTCACACGCTGACTGAACTTTATGGGATCGCGCCTGACACGACGCTTTTACAGAACACGATCATGGGCCTGCGCTTGGATGAACGTTTTCCGGAAGCCCGAGCACTTGTTGAGGCCAATGTTGATACCCTCTTCGCAGATCCCAGCGCCCGCGCTGCGGTTGCTGGCCTCGCGATGCAATTAGACGACGATGAGCTACTTGACCGAGCATTAAAGGACCGCTTTGCCGGAGACGCGCCAATAAGATTGGAGCGAGCACTCAACAGAGGAGAGTGGAAGGAAGCGCTCGAAGTAATTGAACTCCAAACCGAAGACCTGGACGGAAAAACACAGATCCCACCAGAAGACATAGCGAAAGTTTCGAATGTCTTGCTGTTGCCGGAAGCCGAGCGCAACGATGCGTTTCAGGAAGCGCTCGGAGAGATAAAGCCTGACGCGCACAGCTATCTTGTTGTTAGCCAACTTGCCAACCGCTTCGGTGCTACCGAAGTCGGCGAAAAGGCCTTCGAACTTGCGCTCACACAAGATCTCGCAGGCAATAGAGAGCTCCGATGGCGCTTGGCCTCAGAGTGCATAGATCGCGATCAACCAGAGAAGGCAATCGAACTTCTCGAGGGCAACGTAGACACTGGCATGGAAACGAGAGAACGAAGGATGCTGGCGTTGGCTTATGCATCGGCCAGCATTCCACTGGCGTCGGGCGTCGCGTTTTTTACCTCTGTCCAGCGAGCAGGAAACGCAGGCGAACAGACGCAGCGCGCTGGCGGCCACTTCCACCTCAATCGCCGACGCCCTCAGGATGCCCTTCCATGGTTCCGACGCGCATTAAACCTCGAACCGAATAACGCGCGGACGCAGCTCGCATTATGGCAAAGCTTTCTCAGGGCTGGGAAGGAGCGCGACGCCAAGAGCTTCCTTGCGACAATTACGTTGGAAACCTTAGAGGGTGAACTGCGCGATAGAATGGACTTGTTCCAAGTTTTGTGGCGCAGCGGCCGTCGAGATGCGTTGGATTACGCATATGACATCGCGGCGCGACATCAAACAGACGCCGGAGTTTGCAACTCATACGTCGGATTGTTTTTGGTTGAAATGATGGTCGACGGAGACGCTCCATCGATACCGGAGAGTTCTATCGTTGAGGAAGGCAGCTTCGTAAAGCTTTCCAGGTTAGACGATGGAAAGCCATTTGAATTTGTTGTCGTTGCAAGTGAAGATGACGTGGCTCTTCATCTTCGTGCGGATCACCCAATAGTTGAAGCGGCGATGGGTAAAGCTGTAGGTGAGGAATTTATGACCGAAACCGGTCCAAACCGGTTCGTATGGAAGATCGAACAGGTGAAATCCAAGTATCTTCACCTGTTCCACTATTTGTCACATACACTCCAAGATCGTTTCCCAGACGAAACGGCATTGTGGTCGGTCACGATCAAAGATGATGATGTCACACCCATCTTAGAGAACCTGAAAGCTCGGCGTGCGCAGGTCGAACGCATAGAAACTCTCTACCGAGACAACCCGCTGCCACTGGCTTCAGTCGCATCCATGGGTGGGGGGAACTCGATCGAGTTTGCGGTGTATCTGGCGCAATCTGGTCAAGAGATGTTCAGCGCAACGGGTCGCACGCCGGACATACGGATGGAAATCGAGCATGCTCGCAAGGCCGCCGAAAAAGGAGTGGTCATTGATACTCATACGGGATGGCTGCTCAGCAAGCTTGGACTCCTTGGATCAGTTCGGGAAGCATTCAATACCGTTTATGCCTCCGCCTCTTGCGTCGACGAGCTTGCTGAGATGGTGGAAAATTTGAACAGCTACGAAGATGGACGCCTGACCGCAATGGCTGAAGGCGATAAAATCGTGTCGATTCAACAATCCGCAGAGGAACTCGCGGCACAAGTTGACGATCTCAGGAACGTGGCAGCGAATATCAAAAATGACTGCAATGTTGTTGGGATAGAAGTTTCGGATTCACTTGATCTGAAACTGAGAGAACTTTCTGATTTCCTTGGCACGCAGTTTGACACACTTTCGGTTGCGCAGCGCGAAGGGTGCACCGTTTTGAGCGCGGATCTTCGATTGCGTCAAATTGCACAAGGTGTCTTCAAGATCGACGCGTTCGGCTTAGATGCGCTTTTGGACCTGCTTCTGGACGTAGGCATAATTGATGACGCCGCACGAGCGGAGGCTCTGCTCACGTTGGCAGCATTGCGGCACTCTTTCATTGGTCTGAACGCGCCGACGCTGGTCACGATGATGGGAATCGACAGTACGGACGACATGGAGCGTTTCCAGAGAGCGTCAGAGTATATTGGCCGACCAGATGCAGATATCAGAAAACACATTCAAACCGCAGCCGCCTTCGTATCGCTCGCCTTCGAGGATCCGCGTGCACGTCGAAGAGCTGAGAAGGCAACAGGAATGATCTTACGCAGTCTTGTACGCTTCAAAGGCGTTCCACTGAAAGACATTTTAAACGCCTTCGCGCGGTTCGCAGACAATTCTGAAGTAACGTCTTACGTCGTGTCCTGGCTCCGAGGTCACTTTCTTATGGATCTTTATCAAGCTCAGATGGAACAGGCTGACAAATCCAACGCCGATAGTTGACAATTGGTGTAGTCGTCGATTCCGCCCAATGGCTTCGAATTGTTCGAATTGAACGATGTTAGCATCCAGCCTCGCGCCTCATCATGCCCATAGAGTTTCTCGGGTGCCAAACGCAGTTGCAAAACGTCATAAGCGGTTTGCATGAACTCCGATGGTAAGCTGGAGAGCTTGACCGAGACGGGTCTCTTCGACGCATTGGAAATCAAGGCGGGCCCACCATCGGTCCTTGTCTGGGAGTTTTCAGCTTTCGCTGCTGCATTGATGTCTGATCGCGAGCGTTATGCGTTTATGCACACAATGGATATCGCTTACATGAACTCCGATCTTGAGCCCGCTTTTGTCACCCTGTTGACGCTACACGAAAACATGCAGCGCCCGGAATTCTCACTCCTACCCTCAAGTCTTGGCATCGACGACCACAATGAGCGCTGTGACGCTGCAATACATGACATGAGAGAGTTCAAGCCGAAACTGAAGAGAGTCTTGAAAAAGTGGGGTGCCCTCAAATCCCATGAAAACGCTATCGTGACCTGCCAAGATGGTGAAAGCCCGGGTGTCACCGATGTCCGCATTCGCGTTCGACACGCGAAAACACGCTGGCCCAAAAACAGTTTTCACACGGTCTACGCTCGCGATGAGTTGGTAAAGATCCCGAAAGGCCCCAACTGTTAGTCGGCGGCCTTCCAAGTGGGATTGTAGAAAAAGTTTCGGCTATTTTTTTCCGGATCGGCGTTGTGGAGCCATCTGCTCTTTATGAAGCGACTATCCAAACTCAGAACTCACTCTACGGCGCTGGCCGGCTTACCAAGCTTGTCACAAGTCCAGATCTCGGACCGCTGGCAATTGCATCCGGACACAGTGCGCCGGGTGCTGCGCGAATGCGGCATCCCTCCCGCCCACGGTCCATTGAAACGCCCGCGTTATTCCATCACGGATGTGTGGCGAGTCGAAGGCGTGCCTCATGCCGAGATGCTGGATCAAGGTCAACATCCGGCACTGCTTGAGCCATTGCTGACCGGCAAAGACCTTGCCGAAGAACTCGGCTGCGTTCCGGCAACCATCCGAAACTATGCCCGCGACAACATCATTCCAAGCCTCCGGATCGGTGGCTCGATCCGGTTCCGGAAACACCAGATTGAGGAGCTTTTTGATGCTGTGTGAGGCCGAAAACACCGCAATCCGCACCTTTGCCCGATCCGGAAAAAGTGAGGAATACGCCCACAAAACCTCACCTTAATACGTTTTGAAGTCCTTTTCCTCATTTCGCATCCAAAGTGCCGAAATTCGAAAAAAGAACCTCAAAACGCATCTCTGAAGATCATCCGGATTTCCAAGAACAACCGCGTCACAAACGCAAAAAAACATAATCAATGATGGAGGCACTAATGCAGATGACCCTCGAGCAAGCTGTCGAAAAACTCGACGCCGGAGACTACCCATATTCGCAAGCAAACGCGAAGAAGATCCGGGGATCCGCAAACAAATGTAGAAAACTGCCAGCCTATAATTGTCCGCTGGCGATGATCCCGATCGATGTCGATGCCTTCGTCAAGCGATGGTCAGGTCACGTCGCCAACAAAGATGCGCCCGAAGGATTCGACACCTTCAAGCAGTTCGAAACGTGGCACAGCAACGTAAAGAGCCTGATGGCACACGCGTCAGGATTGCGCGCCGAGGAAAAGCGCCTGCGCGGGCTCGCGGACGATTGGTCGCAACTCCAGGAAGCCGCGACCGTTCTGATCCAACCGCGCAGAAACGGCAATCACATCCAAACGCCAGAACTCATCGCTCTAACCGTTCTGACAAGTCTGGCGAGAAGCAAGGGCGTCCAGCCGGCGCAGCTGAGTATTGATATGTTGCACCTCTGGATGAAAGACTGTCACGATCAGGGCCGCAAGAACGCAATTCGTAAAGCTGCCCGTCTGTTGGATCGCCTGCATGAGTTTCCGGAAACAGTCGAACCTGCTCTGTTGCCAGCAAAGTTAGGTGAAATTCCGAAGGCCACACGCCACCGTGTGACACCGGCTCTACCGACCGAAATCACGTCAGCTATTCACGAATACCAAGCGACGATGAGCCTCGGTCGACCCTATGACGGGCTCCTGGCAGGACGCCGTCGCACCCCACTTTCTCCGCAGACCGTCAAATCTGCTGGGGATGATCTGAACTGGTACTTCACCTGCCTCTCTGAACTTGGTCGATTGGATTTGGACGGCGGCCAATCCATCGCGGAATTGACCACGGCAGATAATCTGTTTGCAGCCTTCGATGCGGAAGTGGGCGGCGAGTATTATTGGAAGCCGCTCGGCGCCAGAACGCTCAGGAAAAACATGGGGGCGGCATTTCGCTTCGCCCGTGAGTTCCACCCTGATCTGTCAAAAGTTCAAAAAGAGTTTTTCGAGACCGAGTACTTTCAAAACTGGGACACAATGACCGAGGCTAACCAGGCGTTCTGTCGGCGCCTTGTAACGTCACCTCGGCGTGTCGAAAAGTTTCTGACGCTCGCAGGTCACTTTCATAGCCAGGCTGTTCCACTGATCCAGAACTACAATGATCTTTTGATGGGCGATCAGGCTCGTGCTGTGAGACTTTCACTTGCCGCTGCCATGGCCAGTGTTTTGACCTTTATGCCGCTGAGGGTCGATACACTCGTTAACCTGTCAGTCACTGGCGAGAAGGCTAACGTTTCCTTCCCGAGTGGTTCGCGAACTGTCAACTTCGCCATTCCAAAGGAAATGATGAAAAACAAGAAACCTTTGACGGCGTCGATAAAGAAACGCGGTAAGGTTGATCCTCGTTGCATCCTGGAATGGTGGCTAAACGAAGCGCGCCCACACTTCATGAAGCGGCTACACAATCCGAACCCACACCTTCTGCTGGGCGGAGCCCGCTATAGCAACGCGGCCGATGCCTGGCGTTACGCCACTGCTTCGGTCGATTTATACATGAAGCTGCATCAGGCGCGTCACGCCATCGCTTCGATCCTGATCAATCAGCCCGGCGCTGATCTGAACGTCATAGCTGCACTTCTCAATAACTCTCCAGCCACGGTTGCGAAGACTTACGCATTCTTTGACCAAACTGCCGCAATTGAACGCGGCCAAGATGGGTTGGATGCCGTCAACAACGCACTCGCAAAAGGGAAAAACAGATGAAATACCTGATCACGGAACAGGAATTGCCACAACGTATGCGTCGGTATCTCGCCGACGTCGATACTGGACGGGCCTATTATGCAAAAAAACTTCACCCGAGCAGGCATGCTCTGTCCTCAGCCTTTCGCGGTCTCATCGAGACCGCGCGACATCATGGTTATGCGGAAAAGCTATCGCGGGATTCAGGAATGGCTTTCTTTGATCGCCTGAGGACGGAAGGGTGGCAGGAAAACAGCCTGAGTAGTCAAGCCGTGTTGCTTCGGAAATACGCATTTGAAACCGGTGAGGGCATGGATTGGGCACTTGAGAGCGGCGCATTTGACCGCCGCCCGATCGAACTCGTTTTCCGCGCGCCGCATTGGTCGCGATTTCTCGCAATCCAATCGGAGTTGCAGGAGGTCTGCGAGCCTTCGCTGATCCGTCTCGCCGATCGCTGGATGCGCTGGCGTCAGTCCATGACTCGTCTTGATGAAGTCGCAATGCAAAGCTTCAAGGCAGACGCGCGTAACCTCGGGCTTCTGGCTGAATTAATGTCTACAATTGACCCGGAGAATCCGGACACGATCTTCTTACAGCAATGCCAGCGCAAACGTCGAACAGTAACACGCCAAAAATCCCCTCGGCAAAACAGACCCTCGTTTCATGATCTTCCAGAGCCCTTTTATACGGAAATGGCTCGGATTGCCGAACGGTCTGGTAAGCCTAACGGCCTGTCCAGTGCCCGGATCGAATTGTTGTCCTGCGTGTTACGACGCTTGGTGCGGATCGCCAATCACAGGCATATGCCGGCGGAGCTTTCAATGGACACGGCAACAGCCTTTGCCCAGGACGTCTTTGACAGTGACATCGCAACGCGTAGCAAAGCCGGTTACTGCGAGGCGCTCGCGTGTTTTGCCAAGCACGCGGGCTATCCTCGAGACATTCGCGAAGCGCTCATGGAAACGCACAACGCGTTAAAGCTGGAATCTTCATCTAATCTGCGACGGAAGGAAGTTACTCTGGCGCAAAGACCACTGAATCTCGTTGCGCTCGCAGAAATAGCTAATGTGCTCCTAAAAGAAGCGACGCATCAGGATCATGTCCGAACCCGCCGTCGCGACTATGCGCTTGCGGGCGCTATTGCTTTACTGTCGAAACTGCCTTTGCGGGCGTTTGACCTGCGAGCTGGGTGTATCGGAAGTGAATTTTGTAGAGACAGCGAGGGTTGGCGCGTGGCAATAGAGACGTCGAAGACCGGCACCCGAATTTATGCCCGGCTTGCCGAATGTCTGACACCGTATCTGGATGCGACACTGCTGATGGGTGTCGGTGACATACATCTCTGGACCGTCTATGAGGCGCGCATCGGTACGGCATTATTCGGCAATCCTGCTCGCGACTGGAAACCCTTCGGCGATAACTGGCTTTGGGAAAACATGCGGCGACTAACCGGACACGGGCCACATATCGCGCGTAGTCTGACTTACGATGCTGTGGTGGCGGACCCGAACCTGGATCTGCGCGTCGCACAAGCGCTCTGCGGCCACGCTCACGAGACAAGCCGACACTTCTATGAGCTGAACGCTGACCGCTACCGGCGATTGGAAGCGCAAGACATCCTTGCAGAGATTGCTGCATAAAAAATTGTTCTGACCAAAAAAGGGATTCAAACCTACCTGTTCCTCGGAGGATCCAGGGCCCAACTCATTCAAACAATCCACTAATGGTAACGTTGGCAAGAGAGTTACCGGCGTTACCAGCGCTAATAACAAAGGCTGGAAATGACTGAATTGAGTTGGAACAAAAAGAACTACGGTGCTGTTGTCAGAAACGCGCTTCTGCAGCTGGAGCGAGACGGCAAGAACCAGATGGTACAAAACGTGATCGCCATATAAATCACGACGCCCCGGATTGACGACAATTTCGGCATCGTCCGGATGATCTGCTCAATGGCGCTCGGCTGCACCTCACCTCGATCGGTCGCGTGGCCAAAAGGGTATGAAATCTCCCAGCCCTGATTTTCTCTCATCTTGCTGCCGTCTTGTGAGCAGCAAGATGAGAGAAAGCTCCGAGCTCAGATCAACACAAATAACGTGCAGGGTGAAAGGAGTGGATCCCCCCGCCTGCGCGCTTGTCGTCCGAAATCGGGGGCGGCGTTAACACAGGGTAATTCCCAATGAACAAACAACAAATCCTGACCCAAGTCAGCGAGTTCCTCGAAACTGCTGATCTCGATCTTCAACATGCGGTGTTGCTGCTCGGTGGATCCGCAGCACTGATGCGCCTGCAGCGATTGCGCGCGTCGGTCGCAACTGCCGACGCCTACACAATCCGGCATCGCCGCGGTCTGGAGTGGCTGCGCGACCTACTCGCCCTCGAACACGTTGGTGATCCGGACCGCGCCGAAAGCGGCCATTTTGCGGAGATTTCGCCAGACGATCCGGCGGTGCTGGTTATCTGTGGGCTGACTGACCAACTGGAAGCACTGATCGTTGCAATTGATGCGCCAACGCCCATGCCGGTGGTGGCCGAGACCGAAGCGGCAGCGTGAGGAGATCGTGATGAGCTACACCTACATTCGTCGCGAGCAAACACTCGAAGAACTGGGTGCTTGCGTGATCTCGCAAGCCGCCGCTTTTGCAGACGACTGCGCGCGGCATGGACCAACTCCAAGCGGACTTATGCAGCGCAGCTTTTCGCAGATGCTGGAACGGCTGGAACGCGGCGATGTTCTCGACGAGCGGGATAACGCGTGCATCGCCATGATCGGCAGGGACCTCGTCAAGGCCGCCAACGCGCGGCGCGCGGGGTATGGCAATCGGGTGCTCGAGACGGACACTGAAGAAGATGTTCTGTTCGATGACGATCTGGAGCACCTGCGCCACCGGATCCTGGCCTGGAGCCAGTTTCAGTTTCTGCGAAATCGCCTACGGGCGCGCGTGAAAGCGCAATCGTTGATCGGCATATTCGACTGACGTGTGGCCGAGCGGCGCCGTATGACTGCGCCGCTCGCAATGCCCGGTCCGCCCAACATCGGATCCAGCTGAGACTGATCGGAGCATCTACAGATCGCTTTGCGTCTTGCGGGCTTAAGGCATGCTTCCCAATGCAGGCTTAGTCTTTGTCTTGCTCTCCACCTTCCCATTGCCGCAAATCTTCTCCGGACATTGGCTGGAAGAAGTCGGGAGAAGAAAGCTGAGGTAAGCCAGCTTTGTATGCGTGAGCCATATCTGCAGCATCTGCGCCGGCACGATGCGTTGTCGGGCGCTCTGCTCGTGTTTTGTAGACCTGGTCGATCGTTCCGGGTGCAACAATGCCGTCTTCCTGAGAAAACGAAATCCAGACGATGCGATCGAAGTCGTCGATCTGCTTGGTCGGTTCGTTGAGCGTTTCCAAAAGACGATCAAGCCAACGCTGATCGAACTCGGGAGCGTCACTGACAAGGATGTTGTCGCCTATGATTTCCTTAAACCATCTTGCAACATCCATCGCAGGCTCCGCTGTCCTAAGGTCGGCGAAAGGGATATTGTGAACGGCAGCGCTTTCTTCCGACCAATCGTCGAGAGACCAGGCAGGATCCGGTTGCATGAGTTTGCTTTCGACAACGACATCCTGCTGTTCGATCCACGCGACGCCGATTTCGATCGGCCAACTTTCAGGGCTTAAGGAAGATGCTTCGAAATCGATGAAAATGAGCTTTTTCGGATAGTCCATTTTCCCGTGCTCATCGAGGCCAACGCCGAGACCAAGAGCGCGACGTTTCGCGAAAAAGATCTCCTCCTCCGGCGTCGGCCGGCTGATTGATTTCAATAGGTTTTCCAGGTCAATTTGAGACATGATCTTTCAGTTGCAGTTTGGGCTCGGAGCCACAGGTTCCGGTTTAAGTCAATCGGCGCTCGACGACTCATCCCTCCGACGCTGGATCGCTCCACTTGGGATTTTACAGGGATTGCTGCGCAGTAACGTCGGAGCGTTCCTTGATCCTGTACCAGATTCAATGAGTTACGACAAATGCCGGAGTATGCGCGACAATTGGGCTTAATGGCCTTGGAGCTCATGAGGAGCCGGTTCCCTGGCACGAGGTCTCAGGATTTCGAGCGATGATCGCGATCAAACTGGAGATTGAAAGATGACAGAGAACGATCTGGTGGACAATGGCGACGGCGATGACGGTTCGCACGCTCGATCGGAAAGCACATCACGAAATTCGTCCCAAGAAGACGACTACGAGGCCGCAGTATTGGCGTTGATAGAGTTTGATCGGTCTCTCGTTGAGACACGGGCAACGAAGCTGCGTATATTGCATGATATCGTCAAGGACATGTTTGAAGCGAAGGTTATGTTTGAGCAACACTACGCTGCGGATCTGACCGCGGTTTCGTCATTCGCGGTATTTCATGCTGACAAAAGCGTTCGGTCTGACGTCAAGACTTTCGTGAGGGACGCGCTGAACCGCATTGGTGTCGAAATCAAATGGGAAGGCCGCGACGTGAAGGATGTCCCTCTGAGGAATGAGCCCGCCTCTTCGCATGAGAAGATGGAAATGCTTACATTAATCAACGGAGTTCTTTGACGATATCGATAAGGTCATGAACTTCTCTGGGTCGACATAAACCTCTGAACTTGAGCAGTAGAGCATGCCGATGTTCGACAAGTGTCATGATAGGTTCTGCGGTTACGGGAATGTAACTTATTAATTGTAGGAGCATCAAAATGACAATGTGGGAAATCGCCTTCAATATTGCGGCCGCGGGAGCGACAATCGTTCTTCTTCTTCATCTATGGCGGCTATTGAAAACGTGCGAGCGGGATCGTTCAAACGACGCTGAGCTCGTAAAGCAGTTTAGGGACACCGCGCCGTATGACAATCTCGAAGACCTATTGTCGAACAAAGAATGAACATCCAGACTGACACTTACCGCCTCCTGCAACATGCTGCGCCAAAGCACTGGTGAATGCCGAATTGAGTTGGTACTTGCCATTTAAGCTTATTGATTTGGCACCATGTATCTAAAATCCAAAATTTTTGTTTTTGACCGGTGGCGAGGAAACACCTCCCATCTGTCTTTTGGCGGCACGAAAATCTCGAGTTCGGATCCCAGTATGTCGTCAATTGGGGCGCAGTGCTTATACCGTGCTCCGTCAATCGCGCCCAGAACCTTTGACCGCCGATCGGGCAACTTCGCCAGCTTGTATAACAGTACATGTAGTGATCTATTGCATGTGCGCTGGATCAGCAAAAATGCGATGCATTTTTTGAATTTGGATATACATGTTCAATGAAGAGGTTCGCCTCGGGTCTTCTTTCTGTCTTTCTTTCAGCCAACGCCACTTGATGCGGCTGTGCGGCACGTCGGAGGAGACATCCGCCGCGAGCGCTGTATCCAATTCAACTCGAACTCTTGGATTGCGGAACTTTTGCCTGTCGTCGCATTGAGAACAGACACGCATTTGGCGACATCTCTAAATGAAACGATGACCTCTGCTGAACCCATACCTCAATCACCGGATCGCACCCTTGTTGGCGTTGCGCTGATGCTGGGGTTTTGCCTAACCGCTCCTTTGCTGGATGTGTCTGCGAAACTCGCGTCGACCAGTGTGCCAGTTGGGCAGATTACGGCTGCCCGGTTTGTGGTGCAATGCGCGCTAATGGCGCCTTTCATCTGGATAATGGGACTGTCGTTGCGCGTGGCGAAAGGTCAGGTGATGGTGCTGGTTTTCCGCTCATTGCTGTTGGTGTTCGCAACATTTTGCTTCATTGCCGCAATCCGGGTGATGCCCCTTGCCGATGCGCTGGCAATCGTGTTCGTTGCCCCTTTCATCGTCTTGTTGGTCGGCAAGTTCTATCTTGGTGAAGACGTCGGCCCGCGTCGCGTTGGCGCGGCGCTTGTGGGGTTTGTCGGGGTGTTGTTAGTCATCCAGCCCAGTTTCGCAGCTTTCGGCGCGGTTGCCATTATTCCGCTTGGCACGGCAGTTGCCTTCGCTTTCTACATTCTTTTGACCCGGGGATTGTCGCGTCGGGTGCACCCTGTGACCCTGCAATTCCACACCGGCCTGATCGCCAGCCTGTTTTGCATTCCAGCTCTAATTTTTGCGCAAGGTTCCGGCTCTGATTTGTTTGATCCCGTTTGGCCGACAGATATCGCGTTGTTGTGGCTTTTGGGCGCTGGCTTTTTTGCGACGGTGAGCCACATGATGATGACCTATGCGTTGTCTTTTGCGCCTTCCGTCACGCTGGCACCGCTGCAGTATTTTGAGCTGCCGGTCGCAACCTTGTTCGGCTATCTTGTTTTCAACGACTTCCCGAACACGCTTAGCCTGCTTGGCATTGCCATCATCATCAGTGCGGGGCTTTATATGATACATCGCGAAAGGGTGGCGGCCAGACAGTCGGTCACCGTACGTGCCGTACCTCCAATCTAAGGCTACACGCCCGGCCCAAAACGGACATACAAAGTACAATCACATGCTGCGTTGTAGCATCAAGAGCCGACGTTCGTACTAATCTCAGATTTTGGTCAACCTGAAATTCGGCCAATCCAACAAATCGTGCTCGAGATCTCTCGACTACTTAATGCAGCTACGCTTCTCCAGGATTGGACTTCAGCGGCCGCTCTAAATTCCCACGGTATGTGTTGCACTCATCTGGTTGCTCCTGAATCCGAGCGTCACAAACGTAGTCGCTTAGGCCGGAGAAAAGGTAGATTTATATTCAGATTGGATTGAGTGTTAGGGTGCAGTCACAACAATGCACCCGCACCTTCAAGCAAAGGTGCTCTTGGATTTTGGGGGATCGAGTGATCGAATTTTATAAATCTATCTTGAGAACTACGGGACATCGTCAGGTGGTCAACATCTTGCTGTCGCTGGCCATTGCCGCCCTGGCGGCGTTTCCACTGAACTACCAGAAGGAAATCGTGAACGGTCTGACCGAAAAGAACATAAGCCCCGGAGGCTTGCTGTGGCTTGGTGCTGCTATGGGCGCGGTGATAACCCTGAGCCTCGCGCTGAAATGGGTGCTGGGGTATCTTTCGAGCGTCCTTGGCGAGGACATGATCCGCAAGCTGCGCAAGCGTATTTGCAATCTGTCTCGCGAAAACCCGGCGGGTTCCGAGAAAGTTGCCTATGGTGCCAAAGCAACAATGGTGTCGGCTGAAGCCGAACAAGTAGGAAAGTTCTCTGGTAGCGCTCTGTCTGAACCCATCGTACAAGCCGGAACCCTTGTTGTGATTGTTGGGTATATTGCGGCCAATCAACCCTCTCTGGGACTGATTGCAATTGGCATGATTGTCCCGCAGGTGTTTATTGTTCTTCTCGTGCAGACGCGCGTGAACTCCCTTGTGTCAGACAGAGTTCACACATTGCGCAAAGCCACAAACTGGCTTGTTGACCCTGATCGCTCGGCCGCGGAGATCACTCCTAAATTTGACGAGATCTACGATACCCGTTCCCGGATATTCGTCTGGAAGCTGTCTTCGAAATTTGTACTCAGCGCCATTAACGGAGCGGGGACGGTGGGTGTTCTTGTCGTGGGCGGTTGGCAGGTCCTGGAAGGCAATACGGATGTCGGCACAGTCGTCGCCGCCACCGTAGGTTTGACACGTCTTCAAGGCCCGACGCGGCAGCTGATTGCCTTTTATCGACAGGTCAGTGCAACAGCTGTGAAGTTTGAACTGCTGCGGGAAGCAGGCGTGGATATGGCTGACGCGACCACCTGAAATTTGCACGCATGGATGGACGCCCTATCGTTTGAAGGGGGTAGTATAATGACGAATGAAGCCGGATTTGTGTTCGCTCTGATTGCCGTCGCGGGCGTGCTGATGGCAAGCAACCGTGTTCGCTATGACTTCGTTGCCTTGATAGTTGTTCTTGCGCTTGCCCTCAGCGGCACGCTGACAATTGGGGAGAGCCTATCGGGCTTTGGGAACAGCGTTGTAATCCTTGTCGCCTGCCTTCTTGTGCTGGGCGAAATGTTGGATAGAACCGGCGTTGCTCGCGCAGTAGGGGACGCCATCATGCGGCACGGTGGTCGTGGTGAAACTGGATTGCTGGTGCTTATCATGATCAGCACGGCGCTTCTGGGGAGCGTTATGAGCTCAACAGCCGTCGTCGCAATTTTCATACCGGTCATTCTGCGAATTGCTCAAGAAACGGCAAACGACAAGGCTCGTTTTTTGATGCCAATGTCCTATGCCGCGTTGATAAGTGGCATGCTGACCCTGATCGCCACGCCTCCGAACCTTGTCGTAAGTGATGAGTTGGTGGCGCAGGGATACCAACCTTTCGGTTTGTTTTCCTTTTTTCTGATCGGTGCGTCGGTTCTGGTTGTTGCAGTCCTGTTTGTTTTGTTTTGGGGCCGCTATCGGTTGAAAACCAAGTCGACCCCTGATGAGCAAGAGTTCGCAATTTCCGGAACAACGCTTGCGGGTATGTGGGAAACCTTTGGTTTGGATAGGCATTCCGCGACTTTGAAGGTCACTGCCAAAGTACTCTCAGAGGGCGTTGACAAGCTGACGGGAAGTGGCACGGCAATACTCGTTCGACTGCGGCCTGGCGCCAAAGGAAAGTACCTCGCAGCCATGTTTCGGGAAGGTATGGAACTCCTACCGGGTGACATTGTTTTCATTCGAGGATCCCAAGACGCACTGGCGGAGTTATCAACCAATGCGTTGTTTGCCAAAACTCTGGGTTTTCAGAAATCAAGCGCTGTTTGGATCGATCAGTTGGGTCTTGCGGATGTATTGATCCACCCCGAGGCTAATGTGATTGGTCGACAAATGCATGATGCACCCGGGTTCGAATCCAAAGGGATTGAGATTGTTGGCCTGGTGAGAAACAGCGAGCCCGTCGAACACCCCAACACTGCAGTTTTGCAATCAGGCGATCGTCTTATGCTTGCCGGATCATGGGAAGACTTGGATCGCGCGGTTGAAAGGCATGATATGTTGGTGCTTCTGTCCTTCCCAAATGAGCGGACATCCGTCCCACCGGCAGCTAAGGGTTTTTGGGCTGCGATTGCCATCATGGCTACGATGGTTGCCCTGACAGTTTCAGAACTCGTCTCAATAACTACTGCAGTACTGATGGCCGCGGTAGCGGCAGTCTTGCTTCGCACTCTTTCCGCTGAAGACGCGTATCGCGCCGTAAAGCTTCCAAGCCTCGTTCTTATCGCCGGGATGTTGCCACTTGCCGACGCGCTGCAAGCTACGGGCGGATCGGACATAATCGTCGACCAACTGCTTTACCTTGTCGGAGAAGCCAGTCCGCGCGCAGTCATGGCGGCGATCTTTGTTTTAACGGCCCTATTGGGCTTAGTCCTATCCAATACTGCCTCTGCGGTACTTGTTGCGCCGATTGCAATTTCAGCCGCCGAAGCACTTGGGATTTCACCATACCCAGTTGCGCTGTGTGTTCTGATCGCTGCATCCGCGTCATTTTCGACTCCGATCTCAACACCTGTGGTCACATTGGTCGTTGCTCCCGGGGGGTATAGTTTTGCTGACTTCCTCAAACTCGGTGTGCCGCTCACAATACTGACCGGCACTGTCGCGGTGATCATCGCTCCAATGCTGTTCCCTTACTAAAGGTTTCAGGCATCCTCTCCTCCCAGAGAACGAGAGATCAGGAAAACGATACGCAAAGAAATCGCTACAACAAGCAGCTCAGCGGTCAGCGTCAAGAGTAGGGTCATGATGCTGACGGCATCAACCGCCGAAATCGTGTAGGGGCTGGCACCGGTTTCAGCTGCGGATATCTGCAAGCCGACTTGAGGGTTGGCAAGCATTGTGACCAAAAGCGCAAATGCGGCTCCGAACAATGACACGATTGTCAGAACAGCGCCGATTGTGCCGACCCAAACGCCGATCCACACGCGACTTTGAAGCCGGGCGGCTGAGGGGTCATCTCCAGTCTCTTTCAGCTTTCGCCCCAAAGACAAGTAATGCCAACACCAAAATGTGGTGAAAGCGGGCAGGATCAAACCTAAGAAGGACAGCACGTTGCCCACGCCTGCGCCGCCTCCGACAACGCCAAGGACAACGCCGCCCAGTACAACGACAATGATCAAAAAAACCAGTTGAACCCAGAAACCAATCTGGCCAAGCTTGACGAGCGCATCTGCGACGCGCCCGGTGTTTTCCCCATGCCAATTAGCGGATTCGCCTACCATATTGCAGTGCTCCCAACCTAAGCCCTATGATTTGAAGAAGGTCGTCCACACTTTGGCTTGGCGACCGATCTCTATCAAAAAATCACTGGCTATGCGCAGCGGCGAGCGCTTCGCGGAGTTTGTCTTCTTGTTCCTGCGACAGGGACGTCTGAAGTATCTTCGGGTCGTATTGTTCGATCTCGGCGATCACTTTGTCCGGTGTGGCCTTGGCGACAAGCAGAAACAGAGCCGATGAATTTGGTTGGATGGTCTCGCCCAGTTCTTTGATGAAATCATCATTGATGCCGTAATCGGAAAGGGACCCTCCAAGCGCTCCCATTGCCGCCCCGGCCAAACCTCCCACTGCCATGCCGGCGAGTGGGTTGAGAACAAGAATACCGGCCAACATACCAACTATTGCACCGGTGCTCAGGCCCGTACTGGCACCAATTCGGGTCATGTTCACTGACTGCTTAATGTGTATGTCTCCCTCTTCGGGTCGCACAACGACGCAGGCGTCCAGCAGGTCGATCAATTCCTGTTTTTTGAGCTGTCGTAGTTTTGTCAAAACAGCATCTGCACTGTCGACACCATCAAATGAAAGAACAACAAGATCAGCCATTGAAGTCTCCTCGGGTGATTTGGATTACATCGTCAAAATCGTATTGGATTGCAAAAGTGGATAACGCGGGTCCGAAGGGACCCGCGTGTAACATCATTCGATAACGACCTGACCGGTCACTGCCTGCAACGGCTCAGCCTCTGCTACTTCTGTTGGACCGGTACTTGTCCCAGGCAGAACTTCGAACAAAGGATCGAACTCAACCATGGCTCCAGCGAGTTTGATCAGAACGCTGACGTCACCATCAGCCGTTGCGCGGCCGTCGGCCAGCAAATCTTCGAAATCAGCCTCCCCAGTCATCACAAGTTCCAGATCGGATCGGTTCAAAGTCAGAGTGAGATCTGGCTCATCGAAAGCGAAACCTTCGACATTTGTGAGTGTTGCCTTGGCCAGCTCGATCGCAAACATCTCACCATTGTCGGGTGTGCTTAGGTTCATCGTAAACTCGATGCCTTCGGCCTTGCGGCTGTCCATTTTGATCGCAAGGAAATCAAGGAACAGCTCAGTCGACATCGCGCGTATCACCTCTGGGCTGGACGTGTCGGCCGTTTCACCGGTGGGGATGCCAGAACGAAGCTCATAGGCACCGGACAGGAAACTGTTCCGCAAGCCCGGGTTCTCTTGCTGGTAGCCAAGCTGTTCGTAAACGTCTGCTAACAAATCTTTTACTTCCTGATCTGATGGATCCGACAGGAACAGTTTGTTCAGAATCTCGGACGCTTCGAAGTATTGCCCTGCATTGTGTAGTTCCAGGCCCTTGGCCATAATTGGATCTTTGCCGCCCATCATCTCGACGTAGAGCGGAGCTGAAGCTTCTGGTTCTAACGGTATCAGGGTCGCGGGATTGCAATCCCAGAATCCAAGGAACCGCTGAACAACGCCGCGCGAATTGTGCTGAGGTGAGCCGTGATAGCCACGTGTATGCCATGTCTGCTGCAAACCCTGTGACGGCTCATAGTGGTGATGTATCTGGTTAATCGTCACGCCCTGATTGGCCAGATGCAGGGTCTGGTTATTCATATGGGCATAAAGGTCGCGCTGATCTCTCAGAACCTGCTGCACGCGGTCATTGCCCCAGCGCGGCCAATGGTGCGAAGCGAACATGACGTCTGCCTCTTGCCCGAACAGGAACAGGGCACGAGAAATGTATTTTGACCATCGAAGGGCATCGCGCACTGGCGCGCCACGCAATGTATAGATGTTGTGCAACGTGGCCGTGACGTTTTCTGCCATCCACAGGGCCTTCATGTCTGGGATGTAAGTATTCATCTCAGATGGCGCTTCTGTGTTGGGTGTGTTCTGGAAGATCATCCGCACGCCATCGACCTCGAATTCTTCGATGTCATCCTCGACAATCCGGGTTGGCGCGATCAGGCCAGTGGCACCTGCTGAAACGCGCTTGCCGAGACCCTGATTGACGAACCCATGCGGGGCCACGGGCAACAGTAGACCATATTGGTAAAATAGCCGACGGTTCATTGCGTTTCCCGCGAACACGTTCTCGGAAATTGTGTGTTCCATGAAATCGCGCGGAGCAATGATTTCGACACTGCCGGAATCGACGTCCTCCTGCGAAACGATGCCACGAACACCTGCCCAGTGATCGCCGTGGGAATGAGAATAGATCACGGCCGTAATCGGCAACCCTTCACCTTTGTGTTCCGAGAACAATTCCCACGCGGCTCGCGCCGTTTCGGCCGAAACCAGCGGGTCAATGGCGATCCAACCCGTTTTACCGCGCACGAATGAGATGTCGGACAAATCAAACCCGCGCACCTGATAGATGCCGGGTATTACCTCGTACAGACCATAGTTCTGATTCAGCTTGCTGATACGCATCAATGACGGGTGGATACTGTCGTACTCGTCTTGCTCGTCGATGAAATCAAATGCGCCCCGGTCCCAGGCGACATTGCCCGCGTCTGCCATTATTTGAGGTTCCGGCATCTGGGCAATGAAACCCTTGGCAACTTCGTCAAAGTCCTGAGTGTCTGAGAAAGGCAGTGTTTCTTTCGCTTCGGCCAGGATTTTGAGCGTGTGCTCGGACGGTGCTTTTCCTTTAGGGTGAAAGTGGCCTTCTAATGGCGCGGCTGTCGATGTGGTTTGTGCTGCTGCTTCTTCCGACAAAAAAGTAGGACTTACCGCAAACGCGGCCCCAATTGCTGGAACAGTTTTCATGAAGTCGCGCCGATTAGGTGCCATCGTATTTCCCCCCTATTGATAAAATTGTCTGAAAAGCAGTGCCTCACATCCTAACATTTAAATGTCATTGTGGAACGATTAAGATTTAGGCAGTCTTGCACGGCTCATTATCCAGCACGGCTCGCGGATGTATTGAATACCTGAGTGTTTTCTGAAGATTGGGCCGTCTTCAGTGAGCACGGCAACAAAGGACGCGATCTAAAAATAGGTGGATCACAGATCAGGGGGAAACACGATGGCAGCTACCTGCAATGCCTCTCTGTCGAGGCGAGATTTTATCAATCTGGCCGCTGCTGCTTCTCTTTGTTGCATCTCAAGTTGTGCCCCGTTCGACCGCAGTAGTTCGATCGGCGACATAAATTCTGAGCTCACAGCCGCGTTGGAACGGATACCTTCTGATGATGGCTCAGATCTGGTTCAGGTCGCCCGGGAGATTGAGGCGAATTCAACACAGATGATCCAGGCGCACGCGGCCTTTATTGAAGAATTCAACCGGTTGTCCGCCAACCGCTCTGTAAAACGTTCCAAGTTGGTAGCTGTTTCAGACAGATATGACACCGAACGCCGTTCGCAACGCGATAACCTGCTGGTATTGCAGGGGCAATTGCAGGCAGCAGTCCCGGAAGACTACTGGCCGGAAGTTGCTGAAATTTTGTACGAAAAGGCAGACTTAGTCGCTTTGGGAACCAGCTTGGAGTTATGATATGCCAGTAATTGCGACGATAACGGCGGTCACTTTCTTTTTGGACGGATCGTCTGATTTAGCACCATTATTTCTGGAGCCCAATACGCTGAGACCCGCCTTGGATAAGGCTATTTCGCCCGCAGACAGCGATGTCCGGACCGCGGCCTTGAAAATTGTGAGCGACTTGGAAGTTGCCGTTGATCGGTTCCGTGCCGCGGTCGAAGGTTCTGCGGACAATGCCATTCTCGGTTCCACGGACAAATCAGCATCGGCATCGTCCACAAGAGCCATTTTTAGTGAACTGGATCGGGAAAGAGATCGAGCGATAAGCGCGGTAATCGACTCACGTGATCAACTCGTTTCGCTTTTGGATCAGGAGACCTGGTCGCGAGTATTCGATGGGTAATGTCTATTGAGAAAGGGGGCAATGTCCACCCTGTCGTCGCTGCAACGCTATCCCTAAAGTCGGCGAATACGTTTGTTTGGTGAATTGGATGATGATGCATCCCATGAGGCGTGCTCAAAGTTCTTGCAGACGATGCCGCTACTTTTTGTCTTTTTCCTTTTTTTGGTCATTTGAGGGCGCTCGCCAAAATGAGGCCGCGCCCCAAATCACCAGAACAACCGTAACTATGCCACCCACAATAAATTCCATATCAAGATGATAGCCACACGAGCTTGTTGGCGCAACTTTTCAACACCGCGAAATAGACAAAGGGACGTTCAGCCTTCCCTTTCAATTTCGGACAAACCCTCTGCATTGTCCATTTTGGGTCAAGTTTTTAAGGGCGTTGCGGATACCAAAAAAGAACTACCTCTCAGACCGCTCGCTTGGACGTTCGGGTGTAAGGCTAAGTTTGGCTGCCTACAGGTAAGGGGAAAGTAGCCGGGCGAAACCGTTGCGCAATTTGGCCAAAAGCGGGAGATCATTGATCTCTTCGAGGCTGATTTCTCGAGCGCCAAGTGCTTTTGAGTCAAGTATGGCATGGAGTTTTTCCGACAGCTCTCGATGATAGCATTCAACATTGAACTCAAAATTCAATCGCAGGCTTCTGGGATCCCAATTTGTGCTTCCAACAAGAGCCCAAACGTCGTCCACGAGCATGAGTTTCGTATGATCGAACGGTGGCTTGGTGAAGAAAACCCGGCAACCATGTTCCAAAATTTGCCCGATCTGCCCCATAGCTGCCCACTCGACAACCTTAACGTTGTTGTTGGATGGCAGGTAGATTTCGACCTTGATGCCACGGAGCGCCGCCACTGAAAGCGCTTCTATCAGCCGAGAATCCGGTAGAAAATATGGGCTGACGATACGCACCCGTTCCCGCGCGGCCGACAGCGCTGCGAAAATGAGTTTGCTGAGCGTCTCGAAATCCTCGTCTGGTCCGTGCGAAATCCCCCGCGACCAGACCGTGCCATGGCGGGTAAGCTCTGGAAACCATGCCGGGCCGCTCAACTGCTCACCGGTGGTAAAGGCCCAATCCGTAACGAATACTTGCTTAAAGTGGCTTACCACTGGCCCCTCGAATTTGAAGTGCAGGCATTGTGTCGGCGCCTCAGGATCGAGGTTCAGGCAATGCGCTTCACGAATATTGGTGCCGCCTGTGAAGCCAATGCAGCCATCCACAACAAGGATTTTTCTGTGATTTCTGAGGTTTGAAAAGCGGCGTGAGGAGAACCCGCTCGTAGGAAGAAAACTCGCGGCTTCAATGCCCACCTCTTCCAAACGAGTAACCATATTTTCTTTGCTGTAGCGCGCGCCAACGCAGTCGATAAGAACGCGCACTACCACGCCGCGATCCTTGGCGCGGACGAGCGCATTCAAGAATTCTTCTCCTGCTCGGTCGCTGTCAAAAATATAGCTCAACAATCCAACCGATAATTTGGCACTATCTATGGCCGCGATCATCTCCGGAAAGGCCTCATCACCATCTCGCAGGCAATCGACCGTGTTTCCCGGCAAGAGTGGCTTTGCGCTAAGAGCTTCCCCGGCACGGGCTAATCCGGCCAAGTGAGGTAGTTGGATATTAGCCTCTTCAAACAACACTCTCTCACTTTCCGAGAGAGAGAAGCCTGGAATTTGGCGCATGGTGTCTGACAGGCCCATCCGTGTGCCAGCCCGGTTGATCCGATTGACACCCAGTATGATGTACGCCAACGAGCCAACAAACGGCGCAAGCCAAGCAAGGGCTGACCAGCCAATGGCCGCGCGTGTATCGCGCTTTCTCAGAACAGCATGCACAGTGACTCCGAAGGCTAAAGACACCTGCGCAAGCGTGACGAGAAATGCCCACAGGTAGACGAGGCTCAAAATACGATCCTCCGAATGCAGCTACACCACTTGAAGCCTCACCCTATCTCTTTTGATTAACAAGGGTGCAAAAAGTTTGGTTTTGAAATGCTTGGATCCAGCCGTTCTACCACTGACATCACGCTTGGCGCACCTCATAAGCCGTCTCCGAGCCTAACCAACGCCTGCTTATCGCCATTCTGCGGACCTCGACGAACGGTGCAGCGAAGGTCTGCTTCCCGCCCCGATCCCGCGCAAATCGTATGACCGGCGAACTCGCTTACGTCCAAAAAGTCAAAAGCAGAAAAGTGAGGCACAATATTGGACACAAACCAATTTCCGAACACTACCCATTGACCCCATTTCCTTTATTTTGTTAATTTTCAATATGTTGACAAAAAATCCTACCACCCCAGCCATATTCCTCACCAAAAACTATTTCCGTTTGGTCCAAGCCAATAGGCATGTGCTCCATTTGCGCTGTGTAAACGATAAATCCTTGCGATAGGTTCGACGCAAACAACTTTATTCGGCGAAAAGTTGACTTTGAAGAGCTATGCTCGGATCGCAAAAGCCTCAATTTTCTTCTGCAAGCCGCGGATAGAATGATAGCCAGCTGACTGTTTGCTACCATTCATGTGCTCTGCGACGCTCCGAGTCACCAGTATCTTTTCGTTCAGTTTCTTGCACAGTTCCTGAACGCGACTGGCCACGTTCACAGCCTGACCGACGACGGTGAAATCCAAACGATCAGGGCTGCCGATATTGCCAAAGGTGACGCGACCGAAATCAATGCCGACGACGAACTCGATGGGCTCGTTTCCCTTTTCGGCGGCTGTCTCGTTGTAGTCGCGCAGGTTGGTCAGGGCGAGTTCTGCGGCCTGCACCGCAGATCTGCACGAGGCTTCCGCGTCGTCATCAATGTTGAAAACGGCTAGTATGCCGTCCCCCATGAATTTGAGAACGTCACCGCCCTCTTCCTGGATGGGCGACATAACCATCTCGAAATACTCACCCATCATGGCAAGCAAATCGCCCTCGGACCAGGTTGAGGCCTTTTGGGTAAAGCCGCGCAGATCCGCAAACAGGATTGCGGCAGAAACTGTTCTGTGTTCTCCGCGCTTTATGTGCCCCTGATCAATTTCTTCGGCGGGGCCGTGCCCCAGATAGGTCCGAAGAAGGCTCTTTTGCGATTGGCGCATCGCAATGGGTTCCAAAGCTGCGGCAAGTGCGTATCGCGTGTCTTCGATGTAGCGGATATGCGCGTCTGAAAACCCAGTACCTGCGTTTGAGGTAAAGCTGGTGCCCTGAACCGAGCCATTGCCGTGCTCCAGCGGGATGGCCAGAAAGTCGGTGGCGCCTGCTTCAGCCAGCTCGGCATAGACCGGATGTTCCTCCAGAACGTCAAGATCAGTCAGGCGTTTGCGTAGTGGGCGCCGCTGGGTGACAACATATTCGAACGGGCTGCCGTGCCACGCACTGGTCGACAAAACCGTGGTCGGCACGGTGTAGCGGCGGGTCTCCTCGGGTGTCCAGATAATCCCCCACGCGCTGAGCAAGGGGTTTGAGTAATTCTGCGCGATCCTTGCGCGGGTCAAGGGCACGCCAAGCGCGGTCAACCCTTCACAATACCCTTTGACGATAAGCCTCTCGTCGCCCAGCAGGCGACCACCGGAAATCAACCAGTGGTTCAGGTGATCAGTCTCGGCCATCGTGGTCTCACACCCTTGTTCCGCGCTGATAGTTTACCTGTCATTGGACGTTAGAGAACCCGCGCCGGCTGAAAAACATGTGTTTTCTGTCCGGCGCAGGATAGGTCGACCTCAGCTTACCGCCGCTGCCAGTGACGGGTCGTCTTCCAATTGTTTGAGCAAACGGGCCTGTCTCACCTTGGGGTCCAATTCGGGATCGCTCAAATAGGCCAGCATAAGGGGCACGTTCTCTTCAATCTGCTCTCGAGTTGCCACCGCCATGCCATGGGCCACGAAAGGCCTTAGATACGTCATTCCGGCCAAGTTCGCCGTCTGTTGGAACGGTTTCAGAAACTCGGCTATTGTAAAGTTGTTGTATCCGCCCGCGTGATAGCTGTGCTCGGGACCTCCGGTCGAAACAAGGATAAGGAACTCACGTCCTTTCAATTTGTCACCGCCCGGCCCATAGGCGAAGCCATAGTTCAACACCTGATCCATCCAGGCTTTCATCACCGGGGGTGCAGAATACCAGTAGAATGGAAACTGGAACACGATCCGGTCATGGGCCAGCAAGAGGGCTTGTTCGGCTTCGATGTCAAAGCGCATCTCACCGCCGCCAATGGCGGTCAGATCGCGGGTTGTCACGTCGGCGGCTTCTGAAAGTGCATCAAACCAGGCGCGGTTGATGCGCGATTTGTTCAGGTCGGGGTGAGCGGTGAGGACAAGGGTTTTCATGTAACTGCCTCTTGCAGGAGTGTTGCGGAGTAATGGGTGATCAGCGGGCGGCCATCAGGTCGGGTTTCAAAGCGCCAGTCTTCCTGAACGCGGGCTTCAATGTGGTCCCCCGCAATGGTCGTCGCGCGAAACAGAACTTCGAACTGGGCTGCGCCGGGCGTGATTGTGATCTTGCTAACGTGGTGCTCTGTTGGACGTTTCAAGGTTTCAAGCACGCCACGATACCAGGCCCGCACGCGATCATGCCCGCTGAGTGTGGTATCGATATCAGGCATGTCCCAGTCCACATCTGGGTGGAGGTCAGGCAGGAACGCGTCGATCGGATCCAGCCTGTCTAACCGGGCAAACCAGTCGGCGATGAAACCGCGGATTTCGGGGTAATTGGTCACTTGAATCACCTGTTGATGGTTTACTTGGCCAGTCGCTCAGGGACCGGAGCCAACGAGTATTGGGACCAGAAAAACGTGTTTGCCGCGTCCTGATCGGCGGACAGGTTGGTTGCCTCGACGATCTTGCCATTCTCGATCCGATAGACGAGCGCCCAGGTCGTATCGACATTTGGTTTGCCATCGGCGTTCGACCAGCCACGGTGGATATCAACCACATGGGTCTCGTCGGCCCCGAAATAGATGGGTTCTGCCTGAAAACCAGCGGTGCCCAGTTGTTCGAAAAAGGCTAGCACTTCGTCCCGACCGGTCTTGGTGCCGGACAAGGGATGGCGGCCCGGGATGTGCCATTTGACGTTCTCGTCCATCACGGCTGCGATACCGTCCAGATCACTGGCGCCATAGGCGGCGAAGAACTCCTGTACGACCTTGATATTGTCTTCTGGGGATGCGGCCATGGCGGTCTCTCCTGTGATCAGAGCAGCGGTGAGGGCAGCAACTTTGGTCAGAGTGTTCATCTTGTGTCCTCCTGAATACGATGACACGAAGATAATAATCCCGGTAGTGCGTGATAATTCACCCTGTTGGCACTTCTTTCATGTATGATATCGAATAATAAGATTGTTCGGGAACTCTATGCGCCTGCCGCTTGCCACGCTTGAAATCTTTACCGCCATCGCGCGCCACGGATCGCTGCGTGCTGCGGCCGAAGGTCTGGGCATCAAGCCATCGACCGTTAGCCATCAATTGAAAGCGTTGGAAGACCAGTTGGGCACCGCGCTTTTCATTCGGACAACGCGCTCGATCAGCCTGACCGAGTCCGGGCGCGCCCTGATCCGCGGCGCGGGGCCTGCCTTTGATCAACTCTCCGAGGCCGTGGAAAGCGCGCGTAGCACCGGTCACGCCGCGCGGGGCACGTTGAAACTGGCGATGCCGGAATTTGCCTACCACCTTTACGTGGGTCCGATCCTCAAGAGTTTTTGCGCCGCGTATCCCGAGATCGAGTTGGAACTGTCGTTGACGGATGCGCTTTCAGACATATTGGGCGAGGAGTTGCATGCTGGATTCCGTCTGGGGGATCGTGTGGCGCAGGACATGGTGGCGGTGCGGTTGACGCCGCCGCTTCCGGTGACCGTCGTCGCCAGCCCGGATTACCTGGCGGCTCGGGGCATCCCGGAAACGCCGCGTGATCTGCTGGGGCACACTTGTATACGCTATAGGTTCCAATCCTCGGGCCAGATTGCCCCGTGGAGTTTTCAATCGGGTGAGGAGGAATATGCCGTCGATGTGCAGGGCAATCTGATCGCGAACGCCCTTCCTGCAACCGTCGATCTGGCGAAAAGAGGGTTAGGGTTGGCCTATACCTTCAGGGCTTATGTTGCCCCACTGATTGATACCGGAGTATTGACACCAGTTCTTGAGGACCATCTGGGCCCCACCCCCGGTATTTTCATGTATTTCCCACGCGAGTATAAATCCATGATGCCCCTGAGGCTGTTCATCGACCACATAAAGCGCCAACAAAGCGTTTGACCCTGCGCGCGCAGAACCCACATATCGAGCATTGCAAGCCGGAGCCGCCCATTGCCCCTAAGATACGCAGATATCTACCCGTCAGAACCGTTGCTGAACAGTGATGCGATGCAGCGCCCTTCGGCGGCTGGTTTGATGTCCGTGCGGTATTTTCGGGCCGAACCTGATCGGATGCCGGAAGAGGTATTTTCGGAACACCACGTCCTTCTGAACCTTCAGGAACAAGGGCATCGTGTGCAAAACTGGCGGGACGGCACGCTACGGGATTTCACCTTTTGCAAAGACGAAGTCATCGTGACCCCGGCAGGGATGCGGTCGGGGTGGCGATGGTACGGGCAGTCCGACGTGATCGTGATCACCTTGCATCCGGACAAGGTCCAGCGCTTTGCTCAGTCGGAACTCGGTATGCTTCTGGCGCCGGAGCAGTTTCACGATCAGCCGCAGTTTTCTGATCCTGACCTATGCGCTGCGGGCGTCATTCTACGCGATGCGCTTGCGACCGATGATATGTCCTCGGCGGTGATGTTCGAAGCCATGAGCCGGGTATTTCTAGTCAAGCTGCTGCAGAAATACGGCAAACGCCGCGCTGAAGAAGTTGAGTTATCTGCTCGCTTTACCTCTCAGCACTATCAACGGGTGCTGGCCTACGTGCAGGACCGTTTGGACCAAACGATCACGGTCGATCAACTGGCCTCTGAGGCGGGCATGAGCCCCTCGCATTTTGCGCGGGTTTTCAAGGAAACGCTGGGCTCGACCCCCATGCAATATGTCATGGCCTACCGGGTCGAGCAGGCGATGAAGATGATCGAAGACCCCACGCGCCCTCTGGGTAATATCGCTTTGGCCTGTGGATTTTCGGATCAGGCGCATTTCACGCGCAGTTTCAAACAGGTGGTAGGGCAGACCCCGCGCGCGTTCCGCGCAGCAAATGCCGTCTAAAGCAGGATCTTTCAAAAACGCGGCAGTCCGGTGCAAGTATCCCTGCTGACCGCAGCATATCTCAGGTGTCATCGGGCTTGTGCCCATCCAGACAGATTTTGGGAGATATCGCTATGAATACCCTCGCTCTGAACACCGCCGCAGCGCTTATGGCTTCGACAGCCGCTGTTGCGCAGGTCGAAACCCGCACCGTTACCTTCGAGAACGAAGGCGCTATGCTGTCCGGCACGCTTTACCTGCCGGAAGAGCGTGGATCTGAACCGCTGCCCACAGTCGTCGTGACCGGGGCCTGGACCTCGGTTCAGGAACAGATGCCCGCAAACTATGCCCGCGAGATGGCCGAACGTGGTTTCGCCGCCTTCACTTTTGACTTCCGCGGTTGGGGTAAATCGGGCGATCTGCCGAACAACGTGCGCTTTGTCGAAAGCCCCGAGGCCAAGACTTCGGACATCAAAGCGGCCATCGCATTCGTCGCGACCCTACCCGAAGTCGACGCCGACCACATCAACGGTCTGGGGATTTGCGCCTCAGCTGGGTACATGGTCGATGCAGTTTCAGGCAATCCGCTGGCACAGCGGCTGGGTCTTGTTGCGCCATGGTTGCAGAATGAAGAGATCGTTGAGGCGGTTTATGGCGGTGCAGAAGGTGTCGCCGGGCTGATCGAGGTGTCCCACGCCGCCGAGGCCGCTGGTGGCCAGATCATTCCTGCAGCAGGCCCCGAAGGTGCCGAGGGCGTGCTGATGCCGATCGGCGGATACTACTATGAGGCCGACCGTGGCGGGATCCCGGAATATGACGACAAGTGGAACAATGCGGGCTGGGAAGGTTGGCTGACCTATCATCCCGCCGACAATCCGCAGCGTTTGGACAAGCCACTGGCCATTGTGCACTCGGAAAGCGCGGCGATCCCACAGGGCGTTCAGACCTTCCTCGCCGGTTTCGCAGGAGAGGCGACCGCGCAATGGCTGGAGGATGTGACGCAGTTCGACTTCTACGACAACCCCGAGGATGTCACTCGCGCGGCCGATACCGTCGCTGGCCACTTTCGCGCCGGTTCGAGCAACTAAGCCCTGTTAGGACGCCGAGCAATTGTTCAGCGTCCACCCTCATCCATTCGGAGCATTCTCATGCGTAGAAAACTCACATCGACCCTTGCGGCCGTCTCAATGATCGGAACCGCAGCGTTTGCCGAGCAGCAAGCCGATATCTCGACCGCCATTGCCGATATCGCGGCAGGTGCCGACCGCCACGACTGGACCCGCGTGCGCGGCGCGTTTTCCGATACCGTCACGACGGATTATACCAGCCTCTGGGGCGGAGACCCGGTCACACAACCCGCTGACGAGCTTGTGGCGAGCTGGTCCACCTTTCTTCCTGGTTTCGACGCTACGCACCATATGGTGACCAATCACACCATCACCTCCCTGTCCGATACATCCGCCACGGCACAGGCTGATTTCACAGCAACCCATCGTTTTGATGATGGTCTGTGGGTGCTTGGTGGCCGCTATGACTATGAGCTTGAGAAATCAGACGACCGCTGGGTTGTCACATCAATGACCATGACGGCAATCTGGGAATCTGGTGACCGTGGGCTTGTGGCTCTTGCTGGCCAGCGCGCTGCCGAGGCGAATTGAAGGAGTAACCATGACCAGTCAGCGCATCGCACTCGTGACCGGAGCCAACCGCGGTATTGGTAAAGAAGTGTCCCGCCAATTGGCCCGAGACCATGGGATGAAGGTTCTGATGGGTGCGCGCGATCTGGCAAAAGGGCAGGCTGCTGCGGATGAAATCGGATATGGGGCGGAAGCCTTGCAACTGGATGTCTCTAGTCCGGATTCTGTCGCCGCCGCCTTCTTCTTGATGGTTGAATCGGCCTATGGCCGCCTTGATGTTTTGGTGAATAACGCTGGTGTGGACTATGACACCGACCAACAGGTTCACTTCGCCGATCTGGACCGGGTGCGTCGCGCGTTTGATACGAACCTATTCGGCCCGTGGGAGACCACGATTGCGGCGGTGCCTCTGTTACAACGAGGTACGGATGCCCGGATCGTCAACGTGTCCTCTGGGGCGGGGTCGCTGACCAGTATGTCCGCCGGAACGCCTGGCTATGGCGTATCCAAAGCTGCTCTGAACGCGCTGACGCTCAAGACCGCTGCCGCATTGAAACCGCAGGGCATTCTCGTCAACGCCGTGTGTCCCGGCTGGGTTGCGACGGATATGGGGGGCGGGGGGCGTCCGATTTCCGAGGGTGCCAGGGGCGTTGTCTGGGCAGCGACCTTACCGAAAGGTGGCCCGACCGGAGGGTTCTTTCGCGATGGCGTCGCAATTGATTGGTAGGTTCAGCCGGGCGTCATGAAATCAAACAGCTTCCTGACCCGCGCGGGCAACAGGCGGCGGCTGGGATAGACGGCGAACATGTCCCGCGTCATTGGTTGGGCATCCGTGACCTCAAGCCGTTGCAGTTCGCCGTTTACCATATCTGAAGGCAGCATCGCGACACCCAGGTTGCGACGGGCGGCCTGCGCAATGACATCAAGGTCGGTCAAACTGTGGGCGATGTGCTTCGGGTGCAGTGTTTCCCCGCTCTCCAGCGCCCAGGGTTGACCCGCATTCAAGGCAGGCAAAGCAAGAAAGTCTGGTCTGGATACCGACCTGTCCAGCCCACGCTCTCGAATGAAGCCCTGTCCTGCGCAAAAGCAGTAGGGAACTGACCAAAGCCGTTTCGCGACAAGGCTGGAATCCGTCAAAGGGCCGAGGCGGAAGGCCAGATCGATATTGTCGCGAAAGAAGTCCAGCATGACATTGGTTGTGGTCATCTCAAACGCCACATCCGGATTTCGTGTCGCAAAATCCAACAACCGAGGTCCAATGGTCGTGCGCGCGGCCAGCGGGGGCGCTGTGATGCGGATGCTCTGGCGCCTCGTGTCGTCCGTAAAACCTGCGATACCTTGCAGAGCCTCGATCGGGTCCTGACATTGATCCAGAAGGCGGCGGCCTTCTTCCGTCAGGCGCACCTGCCGCGTCGTTCGCTCAAACAGTTTGGTGCCAAGATGGTCCTCTAACTCTGCAATCCTGCGGCTGACACGGCTGAGCGGTATCCCCAGACGCTCCGCAGCTTTGGAAAAGCTGAGATGGTTTGCGACGACTGTAGACAGGGCAAGGTCGTTGTAGATCATTATTCTATTTTTGGGATTATTTCTCCTGATATCAACTATTATCATCCAGCGACGTGGCCTCTACCTTCCGCGCAACAGAAGGAGACAGCTCATGCCTTTCGCTATTGAAATCACCCAGACCGGCAAACCAGATGTTTTGCGCGAAACAAACCGTGCGACCCCGACCCCTAATGCCGGGGAAATCTTGATCCGCAACAAAGCCGCGGCAGTCAACTTCATTGACACGATCATCCGTCGAGGTGAAATGCCCGAGGGGATGATGCCGGACCTGCCTCATGTACCCGGGGTCGAGGGAGCCGGAGTGGTTGAGGCGCTGGGCGAGGGGGTCGAAGGGTTCTCTGTCGGGGACCGCGTAGCGTGGATGGGGCAGATTGGTGCCGGTGGATACGGCACCCAGTCGGTGATCGCTGCGCCCTATGTCTCCCGGTTGGCCGATACTGTCGAGTTGGAAACCGCAGCCGCAATCCCCGTCAATGGGATGACCGCCTACCACATGCTGGTCAATCTGGGCGGCGCGGCAGCTGGCAAATCTGTACTGGTTCACGCTGCGGCCGGGGGTGTTGGCACCATGGCGCTACACATTGCCAAGCATCTGGGAATGACAGTGATCGCTTCGACCAGCACCGACAAGGTTGGGTATGCAAACGATCAAGGTGCCGATCACGTCATCGACTATCGCACCGAGGATGTCACCGAGCGGGTGATGGACCTCACCGAAGGGCGCGGCGTGGATCTGACGCTGAACCCGATCTCGGGTGAAACTCTGAAATCAGACCTCGACGCTCTGGCGCCTTTGGGCACTGCAGTTCTGTTCGGGTTCCTTGCCGGTCCGCCCGCAGGTAATTTTGCCGAGGATTTAGCGAAGCACTTCCAGAAGTCGATCTCGGTCCGGGTCAGCGACATATACACATATTTCGTCAACCAACCAGATCAGTTCAACGAAGATATGGCCAGGGTATTTGAATTGTTGCAAGCGGGTGTTCTGCGTCCGCAGCTGACTATCCTACCCATTGCCCAAGCTGCCGAGGCGCACCGTCGTTTGGAAGCCGGTGAAACCACCGGCAAACTGGTTCTAAGCATAGAGTGATCGAGCCCGGCGAACACGAGAAACGGCAAAGCGGTCGGATCTAGTTGAAAAAGACCTTTAGCCCCACATAGGGCCCTTGCTGCGTGACATCATAGGCGAAGGGGCCGGTTGACGTTGAATCACTGTAGTCGACACTGAAATATCTGTAGCCAAAGGTGATCGCGGTTCGATCCCACGGCTGATAGTCAAAGCCGATATTTGCGCCGACTTGCAGATCGTTGCCTCCGGCTCCGAACCCGCCAAGTTCCAGCGACGCAATGGTTGTCCACCGATCGTTGAGACGCCACATGCCCCGGGCACCCACAACGGGCTCAATCCAGCCTTCGTCACCGCCTTGGGTGGGCGGGTTCGTCGGCCCCGGAGTCGTGAACCTGATTTCCTGCCGGATCGAGTTGTAGCGAATGCCGCCTTGCAGATCGACGGTGTATCGCTGGTTGTTGGCACCATAGGTCCCATCCGCTACGCGATAGGCACCCATGACCGCAAACCATTTTTGGCGCACATCTACATCCACTGCAGTGGCGGCGGGGCCGGGGAGAGTGGTATCCTCTCCGATGCCTACATAGTTGGCGTCAACGATGATCCCAAAGTCTCCGTTCCAGGCCTCATACCGCCCGGCCGCTGCGAAATCGAGAACATCCAGCACGTCGCCAAGATCGAGGTCGATATCGGCTGAAACGC
Organism: Ruegeria sp. AO1; assembly: GCF_056535985.1. Lineage (NCBI taxonomy): Bacteria > Pseudomonadati > Pseudomonadota > Alphaproteobacteria > Rhodobacterales > Roseobacteraceae > Ruegeria > Ruegeria sp. AO1. The sequence continues at coordinate 707,413 of NZ_JBQFJC010000001.1, forward strand.
CCGAGACGGTTGACGTTCCATGTGTACGGAGCGGGGTGAACAGGTAAAAGCCAAGAGTGTGTCGCCAGCCCTCTTCGGTCTGACCCGGTGCAGGCAGGGACTGAGCGTATGCTGCGCTCGACAGTAAACAGGACAGGGCCGTGGCGCCCGCTATCGCGGCAGTGGATCTGATTGCCATTGGTGAATCTCCTTACTTTCAAATTGCGCGACGACCTTGCTGCAAGGCGTCAGTGTCCGGATGTACGATCATCTGCCAACCGAAGACTGTTTGAGCAGAAAGGCCTCGACAGCGGCTTCAGTTTCGGGGCGAAGATTTTCGATGCCTTCATAGGGAACACCACGGGCTGGTTCGATGTCTGGATACTTTTCCTTGCGTTTCAGATGACGCCCCAGAATACGGACAAACTCTTGCCCGCCCCAAGCCCCAACCTCGGTTGAAACCGGGTATTTCTCATGCGTATCGCGGTAGACATCGAAGAAATCGGCTAGAATCGCGCTCTCTCCGGCTCCGGGAATGCGCAGCTTTAGTTGATCTTTGATGACCGCGCGGGGGGTGTGGACGGAATAGACGATCAGATGATCGCGCCGTCCTTTTGTTTCACCCAAGAGCAGCAGCGAGGATTGGTCGACCCCGTCCACCAACCGATCCCGAGGAATGCCATCCTCGGCCCCGGCGAACCGGGCGAGCGTGGTATAGAGATCCGAGACGTGGACGATATCTCCGACGATACCATCGGCCTCGATCATGCCGGGCCAGCGGATGAAGCTGTCGACCCGAATGCCGCCCTCGGACACATCACCTTTGCCGCCGGCGAAAACCATCGGGGTGAACCCTGATTGCGGCGAATACTTGGTGAAATGGCCGTTGTCGCCCATCACTATTACAATGGTGTTGTCGGCCAGGCCAAGTGCCTCCATCTCGTTGAAGATATCGCCCAGCCAACTATCGAGCTGCTGCATCTTGTCGACATAGAGCCCTCCGTTCGGCGATTGCGGCCCCGAACGACCTGCGCGCGTGTTATCCAGCGGAATGAGCGGCCAATACTGCAGGAAGAACGGAGCGTCCCCGCCGGCAAGCTCGCGCATTTTTTCAAGCGTCTGGTCCTGGTAGCGTTGGTTCATTTCGTCATATTTTTCGGCGGTCCAGCGCTCGCCTGCGGTCATGTCAACTTCGCGCGCAAGACCCCCGCGTTCAGCTTCAAGGCCGGTGACCATCGCGGCAGGGTCGGGACGAAAGAAGTCGTCCAGAACGAAACGGTCATCGAAATCCGCGATCCCGACCGAGACCTGTTCCTTGATCGCGTCGTCGTTATAGATTGTCAGTTGGCCCTGCTGATGAACCGGGAACCCCGCCCAATCGAAGCCTTGGTTATGGGGCCAGGCCTCGGGGATATCGCCCATGTGCCACTTGCCCACATGCACGGTCGCATAGCCCGCATCTGACAGAATCTCCGCCAGCGTGACCTCGTCGGCGGGCAACCCGAACCCGGCGATGTCGACCGTGGTGTCGCCCATGCCCATCCGAACCGGGAGTCGACCGGTCATCATCGCAACCCGTGTGGGTGTGCAGGATGGTTCGGTATACATGCGCACCATGCGCATCGCTTCGTCCGAGAAGGCGTTGATATGAGGCGTGGAATACCCGCGAACTGCGTTGAGTTCAGGGATACCAAGATCGCCAAAGCCGATATCGTCAATCAGGATATTGATGATGTTGGGTGGCTTGCCGTCGTTCGAGCTTCGGAAGTCTTCTAGCAACTGGTCAACCTCGGCATTGTCAGCAGCCCATTGTTCGGCATTCTGCGCTTCGAGGATGTAGTACTCGGCATCATGGATGATCGGCGCGTCCTGAGCGGTTGAGATCGTGGCCGATAGGCAGAACAGCACCGACAGGCTGGTTAGGGTTTTCATTTCAACATTCCTCATTCGCTTTGGGCGGGGGTCTGGCGGGGGTCAGATGTGGTGTTGGGCGGGCCGGAGCGGTTGATATCCGTGCCGGGGAAGAACTCGACCCAGACATGCCAGAACATGCCTGATCGAAGGGTCTCAACGCGGGTCAGTTGGCCGCAATCCGCGTTTCCGAAGAAATCGACATGGGTGATGGGCGCGCCGCTGTCATTGTACCAGACGCCAACGCTTTCATAGATTGGGTCGTAGGACACCACGACGTCACGCCCGCCGACCGTGGCGTTGATCAGTCCTTTATTCTCGGCCAGGAAATCATCGGTCCAGCAAACTGCATCGTCACCGATCGTGATGCCCCAGACATAGGTTTTGTTGGGCAGGCGGTTGTCGCTGTGGCTCATGTTATCCATGACCGGCGCTTCTTCTTGGTGTTGCTTGGCGATGCCCGAGGAGAAAACCGTTTCAGTAAAGGTGTCGAACAACCTGAGAAGCGGGTTCGAGGAGGGTTTGTTCAGAAAGACCTCACCATCTGGATAGGCCTTCTGAAACCCGCGAAAGCTCATCCGAAAAGTGGGCCATGGCTGCATCGCTGCTGTTTTCGAGGCGTCGCTGTCGAAGCGGCCATAGATTTGCTGGATCGGCTCTCCGGTGGTGTTGTCGCGTAGGATCAGGTTGTTGCCATGCTGGGCCATCACTTCAAGATCCAGACGTTTGCCGTGGATCTCGGGTTTGTAGGCCTGCCCCAGATTGGCCATGGCACAATAGGTCATGACGATGTCATCGCCCCCCAACCCCTTATCGTTGCCGGCCAGATGAGGGCGCATCAGCTGGGCGTCCGAATGCGCCCGCGCGTGGCCGTTGTTTTCAATCACGAGAACGCTGGCGGATGGGTTGATGAATTGTTGCGCTTCGGAGATCGGATAGTAGCGGGCGGTGTCTTGCTGGTTGCGCAGACCGATGTGGACCCAAACCCATGGAAACACGAACAGGAATATGATCACCAGTGTGACCGCGGGTACGCCGAGGAAAAACAGCCAGCCCGGACCGCCACCAAGAAAATGCCCGACAAGCATCAGCGCAAGCCCGGTGAATCCCGCGGCAAGATAGGTGTTCTCATTCCGGATAAAGCGGATCATGTTATTGCGCTTGACCTTCAGCACCATCTGGCTGACATCACCGAGATCACGGAAATACATGAACCCGATGGTCAACGACACGAGGAGCCCGACGTAGAATAGAAGATTGGCCAACATTTGAATCGCCTTTTTGCGTCTTGATTAGCCCTCGGGCGGGGTCGAGTGGGACGAAAGGTAGGTTTTTATTTCGTCCTCAAGCCCTCGGAGGCTGTCGATGAGATCAGAATTTCTTGGGTCACTTGCATCGCAGGGAAGAAGAGCAGCCAGGCTTTCAAAGTCAGCGCAGATTTGCGCAAAGACCGTGTCTGAGCTGCGCAGGCGCCGGATGTCATTCGCCTGATCAGGAAAGTGTATCGACAAGCAAGCCATCATAAGCCTCACGGTGTCTGAACCCAGTTGTGCCCCCGCGATGAGGTCCGTTCCCCTCCTTTGCTAATCATTCTGCCGGAAATTCATTTACACATTCAGGTATCTTAACGTATGTTACGGGGTAACATGTTATTTTTCAAAGGCTTGAAACCAGCCAGCGGTTAACGAAAGCGATGTCAGACGCCAGTGTAAAGTCAGATCCGGATCAAAGAACGCTCTCGGATGAAGACATTCAGCGGGCACTGAAGGCGGTCCTGGACAGCCCGGAATTCGATGGGGCCGAGCGACTGCAGTCTTTCCTTAGTTACGTTGTCGACAAGCTTCTGGCAGGCCGGTCCGAGGATATCCGCGCCAAGTCGATCGCCGAGGATGTTTATGGAAGGGCGCTGGATTCTGGGGGTGACCCGATGGCCGTCGTGCGGGTCGATGCAGGGCGCATGCGTCGGCGATTGGCGAGCTTCTATTCGAACTCCGGCAAGGATCAGAGGCTGCGCATCCATGTAGATCCGGGTGGTTATGTCCCCCGGTTTGAGGTTTTGGACATCGATATACCCTCGGACCGAGCGCGTCCCTCCAAGATGGTCTGGGTCACAGTGGCGGTTTTGGCCGCGTTGGCTATCGCAGGCGGCTTGATGCTCTTCTCCCGATCACCCCAGTCACCGCCCAGCCCGGTCGCCGTCTCAGCAAATGCCAATCAGGAACAAGCCATCAGAGAGGCGCTGTTCTCGACAAACCCGACCAAGCTACAAGCCGTTAATCTGGCGACTGAGGCGCGCCTGCTGATGTTCCCGGTTCTGGACCGCGATAGGCTGCAAGCCGTGCGCGGCATGTTCGAACGCGCCATGGCGCTTGATGAGACGTATTTTGGCGGCTACGCCGGTTCGGCGCAGGCGATCAGCATCCTTGCCTTAACAACCCCGCCCGGAGCCGAAAAACAGGCGCTTTTGGCCCTTGCTAAAACTCGCGCGCAGCGGGCACTAGAACTGGCGCCAGACGAAGGTTGGAGCCATTCCGCCCTTGCCCTAGCTTCATTTTGCTCGCGCGAGCATGAGGCAGCACTTGCACAGTCCACGCGCGCAACACGGCTTGCCCCTGATGATATCCACGTCACGAATTTTGATGCCCTGTTCGCGCTGTTTGGTGGGGATTTCCAGCGCGCTATAGCGTCCGCCAATCGGGCGCGGGGTGCCAATACGACAAACGGTAGATTTCCCTATCGCAGCGTGTTGGCCTCCTCCAGCTATCACTTGGGGGATTACCAGGCGTCGGTAGACCAGTTCAACGAGGCGGTCAGGCTGGGTGATCCGGTCAGCGCGATCTCGATCGGTTATCTGGCGGCAAGCTATCAAAGGCTCGGAGACGATGAGCGCGCGCGGGCCACAATTCTGTTGTTGGACGAAGCCTGGCCCGGCTACCCTCTGGCGGCGCTGTTTCGGACTTTGTTTGCCGATCCGGATCATGCCGAAGACATCATCAGCGCGCTTGACGAAATAGCGGCTTTGCAATCCGACTAGGGTACGGGATTAGAGAAAGAGGCTATTCCCGGATTTCCGACGGATCGACGCCCCAGAGGTTGGCTTTCAGCGTCCACCCCTTGTAACCCCCCGCCGAAATGCGACACCAATCCAGCGAACACGCGCCAAGGCGGGCGACCACTCCGGTTTCGAAATGCGCGTTGACGGTCGAGTTCGGATCGGGTCGGGCATAAACGGGCAGCATCTCGGATTCGATCAGCACCGTGCGCACGCCGGACAGCAGGGCGTAGTGAACCCAGCCTCCGGCCCCGTCGCGATCCTGTACCTTGCGCCAGTTGCCGTATTCCGCAGTGATTTGCAGCGGCATACCGCGCCGCTTGAAGACCCAATCGATTCGGTGGGTCAGGGACGGACCGCGGCGCACATTGCCTTCGGCAGCCTTCATCGAGACATAGCGCGGAAGGGGCAGGTTGGTGACCGGGCCGCGCACGTCTTGGGCCGCGACCGGCGCAGAGCCGAACGCAATAAAATACGCGGATAGGATCGCCAAACAAAGGCGTTTCACCGGTAGAAGACCACTCACTGACTGCCTGCTCTTGTGCCTGTTGATCTGCTTTCGAAAAAAGGTCGACTCAATGCCTTTGGGGTTCTTGTGCCCCGCCTTATCCTGCGCCACGATGCCATGACGCAAGCGCGTTTGCAAAGCAGTGGGAGGGCGGAAGTGCCAAGAGAACGTCTGAGTGTTGTTGTTACGCGACGGTTGCCAGAAGTAGTGGAAACGCGACTGAGCGAGCTGTTTGATGTTCGCCTTCGCGACGATGACACCCCCATGACCCGTGAGGAACTGGTCGCCGCTGTGCAAGAGGCCGACGTGCTGGTGCCTACGGTGACCGACACAATCGACGGTGGTCTGTTGGGGCAAGCTGGTGAAAAGCTGCGCTTGATAGCCAATTACGGGGCAGGGGTCGACAATATCGACGTCTCAACCGCGCGTCAGCGTGGCATCCTGGTCTCGAACACTCCGGGTGTTCTGACCGATGATACGGCCGACATGACCATGGCGCTGATTCTGGCGGTGACGCGTCGTTTCCCTGAAGGCGTGGCGCTGATGCAGCAAGGCGATTGGTCCGGTTGGGCTCCGACGGCTTTGCTGGGCGGTCGGATCGGAGGGCGACGTCTGGGTATTCTGGGCATGGGTCGGATCGGTCAGGCCGTCGCGCGCCGTGCCAGTGCATTCGGGATGCAGGTCCACTACAACAACCGTCGTCGGTTGCGCCCCGAGATTGAACAGGATCTTGAGGCCACCTACTGGGAAAGCCTCGATCAGATGGTGGCACGGATGGATGTCATCTCTGTTCACTGCCCCTCGACTCCTTCAACGTTCCACCTGCTGAACGCGCGCCGTTTGAAGCTGCTGAAGCCCTCGGCTGTGGTCGTGAACACTTCGCGTGGTGAGGTGATCGACGAAAATGCGATGACGCGGCTGATCCGGTCCGGCGATATCGCGGGCGCCGGGTTGGATGTGTATGAACACGGCACGCAGGTGAACCCACGCCTTCGTAAGCTGCCCAACGTGGTGCTGCTGCCCCATATGGGATCGGCCACGCTGGAGGGGCGGATCGAGATGGGTGAGAAAGTTATTATCAATATCAAGACCTTCGAGGATGGGCACAGACCACCGGATCAGGTGGTCCCATCCATGCTGTAACCTTTTCCAGGAGCATATTATGCGTATCAATCGGATTTCAGGATTACTTCTGTCTGTCGTTGCCTTTACCGCTCCGGGCTTTGCCCAGGAAACAGCGGACTCCGTGGCCCCTGAAGGCGCGAGCGAAGGTCAAGTTCAAGCTCTGACCGATGAGTTGATCGCGGCGCTTGAGGCCAAAACAAGCGGCGTGCCCGTAAAGTCCGAGAATTGGATGGTCGCTGCGGCCAACCCTCTGGCGGTTGAGGCCGGGGCAAAAATCCTGCGCACCGGTGGATCGGCGGCGGACGCCATGGTCGCGGTGCAGGTTGTTCTGGGATTGGTCGAGCCGCAATCCTCGGGCCTTGGGGGTGGGGCGTTTCTGGTCTGGTATGACGCCGCCACCGGACAGCTTACAACACTGGACGGGCGCGAAACGGCCCCATTGGACGCGACGCCGACCCTGTTTCAGGATGAAAACGGCGAGCCCTTGCAATTCTTTGATGCCGTCGTCGGAGGGTTGTCCGTTGGCACGCCCGGAACGCCTGCCTTGCTGGAGGAAGCGCACCGCCGTTGGGGCCGTTCGCCGTGGCCCGGGCTGTTCACCGATGGTATCCGGCTGGCGGATGACGGGTTTCTGGTCTCGCCTCGTCTGGCCAGTCTGGTCGCCAACGACGCCGAGCGTCTTTCGCGTTTCCCTGCAACGGCTGCGTATTTCCTGCCTGAAGGTGAGCCACTGCAACAGGGCCAACGTCTGATGAACCCGGCCTATGCGGATACACTGCGGGCACTGGCCGAGGACGGTGCCGCCGGGTTCTACGGCGGACAAATCGCATCAGATATCGTGCGGACCGTCCGCACCGCGCCGGGCAATCCGGGCGTATTGTCTGGCACCGATCTGGCCCTGTATCAGGTCATTGAACGCGATCCGGTCTGTGCGGCTTACCGCGTCTACGAGGTCTGCGGGATGGGTCCGCCCTCGTCCGGGGCGCTGACCGTTGGGCAGATTCTGGGTCTGCTGAACAGCTATGATCTGGCCGAAGTGGGCCCAGAAAGCATGGAGGCATGGCGCCTGATCGGCGAAGCCTCACGCCTCGCCTTTGCGGATCGTGGGCGGTACATGGCGGACAGCGATTTCGTACCGATGCCGACCACCGGGCTGGTCGACCCGGACTATCTGGCGCAGCGTGCGGAGCTTTTGAATGCCGAGGGCGCACTGATCGAGGTCTCCCCGGGCAATCCCGAGTTTGATCATGCGATGAACTGGGCTGATGACGAGTCATTGGAGCTGCCTTCGACGTCGCATATCTCGATCGTCGACAGTTACGGCAATGTCTTGTCAATGACGACGACGATTGAAAACGGCTTTGGTTCGCGTCTGATGACGAACGGATTTTTGCTGAACAACGAACTGACGGATTTTTCGTTCCGCACCCATCGCGACGGAGTGCCCATCGCGAACCGTTTGGAACCCGGCAAGCGCCCGCGTTCGTCCATGAGCCCGACCATCGTCATGCAGGACGGCGCGCCGGTTCTGGCCATCGGGTCCCCCGGAGGCAGCCGTATCATTGGCTACGTTGCCAAATCGATCATCGCTTGGGCGGATTGGGGCATGGATGTGCAGCAGGCGATCTCGCTGCCGCATCTGGTCAACCGGTTCGGGACCTATGATGTCGAGGTGGACACTGCAGCCGAAGGCTACGCGGACGCGCTGATCGAAATCGGGTTCGAGGTAAACCCCCGCGATCTGACCTCGGGCCTGCATGCGATTGAGATCGGTGAAACTCTCAGCGGTGGGGTGGACCATCGGCGCGAAGGGATCGCGCTGGGAGAATAAAATCTAGGTCTTGCCCGGCTCGGGCGGGCCTTTTCGACACATTGGGAAAGGCTCGCACAACCGGCGGGCAGGAGAGGGGTAGCATGGTACAAGCGACGGCTTTGCCGAGAAATGAGGCTGGGATTGGAACGGCCCTTGGCATCTTGAAGCAACGGTTTGGGGATCGTCTGCAAACCGGTGCGGCCATCCGCGAACAGCACGGCCACACCACGACCTGGATCACCAATCAAAGCCCGGACGCGGTGGTGTTTCCCCACACCACGCAGGAGGTCTCCGAGATCGTCAAAACCTGCGCTGCGCATAAGGTGCCGGTAATCGCGTTTGGCACGGGCACTTCGCTTGAAGGGCATGTGAACGCGCCTGCCGGTGGAGTGTCGGTCGATCTGACCCAAATGAACAAAGTGCTGGCCGTGCATGCCGAGGATCTGGATTGCGTCGTGCAACCCGGTGTGACGCGTGAAGATCTGAACACTCATCTGCGCGATCAGGGCCTGTTCTTTCCGATTGATCCCGGTGCCAACGCCTCGCTTGGCGGGATGGCCGCGACCCGCGCGTCCGGGACCAATGCGGTGCGCTATGGCACAATGCGGGACAATGTGCTGAGTCTTGAGGCGGTGATGCCGGATGGGCAGATCATCCGGACCGGCAATCGCGCCAAGAAATCTTCGGCGGGGTATGATTTGGCGCGGCTGCTTATCGGGGCCGAAGGCACGCTAGGTATCATTACCGAATTGACCCTACGCCTGCACGGCATCCCCGAGGCGATCAGTTCCGCCCGCTGCTCTTTCCCAACCGTCGATGCTGCCTGCCGGGCAGTAGTGATGACGATCCAATACGGCGTACCTGTCGCGCGGATTGAATTGTTGGATGAACTATCCGTCAAAGCCGCCAATGCTTATTCCGGCCTGACCCTGCCTGAAACGCCTCTGCTGCTGTTAGAGTTCCACGGCTCGGATGCCAGCGCCGCCGAACAGGCCGAGATTTTCGGCCAGATTGCAGAAGAGTTTGGCGGCACGGACTTCGCGGCAACCTCGACCACCGAGGAGCGCAACAAGCTCTGGCAGGCGCGTCACGACATGTACTGGGCCAGCCTTCAGCTGCGACCGGGCGCCAAGGGGATCTCGACCGATGTTTGCGTGCCGATTTCTCGTCTGGCCGAGGCCGTAGGGGCCGCTCAGGATAAAGCGGCCGAGCTTGACTTACTTGCGCCTATTGTTGGGCATGTCGGCGACGGGAACTTTCACACTCTGCCCCTGATCGACATGGACGACGCCGAAGAAGTCCGCCGGGCCGATGAGTTCGTCGGTTGGCTCAACGATCTGGCCATCTCGATGGAGGGCACCTGCACGGGCGAGCATGGCATCGGGCAGGGCAAGCGCCCCTATCTTGAGAAAGAACTGGGGCAGGCAACACACTACATGGCCGCGATCAAGGCGGCGCTGGACCCCGACAACATCATGAATCCGGGAAAGATACTGGCCGATCACACCTAGCAGTTTCCGCGATCTTGTCCGCTTTGTGCCCACAAAACGTCTAGGTGATGTGATGTCTTATGGCGAAAGACGAACAGGTGATCGATATGAGTGCAAAATATCTGGCTGGCTTTGTCGCGGTGGCCGGGCTGGCAGTCGCGGGGCTGGACTACTACCAGAAAGCGAAAGCCTCGGGTGACGGGTTAAGTGCAGGCGACTATATCGCAGCCTTCACCGGCGGGTCCGAGGATGCGCCCGCAAGCGTTGACAGCACGTCGGAAGTTCAGGAATCCGAAACCGCCGAGCCGCCCGGCAAGCTGGTGTGCAAGACCGTCGGAAACACCAAACGGTGTCGTTCGGAAGGCTGATGGCTGGATCATAAGTCGCCATTTAACGACCTGCATCTCCCGTGCGGGTCGTTTTTCTTATATCACTGGTCGGATGGCTTCCGCGATTGATTTCGGAATCAAGCCATATGGTGGCAACAGATTCCAAGGGGAGACACCCGGTTATGAAAACCCAAGTCAAAGCACTGGTCGTTGGCGGCGGCGCCGTCGGAACCTCGATTGCCTATCACCTGGCCAAAGCGGGCTGGGATGATGTGATGTTGATCGAGCGGGACGAGCTGACCTCGGGCTCAACCTGGCACGCGGCGGGCCTGCTGCCACTATTCAATATGTCTTACGCGACGACCCACATCCACAAGTATTCGGTTGATTTCTACAAGCAGCTTGAAGAAGAGACTGGCCTGAACGCGGGTTTCGCAGTCGTCGGCAACCTGCGCATGGCGCAGACGCAAGAGCGTATGGACGAATACATGCTCTATGCGTCTACAGCTGAGACCTGTGACGTCGCTTACGAGTGGCTGACACCCGAGCAGATCAAGGAACGCTGGCCGCTGATCGAAACCGGCGACCTGAAAGGTGCGATCTACCACACAGAAGATGGCTATATTAACCCTGCTGACGTGACCCAAGCGATGGCCAAAGGTGCCCGTCAACGCGGGGTCGACATTGTTCGTAAGATGCAGGCGGATGCCTTCCACTGGAACGGCACTCATTGGGAAGTCACCTGCACCAAGATGATCGAGCAGGGCGGCAACCTTGTTCCCTCCGACGAGCAGGTGGTGATCACCGCCGAGCATGTCGTGACCGCATCGGGCAACCACGCGCAGCGCACCGCCAAGATGCTGGGCATCAAGATGCCCGCGATCCCGGTCGAGCACACGTTCATCGTCATGGACAAAGACCCTGAGCTGGTCAAATGGCGTGAAGCCGGTAACCCCGAACACCCCGTTGTGCGTGATGCCGACAACGAATCCTATGCGCGTGAAGAACGCGGTGGCTGGATTCTGGGTATCTATGAACACGGTGCACCTGCGCGCTTTGAACATGGTGTGCCGGACAGCTTCCGCGCTGACCTGTTCCCGCTGGATATTGACCGGATCGCGGATCAGTACATGGCGATGGCTGAGCGCGTGCCCTCCTGCGCCGACTCCGGCCTGAAGGATGATTTCAACGGCCCGATCTGCTACACCCCAGACGGCAACCCGCTGGTTGGTCCGGCTCCGGGCCTGCGCAATATGTGGCTGGCCGAGGGCTTCAGCTTCGGCATCACCGCTGCAGGCGGCACCGGCTATTATCTGGCGCAGATGATGGTCGATGGCGAAGCTGAGATCGACATGGCCTCGCTGGACCCCAAGCGGTACTCGTCCAACTGGATGACCACCGAATTTGCAGCGCGCAAGAATGAAGAGTGCTATGAGCACGTCTACATCCTGCACCACCCAGATGAAGAGCGTGAAGCCTGCCGTCCTCTGCGTACCGTTCCGGCCTATGACCGTCAGAAAGCGCGCGGCGCACAGTTTGGCTGGGTCAACGGCTGGGAACGCCCGAACTATTTCGGCCCTGTCGATGCGCCGGATAATTTCGACAAGGAAAGCCGCTCGTTCCGCCGTGGTGGCTGGTGGCAATATGCAGTCGAAGAAGCTAAAGCGATTCGCGAAGGCGTTGGCCTGATCGACGCATCGGCCTTCACCAAACACGTCGTCAAAGGCCCCGGCGCGACCCAGTTCCTGGACTGGTTCACCTGCAACAAGCTGCCCAAGGTCGGTCGTATCAACCTGACCTACGCACTGACCTCGCACGGCACTACCCGCACTGAATACACCATCGTTCGAAATGGCGAGAACAACTACTACATCGTCTCTGCCGGTGCCTGGACCGAATACGACGCCGATTATCTGCGCAAGGCGGCCGAGGACAAGATGGAGGAGTTCGGCTACATCGAAATCCAGGATGTGACCACCCAATGGGGCGTCTTCGCCATCGCCGGACCCAAGTCCCGTGATGTTCTGAAAGAGGTCATCAAAGACGCCGATCCGGAAACCGCGCTGTCCAACAAGCGTTTCCCGTGGCTGTCAGCCCGCCAGATCGAACTCGGCATGTGCCCCGTGAACGCGATCCGCGTGGCTTATACCGGTGAGCTGGGCTGGGAATTGCACCACCCGATCGAAATGCAGAACTACCTGTTCGAACTGCTGGAAAAGGCGGGTGAGAAGCATGGTATGAAGCTGGTCGGTGCCCGCGCCCAGAACTGGCTGCGTCAGGAGAAATCATATCGCGCCTTCGGCACTGAATTAGGTCGCGATGCGACCCCGCTTGAGGCCGACCTGCCGCGCTTTGTCGACCTGTCGAAAGACTTCTACGGCAAGGCCAAGCTGGAAGAGACCGGTGTGCGCTTCAAGTGCTGCACCCTTCTGATCGACGGACCGGACGATGCCGACCCTTGGGGCCGTGAGGCGCTGTATACGCCGGAAGGCGCGCGCGTGGGTCGTCTGACCTCGGGCGGTTATTCGGTGGCGTTCGAGAAATCCATCGGCATGGGCTATGTGACGCCTGATCTCGCGGTAGAAGGCACCAAGCTGAAGGTCAAGATTCAGGACAAGCTGTGGGATGCCGTCGTTACTTGCGACAGCCCCTACGACCCGAAAAACGAGGTCATCCGCAAGGACGGCTGACATTTTGGACAACTGCGGCGGCGCGCGCGAATGCGCCGCCTGCGGCGACACATGCCTCCGGCGGAGGTATTTTCAAACAGAAGAAGCGGGGGCTGGTGAAAGATCCAGCCCCCCTGCTTTTGGCAAGGGGGGCCTTCTCCTGTTGCGATCATCGGCGCCTCCGCCTGTACCGCAGATCAATAGTCGCAAATCAGAGTTAACGATCCGTTACTTCTTCTGTTCAAAAATACCTCCGCCGGAGGCAAGCCTGCGCCAGCAGGCTTTGATTGGCCCCAACCGCCGATCAGGTTTTTGGCCTTTGAGCAACAAACGCCAGATTGTTGGAGGGCATTTCGACCAGGTGAAGCAATTGCAAGCCATTGTGCTGCAAACGGGCTTTGACCTCGGTGTCGTTCTTGTACCCGATCTCTGGATCTTGTGAGACGAGGGCTTCGTGAAACTTTTCATCCCCAGGGCTGGTCAAGACACCGTCTCGCATGAAGGGGCCATATAAGATAAGGCGGCCAGCCGGACTCAAAGCTTGTGAAGCCTCGCTGAGAAACGCTTCAGTTTCCGGCCATGAGATCAGATGCAACAGGTTGATTAGAACGATCAGATCCTGCCCTTGGAAAGCCTCGCACCAGCCTGCACTGGTTGCATCCAAATCGGAGGCGGGAAGGATATTGGACAGGCCGGTCGCATATGCGTCGATACTGGCGCGGCGTTCGGGGTCGATTTCTGTGGGTTGCCAGATCAAATTGGGCAATGTCTTTGCAAAGGCGGCGACATGCTGGCCGGTGCCGCTTGCGATTTCCAAAGCACGGCCTGGGGCAGGGGCCATCTTGGCCAGCAAGGCGCATAGCGCGTCCGAGTTGCGGCTTGCGGCTGGGGCGATCATACGGGCCCCGTCGCCTTGCGTAGCGACGCTGGCAATCGAAGGCAATGCGCGTTTGGTCATGATCGCAACCTTTCTACATGCAACTGATTGGCAACGTCTTCAGGCAGCTCAGACGGCGCCCCCGTCACAAGGCCGGCGAGATGGGACGAGGCTGCCGGCGATGTCTGAAACCCGTATCCACCCTGACCCGCGCACCAGATGAACGAGCGGTCCTGTGGATCTGGCCCCAGCGCCAACGTGCCATCCGCCACGAAACTACGCAGCCCGGCCCAGTTCGCCTCGAGCCGAGTAACAGGTGTTGTTACCATCGCCTCATACCGCGCCAACCCTTCGGCAAGCACCATATCGTCGGCATAGGCGTCATGAGGCGTTGTCGGCTCGGCTTCGGAGGGTGAAACCAGATACTTCCCCGCATCAGGCTTGGCGTACCAGCCTTCGCCTGCCCCCATCAGCATGGGCCAGTTGGAGACATCATGCCCTCCGGGTGCGGGAATACGCGCCATTGAGCGGCGTTTCGGCACGATGCCAATGGGCGGCAAGCCAGCCATCGCGGCGACCTCATCCACCCAAGCGCCAGCCGCATTGACCAGATTTCGAGCCTCGAACACATCGCCTGCCTGTACCACCCAATGGCCGCCTTTGCGGATATTGGTGACGGTCTGCCGTGTCAGGACCGCGCCGCCATTGCCTCGGATCACGCGTGCGAAGTCCTGCATCAGGCGGTCGGTATCGATGTCGAAGGCGTCCACGCTGATGGCGGCATGGGCCAGAACGTCCGGGTTCAGGATCGGGACTTTGTCGATGGCTTGCTGCGGTGAAATGGTGCGTACGTTTAGTTCTTCGACGTCTTTGGCAAACAAGTCAGCCTGATCGTGGCCTGCAACCAGCATGAGGCCCCGGGGGGTTAGGTAGCCTCCGTTCGCTGATCGCAGGTAGTCGACCCCGGCCTGATTGAGCGCAACCACGGAAGGCGGGCCGTAGTTTTCCTCGAACATCGCGGCCGAGCGGCCCGATGAATGATAGCCCAGAGCGTCCTCGGCCTCGAGAACAGTGACAGAGCCATGGGCAGACAGGCGCGCGCCTGCGCTGAGGCCCGCAATGCCGCCGCCAATGATAAGAAAGTCGATCATCGCAGGGTGGCCGGGATGGATTGTGATGAAGCAGATGTCATAAGGGTCTTGGTGCTTGTTATAAGAATATGCTTGGATTTCGGGAGACTATAAGCAGGCTTGAATTTGGCGATCAACCCGGCCAAAGACGCATCATAGAAAAGAAGGAGATTAAGGTGACTGCAGCGGACCTCCATCCTATGGCTACGGGACATATCCCAAAATATGTCGTCGCAGCCGATGGGAGCGACTACCTCTTTTCGGCAATGGTCGTGTTTTTTGTCGTTCTGGTTGTGTTGATTGGTGTCGGATATCTGACGCTGCATTCGGTGCCCGAGAAAATGGCGCATGAGAACAATCACCCTCAGTTCCAGTTGGTAGGAATTTTGGCGCTGCTGGCGCTGTTTACACATAACGGCATTTTCTGGGTTGCAGCCGTTCTGGTTGCCGGTTTCCAATTCCCAGATTTTGCGACCCCGATGCGAAACATAGCGGATGCCATTCGCTCACTTGGACAGTCTCTTGCGCCTCAGGCACCTGCTGAACCGACGCCTCCGGCACCGCAAACCTCTACGACGTCGGAGCAGTAAGTCATGATCGAAACGATGCTCTGCGCCCTGATTACGGTGCTGCCGGATTTCCTGTTCCGACGCTTTGTCCAAGGCAAGCGGATCGGGCATGAGATCACCCTTTTCACCATGTGGTACGAGCTACGCTGGGGCCTGACCACCTGTGCCATTCTGGCGCTGTCCGTGATCACCACGCTGTTCTACTTCCATCCGGCCTCCAGCACGGCGGCCTCGTATTTCCGGACCGTCACGATCCTGCCGCAACTGGGCGGGCGGGTGTCTGAGGTCTATGTCAGCAACAACGATACGGTGACATCGGGCCAGCCGATTTTCCGGATCGAAGATTTCACCCAGCAGGCGCAGGTTCAGGCCGCCCATGCACAGATCGCGCAGGTTCAAGCCTCACTGAAAGTGGCAGAGACGGACCTGGCGCAGGCCGATGCCGGGATCGCCGGTGCGCGCGCGGCTTTGGCGCAATCGGTCGAAGACCTAGAGCGCAACACCACACTGCGCGACGAAGGCTCCAGCGCCGTACGTCTGGCCGAGATTGAGCGGTTAGAGAACTTGGTGGCCGAGCGCGAAGCGCAGGTCACCGCCGCCCAGTCGCAGCGCGCTGCCGTGGTGCAGCAGATCGAGGAGCTTATCCCAGCCCAATTGGCCAGCGCCAACGCGCAACTGGATGCAGCCCTGACCGAACTGGACAAGACCGTGATCAGCGCGGGTGTTACCGGTCGGATCGAACAGTTCGGTCTACAGGTTGGTGACTATGTCAGCCCGCTTTTGCGCCCGGCGGGTATTCTGGTGCCTTCGCACTCGGGCCATGACCGGTTTCAGGCTGCGTTCAACCAGATGTCTGCTCAGGTCATCAAACCTGGAATGATTGGAGAACTGGGTTGCATGACTAAACCCTTCACCGTGATCCCGATGGTTGTGGTCGAGGTGCAGGACGTCATCCCCTCGGGGCAGATCCGACCCACGGACGAACTGCGGGACGTCCAGCACAACAAAGTGCCCGGCTCAATTCTGGTGTATATGGAGCCGCTGTATAAGGGCATGGCGGATGACATCCCTCCGGGCAGCAACTGTCTGGCGAATGTCTATACCGACAACCACCACAAGCTTGAGGATGAAAGCCTTGGGTTCTGGAACAAGGCGTTCTTGCATGTGGTCGACACGATTGGTGTCGTTCACGCGGCCGGCCTTCGGTTGCGTCTGATCCTGATGCCGGTGAATACGCTGGTGCTGACCGGGCACTGAAGGCTCAAGCCTTGATCTGGGCGATTTAGCCCCAACAAAAAAGGCCCGCAAAATGCGGGCCTTTGGTTATTTGATACGTCCTGCAGCTTACTGCGGGATCTCGCCTTCCAGACCTTCGATGTAGAAGTTCATACCGGCCAGCGTGCCGTCATCAGCGACCTCACCTTCGGCCAGCCAGTCGCTGCCGTCTTGCTTTTTGATCGGGCCGGTGAAGGGGTGGTATTCACCTGCGGCCATCGCCGCTTTCAGCGCCAGAGCCTCTTCTTTGACATCTGCGGGAACCGCGTCCGAGATCTCGCCGATTGCAACCATGCCTTCGCGGATACCGTCCCATGTGTTGGCGCTTTCCCATGTGCCGTCCATGACAGCCTTGGTCCGTGCGATGTAGTAGGGTGCCCAGTCATCAATGATCGAAGATACGCGCGGGAATGGGGCGTATTCGCTCATGTCAGAGGCCTGGCCGAAGGTCACGACATTGCCCGCCTCTTGCGCAGCCGCCTGAGGCGCGGTCGAGTCGGTGTGCTGCAGGATCACGTCTGCGCCCTGTTCGATCAGAACGGTCGCGGCGTCAGCCTCTTTTGCAGGGTCGAACCAAGTGTAGGCCCAGACGATCTTGAACTCGACATCCGGGTTCACCTTCTTGGCATGCAGATAGGCCGAGTTGATGCCACGGATCACCTCAGGGATCGGATAGGAACCGATATAGCCGATGATGTTCGATTTGGTCATCTTACCCGCGATGTGGCCCTGTACGGCGCGGCCTTCATAGAAACGGGCCGAGTAGACCGCGACGTTGTCGGCGGTTTTGTAGCCTGTGGCGTGTTCGAATTTCACATTCGGGAATTTCTTCGCCACGTTAATGGTCGGGTCCATGTAGCCGAACGAGGTTGTGAAGATCAGGTCAGCGCCTTCCAGCGCCATTTGCGTCATGACGCGCTCGGCATCCGGGCCTTCAGGAACGGATTCGACGAAGACGGTTTCAACCCTGTCGCCGAACTCTTCCTCAACGGCCAGGCGACCTTTGTTGTGTTCATAGGTCCAGCCGCCGTCGCCCACCGGACCGACATAGACGAAGCCGACCTTGGTCTTGTCGTCGGCTGCCATGGCCCCCGAGGCCAGACCCAGCGCCATGGCGGCGCTTGCCAGAAGTGTCGTGAATTTCATGTGTTACTCCCCAAGTTGGTTCAGTTGGCCCCTAGTGCGAGGCGTGGAAAATCCGGCCCAGTGAGGCAGGTGCGCTGCTCTTGTCGGCCGAAAGGATCACAAGCACAAGGATCGTGATGATGTAGGGCGACATTGCCAGATACTCGACAGGAATGGCAACGCCCGCTGCCTGCAAATTAAGCTGCAACACAGTGATGCCGCCAAACAAATAGGCACCCAGCAAGGCACGCCATGGCTTCCAGCTGGCAAACACCACCAAGGCTAGAGCGATCCAGCCGACACCGGCGGTCATGCCCTCGGTCCACTGAGGGACGCGGATCAGACTGATATAGGCTCCACCCAACCCCGCGCAGGCACCGCCGAACAGGATTGCCATGATGCGAATTTTGATCACTTTGTAGCCCAACGCATGCGCTGCATCGTGGTTTTCACCCACTGCGCGCAGGATCAGACCAACACGCGTGTATTTCAGCGTCGCCCAAACACCCGCAGTCAAAGCGATGCCGACATAGAGGATCGGGTCATGCTGGAAAAAGACCGGCCCGATGACGGGGATATCGCTGATCAGGGGGATATGAATATCCTCCATGCTGGGGGGTTTGATCCCCACATAGCTTTGGCCCAGAAGGGCACTGAACCCGAGGCCGAACAATGTCAGCGCAAGGCCACTGGCCACCTGATTGGCCAGAGCGACCTGTGTCAGCAACACGAACAGTAGTGACAGCACCGCACCGCCAATAGCTGACGCGATAAAACCCAACCATGGCGAGCCGGTTTCCACCGAGATCGCGAAACCGCTGATCGCGCCGACGATCATCATACCCTCGACACCGAGGTTCAGAACGCCTGCTTTCTCGACGACCAGCTCTCCGATTGCGGCCAGCAGCAGAGGGGTTGCAGCCACCATGAGCGAGGCGACCAGAAGGACGGGATTGATTTCACCTAGGTCCATTACGCTACCTCGCTACGGGCCGCACGGATGCGGTAGTTTGTCAGAAGATCGAATGCCAGCAGGAAGAACAAAAGCATCCCTTGGAACACCTGAATGGCAGCGGCAGGCAGCCCGAGCTGAGACTGCGCGATTTCACCGCCGATATAGGTCAGCGCCATCAAGCCACCGGCCAGCAGGATACCCACCGGGTGCAGACGGCCAAGGAAGGCCACAATGATCGCTGTGAAACCGTAACCTACGTTAAAGTCGATGCTGACCACACCCGAAGGACCGGAGACTTCGAACATCCCCGCCAGACCGGCCAGAGCGCCGGACAGGCCCAGACAAAACAGGATCAGACGGGCAGGATTCACACCAGCAAACTTTGCGGCGCGCGGAGCTTCACCGGTCAAACGGATGTGAAAGCCCAGCATGTGCCGGTTCAAAAGAACATAGGAAAAGATCACCGCGATGAGGGCCGTCACGACACCCCAGTGCATCCCTGATCCAGCGATCAGTTCGGCATTATGCGCACTGTCATAGGATTGCAGGTTGCGCGAACCGGGAAAGCCAAACCCCTCGGGGTTTTTCAACAGGCCCAGCGACACCGAGGCCAACATTTGCTCGGCCACGTAAACCAGCATCAGCGAAACAAGGATTTCGTTGGTGCCAAAGCGCACCTTCAGAAAGGCCGGGATCATCGCCCAAAGCCAGCCACCGAACGCGCCCGCGATCACCATGATCGGAAAGATGTAAAACGCGTCCAGAGGGTAAAAGGCCAACCCGGCCCCAGCCCCGAAGATGGCCCCCATGATGTACTGCCCTTCGGCACCGATATTCCAGATGCCGGCGCGGAAACCCAATGCCAGCCCGATCGCAATCAGCACCAATGGTGCGCCTTTGACCAGCAGTTGCGGGCGGTAGTAAAATGCGAACTCGCCGAACAGGGGCTCCCAAAAGATTGTGCCGATGGCCTCAACCGGGTTCTTGCCCAGAATGGCGAACAGGATACCGCCAAAGACCATAGTGGCAATCACCGCCACCACGGGGGTCGCATAGGACCACGCTTTCGACGGTTGCGGCCGTTTCTCCAACACAATCATGTACTTAATCCCCGCCCGTCTTCATCTTTTTCCAAATACTCTCGCCGAAGGCGACGCGACAGATCACACATGCGCCACCTCCATTCCATGGGCGCCGCCCATCATCAGGCCGATCTCGTCAACGGTCAGGCCTGTGGTTTCCCGAGGCGCGCTCAGCCGTCCTTCGTTCAGGGCCGCAAAACTGTCTGAGATCTCCATCAGCTCGTCCAAATCCTGACTGATGCAGATCACCGCCGTTCCCTTGGCCGCCAGATCCAGAATGGCCTGCCGGATCGACGCAGCCGCCGCCGCATCCACACCCCATGTCGGTTGGTTCACCACCAGAACCTCAGGGTTCTGCAAGACTTCCCGACCAATCACGAATTTCTGCAGGTTCCCGCCTGAAAGCGACCGTGCCGCGTTTTCAGGCCCGGGCGTTCTGACGTCAAACGCGCTGATGATCTTCTCCGCGAAGCTTTTGGTTTCGGACCATTTGAGGAACCCTTTGTTCTCCAAACCTTCGCGCACCGACCCGGTCAGGAGGGCGTTTTCGGTCAGGCTCATATCCGGCGCAGCGGCATGACCCAAACGTTCCTCAGGCGCGGTCAGCACGCCCAGTTTCCGGCGGGCGGTAGGGCCGAGTTTGCCGATCCGCTGACCATTGAATTTGATCGCATCGGCAGGGGTTTGAATCTCACCGGACAGCACGCCCAGCAACTCATCCTGACCGTTGCCAGCGACACCGCCGATGCCGAGAACCTCACCCTTGCGGACCGTCATATGGACGTTCTTCAGCGCCGTTCCGAATTCCGACGGCGATGGCACCGACAGACCGCTGACATCCAACGCAACCTCGCCGAACTCACGGCCCGAGCGTTCGGGCGTTTGCAGCGTTGATCCCACCATCATCTCGGCCATATCGCGTGCGGACGTCTCGGCCGGAATGCACTCGCCGACATTCTTGCCCAGGCGCAGGATCGTGGCGTGGTCACACAGCGTGCGAATTTCTTCAAGTTTATGCGAGATATAGAGGATCGAGGTGCCCTCAGACCGCAATTTGTTCAGCGTCTCGAACAGGATTTCGACCTCTTGCGGGGTCAGCACGCTGGTTGGTTCGTCCATGATCAGCAGCTTGGGGTCTTGCAGTAGGCAGCGGATGATCTCGACGCGCTGACGTTCCCCCGCGGACAGATCGCCGACAGTTCGGTACGGGTCCAAAGGTAAGCCATAGGTCTCGGACACTTCGCGGATGCGCGAGGCCAAATCGCCCATGGGCGGCGGGTTCTCCATCCCCAGCGCGATATTCTCGGCCACGTTCAGCGCGTCGAACAGTGAGAAGTGCTGGAACACCATCGCAATCCCATCCGCCCGAGCCGCGCGGGGTTCCGCTGGGGCAAAGGGTTGGCCGCGCAGCATCATGGCGCCGCTGTCTGGCTTCACCAGCCCATAGATCATCTTGACCAGCGTGGATTTCCCCGCGCCGTTTTCGCCCAAAAGCGCATGTACTTCGCCTTCGCCGATGTCGAATGACACCTGATCATTGGCCACGACGCCGGGATAGGCCTTGGTCAGCCCTTGCAGGCTTAAAAGAGGAGTGGTCACGCGCTCAGGTCCTTCTTCAACTCAGTCTGTCGGGCCGGACGCAGAAGCTGCGCGGCGACGCCAACGGCGATCATTTGCGGGTGTTTGCCCAGGGCAGGATCGCCGATTGGGCAAGTGATCCGGCTGATCTGTTCAGGCGAATGCCCAAGAGCTGCCAGCCGCGACCGGAATCGCGCCCATTTCGTAGCCGAGCCGATCAGCCCCGCAAAGCGGAAATCATGCGAAAGCAGCCGGTTGCACAGCTCTAAATCCAGATTGTGTGAATAAGTAAGCACAAGGTGCTCGGCATTGGGCGGAGCATGGCGAACCAGCTCCGCCGGTTTTGCCGCCGGGACCGTGGTGACACCTGCTGGGACCAAGGCCGGGAAGCGCTCGGGTCCCGTGTCGACCCAGGTGATCGCGATGTCGGGCAGGGGGGACAGAACGTCCACCAGCGCTCGGCCCACATGGCCAGCACCCCAGATCCACAGGTTTCGGGTTGGCTTGTGAACGGGTTCCACCATCCAGCCGTCGATCAGCTGCGATCCGGGGGCAATCCCCTGACCGCGCGCATTTGCCAGCAACCGTTTAACGGACAGAGGCATTTCGCCTGCAGAAGCGGATCGCGCTATGATCGTGTCGTCGAGCGCTTCAAGTGTATCTTGATCAAAGACCTCGCTGAACAGTGAAACTGCACCGCCACAACACTGCCCCATCTCCGGGCCAAGAGCGTGATGGGTTAGACGGGCGGGGAGGGATTGGGACCGCGCTGCTTCTGCGGCCTGAAACTCCAAAGTGCCGCCGCCGATCGTTCCGCTCTGGCCATCCCGCCAGACCAGCATCGAAGCGCCAACCTCTCGCGGGGACGACCCCTTGAGCGCGGCGATGACCACACGAGTCACCTGTCCGTGGGTTTTGACCGCCTCCCTCAAAGCCTCCAGGTCGAAGCCCATCAGATGCCTCCTTTCACCCGCTGAACGCCGCGCCAGACTTCCTCAGCCGTGGCAGGAGCATCCAGCGCCGGATAGCTGTCGCCACAGGCTGCGACCGCGTTCGACAGGGCCAGCCATGCCGATATGCCCAACATGAAGGGCGGCTCACCCACCGCTTTCGATCGATAGATCGTGTCCTCGCGGTTTTCGCCATCCCAAAGTGATACGTTGAAGATGTCGGGCCGGTCTGAGCAGGCAGGAATCTTGTAAGTTGAGGGCGCGTGGGTGCGCAGATTGCCCTTGTCGTCCCAGACCAGTTCCTCAGTCGTCAGCCAGCCTGCGCCTTGCACGTAGCCGCCTTCGACCTGTCCGATATCGAGCGCCGGGTTCAGCGATGCGCCTGCGTCATGCAGGATATCGGTGCGCAGAATGCGGTTCTCGCCGGTCAGCGTGTCGATGGCGACCTCGGTCACCGAGGCCCCATAGGCAAAATAAAAGAACGGGCGTCCGCGCCCTGCAATCCGGTCCCATTCGATCTTGGGCGTTTTGTAAAAACCGGTTGCCGACAGGCTGATGCGCCCCTGGTAGGCCAAAGCGGCGGCCTCAGAGAAGGTATAGCGTTCCGCACCGACTGAGACGTGACCGTCCGAGAAAGTAACTTTCGACGGGTCGGCCTGATGACGCTCGGCCAAATAGTCGGCCATGCGGTCGCGGATCGTGTCGCAGGCGGCTTTGACCGCCATGCCGTTCAGGTCGCTGCCCGAAGACGCCGCCGTGGCCGAGGTATTGGGCACTTTGGCCGTATCAGTCGCGGTGATCTTGACCATCTCCAGCGGAACGCCAAAGCGCGACGCAGCGACCTGTGCAACCTTCTGGAACAGGCCTTGACCCATCTCGGTGCCGCCATGGTTCAGGTGGACCGAACCGTCCTGATACACATGCACCAAAGCACCTGCTTGATTGAGGTGGGTCAGCGTGAAGGAAATCCCGAACTTGACCGGAGAGAAAGCAATGCCCTTCTTGATCACACTGTTCTCGGTGTTCCATTTTTCGATGGCTGCCTTACGCGCGGCATAGTCGCTGGATTTCAGCAGAGCTTCGGTCATGCCATGCAGTTCGAAATCGCTGACCTCCATCCCGTAGGGCGTGGTGTTGCCGCCTTGGGGTAGAGGGCGCACGGGCGCCTCGCCCATCTCAACTGCGCCCCGGCTGGTCAGGTCTTCATGCGGATCGGGGTGTCCCAATGGTTTCTCTGCCGGTGCAGCTTCAGCAACCTTGTGGGCGGGTTCGTAGTAGTTACGACGGCGCAGCTCGACCGGGTCCAATCCCAGTTCATGCGCGGCGTGGTCCATTATTCGTTCGATCCCGACCATGCCCTGAGGGCCTCCGAACCCGCGATAGGCGGTGGCGGATTGGGTGTTGGTCTTCAGCCGGTGGCTCTCGATCCGCGCATTGGGCAGAAGGTAAGCGTTGTCCGAATGCAGCATGGCACGATCGGCGACAGGCAGAGACAGGTCCTGCGCCCAGCCGCAAATCGCGTGGTGTAGGAACGAGACGCCCTGAATATGGCCGCTCTCGTCAAACCCGGCCTTGTATGAAATGCGGAATGCGTGGCGTTTGCCGGTGATGATCATGTCATCATCTCGGTCATAGCGCATCTTGCAAGCCTTACCGGTTGCACGCGCGGCGATAGCACAAGCCACGGCCAAAGCGTTACCCTGGCTTTCCTTGCCGCCGAACCCGCCTCCCATCCGGCGTGTCTCAACCCGGACCGCGTGCATGGGAACGCCCAGTGCATCGGCCACCTTGTGCTGGATCTCGGTCGGGTGCTGGGTTGAGCTATGGACCAGCATATCCGCGCCTTCATTCGGCACGGCCAGGGCTGCCTGACCTTCGAGGTAGAAATGCTCTTGCCCGCCAAGCTCGAAGCTTCCTTCGACGATATGGCGCGCGCTGGCGATTGCGGCGTCTGCGTCGCCCTTGGCGTAGATGCGGGGGCCATCCTCGAACCGGCTGTCGGCAGCCAGAGCGTCTTCGACGGTCAGGATCGGGGCGTCTTCGGCATAGTCGATTTTGCCCAACCGCGCGGCCTTTCTGGCTGCGAGATGGCTGGTGGCGACGACCAGAAACACGGGCTGTCCGACATAATGAACCGTGCCATCCGACAGCAGTGGTTCATCATGGATCGAGGGCGAGACATCGTTGGCAAAGGGTAGATCCTCGACCGTCATCACCTGCACCACGCCATCCGCAGATTTCACGGCCGACAGATCCATTGCGCTGATTTTGCCTTTGGCAATCGGGCTCAGACCAAAGGCCAGATGGAGGGTGCCCTTTGGCGTCGGAATGTCATCCACATAGCGCGCGGCACCGGCTACATGCAGTGGGGCCGCGTCGTGGGGGAGGGGTTTGGTCACGCTCATGCTGTCACCTTCAGCACGTCGGTCACTTCGCCCTGATCTTCCAGGAAATACCGTTCCAGCATCGCTTTGGCGGTCTCCAGTCGATAGGTTGCCGAGGCGCGCATGTCCGTGAGTGGTGAATAGTCTTCGGCAAAGCGGGGCAGCGCAGCGTCAACCACCTCGCGCGACCAAGGTTTGCCGATCAGTGCGGCCTCGACATGGGTTGCCCGTTTCGGCGTACCAGCCATGCCACCAAAGGCAATCCGCGCTTCGGCGACGGTGCCGTCCGTAACGCTGATATTGAAACACCCGCAAACGGCCGAGATATCCTGATCGAACCGTTTGCTGAGTTTGTAAGCCTTCAGTCGATCCGCCTGACGCGGGAAACTGACGGCCTCGACAAATTCGCCGGGCGCGCGGTCTTGTTTGCCGTAGTCGATGAAGAACTCCTCCAAAGGAAGGGAACGACGGGTGTCGCCTTTGCGAAGGTGCAAAGTAGCGCCCAAAGCGATCAGGGCAGGCGGGTTATCCCCGATGGGCGAGCCGTTGGCGATGTTGCCTCCGACGGTGGCTGCGTGGCGCACCTGAACGCTGGCATAGCGACGGATCATTTCAGCGTAGGAAGGGTGGAGATCAGCAAGAGCCTCCCCCATCCGGTTCATGTCGGCCATTGCTCCGAAGCGGATTTCTTCGTCGGTGATTGTGACCTGTTTGAGATCTTCACAGCCGCTGAGGAAGATCACTGGGTCGAGGTCACGCAGTTGCTTGGTGACCCAAAGGCCGACATCGGTTGCACCGGCGATGAGTGTGGCGTTGGGGTGTTGAGTGTAGATCTCCGCCAACTCGTTGGATGACGCGGGGAGGAAGGGGGGCTCTGCCCCTCGGCCTGCGGCTTCCCCCCGAGGTATTTTTGAACAAGAGAAGGACTGGTCGTCGGTGATCCAGTGCGGGGCGGGATGCGTTTCGGCGGCTTTCGCGGCACGGATGATCGGGGCGTAGCCGGTGCAGCGGCACAGGTTGCCGGCCAGTTGGGTGTCGTGGTCGGTTGCGCCATTTGCGTGACTGGCAACCATCGACATCACAAAGCCGGGGGTGCAGAAGCCGCATTGCGAGCCGTGTAGATCAACCATCGCGCTCTGGACCGGATGAGGTTCATCGTTTGGGCCGCTTGCGCCCTCGACGGTGCGGACGGCTTTGCCGTGCAGTTGGGGCAAGAACAGGATGCATGCGTTCAATGCCTTGGCGCTGCCCTCTTCGGTGACCATCACGGTGCAGGCGCCGCAATCGCCCTCGTTGCAGCCTTCTTTCGTGCCGGTCAGGCCACGCTCCTCGCGCAGCCAGTCCAACAGGGTGACCGTCGGACTGACATCCGACAGCTGCACTGTCTCTCCGTTCAGAAGAAACGTGATGTCCATTCGTGAAACCCGTCGCCTTACCCGGTTGCGCCCTTTGGGCCCTCCTTCGATGCGACGTAGAAAGAGTGGCGGGCGAAGTGCTTGCCGTCAGATGTTAGAAACAGCGCACCTTATCTGGCAAGAAAAACTGCCTATATGATGTACCATTGGACTGGAACGACCTGTGAATCCTGCAGTTGTTTAGAAGTCAGGCACTTGTAAATAAAGACCATTTTTGAAGCGGTGCAGAGTCTGGCCCGAAGCACCTTCTAAAAAATCAGAATAATCCCTGCTGATTTTTTAAGCGACCAACAGAGTCCGTTCCCGCTTTTTCGTCGCTGCTGACTGGGATAGCGTGCGGGGTATGAGCAGTACCCCTCGATTCATTCACCTTCGCGTTCACACTGAATATTCCCTGCTGGAAGGCGCTGTGCGGCTGAAAAAGCTGCCTGGTCTTTGCGAGAAAGCAGAAATGCCCGCCGTTGCGGTGACCGACACCAACTCGATGTTCTCGGCGCTGGAGTTTTCAGTCACAGCCAGCGGGGCCGGGATTCAGCCGATCATGGGGTGTCAGGTCGATCTGACCTATGTGCAGCCACAACCAGGTGAAAAGCCGAAAGCGCCCGCGCCGCTGGTGCTGCTGGCGCAGTCCGAGGTCGGGTATGAGAACCTCATGAAGCTGAGCTCCTGTCTCTATGTGAACAAGGGCGGGCAATTGCCGCAGGTCACGTTGGAGGAGCTGGCGGATCGGTCCGAGGGTCTGATCTGCCTGACTGGTGGGCCGGAGGGCCCGGTCGGGATGTTGTTGCAGCAAGGTCAGCGCCCGGCGGCTGAGGCTCTGGTCGACCGGTTGGCGGGGATGTTCCCGGATCGTTTGTATATCGAACTGCAACGCCATCCGGGCGAGGACGGCCAGCCTGAGGCGGAACGCCTGACCGAGCGAGGCCATGTCGAGATGGCCTATGTCAAGAACCTGCCTCTGGTCGCCACCAATGATGTCTACTTTCCAACCTCGGATATGTATGAGGCCCATGATGCGCTGATCTGTATTGCCGAGGGGGCCTATGTCGATCAGCAAGCCGGTCGCCGCCGTCTGACCGCGCAGCATTATTTCAAGTCGCAGCAGGAAATGGTGACCCTGTTTGCAGATTTGCCGGAGGCCATCGAGAACACGGTCGAGATTGCGCGCCGTTGCGCCTTTATGGCCTATCGCCGTGATCCCATTCTGCCCAAGTTTGCCGATGATGAAGTGGCCGAACTGCGCCGAATTGCGAATGAGGGTCTGCAGAAACGTCTGGCCGTGATCCCTCATGCGGTGACGCCGGAGGAATATCAGGAACGCCTGGATTTTGAGCTTGGGATCATCGAAGGCATGGGGTTCCCCGGCTACTTCCTGATCGTTGCTGACTTTATCCAATGGTCCAAGGATCATGACATTCCGGTTGGGCCGGGGCGGGGGTCCGGTGCGGGATCTCTGGTGGCTTATGCCTTAACGATCACCGACCTTGACCCGTTGCGCTACAGCTTGCTGTTCGAACGGTTCCTGAACCCTGAGCGGGTCTCAATGCCCGACTTCGATATCGACTTCTGTATGGATCGCCGGGAAGAAGTGATCCGCTACGTTCAGCAGAAATATGGGCGTGACAAGGTGGGGCAGATCATCACCTTTGGTGCGTTGCTGTCCAAGGCTGCCGTGCGTGACATCGGGCGGGTTTTGCAGATGCCTTACGGGCAAGTCGACCGGCTGTCCAAGATGATCCCGGTCGAGGGCGTCAAACCGGTTTCGATCGAAAAGGCCCTGAAGGACGAACCGCGCTTGCGCGAGGAGGCGCGGAATGAAGAGGTTGTGGAGCGGTTGCTGAATTACGGCCAGCAAGTCGAAGGGCTGTTGCGAAACGCCTCTACCCACGCGGCGGGGGTTGTGATTGGCGACCGGCCGTTGGACGCGCTGGTGCCGCTCTATCAGGATCCACGCTCCGATATGCCCGCGACCCAGTTCAATATGAAATGGGTCGAACAGGCCGGGCTGGTGAAGTTCGACTTTCTCGGTCTGAAAACCCTGACCGTGATCCAGAACGCGATGGATTTGATCTTCAAATCCGGGCGGCCTCTGCATGTCGCGGCAGACGGGACAGAGCTCTATGAACCGGCTGAAGGGGCAGAGAACCAAATCAACGCCATCCCGCTGGATGATGAGGCGACATACAAGCTCTATTCCGCGGCCAAGACAGTGGCGGTGTTCCAGGTGGAATCCTCGGGCATGATGGACGCGCTCAAGCGCATGAAACCTACCTGTATCGAGGATATCGTGGCCCTTGTGGCGCTCTATCGCCCCGGTCCGATGGAGAACATCCCGACCTATTGTGAGGTCAAGAACGGGCTGCGGAAAATCGAGTCCGTGCATCCTCTGATCGACTATATCCTTGAGGAAACGCAGGGCATCATCGTCTATCAGGAACAGGTGATGCAGATCGCTCAGGTGATGGCTGGGTATTCCCTTGGTGGCGCTGACCTGCTGCGCCGCGCGATGGGTAAGAAGATCAAAGAGGCGATGGATGCCGAGCGCCCGAAATTCGAAAAGGGCGCGGCGGAAAATGGCGTGGATGCCAAGAAGGCCTCCGAGGTTTTCGACCTTTTGGAGAAATTCGCCAACTACGGCTTTAACAAATCCCACGCGGCCGCCTATGCGGTGGTCAGCTATCAAACCGGCTGGCTGAAGGCGAACCACCCGGTTGAGTTCATGGCGGGCGTCATGAACTGCGATATCCACCTGACCGATAAACTGGCCGTTTACTTTGAAGAGGTCCGCAAGGGGCTGGACCTGCCTTACATCCCGCCTTGTGTAAACCGCTCTCAGGCCACATTTGATGTGGACAATGGGCATCTTGTCTATGCGCTGGGCGCGTTGAAAAACGTGGGCGTCGAGGCGATGAGCCTTGTGGTTGATGGGCGTCGTGCCGAAGGCGCGCAGGGTCAAGAGAGCGACAAGCCTTTCGTCAACCTGTTCGACTTCGCGCGCCGGGTTGATCTGAAAAAGGTCGGCAAGCGCCCGTTGGAGATGCTGGCACGGGCCGGGGCCTTCGACGAGTTGGACAAGAACCGCCGCCGCGTGTTCGAAAGCCTCGATCCGCTTGTGCAGTATTCGGCAGCGATCCACGAACAGAAGAACTCGAACCAGGTGTCATTGTTTGGTGAGGCCGGGGATGACCTGCCCGAACCGCGCCTGTCGCCGACGCCGGATTGGCTGCCTGCCGAACGTCTGAGCGAAGAGTTCAAAGCCATCGGTTTCTACCTGTCGGGCCATCCGCTGGACGACTACATGCCTGCGCTGAAACGCAAACAGGTGCTGACCTTGGACGAGGTGACGGAAAAGGCGCGCTCTGGCCCTCTGATCGCGAAGATGGCCGGGGTTGTTGCCGGCCGGCAGGAACGGAAATCGGCCCGCGGCAATCGCTTTGCCTTTGCGCAGCTTTCGGACCCGACTGGAGCGTATGAGGTCACGCTATTCTCAGAAACGCTGGAGAAATCGCGCGAATATCTTGAGACCGGCGCGCAGGTGGTTCTGACCGCCGAGGCGACGATGGAGGCAGATCAGCTGAAACTTCTGGGTCGTTCGGTAGGCCCGGTGGATTCGGTTGTGGCCGAGGCGGGCGCGACCGGCCTGCGTATATTCGTCGATCAGCCGCAGGTGTTGCCCACGGTGGCAAGCGTGCTGGCAGACGCGGTCAGCGCTGCGAAAGGGGCTGCCAAGGGGCCGATCCAGCTGTGCCTGATGGACCCGGGCCTGCCGGGCGATGTCGAGATGGATTTGGGGCAGGACTTCCCGATCAACCCGCAGATCAAAGGCGCGATCAAGTCGCTAGATGGCGTTCTGTCAGTGGAAGAGGTCTGAACCCGGCTTTGTTGCCACAGCGATGTCCCCCGGCTAGGCTGTACCTGCATATTCTGTGACAGATGAAACAGGAGGGTTAGGGTTTGGCACTTTCAGCTATGGGCTCCAAAGCGTTGGTATTGGCGGGGGCGATCTCGCTTTCCGTGGCGACTGCGGCTTTTGCGGACGACAAAAAGAAGAAGCAGACAATAGAAGGTGCGTTGATCGGCGCCGGAGTTGGGGCCCTGATCGGTGACGGCAAGGGCGCGGCAATCGGCGGTGTGGCCGGTGCGATTATCGGACATAACTGGAAGTGATTGCGATGCGGATGAAAACTCTCAAGCCAGTTGTCTTGGTATCACTTTTGTTGGCTCCGGTCTTTGCTTTGGCCGACGAAGCCGCCCAGCAGATGGTTGACGATGCCCTGCCTGTCATGCACTACACCTGCGCCTCAATCGCTGAAGAGGCGGACGGGGATGAGGCCTTTGTTGTCGAGGTCGTGGGCAAGATGACTGCCCTGTCGCTCTATAATCGTCAGATCAATATCGAGGACCACGTCGCCACGGATGAAGACAAAGTGCAACTGCGCGAAGCGTTCATTGCCGCTCTGTCCGAGGGCTGTGCCGCGGATAAAAACGCCCTTCTGGGCGGGGTCGTCGACAACGCCGTGAAATCGTCGCTGGGGTTGTGAGCCTAGATACTCTATTTAGCGTCCCGGCGCGGGCAAATCGTGGTTGAGTTTCAGTTGCTTGATCGTAGAGCAGGTAAACCCACGCCAGTGCTTTCGAACCCGCCATCGGACGCGATCACTTGACCCGTTACGTAGCTGGCATTGTCCGAGCAAAGGAAATAGATCACCTGCGCGATCTCATCCTCCGAACCGTATCGGTTTAGTGGGATAGCGTCATGATAGGCGGCGATGATTTCGGGCGAGTGGACTGCCATCGCAAGCTTGGTCCGGACCGGGCCAGGACACACACAATTGGCGCGTATACCGAATTCTCCTAGTTCGGCGGCTTGTTGCTTGGTCAGGTGGATGACACCCGCCTTCGACGTTCCGTATGCTATACGAAGTGTGCTCGCCCTCAGCCCCGAAATCGATGCGATGTTGACGATTGCGCCACGGCTTTTGCGCAAGGCCGGTATAGTCGCCTGGGATACAAGAAACACACCATCAAGGTTGGTTTCCATAACCTTGCGCCACACCGCGAAATCGTGTTCTTCAATTGGTCCGAAATCTGCGACACCCGCGTTGTTCACCACGGCATCAATGCGATTGAATTCGGTGAGAACGGCCTTGACGACGTCATCAACCTGATTTTGATCCGAAACGTCCGCGATGAACGCCACCGCACCGTCTAGATCCCTTGCGGAAATAGAAAGCGCCTCAGAGTCACGATCGATCATCGCAACGTTCCAGCCGTTTTGTAGAAACAGTTTTGTTGTTGCCAGCCCGATGCCACGCGCGGCACCTGTGACAAGAGCAAGTCTGTCGGCCATTGAACGTCTCCTGCCAGTGAACTGATGTTAAAGTATTAGCCTACCAACAAGATTTCGAAAGGTAACCCTGTGATTAGTATAGGGCGTGACCAGCAAGAACCAGAAAAGCAGGCATCAACATCGAAATCTGTTTCAATAATGCGGCGGGCGTTCGTCTCCAAACACGACCCCGCCCGAGCCTTCCTGCGCCCGTTCAGCCTCGCGCTGCAGCAGCATTTCGAGGCGGCGCGTCAGGCGGTCGATTTCGGATTGCTGGCTTGTGACGACGGTGTTCAGCTCTTCGACCGTTCGGGTCAGATGGGCGATCTGTTCTTCCAGATGCTGCATTAGGATCTCCTTCAGGGACGGTCATAGCGGGCCTGCAAAGCCAAGACCAGGGAAAGCGCGCCTTGCCCCGATGCGGGCCATGGGATAGACCGCGCGCGGAACATGACCCGTGAAGGACGCCCCCGATGGCCAAGCCCAAGAAACAGCCCCGCCCCAAGGCCGTAACGCCGAAAGGGTTCCGTGACTATTTCGGCGAGGAAGTCACGCAGCGCACCGATATGCTGCGGACGATTGCGGGCGTGTATCATCGGTATGGGTTCGACGCTTTAGAAAGCAGCGCGGTCGAGACCGTCGAGGCGCTGGGCAAGTTTCTGCCCGACGTGGACCGCCCGAACGAAGGCGTCTTTGCTTGGCAGGAGTTTGACGAAGGCGGCAACGGCGATTGGATGGCCCTGCGCTATGACCTGACCGCGCCTCTGGCCCGCGTCTACGCGCAGCACCGCAACGACCTGCCGACGCCCTATCGTCGCTACGCGATGGGACCTGTATGGCGGAACGAAAAGCCGGGGCCGGGGCGGTATCGTCAATTCTATCAGTGCGATGCGGATACGGTTGGCACCGCTTCGATGGCGGCGGATGCCGAGATCTGCGCGATGCTGTCGGACACGCTGGAGACTGTCGGCATACCACGCGGTGACTATCTGGTGCGCGTGAACAACCGCAAGGTTCTGAACGGTGTGCTTGAAGCGATGGGTCTGGGCGAAGACGCCGCCGCCCGCGACAACGTTCTGCGCACCATCGACAAGTTCGACAAGGTGGGTGAGGCCGGTGTCCGAGAGCTGCTGACCAAGGGCCGTCTGGATGCCTCGGGTGCGTTTATCGACGGTGTAGGGCTGAGCGATGATCAGGCCGAGCCTGTGCTTGCCTTCCTGACCTCCAAAGCTGCGGATACCGCCGGAACGCTGGCGAACCTGCGTGCGGCCGTAGGCAACAGCAAGATCGGTGCCGATGGCATTGCTGAACTGGAACAGATCGGGTCGCTGCTGGATGCGGGCGGCTACGGTTCGGACCGGATCGAGATCGACCCGTCGGTAGTTCGCGGTCTCGGTTATTATACCGGCCCGGTCTACGAGGCCGAGCTGACCTTTGAGATTTTCGACGAGAAAGGCCGCAAGCGGCAGTTCGGTTCTGTCTCAGGTGGCGGGCGTTATGACGATCTGGTCAAGCGCTTCACCGGGCAGGAGGTGCCTGCAACGGGTGTGTCGATCGGCGTTGACCGTCTGCTGGCCGCTCTTCGCGAAAAGGGTCGTCTCAGCGCGCAGGCGACAGGGCCTGTGGTCGTCACTGTCATGGATCGCGACCGTATGGCTGACTATCAGGCGATGGTGGCTGAGCTGCGCAATGCCGGTATCCGGGCCGAGGTCTACTTGGGCAATCCGAAGAGCTTTGGCAATCAGCTGAAATATGCGGACAAGCGGAATTCTCCTATCGCGGTGATCGAAGGGGGTGACGAAAAGGCCAATGGCATCGTTCAGATCAAAGACCTGATCCTTGGCGCGAAAATCGCCGAAAGCGCCACGCTGGAGGAATGGAAAGAACGTCCCAGCCAATTCGAAGTGCCGCGCGGTGATCTGGTCGCCAAGGTCCGTGAAATTCTGGACAGTCAGGACTGAGCCATGGCCAACCGTTCCCAGATACAGGCCCGCGCCGCGATGATGCGCGTCCGGTTCGAGGCCGCAGGCGCGCAGGTGGTCGATACGCCTCTGCTGCAACCGGCCGAGACACTGTTGGACCTCTATGGCGAAGACATCCGCGGGCGTGCTTATGTCACGTCCGACGCCCTGCGGGGCGAGCAGATGCTGCGCCCGGACTTCACTCTGCCCGTGGTGCAGATGCACATGAGCGACGGCGCAGAACCCGCGCGCTATACTTATTCCGGAGAGGTTTTTCGCCGTCAGGAACATGACCCGGACCGGTCGAACGAATACATCCAGGTGGGCTATGAGGTCTTTGATCGCGACGATCCTGCCGGGGCGGATGCCGAGGTTTTCTCGCTGTTCGCGTTGCAACTGCGCGGGCTACCACTACGGGCCGCGACCGGAGACATCGGGATTCTGATGGCTGCGGTGGCAGGTCTGAAGACAACCGACCGCCGCAAGGCTGCGCTGATGCGCCACCTGTGGCGTCCGCGCCGGTTCCGGATCCTGCTGGACCGCTTTGCGGGCCGCAGGCCCGACCCTGAAAGTCGCGAGGCGTTGCTGCAGGCCCAAAACCCGCTGGAAACCGGTGTGCCGATGATTGGCAAACGGACCTCCTCCGAGATCATGGACCGGATCGAGGCGCTGCGTCTGGACCGCGGCGTTGGCCCGATATCCGAGACCGAGATGGGCGGCCTGGATGCCCTTCTGGCCGTGCGCGAGACCATGCCTTATGCGCTGGAGCAGCTGCGCGATGTGGCCGTGGACCTGCCTCAGATCGTCCCGGCGCTGAACCGGCTTGAGGCGCGTACCGCAGCGATGCAAGCGCGCGGTGTCGATGTGGAAAAGCTGGATTTCGAGGCCTCCTACGGGCGGACCTCGATGGAGTATTACGACGGGTTCGTCTTTGGCTTTTATGCCGAAGGTCGCCCCGATCTGCCTCCGATCGCGACGGGCGGGCGCTATGATGCGCTGACCCGGCAGTTGGGCAATGGCGAAGAAATTCCGGCTGTTGGTGGCGTCATCCGCCCTGACCTGATGCTCGAGATCGAGGAGGACGCTCAATGAGCCTGAAACTGGGCGTGCCCTCGAAGGGCCGGTTGATGGAGAAGACCTTCTCGTGGTTCGAAAAGCGCGGCATCACTCTGTCGCGCAGCGGGTCGGACCGGGAATATGCGGGCAAGGTTGAGGGGATCGAGGATGTCTCGCTGATCCTGCTGTCTGCGGGGGAAATTCCGCGTGAGCTGGCAGCAGGCCGTATCCACCTAGGTGTCACGGGCGTTGACCTCGTACAGGAAAAGCTGCCGCGCTGGGAACAGCAGGTTGAGGAAATCGCCGCGCTTGGTTTTGGAAAGGCGGATCTGATCATCGCCACGCCTGCCTGTTGGGTCGACGTGGATACGCTAGACGATCTGGATGCAGCCGCCGCCGCGTTCCGCAGAACACATAGTCATCGGCTGCGGATTGCGACCAAGTACCACCGTTTGGTGCGTGAGTTTCTGACCGATGCAGGGGTGGCCGACTATGCTCTAGTCGACAGCCAGGGCGCGACCGAAGGCACCGTGATGAACGAAACCGCCGAGGCGGTTGCCGATATCACCTCGACCGGTGAAACACTGCGGGCCAATCACCTGAAAATCCTTTCGGACGGTCTCATCCTGCAATCGCAAGCGACCCTGTGGCGCAGCCGTGTGGCGAGCTACGATGCTGGCGACAAGGCGGTTTTGTCCGAGCTTTTGGATCGCCTGCGCTGACTACAATATGCCGATTTCGGCCAGAGCGCGGTTCAGATCGTCGGGCAGGGCGTCGTCCTGCTCGCGCGATTTTGGAAGATCGGCAGGGGTGTCTTCGGGTTTCAGATAGCGCCAGCCTTGAAAGGGGCGTTTCAACGCGTTCTGGGTGCGATGCACCTCGGGGTCGAGAACAATGGCGCAGCGACGGATACCGTCCTCACCACGTACCTCGTCAAGGCGCAGGATGCGCTGGCGGCATTGGATCACGCCTTTGATCACCCAATAGATCGAACCTCCGTTCAGGATCTCGGCCTCGCGCTTGGGCCACATGCGCGTCACGTGGCGCGGGCAGCCATCCGCGTAGAGCGGCTTGCGGCTGTCCTGCCACGCCACTAGCGTGTCGACGCTCTCTGACCCGACCGAAAGTTTGACGAGGTTTACGAATTTATCCACAGTTTACCCACAGAGTCGCCCCAAAGGAATTGGTTAAGAAGGTAGGGTTAACGGCCTTTTGCATCAAGTCATAGTAGCGCTAGGTGACCAATTTGGTCTATCTTGTATGCCTCGCAGCTGAATAGGAATCGCCAATGAGCCGCTTTGCCGCCCCCATCGCCGAGCAGATCTGGGACATGAAATACCGCTTTAAACAGGCGGATGGCACGCCCATCGACCAGACGGTCGAAGACAGCTGGCGACGTATCGCGCGCGATCTGGCGCGGGTTGAGGCTGACCCGGCCCATTGGGAAGAAAAGTTCTACGCCGCGCTGGAGGATTTCAAATATCTGCCCGCCGGTCGCATCACCGCAGGCGCTGGGACCGCGCGACAGGTGACCTTGTTCAACTGCTTCGTCATGGGCACCGTACCCGACAGCATGGGCGGCATTTTCGATATGCTGAAAGAGGCCGCGCTGACCATGCAGCAGGGTGGGGGGATCGGTTATGATTTCTCAACCATCCGCCCACGCGGGGCGGATGTGAAAGGGGTTGCAGCGGACGCCTCTGGTCCGCTGAGCTTTATGGACGTTTGGGACGCCATGTGTCGGACGATCATGTCCGCAGGCTCGCGCCGGGGGGCGATGATGGCGACGATGCGCTGCGACCACCCGGATATCGAACAGTTCATAACCGCCAAATCCGACCCGGCCCGTCTGCGCATGTTCAACATGTCGGTGCTGGTGACTGACCCGTTCATGGAGGCGGTCAAGGCCGACGGCCTGTGGGAGCTGGTGTTCGGTGGCAAGGTCTATCACACAGTTCAGGCGCGGGACCTGTGGAATAAGATCATGCAGGCCACCTATGACTATGCCGAGCCGGGCGTGATCTTCATCGACCGCATCAATGCGGCCAACAACTTGAGCTATGTCGAGACGATTGCCGCAACCAACCCCTGTGGCGAGCAACCTTTGCCGCCCTATGGCGCGTGCCTGTTGGGCTCGATCAATCTGGCCCGGTTGGTGGCTGAGCCTTTTGAAGACTCCGCGCATCTGGACGAGTACGCTCTGAAAGAGCTGGTCGCCACGGCTGTGCGTATGATGGACAATGTGGTGGACGCGTCGAAATTCCCGCTGCCCGAACAGGAGGCCGAGGCGCAGGCCAAGCGCCGCATCGGGCTGGGTGTGACAGGTCTGGCGGATGCACTTTTGATGTTGGGCCTGCGCTATGGCTCTGACAAGGCGGCGCGTCAGACCGAGCGCTGGTTGCACGCAATCGCCCGCGCCGCGTATCTGGCGTCGGTGCAATTGGCGAAGGAGAAGGGGGCGTTCCCCTTGTTCGATGCCGAGAAGTTCCTCGCCAGCGGCACGATGCAGCAGATGGATGACGATGTGCGCGATGAAATCCGCGCGCATGGGATCCGTAACGCTTTGCTGACCTCGATCGCGCCGACGGGCACGATCTCTCTCTACGCTGGGAACGTGTCGTCGGGGATCGAGCCGGTTTTTGCTTATGCCTACACGCGTAAGGTGTTGCAGAAGGATGGCTCGCGCACCGAAGAAGAGGTGGTGGACTATGCCGTGCAGATGTGGCGCGACAAGTTCGGAGACAAGGACCTGCCGGAGTTTTTCGTGAATGCGCAGACGCTGTCTCCGTCTGATCACGTCAAGATGCAGGCCGCGGCGCAGAAATGGATCGACAGTTCGATTTCGAAAACGATCAACTGCCCTGAAGACATCAGTTTTGATGCTTTCAAGGATGTCTATATGCAGGCGTGGGATCAGGGCTGCAAAGGCTGCACGACCTATCGCCCCAATGATGTGACCGGCTCGGTTCTGACCGTATCGGAAAGTGCAGACACGGCGCCGGGTGAAAGCGCGGCTGCACCGCATGAGGTCGATGGCGGTGACGTCGTTTACATGTCCGAGCCGCTGGACCGCCCTCAGTCGCTAGAGGGGTCGACCTACAAGTTGAAATGGCCCGACAGTGAGCATGCGATCTATCTGACGATCAACGATATTGTCATAGGAGGCCGCCGCCGTCCGTTCGAGGTGTTCATCAACTCGAAGAACATGGAGCATTACGCCTGGACACTTGCGCTGACCCGCATGATCTCGGCCGTTTTCCGGCGGGGTGGGGATGTGTCCTTCGTGGTCGAGGAACTGAAGGCCGTGTTCGACCCGCGCGGTGGAGCCTGGGTGAAGGGCAAATATATCCCCTCGATCCTGGCAGCGATTGGCGGGGTGATCGAGCAGCACATGGTCAACATAGGCTTTCTTGAGGGAGAGGGGATGGGGCTGAAGTCGGACCCTCAGGCGCAGGTGGTCAACATGGATGAACCACGTGGTAAGGCGTGCCCGTCCTGTGGGCAGTTTGACATGGTGATGATCGAAGGTTGCATGACGTGCAGAAGCTGCGGTCATTCGAAATGTGGCTGAGGTGAGGGCGCGAAACCCGTTGTGAACCACAAGGCAATAAGAACCCATCTCGTTAGTATTGTCGCCCATACGCAAGGTCATTTGCGCCCACAATCCGAAACTCTTGGGTTTCTAGCGAAGAAATGGCGCCGGGTCTTTGATCGCCGAGACCTTTATGTGCGAGTTGGGAAGTAGACACCGAAATCCCGCGAGTTTTGTACCAAAAACAGAATATTGGCTAGCTGCCCGGATCGCATCTGTAGGCATCATTCCCTGACTGACTAGCACGTCAACTTGCGGCAGCTTCTGAACTATTTCCTCTTGCTTGTGTCTCTTGTTCGACATTCGCGGTCCACCGTTTCTCAAACAGAACGGTGGACCAAATCAAACGAAGCACTCCATCGCGTTAATTGTTGAAGAACTCTGCCACTGCATCGGTCGACGCATTCACAGCCTCGGGCTTGTAATAAAAGTCTACGTGGCTGAATTCATCAAACGCCAGCTCTTTGTGGTCATTGGTCAGTTTCTCGACAAATGCGGTCGAGCAGATCGCTGTGGAGGCATTTGTACCGTAGATGGTCAGCGAGGGTTGCACGATTTTGTCCGCATAGGCTTCACAAATTGAGAACAAAGACTGCATGGGCTGATCAGCAATGTGCATGTTGGTATAGTTGGGAACTGCAACCGGCCCCTTAGCACCATCACGGCCGTAATAGTCATAGGTTTCGCCAGCCATGTCTGGGTAGGCGGCCGCTTCAGTGAACTCTTCACGAGACATTTCGTCGTTCAAGCCGAACGGTGCAACGTAGTCTGGCTCGCCGGTTTCATATTGCTTCTGCATCGAGGCATTTGCTGCGTCGATCATCTGATTGGCCATTTCGCGGTCGGTCCACTGGAACGCGTCCGAGGCCATCATGCCCGACACCATAGCGATTTTCTTGATACGGTGGTCTGTCACCGCTGCCGATGCAATGGTTTGACCGCCCTGACAGACGCCCAGGCCAAAGATTTTTTCGACGAAGGGTAGCGTACCCAGGTACGAAACCGCGTCCCAGGTGTTTTCGATCAGGCGGAAATTGTAGCGCGATTGTTTGAATTCACCGGGCAGCGCGGGGCTATCGCCCATGCCCAGATAGTCGAAGCCGAGATAGATGAAGCCACGTGCCGCCATTTCGGGGCCGTAGGTCGCGGGTATTTGATCCTTGACCTGCGGAAACGGGCTGGCTCCCACGATGGCCTTGTAGGTCTTGGTCTCATCAAAACCTTCGGGCAGGTAGAGATCACCGGCCAAATCCACGCCAAAAGATTTAATGGTCACTGCGTTTTTGCCAGCGATGAAAGTTTCGGAGGTCATGGTTTGGGTCCTTTCGAGGTCGAGCAGGATTGCACCTTGCTAAAGTAAATCGTCTTGTTTACTTATGTTGAGTGGGTGAAATTTGTAAACAAACTTTTTTACTTTTTGAGGCGAAATCCGTGAAACGTACTGAAAAGAAAAGAAAAGATATCATCGATGCAGCCATCGATGAGTTTCGAGAACAAGGATTTCTGGGGGCCAGGACGACCTCAATCGCCCAAAAAGCAAATGTTTCGAGTCGCACGCTCTACAACCACTTCGAAAGCAAAGAGGCCCTCTTCGAAGCAATCTCAGAAATCATGTTGGAGCAGAACCGGAGTATGCAGCCGGTTGCCTATGACCCAAGTCGTGACTTCGTTGAGCAGCTGAAAGATGCTCTGTGGCGGTACACTGCGGTCATAACGGAAGAGACGGCTATCGGACTAAACCGCATGGTCCTTTCTGAGCTGATCCGCGACCTCGATCGCTCTCGGAAATTCTTCACGGAGACGGAAATGCACGACTACCCGATGACGCAGTTGATCGGCGAAGCCATGGACGCTGGCGTAATCCGAAAAGCCGATCCGGTCTTCGCGACCAACCAGCTCTTGGGGCTTGTCAAAAACTTCTTCTTCTGGCCGGAGTTTTTCCTGGGCGAGAACCCGACCACCAAGGGCGTAATGGACGATTGCATCGCCATGTTTATGGCGCACTACAAAATGGGCAAGTGAACCGCTCGTCAGACGCTTGACGCAGTCGTCACGATAGCGAAACAATCGAGGCCGAAGAACACCTACTGAAAAGATCGCTTACTTGCGGACGTATTTTGAACGGCTGACGGCTTCCGACATCGACCGCATAGCTCCGACACTCAGGAGTTGCAGCATTCTTCAGTTCAGAACGGTCTTCGGAAAGTAGAATGAGACCGTCCAGTTCGGGATATCCACGATCTCACTGATGCGCAGATCGCCGCAGACCGAGCAGAGCATGTAAGCATCAAGCGCTGACATCCCCGTCGTGGCCGAGATCCAGTCGACCATACCCGCCACTGCATCGCGGGCGGCCTGCATGAGATCCTCACCGATGCCTGTCGTCGCGTTGTAGCCGGAGGTATCGAAATGGCGGGTGACGGGGCCGTTGGTTTCAAACCGGGGGTAGGGCAGGTTTTCGCCTTTGAGAAGGTCGATTTTGATCGCCACGTCCATAGGGCTTTCGATGGCGGTGCCGCAAATCTCGCCATCGCCTTGTGCCGCGTGGGTGTCCCCCAGAGACAGCATCCCGCCCGCCACCTCGACGGGAAGGTAAAGCGTTGTCCCCACGCAATTGTCGCGGATGTCCAGATTGCCGCCGACCCGGCGCGGAGGGACGACGGAGTGCAAGCCCGGCTCGGCCAGCGCCAGGCCGATTGTGCCGACGAACGGCTTGAGCGGTACCTTCCCGCCCGGGCCGAACAGAGCAGGGGTCATCGCGGTGGA
The DNA here is from genome assembly GCF_056535985.1 of Ruegeria sp. AO1. Taxonomy (NCBI): domain Bacteria; kingdom Pseudomonadati; phylum Pseudomonadota; class Alphaproteobacteria; order Rhodobacterales; family Roseobacteraceae; genus Ruegeria; species Ruegeria sp. AO1. The sequence goes on from NZ_JBQFJC010000001.1 coordinate 748,333, forward strand.
ATCATAGTTCCAGATATGAAGCGCCGCGTCGGGAAACTGATCGGTCAGCAGGCCAAAACCGGGGATGTTGGCGGTCCAACCCCAGCCCGAAGGTTTGAAATCCAGAAAGGTCACGGCAACTGTATCGCCGGGCTCGGCCCCTTTGATGTGGATCGGCCCCGTGACCGGATTGACCGCGTCAAAGGACAGTGCACCCAGGTCAGCCACGGTCGAGGAGGCGCTCAACTGCCCGCCCGAGCTGTCGATGGTTTCGACCTCGACCGTCTCGCCGGGGTCGACGCTCAGGACGGGTTCGATGGAGTTGTCCCATCCGAAATGGTGGTTGTGTTTGTGGATGGTGTGGTTGCAACCCATGACTTACTCCTGTTTTTTCAGAACCAGGTCTTCGATTTCTTGATCACCCATGATCCCTCCGGGACGCAGGGCCATGGTCAGTACGATGACCGTTCCCAGTGCAATACCCGACAAGCCGAGCACTTCGGGCAGGTCGATGCCCAGCAAGACCGGGCCGGTTTCCAGCCATCGCACGCATTCCAACCCGAACGAGATCAGAAGCGTGCCCAGAACCGCACCTGTGACTGTCCGCATTCCCCCAAGGATCAGCATGGCGAGTGTCAGAAAGACGTGGTTGAAATAGAAGGGCCGTGCGCTGATCGTGCCAAGGAAATAGGCGTAAGCAATCCCGGCGACCGCAAGCAGGATGGCTGACAGGACCCAGGCAATCAGGCGTAACCGGCGAATATTCACGCCCATTGCGGCGGCTCCGACCTCATCATCGGCGCAGGCGCGTAGTTGGATGCCCCAACGGCTTTCGCGAAACAGGCGCACGATGAACACAACGAATACGGACAAGATTACTATAGACGTCAGTGAGAACACCTGCGGAATGCCGAAAAACGCCTGATTTCCTTTGAAAATGTCGGTGCGGTACAGGAATACAGAATGCACGATGACCAGGACGGCAAGGGAAAAGATGGTCACTCCAGACCCTGTCAGGCGCACGACAAACAGTCCGACGATTAGGGCCAGAACCGCGGTGATCACAATGGCAAGCAGCGCCGAACTGACCGGATCCAACGAGAAGGCATTCAACCCCCAAGGCGCATCCGGCAGAGAGATGGATTTGACCGTCACCGGCGTCACGCAAATCGCGGCCACATAGGCACCGATCCCCATGAAGGCACTGTGGCTAAGGTTGGTCAGGCGCGCATTGCCCATGAACACCTGCATGGCCAGAACGACCAATAAGTTCACGTAGGCGCTGTATACCAGCCGAAGCTGATAGCGAGAGCCGAAATAGGTCACGATCAGCCCAATCGCGATCAATACGGCGGCCAGGATCGCAGCACCCACCAACCCGCGTTTCTGACTGGGATTCAGGATCATATCTTGTCCCCTTTCTCAGTCGGGGGCGACAGGATGCCATCCGGCCTCCAGACCAGAACGAGGGCTATGATTCCAAAGACAAAGGCGTCTTTCATGCCGCCATATTCCTGCGGCAGTAGGACTAGCATGGCGACCTCGATCGCGCCGAGAAGAAAGCCGCCCAGCACGGCTCCGGGCAGGCTGCCAAACCCTCCGACGACGCAGGCCACAAAGGCCTTGAGGACCGGGTTGAACCCCAGATGCGGATCAACCGATCCACGGCGCGCCATGATGAAGATACAGGCCAGCCCGGCCAGTAGGCCCGACACCATGAAGGCCACCGCAAACACCCTGTTGGATTTGACGCCAACCATGCGGACCATCTCAAAATCCAGCGAGGCGGCGCGCATGGCCAGACCCAGTGTTGTGCGTTTGAGAAACAGCATCAGCCCGACGATCACCAGTACCGTCGTCACTGCCTCGAACACTTGAAGGGAAGATACCTGAACGCCTAAAAGCTGCACGGGCCAGTCGAGGAAATACAGAGACGTCACCGCCACGGGGCGTGGTGAGACCGCAAGCAAAAACACGTTCTGCAGTATGATTGAGACACCAAAGGCGGTCAGCAGGCCGGTGGTTGGGTCTGCGTATCGCACGGGTCGAAACGCAACGCGTTCAAGCAGAAGGGACATCAGGATCGCAGCGGCGATCGCTCCGCCTATCACGATGAACGGGTTGTTCAGTGCCAGTGCGGCAAAGGCTACCATTGTGTAGCCGCCAACCGCGATCACCTCACCATGGGCAAAGTTCACCAGCCCCATGATCGAAAAGACAATCGCAAGACCGAGTGCAATCAGCGCATATTCCGCACCAAAGGCGAGCGCGTTCATCATCTGCTGGGCCACGTATTCCATGTCAGGCGATTCCCGTCAGTTCCGCCATAAGCGCGCTGCTCTGGCCCAGTGTTTCCTTCGTCCCCTCGGCCACGATCCGCCCGTTGTTCAAAAGGTAAGCGTAGTCCGACAGGCGCAGCGCCTGCGTTGCGTTCTGTTCAACCAGCAGGATCGTCATTCCCTGCGCTTTCAGCTGTTCGATCATCTGGAAAATCTGGCTTACGATCTTGGGGGCAAGACCTAGGCTGGGTTCGTCCAGCAGCAGGATCTTGGGGCGTGTCATCAAGGCGCGGGAAATTGCCAGCATCTGCTGCTCACCGCCCGACAAGGTGCCAGCCGGTTGGTCTCTGCGTTCGCCAAGGATTGGAAAGGTCTCAAGCCAGTGGGCGATATCGGCGTCCTTGGCCGTGCGGTCAGAACGCGTGGCACCGCCCAGAACCAGGTTTTCCTCGACGCTCAGATTCGAGAAGATCCGCCGTCCTTCTGGCGCCACTGACATACCCGCCTGCACGCGGGCTTCTACAGGCAGGGCCGAGATATCGGCCCCGTCAAAAGTGATCCGGCCCGAGGACTTGACCACCCCCATCAGCGCCGAGATGGTCGAGGTCTTGCCCGCGCCGTTGGGGCCTAGCAAGGACACACAGCGGCCCTTGTCCACGGCGAAAGAGATGCCGTGCACGGCCTCGATCGGACCGTGAGAAACTATTAGTTTTTCAACATTCAGCATGGGATTGGAAACGAGGGCTTGAACCGCCCCCGTCTTTTGGCTCAGTTCCAGTCTTTCGGTGTGTTTTCGGGAATTTCGTTCGAGATCAGAACCCGCTTGCCATCTTTGTAGCCAATCACAGGGATCGTGCGCTGGGCATAGGTTTTCGTATCCTTGAACGAAATGCTGTCGACTGTCAGAACCGGGATCGACTCGGCCGTGCGGATCGTTTCCGCAATCACCGCCGGGTCGCTGCTGCCGGAGGTTTCGACCGCCCAGGCAACGGCCTTGACTGTGTCGGCACCGGTGGCTGGGAACAAGCCGGGCACATCGTGGCCCAAATCCTTGCAGTCCGCCATGAACTTGACCACGGCGCTTTCGTCGTGGCTTGGGGCCAGCGTGGCAAAGAACACCTTGTCGAGAATCGCAGGATCATCAGCCGCGACAGCATCCAGCGATGGATCGTCAAACCCGTCCGAGCCGACCACCCAAGCGTCGATCCCCGCGCTGCGCAGCTGTCGAACCAGCACACCAATATCGGGCATGATCGACGAAATATAAACGGCGTCGATCTCTTCACCCAGTGCTTTCATGTCCGCGATCTGAGGCGACCAGTCCGATGTGCCAAAGCTGAAATTCATCTTAGCCAGCACCTTGCCGCCGCCCTCTTCGATCACTTGACCGAACCACAGCGGGGTACGCGCGGACCACGACCCGCCTTCGTCCGAGGTCAGTAGAACCACGTTCTTGACCCCTTCGCTGAGCGCATGGTTGGCAGCTGCCGTTGCCGTGAACGGATCAGGCGAGACGCCGGTAAAGAAATTGTCCACGATGCCCGCGTGCATCTCGACCTGCGTGGATTGCGGCTGGAAGATGGAAACGCCGTAAGGTTGGGCGATCTGAGCCACCGGGATCATCGTGTCCGAGAACGGCGTGGTGCCCAGCATCACAACGCCTTCGTCGAGAAACTTCTGAGCCAGTGAGATCGCGGCCTGCGTGTCGCCTGCGGAATCCTGCACCAGGACTTCGATCTGCTTGCCGCCAGCACCACCGTCGGCGTTGATCATATCGGCCATACAGCGCGCGCCCAGGTATTCGGAGTAGATGGCCAGATCACCTGTCATCGGTACGCCCAGTCCGATCTTGATCGTATCTTCAGCGACCGCGGGTAGGGCGAGGTTCATGGCGGTCAGAGTCGTAAGGGTCAACTTCTTCATACTTGTTCTCCTGTTGAAAGCCGCCTGCGTCACGCGGCACGTTCATCGGTTTCGCCAAGATAAGCGTCGATAACCTCTTGGTTCTTGGTTATTTCTTCGGGTGCGCCTTCGGCAATGATGGCGCCCATGTTCAAAACAGTGATCTTGTCACAGAGCGACATGATGAATTTCAGATCGTGATCGATCACCAAAATCGCGCAGTCCGAATGCGTCCGCACCCATGTCAGTGACTTACCCAGAGCTTCCGTTTCCTGTTCGTTCATCCCAGCGGCGGGTTCGTCCAGCATCAGGACACGCGGGTTCAGGGCCAGCGCGCGAACGATCTCTAACCGCCGAAGCTGCCCATATGCCAACGACCCGGCATTTTGGTTGAGCTTGTCTGACAGTCCGAACTCGGGGATCGCGGCCTCGACAATTTCGGCGCCGCGGCCAGAATAGCGGGCGACGTCGATGTTTTGCGCGACGCTGAGGCTTGGAAAGACCCGCAGGTTCTGGAACGTCCGCGCCACACCGCGCGCCGCGCGTTCGTGGGCGCGCAGGTTGTCCAGTGGCTCGCCATCCAGCGAAAGGCTGCCTGCCGAGTGGGTCAGCAGGCCAGAGATCAGGTTGACCAGCGTCGTCTTGCCTGCGCCATTGGGGCCGATCAGGCCGCGCACCTCGCCCGGTGCGACGGACATGGTCACATCCTCAACGGCGTGGACCCCGCCAAAGGTCTTGGTGATGCTGTTCAGATCAAGCACCGGCCAATTCCTCGACCAGTTCTTTTGTAGTGACTTGTCGGCAATAACCCTTGATCGCGCGCAGAGAGCTATCGTGCCGATCCTGCGTATGGGTCAGGCAGGCATCTTCGACCTGAGTGACAAGGTAGCCCAGATCACACGCGTCCCGGATGGCGCTTTCGACGCATTGATCCGTCAAAAGACCGGACAAAACGACCTGACGAACGCCAAGATTACGCAGGATGTAGTCAACATGCGTGGACACAAACACCGAAGAAGACGTCTTCGGCAGTACGATCTCATCCCCTTGGGGTGCGATCTGGTCAATGACCTTTCCCTCCCAGCTGCCCTTGGGAACATGAAAACCCGTAATCTTGTAGTCCAGTGACCGGTCACGCCCGTCGAGTGTCAGGCTTTCGATATTGGTATACATGACCTCGACGCCGGCAGTGCGGCAGGCGGCCTGTATGGCCTGCATGTTCGGGATCACGCGGGTGTCTAGCTGATCGAAAAACCAGCCGTATTTCTCATTGAATTCGGCCTCAGGCAGGTCTTTGAATTCGGCTCCTTCCCGGTGTGCCGAATAGTTCTGCACGTCAATGAACAACAGCGCGGATTGCGATGGGATAAGTGGAACATTTCGGGTCAAGGTCACGTCTTGGTCTCCAATATCCGGGTAAAGGCTTCGGCGAGAAGCTGCGCCCAATCTTCGACGCCTTTTGTATCGCGGATCAGGTCATTGCGGATCTCGACCAGCGAATGTGCCAGTCCGCGCGGTTCGGCGAAACGCGGTATGAACCAGTCGCTTTCACTTTCGATCTGATAGGGCTGGTTCAACGCCATATGCAGATCGGGACGTAGGGATGAGATATGGTCGATGGCGGCTTGTCCCGTTTTCGGGTCAACGCGGGTCAGAAATCCAGCGTGCCAAGGTCGCGTCTCACCATCGACCTGTGCGGCGAAGGAGTGGATCGACACCGCAAGTACACGCGGTGCCCGGTCCAGCATATGTTCAATGGCACCGTTCAGAGGGGCCATGATCTCGCGCTGACGTGCTGCGCGATCCGCAGCGGTCAAGTTCAGATTGGCTGGGATCTGCTCTCCAAAGCTGTTTGGCGGAATTGAGTCCGGTGCCTCGATCGGGCGGTTGCAATCAATCACAAGGCGGGAATAGCGCTGCAAGATCAAAGGTGCCCGTAGGAGGTCAGCCAATTGCCGGGCCACAGCCTCGGCTCCGATATCCCAACCGCGATGACTGGCCTGCACCTCTTCCGAGACGCCAAGATTGCCCAGCTTTTTCGGGATCGCGCGTCCGGCGTGTTCGCAGAGCAGCGCGATCTTTGCATCACTGTCACGATTCACCCATTCCACCGGGTCGGGATCCCCGGCGACCAGCAGTTCTTGGGTGGCAGCTGATGTGTTCATAAGGCCCACGTTAGAGAACAAGTTTTTTCAGAGTCAATGAAAAATAGATTGACTGAAATTTTTATTCCATGCGATCCATTCAGATCAGGAGGTGCCGCTTGCTTGTTAGGCAGAGGATTGAAGCGAAGGCGGAGAACATGACCGCGAGCGAGCGCAAGCTGGCCGCTGCTTTGCTCAGCGACTACCCCTATGCGGGTTTGGTCACGATTCAGGAACTCGCGCGCCGGGCCGAGGTATCGGCCCCGTCGATCTCTCGGTTTGTCACCAAGATCGGACTGGGCGGTTATCAGGAATTCCAACGTGCTCTCTTGTCGGAATTGAAAGAAGGCCAACGCTCGCCCACCGATCTGCACGGCGAAGGGCGCAGTGTTGATGGAGGGTTCTTACGTGATTTCATCGCGCGCGCCTCGTCCCAGATGGCGCTGTCGGCAGAAGGCATCACCGAGGCGCAGTTTCAGCGCATATGCTCGGTACTGAGCCAGCCTAAAAGCGATGTCTATATCTTGGGCGGTCGGATCAGTGACACCATCGCGCAGCATTTGTCCTTTCACCTGCGCCAAACCCGCAGCGGCGTGTATCATCTTCCGGCCAACAATGAGGTCTGGCCGGAATACCTGCTGCGGATGAAGCCTGCGGATATCCTGTTTCTCGTCGATTTTCGCCGCTACCAACCCGCGCTGGCGCGATTGGCCGCGACTGCCGCGCAGGACCGAGGGGTTCGCGTTGTCCTCATGACAGACAAATGGCTGTCTCCCATATCCCGCCATGCGGCAGAAATCTTGCCAGTTCCGATCGAAAGCGGCACGCTCTGGGACACGTATACAGCGGCCCTTGCCGTGACCGAGGCGCTGGTGACGCGTATCGCCGAAGACAACTGGGACCAGACGAAATCCCGCATCGAAGCCTGGGACGCCATGCGATCCCACAATCAGGACCCCAACCCATGATGCCCAAAACCCCCTTGATGTTTGTCGCCACCTCTGACCTTGCCGGTAAATTACGGGGCAAGGCCTTTCCGGCGGATCAACTGAACAAGCGGTTGCAGCGCGGGGTCGGGTGGACACCAACGAATGTTCAGATCAACTGCTTTGACGGAATTGCCGAAAGCCCGTTTGGTGCGCTGGGCGATCTTCTTCTGATCCCGGACGCCACGGCCGAGACAAAAGTCGAGTTCGGCGAAGAAACTGGTCTGCATTTTCTTATGGGCGACATCGTCACGCTTGACGGAGACCCGTGGGACTTCTGCACGCGCAGTTTGTTGAGGGCGGCGCTGGAGCGGCTGCACAAGGTCTCAGGCGCAAATTTGCTGGCTGCGTTCGAGCATGAGTTCCAGCTGAAAGATCCGCCAAGCCAGGCCAACGAAGCCTATGGTCACCGGGGCTTTGGCCTGCAGCGTGATCTGTGCGAGACCTTGATCAACGCGATTTGTCAGGTCGGTTTGAAGCCGGATTCGATCATGAAGGAATATGGGCCAAACCAATATGAGGTCGTCATCGGTCCTGAACTGGGGGTACGCGCAGCGGACGCGGCCATCATGGTACGCGAACTGACCTATGCGACTGCACAGGCCTATGGCGAGCGGGCGACCTATACCCCTATTCGTGATGTCGCGAGCGTTGGGAATGGGGTCCATATCCATATGAGCTTTGTTGACGATAGAGGCGCGCCGCTGACCTACGCCGAAGACGGGCCCTGCGGTATGTCGGACCTGACGAGTGCCTTCGCTGCTGGAGTTTTGAAATATCTGGATGCAATCCTGGCCCTGACTGCGCCTTCGGTGATCTCGTATGAGCGCCTGACACCGCATCGTTGGTCTGCGGCTTTCAACAATCTGGGTTTCCGCGATCGCGAGGCTTCCTTGCGGATTTGTCCTGTAACTGCAAAAGACCCGGCCTCGATCACGGGGCAGTTCAACATCGAATACCGCGCGGCGGATGCTGCAGCTTCGCCTCATCTGGCGCTTGCGGCGGTTGTCATGGCTGGGGCGCAAGGGATCGAAGAGGGGCTACCCGCGCCCATTCCAACCGAGGAAGATCTTTCGCTGTTGGACGTCGCAGAACTGAACCAAAGGGGGCTGGTGCGCTTGCCTCAGACCTTGGAAGACGCGCTAGACCGGTTCGTTTCCAACCCGGTTGTCACCGGTTGGTTCCCCAAAGGCTTCGCTGAGGTGTATCAAGCGCACAAGCAATCCGAGATCGCGACAACCGAACATCTGGACACAGACGCACGCTGCCGATTGTACGAAGAAACATATTGACCTGAGCGGCTGGTCTTGCCGAAGCTCGCCAAATGCGACATCTGGGGCGTCGGTCGGGTAGTTTCGCGCCGTATGACGCGGCGCAGGCTGTTTAGCTCAGGATAGGGATGGATCATGGACCGTTCAGAAACCGATGCCATCTTGAATGTGCATAGGCTGGCTTTTGGCGAAGCAGAAGGTGACGAAATCGCTCAACTCGCCGAAGATCTCCTTGAGTATCCGGAAACGATTTCAATCAGCGTAAGGCGTGAGGGGCAGATCGCGGGCAATGTCATGTTCACCCCGTTTGTCTTCCAGGATCACCCGGACGTTAAATGCTGTCTTCTGGCGCCCTGCGGTGTCTCGCCCGAGCATCAAGGTCTCGGTGTTGGCAGAGAGATGATGGAGACGAGCATCAACCACTTGAGATCCGTTGGAACAGACGCTGTCTTCGTGTTGGGCGTTCCGACTTTCTATCCCCGATTTGGGTTTGTCCCTACCGACAAAGAGACGCCATATCCGGACCTTCTGACGATCCCCGAGGCATGGATGGCGCTAGAGCTTACCGCAGGATATGTTGAAAAGCTGGGGGGCAAGACACTTGCGATTGCGCCCTTTATGCACTCGCATTTGTGGGACACATCGCAGCACGGGTGAATTCCGTTTTTTTGTTCTTGTCTCAAAACGCAGCCCTGTTTCAGGTTTCCATTTTTGCAGACCATGTCTGTTTTGTTTCTGGAAATGTCGCAAGGCTTTCAGCCACGAGTCCTTCTCCGAGTAGGTTGCGCGTGTGAGGTGCTGCTGTCTGATTCTCAGGTGGCAGAGAATTGGGAAGCCGGTGCAATTCCGGCGCTGCCCCCGCAACGGTAAGAAAGGTCAGGTTCGACAGGTGACCACTGGGACGAGGATCCCGGGAAGGTGTCGAAACCGGGCGTAAGCCCCTTTCAAGTCCGGAAACCAGCCTTGCATATATGTCAAACCGCGGGTGGCGGTGGGGGCACAGGTTTCGGACGTGATCCTCGCGCGGCTCCGGAATGGCCTCTGATGTCATCTGCCCAAGCGAAGCCGCGGGGCGCGGCAGGAGAGCCAGAAGTGAGCAACGTTCAAAGCCTGTTGGCGCGTCGAAACCCGGCCTATGCCCTTGAACAGGCATTCTATACAGATCCAGAGGTCTTTCAGACCGACCTTGAAGTCATCCACTACCGGGACTGGCTGTTCGCCATTCCGGCATGTGAGCTGGTGAAAACAGGCGACTATGTGACCTACAATGTAGGCGCATATCGCGTGATCATCGTGCGCGGTGCGGACAACCAGATCCGGGCCTTCCACAACACCTGCCGCCATCGCGGGTCGATCATCTGCAAAGCGGCCAAGGGGAACTCGCCCAAACTGGTTTGCCCCTATCACCAGTGGACCTATGAGCTTGATGGTTCATTGCTGTGGGCCCGCGACATGGGGCCGGATTTCGACCCCAAACAACACGGGCTGAAAACCGTTCACTGCCGGGAATTGGCCGGGCTGGTCTATATCTGTCTTGCAGATGAAGCGCCTGATTTCGACACATTCGCCAACAAGGCGCGTCCCTATCTGGAGTCGCATGATCTGAGCAACGCCAAGGTCGCTTTTGAAAGCACGATCATCGAGAACGGCAACTGGAAGCTCGTTTGGGAAAACAACCGCGAGTGCTATCACTGCGGCGGCAACCACCCTTCGCTGTGCCGGACCTTCCCTGATGATCCCTCGGTGACCGGTATCGAAGGGGGTGAAACCCCGGCCTTCATGCAAACTCACTTCGACCGGTGTGAGGCCGCAGGCATGCCGTCTCAGTTCTATCTGCATGATGACGGGCAATACCGTCTGGCGCGGATGCCGCTGAAGGAAGGGGCGGAAAGCTATACTCTGGACGGCAAATCCGCTGTACGCCGCTTTCTGGGCCGTTCGCCCTTTGCGGATGCGGGGACGTTGTTGAAGTTCCACTATCCCAGCACATGGAACCACTTCCTGGCTGATCATTCGATTGTTTTCCGCGTCACTCCGGTCAGCCCGACCGAGACCGAAGTCACCACGAAATGGCTGGTCAACAAGGATGCGGTTGAAGGGGTCGACTATGACGTCAAGCGCCTGACCGAAGTTTGGATGGCCACCAATGACGAAGATCGCCGCGTGGTAGAAGACAACCAGATGGGCATCAACAGCCCGGCCTATGTGCCGGGGCCGTATTCGGGGATCCAGGAATCCGGTGTTCTGCAATTCACCGATTGGTATTGCAGCACCCTGGCGCGCCACCTGGCACCTAACACGATGGCGGCGGAGTGACGGAGATGAAAGATCTGAACGCTGTTGCCTCGATCTGGCAGGATGACGAGACGCTGGAATGCGTCTCGGTCGTGCCCGAAACGCCAAACACCGCGAGCTTTACGTTTCGCGCCCCTTCGGGGGCGTTGTTTGCCTACCATCCGGGTCAGTTCCTGACGCTGGAAATTCCGGCACCGGGGCAGCCGGGGGGCGTTGTGCATCGGACCTATACGATCTCGTCATCCCCATCGCGTCCACGGTCCATCACGATCACGGCTAAGGCGCAGCCGGACAGTATCGGCACGCGTTGGATGCTGGACAATCTGCAGCCGGGTATGCGGATGCGGGCGATTGGCCCGGCGGGTCTGTTCACCAATGCTGAAAGCGTTGCCCCCAAATATCTGTTCATCTCGGCGGGCTCGGGCATCACGCCGATGATGTCCATGACGACCTGTATGTGGGATGAAGGCCGCGATCTGGATGTCGTCTTCATCAACTGCGCCAAGCGTCCGTCCGAGATCATCTTCCGCCAACGGTTGGAGCAGATGGCAAGCCGGACGCCGGGTCTGGATCTGAAGTTTGTTGTGGAGAAAGCGGATCGCTACAGTCCCTGGACCGGCTACCAGGGTCAGTTCAACCAGCTGATGTTGGGCCTGATGGCCCCAGACTATCTGGATCGCGAGGTCTATTGCTGCGGTCCGGAGCCGTTCATGCAAGCTGTTAGGGACGCTCTGTCGGGTCTTGGCTTTGACATGGACAACTACCATCAGGAGAGCTTTGGTGCCCCGGTTGAGACCGAAGCAGATCAACCCGATCTGTACGACGTCATCCCCGACGATGACAGCGCCGCCGAGATCGTTTTTGCGAGTTCGGGCGTCACTGCCAAGGTTGCCGAGACGGATACGGTTCTGGCTGCGGCACGCGCGGTCGGGTTGAACATTGCCTCGGGCTGTACGTTTGGCGTTTGCGGCACCTGTAAGGTCAAAAAGACCTCGGGTGAAGTTCACATGGTACACAATGGCGGTATCTCCGAGGATGACATAGCAGCAGGCTACATTCTGGCGTGCTGTTCAAACCCGATCGGCAAGGTCGAAGTTGAGGTGTGAACGGGAAGTCTCAGGCTGAAACTGCAGAGCGGCTACGGCCGCCTGCGGTTTCAGATTTTTAAATATTAGTATTAATATTAAATACTTAAATTCCCTATACGCACTTAAGGAAGCTTGGGTGGCACAGGTTTGTTCACGGATAGTTGATTCTATTCGGCAACATTCACGTGATTGCTCAAATTCTGTCTCTTTTCCGCCGGAATCTCCCCTGATAAAGCGGGTTGAGTACTGGGTGGGGTGTTGATAAGTGCGAGCAGGTATATGAGAGCCGGATATAACGGTCGTGTAGCCATTTCATGGAATCAAACCGAGCTTGACGGGCTTGAGGCGGCGCCTTTGGCCTTTTTGGCGGTCGGGTCCGCATGGTCCTGGCGTGGTCAGGCGCTGGTGTTGGGCGAAGTGGCAGAGCAAAATCTTGAACAATTGGGACATATGGGTGCGACTGCTGTGCGCACCCGCGACGCGTTCTCAGCCTCGCAAGAGATTTCGGGTGAGCATTGCGGTACGGTCACATTGACCAATGGGGCGCAACGTTTTTCGGCAGACTTGGTTATCACCGATGACGAACAATGGCCGAGTCTGGTGTTTAACGCTGGCTGTCCGCCTCGGGATCAGGATTTCTGGATCAGTGAAGTCACACATGCCGGTGCTGACCTGCAGAGTGTACCGCAGCCGACCGCAAAGGTGGTGGCCTTTCCAGGAAAATCCGCGCCGGGTTACCTTTCATAGGTTTGGTTACCTGGCTGGCGCTGAACCCGTTGGCCTAAAAACCCTCCAAGAAATTTGAGCAGGGCCGTCGGGACGTGTTGACTCTGACAGTTCTGCGGATATAAGCGCGGCTTCATTGGTGTTGGTGGCCCCCGCAAGGGGATGCCTGTCATGGGGGAAACCTCAAGAGGACAACGCCCTTCATTGTTGCGGTGCGGCCGAAACTATCTCGCATCGGGTTGAGCGGAGACGCTATTGCAGCCCGAAAAGTGGGAACCGGTTTTCGGATCAAGCTGCAATGCCACTAGAGAAGGAGATCAGCCGTGACCAAACGCACGTCTGCCAAGTACAAAATCGACCGCCGGATGGGCGAAAACATCTGGGGTCGTCCGAAATCCCCGGTCAACCGTCGTGAATATGGCCCCGGCCAGCACGGCCAGCGCCGCAAGGGCAAACTGTCGGACTTCGGTCTGCAGCTGCGCGCCAAGCAGAAGCTGAAAGGCTACTACGGCGACTTGACCGAGAAGCAGTTCCGCCGCATCTACGCCGAAGCTGAGCGTGTAAAAGGCGACACCGGTGAAAACCTGATCGGTCTGCTGGAGCGCCGTCTGGACGCCGTAGTCTACCGCGCCAAGTTCGTACCGACCGTTTTTGCTGCACGTCAGTTCGTGAACCACGGCCACGTCAAAGTGAACGGCAAGCGGGTCAACATCCCGTCCTACCGTGTCAAAGAAGGCGACGTGATCGAAGTGCGTGACAAGTCCAAGCAGCTGGCAGTCGTTCTGGAAGCTGTTGCTCTGGCGGAGCGTGATGTTCCTGATTACATCGACGCCGACCACTCGAAAATGACCGCGACCTTCGTACGCGCACCGGGCCTGAGCGATGTGCCTTACCCGGTCATGATGGAACCGAACCTGGTTGTCGAATTCTACGCGAAGAACTAATCTTCGCGGGCACCCGAGATTACAAAGGCCGCGCTTTCAGCGCGGCCTTTTTTGTTTCTAAGCAATGCATTTTGACCCGATGTCCTGACGAGGTGGCACGCCGAATTTGCGCGAGTATTCCCGACTGAACTGGGTCGGGCTTTCATAGCCAACCTCAAACGCTGCTTGCGACACACTCAGCGAACCGTGCGACAAAAGCCTGCGTGCTTCTAGCAGCCTGAGGTCTTTTTGGTATTGTAGCGGCGACGTGGCTGTCACCGCCTTAAAATGGGCGTGAAAGGCAGAAACGCTCATGCCAGCGCTTTGTGCCAGATCGCAGACGGGCAGGGCTGTTCGAAAATCCGCGCGAATGATGTCTATTGCGCGCGCGATACGGCTGGCGGCACTGTCGCGCCATAGCATTTGCCGCAGCATGCCACCGTGATCTGCTTGTAGGAGTCGGTAGTGGATTTCACGGCTGATCATTGGTGCGAGAATTTTTGCATCCGTAGGGTTTAGACTGACGTGAAACAGGCGAGTCATGGCGTTAATCAGATCGGGCGAGGCTTTTGATGCGACAAGGCTTTGGGCTGTTTCGATTCCAGCAGGTTCCGAACCGATAGAGTCATAGAGCCCGCGTAAGATGGTTAAGTCCAACGAGAATACGAGACCGACATAGGGCTTTTCCCGACTTGCTTCAGTGACAGCGGCCAAAACCGGAAGTGAATGGCTGACGATCAGAGAGTCGCCTGCACCGAAGTGAACAAGGCGATCGCCGATACGTGTTTCTTTCTTCCCCTGTAGAACTAGGCAGACAATAGGTTCATACACCTGCGCTTCTATTGATTTCGTTTTGACATCATGAAGAAGGCCGAAACCGTCCAGTGCAGTGGGGTAGAAAGCAGCATCTTCTGCCTGTCCGCCCACGGCTTCGCAGATTTTCTCAACTAAATCATGTTGTGTCATGGTGTCCCCACTGCCTAATTCAGCATATTTTGCGCAAGAGGTCAGTGCTAGCCAGAATCCTGACGGCCAGAGAATTAGGCAGATATTGAGGAGAATTCGGCAGGCGCATCGCGGTTTTCTAACCTATCTAGAGATCAGGCTAACAATTGCGGAGAATGACCATGGCACAGACTATCCTCATAACTGGCGCTTCATCTGGTATTGGCAGAGTTACAGCCGAGCTGTTTCTCATGCAGGGCTGGAACGTCATTGCTACTATGCGCGACCCCAGCAAGGAAGCTGAGCTGACGCAACTCGAGAATGTTCTGGTCACACGTCTGGACGTCACCGATGAGGGTTCAATTGCGGCCGCCGTTGCCGAGGGGATTGAACGCTTTGGTCAGATTGACGTTCTTTTGAACAACGCGGGATACGGCGCGTACGGCCCGCTCGAAGCTTTCCCGATGGAGCGTATCCGGCGGCAATTCGATACCAATGTGATTGGCTTGTTGGCTGTGACAAAAGCCGTTCTGCCGCATATGCGCGCAAATGGTTCGGGCTGCATCGTCAATATTTCGTCCATTGGCGGGCAAATCACCTTCCCCCTCGGAACGCTTTATCACGGCACAAAATTCGCGGTTGAAGGCCTGTCAGAGTCGCTGCACTACGAACTTGCTGCGGCCGGTATCAAGGTCAAGATTGTCGAGCCTGGTCTGATTGCCACCGATTTTGGTGGCCGTTCGTTTGATTTTGTCAATGACGAAAGCATGGCCGAGTATCAACCTGTCGTGCAGGCCTTGTTCAGCACGTGGGGCTCGGAAGAGATGGCAGCGCGCACGTCGCCGCCGAGTGTTGTCGCCGATGTCATTTTGACCGCGGTGACGGACGACACTGACACTTTGCGCTATCGTGCCGGCGAAGATGCCGCTGAATACTTAGACAACCGCAAGGCTCTGGACGACGCAACTTTTATCGGCGGCATGAAGGCGATGCTTGGTTTGGCCTGAGTTCAGATCGGAAGTGGTCGCCCTTCGGCGATCGCTTCCATCGCAAAATATGAGGTCACGCTGTCCAGTTCTACTTTCTCGATCAGGCGTTGGTAGACCTTGTCGTAAGACGCCATATCCTGGGTCACGACTTTCAGTTGATAGTCATAGTCACCGCCGATCCGATGGAAATCCACAACCTCGGGAATGGTCAGAACATGGCGGCGAAACGCCTGCAGCCACTCGGCTGAATGATGCCGGGTGCGCAGCATAACGAAGACCACGAGGTTCAGCCCCAAAGTCTCGCGCGCGATGCGGGCGGTTGACCCGATCAGAACCCCGTTTTCGTTCAGCGCTTTCAACCTGCGCCAACACGCGTTCTGGGACAGCCCGACCCGATCGGCCAGCTCGCGCTGCGAAAGGGTGGCGTCTTTTTGAAGCTCTCTCAGGATGTGAGTGTCTATTTGATCTAAATTTTGGCTCATATCTGATCATATGACACAAAATTTATGAATTCTACGCAAAGAACGATAATGTTTCCACAGTTCGGATGGATCACATTGGACTTACAGTAAGGAGCCAATGCTATGACCCTGTCCAAATTTCGTGCGGATCTCTGTTCGACCACCCACAATTCCCACCTGCGCGACGGGCTGATCGGAGAGAATGTTCTGATCCCGGGTCTGCAGGGGGACGTGCCGCTTGTCTATGCGGATTACGTTGCTTCGGGTCGCGCGTTGCGACAGGTCGAAGACTTTGTGGCCGATCATGTGTTGCCGTTTTATGCCAACAGCCACACCGAAGCCTCCTTCTGTGGGTCCTACATGACCCGTCTGCGTCGCGAAGCGCGCGATGAGATAGCCCGCCTTGTTGGCGCGAGGGGAGAAGACGCGGTGATCTTTACCGGGTCCGGCGCCACGGCGGGGCTCAACCGGTTGGTCAGTCTGCTCGGGGTGGCGGAAGCTGATCAACCGGTTGTCCTAATCGGTCCTTATGAGCATCACTCGAACATTTTGCCATGGCGCGAGAGCAAGGCTCTGGTGGTTGAGATTCCGGAAGCGGCGGAAGGGGGCGTTGATCTGCGCGCGCTGCAGGCGGCGTTGGACACGCACGCTGATGCGGATCTGTTGATCGGGTCATTTTCGGCCGCGTCCAATGTGACGGGGATCATCACCGATCCCGATCCGGTGACGCGTTTGCTCAAGTCACATGGCGCTCTGGCCGTTTGGGACTATGCCGGGGGTGGGCCTTACTTGCCGATGGACATGGGGCCTGCGGGTGCGGGCAAAGATGCGATCGTGGTGTCTCCGCACAAGTTTCCGGGCGGGCCGGGGGCGTCGGGCGTACTGGTCGTGAACCAGAGTGTTGTACAGCGTCGTTGCCCCAGCTGGCCGGGCGGGGGGACGGTGAGTTTCGTCTCGCCCTGGCGCCACGACTACAGCGAAAACCTTTCAACGCGAGAGGAGGCGGGAACGCCCAATGTGATCGGAGATATCCGCGCGGCACTTGCCTTCATCGTCAAGGATGTCGTCGGAACAGATGAGATCGCCCGCCGCGAGGCGCAATATAACCAAATGGCGCTGGAGGGGTGGAAAGACAACCCGAACCTGACCTTGCTTGGGGTGGAGAATGCACATCGCCTGCCGATCTTTTCCTTCCTCGTGCGCGACAATGCAGGGCAACCGGTACACCAGCAACTGTTCACACGTATGCTCAGCGACATATACGGCATTCAGGCGCGCGGAGGGTGCGCCTGTGCCGGCCCATACGCGCATCGGCTTCTGGGCATAGATCGTGCCGCGTCAGAGGAATTGCACGCCGCTCTGTCCGCGGGTGAGGAGATGAAAAAGCCCGGATGGGTGCGTCTGAACTTCTCGTATCTGATGCGCGAGGAAACGGTCCAGTTCATCATCGACAGCGTCAACGACCTGTCCCGTCGGACTGAAGAATTCGCACCGTTCTACAATGCCGACCCGGCGACTGCGCGCTTCAAAGCCGCATGATGGAATTGCTGCTTTTCTGAAAGCGTTGAGACAGGTATGAGAGGCCCAATAAACGGAGCCTCTCATGACCAAGATTACCCCTCAACCCGGCATTATGGACATTGCGCTGTATCAAGGCGGCCAGTCGCATGTGGCGGGTGTTGAGCATGTGATCAAGCTGAGCTCCAACGAAAACCCGTTTGGCCCTAGCCCCAAAGCGATTGAGGCGGTGCGCGACAGCGCCGCCACCTTGCATCGCTATCCCAGCACCGACCACGCCAGCCTGCGCAATGCGGTGGGCGCGCGTCACGGTCTGGACCCGGCGCGGATCATATGCGGTGTGGGCAGTGACGAAGTGCTGCAATTCATCGCTCAGGCCTATGCAGGGCCGGGGGATGAGGTGGTTTATACGGAACATGGGTTTTCCATGTATCCGATCATTGCTCGGATGGCGGGGGCCACGCCGGTCATGGTGGCCGAGCGCGACCGCAAGGTCGATGTGGATGCCATTTTAGCAGCCATAACAGCGCAGACGCGGATCGTGTTTGTCACCAACCCCGGCAATCCGACCTCAACCATGATCTCGCAACAGGAACTGGAGCGTTTGGCGCAAGGTCTGCCGGATAGCTGCCTGGTGGTTATCGACGGGGCCTATGCCGAGTTTGTAGACGGGTTCGATGGCGGTGCGTCTCTGGTCGATGCCCATGAGAACGTGATCATGACCCGGACCTTTTCAAAGGTTTATGGGCTGGGCGGAATGCGCGTGGGCTGGGGGTATGCGCATCAGTCGATCATCGACGTGCTGAACCGGGTGCGCCAACCGTTCAACCTGTCTTTGACTGCGCTGGCTGCGGCCGAAGCGGCCGTGAATGATGTCGAATTCCTGTCCTTCTGTCAGGCTGAAAACGCGCGCCTGAGGGTATGGTTGTCGGATGAGCTGGCCAAGATTGGCGTCCCGTCGGATCCGTCTTTCACCAACTTCATCCTTGCGCGTTTTGCCGATCAGGCCGAGGCAGAGGCCTGCGATGACTACCTAAAATCGCAGGGTTTGATTGTGCGGCGCGTTGCGGGCTACAACCTGCCAAACGCGCTGCGGATCACCGTGGGCGATGAGGAAGCCTGCCGCCGTGTCGTCGCGGCCATCACCGCATTCAAAGAGGGCGCAGCATGAGCCAGATTTACGACCGTGTTGCGCTGATCGGGCTGGGTCTGATCGCCTCCTCCATGTTCTGGGCCATCAAACGCGCAGGTCTGGCTGGTGAAGTCACCGGCTATGCACGCTCTGAGGCTACCCGCGACACAGCCCGCAGGATCGGCTTGTGTGATCGGGTCTGCGACACCGCGCAAGAGGCGGTCGAGGGCGCGGATCTGGTCGTCCTCTGCGTTCCGGTTGGCGCGATGGGCGTGGTCGCACAGGACATCGCCCCAATGCTGAAGCCGGGGGCAACGGTGACGGATGTTGGATCGGTCAAACGCAGCGTGATCGAGGCCGTTTCGCCTCATATCCCTGAAGGCGTCCATTTCATCCCTGCGCACCCTTTGGCCGGGACCGAGCATTCGGGGCCTGAGGCCGGGTTCGCCGAGCTTTTTGACAATCGCTGGTGTCTGCTGGTGCCGGTCGAAGGATCGGACCCCGAGGCCACCGCCCAGTTGCGGGCCTTGTGGGAAGGCATGGGGGCCAATGTCGATGAGATGGACGCGGACCATCATGATTTGGTTCTAGCCGTGACCTCTCATGCGCCGCACCTGATTGCCTATACGATGGTCGGTGTTGCCGACGACCTACGCCGTGTGACCGATAGCGAGGTCATCAAGTACTCGGCTGCCGGCTTTCGGGATTTCACCCGCATCGCGGCCTCGGACCCAACCATGTGGCGCGACGTGTTCCTGACCAACAAGGACGCGACGCTTGAGATTCTAGGCCGTTTCACCGAAGAGCTCTTCGCCCTGCAGCGTGCGATCCGCACCGGGGACGGAGAGCATCTTTTCGACTATTTCACCCGCACCCGCGCGATCCGGCGTGGGATTATTGATGCGGGTCAGGATACCGATGCGCCGGACTTTGGCCGGGGAAAGGCAGGGTCATGAGACAGGTTTTGCGATACGCGTTTGTTGCCGTGCTTTGGGCCACATCCACCCAAGCCGCCGCGCCCGATCAATCGCTTTATCCAGTTGCGCGCCCCGACGCAGCAGTCGAAACTGCTGGCATCGTCGCGATCTCCAGCCGGGCAGCAACGCCTTTGACCATACCGAACCTGCGCCCCGAAACACGACCCGAGTCGCCTCAGCTTATCGCTGTAGCAGCGCGCCCGGCGGATTTGCCGCTGCTGGGGCCTGATACCTCTTTAATGCCCTATCTCAGACCCAAATCGCTTGAGCAGGAGGTGCTGTTCAAGAAGCGCAAGCTGCGCAAGGGGTCGGTCTGCGGTGATATCGCGATACAGGGCAAGCCTGTCGGGCGCGTCTCCAGCAAAACCAAGGCCTGCGGGGTCAAGGATGCGGTTCAGATCACCTCGGTCTCGGGAGTGACGCTGAGCCGGGCCTCGACGATGGATTGCGGCACGGCCATCGCGTTGAACAAATGGGTCGACAAAACCGTCAAACCGACGTTCAAGCGTCGTGGTCCTGTGGTCCAGCTGCAAGTTGCTGCGCACTATGCCTGCCGGACGCGCAACAACCAAAAAGGCGCGCGAGTCTCTGAGCATGGCAAGGGCCGCGCCATAGACATCTCCGGCTTTGTCATGGCGGATGGAGAGGTCGTAACCGTCCTGAAAGGATGGCGCAAGAATCCCTCGCAAAAGCAACTCAAGAAGATATGGCGAGGGGCCTGCGGGCCGTTTGGCACCGTGTTGGGACCCAATTCAGACAGGTATCATCGAGACCATTTTCATCTGGATACGGCGCGGTATCGCAAGGGCTCCTACTGCCGCTAGCGCAGGATAAGACGTGGGGCCGGGCCAAGAGGGAGCGGCCCCAGAGCCACGAACCCGTCACGGAAATTTAGTTGCAGGTCCAGTGCGTTCGGGTTGCCGCCCAGTCCGGCCAGAAAGTTGAGCGCGCGGGTCACCGGGTCAACGGCTTGATCGGGCAGGGCACCGGCGGCATTCGCCATTGCGATCATGTCACGCCAATTCTCGGCTTTGATTGCAATCTCTCCGGTCGGGATGCCCTGCGAGTCTACGTCCAACTCACCGGCTGCAAACAGGCGTAACTCGCCCCATTTGACCTCGGCCAGATTCAGATCAATGGCGACGGGCTGAGGGCGGCTGTCCTCTAGCGCGGTCCGGTCCCAAGGCTTGTCGAACGTGGTCAGCATATCCAACTGCAACGTCTCGAACCGCTGGGGGAGCGAGGTCGCCGATTGCATCAGCGCACGCAAATCCTCACCGGGGGTAAATCCGTCAATTTGCGCCGTGATGGCATAGGCTTCGGGCGCAGTGGTCTGCTCCATGATGACGCTGAGGGTACCACCGTCTGCCAGCGCCTCATTGTCTTCGCTGATCAGCCATGGACCAGCGGTTAGTGCCATCTTCTCAAGCACCAATGCGACACCGGGTTGTAGTTCCAACTCGGCTTGCAAAGCCTTGGCCTCGATCGTCGCGGTCTGGTCGAAATAGGATAGGCGCTGAGGCGTATCGGCAAAGCTGAGGGTTTGACGACCGGGCCAGATTGCGGGGCTTTGAAACTCGATCCAATCGGCGCTCCAGGCGGTGCCGTTGACTGGATCGGCCAGCGCCGGGTTGTTTAAGCGGGTGGTGTGATGTGTCGGGTAGCCCGCCGTTTCAACGCCTGAGAATTCGGCTTGCCAGCCGCGCGCCTGCTGGGCATCGAACCAGCTGGTGATCGCATTGCGCAGACCATAGCCCGCGATGAACCAATAGGCGCTCCATGCGATGGCGATAAAAATGAACACTCGTATCAGACGACGCATGAGCATTGGCCCTTTTTCCTGCCTCGGATTTGATGTTTATAGGCCCAAACGGGCAAGGACCAGAGCAATGACGATGTGGGTTTTCGGATATGGATCGCTACTGTGGAACCCGGGCTTTCCCGTGGCGCGCAGCGAGCTTGCCATGCTGCACGGATATGCGCGCTCTTTCTGCATGAGTTCGATCCACCATCGCGGCACCGAGGATCACCCCGGCCTTGTGCTGGCTTTGGACGAACAGCCTGAGGCGCATTGCAAAGGTTTGGCGCTGGCCGTGGAGGCTGGGCATGAGGATCGCACCCTGCAAGAACTGCGAGAGCGCGAGTTGATCTCATCGGCCTATGTCGAAAAGATGCTGGACGTGCATCTAGACAACGGTGAGGTTGTAAACGCCGTGACCTATGTAATTGATGCCGATCACGTCCAGTACTGCGGCGGCATGCCTTTGGAAGAGCAGGCTCAGATCATCGCCCACGCCGTCGGCGGGCGCGGTCCAAACACAGAATATCTGTATAACACCACCGAGCATCTGGCCGAGATCGGCCTTCACGATCCCGATCTTGAGTGGTTGTCGCAACGGGTGCGCAGCATCACCGCATAAACCCTTGGCGTCATCGGCGTCTTTTCGCTAGATTCAGGCCAGAGCAGGCAGAACCAGGAATAACGCGCATGGCGCAGGCACAACAGGGCGCGAGACCGCATTTCTCGCAACCGATCAGGCAGATTCTTCTGATGCTGATCGCAATCGGCCTGTCGGGCCTCGGGGTGTTTCTGGCGCTGCCCTACGTGCTGCCGGTCTTCTTTGCCAATCCCTATCTGAACGGCTTCATCCTGCTGGTGTTCATCATCGGTGTCTTCGCCTGTTTCTATCAGGTCGCGCAGCTGATCGGCTCGGTCCGCTGGATCGAGGCTTTTGTGGGCGGCGTGGTGCATGAGGATGCGCGCACCCCTCAATTGCTTGCGCCATTGGCCTCTCTGCTGCGCGAACGCGGTGCGCGGTCGCAGATCAGTTCAACCTCGACCCGGTCCATTCTGGATTCGGTT
The DNA here is from genome assembly GCF_056535985.1 of Ruegeria sp. AO1. Lineage (NCBI taxonomy): Bacteria > Pseudomonadati > Pseudomonadota > Alphaproteobacteria > Rhodobacterales > Roseobacteraceae > Ruegeria > Ruegeria sp. AO1. The sequence goes on from NZ_JBQFJC010000001.1 coordinate 770,811, forward strand.
GCGGAACGGGTTGAAGAAGAGCGTGAGATCACGCGCTACATCACCAACGTTCTGATCTATCTAGGCCTCTTGGGCACGTTCTTTGGCCTCGCTACCACGGTGCCCGCAATTGTCGACACCATCCGCAGCCTGAACCCGCAAGAAGGGGAAGAGGGGCTGGCCGTCTTCAACCGTTTGATGACGGGCCTCGAGGCGCAGCTGCAGGGGATGGGCGTTGCGTTTGGCTCCTCCTTGCTGGGCCTTGCCGGGTCATTGATTGTGGGCTTGTTGGAGGTCTTCGCCGGCCACGGACAGAACCGTTTCTACCGCGAGCTTGAGGAATGGCTGTCGGGCATCACCCGGGTCGGATTCGCCACAGGCGAGGACGGTGGGGCTGAGGTCGCCGTTCTGGCGCCCGTTCTGGACGCAATGTCGGATCAAATGAACGCGCTACAGGATCTGTTCTCGGCTCAGGAGGAAGAGCGGGCCGACGTGTCCAACAAGCTTGGTCAATTGGTCACTGTCATCGGGCAGATGAACCAGCGTCAGGCGGACAACGAAGGCGTTGCCGCCGCGTTGGAGCGTGTTGCTTTGGGGCAGGACGCCTTGCTGGATCACATGCGCGAACACGGGGCGGGCGAGGGCATCGATGCAGAAAGTCGGATGCGCCTGCGGTCGATGGATGTTCAGTTGCTGCGCATCCTCGAAGAGATCTCCGCCGGTCGTCAGGACAGCATGAACGAATTCCGCAAGGATATCGAACTGCTAGTGAAGGCTCTGACCCTGCCACGCGGCGCGGTTCGAACCACGCACGAGGGGGAATAACCCATGGCCCTCTCCCGCCGCACCGGTCAACGGTTCCAGGGCTCGGTCTGGCCCGGTTTCGTCGATGCGATGACGGGTCTGTTGATGGTTTTGACCTTCGTACTGACCATCTTCATGGTCATCCAATTCGTGCTACGTGAAACGATCTCGGGTCAGGAGGATGAGCTGACGACCCTTGCGGATGAGGTTGCCGCACTGGCTGGTGCTTTAGGGTTGGAAGAGCGTGAGAATAGCCGTCTGCAAGCGCGGTTGGGGGCCTTGAATGCCACACTGACCGAAACGGAAGATAGTCTGGCTGAGGCGCAAAGCCAGATCACTGGGTTCGAGGCTCAGGTCGCGGCGCTGTTGGCTGATCAGGCGCGGGCGCAAGACGCGATAGCTGCGCTTGAGACGCAACGGGCGGATCTTTTGGGCGAACGCGACAGTCTGAATCAGGCCTTGGCGCAAAGCCGCGAAGAAATTGACGCGCAAGCCGAAGCCGCCCGCCTCGCTGCAGCCCGCCGTGAGGCTTTGGAGGCTTTGGTCGCTGATCTGGAACAAAGCGGCGAAGAACGCGCGGCACAGATCGCTCAACTCGAAGATCAGCTAAGTGCGGAAGAGGCTGGCAGGCTGGCGGAGGCCGCCGCTGCCGAAGCGCTGAGGGATCGCCTTCAGAACGCCGATGCGGAACTGACCGCCATGACCCTTGCGCTAGAGGCGCAGCGCAAAGAGGCAGAGGATACCCTGACCCTTTTGGCTGCTGCGAATGCTGCCCGCGCAGAACTGGAACGACAGTTTGGCGAGTTGAATGCGGAAGAGCTGGAAGCCCAGTTGGAGGCCGCTCTGGCAGCGCAGGCCGAGGCGCAGGAAGATGCAGCATCCCAGCGTTCCCTGGCCGAACAGCGCGATGCATTGCTGGCCGTGGCCCGCGAGACGCTTTCGGCTGAACAAGCGGTTTCCGAAAAGGCGCAGCGCGAGGCCGCTTTATTGAACCAGCAGATCGCAGCATTGCGCGGACAATTGGGATCGCTGCAGGCTCTGCTGGATGACTATGAGGACCGCAATACGGCCGCCGAAATTCAGATACAATCTCTTGGGCAAGACCTGAACGCGGCTCTGGCCCGCGCTGCATCCGAGGAACGCCGCCGCCGCCTGCTGGAAGAGGCCGAGCGTCAACGCCTTGAGGCTGAAGCTGAAGCACTGGCCGGACAGAATGAGGAACTCGCGGCGCAGGCCGAGGATTTGCAACGCTATCGGTCGGAATTCTTTGGCCGCCTGCGCGATGTTCTGGGCGATCAAGATGGCGTGCGGATCGAAGGCGACCGTTTCGTGTTCTCTTCTGAGGTTCTGTTCGCCACAGGCTCTGCCGTGTTGTCGCTGGAAGGTCGGCAGGAGGTCGCCAAGGTCGCTGAAATCCTCCGCACAGTTGCTGCCGAAATCCCAGAAGGTCTGAACTGGGTGATCCGGGTGGATGGCCACACCGACAATGTGCCCTTGGCTGGCTCGGGTCGGTATCGCGACAATTGGGAACTGAGCCAGGGGCGGGCGCTCTCCGTCGTGCGCTATATGGTCGAAGCGCTGGGTATTCCGCCCAATCGCCTGGCCGCCAACGGGTTTGGAGAGTTCCAGCCGGTCAACCCGGAAGACACGCCCGAGGCGCGGGCACAGAACCGGCGGATTGAATTGAAACTGACCGAGCGCTAAGCCCCTCGCGTGGCGAAAAACCGCCTTTCCAACCCGGTTTTGCCCCCTGCAACCGATGAAACGCACCCGTCTCAAACCTAGATTACTGTCATAGGTTGAGAGGAGACGCTCGTGGCCCATAGTGTAGCAGACCTGTACCAAACGGTTGAAACGGTTTTGCGAGCTTCATACCGACGGGTGGTGTTGTGCCAGACCGCGGGCGGAGACAGGTTCTGGCTCAAACGGGTTGAGCGCTTTGCCCTCCATCTTTGGCTGGTCAAAGGTTGCCCTCAGGCGGCGTTTGCCAGGGATCGAGCGTCGCATCGCTATTTGTGGAACAAGGGCGTGCCAGTTCCCCGCATCTTGGCCGAGGGTTCCGATTTCATAGTTGTGGAGGTTGCGGGTCTCAGCCTGACCCGATTTTGCGGGGATCATTCCCTTGAACTTGTCAGCAAACAAACGGCCTGCCGCGCGGCAGGAAGGGCTTTGGCGCGGCTTCATGCGTTAGATCTTGCCCATGGCCGCCCCGCCTTTCGCGATATGTGCTGGGACGGGCAGCAGATCAGGTTCATTGATTTCGAATACTTTAAGCCAACCAAAGCGGGGAGGCTTCGCAAAGCCCGCGATCTCAGCATCGCAGTGCTGTCGGCCTTGTCTCAAGGTCACCTAGGCCTGCGCTATGCGTCCAGCCTGCTATTCGGCTATTGGGCGGTTCGGAGCAAATGGGTCGTCGCCAATACTGCTCCAGCGCGTCAGATCCACACTGGGCTGTGACAAACGGACTTTGACCACTAGGGTTTTCGAAATGAAAAAACCCGCCAAACACTGGCGGGTTTTTCTGTTGCAATGACCTGAGATCAATCCGCGGTCAAAAGCGGAGGCTTGTTGCCTGGAATGCGCGGCTGATCGGGGCCGAGGATATCCAAGTGCAGATCGCCTTTCTTGACCGAAACTCGAACAACACCGCCCTTGGCGAGTTTGCCAAACAGCAACTCTTCGGCCAGAGGCTTCTTGATGTGTTCCTGTATCACGCGGCCCAGAGGGCGCGCGCCCATCTTGTCGTCATAGCCTTTGTCGGCCAGCCATGCAGCGGCCTTGGGCGTCAGGTCGATGGTCACGCCGCGATCCAGCAGTTGCGCCTCAAGCTGCAGAACGAACTTCTCGACCACCTGCAGGATAACCTCTTTCGGCAGCGGCGCGAAGGAGATCACCGCGTCCAAACGGTTGCGGAATTCCGGCGTGAACGTCCGCTCGATTGCGGCGGTGTCTTCGCCCTCGCGACGGTCGCGGCCAAAGCCGATGGCAGCCTTTGCCTGTTCCTGCGCGCCCGCGTTTGAGGTCATAATCAGGACCACGTTGCGGAAGTTCACCGTGCGGCCATTGTGATCGGTCAGCTCGCCATGGTCCATGACCTGCAGCAGGATGTTGAACACATCCGGGTGCGCTTTTTCGATCTCATCCAACAGCAAGACGCAGTGAGGATGCTGGTCGACGCCATCGGTCAACAGACCGCCCTGATCAAACCCTACATAGCCCGGAGGCGCACCGATCAGACGGCTGACCGCGTGTTTCTCCATATACTCCGACATGTCAAAGCGCAGCAGTTCCACGCCCAGATTGTCGGCCAGCTGTTTCGCTACCTCGGTCTTACCCACACCGGTCGGACCGGCAAATAGGTAGTTGCCGATGGGCTTTTCAGGCTCCCTCAGCCCGGCGCGCGCCAGTTTAATCGCGCTGGCCAAGGCCACAATGGCGTCGTCCTGCCCGAAGACCACCCGCTTGAGCGAGGCTTCGAGGTCCTTCAGAACCACCGCGTCGTCCTTGGTGACGTTCTTTGGCGGGATACGAGCAATCTTGGCAACGACAGCCTCAATCTCCTTCACACCAATTGTCTTGCGGCGCTTGCTTTCGGCCAGCAAATGCTGCGCGGCACCGGCCTCGTCAATGACGTCAATCGCCTTGTCCGGCAGTTTGCGGTCGTTGATATAGCGCGCCGACAGTTCCACAGCGGTTTTGATCGCATCCGCAGTGTATTTGATGGCGTGGTGCTCTTCGAAGTACGGCTTCAGACCGCGCAGGATTTTCACGCTGTCTTCGACCGAAGGCTCGTTCACGTCGATTTTCTGGAACCGGCGGCTCAGCGCGCGGTCTTTTTCGAAATGCTGGCGGAATTCCTTGTATGTGGTCGATCCCATGGTGCGAAGCTTGCCCCCCTGAAGCGCAGGCTTCAGCAGGTTAGAGGCGTCCATGGCCCCGCCCGAGGTTGCGCCAGCACCGATCACGGTGTGGATTTCGTCGATGAACAGCACCGCATCCGGGTGATCTTCCAACTCGGTCACGACCGCTTTCAAACGCTCTTCGAAATCGCCGCGATAGCGGGTTCCGGCCAGCAGAGCGCCCATGTCGAGCGAGTAAATGGTGGTGTTCGACAGAACATCCGGGGCTTCGCCGGCCACGATCTTATGCGCCAAGCCTTCGGCAATCGCCGTCTTGCCCACGCCGGGGTCGCCTACCAACAGTGGGTTGTTCTTGCGGCGGCGGCATAGCACCTGAATGCAGCGCTCGACTTCATCGGCGCGACCGATCAGCGGGTCCACATCGCCTGCGCGCGATTTGGCGTTCAGATCGACGCAATATTTGCCCAAGGCGCTTTCTTTTTGATCTTCGTCGCTGGCGGTGGCCTGCACCTCGTCCTCGACCTGATCCGCGCCCGAGACCGAGCGGCTTTCACCATAGGCCGGGTCTTTCGCGACGCCGTGCGCGATGAAATTGACCGCGTCGTAACGGGTCATGTCCTGCTCTTGCAGGAAGTAAGCAGCGTTGCTTTCGCGTTCGGCGAAGATGGCGACCAGTACGTTGGCGCCTGTAACCTCGGTCCGGCCCGAGCTTTGCACGTGAATGGCCGCGCGCTGGATGACGCGCTGGAATGCTGCCGTTGGTACGGCCTCGGACCCGTCGATATCGGTGACGAGGTTTGACAGATCCTCATCAATGAATTCGACCAATGTACTGCGCAATTCGTCCAGATCGACGCTGCAGGCTTTCATGACCCGGATTGCGTCAGGCTCTTCCAAAAGCGCCAGTAGTAGATGCTCTAACGTAGCAAACTCATGTCGCCGTTCATTCGCCGCTGCCAGAGCTGCGTGAATGGCTTGTTCCAAAGTGCTCGAGAATGAAGGCACGCGGGTGCTCCTCTGTCTTGGGTCAGAAGGGGGCAGGCTTGCGGCCGGATCCCCATCCCAACCATGTCCTCATACTATTAGAGTTTGGTTGATCGACGCCCGGCTTCAAGGGTTTTCTTTCACTTGACAGTCACATTTGTTGTGAGAGTGGCCGTGAGGATGGTCAAATAGGCATCAGAAATTGTCTTTTCTACCCCTGATCTCGGCAAAAACAGCAACTGGGTCCGCGCCTTCCATGCCCAAATGGGCTAGAATCGCCGGATCTTCGGCTCGAAGGAACGGGTTGGTTGCTTTTTCCAGACCCAGTTTCGAGGGCACCGTGGGCTGCCTCGAGGCGCGCGCGCGGTCGATTTCGACGACGCGCTGTTGTAGCGCCGTGTTGGTTGGGTCGACAGTGACGGCGAATTTGGCGTTAGACTGGGTGTACTCGTGGCCCGAACAGACCAGCGTGTCATCCGGCAGCGCCGCAAGCTTGCTGAGTGATCGCCACATCTGCTCTGGCGTGCCTTCGAATAAGCGCCCGCATCCCAGCGCCATCAGGCTATCCGCAGTGAAGACAGCGGCACTTTGCGGCATGTAATAGGCGACGTGACCCAAAGTGTGCCCCGAGACATCCATTACCTGAACTGGCTCACCTGCGATCTCAAAGTTCTCACCGTCGCTGACTTGTTGGTCGAGCGGGGGCAGGCGGTGTGCATCAGCTGCTGCTCCGATCACCTTGGCCGGGTGTTTTTCAAGAATTCCGGGCAGCCCATCGACGTGATCCCAGTGGTGATGGGTCAGCAAGACATGGCTGAGGGCCCAGCCGCGCGCCTCCAACTCGGTCAGGATGGGCCCGGCTTCGGGTGCGTCGATCAGCGCGGTCGCGCCGCTCTGGGCATCATGCGCAAGAAACGCGTAATTATCGCTGAGACATGGGATGGTTACGATCTCAAGAGGCATGGCCTTTTGCCCTTTCGTTGCTAGACTGCGCCTCAGCTAAGCCGATTGACCGGGTGTCCGCAATGCATCTTGATGTGCAGGATCTGAGGAATTTCTACTATCGCAGCACGCTGGGCCGTGCGGCGCAGGCTGCGATTCGTGGTCGGCTGATCGACCTCTGGCCCGAGGCGAAGGGCCAGACGGTGGCCGGATTTGGCTTTGCGGTCCCTCTTCTGCGGCCCTACCTCGCCGACGCGCGGCGGGTTATCGGATTGATGCCGGGTCCTCAGGGGGTGATGCCCTGGCCTGCCGGGATGCCCAATGTCTCGGTCCTGACCGAAGAGACGCTTTGGCCGATTGAGACGGGCCACGTGGACAAGCTGGTGGTGATGCACGGGCTTGAGACCTCGGAACAGCCCAGCAAGGTGCTTGAGGAATGCTGGCGCGTGTTGGGGCCGGGGGGCAGAGCGCTTTTTGTAGTGCCGAACCGGGCGGGGCTGTGGTCGCGGTCCGACCGGACACCGTTCGGATTTGGTCACCCATATTCGGCCACGCAACTCGAGAACCTCCTGCGCAGCCATCATTTCGTGCCTGAAAACCACTGTTCGGCGCTGTATCTTCCGCCCTCGTTCCGGCGGTTTTGGCTAAAATCGGGTAGCCTGATCGAAAAAACCGGCCAGCGCATTCCCACCGTAATGGCCGGAGGCGTGCTGATGGTTGAGGTCAGCAAGCTGATCCGCCCGCCAAGCGGTACGGTCACCAAAGACAAGGTGAAACGTCCGATCAAAGCGCTGGACGGTTTGCTGAAGCCGGCGTGACGATTCCGCACAGTCATCGGGAAAAAATGCGGGAAAAAGGTCACAGGAATCGCAAAAACCTGCAAATCAGTAACATTTTTCAACTGCGCCAAGGGGTCCAAACGGTCGCACTTGGGTTAAGCTTATGAAAACTAACGATTTGTGGATAATTCAGTTACCGCTATCGCGTATTGCTTGGTGGAAGCACCTCTGATACATCCCCGGTGATTTTGATCCCCGCCCTTCAAGGACGGGGTATCTTCACGCCCCCGGGTTGGCTGCGCGCGCGGTTTTCGGGGCCTAAGTATCGGAAGGGTGGACGTGTCCGAACCAGCTTCGATTTCCACAGGCATCGCCGAGCGCTATGCCACCGCGATTTTCGAGATCGCAAAAGAGAACAAAGACCTTGCAGGTCTGGAATCCGGCATCAATGATCTTGCGGCTGCACTGGGCGAAAGCGCCGATCTGCGCGACCTGATCGCATCTCCGCTGGTTTCCCGCGCCGAACAGGAAAACGCCATTGCCGCTGTTGCTGACAAGATGGGCCTGAACGCCATCCTGCGCAATACGCTGGGTCTAATGGCGCAGAAGCGTCGCCTGTTTGTGGTGCCGCAGCTGGTGCAGGTCCTGCGCGACATGCTTGCCGAAGAGCGCGGCGAAGTAACCGCCGATGTCGCCTCGGCCAAGGCACTGACCAAGACGCAAATGGAAAAACTGTCCAAAACGCTGTCCGAGCGTGTGGGCAAGACCGTGACAATCAATGCGACCGTGGATGAAAGCCTCATCGGCGGTCTTGTCGTTAAAGTGGGCTCGAAAATGATCGATAGCTCGATCCGTTCGAAGCTGAACTCCCTACAGAATGCAATGAAAGAGGTCGGATAAATGGGAATCCAAGCTGCAGAGATTTCTGCAATCCTGAAGGACCAGATCAAGAATTTTGGTCAGGAAGCCGAAGTGGCCGAAATCGGCCGCGTGCTGAGCGTCGGTGACGGGATTGCCCGTGTATACGGCCTGGACAACGTGCAAGCCGGTGAGATGGTCGAATTCCCCGGTGGCATCATGGGCATGGCCCTGAACCTGGAAAGCGACAACGTCGGTGTCGTTATCTTCGGTTCTGACCGTGACATCAAAGAAGGTGACACCGTCAAGCGCACCAACTCGATCGTGGACGTTCCGATCGGTGACGAGCTGCTGGGCCGCGTTGTAGACGGTCTGGGCAACCCGCTGGACGGCAAAGGCCCGATCAACGCAACCAAGCGTGGCGTTGCAGACGTCAAAGCCCCGGGCATCATCCCGCGTAAATCGGTGCACGAGCCGATGGCAACCGGCCTGAAATCGGTCGACGCGATGATCCCGATCGGCCGTGGCCAGCGTGAGCTGATCATTGGTGACCGTCAGACCGGTAAAACCGCCGTTGCTCTGGATACCATCCTGAACCAAAAAGTTTACAACGACGCAGCAGGCGACGACGAGTCGAAGAAACTGTACTGCGTCTACGTTGCGGTTGGTCAGAAGCGTTCGACTGTTGCCCAACTGGTGAAGAAACTGGAAGAGTCCGGCGCGATTGAATACTCGATCGTTGTTGCCGCGACCGCGTCCGATCCGGCGCCGATGCAGTTCCTGGCGCCCTACGCCGCGACCGCGATGGCCGAGTACTTCCGCGACAACGGCCGCCACGCGCTGATCATCTATGATGACCTGTCGAAACAGGCTGTGTCCTATCGTCAGATGTCCCTGCTGCTGCGCCGCCCGCCGGGCCGTGAAGCGTATCCGGGTGACGTTTTCTACCTCCACTCCCGTCTGCTGGAACGTTCGGCGAAGCTGAACGAAGATTTCGGAGCAGGCTCGCTGACCGCTCTGCCGGTTATCGAAACTCAGGGTGGTGACGTTTCGGCGTTTATTCCGACCAACGTGATTTCGATCACCGACGGTCAGATCTTCCTGGAAACCGAACTGTTCTACCAAGGTATCCGTCCTGCTGTGAACACCGGCCTGTCGGTTTCGCGTGTGGGCTCCTCGGCTCAGACCAACGCGATGAAATCGGTTGCTGGTCCGGTGAAACTGGAACTGGCTCAGTACCGCGAAATGGCTGCGTTTGCGCAGTTTGGTTCGGACCTCGACGCCGCAACTCAGCAGCTGCTGAACCGTGGTGCCCGTCTGACCGAGCTGATGAAACAGCCGCAGTACTCGCCGCTGACCAACGCGGAAATCGTCTGCGTCATCTTCGCAGGGACCAACGGTTACCTCGACAAAATCGACGTATCGGATGTTGGCCGCTATGAGGCCGGTCTGCTGGCGCATCTGCGCGGTAAGCATGCTGACCTGTTGACGTGGCTCACCGACGAAGATCCGAAGATCAAAGGTGAAGCGTCCGACAAGATCAAGGCAGCGATCGACGAATTTGCCGCGACCTTCGCATAAGAGGAGGTTCCGATGCCTAGTCTGAAGGACCTTAAAAACAGGATCGAGTCGGTCAAATCGACCCGCAAGATCACCAAGGCCATGCAGATGGTCGCGGCTGCAAAACTGCGCCGCGCCCAGGAATCTGCTGAAGCCTCGCGCCCCTATGCCGAGCGGTTCAATGCCGTGATGGCGGGGCTGGCGGCTTCGGTCGGGGGCAGCGACAGCGCCCCCAAACTGCTCCGTGGTACGGGCAGTGATGATGTCCATCTGCTGGTTGTGATGACAGCTGAACGCGGCCTGTGTGGCGGCTTCAACGCGAACATCGCCAAGCTTGCCCGCGCCAAAGCGGAAGAGCTGCGCGGCAAAGGCAAAACGGTCAAAGTTCTGACCGTTGGCAAAAAAGGCCGCGACGCGCTCAAGCGCGATCTTGGCGATTTGTTCGTAGGTCATGTCGACCTGAGCGAAGTTAAACGTATTGGCTACACCAATGCGCAAGACATCGCGAAGGACGTCCTGTCTCGCTTCGATGCGGGTGAGTTCGATGTTGCCACGATCTTCTACTCGAAGTTCGTCAACGTTGTGACCCAGATCCCGACGGCACAGCAGGTTATCCCCGCCTCGTTCGAAGACGAAGCGGCAGGTGACGACAGCGGTGCAATCTTCGACTACGAGCCCAGCGAAGAGGCCATTTTGGCTGACCTGCTGCCCAAGGGGGTTGCGACCGCGATCTTCTCGGCTCTGCTCGAAAACGGAGCGTCTGAACAGGGCGCACGGATGTCCGCGATGGACAACGCGACACGCAACGCGGGTGAGATGATCGACAAGCTGACGATCCAGTTCAACCGCTCGCGTCAGGCCGTGATCACCAACGAGCTGATTGAAATTATTTCCGGCGCCGAAGCGCTGTAAGAAAACCGGAGACGAAACATGGCGAATGCAAAAGGCAAAGTCACACAGATCATCGGGGCCGTCGTCGACGTGCAGTTCGAAGATCAGTTGCCTGAAATTCTGAACGCGCTGGAAACCACCAACAACGGCAAGCGCCTGGTGTTGGAAGTTGCTCAGCACTTGGGTGAAAACACCGTCCGTACCATCGCGATGGACGCAACCGAAGGTCTGGTCCGCGGCGAAGTTGTAACCGACACTGGCGCACCGATCTCGGTTCCGGTTGGTAACGCAACTCTGGGCCGCATCCTGAACGTTGTTGGCGAGCCGATCGACGAAAAAGGCCCGGTTGAAGCGACCGAAGCCCGCGCGATCCACCAGCCTGCACCCGAGTTCGACGAACAGTCGACCGAGTCGGAAATCCTGGTCACCGGCATCAAGGTTGTTGACCTGCTGGCCCCCTACGCCAAAGGCGGTAAAATTGGTCTGTTCGGCGGCGCCGGCGTTGGTAAAACCGTTCTGATCATGGAACTGATCAACAACATCGCAAAAGTGCACTCGGGCTTTTCCGTGTTCGCGGGTGTTGGTGAACGGACCCGTGAAGGGAACGACCTGTACCACGAGATGATCGAATCGAACGTGATCAAGCCCGACAACCTGTCGGAATCGCAGGTTGCGCTGGTTTACGGTCAGATGAACGAACCTCCGGGTGCGCGTGCACGTGTTGCTCTGACCGGTCTGACCCTGGCCGAGCAGTTCCGCGACCAGTCCGGTACCGACGTTCTGTTCTTCGTCGACAACATCTTCCGCTTCACGCAAGCGGGCTCCGAGGTTTCGGCTCTGCTGGGTCGTATTCCTTCGGCGGTGGGCTACCAGCCGACACTGGCGACCGACATGGGTGCTCTGCAAGAACGCATAACCTCGACCAAGTCGGGCTCGATCACCTCGGTGCAGGCGATCTACGTGCCTGCGGACGACTTGACCGACCCCGCGCCGGCGACCTCGTTTGCGCACTTGGATGCGACCACCGTTCTTAACCGTGCGATCTCGGAAAAGGGTATCTACCCGGCTGTTGACCCGCTCGACTCGTCGTCGCGTCTGCTGGACCCGGCCATCGTTGGTGAAGAGCACTACGCGGTTGCGACCGACGTTCAGCAGATCCTCCAGCGCTACAAGTCGCTGCAGGACATCATCGCCATCCTCGGCATGGACGAACTGTCGGAAGAAGACAAACTGACCGTTGCACGCGCCCGTAAGATCGAACGCTTCCTGTCGCAGCCATTCGACGTTGCCGAAGTCTTCACCGGTTCGCCCGGTGTTCAGGTTCCTCTGGACGTGACCATCGCATCGTTCAAAGCTGTTGTGGCTGGCGAATACGATCACCTGCCCGAAGCGGCCTTCCTGATGGTTGGCGGGATCGACGAAGTGATCGCCAAAGCGGAGAAGATGGCCGCAGAAGCCGCCTAAGGAGTATCCCTGATGGCAAATACAATGCAATTCGACCTCGTCAGCCCCGAGCGGAGCCTCGCTTCGCTCGCGGCCACCGCGGTCCAGCTTCCCGGCGCGGACGGGGACATGACGGCCATGCCCGATCATGCCCCCACGATCACCACGCTGCGCCCGGGCATCCTGAAGGTCGACGCACCCGAAGGCACCAGCGAATATCTGGTGACCGGTGGGTTTGCTCAGATCAACGGTGATGGCCTGTCGGTTCTGGCCGAAAAGGCCATTCCGGTTGCCGAAGTGACCCGGTCGCATCTTGATGACCTGATCGCCGACGCGCGTGCCTCGCATGATGCGGCCAAGGAAGGCGATGATCAGTCCATCGTCGACGAAGCCGCCAAGCTGCTGGCCGATATGGAAGCCCTTGGAACGCATATGAGCCTGTAACAGGTTCACCTGCAGAAGAATTGAACGGCCTCGCTTTCGCGGGGCCGTTTTTTTGTCGTGATTGTAGGATATCTGTGGAATAAGTTCCGTTAATTACGAGTTAAAGACATAAAAGTATGAAGACTTTTCGGACCCATCCCATAGGTATTGATCAAGGCGAGACGGTTCTGTTCTCGGACTTTTCCAACGGCGGTGACATGTGGACAGGCAATGGCCCGCGTGAGCGTCGTTCCCCGGTGAAATTCAGTCAGCCGTTCAGGTCAGCCCCGGTGATCCAGATCGGAGTATCTTTGTGGGATGTGGATACATCCTCGGCCCTGCGCGCAGAGGTTCAGGCAGAAGAGATCACGGCCGAAGGGTTCACGGCTGTGTTTCGAACATGGTCCGACACGAAGATCGCGCGTATCCGCGCCTCATGGACGGCTATTGGTGAAGTTGCCCATGAGGATGATTGGGACATCTCATAAGGCCGGTGCCATGGCCCCGAGGTCACGCGGGCCAGTACTTGGATCAGTCTTCGATCATGTCCACGCGTGTCGCGTGGCGGCCGCCTTCGAACTCAGCCGCCAGAAACGCATCCACGATGTCGAGGGCCTGACCCTCGCCAATAACGCGCGCGCCGATGGACAGCATGTTGGCGTTGTTGTGCTGGCGGATCATACGGGCCGAGAACGTGTCCGAGCAGACGCCACAGCGGATACCCGGAACCTTGTTCGCAGCCATCATGATCCCCTGGCCTGTGCCACACAGCAGAATACCCAGCGCACAATCGCCCGAGGCGACACGTTCAGCCGCAGCCTTGCCGTGCAGAGGGTAGTGCGTGCTTTCGGGCGTTGTGGGGCCGATATCGACTACCTCCCACCCGGCTTGGGCGATATGTGCGGCAAGGGCTTGGCGCAGGTCGATGGCGGCGTGGTCGCTGGAAAGAACGACGCGTTTAGTGTCAGTCATGAGAACGCTGTCCCGCTGTATGGTGGTGGAGAAAGGGCAGAGGCGTCCTAATCCGCCGCCACTGAAAAGAAAAGGGGCGGCTATCGCAAGCCGCCCTGTCAAATCAGTCCATCTGGTACATGGATTCGTAGATCGGGGTCAGGGTCTTGTCCTCGAACAGTGACGAGACGCTGGTACCGTTCCAAATGTTCAGGATGGCCTGGGTAAAGATCGGCGCGGTCGGCACGATGCGGATGTTTTTGGCTTTCAGGATCGCATCAGTCGGCTGGATCGTGTCGGTCAGAACCAGGGATTTCATCACCGAATTCGTTACACGTTCAACCGCGGGTCCGCTCATGACGCCGTGAGTGATGTAGGAGTGGACCTCTTTCGCGCCGTTATCCAGCAGCACCTGCGCCGCTTTGCACAGGGTGCCAGCGGTGTCGCACATGTCGTCAACGATCAGGCAGATCTTGTCTTTGACATCGCCGATGACGGTCATCTCAGCCACTTCACCGGCCTTTTCGCGGCGTTTGTCGACGATCGACAGGGGGGCTTCGATCCGCTTGGCCAGTTCGCGCGCGCGGGCCACGCCGCCGACGTCGGGCGAGACCACCATGATTTCGTCCATATTGTCTTTGAACTGGTTTTTCACATCCAAGGCAAAGATCGGTGAGGCATAAAGGTTGTCCACCGGGATGTCGAAAAAGCCCTGAATCTGGGCCGCGTGCAGGTCCATGGTCAGAACCCGCTCGATCCCTGCGCCGGTCAGCATGTTGGCGACCAGCTTGGCCGAGATCGGTGTGCGCGCCTTGGTGCGGCGGTCCTGACGGGCGTAGCCAAAGTAAGGGATCACGGCGGTGATGCGTTGCGCGGACGAGCGGCGCAGCGCATCGGCGATGATCAGCAGTTCCATCAGGTTGTCATTCGCCGGGTTCGAGGTCGGCTGGATGATGAACATATCCTCGCCACGGACGTTCTCGAACACCTCGACGAAAATCTCGCCGTCATTGAAGCGCTCGACGCGGGCATCGACCAGACCCTGATCAACGCCACGATACAGGCTCATGCGGCGTGAAATGGTTTCGGCAAGCGGAAGGTTAGCGTTCCCAGCAATCAGCTTGGGTTCGTGGAGTGTCGGCATCGGCTGGAGTCCCCGGGCAGCGTTGGCAATGTGACAGATTCGTGATGTTGACACCGCTTAGCATGGCCTTACCGTTCCGCAAAGACAACGCAGCAGAGAAAGTGCAGATGACCCAGATTGACTACTATTTTGCGACAATTTCACCCTATACCTATCTGGCGGGCACACGGCTGGAGGAGATCGCAGCCAAGCATGGCGCGAAGATCAACTACAAACCGCTGGACATCATGGCGCTATTCGGGCGCACGGGCGGGACGCCACCAAAAGACCGACATATTTCCCGCATTGAATACCGCGCGCAGAATCTGGTGCGGGTCGCGAAAAAGCTTGGCGTACCTTTCAACCTGAAGCCGGCGCATTGGCCGACCAATATGGCTCCGTCCTCTTACGCTGTGATTGCGGCGGCCAAAGATGGATCGGGGGATGTAGGTAAACTGTGCCAATCCCTGCTGCGAGCCTGTTGGGCCGAAGAGAAAGACGTCGCGCAGGACGACGTGATCCGTGACTGTCTGACGCAAGCCGGGTTCGATGCCGATCTGGCCAATAGCGGCCTGTTGGTGGGGGCCGAGACCTACGCCGCCAATCTGGAAGAGGCCGTGGAGAGCGGGGCTTTCGGCGCGCCCTTCTACATCACACCTGATGGTCAGCGGTTCTGGGGGCAGGACAGCCTTGACGACCTCGACCAACATTTGGCCGAGTTGAAAGGCTAAGCCCGGCGCTTTGCGTTTTGCATTGGCAAGGTGATCGAAATACGCGTTCGACCGAAGGGAGAGGCAGCGAATTTCGATTCAATACAAACGCAAACTGCCCTACAGATGCGATAGAAACTGGTCGATCTGTTCACGGCAGATCGACCAGTCGCAGACCAGACGGCAGGGCAGAGGTTCTGCCTCATCCGCGCCTTCCAACTGCGCCCCCCACAGGTGATAGACCGCGCCCGCCGCATGAAGCTGGCGGTGTTTGGCGCGCGGGAAGGAGGCGAAGATCATGTTGGCCTGCGGCTCATGCAGGAAATCGGCTCCTTTCGCCCGAAGACCCTCAGCAAGACGAGCACAGTTTGCATTCGCCTGACGGGCAGATGTCAGCCAAAGATCATCGTCCAGATAGGCTGCCATCTGTGCAGACAAATACCGGTGCTTCGAGAACAAATGCGCCCCGCGTTTGCGGCGCAGCTCGAATTCCCATGCTTTGGATTCGTCGAAGAAGATTACTGCCTCGACCCCCATCAACCCGTTCTTGGTGCCGCCAAAACTGACCGCATCCACACCGGCCTTCCAAGTCATGTCTGCCGGTGAACACCCCAGCGCGACCAAAGCATTCGTAAACCGCGCGCCATCCAGATGCACCGGCAGGTTATACTCTTTCGCTACGGCGCAGAGCGCCTGTAATTCTTCCAGCGAATAAACCGACCCTCGCTCGGTCACCTGTGTGATGGAAACAGGCCCGCGTTGAGGTCCATGAACACCACGCGTTTCTTCAACGGAAATCGTCCGGCGCAGCGCCTCGGGAGTCATCTTGTCAGTGCCCGGCACTAGGGTCAGCTTGGCGCCACTGTAGAATTCGGGCGCATTGCATTCATCCTCGTGGATATGCGCGACCGGAGAGCAGAATACCGTCTCCCAAGGGTTGGAGAGGGTGGCCAGCGCCAGTGAATTCGCCGCCGTTCCTGTCGCCACCAGATAGACCGCCGCGCCGGGGGCTTCGAAAATGCTGCGAAGGCGGTCTCGGACCTCATTCATCAGCGTGTCAGCCCCATAGGCCATCTGATAGCCCTGATTGGCCTCGGCCAGTTTTGCCAGTACCTGCGGATGGACAGGCCCGGAATTATCGGAAGCGAAATACATCAGGTCGGCTCCTCAATGATATAGTCTTCCCACTCTTCCATGGGGGTCTCGAACTCGGACACGGTACACCCCTGAACCGAGACGCCGGCGGCATGCACACTATCGGCTGTGCCAGACAGCAAGGGGTGCCAATCATAGAGAGGCTTACCCTCCCACAGCAGGCGATAGGCGCAGGTTTGGGGTAGCCAGTAGGCGTGCGAGTCGATGTTTTCTGGCGTCATGACGATGCATTCGGGCACGAACTGGTGCCGGATGTCATACTGGGTGCAACGGCAGCTTTCATCGTCCAAAAGACGGCAGGCAACACAGGTCAGCGCGACCTCGCCTGTGTCTTCGTCTTCCAGCTTGTTCAGGCAACATTTGCCGCACCCATCGCAGAGCGCCTCCCACTCGCGCTGGTTCATCTTGCGCAGGGGTTTGCGTTCCCAAAAACGCGGAGACAGACCCGCGCGGTTGATCGGATCCACGCTCATCGAGCCGCCAGAATGTCGCGCGACTTCGCGCAATCGGCATCCATCTGGGCGACCAGCCCGTCCAGACCATCGAACTTCATTTCGGGCCGCAGGAACTCGACCAAACCGACCGAGAGGGTTGCGCCGTAAAGATCGCCGGAGAAATCAAACAGGAAGGTCTCGATATTGGGGACCTCACCATTGAACATAGGGCGTACGCCAATCGACGCCGCGCCTTGGTAGGAGCCCTTGTTGGGGCCGTCCAGAACATCAACCAGAACTGCATAGACGCCGAATTTTGGCGGGTGCAGGCCCTCTATCGACATGTTTGCGGTGGGAAAGCCCAGCTCGCGCCCGCGCTGCTCGCCGCCGATGACCTCACCTTCGATGCGGTGCCAATGGCCCAGCATGGTCGCCGCATCTCCAGGTCGGCCTTCGCTGAGCGCGGTTCGGATCGCGGTCGAAGAGACGACGTTCTCGGACCGCTCCATCAACGGGGCGATGGTCACGCCGAACCCCATTTGCTCGCCAAAGCGGACCATATCTTGCGCCGTTCCAACCCGTCCTTTTCCAAAGCAGAAATCGGCCCCCACAACGATATGAGACAAACCCAAACCGTCGCAGATCACGTTGCTCGCGAATTCCTCGGGGGTCAGCCCGGCCAAAGCGGCATTGAAGGGCAGTTCGTAAAGCTTTTGTACGCCCAGCTTCTCAAGCCGGTGTGCCCGAGCGTTCCCGCGCATCAATCGAAACGGAGGCGCATCGGGTGCAAAATACTCACGCGGATGCGGTTCAAACGTCAGCACGCCCAGAGGCGCGTTCGGAGCCGCATTGCGCGCCAGCTCGATAACCGACTGATGGCCGACATGGACGCCATCAAAGTTCCCGATCGCCACGCTGGCGCCGCGATCTTCTGGCTCGATATACTGGAAGTCCCGGATGATCTGCATGCGCTTTGGGTACTGTTCATCAACAGTATGTTCAAGCGTGACCTTCGAGAATTTCGGACAATTCGACCCGCTCGGATGGTGAGTGGCAGTGCGTCATTCGGTTCAGCGATGACCGTTTCAACGCGCGGGTCATTGCCGCAAAGATTGAGCCCCTCTGCGACAGGGATGCGTGTCTACTTGCTCAGTCGAACTTACGCGATGGGGCAAGGACCATGGCTTCACCGACTAGAACCTTCTTGCCGTCGACCGCGCAGTGACAATCCAGCTTCACGCGGCGTTTGGCGAAATCTATGTCGATCACCTTGACCTCGGCATAGACCATGTCGCCGGGGCGCACCGGGGCCAGAAACTTCAGTGACTGACCCATGTAGACCGTCCCATGACCGGGCAATTGCTCGCCAATCACGGCCGAGATCAACCCAGCCGTCAGCATCCCATGCGCAATGCGGCCTTCAAAGATCGTATCGCGCGCGTAGTCATCGTCCAGATGCACAGGGTTCCGGTCAGTCGAGACCTGCGCGAACATCTCGATATCTTCATCCGTCACCACTTTGCGCAGGTGGCGGGACATGCCCATCTCAATGTCTTCAATACAGATCGTTCCGCGTGGAAGATTGTCCAACATGGTGCCCTCACTTGAATTCTGCCGAGTAATAAAAGTCTACCATCGGCCATCTGTTGGCAACTTTATTACTTCGCAGTTGCAGAAAATCAAGTGAAAAATGACTAGCGCAAACGCCCGATTGTATAGGTGGGATTGATCTTTTCCCTTTCTATATAGTTGCTTAGGGATTCTGCGTGGGGGTGGTGCGACGTTTTCGTCTCAGCTGCGGCCAACCCGCCTGAGATAAAGAGCGTATCGATTCCCTCCCCCATGCCGCCAAGGATGTCGGTATGCGGGCCGTCGCCGATAGCCAGAATGTCGCTGTCCGAGACGTCAACATCCATTTCCTGCACGCGACGACGCGCCAGATCATAGATTGGCGGATGGGGTTTGCCGAAATAAAGGCTCTCGCCACCCATCTCGGTATAGAGCTTCGCCAAAGCGCCCGCGCACCATTCCCTTACTTCGCCCCGATCGACCACGATGTCGGGGTTCGCACATAACAGCTTCATGCCTTTTTGCTTGGCATAGAGGAAGTCCGGGCGATTTACGTCGGGATCCGCCATTGTGTCAAAAGGCCCGCAGCATACGATCCCCTCGGCCTGATCCAGAGGGACGCGCTCGATATGAACAGGATGGTCCAACAGCTTCAGCGGCTCAAAAAACCCCGCATCGCGTTCCCATTCGCCCATGAAGTAAACCTTTTCGCCTACTGTTCCGCGGAACATGGCTGAACGTGCAGAGTCGCCGCTTGTTGCGATGGTGTCATAGGCGTCAGCGGGGACGTTGAACTGCGAAAGCTGCGCGGCGACGCCCGCGCGCGGCTTCGGAGAGTTTGTCACCAGAACAACGAAACCGCCTTTCGAGCGGTAGGTCTGCAGCGCGGCAACCGCTTCTGGATACGCAGTGATCCCATTGTGAACACAGCCCCAAAGATCGACAAAAAGTACTTTGTAACGGTCGGAGATCTCGTGGAGGGCGGAGATGATCTGTGTCATGGGATTCCCTTTGGCATGGTCTGCGGACAGCCAAGCCTATGGCAGAGCTTGGCAGGTTTTGCCAGAGGGGGCGCTGCCCCCGCCGCGGCAAGCCGCGACTCCCCCGAGGTGTTTTGGAACAGAAGAAGCAGGGGATCCGCACTTCATCTGGTTAAAAATATCCCGGAGCGCGAGGCAGAGCCTCGCACAAAGAAAAAGGCGCCCGCTTGGGGCGCCTTAGAGTAAGGTCTCAGACCTTGAGGTTCGGAATGATCTGCTTTTTCCGGCTCATGATGCCGGGCAGGACCACAGCGTCGCCGTCGACCGATGCA
Source organism: Ruegeria sp. AO1 (assembly GCF_056535985.1). NCBI lineage: Bacteria > Pseudomonadati > Pseudomonadota > Alphaproteobacteria > Rhodobacterales > Roseobacteraceae > Ruegeria > Ruegeria sp. AO1. Next base: position 790,588 of record NZ_JBQFJC010000001.1, read on the forward strand.
CCGAAGCTTTTCTCGGCAACGGTTTTGACCAATTCATTTGGGACCAGCAGGGTGGCTTCTTCGTTCAGGATGTCGACGACGAACAGCAGCACCTGATCGACGCCGTCTTCTTTTGCTACGTTAACCATCGACGCGGCCAAGCTGCCCTTGCGGTCCAGAACAACGCCCGGAGCAGTGGTTTCCAGAACCGAGACACGGAACTTGGTGCCGTCAACTTCGTATTCCTTGCTATCCATGCGGATCAGTTCGGCATCCGAGAACGAGGACACATCCGATTTTGCCGCGAACATGTCCGCCGCATAGGCCGAGACATCCAGACCCAGTTCTGCGGCCAGTTTCTCGGCCACTTCGCGGTCATGCGCGGTGGTGGTGGGCGAGCGGAATTCGAGCGTGTCGGACAGGATGCAGGTCAACGCCGCGCCTTTGATGGCCTCGGGCATCTTGGCGGCGTCGTCACCCATCAGGTCAACCATGATGGTCGCTGTGCAGGCCAGAGGGCGCACAGTGATATTGATTGGGCCTTTGGTTTCCAGACCGCCGACCAGCTTGTGGTGGTCGATGATGGCGCGGATATCAGCGCTGTTGACGCTGGCGGGCAGCTCGGCCGGGTTATTGGTGTCGACGATAACAACCGGATCGTCCGCTTCAACGTCTTCGATGATGCGCGGCTTAGGCAGGTCCCAGCGCTGCAGCATGAAGGCGGCTTCGGTATTGGGCTCGCCCAGCAGCACGGGTTCAGCCTGCTCGCCTTTGACTTCGTTCAGGTACCATGACCACAGGATCGGAGAGCCGGTGGAATCGGTGTCGGGGGATTTGTGACCAAATACTAGGGTTGTCATGTCAGCGTCCTGCGGATTGGAAATTTGCGCGCGTTATAGGGCGCATGACATGGCTTGTCACCCGCTTGCGGGCCACTGCGACTGTTGGTCTGACATGCCGAGAAATCAGAACGGCGCGCGCGTCAGCGTGTAGCCTTCCTTTTCCAGAAGCGAGAGCAAGCCGTACGTCTGGCTGAGATGTCCGGCGCCTACCGCGATGACTGCCGTCTGATCCTGAATGCGCAGGATGTGGCCCATCCAACTGTTATTGCGATCCACCAACAATTGCTGTTCGAACTGCGCCCATTCGGCGTCGTAATCCTCTTGCGACAGGCCCGAGGCCTCGAACCCCTGAATCCGGGCCAATTGCAGGATCTGCGCATGTTTTTCCTCGAGATACGCATTGGCCATGGTAGCAAGGTGGTTTGCATCGGCCTGCATCGCTCCGGACAGGCGGACCAGCGAGTCGACCTGTTGTTCCAGTGAAAGCGTGTCGAACATCGCCATCAGGTCTTCGATCCGCTCCAGCGAGTGTTGGGGAATCCCGTGCGCCTCGGCCACGTCTGTCAGGCGGGCATCCATGCCATGGTTCGCATCCGGGTTCTGCATCAGGCAGGGCGGGATGCCCAGCATCATGCTGAGAAACCAGGGCCGCATTTTGGCCGCCATCCAGCTGGGAATGCCGCGCTCGGCCAAAGAAGTCGAAAGGGCCGACCAGTCCTCGGCACTCATCAGGTCGATCAGGGTGGGGCCCTCGGTGATCATCACGGGGCTCAGGTCATTGGCCAGGCCTTGCTCAAACGCTTCCATTTTGGCCTCGGTGACTTCGAAATAGATCGCGTCTGCCTGGGCTACGATGGGTGTCAGCCGTTCGACGACCGGCCCCATCCGTGCATCGTTGGTGTGAAGTGTTCCGATCAGGTGCAGGGTCGTATCGCCCTTGGTGGCGATCCAGTGATTGCCCTCGGGGTAAGGGACCGAGGCAAGGGATTGTTGCAGGGTGGCCTGATCCTCCTCCGACATCAAGGGCCGCAGGTCGTGACCTTCGCAGGCGGCATGTGCGGTCAGGGGCAGAAGCAATAATCCAAAAAGGGCCATCAGGCGCATAGGCGGTCCTTCCTCGGTTGGTCAAACAGGCGACATAAGATTTAGGCATCCAAATGCAGCATATTCAAGGCGACCTATCTGGTATTTCGACACGAAACGCATAGCATTGGGCCATGGAGCGCGAGCAGGATCTTTATCCCCCTATCAAGGCATTGTTCGAGAGGCAGGGCTATACCGTGAAAGGTGAGGTTGGCGCAGCCGACATCATGGCCTTGCGCGACGGGTCCGAGCCGGTGATCGTCGAGTTGAAGCTGCGCTTTTCGCTGGCTTTGTTCCACCAGGCTGTCGCGCGGCTCAGGATCACGGATCAGGTCTATCTGGGGGTCAGCAAGCCAACCGGACGCACTGCGCGTCGAGCGTTGCGGGATAATCTGGCGCTCTGCCGCAGGTTGGGCTTGGGCCTGATCACCGTGCGCGCGGACGGAGCTGTCGAGGTGCATTGCGATCCTGGCCCCTACGCTCCGCGCAAGAACAAGGTCAAGGCAGGCAGGATGCTGCGAGAGTTTGATCGGCTGCAAGGCGACCCGAACTCTGGCGGCGCAACACGGCACGGCATTGTAACCGCTTATCGTCAGGATGCTTTGAAATGCGCGGCACATCTTGCCGAACATGGCGCCTGCAAAGGGGCCGAGGTCGCGAAGTCGACAGGCGTAGCCGAAGCCACTCGGCTGATGCGCACCAATCACTATGGCTGGTTCGACAAGGTTGAAAAAGGTGTTTATGCCCTGACGGATGCGGGGCAGGAGGGCTTGAAGCACTGGGCCTATAGTTGGGACCAGCCTGATTGAGGGTCTGGGTCGAAAAAAATCCATCACAGCTTGTTGACTCGGGGATTTGCACCCCCTAGCTATGCGTCGTTATCACTCTCTACCCTTGAGTGCTAACGCCTCGCCAGTCGGCGAGGGGAGGATAGATAAACTTTGAGCCCAAGGAGCTGCAAAGATGGCATTGAAACCGCTTCATGACCGTGTGCTGGTTCGCCGTACAGAAAGCGAAGAGAAAACCGCAGGCGGCCTGATCATTCCTGACAGCGCAAAAGAAAAGCCCAGCGAAGGCGAAGTCGTCGCAACCGGCGAAGGCGCACGCAAGGACAGCGGCGAGCTGATCGCAATGGCGGTCAAAGCTGGCGACAAGATCCTGTTCGGCAAATGGTCGGGCACCGAGGTTCAGGTCGACGGCGAAGAGCTGCTGATGATGAAAGAAAGCGACATCATGGGGATCATCGAGTAAGCCGCCGCGCTTCACTCTGATCTTCATTTACAACTTATTTCTCAAGGAGAAACGACATGGCTGCAAAGGACGTCAAGTTCGACACCGATGCCCGTAACCGCATGCTGGCAGGTGTGAACATCCTAGCTGATGCTGTTAAAGTGACCCTGGGCCCCAAAGGCCGCAACGTGGTTCTGGACAAATCCTTCGGCGCACCGCGCATCACCAAAGACGGTGTTTCAGTTGCCAAGGAAATCGAACTGGAAGACAAGTTCGAAAACATGGGCGCGCAGATGGTGAAAGAAGTCGCCAGCCGCACCAATGACGAAGCCGGTGACGGCACCACCACCGCAACCGTGCTGGCCCAAGCCATCGTTCGCGAAGGTCTGAAGCAGGTTGCTGCTGGCCTGAACCCGATGGACCTGAAGCGCGGCATCGACCTGGCAACGGCCAAGGTTGTTGCTGGCATCAAAGACGCGTCGCGTGAAGTCAAAGACTCGGCAGAAGTTGCTCAGGTTGGCACCATCTCGGCCAACGGCGAAGCCGAAATCGGCCAGCAGATCGCAGACGCGATGCAGAAGGTTGGCAACGAAGGTGTTATCACTGTCGAAGAAAACAAAGGTCTGGAAACCGAGACCGATGTTGTCGAAGGTATGCAGTTCGACCGTGGCTACCTGTCGCCTTACTTCGTGACCAACGCAGACAAGATGATCGCAGAACTCGACGACTGCATGATCCTGCTGCACGAAAAGAAACTGTCCTCGCTGCAGCCGATGGTTCCGCTGCTCGAGCAGGTGATCCAGTCGCAGAAGCCTCTGCTGATCATCGCTGAGGATGTTGAAGGTGAAGCGCTGGCGACTCTGGTTGTCAACAAACTGCGCGGCGGCCTGAAAATTGCTGCTGTCAAAGCACCGGGCTTCGGCGATCGCCGTAAAGCCATGTTGCAGGACATCGCAATCCTGACCGGCGGTCAGGTCATCAGCGAAGATCTGGGCATGAAGCTCGAGTCCGTGACCATGGACATGCTGGGCACCGCCAAGAAGATCGAAATCACCAAAGACGAAACCACCATCGTCGACGGTGCTGGCGAGAAAGCCGAGATCGAAGCGCGCGTTGCTCAGATCCGCACTCAGATCGAAGAGACCTCGTCGGACTACGACCGTGAGAAGCTGCAAGAGCGCGTTGCCAAACTGGCAGGCGGTGTTGCTGTTATCCGCGTTGGCGGCATGACAGAAGTTGAAGTGAAAGAGCGTAAGGACCGTGTGGACGATGCTCTGAACGCAACACGCGCTGCCGTTCAGGAAGGCGTTGTTGTCGGCGGTGGTGTTGCTCTGGTTCAGGCCGGTAAAGCACTGGAAACTCTGGAAGGTGCAAACGCTGACCAGAACGCTGGTATCAACATCGTTCGCAAAGCAATCGAAGCGCCTCTGCGCCAGATCGCCGAGAACGCAGGTGTAGACGGTGCGGTCGTTGCGGGCAAAGTCCGTGAATCCGGCGATGTATCGTTCGGCTTCAACGCGCAGACCGAAGAATATGGCGACATGTTCTCGTTCGGCGTGATCGACCCGGCCAAAGTTGTCCGTACCGCTCTGGAAGATGCGGCCTCGGTTGCTGGTCTGCTGGTCACCACCGAAGCAATGGTTGCTGACAAGCCCGCCAAAGAAGGCGCTGCGCCTGCCGGCGGCATGCCCGACATGGGCGGCATGGGCGGCATGATGTAAGCTGCTTAGGCCATAGTGCTTACGAGCGGGGTCGCCTTGGGGCGGCCCCGTTTGCGTTTGGAATGCCCGCTGCGCGGTCATGCCTCAGGCGGAGGTTTTGTTGAACTGAAGAAGGCTGCCGTTGCACTTAGCTGGAAATTGAGTGTGCAAAGCGGGGGCAACGCGCTATGCGGGTTTCATGAGACTTTTTCTTCTGACCTCCCTGACCATGTGCGCCTTTGCGGCCAATTCGATTCTGAACCGGCTGGCGATTGAGAGCGGGGCGAGTGATCCTGCGGTGTTCGCCGTCGTCCGTGTTCTCGCGGGGGCGGTGGTTCTGACTGTATTGGTTCTTTTGAAGGGCGGGGTTCTGCCGCTTCGGTCGCCACGTCGGATCATCGGGGCGGGGTCACTGTCTCTCTATATGATTGGCTTTTCTGTGGCCTACCTGACGCTAGACGCTGGGTTAGGTGCTTTGATTCTGTTTGGTGTCGTTCAGATCACCATGTTCGCAGTCGGAGCTATGACCGGAGCGACCCCGACGATGCGCCAGTTGGCAGGCGCAGCGGTCGCGCTGGGTGGGTTGGCCTTCGTGCTTTGGCCATCGGGGACCGTTCAGGTGGACGCCTTAGGGGCTGCACTGATGGTTGCGGCGGGGGTTGGTTGGGCTGCTTATTCCTTGGCCGGACGGTCCGAACCAAACGCGTTGGAGGGCACGGCGGCCAATTTCGTTGTTGCCTTGCCCGTCACGGCTATGGCCTTGCTGGTGGCGGGCGGCACATGGCAGATGACAGGGTTTGGCTATTTTCTGGCGGCTCTCTCCGGAGGCGTGACCTCGGGTCTCGGCTACGCGCTTTGGTATAGCGTGTTGCCGCAGCTTGCTCCCTCGGTCGCGGCAGTCGTACAGCTGAGCGTCCCTGTCATCGCAATCCTTGCCGGAATTTTGCTGTTGGGTGAGGTGGCAAGCATGCGCTTGATCATCGGCGCGGCGCTGGTTTTGGGCGGGATCGCGCTGGCAGTGCAGCGCAGAACCTGAGGTCACATCTTTCCCCGAGCCGAAATAGGCCTTATCTGGCGGGTATGAGAGTTCTGCTTGCCATATTTTTTCTCCTGCTCCCGGCTGCGGCTCAGGCGAAATGCGTGATCCTGCTGCATGGGCTGGCTCGGACCGAGGCGTCCTTTTCGGTGATGGAGCAATTGTTCGAGGTGCATGGCTACACGGTCATTCGCCCAGGTTATCCGTCGACCGATTTGGGCATTCCGGAACTGGCCGAGCAAACTCTGCCCGATGCGTTCGCCGAATGCGGGGACGACACCGCAAATGTCGTGGCGCATTCCATGGGGGGCATCCTGTTGCGCTACTGGCTGCAGGATCACGAACCAGAGAATTTGGGTCGCGTTGTCATGCTTGGGCCGCCTAATCAGGGCAGCCAGTTGGTAGATGAATTGGGTGCATGGGAGGTGTTCGGCTACCTCAACGGTCCGGCAGGATTGCAGTTGGGCACAGGCCCCGAGGGGATCCCGCGCCAATTGCCTCCGGTAGAGTTCGAGCTTGGGGTGATCGCGGGTGAAAACTCTCTGAACCCGGTCTTTTCGTCGATGATTGATGGGCCAGACGATGGCAAAGTGTCGATCCTGACGACCCGGGTCGAAGGTATGGCGGATCACATCGTTCTGCCTGTGACGCATACTTTCATGATGAACAATCCCCGCGTGATGGCCCAGGCACTGCACTTTATCGAATTCGGAAAGTTCGACCCGCAAATCACTTGGCTTGACGGGGTGATGGACGCAATTGACGAGATCTGTATCGGGCAGGATTGCTCGGAGCCGGACTCGGAGCGCACGGAATGACCGCATTGGAACTGACGTTGACCGGAGCAGAGGTTCTGCTGCCGGAGGCCGGGTTGTCGCGTGCCGATTTGTCAATTGCCGAAGGGGAGGTGCAGGGCGACCGGACGGGCCGGCAGGTTGATCTGTCTGGCTATTTGGTTCTACCCGGCATCATCGACCTGCATGGGGACGGGTTTGAACGTCACATCGCCCCACGCCGCGGTGCCATGAAGCAGATGAACGAAGGCATCCTGTCGGTCGAGGCCGAGCTTGCAGCCAACGGGATCACCACCGGCGTTCTGGCCCAGTTTTACAGCTGGGAGGGCGGGGTCCGCGGGCCAGACTTCGCCTCGCAGGTGTTCAAGGCGATTACCGAGGTCAAGGACAGCACCGTCACGGATCTGATCCCGCAATTGCGGTTCGAGACGCATATGCTGGACGATTATGACGGGCTGGCCGAAAAGATCGCGGATTGGCAAGTGCCTTATGTCGTCTTCAATGACCACTTGCCGCATGACCGCCTGGCCGAAGGGCGTAAACCTCCGCGTCTGACGGGGCAGGCCCTGAAAGCGGGGCGTAACCCCGATGCGCATTTTGAGATGCTGCTATCCATGCATGCCCGCAGCGATGAAGTCCCTGACGCACTTGACTTGCTTTGCGCTCAGTTGACCCAAAGCGGCGTGCGCTTGGGCAGCCATGATGATGCCACGCCTGAGACCCGTGCAGGATGGCTTAAACGCGGTGTTTCGATCGCTGAATTCCCCGAAACCCTCGCCGCAGCAGAAGCCGCTCACGCGGCCGGAGATCACATCATCCTTGGCTCACCGAACGTGGTGCGCGGAGGCTCCCATAAGGGCAACGCCAGCGCGCTGGACCTGATCGCGATGGGGTTGTGTGATGCTCTGGCCTCGGACTACCATTACCCCAGCCCGCGCCGCGCCGCGTTGATGTTGGCAAAAAGCGGGTTGCTGGATTTTGCGGCGGCCTGGGCGCTGGTCTCGTCCGGCCCCGCGCGGGTTCTCGACCTGAAAGATCGCGGCACGCTGCTGCCGGGTCAACGCGCCGATATCGTCATCCTGGACGCAAAAAACCACCGCGTCGCCGCCACCTTTGCGGGCGGGCGTGTCAGCCATATGTCCGGCGATATCGCGGCCAGATTTTTCGCCTGACCGCCCCATCTTCTTCTGTTCAAAAATACCTCCGCCGGAGGCATCGCGCAGACTGCGCGATCTCCCTCAGCGCGCGATGCGGTTGAAGTGACCCATCTTCCGGCCCGGCTTGACCTCGGCCTTGCCATACAGGTGTAGGGCAACGTCCCGCTCCTGCGCCAGTTCCGGCACGCGGTCCATATCGTCGCCAATCAGATTCTCCATCACCACGTCCGAATGCCGCTGCCCGTCTCCCAAAGGCCATCCGACCACGGCGCGAATGTGCTGCTCGAACTGGTCGACGGCGCAGCCATTCTGCGTCCAGTGGCCCGAGTTATGCACCCGAGGTGCAATTTCGTTCACGATCAGGCCCGAGGGTGTGACGAACAGCTCAACCCCCATCACGCCCACATAGTCCAGAGCATTCAGGATGTTGGCCGCGAGCAGAACTGCATCCGTGCGCTGCGCTGGGCGCAAGCGGGCGGGGACCGTTGTGGTGTGTAGGATGCCGTCGCGGTGGACGTTCTCACCGGGGTCAAAGCAGGCGACCTGACCATCCAGCCCGCGCGCCGCGATGATCGAGACCTCGTGCGAGAAGTCTACAAATCCCTCAAGGATCGCAGGCGCGCCCGCCATATCGGCCAGAGCAGTCTCGGCATCTTCAGGCGCACGCAGGCGGGCCTGGCCTTTGCCGTCATAGCCAAAGCGACGGGTTTTCAGAATCGCGGGTGTCCCGATTTCCTCAATGGCCGTATTCAGGCTTGCCAGATCGGTGACGTCCGCAAAAGGCGCGGTGTTGAGGCCCAGACCTTGCAGGAAATTCTTCTCGGTCAGCCGGTCCTGACTGACCCGCAGCGCCTCGCGTCCCGGACGGATTGGGCGGTGCGCTTCCAGCAGGTCCAACGCCTCGGTCGGGATGTTCTCGAACTCGTAAGTGATGACATCGACCGAGTCGGCGAAAGCGAGCAGCGCGTCGGCGTCGTCATAGGGCGCGGTTGTCACGCGGTCGGCGACTTGAGCGGCGGGAGGGTTGGCGCCCGGCTCAAAGATATGCGTCACAAACCCCAAGCGGGAAGCAGCGACCGACAGCATCCGGCCCAATTGGCCTCCGCCCAGGATTCCAATCCGGGAACCAGTTTGCAGAGCGTCACTCATCAACGGGCTCCTCCGGGATCGAGGCGGACAGAGCCTCACGCCACGTATCCAACCGTTCAGCCAGAGCGCTGTCCTGCAAGGCCAAAATACCAGCCGCCATCAAGCCCGCATTGGCCCCACCGGCCGAGCCGATTGCCATGGTCGCCACAGGAAACCCTTTCGGCATCTGGACAATCGAATACAGTGAGTCGACGCCCGACAACGCCCGCGTCTGAACCGGAACGCCGATCACGGGCACGCGGGTTTTCGACGCCATCATGCCGGGCAAATGTGCAGCCCCGCCAGCGCCCGCGATGATCACATGCAAACCGCGCGACGCAGCGGTCTTGCCGTAATCCCATAGGCGGTCAGGGGTGCGGTGGGCCGAAACGATGCGTTTTTCATACGCGATGCCCAATTCATCCAAGATATTGGCGGCTTCTTTCATCGTGGGCCAATCCGATTGGCTGCCCATGATGATCCCCACTTTCACATCGCTCATCCGCTTGCGTCCCTGCCGTTCGAAAGAGCGCGCACTATAGCCAAATCCGCATGCGTGGCAATGCGTCAGGCGATGATGTCGGGGGTCAGGCGATCCTCGATCAGGCGGATGATGTCTTTCAGCCGCAGTTTCTGCTTTTTCAATCGTTTGATCGTCAATTGGTCAGATGTACCCGTGGCCTGTAACGCCTCGATCGCCTCATCAAGATCACGGTGCTGACGGCGAAAAACCTCCAGCTCAACACGCAGAACTTCGTCGGTTTTCATGGAAAGGTCAGTGGGCGCGTTCATTGGCGACTCGGGCTTGTTGTGGTGCGTCGCCAACAAGATAGTGTGCAAGACGTTATCGCGCCAGACCTTGTGGACTTCCCGGTTTCTTCCCATATTCTATCTTGTGCGGTTGCCAGAAAGGGGCCGCCCAAAACGTCGCTTTGACATAAAAGGACGAGAACACGTGTCAAAACTTACCTTGGGCTCATACCCGCATCTGTTGGGGTTCGAGCAATTGGAACGCCTTCTGGAACGGTCTGCAAAGGCTGGCAATGAAGGATATCCGCCCTACAACATCGAACAGACGTCGGACTATTCCTACCGCATCACTCTGGCGGTGGCCGGGTTCGCGGAAGAGGATCTGTCGATCACCATCGAGGATCGCCAGCTGGTGATCCGAGGCCGTCAACGCGACGATAGCGAGGGGCGCATCTTCCTGCATCGCGGCATCGCGGCGCGTCAATTCCAGCGCATGTTCGTGCTGGCCGACGGTGTCGAGGTGGGCGAGGCGATAATGGAGAACGGTCTGCTGCATGTGGATCTGACCCGCGCCGTGCCGGAAACCGTGGTGCAGACAATCAACATACGGAAGGGGTAAGAGAAATGAACACACCGATTGAAATCAACACCGAAGGCGACCGTATCGTGTATGTCAAAACGGTTGAGGTTGCCGATCTGCCCAGCGATCTGCGCGATCAGGCGGGTGATCTGGATCAGCTGTACGCCGTTCATGACTCAGACGGGCAGCAACTGGCGCTTGTCGCCGACCGCAAGCTGGCCTTTGTATTGGCCCGCGAGCATGATCTCTCGCCGGTGGCCGTTCACTGAACGGCCCCGGCCACACGCGTTTGCGCGTGACATTCCACCCGACACCAGCGAAACATGCACAAACTCCGGATTGTATCCGGGATGACATCTGCATGTAAGGAAACGCCGGATGAGCTGGTTCGATTTTGACTGGGTGGATGCCTTTACCGACAAAGCCTTTGGTGGCAATGGCTGCGCCGTCGTCCATAGCGCGGCCCATCTGTCGGATGAGGTCTGCATGGCCTATGTGCGCGAAACTTCTCTGGTCGAGTGTACTTTTACCGGCCCGTCGGATGTTGCCGATATCCGGGTGCGGTATTTTCTGGCCAGCCGTGAAATTCCCTTTGCCGGTCATCCGACCATCGCCACGGTCGCGGCACTTAGGTCGCGCGGTCTTGTTGAGGGTGACTCTCTGACGTTGGAAACCGGGGCGGGCCTTGTCGCCATTCGTCTGAACGGTGATGAGATCGAGATGACGCAGGTTGCGCCGGAATTTGGAGCCTATGTGCCTGCTGATCTGGTCGCCAATGCGATCTCGTTGCCCGAGGACGCGATTATTTCTCCTCCGCGATTTGTCTCTACCGGGTTGCCATTCTGTATCACGGTGTTGCAGGATCACGACGCTTTGCGCGCGGCGCGATTGGCCGAAGGTCCTTTGCGTGAGGTGGCAGCAGCAGCGGGATTTTCTGGTTCCGATATGGCCGAGCCGTTTTTGGTCACCTTGCAGGGAGCGACGACAAAAGGGGATACGTTCTCACGCCTGCTGCTGGCACCGCCCAGCCCACCCGAGGACCCTTTCACAGGTTCTGCGACGGGCGCGATGGCGGCCTATCTTTGGAAATACGGGCTTATGGAGAAAGACCAATTCATCGCTGAACAGGGCCACGACATGGGTCGACCGGGGCAGGCAACGGTGACGCGCGTCGGTCCGAGCGATGCCATGACCGGGATCAGGGTGGCAGGGCAGGGCTACGTTCTGATGCGCGGACAGGTCGACTTGCCTGAGGCGGACCAATGACCCAAGCGATTGCTGTTTTGCCTTACGGGCACCGTCTGGGCTCGAAACTAGCCGAGGTGCCTCTGTCCGAGCTGATCTGGCACGAGGGCTGCCCGGATCGTTTGCTGGGCAAAACAGTTGGCGACCTCGCGCCGACGGATCATCTAATCATGTATCCCAATTCGACGGTTCACTGGCGGTTGCGGCGTGGCACGAAGGCACGGATTTCGCTTATGATGGGTGAGCCTTCGGCCATCCATGCCAAACATGACCGACAGCTGCGCCTGACATGGCGGCGGTTCTTTCGGGTGTTCACTTTTCACGATGTTCTGCTGGAAAACCTGCCCAACGCCGTGTTTCTGCCCTATGGCGTGACCATGGTGCCGGACTGGCAGGAGCTACGGGCTGAGAAGGTCAAATCCTGTTCGCTGATCTCCTCGGCCAAGCGAGACCTAGTGGGCCATCAGCTACGCCATGACGTGATAGATTGGATCCGTGAAGCCGGAGCCGATGTGGATATCATGGGGCGCGGATACACGCCCTTCGATCAGAAATCGGACGGGCTAGCTCCTTATCGCTATTCGGTCGTGATCGAGAATGTGCGAGAGCGGAACTACTTTTCAGAGAAACTGATCGACTCGATCCTGTGCGCGACCGTTCCGGTTTACTGGGGCTGCCCAAACATCGGGGATTTCATGGACACTTCGGGGATGATCCTGTGTGAGACACAGGCAGATATACAGCAAGCGATACAGTCTGCATCCGAGGAAGACTATGCCCAGCGCCTGCCGCACCTGAAGGCGATTCAGGACGTAGCCGCAGACTACGGTCAGTTTGAAGAACGCGCCGTGCGCGCGCTGCGGCATGAGCTATCGGGCGCGTCTGGCTAAAGCCCCATCCAAGCCATCGGTGCGATCGGGTTGTCCTGTGAGTCAATCCCGTGCCGGTCACACAGCGTGCTGAGCAACGAGCCCCGCACAGGCAGGCCCGCAGTCTGTTGCGCCATGAATTTCTTCTGATGCCCAAAGACATGCACGGAATGCACCCTGTCCCGTTCTATTGCATTTAGCGGAATCCGCGGGTCGTGCAGCTTCCAAAGCGCCTCATTCGCCAGCGGGTAGAACGTATCAGCAGGCAGGGCGTGGATGTCCTCTCCGGTCTCGCACAGAAAATGCCCCAGCGCCTTGGGGCCGGAGCATCCCCATGGCAGCGCCTCGATACCCCAGGTCTCGCCTTCCGCGATACGCTGCTCGTTGCGCCTGCGCAGCTTAGCCCCGCGCCAGGGTTGGGTCGGGTTGGCTGAGGAGACAAAGGCCAGCATCTGCGCAAGCGTCTGAGACTCTTGCGGCAAGCGAAGCACCCCATTGGGAAACTTGCCGGATTGAGAGGGGGCAAAAACAAAAGGGGACGCAAAATCGAAAGGCTTCAGACAGAGTGCATCCAGATCCACCCAGATGAAATCTGTACGTTCTAGCAATCTCAGCCTGAAAATGTCGGAAAAGACCGCAACACCCAGCCGATCTTCGGGCCGCAACGCGAAAGGGGCGGGCCACAGTATTTCGGACGTGTGCCGCAGATCGACGCCATTTGGGATATTCGCGATGTCATGAGTCGCATAGAGGGTGAAGGAATGGCCATGGTCCAGATAGGACTGAATGCACAGCGCCTCAAGCCAGCTGAGATCGGAGCCAAACCAGAAGCTGGCGATTTGAGGAAGAGAGCGCATCTTGGATTGGCCGTACAGAACTTGACTGGGCCGACTGCATCAAGGCCACGCATTTTTGTCAATCTCAGTCGTTATAGCGTTCCGGGTTAAACCTGCGACACGAATACCCTGCCACGCTTTAGTTGCACGAAAAACGGCCGCCGGTGACCGGAGGCCGTTTCCAATCTGGTTTAGCTCAACCGCCTAGTTCGCAGCGATCAGGCCCATGCTCTCGAGCTTCAGCAGAACCTGATGCGCGCAGTTGTCGACCTCGACATTCTCGGTTTCGACGCTCAGTTCAGGATTCTGGGGCACGTCGTAAGGGTCCGAGATGCCGGTGAACTCTTTGATCTTGCCTTCACGGGCCAGCTTATAGAGGCCCTTGCGGTCGCGGCGTTCGCATTCCTCGATGCTGGTGGCCACGTGAACCTCGCAGAAGGCACCAAACTGTTCGATCTCTTCGCGCACGGCCCGACGAGTGGTCGCATAAGGAGCAATCGGCGCACAGATGGCGATTCCGCCGTTCTTGGTGATCTCGGAGGCGACATAGCCAATGCGGCGGATGTTCAAATCGCGGTGTTCCTTCGAGAAGCCAAGCTCGGACGACAGGTTCTTACGCACGATGTCACCATCCAGCAGCGTCACAGGACGGCCGCCCATTTCCATCAGCTTGACCATAAGCGCGTTGGCAATGGTGGATTTGCCCGAGCCTGAAAAGCCGGTGAAGAACACGGTAAAGCCCTGTTGGCTGCGCGGCGGTTTGGTTTTGCGCAGCTCGGCCACAACCTCGGGGAAGCTGAACCATTCGGGGATTTCCAGACCTTCGGCCAAACGGCGGCGCAGTTCGGTGCCCGAGATGTTTAGGATCGTTACGTTGTCCTTGTCGAGGATCTCGTCATTCGGCTCGTACTGGGCGCGTTCCTGCACATAGACCATGTGCTTGAAGTCGACCATCTCAACGCCGATTTCATCTTGGTATTTGCGGAACAGATCCTGCGCGTCATAGGGGCCGTAGAAATCTTCACCTTGGCTGTTTTTGCCGGGGCCAGCATGGTCGCGGCCAACGATGAAATGGGTGCAGCCGTGGTTGGCGCGGATCAGGCCGTGCCAGACTGCCTCGCGTGGGCCAGCCATGCGCATCGCCAGGTTTATCAGCGACATCGAGGTGGTCGAGGCCGGGTATTTGTCCAGCACCGCCTCATAGCAGCGCACGCGGGTGAAGTGGTCCACGTCGCCCGGTTTGGTCATGCCGACAACCGGGTGGATCAGCAGGTTGGCCTGCGCCTCTTTTGCGGCGCGGAAGGTCAGTTCCTGATGCGCGCGATGCAGCGGGTTGCGGGTCTGGAACGCAACGATGCGGCGCCAGCCCAGTTTGCGGAAATAGGCGCGCAGCTCGTTCGGAGTATCCCTGCGGCCACGGAAATCATAGTGAACGGGCTGCTGAATGCCGACAACGGGACCGCCCAAATAGACCTTGCCTGCCACGTTGTGCAGGTAGTTTACGGCCGGGTGCGCGTCGTCATCCGCGCCAAAGACCTTCTCGGCCTCGCGCGATTTGTCGGGGGTCCAGCGGTCGGTCACGGTCATGGTGCCGAGGATCACGCCCTCTTGGTCGCGCAGGGCAATGTCCTGGCCCAGCTCGATGCTTTCGGCGAATTCTTCGCTGACATCCAATGTGATCGGCATTGGCCACAGCGTGCCGTCGGCCAGACGCATGTTCTCGACCACGTTGTCGTAGTCGGCCTCGGACAGGAACCCTTTCAGCGGATTGAAGCCGCCATTCATCAGCAGTTCCAGATCGCAGATCTGGCGCGGAGACAGGTCATGGCTGGTCAGATCCGCAGCCTCAACCTTTAGCTTCTGGGCCGAGTCATAAGAGACGTAGAGTTCGGGAATGGGGGCGAGATTGCTTAACATTGTCATCGGAATTCTCTTGTCGATGTGATGATGCGCCAGTGTGACCTTGGCATTTGAAACGGCATGTGCCCCGCCACTGAGTCAGAGTCCACAGGGTCAGATAAAACTAAGGAGGATATGAGCGGTTTTTCTTGTGATTGGAAGAATTTTCCAATTCGGCGGAAAACGGGCGATCAAAGTTCCGGCAATCTAGCGCAAACGTGCCACAGTAAGTATGCGTGTTCCTGTTATCTTAGGTCTGTTCCAGTTCCGAGGCAAGAAGCACCGGCAGGGCTGGAACGGGCTCGGACACGCCGCGCAGATTGAAGGGCTGAATACGATCGTCCGAGATGTCCATCTCGGCGGCCTGTAGCAGCTCGGCAGACACAAGAAGCTCAACCCCCAGCGGCTTTGTTTCGGCCTCAAGGCGGCTGGCGACATTTACGGCGTCCCCGATGATGGTTTGCGCGGCATGGCCCGCCGCGCCAATTTCCCCAAGCACCAGATCGCCCAGATGCAGTCCCATGCCGATGCGGATATGCGGGCTGTCTTCAGATGAGAGTTGCCGGTTGAACTGTTCTAGCGCATGGCTGATCTCAATCGCGGCTTTCAGACCGGCGCGGGCGGATTGCCGGGGGTCGGGTTTGTCAAAAACCGCCAGCAGCCCATCCCCCATATATTTGTCGACGACCCCGCCTTGAGACGTGATCGAAGGCACAATCGCGTCAAAGAACCGGTTCAACAGGAAGACGATGTCATAGGGCAATTGCCCAGCGGTACGGGCGGTAAAGCCGCGCATGTCCAGAAACAGCACGGCCAACTGACGTTCCTGACCCTGACTTGCATGAGCCCGGTCGTGCTTGCCGTCGGGGCGGAAAACCCGAAAGACCTTTACCGGCTCGGTCGGGCGCATCTGACAGGCCAGTCGCGTCTGGGCCGAGGCCCCAACGGCAGCCAGACTGCGGGCCTCGATCTCGCTGGGCGGGGGCAGGTGATCTCCGCCATCCTCAACGATCACGCGGCAGGTGGTGCAGCGGCCCTTGCCGCCACACAGGGCAGCATGCGGGATGCCGTTGGCCTGAGACATCTCAAGCAGCGTCATGCCCTTCTCGGCAAAAACCTCGGGCCCTCGGGCATAGGTCACCTGAACAGAGTGCCGACGACGCCACAGCTTGCGGCCAAGATAGAAGGCCGCCGTGGCACCAAGCGCGGCCCAAAAACCCGTCATAGCGTTGTCTTCGACGCGGAACATGGCCTCAAAGGCCTCGGCCGAGGGCCAGTTATAGTGTTCGATATACTGTTCGCGCAGGAAGTCATCGGCAAAATCGGCCCAGATCCGGCGCCCTTCGGTCAGCACACCGGCCAGGGCGAAACAGGGGACAAAGACCGCAATACCGATCAGGTAGGGCAGGGTCTTGCCCCACCACCGTGTCAACCGCAGCCACATGTGCAACCCGATGCAGCCATGTACCCACACGATCAGCAACAGCAGGCTTTGCATCCAAATCGCAGAGCTTGGCCACATCAGGATGATGATATAGCCCATTTCGTCATTCACATCGTAGATCTCATGCGCGTAGCGCGTGTGAATGATGTGGACGATCAGCTGGATCGGGATCAGCAGCCCCAGCACGATTTGGAGGGCTGAGCTGAACGGCATGCGCAAGGTCCGTCGCTGTATGATCGACGTTAGCGCCAGGCCCGAATGTATGATCAGCGCAAGGTAGAGAAGAGCGCTCATGGCGTCGTGGCGGGTTACGGCCTTTCGACCATCTTGCATGCCATGCAGATAGTCGGTGTGAAACAGGCCCAGGCCGATGTTCAGAAAGTGGAAGAAGGCAAAGACAAAAAGGACCAGCCCGCTGCCGATTCTAAGCCGGGTTGACCACCCGCCACGCCAAAGAGCGTTGTCCGTTGTGACCACGCGCGACCCTCATGTTTTGCACCAGTGTGAGGCCGCGCGGGGATAGGGTCAAGCCGGTCTGGCTTGACCCTGTGCCCTTAGTCCTGTTCGGCCAGAAAGCGTTCGGCGTCCAGGGCGGCCATGCAGCCCATCCCTGCGCTGGTGACAGCCTGACGGTAGATGTGATCTGTCAGGTCACCGGCTGCGAAAACACCCGGAACCGAGGTCTCGGTTGATCCCGGCTTGGTTACGACATAGCCGCCCATATGGGTTTCCAGCGTGTCTTTGACCAGCTCATTGGCCGGGGCATGGCCGATGGCGACAAAAACGCCTTTGCACGGGATCTCAGAGATCTCGCCCGTTTTCACGTTTTTAACACGCACGCCTTCGACGCCCAAAGGTGCGTCGGTCCCGATGACTTCGTCCAGTTCGTGGAACCAGAGCGGTTCGATCTTTTCATTCTTCATCAGGCGATCTTGTAGGATCTTTTCCGCCCGCAACTCGTCGCGGCGGTGGATCAGGGTCACCTTGCTAGCGAAATTGGTGAGAAACAGCGCCTCTTCCACGGCGGTGTTGCCGCCACCGATCACAACGATCTCTTGCCCACGATAGAAGAACCCGTCGCAGGTCGCGCAGGCCGAGACGCCGAAGCCTTTGAATTTCTCTTCCGACGGCAGGCCAAGCCATTTGGCGCGTGCGCCGGTTGCCAGAATGACCGCATCAGCAGTGTAAACCGTGCCGCTGTCCCCTTTTGCGGTGAACGGACGTTTCGAGACATCCAGATCGCTGATGATATCGCCGATGACCTCACAGCCCATCGCCTTGGCGTGGTCCTGCATGCGGACCATAAGATCGGGGCCTTGTACCTCGGTATCGCCGGGCCAGTTTTCGACCTCGGTGGTGGTTGTCAGCTGGCCGCCGGGCTCAATCCCTTGCACCAGAATGGGTTCCAGCATCGCGCGGCTTGCATAAACCCCGGCTGTATAGCCTGCCGGCCCCGACCCGATGATCAGAACCTTGGTGTGTCGTGTGTCGGCCATGGTACCCCCGCTCGAACTGCCTGAATTGGGCCTTTTGCCCGTCGCAAGGATATAGCGATGGGCGGGCAGGGCTTAAAGCCCCTTCATGAAGGGAAGCTGATATGCCTTGTCGGAATGGCCCTACGCAAATGAGCGATTTGAAAACAAAGAAAATTGCGCAGTTGCGAAACATTATTGCGCGTGGGCTGGGTGCTGATATAAGAACCGAAAAATCAGGAGCGTTTTATGGTCACGACCCGGCTGGATGAAATTGATCGCAAGATTCTGGCGGAATTGCAGGCAGACGGTCGCATGACCAATGTGGAATTGGCCAAAAGGGTCGGTATCTCGGCCCCTCCGTGCCTGCGCCGCGTGCGCACTTTGGAGGAATCGGGCTATATCACCGGCTACCACGCCGAAGTGAACGCCCGCGAGCTTGGGTTTGAGGTTCAAGTCTTTGCGATGGTTGGATTGGACAGCCAGGCGGAATCGGAACTCAGCGCGTTCGAGGCGCAGTGCGGACGATGGCCGCTGGTCCGTGAGTGTCACATGCTGAACGGCGAGGTCGACTTCATCCTGAAATGCGTCGCGCCCGACCTCAGCAGTTTTCAGCAGTTCCTGACCGGAGAATTACTGACCACGCCAAACGTGGCCAGCGTCAAGACATCGCTTGTTATCCGCGGCGCAAAAGACGAGCCAGGCGTCCCGTTCGATGTATTGGAAGACCGAATGAACCGCTCGGCGTAAACCACATCCGTCGTGTTTCTGTCGGGCAGGGTGGCAGCATAGCCACCACCGCCAGGGTCAAAGCCCATCCTATCAAAATCTGCATAAAGCCCCCACTCTGCAGTACTCTTTAACACTTCACGCCGATATCGCGTCGATCTCTCCGTCTCCGGCGCGCGGCATAAGCAACGGGCCAAAATCGTTCAACGATTCGATATGCGCGAACAGGTTCAGATAGATCGACCGTAACGAATGGCTGATCATGCGAACCGCATTAGCACCTGGATGATAGGTTTCAAAGGGCAGGCCGTCTACACGGATGACGGAGTGTTTTTTCAGGCAAATGTGAAACAATTCCACCGGAGTTGGCGGCATTGTTTCCACAACACCCATTCCGTCCTGAAATTCGGCCACAGGCGCCAGAATCGGTGACCCTCCATGTAGGTGCCGCAAATGGGCTGGCGTGCCAAGCAGGCGCGCGGCAGGTCCGGCAATCACACCGGACATTGGCTTCTGCATGCCAAATGTATCGGCCATGATGCGGGTCAACGGACGAGTGCGCCCGCGAGAATCCTCGCGACCCGGTATCAGCGTCACCGAGCCCTTCCACAAAACGGTCTCGGAGGTCCCATCCTGCGTTAGTACCGTGTCGCCGGGCAACAGATCCTCGATCGCCATCGGCCCTTGTTCGGTTTCCACAAGCGACCCCCGTGAGAAGGCGCAAAAGGCGTCCTCGAACATCGGCAGAGCAGGTGCGATATGCCGTGTTTGCGCGATGTCACCGTTTTTGAGCAGGGCGCTCACTTCGTAACGGCGCAATTGGGCTTTTTGTTTTGTAGTCGGACGCGGAGTGTCGCGGAGCAATACCGAGGTTTCGACAGCATTTCTGGCAGCAATGGCCAGTGATTTTGGAATAGTCATTAATATTCCGTTCCTTTTAGAACCGGATCAGACGGGGCATACCCCCATGCAGGCCCATCTGTCGGTTCGGTTCTTTGTCTTGAAATAAATGGGTAACCTCTGGGCACCGGCGATGGCCGCAGCGCACAGCGAAGTAATTTCGCATTCCATTGGTCAATCCATTGACCCCCCAGACAAACTCGTACAGCGCGGGCGAAAATGCCCACAAACACGCTCCGAACTCAGGATGCAGTTTTTTGTTGCATCCCCCGCACACCGGACCGGAGCACTACCCGGTGCGCGTTGACCAATGGAACCGGCAGCTTGGTTCCGTTGGCTTTCTGTTTCAGCGTCGCGTCGCCAGACGGCGGGCAACCCTGACAGAATGGCTTGAAATTCGCTTCCACGGCATGTCCAGTTTCGGGTCCTGTGCGGCCTGAATGACCGCGCTGAGAAAGCGAGATTTCTGTTTCATTTTCTGGTCCTGCTCGATCGGAGGTCTGAGCCTCATTCCGTGTGTGTAGACTTAACGTGCCGCGTGTTTGCGGCAGGGATAAGGCTTAACCGGGATCAAAAACGGACAAAAAATAAAGGTTGGCGGTTCCTCTGTTTGAGGTGCCAGCATTCATTTGTCGGCAAAGACAGATAACCTTCTGAGTACTGGCACAAAATTCACTACGATTCTGAGTCAGATAAACACAATAAATGTGGCGGAAAGGTGGCGGTCTTGCCTTAATTGGGGCCTAATCTACAATCTGATCGCCGAAATCAAACGCCCGTAATCCGCCTCTTTGGCGTGTGTTGTCCGGCGGTATGAATAAAAGCGATCTGGATCGGAATAAGTGCAGTGCCGGGTCCATTCTGCCTGCCCGACACCCGCTTGGCGCAGTTTATGCAGGCCAAAGGCTGGCAAATCAAATTGCATCCGGTCCTCGGTTCCATTGGCGAAGAATCGGCTGTTTTCTGGAGACTCTGCCATGAACGCATCCAGAAACTCGGGGCCGACCTCATAGGCAGCCTGCGAAATGGATGGCCCGATCACGGCACGTGTGTTTTCTCGCGTGGCGCCCAATGCCTCCATCGCGTCCAATGTGGCCTCTAAGACACCGTCCAAAGCTCCGCGCCAGCCAGCATGGGCGGCGCCGATCACGTTCGCGTCAGGGTCGCAGAATAGCACAGGCTGGCAGTCCGCGGTCAGAATGGTCAGCGCCAACCCGGGCGTGGCGGTCACAAGCGCATCCGCCTTAGGTTTGTCACCCGTAAGGGGCGCATCGACGGTCAGCACGTCGGGTGAATGCACCTGATGAATACCAACCAGCGCCTCGGGGGTGACATCCATCGCGTCAGCAACTCGTCGGCGATTCAGGGCGACGATCTCGGTCTGATCGGATGATCCATAACCGCAGTTCAATCCAGCGAAGACACCCGAGGATGCGCCGCCTCTACGGCTGAAAAAGCCGTGTTTTACAGGGGCCAGCATATCCGACGTGAGAATTTCCAAAGTCATGGTTCCAGTCCCGGTGGAGGCGCAGCTTGGGGCGGGTAGAGGCCCAGCACTTTGAACAGATTTCCCATTTCATCGGGATGCGTCAACCGGCGATGTGCGGCCACCAGTTCATCAAGCTTGGAGCCGCCTATACCCTTGGCCAGAGCCTGTGCACGGGCGGTGATTCCCAGACGTTCCAGAAAAATGCCCTGTGGTGTCAGGCGGGTATGAGCACAGCCTGCGGCCTTTGCCGCGAGCGCAAGGGGCTCAAAATCCACATGCGCGGTCAGGTCTGCCTGACCGGGGGTTTGCAGAGGGTCCACACGCTCATGCGCCTTTAGGGCCTGAAGCGTATCGCCAAACGAGCGCCAGTCACCATAGTCCACGATCAGAGCTGCCCCTCCGTTCTGCGCGATTCGGCTGGCGAGGATGGTCAGAATCGGAATGGCAGGTGCGCAGAGTTCGACGAGATCCCCGTCTCGCGTATCGGACAGCCTGTCCTGCAGCGCAGTATGCGGCGCAGCGGGGCCAAGGCCAAAACTCAGCGCGCCATCGGCCTCTCCGATCAATCGTTCGCGCCAAGCAGGGCCGTCGCGCAGGAATTGGCGGATGGGGAGCGCGTCAAAGAACTCATTCGCCACCAGAAACATCGGCAAGTCCGGCAGCTCCGCCACATCGCTGATCCACTGCGGATTTTGATCTTTCAGGGTTGCCTTTTGCACGTCTCGGAGCGTCTCGGAGGCTTCCAGTAGAACAACCTTGGCCGCCGTATGAAAACCGGGAAGCGAGCGGGTTGCCCGTAGGATATCCGCCATCAGCGTACCGCGACCCGGTCCGAGTTCGGCCAGCGCAAACGTTGATGGCTGCCCCTGGTCCTTCCAGCTTTGCGCCAGTGATAGCCCGATTAACTCGCCGAACATCTGACTGATTTCCGGTGCAGTCGTGAAGTCCCCCTGCGCGCCGAACGGATCGCGCGTTGAGTAATAGCCCAAAGTTGGGTGTAGCAGGCATTCGGTCATGTAATTGGCCAGCGTCATCGGGCCGTCTTGCCGGATTCGGGCGATCAGGAGTTCGTGCAGGCTCATGCCGTTCGCCGGGCGCGCAGGGCGAACCACAGACCTAAGGCAATCATTGGTAGAGACAGGATTTGCCCCATTGTCAGGCCGTAGCCGCCGATATGCCACGCCAGCCCAAGCGGGTTGCCGGGCGAGATGAACTGCGCATCGGGCTGACGGACGAACTCGACCACGAAGCGGGATGCCCCGTAGCCTGCCAGGAAAACGCCCATTATCAGGCCGGGTTTCCGGAACGCGCCGCGCCGATAGGCCAACCAAAGAAGGACTGCGCCCAATAGGACACCCTCTAGCGCGGCTTCGTATAGCTGCGAGGGGTGACGGGCACACATACCGGCCACGACGCCTGGGCAGTCCTGCGCTGCGAAGCCGGGAAAAATCATGGCCCATGGCAGCTCGCTTGGTCGGCCCCAAAGCTCGGCGTTGATGAAATTGGCAAGCCGCCCCAGCAACAGGCCGGGCGGGACGGTGTAGGCCACCAAATCGCCTAGCGACAGGGTCGGAATGTTGTGACGGCGACCATAGAGGTATGAGGCGACGATCACCCCCAGCAGCCCGCCGTGAAAGGCCATGCCGCCTTGCCAGACCTTCAGGATATCCGCCGGATGCGACAGGTAGTAGGCCGGTTGATAAAACAGCACAAAACCCAGCCGGCCGCCCAAAATCACACCGATAATGATCCAGGTCAGCAGGTCATCTAGCTGCTCTGGCTTCATGGGTGGCGTCTCATTGCGCCAAAGGGCCGGACGCCGCAGGGCCATCACGGCCAGACGCCAGGCAATCAAAATGCCGACAATATAAGCCAGCGCGTACCACCTGAGCGCGAATTCTATCCCGAACAATGGGATCGAGAACAGCTCGGGCGACAGATCGGGGAAATTCAGAACAGCCTGCATGTGCGTCTCATTGCCCGGGGTTTGCAGGGCAAGTCAACCTTGAGCCTGCGCCATTCCTTCCCCATATAGGATACAACCGCGATTTCGGAGAAAAGCCATGCAAACCCGCAACAAGATCCTCGACGACGTTTCACAGCTGATGACCAACGCCATGGGAGTGGCGCAGGGCGCACGCGAAGAGGCCGAGAATGCGATGAAGTCGATGATCGACCGTTGGCTGGCCGACCGCGATTTCGTAACGCGTGAAGAATTCGACGCTGTTCGCGCCATGGCCCAAAAGGCCCGTGAAGAGAACGCCGCGCTTGAGGCGCGTATCGCCGCGCTTGAGGCGAAACTGGACAAATAACGCCCATTTCCAAATTTTGAAGACAAGTTTAGCGCCGCGCAATCCAAGGTCGGGTTGTGCGGTGTTGTGTATCATGCCGCCTTGCAGAAATTAATCAAGACAAAGCTGCACAAGACGCCAATATTTTGATCGTCGTTGCCGACTGTCCACAACTTATTGCTGTTATCCCCAAGAAATGGGGTTGTCAGACACCCTCTTGCGGCGCACCATATTTGGTACAGGCCTACGGGGGAAGCCCGGCTTGTAGAGCAGGCAACTAGCGCTGGGGCGCTGCCAGCCCCGAAACGCTAGAGAGTAGTGAGGTGGCATTATGGCCCTTTCCGAGCAGTTTCTCGAAGAAGACCTTCATCCAATCGATATTGTTGAACATCTGGCCGAACATCACGACTGGGATTTTGACCGCATCGGCGACGATCAGATTGCCATGGCTGTCGAAGGGCAGTGGCGGACGTATTCGATCACGCTGGCATGGTCCAACTATGACGAAACGCTGCGCATGGTTTGCTCATTCGAGATGGAGCCTCCGGCCGAGCGTGAGAGTGAGCTGTATGAGCTGCTCAACAAGATGAATGATCAGTGTTGGGCGGGCGCGTTTACCTATTGGGCGAACCAGAAGCTGATGGTCTATCGCTACGGCCTGGTTCTGGCCGGTGGTCAGACCGCAAGCCCTGATCAGATCGACACGATGATCAACGCTGCGGTGTTGAGCGCCGAGCGCTACTACCCGGCAATTCAGTTGGTGACCTGGGGCAATCGCGATCCGGAAGAGGCGATGCAAGTCGCCATTGCAGAGGCCTACGGCCGAGCGTAAACCTTTGCCCTGAACCGTTGAATAGGGGAGGGGCACAGATGGACATGTCGCGCGTGGCCGAGCAGGGCCTTGTGTTATTGGGTTGCGGAAAGATGGGATCCGCGATGTTGGCGGGTTGGCTGGATCACGGCCTGCCCGCCGCGTCCGTTTGGGTGATTGATCCTTACCCCTCGGACTGGCTGAAAGCGCAAGGCGTCAACATCAACACACCACTGCCCGAATCCCCCGCAGTCGTGCTGGTGGCGGTCAAACCGCAAATGATGGGTGAGGCGCTGCCTGCGATCCAGGCCCTTGGCGGCGGTGGCAGTCTTTTTGTTTCTGTTGCGGCTGGCACCTCGATTGCGACATTTGAGGACGTGCTGGGCGAAGGCACACCGATTGTACGGGCCATGCCGAACACTCCGGCGGCGATCCGTCAGGGTATCACGGCGATGATCGGCAACGCACATGTGTCAGATGACGATTTGGACCTCGCGGAAAACCTGCTGTCTGCGATTGGTGAAACCGTGCGTCTGTCGGATGAGGCTCAGATAGATGCGGTCACGGGCGTCAGCGGTTCTGGCCCCGCCTATGTGTTCCACCTGATCGAAACGCTGGCCACCGCAGGGCAGGCGCAGGGTCTGCCGCATGAGCTGGCCATGAAGCTGGCGAAATCCACGGTTGCAGGCGCCGGTGCCTTGGCCATGGCCGCCGAGGAAGACCCCTCGCAATTGCGGGTCAACGTGACCTCGCCCAATGGCACAACACAGGCCGCGTTAGAGGTTCTGATGCACGAAGCAGAGGGTTTCCCGAATCTACTGCACCGGGCCGTCAAGGCTGCGACCGACCGTTCCAAGGAGTTGGGCCGTGAGTGAGATTTCCTTCGATGACTTCCTGAAAGTCGACATCCGCGTCGGTGAGGTCATCCGCGCCGAGCCCTATCCCGAAGCCCGCAAGCCCGCGATCAAGATGTGGATCGATTTCGGCGACGAAATTGGTGAGCGCAAGACCTCGGCCCAAATCACCGCGCATTACGATCCGTCGACGCTGATCGGCAAACAGGTGATGGCCGTGGTCAACTTCCCGCCGCGCCAGATCGGAAAGTTCATGTCCGAGGTTCTGGTCCTTGGCCTACCGGATGAAAACGGTGAGATCGTGTTGATCGGCCCGGATGGCAAAGTCCCCGTTGGCGGAAGGATGCACTGATGAAACTCTGGATCACGAGACCAATGACATTGGCGGTCGAAGCACGGGCAGCCGCCGAGTTCGATGTTGAGATTCGCCCCACAACCACTCCGCTTTCCGAGGATGAGATGGTGCGGGCGTTGCAGGAGTATGACGTGGTTGTACCCACTCTGGGCGACCTGTTCTCGGCCGATGTCTTCGCCAAAGTGCCCGAGCCGCGCTGCAAGCTGTTGGCCAATTTCGGCGTCGGCTACAATCACATCGATGTCGAGGCCGCGCGCGCCTTAGGCATCGCCGTCACCAACACGCCCGGAGCGGTCACAGATGCGACCGCCGATATCGCCATGACCTTGCTACTCTCGACCGCGCGCCGCGCGGGTGAGGGGGAGCGTTTGGTGCGGGCTGACAACTGGCAGGGTTGGCATCCCACGCAAATGCTGGGGCATCATGTGACGGGCAAGCGCGTGGGCATCGTCGGCATGGGTCGCATCGGGCAGGCCATCGCGCGGCGCTGTCACTTCGGGTTCGGCATGCATGTCGCTTATCAATCCCGTAGTGCCAAGCAGCTTGATTTTGAGGCCGAGTACATCCCCGATCTCTTGGCACTTGCGGCCTCGGTCGATTTCCTGGTTCTGGCGGTTCCGGGCGGGGCTGAGACACGCCATCTGATCAATGCAGCAGTGCTTGAGGCCATGAACTCCTCGGCCATTCTGGTAAACATCGCGCGGGGTGAGGTGGTAGATGAGACCGCTCTGATCAGCGCGCTGCAAGCAGGGCAGATCGCCGGGGCCGGGCTGGATGTCTACGAGTTCGAGCCGGCCGTGCCAAAGGCACTGCGCGAGATGCAGAACGTCACCCTGCTGCCGCATCTGGGCACCGCCACCGAAGAGGTTCGGACCGGAATGGGGCATATGGCTCTGGACAATGTGACCGCCTTCGTCGCAGGGCGCGACTTGCCGAATCCGGTCTAGTCGCCGACCGCTTCGCGCCAGTGTTTGCGGCAGAGCGAGACATAGGTCTCGTTCCCGCCGATCTGCACCTGAGCACCCTCTGTGATGGCGCGGCCATTCTCGTCCTGCCGAATCACCATTGTGGCCTTGCGTCCGCATTCGCAGATGGTGCGGACCTCTCGCATCTCATCGGCCAACGCCAGCAAGGCGGCTGAACCGGGGAAGAGTTTGCCCTGGAAATCTACCCTTAAGCCATAAGCCAGTACTGGGAGCTTCAGGTCATCCACGGCGTGAGCCAGTTGCCAGACCTGATCCTCGGACAGGAACTGGGCCTCGTCCACGAAGACACAGGCGATTTGATCGGCCTTCTGGCGCGTTTCGATCATGGCAAAAACGTCATCGTCCGGGCGGAAGGTATCGGCCTCTTCGGAAATCCCGATGCGAGAGGCGATCCGCCCCACACCGGCGCGCCCGTCCACAGCGGCGGTCATCAGGTAAGTCTTCATGCCGCGCTCACGGTAGTTGTGCGAGGCCTGCAGCAATACGGTCGATTTGCCCGCATTCATCGTCGAGTAGTTGAAATACAGTTTTGCCATGCGGCGGGTCTAAAGCGCCGACGCCAATCGAACAACCCATCAATCTTTGAGGGGGAAGCGACGTCGCCGTTACCATTGCAGAGGCCGAGCAGATGCTCTTTGGGGATGGAACCTTGCGCATGCAACAGCGACGCCATCGGTCAACATGTGACCAAAACGGAGTGAGGCTGAACAATATTGCCTCACGATTACTCATTACCGGCACTGAACGGCCGCCACTCACTCACAAAACCCTCGCATATCTGAGGGATAGTCAATTTATGGCATTTCAATTATGACTCGGTTATGGGAAATTTCCCTATGCTTTCCCCCAAAACGGATAGAAGGGGCGGCGCGTGCAGGTAGCAAAGGTAGAACTATGGCAGATATCGGGGCCTATCTTAAGAAACACACCGAAGCCTTGGTGAAAGATGTCGGGATCGAAGCCGCGTGCGAGATCACGGGCAAATCCAAGGCAACGCTGGGCCGCTACTATTCGGATAATTCGGAGCACGCGGATCGGTTCATGCCCGTCGACGCAGTGGCGCGTTTAGAGAACGCGGCCAACTATCCGCATGTCACTTCGGCTTTGGCGGACCTGAAGAACATCACCCTGTCCTATGGGGACCGCAACACGGATTCTCCGCGTACAGGTGGCGTGAACGCGGATGTCATCGCCCTGAGCCAGCGGTTTGCCATGCTGATGACCGAGTATCAGGCGGCCATCGAAGACGGGATCATCACCGTCAACGAAGCCAAGCGCCTGCTGAAGGAAACCAGCCTTTTGCAGCAGGTTCTGATTGAGATGAAACTACATCTCGAAGAAGAAAGCGTTAGCTGACACGTTTTTGCCGCAAGCCTGTGACAGAAGCGAAGCTGGATTTTTTGGCGAAACAGCGCAGAGCAGTCTTTCATGAACGGTTTCCCACGACCCTATAGGGTTCAGGACGACGGGATTGTCTGGCGCCTTCTTGTCGCGGTCTGTGTCATTCTGTCAGTGTTGACGGCGCTAAGCCACTATGAGGGCCGATCAGATGACGTGCTGCGCTGGGTGGTGGTGAGCGACCTGCTGAACGGGCAGGGGTGGCTCGACCTGTATCAGCATAGGCTGGGTCCCAACGACGGTACGCTTATGCACTGGTCGCGGCTGGTTGATGCGCCGATCGCAGCGCTCTACTTGTTGTTCAGCCTGGTATTATCCGAGCCTGTTGCGCTTCACGTCACAGCTATTGTCTGGCCGTCTATGCTTGTGATGGCGACCCTATGTGCCCTTGTCGTGACAGCGGGAGCGTTGGGTGGGCGCCCAGGGGCAATCTCGGCGCTGATCTTTGCCGCTTTGGCTTTGGAAGGCACAAAGAAATACACCTACTTCTCGTTTGATCATCACGGCTTGCAGATTATGCTGTATGTCTTTTCGGTGATGTTCTTTGTGCGGCGGAAAACCCGAATAAGAGCAAGCATCTGGCTTGGCGTCTTTCTCGCGCTGTCGATGTCCATAGGCACTGAATCGCTGATGCATCTGGGACTGATTGGGGCTTTCTTCGCCATTGACTGGGTATTGTTAGGCGAACAGGCTCGTACGCGCCTGATGTCCTTTGGAGCTGCGCTTGCAGTCACGCTTTTGGTGGTGAGCGTTGCAACCACCTCGGCTGACAGCTTCTTCTTTCCCGGATGTGATGCTCTGACGCTGAGCGTCGCTTTGCCTGCTGGGCTTGCAGGATTTGGGCTGTTGGGACTCGGGGCCGTTGCGTCGGCATGGTCGATATGGGCGCGCGCGTTCTTATTGCTGTCCCTTGGAGTTCTGGCTCTGGGTTTCGCATATGTGTTTGCACCGTACTGCCTGCAAAATCCCATCAGTCAGATGTCGCAACCCATGCAAGAATTCTGGCTGAGCCAGATCACCGAGGCGCAAGCGCCTTTTGCGACCTTTTCGCGCCATACGGGGCAAAAGATCGCTTTGTTTGGGGTATCCGTTTTTACGATTCTTGCTGGGCTTTATTTGTCGCGCGCCCGTGACACGCGGATTGATTATCTTCTGTTGGTTTTCCTTATGAGTGCCAGTCTTACGCTCTTTTTGTACCAATCCCGGATGAGCGCGTTTCTAGCCATTTCACTCATAGTGGTTCACGCGCAGGTGCTTGGCGCCATGTTCCTAAAGTATAAGGCGCAGAGAAGTCGGTTCTGGGGGGTCCTGATGATGGTGTTTTTCATCTTCATGCTGCCGAAGACCGGAACGACCATCGAACGGTTCTACGTTTCTCTTAGGCAACCCACGACCGAGAACAGCGCGGCCGGGCCGCAAGTGTTCCTGAAATACTGCAATACCCAAGTGGTCTATGACAGCTTAAATGATCTGTCTCCGGGTTTGATTGTGTCTGGCTTTGACTTTGCCGCAAACATCCTGCGGTTCACGCATCATTCGGTGCTTGGCGGTAATTATCACCGCAATGAGGCGGGAAATCTGTCGCAGATTGATCTTTTCCGGTCGGACCCGGCTGAGATGGGCCAGCGCCTTGCCGACCTGAGGGTGGACTACGTGTTGATCTGCAAGCACGCGTCTCGCGCGGCCTACTGGAATTCCGTTTCGGAAGGCGAGGGGTTGCCTTCGGCATTTCTAGCTGGGCGTTTGCCGAACAATGTTCACGAACTTCAGCGGCCGGAACACGATGCCTTCCGCGTGTTCCAGGTAAAGCGATAGCTTAGTCCGCTTGGATCAGGATTTCCGTTTCACAATTACGGACCCCACCGAATACCCCGCCCCGAACGAGCAGATTAGCCCGATATCCCCGTCCTCAAGATCATCCGAGTATTTGGAGAAGGCGATAATCGACCCGGCTGAGGATGTGTTGGCATAGTCCTGCAGGATGTTGGGTTGCTCACCCGCCTCGGGCACACGTCCGAGGACCTTCTTGCCGATGAAATCGTTCATGGTCTTGTTGGCCTGATGCAGCCACAGGCGTGTTAAGTCGTCGCTGCCAATGCCTTCGGCCTCCATGTGGTCGCTGATGTGTTGGCTGACCATGGGCAGTACTTCCTTGAAGACCTTGCGCCCGTTCTGCATGAACTGCATGTCGCGCCGGTCGATCATCCCATCAGGGCGCGAGCGGCGCAGAAAGCCGTTATTGTTGCGGATATTGTTCGAGAAACTGGTGGCGCAGCGGGTCGACAGGACCTCAAAATGCGGGCCTTGCGCGTCTTCGATGCGTTCGAGCAAGGTGGCCGTGGCCACATCGCCGAAGATGAAATGACAATCCCGATCGCGCCATTCCAGATGGCCCGAGCAGATCTCGGGGTTCACCACCAATGCCGACCGAACCGAACCCGACCGCACCATATCCGCCGCCGCCTGAATGCCAAACGTTGCCGAGGAACACGCAACATTCATGTCAAAACCAAAGCCATTGATGCCCAGAGCCTGCTGTATCTCGATGGCGATGGCTGGGTAGGCCCTTTCGTGGTTCGAGGCCGCGCAGATCACCAGATCGACATCTGCCGCCGTCCGACCAGCCTGCGCCAGTGCTTTGTGGCAGGCATCCACCGCCATTTCGGCCATGATCCCCGGCTCGTCATCGCTGCGCTGGCGCAAAGCGGGGTGCATGGTGTCGGGGTCCAACACGCCGGATTTATCCATCACATAGCGGTTTTCGATGCCGGACGCCTTGACGATGAACTCCTCGGAGGAGTGCTGCATCGGCTCCATCTGTCCGGCTTGGATGGCCTGGGCGTTCTCTGCATTCACCTTGTCGGCATAGGCGTTGAAGGCTTGCACAAGCTCGGCATTGGTGATGACGTTTTCGGGCGTGAAAACGCCTGTACCGGTGATAGCAGGGATATACATGGCAAGTCCTGAACGTTTTGGATTTGCTCAAAATGCAGTCACAGGGGCATTTGATCAAGTCTTGGTGACCTAAGGGAACTTGGGCTTTGGGGTGAATTTCCGCTTCAGTTATTGAATAGTTCATAATTTGAAGTATATGACCCGCAACGACGTCTCGGAGTCTCTTCAATGTCAGACAGTATCAGCGACAGGCTTGGCCGCCTGAGCCCTGAAATTCAGGCCATCATGGGCGTCTATGCGCTCTATTGGAAACTCGAAGAGACCTTCGACACCATCGAAACTGACCTGAGCCACCCGGAATGCCATATGTTGATCAAGCTGGATGAACCCAAACGGATGGGTGTTCTGGCGGCCGATATGCTGAGCGTGCCCTCCACCATCACGGCCACTGCGGATGCTCTGGAACAAGCTGGCTATCTGGCGCGCCAGCGCGATCCCAACGATCGCCGTGCCTGGTTGCTTGTGCTGACCGAACAAGGCGAGCGCGCGCGTGATATGCTGGTGTCAGCAGCCGGAGATCTGTTTCACAAGGCCTCTGGCCTGAATGCAGAAGAAACAGCCGAATTCGCCCGGCTGGCGTGCAAGATTCGTGACAACGTACTGAAAACGGGAATTCCCGAGGGATTGAAGAAATGAAACAGCTGACTTCTCTGGGCCTTCTGTTGGCCGTTTTGGCGACCCCGCTTGTCGCGCAAGAGACCGCGAAACCGGTCAAGTTGATGCAGGTGCAGGAAACGGCACCGGGTTTCACACGGCAGTTTTTCGGCCGCGTTGCTGCGCGTCAGACCGTTGATCTGGCCTTTCAGGTTCCGGGGCAGATTGTCGAGATGCCCGTCACCGAAGGGTTCGTCATCCCAAAGGACGGTCTGATTGCCCGTCTGGATCAGGAGCCATTTGAACTCAGGCTGGATCGCGCCCGCTTGCAGAAAGAACAGGCCGACCGAACTGTCGCGCGCCTGTCGCGGCTGCGCGGCACGACCGCCAGCCAAGTGGCAGTCGATGATTCCGAAACCGAAGCGCAACTGGCCGCGATTGCCCTGCGCGACGCGGAATATGAACTGGAACACGCAACGCTGACGGCCCCGTTCGACGCGCTTGTGTCAAGCCGCGCGGTTGAAGCCTTTACCACCGTGTCGGCGGGAACTCCGATCGTGCGCATCCACGACATGTCGGAACTTCGGATCGAGGTGGACGTTCCCGAGATCCTGTTCCAACGCTCGGGTCAGCAGGATGACATCACGATCACGGCCAAATTCCCCGTAAGTGACGAGGTCTTCCCGCTGGAAATCCGTGAGTTCGACGCCGAGACCTCGAGCGTTGGACAGACATTCCGCATTCAGTTCGGTCTGACCCCGCCTGAGGGGCTGCAGATTCTGCCCGGCTCGTCCGTGTCGGTGAACGTGCATGTCAGGGATGGCCGCACGGGGATCGTTCTGCCGGCGTCAGCCATCGTCGCTGGCGCGGATGGCGCGCTGGGCGTGATGGTCTTTTCTCCGGCTGGCGCGGACGAGGGCACGGTACGCCTTGCACCCGTAGCCATCGAACCAACCCAGACTGGCGAAGTCCGTGTTCTGACTGGCTTGTCAGACGGCGATGAGGTTGTTGTCGCGGGCGGTTCCGCGTTGACGGATGGCCAGAGCGTGCGCCGTTTCACCGGCTTCTCGAACTAAGGGGCGGGCTGATGAGAATTGCACGCGCATCGATCGACCGACCGCTATACACGTGGCTGATCATCCTGATCGCCTTGTTTGGCGGTATTTGGGGCTTCCTTTCCCTGGGGCGCCTGGAGGACCCGGCTTTTACAATCAAAAACGCGGTCATCGTCACGCAATACCCCGGCGCCACGGCCGAGCAGGTGGCGCTGGAAGTCTCTGAGCCTCTGGAATCGGCGATCCAGCAAATGGGCGAGGTGGATACGATCACCTCGTTGAACCAGCCGGGGCAGTCCCTGATCGAGGTTGAGATCAAATCCACCTATGACGGCAGCGAATTGCCCGCCATCTGGACCCGCCTGCGCGCCAAGGTGCGCGACGCGGCGCGGGGCCTGCCATCTGGCGTAAACCAGCCCTTCGTCAATGATGGTTTCGGCGACGTGTTTGGCCTGTTCTACGCCGTCACGGCCGAGGGGTTTTCGGACGCCGAAAAGCACGAACTGGCGACGTTTCTGCGGCGAGAGCTGCTGACCGTCGACGGTGTTGCCGATGTCGAAGTTCAGGGCCTGCCGCAAGAGGCTATTTTCATCGAGCCGGACTTGGCGATTTCGGTTAACCAGAACGTCCCGTTTCAGGCCATTAACGAGGCAATTGCCAACGCGGATTCGGTCAACTCCTCCGGCTCTGTTCGGTCCGAGAACGACCGCACCACCATTCTGACAGCCGAAGGGTCGGATAGTGTGTCGGCCATCGCCGGGTTGTCGGTCGGCTCGCAAGGGCAGGTCATCAACCTGTTTGACATGTCCAACGTTTACCGCGCCCGTCAGACCGACCCGGATATCATGATCCGTTTCGATGGGACCGAGGCCTTTACGCTGGGCATTGCCGGGTTGGCCGCCGAAAACATTGTCGAAGTCGGCAAGCGCGCAGATGCAAAATTCGCGGAACTGGATACGCAAATCCCGTTTGGCGTGGAAATTTTGCCCATCTACCAGCAACACGTGGTGGTCGAGCAAGCCTCGAACGATTTTCTTGTGAACCTCGCCATGTCGGTGATCATTGTGGTCGCGGTTCTGGGCCTCTTTATGGGATGGCGCGCTGCCATTGTGGTCGGGACAACGCTGTTGTTGACCGTGGTCGGGACACTGCTTTTTATGGCGCTGTTTTCGATTGAAATGGAACGGATCTCGCTGGGTGCCCTGATCATTGCGATGGGGATGCTGGTGGATAATGCCATCGTGGTGGCCGAAGGCATGCAGATCGCGATGTTGCGCGGTAAATCCTCGCGCGATGCGGCGGATGAGGTGGCGTCGAAAACGCAGATCCCACTGCTGGGCGCGACTGTCATCGGCATCATGGCCTTTGCAGGCATCGGTCTCAGCCCCGATGCGACCGGAGAGTTCCTGTTCTCGCTCTTTGCGGTTATCGGGATTTCATTGCTGCTCAGCTGGGTTCTGGCAATCACCGTAACCCCGATGTTGGCCCATTATTTCTTCAAGCAGGGGATAGAGGGTGAAGTTGATGCCTATGGCAGCCTTCTGTTCCGCGTTTACGGCGCGATCCTGCGCTGGGCGCTGCGGTTCCGCTGGCTCGTTGTGGCCGGGCTGATCGCTGTGACGGTGGCCTGTTATGCGGGCTTCGGCCTGATGAAGCAGCAATTTTTCCCGGACTCGAATACGCCGCTGTTCTTTGTCCACTACAAGCTGCCTCAGGGCACACCAATCTCGCGTACCTCTGCGGATATGGCAGTGGTAGAGGATTGGCTGGCCGAACGTGACGATGTGGTGTCCGTCACCACGTTTGTCGGGCAAGGCGCGACCCGCTTCATGCTGACCTATAGCGCTGAGGACCCAAACCCAAGCTACGGTCACATGATCATTCGGACGGAAACGCTGGAGGATATCCCAGCGCTGCAGGCCGAGCTTGAAGCCTTTGGGGTGGCTCAGTTCCCTGAAAGCGAGTTTCGCACCAAACGTCTGGTCTTCGGTCCGGGGGGAGGCACGCCGATTCAAGCTCGCTTCTCGGGTAGCGACCCGGCCGTGCTGAGGCAGTTGGCGGACGAAGCGGTTCAACGTATGGCGGCTGCCACGCCGAACGCGCTCAACGTCCATCATGACTGGCGCGAAAAAGAGCTGGCGGTGCAACCGATCTACGCAACTGAACGCGCGCAGACAGCCGGTGTTTCGCGTGAAGATATTGCGGCCACGCTGCAATTCTCGACCGACGGCATCACCGGTGGCGTCCTGCGTGAGCGTGACCGCCTGATCCCGATCATTCTGCGCCGCCCTGCAGAGGGTGACTATTCGATCGTCGATCAGGTCGTGTATTCCGATCAGTCAGGCCAATTCGTGCCCATCGAACAGATGGTGGACGGGTTCGAATACCAGTTGCTCAACACCGAGGTCCACCGGCGCAACCGGGTTCTGACAATCACCGTTGGCGCGGATATCCCACCAGATGTGACCGCAGCGCAGGTGCATTCCGAGGTGCGCGCAACGATTGAAGAGATGGACCTGCCACCCGGCTATCGTATGGAATGGGGAGGTGAGTTCGAGGACTCGGGCGATGCCCAGGAAAGCCTTGGCAGGCAATTGCCACTGAGCCTGTTGATCATGGTGCTGATCTCGGTGTTGTTGTTCAATGCGATCCGCCAGCCGGTCATCATTTGGCTTTTGGTGCCCATGTCGGTGAACGGTGTGGTCATCGGTTTGCTTGGCACCGGACTGCCGTTCACCTTTACGGCGCTTCTGGGTCTGCTCAGCTTGTCGGGCATGCTGATCAAGAATGGCATCGTTCTGGTCGAAGAGATTGATCTGGTCCGCGCAACGGGTAAACCCCTGCAGGAGTCGATCATCGAAGCATCCGTCTCGCGTTTGCGACCTGTGATGCTGGCTGCGATTACAACGATCCTTGGGATGGCTCCGCTGCTGACGGATGCGTTCTTTGTCTCGATGGCGGTCACCATCATGGGCGGGTTGGCTTTTGCTACGGTCCTGACGATGGTCGCGGCCCCGGTCTTCTATATGCTGTTCTTCCAGCGAGATGAGAAACGGCAAGCGGTTGCTATATAAATGAAAAACCCCCGGTCAAAGACCGGGGGTTTTGCTTTTTTCCTTGTGTTGCAAGTCAGCCCTGCAGCGACTTCACTTCAACATCACCTTCGGCCTGTGCCTTGATCGCCAACGCTGCGGCGTAGCTGGCGGCGGCGGTGGTGAAATAGGGGATCTTGTCATAAAGAGCGATTGAACGGATCGATCGGCTGTCTTCCACCGCCTGTGCGCCTTCGGTTGAGTTCATCACCAACTGAACACCGCCGTCTTTCATCAGGTCAGTCACATCGGGGCGTCCCTCATAGACCTTGTTGACCACTTCGCAAGGTACGCCCTGCGCGTCCAACCAGGTTTGCGTGCCGCGTGTGGCGACCAGTTCAAAGCCCTGATCGACCAGAACGCGCGCGGCCTCCAACATATCCGGCCCTTTGTCGGCATCCTTGATCGAGATGAATGCGCGGCCCGATAACGGCAGCACCATGCCAGCGCCTATCTGTGCCTTCAGGAAGGCGCGCGGGAAGTCGCGATCCCAGCCCATGACCTCACCAGTAGAGCGCATTTCCGGGCCCAGAATGGTGTCGACGCCGGGGAAGCGGG
This sequence comes from Ruegeria sp. AO1, assembly GCF_056535985.1. Taxonomy (NCBI): domain Bacteria; kingdom Pseudomonadati; phylum Pseudomonadota; class Alphaproteobacteria; order Rhodobacterales; family Roseobacteraceae; genus Ruegeria; species Ruegeria sp. AO1. The sequence continues at coordinate 826,699 of NZ_JBQFJC010000001.1, forward strand.
CGAAGGGCAGCACGGCCTCTTTCACCGAGAACCACGGCATGTCCGGGTCGGCCAGCGTCATCTGGTCGGCGATCTTGCTGTCGTCGACTGTTTTGTAGGGCGGGCGTTTCGGGAAGTCCGCCAGTTTCTCACCCGCCATGACCCGCGCGGCGATTGACGCAATCGCGCTGTCGGTGGCTTTAGCGACGAAGGGAACGGTCCGCGAGGCGCGGGGGTTTACTTCGATCAGGTAGATCTCACCATCCTTGATCGCGAACTGAACGTTCATCAGGCCGACCACGTTCAACGCTTTGGCCAGTTTGAACGCCTGTTCTTTGATCTGCTCGATGATCTCTTTTGACAGTGAGTAGGGCGGCAGTGAGCAGGCCGAGTCGCCCGAGTGAACGCCCGCCTCTTCGATATGCTGCATGATACCCGCAACGTGAACGTCGGTGCCATCGCACAAAGCGTCCACGTCCAGCTCCACCGCACCCGCCAGATAGCTGTCCAGCAGAACCGGGCTGTCGCCCGAGACCACAACAGCCTCGTTGATGTAGCGCCGCAGCTGATCCATATCGCGCACGATCTCCATCGCGCGGCCACCCAGAACGTAAGAAGGGCGGATCACCAGCGGGAAGCCGATCTCTTCGGCGATCTCAAACGCTTGTTCATCGGTCGAAGCGATGCCGTTCTTGGGCTGTTTCAGGCCCAACTCGTTGACCAGCGCCTGGAAGCGTTCCCGGTCTTCGGCCAAGTCAATCGCGTCGGGCGTGGTGCCGAGGATCGGAATGCCTTCGGACTCAAGCGCGTTGGCCAGTTTCAATGGAGTCTGGCCGCCGAACTGGACGATGACGCCGTGCAGCCTGCCGTTTTCCTGCTCTTTCGTCAGGATTTCCATGACGTGCTCAAAAGTCAGCGGCTCAAAATACAGACGATCCGAGGTGTCATAGTCCGTCGAGACCGTCTCGGGGTTGCAGTTGACCATGATGGTCTCATACCCCGCGTCGGTTAGCGCGAAGCACGCGTGACAGCAGCAATAGTCGAACTCGATGCCCTGACCGATGCGGTTCGGGCCACCGCCGAGGATGACGACCTTTTTGCGATCACTCGGGCGCGCCTCACACTCGACTTCACCCATCATCGGAGCTTCGTAGGTCGAGTACATATAAGGTGTCTGCGCTTCGAATTCGGCGGCGCAGGTGTCAATGCGTTTGAACACGGCCTTTACGCCCAGATTGCGGCGGGCGCGGCGGACGTTGTCTTCGTCACGGCCAGTCAGGTTGCCCAGACGTGCGTCGGTGAAGCCCAGCATTTTCAGTTTTCGGATGCCGTCCTCGGTGACCGGCAGGCCGTCCTTGCGGACCTGACGTTCGGCCTCGATAATCTCGCGGATTCGGGCCAGGAACCACGGGTCGAATTTGGTGACACCGAAAATTTCGTCGTCACTCAAGCCGTGGCGCATCGCTTGCGCGATGGTGCGCAGACGGTCGGGGGTTTGCTGGCTGATTGCCTTGATCACGGCGGCCTTGTCTTCGGCTTCGTCCCATACGCCAATATTCAGGCCGGGAATTTCGATTTCATCAAACCCGGTGAGGCCTGATTCCATCGAAGCCAGAGCCTTTTGCATCGATTCGTGGATGGTGCGGCCGATGGACATCGCCTCGCCCACCGACTTCATCGCGGTGGTCAGGTAGGGCTCGGAGCCCGGGAACTTCTCAAACGCGAATTTAGGGATCTTGGTGACGACATAGTCGATGGTTGGCTCGAACGAGGCGGGTGTGACCTTGGTGATGTCATTGTCCAACTCGTCCAGCGTATAGCCGACGGCCAGCTTCGCGGCGATCTTAGCAATCGGGAAACCGGTCGCCTTGGACGCAAGCGCCGAGGACCGCGATACGCGCGGGTTCATCTCGATTACGACCATGCGGCCATCTTCTGGGTTGATCGCCCATTGCACGTTCGAACCACCTGTCTCGACGCCAATCTCGCGCAGAACAGCGATCGAGCCATTGCGCATGATTTGATATTCTTTGTCGGTCAGCGTCAGGGCCGGGGCCACGGTGATTGAGTCACCCGTATGCACGCCCATCGGATCGACGTTTTCGATGGAACATACAATGATCGCGTTGTCGGCAGTGTCGCGCACCACCTCCATCTCGTATTCTTTCCAACCCAACAGGCTTTCGTCGACGAGAATCTGATTGACCGGCGAGGCATCCATGCCCGAGCGGCAGAAATGGATGTAGTCCTCGCGGTTATAGGCCACACCGCCGCCTGTGCCGCCCAGGGTAAAAGCAGGGCGGATAATGGCAGGCAAACCGATCTCTTCCAGCTCATCCAATGCCATCTGCACGCCAGCATCCAGATCGGTGGAGCCGTCTTCGCGCTTGGGGGCGGTCACGATGGTCGCCTTGGGGTTCTCAAGGCCCAGCCGGTCCATCGCCTCGCGGAACAGGGCGCGGTCTTCGGCCATTTCGATGGCGTCGCGCTTGGCGCCGATCATCTCGACGCCGAACTTGTCCAGCACACCCATCTCTTCCAGCGCGAGCGAGGTATTCAGGCCGGTCTGACCGCCCATGGTCGGCAGCAGGGCATCGGGGCGCTCTTTCTCGATGATCTTGGCGACCACTTCGGGAGTGATCGGCTCAATATACGTCGCGTCGGCCAGACCCGGATCGGTCATGATCGTCGCCGGGTTCGAGTTCACCAGAATGACCCGGTACCCTTCCTCGCGCAGCGCCTTACATGCCTGAGCACCGGAATAGTCAAACTCGCAGGCTTGTCCGATAACAATGGGACCCGCCCCAATGATCATGATCGACTGGATGTCGGTTCTTCTCGGCATGGCCTTGTTCCTTCGATTGTCAGCGAGTCAGGGCACCGCCCCAGCGCCCAAATTGTCCTGCGTTATAGGGACCGCGCGAAAAGGTGCAAGAGGTATCGGGAACAGAGGTGAAATTGCCGCTTTCCCCCCTTTCCCTTGGCAGAGTATTCTCTATATCGCGCATCACGGCTTATGAGGATGCACTTGCGTATTCGTTTTGATCAGGGACCTGCCGGTCCGGGAACCCGGTTCGACCGGCCATCCCACATCATCCGGGCGGATGCCGCGGAGGAGGTGCCACACGCGTTGGCGGCCCTCGATGACGCGCGCGCGGCGGGCGGGTGGCTGGCTGGGTATGCGAGTTATGAGCTGGGCTATGTGCTGGAGCCTCGGCTGCATGGTTTGTTGCCGAAAGACCGGAAGCTGCCGCTGTTGTGTTTCGGGGTTTACGACGAGCCGGACCAAAGCACATTGCCCAAAGCCCATGGCGGCGTATCTGCGTTTCAGCCGCGTTGGGATGAGAGCCGGTACAGTCAGGCCTTTCAGGCAGTGCATTATGCTATCGGGGCTGGGGATATATATCAGGCGAACCTGACCTTCCCGATTGATCTGACGGTTGATGGAGACAGCGCGGCGCTATACGCGGCGCTTACATCCGGCCAACCGGTCGGCCACGGAGCGCTGGTTCAACAGGACGGGCTGCCCGACCTTCTTAGTCGCTCGCCCGAGCTTTTCTTCCGCACGGATGAAACCGGTCGGATCGAAACGCGCCCCATGAAGGGCACCCAGCCGCGCAGCGAGGACATGGCCGAGGACGCCCGCCGCCGTAATTTCCTGTCGTCAGATGAGAAGAACCGGGCCGAGAACCTGATGATCGTTGACCTGCTGCGCAATGATATCAGCCGCGTGGCGCTGCCCGGTTCGGTTCACGTGCCGGAGCTCTTCAAGGTCGAAACCTATGCCACGGTGCATCAGATGGTATCGCTGGTGCGGGCGCAGCTGCAGGTCGGGGCCGGGTTGTCCGACATCATGACGGCACTGTTCCCCTGTGGTTCCATCACCGGCGCGCCCAAGATCCGTGCGATGGAGATCCTGTCCGAGCTGGAGCCCTGGGCGCGTGATATTTATTGCGGAACCATCGGCTGGGCCGCGCCGGATGGCCGGTCGGAATTCAACGTCGCCATCCGCACACTGATGATGGACGATGGAAACGCCACCCTGAATGTCGGCGGCGGCGTGGTTTGGGACAGCACAGCCCCATCTGAATACGAGGAAGCCCTATGGAAAGCCCGCTTCGCCCACCAGTTGAGCCTGATTTCCGCCTGATCGAAACCCTTGGCTTTCAACCCGATCAGGGCTTCGTGCGGCGTGATCGGCACCTTGACCGCATGGCGCGCACGGCAAAGGACTTGGCGCTGTCCTTCGACCGCAATGCGGCGCTTGTGATATTGTCCGGCGTTACCAGCGATGCCCCCTTGCGGTGTCGGTTGACCATGGATGTCCATGGAGGCTTTGACCTGACCACGGCCGCGTTAGCTGGCAATCCTGAGATCTGGCGGTTGGGGATTTCTCAGACCCGGCTGAACTCGGACGACATATGGTTGCAGCACAAAACCACGCGCCGCGTGGTTTATGATACTGCCCGAGCCTCCCTGCCGGATGGCATTGACGAGCTGCTGTTCTTCAACGAGCGGGAAGAGCTGTGCGAAGGAACCATCACCAATCTGTTCATTGAAATGCCGGACGGGCGCAGGCTTACGCCTCCTGTGTCCTGCGGTCTTTTGCCGGGCATTCTACGCGAACAGCTTTTGGAGGAGGGTTGGGCCGAGGCCGTTCTAACCATGAATGATCTGAGTTCCGCCAAGGCGATTTATATGGGCAACTCTCTGCGCGGCCTAATCCCCGCAAAGCTGGTGGCACTATGAGCAACGACAGCGCGTTGGATCACCGACCGGTGGCGATGGGGCGTCTGCGGCTTGAGTTCGGTGCGTTCTTCGTTGCGGTCCCTCTGCTGATTGCAGTCCTGTTCCCGCCCAACTGGATGTTCCCGGCTTTGTTTGCATTCACTGGACTGGGCATTGTCCTGTTGCATGCCACACCGGGCTTCCAATGGGCCGAACTTCGCTACAATTGGGCAAACTGGTCGGTCCGTGAACTGGTCGCGTTCACGACAGTTACCGCACTGTTCTGCATTGCTCTTATCTACCTGACCCGCCCGGATGCCGCCTTTTTCCTGCTGAAACACCGGCCCGAAATGCTGGTGTTCATTTGGGTTGGCTATCCGCTCCTGTCTGCGCTACCGCAAGAGCTGCTGTTCCGCCCGCTGTTTTACCGCCGCTACCATGGGATCCTGCCTGAAGGCCGCAAGGCCGACCTCCTGAACGCGACCATCTTTTCCTTCGCCCATCTGATGTACTGGAGCTGGATCGTCGCCGTCATGACATTTGTTGGCGGCCTGCTGTTTAGCTGGGCCTATCGCAAACGAGGGTCCTTCTTCTACGCGGTGCTGCTGCACGCGATTGCGGGGAATATCATCTTTGCCGTGGGTCTGGGCGTGTATTTCTATTCCGGCAACGTTCAAAGGCCGTTTTGACGGCGCGACCCGCCTTGACTTTCCAAGCCTGACAGGGTGTATCGGCGCGACGAATTCTGCGCCCGAAGGGATATTCCATGCACGCCTATCGCAGCCACACCTGCGCCGCTCTGACCGCCGCCAATGTCGGTGAAACCGTCCGCCTGTCCGGTTGGGTGCATCGGGTCCGAGATCATGGCGGCGTGCTGTTCATCGACCTGCGCGACCATTTCGGTGTGACACAAGTTCTGTGCGACGGTGACAGCGCGGCTTTTGCCGAGCTTGAGAAAGTACGCTCGGAATGGTGTATCCGCGTCGACGGTTCTGTCAAAGCGCGTGACGCCGATCTGGTGAACCCGAAACTGCCTACCGGCGAGATCGAAGTCTACGTGCGTGAGCTGGAGGTTCTGGGTGCCGCTGAAGAACTGCCCTTGATGGTGTTCGGCGATCAGGAATACCCCGAGGAAACCCGCCTGCGCTATCGCTATCTGGACCTGCGCCGCGAGGCGATGCAGCAGAACATGACCCTGCGCTCGGACGTTGTGGCCTCGATGCGCCGCCGCATGTGGGATCAAGGCTTCCGTGAATATCAGACACCGATCATCACCGCCTCGTCGCCTGAGGGCGCGCGTGACTTTCTGGTGCCCTCGCGTCTGCATCCGGGGAAGTTCTATGCGCTGCCGCAGGCGCCTCAGCAGTTCAAACAGCTGATCATGGTGTCGGGCTTCGACAAGTATTTCCAGATCGCACCGTGCTTTCGGGACGAAGACCCGCGCGCGGATCGTTCGCCCACCGATTTCTATCAGCTCGATCTTGAGATGTCGTTTGTCGAACAGCAGGATGTGTTCGACACGATCCAACCCGTTTTGACCGGCGTGTTCGAAGAGTTCGGTGGCGGCCGCAAGGTCGATCAGGAATGGCCTCAGATTTCCTACAAGGATGCGGCCCTGTGGTACGGCTCCGACAAGCCCGACCTGCGGAACCCTATCAAAATGCAAGTGGTCTCCGACCACTTCCGCGGTTCTGGCTTCGCGATTTTCGCAAAGCTATTGGAGCAAGAAGGCACCGAAATTCGCGCCATCCCAGCGCCGACTGGCGGTAGCCGCAAGTTCTGTGACCGTATGAACGCCTTTGCGCAGAAAGAGGGACTGCCGGGGATGGGTTACATCTTCTGGCGCGATCAGGGTGAAGGGATGGAGGCCGCTGGCCCGCTGGCCAAGAACATCGGTCCCGAGCGGACCGAGGCGATCCGTCAGCAGCTGGGTCTGGGCGTCGGTGATGCAGCGTTCTTCCTGGGCGGCAAGCCGAAAGCCTTTGAAAAGGTCGCCGGCAAGGCGCGCGATGTGATCGGCGATGAGCTTGGTCTCACCGAGAAAGATCGTTTCGCCTTTGCCTGGATCGTGGATTTCCCGATCTACGAGCAAGACGAAGAAACCGGCGCGATCGACTTTGAACACAACCCGTTCTCGATGCCGCAGGGCGGTATGGAAGCGCTGAACGGCAATCCTCTGGACGTGCGCGGCTATCAGTACGATCTGGCCTGTAACGGGTATGAGCTGGTCTCGGGCGCGATCCGGAACCACAAGCCGGAAATCATGCTGAAAGCCTTTGAACTGGCAGGCTATGGTGAGGACGAGGTGAAATCCCGCTTTGGCGCCCTGTTCAACGCGTTCCACTACGGCGCGCCGCCACACGGTGGTTGTGCTGCGGGTATCGACCGGATCGTGATGCTGCTGGCGGACGAAGCCAACATTCGCGAGGTCATGATGTTCCCGATGAACCAACGCGCCGAAGACTTGATGATGGATGCGCCGTCCGATCCAAGCTCGGATCAATTGATGGAGCTGGGGCTTCGTATCATCCCGCAGGAATAAAGAAACTACCGCCCGCTTCAAGCGGGCGGTTTGCTTTTGAGGGGGTGAAACCAAGCAATTACTGCGTATCACCTGATCGGGTCGATCACTGGAGGCGAGAATGCGTGTGTATTTCCGTTCTGTCTCGCCACCTCAATCCCTGGATATGCCTGTGACGTTCTCGGGACGGTGGTGCCGCTCATTGCTTCAAGCAAACCTAACCTAGATCGCTTCGGGTTAAACCTGTGACACGAATACCCTGCCAGGCTTTCAGCGTTCTCGGGACATTGGTGTCACTTGATGATTCAGGTGAAACCCGAAACGCTTTAGTCCAGACGATTGGCCACCCCGACCCGTTTCGCCCGGATGGCCCGAGCCGAGCTGCGAGCCTGTCGGTACATCCACAAACACAACAAAAATGCGGTGATGAAATAGGCGGTGATCAATTCAGATAGCCTCTTTCTGCTGCAATCTGTCTTGAACGATCCCGGCAACTTGCGCAGCGCGGGCGGTGATCGGCGTGCCTTCGGATCGGGATGCGGCAAGGTCCTTTGCCGCCTTGATTAGTACCAGATCATTGGCCTCACGCGCGACGCTGCCGAGAAACTGGGCTGCATAGTCAAGCGTGCGGTGATCATTCGGACCGGCCAGCACATCGGCGATATGGGCCATGTCGTCCTGATAGGCGAGCGGGTCGGGATGGATCTGCTCATCCCGGACAGCGTGCAGCTCGCTGGGGCGGCGGTCTTCGGGCAGGAGTTCGAGAATGGTTTTTTGAAAGAAGGCCATGGATTTGATTGGTTTGTCCAAAAATCCATCCGCACCGGCCTGCATCGCCTCTTCGCGGGTGCAGTCATCGCCGGACATGCCAAGGATCACGCCGATCCGGGGGGTCGCCTGCGCCAGTTCGGCGATCAGATCAGCGCCCGAGCCATCTGGCAGCCCCATATCCACGACGATGATCGAGGGGCGATAGATCTGCAGGTGGCGTCGGGCCGATTTCAGGCAATCTGCACGCCGGATCCGCGCGCCGCTATGCAGGCACATCAGGCGGATCACGTCGCAGGAATATCGGCTGTCTTCGACAACCAGAATGGTCTGTCCCCGCAACGGTCGGGTCGCGGTGGGTGTGGCAATGGTGGTCAATGGTCCCGAATCGTCCATGGCAGCTCTCCTATCCAGCAGATGCCTAACGCTAGGAACTTCTGGCTAACACAGGGTTAACGGGCAATTTGGCGCACTTGTTCTTTGGCTGGGCAGCCCCCATAACCCAAGCAACGCAGGACAGAGGAGACTATCATGATTGGACGCCTGAACCACGTTGCCATCGCCGTTCCGGACCTTGAGGCCGCATCGGATCAATACCGCAATGCGCTGGGGGCCAAGGTGGGTGCGCCTCAGGATGAACCCGATCATGGTGTGACGGTTGTCTTCATCGAACTGCCCAATACGAAGATTGAACTTTTGTACCCCTTGGGCGAGGACAGCCCGATCAACGGGTTTCTGGAAAAGAACCCCGCCGGAGGTATCCATCATGTCTGCTATGAGGTCGACGATATCATCGCCGCGCGTGACCACCTGAAGGAAACCGGCGCGCGTGTGCTAGGCTCCGGCGAGCCCAAGATCGGTGCCCATGGCAAACCGGTGCTGTTCCTTCACCCCAAAGATTTCAACGGTTGCCTTGTCGAGTTGGAACAGGTGTAACGCCAGCCCGGAGGGCCTGACATGACTATCACTGCCGCTTTGGTTCTGTTTGCCGTCATCTGGTTCATGACGCTGCTGATCGTTCTGCCTATCCGTATCAAGACGCAGGGCGATCTGGGGGATATCGTTCCGGGCACCCATGCGGGTGCGCCGGAAGAGCATCACATGAAAAAGAAGATGTGGATCACCACCGGCATTTCGATCGTTCTGTGGGCGATCATAGCCGGGATCATCCTGTCTGGCGCGATTTCGGTGCGCGACTTCGACTGGTTGAACCAGCTGGAGCCGCGCTGACCTCAGGTGTTCGAAAGCTTGTGGTAGATATGGGTGAACGTGGCCGCCCCGAGGATCGGGATCACCAGGTTCACCAAAGGAACGGAAAGCGGGATCGCCATCAGCGTTCCTGCAGCCCAGATTGTGGTGACGTGTTTGGCGCGTAGCTTGCGTGCCCCGTCACGGCCCAAGCGGCGCATGGCGGCCAGCGTAAAGTACTCTCGACCCAGCAGAAATCCGTTCATCGCCCAGAAAATGAAGGGCGCGAAGGGTGGGAAGATCGCGTAGAGGATCAGTGCCAGAATATTGGCTAGGATCAGCACGCCTAAAAAGCCCAACCCATCCATGATGGCCTCGGAGACCGGTATCCTTGGAGCCTTGGGCAGGGTTGGATAGTGCTTGTCCTCAACGGCCTGCGCCACGTCCTCGAGAAAAATTGAGGTGATGGCCGAGGCGACCGGCACCATCAGGAACACCGGCAACACCAGCACCAGAAAAATGCCCGAGTAATTCAGCACGTCGTTCAACCAGGAAACCGTGCCAACAAATGGCAGTGAAATCTCGCTGCCGGATAGCGAATTGATGAACCAGATCGCGCCTGCGCAGGCGAGGATCAGCAACAGGATTGTCAGCCCGATGCCCCGAAACAGGACAGAGCGGAATTTTGGGTCTCCGATCTGACCCAGCGCTGCGAAAAACGCGTTGAGGATGATCATTCCGCGACCCATTCCGTCAGGGCGGCAACATCGGGCCGGGGGCGCTCGGGCGGGGCGCTGCCCTCGGTGGCGATGTGAATCAGGCCTGCGACGCTTTCATTGTCAGCCAGCCTAAATGCCTTTTGGCAGAAGGCTCGGTCGTGGGTCTGCCAGCCGGACAGCCAGTTGGCGCCCCATCCGGCGGCCAATGCCGCGTTCAACAGCGCCAGACAGACCGCGCCTGCCGAATAGGTCTGTTCGATGGCTGGGATTTTCTCGGACGGTTTCTGAACCTCGATCACGGCTACGGCCAGATGTCCCAAGTCGAACTGGCTGCGCGCTTTTGCGATGTCTTCGGGGCTTTTGCCCAAAGCGGTGCCGCATTCCTCGGTCAGGCTGGCCAGACGCGCCATGGCGCCTTTTTCCAGCACAATGAACCGCCAAGGCTCAAGCTTGCCATGATCAGGGCTGCGCGCGGCTGCGGTCAGCAGCGGCAACAGCTCATCCTGCGTCGGAGCCGGCGCGATCAGCGATTTTGCAGGGCGAGAGCGGCGCACCTGCAGAAATTCCAGCGCGGCGGGGTTTTTCAGGGACATATGTTAACTTCCTTTACATCGGCGGTTTGTATTTTGGTTGCCACGGCTTGGGTTTCAAGGGGCAGGACAAGTTCGCTGGGTCTTTTCCGGCCGGACGGTGGGGCCAACGGAAAAGGGGTTTGAATGGCTACATTTGGGATATCTAAGGCATCGGCGTGTCGCCGTCCATGCGCGTGCTCTAGGAGCCTTAATCCTGCGTTTCGCGAATTTGATAGACGCCTTCGGGCAGATCCAGCGCGGCTGCCAGATCACGTACCTGTTCAGGCGACAGTGTTATTTTCTGGACCTCTCCGGTACGGGGATCGAATTGCTCCAACGTTACACATTCCGCGAAGCTGTTGATGACAACGTCCTCGTTCAAAGGCTTGTCGCCCTCATCCACCAGAGTGATCACCGTCGAGTCGAATTCATGCTCAATCGAAAACATGACCTAAGAGTGCGCGCGACCGCCTCGCAATGCAAGTCGTTTGGGCGCGATCCGGGTATGGTCGTGCCGTCATACGCGCGCTATGTTCCCCTTAAGGCCTGACCGCTTGAAGGAAACGTGATGCGTCGACTCATTCTTCTGGTGATTGCACTGTTTCTGGCGGCATGCAGCGCAGAAACCCTGCGTGAGCAGTCTGTCGCCGAGTGGGAGGCCTCGGACGCGCCCGTGACGGTTGAGACCTTCCGCGAGGTGAGCCAGGCAATCGGTGACGAAGCACGCGCGCAATGTCTGCGTACCTCAAAGGGGCAGAACTGCGACTTCCGAATTCTGGTGGACTTGAATCCCAAGGCCCCGGCCAATGCGTTTCAGACACTGGACGATAAAAAGCAGCCGGTGATCATTTTTACCCGCTCGATGATTCAGTCTGCCCAGAACGCGGATGAGCTGGCCTTTGTCATGGGCCATGAGGCGGCGCATCACGTTCTGAGTCATATCGCCCGTCAAAGCGAAAACGCCAGCGCCAGTGCCGCGAAATTCGGAGACTTGGCGCGGTTGCGCGGCGGCAGCGACGCCGAGATTGAAGAGGCGCAGAAACTGGGCGCTAAAGTGGGTGTGCAGGCCTATGTCCAGACCTTTGAGCTTGAGGCCGATCAACTGGGTACAATCATTACCTATAATGCCGGATATAACCCCTTGGTCGGTGCCAAGTACTTCGACCGCATTCCGGATCCTGCTGACAAGTTCCTCAGCACGCATCCGCCCAACGCGCAGCGTGTGCAGATCGTTCAGGAAACGGCCCGGCAGCTTGGATTGACCCAATGACGGATGTGTTGCGGATGGGGGTCGTCCTGACGGACCGGGGCTCGAAATACGCGGTCTCGGGCGCTCATGTCGAATCGCGGGCCGAGATTGACGCGGTGCTGGACGCGCTGCGTTCGGACAAAAGCTACGCCAAGGCCACGCACAATACATGGGCGGCGGTTTTGCCGACTGGCGGGCTAAAGGCCGATGATGGCGAAAGCGGCGCTGGCATGGTGATCTTACGCATGTTGGAGCGTGAGGGACTGCGCAATCACGTGATCATCGTCACCCGCTGGTATGGCGGCAAGAAATTGGGCGGAGACCGCTTTCGTCGCGTTCAGGACGCCACGCGCGCCTATCTGGACCGGATCAGCGCCCCAACTTGACCTGAATCAAAGTCCTTTGGCCCATGCTTGCTACCCTGTTTGACAGCGCGACAGGGAAAGGACGCAACATGCCCAGCCTGAAATCACTGCGATTGCATGCCGGTTTGGTGGACGACATGGCAAACATGCTGGATGTCGATCTGGAGGAAGCCACGATCCGGGGCGATGTGTCTATGGACCAGCTTTCAGACGCAGTACTGCGCTGCACAGATTGCCCTAATCCCGACAATTGCCAAACGCTGCTGGCTCAAGCGTCGTCTCTAAGCCGGACCCCTGAATACTGCCGCAACAAAGACTTGCTGCATAAGCTGATGCCCTAGCGCGGGTTGGTAGGATGCCGCATCTGGGAAACATCATGACCCATTTCCGTCTGGTCCTGCGCATGGGGCAGACAACCGGCGCAGACCTTGTTCATGCGCATCGGTCCGGCAAGCTCAGCCAAGAGGAATGGGCCGAGATGATCCAGTTCTGCCGGGGGTGCTCATCCGCGCAGGATTGCCCCGAATGGATGGATCGGCAGGCCGCGGGCACAGACGCACCGCAGACCTGTCCGAATCGGGCGAAATTTGCCGCGCTCAAGGCCGCGCAAACAGAACAGGCCTGAAGTCTCAGGACCTGAAATGCCTTTCAGAGCTTGGAATGCGACCCGTCGCACAGGGGTTGCTTGGACGTATGTTTACACCCACAGAAGAAAACCTTTTTGCTGGCCTCAGCGGTGTATTTGACTGGCTCGAACGTGCTGCCTTTGTGGGAGCCATCGCAGAAAGGTTGCCGCTTAGACTGGCCGCAGGAGCACCAGAAATAGCTTTTCCCTTCTTCGACCTCGACAGGAATGGGGGAGTCTTGGGCGATGGTCGGCGATTGAGGCATTTGGCTACTCCGTCCTTTGGCTGATGTCTGAAAAAAGTCTAGGGTTATGTTTCGAAAAAGGTAGCCTGTCTTGGCGAGTAAGTCGCAAATTGCCGGTCATGCTGGCATGGAATCGCTGCGTTTCACGGTTTTGTGATTGATTCTGTTGCCAGATTGCTTGTCAGCCCGTATTCTGGTCGTGGCCCCGAAAATTGGGCAATATCAGCAAAGTAATAAAGGAATGATGGACATGAAACTGAAGTTTGCCGCCGTTGGTGCGTTTGCTCTGATCCTGACTGCTTGTGCGCAGCAGGAAGAACCGACCCCAGTATACGTTCAGCCGAGCTATGATAAAGCTGGCACACCAAGCTGCCCGGGCGGGTATCAGCTGGCAACAACCGAAGCAGGCCAGACTGTCTGTGACCCGATACAATAAAGGTTTTGCAGGCGGCCCCGATGCGGGCCGTCTGCACATCCAACGGAGTGGATACCGCCCTTGGGGCGGTTTTTTCTTGCCCATTGCACTGCGCTTGCCAACCCTTCAGAACGGCACGAAAGCAATCGCCCGAGGACCCATGCTCAATTTCTTTTCCCGCCTAAAGGACCGCACCAAATGGAGCTGGCAAGGATTGGTCGCCACCTGGCGGGAGGAGTACTCCTTTCGCGTTTGGGGCTATGCCAACCTGATCTCGGCGGTGCTTGCTGTGTGGCTGCCGATCAGCGGGGCCGAGCGTGGGTTGATACTTGTTATGGGTGTTCTGGTGCTTGTGGCCGAGCTATTCAATACGGCCATCGAACGCGCGGTTGACTATACGTCGACCGACCATCACCCGCTGGCGGGACAGGCCAAAGATGCTGCGAGCGCAGCTGTTGCATTGACAGCGATTGCCGCTGGGATTGCCTGGGCCGTAGCGCTGATCGGCCTGATCTAGACCGCCTTAAGCTACGCTTGAAACGCCGTGGAGCGCTCAGCGAAACTTGCGATGTATCCTGTGGCGCAGACCAAATGATCTGTGTTTCAGATGCCGCGCCCTGTGATGCTTGAGTACCAGTTTACGACGCGGATGCAGGACACGCTTGGCCGGTTTGACCTTGTGTTCGAGGACCGGAGCCGAGTGATGATGGTGAACAAAGTGTTTGCTGCGCGTGTGTATCACCAGCTTGTTGTCACCGACTGACAAGATCTTGACCGCGCCGCCATGCACGTGCTGCGCCGCCACGGGACGCGCCAGCATCATGGCTGCCACCGCCATCATTTTTAATGCGATGAAATTGTCGGAAACCGAAACATGAAACCCTCCAACCAGTGTCGAGTTCAGCATCGCGGCTTTGTCGGGCAAGCGCCAATAAACCCGGCTCACGCTTGCCTCAACTGATTTGTAGATTTCAGATCATAGGGTTAAGGGTGTTCAAACCCGTTTGCCCCACAAGTCATACTCACCCGCTTCATCGACCTCGACCGTCACGAGGTCTCCAGGTTTGAGGGTTTCGAAACCCTCATCAATGAACAGGTTGCCGTCAATCTCGGGCGCGTCGGCCTTGGTTCGGCAGGTCGCGGCCTCGTTATCGATCTCATCCACGATGACCTGAAGGGTTTGACCGACCTTGGCTTCCAGTTTGGCCTCAGAGATAGCCTGCGCTTTCTCCATGAAACGGTCCCATCGGTCCTGCTTGACCTCGGGGGACACATGATCGGGCAGATCGTTCGAGCGCGCACCATCGACGTTTTCGTACTGAAAACAGCCAACACGATCCAATTGCGCCTCGTCCATCCAGTCCAGCAGGGTCTGGAATTCCGCCTCGGTCTCGCCCGGATAGCCAACAATGAAGGTCGAGCGCAGAGTGATGTCCGGGCAGATCTCGCGCCAGGCCTTGATCTCATCGAGTGTTTTGGCGGCCGCCGCCGGACGCGCCATGCGCTTCAAGACATCCGGGTGCGCATGCTGAAATGGGATATCCAGATAGGGCAGCACGTTGCAGCCCGCATCTGCCATCAGCGGGATCAACTCACGCACATGCGGGTAGGGGTAGACATAGTGCAGCCTGACCCAGGCATCGAGCTGTCCCAATTCGCGCGCCAGATCGGTAATGTGGCTGCGCACCTCGCGATGTTTCCACGGGTTCACGTCGTATTTCCGGTCCAACCCATAGGCCGAGGTATCCTGACTGATCACCAATAACTCACGCACGCCGTTGTCGACCAGCTTCTCGGCCTCGCGCAGCACCGCATGGGCCGGACGGCTGACGAGCTTGCCGCGCATGTCGGGGATGATGCAGAACTTGCACTTGTGGTTACAGCCCTCAGAGATCTTGAGATAGCTGTAGTGCCGCGGAGTCAGCTGCACAGAGCTAGCAGGCAACAGGTCAACGAATGGGTCCGGATCAGGCGGCACTGCCACATGAACTGCGTCTAGAACCTGCTCGTATTGATGCGGGCCGGTGACCGCCATGATGCGCGGGTGGTGTTCCCGGATATAGTCCGGCTCGGCCCCCAGACAGCCGGTCACGATGACCTTGCCGTTTTCGACCAGAGCCTCGCCAATGGCGTCCAGAGATTCGGCCTTGGCGCTGTCCAGAAACCCGCAAGTGTTCACAATCACGGCATCGGCCCCGGAATAATCAGGCGAAATGCCGTACCCTTCGGCGCGCAGCCGGGTCAGGATGCGCTCGCTGTCTACCAACGCTTTGGGGCAGCCCAATGAGACCATACCAATGGTCGGCTGGCCTGAACGCGGCGTGTCGGTGATCCGGGCAGACGGGGCAAGGTCGGGGCGGAGATTTGGCGGATTGCTACTCATGCGGCCGCATATAGTTTGGATTGGTTCCCCTTGCAAATGCGGCCGTGGGTTTGAATGATACCTAAAACACAAGCCAAAAAAGGCGGAGAGCAGTTCGATGAAATGGCTGATACGTATCCTGTTCATCTTGGTGGCCGTTGTGGGCCTTGTTGTGGGCGCGCTTTTGTTGATGCCCGGCGACAAGCTGGGGGCGCTTCTGGCCGAACAAGTCAAGGCGGAAACGGGGCGTGACCTGACCTTCTCGGGCGATGTCTCGATCTCCTTCTGGCCGGTTCTGGGACTCGAAACCGGGCCGGTCACTTTCGGCAATGCCGATTGGGCGGGGTCTGAGCCGATGCTGAGCGCTGAAAGCCTGTCTTTCGGTGTGGATGCGGCGGCGCTGTGGGGGGGCGAGATCCGGATCAAACGGGTCTTTGCTGACAGCCCGATTCTGCGACTGGAATACGCCAACGGCCGGGGCAATTGGGAATTGGCGGTACCTGCCTCTACACCGAGTACTGGGGGTGGAACCGCACCTGCGCCTCAGGCAACACAACCGATCACGTTGGACCGGCTGGAGCTCAGCAACGCGCGCCTGATCTTTATCGAAAACGGAGCGACCAAGTGGAATTTCCGGGACGTCAACCTCTCGGCGCAATGGCCGGATGTCTCGGCGCCGATGATCATGGAGGCCAATATGGCCGTGCCCGGTGGCACTGTTCAGGTGAATCTAAAACTACCTGATCTTCCAGCCTTTGCCTCGGGCGCCGCGGCACCGCTGGAGCTTTCGATGACAGCACCAGGCGGGCGTATCGCGTTCAACGGGCGCGCCACCATCGAAGGAGAGATGGACGGCAAGACCGAAGTCAAGACCAGCAATACCGACGCCATGCTGGCCGCGTTCGGGCAGGCGGGCGTGGCGGTGCCCAATGGTCTTGGGCGCGTGGCAGATGTGTCGGGGCAGATGACCTACACTCGAGACGGTCGCATCTCTTTGCGAAACATGACCGCCGTGTTGGATCACAACCGGTTCGATGGCGAGGCCGATATCGTGATTTCCGACCCTCCACAGATCACAGCCCGGTTGCGGGCCGGGGATCTGGATTTTTTAACCTTCGCAGACACCGTCGAAACAGGCTCCGGGGGCGCTGGGGCGTCTGCCGGTGACGGGTGGTCGACGACGCCCATCGACGCATCGGCGCTGGGCTTGGCAAACGGTTCGATTCGACTCACCGCGTCCTCCATCGCCGTGCCGGATATGACGCTTGGACAAAGCGACCTGACGCTGAACCTCGACCGATCGCGTGCGGTTCTGAAAATGCAACCCGCGACTCTGTTTGCCGGGCAATTGAACGGACAGGTGGTGGCCAATAATCGCAACGGCCTGTCCGTCGGTGGAAATTTCAAAGCTGAAGGGATCGACGTGCAGCAGGCTCTGTCAACGCTCGGAGGCATAGAACGGCTGACAGGTACGGCCTCGGCCTCGCTGGAGTTTCTGGGCGTGGGGCAGACCGAGGACGCGATCATGCGGTCGCTGTCCGGGAAGGGCGATATTGCGGTTGGCAAAGGCGTGATCTCCGGCTTCGACCTGAACCGGCTGATGGGTCGCGGCGAAGGGTCCGGAGGGACCACAGTGTTCAACAGCCTGACAGCCAGTTTCACGATGGATGGCGGCAATCTGACGAACAACGACCTGCTCATGTCACTGGATAATTTCAGGGCGGATGGCGCGGGGCGCGTCGGGATCGGTCCGCGCGATATCGACTATCTTTTTACGCCGGTCGCCCTGCGCGCCAATTCAGGCGAAGGGATCGCCGTGCCTGTGCGTATCGTCGGCCCATGGATCGACCCTTCGATCCGCCCGGACCTGACGAAGGTCATTGAGGCAGCGGCGGAAGGAAAGCTGAAAGATCTGGAAAACGACGCCAAAACCAAGGTTCTGGAAAAGGTCGGGTCAGAGCTGGACTCGACCATCACAGACACTGATCAAATCGAAGACGTGCTGAAGGACAAGCTAGAAGAGGAAGCCAAGAAAGGCTTGCTCAAGCTGTTCGGAGGGGATTGATCGGGGCGCGTATCGGCGCCCCTTTCTTTTAGATCGTTTGGTCGTAGTCGCCGACGCCGGGCTCGGTCCGGATGACAGCATCGATGTCGGCAAAAATCGCCCGCATCTCGGCTTCGCTTTCGCTACTTTCGCAGACAACCACCAGATTGGGGGTGTTCGACGAGGCCCGCACCAGACCCCAGCTGCCATTGTCCAGAATGACACGCGCACCGTTGACGGTGACGACCTCTTTGATGGCGCGACCCGCGAAGCTATCGCCGGCGTCGGCCTTGGCAACCAGCTTGTCCACAAGACGCTGCAGTATATCGTATTTCTCGGTATCCGCCGCGTAGGGCGACATGGTCGGGGTGGACCACGTCTTGGGCAGGGCCTTGCGCAAATCGGACATGCTCTGATCCGGGTTGCGGTCCATCAATTTGCAGATTTCCACCGCAACGCGCATCCCGCAGTCATATCCGCGCCCAACAGGCTCGGCGAGGAAGTAGTGGCCGGATTTCTCAAACCCTGCGAGGGCTCCGATCTCTTTGACCCGGCGTTTCATATGGCTGTGGCCGGTTTTCCAATAGTCCGCCTTAACGCCGAGGGCCTGCAGTTCTGGATCGCTGGCGAACAGGCCAGTGGATTTCACGTCGGCCACGAATGTCGCGCCGGGGTGCAGCTTGGCCAGATCGCGTGCCATGATGACACCGACCTTGTCGGCAAAGATCTCTTCGCCCTCATCATCGACCACACCGCAGCGGTCGCCGTCGCCGTCAAATCCCAAGGCCAGATCGGCACCGCTGGATTTCACCGCATCCGCCATGTCGTGCAACATTTCCATGGCTTCGGGGTTCGGGTTGTAGTTCGGGAACGTGTAGTCGAGTTCGTTGTGGCTGGGCACAACCTCAACACCGATCCGCTCAAAAATCTCGGGTGCAAAGGCTGAGGCGGTGCCGTTGCCCGTGGCGCAGACCACCTTGAGCGGGCGGGACATTTTGAAATCACCGACCAGATCGTCGATATAGGCCTCTTTAACGCCATCGACGAATTCATACGAGCCGCCCTCACGCGCCACTGTCTCGCCATTCAGCACAATGTCGCGCAGTTCGGACATCTCATCCGGGCCGTGGGTCAGCGGTCGGTCGAAACCCATTTTGACCCCGGTCCAGCCGTTTGGGTTATGGCTGGCGGTGACCATCGCCACCGCCGGAACATCCAGATGGAATTGCGCGAAATAGGCCATTGGGCTGAGGGCAGGGCCGATGTCCTTCACCTGAATACCCGCCTGCATCAGGCCGAGGATCAACGCGTTTTTGATGGCCAGAGAATAGTCGCGGTAGTCATTGCCAACCGCAATGACCGGCGCGATGCCGCGTTTGTGCATCTGAGTACCGATCCCAAGACCAAGGGCGGTCATGCCCGGCAGGTTGATCTCATCAGGGTACTTCCAGCGTGCATCATATTCGCGGAACCCGGTGGGTTTGATCATCGGGTCGCGCAGAAAGCTCCAGGTGTTTGGGGTCACCTCGGGAATGGGTTTGGTCATTACAGGTCTCAATCGTTAAATCTGAATCGGGTTCGCTTTAGCCAGCGCATCAAAGCGCATCAATGTGTCAACAAGATGGGGCATCTGATCCAGCGGGATCATGTTGGGGCCATCAGACGGTGCTGTGTCGGGGTCCTGATGGGTTTCGATGAACACCGCTCCGATCCCCAGCGATACGGCAGCGCGCGCCATCACCGGCGCAAATTCGCGCTGCCCACCCGAGGAGCCACCCTTGCCGCCCGGCTGTTGCACCGAATGCGTCGCGTCCATCACGACCGGATAGCCCGTCTTCGCCATTTGCGGAAGGCCTCGCATATCGGCCACCAGAGTATTGTACCCGAACGAGGTTCCACGTTCCGTCAGCAGGATATTCTGGTTCCCGGTGCTTTCGATCTTGTCGACGATGTTGCCCATTTCCCAAGGGGCGAGGAATTGGCCTTTTTTAACGTTCACGGCCTTCCCAGTTGCGCCCGCCGCCAAAAGCATATCGGTCTGGCGGCACAGAAAAGCTGGGATCTGCAGAATATCAACGACCTCGGCCGCGATAGCGCATTGGGCTTCGGTGTGGACATCGGTCAGCACCGGAATGCCCATGGTGCGGCGGATGTCGCCCAGAACCTTTAACCCTGCATCAATGCCCATGCCGCGCTTGCCGGACAAAGAGGTTCGGTTCGCCTTGTCATAAGACGCCTTGAATACATACTGCGCGCCAGCCGCGTCGCAGGCTTCTTTCATGGCGCCTGCAATCATCTGGGCATGGTCTGCCGTCTCTAGCTGGCAGGGGCCGGCAATGATGGTCAGAGGAAGGTCGTTGCCGACCGTAAGGTCGGAGATTTTTACATGTTTCATACGTCTTACGAGGATACCTGTTCACGAAGGACCGACGCGGTAAGCGAGATCATCAGGTAGATACCAGCAAACAACAGGAAAGCCAAAATCGTATTTTCGAACTTTCGGGGATAGGTCGGATCCTGCGCCTCTACCGGGTTCACCGAAACCGTCAGGTACCGCACTTTGCGGTTCGCCTCGGAACGCGTGGTTTCCATTTGTTGCATTGCTGTTTGTAGCATCATGTCACGCGCTGCCAGATCAGCCTGCGCCATCTGGATTCGGACGCTCAACCTCGCCAGCGAGTTTTCGCCTGCGGACGCGTCCAGCATCTCGGCGTTCAACTCGGCCAAGACAACCTCCAGTCGGGCGATATCCGCGCTGACGCCATCGACCTTGGCCTGGTTTGGGCGACGGTTGTCTTGCAGGGCTGCTAGTTCCAGCTCTTTATCCTGAATGGCGACCTCGATCTCATTGATCCGACCGCGAAGACCGGCGATGACGTTTTCAGGGTCCAGCAAGGCACCCTGCAGCTGCAACTCGATCAATGCTTCCTGCGCCTTGCGCCGCTCTGACTGCGCCGCCTCGAAGCCTTCCCGCGCATCGCGCATCTGATCTTCGCGCTTGAGACCGGACAGGCTGTTGATCCGCTCTTCCGCGTAAGAGATCAGGCGCTGAGACAGTTCGACAGCGATTTCAGGTTCGGGGGCAGCGACTTCCATACGGACAATCCCGTCGCTTGGGTCATACCCGATGGTCACCATACGTTTATACAGCTTGTGGGTGTCTTCCAGACTGGCGTCCAGGGGCAGCCTCTGGATCGGGTCGATCCATTCCTGCTTGAAGATCTGGGAAAAGCCCATGTCCCGTTCCAGACGCTCTAGTGCGTCCTTGGATTCGAGAAACTCTTGGGTGGAAACCGAATCCTGCGCGGTTGCATATTGGGTTCCACTCAACAGGCCGCCAATCGTTCCGCCGCCGCCATCAGCCTGTAGGATCGAAAAGGCTGAATCGCTAGCGTACATCGGCGTTGCAACCCGGTAGAAATAGTACCCCACCACAAAGGTTGGCAGAAACACGAACACCGCAAGCCGCGCGAACAACGCCGCCAGCTTTTTCTTTCGGCGGCGGGCAATGTCCTTCTGGATCTGACCGATTTCGCGATCGCGCCGCTCGGCCGGGCTCATCTCAGGTCCCGGCAGGGTCTGAGGGGCCTCGCTCACCGGTTGTGGCAACTGGACGGGTGCGGTTTCGTCACCATCCGTTTTCGCCGAAGCGTTGGCCGAGGCAAGCTCCAGCAGATTGCTGCGCCGGAATGGATCAATGCCCTTCTTGCGTAGCATGCGTACCGCGTCATAGTCCGAGGTCGCGGCCAGTCCGTGTTTGCTGGCCAGACGCCGGGCGATACGCAATTGCCGACCGGTCAGGCCCTCGCGCTTGATATCGTCCAGCTCGGTCCCGGGCTGCGTTTCGCCTGACGAGGCCTGCGTTGCGCTGCGGATGCGCGCCATGGCGTCCGAGCGGGCCTTGGGCGAGGTGCCTGATTGCGCCCTGTGACGCCAGTTGTATTTTCTAACCTTGGGTTTCGTAGTCATATAACTGCTTTGCCTCTTCCAAGGTTTCAAACATGCGCAGCTGGCCGTCGACCAAAACGGCCGCCTGTTTCACGAATTTTTCCAGCGTTGCGGGGCTGTGCGATACGATGACCAGCGTTGTCGTGCGCAGCCTCTCCTGCAGGATCGCGCCGGCCTTATGGTTGAATTCCACATCCGTGGACGCGGGCATGCCCTCATCAATCAGATACATGTCGAAGTCCAGTGCCAGCATCAGCGCAAAGGTGAATCTGGCCTTCATGCCCGACGAATAGGTGGCCAAAGGCTGGTTGAAATACTCGCCGAGACCGCACAGCCAGCTACAGTAGGCTTCGACATAGTCGGGGTCCATACCGTAGATTTTGGCGATATAGCGCGCGTTCTCCAACGCGGACATCTTCGACGACACACCGCCAGTAAACCCCATCGGGAAAGACACCTTGCACTCACGCCGGATGACCCCTTCATCGGGCTTTTCCAAACCCGCCATCATATTGATCAGAGTGGTTTTTCCCGTCCCGTTCGGCGCAAGCACACCCAGCGACGTCCCGAGTTCGACTCGGAACGAAGCCCGGTCGAGGATCACCTTGCGGCGCGTCCCCGTCCAGAAGGATTTACTGACATTCTCGAACTCAAGCATGCTTGGCCTGCTGCTCAATCCTTTGGTTTGATCGCTCTTTTCAATGGGCGTTTGGATGCGAAGCTTAACGTTTCATGTTGGCTACATTATGTCGAATTATGAAACAAATGTTCAATGCACCTTCACAAAGTGCAGCTCACATCGTGGCAAATACCAACACGAAAAGGTGTTTTGGCGGCAGGTTCGAGGGTGGCTATCTTCCCTTGATACTCACGATTTCGAGGCAAGACAGCTGCTATGAGCGATCTGCAAAAGGAAATCTCGGCCTGTAGGCTGTGTGCGGATGCGTTCGCGCAAACAGCTACGCAGCACTCGCCGCGCCCTGTCGTCTGGTTCCGCGCCGGTACTCCGATTCTGGTTGCGGGGCAGGCTCCGGGCGCGCGGGTACATGAGTCGGGGCGGCCGTTTACAGACCCGTCGGGGGATCGCTTGCGGGATTGGTTGGGGATCGACGAGGGGATGTTTTACAATCGGGATCGTCTTTCCATTGTGCCCATGGCGTTTTGCTTTCCTGGATATGACGAGCGAAAAGCGGATCTGCCACCTCCTGCCTTGTGCCGCAAAACATGGCACGACCGGGTCGTTCAGGCGCTGGGGCCGGTTCCTCTGACAGTGTTGGTCGGGGGGCACGCACATAAGTACCATCTTGGAGTGCGCAGTTCGGTCACTGAGACGGTCCGCAATTGGCGGGACCACGCGCCGCACATCTTTGCCTTGCCTCATCCGTCCTGGCGCAATACGGCATGGATCAAGAAAAACCCGTGGTTCGAGACCGACCTGCTGCCGGTCTTGCGGGCACGGGTGCAAGAGGTTCTGAATGACTGAAGCAACGGCGCTGGACACAGCGCATACCGCGATGGAAGCCGCCCCGCAGGACGATGCCGCCCGGCTCCGCTTTTTTGAGCGGCTGGCCGATAGTGAACTGTTCCTGATGCTGACCGAAGAGGCGCAGGGCGAGAATATCTCACCCGAACTGTTCGACGTGGCCGATGGCCGCTTCGTACTGGCCTTTGATCGCGAGGATCGGTTGGCGCAGTTTGCCGGACGTCCGGTTCCATACGCGGCGCTTTCGGGGCGTATCCTGTCTTCGATGCTGGCGGGGCAGGGGATTGGTCTGGGCCTGAACCTCGAGGTCGCGCCATCCTCGATGCTGATCCCGTCCGAGGCGCTCGGGTGGTTGGCGACAACGCTGGAACATGTGCCCGCCGAGGTCGAAGAGAAACTGGCCGAGCTTTTGCCCCCGGCCGGTTTGCCGGAAACCCTGTTGCGTGCGTTGGATACAAAACTGTCGACTGCTGTAGGTCTGGCTCAGGCGGCCTATCTGGTTGGCACCAAATCCGAAACCGGGGCTTCTGGTCACTTGCTGGGCTTTGTAGGGGCTGTTGACGGGGCGCAATCGGCGTTGGCCAAGGCTGCATCCGAGGCGCTGACCTTTTCCGGGATCGAAGCCGGAGCGATGGATGTCGGGTTTTTTGCGCCCGAAGCCCCCGCTGCCGCGTCTTTGGCGAAGGTTGGTTTGCGGTTCGACCTGCCGCAACCCGAAGCTCGTGACCTGACGCGACCTGTGCCCGGCAGCGATCCAGAAAACCCGCCGATCCTGAAATAAAAAAGCGCGGTGCACTCTTTTACACCGCGCCAAATGTCCCGAACGAACCTCGAAGAAATTAATCCGCTGCCGCTTCCAGCTTGTCCTGCGTGCGGGTTTCGAAGTCGCTGGCCTCGTGACGTTCATGCAACTGCGTGTGCAGCTCGCCAAACGGGCGGTTGACCATGCGGCCCCGCTGTACGGCCAGACGCGCGTCAATCGCCTTGGCCCAACGCATGACGTTTTCATAGGATTCCACATCGAGGAACTCGGCAGCATCATAAAGACGTCCAAGCACAAGCTGCCCGTACCACGGCCAGATCGCCATATCCGCGATCGAGTAATCCTCGCCCGCGATATAGGTGTTTTCGGCCAGTTGACGGTCCAGCACATCCAGCTGGCGCTTGGCCTCCATGGCGAAGCGGTTGATCGGGTACTCCCATTTCTCGGGCGCGTAAGCGTAGAAATGTCCAAACCCGCCGCCCAGATAAGGCGCGCTGCCCATCTGCCAGAACACCCAATTCATAACTTCGGTCCGTTCCGGGCCTGTCTCGGGCAGGAACGCTCCGAATTTTTCGGCCAGATGGAGCAAGATCGAGGCGCTTTCGAAGACGCGCACTGGCGCATCGCCCGACCGATCCCACAGCGCAGGGATTTTCGAGTTCGGGTTCGCCTCGACAAAGCCCGAGCTGAACTGGTCCCCTTCGCCGATATTGATCAGCCACGCATTGTATTCGGCTTCTTCGTGACCCAGCGCCAAAAGCTCTTCGAGCATGACTGTCACTTTGACGCCATTGGGTGTTGCCAGCGAATAGAGCTGCATGGGGTGGCGGCCGATGGGCAGGTCCTTGTCATGGGTTGCTCCGGCGATGGGTCGGTTGATATTGGCGAAGCGTCCGCCGCTTTCGCTATCCCAGGTCCAGACTTTGGGGGGAGTGTAAGTGGATTGATCGCTCATCTGATGCCTTTCTTGCCAATCGCAGGGCTGCAAAGCCGATGCGCTAACAGCTAATGTTGCAAATCCCCGAGTCCAACCCCGCTTGACGCGGGAAACTGTAATAATTCTCTCACGAAACCTCGTTGATGGTCACACCGGCGCGAGCAGGCCTACGAAGCGCCTCAGAATCGCTTATTGTCTGTGGTGTCAGCCAAACGGCGCCCCCGATACACGAAAAAGGAATAACCACATGAAACGTTTTGCCCTGTCTTTTGCTGCGGCCATGGCTCTGGCAATTCCTGCTTTTGCAGGCCCCCAATATGTCGACGGAACCGGATTTGCGGTCTCTGGCTATGATGTTGTCGCCTATCGCGGCCTTGATCAGGCACCGGTGGGGACGTCGCAGCCAGAAGGTGTACGCGGCAATGCCGACATCACGGCGGAATACAACGGCGCAACTTGGGCTTTTGCATCGGAGGAGAACCGCGATAAGTTTCTTGAGAACCCGGCCTACTACGCGCCTCAGTATGACGGGCATTGCGCCTATGGCGTCTCAAAAGGCGGCAAGGTTCCGGCAAACCCGAACCTGTGGCGCATCGTTGATGACAAGCTGTACCTGAATATCACCGACGTTGTTGTGGGCTTCTTCGAAGAGGACATCCCCGGCAACATCAACCTGGCCGAAGGTAACTGGCCCGGTATCGAAAGCGCGGACGCATCGACCAGCGTGATCCCGAAATTCACCTCGGAAGGTCCGGTCAGCAACTGATCGCGCAGACAATGTTGTGAAGAAAAACAAGCCCGGCTCCCCCCACTGAGCCGGGCTTTTTTCTGGTTGACTATCCAGCCAGCCAGAATTCGTCGATCATGTCCTGATTGGCTTCGAACCGGATACGGACACTCTTTGCCCCCGGAAATTTGCGTTCGCAAATGGTATCAGGAATCACCACCTCGCCCGAGCCGGCGTTGTTGGACTTGAAGCTCAGAATCTCTTTCTCGACATGCCGTCTGTTGCTCAGCACCGAGGTCGGAAGGGCGATACGGTTCGCTCCTTCGGTGACTGACGTTGCCACGAAAAAGGTCAGGTGGCGGCCATAGCATCCGACGGCATCGGGCACATGGTCTGATGCGGCCGGTTCGACGTCTGCATCCCGAGGCGATGGCGAACCCGCCATATGCGACAGTGCTTGCGTCGGGTTCAACATGGATTTGCAGGCGGAGATGTCCTCGGGCGGCAACTCGATCACACGCTTTTTGAGGCGCGGTCGCTTAGGCATCTGCGGACCCGATGCGCCTTTTGCGCCCAACCCCTGTTTGCGTAGAAAATCATAGGCAGTCTTGGCGCGCGAGAAGTCTCCGCAATCCCCCGGCATGTGGTCCGGATGCGCCCGGAAGGCAATATTGCGCCAAGCTTCGCGGATTTCGTCGGAACTGGCAGAGGGGGACAGCCCTAGGTCCGCCAGCGCGCTGTTTCGCGCTGCGATCTTATCGACAGGTTTCATACTCAAAAACACTCATTAACGTACACGAGACCAGTTTGAGGACGGTCACGATTTTGTCAAATTCTTCTCAAGATTGAACGAGTTGCGGGGGACAATGATCTGGCCGTGCAGACATTGTTCCGGCGGCAAAGCAAAATGCCCGCGCTTTCGGAGGACGAGGGCATTTCGTCTTTCCCGACAGGGATCAGGCGACGTTCTGCAGTTCAGCCTTCGGTGTGATTCCAAGGGCGAAACAGACGTCGCGCGTCAACTCGGGCCGGTTCAGGGTATAGAAGTGCAGCTTGTCCACACCGCCCTCCAGCAGGTCCGAACAAAGCTCGGTGCAAAGGGCCGTGGCCAGCAGATCATCGCGATCATCGCGCAGGGCTTTTTCAAAGGCATGATCGACCCAGTCGGGTATTCGTGTTCCGCAGCGCTGTGCAAAGGCGCGCGCGCCTTTCCAGTTTTCAATCGGCAGGATGCCTGGCACGATCGGCTTGTCGATCCCGGCTTTTTCGCAGGCGTCGCGGAACCGGAAGAAGGTCTCGGCCTCGAAGAAGAACTGCGTCAGTGCTTCATCGGCGCCCGCGTCCAGCTTGGCTTTGAGCCAGTCGATATCGGCCCGCGTATCCCGTGCTTCGGGATGAATGTCGGGATAGGCACCAACCCGAATGCTGAACATCTCGGTTTCCGCGAGGGCCTCGATCAATTCAACAGAGTTGGCAAAACCTTCGGGGTGAGGGACAAACCTGTCCTGACCCTTTGGCGGATCGCCCCGCAATGCGACGATGTTCTCTACTCCGGCACGAGCGAAGGTGTCTGCAATATCCAGCGTTTCCTGACGCGAGGCATCAACGCAGGTCAAATGCGCCGCAACTGGCAGTCCCGATGACTTGTGCAAAGTTGCGACTGCATCGCGCGTCAGCTCGCGCGTCGTGCCGCCAGCGCCATAGGTGACAGAAACGAACCGGGGCTCCAAAGGGGCCAGCGTCTGCACCGTATCCCACAGCCGGAATGAGGCCTCCAGCGTTTTGGGTGGAAAAAACTCGAATGAGATTTCAGGTTTGGTCATTGCAGCCTCTCAGGATCAACTGAGGGTCTTGTCGCATGACACGCATTGTGAGACAAACTCATATTCCTCAAGAACAACATGAGTTCCACTTCAGATGCATATCGAATTCCGGCACCTGCGCACCATCAAGGCGATCCATGACTGTGGAGGCCTTGCGCGTGCGGCCGATCAACTGAACATCACCCAATCGGCGCTTAGCCACCAGATCAAGGGGCTGGAGGATCAAGCCGGGGTCGAATTGTTCCTGCGTCGGTCCAAGCCGATGAAGCTGTCTGCGGCGGGGCTGCGTCTGTTGCGGCTGGCCGAGCAGATTCTGCCTCAGGTCGAGGCCGCGCAGCATGAGTTCTCTTCCCTGCGCGATGGCCGCACGGGTCGGATGCATATTGCGATTGAATGCCACGCCTGTTTCGAATGGCTATTTCCGGTGCTGGAGTCCTTCCGCAAGTCCTGGGGCGATGTCGACGTGGATATCCGCCCCGGTTTGGCCTTTGACGCGCTGCCTGCCTTGCAAAAGGAAGAGGTTGATCTGGTCGTATCCTCCGACCCCGAAGACCTGCCGGGTGTCGAGTTCGTGGAGTTGTTCGACTATAACCCGGTGTTCGTCGCTGCATCTTCCCATCCGTTGGCCGATAAAGACTTCATCGAGGCCGAGGATTTTCGCGGTCAGACACTGATCACCTATCCGGTCGAGCGCACGCGATTGGACGTGTTCAGCCAGTTGTTGATCCCGGCGCGGGTTGAACCAGCCAGCATCCGACAGGTTGAACTGACAGCCGTGATCCTGCTGCTTGTTGCGTCAAATCGGGGGATTTCTGTCCTGCCGGATTGGGTCGTGCGCGAGGTCAAATACAACTCGGACTACGTCACCCGCCCGCTTACAAAAGAAGGGATCACTCGTCGTCTCTATGCCGCTGTCCGCTCTGAAGATCTGGAAAAACCCTTCGTGCAAGAGCTCGTCAAACTGGCGCGGGACGAGGCGCGGAAGTTGCAGGCGCAGTAACGGCGTTTCGCTAAGGTCTGCTATGCGCATCATTCCTCTTGGCAAGGGCGCATTGCATCAGTATACGCGCGGTTTGACCGGACAGGAGCCTTTTCACAATGGTTGGCAGTGCAAATCTCAACATCATGATCAAAGCCGCGCGCAAGGCGGGGCGGTCTCTGGTCAAGGATTTCCGTGAAGTCGAGAACCTGCAGGTGTCGATGAAAGGTGCGGGCGATTTTGTGTCCAAGGCCGATATCGCCGCTGAAGCCATCCTGAAAGAAGAACTGTTGGGCGCGCGTCCGACCTATGGCTGGCTGGCCGAAGAGGGTGGTGCGATTGACGGTGAGGATCCAACCCGCCGTTGGATCGTTGATCCGCTGGACGGCACCACCAACTTCCTGCACGGGTTGCCGCACTGGGCGATTTCGATCGCGCTGGAGCACAAAGGTAAAATCGTCGCCGGTGTGATCTACGACGCCGCCAAGGACGAGATGTTCTTCGCCGAAAAAGGCGAGGGTGCCTGGATGAACGATATGCGCATCCGTGTCTCGGGCCGTCACCGCATGATCGAGTCTGTTTTCTCGACTGGTTTGCCCTTCGGTGGTCGCTCGGATCTGCCTGCCACGCTGCAGGATCTGGCGCGCCTGATGCCGGCATGTGCCGGCGTGCGCCGCTGGGGCGCTGCTGCGCTGGACATGGCCTATGTCGCAGCCGGTCGCTATGAGGGTTTCTGGGAACGTCGCCTGAACGCTTGGGATCTGGCCGCCGGGATCATCATCGTGAAAGAGGCCGGTGGTCTGGTTCAGCCCTTGAACCCCGAAGGCAGCATTCTGGAAGATGGCGAGGTGATCTGCGCCAACGAGCCAATCTTTGACAGTTTTGCCAAGGTAGTCCGGGGCTAAACGCCTTTACCTGCGCGGCACGCGCGGGATGCGGGATTGCGACAGCTTGTATTTCGTTTCGGGGTGAGGCGGGTGACCGTGCGTACGGTTCCAATACGCTGGCCCTCCGCGTTTCAGCCAGAGCGGGATACACAGGATCAGCCCCACGAAGAACCCACCGGTATGGGCCCAATAGGCAACGCCGCCCTCATCGGGGTTGCTTGAGAGACTGCCAAAAAACTGCAGTGCCAGCCAAACCCCGAGCATCACGAAAGCCGGGATGCTAAAGACCCGGAAATAGACGATCAGTATCAGCAGAATATCCACTCGGGCTTTGGGAAAAAGCAGCAGGTACCCGCCCATTACGCCAGCAATCGCCCCGGAGGCTCCGATTGTGGGCACCACCGAGTCTGGCGCAGTGATCACGTGGATCAGCCCGGCTCCGATCCCAGCGACAAGGTAGAAAAGCAGAAAGGGCAAGTGGCCCATTTCGTCTTCCAGATTGTCGCCGAAAATCCACAGAAACAGCATGTTGCCCGCCAGATGCATCCAGCCGCCATGCAGGAACATCGAAGTGACATAGGTCTCGGGCGCCAGCCCCTCGGCGCTGCGGGCGGGGATGATCGCGTAGTCGAAATAGAACTGCTGCAGCACCCGTGCGTTATCCATGATCCCGAAATAGCTGACGAAGATCAGGATATTCGCCGCCATCAGGGCGTAGACAACATAGGGCGTGCGCCCCGAGGGGTTGTGATCTCGGATCGGAAACATGGCGCGACGCTGGGCTTTTCCGCGCCCAGCGTCAAGGTCAGGTTATGCCGCACCACCCAACAGCGCCGCATTGCCGCCCGCCGCCGTTGTGTCGACGCAGACATGGCGTTCCGCCAGCACCCGCGTACAATCCGGCAGGCCGGGGATCATGGGCAGGATCGGCCCGTCGCGCCGCGCCAGATGATGTTCGATCTGACGGGCAGTTTCCTCGTCGCCCCACCAGACAACGCCCGCGAAGCCGGTCAGGTTTTCCAGACGATGCAGGTCGAGCATGCCCGTCGCCTCAATCGCCGTTCCGCCCAAAGCCAGAACCGCATCTGCCTGAACGCGCGCAGTAGTCTCGCCGGGGCCAAGGCACAACAGCGGAGGCCGGGCAAATTCAGACAACCGGTTTGATTCCCCTGTTGGTCCGGGCAGGGTTTGGGTGCGAACCGGAGCCGGTTCCCCTTTCGGCGCGGGCAGCTCCGCAGTCGTCTGCCATGTCTCAGAGGTGCTCTGACGATCCGGAGCGCAGAACCGGGCCATGTAGTTCGGCCCACCCGCTTTGGGGCCAGTTCCCGAAAGCCCCTCGCCTCCGAAAGGCTGAGATCCCACGATGGCGCCGATCTGGTTGCGGTTCACATAAACATTGCCCGCGTGGATCGCCTCGGTCACATGCTGCACGCGGTCGTCAATGCGGGTGTGCAAGCCGAAGGTCAGCCCATAGCCAGTGGCGTTGATGTCGGCGATCACCGCGTCGATCTCTTGCGCTTTGAACCGGGCGACATGCAGAACCGGGCCGAATATCTCGCGTTCCAGATCGGCGATGCTGCCGACTTCGATCAGGGTGGGGGCAATGAATGTCCCCTCGGGCGGCGTGTTGAGTTCTTTCAGGACGCGCCCTTCGCTGCGGGCTTTCGCGACGTGATCTGCGATCCCCTGACGCGCAGCCTCATCAATGACCGGCCCGCAATCGGTTGAGATTAGCCATGGATCGCCCACCTGCAGCGCCTCCATCGCGCCTTTGAGCATGGTCAAAACATCCTCGGCGATATCCTCTTGCAGATAGAGGCAGCGCAGGGCCGAGCAGCGCTGCCCGGCTGATTGAAACGCGCTTTCGATGATGGATTGCACCGCCTGTTCCGGCAGCGCCGTGCTGTCTACGATCATCGCGTTCAATCCACCAGTCTCGGCGATGAGCGGCGTACCGGGCCGCATGTTCTGTGCCATGGCCGAGCGGATCTTCAACGCTGTCGCCGTCGAACCGGTGAACGCCACACCCGAGACGCGCGCGTCCGAGGTCAGCGCGGCCCCGACCTCCGGTCCGCCGGGCAGCAATTGTAGTACATCCCGGGGAACTCCGGCCTCGTGCAACAGCTGCACCGCGCGATGCGCGATCAGAGGCGTCTGCGGTGCGGGTTTGGCGAGGACGGCGTTGCCGGTTGCCAAAGCCGCCGAAATCTGTCCGGTGAAAATCGCCAGGGGGAAGTTCCACGGGCTGATACAGGTGAAGACCCCAGCCGGTTTGGCATCGGGGATGTTCGCCGCGTAGTAGCGCAGGAAATCCACCGCTTCGCGCAGCTCGGCAACGGCATCGGGCAGGGATTTCCCCGCCTCGCGTGCGAGAAGGGCGAAGAGTTCTCCGAAATGGGCCTCATACAGGTCGGCGGCTGCGTTCAGAGCTTTGGCGCGTTGCTCTGCCGGGGCTTGCCATGGGCTGGCCGAGGCCAGGGCAAGCTCCACATACGCAGTACTGGTCGACGCAACTGTGCCGGGCTTGTCCTGTGGTTTGGCCGGGTTAGTCACCGGCTCCTCAGCCATGGGTTTCGCGCCCTCGGACAAGAGTGGCCCGGCACGCCACTCGGTTTCTCGAAACCGATCCCGCGCTGCGTCGATCTGGTCCAGCGTTGGTGTGTGGTGAAGATCAAAGCCCTTGGAGTTCGAACGCTCAGGCAAAAATAGCTCTGGCCCGGTTGGTAGAGGCGAGGGCGGTGTCTCAACTGCGGTGAACGGATCCGCCGCGACCTCTTCAGGTGGCACGGCCTCATCCACAATCTGGTTCACGAAGGATGAGTTCGCGCCGTTCTCCAGCAGACGCCGGACCAGATAGGCCAGCAAATCGCGATGCGCGCCGACCGGCGCGTAGATGCGGCAACGGGTTTTGTGCTTGTCCAGAACCAGCCCGTGCAGCGTTTCGCCCATCCCGTGCAGGCGCTGGAACTCGAACGGCTGCCCCTCGGCCATATGCAGGATGGCGCTGACAGTGTGAGCGTTATGCGTGGCAAATTGCGGATAGATCCGGTCAGTCATGCCCAGCAGCTTGCGGGCATTGGCGATATACGAGACATCGGTCGCGGCCTTTTGAGTAAAGACCGGAAAGCCATCGACCCCTTCGACCTGCGCGCGCTTGATCTCCGTATCCCAATAGGCGCCTTTGACCAGCCGCACCATCAGCTTGCGATCATGGCGCCCGGCCATTTCGTAGAGCGTATCCAGAACGAGCCCGGCGCGCGGGCCGTAAGCTTGCACGACGATGCCGAACCCATCCCAACCGGCCAAGGCGGGCTCGGCCATGACTTCCTCGATGACTTGCAGGGACAGGGACAGCCGGTCGGCCTCCTCGGCGTCCACATTCAGGCCCATGCCGGCGGCCTTGGCCAGCAGGGCCAGCGCGCGCAGGCGGGGGACAAGCTCATCCATGACCCGCGCCTCTTGCGCCAGTTCATAGCGCGGATGCAGGGCGGACAGCTTGACCGAGATGCCGGGATTGGCGCGGATGTCGTCATGGGTACACGCCTCGGCAATGGCGGCGATGGCGCGCGAATAGGACAGGTGATAGCGGGCGGCGTCGGCCTCGGTCCGGGCCGCTTCGCCCAGCATGTCGTAGGAGTAGGTGTAGCCCTTGGCCTCCATCCCGCTGGCGCGATCCATGGCCGATTGAATGGTCTCGCCCAGAACGAACTGACGCCCCATTTCCTTCATCGCGCGTCCAACGGCGGTGCGGATGACCGGCTCACCCAGCCGCTTGATCGCCCCGCGGATGGCGCTGACGGGTGAGGCTTTGCCCTCATCCAATACCTTGCCGGTCAGCATCAAGGCCCAGGTCGAGGCGTTGACCAGCGAGGATGAGGACTGTCCCAAATGTTTGCCCCAGTCCGAGGGCGCGATCTTGTCTTCGATCAGCGCATCAATCGTATCCGCATCGGGTACTCGCAGCAGCGCCTCGGCCAGGCACATCAGCGCCACGCCTTCGTCGGTGGACAGGCCGTATTCGGCCAGAAACACTTCCATCATGCCGGGCGAAGTGCTGGAGCGGATATCGCGAACCAACTGAGCGGCGGCGTCGCAGATGGCGTGACGGTCCGCCTCGGAGAGGGCGGCCTGATCGGTCAATGCCTGCAGAACGGTCGTTTGATCGGCATAGGTGTGGGTGTCGATGGATGTGCGCAGGCTGTGGGACATGGTTCCTCCGGGCGTTTTTATCAGTATACGCGCATTTTCTCGGGACAACGGACCGAGTTTTGTCATACAACGGTCAAATGAACTGATTTATGACGGTATATCGATGCAAATGGACTTTCCGAACCTAGACCGCTTTGATCGCGCGATTCTGCAGGCTCTGGCCGAAGACGGGCGCATCTCGGTCGCGGATCTGGCGCGACGGATCGGGTTGTCGAAATCGCCGACTCAGGCGCGGTTGAAGCGGCTTGAGGCCGACGGCGTGATTACAGGATACCGGGCAATGTTGGATCCGATCCGGTTGGGGCTGGACCACGTCGCCTTTGTCGAGGTGCGCATGTCCGACACGCGGGAAAAAGCGCTCGCCGAATTCAACGCCGCCGTCCGCAAGATCGCGGAGATCGAGCAAGCCCATATGATCGCATCGAATTTCGACTATCTACTTAAGGTCCGTACCGGGTCGATGTCGGAATATCGCGCGGTGCTGGCTGAGAAGATCTCATCTCTGCCGCATGTCGCTAATACCTCGACCTTCGTTGCGATGGAGGCCGTAAAGGAAACCGGTTTGCTGGGCGGCATCGACCGCGAAACTTGACCAAAGCGGATTGTGCGTCACACTTGGTCTATGACCCGCATGTTTATAGCCCCTGTCTTTGCCCTTTGGCTCACAACTCCCGCTTTTGCGCAATCCTGCCCGTCCGCGCCGGACCATTCGGCAGGGATGGGCGCGCTGATTGCACAAATTCAGCAGGCCGAGTCGCAGTCGGAGGCGCGCGGGATCTCCAACCAGATGTGGGAGTTGTGGACCGACGCCCCCGATCTTCGCGCTCAGACACTGTTGGATCGTGGCATGGCGCGGCGCGAGGCATCGGATCTTCTGGGCGCTTTGCAGGAGCTGGACGCGCTGGTGGTCTACTGCCCGGACTATGCCGAAGGGTACAACCAACGTGCTTTCGTCAATTTCCTGCGGCAAGACTTTCCTTCGGCCTTGGTTGATCTGGATCGGGCACTG
This sequence comes from Ruegeria sp. AO1, assembly GCF_056535985.1. Taxonomy (NCBI): domain Bacteria; kingdom Pseudomonadati; phylum Pseudomonadota; class Alphaproteobacteria; order Rhodobacterales; family Roseobacteraceae; genus Ruegeria; species Ruegeria sp. AO1. The sequence continues at coordinate 861,244 of NZ_JBQFJC010000001.1, forward strand.
GAGCTTTCCCCTAATCACATCGCGGCCATGAGCGGTCGCGCCCTGACGTTGCTGGGTCTGCGGCGGTTGGATGAGGCCCGTTCTGCACTGACTGCGGCCCTTGAGCTGAACCCATGGCTGTCCGAGCGGGCCTTGCTGGAACCGGGCGGCGCGCTGGAGCCGCCGGGCGAGGATATCTGACAGACCCGCCGCCCCAAGGAAATGCACGCCCGGCGTGATTTCGGTTCTTGACGCCTCCAGATGCTTGGATTGCTCAACCCAAACGCTGAACAGGTGTAACTTAGTGTTATAGCCTCTGCCTTCCAAGCAATAATGATCAGTTTCACTGAGTATCGTGAAGTTTCTATATCTTTCATCTAGTTCAATAATATGTTGCAGCTCGTACCATGTGGTAGCAGTTACTATCATGCTGTTTCCGACAAAAAGCCGATAAGATGCCAAAGCTCACAGAGACATTCGCACGCAAGGTTCCGCAGACAAAACAGGGCACCGCCAAGCACTGGGATGGCGAGATCAAGGGGCTTGTGCTCTTCGTCGGGAAACAGTCAAAGACCTGGTACTTCCTGAAAGACGTTGGGGGCCAAACGCGGCGTGTTTTGATCGAGCGCTACCCGATGATTTCCGCAGATACTGCTCGAGAAACTGCACTGGGATATGCGCTTGACTGGGGCAGGGGAGTGGGCAAGCTGTTTTTCAGATCGGAGCGCCCACGGTTGAGACGGCCATGGAAACCTATTTGGCACGTCCCAAGCTTCGGTCTGAGGCTCACCGATCTGAGGTGCGTCAGCAGTTTGAGCTACATTTGAAAGATTGGCTGCGCCTGCCGCTGGATGAGATAACCAAGTCGATGGTGGTTGAGCGTCACAGATCCATGGCGGCAACACCATCCTCGGCAAATCACACTTTGAAGTATTTTCGGACCGTCTGGAACCACGCCCGGCGGGTCCATGAGCTCCCGGAAAGTCCGACAATGGCCATCGAGTGGTATGAGGAGAAGCCGAACGGGTCTGTAATCGAGGATCTGAGAGCTTGGTGCCAGACAGTGGCAGCGCTCCACAATCCCATCCACAAGGTGTTTTACGAGTTGATCCTGTTTACCGGCTTTCGCAAGACCGAGGCTTTGACGCTGGAGTGGAAACATATCCACGAGGATCATATCCACTTGCCGATGACCAAGAACGGCCGGAGTTTCGACCTCCCAATCCTGGAGGCGCATCACGAGATACTCGCACCCGTGCGCGGCCTGCATCGGAAATGGGTGTTTCCGTCGCCGAGATCGCCCAGTGGTCATCTAAAGGGGCCTGAGCGCATGCAATGGTCGTGTCATGCCCATCGTCGAACATTTGCCACAGTCGCCATGGAGGCCGGGATATTGGAGGAAATCGTTGGCCGCCTGCTCAACCACACGCCACTGTCGATCACCGGTCAGCGCTACGTAAGACCGTCGCTCGACGCACTCAGGCCGGCAATGGATACTGTGTGTCGGGAATTGGAACACAGGGCTATGGGCAAAAACGGTGGGTTGCAATGAGTGAGCGAGATTGGAACTGGCCGATCGATCCAGAATTACTCGAACTTGATATACCAGACCAAGACGAATTCGAGCCTGGCCCCAACGAGTTCCGTATCGAGTTAATTCGACTCCTTAGAAAACACTTTGATAAATAAGAATGTTTTGACGATGAGAGCTTTGGGTGGATAGCGCACTACTTGGTATTCGACCAAGCCCATGAACTCGATGAGTTTTGGTCACCCAAACTTGTAATGGAAGACCTCGCTAAACTGAGAACACGTTTGAATGAAGCAGACAAAATCTTGGACCGCCTTCCGACACCCGTACTCGATGCGTTTCGTGTTGGAGCTCTCCAAAGAAGCGGATTGATGAATGAGGATCGAAGCACCGGCGATCACGAGGATACGTTCACCGACATACTGAAAGAAACTCCACACTGGAAGGCGATGTTGGCAAAAGGAGAGTTTTTCAAGAGGCTTCGCCACTTTTTGGATTTGATTGAAGACGCTGAAGCGACCGCCGCGCACGGTGCACCGTTTGGCAAGAAGGCAATTGAGGCCTGGCGCTTGGTGGCAGCTTGTGTCGGGCTCTGTGAGCGCCATCCGGGGACAATAAGAGTTCCCAAAGCGATGAACGAAAGCGGTCCGTTCTACCGCTTTCTGAGCGATATGTTTGATCTCTTTGGAATAGAAGAACTGCCGACTTCAGCTTTTCGAAGTTGGAGAAAGTATGTGGGGCGTAAAGAAAACTAATTCTTTTGCACGACCCATGACACCAACACCAATTGTTTCATTGTTGTTCCCAGACGTGTTTAAAGGAGCAACGCCATGCAGGTACACTATCTGACGGCCCGGGAGGCCGCTCATTACACTGGTATCAGTGAAAGCTATCTCGCAAAACTTCGTATGGGAATTGGCGCTGTCGCCGGGCCAAGGTTCATTCGGATCGGTCTTCGTTCGATCCGGTACAAGCGCTCTGACCTCGATGCATGGATGACATCGCGGAGCGAGGGCTTGGGCGGAACGAATTGATGTCTCGGATAGCCCCATTCTCCAAACATCGTTTTGAATGGAAGAAACGCGTTCACGCTACTGATCAGTTGGCACGGCGTACCAAACACTTCGCATCTTTTGTCTGCGACGAGTTTGTGTCCAAAGAAAGCGGCTGCTTTTGGGCGAGCAATGCTACCTTGGCAAACCGGTTTGGTGTCCACAATCGCAGTATCCAACGTTACCTTCAGGAGCTCGAGATGTTCGGCTGGATCCGGCGTGTAGGCAGGCGTGGTGTTAGGCGCATGTTCCAAATCACGGTCCCCAAAAACAGTCTTGAACACGACACTCATCGCGACACCAACGCGCGTCGTAAGGCGACAACCGTGTCGTGCGAAGACGACAAACTTGTCGCGCCTTATAAGAACATAGGAAGGAACAAAGAAAACGTGACCGTTGCGACCGGGCTTGGCGGATATCTTTGGTTCTCCGAAGATGACAATCAGATCCTTCATGAGTGGGAAGCGTTTATCACTGCCAACACGGTCTTCGAGTTTTGGTCGCTTTTGCAGATGCTGAGAAAGAACGACAGCATCGCATTGCCGACCCGTTTTCCCAAACAAGAAGAAATTGATCGCTACGTTAGGTTCTTTAGTGATGTCGTGTTGAGTAAGGGACAGAGCATTGGTGTCACACAGTCCTAAATTCCAGCCAAGTTTGGGAAGGGGGGGATCAAAAGTTGGGAGGTCCAATCCACGGGACCGGCGGGGGTAGTCAAATTTTTCCGCGTGAAATTTTAGAGGGGGGGTGCAAACCGAATTGGAGCGGAAACCGGTCGTTCTATGCATCTGCAACGGTTCCATAATGGAATGTCAAAAAAAGACGTTTAATAAGTGTGATCGCCTTTCGCGAGGCTGATTTTTCAACAAATGTCTGCGATGCGTAGAAAGCGAACTTTGCATAATTCCGTGGACGGCCTTACACAAAGCTGGAACAGAGGTCAGATTGCGTCCCCAAGAGCATGGTTCAGTTTTGCCTGCCACTTTCGGCGGTATTCACTGGCGCTCAACCCAACACGTTTCTTGAACGCTGTCCGAAACGCCGACGGCTCGGCGTAACCGACCTCGCCCGCGATCTCGTCAATCGTCGTATCAGAGGTCTCGAGAGCCTGCTTTGCCTCTTCGACGCGCACGGTTTGCACGTAATCACTCGGCGTCTGACCTGTTGCGGCCCGAAAGCGACGCAGCAATGTGCGCTCGGTCATACCGGCCCTGCGTGCCATTTCCTGTACCGGGTTGGAGTGCTCATAGTTGACTGCGATCCAGCTTTGCAGATCACCGACCACGGCGTCCGAGTGTTGTCGACTGGCAGACAAGGATGCAAAGCCCATCTGACCCTGGGAATGTGGTTCGATGAGATAGAGCTTGGCAATGCGACGGGCTTCTTCGCACCCAACAAGATGCGCGATGAGGTAAAGGACAAGGTCGGCCCAGGCAGAGGCTCCGCCAGCAGTCACAATCCGATGCCCGTCGCCAGCCGGTATCAAAACCCGCTCACGGCGAACACGCACTCCCTCAAATTCTTTGGCAAGCCGTTCCGAGTAAGCCCAGTGGGTTGTCGCATCAACGCCATTGAGTAGCCCACTCAATCCGAGCAGCAATGCACCGGAGCAAACTGAAGTCACAATACCACCCGCTTCATGTACTTGAGCGGCCCAATCCGCTATTGGCTTCAACTCCACTGGAAGAGGCTTCCATGGGTCGAGATGCAGGTCGGGCACGATGACAAGATCAGTTTGTGAGGGATTGGGCAGCACGGACTCCGGGGTGATCAAGCGGCCATTCAAATCGCGGTAAGCAGTGCCATCCGGGGTGCAAAGACGCGCCCGGAATGGGGATGGATGCATCTGCTCACCATGTAACATGGCCCAATCCCGGCCCACGGAGGCAAGCACATCCAGGATGGCGTAAACGGTCGAAGTTCCGGCCCAAGGAAGACCTACAACAACTGTTTCGAATGATTTTGACATTTATGATGTCCGATTTAAACCGTATTTGTCGAAGTGAAGGCTAAACCGACTCGTCGGTATCATGCAACTGGTCTCTAGCTGAGCGCTTTTGCGCATTCAAATACGGAGACACAAATGAACGATCTTTCCTTGCCCGCCGACTTTGACGCTGAGCGTGCTGAAGCCTTCGCAGGTCAACTTGTCGGTACAATCACCAACGCTGCGACCTCGATCATGATTTCACTCGGCCACCGCGTCGGCCTATTCGATGCTATGGCGGCTCTACCCCCGAGCCGTTCGGAGGCCCTGGCTGCGTCCGCAGGTCTTTCCGAGCGCTACGTGCGGGAGTGGCTGGCTGTCATGGTAACCTCGCGCATCGTTGACTACCAGCCAGAGGCGCAAACCTACTCCCTCCCTTCTGAGCACGCCGCATTCCTGACGCGCGCTGCCGCTCCAAACAACATAGCGGTAACCAGCCAGTTCGTCGGTGTTGCGGCTTCGGTTGAAGAGCAGATGATCGAGCGTTTTGTGAGCGGAGATGGACTTCATTACGACCACTTTCTACGCTTCCACGAAGTTATGGCGGAAGACAGCTACCAAACCACCGTCATGTCTCTGACCGACAACATCCTGCCCATTGTTCCAGGGCTGATCGAGCGCTTGAAAGACGGCATCGATGTTGTTGATGTCGCATGTGGCGGTGGTCGTGCCCTTCTCAAAATGGCCGAAGCGTTTCCGAACAGCACATTCACTGGGATCGACCTTTGTGAGGATGCCTTTGCCGAGGCGCGGGTTCAGGCAATCAAGGATGGGATGGACAACCTGTCCTTCAAAACGCTGGACCTGAGTACGGTTGCAACGCTTGGCGCGTTTGATCTCGTAACCGGCTTTGATGCCGTTCACGATCAAAAAGATCCGCTTGGACTCGTGAAGACCATCTACAATTCGTTGAACGAAGGCGGCGTATTTCTGATGCAGGACATTGGCGGTTCCCGCGACCTTGTCACTAACATGGAAAACCCACTCGCGCCGTTACTGTTCACCATCTCGCTGATGCACTGCACGCCGATTTCCATAGGCCAGGGTGGTCCGGGCCTTGGGACGATGTGGGGTGTTGAAACCGCTCAGGAGTTTCTCGCAGAAGCTGGGTTTGCGGATGTGCAGATGCACCGGCTTCCTCATGATCAAGTCAACGCTTACTTCGTCGCGCGACGCTAGGATTGATCGATTCATCTAAGGAACATCTTATGATTATGCGCATTATTCAGCGTCTCTTCGACGTGAGCAAGAAACCCATCATCACAAATCTTCCAAGAAGCATCCAACGGGACATCGGCTTGATTGATGGTCTGCCCGATGCGGTGTTGCACCGATCTCGATAGGACATGGGCAATGAAACATTGGGACAAACACACACTCATAATAGGGGCCGGTTTGACCGGCCTCGCCACGACGCATGTCTTGCGGAACCGGGGTATCCCCGTAACCGTCTTGGATGCATCTGACCGCGTTGCCTGGAATTGGCAGCAGCGTCACCCGGCGCTTCGGTTGAATGTTCATCGCAAATTCGCTGCACTGCCCGGCAAACCGGCACCACGTACTGATGGGGCTTATTTGAAGCGTGACACGCTCGTTCGGCACCTCGAAGATTTTGCGTTTGATCTTCGGGATTGCATAGAGACCGGAGTTCTTGTGTCGGGCATTGATCAGACATCCAATGGGTGGCGCGTGAGGGCTGGCAGCCGCATCTTTGATGCCCCAAACGTGGTGATTGCCACTGGACGTGACCGAAGTCCGAGTATTCCCAACTGGCGTGGTTTGCAGCGTTTCAAAGGTAAAGTCATCCATGCCGCCAACCTTGGCGACGTCTCCCAATATGATGGAAAGAAAGTCCTTGTTGTTGGTGCGGGCAACTCTGGCGGCGACGTGCTGAACCATCTCGCGCGGCACAAGCCCAAAGATGTTCGTATCTCTGTTCGCCATGGCCCTTGCATTGCGCCGCAACGTGTCTTTGGCTTCCCGCTGCACCGCGCGGCCCATCTTTTTGCGGCCATGCCGCTTTGGATGGTTGATCCGGCTTTTGCATTGACCCAGCGTTTGTTCTTTGGCGATCTGAGGAAGTATGGCCTGACGTCGCATTCAATGGGCGGGGGAACACGTTTGGCCACCGACGGCACCGCCTTCGCAATTGACGATGGCTTCGTGGCGGCGATCAAAAGTGGTCGGTTCAAGGTTGTCGGCGAAGTCACAGAGTTTTGGGATAACCGTGTCTCTTTTGATTGCTACCGCACATTTGAACCGGATGTTGTGATTTGCGCCACGGGCTACAAGACTGCATTGGAACCATTGCTTGGTCATCTGGGCGTTCTGAACGAGGTCGGCATTCCCAAGTATCCGACGGGTGAACATGTTTCGGGCTTGCCGGGGCTTTGGTTCAACGGCTTTAGGCCCGAGTTCCAGGGTTACTTCTATTCAGCCGCAAAAGGCGCCCAACGGATCGGAAACGGTATTCTATCCGAGGCTCGGGCGCCGACACGCGATCAGTCTTCGCCTCGGGCCAAGCTTGTTGCATAGTCGCCAGCGACGGACGCGTTGGCAATGAAAGCAAATTTATCGCCGCCATCGTTCATTCGCTTTTCGAGGTATCAGTATGACCCGGACCACTTTTTCTGAGCGCCTTATGTCCATGTCGGATGAGGTTTGGGAGCGTCATGCAAACCCCTGGAGCGGATGGAGCCGCATCACAATACCTCCGCTCTTTGTTGTTGCCATCTGGAGCCGCGCTTGGCTTGAATGGTGGTCCCTTTTGCCGCTAGCGCTGGTTTGTTTTTGGACATGGTGGAATCCGCGCGCATTCCCAAAACCGAAAAGTCTCGACAATTGGATGTCCAAGGGTGTCTTGGGCGAACGCAAATGGATCGCCCGCAAAACCGACCCTATCCCAAAACGTCACAGGCGGATGCCCCATATTCTTGCAGCTGCTAGTGGTCTTGGTCTGATCCCACTCACATGGGGGCTCTGGGTCTTGGAGCCATGGCCAGTTGTTGCTGGCCTCATTGCGGTGATGGGCGGTAAGCTCTGGTTCTTGGACCGAATGGTCTGGCTTTTCGAGGACATGGGTGGGTTTGGCGCGACGCGCTAGCTATTCCTTTGGGTGAACATAGACCAGCGTTGGATCGTCATCGGGCGTTGGGGCACGCGCATCCAACACGCATCCGATCCGCTCAGCCAATCGAATTGATGCCGCATTGTCCGGGTCAATGTAGCTTACAGCCCGCGACCATTTCAGGTCTTTATGAGCATGTGTTCCAAGCGCGGTCACAGCCTCAGCAGCAAAACCCTGACCCTCGTCTTCAGTCGACCAAATAGACCAGGTGAGCTCTTTCTCGGGCCACCCGCTTGGATACCATGGACCAGCCATACCAATCGCTTTTTGAGAGTCTTTGCGGCAGATCACAAAGGGCCCCGTTTGATGAAGCGCCCAATGCCCAAGAAATATTGCAAAGACACGCCAGGCAAGTTCGGTCTTGCCTTTGCCTCCACCGACGAACCGAGCGCGTTCTGAGGTAAAGAAGGTGGTCCAGCCAGCTAGGTCATCGGATTGCGGTTTGCGAAGGAACAGGCGTTCAGTTTCAATCATAGCGATCACTTCGATAAGTTCATTCATTCAGTCAAAGGCACCAGCCATCGTTGTTCGTAAGCTCGAGACCCAACACGGCTGATGTGTGTCAGTCAAACTTTGAAGCGGGTGTTCCAGGTTTTCACGCGCGCGGCATCTCGCTCCTCGTAGGCGCGCATCGCCTCAGGCAGGCATTCAGGGCCAGACAAATTCCGAGCTTCGGCAAGTTCGGTCAACCGCATGGTGTACCAGGCCGTCACACCGCCTTCCGGTGGATCTTGGAACCTTGGGAAAGCGGGGGCTTGTTTGTCGCCTTCGAGCCAACGGGTTGGGAGTGATGGATCAAGAACAAGCGCGCGCGCCAGCCCGATTAAATCGACACCAACAGAAAGGGCATCCAAAGCCTGCTCGTAGGTCTTGAACCCACCTGTGAGCATCAGGGGCTTTGATGTCAAACAGCGAGCGCGGCGTGCGAAGTCGACAAAGTAAGGGCCTTTTCCGGCGGCATCAGAAGCGGCCCGCGCACCGGGAAAGTAAGTACCGCCACTGATGTCGACGAGATCAAGGCTTGTTTCGTTCAGCGCAGCGACGACCTTTAGAGCGTCCTCTTCGCTGAGCCCACCTTGTAACTGGTCTGAGGCGTTGAGCTTGATCCCGATAGGAAAACCTGGGCCAACTTGCTGGCGGACTTCGGAGATAACCTCGATAATCAGACGCATTCGGTTTTCGATGGGACCGCCATACTCATCCTCTCTTTTGTTGAAAAGCGGGGACAGGAATTGGCTGAGCAGGAACCCGTGCGCGGCGTGTATTTGAACCCCGCCAAACCCAGTCTGCTTAGCCAAAAGAGCTGTGCGGGCAAAGTCTGAAGGGTATCGTTTGATCTCTTCCAGAGAAAGCGCACCACATTTCATTGCGCCCACTTCAAGCGCGCTCGGGCCTTTTGGCGTACTGATTGGGGAATGCGCCATTGCGCCAGCGTCACCAAGCTGAAGCCAAAGTTGTGCACTTTTGTTTGATCCCGCCTCGGCAAGGCGTCGAAACTGAGGCAGGTCTGCATCGTCCCTCAACACCAAGTTGCCCGGCTTCTCAGCTTTGCTGGGATTGCCTTGAACCTCACCAATGATGGCCAATGCCAGTCCACCATCGGCCCATTGCCTGTACAGGCTGATCTGTGGATCTGTTGGATTACCTCGCCCATCTCCGAGGGAGTCCGACATCGCGGACTTGGCAATTCGGTTCTTCAGCACCACGCCACAAGGCAGCTCCAAATCGCTCGCCAGCAGTTGGTGATCTCGCATGTTCATACTGGTGCCCGTCTATTCTTCGGTGAAGAAAGTCGATCAAATGGATCGCTTTATTGATAGAGACTCAACGTCTGTATCAGAAAGAACCGAGGTGAATCGGACAACTATGACATTCCGGGATTAGGACACCAGGTTCGCTGCTGAAGGTAGACAAAGGGTAAACAGGTGCTTCAAAACTGAGCTGTTGAATTCTTGCACTGCTTGGGGACGGCAAAGCTCTCAGTTGAATGTCCGGATTGGGCTGACAACGGTCATTCCGAAGCATATTCCAAATGGCAGCTTCGTCCCGCATTGCAGCCTTTGCGCGTTGGCGGCGGCGATGACGGCTATGCGGACGGAGCAGACATCAGATGCAAAGGCCGATGCCACCAACGACCCATAGGGTTTGCAGAGCTTGCAAGGTGGAACAGCAGCGATGCACAATGGACGCATGTCAACCTTGCAAAGGATCATTCTATCTGCGACCGCTTTGACGCTTGCTAGTACGGCGGCAATATCTTTGGAAGTGTCCTGCACTCTCCCTGACAGCCCAAATCACACTTACAGCATTACCGGTGATCAGGGTGTATTTACCTGGGATGACCACGACATCAAGCGCACATGGTTGCTCAAGTGCAATGACCAACGAAACGGTTTGTCTGCGTGCCACAGGTCAGAGAGCTTCGGCGAGCGCGGCGCTAGCGTGATAACTTTCGTGATGCTTCCAAACGGAGTCTTAGTCGAAAGCGGTTATTGGGCTTTGCTTGATACTAGCCGCGTCGGCGTAACAGCAGGTTTCGTTTGTGAGACAGAAGGCGAGTGACGGCTTTGCGGACAAAGCGCCAATTCGTGAGAATCGCACCAAGTTCAACTTTGAGTACTTATCTTGTCCAAGCGGTCGATTGTTTATTTGATGATAGGTGTTGTTTTGCGTCCAGAAAATTCGATGTCTCTCAGGACGTTTTCTTTGATTTATTAGTCGCCAAGAAGACGCCAAATCCAGCGACAACCATCCCAACCCAAGCAATCGGCGGCATGACTTCTCCGAGGACCAGCCAAGCAACAGCCGCCGCTCCCGGTGGGACTAGAAAAAAGAGCGCGGAAACTTTTGACACCTCCCCGGCGCGGATCATGGCAAGCAACAGGCCAACGGCGATGAGTGAACTTGCAGTGATGAGATAGACCAGCGACGCAATAAGCTGCCAAGTCCAACTGATTTGCATGGTTTCAAAGGCGACCATGAATGGCGAAACCCCCAACAAGCCCGCTGTAAACCCGACCAAATTTGCAGTGACAGGATGGTGCGAAACTCCGAAGCGTTTCTCCCACAAGGTGCCGCCGGTAATCCCGATCAGGGCGAGTGCGGCAAAAAGAAAACCAAACAGTGTTGGTGAAGCAACCTCGGACGTTGCAGTAATGACAAGAACCGCCCCCGTCAGGCCAAGGGCCAATCCGGCCCATTGCCGCCAGCTCACACTTTCACCTGCCCAACGCGGCGCGATCAGGCTGGTCAAAATGGGCTGCATAGCGAGGATAAGGGCCAGTGTTCCAACCGACAAACCTGCGTCAAAGGACATGTAACACATGCCAAAATACATTGCCTGCAGCAGAAAACCAACGATGGCCAAGTGTATCCACTCTTTAGGTGATTTTGGTAGCGGTGGGCGCATGATGGCAAACAACCCGGCCATAATCACCACTACACAGGCAAAGCGCAGTGCAAGGAAAGTCATCGGCTCTATGTAGCCGAGGCCGAACTTGGCACCGACATAGCCGGTTGACCACACCGTCACAAATATACTGGGTGCAAAAATAAGCCATGTGGGCCGGTCGGCGGTCAAGAAAAATACCCTCGGCAAGTGTTGGTGTCGGACATTAGGGAATATTCACGTGAACTCCGAAATACACTGAGTATGGGAATAGTGAAAATGAAATGGTTTAGCAGACATCTATCTTGCCATATCGCGTGACAAGACATTCTTCGCTACCTCAATGGTCGCAGTATGGAATTTTCGATCAATGGACCGCAGGAGTTGTTAATACCGTCGGGTTTACCGATCAGCCCTTTAAGAACTTCGGGCGTGTGAGAAACTGGCCTAGGTGGTCGAAAAAGCATCGCTCAGGAAAGCAAACGCCTTTGAATATACCCCAGGTGCTTCAGATTCACGTGGTCCGGCAACGTTGAGAACCGAAGGCTTGATCGATGAGACCCATTGCCGAACCCGCTCAGTTTCTAGACGGTTTTTATCTGCAAGCGCGATACGCAAAACCGGCTTTCCTACCTCAATTGCAACTTGATGAGTATAGTTCGTGCCGGGGCTTTCTGATCCATCAGTCAGAATAAGCGTCGCGTCGCTTGAACCGACGTTGAGCCGGGTTCTGACGTCTGGTTCTGGCGAAGGTGCTTCCGTTAGACCTAAGTATCGCTCTGGAATGCGGCCAGCTTCGTTGATGCGACCTTTGGGAACCCAGCCGCCGTAGCTCAAACCGCGTTGGATAGCGAACTCAAGGGCAGCCAAGTCTACGCCAGTTTGCCCGCCCGATACGATTTTCACGGCAATCTTCCTGCTGGGTCCGACTTCTCACCTTCGCCAGACCGAACAATTTGCATTTCGTTCGAATTGAAGGGCTCCAGCAGTTCGAATGCGTCATCCGCGTTGCCATCCATCCATTGCTCATAGTCCTGCGGCTTGAGGATGACCGGCATTCTCTGCGGGTGTATGGGCTTTACCAGTTCATTGGCCGTCGTGGTGATGACGGTGTAGGTTACAACCTCCTCGGGCCCTTCCTCGCCCTGGTACCGCGAGTTTTGCCACAAACCCGCAAATGCGAATGGCGGGCGGTCTTCATCGCCCTTCAGGGCGAACCAGTGGTAGGTGGCAGGGTTTCTTCCTTGAGCCTCACAGAACGAACTAGCCGGAACAAGGCAACGCCTCTCTTCAAAGCTCTGTTTCCACAAACCGTTTGATCGCACCTTGTCATCACGTGCGTTGTTCCAGGCACCCGGTTGAATAATTGCGCCGGTTTTCTTTGACTTCTTTGTCGTACGAAAGCCCCAGCTCAGCGGGACCAACTCACGCTTACCTTCGTCGCCTTTCCTGACCACAGGGGCTAAGTGCTTTGGGTAGATGGCTGGCAATGGTACCGCATTCCCCAGCCTGTCGCGTTCAACGGCCACGTCAAACAGCTGGCGCATCGCTGTGGCCGGGATGGTGTTGGAGTAGAGGTTGCACATGGCTCCAAAAGCTACGCACAAGACCTAAGTTGGACAAGGCTGCGCGACTTACCGTGTCGCAAAGCGACGTGATCTACCCCCTGACCCATGGTAGTGGCCCAATGAAAGGGCACACCATGACACCGGTACAAAAATTACAAAACCCGACAGTTGGTATTGCGTTCGTACTGATCGGAATATTGGCGATTTCTATCAATGATATGCTGATTAAATTCCTGTCTGGCGGTTACCCCTTGCACCAGATGGTGTTTGCTAGATCGTTGATCGGAGTCGGGTTTAGCTTTGCCCTAGTCCAGATGGAGGGCGGTTGGCGCATCCTGAAAACCGATCAGCCAGGTCTTCACCTTCTGCGCGGTCTGTTGATTGTGGTAGCCAATCTGACGTTCTTTACAGCCCTCGCGGTAATGCCCCTGGCGGAAGCCACGGCTGTTTTCTTCGTAGCTCCCTTGATGATCACCTTGCTGAGTATCCCATTGCTTGGCGAAAGAGTAGGGCCGATGCGGATTGGTGCCGTGATTGTGGGATTTTTGGGCGTGGTGATCATGACCCGCCCCTGGGAGGCCGGCGGCGAGCGTGAGGTTAGTCTGCTAATGTATGCCCTTCCGGTTCTTGCTGCGTTCACCTATGCCCTCAACAACGTGATGACTCGTTTCTTGGGCGCAAAGTCCAAGGCCTCAGCAATGGCTGTTTACATTCAGGCGTGCTTTATCGTTGTCAGCCTGTTGTTCTGGTCAGTGGCAGGGGATGGGCGCTTTGCGAGCGCGTTTGAAAACGAAAGCTTGATCTTCTTGCTGCGTGCCTGGGTCTGGCCCGAAGGGACTGACCGCTGGTTGTTTATTGGGCTCGGATTCAATTCTGCAATCATCGGGTATTGCCTCGGCCAGGCTTACCGCATGGCAGACGCGGCGACGGTGGCGCCATTTGAATACGTCGGTCTTCCTATCGCCGTTTTCTGGGGATGGGTCATCTGGGGAGAGCTCCCAAACCTGCCTGTCGCCATTGGTATCGCACTGATCTTGGGGTCAGGACTGTTTGTATTTTTGCGTGAGCGTCAGAAAAAGAGGCACATTGTTACTGAAAAGAGAGTGCATCGTCGATATTAGATGCCAAATCAATTCGGGCCAAAAGTCGCTCAACAATTTTCTGGGATATTGAAATTCAATCGCAGTTGAGCGCTGATGAATCGTACAGTTGATGGGAAGAGAATTCTGATGCGAAACACGTTCATTGTTGCTGCGTTATTTCTTGCCGCTTGTAGCAATCAACCCGCAGAGCCACTAACCCGGCTTTATCCCGGTGAAACCCCTGAGCTGCGAGTGATGATCAATGAAACTGCGGACGCAAACGGTGTGCCGCGGAGCCTTGTACACCGAGTGATCCAACGAGAAAGTGATTACCGCCCCAGTGTCCGAAATGGCCCCTACTACGGGCTGATGCAGATTCTACCTGCCACAGCGCGCCAGATGGGATTTCGTGGACAGCCTTCCGACCTCTTGGACGCTCAGACCAATCTGACATACGCCGTGAAATACCTGCGCGGTGCCTGGATGGTTTCGGATGGAAATGAGCCCGAAGCGGTCATGTGGTATGCCCGCGGCTACTACTACGAAGCCCGTAACAGATGCATGCTTGTAGCCACGGGGCTTCGGGATACCGAGGTCCGAAAATACTGCGGCTGAGGTCCTTCCCATAGGAATTTTAGAAAGCTCCCGATACACCGCAACAGCCTTCTTTGCACAAAGTAGCTTGCACGTTGGAGCGCTGTTTTGCGCGTCCCGCAGAGTTTAGGAGATTGATATGTGTGCCGAACACTCAAGAAAACTCAAAGGGGTGCGTGACAATCGGCCGATCATTTTGTTCGTTGCCGGCTTCGGCGACAATGGAAGCATGTTTGACGGATTGACTGAGACACATCTTGCTTTCAGCCATCGTTTGTTGCCCATCAATCTTCCAGGATTTGGCGCTGCGCCTCTTGCTGAGGGAACAACACTCGAAGCCCTCGCGCAATACGTGTCAAATGAAGCGACAAAGTATGAGGCCGAAACTATCGTCGCCCATTCAGTTGCTTCGATCATAGCTTCCTTGGCCGCCCGCCGGGCAGACTGCCCTTTGACTAAAATCGTTTCTTTGGAAGGAAATATTACAGCCGCGGATGCCTATTTTTCCGGGACAGCGGCCGACTACGCTAGTCCGGCAGAGTTTCGCAAAGCGTTTCTAGGGCGGCTAGATGAAATGGCGAAGTCTGAACCGATCATAAGGAGATATCGCGACGAAGTCTCAAAGGCCGATCCTTTAGCGCTTTGGCAGCTCGGCATTGACGCCCGGATGTTTTCATCAGATCACGTACCAGGTGAGGTTTTGCAACACGCAGCTAACGTTACATATTTGTACAATCCCGATAATTGTCCCGACGACACCGTCCGTTGGCTAGAAGAAAACAAGATGAACCATATCATCTTAGAAAACGCCACACATTGGCCGAGCGTTGACCAGCCTGAAGTACTCGCAGACAAAATCGCTGAGGCGCTTACAGAAATCTAGTGGAGTTGCAAATTAGAGTTTGATGAAAGTAGGGCCGCGAACCTCTGGGTTTGCAAAGTCTCGTTTCGAAGGTCTGCCAAGTGCCGTCCGCGAAAAACTTCAGTGTCCTCTTTTACCCTTGGCGGAACTTGCAGAAGCCCTCATTGTGCTCGACTGTTCTGGCCCGCCTCGGGTCGTGTGCCAACACAAGTTTGAAAGCAAAGCTTGTTCGGGCCGAAGTTTGCCGCACTTACCTTGTCTGTTTGTGTGTACCGGTTCCCATCGGTGCAATGCTCCTTCGGGCGCTTTCAATCGCGCCCTTCGGTGAAAAGTTCCACAGCGGCCCGGACACCGTCTGCAGTTGCAGTGGGTCGCGGTTCATAGCGCGCCTCGTCGCCAGTTTGGTATTTTCCAGTTCGGACCAGTATGGCCGCGCGCAAGCCCGCCTTCAAAGCACCCGCGATATCGCTTTCGGCATCATCGCCAATCATTGTTACGTCAGCAGGCTCCAGCCCTATGCTTTGCGCGGCAGAGTGGAAAAACGCTGGCGATGGCTTTCCAAACAGAAGAGCATTCGTTCCACTCGAATACTCAAGCGCCCGGACGAAAGCGCCAGCATCCAGACTCAATTCGCCGTCTGTATCGCGAAATACCCTGTTTGAGGCCAATGCAAGAAAGGGAGCCCCGTCTTTAATCAGGCGAAAGGCCACGTTCAATCGTTCATAGGTGAAGAAGCGACCGGCATCTCCAAGGACGACCGTTCCGGGGCCGGATTTCGAGCACTTTGCAAAATCCTCTTCAAGATCCGGATGGATCAGAAGATGTGGCGCAAAACCGTTTTCCTCTAGCCAGGTACAAGCGGCCGAAGCTGGTGTGAGGATTTCGGTGGCATCTGCGTCTATTCCGAAGCCTTGCAGCTTTTCCAGAATAACGCGCTTCGGTCGTCGGGTTGAATTCGTTAGAAAGCGAACCGGAAGTCCTGTGTCGCGAATGGTTGAAACCGCCTCCGCAGCACCCGCCAATGGCTTGTCGCCCTGATACAGAACACCTGCGATATCAAAGAGAACGCCTTTGCTCACACCTTCCTCACAAACTACGAAAAACTCTTTCTTTCGGGTCAATTTGCCCAAGTGATGGTTCGCTCTTGACGCCCACTTAGCCATCACATAGGAAGGCGAAACATTGAGCGGGTATAGCTTAATGGTAAAGCCCCTGCCTTCCAAGCAGGCTATGTCGGTTCGATTCCGTCTACCCGCTCCAACTCAGCCCTACATCTCTGCGTCAAATGGCCCGGTCCTCAGGGCATTTTGCGCGCGGCCTTGACCCTGCGGGCCAGTACCGCCAAGAAACAGCAACTCAGCATCGAAGACACAGTGAAGACACAAGGGCCGCACATGGCGAGACAGATAGCCAGCACGACCACCGCATCCGCGCCGGGCGCCAGCGAAGAAAGAGCAGGCTCGAAAAAGCTGGGCGTCTTGACATCGCTTTGGCCGTTCATGAAGCCGTATCGCCTGTTGATGCTAGGAGCGACACTGGCGCTGGTCCTGACGGCTGGTATGACGCTGACCTTGCCCTTGGCCGTGCGTCGCGTGGTGGACAACTTCCGCATTCAGGACGGAGAGCTGCTGGACTGGTATTTCCTGGCCGCGCTGGGTATCGCCGGTATTCTCGCCGTGGGCACCGGCATCCGCTACGCGCTTGTCACCCGTCTGGGGGAACGCGTGGTCGCCGATATTCGAAAGGCCGTCTTTGACCGCGTCATCGGTATGAGCCCCGAGTTCTACGAACGCATCATGACCGGAGAGGTCCTGAGCCGGATCACCACCGACACGACGCTGATTCAATCGGTGATCGGGTCATCTGTCTCGATTGCCCTGCGCAACCTGCTGATGTTTGTCGGAGGGTTGGTGCTGATGCTGTTAACCTCGGCCAAGCTGACAGCGCTGGTTCTGCTGCTGATCCCGGTCGTTGTGGTGCCAATTCTGGTGCTGGGGCGCAGACTGCGCGCCATCAGTCGCGAGAATCAGGACTGGATCGCGGCCTCATCGGGCAACGCGGGCGAGGCGCTGGGGGCGGTACAGACCGTGCAGGCCTTTACCCACGAACGCGCAAGCCGCCAGCAATTCGGCGATATGACCGAGACCTCGTATGTCGTTTCGCTACGCCGCATCCAGACGCGGGCCATTCTAACGGTCATCGTGATCTTTCTGGTCTTCTCGGGCATCGTTGGAGTGCTGTGGATGGGGGCCAATGACGTGCGCAATGGTGTCATGACCGAAGGGGTTCTGATCCAATTCGTCATTTACTCGGTCATCATGGCAGGCTCTGTCGCTGCCCTGTCCGAGATTTGGAGCGAGCTTCAGCGCGCTGCAGGGGCTACTGAACGGTTGGTTGAGCTGTTAAATGCTGAAGACACAGTGATCGACCCGTCTCAGGCAAATCCGCTACTGCAACCAGTACGCGGCGAGATCAAGTTCGAAGAGGTCACTTTCCGTTATCCTGCGCGGCCCGATGTGGTGGCGCTGGACAAGCTCAGCCTGCAGGTCAATCCCGGCGAGACGGTTGCCTTTGTTGGTCCCTCGGGCGCGGGCAAAACAACTGTGGTTCAGTTGCTCCAGCGGTTCTACGACCCGAACTCGGGGCGCGTGATGCTGGATGGGATGGACCTGCAAAACCTGAACCGGGCAGATTTCCGGCAGCATATGGCACTGGTCCCGCAGGATCCGGTGATCTTTGCCGCCTCGGCCCGTGACAATATCCGCTTTGGCCGCCTGGATGCTTCGGACGCTGAGGTCGAGGCCGCCGCGCGTGCTGCTGCCGCGCATGACTTCATCGCGGCACTGCCCGAAGGCTATGACAGTTTCGTTGGCGAACGGGGTGTAATGCTGTCCGGCGGGCAGAAACAGCGGATCGCAATTGCACGCGCCATTTTGCGGGATGCGCCTGTTCTGTTGCTGGACGAGGCGACCTCGGCGCTGGATGCGGAAAGCGAGCGGGCCGTGCAGGGCGCGGTGGATCAGATGCGCGCCGGACGCACGACCCTGATCGTAGCGCACCGGCTGGCTACCGTGAAAAAGGCAGATCGCATCGTGGTGCTGGAGGCCGGTCGCATAGTCGCCCAAGGCACGCATGATGATCTGGTGGCGCAAGGGGGTCTTTACGCCCGCTTGGCCCGTCTTCAGTTCACTGACGGCGTCGCTGCGGAATAAAGTGACGCTCCGGCAATCTCTGTTTCGCCGTAGCGTCATTCTACATTTTCAACTTTTCCCTCGCTAAGCCCTTGCTTGCGCCGCCAAGGTTGTGATCCCATCTGAGGTAAGATCACTCCGCGTGTGGCGCGCGGGAGAATAAAACACGGGGAGGAGCCACATGGCCTTTGTTGGCAAGGAAGACAAAGCGCGTATTGAACAGGAAATGGCATGGGAGGACCGCGACCTGCCGGTGACGTTCCACCAGCTGCTATCGCGCACCGCAGAGAAATTTCCAAACCACAACGCGGTCAGTTTTCAGCTGTTTTCAGGTCCGAATGACAAGGCCGAGACGCTGACATGGTCCAACCTTCTAGGGCAGGTCAATCAGGCGGCCAACCTGTTTCGCTCGCTCGGGATCGGCGAAAACGACGTGGTGGCCTATATCCTGCCAAATTGTAACGAGACGCTGGTGACCCTGATGGGCGGTGCCGTGGCCGGTATCGTAAACCCGATCAACCCGCTGCTCGAGCCGGAACAGATCGCCGCCATTCTGCGCGAGACTGGCGCTAAGGTTGTCGTCACGCTCAAGTCCTTCCCGAAAACGGATGTGGCGCAGAAGGTGGAAGAGGCCGTGCGCCATGCGCCCAAGGTCAACACCATTCTCGAGATTGACCTTAACCGCTATCTGACACCGCCGAAATCCTGGATCGTCCCGTTCCTGCGCCCAAAAATGGGCGACAAGGCAAAGCTCGCGCATGCGGACTATAAGAACTTCAATCAGGAATTGGCCAAACAGCCCACGACACTGACCTTCGCAGACAGCACCGAGGACCGGGTGGCCTGCTACTTCCACACCGGCGGCACGACCGGCATGCCGAAGGTGGCGCAGCACAAATATTCGGGCCTGATCTACAATGGCTGGCTGGGCAATACGCTGTTGTTCGACGAAAACGACGTCATCATGTGCCCGCTGCCGATGTTCCACGTCTTTGCCGTGCATGTGATCTGGATGGCGGCCGTGTCCTCGGGCGCGCATGTGATTTTCCCGACACCTCAGGGTTATCGCGGCGATGGCGTGTTCGACAATTTCTGGAAGCTGATCGAACGTTGGAAGGTCAGTTTCGTCATCACCGTGCCCACCGCGATCTCGGCCAAGATGCAGCGACCCGTGGATGCTGATATTTCCTCGGTGAAAACGGCGTTCTCCGGCTCGGCCCCGCTGCCGGTGGAATTGTTCCGGCGGTTCGAAGAGGCAACGGGCGTGACCATCGTCGAAGGTTATGGCCTGACCGAGGCCACCTGCCTTGTCTCGTGCAACCCGGTGGATGGTGAGAAAAAGATCGGCTCGATCGGGATTCCCTTCCCCTACACCGATGTCAAAATCCTGCAGGACGGCCCGGACGGTCCAAAGGAATGCGCGGTGGATGAGATCGGCGAAATCTGCGTTTCAAACCCCGGTGTCTTTGCAGGCAATACCTACACCGAAACGGAAAAGAACGAGAACCTGTACCACTACGACAAGTATCTGCGCACAGGCGATCTGGGGCGCTTTGATGAGGACGGGTACCTCTGGATCACTGGCCGTGCCAAGGACCTGATCATTCGTGGCGGCCACAATATTGACCCTGCCGAGATCGAAGAGGCCCTGCTGGGGCATGAGGCCGTGGCCTTCGCAGGTGCGATTGGTCAGCCCGACGCCCATTCCGGTGAGGTGCCCTGTGCCTTTGTTGAACTGGTCGATGGGGCCTCGGTCACCGAAGAGGCGTTGATGGAGTTCTGTAAGGTCCATGTTCATGAGCGCGCGGCTCAGCCCAAGCACATGACAATCCTGACCGAATTGCCCAAGACCGCGGTTGGTAAGGTGTTCAAACCTGATCTGCGCAAGCACGCGATCACCCGGATCTACAATGGCGCCCTTGAGCAAGCTGGCGTTGATGCCCGTGTCGTCTCGGTCATCGACGACAAGAAGCGTGGCCTTGTCGCACAGCTTGACGCGAACGGCGCATCCGAGGACGATGTCAGCAAAGTGCTGGGCGCGTACACCCGGCCGTGGGAGTGGGCAGCCTAACCGGGAGGGAACATGGATTATGAACGTCTGATTGATGAGGAAACTTGGGCGTTCATAAGACGCACGGCGGAAAGCTATCCTGACGATGCGGTGGATCTGTCAATCGAAGACCAGCGCAAGGTCTATGACGCGATGTGTCAGGACTTTCGCCAGCCGCGACCCGAAGGTGTGAAGGTGCAGGACCTGTCTGCCAATGGCGTGCCGGTCCGCCTTTATACCGCTGGGCAACCGACACGAACCGTCGTCTATTTCCATGGCGGCGGTTTCGTCGTTGGGGGGCTGGATAGCCACGATGATGTCTGCGCCGAGATTTGCGCACAGACCGGATATCGGATTGTCGCCGTCGACTACCGGCTGTGCCCCGAACACGTGCATCCGGACCAGTTTCAGGACTGTTGGACTGCCGTAAACTGGGTGTCGGAAGAGTTTGGCGACCCGATGATCCTGGCGGGTGACAGTGCAGGAGGCAATCTGGCCGCATCGGTCGCTCACTACGCGCGGGGACGGCTAGAGAACATCTTGGGGCAGGTCCTGATCTACCCCGGGCTGGGCGGTGATACGTCCAAAGGCTCGTATATCGAACACGCGCATGCGCCGTTGCTGACGCTTGAGGATATCAAGTTCTACGAAACTGTCAGAAGCGGAAGGCCAGTCCCGAGCGGCGATCCAACCTTTGCCCCGCTTCAGGATACCGACTTCTCGAGCTTGCCACCGACCGTTGTCATCACCGCCGATTGCGACCCTCTCAGGGATGATGGATCAGATTATTGCGCTGCGATCCGATCCGCCGGAGGACGGGCAGAATGGATCAACGAACCCGGCCTCGTCCACGGCTATCTGCGCGCCCGAACCTCGGTCAAGCGCGCTGCTGATAGTTTTGAACGGATTTCCGTCGCCATTGAGGCGCTGGGGCAGGGAATCTGGTCCTACGACTAACCGATCTGGGTTCCAGACTAGAACAGGAATGCCTGCCCAAGTTCAGGGCATTCCTGTCGCCGGATGAAACAGCGTAGCGTTCTGATCAGCTCAAGAACGGCTTGGCCTTCATCGTGTCTGCCAACGGCGCGCCCATACGGGTCAGGATGGTAGGGGCAAGCTGCAGCTGATCGATCACCGTATCGGCCTCGGGGCCTTCTGCGTCACCGAAATAATACAGTGCGGTTTCCTGTTGCAACGGGCTGCGCCCGCCGTGGTGGCCGCGTTCGTCCTGCCCGTGATCTGCGGTGACGATGACCTCATAGCCCAGCTTGCGCCAGTTCGGAATGAAGGGTGCCAGCATCTCATCCATCACGAAGCACGCATGATCCATTTCCTCACAATCGTGGACGAAGCGATGGCCCATGCTGTCCAAGGTGCAGGTGTGCAGGATGCCATAGTCCAGCCCATGGCGCAGGCACAGGTTCGTCAGCGTGGCAAACAGATCGACATCGCAGGGCGTCATCTGGTTGGCCTTGCCATAGCCGGTCATGCTGTGGAACCGGCCATGGTTGATGGTTTGGCTCTCCGGCTCGTCGTATTCCACGTCGCGCACATAGTCGAACGGATGGCGGTTGAAGAACTGCGACCAATAGCTGTGGGTGACGGCTCCGGTCACGCCTCCGGCCTCGCGGACCTGGCTGAACACGTCCTTTTGGCCTAGGCGGAAGACATTGCCGTTGCCGGTGCAGCCATGTTCCTGCGGGGTTACGCCCGTGTGGATCGAAGCATAGCAACTGGCCGAGGTCGACGGCAGTACCGAGCGGAGTTTCCACACGCGGGCCTCGCCACTATCGACCCAGCCTTCGAGATTGCCGAACAACCGGCGGAAGTTGCGCCACGGGACGCCGTCCAAAATGATGAGGAGGAGTTTGCGGTCCATATTTTGACCCTTTTCGAGAGTGTTTCCGACGACCCTAAAAGATTCGTTGCACTTGGGCTGCCTATTCCCGCCCCGAATAGCAAAATCCCGACACCTGTTTGTGACACGTGCCGGGATTTCATAGCGTTGGTTGGGGCAAGGGTCAGTTCCCTGCCGCCTCCATCTTGCGGTTGGCAACGACTTTTTCCAGCCAGCCAAGTTCCATCTCGGGGACCGAGCTGAGCAGCAGGTCAGTATAGTCGTCGAATGGCGGACTAAGCACCTGAGACTTCGAGCCATAGCGCGCGACGCGACCCTGATACATAACCGCGATGCTGTCGCTGATTGCGCGGACCGTCGCCAGATCATGGGTGATGAACAGGTATGCCACATCCTCGATCTTCTGCAGATCCAGCAGCAGCTTCAGGATGCCGTCAGCCACAAGGGGATCAAGGGCCGAGGTGACTTCATCACAGATGATCATCTTTGGCTTGGCCGCCAGTGACCGCGCGATGCAGACACGTTGTTTCTGACCACCAGACAGTTCTGCCGGATAGCGATCGATGAACTTTTCGCCCAGTTCGATCTCATCCAGCAGCTCGACGACGCGTTTGCGTTTCTCGGCCCCGCGCATGTTGAAGTAGAACTCCAACGGGCGGCCGATGATCGTACCGACGGTCTGACGCGGGTTCATCGCAGTGTCCGCCATCTGATAGATCATCTGCAGTTCTCGCAGGTCTTCGCGTGTGCGCCCCTTCAGATCCGAGCTCAGCTTGCGCCCGTTGAAGGTGATCTCACCCTCACGTGCGGGCAGCAGGCCGGTAATCACACGCGCCAACGTGGACTTGCCCGACCCGGATTCGCCCACAACCGCCAATGTTTGCCCCGGATAGAGCTCAACATTGACGTTGTGCAGAACATCAAAGTTCAGACCCTTATAGCGCGCGGTAATTCCGTCGACCTGAAGAACCGGCTCTGCGGTCGGCTTTTTCTCTTCGTGTTCGATAGACCGGACCGAGACCAGGGCTTTGGTGTAGTCTTCCTGAGGGTTGTTGATGATCTGATCGGTATTGCCGTACTCGACCGTGTCGCCCATCCGCAGAACCATGATGTCATCGCTGACCTGCGCCACAACCGCAAGGTCGTGGGTGATGTAGAGCGCGGCGACGCCGGTATCTGCAATGGCTTCTTTGATCGCCATCAGAACGTCGATTTGGGTGGTCACGTCCAAGGCCGTGGTGGGTTCGTCGAATACCACCAGATCAGGCTCAGGGCACAAGGCCAGCGCGGTCATGCAGCGTTGCAGCTGACCACCGGAAACCTGGTGCGGGTAACGACTGCCGATATTGTCCGGATCGGGCAGGCCCAGCTTGGCGAAGAGTTCACGCGCACGGGCCTCAGCCTGTTTGCGGGTGAATTTCTTCTGCTCGACCGCCGCTTCGACGACCTGATCCATGATCCTTTTGGCAGGGTTGAACGACGCGGCAGCGGATTGGGACACATAGGTGACCTCACCCCCACGCAGCTTGCGGATATCCCCATGAGATGTCTTGAGGATATCGCGTCCGTTGACCCAGACCTCGCCGCCGGTGATCTTCACGCCACCCCGGCCATAGGCCATTGAGGCCAGGCCGATGGTGGATTTACCGGCACCGGATTCGCCGATTAGCCCCAGCACCTTGCCGCGTTCAAGGTCAAAGCTGACCCCATGCACGATTTCGATGTCATGGGGCTTTTCGCCCGGCGGATAGACGGTCGCGCCGATCTTGAGGTCGCGGACCTTGAGAAGGATATCGTCGCTCATCCCCGGCCTCCTTTCAGCGATGTGGTGCGGTTCAGAACCCAGTCAGCCACAAGGTTGACCGAGATGGCCAGCGTCGCGATGGCGACGGCGGGCCACAGCGCAGCACCGATGCCATAGACGATACCGTCCTTGTTTTCCTTCACAATGCCGCCCCAGTCCGCCAGCGGCGGTTGCACGCCCAGGCCCAGGAAGGACAGGGTAGAGATGAACAGAACCATGAAGATGAACCGTAGACCAAACTCGGCCACCAGCGGTGACAGAGCGTTGGGCAGGATTTCCCGGAAGATAACCCATGCGCGCCCTTCACCGCGCAGTTTCGCGGCTTCAACGTAGTCCATCACGTTGATGTCGACCGCGACCGAGCGCGACAGTCGATAGGGGCGGGTTGCGTCCAGCAGGCCCATCACAAGGATCAGGATCGGAACGGTCACCGGAACGATGGCCAGAATAACCAGCGCCAGGATGAGGGTCGGGATCGACATGATCAGGTCAACAGTCCGGCTGAGTGCCTGATCCGCCCATCCGCCCAGAACGGCGGCCAGCAAACCCAGAGATGTACCGGTCAGAAAGCTGAGCAAGGTTGCGGCGGCAGCGATGAAGATCGTCGTACGCCCGCCATAGATCATGCGGGTCAGAAGATCTCGCCCGATATTGTCCGTGCCCAGCAGATGCTCGGCGCTGGCAGGCTCCCACACATCGCCGACAACTTCTGCCATTCCGTAAGGCGCAATCAATGGGGCCGCGATGGCCACAAAGAAATATGCGCCAGTGAACAAGAGGCCAATCAGTGCCGAAAGAGGAATGTTCTTTATCATTTCGGATGCCTCAGTCTTGGGTTGGCAAGGATCGACACGATATCGGCAACCATGTTCAAACCGATATAGACGGCTGCGAATACGACGCCACAGGCCAACACGACGGGCACGTCACGTTTGGTCACCGCATCCACCAGATACTGCCCCATGCCGGGATAGACGAATACAACCTCGACCACGACAACGCCGACAACCAGATAGGCCAGGTTCAGCATCACAACGTTCACGATCGGAGAAATCGCGTTGGGGAAGGCATGGCGTGCAATGACCTGAAACGTGCTCAAGCCCTTAAGTTCGGCGGTTTCGATATAGGCCGATTGCATGAGGTTCAGAATAGCCGCGCGGGTCATGCGCATCATTTGCGCCAGAACCACCAGCGTCAGAACGAAAGCCGGCAGGGCAATTGCATTTAGCTTCTGTCCGAAGGTCATTGAATCGTTGATCATCGCCAAGGATGAGAACCAACCCAGTTTGACCGAGATAAAGTAGATCACCACATAGCCGATCAGAAACTCGGGGATTGAAACTGTCGTCAGTGTGATCGCCGAAATCAGCTTGTCGGGCCAGCGATTGCGGAACCGAACGGCCAGAAGGCCCAGGAAAATCGCCAGCGGAACGGAAACGATCGCAGCGACGCAAGCAAGGAACAGCGTATTGCCCAGGCGTTTTCCGATGCTCTCGGAGATATCAAGTTTATTGGTGAGGGATTGCCCCAGGTCGCCTTGCGCGATGCCACCCAACCACTCGAAATAGCGGGTTAGTGCAGGGCGGTTAAGGCCCATCTCTTCTCGTAGGTTGGCAAGGGCCTCAGGGGTTGCGGACTGCCCCAGGACGGCTTGCGCGGCGTCTCCGGGAAGGGCTTCGGTCAGGCCAAAAATCAGAGCCGAAGCGCCGAGCAGCAATAGGAGTCCCAGCGCAAGGCGCTGGGAAACCAGTTTGATGATAGGATGCATTATCCGTTGCCCGAGTTACACGAACCACATCTTGCGCGACATGTTGCCGTTCATCATCTCTTGCGTCGGATCTGATTCCCAACCGTCCAGCTGGTTGCTGATGCCTTCAACAAAGTCGTTGAACATCGGGCAAATCAGGCCGCCTTCGTCGCGAACCATTTGGCCCATCTGGCTGTAGATGCCCTTGCGTTTCTCGGCGTCCAGTTCGGCGCGCGCTGCGAACAGCAAGTCGTCGAAGGCCTGAACCTTGAAGCGCGTGTCGTTCCAGTCTGCGCTCGACAGATACGCGGTCGAGTACATCTGGTCCTGGACCGGACGACCACCCCAGTACGAGGCGCAGAACGGCTGAACGTTCCACACTTCCGACCAGTAGCCATCATTGGGTTCGCGTTTGATTTCCAGCGGGATACCTGCCTGCGCAGCGGTTTGCTGGAACAGCGCCGCCGCATCCACAGCGCCTGGGAAGGCGCCATCTGCCACACGCAGAATGATCGGCGATCCATCGTGGCCAGATTTCTTGTAGTGCTCGGCTGCTTTTTCAACGCTGAACTCACGCTGTTCGATTGTCTCATCAAACAGGGGGTAGGCCGCGTTGATCGGCATGTCGTTCCCGATCGAGCCATAGCCACGCAGAACTTTGTCCACCAGATCCGCGCGGTTGATGGCGTATTTCAGAGCCGTGCGCAGTTCGTTGTTGTCGAACGGAGCCGTGTCACAATGCATGATGAACACATAGTGGCCACGACCGGCGGTCGAATGAACAGTCAGGTTTGGTGCGCGGCCCAGCAGGTCCGCAACTTTGGGCTCGACGCGGTTCACTGCGTGAACCTGACCCGATTGCAGCGCGGCTGTTCGGGCGGTTGCGTCGTTGATGACTACCACTTCGACGCTGTCGAAGTTACCGAAATCACTGTTCCAGTGGTTTTCGTTCTTGGTGAACAGGTGGCGGACGCCGGGTTCATCAACTTCCAGCTTGTAAGGACCTGTACCGATACCGGCTGCAGGGTTCTCCATACCACCATCCGGCTGAATGATAAGGTGATAGTCGGCCATCAGATAGGGAAGGTCGGCGTTGGGCTCGGACAGGGTGACCTGGAAGTTGTCGCCATCGGCCTTCATCGACTCGATGCCCTTCATGATGCCCAAAGCACCGGACTTGGAGTCTTCGTTCGAGTGGCGCTGCATGGTTTTCAGCACGTCTTCGCTGGTCATGGTCTTGCCGTTGTGGAACTCGACCCCCTGACGAAGCTTGAAAGTCCAGACCTTGGCATCCGCACTGCCTTCGACGCTTTCGGCAAGGCGTGGTTCGATCGTGCCGTCGGGTGCAACTTCGACCAGTTGGTCGCCAAATTGTTTGCCGTTCTGGAACGGGACCGAGCTTGCATAGGTTGCCGGGTCCAGCGAGTTGGTCGATTCGCCGCCCTGCAGGCCGAATTTCAGATCGCCACCCTTTTTCGGGCCGGCTGCACTGGCCGCGTCGGCGAACATCGTGCTTGCCATGGCTGCCGAAACGCCAAGAGCGGCGGCTTTGCCCATGAACTCGCGACGGGTCAGTTTGCCTGCCGTCACCTGTTTGGACATGTGAGTGAGTTGTTCGTTCATTCAGAAGCTCCCAGTTGATTGTGTTCGCCCGTTTTCGGGCTTTTTATTGACGCGTGAGTCAACGTTGACGCATTTCAGCGGGTCGGGCAAGTGGAATTCCGTGTCGCAAATGTGCCTTGCCTGACAATACCGTGTTTATCAAAGCCGTCATAGCGCCGTGTCTTCGCGTCCTCCGCTATGACGAAAATGATCTATTGGTTGCCTTGGTCGGTATCGGGAGAATACGTCATTCTAATCCCGAATTGCGACAATCAGGTCCATGACATTGGTTCCAGTCGGCCCGGTCACCAGCAAAGCGCCTGCGTTTTCCAGGAAGGCCCCACTATCGGCGGCAGCCAGCGCCTCGTCCGCGCCTTTGGCCCAAGTGGCGCCAGTAACGACCCCGCCCGCTGCGTTGGTTGGGCCATCTGTTCCGTCGGTTCCTCCGACCACAACCGTGATATCTTTAAGGCCGGAAATCTCGCGCGCCAGTGCCAGTGCCAAAGCCTGATTGCGCCCACCCTGTCCGGGGTTTGGGGGCAGCACAACAGTCGGCTCGCCGCCGAAAACCATGACGCCTGATCCCATCTGTCGCAGCTTCTCACCGATTGCGGTGGCGACGGCCTGATAGTCATCATGCAAGGCCTCTTCATTGGCCAAGACCGACAGACCCGCATCCGCGGCCGCTTCGGCGGCTGCCGCACGGGCATGGGCGTTCGAGGCAATGATCTGCGCTTCGGCCTCGTAGGAGACCTGTTCAGGCAGAGCGCCGATGCCCGAGCCGATAACGTTGAGATCATCCCCCGGCACGTCCGAGATCGCCAGAATAGTGACCTTTCGGCCTTTGAGCCGGGACAGCAATCCTCCGCCTTTGACCTGCGAAATCTTGCGTCGTTCCGCATTCATCGCCCCGATATCAAGTCCCTCGGAGAGCAGCTTTTTGTTTAGCGCCTCCAGATCCTCAAGCGTTTTGCCGTCGATCAGATCCTCGGCCAGCGAGGACGCGCCGCCTGACACCAACAGCAGCAGATGCGCCTCGGGTGGCATGGCCTCAACCGCGAGGCGCAGTGCCCTGCCGCCTGCCAAGCTGCGGCTGTCCGGGACGGGATGAGAAGCCTCGATTACCTCAACACCTTCCGGTAAGTCCCGCCCGTGATCGTCCTTGGTGACCACCAGCGTTGGGATGTCTCCGAAATGATCCAATGCCGCTCGGGCCATCGCCGCCGCAGGTTTGCCCACGGCCAAAATCCGATCCGGTTTTGCAACATCGGATAGTGCTTTTCGGGTCGCCGTGTATCCGTCTACCGCAGCGACCCCTGCTTGCCAGAGTGCGATTGCCTGTTCAGCGCGGGTCA
Source organism: Ruegeria sp. AO1 (assembly GCF_056535985.1). Taxonomy (NCBI): domain Bacteria; kingdom Pseudomonadati; phylum Pseudomonadota; class Alphaproteobacteria; order Rhodobacterales; family Roseobacteraceae; genus Ruegeria; species Ruegeria sp. AO1. The sequence goes on from NZ_JBQFJC010000001.1 coordinate 890,021, forward strand.
TCAATTCTCCATCCAGATTGTCACTGGCCCATCATTGACCAGCTCAACGGCCATGTCGGCCCCAAATTGCCCTGTCTCAACCGCGATTCCGCACGCGTTGAGGTCTTTGGCAAAGGTTTCATAAAGGTGTTTTCCGATATCCGGCGCAGCGGCCTGTGAGAATCCGGGGCGGTTACCGCTGGCCGTATCGGCAGCGAGAGTGAACTGACTGACAACCAGAGCCGAGCCGCCAATGTCCACAACAGACCGGTTCATTTTACCGGCCTCATCCTTGAAGATCCGCAGCTTGGAGATCTTCGCCGCCAGTTTTGAGGCGTTCTCTTCGCTGTCGCCCTGCATTGCGCAAACGAGAATCATCAGCCCTGGTCCCGATTGACCAACGACAGCGCCATCGACCGAGACTGACGCTCTAGAGATCCGTTGTAAGACTGCGCGCATCGCTCTCCCCAAATCGCATGCGTTCAGCAGCCGGTTTAGCCGCCGGAGGCCCACTTGTCATCCAGCGTCTTGCGCGTAGTCGGGAAAACGTCTGCCTGTGTGATTTTGCTGGGCTCACCCCTGCGACGTCGCCATCACGTACCCCACGCCTGCCGCCACCAGCAGGCCGAGGACCACCGCAATGGTTATCTTGATCGCAGACCACGGTCGTTCCCCCTGCACCCGGCCAGTGCGCCCGTTGACCACAAACCGATAGGTTTGCCCGCGATACTTATACGCGGCCATCCAGATGGGCAGCAGGATATGCTTGAACGTCACATCGCGCACGTCCGTGTCCACCGCGTGAATACGCTGTCGATCGCCGCCAATGTCAAAGCGCACGTCACGCTCGATCACCCGCGCCATATGCGCCCGCGCCTCGGAGTACCCCTCGGGTAACTCGACCGAGTAAGCCTCGGCCCGGAACCCTGCCAGATACTGCGGTTGGTAGGGTTCAAGCGCCGGCAAATCCCAGGGCTCCAGCGCGTCTGTGTATTGCTTGGGCAGCGAACGTGAGGCCAATACCAGAACGTCATCAAAGAACCGCGCGACGCGACCGGATTTCGGGCTCCAGCGCACCTTGGGCACCTGTTGTTGCACACGCTTCCCGTCACGCATGACGGTACGCGTTTCATAGTAAACGGTGCCGCGCTCCCCGCGATAGCTGGATTTGGTATCCGCGTCGAAGGTCCAATAGGGCACATAAATGCCCTGCATTTTTCGCCCCTTGCGAGCATAGTCCTTCAGCCCGTTCGGCGCGAACCAAAGCCGACCCAGCCAATCCCCCATCGCCTTGTGGGCGGACCGTTCATCCAGCGCAAAGGGTAACACGCCCTTGGGTTTGATATGCCGGTTGACGCCTGTATCCGTCACCACCGGAGTGGCACAGAACGGACATTCCGCTGCGTGTGTATTCGGGTCGAATTCGACCTGAGCGGCACAATTCGGACAGGACAGAACCCGCGTTTCCTCAATCTCGCTTTCCGGCAGACGGTCGGCGATGGCGGCGTCAAAATCCAGCTCGCGCAGGCTTGCACCGCCCCATGGGCCTGAGCCAATGGGCTCCGAGTGGCCGCAATGGTCGCAAGTCAATGTGCCATCGCCGGGATTGAACCGGTAGTCCGCGCCACATTGGTCGCAGGGAAAGCGGTGTTCTTCGGTCATCTGCCCGCCTTCTATCGCTTACGCACCCGGCGGAGGCGGAGGCAGGATCGTGAATAGCTGCGCCAACTCCTGCACCTCACCTGCTTTTTTCCAGCCGTCCTGACCGGCGGTCCAGACATGGGTGTCTCGCGTCAGCTCTCCGTCCGACGCCATACGCCCCATCTTGGCCTTTGAGAACGGCCCGCTGGTCTGTCCGTCCACCGCGATATGCCATACATGCTCAACGGGCGGAGGAGGCGGCGGGGCCGCATGCGCGGATGTTTGCGGGGCAGCGGGGGCGGGCGATCCCCACGGGCCGCTCGGTTGGCCCGCTGCCATGTTCGCCATCTGATTGGCCATCGCCATGCCCATTCCCATGCCAAGACCGGCACCCATGCCGCCGCCTTGACCGGGGTTGTTGGCCGCAGCGGTCATCGCCTCGGCGGCGGAATACTGGGTGAACTTGCCCAGATCACCCGCCAGCCCCATCGAGGTGCGCTTGTCCAACGCGGCCTCTACCGCAGGCGGAAGCGAGATGTTTTCGATGTAGAACTCGGGCATCTCCAGCCCATAGCCATCCAACACGGGCGAGACTTCGGCTGCGATCAGTTTGCCCAGATCGGCGGTGTTCGCAGCCATGTCGAGAACCGGAATACCGGATCCAGCGATTACGCGGCTGAACTCTTGCACGATGATGTTGCGGACCTGAAAACTGATCTCATCCATGGTGAATTCACCATCGGTTCCGACGATCTCGACCAGGAATTTCGCAGGGTCTTTCACCCGCACCGTGTAGGTGCCATAGGCCCGAATGCGGGTCGGTCCGAATTCCGGGTCGCGCAGCATGATCGGGTTCTTGGTACCCCACTTCAGGTCATTAAAGCGCGTTGTGTTGACGAAGTAGATCTCGGACTTGAACGGGGACTGAAAGCCGTGATCCCAATGCTGGAGGGTCGTCAGGATCGGCATATTGTTGGTCTCAAGCATATAAAGACCCGGCGTGAACACATCCGCCAACTGCCCTTCATGGACAAACACCGCCGCCTGACCCTCGCGGACGGTAAGCTTGGCACCATACTTGATCTCGTGCCCTTCGCGTTCGAACCGCCAGACCATGGTGTCTCGGGTGTCATCGACCCAGTGAATAACGTCGATAAACTCTCCGGTCAGAAAATCGAAAATTCCCATTTGGGTTCTCCTGTCCTTGGGGTCAGAGCGGCTGCCCCATCAATTCGCGCGCAATGATCCGCACCACAGGTCGGGCCTGATCGACCGTCACTCCGGGCGAAAGACGCGGATCATAGAGCATTGTCAGTAGTTTCTCATCATGACTCGTCAGCAGGGCAAACTCATCATCATCGTTGAAGATTGAGGGCCGCGCGGCGGGGCTGTCATTGGACAGGCCCAGCCCTTGCGCAATCTCTTCGTGAATACAGCTGCGCCGCACCAGGTCAGGCAGTTCCGACCGGATCAGCGTCACTGCACGTACGTATTTGTTCGGATCGTTGCGGGTGGCCGAGGCGAACACAAAACAGTCGAAACTCGCGCGCGGGTTGGCGACCAGATCTAGTGAGGCCTGACTGATGTTGGGTACCAGTTCCTTGAGCCGAGTGACAACATAAGCGCTGTCATCCTTGCCGGCGAAAAACACGTGGAAATTGGCCTTGCGACTAACAGTCGAGATCGGATGGCCGGTCAGTTTGGCCAGCCGCGCGGCATAGGACTGGACCTGATCCGCGTCACTGGTACGGGTTGCGGGCAGGACCGAGGGTCCGAACTCGGTCTGGATACGAACAGGCCCCGACCAGCGGCTGAGTTGCCCATCCGTCTGCCGCGACCCGAGCGAGACAGTGTGATCAGGATATTCGCTATAGAAGGCGATGGCCTCAAAGTTCCGGCTGAGGTCGTCGGCGTCATAGGGGGTGTCCGGCCCTCCTCCATCGGTGCGCAACAGGCCGCGGGTCAGCAGGTCCCGTTCGATCCGTTGATAGAACCGCGCGAGGTCCTGACTGGCGGCCGAAGGTGGCACATAGGCGTTCGCCGCAGTTGGTGGGGCCGAAGGCCGCACCTGAGGAACGACCGAAGAGGTCAGCGCCTCTTCGCACCCCCCAAGCGCTAGAAGCCCCAGAACACCAAGGCCCGTTTTGAGACAGGTCAAAGGCCGCACGCCCAGCCCACCTTATCCCGGAACAGCCGTTCCGGCATTGTCGCCGGTCCCGTCACGCCGTGCTTTGGCGGCGGCCAGCGTGTCACGCAGTTCGGCTTCCATTTTCTGCAGTTCCTGCTCAGCGGCTGCACGTTTGGCTTTGCCTTCGTCTGCGATCGCCAGGCTTTCATTGATCGTGCCGATCAGATCAGCGTTGGCCTGTTTGACGGCTTCGATGTCGAACACGCCACGCTCCATCTCTTCGCGGATCATCTTGTTCGATTGCCGCAGGTTGGCCGCGTTTGAGGTCAGCAGTTCGTTGGTCAGATCATTGGCGTCGCGCACGGCAGCGGCGGCTTCGGCGCTGCGCTGGATGGTGACGGCCTGAGCCAGCTGGGTTTCCCACAGCGGAACCGTGTTGACCAAGGTCGAGTTGATCTTCGTCACCAGAGATTTGTCGTTCTCTTGCACCAACCGGATCGAGGGCAGCGATTGCATCGTCACCTGCCGGGTCAATTTCAGGTCATGCACCCGGCGTTCCAGATCGTCGCGCGCGGCGCGCATGTCGCGAAGCTCCTGCGCTTTCATGACCTGCTGATCTTCGGGCGCTGCCTGAACCTCGGATTCTTTCTCGGGGATGTCGTGGCTATCCAGCTCGGTCAGCTTTTCCTCGCCCGCAGCGATATAAAGCGCCAGTTCATCATAGAACCCCAGCGTTTTTTCATAGAGCAGGTCCAGCGATTTGATGTCTTTCAGCAGCGTATGTTCATGAGACAGCAAATCGTCGGTTATGCGGTCGATCTGACCCTGAACCTCTTCGTACTGGGCCGTGAACTTGGCAAAAGGCGCGGCGCGGCCCAGCAGTTTCTCCCACCAGCTGCGTTCGCGCCGCACGTCCAGCTCACTGACCGAGAATCCCCGGATCGTGGTGACGATGTTGCGCAGACTGTCGCCTGCGGGGCCAACATCTTTGTTGCGCACATCTGCCAGCATGGCTTGGCTGATCTCTTGCAATTCGGCCTGCGCGGACGAGCCGAAGGCGACGATCGAATTGGTGTTGCCCATGTCGATCTCATCCATGCGCTTGCGGATCTCGGCGCTGACGGGTTCATCGGCCTCTTCAAGCGAGACGACCTCGGCCTGCGGTTCGGGTAGCGCCACCGCGGTGACCTCTTGTACCAGTGTTTCGGCCTCAACCGCTTTGTTCTTGATCTCGTCGGACATAGGGGAGTTCCTCGCTCAAATATAAAGGGCCGGTCAGTCCAGCCGGACGCCTTCGCGCTGCAGTCTTTCACGCAGCACGTCGATTTCGACCGTCAAATCACTACGGTCATCCAATAGCATTTTGCGCGTACGCGCGGCGAAATTCTGTTCCAGATCATCCAATAGGGCGGAGTAGTCTGCCAAGGCCTGCCCGTCGCGGGTGCGGGCGTAGACATCCGCGAACTTGACCGTCGCATCACGCGCGCCCTGTAGATAGACGGTCAGATACTTCCGTGCGCCCGCCAGATCGCGCGGATCTTCTTCGACCGTGCGGAACAGATCGCGGGCGGTGTCCTGAAACCGCTCGACACGCGCCTCAATCCGGCGATCTCCGGCGCGTTTGATCGCATCGGTCATTTCGGCCAGATGCTTTTCAGCGTCATCGACGACGCGGGCGACACGGTCTTGCTGGAACGTGTCGACACCCTCCATCCCCTTGTTTTTCATGGGATCCAAGCCGAAGGACACGGAATGCAGGGTCGCGGCGGCGGCGCCAAACAGGGTCGGGGCTACAAGGCTTGCTTGCGCCGCGGTCTCAGCGTCCAGAAACTCGGTCCGGTAGGACGCGAGCGCTGCCCCAAGCCCGGTCAGAACGCTTGCGAAGATCTTACGAGGGAAGGCTGGGCGACGCGCGGTTTTGCGGGCGTTATAGGCGGCCTCGGCCCGCAACCCTTCGCGCAGCAAAAACGCGGCGGCTGTCAGCAGGCCGGCGGCAACAAGGCCCATGGTCATGCCAATCGCGCCATCATTCAGCGATAAAAAGACCAGAGGGATCGCGGGGATGAAAAGGATGTTTGCCCGCGCGCCTGCAGGTTCGACTCGGGCATTGTCAAACTGGCCGCGCGGCAGCGGGCTATCCGACGATTCCTGACCCTGAGGGCTGTATTTGCCGCCAAACCGTTTGGCCATGGCTACAGACCCCCAAGCAGGCCGGTGCAGACGCCAAATAGCAGCACCAGAAGGGCCGCATAGGCCAGTTTTTGCACTCCGCTCCCGGACATTCAGCCCCCCAAATAGCAGCACTCACAGAAAATTTAGGGGATACGAGGGCTTGGCGCTAGGGGGAAGGTTGCCAAACCCGCATCACTTGCGGGGTTTCTTGCCGATCAGAGGGCGTTTTCGCTGCGGTCGGGTTGCGCGTTTTGCCGTTCCTTCGGGTGTTTCACCCCCATCCAGACCCAGCTGATCGCGCATTACGCGGCGGCGGACCTCTTCAACCTCACCCGGTTTCAGGTCGCCCAGTTGGAACGGCCCGTAAGACACACGCAGCAGGCGGTTCACGGCAAAGCCGATATCCTCCATCGCGCGGCGGATCTCACGGTTCTTGCCTTCGCGCAGGCCGATGGTCAGCCAGGCATTCGCGCCCTGCTGACGATCCAGCGAGACGGTCATGGGCTGAAACCTTTCGCCCTCGATCACAAGACCTTTGCGCAGGGGGGCGAAATCTTCGTCCTTGGGGCGTCCGTTGACCCGCACGCGGTATTTGCGCAGCCAACCGGTTGAGGGAAGCTCCAGCTTGCGTTTGATGCCGCCATCATTGGTCAGCAGCAAAAGCCCTTCGGAATTCAGGTCCAACCGGCCAACGGACATCACCCGAGGCATGCCTTCGGGCAGTTCGTCAAAGATCGTCGCGCGACCTTTTTCGTCCTTGGTCGTGGTCACCAGCCCTGTCGGCTTGTGATACAGCCAAAGCCGTGAGGGTTCGGGTTCCGACACCGGTTTGCCGTCGACGGTGATCCTGTCTTTGCCGGTCACGTTCAAGGCAGGGCTTTTGATAGCCTTGCCGTTCACACTGACGCGGCCAGCTTCGATCATGCGTTCCGCCTCGCGCCGCGAGGCTACGCCAGCACGGGCCAGGACTTTGGCGATCCGGTCGCCGGGAGGAGGGGTGTTGCTCATGGCAGGGCCATACCCCATCCCGCCCGCTTGCGAAAGGCAGGTTTCTGAGGCAGTCAGGGGCATGGTGTTCAAATCGCATATGGACGAGGCACTGGCCGAGGCCCGCGCGGCCGCCGAACGGGGGGAGGTTCCCGTCGGCGCGGTGATCGTCGCGTCCGACGGCCGGGTTGTTGCCTCTGCCGGGAATCGCACGCGAGAGCTGAACGACCCGACCGCCCATGCCGAGATACTGGCTCTACGCGCCGCCTGCGCCGAGGCAGGCTCAGAAAGGCTGCCCGGTCATGACCTCTATGTGACGTTGGAGCCTTGCGCGATGTGCGCCGCGGCTTTGGCCGCAGCACGCATCCGCCGCATCTACTACGGGGCGTCCGACCCGAAATCAGGTGGAGTCGCCCATGGCGCACGGGTTTTCGCGCACCCGCAGGCCCATCACAAGCCAGAGGTCTATGATGGCATCGCAGCCGACGAGGCGGCCGACCTGCTCAGGCGCTTTTTCGCGAGCCAACGTGACTACTAGGGTTTAACCACCATCTCACGCGGGATATCGGCCAGCGGTTGGCCGCCCTCCGGCGTCACGACAAAGCTTTCGGTTATCGCCAGCCCCCAGTCCGGAGTCCACAGTCCCGGCATCAGGTGAAACGTCATGTTTTCCTGCAATGCCGTGGTGTCGCCGGGGCGTAGACTCATCGTGCGCTCACCCCAATCGGGCGGGTAGCTGAGGCCGATAGGATAGCCGGTACGGTTGGCCTTTTCATATCCGGCGCGGGCGAAACTGTCGTAGACACAAGTGGCGATTTCCTCGCATGTTATGCCGGGGCGGGCGGCTGCCAGAGTGGCCTCAATCGCCGTCAGAACCGCCGCTTCGGCCCGGCGGATGTCATCCGGTGGATCGCCCAGAAACAGGCTGCGACTGGCGGGGCAGTGATAGCGCCGGTAGCAGCCGGAGATCTCGAAATAGGTGGCCTCTCCGCGCGCCAAAGGCCTGTCATTCCAGGTGATATGCGAAGCCGAGGCCTCACGCCCCGAAGGTGCAATCGGTACAATCGCGGGGTAGTCGCCCGCCAAACCGGGCAGGCCTGCGATGCCTGCGGCCTGCACTTGGGCGACCAGTTGGTTCTTGGGCAGGCCTTCGCGAAATGCCTCGCGCAGCACCCCATGCATATGCGCGGTCAACTGGCCCGCCTTGCGCATCATGTCGATCTCGGCGTCGCTTTTGACCGCACGCTGCCAGTTCACAAGACCCGTGGCGTCAATCATTTCACCGAAGGCGCGCTCAAGAATGCGGTGGCTGGCGGCGGAGTAGTAGTAATTGTCCATCTCGACGCCCAGCCCTCGGGTCCAATCCCGGTCGCGCAGCGCAAGAACCAGAGCGTCGACCGGATGGTGGTCCGGATGCTGAACGTGTTCTTCCGGCCAATCCAACAAATCCGCCGCGTCCAGCCACGTGGTCTGCGCGGCACCGGCCTTGTCCTGCGTACGCCCCCACCACAGAGGCGCACCTTGTGCAGGCAAGATCACCATCTGCGGGACGTAGAAGCTCCAGCCGTCATACCCAGTAAGCCAGGCCATGTTGGACGGGTCGGTGACCAGTAGGGTCTCAATCCCGCGCGCGTTCATCGCCGCGCGGGTTTTGCTCAGGCGGTCTGCGTATTCCTGCGCGCTAAAATCTGACGCGGGCATTAGAGAGAGATCGCTTTCATGACTTCAGGCTCGATCACGTCCACACCGGGCAGACCGTCGATCAGTGTCTGCGCGGATTGCTCAAGTATGGGGAAGGTTTTGTAGTGGCAGGGAATCACCGTTTTGAAATTGAAATACCGTTTGGCGGCATAGGCGGTGGCTTTCATATCCATGGTGAAATGTCCGCCTGCCGACAAAATGCCGATATCGGGTTTGTAGTAATCCGCCATCCAATCCATATCCGCCATGACATCGGTATCGCCCGAGACATAGAGCATGCGCCCCTCGGCTGCGATCATGAACCCGACCTCACTGCCGCCGGTGCGCAGCCCGTCCGGGGTCGAGAAGGTCGAGCTGTGCGAGGCGGGCACCATGGTTACCTTGATGCCGTTCAGATTGACCGTTCCGCCTTTGTTGAAGCCGATGGTCTCGATCCCTTCAGCCTCGGCCCAATAGCCCATGAGGTCATACTGACCGACCACCGGTACCTTCAGGTGTTTGGCCAAAGGCAGGATGTCGACGACATGGTCGAAATGCGTGTGGGTCAGAAGGATATGCGTGGCACCTTCAACGGCTGCATCATGCTGATCCTCGGGCAGAGACGGGTTGCCGGTCAGCCATGGGTCGACCAGCAGCACCTGACCTTCGGTTTCAATGCGAAAGCTGCCATGGCCCAACCAAATGATGTTCATGAGAAATCCTCCTGCGATGCCTATTGGCATCACACTAGCATCCGTTATGTAAAAGTTCATGGATTGGTTTCAGGAAATTGATGGGTATTGTGAACGCCTTACCCCCGCCTATTGGGCCGAGCCGATCAACGCGGTGACCAACGCTGCGTTTCTGATCGCGGCTTTCATCATGTGGCGCAGGGTGCGCGGGCAGGGGATGCCTCTGGCCATGCTGCTGGTTGTGATTCTCGCCGCGATAGGGATCGGCAGCTATCTGTTTCACACCCACGCGCAGGTCTGGGCAGCGTTGGCCGATGTCGCGCCGATCCTTCTGTATATTCTGGTCTATATCTTTGCGATCAATCGGGACGTCTGGCAGATGCGTCCGCTGCCCGCCGCGATGGTGACCGCGCTTTTCATTCCCTATGCCGCCGCGACCCTGCCTTTGTTTCAACTTGTGCCGGGGTTGGGAGTGTCCGCCGCATACGCGCCGGTGCCGCTGCTGATCCTGATCTATGCGTTTCTGCTGCGCAATCGCACACCGGAAACGGCCCGAGGGCTAGCGATTGGCGCATTTATCCTGATCGCCTCGATCACCTTCCGCGCTTTGGATGAGCCACTGTGCATGCAGTTGCCACTGGGCACGCATTTCATGTGGCACATCCTGAACGCGACCATGCTGGGCTGGATGATCGAGGTCTATCGCAGGCACATGATCCGCGCATCTCAGTCCTGAAACGCAGCAGCGAGGTTGTCGGGCAGATCGAACTCCTTCAAAACCCGCGCGCGGCCTTCGGCTGACATCTTCCGGGCGGTCTTTTCGACGATGCTCTGGATCTTTTCGGCCGAGTGTTTTGCGGCGAAGGGCGCGAAATACCATTTCAGGAACACAAAGCAGATGACATCCTCCAGCGCCTGAACCTCATCGTCGCGCTTGATGCCTTGTTTACGTAGCATGCGCCCGGTCGCGTCGACGTCGTCCGCGTCGTACCCGGCCTGCTGCATCAGGCCCATGACAACCCCAGCGTGATGGACACCCTGCGCTTTGCGCCAGGCCAGATATCCGGCACGACCTTCGGGATATTCACTGCGCGCCAGCTTCCAGCGTTCGACATGCTGCCCGCGCGCGGCAATCTGCAACATGTCCGAGGCGTCAGGGAACAACCTGTCCATCTCGGCGCTCATGCGCTGACCATAGATCAGCTCGACCGGTTGGCCGTCTTCGATGTTGGGGTCTTGCCTGTTGGCCGCATCAATCGCGTCCAGAACGGCTTGCTTGCGCGCGCTCATCTTCTGCTCCGTTGGTTCTTGCCGAACCAACCTTACGGTTCGGCGCATCACTCGGCCTACCGTAGCGGGTCGCGTCGAAAAGAGCAGTAGTCAATTGTTGCCGTCCGGGCCGGGCAGTTATCACCCGACCCGGGGCAGGGGGTCTATCACTTGTTCGTCTTGACCTGATCCTGGCTGACAACCTCGGGGGCAGGTGTGGGGAAGGTCAGATCAGGTGTCAGGGTATTCATTGTCGGGCCAAAAGCCTGTGCTTGCGACGCTACAACAGTGGTGGCCACTACAAATGCAATCAGGAAGGTTTTCATGTCTCTACTCCGGGTTTTGGCTGTGCCGTAAAATAAAATGAACAGTTCAGTTTAGTTTTTCAAGGATAAAAATGAACTAAACAGTTTACTTTTTTGCATGGGAGGTATGCAAAATGAAAAAGGGGCCATGTCAGATGATGCCAGGGCAGACCCTATCGCGCTCTTGCGACCCGGACCCTGGACGGGTAAATGCCCCCTAACGCATATGAGGTTTTCCGATGTCGATTGACCAAAGCACCGCCGCGAAGGTGGCCAAACTGGCCCGGATCAAGGTCGAGGATGACGCGCTGCCCGCGCTGGCATCCGAATTCAACACCATCCTTGGGTTCATCGAGCAACTGAACGAAGTGGATGTCGAAGGGGTCGAGCCGATGGTATCGGTCGAGCCGATGCGCCTGAAACGTCGTGAGGATGTGGTCACCGACGGAAACCAGCAGGACAAGGTTCTGGCCAATGCCCCCGATGCTCGCGAAGGCTTTTTCGCAGTCCCCAAAGTGGTGGAGTAAGACATGAGCGATCTGAACAAACTGGGCCTGGCCGAGGCCCGCGATGCGCTGCGCAAGGGTGACGTGACCTCGGTCGAGCTGACCGAATCCTGTCTCAAGGCCATTGATGACGCCGACGCGCTGAACGCGTTTGTCCACAAGACGCCCGAGATCGCGCTGGAGCGCGCTAAGGCGGCGGATGAGCGGATCAAAGCAGGCGATGCTCCGTCCATGTGCGGTCTGCCGATCGGCATCAAGGACCTGTTCTGCACCAAGGGCGTGCCCTCGCAGGCAGCATCAAAAATTCTGGAGGGCTTCAAGCCTGAATACGAATCCACTGTGTCTCAGCAACTGGCTGACGCTGGCGTTGTCATGCTGGGCAAGCTGAACATGGACGAATTCGCGATGGGTTCGTCCAACGAAACCTCGGTCTACGGCAACGCGGTCAGCCCGTGGCGGCGCGGCAATGACGATGCGCAGCTGACACCGGGTGGCTCGTCCGGTGGATCGGCGTCTGCGGTGGCCGCCGATCTGTGTCTGGCGGCAACCGGCACCGACACAGGTGGCTCGATCCGTCAGCCTGCCGCGTTTGTCGGCATCACTGGCATCAAACCGACCTATGGCCGCTGCTCGCGCTGGGGCATCGTGGCCTTTGCCTCCTCGCTTGATCAGGCCGGCCCGATGACCAAGAATGTCCGCGACGCGGCGATCATGCTGGAAACCATGTGTGGCCATGACGCCAAGGACTCCACCAGCGCCGAGCTGGCCGTCCCGAATTTCGAGGCCATGCTGACCGGCGACATCAAAGGCAAAAAGATCGGTATCCCGAAAGAATACCGTATGGATGGAATGCCTGCCGAGATCGAAAAGCTCTGGGCCGACGGCGCCGCCATGCTGAAAGACGCAGGGGCCGAGATTGTCGATATCTCGCTGCCGCACACCAAATACGCTCTGCCTGCCTACTACGTAATCGCACCGGCCGAGGCATCCTCGAACCTCGCCCGCTATGACGGTGTCCGCTACGGTCGCCGTGCGCAGCTGGCGCAGGGGGATGGTATCACCGAGATGTACGAAAAGACCCGTGCCGAAGGCTTCGGCCACGAGGTCCAGCGCCGCGTTATGATTGGTACCTACGTATTGTCGGCCGGATTCTACGACGCCTACTACAACCGCGCACGACGCGTCCGCACCCTGATCAAGAAAGACTTCGAGGACGTCTTCGCCGCGGGTGTCGACGCAATCCTAACCCCGGCTACTCCGTCCGCATCCTTCGGTCTGGGCGAGATGACCGAGGCCGATCCCGTTCAAATGTACTTGAACGACGTCTTTACCGTGACGGTGAACCTTGCCGGTCTGCCGGGGATCTCGGTGCCTGCAGGGCTCGATAAACAAGGGCTGCCACTGGGTCTGCAACTGATCGGTCGGCCCTGGGACGAGGGCGACTTGCTCAATACCGCCTATGCGTTGGAAAACGCCGCTGGTTTTGTGGCAAAACCGTCGAAATGGTGGTAAGCCTCGGGCCTGAAAGACACCAGACACGGAGGCGCAGCATGCGCTCTTTGCCTCTCATCGCGGCGATCTCGCTGATCGCCGCCTGTGATACGGTCACACCGATTGGCGGAACCGACTTCAACACGCCCGAGTATCAGGCCCAGCGTGAGGCTCAACTGTCCGGGCAGGGGAGTGTCGTAAACCCGCTGCTTGCCCCGGTGGATGTTTCGGAACAGGCTCTGGGCGCCCCGGGTTCGGCGTCGAACGTGCAGGTAGCGACGGGTGCCAATGCCGATATTGCCAATCAGACTGCGGCGGCTTTGGCGAGCACATCGGCGCAGCCAACGGTCACTTCGGTGCCCAACAATACAGGCATCTCCGACGAACAGGATTTCGGAGCCGTGTCCGAGCGCCGCAGCATCGAATCCGACGCTGCTCGCATCGAACAGAACCGCCAGACGTACGAAGTGGTTGCCCCCACGGCCGTGCCTGAACGTGGCAGCGACGGCCAGCCCAACATCGTGCAATACGCACTAAGTACATCCAACCCGGTGGGCACCCAGCTTTACAGCCGCGCGGGGTTCAATCTGCAGGCCAAAGCACAGCGCAACTGCGCGCAATTTCCCTCGCCAGATCAGGCCCAGATCGCTTTCCTATCGAACGGAGGGCCACAGCGCGACCGCAAAGGACTGGACCCGGATGGCGACGGCTATGCCTGCAGCTGGGACCCGAGCCCGTTCCGCAGTGCCATCAACAACTAAGCCTGCGCCGATCTGGCACCCTTCGCCGAATTTCGGCCCCCGCCGCGACGGCCTGACACCGACGCTGATTGTCTTGCATTACACGGCGATGGACAGCGCGCAGGCGGCGCTGGGGCGTCTTTGCGACCCACAGGCCGAGGTCTCAGCGCACTATCTGATCGGCTCTGATGGCAAGCTCTGGCAGATGGTGCGTGAAGAGGACCGTGCATGGCACGCCGGTGCGGGCGAGTGGAATGGTCAAACCGACATCAACTCGCGCTCCATCGGGATCGAACTGGACAATAGAGGCACGCACCCTTTCTCGGATCTTCAAATGGCAGTACTGGAAACCCTCCTGCCTCAGATCATGTCGCGCTGGGCAGTCAGACCCGAGGGCGTGATCGGCCATTCCGACATGGCCCCCGGCCGAAAAAGCGACCCCGGAGCAAAGTTCGACTGGCAGCGGCTCGAACGTCAGGGCTTGGCCGCCAAACGCGGAACCCAAACTCCCCAGGCAGACACATCATACGACAGCTTCCGCACACTGGCCCGCGCCGCAGGTTTCACTACAGATGTCCCGAACGAGACGCTCCTGGCCGCCATCCGCCTTCGATACCGCCCCTGGGGCACTGGTCTACTCGCCTCTGCCGACTTCAAGGCCCTCAGCCCTGCCCCACACACAACCTGATCCGCTCTTCATCTGGCCAAAATATCCCGGGGATGAATTGGCCGCAGGCCAAGAAGGGGCTGGCCCCTTCCTCCGTCCCATCCACCCTTGACGCGACCGGGAACACAGCATACCCACCCCTCTGCGCGGAGGGCCGGATGGCCGCTGGGGTCGCAAGACCCGAGAGGAAAGTCCGGACTCCACAAGACAACGGTGCCGGGTAACGCCCGGGCGGGGCAACCCGACGGAAAGCGCCACAGAAATCAGACCGCCTGCGGCTTCGGTCAAAGGTAAGGGTGAAACGGTGGGGTAAGAGCCCACCGCGCCGCTGGCAACAGCGGCGGCACGGCAAGCCCCACCGGGAGCAATGCCAAATAGGGTCCCCGCGCGGGATGGTCGGCGTCTGCCGATACCACCGCTAAGCGCGTCTTGGCCGAGAGGGACCGGGTTGGCAGCTTGAGCCGCGCAGCAATGCACGGCCTAGAGGAATGGTCATCGAAGGGGGCAACCCCGGAACAAGATCCGGCTTACAGGCCCTCCGCGCGTATTCAATTGTCAGTTTCCGGGTGGCGTGTAGGCCCCGACCAGTTTTGCAGCCTTCTTCTGAACCGCCACGAAGTCCTTCGCTTTCCAGGCTCTTACGGTTTCTATTTCGGATACCGCGCCCGAGGCGGCAACCGCCATGCCAACTGCAACTGCGTCCGTCTCGTCCGGTGCTTCGCTGATGACAACCACGTCGTTATCCCCCGTCGTGATGTAGAAGGCCAAAAGCTTGGCACCGACCTTTTTCAACAGCGCTTTGACGGCGTCCGTCCGATCGGATGGTTTGCTGACCATCCCCTTCGCGCCTTTCTGTGAATAGGATGCATAGGTGATAAAAATAGGCATGGATGCCTCCTGACTGAAGTTTAGGGACCTTTGATTGGGCCGGTCCTGTGGCCTGAAATCCGATCCGAGGCGTGCGCTAAGGCACGACCACCAGCCAGACGCCAAGAACGATCAGCACCGCGCCCGTCGTGGGCACCAGCCACATGGCGCGCGGCATCAACTTCTCCAACGCGACGTAAATGGCGACGCCGACGATCCAATAGAGGTTCATTACTCCGCCCACGAACAGCAGCAGCATCAGGGCCCAGCAGCAGCCTAGACAATAAGCTCCGTGCAGCGCGCCGGTGCGGAATGCGCCGAAGGCGTAGGGTCTGTTGTGATCGGCTAGAAAACGCGCCGGACTACGGCAGTGGCGCAGACAGGCGGTTTTGAGGCTGGACAGTTGGTACAGCCCCGCTGCGATCATAACGCACCCGGCCGCCGTCCGAGAGCGGATGGTCATCATCGGGCCATCGGACAGCCCAACAACTTCCAGCAACCATTGTGCGCCGGTTGCAAGCACGCTGAACAAGGCCCAGGCCACCAGATAGCCGGCCAAAAAAAACAGGCTCAGCCGCGCCGTATTGGCCTTGTCCGGCCCGACCCGTTTCAACGCCATGAACAGCAGAACAGTAGGGGCGGCGCTGGGTGTCATCATCGCGATCATCATCACCCACCACATTAGGAAGATCAGCACGGCATAAGTTGCCGTCCAATGCACCTCGGTCGCCATCTGCATTGGGTTGCCAATTGGGCGGGCCATCCGCGTCATGTCCACAGCGGTCATGTTCATGCCGACCCCGGCAATCGTATACCACGATGCCGCCAAAATGATCAGCGCGACACAGACCAGAACAACGCTACGGTCATGCCGAAGCACCCGATCGACCAAATGGCTCGGTGGTGGGGAATCAGTCATTGGACATCCTGCCTAAGCGCCCAGAACCCCATGTCCTGAGATGTTGAGATGCGCTAGATGCGCGTGGGTCGCATCAAAGGCCAGACTGATCGCTGCGCCCGTGGTCTGGGCTGAACCCGACGCCGCCTCGGCGGTGCGATATTCGAACCCGTTGGGCAGATGGAACGCCGCACGATGCGGGTCTCCGGTCACGATATTGGGGATCGGTCTGACTTTCACATCGAACACACCGGTCACGTTCGCATAGCCAGTCCGGTCCTCGCGGCTCCAGTCCAGTTCGATCGGAACGTACAGAGTTTCGTGTTTCTTGGGCGCCATTGCGCTGAAGACGTACCACATGGTCGCCATTTCATCCGTGTCTTCGCCGGACATGATCGCCTGCAACGCGGCGCGCTGATCGGCAGAGGCGCTTTCATCTATGATCAACTGCATTTGGCCATTGCCTTCATGGATCGGGCCGGGCCAGTGATACACGCCTGCTGCCCGCACACCGGCAAGATCTGTTTCGCCATAGTGGCCGGATTCAATATCGAACACGACGACGGCTTCGCAATTGCCGTGGGTGGGTAGAACACTGAACTGGCAAGGGCAGCCGAAGTTGCAGTTACAATTGGCCAGCTCTTCGGCCTGCAGTTTCCATTCTGTCATGATTAACCCCCAAACACGCTTAAACGTAATCTGCCGTTTTAGGGTCGAGCCTGATATGGATGCCTCGAGGGCCGGGCTTGGCGCCGGCTTTTGGGTCTTCCGAATTGCGCGACCATATCACGAAAGCGTGATTGCGCCAAATCCGGTGCAAGCGTGCAACTCAGCTTTTGTGCACCTCACTTGCGGAATCCGGTTGACTCGGGCGCGCGACGGAGTAAAAGCGCACGCTCATAGGAATTCAACCGGAAGGCCCTGCCTTTTCGGACGCAGGAGATAACCATGGCGAAGCCGACGACAATCAAGATCCGCCTGAACTCGACCGCGGGCACGGGCCACTTCTACGTGACCAAGAAAAACGCGCGTACGATGACCGAGAAAATGACCATTCGTAAATACGACCCGGTCGTTCGGAAACATGTCGAGTACAAGGAAGGCAAGATTAAGTAATCTGCCGTTCCAATTGGATATTTTGAAAAGGGCTCTGAATTGTCAGAGCCCTTTTTCTTTGTGACGCATACGCTGGTGTCGCCAGGCCAAAGGAACAGGTCCGTTGCAGGGACGCATCAGCGCCACGCCCCTTCGCACCTGCCGCGGCTTGCTTTTTGCATCTCGCTACCGCTACGGTTTAGCAAATCGCCACAAAATGTTGACCGTCATGAAAAAAATCTTGCTACCGACAATCGCCGTTTTGACCCTCGCGGCTTGTGAAGACCCCTTCAATCGCCAAGGTGTCGGGTTCACCGGGATTGATGGTGAACCGCGCACGGTGTCCGATGTTCCGGGAGCCGTTGCCTTCTTACCGCCAGCGACCAATGTCCCGGCCGAGCTTGCGGAATTGCCCACCGTCTCGGTCCTGTCCGACAAGGTCGGGATCGATAAGATTGCCGGTGTGGCAATCGAAAATGGCGGTCAGTCGCCTGCAAACGCGGTGGAGCTATCGGGAAGCAGCCAGAACCTGTATCTGAGCACAGTGAATGTGAACGGCACCCTGTTCGGAGTTGTTCGGACACGCTCAAACAGCACTCGGGTCGATAACTCTGTGGGGGCGGCGTTTGGCAGAGAGACCGAACGCTTTACCGGTTGCCTGCCTGCAGGAGATGTCTACAGCAAGGGCTCATCCGATCGCAGCTCAGGCTTTGCGGTGCCGTTGAACTGCAGCTGATCCGGTTGAAAATCAGTTGAAGTGTAAAAGGGCGAGGATTTCCCCGCCTTGTTCATTTGCACTGATCGCTATTCGTCCCAATCAAGGCGGTGTTAGCCATCCTCAAGGATGCGGGCGAGGTCGGGCCGGCGGAAGGCCGGACCTTTCAGCACTTTGCCATCTTCGCGCAGAACCGGTTTCCCATCGGCGCCCAGCTTGGACATGTTCGAGGCATGGACCTCCTCCATCGCCGCTTGTTTGACACTGTGTAGGCCGAATTCCAGAAAGGTGCCGTCCAGCACGTATTGGATGTCACACAGGGCATCTAGCACCTCGACCAGATTGCCATCCTCCACCGCTGCGCGCAGCTCCGCGACTTCCTCTTCGAGGATCGCCAACCGCATCTGTGCGCGCGTCTCGGGGATTGCGGGTGCGTCCACGACCGGCACTTCGAAGGCTTCGTGCCAGTCCCGAACGATGGTTAGAGTGTCCTTTGCCATCAGAAATCCCAATCTTCGTCCTCGGTCGCTACGGCCTTGCCGATGACATAAGAGGAGCCAGAGCCCGAGAAGAAGTCGTGGTTCTCGCTATCCGGGCTGAGGGCGGCCAGAATCGCCGGATTCACTTCGGAAACTTCCGGCGGGAACAGGGCCTCGAATCCAAGGTTTTGCAGCGCCTTGTTAGCGTTGTAGTGGAGGAAGACCTTCACGTCCTCGGTCAGGCCGAGCTCGTCATACAGTTCCTCGGTGTATTGGTTCTCGATCCCGTAAAGCTCGAACATCAGACCAAAGGCATAGTCCTTCAACTCCTGCTGTTCGGCCTCAGAGAGCTTCTCGTAGCCGCGCTGGAATTTGTAGCCGATGTAATAACCATGCACGGCTTCATCGCGGATGATCAGGCGGATCAGGTCGGCGGTGTTGGTCAGCTTGGCGCGACTGGACCAGTACATTGGCAGGTAGAAGCCGGAATAGAACAGGAAGCTCTCCAGAAACACCGACGCGATCTTACGTTTCAGCGGATCGTTGCCCGGAGCGTATGTGTTCAGGATCGCCTCGGCCTTGGCCTGCAGATGCGGGTTTTCTTCGGACCAACGGAAGGCCTCGTCGATCTCCTTGGTCGAACAGAGCGTCGAGAAGATCGAGGAATAGCTGCGCGCGTGCACCGCCTCCATAAAGGCGATGTTGGTCAGCACGGCCTCTTCATGCGGAGTGACGGCATCGGGCATCAAAGCAGGGGCACCGACCGTGTTCTGGATCGTGTCCAGCAGGGTCAGGCCGGTGAAGACGCGGATGGTCAGCTGCTTTTCGTGATCCGTCAGCGTGGCCCAGCTTTGGATGTCGTTGGACAGCGGTACCTTCTCTGGTAGCCAGAAGTTGACCGTCAGGCGGTTCCAGACCTCAAGGTCTTTGTCATCCTCCAGCCGGTTCCAGTTGATGGCGCGGGGGATCTTGGTTTGGATTATGTCTTTCATGTCAGTGGCCCCTTACAGCGAGCAGGATACGCAGCCCTGCACCTCGGTCCCTTCAAGGGCCTCCTGGCGCAGACGCACGTAATAAATGGTTTTGATGCCTTTCTTCCACGCGTAGATCTGCGCGCGGTTGATGTCGCGGGTCGTGGCTTCGGCCGGGAAGAACAGGGTCAGAGACAGGCCCTGATCCACATGCTCGGTGGCCGCGGCATATGTGTCGATCAGCGCCTCGGGGCCGATCTCATAGGCGTCGCGGTAGTATTCGAGGTTGTCATTGTTCATGAAAGCCGCCGGATAGTAGACGCGGCCGATCTTGCCCTCTTTACGGATTTCGATCTTCGAGACGATGGGATGGATCGAAGAGGTCGAATTGTTGATATAGCTGATCGAGCCGGTCGGCGGCACCGCCTGAAGGTTGCGGTTATAAAGGCCGTGTTTCATCACATCTGCCTTCAACGCTGCCCAGTCGTCGCTTGTGGGCAGGGTCATGCCATCGAACAGAGCCTTCACCCGCTCGCTTTCGGGCAGCCAGTCACGGGTGGTGTATTTGTCGAAAAAGGTGCCCGAGGCGTAGTCGGAGTTCTCGAACCCCTTGAATGATGCGTTGCGTTCCTGCGCCAGATCGCAAGAGGTGCGGATCGCGTGATACGCCACGGTTGCGAAGTACACGGATGTGAACTCGACCCCCTCAGGCGAGCCATAGTGGATATGTTCGCGGGCAAGGAACCCGTGCAGGTTCATCTGCCCCAGACCAATTGCGTGGCTTTCATCATTGCCTCGACGTACCGACGGCACCGAGTCGATTGCTGACATTTCGGACACCGCCGTCAGCGCGCGGATCGCAGCGCCGACAGTACGGCCCAGATCACCGCCATCCATCGTCTTGGCAATGTTCAGCGAGCCGAGGTTGCAAGAGATATCCGTGCCGAGATGCGCATAGCTGAGGTCATCGTTGAATTCCGACGCCTCATTGACCTGCAAAATCTCGGAGCACAGGTTTGACATGTTGATCCGGCCCGCAATGGGGTTCATCCGGTTCACCGTGTCTTCGAACATCACGTAGGGATAGCCGGATTCGAACTGGATCTCGGCAATGGTCTGGAAGAATTCACGCGCATTGACCTTGGATTTCCGGATGCGCTTGTCATCGACCATCTCGTGATATTTCTCGGTCACCGAGATTTCCGAGAACGGCACGCCATAGACCTTTTCCACGTCATGGGGCGAGAACAGATACATATCGGCGTTTTTCTTCGCCAGCTCGAAAGTGATGTCAGGGATCACCACGCCAAGGCTCAGCGTTTTGATACGGATCTTCTCATCCGCGTTTTCGCGCTTGGTGTCGAGGAAGCGCATGATGTCCGGGTGGTGCGCGTTCAGATACACCGCACCCGCACCTTGCCGCGCGCCAAGCTGATTGGCGTAGGAGAAGCTGTCCTCCAGCAGTTTCATCACCGGGATCACGCCCGAGGATTGGTTCTCAATGCCCTTAATCGGCGCGCCGTGCTCGCGGATGTTGGTCAGGAGCAGCGCCACACCTCCGCCGCGCTTAGACAGTTGCAGGGCCGAGTTGATGCCGCGCCCGATGCTTTCCATGTTGTCCTCAAGCCGCAGCAGGAAGCACGAGATCAGCTCGCCGCGTGAGGCTTTGCCCGCGTTCAGGAAGGTAGGCGTGGCGGGTTGGAAGCGACCGTCGAGGATTTCCTCCATGAAGGACAGGGCCAGCGCCTCATCGCCGCGCGCCAGCGCCAGCGCGGTCATGACGACGCGGTCCTCATAGCGTTCCAGGAACCGCTGCCCGTCACGGGTTTTCAGCGTGTATGAGGTGTAATACTTAAATGCGCCTAGAAAGGTCGGGAACCGAAATTTCTTGGCATAGGCCGCATCCCAGATCTTGCGCATGAAGTTCTTGGAATACTGGTCCAGAACGGCCTCTTCGTAGTAGCCTTCGGACACCAAATACCCGAGCTTTTCATCCAGCGAGTGGAAGAACACAGTGTTCTGGTTGACGTGCTGCAGGAAATACTGCCGCGCGGCCATACGGTCGGCATCGAAGCGGATCTTACCCTCACCATCGTAGAGGTTCAGCATCGCGTTCAATGCGTGATAGTCCTGCTCGTTTACGCTGCTGTCGAGCATAGGTGTCTCCCTAGTTTTTCCAGCCCGGCGCGGACGCGGGCGATGTCGGTCTCTGTTCCGGCCAACTCAAACGTGTAGAGCAGCGGTACGTTGCATTTCTGGGCGATGATGCGACCGGCCAAAGCGTAGGTCGCACCAAAATTACGATTGCCTGTGCCGATCACTCCAACGATCCCGGCGCGTCTGTCCGGGTCGTTCAGGAACCGGATCACCTGTTTCGGAACCGCCCCGCGTCCTTCGCCATCTGCATAGGTGGGGCTGATCAGCACATAGGGGTGTCCGGCGTCGGGCAGCGGGTCCATTCCATTCGGAATGCGGAAAGAGGTCAGGCCCAGCCGCGAGACAAAGCGGTGGGTGTTTCCGGATTTCGATGAAAAATAGACCAGCGCCGGGATCGGCGCGGCCATGGATCAGGCCAGTTGGGCGATCATGTCCGGGCGGAACCCCGACCAGTGATCACTGCCCGCCACAACGACAGGAGCCTGACGATAACCCAGCTCGGTCACGTGGGTCATGGCGCTGTCGTCCTGGGTCAGGTCGATGACGTCATATGTGATGCCTTTTGCATCCAGCGCGCGGGTGGTGGCGGTGCATTGTACGCATGCGGGTTTGGAATATACGGTAATGCTCATGTCGTCCTCTGTCCTTTTAATGAATGCCGAGGACGCTGCGGGCAAAATGACCCCTGAACACGCCCCCGAACCCTCCGTTCGCGGTTCTCTTTCTTTGCTTGCGGCAGGTCTCCTGGCTCGCGGATTGACGTTCGGACTGACCTTCCCAAAAGCACGCTTTCAGTGGCGTATTCAGCCGAACTCTCCGCTTACAGTTGCGGGGGCAGCGCCGGTTTTTCACCGGTTTCCCTCTTAGCTTTCAACAGGAATCGAAAGAACCGAAGCAACACCATATTGGGGTTGGTGGTGGCGTGTTGTCAATATATGGTGTGGCGAAGAAAATAAATTTCTTCGCTTGCACAACCTGCCGCGTGCGCTAAGGCGGTTTACTTTTTCCGCTTGGGCATCGCGTTGCCACCCTTCATCGCAGCCGCACGTGCGCGGTTTTTCTTGCTGCTTGGCTTGCCTTTGGGCGGAGGCGGGCCTTTCGGACGGCGCGCAGGTTTCTTGTGCTGATCGCCCGAGGGGGCCTCATCCCGTTTGGGCCGCGTCTCTAGCTTGGGTTTCTCGGCAGGTTTGCGGCGTGGTTTTGCGGGCTGAGGCTCAGCCGCGCGGGCCGGGCGTTCGCGGCGCTTCTTGCCTTTGAAGTCGCGCTTGGGACCTTTGCGGCCACCACCGGAAAGGGCGGGCGGTGCGTCCAGTTGCACCAGGGTCTTGGTACCTTCGACCGTCATCTCGGGGCCAATGGCCTTCAGGAAACCTTCAACGCTGCTTTCGCGAATCTCGATATAGCTTTCGGTGTCAGCAATGCGGATCGCACCGATATCGGTCTTGGTGATCTTCCCCGCCTTGCACAACATGGGCAGCAGATAGCGGGGTGAGGCGTTTTCGTTGTGACCCTCCGACAGCGAAAACCACACGCTTGGGCCGAAGGGAACGTTCGGCTTTGGCGCGGTATCTTGTGCGTCGCTCAGTTCCTCCGGGGCGGAGTGTTTGCGCCCGTATTGACGCAGATAGGCCGCCGCCAGTTGCTGCGGTGAAAAGCGCGAGACCAGATCGTCGACGAGCGCACTTTCGCCCTCGGTCACATCCACGGTCCAGTCGTCCGAGCTGAACATCCGCTGCATGTCCTGCGCCTGAACCTCATCGGCCGAGGGCGCAGACCCCCAATCGGCAGTCAGCTTGGCGAATTTCAGCAGGCGTTGCGCCTTTTTGAACGACGCGGGCGGCACGATCAGCGCGCTGACGCCTTTCCGTCCGGCGCGTCCGGTTCGGCCCGAGCGGTGCAACAGCGTTTCATGGCTGTTCGGCAGTTCTGAATGGATCACCAGATCAAGGTTCGGCAGGTCGATCCCGCGCGCGGCTACATCGGTCGCCACACAAACGCGGGCGCGCCCGTCGCGCATGGCTTGCAGCGCGTTCGAACGTTCGCTCTGCGTCAGCTCTCCGGACAGGGCCACGACCGAGAATCCACGATTCGACAGCCGCGCCGTTAGGCGGCTGACCATGGCGCGGGTGTTGCAAAAGATGATGGCGTTGGGGGCCTCATAGAAGCGCAGCACGTTGATTATTGCATTCTCGCCATCTCGCGGGGCCACATTCATTGCGCGGTATTCGATATCGGCATGTTGGGTGCGCTCGCTGACGGTGCTGACCCGCTCGGCATCGCGCTGGTAGCGGGCGGCGAGGGAGGCGATGGCGCGGGGAACCGTGGCGGAAAACAGCAGTGTCTGACGCTCAGACGGGGTCTGTTCCAGAATGAACTCAAGATCTTCGCGAAAGCCCAGGTCGAGCATTTCGTCGGCTTCATCCAGAACCACGGCGCGCACAGCGGTCAGGTCAATCGACTCGCGCATGATATGGTCGCGCAGGCGGCCCGGCGTTGCGACCACGATATGCGCACCGCGGGCCAGCGCCCGCCGCTCATCACGCATATCCATGCCGCCCACACAGGAGGCGATGAACGCGCCTGCATCCGCATAAAGCCATGCCAGTTCGCGTTTGACCTGCATCGCCAATTCGCGCGTTGGTGCGATGACCAGTGCCAAGGGCGCACCCGCCGTATCGAATACATCCACGTCGCCCAGAACGGTCGGGGCGATGGCAAGGCCGAAGCCAATGGTT
This sequence comes from Ruegeria sp. AO1, assembly GCF_056535985.1. Classification (NCBI taxonomy): domain Bacteria; kingdom Pseudomonadati; phylum Pseudomonadota; class Alphaproteobacteria; order Rhodobacterales; family Roseobacteraceae; genus Ruegeria; species Ruegeria sp. AO1. Next base: position 914,195 of record NZ_JBQFJC010000001.1, read on the forward strand.
TTCCCCGATCCAGTCTGCGCCGAAACCAACATGTCGCGGCCTTGCAGGTCGGGCGCGGATACAGCGGTTTGGACAGGGGTCAGCGTGTCATACCCTTTGCGATCAAGGGCGTCTTGAAGTGTTTGTTTCATGGCTCGGCTCATTGGGATGCTGCGGTCACCCTCAGAGCGTCTTATACGCGGATGATCGTCGAAGGGCTCTCCTTACCGAGTGAGGCGCCGGATGTATAGAGCGGAAAGCGGGCTGCACGATCAAACACAGCATGAACGCTTGATGAAGGTTCCTTCAGGAAAGTTGTAACCCGTCGCACTCCTCCCAATCTGTTGAACACAGCCAGAGATGGCACCGATTTCAGGGAGAAAGAGACCATGACCAGATTTATGACTGCCGGAGCAGCCGCTCTGGCTACGAGCCTAGCCCTTGGCACTGCCGCTGTCGCCGAAACCACGCCTGATCTGCGCGGTATTTGGACGGCCAGCCAGACTACGGTTTCGCCGTCGAATTCGGCTACCGGTGATGCGCCGCGATTTAACCAGTCGGAATGGGTGCTCGAAATTCAGGCTCAGAACGACAATGTGTTCTGGGGGCCGAGTATGTGGCGACGCAATGCCATGGATGACTGGACGATGTACGAGGCAACCGGTTCCATCAGCCAGGATGGTTCTGGAAAGATCGGGATCGTCGAAAGCTCGGCCGAGCCGGCGATTGGCGTAAACGCTCTGATCGATGCGCGCTACGAGGATGGGCGAATTTATGCGGATTTCCGTAGCCTGCGGACTGGAACAACCTACAGCACCGTTCTGGAACGTCAGGTGAACTGAAGCGTTTCCGGCCCGGCCGGACTGTAGGGGGTACAGACTGTCGTCCGATTTTGACGACGACAGAATAGTAGGTAAACCGTCCGGGTCGGAACGCTTCTCAATATCGCAAACTCGTCTCCACAGGGAGGAGGCGGACCGGACGGTGATTTCGCTGCTCGCGACAGGATCCAGTTCATACCGGGTTTACACGCGGTGTTCCTCGGCCCGGGTTATTCGGATCTCGCGAACCTTCAGCGCGGGGTCGCCCGCGGTGAAAAATTCGCCGTCCGGTCCAAGCCCCATTTCAGAATGGCATCCTATCCGCAGTATGCCGCAGATTCTGCTGGGAGGATTTGCCCAGTCGATCTTTTGCGAAGATATCTGCTTTGCCTCCTCGACCGACATCAGCACGGTCGGTGTTTTTAAAGCGTCGGCTAAGGATCAATACCGGGCGCAAGCCTCGCTCTGAAAACCGTCTTGCTCATATGTTCGACAGCGTAGGTGATTAGGTAGGGAGTTTAGCCCTGTTTCAGTCCGAACGATTCGGTTTTGCGAACGTTGTGGCGTTGCCAGTTTCTGAAATTTGCGATCAGTTTATCGTCTGTTGCCCTTTGCGCCTGCAGCAAATCGCAACATTCCGGTCAGAATTTGGCGAAAAGAGTTTTGCAATTCTAACCCTACGTGGTTGTCGAGAAATCCGGAGTTATCCACAGTAACCTCCCGGCAGATATCAACAACTTATCCCCGACTGATTTCCATGCTGCAGTGCTATTTTCTTGCCCGATAACGGGTGCAATGCAAGATTGGTTCCACCGCTGGAGTTCCTCGGATCAGAAGGCGGGATGCAAAGGCCAAGGGGGTCTGCGCAGGGGAGGTGGATCTTAGGATTGACGTTCTTTTGCAAGGGCTTACCGGTGGGTGGTGCATCGAGTTGGGGCTTCGTGCCTTGGGTCGACGGATCATCCTCTCAAATGGGCTTTGTGCGTCGCAGCGACTTTCGAGTTTGTGGCGGCGGCTGCGGTCCCTTCGGGGGCCGGGGCAACTGGTTCGAAGTGGTCTTAGGACAAACTTCGTCCGGGTAAGGCGTCAGGGGATGCCCGCAAGGGCGCATGCAAAGACCGCGTCTGCGCACCTGACGCCTTTTCCCTTGCTGGCTTCATGCAGGCTACCACCCACCCCTCGTCAGAATGGGAGCGGGGCTCTTTCGCATGTGCAAAAGAGCCCCGTGTTAACGTCAGATGATGCAATGCCGCGTCTATGCACCTGTTCGTACATAATACTCAGTTCAGCCCGCCGCATCAACAATATATTGCGTGCGTCATCCTGCGACCCGCAAGATGAGGGCATAAATCAGAGGTTTTCCTGCACGTCCGAGGCTGCGTTTTGGATCGCATCGCCCGCTTTTTCGATGTCTTTGCCCGCGCCTTTGGCAGTTTCGCAGGCGGTCAATGCAAATAGGCTCAGGCCAATCAGAATTGCGCGGATCATGTTTTTCTCCTTCATGCTCGATCAGGCCTTCGGTAGCAGTATCTTACTGAGGAGGCTAGCACTTTTGCGGTTTACCGGGGGTCGCGCTGGGTCTACGTCTGCGGCCTGCCGGGCAAACTGTTAGTGTCCTGTGTTTTCGCTGCAGAACAGCTCATAGACGGTTTCCAGCATCCGACGGGGCTTGTCATCGGCCAGTCGGTAATAGATCGCTTTGCCGTCGCGTCGGGGCGTCACCAGCCCCTCCAGCCGCAAGCGCGACAATTGCTGCGACACGGCGGCCTGGCGTGCGGACAACAGGGTCTCAAGCTCGGTAACAGATTTCTCGCCCGACGCCAGATGGCACAGGATCATCAGACGCCCTTCGTGGCTAATCGCCTTCAGAAAATTCGCCGCCCGCGACGCGTTTTCGACCATGTGGTCAAGCTCTGCCGAAGGGGTGTCCTGGGTTACTTGGGGGAGTGCCATCTAAACTTCGTTCCTTACTATCCCGCTGTGGGTGGAGCCAGAGATATACTTCTTTCCGGATAAGTACATCCAATTTACTTGTTTTGCACTTTTACGCCCATATGCATGCATCAAAATACTGTGATCAAAGAAGCGGTGAACAAAAAAGCGCCGTTTTCGGCCTCTGTGCAAGGTGAGCCAAAGACAAGCTCTGCCGTATCTTGCGAACAGTTTGCAAGGTCGTTCTTGCTGGCCCCCCTTGCAGCCCCCCAGTGGCGACACTAAGACTCGGGTAACTCTTGTTGGGATAATGTCCCGATCCATAGCAAAGCAGGCAGGTTCCGAATGTTCGATCCAGTAGATACCTATATGAATACGCTCGTGCCCATGGTCGTTGAGCAGACCAGCCGGGGGGAGCGCGCCTATGACATTTTCTCGCGCCTGCTCAAAGAACGGATTATCTTCATTAACGGTCCGATTCACGACGGTATGAGCCATCTGATCGTCGCGCAGTTGCTGCACCTTGAGGCGGAAAACCCGAACAAGGAAATCTCGATCTACATCAACTCGCCCGGCGGTGTGGTGACCAGCGGTTTGTCGATTTACGACACAATGCAGTACATCAAGCCGAAATGTTCCACATTGGTCATCGGTCAGGCGGCCTCGATGGGGTCGGTTTTGCTGGCTGGCGGCGAGGCGGGCATGCGCTTTTCGCTGCCCAACAGCCGGATCATGGTTCACCAGCCCAGCGGCGGATATCAGGGTCAGGCCAGCGATATCATGATCCATGCCGCTGAAACACAGAAGCTGAAAGATCGCTTGTATGACATCTACGTACGTCACACCGGTCAGACCAAGAAGTCCGTTGAAAAGGCTCTGGATCGTGACAATTTCATGAGTCCCGAAGAGGCCAAGGATTGGGGTCACATCGACGAGATCGTCGAAAACCGTGCCAAGATGGATACGGAAGAGGCCTAAGAAACGCGTCCCGCGCGCCAAGCGCAGGGCCATTTTGAGATTGTAGCCGCCAGAGCGCTGGCCTAAGCTGCACGAACATGCGCAAGCGTGCCCCACAGGTAGGGGCGCAGAGACGAAGCCCGAAAGGTAGATCATGGCGACGAATTCAGGCGGTGACGGCAAAAACACGCTCTACTGCAGCTTTTGTGGAAAAAGCCAGCATGAGGTGCGCAAGCTGATCGCAGGCCCGACCGTTTTCATCTGTGATGAATGCGTCGAGCTGTGCATGGACATCATTCGCGAGGAAACAAAGGCCAGCGGTCTGAAATCCTCGGACGGGGTACCGACACCTAAGGATATCTGTGAGGTTCTGGACGACTATGTGATCGGTCAGGCCACAGCCAAGCGGGTTCTGTCGGTTGCGGTCCACAACCACTACAAGCGTCTGAACCACGCCCAGAAAGCGGGTAGTGATATTGAACTGGCCAAGTCGAACATCCTGCTGATCGGTCCGACCGGTTGCGGCAAGACGCTGCTAGCCCAGACGCTGGCACGTATTCTGGATGTGCCGTTCACTATGGCCGACGCGACGACGCTGACCGAAGCTGGCTATGTGGGTGAGGATGTTGAGAACATCATTCTGAAGCTGCTCCAGGCCAGCGAATACAATGTGGAACGCGCACAGCGCGGCATCGTCTATATTGACGAGGTCGACAAGATCACCCGTAAGTCCGAAAACCCCTCGATCACCCGTGACGTCTCGGGTGAAGGTGTGCAGCAGGCGCTGCTGAAACTGATGGAAGGGACTGTCGCTTCGGTTCCGCCTCAGGGTGGCCGCAAGCATCCGCAGCAGGAGTTCCTGCAGGTGGACACCACCAACATCTTGTTTATCTGTGGCGGCGCCTTTGCCGGTCTGGATAGGATCATTGCGCAACGCGGCAAGGGCTCGGCAATGGGCTTTGGCGCTGACGTGCGCGACAATGACGAGCGTGGCGTTGGCGAAATCTTCCAAGACCTCGAGCCGGAAGATCTGCTGAAATTCGGGTTGATCCCGGAATTCGTCGGTCGTCTGCCGGTTCTGGCGACGTTGGAGGATCTGGACGAGGACGCTCTGGTCACCATCCTGACCAAACCCAAGAATGCTCTGGTCAAACAATACCAGCGTTTGTTCGAGCTGGAGGACGCGGAACTGTCCTTTACCGATGAGGCGCTGAAATCGATCGCCAAGAAAGCGATCGAGCGTAAAACCGGCGCTCGGGGGCTGCGTTCGATCCTCGAAGATATCTTGCTGGATACGATGTTCGAACTTCCGGGCCTTAAGAATGTGACCGAAGTGGTTGTAAACGAAGAGGCCGTTACCTCTGATTCACAGCCGTTGATCATCTATGCGGATGCCGTGCCGGAATCGGCGTCAGCTGGTTAAGGGGTAAGGGGGCGCTGCCCCCGCCGCCTTTCAGGCGACTCCCCCGAGGTATTTCCAGCCAGATGAATTGAGGATCCGTTACTTCATCTGGCCAAAAATATCCCGGAGCGCGAGGCAGAGCCTCGCAAAATCTCATGACATTCAAATTCTCGGAGAAATGAGCCGTGTCCGCAATCAAGCGTATCTCTTCAGGTGGTGAATTTGAGGGCAAGGTCGGCTATTGCCGAGCAGTGGTGGCCGGAGGGTGGGTGCACGTTTCCGGCACTGTTGGACAGGGTGAGAGCGTTGTCGATCAATGCAGATCAGCCTTGGACATCATCGGGAAAGCATTGGTCGAGGCTGGCGCAGGTTTCGCCGATGTTGTTCGCGTGACCTACATGCTGCCCGACCGGACCGAGTTCGAGCCTTGCTGGCCGGTGTTATCCGAGGTTTTTGGAGCCAATCCGCCGGCCGCGACGATGATTGAATGCGGTCTGATCGACCCCAAATACCGGATCGAGATCGAAGTGACCGCTTTATTGCCGCAGTGACGCAGTCACGCGGCGGGTACTGGACCTTGGCGCGCCTTTGGGTCATAACTCCTTGGGACCGAAATGCCGGAGGCGGATCATGGGCATCCTGAACACTCTTTTACGGGCCGTAACCTGGTGGAACGGGGCAACCCTGAACACGCAGATTTTTACTTCGCGCAAAGGTGTTAAAGTTGGCGAGGACAATGAAGGCAACGTCTTCTATAGAACTGCCGATGACAGCAAACGCTGGGTGATATTCAATGGTGAGGCTGAAGCCAGCAGGGTTGATCCCGATTGGCATGGGTGGCTTCACCGCACCTGGGATGAGCCGCCAACAGACAAACCGCTGGCTCATAAGGCCTGGGAAAAACCGCATCAGGAGAACCTGACAGGTACCGCGCTTGCGTACACCCCTGCGGGTTCATTGCGTCGTGCGGAGCCTGTTGAGCGCAAGGACTACGAGGCCTGGAGCCCGGAATAAGACGAGGCGAGCAATGTCGACCCACAACTGGACCGAAGTATTCGTCGGCGGTGCCGTCTTGGCCTGCGCCGTCGCGTTTGGTGTTTATGCCAGCCAATCCACCGGCCTGTCACAAGGCAGTGCCGGATATGAGCTTGGGGCGTCCTTTCGGTCGCTGGAAGGGGTCAATGTCGGAACAGATGTGCGCCTTGCGGGTGTCAAAATCGGGACCGTTACCGACGTGACCCTGAACCCTGAGACCTACCGCGCTGATACGACTTTTTCGGTCGCGGATGGTGTTCTCGTGCCCGATGACAGTGCCATCGTGATTTCCTCCGAAGGCTTATTGGGGGGCAATTTTGTTGAGGTGATGCCCGGCGGTTCTCCATTCTATTTTGAGCCCGGCGATCAGATCGAAGATACGCAGGGCGCGGTCAGCCTGATCTCGTTGCTGGTGAAGTTCGTCGCCGGAGACGGCAGCGAATGATGCGCGCTTTGGCATTTGCGTTGGCGCTGGCCGCGACATCCGCGACAGCTCAGCAAACGGTTCAGTCCGGGCCCGGCGCTATGTTGCGCGGTTTGGATAAAGTCAATGGTCAGACCGTGGATGTTGAGCTGCAGACTGGTCAGACACAGGCCGTCTTTGGTCTGGATGTCGCTTTGGGGGATTGCCGCTATCCCGTCGATAACCCGACCGGGGATGCGTTTGCCTTCCTGACCATCTGGGAACAGGGCAAGGCGGAGCAATTGTTTGACGGGTGGATGATCGCGACCTCTCCGGCACTGAATGCCTTAGATCATTCGCGCTACGACGTTTGGGTGATCCGCTGTATCACCCCATCGGCGGACTGAGGCACCTCGGCGGCAAAGTCGGCGCTATCGCCAATCGCTTCTTCCAGCGCTTTTCGGTAGTCACTCCGGGGGATTTCGATCGCGCCGAGTGAGGCCAGATGTGCGGTCAGAAACTGTGTATCGAACAGCTGAAAACCGGTCTGTCGCAGGCGGTCCACCAGATAAGCCAGCGCGATTTTCGAGGCGTCAGTGCGACGTGAGAACATGCTCTCGCCAAAGAACGCGGCGCCTAGAGCTACTCCGAAAACGCCTCCGACAAGCTGGTCGTCTTCCCATACTTCCAGAGAATGCGCTTGGCCTGCGTTGTACACCTGCCGATACAGGTCGCGCAGCTCGGCGTTAATCCATGTGTCGGCACGATCGGCACACCCATCTACAACACCTTCGAAATCCTGATTGATCGAGATGGAAAAGCCGCATCTCCGTATCCGCCTTGCAAGGCTGCGTGAGATGTGGAAACCGTCCAGCGGGAAAACCCCGCGGAATTTGGGGTCGACCCAGAACAGGTCCGGGTCATCGCGGTGTTCGGCCATCGGGAAAATGCCGATCGAATAGCCGTGCAGCAAAAGTTCTGGTGACAGGCTCATGAGAAGCATCCAAGGGCCGGGCGGCGCGCGCCTACCGGCCCTGTGGGGTTAGTCGGCCATATTCTCCGCAAGCCAATGCTCCAGCCAGTGGATATTGTAATCGCCGCTATGGATGTCCGGCTCCTGCAACAGAGCGTGGAACAGAGGCACTGTGGTGTCGATACCGTCAACGATCAACTCACCCAAGGCGCGTTCCAGACGGGCCAGCGCTTCGGCGCGGTCACGGCCCTGAACGATCAGTTTGGCAATCAGTGAGTCGTAATAGGGCGGGATTGAATAGCCATCGTAAAGCGCCGAATCCATCCGCACGCCCAGGCCACCCGGTGCGTGATACGCGCTGATCTTGCCGGGGCAGGGCGAGAAGTTGGGCAGTTTTTCTGCGTTAATCCGAACTTCGATGGCGTGGCCATTGATCTCTAGGTCATTCTGTCCGAACGACATCGGCAAGCCCGAGGCCACGCGGATTTGTTCGCGCACCAGATCGACGCCGAAGATGCCTTCGGTCACCGGGTGTTCCACCTGTAGGCGGGTGTTCATCTCGATGAAGTAGAACTCGCCTTTTTCGTACAGGAACTCGATGGTGCCAGCGCCGATATAGTTGATCTTGGCCACCGCGTCGGCGCAGATCTTGCCAATCTTGGCGCGTTCTTCGGGGGTGATGCAGGGGCCGGGGGCCTCTTCGAACACTTTTTGGTGACGGCGCTGAAGCGAACAGTCGCGCTCACCCAGATGGACAGCGTTGCCTTTGCCGTCACCGAAGACCTGAATCTCGATATGGCGCGGTGTGGTGAGGTATTTCTCAATATAGACCTCATCGTTGCCAAAGGCGGCTTTACCTTCTGCACGTGCGGTCATGAAGGCGCTTTCCATCTCATCCGCGCTCATCGCGACTTTCATGCCGCGTCCGCCGCCACCGGCGGTTGCTTTGATGATGACGGGATAGCCGAATTCCTCACCGATACGCTTTGCGTCTTCCAATGTCGGGACACCACCGTCGGAGCCAGGAACACACGGTACACCCAGCGCTTTCATCGTGTCCTTTGCGGTGATCTTGTCGCCCATCACGCGGATATGTTCGGCGGTGGGGCCGATGAAGGTGATGTCGTGGTCTTCGACGATCTGCACGAACTCGGCGTTCTCGGATAGGAAGCCATAGCCGGGGTGGATCGCCTGCGCGCCGGTGATCTCACAGGCCGAGATGATCGCGGGGACAGACAGATAGCTTTGCGGGCTGGGCGGGGGGCCGATGCAGACCGATTCGTCCGCCATGCGCACATGCATCGCGTCGCTGTCGGCGGTGGAGTGGACGGCGACCGTCTTAATCCCCATCTCGCGCGCGGCGCGGATGACGCGCAGGGCGATCTCGCCTCGGTTGGCAATCAGGATCTTGTCGAACATGGGCCCGCCTTACTCGATGATGACCAGAGGGGTGCCGAATTCCACAGCGTCTCCGTCGCCGACCAGAATGCGTTTCACGGTGCCCGATTTGGGCGCGTGGATGTGGTTCATCGTCTTCATAGCTTCGACGATCAGCAGCGTGTCTCCTTCGGAAACAGACGCACCGACCGAAACGAAAGAGGGCGCACCGGGCTCGGGTTGCATGTAAACCGTGCCGACCATAGGCGAGGTCACAGCGCCGGGGTGGCTGGCCGGGTCTTCCACATCCGCGACCGCGGCTGCGGGGGCTGCTGCAGGGGCCGGCGCGGCAGCGACAGGCGCTGCAGCTGCGGCCGGAACGGCAACCTGAACCGGAGCGGCAACCGTTTGCGTTGCGCGGCTGACGCGCACGTTCAGGCTGTCTTCCTCGCCATATTCGCGTTTGACCTGCAGTTCGGTCAGGTCATTTTCGCGCAGCAGTTCGGCCAAGGCTTTGATGAACGCCACATCCGCTTCGTGTTTGGTATCTGTCATGAGTATCCTCGAAGGTTCCCCTTTGGCCCGTCTGTATCTACGCGGGCTTCGATCTGATTACGCAGCGTTATAAGCCAAGCGAGCAGCCATGGAAAGCGCCGTTTGTGCCTGAAAATAGGGGGTTTGGATGGTTTGTGACGGGCAGTTGTGTCTACAGGGGCATACCAGAGAGCTTTGCAACCAGTTCCGGCAGTTTGCGGGCGCCGAATTTTTCCAGCAGCCGGGCGCGGTAGGCCTCAATCGTGCGGTAACTCAAGCCCAGTTCCATCCCGATTTCCTTAGCAGACAGGCCGCGGCAGGACAGGATCGCCACTTCGCGCTCGCGCACGGTCAGTTCCACCAGCGGCCGCTCCTCCGAGATGTCGGAAAAGCTCCAGATTCCATGGCGAAACGGGTCGTCAGGTGTAAGCGAGCGTCCACGCGCGCGGCACCAGAACAGGTCTCCGTTCCGACGTCGCATCACCCGTTCATCGGTGTAATAGCCGGTATCGCGCATCACTTGCAGGCTGCGTTGCCCGATTCTCTCCCAATCCGCGACCGAGGGGTAGAGGTGCAGCAAGGGCATGTTGTTGTATTCGGCTTCATCCCCGCCAAAGGTGCGCGCAAATTGCAAATTGCACCGTCGAATGATGCGGTTTTCCAATTCGACAAGGCCGATGGGTGCATATTCAAAAGCAGGATCGCTCATACCCATATGGTGGCGGTAAATGCAGGAAATGAGAAGGGGCGAAGCGCGTCTGGCGGTGCCGTCGAGAACCGGAAGTTGTTAATCTTGTCAACTCATCCTGAAAACTGATGCATAACATCAAGAAAATGATAGAATAAACTGAAAATACGACTAACCAGAGATAGCTAAACGTGACTGAGGACCTTGATCATGCGGGATTTGCTGACCGGTAGCCGGATCCGCGAAAGACGGCAGATCGCGGGTCTGAGGCAGGCGGAACTTGCGCGACAAGTGGGGATCTCGGCCTCTTATCTGAACCTGATCGAACACAACCGCCGCCGGATCGGGGGCAAATTGCTGGTCGATATTGCCGCGGCGCTGGCAGTTGAGCCCTCCGTGTTGACGCAAGGGATCGAAGCGACCTTGATATCGGCGTTGCGCGAAGCGGCGGCCGATGCGGTGGGCCAGCAGGCCGAGATTGAAACGCTTGAGGAATTCGCAGGCCGCTTTCCCGGTTGGTCCGGGGTTTTGGCGCAAATGCACCGACGTGTGGTGTCGTTGGAACGAACGGTTGCAACCCTGTCGGATCGGTTGACCCATGACCCGCATCTGGCGGCCTCGATGCACGAAGTGCTCTCGACCGCAGCGGCGATTCGGTCGACCGCAGCGATTCTGGCCGACCCGCAGGATATCGACGCCGAGTGGCAGGATCGGTTCCACCAGAACCTTCATCAGGATGCCGAGCGACTGGCCGACAGTTCAAAGGCGCTGGTGACCTACCTAGACGAAAGCGATACGTCGAAAGACCCGCGTGGCGCACCGCTGGAAGAGGTTGAGGTGTTTCTTGATGCGCGCGGCTATAGCTTTCCAGAACTCGACGCCGGGGAAGGGGCAGAGGTCATAGATCTAGAGGGTCTAAATACCTCGGCTGCACGTAACCTTGCAGGGGAATGGCTTAAGCAGAGTGAGGCTGACGCCAAGGCCATGCCGCTTGATGCCCTCAAAACCACGCTTGCAGATGGTGATCCGAACCCTCTGGAACTGGCCCAGCGATTCTCGGTCGATCTGCCGACAGTGTTCCGACGCCTCGCCAGCCTGCCCGAAAAGGTGCTGAACCGCCCAGTAGGGCTGGTGATCTGCGACGGCTCGGGCAGTATCCTGTTTCTGAAGCCTGTCCCCGGCCTGTCACTGCCACGCCATGGCGAGGCCTGCCCGCATTGGCCGCTGTTTTCTGCGCTGAACCGGCCTCTGGTTCCGATCAGACGGCAGGTCGCGCAGCAGGGGCGTGCTGCTGCAATGTTCGAATGTCATGCTTATGCCTGGCCGCACGGCGTGTCCGGATATGATCAGGAACCCTCATATCGCGCGGCCATGCTGATACAGCCTCTGGTCGAAGCCGAGCCGAACCCTGAGACGACACGCGTCGGTCCAAGCTGCCGGATTTGCCCAAGCGGTGATTGCGGTTCTCGTCGCGAGCCGTCAATTCTGAGCGAAGGCTTTTGACAGGTTCCCGAACAACCGCTTAATCTGGCGATGACTGGTTCCGGGGTGGAGGCCAGTCATCGGGAGGATATACACAAATGAGCCGTAAGGTTCTGTTAATTGAGGATGAGCCCAACATCGCCGAGGCCATCCGGTTCTTGCTGACTCGCGAGGGGTGGCAGGTCGAGACACATGGCGATGGTGCTGATGCGCTTCAGGTCATTCAGGGCGCGCAGCCTGATCTGGTGATTCTGGACGTAATGCTGCCGGGCAAGAGTGGGATGGACATTCTCCGCGATCTGCGCGCCTTGGACGACATGCAGGACCTGCCGGTTCTGATGCTGACAGCGCGCGGGCAGTCCAGAGATCGTGAGATGGCCGAGAATGCGGGCGTCAGCCGCTTCATGACCAAACCGTTTTCCAACGCCGAGGTTCTGACCGCTGTACGCGATCTGCATGCACAGGCGACGCAGTTATGACGTCGCCCGAAGGTCAGGACCGCACGTCGCGCGGTACGCGGCCTTCGTTGTTTCTGGAACGGCAAAGCTATCGCCGGCGCAGGCTGGCGGATTCGGCTCGGTTGCTGCCATTTCTGGGCGGTGCGTTGCTGGTGCTGCCGCTGCTTTGGCCGGACGCCGAGTCTGAAACCGGCGGTGTGCCGCTGTCTTCAGCCATCTCCTACATATTCGCCTGCTGGATCGGTTTGATTTTGGTCAGCCTGTTTTTTGGCTTCGTCGCCCGGCGCACCGGCGCGGATGACAGCTCTGAGGCGGACGCAGGCTGATGGCAACGCTTAACGTCCTGATTCTGGTCTGTCTGGGCTATGTCGTTCTGCTGTTCGGCGTGGCATTTGCCGCAGACAGGATGGCGGCGGCCGGACGGGGCAAATGGCTGCGCTCCCCTTTGATCTACACGCTGTCCCTCTCGATCTACTGCACAGCCTGGACCTTTTACGGCGCGGTCGGCAATGCGGCGCGGTCGGGGTTGGAGTTCGTGACAATCTATCTCGGGCCGACGCTGGTGATGATCAGCTGGTGGTGGGGGCTGCGCAAACTGGTGCGGGTCGGGCGCAGCCAGCGCGTGACCTCGATCGCGGACCTGTTGTCCTCGCGCTATGGCAAGTCGAACACGCTGGCGGTGTGCGTCACGATTCTGGCCGTGATTGGCGGCACGCCCTATATAGCGCTGCAATTGCAGTCGATTACCCTGTCTTTCTCGATCTTTGCCGAGGCCGACCCCTCGGGCCTCTATCGCGAAGGCTCCAGCGTTTTCTGGGTGGCGGCTGGGCTGGCGATGTTTGCGATTCTGTTCGGCACCCGCAACCTGGACGCCAATGAGCGCCACCACGGCGTGGTCACGGCCATTGCGGTCGAGTCGGTGGTCAAACTGTTTGCGCTGGTCGCGGTCGGTATCTTCGTGGTCTGGGGCGTTGCGGGTGGCTTTAGCCCGATGATGGAGCGGATCGACGCCTCGGAAATTGGCACGTGGCAAGTGGATGCCGGACGCTGGACGACCTTTATTTTCCTGTCCGCCGCCGCCTTCGTCTGCTTGCCCCGCATGTTCCAGGTGATGGTTGTCGAGAATGATGATGAGGGCCATCTGCGCACCGCCGCCTGGGCCTTTCCTCTCTACCTGCTGCTGATGAGCCTGTTTGTCGTCCCCATCGCCGTTATCGGGCTCGATATGTTGCCGGAAGGGTCGAACCCGGATCTGTTCGTGCTGACCGTGCCGTTGTCGCAGGGCAAGGACGGGTTGGCGATGCTGTCCTTTATCGGGGGGTTCTCGTCGGCGACCTCGATGGTGATCGTAACGGCAATGGCCCTGTCGACGATGGTGTCGAACCACGTCGTAATGCCGATCTGGCTGAACACGCATGAGAGGGTCGGGTCTGTCCCCGGAGACGTGCGCAACATCGTATTGATGGCGCGGCGTATCTCGATCGCTGCGATAATGGCTCTCGGCTATTTCTACTACAGTCTGTCCGGCGGCGGCGCGGCGCTGGCGTCGATCGGGTTGGTGGCCTTTAGCGGTATTTCGCAAATCCTGCCCGCGATGGTCGGCGGATTGTTCTGGCGCGGAGCCACCAGAACCGGTGCATTGGCAGGTTTGACCGTGGGTTTTGTTCTGTGGATCTACACCCTGCTTCTTCCCGGAATGGGGGCGGCATGGATGCCCGAGACTGTGCTGCTGAACGGACCATTTGGTATTGCATGGCTGCGACCTCAGGCCCTTTTCGGGATCGAAGGTATCGACCCAATGGTGCATTCCGTGATGTGGTCGATTTCCTTGAATGCCGTGGTGTTCTGCGTCGTATCCCTGCTGAGCTTTCCCAGCCCGTTGGAGCGGCTTCAGGGCGCGCAATTCGTCAATGTCTTTGACCACTCGGTCGCGCCGCGCGGTTGGACCGGGTCGGTTGCGCAAAGTGAAGACTTGATGATCATGACCCAGCGCATTCTGGGCACATCGCCCGCCCAGGAACTATTCCAACGCGAGGCCGAGCTTCAGGGCGGGCGCTCGCCCTTGCCCGAGCCAACGCCCGGATTTCTGGCCCGACTTGAGAGGGAACTCAGCGGCTCAGTGGGGGCGGCCACCGCGCATGCGATGATCGGGCAGATCGTGGGAGGAGCCTCGGTTTCGGTCGAGGACCTCCTGGCAGTCGCCGACGAATCTGCGCAATTGCTGGAATACTCCAGCCAGTTGGAAGAAAAATCTGCCGAGCTTAGCCGCACGGCACGCCAGTTGCGCGATGCCAACGCCAAGCTAACCCAAATATCCGAGCAGAAAGACAGTTTCCTCAGCCAAGTCAGTCATGAATTGCGCACGCCCATGACCTCAATCCGGGCCTTTTCCGAGATCATGCGCGACACCCAGGGGCTGAGCGGTGAAGAACAAACCCGCTATGCCGCCATCATTCACGACGAGGCGCTGCGCCTGACACGTCTGCTGGACGATCTGCTCGACCTCAGCGTTCTGGAGAACGGGCAGGTCAGGCTGAACCTTGGCGACGATACGTTGCGTTCGGTTCTTGATCGGTCGATCTCCAGCGCACTGGCGGGCACGGATCAACGGCTCGTTGTGCGGCGCAGCAAGGCGTCTGAGCGTATTCCCTTGCAAACTGATCTCGACCGCTTGGGGCAGGTGTTTATCAACCTCATCTCCAACGCGCGGAAATACTGTGATGCCGATGAACCCGTTCTGACGATCTCGGCGCATGATGTGGGCGGGCAGCTGGTTGTGGACTTCATCGACAATGGCAGCGGTGTCCCGCCTGAGGCGCGGTCCATGATCTTTGAGAAATTCGCGCGGGTCGGAGGGGACAAGGCTGGCGGCGCCGGGCTTGGATTGGCGATCTGCCGCGAGATTATGCACCGTTTGGGCGGCGATATCACATATCTGCCGGGGCAGGGCGGTGCTGCGTTCCGCGTCAGCCTGCCTTTGGCCTACCGGCAAGCGGCGCAATAGTCCGGTTTAAAGAAGTTCGTAACCTCTGCCGGGTTACACCAAGACTCACGACAAGAAATCGGATGGTACCGAAGCCATGGCACACACGGCCGGCGCCGCTCTGGCGCGTAAATTGTCATTGGGGCAGGGGGATTTGGGGGATCGACCCCGCTCGATCCTGCGGGCGTTGCGTCTGGGCTTTGCGCGGGCCGCGGGTGAGCGTTTGAACCTTCCGCTGGCTGTTATCGGGGCGAAACAGGCAGATCGGGCGCAGGCTGGCCTTGCGGCCACATTGGCCGAGAATTGGTTACTGCTGAAATTTACGGGTCCCGAAGGGGTTGCGGCGGCCTGTCTGGATTTGAACTGCGTCTCGGCCATCGTTCAGACCCAAACAATTGGTGAGGTTACACCGGACGCGCCCGCCGCGAGAGGCTTTACGGATACGGACGCCGCCATGGCCGCCCCGCTGGTCGAGGATGCATTGCGCCGTGCCGTCGGTCTGGTCGATGCGGCAGATCAGCAGGGTTTGACTGGGTATGAGTATACCTCACGGGCGGCGGATTTGCGCGGCCTGACCTTGTCGCTGGTGGCCGACAGCTACCGCGTTTTTGATCTGACAGTGGAGCTTGCTGGCGGGTTGCGTCAGGGCCAGATCACGATTGTGCTGCCTGATCCGCCCGCGCCCGATGAGGCTGAGACCGAGCTGGACGTCGATACGGGCCCTCGGCTGAAGCAGTCATCAGGCGTTATCCGGGCCGAGCTGAACGCCGTGGTGTGCCGGACGAGGTTGCCTTTGGCGCATCTGTCGGCGCTTGAGGTGGGCAGCCTGTTACCGCTGACTGGCGCGCGGTTGGACCGGACTGAGATTCTGACCATCGAGCGCACACGCGCCTCGGTCGGGCGTCTGGGGCAGTCGGGCGGGATGCGCGCGGTTCGGCTGAATGAAAACGTACCGCTGCCTGCGCTGGATGCGTCGGAGTCCGCTGAATTCATAGAAAGCCGACCGGCCAGTGTCCGGGGCGATATGGCTGACACGGGCGTAGATATCCTGTCCGATCCTCTCGATCTGGTCGCGAACCCCTCGATTGCCGATCCGGTCGACGACGACCTGAGCCTTGTTGAACCCGATCGAATGACTGCAGAAATCTCGCAACTGGCGGGCCTCGATAGCCCGAAGTATGGGGAAGTCTGATCTAGTCTGACGTGTTGCGCAGTTGATCCAGAGTAGGGCGCAGCTGCTCCAACTGATACCCGGCATTGGTGGTGGCAGTCAGAATCTCATCCGTACTCATCTGGTCGCATTGACCCAGAGCCCAAACAACCGAACAACGCGTGCCGGACGCGCAATATGCCAGAACCGGGCCAGAGCTATTTTCGGCAATATTGCGTTGCCGGGCGACATTCTCGGGTGTCATGGTCTGGTGGGTCAGTTCCAGCACCTCGTATTCCAGCCCGGCTGCGCGGACCGCGTCTCCGATGGCATCCGATTGCATGATCTCGGGAACTTCGGCATTGGGTCGGTTGCAGATAACCTTGACGAAGCCGGCCTCGGCAATGGCGGGCACGTCCTCGACAGTGATCTGCGGGGACACGGCGTAGCGGGGGGTTATTGGTCGAATCTCCATGCCAATTGATTAGGCCGCGTTGGCCGCCCTGTCCAGTTGTGCGCGCAGCCCCGGCGCCAACCGCATCCCCGCCGCCATCGCAACCAGAAAGACGGCGCTGCTGGTCCCGCCATAGGACAGTGCTGCCATGGCTGGGCCGGGGCATAGACCGACCAATCCCCAGCCTGCGCCAAACAGGACTGAGCCGAGGATCAACCCTCGGTCAAGTTCGGACCGAGCTGGTGCGGGAAATGTGCCGCCAGTCAATGGTTGGCGGGTCTTGGTCATGCGCCACGCGACCAACATGGGCAGAATCGCGCCTCCCATGACGAAGGCCAGTGTCGGGTCCCATGCACCGAAGATATCCAACCAGCCCTGAACCTTTTGGGTATCCGTCATTCCCGATAGCAACAGCCCCGCGCCAAACATCGCGCCCGATATCAAAGCGATCAACAACCGCATCAGATCACCCCCAAACCGTGGCGGAACAGGGCCAGAACCACCGCTCCGGCAGCGATATAGATTAGGGTTGCAACAATCCCGCGCAGCGAAAACCGAGAGATGCCGCAGACCCCATGACCCGAAGTGCACCCGTTTGCCAGCCGCGTGCCGATGCCAACCAAAAGCCCGGCCACGACCAGAAGGCCTAGATTTTCCGTCAGGTGCGTTTCAGGCCGTTCGCTCATCAGACGGCTCATGATCAGCGGCATACCGATCAGCCCCACGACAAATACCAGTTTCTCGCGCCTTGCCGGGCCGTCGATTAAACCTCCCAGAATGCCACTGGCCCCCATGATCCGGCCATTGCCAAGCAGGTAAAGCGCAGCGCCGCAGCCGATCAGGATGCCGCCACAAAGGCCCCATATCCAGTCCGGGTTCATTCTATGTCCATCCTATACTGTTGGCGCGGGTCACAGCTTGTTGATCGGCAACTTCAGGAAAACATCGCCCTGTTCGTCGGCCGGGGGCATCTGGCCCGCGCGCATATTGACCTGAAGCGACGGCAGAATCAGCCGGGGTTTGGAGAGTGTCGCGTCGCGCGCATCCCGCATTTCCACAAACTCTTCGATGCTGCGACCTTGCCCGATATGGATGTTCAGCGCTTTTTGCTCGCCCACCGTCGTCTCCCACGCATACTCATCCCGGCCCGGAGCTTTGTAGTCGTGCCCCACAAAAATGCGGGTCTCATCGGGCAGAGACAGGATCTTCTGGATCGACTCAAAAAGCACCTCGGATGAGCCGCCCGGGAAATCGCATCGTGCGGTGCCGAAGTCGGGCATGAACAAGGTGTCGCCGACAAAAGCGGCATCGCCGATCACATAGGTCAAGCAGGCCGGCGTATGACCGGGTGTGTGCAGCACATCGCCTCGCATCTGTCCGATGTGGAAACTGTCGCCCTCGCGGAAGAGGGCATCAAACTGGCTGCCATCGCGCTGGAACTCGGTCCCTTCGTTGAAGATTTTGCCAAAGGTTTCCTGCACCTCGACGATATGATGTCCGATCCCGATTTTGCCGCCCAGTGCCTGCTGCAGATATGGCGCAGCCGAGAGGTGGTCTGCATGCACATGGCTTTCCAAAATCCATTCGGTCTTGAGGTCGTTGGCGTGCACATAAGCGATTATCTCATCGGCAGAGCTTGTCCCCGTCCGGCCCGAGGCATGATCGAAATCCAGAACGCTATCGATAATCGCACAAGCGCGGCTGCTGTCTTCGTGGACGACGTACGAGACCGTAAAGGTCTGGTCGTCGAAGAACGCTTTCACTTTTGGCTTCATGGTTTCCTCCACTTAGACGACATATAGGAAAAGCAGAATGTGATACAAGAGTCAGTTCGGCTTTTGATGTCCGTCAAGGCACGACATATGAAATTTGCCTAAACTTTAACCCGGACGCGCAGATTTGCCGAACAGGCTATTTTAGCGGGCAATAAACCGCCATCGTTTCCGGTAGCATCTTCGTGTCGTATCCGCGTTACCTATATCGGGGATACTGACAATTGGGAGGATCACAATGACGACAGATAACCTCTATTTCGAAGCGCAAGAGCTAGAGCAAAAACTTCAGAACGCGTGTCTGGATACCCGATTGGCGCTGCAGCCCAGTTTCAGCAAGATCGTAGATCGCATGCGTCAGCAAGGGATGCATGTTCCGTCGCGCATGCGCCGACTGGATGCGGCCCTGTGCGAGGACGCGATGGAAGCGCGGTTCGACAATTTGCCGATCTGATCGGTCGGGTTATCCCAGCGATATGCCGAGGATGACCAGCATCAGCCCCATGACCGACAGAAACAACGCCCCTAGGTTCCAGGGCAGAACACCCTGAACAACAGCGCGTAATTCGTCATCTGAAAGGCCCGCTTTGCGGGCCTTCATTACGCGCAGAATACACCAGATCAGACCGACAAGCCCGGCCACTGACAGGGCGGCGCCGCCCCAGGTGATGATTTCGAACATGGTTGCCTGCCTTTGCTGGTGCCGTGTTTTTGCGCTTAGCGGATCAGGGGCCTGCCGACAAGCCCGCCCATGGGATTGGGTGCTTGCGACCCGGGCACCGGCAATGTATCCGGCACCATGCCCGATGTCTCAGCATCGCAATTCAGCCTCTGGGAGAGACCTACATGGAAGACATGACCGAAGATCAGGCCGCCGCCAACTACCGCGTGACAGCAGGCGAGCTGCGCCAGTTCATCGAACGGATCGAGCGTCTGGATGCCGAAAAGAAAGATCTGGCCGAGCAGCAGAAAGAGGTCATGGCCGAAGCGAAAGCGCGCGGTTACGACACCAAGGTCATGCGCAAACTGGTCGCTCTGCGCAAGCGCGACAAGGATGATATCGCCGAAGAAGAGGCGGTTCTCGAAATGTATAAGGAAGCGCTGGGTATGTAATGCAATGCAGCCCGTGTCAGGGCTGCAGCACCCTTACGCCCGGCATGGCGCGTAGTGCCGCGAGATCCTGTTCATAGATCTCGGAAAACGCGCTGACCACGTCGGAATTCCAGCCTGGAATCTCAAGCTCTTCTTCGATCTGCGCGGGGTCGGCATGTTCATCGAACAGATGGGTCAGACTTTCCCGCAGCATATCCCGATCCTGCCAGGCAATTTGTTCCAGCAGTTGCGTCAGCTCTGCACGGCCCGCGTCCGTCAGCACTGAGGCAATGAACGCGTATTCATGTTGCAGGGCCGCCTTGTCAGGCAGTCTGGCAAGCGTTCTGAGGATATCGCCCCAGATAAGCGGAGTATCTTCATTGGCCCAGAGCGTGATCTGAACGTTCGGAGCTCTTTCTCGCAGGTCGTTGATCATGGTCAGCCAGTTCAGGTTGCTCAAGTCGGTATTCCCTAGAACGGCTTTCCGCCGCTCTTCGGGCAGTGACATCAGCAATTTCGAGATGAAGCTCGCTGGGTTGACCAGCGCGAAACACAGCTCGATTTGATCAGCCTCTAGAACACGGTCCAGGAACGCAATCCGCTCGGCCGCATTTGGATAAAACTGCCCGTGCAGAATCGCGGTGCGTCTGGGGCCAAAAACCTTGTCGCTCGACAGGACAACGCGATCGCAGGTGTTGCGGTCGGGAAGAACCTCATTCAAGCCCATCAGGACATCTGGCAGAGGCACTCCGGTTGTCATGGAATCCGAGGCGACTTTCACAAACTGCCGCCCCTGCGCGAGGTCCAGAGGGATGACCCGCTGCTGGCTTAGAACCGCGGTGTTCGCCATTAGGGTTTCGATCAACCGGTCATTGTCGGAAAAGGCCACGCCTGCGTGGATAACAACCTGCATCTTCGTCCTGTTCTTGCCGGGCTCCTTTCTCCGGTGTTACATCCTGCGCCTTCATCGGTAAATGCCGTAACTGGCAGGCAGGTGGTTAGCTGCTGGAGTCATCACAAATAAAACGAGGCGTGCCACCTGTCCGCAGAGGCCGGCGTGAATTACACCTGCGCCGAATGCGGTACCCTTTTGGCAAAACCTGGTAAGGTGGCCTAACCAGTCAAAACCTGCTGCTCATACATAGGGGAGGGGGCCTCGGCCAACGGATCGTCCTCGGGCGGGCAGAGCAATACCGCGAAAACAATCAGCGCCGCCAACAGTGCCGTCTTCATTTCTGCCAAAGCCCTTGATTTCATCACGCGTCCCTTCGCCTTGTAAGCCTCATTACCCATTCAACGCGTCAGCTCCGAATTTCCGTCGAAAGATTTTTACAGGTTTTTTTCTTTTTCCGCTTGCAGGCTCGCGCGGGAATTTATACATCCCTCCTCACTCAACGGCGCGGGCGTAGCTCAGGGGTAGAGCATAACCTTGCCAAGGTTAGGGTCGGGCGTTCGAATCGCCTCGCCCGCTCCATTGAGTTAAGGTCTTCGGACCAACATATGTATCTGATGCGGGCGTAGCTCAGGGGTAGAGCATAACCTTGCCAAGGTTAGGGTCGGGCGTTCGAATCGCCTCGCCCGCTCCAGATGCAAACTTTTCCAACTGATCAATTTCGATGTGAACGCGGTGCCTGAGCGTCTGTGTTTAGCTGTGGCCCGGATGTCTTTCGCTACCGGGCCGATTCTGCTGCATCAAGAGTGCAGGTTCAGATCAGAACGCTTTGAACGTCATCGTGGTCAAGGATCGTTCGATGTTTGGAATCACCAGCAGGTGTTCGTTGATGAAATGGCCCACATCCTCGGTTTCGGGGATATAGAGCTTCAGCAGCAGGTCGTATTCGCCGCTGGTGGAATAAAGCTCTGAGTGAATCTCGCGCAGGGCGATCTCTTCGGCGACCTTGTAGGTGGTACCGGGTTTGCAGCGGATCTGGATAAAAACGCAGGTGGACATGTGCCGGGCCTTTTGACTTGAGTTTCAGGCAGGCTGGCACGGCCCGGACCTGTGTGCAATCCCCTGCAACAGTTTGAAGCGAATGCGCTGCGGGCACTGGATCAACCCGCCCAACCCCGTCTATAAGCGCGCCTGTAGCAAAAGGAATTCGCCCATGCGCAGCGCAAAGATCAGCCGTCAGACCGCCGAGACCGAGATCTCGGTCGAGGTCAATCTGGACGGCACCGGCCAGTATGACAACCAGACCGGCGTTGGCTTCTTTGACCACATGCTGGATCAGTTGGCGCGTCATTCGCTGATCGACATGACGATCCGCGCCAAGGGCGACTATCACATCGACGACCACCACACGGTCGAAGACACCGGCATCGCGCTGGGTCAGGCTCTGACGCAGGCACTGAGCGACAAGAAAGGCATCCGCCGCTACGGCGAGTGTCACTTGCCCATGGACGACGCTCAGGTGCGTTGTGCGCTGGACCTGTCAGCGCGCCCGTTCCTGATCTGGAACGTGGACCTGCCGACCCAGAAGATCGGCACGTTCGACACCGAACTGGTGCGCGAGTTTTTTCAGGCGCTCAGCACCCATGGCGGCATCACACTGCACATTGATCAGCTGCACGGTTTCAACAGCCACCACATCGCCGAGGCTGCCTTTAAGGCCGTTGCCCGCGCCCTGCGGGATGCGGTCGAAACCGACCCGCGCAAGGCGGATGCGATTCCGTCAACGAAGGGCGCGTTGTAAGCGTAGCCCGAAAAGTGGGCACCGGTTTTCGGACAAGTTGCGCACAGAAAGGACTCAAATGCTCACCGCGATCATCGACTACGAGAGCGGCAACCTGCACTCGGCCGAAAAAGCTTTTCAGCGTATGGCGAAAGAACTGAACGCGGGTGAGGTCGTTGTGACCTCGGACGCGGATGTTGTCGCGCGCGCGGACCGGCTCGTGCTACCCGGAGACGGAGCGTTCCCGGCCTGCGCCGCCGAGCTGCGTGGACACAAGGGCATCTATGACGCGATGGTTGAAGCGGTCGAACAGAAAGGCCGCCCTTTCCTTGGTATCTGCGTCGGGATGCAGTTGATGGCCTCGAAAGGCCATGAATTTACCGCAACCGATGGTTTGGATTGGGTCGCTGGGGACGTGCTGCGGATTGAGCCTTCGGACGCTTCGCTCAAGGTGCCGCATATGGGCTGGAACGATCTGGTTTTGGATAGCGATCACCCGGTGTTTAATGGTGTGAAATCCGGCGATCATGTCTATTTCGTCCACTCCTACCATTTCCGTGTCACGGATCCGGCGGAAAGGCTGGCTTATGTGGACTATGGGCAGGACGTCACGGCCGTGATCGGCCGCGACACGATGCTTGGGATGCAATTTCACCCCGAGAAAAGCCAGGATATTGGCCTGCGCATGATCGGCAACTTCCTGACTTGGGCGCCCTAGGGCGTTACTGAATGCGGGTCCAGGTCTGCCCCCGGCAGACCAACCCGCCTGCGACACAGCCTTTGACCGTCAGCTGGTTCTGGCTGTCCAGCGTCATTTTGGAGTTGTAGGTCTTGTCGCGATCCGGGGCCCAGATCTTGCCGTTGTCATAGCTGCCACTGCCTTCTGCAACCATGTCCCAGATGATCTGTTTGCCCAGGTTTTCATAGTCCAGTATCTGGTCGCCATTTCCATCAAAGGCGCTGTCGATAGTGCCGCAAATTGCGCTGCCGCATTCGCTGATCGACACGTGCAGGTACCCACCTGTGTCGCCCGGTTGTGTTTTCCAAAGCCCATCCGCCGGATCTGCCGCCATCGCGCCTGTGGCCAGCGATGCAAAAGCAATCGAAAGTGCAAGTTTCTTCATGATAACCTCCCTGATTTGGGTTCACTCTGGCCCGGTGTCGGGCTACGGGCAAGATTGACTTTGCGTCGCTAACCCGCTTGTGCGATACGCCGCCCGTGTAACATTCAGATAAGGCCGCCCGACATGATCCTGTATCCCGCCATCGACCTGAAAGACGGCAACGCTGTTCGCCTGCTGCGCGGAGAAATGGACAAAGCCACCGTTTTCAACGAGGACCCCGCCGCGCAGGCCCGTGCCTTTGTTGATGCAGGATGTGAGTGGCTGCACCTTGTCGACCTGAACGGCGCCTTCGCGGGCGAGCCGGTCAACGCCGCTCCGGTCGAGGCGATCCTGAAGGCTTGCAACGTGCCCGCCCAATTGGGTGGCGGCATCCGCGACATGGCAACGATCGAGACTTGGATCGAAAAGGGTTTGGCACGGGTCATTCTGGGCACCGTTGCAGTCGAAAACCCCGATCTGGTGCGTGAGGCCGCAAACGTCTTCCCCGGCAAGGTCGCAGTGGGCATCGACGCCCGCAACGGCATGGTCGCAACCAAAGGCTGGGCCGAGGAAACGGACGTGCAGGTCGCCGATCTGGCCCGCAGCTTCGAAGATGCTGGCGTTGCGGCAATCATCTATACCGACATCAACCGCGATGGCGCGATGCAAGGCCCGAATATCGAAGCCACAGCCGCGCTGGCCCAAGCCGTCTCCATCCCGGTCATTGCCTCGGGTGGTGTCAGTTCATTGGACGATCTCATCGCCCTGCGCGATTGCGGAGTTGAACTGAACGGCGCTATCTCGGGCCGGGCGCTGTATGATGGCGCGATTGACTTGGCTGAGGCCATTCGCGCCCTGAGCTAAATGCCTTACTGCGCGGCAGCCGAGGTCAGTTTCTTCAACGCGCCGCGCATTTTTTCGATCACGGGCGAGTTTTCGACTTCGTCAAGTTCATCCATCGTCTCTTTTGGGTCTTCATAGGCCAGCCAGACCTGCCCGTTCGCATCCTCATAGGCCTGCACTTTTAGCGGCAGGAACAGGCCTGCACGCGGGTCGATCTGCATCGCGGGTGTCCCGAGGGCTGGGTTGCCGAAGATCAGCACCTGATTGGGCGGAATTGGCGTACCAACCTTTTCGGCACCGGCTGCGTGGTCGATGCGGGCAAAGACCGTCGCGCCTGCGTTCCCCACTGCGGCTTCGAGGGCGTCCAGCGCCTCGGGCACGGATTTTGCGGTTTCTACTTTGATGATATCGTCAGCCATTGCGGCAACTGCTCCTGCAAAAAGGAAGGTAGTGGTCAGAATAAGGTTTCGCATCTTGTTGATCTCCTGATGAATTTGGGGACAGTTTTCACAGGTTTGAGAGGGGTGACAATCACAAGTCTGGCATCGGCGGGGCTTTGCCGGTAAGGGTGCGGGCAACAAAGGAAAGCGCATGCTGAAAACCCGTATCATTCCCTGTCTGGATGTCGCCGATGGCCGCGTGGTCAAAGGTGTGAATTTCGTGGGTCTGCGCGATGCAGGCGACCCGGTGGAATCGGCCAAGGCCTATGACGCCGCCGGCGCGGATGAGATCTGTTTTCTGGACATTCACGCCACGCATGAAAACCGCGGCACCATGTTCGACGTGGTTCAGCGCACGGCCGAGCAGTGCTTTGTTCCCCTGACCGTAGGTGGTGGCGTGCGGACCAAGGATGATGTGCGTGCCCTGCTGCTGGCGGGGGCGGACAAGGTCAGCTTCAATTCCGCCGCTGTTGCCAACCCAGATGTGATTGCCGAGGCGGCAGACCAGTTCGGCAGCCAGTGTATCGTTTGCGCGATCGACGCCAAAACCGTCAGCCCCGGAAAATGGGAGATCTTCACCCATGGTGGCCGCAAGCCCACCGGCATCGACGCGGTCGAGTTCGCGAAAACCGTGGTTGCCAAAGGTGCTGGAGAAATCCTGCTGACCTCGATGGATCGGGACGGAACCAAGTCAGGGTTCAACCTGCCGCTAACCCGCGCAATCAGCGACGCGGTGGATGTGCCTGTGATCGCATCGGGTGGGGTTGGCAATCTGGACCATCTCGTCGAAGGCGTCACCGAGGGCGGGGCGAGCGCCGTACTTGCGGCCTCGATCTTCCATTTTGGTGAATACACCATCCGCGAGGCCAAAGAACGCATGGCCGCCGCCGGTATCCCGATGAGGCTGACATGAGCATTCTGCACGATCTGGCCGCCACAATCGAGGCGCGCAAAGGGGCGGACCCGGAGAGCAGCTGGACAGCAAAGCTGCTGGCCAAGGGCCCAGAAAAATGCGCTGAGAAATTCGGCGAGGAGGCTGTTGAGGCCATCATCGAAGCCGTCAAGAACGACAAGGACGGGCTAACGGCCGAGGCCGCCGACGTGCTGTATCACCTTCTGGTCATGCTGGCCGCGCGCGACGTTGCGCTGGACGATGTGCTGTCGGAGCTGGCTCGGCGTCAGGGCCTTAGCGGTATCGCCGAAAAGGCCGCACGCCCAAAAAGTTAAGCTCAGTCTTCCGTCCGCGCCGAAGCGGTTCTATGATCATGTTTCACGGTCTATCGGGCGAGGGACATCACAATGATCAGAGCTTTGGCCTGCGTTCTGGCCCTCGTGACTTTGGGCGCCTGTGCGGCCCCGCCGCCGTCCACCGGGGATGAAGTTCAGCGTCTTGCTTCGGAAATCCAAAGCCTCGGCCCCGATATTGATCCGGCTGAGGCCAACCGGGCCGCCCGCATTGCGTATTCTTACACCGCGCAGCTGGTGCAGGAATACGAGATCACCGATCCTCCGTTGATCCACAATGCCAAGGTCAACAAGGGCCTGCGCCCGCGTGGGTTATGCTGGCACTGGGCCGAAGATATCGAGCGGCGGTTGAAGCAAGAGAACTTCCAAACGCTGGACATGCATCGCGCCATCGCCAATGCCGACAATCCACTGCGAATCGACCACAGTACAGCCATTATCAGCGCGCGCGGCGAGTCGCTCTATGATGGCGTGGTTTTGGACCCGTGGCGTTATGGCGGGGTTCTTTTCTGGTCTCCGCTGCAGGAAGACACAAGATATGACTGGGTCCCGCGCGAGGTTGTTCTGGAAAAGCGCAGGCAAGAGCAGGTGGCCCGCCTCAAACCCTACCAGGCGCAGTAACGCTATAGCTTGGATGAAATGATACCAGTGCTAAAGCCGCCCATGCGCAGTTCTCCGAACAGGCGCTGATATTCGATTTTGGGGCAGCGATTCATCACCACATCCACGCCGCGCGCCTCAGCCTTGGCGGCAGCCTCTGCGTGTTCAACACCGATTTGCATCCAGATGGTGCGCAGGGATTGGAATACCTCCAGCGCCTCATCCACGATCGGAGGCACAGCCTCAGAGCGGCGGAAGATATCCACCATATCAACATCTTCTGTGATACCTGACAGGCTGGCGCGCACGGTTTGACCGAAAAGCTGCTTTCCCGCATGGCCGGGATTGACCGGGATTACTGTAAAGCCTTTCAGCGACAGATAGCGGGCCACGTAGAAACTCGGCCGCACCTCGTTCATGGACACCCCGACCACGGCAACGGTCTTGGTGTGCTTCAGTATGGATCTCAGGAACTCATCAGAATAGTCAGCCATACCGCTACCCTATGCGACGGCTGAAAAAGAAAAAAGCGCCCAAGAAACCTTGGGCGCTAGTTGTTGGAACGAGGGACAGTGAAATGACCCGCGGCAGTTCCGTTCCGCGGTCACTGTGACATTTAGGCATGTTTTGGTTAAAAAAAAGAGGGAGCGCTCATTTTTGTGATGACTTTTCACAAATGGCGGAAGGTTGCCTATTCTCGATACAGAATCTCAGGCCAGTTCCCTTCGGCCTGATGGATGTATTCCAACTGATCCTCACGCCATTTCCGCTCAATTTCAGGCGAAAACGTCAAGTATAGGCGCCCATCTACCACCTGCCAGGCCCCCGGATCGGTTCCCTTGAGGATGCCCTGTGCCATCGCGTAGGAACAATACCCCCCGAATTGAGGGGCAAAGGCGCGCGGATTCGACTCAAACAGCGCGCGGTTTTCGAGGGATGCGAAATGCCATTCGGCTCCCTTCCAGGTCACCGAAATTTCGGGGCGGCCCTGCACGGGTACGTCACCCTGAAAATAGGACACTGGATCGTATCCCGCCATCGCAGCCCCCTCGGGCGCGAAATATACGGGCATGGGCTGCGCAATAGCGGCAGAAGTGAGAAGAGTGGCGCTCAGCGCGCCAATGAGAGCGTGGCGGATTGGCATAGGCATAACGGATTCATGGACTCAGCGTCTCAACCTGCAACGTTTTGTGCTGCGAGACACCCCAGATGACGCGGTTGTGATCATTCCAAGGCGTGAGGATCAGTCGAAGATATCCTCGATCACATCCCAGGCCTCATCCATCACGCGCGAAAACAAGGTTTTCTTCTTTTTCTTGCGGTTGGATTTCGGCGGGGCGGTATGGGATACTGCATGTTTTCTTCGCGCGCTTTCGATCACCTTGCGCTTGGGCAACATCTTGAGGTCATGCAACGGCGCGCCGCAGCTGGAGCAGCTCAGCTCATGCCGCTGCTTTCCCTTCAGGACAAGCGCCGCTCGGGTCCCGCAATAGCAGCAGGTGGCGATTTTCGATGGGCCAGAAATGACGCGCTCCTATCCTGTATACCGTGAGGCATATAGGGCGATCGCCGCCGCATTTGAGACGTTCAAAGATCCAAAACCACCGGCTGCGTCAATTTTCACCAGTTTGTCCACGGTTTCCTTGGTCTTTTGCCGCAATCCAGGGCCTTCTGCACCCAGCACCAGCGCCACTGGACGATCACGTTGATCCCCTATGGCGGCCTCGATCGTATCTTCGGCCTCACCATCGAGACCCAGCACCAGAAAGCCCATGCCCTGCAACTCGACAATCGCGTCGGCCAGATTGCGGACCCGCAAATAGGGCTGACGCTCCAAAGCGCCGCTCGCGGTTTTGGCCAGCGCCCCAGTCTCAGGCGCGGAATGGTGCCGAGTCCCGATCACAGCACTGGCGCCCAGCACCTCGGCCGAGCGCAGAATCGCCCCGACGTTGTGCGGGTCTGTCACCCGATCCAGCAAAATCACGCGAGGGTGTTCGCGCCCGATACAGTTTTCGGTCAACCCGCCCCATTCCAGCGGCTTGACCTCAAGGGCGGCACCCTGATGGACTGATCCCTGATCAATCGGAGCGTTGAACTTTCTTGGATCGACCATCTCGGCCTCGGTGCCCGCAAAATCAATGGCGTCTGCCAGCTTGTCACGGGCGTTTCGGGTCACAATCAGGCGCAATTTCTGCCGTTTCGGGTTCATCAACGCATCGCGCACGGCGTGCAGACCAAACAGCCAAACCGTTTCCGAAGCGGTTGCTTTGCGCGCCTGTTCCTTTTCCACGACCCACTTGGGTTTCTTCATTTTATTGGCCTCCGGGCCGGGCGTTCGATTTCCTGCGTCAAAGCGGTATTTTCCTGTTGACGCTCCTTTGGTGCGCTAGTAATCACGCCTCCACGTCAGGTGCAACGCCTGACAGTGGGCGACAGGCCGCAAGGTGTGGCAGGGGACTGTAACTCCCTCGCGGAGACGCACGCCTGGTTCGATTCCAGGGTCGCCCACCACTTTCTCTAGCAGAAAATTTTGGCAAATCTATCAGTGTAGGCTGAGAAGCACTTCGATATCGCGGCGGCTCAACCGACGTAGAAGCGCCCTGTCTTCTGCCAGCAGAGACTCACCGCTTTCGATCTGTTTCTCAAGAAACGCGGCGATTTCGCTTGTGGGCTGATAGTAGAGGTCGATCTGCTGTTTACTCAGATCTTCAACCAACTTCCGCAGGAGTTGTTTCTGCTTTTCCGAGTCAAGATCTTTGCGCTTGTCTTCCAGCATGGCCATTCGCTTCGTTTGTTCACACCCAAATTGTAGGACGGTGAGAGCGTTTGACAAAGTCGTACCGCGCGGCTTCTACGCAAGCCCGAGTTGGGCCGGTAAACGTGACATCGTTCCAAAAAAAGACGGGGCGCGCTGGAAACAAAGCGCGCCCCTATCTCAGGGAGGAGAAACCGATCTCGCGTTCGAAACACACCATGAACGCTAACTCGTTACAGTGTTGACTATGGCGGCTTTCGGTTTTGTGTTCAGTGATGTTGTTCACATATAGACTGCTCGGCGACCGAGTCTGCGTGTCGACCCGCTGCTACCGCGGGACGTTTTGTAACTGATACGCTTGTAGCTAGAACCGCGGCCTTAGCAGTCGTTCGCTTGCCTTAGTGTGTATCCATTGCCTGTGCAGAAGCCCCTTTGTTAGTCAGCTGGCTTGAAAGGGAATTCACGTCGGACCTCAGTTTTCTTCATTTTTCTAACAATTGATGGCTTCGTTTATTTCTCTCTAAGCAGGGCGAAACACTAGGAAAGCATCGCAATAATGGCTGCGAGAACGATCACGCCCAGTATCGTCAGCTTTGTCGCGGCGACTACCCCATCAGCCCGAGCTTCCCATTTTGTCTTAGGGCGATTCACGGCGTTGTTCCATCCAAGGTCGTTTTCTTCGTGGTCGGGCATAATTCGTGTCCTTCGCGTCGGTTTTTGGGGCAGATTTCCTGTAACAAAAGTATCCCGATTATTGCGAAAATCGGTGTGAAAAATATGCTGATCAAAAGCCACAGCCATGGGTTGCGATGCCTGTTGCTTGCCATACGCATGGGCAAATAGACGTAAAGCCACAGCGTGAACAGCAGTGCGATGACTAGAGCGAAATCAGCAAAAGTTTCCGTCAATACATCACTTAAGTATCTTACGGTTGTTTCGGTATTCCGAGCTAGCTTTTAGGTAATGCCTTGCGGAGTGACTTAACTATTGAAATCCGGTCAATGTTTTTGGATATCCTACCAATTTTGAGTGACGTCCCCCCCCATGCAAGATACTCAGGCCCGCTGTTGCTAACGTCGGATGAAACGTATGATCTGCTGCTTCACAGCAACTTCAAGTGATACAGGTGTGCCGCCAACCATCACCTTCCGTCCATCACACCCAGCTTGGTGTTGGTACACCGCTTCGGCCAGGGCTTCGTGGGTCTCGTTGGGCATTAACCTGTCAGCCAGTTCGTAGAACGAGGATGCAAGTTCTTCCAGACCAGCTATGCCGTTGGTCATATCCACGTTGCGGGCAGTCTCCATCATGGTGTTGGCCCGCTGAGGTTCAATCTCGACGAATGCACCGACCCGTTGCGGCAGGCAGCTGATTTGATGGTTAAGTAGACCGGCGGTGGCAGTTCCTGAAACCTGAGGACTTTCCTGTGCTGAAGGCACGCGAGCAGCAACTAGACTTCAACTGTCGGCACGGCCTCGATGTTTGGGACGAAGGGGAATGGGCGGAGACCGAAGATGCCAAAAATTCTACTTCCCGTTGTCACAACGCGCCGCCCGCCTTGGGATAAAGGCAGACTAGTCGGACAGAAGCGGCTATCGCAGTAGAAGCAGGTCTGGGCCATTCGTGCCCGGCTCAAACTCGCAAACAAGCTGAGAAACCTCGTTGAGTATAATCTTGGCGTCGATAGCAAGTAAGCGCGGGTGCGATCTCGTCCGCCTTAGGTTTAACGATCTCGCCGTTGGCAATACTGTTCGTGATCGGGTGTCCGTTGTTCAAAGCAAAACTTCAAAGCCAGTGCATTTTGAAGTGACAGAGAATAAACGTGAAGTCGTATCGCATTAGATCTCTTCGCCGTCCACGAGAGGAAAACGGTATATTTTTCCGAGTCGTGTACACGCTTTAACGCATAATTCAACAAGGCAATACGCTAGGCTTGTCCGGGAATGATTGTTAGCGATTGGTCTCGATCCATCTAACTATGGCACGCATTCGCTGAGGCGCACAAAAGCGGCTTTGATATACAGAAAAACTGGAAACCTACGTGCCGTTCAACTTCTGCTCGGTCACAGCAAAGTAGACCGCACAGTCCGTTACCTTGGCGTCGAGCTTGAAGACGCCCTTAATGCTGCCGAAAGCATCGATATGTAACCAAATAGGCGGACGGGATCGTCCGCTCGCCGCTCCCAAGCAGACTTTCGAACTCTCCGGTTTATCTTCCGCTCAGAGCCCATTTTGTGGGATGCTGCAATGAGCCAGAATGACCGCTTTTGGCATTTCTAAACGGTCGTAGTTTTGTCTCGGGCTGGATTGGAAGAAGGAAGGTCGATAGTCGGTGGCATGAATAACATTGAGGAAAAGAACGCGGGATACAGCGTTTTTGGCGTATGCAAAGTTTACAGAAATTCGCCGCCATTCACTCCTCCCTCTACAACCACTTTAACCAGGAGCGGTCTCTCACCAGCCTAGGTGCCTTCAAGCTGACACGCGCCGCTGCTCTCGCCGATTGACGCGAACTTGGCGCGGAATGAAAGAAAGCTCTGCTGGCCTAGTTGAGACTGTTTCGAATTCATCTGATGGCACCCTCAGAGAACTAACTCCTTCCAATTGTGCGCATCATTTGGCGGAAGAATAGCGACGGAGCTAACCGGTTCATGGCGTTCGATAGGGTTGCAACTCGACCAACGGGCACAAATGCTTTTCGTTTTCGAGTCCCGTCAAGAATGATCTGGGCTGCGTTTTGTGGCGTCATATAGTCAACACCGTCAGTTGCGGATCCCGGACGGGCGAAACCCTTAGCATCTTTTTCTGTTTGCCCGATGTTCGTTGCAACAAAGGAAGGTGCAGCAATAGTAACGGACACCCCGTGACTGGTTTCCTCGGCTCTCAGAGACTTAAAAAACCCTTCCATTGCATGCTTGCTGGCGGCGTAGGCAGTTCTATGGAAGAGTGGCGCAAACCCCGCGACTGATGAGATCGCCAGATGCGTTCCCTTGGACTTTCTTAGTGCAAATAGGAAATGCCGAGCGCACTCAATTGCAGAAAAATAATTGATCTCAAAGAGGTCGCGATGAGAGCTCATGTCACTGTCGGAAAACGCCGAGATTTGCGTAACCCCTGCGTTGTAAATAACCATGTCAATTGAAGGTCTATCCTTCAAAATCTGAGTGCATACATCTGCACACTGCTTAGGTTTTGTCAGGTCACAAGCGTAGACACTAAGATCTTTGTCATCAACCAAAGCGTCGAGGCGTGGGCCTGTAAGGTCAATGATTACGGTATGCCAACCTTGTTCTCGCAATGCCTCAAATAAAGCCTGCCCCAGTCCGCCAGCACCGCCAGTTATGACTGCAGTTTTTTTCACTTCGCGTGCTCCCACCAGAGCTCAAATGCTTCTGCACTTGAGTATTTGGGTTGATAGCCGAACTTCACCTTAAGTGCAGTGTTGTCCAGCACAGGTCGAAACTGCAGAAATCGAACTTGTTCAGGACCATAGCGAGAAAGCCCTACGGGTCGGGCCACGGCCAGTGCCATCTTGACCAACTTTGGCGGCAACCAGCGCACAGTCTTGCCCATGGCCTTGGCGATTTGGGAAACAGTAAGCGCACCGTCGCCAGAGACGTTGAAAATGCCCG
This sequence comes from Ruegeria sp. AO1, assembly GCF_056535985.1. Classification (NCBI taxonomy): domain Bacteria; kingdom Pseudomonadati; phylum Pseudomonadota; class Alphaproteobacteria; order Rhodobacterales; family Roseobacteraceae; genus Ruegeria; species Ruegeria sp. AO1. The sequence continues at coordinate 946,977 of NZ_JBQFJC010000001.1, forward strand.
CAGGCCCGTTTGTCGATGCGCGCAGCAGTATTTCTGCCAGGTCCTTGTCCCATATGAAGACAAAGGGGCTTTCTGATCCTTTCAGCCCAAGTAGGCGAGGCTTTTGGAACAGAGACGTTATCTGGTTCTCGATATGGTTCCCGAGAACCGTCCCAACCCTCAATACGACTTGCTCTAATTCCGGGGCTGTTTTTCTCGCGTCTGCCAGCATCTCCTCGACCAGTCTTTTGTGCCAAGAATACGCGAATTCCCGATTGCCGCGAATTGCGTCCGTTTCTCGCAATAGCGCAGGATTGTCGGCGTGATAGCCATAGGCCGCGCCAGAGGACGTAACGACCAGTCGCTGTACTCCCGCGGAGATGGAGGCATCAAGAACTTTCCGCGTACCTTCAACATCGACCTGGTACTCGAGGTCCCGCGTTGTGTCTGGCCCGGGGGTTACAATCGAAGCAAGATGCACGACCGTGTCGGGGCGTTCTGACATGATGACGTCGTGTGGGTCGCTACTGGTCACATCTATCTTGATGAACCGCGCGTTAGGCGGCAATTTTGCTGGTTCTCGGATATCCGTAGCTATGACGGCATAGTTGTCCTTATGCGCCAGACGACTTAGCAGCGCTGTTCCGACTGCACCAGCAGCGCCAGTGATGAGAAGGCGCTTCATACCGGAAGCTCCTGCCTTGCGAAGAAGCCCGCAAGAACCAAGCCAGAAATCGCGTGCCATATGCCCCACAAAGCGGCGGCAACAGCCATACCTCCCATTCCTCCAAAAAAGGCAAAGATCAGGATGAGCCCCAGCCCCGAATTCTGAATACCTGTTTCAATTGTAACTGAACGGCGATCCCGCTCGGACAACCCTGTGATCGTTGCCGTTGTGTACCCTCCAAGGAATGCCAGCGCATTGTGGACAACTACGAGACCAATGACGGCTCCGGCGACCTGAAGAAAATTCGCCCAATTGGCAGCCAGCGCGAGCACAATGAAGGCAATAAAGATGGCCATTGAGAGCCATTGCATTGGGCGGCGAATGCGATCAGCCAATGGTTTTAACCGCGCGTTTACTAGCATTCCCAGGACCAATGGTAGGATCAGCATGAACCCGACCGTTATTGCGACGGCGACTGGGTCGATTTCAGTGCGCTGCAGGATCTCGCGCGTCGGGCCATAAAGGTTACCCCAAAATGCAATGTTTGCGGGTGTTACGACGATGGCTCCGACCGTCGCGAAAGCGGTCATTGAAACCGATAGCGCCACATTTCCTTTCGCCCGGTGGGTCATGAAATTTGATATGTTCCCACCAGGGCACGCAGCAACGAGGATAAGGCCCATCGCAACAGATGGCATCGGCCGCAGTGCGACTATCATTAGAAAAGTAAGCGCTGGAAGTACCAGAAACTGTGACACAAGACCAACAATGAGGGGCTTGGGTGCACCTGCAATGCGTCGAAAGTCGTCCGTACGCAAATCCAGCGCGATCGAGAACATGACGATCGCTAGGATGGCATTGAGAACCCTAAGATTTCCGGCATCAAAATTCAGAACGACCTGATCTATTCCGTTCATACTTCAGCCGCCTTGAGTGCAGCGATTTGGCCCGTTACCTCTCTCCGGTAGGTCGCTTTGTCCACGTAGTAGGCCATGCGCGGAAGGTCGATGTAGTTCATACCTCCTGTTGCTCTCTCATATCCATCGGACTTGGTGGAGCGGATTGCCTGCGCCGCAGAGTTGCCTGACCGCAATCCAGCTATGTAACGAGCGATCATTTCGGCTTGCTCATGACGTCCTTGCCAGCCCAACCCCGATGCTTCAACCATGCCAAGAACAAACAGGTCATCTCGTTCTGGGTGCATGCAGTTTAGGTAGAGGTGAGGCGCGGAACCCTTCCAATTGAGATGTTTCTTGCCGATGAATGGGTAGTGAAGCTTGTACCCGGTCGCGGCCAGTATCATGTCGTATTCAGCCGAGGTTCCATCGCGGAAATGAACGGTTTTGCCGTCCAAACGCTCAATATCCGGACGGACCTTCAGATCGCCATGACCCGCGTGGAACAGAATGAGGGAATTGACCACTGGATGCGACTCGTAAAGAGCGTAGTCCGGCTTCGGAAACCCGTATTTCTGCGGATCACCGACAAACCATTTCAGGATCGCGCCATCGACTTTTCGCTTAAGCCACATGGGCAGGCGGATCTTACCCCCCATGGTGTCAGCAGGGACTCCGAAGACATATTTGGGAACAAAGTAGTACCCGCGGCGCATAGAGAGGTCGCAAGATACGCCATGGTGAATGGCATCGACCGCTATGTCGCAACCGGAGTTGCCCGCGCCAACAACCAGAACGCGCTTACCGGCAAATTGGGTGGGATAGCGGTACTCGGACGCATGGATGAGCTCACCTGTGAATTCACCCTGGAATTCGGGCATGTTGGGTTCTGACAGCGTGCCGTTGGCAATCATTAACCCTGCAAAATTTTGGATATGATGGGTGCCGGTCTTGTCTCGCCAGGTTATTTCCCATCCGCCGCGTTCCAATGGTTCGGTCTTGAGAACTTCAGCTCCGAAATGAAAGTGCTGATACAGGTCAAACGCTTTTGCGAAGTCTTGGAAATAGGTCTTCATTTCGCGATGTGACGGATATTCTGCCGTATCCTCCAGCATCGGGAAATCAGTGAATTCCGTCATGCGCTTAGAAGAAATGAGATGGGCGGTCTCGTACATCGTGGACCGAGGTGCATCGATGTTCCACAGACCACCCACATCGTCGGCCAGTTCAAATCCTTGAAATGGCACTCCCTGCTCGACAAGCGTCTTTGCCATTGCAAGGCCCATTGGCCCCGCACCGATCAAAGCAAAACACTCTTCGGGGCGGGCCTTTGCCTCAACCAGCTGGCCCGCTCTCACCTGCGCCTGTTCCATTCGCGTCTCCTCCTGCGACAGTATTTATCTTGAACGAACGTTCTAAATAAGGCAAACTGGTTTTTGAGATGCCACAACATGCTGTAAAAGAAAGAAAAAGAGCTCCGTCGCGGCGATCCGTCGCCGCGAGAGAACGAATCTTCGATGCTGCAGAACAGGTTTTTGCTGAGAGGGGATTCGAGGGCGCTTCAATTCGAGACATTGCTGAACGCGCAGGTGTTCGAAAGGCCAATGTGAATTTTCACGGGGGTCCTAAAGAAGAGCTGTTCGAGCGCATAGTGGCGCGCCGGGCTTCCGAACTCTCTGAAGAGCGACTCTCTAGAATTGAATTGTTGGACGCACAGTCGGACTGGAGTGTCGGTGATTTGTTGTCAGCCTTCATGCTGCCGCTCGTTTCGCGAGCATTCAGCGGAGATCCTCAGTGGCTTGCCTATGCTCGAATAGTGGCGATTGTATCGGCTGATACACGGTGGCGAGAATTGGCTCAAACACACTTTGATCCTGTGGCCATGAGGGTTGTAGAAAAGCTGTGCTCAAAACACCCTGAGGCTAGTCCAGAACGAGTTGCGGGCGCGTTGGTGTTTGCCGTGTCTTCAATGCTCGCCCTGTGTACGTCGCAGTGGCGAATTTTGGCCCTAAGCGGAAACATTGGCGAGGCGGATCGCGAGAGCATGACCTTGAACCTTTTGAGTTTCTGTGAGGCAGGCTTAATTGGCAGTTTGCAGAAAGCGGAGTGATTGACAGCAGCGCCTCGGTCTTGCCAGAAAATCTAGCTAAGGCCTTATAACCATTGGATAACAAGTCGCGCGAGTTGATTGCCGAGAAGTTACCCTTGGAGCAGTCTTGTCATAAGAACTTGGTTTGATGCGGGTAGGGGGCTTTCTAAGCTTCTATCCATGAAAAGATGATCGCCGCTCAAAGTGCTGTAAACCTATTCTCGGATCACTCGTCTGACATCGCCGCCACCCATACCGGTCTGACTTCAGTTGTGTCCTCTGCCGGTCACTAAAGTGGAACTAAATTCATTTGGAACCGGTTCACCCAATCCGGGTCATACACTTGGTCCGAAAATGGACCACCCCGTGGCGCGTACAAGTTCTTGAAAGGCGATTGTTGCTAAATGGGAATTGCCTTTTTGATCGAGCCCGGGGCCCCAGGCGACAACAGATGCGATACCAGGTACAACGCACAGGATTCCGCCGCCAACACCGCTTTTCGCTGGAAGGCCAACACGGAAGGCAAATTCGCCCGAGGCATCGTAGGATCCACACATCATCATGAGCGCAGTAACTCTTCTTGCTCTTTGCGCTGACAATACTGTGGCGCCGGTAGCCGGATTTTGACCCGCCGCCGCAAGAAAACGACCTGCTAGCGCCAGCTGTTCGCAAGACATGGCGATGCTACACTGTCGAAAGTAGAGCGACAGAACATCCTCTACGGGAGCCTTAAGGTTGCCTTCCGCCTGCATAAAATGGGCAAGCGCACGATTTCTGGAACCGGTTCGGATCTCTGAGTCCGCAACCGACACATCAACCTCAATCGAGTTGTCCTCCGAAAGCTCTCGGCACAACGTCAAAAGGTCGTTGATAGCCTCGTCAGCAGAACGGTTTTCGAGCAGAATATCGGCCACTACGATCGCACCGGGGTTGATAAACGGGTTCCTTGGAATTCCGCGCTCGTGTTCAAGCTGAACGATCGAATTGAACGGATCGCCGGAAGGTTCTCGGCCAACTCTTTGCCACAAGGTGGCGCCAACCTGTTGCAGCGCCAAAGTAAGCGAGAACACTTTTGAGGTGCTTTGGATTGAAAACAGCGTGCCCGCGTCCCCAGCAGACACTAGCGGACCGTTGATGGGTGCAACGGCAATACCGAATTGGTTCAGATCAACTGTGGCGAGTTCTGGAATATACTGTGCTACCTTCCCCCTGTCGGACATGCCGGCAATGCGATCTGCGATATCGTCCAAGACTTCCTGAAGCCTTTCGCTTTCAGTGGTTTTGATTGTCGGCATGGATCTCCTCCGTCCAGACAGTGTGATCTACGCCCTTACTCAGCTCGGGAAATTTGCTTGCGACAAAGCGAGGTTCAACGTTCTGTCGGCGTTGCGAGAAATAATCGACCGTTAGTCTGTAGACGGTTCCAGACAGCAGCACTATTGCTATCAAATTGATGGTCGCCATTATTCCCATGGCCGCATCCGCGAAGTTGAACACAGTGGCAACAGCTTGCACAGCGCCCCAGACAACCATTGCAAGGCAACCCAAACGCAAGATGTAAATCGGTAATTTGCCTTCCAATTTTAGGAAGGTCATCGCGTTTTCGGCATATGAGTAGTTACCAAGTATGGATGTGAAGCCAAAAAAGACGATAGCAATCGCGATAAAGTGGCGGCCGATTTCGCCGAGATGGACCGCTGCCGCGTCTTGAGTCAGTCGCATTCCGGTAGGTCCATCAATTTCGATCGCGCCCGACAGAAGAATAAGCAGTGCAGTTGCCGTTGCGACCAAAATCGTATCCACAAAACACCCAAATGCCTGGACGAAACCTTGGCTGGAAGGGTGGTGGGGATCAGGTGTTGCAACTGCTGCAATGTTTGGTGCTGAGCCCATGCCCGCTTCGTTGGAGAAAAGCCCCCGTTTGATACCGTTAAGCGCAGCAGCCATGACGCCTCCTGTCACGCCTCCTGCAGCTTCCTGAAGGCCAAACGCACCTGCAACAATCGACCACAACATAGCGGGTACTTCGGAAATGTTCAGGACTACGACAATACAGGCAAGCAAGAGGTAGAGACCTGCCATGAGCGGTACAACGATCTCTGCAAACTTTGCGATGGTTCTTATTCCACCGAATATGACTACCGCTGCGGCTGCGGCCAGCGCTATGCCAACGACCAATTTGTTTAACCCGAACGCGCCCTCGAAAGCTTCAGCAATCGAGTTGGATTGGACGGCGACAAAAACCAAACCAAAGCTGACAATCAGGCAGATTGAGAAAATGACTCCAGCCCAAGGAGCGTTCAGGGCGTTGGCCATGTAGAACGCAGGACCTCCCCTGAACCTTCCGTTAGAAGACGTGACTTTGTAGAGTTGAGCCAAAGTACTTTCGGAATACGCGGTGGCCATTCCAACCAATGCCACGATCCACATCCAAAAGATTGCGCCTGGACCTCCCAAGGTCAGAGCGACCGCTACGCCAGCAAGGTTTCCAGTGCCGACGCGTGAGGCTAAACTTACTGTCAGCGCTTGAAAAGGAGTAATACCTCTTTTGTCCGTGCTCTTCGCAGACGTCAGGACGCGCAACATTTCCCCAAAATGGAGAAACTGAAGCGCACCGAGTCGAATTGTAAAAAAGATACCGGTCCCAAGAAGACCGTAGATCAATACGTAGTTCCAAAGAACCGTGTTTATGCCGTTAACCAATATTTCCAAAGCGCGCCCCTTGAGAATTCAAGCACTTCCAGGAAGGCAAAAAAGAGTCTGCCTATTTTTTCATCATGCACGAAGATGCGGCGGTTGTCAGGAATATGCTGCGAAGAATCTCTAAACGCTTGGCGCGCGGGTCATTGAAGTTGTGCCACAAATTCATGATAACATATGCGTTGGCAGTGCGCATGGTAGAGTCTGTGCCGTAGTGCTTCGAATTGTACTGGCTGAAACGTCCTGAGGGACAAAAACGATCCTCCTAACCTCACCGAACGGGGGCGGACACTTGCGCAGTCGCAGCGAACCATCGCTTTGTCCGCAAATTAGACGTTCATGCACGTCGCAGCAAGTGTCTGGTTCTATCCCTGCAGCATACTAATTGACCGCAACCGTTGTCTCCGTGTGGCGACACGGCAATTTAGCAAATAGCATTTTAGGATAACGGATAAGGGGCTCCAGCTTAGCTTTCCGCCTCGCAATGCGTCCCCAATTTCTGAGAATTTAGGTACTAATAACCAATATGGGCCTTAGATATTGAAAACTTGCACTGGACATTGCCTTTCTGAGCAGGAAAGCATCTCAATAATGACTGATTGCTAAAGCTGTAATCGCTGTACAACTTCAAACCTGGCCGGACAAATCCTGCCGGTGACAGTGAAAAATAACATAGGGGAAACTTATGACGTATAAATCGATTGCCATTGCCGCATCCATAGGGTTGCTGGCCACAGGGGCATTCGCAGAGACCAAGGTTGGCATGATTACCACTCTGTCCGGCGGTGGAGCCGGCTTGGGGATCGATGTGCGCGACGGTTTCATGCTGGGTATCAAGCAATCTGGGCGAGATGATATCGAGGTCGTCGTCGAAGATGATCAACGAAAACCCGACGTTGCCGTACAGCTTGCTGACAAGATGATCCAATCCGAGAAGGTGGATATCCTGACGGGCATAATCTGGTCGAACCTCGCAATGGCGGTTGTTCCGGCGGCAACGGCCCAAGGTAAGTTCTATTTGTCGCCGAACGCGGGGCCGTCGGCGCTGGCCGGTCAGGGCTGTCACGAAAATTACTTCAACGTTGCTTGGCAGAACGACAACCTGCACGAAGCAGCTGGCGCCTATGCCAACACAGCAGGGCATAGCAATAGCTTCATTCTCGCGCCGAACTATCCGGCGGGCAAGGACGCTTTGACTGGGTACAAGCGGTTCTTCCAAGGCGATCTTGCCGGTGAGATTTATACCGAGCTTGGCCAAACGGATTATGCTGCCGAGATTGCTCAAATCCGTGCGTCCGGCGCAGACAGTGTCTTTTTCTTCCTTCCCGGCGGAATGGGGATTTCGTTTCTCAAGCAATACGCAGATAGCGGGGTTGATCTGCCCGTCGTGGGTCCGGCGTTTTCGTTCGATCAGGGCATCCTTCAAGCCGTCGGGCCCGCAGCACTTGGGATTGTGAATACCAGCCAATGGAACAAGGATATCGACAATCCAACAAATGCCGCGTTCGTTGAAAGCTTTTTGGCCGAGTACGGGCGGCTTCCGTCTCTCTACGCAAGCCAGGGCTTTGACACGGCACAGTTGATCGTTTCGGCGCTCGGATCGGCTGATGTCTCGGATCAAGACGCGTTCAGAGATGCATTGCGCGCGGCCGAATTCGACAGCACGCGTGGCGACTTTGAATTTGGTCCAAACCACCATCCGATTCAGACTATCTACGCGCGCGAAGTCATTCAGGAAGGGGATGTTTTCACCAACCGGATCATTGGTGTGGCGTTGGAAAACCACTCGGACGCCTACGCGGCAGATTGTAAAATGTAACCTGAGGCCGCCCCCAACTAAATGGCGGCGGCCCGTTTTTGCTCAAACCGTGACTTTCATCCTTATCGCCGAGCAGATTCTGAACGGAATACAGTTCGGCTTCATGCTCTTTCTCATGGCAGCAGGCCTGACGCTGATCTTCGGCGTGATGGGCCTAATAAATCTTGCGCACGGATCACTCTACATGGTCGGCGCTTTTGCAGCTGCGGCGGCCGCTGCGGCGACGGGGTCTTTCTTGGCGGCCGTTGCAGCTGCCATTTCTGCGGCGGCCATGGCCGGGGTCATCGTCGAATTGGCAGTCATTCGTCGGCTCTATGCCCGTGATCACCTCGAGCAAGTGCTTGCGACTTTTGCGCTGATACTGATTTTCTCCGAGGGTACGCGATGGATCTTCGGTTCATTCCCGCTGTTTCTCGAAATTCCAAGCTATCTGTCCGGTCCCGTTTCATTGCCAGGCGGCATTCAGTATCCGCTCTATCGCCTCGTGCTCATCCTTGTAGGGCTTTTCGTGGCGGTTGGGCTGTGGCTCTTCATCTCACGGACCCGCATTGGCATTCAGATTCGTGCCGGAGAAAATGACCGCGAAATGATTGCAGCACTCGGCGTTGATATTGGTCGCTTGTACACGTTTGTCTTCGCGCTCGGAGCAGCGCTCGCCGGATTAGCGGGAGCACTTGTAGGTGCCATCCAATCGGTCCAGATCGGAATGGGTGAGCCGATCCTGATACTCGCTTTCGTCGTCATAGTGATCGGGGGCATCGGGTCCATTCGGGGGGCGCTTATCGGCAGTTTGCTGGTTGGTTTGACCGATACCCTGGGCGGCATCTTCTTGCCGGAACTGTTCAAACTGTTCATGGCGCCAGATGTTGCAACGTCGACTGGTTCGGCATTGGCATCAATGTCGATTTACGTTCTTATGGCCGGCGTGCTGATCTGGAGACCGACCGGGCTGTTCGGGGCAAGAGCATGATCACAGAAAAAGCACTAAACGTCATTCTCATGAGCCTGCTTCTTTGTGTGCCGCTTTGGGCTTGGGTCTCGGACGAACCATTCACAATTACATTGGCGACCCGAGCGGTCATCTTCGCTCTGTCTGCGGTTGGTCTCAATATCGCGCTTGGGCTGGGAGGACTCGTGAGCCTCGGACACGCGGTCTTCTTTGGGATTGGCGGCTATGCGATGGGTATTCTGGCTTTTCACGCGCAGACGTATTCGCCATTGATGGAATGGCCGTTCACGATTTCTGGCACCAAGCTAATGCCTGTGATCTGGTTGGTGGCAATACTGTTTTCAGGTGCTACCGCCTTTATTATCGGGCTTCTGTCGCTTCGAACTTCAGGCGTTTATTTCATCATGATCACTCTGGCCTTCGGGCAGATGTTTTTTTTCTTTGCAATCAGCTGGCCCGCCTATGGCGGAGAAGACGGCCTTTCCATCTACATTCGAAATTCGTTCCCGGGTATGAACACGCTTGATCCCATACAGTTCTTCGGAATCTGTTTTGCAATTCTGGGCTTAGTCCTTTGGCTAAACGTGCGGCTCGTAAAATCGCCCTTTGGGCTTGCGCTAAACGCGGCGCGGCAAAGCCCCGAGCGGGTAGAGGCGGTCGGGCTTGATCCGTTTCGGCTGAGACTCATTGCATTGGTGATTTCCGGCATGATCTGTGGGCTGGCGGGGGCGCTTTTTGCCGATCTTAATCGCTTCGTCAGTCCGACGATGTTCAGCTGGCAGATGTCAGGTGAACTGATCGTTTTCATAATCCTCGGAGGGTTGGGCCGGACGTTCGGGCCAGTTGCAGGCGCGACTCTGTTCGTCGTACTCGAGCATGCGCTTGGAGGCATTAGCGAATATTTCCTATTCTTTCTTGGTCTGCTTTTGTTGGCGGTCGTCCTTTTCGCCCGCGGCGGCCTGTACGGCGTCATCACGGGAAGGTCCGACCGATGATGCGGCCCGTGTTGCAAGTTGACGGTCTTACTCGACGCTTTGGCGCCCTGATTGCAAACGACGACGTGACATTGGACGTGAGGCCCCGCGAAGTTCACGCCGTGATCGGCCCAAACGGGGCTGGTAAATCGACGCTCATCGCTCAGATCTGCGGCGGCCTAAAGTCTGACGCAGGTTCGGTTCGCCTTCAGGGCCAGGATATCACTCACGAGACCACTAAAAACCGGGCAAGGCTCGGGCTAGGACGCACCTTCCAGATTTCCGCTCTAGCGTCAGACGACACCGTCTTGCAGAATGCCATGCTGGGCGCGCTTGGGGCCAAAGGCCGACCCTGGCAATTCTTCCTACCCGTTCTTGACGACAAAAACCTGCGCGATCACGCAGAGAATGCATTGCGTCGTGTGGACCTGATCGACTTTGCAGACAAGCGAACAGGCGAACTCAGCCATGGTCAGCGCCGCCAACTGGAAGTCGCAGTTGCGCTGACCCTTGAACCAAAGGTGTTCATACTGGACGAGCCAATGGCCGGTTTAAGCGCGGAAGGCACGAAGCTGCTCACGAAGCTGCTGAGTGACTTGCGAAATCAGGCTCCGATCCTGCTTGTGGAACACGACATGAATGTCGTCTTCAAATTGGCTGACCGAATAACGGTTCTTGACTACGGAAGCGTGATTGCAACCGGATCAGTCGAAGATATTCGCAAAAATCCAATAGTTCAGCGCGCCTATCTTGGAGAGGACCCATGAGCCTTCTTTCCATCTCCGGCCTAGTCGCAAGCTATGGCAAAAGCCAAGCCCTCTTTGGCGTTGATCTGACGATCGAAGCGGGCCAAGTCGTCGCCCTTATGGGGCGCAATGGTATGGGCAAGACGACCACCGTTCGCGCTATTTGCAGAATGATCGGAAGCAAAGGCTCGATGGTGTTTGCCGGCACCGACATTCGCAGACTGTCGAGCCACCAAGTGGCAAGGTTGGGCATCGGCCTTGTCCCCGAAGGCCGCCGCGCATTTTGCGATCTAACGGTGCTTGAAAACCTCGTAGCTGTTTCCCGGCCTGGCCATTGGGATATAGACAAGGTCGTTGCGCTTTTCCCGCGTCTCAGCGAGCGCGCCGATCAGCTTGCGGGCTCCTTGTCAGGCGGGGAGCAGCAAATGCTGGTCATAGGGCGCGCGTTAGTTACCAATCCACGCTTGCTCATACTGGATGAGGCTACGGAAGGGCTTGCGCCTAATATCAGACGAGAAATCTGGGCGACTGTGGAGCAACTGAAACGGGAATCTGGTCTTTCAATTCTGGTAATCGACAAATCGCTTAGCGAGTTGCGAGCGGTCTGTGATCACGCGACAATCCTTGAGCGAGGCAGATCGGTCTGGTCAGGCGCAATTGGCGATCTGGATAGTGAAATCAGCCAGCGGCATCTCGGCGTGTAGTTGTAAAAATGCCCAAGCCTTGAAAACTACCACGCGGGTACCAAACCGCTTTTGTTGGATCGACGCAAATTCAGAATAGCTGTCAAGAAGCGAACCGCATTGTTTTTGTCTGGATGGGATGTCCGTTTTAGTCCGCAAAGCGGTCGCTCGGGAAATTTCGGCGAATGACCGCTCCAAGCCCACACCTCCCTAATGCTTCCCAGCGCCAGATGGTTGTTCTCGCTCATCAGTCGCTAACCATACCAGCAATCATTGCGCCTAGCGCGACAAGGTGGACAAGCATCAGCGCCTTGTCATTCCACAGTGCGCCAACGGCGAACCAACCAACGACACCGACAAGAAACATGTATAGGTTCCAAGGTGCCCAGCCAAAACCCGTCGCAGTGTATCCCATGATCTGAACGGCGGATGCGCCCCACTTGACCGCGAAGACAAGGCGCTCGCGAGGCGATCCAAGGACCAAAACATCAGACTGCACGGGTCAAGCCTCCGTCGATACGCAGGTTTTGTCCCGTCATATAGCCACCATCTTCCGAGGCGAGCCACGAAATAAGAGAAGACACCTCCGACGCCAACCCGTAACGCCCCATGGGAATACGCGCTTTGCGGTCTTCGGTTTCGGGCAGGCTGTCGATGAAGCCTGGAAGGACGTTGTTCATACGAATGTTGTCTGACGCATATTTGTCCGAGTAAAGCTTCGTGAATGCAGCAAGCCCGGCCCGGAATACCCCCGACGTTGGAAAAAGAGGGTCGGGTTCGAATGCCGCAAAGGTTGAGATGTTGATGATTGCTCCGCCGCCCTGCGCCTGCATTGTGGGTGTGACAAGCCTTGTCGGGCGGATCACGTTCATCAGGTAGACTTCCATCCCTTTATGCCATTCGTCGTCGCTGATTTCGAGAACCGGACCCTTCGGTCCGTGGCCAGCAGAGTTCACCAAGACATCAATACGGCCCCAACGATCCTTCGCACCCTCGACCAAAGCGTTCAGCGCTTCTCCGTCAAGGTTAGAGCCGGTCACGCCAAAGCCGCCGAGTTCTCCGCCGAGCGCCTCACCCTTGCCGGACGAGGACAGGATGCCAACCTTGAACCCATCTTCCGCCAATTTACGGGCTGCATCCGCTCCCATGCCGCTACCGCCCGCTGTGACTAGAGCTACTTTTTCTACTGACATAACGAGTGTCCTTTCATGATTGGACTATATATGGATATCAATATGAGAGAGATCGATTGAGAATTGATGTTACATGACAGTAGAAATACTATCGCAAAATGACTGACCTTCCCCCGCTCAATAGTTTGCGTGCTTTCGATGCAGCAGGCCGCCGCCTTAGTTTCCGAGCCGCCGCTGATGAATTGGGCGTCACGCAAGGGGCCGTGGCGCAACAAGTGCGTCAGCTCGAAGCGCATCTTGATGTGGCCTTGTTTGAACGGGTGCCGAAGGGTCTGCGGTTTACATCGGTCGGACGCAGCTTTCACAACCAGATAGCTAACGTGTTCGCAGACCTTCGATCCGCAACGGCAGAGTTGAAGCCAGAGCCGAACAAAGTCCTTATCAGCGTCACCCCGACATTCGCAGCAAAATGGCTGATCCCCAACTTACCGGACTTTTCGGCAGCATACCCGAATATTGATTTGCGGATCATGGCCACTGAGAAAATCTCGAGCTTTCATAGCGACGGGATAGACCTTGCAGTGCGCCAAGGGTCGCCACCCTTCGGCGCTTCACTGGATGTAACGCTTTTGTTCAAGCAATCGCTCATCGCGGTAGCCGCGCCAAAATTCGCGGCCAAGGACGGTAGTCTCCTTGAGCCAGAAACCCTCGCCAAACTGCCGAAGATCCATGACACCCATGATCTATGGCCCAGCTACATTGCGCAATTAGGCGTCGAGGACCAGTCTCCCCGTGACCTCCGCTTGAGCCAAACGTCGCTTGCGGTCGACGCAGCCATCGCTGGGCAGGGCGTGGCCTTGGTAAGCCGGTTTCTAGTAGCTCATGACATTGAGGCCGGACGCTTGGTCGAGGTTGGTGCAGCCTGGGACGTGGGTAGAAATGACTTCTATGTCCTCATGTCGCGAGCAACTAAAAACCATGGGTCGGTGACCAACGTTGTGGCATGGCTCAAATCGCGCTCAGCGGAGAACACCTGAATGCCTTGAATGGGAAACAGTCATTCAAATCATTCGGGCGAATGGCGGTAAAGTCCGTATAGCGGTCGCTCGCGGTATTCAGGCGAACATCTGCTCCGAGCCCTCTTTGATCAATGCTTTACGGTGCCCCAATGACCGTAATGCACTGAAAGCTCACTTTGCAAAGTCTAGCGGACGGCCCAATGCCGCCGTTCAAGTGGTATAAACTCGCCGCAGCGCAGCTTCCCGGAAGCGGACGTTGATATTAGGTGCAGCATTCCGAGGGAATAAATGACGGCGCAGCGGACAAGGCGGAAATCGCAATGCATATCGACTGGTTTTTGCTGCCGCTTACTTGGCAAAGCCGCAGCCGCGGTGCGGCCGCCAAAGCAGCCGTTCGCTGTGGATGCCAGAACCAAATTCAAAAAACTCGTCGCCTGCGGGACAGCTTTTTCGTCACCTGTCGGTTCAAATGGTACTGAGCAGCCTACAGAAGGTTGTTCGCACTGCTTTCTTCGGGAAAGCAAACCCTTGGACTACTGTTGTAAGTAACCTTGTCACTTCATCCGCGGATTGGTGAAAACCTCATTCGGTACGCGGTCAAAAAAACTCAAGCTTTCAGATCAGTGAACACTGACTAAATTCATTACTTTAAGCCGTTAGGCAGCTCCTCGCTCCACTTTCGCAATTCGTCGAGAAACCCAAGTGCCGTGCAGCCAAGGTCAGTGATAGAATACTGCACGGAAACCGGTGCGGTATCCATCACGTGTCTGCTCACCAGCCCCTGATCCTCTAGCTGGCGCAGCCGCTCGGCAATCATCTTCTTACTGGCACCACCGATCATTCGCGCCAGGTCATTGAAACGTACGGGACCATCTTTGAGGTGCCACAAGATCGATCCGGTCCATTTTCCGCCAATGATCCGCATACCTCTTTCGATTGCGCATGGCTCCAGACAGGCCTCTGAGACCTGTCGACGACCTTTGGCGTCCTTTTCAATCCGCGCTCGCATCGTCATCCTTCCGCTAAGAAAATTAGGTTACTAAAAGTATACTAGTTGATTTCTCATACTTACACTCTCAAATGCTCTCTGAACCCGGCGAAAGTCAAGGGTTCAGAGATTGCACATATAGGATATAGACATGAGTAAAATCCTGATCGTAAATGGCACCCAGCCCTACGAATTCGCCCCCGGACAGTTGAACGCCAGCCTCGTCGAACGCGCACGTAACACGTTGGCCGCAATTGGCCACGAAGTACGCATAACCACCGTTGCTGATGGCTATGACGCAAATTCAGAGGTCGAGGCGCATGTTTGGGCAGATACGGTCATCATGCAATTCCCGGTAAACTGGATGGGCGTCCCATGGATTTTTAAGAAATATATGGATGAGGTCTACACAGCCGGAATGGATGGCCGCCTATGCGCAGGCGACGGTCGCACCGCCGACGCACCAAAGGCCAATTACGGCATGGGTGGATCACTGCACGGCAAGAAATACTTGCTGTCGGTTACATTCAACGCCCCGAAAGAAGCGTTCGATGATGCGTCCGAGCCTTTCTTAGCGGGCGCCAGTGTCGACGACCTGCTGGCGCCGATGCACCTGAACGCAAAGTTCTTTGCCATGCAGCCCCTTCCGACTTTTGCTGCATTTGATGTTATGAAGAACCCGGAAATCGAGGCCGATTTCGCTCGATTTGACGTACATCTGAAAACCACATTTGCCGAGGTTGAACATGTCCCAGCCTGATATCCATCTTTACACTGCGGGAACGATGAACGGGTACAAGCCGGTTATCTTTCTAGAGGAGGCAGGCGTCCCTTATGACCTGACTCACATCAACTTTTCCAAGCAGGAACAAAAGGCGCCGGACTATCTGGCGCTGAACCCTAACGGAAAGATCCCAACAATCGAGGATCGTTTGGAAGGGCGCGCCATCTTCGAATCCGGTGCAATCCTGTGGCATCTGGCCGAGAAATACGGAAAGTTCCTGCCTGCGGATCCAGTAAAACGGTCCGAGGTGATGCAATGGGTTCTGTTTCAAGTCGGCCATGTAGGCCCCATGATGGGACAGGCAATGTATTTCCAGCACATTGCAGCACCCAATGGCCACGAAGAGCCCTTTTCAATCCGCAGATACGTGGACGAAAGCCGCCGCTTGATGGAGGTGATGAATACACGTCTGGACGGGCGTGAATGGATCGCTGCGGACGAATACACCATTGCCGACATGATGCTGTACCCGTGGGCGCGTGCTCATGTCTGGGCACGGGTGGATGTATCGGACCTGCCATATCTGAACGCATGGTTCGACCGCATTGATGCCCGGCCCGCCGTGCAGCGGGCGTTGACCATTCCCAAGGCCAACCCTCAGTTCTGGGACGCCGCCGCAGATGCCAGCGCCTTTGCTAAGGAAAACGCAGCGCGGTTTTCGAGCGATGTGAAAGGAAGCTGAAGCGGTGAATGCCGGGTATTTCCGGCATGATCACCACACGATCGGACTGGAAATTCCAGTGCGCCTTCGCTGAACAACCGTTGCAGGGTTGCAAGGCGAGGGTCTCCAAGACAACCTTCATCCTATAGAAAAACACTAAATCGGGGTGATCGCTTGCCGACCACTACAACCTTGGAATTTTGAAGGGTCCCTAATTTATGGCACTGCATAACCACCCCATGTGGCGGAAGCCGCAACATCATCAAGACCTCGACCACACTCACGACCATGTCCACTGGGCCGAGTTGTTCTATGACCTGATCCATGTTGTGACGATCTTCCTTCTTGGGAACTACCTGTCACACCACCTCGATCTGAATGGGTTTCTTGTGTTCGCCGGTGTCTTCATCACGCTCTGGTACGCGTGGGGTGAGCTCAGTATTTTCAACTCGATCTACGTCAGCACCGATTTCTGGCATCGCCTGATCATGGCCGTGATGATCTGTACGGTGATGTTCATGGCCGCCGCCATCCCCGCCATCGACAGCAAGGGCTGGGTTTTCTTCGCGTTAGGTTTTGCCGCGAACAGAGCCATGATCGCCGCGCTATATTTCCGTGCTCAGCGAACCAATTCCTCGGGCGTTTCGATGTCGGCGGCACAGATCCGCAACTTCTCGGCCTTTGCAGTGATCTTTGCCATCACGGCGTTTCTGCCTAAACCGCTTGCCTATTGGGCGTTTGCTACCGCGATGGTTGCCACGCAGGCGATGTACATGATCCCCGGCGTCACTGTCCTGCGCTTTGAACGGTTCGTCCCGCGCCTCGGTCATATGGCAGAGCGGTTTGCCTTATTGACGCTGATCGTTTTGGGTGAAGGGTTCTTCAAACTAGTCGTCACACTGTCTGAGAAAGGCATCTACAAGGTTTCACCCGACGTGCTGGTCAACTTTGTTATTGGCGGCGTTTCGATGTTCGTGATGTGTTGGATCTATTTCGACTTCGTTGGCAACGCCAAACCTAAAGACAAAAAGGTTTCGACCTTGGTGATCTGGTGGCTTGCTCATCTGGTCTTGATGTTGTGTGGCGTCATGGTCGGCGTGGCCCTTGCGGCCGAGGTTAAGGTCGGGTTTTGGGAGCCTTACCCAACAGAATACGCTGCCATTGGCTGTTTCGGCCTTGCAGGCTATATCGCCATGCTTTGGGTACTTCAGAACGTCATTGAACACCGTGTGGCCTCAGATTTCGGGCGTTGGGATGTGCGGGTGTTTGGGATCGTTTTGGCAATCGCCTGTTTCTATGTTGTCCAGCATGTCCCCTCGTTGGTTGGCAATATGATTTGGGGCACAGCCTTGCTGTCGCAAATCGCGGTTCCCTTGATGCGCGCCAGAGCGAAGCTTCGCCATGACTGAAGCTGTGACAGGTGCAAACTACCTGAGAAAAAGAGTGTACTGGTGGCTCGAGCGCCCAGACCGTGCTGCGACCGGACCTTGGGTGCTTGAACTCGCACTAATCGCTCTGATCACGCTGAACGTGGCCGCCGTTATCCTTGAAACGGTCGATTCAATCTATGACCGCTGGGGGTTCGCACTCAATCTGTTCGAAAGTCTTTCATTGTTCGTTTTCGTAGTGGAGTACGCGGCTAGGCTTTGGGTTGCGACAGAAAACCCAATCTACAAAACGCGCGCATCCTGGGCCGTTTCTCCAATCGCTATAATCGACCTATTGGCCATACTCCCAGCGCTGCTTTACCTACTCTTTCCGGTTGACCTGCGGCTGCTAAGAACCTTCCGTATGTTGCGCTTGCTCAAACTCACAAGGTACTCACCCGCGCTCGGCATGCTGCTTGCGGTGTTCGAGGAAGAAGCGGGCGCCTTTTTTGCGGGTTTCTTCATCCTGATGGTGATGCTGATTTTTGCTGCAAGTGGCGCTTGGCTAGCAGAGCACGAGGCGCAACCAGAAGCCTTTGGCTCAATCCCAGCGGCGATGTGGTGGGCGATGGCGACTTTGACAACCGTCGGCTATGGCGACGTGACACCTATTACTGTGGCCGGAAAGATCTTCGGTGCTGCGATCACGGTGATTGGCATTGGTATGGCTGCATTGCCAGCAGGGATCATCGCAAGCGGTCTAAACGACCAGTTGCACCGCCGACGTGCGAGCTTGGAGCTCGAATTTCGAAAGGCGTTGGAAGATGGCGATATCTGCGAGGCTGATGAGAAGGAAATTGACGCTGTTCGCAAGCAATTGGGTCTCTCGCGCCGCGCTGCGGATCATATCCGCAACCGCGTGCATGCCGAAACGATGTCACAGGTTGATCACTGTCCCACCTGCGGTCAGCCAACGAAACAAAGTGACAATCCCTGATCGGTCACTTCCGTTCTGCACGCGTCAGTTTGACGACCCGAACAAGCTGTCTACCGTGTCTGAGATTTGCTTGGAAAAACGTGCAGTCAATTCGCTGGCGTTCGTTTTTTTTCGTACATTCCCCCAATCGCGTTCATCGAAATGGGAAAATACTGCACGGCTCCGATCAGATTAAATACCTGGGCGCGCAGTTCGATTTAACGCGTGCGTCGAAGAAATGCTTGCAAGCTAAATACCTTTGACTTTCTTGCCAACGGCCTGGAAACTCACAGCTACATCGGGCTCACGGCCGACCACGGAGGCAGCGCAGCATCAGCATGATCTGGCCTGCTTTGAGAGGCAAAGACGGCCCAAAGCGGTCGTTCGCCAGAACACTTTGGCGTTGCAGCGCAGCCAGTGATACCGGACCTTTGTCGATTGCGCGGCAATCAATGGATTTCCTTTGCAGAGCTCGCCTAGACCGAGCGGCGATTGGCTGATCACTGAATTTTCAACGGGCGCCGCATTCAACCTTAGTGTCACGCCGTCCCCATTACTGCTAGGGTAGCAACAGTGAGGGGTAGTCTCGAGAAATTTGGGAGAATGATCATGGACAGACGCGTATTCTTGGCCGGAACAGGCATCACTTCGGGCCTCGCTGCATTGGGGTGGAACGTCGCGCCCCTCGGAGCGAAAGGCCTCGTAGCGGCGCGGCGCTACCAGGTGGGCTCGGCGACGGTGCACGTGCTGTCCGATGGGTTCATTTCGATCGGACCTGAAATGCTCTCCGGTGTAACACCAGAAGAGTTCGCGACCTTGCTCGACAATGCGCACATAGCCACCGACGCGCATCCGAGTGCGGTCAATGCGTTTTTGGTCGAAATTGGTGATAGAAAAATATTGGTCGACGCGGGGACCGGCGAAATCTTCGGACCGACCCTTGGCAAGTTGCCCTCCGTGATGAACGCCCTCGGCTTTGATCCGGCCGCTATTGACACGGTGGTCTTCACCCATCTGCACGGCGATCACATCGGCGGCACGGTTTCGCCAGCTGGTAATCCTTATTTGAACGCGACACTCCGGGTAGCGAGCGCTGACATCGATTTCTGGACCAGCGAGGAGATTCAGGCGCAGGCTCCTGATGCCTTCAAAGCTGCGTTTGACCTTGCACGCTCCGCCCTCGATGGTTTTGGCGAACGGATTGAGCCTTTTGGTGCTGAAGAAACCGCAATCGCTCCTGGGCTCTCGACTATGGCGCTGCCCGGCCACACCGTCGGCCATACGGGCCTGATGCTCGAAAGTGACGGCGATGTCCTGCTTATTGCGGCCGACATTGTTCATGTTCCCGCGGTGCAACTCGCTATGCCCGCCGTGACCATTGGCTTTGACACTGATCAGGATTTGGCACGTGAAACCCGCGTCAAGACTATGGATATGGTTGCTGCGGATCGCATAATGATGGGCGGGTCGCACATCTCTCTTCCCGGTCTGGGATATCTGGAAACAGCCGGTGACGGATACCGATGGACGGCGGCGCGCCATCAGTATGGTTAGGGTCAGGACCCATTTATTTCCGCTTGGCTGCGTGATTCACGGTTCGAAAATCGAGCGGTGACCATGTCTGATCTTTTCTGGCTGTCGGATGCGCAGATGGCGCGTCTTGAGCCTTTCTTCCCCAAGTCCCACGGCACACCACGCGTTGATGATCGACGTGTGTTGAGCGGCATTGTCTTCATTAATCGCAATGGGTTGAGATGGCGCGATGCCTCTTCGGCGTATGGCCCACACAGTTGAAGGGGATCGTGGACCCAGTGGGGCCACGTAAGCCCCGGAAACGCTCTATAACCGTTGGAAGCGGTGGAGCGTCAAAGGCATCTTCGCCCGGATGATGGCTGGTCTGGCTGCCGAACACGGTGAAGAGAAGACTGTGATGGTCGATGCCACCGACCTGAAGGCCCACCGTACCGCAAGCAGTTTGGGCTTCAAAAAAGGGGCGCGGACGCCTGATTCACTGCCCGGCAGGCGCATCCGGAGGATGCTGCCGAGAGGGGCCGCACCAAGGGCGGCATGAACACCAAGTTGCATGCCATCTGCGACAGCCGGGGACGTCCCTCAACCTGTTCATCACCGCCGGTCAGGTCAGCGACTACATTGGTGTGCGGGCACTGCTGAGCGGCCTGCCGGATGTCGATTGGCCGCTCGGGGATCGTGGCTATGACGCCGATTGGTTCCGGGAGGCGTTGAAAGACAAAGGGATACGCGCCTGCATCCCCGGCCGGAAGCAGCGGAAGAAACCGGTTAAGTACGACAAGCGTCGTTACAAACGGCGCAACCGGATCGAGATCATGTTCGGCAGGTTGAAGGATTGGCGGCCTGTGGCAAGCCGCTACGACAGGTGCCCGAAGGTCTTCCTGTCAGCAATCGCCCTCGCAGCACTCGTTATCTATTGGCTATGAGTCCTGACCCTGGCGGTTCGACAAAACACGCTAGAATATCAGCAATATAGTCAAGTTCATTCGGAATTTAGATCATCTACCGACCAGATATATTCCATTAACTAAATGATTAAATGGTCTAGGCTTCCCATTGGATGAATCGGAATTTTAGGAGAAGAACGTGCGATACGTTGCAAAAGGTATTTTGATTTGTTGCGCTGTCGCGTTTGTCGCAGTGTTTGCAGCTTGGCTTTTCCTGTCTTCTGCGTTGTTTTCCTCGGTCAGAACTACTTTCGTCGAAAATCTGATCTCTAAAAAACTTGGCCAGGAGGTTAGAATTGAAGATGAAGTGCGTCTGGGTATTGGTCGGCAATTGCAGGTGTCAGCGGCAGGGCTGGAACTACCCGGTTCTCGGAATGCTGGTGTGAACCTTGCGGCAATCGATGAGATTGAGTTTGAAGTTTCCGCACGCGACCTCTGGAACAGTAAAATGTCACTGAGTGGTCTTTCGCTCTCGGGTGTTCACCTGAACCTGATCACGGACAAAGACGGCATCGGAAACTGGCAGTCTATTTCCCAAACGGAAACTGAAGTCGGGAAACCTACAAAATCTCCGACACCGCTGTTGGCGGGAATTCTAACGGACCGCAAAATTGATCTGACTGATATCGCCATTCATTATAAGAACAATTTAAACGGACTTGAGTTGGAGCTGCGGCTTCCTGAGCTGCTCTTAAAGCGTGATACGGAGACTGATGTTGCGACGGCAGTCGGGGCCGGTTCGCTGAACGGAGAGAGGTTTGATCTGAACGCGACATTCCCCACGGAAGACCCGTTTCGGTTGGCGGTGAACTTCGAACAGACTTCGATTGTCGCCGAGGAAGTCCCTCAAGAGAACGGTCTGCAAGTGGCAACGACCGTAGAGATTGCCGAACTTAGCCAGCTTCTCGATATCCTGAAGCTGAGCCGCGTTTTGGAAGGCACAGGGAGTATTGGCGCAACGTTTACATCAGTCGACGGCGTAGCACGGATTGATGACCTATCTGTATTGGCGGAATTAGATGGCGGGCAAAGCCTTTCGCTGACGGGGCAGATCGGAGAATTGGGGAACCCGGAAAACGTATCGCTGACAACCCGAATTAGGTTGTACCCAGAAGATGCGGAACCAGCCCCGGCCGCCTCGCGATATGATCTTAAACTTATCGCAGTCGACATGGTTATCGACAGCGTACCCGGGCGGGTGCCGCAGCGACAAATGGTCATTAAGACCAACGGTTTCACGTTGGACACGTCCGGCGAAGGCCCGCCCCCGATTAAGTTCACCGAGCTTTCCAGAACACCAGAAGGCGCCTTAAAAGTCGGAAACATCAACCTTAGAATTGGGAACCCTGCCAATCCGTTTATCATTTTGAACGGTTCGGTCGATGACGCTCTTCAGTTGCAAGGCATATCAGCAGAAGGCCTAATGGACATACCGGCAAGCAGTTTGATCTCGCCAGAATTGTTGGGCCCAGACGACCAGCTTGGCAGGTTCTCCGGTGACTTCCATTTGAACGGCGACATTAATCAGCTTTCGCTGTCGAATTTGGATGGAAAGACAAGCGATACGGACGTCTGGAACCTTGAGGTGCATGGCACTGTTGAGAATGTACTCAAATTCGAAGACCTGGATTTAGCAATTGATGTCTCAGTCCCATCCGGAGCTGACCTCTTGGAGGCACTATCGCTTGAACGTGTAGAAACCGGGCAGGCTCGCCTTGAAATCAACCTCGTTAGCGAAGGCACCGATTGGAACGCTAGTGCCAATGTTGAGGTCGCCGACTCTATCTTGCAGTTTATGGCCGATCTTGATGATGCAACAAGTGACCCGGTACTGCAGGGTTCCATTGAGAGTGACCTGATAAAGATAGATCAGATCCGAACTATCGTTCAGGCTGCCGCACAGTTGCGGAAACTAGGCGGCCCAGAGCTGGAAGAGAAAGAAACTAAGAAAGAAGAGGAGGGCGACCAAGGCGCGTTAAGAGATGTAACGCTTAAACCTATCGGGCGCTCAATTCTCTTGTCTGGTATGGATATGGATGTCCACGTTGACCTTCGTCACATCGAAGGAGCCAAGGGCATCAGCAGTTTGCAGAGCGAACTGACGCTCAACGAAAATGAGCTAAAGGCCGGACCTTTGAAGTTTGAATATGGAGGTGCTCATTTCGACGTCAGCGGGCAGATGGATCTTTCGAACGACACGCATCTACTCACGTTGACCGGCAAAGCGGGCGGTTGGCAGCTGGATGATATTCTTCACAACCTGAACTTCAAAAAAGGTGCGAGCGGTACGATCTATGCAGATTTTTCGGTGACCGGAGGAACCGATTCACCGAAGCATTTTGCAAACAGCATGAACGGCAATGCCACAGTTTCAATGCGTGATGGCTCGATCGAGACCCAGCTTTTGGATCTGGCAGGGCTAGGGGTGCTACCTTGGGTGTTTACCAAAGAGAAACAAAAGGTAGCTCCAATCGTATGCTTGCGTGCGCCGATTAGTATCTCAAATGGGAGTATTTCGACGAAACAAACCACATTGGAGACAGACCAGGTCCAAGTTGTCGTCTTTGGCGGTGTTGATGTGGCGGGCAAGGTTTTGGACCTAAATCTGCAGCCCCGTAAGATTGGCGAACCTCTGTCGAAGAGCCCCTGGCCCGTGACCTTGAAGGGCCCGCTAGCCAAACCGAAGATTAAAGTCAAAGACGGTCCGAAACGACTGAAACGATCGGATGGTGCAGACAAAATGCCGGAACAAAGAAAGCTATGCGTTCCGGATATATTGCAACTGCAGTAGTTGGGGAGGCGATCAGTTGAAGTCAAATCTAGGGTTCAGAATGGCAGACTTTGCTTCCGAAGAGCAATTTCTGCTTTGGGCTCGGTGCAGACGTTCGCAGAATTTTCACCAATGACCGCTCTGCGGACAAAGCGGCCAATAGGCGGCAGCGTTATGGCGACCGTGAAGGCGCCTCACGGCGGCCCAATAGGCGACCGCAACCCCAATGGCAGCGACCTTGTCAGTATTGCCGGAATGAACACAACAATTGCGGCTGCCGTGAACGCTGGACTTCTGGTCTGCAACCAAGACGGTTCCTATTCGGACCCTGCGGCCCCGGTTGCCCTAAAGAACCCGACCACCGACGCGAAGGCAATTGCTAAACAGGCAGACGACCCTGAGACACCGAAAGCGGAACCTTCGGGGGTCTCTTTTGGGGAAGACGCTGACGCCACCATGCAAGAGTTCCTGAAAGGGCAGAACCCCGGCGATCTCTTCAAGATGGTGGACAGTATCCTTCACCGAGGCGACATGGACGAAGGCACCATCGGACGCATGGCCCGCATGGCAGGCGTTGAGCCAGCGGAGATGCAAGAGAAAGTCGGCCGCGTTTGGCAAGGCGCATATGACAGCGGTTGGGACGTTATGGCGGAGGCTGGCTTGGATAACGAAGATGCCTTGGCTGCCTTCATCGCCGACAAACGGTCATTCGTCGCAACTCTGTTCAATGTCTGCTTCGCGGACGTAGTGGACAAACAGATCCTGTAAAAACCAGAGTTACCTCAGGATTTCGGCCATTGGCTTGGATTGCTCGGCCGAGTGGATTCAGTTTGTCCTTTTCATGAAAGGCAATGTATCCAGGTCCGAAGCAGTAAATTGCTTTGGAAACGTTTTAAACTTGCTCTTCTTGTCTGACTAACGTGCAATATACGAGCTAGATCGCCAAGTATTCCTCGCGAAGGTTGCTGTCCTCAAGCACCTCTTTAGCTGTACCATCAAATACTATGGTCCCGGTATCTAGTATGATCGCACGGTCTGCCAATTCCAAAGCGCGTACAGCGTTTTGCTCAACAATGATCGTGGTCATACCCTGTTGTTTGACGTGAATAAGGGTCTTTTCGATTTCATCTACGATAACGGGCGCCAACCCTTCATATGGTTCATCCAAGAGCAGGACCTTGATGTCCCTCGCCAAGGCTCTGGCGATTGACAGCATTTGCTGTTCGCCTCCTGACAGTGTAATTCCCTCTTGCTTTCTGCGCTCTCCCAAACGTGGGAATAGCTCGTAGAGTCGTTCCAGTGACCATCCGATTGGCGGGGCTATTTGAGCAAGCTGTAGGTTTTCTTCAACGGTAAGGCCAGGAATAATGCGCCTATCTTCCGGTACAAGACCCAAGCCTGCCGCGGCGGCTTCGTAGCTACTCATGTTGTGTAAGGGCTTATGATCTAGCCAAATTTCGCCATGTCTTACTTCGGGCTCTCCAACTCTCGCTATCGAACGAAGTGTTGAGGTTTTACCCGCACCATTGCGCCCAAGAAGAGCAAGAATTTCTCCTTCGTGCACATTGAAGCTGACACCTTGCACGATGTAGCTTTCTCCATAGTAGGAGTGCATATCCCAAACGGAGAGAAACGCAGGGGCCGTGCTGGCCAAATTGGCATTTTTCGAAAAGTCCGGTTTCTCGTTCATAGCTTTTCCTTACGCAGCCTCGCCTAGATAGGCCTCGCGAACCTTCGGGTTTCCACGGATGTTTTCGGGAGTATCTTCAACCAAGGGTGTACCCTGAGCCAGCACTGTGATGCGTTCGGCAAGGCTGAAAACTACATGCATGTCATGCTCGATGATTGCAATTGTGATGTCGCGCTCATCCTTAATTTGCTTTAGCAGGTCGATTGTGTTGTTTGTATCCGCCCTCGCCATCCCAGCAGTGGGTTCATCCAGCAGCAATAGCCTTGGGTTTTGGCTGAGGCACATGCCTATCTCAAGCCGCCGCTTGTCGCCGCGCGATAACGAGGCAGCATGCATTTCGCGTTTGTCCGCCATATTCATCTCTTCCAGCATGGCTTCGGCTTGTTCGACGATCTCGCGTTCGTTTGCGATGGTCTCGTATGCATGCATCCGAAATGCTCCGTCCCGCATGGCGAAAATCGGGATTAACATGTTTTCCATCACCGTCAGTTCACCAAAAATCTCCGGTGTCTGGAACACGCGGCTAATACCCATTTGGTTGATCTGGAAAGGTTCAAGGCCTAACACCGAGGCGTTGTCGAACAATACGTATCCAGTGTCTGGCATAAGCTTGCCCACTAGACAATTTAGCAAAGTCGACTTCCCAGCACCATTAGGTCCGATGATCGCGTGAACCGAGTTTTCCTCTACACTTAGGTTTACGTCCGTCAATGCCTTGAGGCCGCCGAAGCGCTTGCTGACGTCTTTGACTTTTAGAATTGCCATGGCTTGCCCCTTATTCCGCCGGTTCTGTTTTGCCTGACTTTGCATCGTCAGCTTTTGATTTCTTGCGCTTCATCCGGTTAAGCAAACGCTGACCACCCTCGACAAGACCACCCGGCAGGTAGATTACGACCAGCATGAAAAGGATGCCAAGCGTCAGATGCCAACCTTTTCCAATGAACGGATGGATCACGAACACGACCGCGTCCTCTAAACCGTCAGGCAGGAATGCAAACCAACTGTGCAACACGTTATCGTTGATCTTCGAGAAAATATTCTCGAAGTATTTGATAAAGCCCGCACCGAGTACTGGACCGATCAAAGTACCTGTACCACCGAGGATCGTCATCAAAACGACCTCACCCGAAGCAGTCCACTGCATACGCTCTGCGCCTGCCAGCGGGTCCATTGCGGCCATTAGACCACCAGCTAGACCGGCATACATGCCAGAAATAACAAACGCCGCCAGCGTGTAGGGCTTTGAGTTTAGGCCGGTATAGTTCATCCGTTGCTGGTTTGATTTGACAGCCCTTAGCATCATGCCAAAGGGCGAGCGGAAGATGCGGATGGACAGGTAGAATACCACCATCATGATTATCGCACACAGATAGTATCCCGCGTTAAAATCAAAACTCCACGCACCCACGTCCATAGTATAGGTTGCGCGCATCGGCAGCCCGAATAGATGTGGCAGGTCCGGAGAGTTGGCACCTTGCAAGATTTGTGGATCGTCTGCGTAAACCTGCAAACCAGTCTCACCGTTGGTGAGGTTGAACTTGGGATTCGACAAGACAGAGTAGGCCAATGCAAAACTCATTTGCGCAAATGCCAGAGTCAGGATCGAAAAGTAGATGCCCGACCGACGTAGACTGACATAGCCAATCAACAGTGAGAACACCCCGGCGACCACAACACTGAGCGCAATCGCCGGAATGATGTTGTAGCTCAGCAACTTGAACATCCACACGGCTGAATACGATCCGACACCCAAAAAGGCTGCGTGACCGAATGACAGGTATCCTGTAAGGCCGAATAGAATGTTGAACCCGATGGCAAAGATGCCGAAGATCACGAAGCGCTGCATCAAGTCCGGATAACCCGCGTTAAATTGCGCCATGGCGCTGCCTTCGGGGAACGGGTTCAGGATGAACGGGGCCAGCAGGGTGAGAAGGCCGACGATGATCAGAAGGCTGGTGTCTTTTTTGTTCAGTCCAAACATCGATTATTCCTCCATCACGCCTTTGCGTCCCATCAACCCACGCGGGCGTGTCAGCAGCACAATGATGGCAACAAGGTAGATGATGATTTGGTTAATCCCGGGGATAGTCGTGGTGGCCCAGGTTGTTGAAGCAAAACTCTCTAGGATGCCCAATAGAAAGCCAGCCAGCACGGCTCCGGGCAGCGAGCCCATGCCGCCGACAACAACCACAACGAAACTTAGGACCAGAAAGTCCATACCCATGTGATAATTTGGCGGGTTTAACGGCCCGTACATTACACCGGCCAAACCGGCCACTGCGGCAGCGATACCGAACATAATCGTAAAGCGCCGGTCGATATTGATACCCAGCAAACCTACGGTCTCGCGGTCCGCCATCCCAGCGCGCACGACCATGCCAAACGTGGTGAATTGCAGGAATGAGAAAACAGCACCGATAATCGCAACGGCAAATCCGAAGTACACAAGACGCCAAATTGGATAGATTATGGCGTTAGGGTCAAAGCCAACCATTATGCCAAGATCGATGGAACCGCTCAGCGCGTCAGGCGGTGGAGTTTGGATTGGATTGGCGCCGAAGAAATACTTCACGATTTCCTGCAACACGATCGCCAGACCAAACGTTACAAGGATCTGGTCAGCGTGAGGACGTTTGTAGAAGTGCTTGATTAACCCGCGTTCCATCACGTAGCCCACTGCTAGCATGATCGGGATCGCAAACAAGACAGCCAGTGGAACAGACCAATCGATGATCGTCGCACCGGTCTCTGGGCCGAACCAAGCCTCGACGTAGGGTGTTTCAACCTTCAGTGGGTTACCTAGGAAGTCGGTCTGACTCTCGTCGATGGTCACAAAGCTCAGGTTCATGAGCTTTTGCAGAGTAACGGCACAGAACGCACCGATCATGAACAGTGCTCCGTGGGCGAAGTTCACTACGCCCAGCGTTCCAAAAATGAGCGTTAGCCCCAGCGCAATCAACGCATAGGCCGACCCTTTGTCCAGACCGTTCAAAATTTGCAATAGGATGGCGTCCATTGGCCCCACCTCAGGGTTGGTCAGTGTGAATTGAGTGGTGTAACAGGATCAACCCTGTTGCAGATGTCTGGCCGCCGCTGTGGCGGCCAGACTCAGACACGCGGAATTACGCGCCCGGATTACACTCACCCAGTGAGCCACCCGAGAACATCGGATGCTCGGGGTCGTATTCGACCTGCGCACGTGGCGTGATCTCGACGATTTCCAGAGTGTCGTAGGCGTTGGTCGGGTTTTCGTTACCACGAACAACCAACACGTCTTTGAAGCACTGGTGGTCGGCGCCGCGATACCAGGTCGGGCCGTTGCCTAGACCGTCGAACTCGAAGTCTTCCAGAGCTTCAACAACACCGCATGGGTTGAATGTACCAGCACGCTCACAGGCATCAGCATAAAGCAGAACTTGTGCGTAGCATGTCTGTGCAGAGTTGGACGGCGGTTTACCGTACTTCTCACCGAACGACTTCACGAAAGCCTTGGTGCCCTCATCTTGCAGCTGCCAGTTCCAGTTCATGGAACCCAGCACGCCCTTGATGTTCTCGCCCGCACCAGCGGCCATTAGTTCCGAGTACAGCGGAACGACGATCTTGAAGTCCTTTCCGTTGGCAACTTTGTCGAGCAAGCCGAACTGAATTGCGTTGGTGAGCGAGTTCACCATGTTACCGCCGTAGTGGTTCAGAACCAGAACATCAGCACCCGAGTTCAATACGGGGGTGATGTAGGACGAGAAGTCCGTCGAGGCGAGCGGTGTTTTGACAGTGTTGACAGTTTCCCATCCCAAGGCTTCGGTCGAAGCAACAATCGACTCCTCCTGGGTCCAGCCCCAGTTGTAGTCAGCTGTCAGGTGATAAGCGCGGCGCTCTTTGCCCATCTCGGCGGCCAACACTGGCGCGAGCGCTGCTCCCGACATGTAAGCGTTGAAGAAATGGCGGAAACCATTGGCCTTCTTGTCTTTGCCAGTTGTGTCGTTGGCGTGGGTCAGGCCTGCCATGAAGATCACGCCTGCTTCTTGACAGAGGCCCTGCACAGCAACGGCCACGCCGGATGACGAGCCGCCGTTTATCATGATGGCACCGTCTTTTTCGATCATCGACTTCGCCGACGCACGTGCAGCGTCTGATTTGGTCTGCGTGTCGCCTGTAACGAACTCGACCTTCTTACCAAGGATACCGTTGCCTTTAAGCGCCTTCGAGGTGAAGGTATTCAAGCAACCTCCATCTCCCTCACCATTGAGATGTTCGACGGCCAACTGTTGCGCCAGCAGCTCATCATTACCCTCTTCGGCGTACGGCCCGGTCTGGGGTACGTTGAAACCGAGGGTTACGGACCCTCCAGTAGGTTCATTGGTGTAAGCAGCAGCCGACGAAGCCGTAAAGATCGTAGGCAGGGCCAGACCGGTACCTGCGACGGCACCAGATTTCAACACGCCGCGGCGTGTGACAGATTTATTGGTCATTAATTCCTCCCATTTCCCTTTCTTTCGTCGTTTGGCTCCTCTTCCAGCAGACGAAAGCGCACTTATGTGCAAGACAATAATGAGAAACCGATGGAAAATTTCACAACAAATTACTGGAATTGAAGCAAAATTTTGTAAACTTCTTTTCTTATCTCATTTGCTTTTGTAAAGATTTTGAGATTAAGCTATAATAATTTTTCATATTTCTGATAGTTATATGAAAAAAATTTTCCCTGCTTAGCGCTACAACAATAGTGCTGTAGACTCTGTTGGGCAATAACTTAGAGCTTAGAGCAGCTCGCAATTTCGAGGCAGTCTTGGTTGTTCCAATTTGGCGCAAGGCGCTCTCATGCACCCATCGGAGCCTGTTTTGCCAGATGTCCGGGTTGGGCTCTTTACAGCCGCTCGTCGAAACTTCGTGAAGGACGCATCGCGTGCTTACCGGCCGTTCGTCTAGTCGCTCACTCTTTTGAGAACTTGTTGATAGAACGCGACGTTCGCATCCACAGCAGTAGGCCATGCGATCCATTCTAAATCCAAACTCAGTGCTTCTGCCGGTACGATTTGTCTCGCTATCTCGGGGGGTGTAGTTTCGTCAGACGTTCCATTCTTCCAGTCGTGAAAGGCTGATGAGTATCGTACGACCGCTCCGCTAGCCGTCAATTCCAGCAACCCACCCTCGGCGTAAAACGTCAACCCATCGCCCATTTCTTCGCCTATGAGTTTGAGCCGCTTTCCCAATCGATGTTTAAGGATGGCTACAAACACTATCGCTGCGGAGAATGTGAATTTATCGACAATCACAACAACCTGACTACTCGCGCTTTGCGAGATCGCGTCGATCAATGGCATTGCTAGACAAAAGTCGCCACCAGTGTTTCCGCGAACGTCAATCAATAGTGTTTTGGTCAAGCCGGCGCACACACGTTCCACTGCGGCTGAGATTGCTTTGGGTAGCGCACTTTCATTCGGATCAAAGAAGCTTGGTAGCACTATTGATAGCCCAAGCTCTTGCCAGTCCTGTATTTCCACAAATGTTTTGGGCTCCCAAGCTGGATCAGCCTTGCCGTGCTCGTTTCTCGGGTAGAGTATCGATCCAGGAACTGTAAGTTCATTTGCCAGTTTCAGATTCGCTATCTGACCGTTTTCGTCCTGTACACGATATTCGGTCGCTTTACCGTATGACGAAAAACCCAAACGGGCCAAAGCGTACGGCCACGCATAAAGGATCGGACCGATGACCCCCTTCCTTTGGCGAGTTCCCGCCAGAAAATTCTTTGCTGCGGCTTCAATCTGGCTCAAAGCTGCACCGTTGATTGCTATCAATTTTCCTCGCGGTGCAATTACCCCCGGTGCTGCCCCGAAAACTTGCACAGAACGCCCCACGCTCACAAACCTCAGCGGCAGCACCGAGATCGCATCATTCGGGATCAGCCTTGTGTGCCCATTTTGAGGGAGCGCCAATAGGCGCATCGCGGACATCAGGAAGGCTTCGACGGAGCCGTCCGCGGCGTATCGCTGGGTTTCGCTAATGCAGCTATCTATCACGGCCTTATCGATCCGACGAAAGCTGGGATCGATTGGCAGAGCAGTTTCTAGAATTTGCTGCAGGTCTTTCGTCAGTGACATGATTCACAGTGCGCATAGCCTTTCGTCAATGTCCAGATTGGGCTCGAAGCCGTCTTCCAGGCATTTTTGATTAACGTCAGCTTTCGGGTCACTTTGCAGCCGCTGACTCCCTGCGATTTGGGTGGCAAGGTTACGCATTTTGCGGATGGGTCACACCTTTCTGATTCAAGTCACATAATTTCAATGATTTAGCCCTGGCATGTGTCACGCCTTTATTGGCGGCGCCCTCAGATTTTAGAGATCCGAACCCTTACTTGTTCAACAGAAGCGGACCGAACTTCCTCGTGCCGCAGTGAGCAATTGAGGTTGATATGCCCAAGTTGACACAAGATCAGCTGGCGGAACGCTGGCACATGTCGCCGCGGACGCTGGAGCAGTGGCGCTGGCTCGGAAAGGGCCCTAGGTTTTTGAAGATCGGCGCACGCGTTTTATACGATGAAGGCGTGATCGAAGCCTTTGAGGAGGCGCAGGTCTGCCAGAATACATGCGGACCGATTTCCGGGGAGGGTGTGTAATGGCAAAGTCCTTCCCCTCACACAAAGTCAAATCGCACCTTGTCTATAAGGCCTGGGAGGTGGCGGACGTTTTAGGATGTCATCGCCAAACCGTCATTCGCTGGATTGGGAACAACGGACTTGCGGCCGATACCAGCAGCAAACCGTGGTTGATCGAAGGACATGTGCTCAAGGACTTCCTCGGACAAAGACAACGCAAGGCGCGGTGCAAGCTGGCATTGCATCACTGCTACTGCCTCAGTTGCAGAGGTCCGCGTGAACCTGACGGCAAGATTGCGGGTTATGTTCAGGAAACAGCTTCCAGCGGCCGCCTAACAGCCCTCTGATCATACCCTTTGCTTTTCTTGCGATCATTGTAATAAAAAATGAACTTCAAGCCCATGAAAAATAAGATTGTTTTTTATTATACATTAAGTGGGGCGACTGACTTTTGCGCAGTGCGACAACTGTAAAACTGTCGTAGAATGACCCAAAAAAATAAAGGAGACAGTTGCAGTGACGCCCGAACAAGAAGCCAGAGTTAACGACGCGTTGTTACTACGGGCGCAAGGTGGCGACGCCGATGCTGCCCGCACTCTATTCAACGAAAAGTCTAAGCGTATTCGTCCTGTTCGGTTCAGTGAGTGCAATACGCTGGAGCAGCTAAAAACAGCGTTCGAAGACTATATGGCCCAAGCTGACGTTACGAAGGCGGAGTCCGAGCATGCGGTCAAAGCGTTTGACCGTCTTTTCAAGCTCATGGTCGCACAAGAAGAAGCAGAGATTCTACGCGGGAAGCAGCTGGGCCAAGTGTCTGGCTTAATGTTGGTTCCTGTAGCTTCGATTGCAGATTGGGAAACGGAAGCCGAGCGCTCGCAAGCTATCCTAAAGCTTCAAGCGCGGAATTGAGGCGCCGCGAAGACGCCACTGAGAGTGTTACTCGCCTTTCCTTCCAATTTACCCAGACGAAGTAACCAGACGCGAGATAATGAAGCCAGCTTTTAGGCCTAACTATAGGCAGATCGCTCCCGGTGGTTGAAAGCACATATTTAGATCACAACACATAATGGAAGCTTTCGCACTCGACAGAGAAATTAAGGAATCACCTATGTTTGAGGCTGTTCAGCACCTTGTTTTCTCAACTCCTTTGGAGTTTTACACAGCTTTCATTGCGACATTTGGTGTTGCATTTGGGTGTAGCCCATGTCCCCCTCAAGCCGAAAGAATGGCAAAGCATATGAAGGGCTGTGGGTAATTGTGCGCTGGGCTGAACCCCAAGAGGACTTAAAGGATCGTTTAGCAAAGTCGGTTGAGAGGTAGTCGTCTTCGAGCCAATCTTTGATAGCGTTTTCGATGACCCTGAGTTCACCTTGGGTCGGCAAGCGTCCCGTTGGATGACCGTATCTACGATTTCGCTGATAGTGACCCCGGCAATAACTGGACAAGTTGTGGCGTTTGTTTTTGCATCCTACGACTGAACACTTTCGATCCTTGTTTGCACGTTCTTGAGCAACACGCCGTTGCCTGAGTGCCTCGCGTGAAGCTGCGCTACCTCTTCCTGCCGGGATGGTAGACAAAGGCAGCTTAGCCACTCCCGGTACCGTCCTTGAGCAACAGCGAGTTAACCCTGACTTTACCGCTTCTGAGGCGTTGCAAGGCTTCTGGGATCACAACGACCCCGACAGAGGCTAAGGCTTTGCGTCCCTCGCTACCCTCAGGGTACACAAAGGACTTCATTGCGACACGCCAGAAGTTCTGGGACAGGTTCAGGTCATTGCGGACTTGAAGCGGATGATAGGGACCGGCTTTCGCCAGCGAAAAATATTCAACCAGCAATGGGATGATGGTCGCGTATTTTGAGACATACTCCATAGGTAATTTCCAATTTTCTAAATGTCTTAGTTGAATGTGGATGAGGTCCGGAATTGCCTCACTGATTTACAGAGTCGAGAATTTGGGTTGGAATCTTGTCTTCCCAAAGCCAACTCAGAAAGAGGTTTCGCATCCTGCGGCTGGGCAGGTACAGCGTGATAGGTTTCTTGTCCCTGATCCGAGACCGCCAAACCCACTGGATCAATTCTGTGAGTGCGTAGTCGTCTTGGCTGACTGATCCAGCCCCGAGAAAACTCAAGATGTTTGAATTGATGTACTGGTTGTAGAGGTAAATCAGGTGGGTGGCGTTCTTGTAGTCGTTTGTTCCCCGTGTCGTGTTGGGTAACCAATGAATACGACCGCCACGGCCTTGAAGCCTTGAACCTTTGGCATAGGGGCCAGGTTGATACCTACCCATTTCGACGCCATCTGAACTGACCTTCGGACTCTTTCCCCCGACAAACCATTTGTTCTTCGGGCAGGTCAACAGAATGTTCTCTAATGGTACACCTCTCAGTGGACGTCTGGCCATCGAACAAAGTACCTTGTCTGCTCGCTGGCTTTGAATGAGTTAAACAGGCGTGCATCTTACTGTGTCTGGTTTCGTGCGATCCTGATCTCGTGATTATCGATCAAGAGGAACTGGCCTATGACTGACTTATCCGCAGTTGAGATTTGCGGCGTCGCCCACCGCCCGACTTACGACCGTTGGGTCATCAGCTTTCTCGGTACAACACTCTAACTGGACCTGTCGAAGTTACTGTGGATTTTCCATAGTGCTCCGACAAGTCAATCAATTTGATAAGTCACTCAAAATGTCGTTGACCAACTTAATCACTGACAGGCCTCAGTGGCGTCGTCCAGTGCCTTCACTGCAAAAACCGCGCTGGCAAAGCACCCAAACCCCAAGCTTGCTGCGCATGCCCCGATCCCAAATGCGATACTAGCACCAGCCCACCCTGCTTCAGATGCGCAATCGTCACTGGCTTGCGTTTGTGGCTGGCTGCCGAGCAGCCTATCTTCCAATCGACTCAAAGCCTCGCTTTGTCGTTGAATATTATTCAACATGCCATCCACGCTCGGAACGTTTCCAGACTGGGCTTCGATTGCAAGATGGCAGAGAGCATTCTCGGCAATTTGGCGTCCTTGGGATATCCAAGGCGAAGTTACAATTCGGTGAACGTCAATATTTGCTTGATTGGCTGATTGCTTGGCTCGTTGATACAGTATTTCGTCAACACGTCGGAGTTGATCGAGCGCCTTTCTTCCAGCCGACAATACATCTTGGACATCTGAATATTGTTTTTTGCCACACCCGCAATCGCCACCACCACGGGGATTCTGCAAAAAGTGCTCAATGGAAACTCGCGAGTCTCCTTCGACAACGATCATTGTATTTCTGTGGACCACAATTTGATCAATAGTTTCGTCAGCCTCGCTGCGAAACTTGGATTGCTCTGATTTGACCACTGAATTGTGCGGGATCCAGACTATTGGCCCAGTGCATGGGCACGGGTTGTTGGGCGAGTCTTGCACACAAAAACACCACAAGATCGGGAAATGAGTCTCCCATAAACCTCGGCCGAGGCTGCTACGTTTGTTTGATGACCCCTCTTTAATTCGTTGGCCAAATATTGTTACGCCAGCTGCAGCTTCGACTAAATTGCGTGCCTCATTAATGCTCAGGCTTTTCCCTTTGCTCATAGTTTTTCTCCAAAAAGTTCATTGAAAATATGTCCAGACGTTAACACAAAATGCCCTAAATTTCTACTTTCACGCGATTTCATACTGACACCCGAGAGCTCATAAAGAACCCAATGACCCGCCGCGGTAAGAACTCAAATACAGCGGAGTAAGCATCGCGTCGCAGTATCTGTTCACTCAGCTTGGTCTATTGGTAACCGTATTAACGCTCATGACGCGAGTTGCCGTGCCAACCAGATACCAACGCTCCTGGATCGTCGTGAGCATCATCGGTTGTGTCCTTGGTTTGGAAAAGTTCCGATTTGAGGTATGCTTACGTTATTTGTGAGGATGATTGATGGCGGATATTTCTACTTCACATCTTCTGCCGCTTTGTCATTGTGTGATCGGCAAGTCGGCGGATACAGCGAGCGCAGCATCAAATGGTTCGCAATTCGATCTCGTGAATTTCGTTTCGACAATAGCTTGGCCGGTGGTCGCCCTCATATTGTTGTTGGCCTACAGAGATCAGATTTCATCAATTGCAAAACGTACGCTTCCCAATGTCACAAGGGTATCTTTTGGAAGCTTCGCCCTGGAGCTTTCGGAATCTAAGGCCCAAGAAGCGAAAATACAGTACTCAGACAATAGAATGGACTACAGAAAAAGCGGCACTGCCGCCCATGTTATTGACTCTACTTCGGCAATGTTCCGCGAGCAATTGGAGGCCTCTGACAAGGCAGACTACGCCGTTGTCGACCTTGGGCGAGGAAACGAATGGCTGGACTCACGATTGTTCATTTTATCGGTCTTGATGGCAGAATTGCGCGGGATCAGGGCGATCGTGTTTTTAGAATCTGTGACTGATGCGCGACGCAGCTTTGTGGGCGTCGCAGATGCAGGTGCAGTATATCGAAACCTAGGAGCTAAACTTCCCTGGCTTGAAGAGGCTTACCGCAGAGCCATGACAACGATTCCAGAGAAAAGCTTGCTTGAAGTCTTTGCCGCACAACAGGTCCTAAGCAACTATTTGACTCTTCTTCAGAAGCAACAGGGGATAGCCAACCTTGTGGTTAACCCGCCACTCTCTGGCGGAACCGTATTCTCTCCGGAGGACTTTGAGGACGAAGATGGGGTACTAGTTTCAGACCCAGACGATCCTCCCGTCATGGTCGAACATGCCAGTTGGTTAAATGGTGATCGATTGGAAAGTCTTCTTGGCGATGATCTTGATACGTCCTCAATTCGCAAGTCGGAGTTAAGGGGTTTGTCTGAACGCGAAAAGGTCGGAACGATATTGAGTGAGCCTGGTCCATTTATCGCGATCACAAGAAGAGACAACCGCCTGGAAGATCTCATAGTTCGTAAGCGCCTGATGGATCACGTGTGCGATCATTTTTTGAATGAACAAGATGGCGCTCAAAGCGATAATGGTAGCTAGTTCTCCGAACGAAATTCGAACCAGCGAAGCAGAGCCTTCGGCTTATCGCCTGTATCTCCGCCTATAGAGCTTGGTAGCCATTGTGCCGGTGCTCAAATCCGAAATCCGGGGATCCGCAGACAGTTTCCGCAAACCATACGTTTAGCTACGCGGCAACACATACCTTATCCGGATCAATCTCCAACAAGGTTTCACGCCCTAACACATCCTTCTTTTTCTGCCCCGCCACACGTCGCAGAAGCGACGAAAAGGGATTGCGAACATCGGGATCAACCAAACCCCAGTGATCCAAGACACGCCAGTAGGACGCTAGGCAGCATTGGTAGGACTGTAATGAACGCGCCGAGAGAAGTTCTCCGGTCCTCTCGGAAGGCGTTCTTTTGAGATGCTCCATGAACCTCAGAGCAAGCTCTCGGTTGATCTGCGTCACCTCAACGTTCCCGGTGTAGACCTCAAGGGTCTCAAGGTGTTGCCGATACCTTGCCTTCGTTGCGTTCTTGATTCCATCGGCCCCAGCCAACCACCGGTGCGCTGTTTCGCTGATGGTTGCCCCTTGTTTTGCAGGCCGTCGTTTGTTTGTTTCGCCAACGGTAGGGGTGACGTCCCCCTCACTTATAGACGACACTATTTTGGCGATGGCTTCCTTATGAAGCACCAAGGCCTCCGCCAAGTCCTGTGTTCCAAGTCCTCTGACTATCTCTTTCTTACCGAGAATCAGTTGGTATTCGGTCGGAACTGCGACTCTAACGGCGTAACCTTTTCCCCTCTTAAAGAGGCCTTTGGTTAACCGTAAATCCATATCAAAAGGCTCCACTTCCAGTTGCATGAACCCGAAAAACCCCTTGAAAACATTAGGTTATGGTGCCCCCACACGGACTCGAACCGCGGACCTACTGATTACAAATCAGTTGCTCTACCAGCTGAGCTATAGGGGCACTTTTTCAACTCGATCCTTTGGTGCAGAGCCAGATCTTTTTCTCGTTCAGATCAAGCCACGAAAGGCTAAGTTATAAAAGTTAAAGCGTCACCTTGAACATTTTGGTCTATGTTCCCTGGGCAACGGCCAACTGGATGAGCAGGCGTATAGGGCAAAATTTTTAGGCCCGCAACCCGCTAATTCATCCAGTTTGCAACGTTATTCATACACTCCGATTTTTACTGGAGGCAGCCAATGGAACCGTTGTCATCCTTCCGTCGTCGCTTGATCGCACTGGGCCGAAAAATATAGGCGTTCGCCAAAAAACGGATGCTTGGCTCAAAGCGCCAACACGAGGTTCGCAATTGCCGCAACGAGGATAGCTGTGAAGGTCAGGACCATCCCGATCTGGCGCAGAATCACGATCTGCGGGCTGCGGCCAAAGCCGTAGGCGTGCGACAAGCGACCGCCCAGCAGGCAGAGGCCCAACAGGTTCAGCATCAGCGCTCCGGCACCCTGAAGCTCGACCATGGTGATCAGCAGAAGGGCAAAGGGCGTGTATTCGATGAAGTTGGAGTGCGTCCGGATCACCTTGAGCATGTCCGGCTTGCCACCATCGCCATAGGAGACCTTGTCACTGCGGCGCTGGCTGATGACCAGGAAGCTCAGAACAATGTAAAGGATCGCCAGCAACGAGGCGTAGATTGGGGTGATGGACAGCATCGTGTTCCTCCTGAGTAGAAAAAGGCCGCCCGGTTCCCCGAGCGGCCCTTGTGCTTTCGAAAACTAAACTGGTTATTCCAGTTCGACCAGCAGGTCCTTTGCGTCAATTTGGCCGCCGGGCTGTACATGGACGGTAGCGACCACCGCGTCGCGTTCGGCGTGGATGCCGGTTTCCATCTTCATCGCCTCGATTGTCAGCAGGAGATCGCCTTCCTTGACTTCTTGGCCAGCGGTGACCGCAACAGTAGCCACAACACCCGGCATCGGCGCGCCGATGTGGTTGATATTTCCGACTTCGGCCTTCGGGCGGGCCTGCGTGGTGGCTGTTACAAGACGGTTGGGCACTCGAATGACGCGGGGCTGGCCGTTGAGTTCGAAGAACACTTTGACCTCGCCTTTCTCGTCGGTCTCACCGATCGCCTGACAGCGGATTTCCAGCGTCTTGCCCGGATCGATCTCAGCCGTAATCTCTTCGCCCGGCTCCATGCCGTAGAAGAAGGTACGGGTCGGCAGGGTGCGCACCGGACCATAGGTGCGGTGACGACCCATGTAGTCAAGGAACACCTTCGGATACATCAGGTAGCCGTTCAGATCCTCGTCATCGACCTCTTTGCCGTCCAGCTGCTTGGACAGGTCGGCGCGGGTGGCCTCGAGATCGACGGCGGGTACGTTCTTGCCCGGGCGCTCGGTATTGGGGGCCTCATCCTTGAGGACCTTCTGAAGGATCGCAGGCGGAAAGCCGCCCGGAGGCTGGCCCAGGTTGCCGCGCATCATGTCCACGACCGAGTCGGGGAAGGCCACATCGGTTGTTGGGCTTTCCACTTCTTCGCGTGTCAGGCCCTGGCTGACCATCATCAGCGCCATGTCACCGACAACCTTGGACGACGGAGTCACCTTCACGATGTCACCGAACATCTGGTTCACGTCAGCATAGGTCTGCGCGACCTCGTGCCAGCGCTCTTCCAGCCCCAGAGAACGCGCTTGCGCCTTGAGGTTGGTAAACTGGCCGCCGGGCATCTCGTGCAGATACACCTCAGAGGCCGGAGCCTGCAGGCTGGATTCAAAGGCCGCGTACTGGCCACGCACAGCCTCGAAGTAATCGCTGATCTCACGGATCGATTTGATGTCGAGGCCGGTGTCCCGCTCGGTATGGCGCAGCGCTTCGACCACAGTGCCCAGCGTGGCCTGAGACGTGTTGCCCGAGAAGCTGTCCATCGCGCAATCTACCGCGTCGACGCCCGCCTCGGACGCCGCCAGAATGGTGGCGCTGGCGATGCCTGCGGTGTCATGCGTGTGGAAGTGGATCGGCAGGCCGACCTCTTCCTTCAGCGCGCGGATCAG
Source organism: Ruegeria sp. AO1 (assembly GCF_056535985.1). Lineage (NCBI taxonomy): Bacteria > Pseudomonadati > Pseudomonadota > Alphaproteobacteria > Rhodobacterales > Roseobacteraceae > Ruegeria > Ruegeria sp. AO1. The sequence goes on from NZ_JBQFJC010000001.1 coordinate 986,912, forward strand.
GATCTTGGCCGAGGCCGGCTTCAACAGACCTGCCATGTCTTTCAGGCCAAGAATATGCGCCCCTGCATCGCGAAGCTCTTTCGCCATGCCGACATAGTATTTCAGATCGTATTTCGAGCGATCCGGGTCCAGAATATCGCCAGTATAGCAAACGGTGCCTTCACAGATCTTGCCGCTTTCAACGACCGCATCCATCGCCACGCGCATGTTTTCAACCCAGTTGAGCGAGTCGAACACGCGGAACACGTCGATCCCTTGCGAGGCCTGGCGCACGAACTCCTGCACCACATTGTCAGGGTAGTTGGTATAGCCAACTCCGTTCGCGCCGCGCAGCAGCATCTGGGTCATCAGGTTCGGCATCCCCTCGCGCAGGTCGCGCAGACGCTGCCAGGGGCATTCCTGAAGGAAGCGGTAAGCGACGTCGAATGTCGCGCCACCCCAGCATTCCACCGAAAACAGCTGCGGCAGGTTCGCGGCATAGCTGGGCGCGACTTTGATCATATCGATCGAGCGCATCCGTGTCGCCAGCAACGACTGGTGACCATCCCGCATGGTGGTGTCAGTGATCAGCAGCTGACGCTGGGCTTTCATCCAGTCGGCCACGGCCTGAGGCCCCTTTTGCTCCAACAGGTTGCGCGTACCCATCTGGGGTTCGGCTTTCTGAGCGGGGGCTTTTGCTTCTTTCAAATCAGCACGCGGCTCGGGGCGATCCTTGGTTTCGGGATGGCCGTTGACGGTGATGTCCGCGATATAGGTCAGAACCTTGGTACCCCGGTCACGGCGCTTTTTGAAGGCGAACAGGTCTGCCGTCTCGTCGATGAACTTGGTGGTGTATTCGTTCGACAGGAAGGTCGGGTGCTTCAGCAGGTTTTCCACAAATGCGATGTTGGTAGAGACGCCGCGCACGCGGAATTCACGCAGGGCGCGGTCCATCCGGGCAATCGCCTTTTCGGGCGTCGGTGCCCAAGCGGTGACCTTCGTCAGCAGCGAGTCATAGTAGCGCGTGATTACGCCGCCCGCATAAGCGGTGCCGCCGTCCAGACGGATGCCCATACCTGTGGCCGAGCGATAGGCGGTGATGCGGCCATAGTCCGGGATGAAGTTGTTCAGCGGGTCTTCGGTGGTCACACGGGTCTGCAGTGCGTGGCCATTCAGGCGGATCTCATCCTGATTGGCTTTGCCAGTGGCCTCGGCCAGCGTCTTGCCCTCGGCGATCAGGATCTGAGCCTGCACGATGTCGATGCCGGTGACCTCTTCGGTGACGGTGTGTTCCACCTGAACGCGAGGGTTCACTTCGATGAAGTAGAACTTGCCGGTGTTCATATCCATCAGGAATTCGACGGTGCCTGCGCATTCATAGTTCACATGGGCGCAGATACGGCGGCCCAGTTCACAAATCTCGGCGCGTTGTTCTTCGGTCAGATAGGGGGCAGGGGCGCGCTCAACGACCTTCTGGTTCCGGCGCTGGACCGAGCAGTCACGTTCATACAGGTGGTAGATCTCACCATGCTTGTCACCAAGGATCTGAACCTCGACGTGACGGGCACGGGTGATCATCTTTTCCAGATAGCCTTCGCCATTGCCAAATGCGGCCTCGGCTTCGCGGCGGCCTTCCAGAACTTTCTCTTCCAGCTCATCCTCGGACAGAATCGGGCGCATGCCGCGTCCACCGCCGCCCCAGCTGGCCTTTAACATCAAAGGGTAGCCGATCTCGACCGCCTCTTTCTTGATCGCGGCCATGTCATCGCCCAGAACTTCGGTGGCGGGAATAACCGGCACGTCGGCGGCGATGGCAACCTTGCGGGCACTGGCCTTGTCGCCTAGGGCGCGCATGGTTTCGGCCTTAGGGCCGATGAACGTGATGCCGTTCTGAACACAGGCATCCACGAAGTCCGGGTTCTCGGATAGCAGACCGTAACCAGGGTGGATAGCGTCCGCACCCGATTCCTTGGCAACGCGGATGATCTCGTCAATCGACAGATATGCCGCGACAGGGCCAAGACCTTCGCCAATTCGGTAGGCTTCGTCCGCCTTGAAGCGGTGCAGGCCTAACTTGTCTTCTTCGGCAAAGACCGCAACGGTGCGTTTACCCATCTCGTTGGCTGCGCGCATCACGCGAATGGCAATCTCGCCGCGATTGGCGATCAGGATCTTCTTGAAATCGGTCATTTTGGGTCCCGGTCTTGGTGTTTCGGCCGTGTTCATAGGCGGAGAATACGCGCAGGTGTATCAGTGGTTCTGGGTATAACCGGCATGTTAACGCTCGCAAACGGCCATTGTTCGCGCGTTTCTTGTAGCGTTGCTGCGCCGCAGCATCAATCTTCGTGATGAATCGTCTTGATTTGGGTCAGGTCGGCAAGGCCCATCTGTCCCATATTTGCGAGCATATCCTGCCGTAACAGATCAATCACATGAGCTGGCCCTTTGGGGCCAAGTGCCGCCAGGCCATACAAAAAGGCCCGTCCAAGCATGACGAAATCGGCCCCCTTGGACAAAGCGCGAAGGATGTCCAACCCGCCTTCGACGCCGCTGTCGAAGATCAGAGGCAGTCCGGTGGCGCTGCGAATCTCCGGTAGAACTTCGATGCTGGCGGGGGCACCGTCAAATTGACGGCCTCCGTGGTTCGAGACCCAAAGCGCGTCCACCCCGGCTTCCTCAAGCATTTCGGCATCGTCTGGGCACATGATTCCCTTGATTACGAAGGGCCCATCCCACTGATCGCGCAACCGTTTGACGTATTCCATGTCCGGTGACGTGCGCAGCAAGTATCCGACATGGGCCGTGAGCGGCATCGATATTGTGTTGTCGATGTACTTGTCCAACGTGCGCATTTTGGGCATGCCCTGTCGCAGCATCCCAAACGCCCAAGCGGGGCGCCGCGCGACTTGGGCCAACAATCTCGGCGTCAGCCTTGGCGGATGGGTCAGCCCTGAACGTGTCTGACGCTCTCTGCGGGACGCGAAAGGAACATCTGCCGTCAGGACTAACGTTTTAAATCCAGCCTGTCGGGCGCGGGCCAGAAAATCTGCTCGAATCTCGGGGTCCCTAGGCGGGTAAAGCTGGAACCAGGCGTTTTTACCCAGATGAGGGGCCAGATCCTCCGGGGATTGGCTGGCTACCGTTGACAATGTGTAGGGCAGAGAGGCCTGCGCCGCCGCACGCGCCAAAATGCCCTCTGCGTCCGGCCAGATCAGACCCGACATGCCGATCGGCGCGATTCCGAAAGGAAGTGGGCAGTCCTGCCCCAGAAAGCGCTTGCTGGTGTCGTATTCCAGTTCACCTTTTAGAATCGCGGGGAGTAGCCGCACCGAGTCCAATGCCGTTCGGTTTCGAAGCATGGCCGTTTCGGTCCCTGTTCCGCTTTCGGTATACTCCCAAACAAAATGCGGAAGCCGTCGTCGGGCGCGGCGTTTCAGGTCGGCGATGCCGGGATAGGTGCTGTGCAGGTCCATGGCGTTTGATCCAACCTGCGCTGCGATTCGGCAAGAGGATCACGCCGCATCAGGCTTCTGTTTGAGCGATTTTGGCCCCGGACATTCAGCCGCCGAGTCGGTATGACCACTTGCAACGCGAACCTGATTTCGGCCGTTGTCCTTGGCTGAATAGAGGGCGTCATCAGCCGCTCGCATCAGGTCTTGCGGCATTGTCCCATGTGCAGGGTAATGCGCTACTCCGACCGAGATCGTGATCCGAGGCAGGGACTTGTCACCATATCTAACCGACACGGCCTCGACCGCTTGGCGCAGGGTTTCAGCCCGTGTCACCGCATCATCTGGCGTGTTGTCGGGGAGAACCAGCATGAACTCCTCGCCACCGATGCGGCAGGCGATCTCATCGCGGTCGCACCCTTGTTCCAAGGCGGCGCCCACGGCGCGCAGAACCATATCACCCGCGTCATGCCCATGTGTGTCGTTGAATTTCTTGAAATGATCCACGTCCACTGCGATCAGGCTGAGCGGTGCTCCGGTTTGCTGGCTGCGGCTGATTCCCCGGCGGAGGCTATCAGTCATGTGGCGTCGATTGAACAATCCTGTCAGAGGATCGCGCACGGACTGGTCGTGTAACTGATCACGCATTCGCACATTGGCAATCGCCATGCTGATCTGTTCCGCGCAGAGCTGCGCCAGTTTCTTGCTGGCGTGAAAGGCCTCACACTTTCCTTCATGCGCGCGCAGGTGCAACAGACCGACCGTTTCGCCATGCGCGAGAATCGGAAAGCAGAAATAGGCCCGACCGTCATGGGGCTCGGCATGCTCGCAGACAAAATCAATCTCGGAGGCACCGAATTCATAGGTCCGTCCACGGCGCAAGCCCCAGCAGCCCTCGGGGTGGATATGCGCCTTATGGGTGCCACCGTTCCAACTGGCACATCCGTCCAGAACATCGCGCGAGTTGGAATAGACATAAACACTGCCCTCAGCCTCGGGCAGGATGTGGGTCATGAAACGTGAGACCATGTCAAACAGTTCATCCAGCGAGCGGCTGGACTGCAGCCATTCATTCAACTCGCCTAGCAGTCGGACCTCGCGTGCGAGGCGCAGTTGGTCGTCCATCAACTCTCGTTCTTTTTGCGCACGCACGCGTAGCACGCCCAACTGCCTGCGATTGTTGCTGTGCACGATCAGGATTACAGCCGACAACGCCAGCAGGACCACAGCACTGATCGCGATCAGCGACATTTGAACCCGATCAATGAACAGGTTCCTCACATCCGTGATGTCAGAATAGAACTCAATAGCGCCGAGGAACTTGCCGCTCTGAATCACAGGCGTATAAATTTCGGCTACGTGGCGGGTGTTGCTGTCCAGATTCTCCAACTGGTCGGCGTTCAGCGAGTCCACCTCGGCGATGGGCTTTTCCTCATGCTTGTAGAACAGGTTGCCCATGGCCACCACGTCCTTGAAATACGGTTTGGTATTCACCGAACCGACATCGCCGTCCCGCGTGGACCAGAACACCTCACCCGAGGAATCGAACAGTTTGAAGCGGTAGATATCCGAGGTTTCAGGCAGCAAGCTTAGAAAAGCCTCATCATGTTGGCTGAGGATATGCCGTTCGAAGCTGGTCTTGACGTCAAAAAGCTGGCTTTCCACTTTCCTTTCAAGGCGTACGGCGTGATGGCGCAGATCCGATTCCAGCATGCGGTCTACAAGCGGTGCGGGCAGAGTATATATCCCCCAACCAGCCAAAGCTGTCAGAGCGACCAGCGTTGCCGAGCTGACAAAGACCTTTAGCTTGCCCATAAGGCGTGCTTTTGCCGTCTGTTCCATACCCGCGTTCTCCCACAAAGTGCGGAGGAGCATCGGCAAGAGGTTTTGACAGAGTGTAAACTTCGTTGCATGTGGGGGCGTGAAAACGATTAAGATTTGTATGACCCCGAAGGAAAATTCGCGCGAACAAGCCGTGAACAAACCCTTTTCCTTTTGACCCATCCAGCGTAGTTTACCGATATGAGCAGTTTTGACGAAATGGACGCCTTTGAGGGCGCATCGCTGTCCCAGAGGGCGATGGCTCGCTTTGGGCAAAATGAAGGTTTGTATCTTGAAGACCTTAACCCCTCGCAGCGAGAAGCGGCTGAACAAGTTGATGGTCCGCTGCTGATATTGGCTGGCGCAGGCACGGGGAAAACAAAGACGTTGATGGCCCGTGTCGCGCATCTCGTACAAAGACACGGCGTTAAATCCAACGAGATTCTCGCGGTAACTTTTACAAACAAAGCCGCTAGAGAGATGAAGGATCGGCTTGAAGTTACCCCTTACTACGTTAAGGAACCGCTAAGGTGGATGGGTACCTTTCATTCAATCAGCGCTAAGTTGTTGCGTAGGCACGCAGAGTTAGTCGGTCTAAAATCGAATTTCACGATTCTGGATTCAGATGATCAAGTTCGATTGATTAAGCAGTTGCTAAAGGTCAATAATATTGACGAGAAGCGCTGGCCTCCCCGGATGCTGGCGGGGATCATTGATGATTGGAAGAACCGCGCTCTTACGCCTGATAAAGTGCCCGCAATAGATGCGGTGGCATACAATAATAAGGGCATCGAGCTATACGCCCAGTACCAGACCCGCCTGCGCGAGTTGAATGCGGTGGATTTCGGTGACCTGCTGCTGCACATGGTCACGATTTTCCAAACCCATCAGGACGTGTTGGAGCAATATCAGCGCTGGTTCCGCTACATCCTTGTGGATGAGTATCAGGATACCAACGTCGCTCAGTACCTCTGGCTGCGTCTGCTGGCCGGAGGGCATAAGAACATCTGTTGCGTGGGCGATGACGACCAGTCGATCTATGGTTGGCGCGGTGCCGAGGTAGGCAACATCCTGCGGTTCGAAAAGGACTTTCCCGGCGCCTTCGTAGTGCGGTTGGAACAGAACTACCGCTCGACCCCACATATTCTGGCGGCTGCGTCGAATGTGATCCGTGGCAATGAAGGCCGTCTGGGCAAGGAGCTTTGGACCGATGCCGAGGACGGGGAAAAGGTTCGGCTGATCGGCCATTGGGATGGTGAGGAAGAGGCGCGCTGGATCGGGGAAGAGATCGACGCGATGCAGGGCGGCACGCGAGGTGTGCGTCCGATGAACCTCGACCAGATCGCTATACTGGTTCGCGCCTCACACCAGATGCGCGCGTTTGAGGATCGGTTTCTGACGATTGGTCTGCCTTACAAGGTGATTGGCGGCCCTCGTTTTTATGAGCGGATGGAGATTCGCGATGCCATGGCCTATTTCCGGCTGGTGGTCAGCCCTGAGGACGATCTGGCGTTCGAGCGGATCGTGAACACTCCCAAACGTGGTCTTGGTGACAAGGCGCAGCAGACGATTCAGGTTGTTGCGCGCCAAAACGGGGTGTCTCTGGTCGAAGGGGCGCGGATCGCAGTTGAGAGCCAGTTGATCAAGGGTAAGGGCGGTAAGGCGCTACGTGAATTGATCGACGGGCTGGCGAGGTGGAATGCGCTGACGCGCGGGCCTCGGATCGAGGTCGATGACGACTCGGTCGTTGACGACGGGGTGTCGCCTATTCGCTACGGCGCGCCTGAACACACGCATATCGAGCTGGCGCAGATCATCTTGGACGAGTCCGGCTATACCGGGCATTGGCAAAACGACAAGACGCCGGAGGCCCCGGGCCGGTTGGAAAACCTCAAGGAACTGGTGAATCAGCTCGACAATTTTGAGAACCTGCAAGGGTTTTTGGAGCATGTCAGTTTGGTTATGGACAATGAACAAGAGAGCGACGGAGCGAAGGTCTCGATCATGACCCTCCACGCGGCCAAGGGGTTGGAGTTTCCTGCCGTGTTCCTGCCGGGGTGGGAGGACGGTTTGTTCCCCTCGCAACGCTCCATGGACGAATCGGGCCTCAAAGGCCTCGAGGAAGAGCGGCGTCTAGCATATGTGGGCATTACCCGCGCTGAGGAGGTCTGCACGATTTCTTTCGCAGCCAATCGACGGGTGTTCGGGCAATGGCAGAACGCGATGCCGTCGCGGTTCATCGACGAATTGCCCGAGGATCATGTGGAGGTTCTGACGCCTCCGGGGCTGTATGGCGGCGGGCAACCGGCCGCGACGATCGAAACCCGCGCGGCTGAGGCGAATGTCTACAACTCTCCGGGGTGGAAGCGGATGCAGGCGCGGCAGGGCCAGTATGGGATGTCCCAGCCGAAAGAAAGTCGGAATACGGTGATTGATGCCACGGCCATTGCCAGCTTGACTTTGGGTGAGCGTGTGTTTCACCAGAAATTCGGCTACGGCGCGGTTACCGGTATCGAAGGCGATAAGGTCGAGGTCGATTTCGATAAGGCGGGGGTGAAAAAGGTTGTTTCTCGGTTCCTGACCGCCAAGGACGACGTTCCGTTCTGACCGCTAGAGACCTTCGACCAGCACCAGATTAGCCGTTGCTGTCTTGCGTCTGATCTTGGCCAGCTCGACATAGTCTGGGTCGTCTTTCCACGCCCGGGCTGCGGCCATGTCCGGGAACTCCATCAGCACGATACCTTCTTCGGCCCAACTGCCTTCGACGATCTCGACGGGTTTTGACGAAATGGTCAGCAGGCGCCCGCCGTGACGGTCAAAGATGGGCATGAAACCTTCAAGATACTTCTGATACCCGTCAGGGTCATGAATGGAAATCTGGGCGATGAAATAGGCGGCCATGACTCACTCCTGAGTAATCGTAACTACGCCGATATTATTCCGTTTGCCCGAAAAGCAAAAACGGCGGTTTCCCAGGGAGGAGGAAGGGAAACCGCCGTTCTTTTCTACATCAAGGCAGGGAGGAGGAGAGCCCCGATGTATCTGAACCCGGGTTTGAGCCCGGTATGAGGAAGACGCGGCGACGTCAGGGAGAAGGAAGACGTCACCGCGCGCTTTCAACACCGGGCAGGGAGGAGGAGAGCCCGGTGTGTCTTGGTCCAGCGTTGCGAGGCCGGTATTTGGTGCGGCGACGTCAGGGAGGAGGAGAGACGCCGCCGCTGATTACAGACCCTAAAGGGAGGAGGAAGGGTCTGATCTCGTGTATTCGTTTGCGCTTAACGCGCTGTGAAGTCGTCAGCCGCCTGACGGGCCAGGCCGCGGATCATTGCGCGGCTCAGGCCGAGATCGGCCAGCTCGCGGTTCGACAGCGCCGACAGCTCACTTACCGTCTGGCGGTACAGGCGGTAGCGGGCAAAACGTGTCTTTGCGGCCTCGACCAATGTGGTGATACCGCCAAAGTGAGTGCCTTTGAGTGCCGGTGTGTTTGTTGCCATTGCCATCTTGTTGTTCCGTTCATTCTTGTCTTGCTGACCGGTGCCAGCGTTTGCTTGAGGATGAAAATAAGTGAATGCTGCGATTGCACAATAGCCCGCAACGTCAATGCTGCTATGCAGCAAATGCATGGATATCAGAGCCTTGTCAGTCGCGGTTTGAAATCACCCATGATTTTTTGGGGTTTGCGGGACCTTGGGCGCTAAGTCTTGGTCGAGCAAAGATTCCTTCTCACCATTCGACTTGCCCGGAGTTTGAGCGCAGCTGCGAAAGTTTGTGCGTTTGATGGACGCTTTGTTTCAACTCGATCACGGGAAAGCGATCTTAGATCGTGGCTTGGGAATTCGTGGGAGCAGATCAAAGCGGCCAAATTCCACGCGGTTTCCTTCTGTGTGATTCTTTGCTTTTTGCGTTGCTGACGGGTCTCAGCCGGCATTTATTCTGAGAATTCGAAATTTTTTTTGGGAAATCATGGGTGATCGCGGGAGGTTCATGAGGTCACCATATCTAGTGATCGAATGACTTTTGGTGTCGATATGAGGTGTGTTGGTTCTGAAATTGGCTCAAAATACACCTTGTTTTCATAACCCGTATTAGATGGTGCTCAAAAATTCCTGTTGATTTCCATGAATTCCCATGTCATCCCTAATGCATCCGATGAGGACGAGGCAGCAGGGGCAGCAAACGACCCCAACCAAAAATAATCAGGTTTCATACAGGCATCTCGCTTTCATCACTCAAGAGATCCGGCGCGCGGGCGAGCAGACATCCCCCCAGGTGGCGCGTGCAGCTGGACATCCCGCAAAGCGGGCCAATGCGGCGGGTTGATCAGTGGCAGCAGATCAACCCGCCGTTTTTCATCCGGGGGGACGTGAAATTCAAGTGGGGCGCAAGCGAAAGGGACAGTCGTCTTGGCGCGCAGGTTTAGAGGTGAAAGCCACCATAAGGTGGACACGAAGGGCAGGGTCTCGATCCCGGCCTCGTTTCGCCGTGTGCTTGAATCGTCTGACCCCAATTGGCAGCCCGGTGACAATCCTGAGCTTGTGATTGTCTATGGCGACCACCGCCGCAAATACCTTGAATGCTATACCATGCAGGCAATTGATGAGGTCGACGATAAGATCGACGCTCTGCCGCGTGGCTCGATGGAGCGTAAGATGCTTCAGCGTATGTTCCATGGTCAGTCCTTTCCCACCAATGTGGATGAAACCGGGCGTCTGGTTTTGCCGGCCAAGCTGCGCAACAAGATCGACCTTGAGAATGAGGCCTTCTTCATAGCCGCCGGTGACACCTTCCAGATCTGGAAGCCTGAGACCTATGAGGTCGAAGAGCTCGCCAAAGCCGAGGAATGGATGGACGATCTGCCGGATGATTTCGACCCGATGGTCTACCTCGACGGCGTTGGGGACGCGTAACGGCATGTCCGGCGCGGTCTCCTCATCTTCTAACCCACATATTCCTGTCCTGCTGCGCCCTTTGCTGGCGGCGGTGTCTCCGGTGTCGGGCACTTGGCTGGACGGTACGTTCGGTGCAGGCGGTTATACGAGGGGTTTGCTTGAGGCCGGGGCTGAGAAAGTGATCGGCGTGGATCGCGATCCGCTGGCATTTGAAATGGCCGCAGACTGGGCGGGTGACTATGGCGACCGGCTGGTGATGCAGCCAGGAGTGTTCTCGCGCATGGATGAATATGCGCAGGATCTTGATGGGGTTGTACTGGACCTCGGGGTTTCGTCCATGCAGCTGGATCTGGCCGAGCGCGGCTTTTCTTTCATGAAAGACGGCCCGCTCGACATGCGCATGAGCCAGGAGGGTGAAAGCGCCGCCGATTTGGTCAACACGGCGACCGAGGCGCAATTGGCCGACATCCTGTTCCACTACGGTGAGGAGCGTGCAAGTCGGCGTATCGCCAAGGCCATCGTCAAAGCCCGCGCTGAGGAGCCGATCACCACGACCTTGCGTCTGGCCGAGATCATCGAATCCTGCCTGCCGCGCCCCAAGCCGGGACAATCGCACCCGGCGACGCGCAGTTTTCAGGGCCTGCGAATTGCGGTGAACGCGGAATATGACGAGCTTTTTCAGGGTCTTATGGCTGCCGAGCGGGCTTTGAAGCCCGGCGGGCAACTGGCCGTTGTGACCTTTCATTCCATCGAAGACCGCATGGTTAAACGGTTCTTCCAGTCTCGGGCTGGTAAGACTGGGCGGGCCAACCGCTATGCGCCCGAGATGGATCAGGAACTGCCGCAATTTACGCTCAAAACACGCAAGGCCGTCGGGCCGGACGAGCAGGAATTGCAGGAAAACCCGCGTGCGCGCTCGGCCAAGCTGCGTGTTGCGATCCGCACTGAGGCTCCGGCGGGGGAAATTGAGGCTCGCGCCATCGGGATGCCGCAACTTGGGGGAAGGGCAAGATGAAGAGTATTCTGTATGTGTTGACCGCTCTGTCCGTGTTTGGATTGGCTCTGTGGGCCTATCAGGAGAACTACCGGACCCAGCAAGTTGTAAAGGAAATGCAGGCGCTGCAGGGTGAGATCGGCTTGGCGCAGGTTAAGCTAGCGGTTCTGAACGCCGAATGGGCCTATCTGAACCGCCCCGATCGTCTGCGTGAGCTGGCTGATTTGAATTTCGAACGCATGGGCCTTTTGCCTTTGCGGGCTGAGCAATTCGGACGTGCGGACCAGATCGCTTATGCCGAGGACCCCGACCTGCCCGTGGTTGACCCGATCGAGCTGCAGGCGATCACCGATATTCAGGCTCTGGGTGAGGTGCAGATTCCATGACCCGCACCCCCCTCCGCCCTCTTGCCCGTGTTCTGGATGCCCGCGCGAAGGGTGAAAACCCAAAAGTAATCGAGCGCGAGAATATCCGCCAACGTCATGAAAAGATGAAAGACCGCGCCCGTGCTCGTGCCGAGGGGCGTCTTTTGGTTTTGGGCCTGTTCTTCTTTTGCGCCTTCTCGGTTGTGGGCGTCCGCATGGGCATGCTGGCGACGTCCGAGGCGCAAGAGCCGCTGGCCAGCGCGCCCGGTGCTTCGATTGCCATGCAGCGCGCCAACATTGTTGATCGCGAAGGGCGTATTCTGGCGACCAATCTGGACACTTATTCCGTCTACGCGCAGCCGCCTTTGATGATTGATCCGATTGCGGCAGCCGATCAGCTGGTCGCGATTTTCCCGGATCTGGATAAACAGCGTCTCGTCAAGGACTTCACTGGAAAGCGCAAGTTCTTGTGGATCAAGAAACGTATCTCACCAGAGCAGAAACAGGCGGTGCATGATATCGGCGATCCGGGCATCCTGTTCGGGCCACGCGAAATGCGCCTCTACCCGAATGGGAAGCTGGCGGCGCATATTCTTGGCGGCTCCGGTTTTGGCCGCGAAGGTGTGAGCGCGGCCGAGGTAATCGGTGTTGCTGGGGTTGAAAAGAAGTTCGACGACTACCTGCGAGACCCGGCCAACGGCAGTAAGCCGCTGCAACTGTCGCTCGACCTGACCATTCAGGCAGCGGTCGAGCAGGTGTTGTATGGCGGGATGAAGATCATGAACGCCAAAGGCGCCTCGGCGGTTCTGATGAATGCGCATACGGGCGAGGTAATCTCTGCCGCGTCTCTGCCGTCGTTTGACCCCAATGACCGTCCGCGCCCGCCGACCTCGGGCTTTGATCCGTCCGACAGCCCTCTGTTCAATCGTTACGTGCAGGGTGTCTATGAGCTTGGATCGGTCTTCAAGATATTCACCGCCGCACAGGCTGTGCAACTTGGATTGGTGAATTCGGACACCATCATCGACACTTCGGGCCCAATGAAGATCGGCCGTTTCCCAATTGGTGAGTTCAACGGCAAGAACTATGGCAAGATCAGCGTGGCGGACGTGATCGTTCACAGTTCGAACCGCGGGACTGGACGGCTGGCTTTGCAGATCGGTTCAAAACGCCAGCAGAGCTTTCTGGAAACGCTGGGCATGTTCGAACCCACCCCGTTCGAGATTGTCGAAGCCGCAGGCGGTGCGCCCCTCAAGCCCAAGAAATGGGGTGAGTTGAGCACGGTCACCATCTCTTACGGCCACGGTCTGTCGACCAGCCCGATGCATCTGGCGGCGGGGTATGCGGCGATTGCCAATGGAGGGCACTATGTCAGCCCGACGATCCTGCGTCGCAATGGCCCTCAATACGGCCCACGTGTGATGTCGGAGAACACAGCGCGTCAGGCGCAGAAGATGTTGCGCAAAGTGGTGACGGACGGCACGGCCAGTTTTGCCGAGGTCAAAGGCTATGATGTGGCGGGCAAGACCGGTACCGCCGATAAGCCCAAACCGCGTGGCGGGTACTATGATGACAAGGTGATCGCCACCTTCGCGACCATCTTCCCGGCCTACGACCCGAAATATGTACTGATCGTCACTTTGGATGAACCCTCTATCCTGGCTTATGGCGAAAAGCGCCGCACGGCGGGCTGGACGGCAGTGCCCGTGGCGGCTGAGTTGATCGGTCGGGTCGCGCCCTTGTTGGGCCTGCGACCCCGGCTTGAGCCTGAGGCGAGCGCTGCTATAACCCTGACCTCGAATTAGGGTGCCAGAGAACAGGTGGGTCATGGGCGCAAGAACAAAGAAACTCAGCCAACTGGCCCTGACAGCACGCGGAGGCGCGAATCCCGACATCACCGGATTGGCCGTCGATAGTCGCGAGGTCAAAGACGGTTGCCTGTTCGCTGCGCTTCCCGGTACGCGCGTCCACGGGGGTGAGTTCATTCAGTATGCCCTGCGCATGGGGGCCGCCGCCATTCTGACCGATGCCGAAGGCGCGCAGATCGCTGAGGTGGAACTGGCCGCATCCAACGCTGCCTTGGTGGTGGTTGAAGACCCGCGACAGGCATTGGCCGGGTCCGCTGCACTTTGGTTCGGTGCGCAACCGCAGACGATTGTTGCGGTCACCGGAACCAATGGCAAAACCTCGGTCGCCACATTCGTCCGCCAGATCTGGTCCGAACTTGGTCACGCCGCCGTCAACCTTGGAACCACCGGGGTCGAAGGCACATGGACCGCGCCGCTGGCCCATACCACGCCTGAACCGATCACTCTGCATCGCTGCCTGTCCGAGGCCGCCGAGAATGGCGTAACCCACGCGGCGATGGAGGCGTCCTCGCACGGGCTGGAACAGCGCCGCCTTGACGGAGTGCATCTGGCCGCTGCGGGTTTCTCAAACTTCACGCAGGATCATCTGGACTATCATGAGACGTTCGAAGCGTATTTCGCGGCTAAGATGGGCTTATTCGAACGGGTTCTGCCTGAGGACGGCACCGCAGTCATCAATCTGAGCGATCCGAAGGGCGCTCAGGTGCGCAAGATCGCTGAGGCGCGGGGGCAGTCTGTGCTGACCGTTGGGTTGGGTGAGGCCGACCTGTGCTTGATGAACCAACGCTTTGACTCGACCGGGCAGGATTTGCGGTTCTCGTGGCAGGGCAAGACCTTCCAGACGCGCTTGAACCTGATCGGAGGGTTCCAGGCCGAAAACATCCTACTGGCCTGTGGGCTGGTCATCGCAGCAGGCGACGACCCCGAACGGGTGTTCGAGACCCTGCCGCATCTGACAACGGTCCGAGGCCGCATGCAACTGGCCGCAACGCGTGACAATGGCGCGGCGGTGTTTGTGGACTATGCCCATACGCCAGATGCGGTCGCTACGGCTTTGAAAGCGCTGCGCCCGCATGTGATGGGGCGTCTGATCGCGATCGTTGGTGCGGGCGGAGATCGCGACGCCACCAAGCGCCCGCTGATGGGAAAGGCCGCCGCCAACCACGCGGATATTGTCTTTGTCACCGACGACAACCCGCGCAGCGAAGACCCGGCCTCCATCCGCGCCGCCGTGATGGACGGTGCGCCAGAGGCGTCCGAAGTAGGTGATCGCGCCGAGGCTATTCTGCGGGGTATCGACGCTTTGCAGCCCGGCGATGCGCTGCTGATTGCAGGCAAAGGCCATGAAACAGGTCAGATCGTAGGCGATCAGGTCCTGCCGTTTGATGATGTAGAGCAGGCCAGCATTTCCGTGGCTGCCCTTGACGGGAGGGTCGCATGACACTCTGGACTGCGGCGGAGGCCGCCTCTGCAACTGGCGGGCGCGCCACCAGTGATTGGACTGTGGATGGCGTGTCGATTGATACACGGACATTGCAACCGCGCGACCTGTTTGTCGCGTTGAAGGCCGCGCGGGATGGCCATGATTTTGTGGCTCAGGCGCTGGAGAAGGGCGCTGGCGCCGCCTTGGTGTCGTATGTCCCTGAAGGGGTGTCCGAAAATGCGCCTCTGTTGATTGTCGATGATGTGCAATCCGGGCTGGAAGCGCTCGGACAGGCCGCCCGCGCCCGGACCGAGGCGCGTGTGGTGGGCGTGACAGGGAGTGTCGGCAAGACCTCGACCAAAGAGATGTTGGCAACCATTCTGGAAACGCAGGGAAAAACCCATGCCAGTGTCGCCAGCTATAACAACCACTGGGGTGTGCCACTGACGCTCGCGCGGATGCCGCAAGACACTGAATTTGCGGTGATTGAGATCGGGATGAACCATCCGGGCGAGATTGCTCCGTTGGCCCGTCAGGCGCGCCCGCACGTGGGTTTGGTGACGACGGTGGCGGCTGTGCACCTCGAAGCGTTCGAGTCCGTTGCCGGTATCGCTCATGAGAAAGCGGCGATCTTTGAAGGGTTGGAGCCCGGTGGTGCAGCCATCGTGAACGCGGATGTCGAACATGCGGGTATATTGCGCCAGGCAGCACAAAACCTTGGCGCTGGAATCGTTGAGTTCGGTCGGCAAGGTGCAGATTACAAGCTGATCGAAGTGACTACCGGGTCCGAAACCGTTCAAGTACGGGCTGAGGTTGGTGACACTGTGTTTGCCTTCGACGTCCAATCGGCAGGTACGCATTTTGCGATGAATGCGCTGGGTGCGTTGGCCGCTTGTGTTGAGATGGGTGTCGACCTGGATCAGGCAATAGACGGTCTGCGCCGTTGGTCCCCGGTCAAAGGGCGCGGGGTTCGGGAGACTCTGCCGGTGGCGAGTGGTGGTCGGATCGAACTGCTGGATGATAGCTACAATGCGAACCCGACCTCGATGGAGGCTGCGCTGGACGTCTTGGCCGCCTCGAACGGCACGCGCCGCATCGCTTTTTTGGGCGACATGAAGGAACTGGGCCCGCAAGAGGTCGCAATGCACGCAGGCATGGCCGAGGTGAGCGCGATGACGCGGGTCGATCAGGTTCACTGCATCGGTCCGTTGATGAAAGCGCTGCACGAGGCTTTGTCGGATACAAAGAGAGGCCTGTGGTTTGAAACTAGCGCCGAGATGGCGGAACACCTGCCGGACTTGATCGAAAGTGGCGATACCGTGCTGGCGAAAGGCTCGCTTAGCATGGCTTTGGCCCGGATTGTTGACGGTCTGCGGAAAATGGGGCAAGGGGGCGCGCTTGACGGGTAACGCGCCCGTGCGCCTCGTGTGAGAAAGGTACTGTAATGCTGTATTGGTTGACCGCCCTGTCGGACGGAGGGGATTTCTGGAACCTCTTCCGCTATATTACGTTCCGTGCGGGTGGGGCCTTTTTGACGGCGCTGATCTTTGGGTTTCTGTTTGGCAAACCTTTGATAAACGTACTGCGCCGCAGGCAGGGTAAAGGCCAACCGATCCGTGATGACGGGCCCGAGGGGCATTTCTCCAAAGCCGGAACGCCCACCATGGGTGGCTTGCTGATCGTAGGGGCGCTGGTCACGTCAACGCTACTATGGGCGCGCTGGGACAATCCCTACGTCTGGATGGTGCTGTTTGTGACGTTGGCTTATGCGGCCATCGGGTTCGCCGATGACTATGCCAAGGTGTCCAAGCAGAACACCAAAGGCGTGTCTGGCAAAATGCGCCTGGCACTGGGGATAATCATTGCAGTGTTGGCGGCCTTTTGGGCGTCCTTGCATCATCCGGAGGCTTTGCAGAACCAACTGGCGGTGCCGATCTTCAAGGATACGCTTGTCAATCTAGGGATCCTCTACATCCCGTTTGCCGTTATCGTGATTGTGGGCTCTGCCAATGCCGTGAACCTGACCGATGGTCTTGACGGTTTGGCGATCATGCCCGCGATGATTGCTGCTACGACTCTGGGAATCATCGCTTATGCGGTAGGGCGCGTCGACTTTACTGAGTATCTGGATGTGCACTACGTACCCGGAACGGGCGAGATTCTGATCTTCACCTCGGCCCTGTTCGGCGGTGGCCTTGGGTTCCTGTGGTATAACGCCCCGCCTGCGGCTGTGTTCATGGGCGACACTGGGTCGCTCGCTTTGGGTGGCGCGCTGGGCGCGATTGCCGTGGCGACCAAGCACGAGTTGGTGCTGGCCGTGGTCGGCGGCCTGTTTGTGGTCGAGGCGCTGAGTGTGATCATTCAGGTTCTTTACTTCAAACGCACTGGCAAGCGCGTGTTCCTGATGGCACCGATTCATCACCACTATGAGAAAAAGGGCTGGGCCGAACCCACCATCGTGATCCGGTTCTGGATCATTTCGCTGATCCTCGCGATGATCGGTCTGGCGACACTGAAAGTCCGATAGCCCTCCCGCCAGGTTAAGAGGGCCTGCGGCCTTCTTGCCACCTGTTGGGCCCGGCTCGCGCTGGCACGCGAGCCTGAAGTGCCCTTGCCATTGGGATTTTCTTCAGTGCAGTGTGGCGCGCATTCAAGTTGAAAGAAGGGGGGCGGCATGATCCCGGTCAAAGGTTTCTCAGGGCAGAAGGTCGCCGTTTTGGGCCTTGGTCGGTCGGGTTTGGCGACGGCGCGTGCGTTGCGTGCTGGTGGGGCGGAGGCGATCTGCTGGGATGACAATCCAGCCGCGCGCGAGACTACTGAAGGTGAGGGGTTTCAATGCCTTGATCTGCGCCGCCACGGGGCGTTTGATGAGATCGCCACGCTGATCGTCTCACCCGGTATTCCGCATCTTTATCCTCAACCGAACCCGGTGGTCGCCGCCGCGTTGGAGGCCGGCGTGCCGGTGGACAACGATATCGGCCTGTTTTTTCGATCCTTTGCGGGGCCGGAGTGGAACAACTACGACACACCGCCGCGTGTGATCGCGGTGACAGGATCGAACGGCAAATCGACCACGGCGGCCCTGATCCATCACATCCTGTCCGAGGTGGGGCGTGAGGCACAGTTGGCGGGCAATATCGGGCGTGGCGTCTTGGATATAAACCCCGGCGGCGATGGATCGGTCGTTGTGCTGGAGTTGTCGAGCTACCAGACCGAGCTGGCCCGCGCATTGACGCCCGATGTAGCGGTGTTCACCAACCTGTCGCCGGACCATCTGGATCGACACGGCGGAATGGGTGGCTATTTCGCCGCCAAGAGACGCCTCTTTGCCGAGGGCGGGCCAGACCGTGCCGTGATTGGCATTGATGAAGCCGAAGGCGCGTTCCTCGCAGGGCAACTGGCCGAGGGTCCGGCGGATGATCGGGTGATCCGCATCTCGGTTGAGCGCAAACTTACCGGTCCGGGATGGCAGGTCTTTGCCCGCAAAGGCTTCCTTTCGGAGTATCGCAAAGGGCGGCAGACCGGCTCGATTGATCTGCGCGGCATAAAGGGGCTGCCGGGCGCGCATAACCACCAGAACGCCTGTGCTGCCTATGCCGCTTGTCGGTCTCTGGGTCTGGCGCCGCGCGTGATTGAGGATGCCTTGCACAGCTATCCGGGCCTGCCGCATCGCAGTCAGATCATCGCCGAAGCGGGTGGGGTGACTTTCGTGAACGACTCCAAGGCGACGAATGTGGACAGTGCGGTGAAAGCTCTGAGTGCGTTCAAGAAAATCCGTTGGATTTGCGGTGGGTTGGAGAAAGAAGGAGGCATTGACGCCCTGAACGGTGCTTCGGATCAGGTTATCAAGGCCTATGTGATCGGGCGCGAGGCGGCGGGTTTCGCCATGCAGCTAAAGGTCGAGGCGCAGGTCTGTACCACAATGGCCGCTGCCGTTGAGCAGGCCATAGCCGACAGCGAGGCAGGGGAGACCGTCTTGCTGGCCCCAGCAGCCGCCAGTTTTGACCAATATGACAATTTTGAGCAGCGCGGGGATGACTTCGCAGCGCAGGTTCAAAAGTGCCTAAACGCCTAGCCCGTTTGCAATTCCTTGCCGATTGGGCGACAGTTTGCGGGTATCGGCTTGAAGCCGTTTAAGGATTTGCTTTTCTGCTCGGAAATTCAAAAAGAGGTCATGAATATGCCTAACCCGAAATCCCTTCTGATCGTCCCGGCTCTGCTGCTGGCTGGGGCTTGCACGAATACAGGCGCAAACTACGTGCCCGTTATTGATGGCCCGGTTGGCCCCAACTACCAGTCGGACCTGCTGCAATGTCAGCAACTGGCGGCGTCTCAGGCAGCGGTCGATGGATCGACCGCGGGTAACGCGGCGATTGGTGCGGCCGGTGCTGCGGCGACCACTGCCATCATTCAGGACAGCAGCGACAATCTGGGTCGCGCTGCTGCGGCAGGTGCTCTGATCGGGGCCGGGGCAGACGTGATCGCGAAGAACCAGAACAAGGAAGTCATCGTGCGCAACTGCATGCGCGGACGCGGCTACAACGTCGTCGGCTAGGGCCGCGCAATCGATCGCGTCGGCTAACGCGCGGAAATGGCCTTTCCGGCGGCGTGGCCCGAGGACCAAGCCCACTGAAAGTTATAGCCGCCAAGCCAACCGGTGACATCCATCGCTTCACCAATCGCATAGAGGCCGGGGACATCCCTGGCCTCCATCGTTTTTGACGA
The DNA here is from genome assembly GCF_056535985.1 of Ruegeria sp. AO1. Lineage (NCBI taxonomy): Bacteria > Pseudomonadati > Pseudomonadota > Alphaproteobacteria > Rhodobacterales > Roseobacteraceae > Ruegeria > Ruegeria sp. AO1. The sequence goes on from NZ_JBQFJC010000001.1 coordinate 1,006,425, forward strand.
CAGGTCATCAGTGTCAATCCCACCCAGAGTGACCTCAGCGGTGCGGTAACCTTCGGTCCCTGAGGGGGTCAGCTGCCATTCTGACAATGCCGAGATCAGATCGTTCAGCGCCGCGTCCGACTGATCGGCAAGGTTGCCCTTCATCGGGATATGCTGGGCGAGGTGATCCACCAACCGCGATGGCAAGTGCCGGGCGAGTTCGGTGGTCAGAGCCTTGCGCCCTCCGGCTTGTCGCTGATCGCGCAGAAGATCGAACAAGGGCAGGTCTGGGATCAGATTGACGCGGATCGCTTCTCCCTCATGCCAATATGAGGACAGTTGCAGCACGGAAGGCCCGCTGAGGCCGCGATGGGTGAACAGAAGTGCTTCGTCAAAACTGGTGCGATCGTTGGACAGGCGTGCGGGCAGAGAGACGCCAGACAGCTCCTTGAACCTCCCGTCCGAGAAGGTGAACGGAACCAGCGCAGCGCGGGTATCTGTAACGCGCAGATTGAATTGCTGCGCGATGTCATAGGCGAGACCGGTTGCACCCATTTTGGGGATCGACTTGCCGCCGGTTGCCAGCACAAGGTTGCGACAGGTCAGGCTGTGCCGCGCACCTTCGCGGTCGACCTCCAGCGCGAACCCGGCTTCGGTCTTGCGCAGCGCTTTGACCTCGGTCCTCAGCCACAGGTCAGCCCCGGCCCGGGTCATCTCATCCAGCAGCATCTGCACGATTTGCTTCGAGGTGTCGTCGCAGAACAACTGCCCCAGCGTTTTCTCATGCCATGCGATGCCGTGACGCCCGACCAGATCGATGAAATCCCATTGCGTATAGCGCGCCAACGCGGATTTGCAGAAATGCGGGTTATGCGACTGGAAATTGGCAGGCCCCGCATACATATTGGTGAAGTTGCAGCGCCCGCCGCCCGAGATGCGGATCTTCTCGCCGGGGGCTTTTGCGTGATCGATCACCAGAACCCGCCCGCCGCAATGCGCCGCGCACATCATACCGGCAGCACCGGCCCCGAGGATGATCGTGTCATAGGTCATGCGCTGCGAATGGCTTGGTTTGTCAGCAAACGCAATAGCGGCACAATCAGCAGCTGGCAAAGATGTAGCGGAACCACAGTAATAGGAAAACAAGGCGGCTGAACTTGACCCCCTAGACGCGAAGCCATACCAATTTTCCAGAGTGCCGGCGAAAATTTATGCGTTTGCAATTGTAGGCGGAGTTTTGGTTTTATGCCCTCAACGATTTTTGGTGCTTTTCGCTCCGATACCACCTTGAGCGATGCGGGCGCATCCAGCGCCGTTGTAAACTCCACTTTCACAATCTCTGCCTACAGCCAGATCACCATCGAAGATGGGGCGGACGATACGATCTTTGATGGAGACGATCAGTCGAACGAGACCGCGAACGATCTGACACAAACATTTAATGGCAATACGATCTTCTGGGATTTTACAGTTTCGGTGACGGATGGCACCAACACCTATCAGATCGGCCTGTTTGACTATGACATCAACGGCGACGGAAACTCAATCGGGGTCGACAGTGAAGACGGGTTCTTTATGGCATTTATTGGCGGTACCGTACCGCCGCTGAACACCACTTTGACGATCACCGCAATCATCGACAACGGCCCGAACATCGACATCGACACTGTGGTGCCTTGTTTCACGTCTGGCACCTTGATCGATACACCTGATGGCCCACGATTGATTGACGATCTGAACCCAGGTGATTTGGTTCTCGCTCAGGATAATGGTGCTCAACCGATCCGTTGGATCGGCACGCAGGACCTCGACAAAATAGATCTGACGCTGAAACCCAAGCTAAGGCCAATCCATATCGCGCAGGGTGCTTTGGGACAGGGCGTTCCTGCGCGTGATCTGTGTGTCTCGCCACAACACCGCATGCTGGTCAAGTCAGCCATTGCTGAGCGCATGTTCGCCAAAGATGAGGTCTTTGTCCCGGCCTGCAAACTGCTCGATCTGCCTGGCGTTTCAGTGCAGACGGGAGGCGCGACGGTTACGTATATCCACCTTCTCCTTGACCGCCACGAGGTCATCTTTGCCGAGGGCGCGCCGACGGAAAGCCTGTTCACGGGGCCCGAAGCGCTTAGGGCGATTGGAAAGGATGCGGTCAAAGAATTGCGGCAAATTTTTCCGCAGTTGTTTTTAGACACCCACAAGCCGGAACCCGCGCGACTGGTCCCGAGGAGGGGGAGGCAAATGCGCAATCTAGTTCAGCGGCACGTGAAAAACGGCAAGCCAGTGGTTCAAAGAACGGCTCATGCCAACAGGGGCGGATGACATCTCGTTAAGGCGCCGTTTTCGTTTGCACGGCTCATTTCCCTAGCCCAAACGCCAATTTCACTGTAGACTCTCAAACAGATCCCGAAAACGGGGCGCGAGTGAGGCAGTAAGTGGCGGTATCTCATGACTGAGATGGTGTATGGCGCGGTCCAGGACCAGCGCGGGGAACCGATTCTACCAAAGTGGTGGCGGACGATTGATCGCTGGACGATGTCCTGCGTTCTGATTCTGTTTGTCATCGGATTGTTGCTGGGGCTGGCCTCGTCGCCGCCTCTGGCCGGGCGCAACGGGTTTGATCCGTTTCACTATGTTGAACGACAGGCGCTCTTCGGCGGATTGGCGCTGATCGCGATGCTGCTGACCTCGATGATGTCTCCGACACTGGTGCGCCGTCTGGCGGTATTGGGCTTTCTGGGGGCCTTCGTGGCGTTGGCCTTCCTGCCGGTCTTCGGGACGGATTTCGGCAAAGGCGCTGTACGCTGGTACTCGCTGGGCTTCGCCTCATTGCAACCGTCCGAGTTTCTCAAGCCCGGATTTGTAGTCGTTGCGGCGTGGTTGCTGGCGGCCTCGCAAGAGATCAATGGCCCTCCGGGGCGGTTGTGGTCCTTTGCGCTGTGTATGGCGATTGTCGGCATGCTGGTGATGCAGCCTGATTTCGGGCAAGCCTGCCTGATCCTCTTCGGCTGGGGCGTGATGTATTTCGTGGCCGGTGCGCCGATGCTTTTGCTGGTTGGTATGGCCGGAGTGGTCGTTCTGGGCGGGATGTTCGCCTATTCCAACTCGGACCACTTTGCTCGCCGTATCGACGGATTCCTGAACCAGGAGGTCGATCCGACCACTCAGCTGGGCTACGCGACCAATGCCATCCGTGAGGGTGGTTTGTTCGGCGTCGGCGTAGGGGAGGGGCAGGTCAAATGGTCTCTGCCCGACGCGCATACGGATTTCATCATCGCCGTCGCGGCCGAGGAATATGGGCTGATCCTGGTGCTGATCATCATCGCGCTTTATTCGATCATCGTTGTGCGCTCACTGATGCGCCTGATGCGCGAGCGGGATATGTTTATCCGTCTGGCAGGCACCGGGCTGGCCTGCATGTTTGGCGTTCAGGCGATGATCAATATGGGTGTGGCCGTGCGCCTGTTGCCTGCAAAGGGCATGACGCTGCCTTTTGTCAGCTATGGCGGCTCATCGCTGATCGCAGGTGGTATTGCGGTTGGCATGTTGCTGGCCTTCACACGCTCGCGCCCACAGGGTGAGCTTGGCGATATTCTGCGCGGACGAGGCTGATGGGCAAACCTTACCTGATGATTGCGGCTGGCGGCACCGGGGGCCACATGTTCCCGGCGCAGGCTCTGGCCGAAGCGATGCTGCAAAAAGGCTGGCGCGTGCGTCTGTCGACCGATCCTCGGGGTGCTCGCTACACCGGGGGCTTCCCGCACACGACCGAGATTGTCGAGGCGTCCTCGGCCACTTTTGCACGCGGCGGTTTGGCCGCAAAAGCGCTGGTGGGGCCGAAGATTGTAGGTGGCGTAACCAGCATGGCGATGCAGATGTTACGCGACCGTCCGGACGTGGTTGTGGGCTTTGGCGGCTACCCGTCGATCCCGGCACTGGGTGCCGCGACGCTACTGAAACTGCCGCGTATGATCCACGAACAGAACGGCGTTTTGGGGCGTGTGAACCAGCTCTTCGCCACACGCGTGGCGCAAGTGGCCTGCGGTGTTTGGCCGACCGATCTGCCCGAAGGGTCCAGCGGTATTCACACCGGCAACCCGGTCCGGGCTTCGGTGCTGGAGCGGGCCGGTGCGCCCTATATCCCACCCGGCGAGTATCCGATGTCGGTGCTGGTGATGGGGGGCAGTCAGGGTGCACGGATCCTCAGCGATGTGTTGCCCGAGGCGATCGCCGCTCTGCCGGAGTTCCTGCGCGGATTCATCCGCGTCTCGCATCAAGCCCGCGACGAGGATGGCGAGAGGGTCGCGGCCTTCTACGCCGATCACGGCATTCGCGCGGATGTGCAGCCGTTCTTTGACGACGTTCCGCGCCGCATGTCGGATGCGCAGCTTGTCATCAGCCGTTCGGGCGCGTCGAGCGTGGCCGATATCTCGGTCATCGGTCGACCCTCGATCCTAATCCCTTTCGCCGCCGCTGCAGGGGATCACCAAACCGCCAACGCCCGAGGGCTGGTGCAGGCGGGTGGGGCGATCATGATCCCCGAAAAGGCGCTTGACGTTCCCTCACTGACCGAGCAAATGACCACGGTTTTAACCAACCCGGAAGCCGCACAAAAAATGGCCCATGCCGCCCTCTCGACAGGAGCCCCCGACGCCACCGAGCGCCTGGTCGCCCTTGTCGAGCAACTGGCGCAGAAGGAGACCACATGAACCCCGCAACCAAACTGCCGCAGGACGTAGGACCGATCCATTTCGTTGGGATCGGAGGGATCGGGATGTCGGGGATCGCCGAGGTGTTGCTGAACCTTGGCTACCGGGTGCAGGGGTCGGACCTGAAAGCCTCAAAAATCACGGATCGGTTGGCGTCTCTGGGGGCCGAGATTTTTGTGGGTCAGAAGGCTGAAAACCTGCAAAACGCCGCCGTGGTCGTTACCTCGACCGCGATCAAACCGGGCAATCCGGAACTGGACGAAGCGCGCGCGCAGGGCCTGCCCGTCGTTCGCCGCGCCGATATGCTGGCCGAACTAATGCGCCTGCGCTCGAACATCGCAATCGCCGGGACGCATGGCAAAACCACCACGACCACGATGATGGCCGAGCTGATGGTGGCCGGAGATTTCGACCCAACCGTCATCAATGGCGGTATCATTCACGCCTATGGCTCGAACGCGCGCATGGGGCAGGGCGAATGGATGGTGGTCGAAGCCGACGAATCCGACGGCTCCTTCAACCGCCTGCCGGCAACCATCGCCATCGTCACCAATATCGACCCCGAGCATATGGAGCATTGGGGTGATTTCGACAGGTTACGTGATGGGTTCTATGAGTTCGTATCGAACCTGCCCTTCTACGGTCTGGCGGTGTGCTGCACGGACCATGCCGAAGTACAGGCGCTGGTCGGGCGCATTACCGACCGCCGCGTGCGCACTTATGGCTTCAACGCGCAGGCCGATGTGCGGGCCGAAAACCTGACCTACAAAGCCGGCGTCGCGCATTTCGACATCCACCTGCAATACGAAGACAAGGTGATCGAAGGCTGTACTCTGCCGATGCCGGGTGACCACAATGTCTCGAACGCGTTGTCGGCTGTTGCGGTGGCACGTCATCTGGGGATGAAGGCATCCGAAATCCGCGAGGCGCTGGCCAATTTCGGCGGCGTCAATCGCCGTTTCACCAAGGTCGGAGAGATCGACGGTGTCACCATCATCGACGATTACGGCCACCACCCGGTCGAAATCGCCGCCGTCCTGAAAGCCGCTCGCCAAGCGACCGAGGGCCGCGTGATCGCCGTTCACCAACCGCACCGCTATTCGCGTCTGTCCAACCTGTTCGACGATTTCTGCACCTGCTTCAACGACGCTGACGTGGTTGCAATCGCCGACATCTTCGCTGCCGGAGAGGACCCGATCGAAGGTGCTTCGCGCGATGATCTGGTGCAGGGCCTCATCCGTCACGGCCACCGCCACGCACGCGCCTTGCTGGACGAAAACGATCTGGAGCGTCTGGTCCGCGAACAAGCTCGCCCGGGCGACATGGTCGTATGCCTTGGGGCAGGGACAATCAGCGCATGGGCGAACGGGTTGCCTGAGCGGTTGCAACGAAAACAGGCTGTTTGACGGCTGATCTTATTTACTGCACAACCTGAGGGTGTGTGACTTATTGCCAAGACCGCGTCCCAGGAGGGGACAATGGACTATTCGACCATCTTTGCCGCCCTTTGGGCGATCAGCGCCACTATCGTGGCCTTGTTGCCGATGCGGCTGCAATTCCCTCCGGGTATTGTCCTGTTGCTCTGCGCGCCGGTGATGATCATCTGGCTGGGTTATGACCATGGATGGGTCTGGTCGGTTCTGGCCTTCGGAGGTTTCGTCTCGATGTTCCGCAACCCGATCCGCTATTACTGGCGCAAATGGGTGCGCGGAGAGGTGATGGAATGACCTTCTCTCTTGCCCTCGCGGCCCTTTGGGGCCTTGTTGCGAACCTTCTGGCGATGATCCCCAGCAAGGACAACCACTGGACCCGCGCCTATATCCTGATCGCGGTCGGTATCCCTCTGCTTGGATATGTCACCTATGAGAACGGCCCATGGGTCGGGCTGATAGTCCTCGTTATGGGTATGTCGATACTGCGCTGGCCGGTGATCTATCTGGGGCGGTGGCTTCGTCGGCGGATTTGACCGTTTCACTGCGGATACATGTTGCCAACTCGCTCTGAATCCGCGAGTTAGCAGCTATGACTGTTCTTCCTGTGCCTCGTGGCAAACTGTCCGAAAACCGAAGTCTCAGCGACCTGACATGGCTGCGTGTCGGCGGTCCAGCTGACTATTTGTTCCAACCTGCGGATGTAGAAGATCTGCAGGGCTTTTTGCGCGAGCTTCCCGATGACGTCGTAATCTTCCCGATGGGCGTCGGCTCGAACCTCATAGTGCGCGATGGCGGATTGCGCGCCGTGGTGATACGGCTGGGGCGGGGCTTCAATGGGATTGAGATCGAGGGCACTAGGGTAACCGCTGGCGCGGCGGCTTTGGATGCGCATGTGGCGCGCAAAGCGGCGGATGCCGGTGTGGATCTGACCTTCTTGCGCACAATACCGGGCTCTATCGGTGGTGCTGTGCGCATGAACGCAGGGTGTTATGGCAGCTACACGGCGGATGTTCTGAAAAGGGCCACTGTCGTCACACGGCGGGGTGAAGTGATTGAGCTTGGCCCCGAGGACCTGAACTTCCGCTACCGTCAATCCGATCTGCCTGATGGCGCGGTGCTGATCTCGGCAAGTTTCGAAGGCCCGGAAGGTGAACCTGACGCGCTTCATGCCCGAATGACGGCGCAGTTGCAAAAGCGCGACGAGACCCAGCCCACCAAAGACCGCAGCGCCGGGTCGACCTTTCGCAATCCGGCAGGGTTCTCCTCGACCGGGAAGGCAGATGATGTGCATGACCTCAAGGCTTGGAAGGTCATCGACGATGCGGGCATGCGTGGGGCCAAGAAAGGTGGCGCGCAGATGAGCCCCAAGCACTCGAATTTCCTGATCAACACCGGTGATGCCACTGCCGCGGACCTCGAAGGTCTGGGTGAAGAGGTGCGAAAAAAGGTTTACGAAACAAGCGGCATCACGCTAGAGTGGGAAATCATGCGGGTCGGTGACCCGCTGAAAGAATAAAGCCCCAACCGTCAGACCATAACAGGCAATTAACGGCGACGGATCAAAGGCATAAACGCAGTACGGACCACCACATAAGGTCCGGGGACATTGAGGCGCACGTTGGGTATGTCGAGCAGGACAAACCCCAAAGTGGCGGTATTGATGGGTGGCCCCTCGGCGGAACGCGAGGTGTCTCTCAGCTCTGGGCGCGAATGCGCAGCCGCCCTTGTGGGAGAAGGCTTTGAAGTGGTTGAGCTGGACGCAGGTCCCGACCTCTACGCGCGCCTTTTGGATATCAAGCCGGATGTGGTTTTCAACGCGCTGCATGGCCGCTGGGGCGAGGATGGCTGCGTGCAGGGTCTGCTGGAGTGGATGCGTATTCCCTACACCCATTCAGGCGTTTTGGCCTCGGCGTTGGCGATGGACAAGCAGCGCAGCAAAGAGGTCTATCAGGCCGAAGGGCTGCCCATTGTTCCAAGCGTGATCGTGCCCAAGGTCGAGGTGGTTGAGGTTCACGTGATGGAGCCGCCTTACGTCGCCAAGCCCAACAACGAAGGGTCGAGCGTCGGCATCTACATCGTGCACGAAGGGTCGAATGGTCCTCCGCAATTGTCGGAGGATATGCCCGACCACATCATGGTCGAAAAATACGTCGCGGGTCGAGAACTGACTGTGACCGTTATGGGTGATCGCGCCCTGACCGTGACTGAGATCATGACGGATGGTGGTTGGTACGACTACGATGCCAAATACAAGCCCGGCGGCTCGTGGCATGTGCTGCCCGCTGACATCCCGCAGGATATCTTTGACCGCTGCACGGACTACGCTTTGAAAGCACATAACGCTTTGGGCTGTCGCGGCGTGACCAGGACCGACTACCGGTGGGACGACACTATGGGCGCGGATGGTTTGTTCCTGCTGGAAACCAACACGCAGCCCGGTATGACGCCAACCTCTCTGGTGCCGGAACAGGCAGAACACTGCGGGATGAGTTTCGGACAGCTCTGTGCCTGGATGGTGGAGGACGCCTCATGCGACCGCTAAGAGCCTCCCGCGCGCCAGTGATCCATCGGGCCAAACCTCTGGCCGGGCCAGATGCCGATTTCGAATCCGCCGATACCGAATCCCATGAAACGCAGCCTGTTCTGCGTTTGGGCGGGGTGAAGCTGTTCAACCGCACCGCGCGTCGGTCTGATCCGGCACCGTCGCGCCTCAGCTACCGGTTCCAGCGTTGGATGTTGACGCCGGGCATCCGCATGGGCGTCAAGCTGGGGGTGCCTGTCTGCGCTGTTGCGGCGGCCGTCGGGCTCTACTTTGCGTCCGAGGAGCGGCGCGAGGCGCTCAATACCTATATCGCAGACATCCGGACCTCGCTTCAGGAGCGTCCTGAATTCATGGTCAATCTGATGGCCATTGATGGTGCAGGCCCAGGTCTGTCTGACGACATTCGCGAAGTGGTGCCTCTGGATTTCCCAATCAGCTCTTGGGATCTGGATGTCGAACAGATGCGCGACACGATTACCGGGCTTAATCCGGTGAAATCGGCCACAGTGCGCATTCGGCCCGGTGGCATCTTGCAGGTGGACGTTGTCGAGCGTCAGCCTGTCATCGTGTGGCGCACCCGAGAGTCTATCGAGCTTTTGGATGAGACCGGCGTTCATGTGGACCTGATCGCGTCGCGCAAGGATCACATCGATCTGCCTTTGATCGCGGGCAAGGGCGCGGATGAGCATGTCGCCGAAGCGCTTGAGATTTTCCGCACCTCGCGCAGTCTTGGCACCCGCGTTCGGGGCCTAGTGCGCATTGGTGAGCGTCGCTGGGACCTGGTGCTGGATCGCGGCCAGCGCATCATGCTGCCGACGGACCGCCCAGTGCGCGCGCTTGAGCGGGTGCTGGCCGTGAACGAAGTGCAGGATCTGTTGGAGCGTGACGTGGCCGTGGTGGATATGCGCCTCGGACAGCGGCCAACAATCAGAATGACCAAAGCCGCCAGCGAAGACTGGTGGAATACAAAAGTGACAATGGGTAACGGGCAGTAGCGACCATGATGACCGATCTTTATCAGTCCCAACGCGCCATGCGGCAAATGCGCAGACAAGCGATGCAGCGGGGCGTTATCGCCATTTTGGATGTGGGTAGCTCGAAAATCTCGTGCCTCGTGTTGCGCTTTGATGGCACCGGACGGCTGAGTGAGGATAACACCATCGGTTCAATGGCCGGGCAGACCGGGTTCCGGGTCATTGGCGCTGCGACCACGCGTTCGCGCGGAGTGCAGTTTGGCGAAGTTACCGCCATGCAGGAAACCGAGCGTGCGATCCGCACCGCCCTGCAAGCCGCGCAGAAGATGGCCGATATCCGAGTTGACCACGTCATTGCCTGTTTCTCGGGTGCGAACCCGCGTTCCTACGGTCTGGACGCTCAGGTCGATCTGGAAGGTCAGCTTGTGACCGAGGCCGAGGTTGGCCGTGTTCTGAACGCCTGCGATGTCCCGGATTACGGGGCAGGGCGTGAGGTTCTGCATGCTCAACCGGTGAATTTCGCATTGGACAACCGCTCGGGCCTGATCGACCCGCGTGGGCAGATGGGGCAATCTCTGGCCGTCGACATGCATATGCTGACCGTAGACGCGATTGCGATACAGAACATCGTCCGCTGCATTAAGCGTTGCGATCTGGAACTCGCAGGGATTGCAAATTCAGCCTATGTGTCGGGTATATCGGCATTGGTCGAGGATGAGCAGGAGCTGGGCGCGGCCTGTATCGACTTGGGCGGTGGCACCACCAGCGTGTCGATCTTTATGAAGAAGCACATGATCTACGCCGATTGCGTGCGCATGGGTGGTGATCACGTCACACAGGATATCTCGATGGGCCTTGGCGTGCCAACCGCCGTGGCCGAACGGATCAAGACCTTCAATGGCGGTGTTCACGCGACCGGAGCCGATGATCGCGACCTGATCGATATTGGCGGCGATACCGGCGATTGGGAGCATGATCGCCGCACCGTCAGCCGGGCCGAGCTGATCGGGATAATGCGCCCTCGGGTCGAAGAGATTCTGGAAGAGGTGCGCGTCCGCCTCGATGCCGCCGGATTCGAACATATGCCCAGCCAGCAGATCGTGTTGACTGGTGGGGGCAGTCAGATCATGGGGCTCGACGGCCTCGCGACTCGTATCCTTGGCCAGCGCGTCCGTCTGGGCCGCCCGCTGCGCGTTCACGGCCTGCCGCAATCTGCCACCGGCCCGGGCTTTTCCTCGGCCGTTGGTCTCAGCCTGTTTGCGGCGCATCCGCAGGATGAGTGGTGGGATTTCGAGATCCCCGTCGACACCTATGCCGCGCGCCCGTTCAAGCGCGCCGTTCGGTGGTTCCGTGACAATTGGTAGAACTCTGCGCCGCGCCTTGTGCGTGGCGCTTGCGCCCGGCCTCGCTTCGGCGCAGTCCGTCATTTCGCCTGAGACGTTTCTGGACGCTGTGCTAGGCAAAACGGTGCAGTTCCACGAAATCCGTAGCGGTGATCTGGTGGGAACCGAGCAGTTCCTGAACCGCAAGACCTCGGTCTGGCGGGTCGAGGGTGGGGGATGCGTCTACGGTCAGATCACGACGCCGAATGGTCAGGTCTGTTTTCTCTATGATGATGATACAGACGGCATTCCTGTTTGCTGGTGGCCATTCGAATATCAGGGCCGTTTGATGGTCCGGCTGGCAGAGCTGGGCAATGGCGAAATCCAGGAGGTGCGCAGCATGACCAGTCACAGCCTGAATTGTCCAAGCGCCCCAATCAGTTGAAAAACACCTTGCGGAGGCCTGATTTATCCCTCAAGATATCCACAGGACCCGTGAGAGGTCTTGCGGCAGGACATTGAGCAGTTTTCCGCACGAGTTTTGATTTGAATCCGGGGCGTGACGCGTAGGTCGTTCACTGCTCGGATGCTCTGTGTCTTGTAGTGATCAGCGTTGTTTCCGCTATATTTGGCAAAGCCTGCGAAATGCCGCCGGTTGCTGCCTTATTTCGTCCATATTTTGTGGAATCGCGTGATTTTTGACGTGACCTTTACGCATCACATCGCTAGAATCGAAGATGGATAGGTAAAGAAAAACACCGCTTTGGCGGAACAAAAACACAGGCGGACAGAGCATGACATTGAATCTTTCGATGCCCGGGCACGACGAACTGAAGCCTCGGATTACAGTATTTGGCGTTGGCGGCGCGGGCGGTAACGCGGTCAACAACATGATTGAAAAGCAGCTGGACGGCGTGGATTTCGTCGTCGCGAACACCGATGCGCAGGCACTGCAACAAAGCCAGTCCTCAGCGCGGGTGCAGCTGGGCGTGAAGGTCACCGAAGGTCTGGGGGCAGGGGCCCGTCCTACCGTTGGCGCCGCTGCCGCAGAAGAAAGCATTGAACAGATTGTCGACCATCTCGCGGGCGCGCATATGTGCTTCATCACTGCTGGCATGGGCGGTGGCACAGGTACGGGTGCTGCTCCGATCATCGCGCAGGCCGCGCGTGAGCTGGGCGTGCTCACGGTTGGTGTCGTCACCAAGCCCTTCCAGTTTGAAGGGGCCAAGCGCATGCGTCAGGCCGAAGACGGCGTTGAGTCGCTGCAAAGGGTCGTCGACACGCTGATCATTATCCCCAATCAAAACCTGTTCCGTTTGGCCAACGAGAAGACCACCTTCACCGAGGCGTTCTCGATGGCGGACGACGTTCTGTATCAGGGCGTTAAAGGTGTGACCGATCTGATGGTCCGTCCGGGCCTGATCAACCTCGATTTCGCGGACGTGCGCGCCGTGATGGACGAGATGGGCAAGGCGATGATGGGCACAGGCGAAGCCACTGGCGAAGATCGCGCCATTCAGGCCGCCGAAAAGGCGATTGCCAACCCGCTGTTGGACGAAATCAGCCTCAAGGGCGCGAAGGGCGTGCTGATCAACATCACCGGTTCGCACGACCTGACGCTGTTCGAACTGGACGAAGCCGCCAACCGCATCCGTGAGGAAGTGGACCCCGAGGCAAACATCATCGTCGGGTCGACGCTTGATACCGCAATGGAAGGCGGCATGCGCGTTTCGGTCGTCGCAACCGGCATCGACGCCAGCGAGAAGACCTCGGAAGTTCCGGTCGCGCGCCGTTCGATGTCCGAGCCTTTGACGCGCACTGTTTCCGCTGAAGAGCCGGTCCAAGAAGAGGCACCCGCCGCAGCCGAGGCCGCGCCGGTTCAGACCGAAAACCGCGAACCGTCGTTGTTCGAAGCGGCGGAAGAGCCGGCCCCAAGCCAGTTCCAGCCGCAGGTTGAGCAGGATGATGATGGTCTTCCGCCCCCGGCCTACCAACCGCGCGTGGCCGAGTTCGAGCCGCAGCCGGAACCGGTTGAAGAGACCCCCGAAACCTACGCTGCGCCACATCAGCATTCTGCTGGCACCCCCTCGCCCGAGGCGCTGCAGCGCCTTCAGGCCGCCGTTCAGAATGTCCCCTCAGCGGCGCAGCGCCTGACGGCCACTCGGCCACAGGAACCGGCCCCTCAGCCGCAGGCAGAACACGAAGAGCGCCCCCGCTTCGGGTTCAATCGTCTGATCGACCGGATGACCGGTCACGCGGCAGATACGCCCGCGCAACCGCCGCGTCATCAGCCGCAAATGCGCCAGGCTGACGCTACGGCACCTGTCCAGGACGAGGCTGATCCGGATCAGGATCGTATCGAAATTCCGGCCTTCCTGCGCCGTCAAGCGAACTAATCGCGGTAACAAAATCATCGTAAAGGGTCGCCAAAAGGCGGCCCTTTCTTCATGATTTACAGGATCTTAAATAGCCCTGAGCAGGGTTTTGCCGATCTGTCACATTCATGTTTCATTCAGTTGCAAAGAGTGAGTTGAGCCTGAGAGGCCTCTTCCTTAACTCAGTGTCCAACACAGCCCGCATAGGCTGGACACCACGCTCTGAGGCCCATTTTGCAACATACGCTCAAATCTCCGGTTACGTTTAAAGGCGTTGGACTGCATGGCGGTCAGCCTGCAATCATGGTTCTGAAACCGGCAGCTGCCGGTCACGGGATCTGGTTCAAACGGACGGATATTGAGCTGGGCAATGCGTTGATCCCTGCAGTTTACGACATGGTCGAGCGTACACCGCTTTGCACCCGTCTGGTGAATGACGCCGGTGTTTCCGTCTCGACCATTGAACATATCATGGCGGCGCTAGCCGGGTGTGGGGTCCACAACGCCCTGATCGAAATTGATGGTCCCGAAGTTCCGATCATGGACGGATCGTCGATCGACTTTGTGCGTGGCATTATGGGGAAGGGCGTTCGCCGTCAGGCCAGCCCGGTTCTGGCCTATGAAGTGCTGAAACCCGTTACGGCGTCTCGTGAAGGGGCCAGCGCCTCGATCAAGCCTGCGGACGGGCTGATCATCGACTTCCATATTGATTTCGAAGACGCGGCCATCGGAAGCCAAACGAAAACGCTGGACATGCGCAACGGGTCCTTCGTGCGCGAACTCAGCGATAGCCGCACCTTTTGCCGCCGGATCGACGTCGAAACAATGCGTGAGAACGGCTTGGCTTTGGGCGGGACGCTGGAAAACGCGGTGGTCGTTCAAGGCACCGAGATTCTTACACCGGGCGGTTTCCGCCACGCGGATGAAGCTGTGCGCCACAAGATGCTGGACGCGCTGGGTGATTTGTATCTGGCTGGTGGCCCGATTCTGGGTCACTTCACCGGCGACAAGTCGGGCCATTCCATGACCAACACGCTGTTGCGTACATTGTTCGAAACACCTGGCGCGGTTCGTCCGATCCTTTGTTCACCCGAGCAGGCCGACCGTCTGCCCGGTCAGGGCCTGCTTGCCGCCGAAATCCCTGCTGTCGCCTGATCTGATCAACTCTGACGACATTTCCGCCAGCGGGTGGATAAGGCGTTTTGCACCGGAATATTCTGTGCTAGACCAAGGCTCGATCCGGTTAGGATCCTGTAAGTAAGACGACTAAGGATGAGCGGTATGGTTGGCAGCAAAGCGGCAGTCAGATTCGCAAGTGCGATTCTTCTGGCAGCAGTTTTGAGCGCCTGCGGCGGCGCAGGGGGCCTGTTCAGTAGCAAAGGCGCGGATCGGGATCAGAACCTTGAAGGGTTTACACCGGAACAGATTTATACGCGTGGTGAATATGAGCTGTCGCAGAATCGCTCGGACGACGCGGCGTGGTATTTCTCCGAAGTTGAGCGTCTGTATCCCTATTCCGATTGGGCTAAACGCGCGCTGATCATGCAGGCGTTTTCGTTCCACACCGACAAGAATTACGAAGAAAGCCGTGCTGCGGCTCAGCGGTATATCGACTTCTACCCAACCGACGAGGATGCGGCCTACGCGCAGTATCTTCTGGCGCTCAGTTATTATGACCAGATCGACGAAGTCGGCCGCGATCAGGGCCTGACCTTTCAGGCCCTGCAAGCGCTGCGCACCGTGATCGAGGTTTACCCGGACAGCGAATACACCACTTCTGCCGTGCTGAAATTCGATCTGGCCTTCGACCATCTGGCCGGCAAGGAAATGGAGATCGGGCGCTACTACCTGCGTCAGGATCACTACGTCGCGGCCATCAACCGGTTCCGCGTCGTGGTCGAGGACTTCCAGACCACCTCTCACACCGCCGAAGCGCTTTATCGCCTGATCGAGGCGTACCTGTCGCTCGGCCTGTTTGATGAGGCTCAGACAGCCGGTGCGATCCTAGGGTATAACTACCAGTCCTCGGAATGGTATGATGACGGGTACAAGCTGCTGACCTCGCGTGGGTTGGATCTGAAGAGCCGTGGCAACAACTGGCTCAGCACGATCTATCGCCAGACGATTAAAGGTGAGTGGTTGTAATCGCCATGTCATCAGGCTTGGGACGTTAAAGACCCGATGCTGCGCGCCCTCGATATTCGCGACATGCTGATCATTGACCGGCTGGAATTGAGTTTTCAGCCGGGCTTGAACGCGTTGACCGGTGAAACTGGCGCGGGCAAGTCGATCCTTCTGGACTCACTGGGCTTTGTTCTAGGCTGGCGTGGACGGGCCGAGCTGGTTCGCCAAGGAGCTGCACAGGGCGAGGTTGTCGCCGAGTTCGAACTGCCTGAAGGCCACCCCGCCCATGCTGTTCTGTCTGAGGCCGGTTTGCCAGGTGGCGAAGAACTGATTCTGCGCCGGGTTAACACGGCAGAGGGCCGAAAAACCGCTTGGGTCAATGATCGCCGCTGTTCAGGTGAAGTCCTCCGCGCTTTGTCGGAAACGTTGATCGAATTGCATGGGCAGCATGATGACCGGGGTCTGCTGAATCCTCGTGGGCATCGTGTGCTACTGGATGACTACGCTCAGGTCTCGGAACTATTGGCCAAGGTCCGTCAGGCGTGGTCTGAGATGTCGCGCAGCCGCAAAGCACTGGCCGAGACAGAAGCCGCTTTGGCCGCCATGCGGGCCGAGGAGGAATTCCTGCGCCATTCCGTGGCCGAGTTGGACAAGCTCGATCCGCAACCCGGCGAGGACGCAGACCTCGATGCCCGCCGCCGCATGATGCAGGGGGCAGAGCGTATCCGCGACGACGTTGCTCGCGCATTTGACCTGCTGGGAGGTGACGGGGCCGAAGGCGCGATGTCGGATGCGACACGCTGGCTTGAGGGCGTATCGGACTCGGCAGGTGGCCAGTTGGAGGAGCCGATTGCAGCGCTTGGCCGGGCCATGATTGAATTGGGCGAGGCGCAGGATGGTGTGAACGCCTGCCTTCAGGCGCTGGACTTTAACCCTGCCGAACTAGAAGCCGCCGAGGAACGTTTGTTCGCCATCCGCGCACTGGCCCGCAAACATGATGTGGCCCCAGATGAATTGGGCGCATTTGCTGATACGCTGCGTGATCGCTTGGGTAAGCTGGATGCGGGTGATGCCGATCTGGCAGATCAGTGTGCCGCGGTTGAGGCGGCACAGGCGACGTATGACTTGGCTGCGGCGGACCTTAGCGCTGCGCGTGCAGCGGCGGCTGGACAATTGGATCAGGCCGTCATGGCCGAGCTGGCACCGCTGAAAATGGAACGCGCGGTGTTTCGGACAGAAGTTACCACGTCCGATCCTGGACCCGAGGGCACCGACGCCGTGGCCTTTACGGTTGCCACCAACCCGGGCGCACCATCGGGACCGCTGAACAAGATCGCCTCAGGCGGGGAACTCAGCCGCTTTCTATTGGCGTTGAAGGTTTGCCTGTCCGGCGATGACAGCGCCCGGACCATGATCTTTGATGAGATCGACCGGGGTGTGGGCGGCGCGACGGCCGATGCGGTGGGTCGCAGGCTGGCGTCTCTGGCGCAGGGCGGGCAGGTTCTGGTCGTCACGCATTCCCCTCAGGTCGCCGCGCGCGCAGCCCATCACTGGCGTGTGCAGAAGCAGGTTACCGATGGCCAGACGCTTTCGACCGTAGTGCCGCTGGCCGAAATAGATCGCGTGGATGAAATTGCCCGCATGGTCTCGGGCGATACGATTTCAGAAGAAGCGCGCGCGGCGGCTCGCGCTTTGTTAGAGGCTTAATGCGTCTTTGGCGCAATCTGCTGGCCTGACCGTCGCTATCTTACTTTTCTCAGACCTCGCCGTGGCTTACTAAGGGTTAAGATATGATCCCCGAGAGCCAATGACCCAATCAACCCGCACCGTTCTGCGCAACCAGCTCAATCAGGCTCTGGCCGCGATCAAGGATGCGTTGCGGGTGATGCGTCGCCGAGGACCAAGCCAAATCCAGTTCTGGTTTATCGCTCTGGCGATCGGGATTGCGGCGGGGTTCATGGCGCTAGGGTTCCGCAAGGCGATCCGCGGCTTGCAGGCCTATATCTACGATACCGAGGATATCCTGCTGTTGCACAGTCATGCTGAGAAGCTGCCTTGGTTCATCGTGCTGATCATTCCGATCATCGGTGGGGTGATCGTGGGGCTGATCCTCACGCGTTTTACCGACGATGGCCGTGTCCGTTCGGTCGCGGATGTGATCGAAGGGGCGGCGGTCAGCGATGGGCGGGTTGAGACCAAGGCTGGCGTCGCTTCGTTGTTCGCCTCGCTGATCACACTCAGTACAGGTGGCTCCACAGGGCGGGAAGGGCCGGTGGTCCATATGGCCGGGGTCATCTCGACCTGGGTCAGCGACCGCATTCATGCGGACGGAATCACTGGGCGCGACCTGCTGGGCTGCGCTGTAGCTGCTGCAGTCTCGGCCAGCTTTAACGCCCCTATCGCAGGCGCGCTGTTCGCGCTTGAGGTCGTTTTGCGCCACTTCGCCGTCCACGCCTTTGCGCCCATCGTCATTGCCTCGGTCGCGGGGACGGTGATCAACCGGCTGGAATATGGCGACGTTACCGAGTTCACGCTGGATACGCCCGGTTCACTGCAATTCTACGTCGAACTGCCTGCCTTCCTAATCCTCGGGCTGATCTGCGGGTTGGTGTCCTTGCTTCTGATGCGCTCGATCTTTTTCGCCGAGGATTTCGGCAATCATGTTCAAGCCCGACTATCTTTGCCGGGATGGCTGCGCCCGGCGGTTTCGGGCGCGATGCTGGGCCTTCTTGCGATCTGGTTCCCGCATATCATTGGCGTTGGGTATGAAACGACGATCCGCGCCCTGGCCGGTGATCTGGTGCTGACTACGGCAATCCTGTTTGCGATCCTCAAGACAGTGGCGGTTGCAATTACCATGGGCGGGCGCATGGGCGGAGGCGTGTTTTCGCCTTCTCTGATGATCGGAGCGCTGACCGGGCTGGCCTTTGGGCTGATCGCCACCGGATTGCTTCCGGATGTATCGGGAACCCATACCCTTTACGCTTTTGCCGGAATGGGGGCCGTGGCTGCTGCGGTTCTGGGCGCTCCGATCTCGACCACTTTGATTGTGTTCGAATTGACCGGAGACTGGCAGATCGGTCTAGCGGTGATGGTGTCGGTGTCGATGTCCACCGCCTTGGCCTCGCGCCTTGTGGACCGGTCTTTCTTCCTGACACAGCTTGAGCGTCGCAATGTGCATCTGGCGGCGGGACCACAGGCCTATCTTTTGGCCATGCTGCGCGCTGGGGCGGTGATGCGACCGATCGGCGATGCGCGCTCGATCACCAAGGAGGAAGCGCGGTCGCTGATCGAAAAAGGCCTCTGCGTCAAAGCAAGCGCGACGCTGGAGGCGGCGATGCCTTATTTTGACCGCGATGATATTCCCTGTATCCCGGTGATCGTCATGGACGAAAACGGGACAGAGACGCCGGTTGGCGCGCTCTATCACATCGACGTTCTAAAGGCCTATAACCGGGCGCTGGCTGCGACAGCGGCCGAGGAACACTCCTAGCCGTTATACACGCTCGCCGCGTCGCCCAGGTAGTTGTCCCACGCGAACCAATAAGAGATATGCCCGGCCACGCGCGGCAATTGTGTGCCATCCGGTCCGATCAGCATCTCTTCAGACAAGGTCCATTTGCGACCGCTCTCATCGACCAGACCTCCGCCTGATGCTTTGAACCGGTGGCCCGCACGCTCGTAGGCGCGCACTGTCCGGCGGTCTGAGTTGCCGATCAGAACCAAAGGTCGATCCGCGATTGCATCGTTAATCACACGAGTTCTGTCGAAAGCGTCCAGCGGCCAGGCCCGCGCGGCGCCGAACTGGCGGATGGTGAAGATGTAGTCTTTCTGGCGATGCTCGGACTGATCCACCAAAGCTGGGAACATCAACTCGGGCGAGGCGAAATACTCGCGATACACCACGCCCGAGCCATAGTTGCGACGATGCCCGGTGCTGAGCGACAAGACGCGCGTGTCCGGGTGAGAGGTTTTCCAGCTGTCCCAGGTCGTGATCACCACGGGGCGCTGCTTCAGCTCGATCCCGCTGTCGACCAGAGGGCCCACCACTGGTTTGCCGGTATACTGGTTCCACAGCGAATGCGTCTCGCGGTCAAACATCAGCTTGTTCGATCGATACAGGAACCCCGAGGAGCCGAAGACAAACGGTTTTCGCCGCCCCTGCACCTGCGTCTCAAACAAGATGCCGGAGCCGCAGAGGGTGCAATAGGCCAGCGCCACCGGCACGCCGCCGATCACCTCGTTGAACATCTCGTGCCAGCCCATGATCCGCAGCGGGTACGCGCGCACGTCACCGTTGATCGAGACCCCAAAGACCAGATCATCATCTTTCAGATAGTCGGCTTCCGAGGCCGAGATCAGCGTCGGATTGTCCAGCGAAGGGATGCCATCCTTGCGCACGCCGCCCCAGGTGATCTCCTCCAGCCGGATCTTCATCCGCTCGCGCTGTAGATATTCGGGGCGCAGGAACAGGTCGAAATTATCGTCGATCCGCAGCAGGACCTCTCGTTTGAACGGGATCAATGAGGGGTGTGGAACGATCTGAGGGTTCTGCTCTTGCCACAGCATCCAGTCGAACCAGTCGGTGCCGAGTTGCTCGCCGGTCAGGGTCTCCATCACCTCGACGATGTCGTCCCGCCGCCGATCAGTGAAGCGCATCGCGGATATCAGGGCAGGGACCACATCCGGGTTCCCGCGCTCTACCAGAAAGGCCATCTTGGCTTCGAAATCCGTGCGACCGCCGCGCAACGTGCTGTGCAGCGCGTCCAGCACAGGGTCTTCCTGCGCCCAGCTTGTTGAGGGTGCCAGCGCGCTGGCTCCGACCATTCCAACAAATTGGCGACGAGAAACAGACATGGCACCCTCCGATCCTTTTTCGCGCTTAGTATGAGGGCAAACGCACGGCCTTGCATGAAACAGCTGCGTGATTGGCGCGTGATCACCCGCGATCGTTGATTTGAGGGGCTAGATCTGAAAAACAGAGAGGGTATTTTTCAGAGCAGATTTCCCATCACCAATGCGATGCTGGGTGGTCAGCCGCATCCCGCGCGCTCTGGCCGGCGGCGGGTTTTGTGTTTTTCCTGCCTGCGTGCGTTGCCTGACCTTGACCGCTTTGCCCATTTTCTACGTGCAATAGGTCGGACTTCCCAGTTATGCGCTCGATTTTGATCGCGACCTCTTTGCTGGCGGGGACAGCGGCTGACGAACACTCATGAGGTTTTGGTGGCGGGCGGGCCACTATGGGCTTCTCTTTGAATTGAACACATTGTCTAAAAGTGCGGTGTCTCCTAGCCTAATTGACGAACTTCTCATGAAAGTCACTCTGATTGAGGTTTGGACATGTCTTACGAACGATTTTCTTGGCTGAAAGCGGCGGTTGCGATCTCGATGATTGGTGCTGTCCCAGTTCGAGCGCAGGAGGCTCCATATGTCACCGGTTTTCTCGGTATTACCGATATGGGCGACTATGATTTTGATTTCTTCCAAACGATTCCTTCAGTCGTGGTCGGTCAGGGCACCATCACAACCGACACTGGAATATCATACGGTCTTGCCGTCGGAATGAGGGTAGCGCCAAATCTGCGGGCCGAATTCGAACTTTCACACGCCTCGAATGATACAAAGGAAATCGGCCGCCCGTTTACCCAGTACGACGGAAGCTTTGATGCGACATTCGGGATGGTAAACCTCTGGTATGACATTCCGGTGCAGGGCAGGTTTAAGCCCTATGTTGGCGGCGGGCTTGGGTTTGCGCGGGTTTCCCACGACGGTCAGTCCGGTGCTGGCGTCACATTGGTCGATGACAGTGACACCGCCATTGCAGGGCAATTGGGGTTTGGCGGCCGCTTCCAAGTAGGGGAACGCGGAAACATCGACATCGGGTACCGTTACAAGACGACCGGCGATCTTGATTTCACCACGACCCAAGTGTTCATCCCAACAGATCTGACGGATGGCCGCTACTCGTCGCACTCGCTCATTCTTGGGTACAGCTACAGTTTCTGACAGAAGTAACTAAGTACTTCCGGCCCTCAAATCTGTTCGACCTTGATCGAGTCCACCGGGTAGAAAGCTAGATAGTCTTTGAGGCCAGCCGTCTCCTTGCCGGGGGCCTCAAAGCTCCAGGCGGCGTTTTCGGTGACCGAGGACTTGTTCACGATCGAGAAATGCGTGGCATCGCCTTTGTGCGGGCAGTGGATCACCTTGTCCGTACGATCCAGGAAGGCCATCGCGATGTCAGAACGGGGGAAGTAGATCACGGGTTCCAGATCACCTTCGCGCAACTCAAGCGCGTTCGAGCTTTCGCCCAGAATGGCCCCACCGGAGCGGACGCTCCATTTGCCGGGTGCTTCGGTGATCGTGATTTCAACCATGTCTTTTCCCTCGTTTTTGTCAGGGCTTCTCCTTTGCCCATTTTATGTGACAGTCTGATGTCAGACTGGCGCAGTTGCGGCATCCAACCACAGTTGAGCGTCCTCGCCCAGCCTTGGCCTGATTTTTTCCGCAACGTCGCGGTGATAGCTGTTCAGCCAATCCCGTTCTTGTGCGGTCAGCATGGCGACCAGGATCAGGCGACGGTCGATGGGCACATAGGTTAGCGTGCGCCACTGCAACATGGCCCGTTCCACATCGCCGTCAGGAAGCGACGGTGCTTCCTCCACGACAATCAGGTTCTCAATCCGAATGCCAAACGCGCCCTCGCGGTAGTAGCCGGGTTCGTTCGACAGGATCATACCGGGCTCAAAGGGTACATGGCTGACACGCGACAGGCGTTGCGGGCCTTCATGCACGCTCAGATATGCGCCGACCCCGTGACCGACCCCGTGGTTGAAGTCCTGCCCCGCCTGCCACAGCGGCGCGCGTGCCACGCATTCGATATCGCGCCCGGCCAGTCCAATCGGCCAGCGCAGCATCGACATGGCGATCATGCCTTTCAACACGCGGGTAAAGCAGGCCTTCTCGGTCTCACCAACCTCACCAATCGCGATGGTGCGCGTGATGTCGGTGGTCCCGTCCAGATACTGCCCGCCGCTATCCAGCACCAACAGATGACCGTCCTGCAATGCGCTGTCGGTCTCTTCCGTCACGCGGTAATGCATGATCGCCCCGTTGGGGCCGGTTCCGGCGATGGTGTCGAATGAGATATCCTGTAGCGCATTGTCCCGCCGACGGGCCTCTTCCAACCGGGTCACGACCTGCGTTTCGCTGATTTGCCCCGGCGTTTGCTGATCCAGCCAGAACAGCGTTTCGACGACGGCAACAGCATCGCGTAGGTGGGCCTCGGCGCTGCCTGCAATCTCGGCCGGGTTTTTGCGAGCCTTGGGCAGGGCGCAAGGGTCGCCTCCATCAACCATCCGGTCCCCAAGCGCATCCGCCACAATCTGAGGCACTGTGCCCGGATCGACCTGAACCTTACCTTCTAGGGCAGCAACGGCGTCCAGAAATCCATCAGGCTGGTGAACCGAAACCTGAGGGCTCAGATGTTCTCCCACTTCGCCTAGTTTTGCTGCAGCCATGAACAGATCAACACGCCCGTCCGCATGCAGAATGGCAAAGCCATGGGCGACCGGGTTGTAAGCAATGTCCGAGCCGCGAATGTTCAACAACCACATGATCGAGTCTGGCAAGGTAATCACCGCCGCGCTTCGCCCGCCGTCACGCAGGCCATCAGCCAGTCGGGTGATTTTGCTCTCAGCGGTTTCCCCTGCAAACTCAATCGGATGTACCTTGACAGGGTTCATCGGAGGAGCAGGCTGATCCTGCCATATCCGATCCACCAGATTGGCACAGCGCACCAACTCAATCCCGCTTCCCTCAAGGTCCTTCTGCGCTGCTTTGATCTGCCCTGCGGCATGAAGCCAGGGATCAAATCCGACCGATCCCCCGTTCGGCAACTGCTGTTTCAACCAGCTGCTTAGGCTCACATCGGGCCAGGGCACCGGAGTGTAGTCATCGGCCACTTGCGCTTTGACCTGCGTCCGATAGCGCCCATCGATGAACACCCCGGCCACGTCCCGCAGCGCGGCGCAAAACCCGGCCGAGCCGGTGAATCCGGTCAGCCACGCCAGCCGTTCGTCCCGAGGGGCCACATACTCACCCTGATGCGCATCCGCACGCGGCACCAGAAAACCGTTCAAACCTTCGCGCTCTAGTTCCTGCCGCAAAGCAGCCAATCGCGGAGGTCCCTGTTCGGGCCGTGCTGTCACCTCAAAAGACTGAAACATACCTGCCTCCCTCAAGCCAAAGTGTGGTTTCAAGCCACCTCTTCATCTTTTTTGAAAATGTACCCGGCGGAGGCAAGGCCAGCCTCAGCTGGCCCTTTTCATCCCCATCACCCGGGCCCGCGCGCGCGGGTCGCTGTCGAACAATGCCGCCAACTGTTCGGTCATAGCACCGGCCAGCTGTTCCACATCGGTGATCGTAACTGCACGGTCATAGTACCGGGTCACGTCATGCCCGATCCCGATGGCCAGCAATTCCACCATCTTGCGCTTTTCGACCATGGCGATCACGTCGCGCAGGTGTTTCTCCAGATAGTTCGCCGGGTTCACACTGAGCGTGGAATCATCGACCGGAGCACCGTCGGAAATTACCATCAGGATCTTACGCGCCTCGCGCCGCGCCAGCATCCGGCGATGGGCCCATTCCAGAGCCTCACCATCTATGTTTTCCTTCAGCAGGCCTTCCTTCATCATCAGGCCCAGATTGGGCCGCGCCCGTCGCCATGGGGCATCGGCGCCCTTGTAAATGATATGACGCAGATCGTTCAGACGTCCCGGCTGCTGCGGGCGGCCTGCATTCAACCAAGCCTCACGGGCCTGACCGCCTTTCCAAGCGCGAGTCGTAAAGCCCAGAATTTCGACCTTCACGTTGCAACGTTCCAGCGTCCGGGCCAGAACATCCGCGCAGATGGCCGCAATCGAAATCGGACGCCCCCGCATCGAGCCAGAGTTATCCAGAAGCAGAGTCACCACGGTATCGCGGAACTCGGTGTCCTTTTCGACCTTGAAGCTCAAAGGTGTAGTCGGGTTGGCAACCACGCGCGCCAAACGACCGGCGTCCAGAATACCTTCCTCGCGATCGAACTCCCACGACCGGTTCTGCTGTGCCTGCAAACGGCGCTGCAACTTGTTGGCCAAGCGGCTGACCGCACCCTTCAACGGCTCAAGTTGTTGATCCAGATAGGCCCGCAACCGTTCCAGTTCAGCAGGCTCTGCCAAATCCTCGGCAGCGATCTCCTCGTCATGGGTGTTTAGATAGACCTTGTACTCCGGATCAGCCTCGGACGCAGGCGGAGGGGCAGGCGGCTCCAGCGGAGCCTCTCCCTCTGGCATCTCGGCCTCATCGCCCATCTCATCCTCGGCCATCTCGTCCATCGAGACTTGGGCCTGAGATTGATCCTGTTGCTCTTCCTGCGATTGCTCGGGCGTGGCGTCAGGATCCTGTTCCTCCTGATCATCCTGTCCGGTACTGTCGGGGTCGGGCTGCTCTTCGGCGTTTTCCTCGGCCTGATCTTCTTGTTCTTCGTCCAGCTCATCAGGATCATCACCCAGCTGGTCGCCATAACCCAGATCTTTGATCACCTGACGGGTGAACTTGGCGAACTCTGCCTGGTCCGAGAGGATTTCGTCGAGCTTCTCAAGCGTGCCGCCTGCCTGTTCCTCAATGTATCCACGCCAGAGGTTCATGACATTGTTGGCGGCCGGCGGCAGATCACGACCGGTGGCCAGATGCCGGATCAAATAGCCCGCAGCAACCGACAAAGGCGCGTCTGCCGGCTGCTTGCATTGGTCGTAGCCGCGCCGTAGGGCTTCATGGCTGATCTTGACATCAATGTTTGAGGCCGTACCGGGCATATCCCGCGCACCCATCGCCTCGCACCGGGCGGTTTCCATCGCTTCATAGAGGTCCCGCGCCATATCTCCGGGCGGGGCATAGCGCATATGGGTCGCGTCATCGTGATAGCGGCGCTGCAAGGCCAAGGCATCGGCAGTTCCGCGCGCCAGCAAAACCTCTTCGCGCGACATGCGGCGGGATACCTGAGGCAACCGCATTGCCTCACCCGAAAGGCCCGAGGGATCGACGGTATAACTTACGGAAAGCTCCGGATCATCGGCCATGACCTTGGTGGCCTCGGCCAGAGCTTTCTTGAACGGATCAGCAGGGTTGTCGTTCTTTTGTGCCATGTCCCCAAGCCTTTCACATTGCCGTCCCGATTTCCACTAAACAGAAATCGGGATCCGCCTTCATCTGGCTAAAAATACCTCCGCCGGAGGCATTGCGCCCGAAGTGGGCGCAATTCGGCGTCAGCCCAAGCTCACGCTCGCCGCGCTTTCCGGCAGTTCTTCGTCAAAGCAGCGCTGATAGAACTCGGCCACGGTCTGGCGCTCAAGCTCATCGCATTTGTTCAGGAAGGACAGGCGGAACGCATAGCCCACATCGCGGAAGATCTCGGCGTTTTGGGCCCAGTTGATCACGGTCCGGGGGCTCATCACGGTTGACAGGTCGCCATTCATGAAAGCGGTCCGGGTCAGATCGGCAACGGTGACCATCTGGCTTACGGTCTTGCGGCCCTCGGCGGTGTTATAGAGCGGCGCTTTGGACAGCACGATCATCGTCTCGGCATCGTGGCTGAGGTAGTTCAGCGTCGAAACCAGAGACCAGCGGTCCATCTGCGCTTGGTTGATCTGCTGCGTACCGTGATAGAGGCCGGTTGTATCGCCCAGACCCACAGTGTTTGCGGTGGCGAACAGGCGGAAATTCGGGTTCGGAGTGATAATCTCGTTCTGGTCCAGCAGGGTCAGCTTGCCGTCATGCTCCAGAACGCGCTGGATCACGAACATCACGTCCGCACGGCCTGCGTCGTATTCGTCGAACACGATGGCGACAGGGTTGCGCAGGGCCCAGGGAAGGATGCCTTCGTGGAACTCGGTCACCTGCTTGCCATCGCGCAGCTTGATCGCATCCTTACCGATCAAGTCGATCCGGCTGATGTGGCTGTCCAGGTTTACACGCACGGCGGGCCAGTTCAGACGGGCGGCAACCTGTTCGATATGGGTCGACTTACCTGTGCCGTGATAGCCCTGGATCATCACTCGGCGGTTGTGTGCAAACCCTGCCAGGATCGCCAAAGTCGTCTCCGGGTCGAACTTGTAGGTCGGGTCAATCGCGGGCACCCGGTCGCTACGTTCCGCAAAACCTTTGACCGCCATGTCGGTATCAATGCCGAACACGTCACGGACCGAGATCTCTTCGGTGGGTTTTGCATTGATATCAATCGATCCGTCAGCCATTCGTCTTGTCCTTATCCTTAGGCCCGTCTTGCCGGGTTTGAACCCGTGTGTGGTGCAACATATTCCGACCAAGGGCAAGGGAAAGCCGCGCGCTAAAAACGCTGACAGGATGTTTCTTATCAACTGGCCTTATCTGCGGGAAGGGCGGGGTAACGTTAGAGTGTCGATGAGCAAGCGGCTCTGGTTGGGTTCTTCAATAAATCGTCAACCTTAGGCAAACCCGATGTCTCTATTCGCGCGGCAACTACAGCAAGTCGCGGTCTGGGCTCGCGCTTGAGTTCCTACTCAAGGACAAGTTTGAGGGCCCGTTCATTCAATCATCGTTAAGAGGGCACCTCACTCCGAGACGGACAGGGATTTAAATTCAAGAAATTAAATATTTCTTTGAATGAGCCTAACTGGAAGGTAAAATGAGCAAAGTTCGCATGTGTAATGGGCTATATGTAGGGGGTTAAGGTGTTCGCGATATCCTCTGTTAAATCAGGGCGGCTTCAATTGTTACCTGTTGGCGACCGGCAAGGTGCAGTGAATGCCTTTTGACGCGACCCTCTACTCGGTGAACGAGACCGGCGGCACGGGCAACCTCATAGTTCAAGGATCAACGACACCTGCGATTATCTCAGGGCAAACGGTTTCTTTAGATGGCGGCACGACCTTCGTACCCTACACCTATCTCGGTCAGGGGAACTATCGCGGGACAAGTGAAACCGCGGATTTTATCCAAGTAGGTGGGCAGATTTACGCTTTCAATAGTGTCGATCCGACCGGGTCTCTCAGCACCGGGAATTGGGAGATCACCGTGAGTGACCTCGACCCGGTCAACCCGCCTTGTTTTGTAGCCGGAACCCTAATTGATACAGAGAGCGGGTCACGCCCTGTAGACTCTTTGATGGCTGGGGATCGGGTTTGTGTGTCAGGCGGTCAAACCTTGCCGATCATCTGGATAGGCAAAAGAACTCTCAGCGCGAACGCGTTGCGCAAAAATCCAAAGTTCAGGCCCGTCCGGATTCAGCGCGGCGCTTTGGGCGATGACCTGCCCAGCCAAGACTTATTTGTTTCCCCCCAGCATCGGATTGTGCTGGAAGGTTGGCGGGCCGAGCTTCTTTTTGGCGAGCCTCGGGTTTTTTGTGCCGCAATACACTTGGTGAACAATGGTTTGATCCGTCAGATGCCGCCTGAAGCACCAGTAACTTACTTCCACATTGCCTGTAGTCGGCACGTGGTCCTTTCGTCACATGGTTTGCAAAGCGAAAGCTTGTTCCTTGGTGATCTTGCGTTGAAATCATTCCAACGCGAAGACGTGGAGGAATTGCGCGCCTTGTTTCCCGAGCTTAGCAATCAGGCGTTGGTGCAGCGACAGCGCACAAACTTGCGTTGTCTAAAGCGACCCGAAGCAGAAGTATTGCGGGATTTGTTGCCAGGGTAAGAGCGGACTACTTGAAGTTCCGGCTGTCCTTGATCTGATCCCAGGCCCAGACGACCTCTTGCAGTTGCTCTTCCTGAGACCGGTCGCCGCCGTTCATATCCGGATGCAGCACCTTGATCAGCTTCTTGTAGGCCTTGCGAACCTCGGCCTTGGACCAGCTGTCATTGGCCTCCAGAATCTCGATGGCACGGCGTTCGGTGGGGGGCAGGCGACGGCCACCGCCACCCGAAGTGCGGCCTTTGTTCTGGGTGCTGTTTGCCCCCAGAACCTGGTGTGGGTCTTCGATACCCAGACGCGCCCAAGCACGGGCCTCGGGGTCGCCCATGGGCTTGGTTTCACGCTCCCAGACTTTGTCTTTCGTGCGTTGTGCGTTCAGTTCAGCCTCGGTCGTGCCGTCGAAGAAGTTCCACTTCTGATTGTACTCACGCACGTGCTGCTGGCAGAACCAATAAAAGTCATCCAGAACGTCCGGGGCCTTGGGAGCACGGTACTTGCCCGCCTCTTCGCAGCCTGGATGATCACAGATTCGCACCGAGGTCTCAGATGCGCCAGACATGCCCCGACGCCCGCGCGGGTTCTTTTTCTTGGCGCTGGAGACGGACATATCGAATCCGAAAGGGTCTGATTTCGTCATGCTGTGATCCTTAAGAACGCATCTTCTCGACTCGGAGGCAGCAGTTTAGTCTAAGCAGCCGAAAGTAGAAGAGGGGAGCGGCAAGTTTTTTGCCGTTGAGCGTAAAAATGACTGTGACCGACGAAATCCGAACCCGACTGCAGGCCGCCTTTGATCCGCGTGAGCTTGAGGTGGTGGATGACAGCGAAAGCCACCGGGGTCATGCAGGGTTTCAGGAAGGTGGCGAGAGCCATTTCAACGTCCGCATCCGCGCCGCCGCATTCGAAGGCCAATCTCGGGTAGCGCGACATCGCGCCGTTCACAAGGCACTGGGCGACGTTGTGCCGCGTATCCATGCATTGGCGTTGGATATTGGTGTTTAAGCTAAATCAAAACCGGAGTCGAAAGGCGAGGCCGACCAAAGGTGCTGTGTCATAGCTCTGGCGGCTGATTTCGTTGCCGTTTTCGTCCTCCAGTGTCAGTCGGCCATCGAATTCGGCCCCAGCAAAGACGGTTAAAGACACGCCCGGATTCGGAGCATAGCTGAGCGACGCAACCACGGGGAGGCTCTTGTCTTCGCCGATCCCGTTCGGAGCCAGCCCAGCGTCGTCCAGCCGGAAGCGGATTTTTTCGGATCGGGCCGACAGTGAGAGGCTGAAATCGTCATTCAACGCGTAGCTGAGGGTGAGACCCGGCCCGCGAGTCGCACCGATTCCGGAGCCGGTGTTCAGGTTCCAGCGATCATTGATGTCCCAATCCACCAAAAGCGCGGGAAAGAAGTCGACACCGCTATCCTCTAATTGCGTGAAGGCTCCAAAAGCCGGTCCTATGGTCAGGCTTTCGCTGATCTGCCACGCGATGCCCGCAAAAACACCATAGGTGCGACCATCTGAAGATGCGGCGCCTTTCTGATAGTCCCACCTGACCTGAGGCGACACGAACACACTGGCCCGCTGGCCAGCCTGAAACCGCAGAGGAGCCGATATTCGGATGTCACGAATGTCGTTCCAAGGCTGGTTGTCAGCCGCGCTGAAGTCATAGTCCAGCTGCCCGTAGCTGACTGAAATGCCAAGTGACGTTTCGCTATCAAATCGGTAAAGTCCGGTGGCCCGCAGGAACGATCGCGTCGCGCTGAAGTCTCCGCCTTGATCCAGATCGGCGCTGCCCTGATATGCGGCGAGCCCGTCGATCTGGCTGACCCATCCCAGCCGTTGTTGCGCGTTGGCAGGCAACGCGATCTGGCAGGCGAATGCGGAGAGGAAACAAAGAAAAGCGGTGCTAGGTTTCATCGCGGCCGGGGCCCTGTTCTGTAGTTAAGGATATCTTGGAACGATACGAGCAAAACTCAGGAACGGATGACTGCCTGAGTTTCGTTGGCTCAATCCGTGCTATCTAAACCACACCTTCTGGTCCGTGCGGTCTGGATGCGTTTTACTTGGCCTCTTCGCTCGGCTTCAAAGTCAACGGCGGCTCATCTACTTCGGCTGAAATTGGTTCCGGGGCTTGAACCGCATCTGGCCCGGGAACGGGCTGAGCCAAGGGTACGCCCTCGGGCGTTTCGGTTGGCGATGGTGTGGCCACGGGGGCCACGACCTCGGTAGCTTCGGCCTCAATCACCCGCCGAAACACCAGCACGTTGCGCCAGTTCGTGGTTGATCCGGTCAGGCCCGAGCGTTCCTCGCT
Organism: Ruegeria sp. AO1; assembly: GCF_056535985.1. NCBI lineage: Bacteria > Pseudomonadati > Pseudomonadota > Alphaproteobacteria > Rhodobacterales > Roseobacteraceae > Ruegeria > Ruegeria sp. AO1. The sequence goes on from NZ_JBQFJC010000001.1 coordinate 1,036,896, forward strand.
GGGCAGCAACTCGGCGCGCTGGTATTCCCATCCCTGTTGGCCCATCTCGTTCAGCACTTGCTCGACCGAGGTGGCAAAGCGGCCTTCGGGCGTTTTTACGCCTTTGGCCTTCGCGCCCTTTTGCGGGGCCGGAATGACTTTGTATTCGTAGCGCGGCATCGACTGTTCCCTTGTACCTTTGGCCGACAACTTATCACGCAGGTCGCCGGGTGAAAGAGACGTTGCAAGAGTGGCGCAAATCAGCCGGTTTTCTGCGCCGCCTTGGCCACAACCGAGAGGCAAAGCTCGGTCGCCAGCGCCATGTCCTGCACCGAAATCCACTCCAATGGTCCGTGAATGCACTGCATGCCGGTGAACAGATTGGGGCAAGGCGTGCCGAATTCAGTCAGGCGAGAGCCATCGGTGCCGCCGCGGATCGGAACCGAGAGCGGCTCGACCCCCAGTTCCTGGCAGGCTTCGCGCGCCAGATCGACCGGGGTCATGTCATTCTCGAGCCAATAGCGCATGTTGCGGTATTGATGGCTGATATCGCAGGTGATGGTCGCGCGCGGCTCGGAGGCCTGAACGGCGTCGCAGACCTTTCGCACAAGATCGCGCTGGGCCTCAAGCCCTTCCATCTCGAAATCCCGCAGGATCAGTTTGATTTCCATCTCGGACGAGCCGCCATTCATGTCGGTGACATGGATGAACCCTTCGCGTCCATCGGTGACCTCGGGGGTCAGTGTGGCCTGCGGCAGGGTCTGTACGATCTTTGCGGCCAGATGGGTGGCATTGACCATCTTTTCCTTAGCTAAACCGGGATGGATCGACACGCCGGTGATCTTGATCACCGCGCGGTCGGCCGAGAAGCTTTCATATTCGATCTCGCCCACTTCCTGCCCGTCGAGTGTATAGGCGAAATCGGCCTTGAGGTCCTTGGGCAGTTGCTCGGTCACGCCGCGCCCGATTTCTTCGTCTGGGGTGAAGGCGATGCGGATGGGGCCGTGTGGAATGTCTGGATTTTCGATCAGATGCCGCGCCATGGTCATCAGGATGGACACGCCGGCCTTGTCATCGGCCCCCAACAGGGTGGTGCCGGAAGCGGTGACCAGATCATGGCCTATCTTTTCGGCCAGATAAGGGTGTTCCTCCGGGGACAGAACCAAATCGGGATCATCGGGAAAGGTGATCTCACCGCCATTATAGCCTTTGATCACGCGCGGTTTAACGCAGGTTGCGTTGAATTGAGGGGCGGTGTCGACATGGGCGAGGAACCCCACGGTCGGCCCCTCGGCGGTGCCAGGAATGGTCGCCACAACGACGCTGTCGCCGGTCATCTCGACATCCTGCGCGCCGATTTCCGTCAGCTCCTGCTGCAAAAGGTTCAGCATGTCGAACTGAATGGGCGTACTGGGGGTCGAAGGCGATGTCTCATCGCTTTGGCTGTCGATGGCCGCGTAGCGCATCAGACGGTCTTCAAGTTCCTGATCGAATTTTCTGGTCATGGCACCTCTCCTGCGCGGAAGAAAGGGCGCAAAAGAAAACGGAGTCAAGCAGGTGGCCTGACTCCGTCTCATAACTGTGAAAACGGGCTTACGAACCCAGCTTTTGGGCAACCAGCTCGTTCACGGCCTTGGGGTTGGCTTTGCCGCCGGTGGCTTTCATCACCTGACCGACAAACCAGCCTGCCAGCTTCGGATTTATCTTGGCCTTTTCAACCTGCGCTGGATTGGCGGCGATGATCTCGTCCAAAACAGCCTCGATGGCACCCGTGTCGGTGACCTGCTTCATGCCGCGCTCTTCGACGATCTGCGCCGGGTCACCGCCTTCGGTGTAGACGATCTCGAACAGATCCTTGGCGATTTTGCCCGAGATGGCGTCCGACGAGATCAGGTCGATGATCCCACCCAGCTGCGCCGGAGATACAGGCGAGTCGGTGATGTCGTGATCTTCTTTCTTCAACCGGCCAAACAGCTCGTTGATGACCCAGTTCGCGGCCAGCTTGCCGTTGCGGCCTTTAGCGACCTCTTCGAAATAGGCGGCGCTTTCGACCTCGGCGGTCAGGACTGAGGCGTCATAATCGGTTAGGCCGAAGGCTTCGATGAACCGCGCTTTTTTCTCGTCGGGCAGCTCAGGCAGCTTGGCGGCGATGTCGTCGACCCATGCCTGTTCGATCTCCAATGGCAGCAGGTCAGGGTCGGGGAAATAGCGGTAGTCATGCGCTTCTTCCTTGGACCGCATGGATCGTGTCTCACCCTTGTCCGGGTCATACAGGCGGGTTTCCTGATCGACTTTGCCACCGGCTTCGACGATGGCGATCTGACGGCGGGCCTCGACCTCAATCGCCTGCTGGATGAAGCGCATCGAGTTCATGTTCTTGATCTCGCAGCGCGTGCCCAGATGCGAGAAGTCCTGCGTTTCCTGATACTTCTCATAAGCACCCGGCAAACAGATCGAGACGTTTACGTCCGCCCGCAGGTTTCCGTTCTGCATGTTCCCATCACAGGTGCCCAGATAGCGCATGATCTGGCGCAGCTTGGCGATGTATGCGGCGGCTTCTTCGGGGCCACGGATGTCGGGGCGGCTGACGATTTCCATCAGGCAAACGCCTGTCCGGTTCAGGTCCACAAAGGACATATGCGGGTCCATGTCGTGGATCGATTTGCCCGCGTCCTGCTCCATGTGGATACGTTCGATACGGACCATGCGCGCGGTACCGTCGCCCATCTCGACCAGCACTTCACCTTCGCCCACGATGGGGTGGTACAGCTGGGAAATCTGGTAGCCCTGCGGCAGGTCAGGGTAGAAGTAGTTCTTGCGGTCAAAAGCCGATTTCAGGTTGATATCCGCCTTCAGGCCCAGACCCGTGCGCACGGCCTGTTCCACGCAGTATTCGTTGATCACAGGCAGCATGCCTGGCATCGCCGCGTCCACGAAGGCCACGTTCGAGTTCGGCTCGGCCCCGAATTGGGTGGACGCGCCGGAAAATAGCTTGGCATTGGATGAGACCTGAGCGTGCACCTCCATCCCGATCACCAGTTCCCAATCGTGCTTGGCCCCGGCAATGGTTTTGATTTTCGGCATTTCGTATGTCAGGTCGAGCATGGCGCGCCTCTAATTTCCGCAGAAGTCTAGGCTTGCGTATTAGGCCCGGCGCGCCAAAGGGGCAAGGGGTTAGTTCCCTGAGACTTGTAACCCTGTCGGCGTGAAGGTCACGCTTTGACCACTGCGCAGTTCCTCGCGCAGTTGATTGGCGATCGCGCGCAGCGCATCCCGGCGGCCACGTGCGGCGAAGCGCTCGGTCGAGTTGACGCGCAGGCTGTTGCTGAACCCGTTCGCCGCATGGGCCCAGATCAGGGGGTGCAGCTCGGTCAGGTGATCGCGGATCAACCAGTTTGCAGCCTCGCAAATCTGTTTACGGGCGATGTCGGCCTTAGGGTTGCGGCCCATCCCGTTTTGCAGCGTGACCGAACAATAGGCCGCCAACAGGTTGATCGTCTGCTGGTCGGGGCGGCGTTCAACGATGTCGTGCAGACCTTCCAGAAAATACTCGACATCCACACGCGCGCAGGCTTCGTCATCCAGTGCGATGGCATCGAACTGGACCCAAGTATAGCCACCAGCGCCCCATGTCTTTTGAGTGCGCGCGGCGCTGCGTAGGGCCTGAACTTCCAGCTGATCGTAGGTCCCGAATCTGCGTGGTAACAGATGGCTGCCCATTGCGCGCATGTGGCGATGGTTATGCGGGTCAAGCGTGATCAGGTCTTCGTATTTGTCCGCCACACGGGTGCGTGGGCTGATATGGCCTGCCAAAAGGGCGCAATCCGCGGCGGCAATCGCTGGGCTATTTGGCATTTCCGAGCGGCAGTCCTTCAGCAAAACGGCAGCGCGGTCGAAATGCGCGGCGCAACGGGATTGGTGCAGGGCAGGCAGGTCTTTGGGGTCAGATGTCCCGCGCCACGCCCAGGCCAAATCAATATGAGCCAATGCCACCACAAGGGCGATCATCGGGTCATCGGGGTGGTTCTGAATTTCACCCTCCAGTTCAGAGATGCCTGCCAGAAAGTCATAGTCTGACTGAGTTCTGCCATCCGACAAGGCATGTTCCGCAGCCAGCACAACATCTGCCCGGGCCCCGAACCCCAACAGGTCGGCGACCGGCTGACCGCAGGGTGTTGTTTCGCGTGCCTCATCCGCAGCCCGCATCTCTTGCGAGAGTTCGACCCACATATCCTGACGCGCCAGATGGCGTCCGCGTTCGATCGCCTGATGCCCGGCGGTGTCATCTGTTTCCGCGATAGGGATGTTTAACTGCCCCGAGGCGACAAGCCATGCCGTTGCGTCCGCAACAGACGCTGGCAAAGGCGTTGTGGAGGGACTGGAAGAGCCGAAAAGACGGGCGGCAGCCGCCCTGAAAGACCGAAACATGGCAAAACTCGAACTGTAACAAACGTGTAACGAGTCCAGTTTGCCAAAAACTGTGTCTATTTCAAGGAGTCGTTGCGCGCGTAAGTCCGGGGTGTGATCAATTAGCCCTTGGGCTTGGGATTGTTTCAAAAAACCCTAAAATGATGACGTTCAACGGTAAATCCCGCCTGCTGCAACACGTCTTCAAGCTCTTTGTGTGGGGGCAGCGACTCATCTGGTAGGCGGACGCGCTTGTCCGATTTCAGCACCGCTGAAACGCGAACCGAGAAATCCCAGCGGGTGTCAAATCGGAACCGGTCAACCTCGGAAAGGTCCAGTTCGCCGCTGCGCTGGCCGGTGAACCAGTGTAGTTTCTCGCCGGTCAATTCGACCCCGGCGCTGGTGTCTTTCACAACATCCCAAACTGCCGGGAGTGTTGCCAGCGCCAGCAACGCCATCAACCACCAGGCCGCTTCTACGAAAAGGACTAGGCCGACTAGCACCGCGTAGATGCAGATCAGCAAGACCACCACACGCGGGTTCCGGTTTTGCCGTGTAAAGCTGAACGAGGTCATGCGCCGAGGATGCGCGAGACCATCTCGGTCGTGTCGCGTGACAGGTCGGGCGTGTCTGCGATCCGGCGCAGCTGCGCGCGCATCATCGCCTGACGGTCGGAGTCATATCGTTTCCACGTCTGGAACGCCGAACACATGCGCGCTGTGGTCTGCGGGTTCACCGGATCCAACCGGATCAGCCAATCGGCAAGCAGGGCATAGCCCGCTCCGTCTTCCTGATGGAAGCCCGCATGGTTCCTGGCCAGCGATCCCATCAAGGCACGAAACCGGTTGGGGTTTTTCCAATTGAAATCAGGATGCTCTGTCAGGTTACGTGCGGCCTCGACCGTGGTCTGAGGGGCGGCCATCGAAACCTGTAGGCCAAACCACTTGTCGACCACCAGCCGGTCATGTTTCCACTGGTCATAGAAGGCGCTCAGTTCCGCCTCACCTTTGCCCGCACGCAGTAGGCAGGACAGGGCGGTCAGTTGCAGGGTCATATTGTCGGCAGTTTGGTACGCTTCTGCCGCCTTGCTGCCGCTGTCCAGCCGCGAGGTGAGAGCCAGCGCCGCTCCGCCCAGTGCACGTTTGCCGGATTGCGCCGCATCCGGTTGGAAGGGGGCGTCCACAAGTGTTTCGCTGTGCAGCTTGGGCAGAAGATCCTGTACGTGTCGCGCAGTGGCTTGACGGAGAGTCTCGACAGCGGTCCAGATGGCCATCGGGTCGGGTGTGACGCCCTTGTCATGTAGGGCGGCGGCCAGTTCGGATTGGGTCGGAAGGCCCAGCATCAAGGCCCGATAGGCCGGGTCCAGTGTTTCATCGCGCAGCACGGCCAACAGTCCGTCCAGATAGTCGGAATCCGGTGTCGCCTCATCGGTGATCATGCGCAGCAGAGTGTCCTCGGCAAGCGAGCGCCCCGCCTGCCAGCGGTTGAACGGATCGGTGTCATGGGCCAGCAGAAAGGCGCGCTCGGCATTCGACGTGTCATGTTCAAGGATCACAGGGGCCGAGAAATCGCGTAGGATTGAGGGCACGGGTTTGGTCGCCAGTCCGGCGAAGGAAAAGCTCTGCTCGGCCTCGGTCAGCTCCAGCACTTGGGTTGCGTGAACCTCGTCGCCGTTCGGGCCCAGCAAGCCGACAGCGACGGGAATGACCTGAGGCTGCTTATCCTCTTGTCCCGGAGTCGGGTCGGTGCGTTGGCTCAGCGTCAGCGTGTAGGTACCATCCGCCCATTCCTCCGCCACGGATACGCGCGGGGTGCCGGACTGGCTGTACCAGCGTTTGAACTGGCTCAGGTCGCGGCCTGTTGTGTCCTCGAAGACTTGCAGCCAATCCTCTATCGTACAGGCCTGCCCGTCATGGCGGTCAAAATAGAGGTCCAGTGCCTTACCATAGGCCTCATCCCCGACCAGACGTTTCAACATGCCGATGACCTCGGCACCTTTCTCATAGACGGTTGAGGTGTAGAAGTTGTTGATTTCCTGAAAACTCTCGGGCCGAACAGGGTGCGATAGCGGGCCATTGTCCTCGGGGAACTGCCGTGCGCGCAGGTCGATGGCGTCGTGGATGCGCTTGACCGGAGCCGAGCGCATGTCCGAGGTGAACTGCGCATCGCGGAAAACGGTCAGGCCCTCTTTGAGGCACAGCTGAAACCAGTCGCGGCAGGTGATGCGGTTGCCGGTCCAGTTGTGGAAATACTCATGCGCGATGATCGCCTCGATCCGTTCGAAATTCACATCGGTCGAGGTTTCCGGGCTGGCCAAAACGGCTGAAGAGTTGAAGATGTTCAGCCCCTTGTTCTCCATCGCGCCCATGTTGAAATCATCCACGGCGACGATGTTGAACACGTCCAGATCGTATTCGCGGCCGTAGACGTCCTCATCCCATTTCATGGACTTCTTGAGCGCCTCCATCCCGAAGGCACATTTGCCTTCATCGCCGGGGCGAACCCATAGGTTCAGTTCGACATCGCGACCGGACATGGTGGTGAACTGGCCCGGATGCGCGATCAGGTCTCCGGCGACCAGAGCAAACAGGTAGGCGGGTTTGGGCCACGGATCCGTCCATTCGGCCCAGCCTTCGCCCTTGCCGGATGGGTTGCCGTTGGACAGCAGCGCCGGAAGGTCGCCATTTATGCGTACCGTGAAGGTCGACATCACGTCGGGGCGGTCCGGGTAGTAGGTGATCTTGCGGAACCCTTCGGCCTCGCACTGGGTGCAATACATGCCATTCGACATATAGAGCCCTTCAAGCGCGCTGTTATTGCCGGGGTCGATCTCAACCTCCGCCTCCCAGACAAAGGGGGCGTCGGGGGCGGCAACCGTCAGCCCCTCAGGCGTGAGGGAGGGGGATACGTCGGCACCGTCGATGGAGGCGCGGATCAGCTTCAGTTGCTCTCCATTCAGGAAAAAGGTGCGATCGCTGGCCTCTGGATTCGGACGAAAAGCAATGCGGGATGTGACGCGGGTGGCATTTGCTGCGAGATCAAATGTCAGATGCACGTTGTCCACCAGATACCCGAACGGGGTGTAGTCTTTCAGATAGATTGTGGTGGGGGCGGTGTCGCGCATCGGGGGCCTCGCAAAACTTGGGTCGAGGGCGACGTTAGGGGCATCGCGGCAGGGCTGCAAGCCGCCTATATCCGCTATCAGTGACGGTGATTAGCCATTTTGGTAAGATTTTCTTACCAGAACGTAGCGGCATACGTTGCCTATCGGAAACTTTCGCTCTACATGCTGGCGGCATACAGTGGCGTACATTCGTGGGAGAGGAAGATAATGGCCAGCAGACAGACACGCAGCGGACTTCAGGTCGATCCGGTTCTGGTCGCATTCATCGAAGGTCAGGCTTTGCCCGGCACCGGTGTCACCGCCGAGACCTTTTGGAATGGCCTGTCGCGCATGGTATCCGAATTGGATCCCAAGAACCGCGCCTTCCTTGCCAAACGCAAAGAGATTCAGGACCAATTGGATGCATGGCACCTGGATAGCAAAGGTCAGGACCACGACGCCGATGCTTATCACGCGTTCCTGCACGAGATCGGGTATCTGGTGGCAGAAGGCGAAGATTTCCAAATCGAAACCGCCAATGTCGACCCCGAGATCGCCGCAACGCCCGGTCCTCAGCTGGTTGTGCCAATCACCAATGCGCGCTTTGCTCTGAACGCCGCTAATGCCCGATGGGGCAGCTTGTATGACGCCCTCTATGGCACGGATGCGATGGGCGATCTGCCTGCGGGTGGAGGGTACGATGCTGCCCGCGGTGCGCGTGTCATTGCATGGGCCAAGGCGTTTCTCGACGATGCTGTGCCGTTGGCCAGCGGATCCTGGGCGGATGTCACGAAGCTGAGCGTCGAGGCTGGATCTTTGGTTCCTGCGCTGGCGGATGCTTCAAGCTTTGTCGGTCATGGCGGCCCCGCTGAAAAGCCCGAGTTCATCCTGTTGAAAAACAACGGTCTTCATATTCAGATCATGATCGACCCGATCAGCGCGATTGGCGCTGCTGATCCGGCTAACATCTCGGACCTGCGGCTCGAGTCCGCGTTGTCGACGATCATGGATTGCGAGGATTCCGTGGCCTGCGTAGACGCCGCTGACAAGGTTGTTGCCTATGGCAACTGGCTGGGTCTGATGAAGGGTGACCTGACCGAAGAGGTCAGCAAGTCCGGCAAGACATTCACCCGCCGGTTGGCGGCTGATCTGGACTTCACGGACGTGAACGGCGCTGAGGGGCGCCTCAAAGGTCGCTCGCTGATGCTGGTGCGCAATGTGGGCCATCTGATGACCAACCCGGCCGTGCTGGATGCCGAGGGCAACGAGATCGGCGAGGGCCTCATGGACGCTCTCTGCACCACGTTGATCGCCATGCATGATCTGGCGCGCGACGGCGGCAACTCGGTCACCGGGTCGGTCTATGTGGTGAAACCCAAGATGCATGGCCCGGAAGAGGTCGCCTTCTCGGTCGAGATTTTCGACATGGTCGAAGACATCCTGGGCTTGCCGCGCAACACCGTGAAACTGGGTATCATGGATGAGGAACGCCGCACCTCGGCCAACCTCAAGGAATGTATACGGGCCGCGAAATCTCGCGTGGCTTTTATCAACACCGGCTTCCTTGACCGGACCGGTGACGAGATCCACACCTCGATGGAGGCAGGCCCGATGCTGCCCAAGGGTGACATCAAAAACACACCGTGGATTGCGTCCTACGAGGACCGCAACGTTGATATCGGTCTGGCCTGTGGCCTGAAAGGCAAAGCGCAGATCGGCAAAGGCATGTGGGCCATGCCCGACCGAATGGGCGATATGCTGGAGGCCAAGATCGGCCACCCGCAATCCGGTGCCACTTGCGCATGGGTTCCCTCGCCAACCGCTGCGACTTTGCATGCCACGCACTACCATAAGGTCGACGTTCTGGTCCGTCAGGACGAGCTGGCCGCCGGTGGCGCGCGCGGCACGTTGGAGGATTTGCTGACCGTTCCGCTGCTGGGTGGACGCAACCTCAGTGATGACGAGATCACCCGTGAGGTCGAGAACAACGCGCAGGGTATTCTCGGATACGTCGTGCGTTGGGTTGATCAGGGTGTTGGATGCTCGAAAGTGCCGGACCTGAACGACATTGGTTTGATGGAAGATCGTGCGACCTGTCGGATTTCCAGCCAGGCTCTGGCAAACTGGTTGCACCACGGTGTTGTCAGCGAAGAACAGGTGATGGCGGCGATGCAGAAGATGGCCGCCGTTGTGGACCGTCAGAACGAAGGTGACGCTTCCTATCATCCGATGGCGCCCGGTTTTAATGGCATTGCCTTCCAAGCGGCCTGCGATCTGGTATTCAAGGGGCGCGTGCAACCGTCGGGCTATACCGAGCCGGTTCTGCATGCCCGCCGTTTGGAGTTGAAAGCCAGCTTGGGTTAAGCGGATAGGGCGGGAACGAGAGGGCTCTCCGCCCCCTCAGGCTCCCCCGGGGTATTTTTGAACAGATGAAAGGGATCAGAGATGGCAATTTCCTTGCGCAAGGCGCGCACCATCATTCGTAAAGCTTTGGAAGAGGGGCGCCGGTTGGAATTCAAGCCGCTTTCGGTCGTTGTGCTGGATGCGGGCGGTCATGTCATTGCGTTCGAGCGCGAAGATGGCGCAGCCCCAGGTCGGTTTGGAATTGCGCAGGGCAAGGCCTATGGCTCCGTCATGTTGGGTATGGCCGGGACGGCGCAGATGCAGCGGGCCGAAGCGCAGGCCTATTTCATGGCTGCGGTGAACGGCGTCTACGGCGGGCAGGTTGTTCCGGTGCCGGGCGGTGTGCTGTTGCGCGATAAGAAAGGTGCCGTGATTGGCGCCGTTGGCGTGACAGGCGACACCTCGGACAATGACGTGCTTGCTGCGATGGCAGGGATCGAAGCCGCGAACCTTGTAGGCGAAAGCTGATTTCCTTAGAGAGGGTGAGAGCCTGCTCTGGCTCTTTCGCCCAAATTGGACTTTTTGCATTGCACGTTTAGCGGGCAATGGGAGCCCGATTGTGACAATGTCCCACCCGGAGCATAGATGTGCGGCATTGAACAGGTACTTGCGCTGACACACAGGGCCTGTGCTATTGCGCGCTGTTGTCCCTGCCGATAGCTTTTCCACACGTTTGGGAAACAAATTGGGAAAGCAGAATGTCTCGACCCGTCGTCGGTATCATCGGCAACTCTTACTTGATGAATGACAACTACCCGACGCATGCCGGTGGCACGATGAATTCGGATGCCGTTGCGAATGTTTCAGGGTGTTTGCCACTGCTGATCCCGGCTGATCCACGTTACGTGTCGGTCGAGGAATTGCTGGACGCGTGCGACGGGTTTCTTCTGACGGGAGGTCGCCCCAATGTTCACCCCGAGGAATACGGTGAGCCGCCGACCGAAGCGCATGGCGATTTCGACCGGGCGCGCGATGCGATTACCTTGCCGCTGGTACGCGCATGCGTTGAGCGGGGCCAACCGTTCTTCGGCATCTGCCGCGGGTTTCAAGAAGTTAACGTGGCGATGGGCGGGACGCTCTATCCCGAGATTCGCGACCTTCCGGGACGGCAGAACCACCGAATGCCTCCGGATGGAACGCTTGAGGAAAAGTTCGCCCTTCGTCATGTCGTAACTCTGAACGAAGGCGGCGTGTTCCACCGGCTGTTCGGTGCACGCGAAGTGATGACCAATACGCTACACGGTCAAGGGATCAAGGCCGTAGGCCAGAATATTGTGATCGACGGTCATGCACCGGATGGCACGCCCGAGGCGATTTATGTCAAAGATGCACCGGGCTTTACCCTCTCGGTCCAATGGCACCCGGAATGGGATGCTGCAAATGACCCGGTCTCTCGGCCGCTGTTCGAAGCGTTTGGCGCAGCCGTCAACGCCTGGTCTGCAGGATCAAGCACGCGGTTCCTACAACAAACAGCTTAAGTTTAGGCACCGGTCCGGCCGGGAGGGGATGCCGGACCGGTGCGTCGCGATCAAATCAGTAGGTCGAACTGATTGATCAGCGGCAGGGTTCGCGCGCGTTCTCCGGTCAGATCAAACAGCGCATTACCTAAGGCCGGCATCGAGGGGGGTGTACCGGGCTCACCTGCGCCGCCCATATGGCGGTTGGTCTCGAGAACGCGCACTTCGACCTGCGGAGCGGTGTGCATGCGAAGTGCGTCATAGTCGGGGAAGTTGAACTGCTCAACTTCTCCCTCGGCAAAGGTGATCTCGCCGTAGCAAGCGGCACTCAGGCCGTACATCATCCCGCCAAACATCTGCGCCTTGACGTTTTCAGGGTCCAACGCGAGACCCGTGTCACAGGCGATCCATGCCTTGATGATGCGGATGGTGCCGTCTTCGTCGACCACCTCGATCACCTGCGCGACCGGAGTGCCAAAGCTGTATGTAAAGGCGACACCTCGACCGACGCCAGTCGGAGTTTGACCCGTCCAGCCCGACATCTCTTTCACCGCCTCAAGGCAACCTGCCGAGGGAGCGTGTTCGGTCTTCATCAACTCCAGCCGGAATTCCAGCGGGTCGCGGCCTGCGGCGTGGGCCATCTCATCCATGAAGGTTTCGTGGAAAAAGCCGTTATGGCTGTTGCCGACCGAGCGCCAGAAGCCAACAGGCACGTCGAGCTTCGCGATATGGCCGCTCATCCGGTAGTTCGGAACCGCATAGGGTTGGTTGAAGAAGCCTTCAACCAGCACCTTGTCGGGCCCCGCACCGGGCATTCCGGTATAGCGCTCAACCGCTTGCTGCGTGCAGGATTGCGAGGCAACCGCGCCGTCGATCAGCACCGCTTTGCCATCCTTCACGGCGCCACGCAGCCGAGCGATCGCGCCAGGGCGGTAGTAGTCGTGGCGCATGTCTTCTTCCCGGCTCCATGTCGTCTGGACCGGAGTGCCGGGTACCGCCATTGCAACCTTTGTCGCGATCTCGCCGAAATCCAGTTCCCCACGGCGACCAAACCCACCGCCCAGATAGGTGGTGTGGATCTGCACCGCATCCGTATCCAGACCGGCCGTATTGGCCACGCGGAATTGGATCAGAGTGGGGGCCTGATTGCCGCACCACAGTTCCAGCGCGTTGCCGGTGTATAGCGCGGTGGCATTCATCGGCTCCATCGTGGCGTGGGCCAGATAGGGCAGGCGGTATTCGGCTGTGATTTCGGTTGCGCCCTCGGGTGTGATGCTGACGTCGCCGTCCTCGCGCATGGTCGAGTTCGGGACATCGTCAAATGCTTCGGCGATCTTGGCGAAGATGCCGTCGGTTTCCGGCGGGTAGGGGGCATTCCCCCAATCCACGTCGATCGCCTCAACCGCTTGATTGGCGAGCCATGTGTTGTTGGCGATGACCGCAACGCCGGTGCCCAGATCAACGATCTGTTCGACCCCCGGCATGTCTTTTGCGGCGCTGTCGTCATAGCCGTTCATCGCGCCGCCCAGCTTGGGGTTCATGCGCACGGCTGCAAATTTCATACCGGGCAGGCGGACATCGACGCCGAATTCAGCGGTGCCTGTCGCTTTGCCAACCATGTCCAGACGCGGTTGGGTCTGGCCCAGATACCGCCATTCGGACGGGTCACGCAGAGGCACCTCGACCGGCTCAAGACCGGCCGCATCCATTGCGAGGTCGGTATAGGCGATCTTGTCGCCATTGGGCGCGATGACGTGCCCAGAGGCCGTCTGTAGTTGTGACGGATCAACCCCCAGACGGTCGGCAGCGGCCCGTTTCAGCGTCTCACGCGCCGACGCGCCGGCCTGCCGCATCCGCTCGAACCCGTCCTTCATCGAGGTCGAGCCACCGGTGACCTGAAGGCTCAGTGCTTTGCCGAGGACACCCAGCGCCTCACCCAGATTGTGCTGGAAGTTTGAGATATCGTAGCCCTTGTTCGGCAAGCCTTCGCCTACCAGCGCGGAATTGTAGTACGCCGCCGCAGCAGGGCCATGAAGCACGTTGATCTGGTCAAGATCGACGTCCAACTCCTCGGCGATCAAAGCAGCCCAGGTTGTCTTTACGCCCTGTCCCATTTCGGCACGCGGGGCGAAAAGGGTCACGCCATTCTGGTCGATCAGAATGAATGGGTTCAGCGCGGCCTCACCCTCGCCGGGTTTCAGCGGGTTCGGGGCGGGACGGGTGACGTAGTAACCGCCAAAGGCCACACCGCCGACAATCGCGGCCGAGCCGATCAGGAAGGTGCGGCGCAGAATTTTTCCAACTTTGCCCATCTCTTAAGCCTCCTGCAACTTGCCAGCGGCGTCTTGGATTGCGGCGCGGATGCGGGGATAGGTGCCACAGCGGCACAGGTTGCCCTGCATCGCGTCGTCTATGTCGGCGTCAGTTGGGGTCGGGTTTTCCGCAAGCAAAGCTGCCGCCTGCATGATCTGACCAGACTGGCAGTAACCGCATTGCGCTACCTGATGATCCACCCAAGCCTGCTGGATCACGGCCATCGCCTCGGGCGAGCCGATGCCTTCGATTGTAGTGACATCGCCCCAGACATCGGACAGCGACACTTGGCACGATCGCACGGCCTCACCATCGATATGCACGGTGCAGGCGCCGCAAGCAGCTACGCCGCAGCCGAATTTGGTTCCGGTCAGGCCGACCTCATCCCGGAGAACCCAAAGCAGGGGGACGTCGTCGGGCAGGTCAACTTGATGTTGCTTGCCGTTGATCTTCAGCGCGGTTGCCATGGCACACCTCTCGTAGCTGTGGCGGTTTCTGACATAATTGCCTGAAAGTGTCAGTGTGTCAATTGACAAATTATACGAAAAATGTCAGATCGGTTTCATGACAGAAAAACAGGACGATCCGCGGCAACAGGCCATTCTTGCGTCGGCGCTTGAGGCATTTGCGGCCTATGGGTTTCGCAAAACCTCGATGGACGATATCGCCAAAGGGGCGGGTATGTCGCGCCCGGCCGTTTATTTGCACTACAAGAATAAAGAGGCGATCGTGCGCAGCCTGACGCGCGCGCATTACGCCGAAAAGACCGCAAACGTATCGCAGGCCTTGTCGGGCAGTGGCAGCGTGTCCCAGCGTTTGGCGCGCGCGATTGAAGGGCAGATCAAGGGGTTGGCTGAGATACTGACCTCTCCCCACGGGCGAGAGATGCTGGATACCAGCAAATCGACCGCCTCGGACATTCTGGCCGAGGGTGAGGAAGAGATGACCGCGCTTTATGCCGACTGGTTGCGCCGCGAAGACAGTGCCGGACGCGTCCGTCTGCCCAACGGCCCGGAAGAGACGGCGAAGACCATCACTTCGACCCTGATGGGCGTCAAGATGACCGCAACCAACGCGGCTGAATTCGAGCAACGAATCTCGCAATTGGCTGAATTGCTGGGCGCCGGGCTCGAGGTCAGGTAACTCGCTGGCGGATTTTGTATTCTGGCTGGTCCCACAGGTTGTTGGTGATGATATCCGCCAGAATCTCTGCGGCCTGTTCCACGTCGTTTTCATCAACATAAAGTGGCGTGAAGCCAAATCGCATGATGTCCGGTGCGCGGAAATCTCCGATCACGCCTCGGGCAATCAGCGCCTGCATGGCGGCGTATCCTTCGGTAAAGTGGAATGAGACCTGACTGCCGCGCCGCGCCGGATTGCGTGGGCTGGCGAGGGTTAGGCCGGGGCAGGTGGCCTCGACCTTTGCGATGAACAATTCGGTCAGTTCGATGGATTTCGCCCGGACATCGGCCATCTCGGCCATGCCCCAGACATCCATCGCCGCAGACAGCGCGGCCATTTGCAAAACCGGAGGGGTGCCGACCCGCATCCTCTCAATCCCTGAACCGGGACGATAGTCGAGATCGAAGGCAAACGGAGCTTCGTGCCCCAGCCATCCCGAAAGCGCCGGGCGCACACGGTCGGACAGGCGCGGAGCGACGTAGATGAACGCGGGCGCGCCGGGACCGCCGTTGAGGTATTTGTATGTGCACCCGACCGCAAAATCGGCGTTGCACCCGGCCAGGTCGACTTGAATTGCACCGGCGGAATGGGCCAGATCCCAAACCGTCACCACACCGTTGGCATGGGCCAATTCGGTCAGGGCTTTCATGTCGTGCATACGGCCGGTGCGATAGTCGACCTCGGTCAGCATCAGAACGGCGACGTCTTCCGTGATGTTTTCAGCGACCTCTTCCGGGGCGACGACGCGCAATTCGTACTCCGCGCCCAGCGAGCGCAGCAATCCGTCCGCCATATACAGATCGGATGGGAAATTGCCGTTGTCCGACAGCACAACCTTGCGGCTCGGGTTCAGCTCCAACGCCGAAGCAACGGCCTGATAAACCTTGATCGACAGGGTATCACCTACCACCACGCTGCCTGCTTCGGCCCCGATCAGACGTCCGATCCGGTCCCCGAGACCCGTGGGTAATCCCATCCACCCGGCCTTGTTCCAACCGGTGATCAGCATCTGTCCCCATTCCTGCGTCGCCGTCTGGTGCAGACGCGCGTCAACCGCCTTTGGCAACGGACCCAGAGAGTTGCCGTCAAGATAGAGAATGCCTTCGGGCAGTTCGAACATCGCTTTGGTCGCTTTGAAGTCGGTCATTCCGGTTGGGCCCTGTTGTTCATTTTTGGTTGTATCTGTTGGCTATCGGATGCGCTAAGCGCTGTCCACCGATGTATATCTTCGAAAAAAATCGCCGCGACCTTTTGATGTTTTGATCTTAAGGTCGGAAAGCGGTAGACAAACTGTCGAAAACGACACTTTCTTTGAGAGATATCGACAGGTAATCAGCGCGAATGCAGAAAATCGACATCCCTCCGATCTGGTTGCTGGGGGCGGCTTGCCTCGCGTGGTTGCAAGCGCAACACCTGTCTTTTGGGCTGTCCCTTGACGGGTGGTTGACTGATCTTGCCAGCGGCGTGCTCATCGGTGGCGGTATTGTTCTGGCTGTTCTGGCGGTTGTCGAATTCCGCCGCCATCAGACGACGGTAATGCCACACCAGACCCCATCCAGCATGGTGCAAAGCGGAATTTTCAAACGCAGCCGGAACCCAATCTATCTGGGGGACGTCCTTATCCTGACCGGTTTGATCCTACGCTTCGATGCGGTCCTGTCGCTGGTTCTGGTGCCAATTTTCGTCTGGATCATGGAGCGCCGTTTTATCGAGCCGGAAGAGGATCGCTTGCGCCGCAAATTTCGCGCTGACTTCGCCCGTTATGCACAAAAGACACGACGCTGGATTTGAAGGTGTGCTGCCAATGACACAACGTAACGAATGCTGCAGTTGCGAAATAATCTTTCGCAATGTAGGTGGGGATTGAACGAAAGATGCAAAGAACTCGCGCGAACATATCGAAAGTAAAGGAGGCTCTCCGTTGAAGATAGGAACGCCAAAAGAAGTTTTTGACGGTGAGAACCGGGTGGCGATGACGCCGGACTCGGCGCGCCAGCTGCAAAAACTGGGCTATGACTGCCTGATCGAAAAGGGCGCCGGTGCTGCGGCGGGCTTTTCTGATGCGGCTTACAAAGAGGCCGGTGTCGAGGTTATGAAAACCGCGGCGTCGCTTTGGAAAGCTGCGGATATCGTCGCCAAGGTGCGCCAGCCGAATGAGACTGAGCTGAAGCGCCTGACCAAAGGCAAGACGCTGATCTCTTTCTTCAACCCGGCAGGGAACGAAGAGGGGATGGAGGCTGCCAAGTCCAAAGGCGCGAATGTCATAGCGATGGAGATGGTTCCGCGTATTTCCCGTGCGCAAAAGATGGACGCTTTGTCCTCAATGGCGAACATCGCTGGGTATCGCGCGGTGATTGAGGCGGGCAACAACTTTGGCCGTTTCTTCACCGGTCAGGTGACGGCGGCCGGTAAGGTGCCGCCTGCCAAGGTGCTGATCGTGGGTGCCGGTGTTGCCGGTCTGGCGGCGATTGGTACCTCCACTTCGCTGGGTGCAATCACCTATGCGTTCGACGTGCGCCCCGAAGTAGCCGAACAGGTCGAGTCAATGGGTGCCGAGTTTGTCTACCTGGACTTTGAGGAAGACCAGCAGGACGGCGCGGCCACCGGTGGCTATGCCAGCGTTCAGTCGGATGAGTTCCGCGAAGCGCAGTTGGCCAAGTTCCGTGAATTGGCGCCCGAGATGGACATCGTGATCACCACCGCGCTGATCCCGAACCGCGAAGCGCCCGAGCTTTGGACCAAGGATATGGTCGAAGCGATGAAGCCGGGCTCGGTCATCGTCGATTTGGCGGCGGAGAAAGGCGGCAACTGTAAGCTGACCGTCGCAGATGAGAAGATCGTGACCGACAATGGCGTGACCATCATCGGTTACACCGACTTCCCCAGCCGGATGGCAGCGCAGGCGTCATCTCTGTACGCGACCAACATCCGTCACATGATGTCTGACCTGACGCCCGACAAGGACGGTCAGATCAACCACGACATGGAAGATGACGTGATCCGCGGTGCAACCGTGACCCATGAGGGTGAGATCACCTTCCCGCCGCCTCCGCCCAAAGTGCAGGCGATTGCCGCGCAGAAGAAACCCGAGGTCAAGGAACTGACCCCGGAAGAGAAAAAAGCGCAGGAAATCGCAGCCTTCAAGGCGCAGACCAAGCAGCAGTTCACCTTGCTGGGTGTCGGTGGTGCGTTGATGCTGTTGGTGGGGCTGATCGCTCCGGCCAGCTTCATGCAGCACTTCATCGTCTTTGTGTTGGCGATTTTTGTGGGCTTCCAGGTGATCTGGGGCGTTGCGCACAGCTTACACACACCGCTTATGGCGATCACCAACGCGATCTCGTCGATCATTATCGTCGGGGCTTTGATGCAGATCGGGTCCGGGTCGTTCCTGGTTATTCTGCTGGCGGCACTGTCCGTGTTCATGGCCGGGATCAATATCTTCGGCGGCTTCCTCGTAACCCGGCGCATGCTCGCCATGTTCCAGAAATCCTAAGGAGGTCGGGCATATGATTGGCTTCACTTCTGCCGCTTATGTTGTTGCGGCTGTCCTTTTCATCCTGTCGCTCGGCGGCCTGTCGAACCAAGAAAGCGCCAAACGCGCTGTCTGGTACGGTATCGTCGGCATGGCGCTGGCGGTTTTCGCCACGCTGGTCGGTCCGGGTTCGGGCCTGTGGCTGCTGTCCATCCTGCTGATCATCGGCGGTGGTCTGATCGGTCAATACGTGGCGCAGCGCGTCCAGATGACCGAGATGCCGCAGCTGGTCGCTGCGATGCACTCGCTGGTCGGTCTTGCGGCCGTGTTCGTCGGCTTCAATGCGCATTTCGAGATCGGAAACGTGGCTCAGGTCATGGCGATCAAGGATAGCGCGGGTCAGGCGGACCTGTCTGACCTTGGTGCATTCGCAAAGCTGATCGCCAAGAAGACTCCGGCGGAACTGGCGATCCTGCATGTAGAGCTGTTCCTGGGCATCTTCATTGGCGCGATTACTTTTACCGGTTCGGTCGTGGCCTATGGCAAACTGGCGGGCAAGGTGACGTCTGCGGCGACCAAGCTGCCCGGCGGTCATGCGCTGAACGCGGCGGCTGCGGGGCTCTCGCTGATCTGCCTGATCTGGTACACCGCTTCGGGTGGTCTGCTGCCATTGGTCCTGATGACACTGGCGGCGCTGTTCATCGGCTATCACCTGATCATGGGGATCGGTGGTGCTGACATGCCCGTGGTTGTGTCGATGCTGAACTCGTATTCGGGTTGGGCGGCTGCGGCGATTGGCTTTAGCCTTGGCAACGACCTGCTGATCGTTGTTGGTGCTCTGGTCGGCTCGTCGGGTGCGATCCTGTCTTACATCATGTGCAAGGCGATGAACCGTCACTTTGTCAGCGTGATCCTGGGTGGCTTCGGTGGCCCGCAGGGTGAGCAGATGGCCGTTGAGGGCGAACAGATCGCGATTGAGGCGGACGGCGTGGCCGCCGCGCTGAACGATGCGGACAGCATTGTCATCATCCCGGGTTACGGCATGGCTGTTGCTCAGGCACAGCAGTCGGTGTCCGAGTTGGTCCGCAAGCTGCGCGCCAAGGGCAAAGAGGTGCGCTTTGCGATCCACCCCGTTGCCGGACGTCTGCCGGGCCACATGAATGTTCTGCTGGCCGAGGCGAAAGTGCCATATGACATCGTGCTTGAGATGGATGAGATCAACGACGATTTCCCGGACACGGATGTGGCCATCGTCATCGGCTCGAACGACATCGTGAACCCTGCGGCGCAGGAGGATCCCAACAGCCCCATCGCCGGTATGCCGGTTCTGGAGTGCTGGAAGGCCAAGCAGGTCTTTGTGTCCAAGCGTGGTCAGGGCACTGGCTATTCGGGCATCGAGAACCCGCTGTTCTTCAAAGAGAACACGCGCATGTTCTATGGCGACGCCAAGCAGTCGCTAGACAAGCTGCTGCCGATGATCGAGTGATCTAAACGCACAATTCAATTGCAAAGGGCGCCTGCGGGCGCCCTTTTCTTTTCTACTTTGAAGCGGGCTTGGCCTTCGCGCCTCCAGAGTATTGCAGCCAGATGAAGCAAGCTTGATATGCTATTTTACGTCTGAAGGGTACTTTGTGGGAGCAAGGTCATGGAGAAAGTAAACGGAATCGGCGGGGTCTTTTTTCGCGCCAAGAACCCCAAGGCCTTGAGTGAATGGTATGAAAGACACCTGGGGGTAAATCACTATGATCCGGTCCCTTGGAAGCAGGCCGAAGGCTATACGGTCTTTGCACCCTTCGCCCAGGATACCGCGTATTTTGGCCGAAGCGAGCAGCAGTGGATGATCAATTTCAGGGTTGATGATTTGGCCGCTTTGACACGCCAGCTACAGGACGCAGGGATCACCGTCGAAACCAATCCGGATTGGGATAGCGAGGTGGGTAAATTCGCCCGTATTCATGATCCCGAAGGCAATCCCATCGAGCTATGGCAGCCAAATCAATGAATTGGCTGGAATGTATACCGTCGCATTCTTGTAAGTATCTGAAATAAAATGGGAATTGATGTATTTTGGGTGTGCCGTATAGTGTGTCGGATGAATCGGAGCCCTGCATGACGCCAATCGATGACCACCCTTTACGCTATCGGCTTGCCAATGAACTGCACGCCCGACCTTTTCCGGTGGCGCAGGTTCCATGCACGGTTGCCTTTCTGGCGATCAAAAAGCCCGGCACGTCGCAAAGTGGGGACCGGCAGGACGACATTGCGCATTTGATAAATCTGCTGGATCGTCACGGCGCGCCGCACCCTCAACCCGACGCGACCCACTATGCGGGGCAGATCGGACGCCATTGGCTCAAGTGGGAGCAACACACTGAGTTCGTAACCTTTACTGCGATCTCTCAGAACGTGAGTGAGCGGGCGTTCAACCCCGCCGATTTCGAAGTCTTCCCCCCAGATTGGATGATGGCCAGTCCCGGTCAGAGGATCACGTCGGCTTTGCTACGAGTTGTTCCGCGCCCAGAGGATGACGTCGTCCGGAACTTGCTACCGGATTGGTTCGAACCCGAAAGCCTTGCCGTGTCCCGCGTTTTGGACGATGCCGCGATCTGCGCCAGCGATTTTCGCATCGACCCCGCAGGGCACATGCGGTTTGCGCTGTTCGTGTCGGATGGAACTGGAGAGCGCCGGGTTGGACGGATCATCCAGCGCCTGTGCGAAATCGAGACCTACAAGGCCATGTCCATGCTGGGGTTTGCGCGGGTCAAATCTCTGACAACGCGCATTGGCGAGTTGGATCAGAAGCTGACCGCGCTGATGGGCGAGATGACCGATGGCGGCAAACATCCCGATGACATGCTGCCGCAGCTGCTGAAAACCTCAACCGAGTTGGAGACGATCTCGGCACGCTGTACCTTTCGGTTTGGGGCCACGGGCGCCTACGAGGCCATCGTTAACCAGCGCGTCAAGGTTTTGCGGGAAGAGCGGTTCATGGGGGGGCAGAGCTTTGCCGATTTCATGATGCGCCGCTATGACCCTGCGATGCGGACTGTTAAGTCGACTGAATTGCGCCTACAGGCCCTGTCAGACCGGGCCATCCGCGCCGGAGATCTACTGCGAACACGTGTGGACGTGGAACGCAGCGCGCAGAACCAGGCCTTGCTGGAAAGCATGGACCGCCGCGCTGATCAGGCCCTGCGGCTGCAGCGCACGGTCGAGGGGCTGTCGGTGGTTGCCATCAGCTACTACGCCGTCTCGCTGGTCAGCTATCTGCTGTATCCTCTGACGTCGGCGGGGATCAGCAAGGGAATGTTGACGGCTTTGGTCACTGTTCCGGTCATTCTGGCCGTTTGGGTGGGCGTCCGCAGAATTCGGCGGCGGCTAGAGTGAGCGGCGCTTGCCTCTGTTTGGTAGCGTTGTACTAGTAACCGGCGAAGCGCATCAAATAAGCGGAGCTTTAATATGATCAGTGTCGTTGCTGCGTGGCGCGCCGTCACCGCGATGTTCGCGCTGAATGGTGCCCTGTTCGGTATCTGGGCCTCTCGCATCCCGGCGGTGCGCGATCATCTGAACCTCAGCCATGAAGAGCTTGGCTATGGTCTTTTGTTCATGGCAGCGGGTGCCGTCTGCTCCTTCCCGGTGACCGGGCGATTGACCGACCGGTTTGGGGCCGTATCGATCACGCGGATCATCGCGGTGCTGTACACCTTTTCGCTGGTTTTGCTGGCGCTGGCCGACAGCTTCACCATGCTTGCGGCGTTCCTGTTTCTTTTCGGTGCCTTTCATGGCTCGATGGACGTGGCGATGAACGCTTGGGCAGCCGAGGTAGAGCAGGCCTTCGACAAACCGCTCATGTCCTCGTTTCATGCGATGTGGAGCCTTGGTGCCGGCCTTGGGGCGGTCAGTGGATTTATAGCTGTTCAGTGGGATGCGACTGTTCTGCAGCATTTTCTGGTTGCGGGAGGCGTTGTGGTGGCACTGGCCTTGGCGATGTCCTGGGTACAATGGACGTCGCGCCGCGCGGAACAGTCTCAAGGTGCCGTGTTTGCATTCCCGTCCGGGGTGTTGATCCTCGTTGGTTTCACCGCGCTATGTGGTGCGTTGGGGGAAGGTGCGGTCGCAGATTGGAGCGCCCTTTTCCTGCGCGACGTTACTGGGGCCGCTGAGAGTGTCGCAGCCTTGGGTTATGCGGTTTTTTCGGTCGCGATGGTGGTGTGTCGTTTGGCTGGCGGCTTCCTCATCGCGCGCGTCGGCCCGGTCGCAGCAGCTAGGGGCGGTGGTGTCTTTGCTGCGATAGGGGTGTTCTGCGTGGTGTCCGCCGGTGCCGCGCCATTGGCGTTGGTCGGGTTCACGCTTATGGGGGTCGGTTATGCGGTGATCATGCCCTTGGCGTTCAGCCGCGCAGCGAACGACCCAAACACTCCACCGGGACAGGCCATCGCCAGTGTCGCAACGCTCGGATATGGGGGACTGTTGATCGGACCGCCGCTGATCGGGTTTCTGGCTGAATTGCTGTCGCTGCGGATGGCGTTTGGCGTCTTGCTGCCGCTGGCGGTGCTGATCGTGGTCTGTGCCGGCGCGCTGAAGCGCGCCGACTGAGGTTTATCACCGGCCGCGAATGCGCGGATCCAGCGCGTCTCGCAAGCCATCGCCCAGATAGTTCACGCTGAGTACAGTCAGCGAGATCGCAAGGCCGGGCCAGAACACACGCTCGGGGTATTGCTGAAGATAGTCGACGCCATCAAAAAGCAGGCGGCCCCAGGTCGGGAAATCCGGCGGGAAGCCGAGCCCGAGGAAGGACAGCGCGCTTTCGGTGATGATCGCCGTCGCAATCCCCAGCGTTGCCGACACCATGATCGGAGACAGGACGTTCGGCAGGATGTGCCGCGTGATGATCTGCCGGTTGCTGGTGCCGATTGAACGTGCCGCGAGAACGAACTCACGCTCTTTGATGGCCAGCACGTCGCCCCGCACGATCCGCGCCGTGGGCATCCACGAGGTGATGCCGATGGCGCAGACGATCAGGATGAAAATCCCACGCTCCAGCCCGAATGCGGCGGACAGAGGCTCGCGGAACAGCAGCATCATGACCAGCAGCAGCGGTAGCAGGGGCAGTGCGAGGAACAGGTCGGTCAGTCGCATCAACGGCCCGTCGAGGCGTTTGAAGAAGCCTGCGATCACACCAATGAACGATCCCAGAAACAGCGCCAGCAACATAGCGGTGATGCCAACCGAGACCGAGGTCTGCCCGCCCGACATCATCCGCGCCAGAATATCCCGGCCCAGCTGATCGGTGCCGAACGGATGCGCCCAGCTGGGGCCCTGATTGCGCGACCGGATGTCGATCTGGGTTGGATCGATGCTCCAGAGGTAGGGCCCCAGATACACACCGGCGACGATGAAGATGAACAGGATCGCTCCGATCATCGCGCCTTTGTGCGTTTTGAACTGATCCCACACATCGCGCCACTGGCTGCGGGGTGGGGTGGCCAGGTCGTCCATCACGCCTGCGGTCGGCAGCGCGGTTGAGGCAGGGGCCAGTCCTTCGTCGGGGACCAGCGTGTCTGATTTGTCTGTATCAGTCATAGCGAATCCTCGGGTCCAGAATGCCGTAGAGCACGTCAGCGATCAGGTTGAACAAAACGATCAGCACCGCAAAGATGAAGGTCAGCGTCTGTACCATAGGCAGGTCATTGGCTTGAATCGCGCCAATCAGCAACTGGCCAATACCGTTCACCTTGAAGACCTGCTCGGTGATGATTGCGCCGCCGAAGATGGCCGGAATACCTAGCGCAATAACGGTAACCACGGGGATCATCGAGTTGCGCAGGACGTGGACCATCACAACTGTGTATTCGCTCAGCCCTTTGGCTCGGGCGGTACGAACGTAGTCTTGGTTGAGATTATCCAGCATTGAGGCGCGCATGAACCGGCTCAGCTGCGCCGTGATCTGCAGCGCCAGTACCATGACCGGCATGATCATCTGCTTCAGCTGCACCACGAAGCTATCCCAGCTATTCACCACGTGAGTCGTGTCATAGATCGATGGGAACCAGCCCAGTTGGACCGAAAAGATCACGATCACCAGCACGCCCGAGAAGAAGGGCGGGACCGAGAAGCCGACCATCGACACGAAGGTACCCATCTGGTCGAACCAGGAATACTGGCGGTATGCGGAATAGATGCCGATGGGCAGGGCGATCAGGATGGCGACCACATAGGCGGTGCCAACAACCCACAGGGTCTGCGGGATACGCTGAACGACGATGTCCATAACGGGAGAGCGGGTCTGCCACGAAATCACACGCAGGTCACCTTCAGAGAAAGTGGTGCCGAACATGTGGTCGATCAGAACCTGCGGTTCGATCCAGAAGAATTGCACGATCCATTTCCAGAACCGGATATGCATTGGCTGGCCAAGGCCAAGGGCCTCGCGCATCTTCTCTTTGACTTCGGGCGGAACGGTAAGGGGAACCTGTGCCATCGGGTCGCCTGGGGCAAGCTCGAGCAGCAGGAAGATGACGAGGCTGATGAACAGCAGCGTGGGTACGGCCAGCACCAGTCGTCTGATGGTAAAGTTGAGCATTCAAAGGCGCCTTTGTTGATGCGTCTTTTTGTTGGAGTGGTCTGCAAATGACCGCGCCCCGATAAAGATCGGGGCGCGATATTGCAAGATTAACGCTTAGGAACCGGTCTTGCGGTACCAGTCCGCAATGTTCCACAGCTCGCTGTCCCAAACGTTCAGGACAACACCACCCAGGGTGTTTGCATGCGCCGACAGACGGCCACGGTGCACCAGCGGGATCATGCCGCCGTTTTGAACCATGATGTCGTTCAGCTGCTTGGCGATCTCCGCACGGGCTTCCAGACCCGCTGTTTCAGCCAGTTTGGCGTGCAAGGCGTCAAACTCTTCGTTGCAGAAGCGGCTGATGTTCTCACCCTGCCACTGCGATTCTGGCTTCGGTGCCTTGTCGCACAGACCGTTGCCCAGATAGGACTGAGGGTCGGTGCCGTTGAAGGTGTTGGCGTACATCTCAACGTCTGCATAGAACTTCTGGAAGGTGTCAGGCGAACCCGGGTCACCACCGAAGAAGACCGATGCGTTGATGTTGCGCAGTTCGGACTCAATGCCGATCTGGCTCCACCATTCTTTGATCAGCGCCTGGAAGTCCTGACGCACAGCGTTGGTCGAGGTCTGGTAGACGATTTTCAGCGGCACGCCGTCTTTTTCACGAATGCCGTCGCCATCGTTATCAACGATGCCTGCGTCATCCAGCAGTTTCTTCGCGCCTTCGATATCCTGCGTGTCACAGCTCATCGAGGTAGAGCTAAACGCAGCCGGAGCCGGAACCCAGTTACAGGTCACTTTGCCAGCTTGGCCATAGCCGATTTCAACCAGCAGCGGGCGGTCGATGGCCATGGACATGGCTTTGTAGACGGCAGGATCTTGCAGGAATGGGTGCGGATGCGCGGCTGTCGAACGCTCGCCTTCCGGCAGATCGGGCGACGGGTTGGTCTGGTTCAGCATGATACGCTCGACCAGCGGGCCGAAGCCTGCGACCGGAGTACCTTTGCCACCTTCCTGCATCTGCGCAATGACCTCAGGGGCCAGCTGCAGGTTCCACGCGTAGTCAAACTCGCCGGTTTCCATAACCGCACGACCTGCCGCTGTTGCGTCGCCGCCACCTTTGAAGGTCACGCTGGCAAACGCCGGCTTGGCCGGGTCGCGGTAGTTGTCGTTGGCGGCAAATGTGATCACGTCGTTCGGTTTGAACTCGGTGACGACAAACGGGCCAGTGCCGATCGGGTTGAAGTTCTGATCTGTACATTCAGGGGCTTTTGCGCCCATGCAGTCAGCGAACTGAGCGGCCTGAATGATCGGGCTTTCACCACCCACAAACGGTCCGTAGGGGAATGGGGTCGGTGCGTCGAACGTTACCTTAACGGTTAGGTCATCGACAGCTTCGACATCGGTGACGCCTTCAAACTTGGTCACCTGAGCACAACCGCCTTCGGGGTCCATGCAGTAGTTTGCGGTAAAGACCACGTCGGCCGAGGTGAACGGAGTACCGTCCGACCATGTGAGACCAGGCGCAATTTTCCAGGTAATGGTGGTCAGGTCTTCGCTGACGCCGCCATTTTCGACGGTCGGGATTTCAGCGGCCAGATACGGCACCATGTTCCCGTCTTGGTCGTAGCGTGCAAGTGGTTCGATAACCAGCGAGGCTGCCTCAACATCTTTTGTGCCACCCGACAGAAACGGGTTCATAATTGACGGAGCCTGCCAATAAATGATGCTGACATTGCCGTCCGATCCACGCTCGGCAAAGGCCGCAGGGGCCATCGCCGTGCTTGCAATCGCACCAAGCAAAAGGGTTTTGATCTTCATAAGTCACTCCCGAATTGGACACTTGCGTGTCTCGATTATCTCCGCAATGCCTGCGGATTTGGCGTTGCCGACTTGTGGCTAAGGCATTGTTAGAAATAGCAATTGCATTTCGCGCAACGCGATTTCTGCCTTCGCTGGTTGTCGGTTACGCGGGTATCGAAACAGAACTTAGGAAAATTGCAAGCCTTGCCGTCACGAAATCGTGCATTGCGTTTGACTTTTCCTGGCTCGCCGCCTTAGCGTTCGGCATCCATAAAAACAAAACGACCCAAAAGGGAGCGCGCGCGTGCTGGATCAACCAATTGCCCAGATCAAAAAACTGAGGGTGGAGTTTCAGACGAAAGACGGCCCGGTCGTGGGCGTTGAGGACGTCTCGTTCGAGGTAAATCCGGGCGAAACGGTTTGTATCGTTGGCGAATCGGGCTCGGGCAAATCGGTTTCCTCGCTGTCTCTGATGCGTCTTGTCGAGTTCGGCGGAGGCGAAATCGCCGGTGGCGAGCTGCTGTTTGACCGCCGCGACGGGGCCGAGATGGACCTGGCCGATGCCGATCAGGATCTGATGAAACAGATTCGCGGCAATGAGATCGGTATGATCTTTCAGGAGCCGATGACCGCCCTGAACCCGGTTTTCACCGTTGGTCGGCAACTGACCGAAGGGCTGCGCATTCACAAGGACATGTCCAAGACGCAGGCAGAAGAGCGCGCTTTGGAGCTGCTGCGCCAGGTGCGAATCCCCGAACCCGAGCGCCGGTTGAAGCAGTACCCGCACGAGCTTTCAGGCGGCATGCGCCAACGCGTGGTGATTGCAATGGCGATGGCTTGCGAGCCACGTCTGCTGATCGCGGACGAACCGACGACCGCATTGGACGTGACGATTCAGGCTGAGATTCTGGCCCTGATGGACCGCTTGAAACGGGAAACGGGCACCGCGGTGATGTTCATTACCCATGACATGGCCGTTGTGGCACAGATGGCCGACCGCGTTGTAGTCATGTTCCGTGGCAACAAGGTCGAAGAGGGCTCGGTCACCGAAATTTTCGAGAACCCGCAGCATGATTACACCAAGGCGCTGCTGGCTGCGGTGCCGAAACTGGGTGAGATGCAGGGGAAGGCCGCGCCGGAACCGATGAAACTTCTGGGTGTTGAAGGGCAGAACATCGCTCCGATTCCCGGCACGGAGGAAACACTGCTGACGGTCAAGAACCTGACCACGCGTTTCCCCGTCAAAGGCGGTTTGCTGCGTCGGACGATCTCGAATGTTCACGCGGTTGAGGATGTCTCGTTCACGCTGAACAAAGGGCAGACACTCAGCCTTGTGGGCGAATCGGGATGCGGAAAGTCCTCGGCTGGTCGCTCGATCCTGCGGCTGGTCGAGCCGATGGCGGGTGAGGTCAATCTGGACGGCGTCGATATCATGAAGCTGGACCAATCCGGTCTGCGCAAGGCGCGGCTGGATATGCAGATGATCTTTCAGGATCCGTTTGCCTCGCTCAATCCGCAGATGCAGTTGGTCGATCAAGTGGCCGAACCCATGCGCAACTACGGTGTGGCCTCGGGGTCGGAACTGCAAGATCGCGTGGCGCAGCTGTTCGACAAGGTGCAACTGCCGCGCAGCTTTATGCGCCGCTTCCCGCATGAGATGTCCGGCGGTCAGCGCCAGCGTATCGCCATCGCTCGCGCGTTGGCCTTGAACCCGAAACTGATCATCGCGGATGAGGCGGTCTCGGCGCTGGACGTGTCGGTGCAGGCGCAGGTGTTGAACCTGATGATGGAACTGCAATCCGAGCTGAGCCTGTCTTACCTGTTCATCAGTCATGATATGGCCGTTGTGGAGCGGGTCAGCCACCATGTGGGCGTGATGTATCTGGGCCGGATTGTCGAGCTTGGTCCACGCGCGCGGGTGTTCGAGAACCCGCAGCACCCGTATACACAGGCGCTGATGAAGGCGGTTCCAATCGCGGACCCGAAAAAACGGAAATCGGAAAAAGACTTGAATTTCAAGCCGATCCCGTCACCCATTCATCCAATTGGATACGCGCCAGAACCGTCGAAGTACAAAGAGGTTGAGCCGGGCCATTTCATCCTGACTACGGATAGCGGGTACTAACACATATGCCACAGCGTCTGACGCCGCTTGAGATCATGACCAAACTGATCTCATTCCCGACTGTAAGCCGTGACACAAACTTGCCGTTGGTGGACTGGGTCGAAGGTTACCTGAACGAACACGGTATCGAGGCCCATCGCTGGCCGGACCCGGATCAGCCGCACAAGGCGGCGATTTTTGCGCATGTCGGCCCGTGGGAAGAGGGGGGCGTCGTCCTCTCGGGTCACACCGATGTCGTTCCGGTGGACGGACAGCCCTGGGACACGGATCCTTTCACTGTCACTGAGAAGGACGGCAAGTATTACGGACGCGGCACCTGCGACATGAAGGGTTTTGACGCGCTCGCGATCTGGGCACTGGTCGAGGCGCGCGATGCAGGCCTCAAGCGCCCCTTGCAACTGGCGCTGAGCTTCGATGAAGAGGTCGGATGCACTGGCGCTCCGCCAATGATCGAGGCGATGAACAAAGTGCTGCCAAAAGGCTCGGCGGTGATCGTGGGCGAGCCTTCGACAATGCAGGCTGTCACCGGCCACAAGGGTGGTTTTGGCTATGATACGCATATGGTTGGGTTCGAGGTCCACAGCTCGATCATGCACACCGGTGTGAATGCCATCATGGAGGCCGCGCCACTGATCAATTGGGCGAACGAACAGAACGCCCGCAATAAGGCGGCCACGCCTAGCGAAACGGCAGCGGTGTTCGATCCGCCCTGGACCACGGTCCATGTGGGAATGATCGAAGGCGGCACCGCGCATAATATCACCGCCAAGGATTGCCACTTCATGCTGGATTTCCGCACGTTGCCGGATGAAAGCAAAGCCGCGTGGCGCGATGCCTATTTCGAACAGGTGCGCGAGGTCGAGGCGCGGATGCAGGCGGTTCACCCCGAAGCGCGGATCGAGATCTCTGAGAATTTCTCGATCCCCGGTCTGGTCCCCGAAAAGGATGGCGAGGCCGAAGCTCTGGTACGCGCGCTGACCGGTGACAACGCAAGCCATGTGGTCAGTTATGGCACCGAGGCCGGGCAGTTTCAGGAAGCAGGTTATTCCGCGGTCATCTGCGGCCCCGGGGACATCGCGCAGGCGCATCAACCGAACGAGTTCATCTCTGTCGCGCAGTTCGAAGCGGGTCAAGCATTCATGCAACGTTTGGTTGAGAAACTGTCCACCTGAACCCAAGGAGGTCCAAAATGCCGGTGAAAAAAAGGTTTGCCGAAATGCAGGCAGAGATCACCAAGTGGCGCCGCCATCTGCATGCTCATCCCGAGCTGATGTATGACGTTCACGAGACCGCCGGTTTTGTTGTGGAACGGCTGAAGGCCTTCGGTGTCGATGAAATCACCGAGGGGGTCGGCAAGACAGGCGTTGTTGCAGTGATCAAGGGCCGCTCGGACACCAGGGGTCGGGTGATCGGATTGCGGGCAGATATGGACGCCCTGCCGATCGAAGAGGCGACGGGTCTGGACTATGCCTCGACCGTTCCGGGTAAGATGCATGCCTGTGGGCATGACGGACACACCTCGATGCTGCTGGGCGCTGCGCAGTACCTGGCCGAGACGCGGAATTTCGATGGGACTGCCGTGCTGATCTTTCAACCGGCCGAGGAGGGCGGCGCCGGAGGCCTCGCCATGTGTCAGGACGGGTTGATGGAGCGCTGGGGCATTCAGGAAGTTTACGGCATGCACAACATGCCCGGCCTGCCGGTCGGCGAATTTGCGATCCGGCCCGGAGCCCTGCTGGCCTCGTCGGACGAGTTCGAAATTACCGTCACCGGCAAGGGTGGCCACGCGGCAGCCCCGCATGAGGCGGTGGATACAACGCTTGTCGCCTCGCATATTGTTGTGTCTTTGCAATCCGTTGTGGCCCGCACCGTCGATCCGATCAAACGGGTTGTTCTGACAGTGGGCACGTTTGAGACGGACAGCGTCGCCTCAAACGTCATTGCGCATACGGTCCGTCTGAAAGGCACGGTACGAACGCTTGACCCCGAGTACCGCGCGGTCGCGGAACAGCGTGTTCGCCGGATTGCCGAAGATACGGCCTCGGCTTTTGACGCGTCCGCTATAGTAGAATGGACCCCAGGCTATCCGGTGACGGTGAATTCCGAGGCCGAGACCAGCTATGCCGCTGAGGCCGCCGCAGCCGTGGCTGGAAAGGTGAACGATGGTACCGACCCGGTCATGCCGTCGGAAGATTTCGCCTACATGCTTGAAGAACGGCCCGGAGCCTACATCTTTCTAGGGAACGGGGACACCGCGATGTGTCACCACCCGGAATACAATTTCGATGATGACGCCATACCTGCCGGTTGTAGCTGGTTCGCTGAGATGGTCGAACGCCGGATGCCGGCCGAATGATTTAGGAGAGACAAGATATGCCAGTCAAAAACCGCTTTGCGGAATTGCAGGACGAGATCACCACATGGCGACGCGACCTGCACGAAAACCCCGAAATCCTGTTTGAAACCCACCGCACCAGCGCTTTGGTGGCCGAAAAGCTGACAGAGTTCGGCTGCGATGAGGTTGTCACCGGTATGGGCCGCACCGGCGTTGTGGGTGTGATCAAAGGCAAGTCGGACAGCAAAGGCAAGGTGATCGGTCTGCGCGCGGATATGGACGCTCTGCCGATCCTCGAGGCGACGGGGCTGGACTATGCCTCGAAAACGCCGGGTGCGATGCACGCTTGCGGGCATGACGGTCATACCGCGATGCTGCTTGGGGCGGCAAAGTACCTGTCGGAAACCCGCAATTTCGATGGCACCGTCGTAGTGATCTTCCAGCCCGCCGAAGAAGGCGGCGGCGGTGGTCGCGAGATGTGTGAAGACGGCATGATGGACCGCTGGAACATTCAGGAGGTCTACGGGATGCACAACTGGCCGGGCAAACCGGTTGGCAGCTTCTCGATCCGTCGAGGGTCGTTCTTTGCGGCGACCGACCAGTTTGACATCACGTTTGAAGGGCACGGAGGTCATGCCGCCAAACCGCAGGAGACGGTCGATACCACCGTGATGACGGCGCAGGCGGTGCTGGCGCTGCAAACGATAGCGTCCCGCAATGCGGACCCGGTTGATCAGGTGGTTGTGTCGGTAACCTCGTTCGAGACCTCGTCGAAGGCCTTCAACGTGATCCCGCAATCGGTTCAGATCAAAGGCACCGTGCGCACCATGAGCAAGGAGATGCGTGACCTGGCCGAGAAGCGGATCAACGAGATCTGCAACGGCGTAGCGGCGACCTTTGGCGGCACGGCAGACGTGACCTATATCCGCGGCTATCCGGTCATGGTGAACAGCGACGAGCAGACCGAGTTTGCGGCTGACGTCGCTCGATCGGTGTCTGGCGCGTGCGAAGAGGCCCCTCTAGTCATGGGCGGCGAGGATTTTGCCTTTATGCTGGAAGAACGTCCGGGTGCCTATATCTTGGTGGGCAATGGCGACACGGCCATGGTTCATCACCCCGAGTACAATTTCAACGATGAGGCCATTCCTGCCGGGTGCAGCTGGTGGGCCGAGATTGTCGAACAGCGGATGCCTGCGGCCTGATGGAGAGGGTGGGGGCTCTGCCCCCACACCCCCGGGATATTTTCAGCCAGATGAAGAAGGATCCTTCGACTCAAGGTTGAGTTTGGTGCAGAGCGTTTCGATCACGTTTTGCAGCGCGTCTTTTTGGGTTGAGACGCAGGCGCGGGCGGCAGAGCGGGCTTGGGTCAGGGCTGCGTCGTTGGATAGCCAGTTGTTTACGGCCTTCTCCAGATCTTCGGCAGTGTCAACCTGAACCGCCCCGCCGGTTTCGATCAGGGGTGCGAAAGTTTCGGCAAAATTGAAGTAGCCCGGACCGGTTATGACGGCAGCCCCGGCTTGGGCGGGTTCGAACGGGTTGTGGCCGCCGATCTCTCTCAAAGACCCGCCGAGAAAGACAATCGGGCAAAGCGCGTACCATGTGCCGGTTTCGCCAAGGGTATCGGCTACGTAGACCTTTGTCTCATTGGTGATCGGGTCTGTCTTGGTTCGGAAGGCCGATGTGAGTTTGGCTTTGGTCAGGAGGGTTGCGACCTCCTCGCGCCGTTCCGGGTGGCGCGGTATCAGCAGCAACAGCAAGTCTGGGTACTGCTTCAGCAAGGCGTTATGGGCGGCCAGAACCGTTTCCTCTTCGCCTGCATGGGTCGAACTGGCGATCCAGACGGGTCGATCGCCGATCTGGCTTTGGACATCCGCCAGCGTGGTGTGATCCACCGGCAGCGGGTCGGACATCGCTTTGAGGTTGGTGCCGGGTTGGACGCGTTGTGGGTCCGCTCCGATGGCGATCAGGTTCTTGGCCGTTTTGTCGTTCTGCGTCAGAAACAGCGCGAAGTGGTCCAGGATGAAGCGCGCAGTTTCGGGGCGCTTTTGCCACCCCGCCACGGACTTGTCGGACAAGCGTGCGTTAAGAAGGCATAGAGGTGTGCCGCGTTCTGCTGTCTCGACGATCAGGCGGGGCCAGATCTCGCTTTCGACGAAAATTGCGGCATCTGGGGCCCAATGGTCCAGAAACCGTCGCACAGGCCCGGCGCTGTCCAAGGGCGGAAACTGATGTCGGGTGCGAGGGGGCAGTCGCTTGGCAATCAGTGCGGCAGAGGTGGGCGTGCCGGAGGTGATCAGGAACTCGGCTTGAGGCAGGCGCTCGCCAAGCCGGTGGATCAGGCTAAGCACCGAAAGGCTTTCGCCGACGCTCGCGGCGTGAAACCAGATCAATTGTCCCGTGGGGCGGTCGAGGCTGGCATAGCCCAAACGCTCCTGTTGGCGCTGGTCCGAGACCTCGGCCGCCTGCAGCTTTTTGCGCACGGTACGCCAAGCCAAAGGCTGCGCGAGAGATGTGACACCGCAGTACAGCTTGTACAGCAGCGTCGCACGAACGTCAGAGCCGGGCATGTCAGCCGCCTGTGTGGCTCATGTGGCGGCTCATCTGGCCATCGACGGCCTGACGGGAATAGTCGAAATCATGGCCTTTGGGCTTGAGGTTGATCGCGGCGCGGATCGCCTCTTCCAAGGGTTTTTCCGTGTCCGGGTGATCGCGCAACGGCGCGCGCAGGTCGGCCATGTCCTCCTGACCCAGGCACATGTAAAGCTCACCGGTGCAGGTAAGGCGCACGCGGTTGCAGCTTTCGCAGAAATTATGGGACAGCGGGGTGATAAAGCCGATCTTCTGGCCAGTTTCCTCAAGCCGGACATAACGCGCAGGCCCTCCGGAGCGTTCGGCCAAATCGGTCACGCTATAGTGGTTTTCGTATTCCTTGCGCACATCCTTGAGCGACCAGTATTGATCCAGACGGTCTTCGTTGCCGATGTCGCCCATCGGCATGACCTCAATCCAGGTCAGGTCCATGTCGCGTTCCGCGCACCATTCGGTGATCTCGGGCAATTCGGGTTCGTTGAAGCCCTTCAGCGCCACCGCGTTAATTTTGACCCGCAGGCCCGCCTTTTGCGCCGAATCAATCCCGTTCAGAACCTGTTTCAGACGCCCCCACCGCGTAACGGCTGCGAATTTGTCCTCATCCAGCGTGTCCAGCGAGATATTCACCCGCCGCACCCCTGCCGCGTAGAGGTCATCGGCAAAACGCGAAAGCTGTGAGCCATTGGTTGTCAGCGTCAGCTCTTTCAATGCGCCGCTTTCCAGATGACGGGTCATGGAGTTGAAGAACGACATGATATTGCGACGCACGAGCGGCTCACCACCGGTGATGCGCAGTTTCTCAACGCCCATATTCACGAAGGTGGAACACATGCGGTCCAGCTCTTCCAGCGTCAGCAGCTCTTTCTTGGGCAGAAAGGTCATGTTCTCGGACATACAATAGACGCAGCGAAAGTCGCAGCGGTCGGTTACCGAGACGCGCAGATAGGTGATGGCACGGGCGAAAGGATCAATCAGCGGAGCAGTCATGCGGTATAGGTAAAGCTGGAACAGGCCCACGACAAGAGCGAACTGTGCTTTGGTCTGGTGCAGCTGCATGAGGGGTTGTAGGTTCGGGGTATGAGAGAACTGCTTGTGATATCCTGCGTTTTGCTGGTCGGGTGCGATACCGTGCGTTCGACAACGGATCGTTTGTTGGGGCGCGATGAAGCGGCGGCAGAGCCAACGCCTGCTGCTGTAGAGACCGCACCTGCCGAGGCGGAAAGCTCTGCCTATATCCAGCCCGCAACCGCGACAGCGAACTGGACCGGCGCCAAGACCACCATTGCCGGGTTGGGCGATCCGTCGACTCCGGGCCGCTGGATGCAGACACCCTTGGTCGATTCCGAGGTGACCGCGCGGGTTGTTGTGCCGAAAACCGGCGCGCAGGCTTATATCACTCTGGTTCCGGCCTCGGGGCCCGAGACAGGTGGCAGCCGTTTGTCACTAGATGCCATGCGGGCGTTGCTGGTGCCGTTTGATCAGTTGGTCGAGGTCGAGGTCTACGCCAACTAACCCTTCAGGTATTTTCCGGCCTCGCGCCGGGCAAAGGGTTTCATCGCGTCTCCATGCGTTTCCAGAAAAGCCACGACCCGGTTGGGATCATGTTTGGAGAGTTCCCGTAGCCACCACGCAATGGATTTCTGAATGAACCAGTTCCGATCGGGCACATAGCCCGCGGCCCACCCGAGGATTCGATCTCGGCGCGCCAGATCTTCTGGTTTGGGGTGGTTTTGCTTGGTCCAAGGAAGCGTTGAGACCAGAGCAGCGCGGCGGGTCCACATGTGGTCTGATCCCGTCCATGTTTTAACCTGATCCAGCCGTGTGGGATCGGCGCTCAGGCGTTTCTGGATGGCGGTGCAAGCGTGGTCGGCGATGGCCCATGCGTCGAAATCGGACACCCAGCTTTGCAACAAGGCCCACACATCCTCATCTGGGCGAATGCGCGCCTGGGTCAGCAGTTTGGAGGCCGCAACGCGCGCCTCGTGAATGT
Organism: Ruegeria sp. AO1; assembly: GCF_056535985.1. Classification (NCBI taxonomy): domain Bacteria; kingdom Pseudomonadati; phylum Pseudomonadota; class Alphaproteobacteria; order Rhodobacterales; family Roseobacteraceae; genus Ruegeria; species Ruegeria sp. AO1. The sequence goes on from NZ_JBQFJC010000001.1 coordinate 1,072,619, forward strand.
TGGTCTGCCAGAGCGCATCCGCGAGGGTGACGCGCTCAGCAATGGACAATTCCTTGCGCCAGGCTTTGGTCAGATCGTTGAGAACAGGAACCGCGACGCCCAGATAGGGACGCTCGGCCTTGTGATAGACCGCGACCTGTTCCGCGCGCTCGGCATCGGCATGTGCCTTGATCTGATCCAGATAGGGGGCAAGCATGGTCTAGACCGGAACGCCGGTGGGCTTGCCGTCAATCGTCTGCTGGTTCTTCGCGACCCAATAGGCGCGGATATCGTCGTCTGATTTGCCGTCGACCCATTTTTGCATCGTGTCGCGATCCGACTGGAACTCCATGAACGGAACCGCATAGCCGCAGGAGGTCTGCACCAGATCAATACTGAGGTCATAGATCTGCCGCTCGCTGCGGTGGTTGGGGAATTGACCTGCCAGTTCGTCCCAACCGTCATCCCCCGCATGCAGGGTGCGTGCGGTGCCATAGGTGCGCAGGATCAGCGGGCGCGTGGTGAAGGAACACCACATCAGGGTCATGCGGTTGACCTCAAGCACATGCCCGGCGGTTTCATTGCCGCTGCCGGTCAGGTTCATCCAAGCAATCCGGTTTGGCCCCAGAACACGCAGTGAATCCATGCCCTTGGGTGAGATATTGACCCGCCCCTCAACCCCGGCGCTGCCCACGAAAAACATGTGCTGGTCGGTGATGAATTTCTGATGAGCCTCGTCCAGATGGGGGAATTGCTTGGCCATGCCTTACTCCACAGTCACAGATTTCGCGAGGTTGCGTGGCTGATCCACATCTGTCCCCTTGGCGACAGCCGTATGATAGGCCAACAACTGCGCGGGAACCGAGTAGAGGATCGGGGTCAGGTTCGTGTGGATGTGGGGCATGCGGATTGTGCTCCAGACATCATCGCCTGCCTCAACGATGCCGTCATCGTCCGACACTAGGATGACCTTGCCCTTGCGTGCCATCACCTCTTGCATGTTCGAGACAGTCTTGTCGAAAACGGCATCGCGCGGGGCCATGACCACCACGGGCATATGCTTGTCGATCAACGCGATGGGGCCGTGTTTCAATTCGCCCGACGCGTAACCTTCGGCATGGATATAGCTGATTTCCTTCAGTTTCAGCGCGCCTTCCATCGCCAGCGGATACATCAGGCCACGGCCCAGGAACAGCACGTCGCGCGCCTCGGACAGGCGCTGGGCAGATTTGCGGATGGCGCGGTTCTGATCCAAAGCGGCGTTCAGGACCGAGGGCAAGCCGCGCAGGGCGGCGGCGTGATCGGCCAGTTCCTCATCGCTCAGCGTGCCCCGGTCAGCGGCGGCCTTGAGCGCAAGCATCAGCAATACGCTCAGCTGGCAGGTGAATGCCTTGGTCGAGGCGACGCCGATCTCAACCCCCGCGTGGATGGGCAGAGCGATATCGCTTTCCCGCGCAATCGAGCTTTCGGGAACATTGACCACTGAGACGATCTTGTCCGCTTTACCTTCGCAATAACGAAGCGCGGCCAGCGTGTCGGCGGTTTCGCCCGACTGGCTGACGAACAAGGCGAGCGTGCGGTCGGTGATCGGAGGTTCGCGATAGCGGAATTCGCTGGCGATATCGACCTCGACCGGCATTTTCGCCAGCTGCTCGAACCAGTATTTTGCTGTCAGGCAGGCATAGAAGGCCGTACCGCAGGCGACCATGGTCAGGCGGTCCAGCTTGGTGAAATCCAGATCGGTCTCGGGTAGAACCACGCGGTCACCGCCGGTGGGCAGGTACGAGCGGATCGCCTCGGCCACGACCACCGGTTGCTCGGCGATTTCCTTGGCCATGAAGTGCTTGTGTTCGCCCTTGTCGGCGCGGGCCGTATCCAGCTTGATCTTACGCATTTCGCGATTGGCCAGTTCACCGGCTTCGGTGCGAATTTCCATCGAGGTGCGGGTCAGGACAGCGCGGTCGCCTTCCTCAAGATAGGTGATCTTGTTGGTCAGCGGAGCCAGAGCAATCGCGTCCGACCCCACATACATCTCTCCTTCTCCATGGCCGATCGCCAGCGGAGAACCCTTGCGCGCGGCCACGATCAGGTCGTCCTGACCGTCGAACAGGAAGGCCAGCGCAAATGCGCCCTCTAGCTGGTCGATGGTCTTGAAGGCCGCTTCGACTGGGGACAGACCGGTATTCAGGTGATGCGCGGCCATCAGGGCCACGGTTTCGGTGTCGGTCTCGGTCACGAAATCCACACCGTGTTCGGCCAGTTCGGCGCGCAGCTCGCGGTAGTTTTCGACGATGCCGTTGTGGACGACGGCGACGGGCCCAGCTTTGTGTGGATGCGCGTTGGTGACCGAGGGCGCGCCATGCGTCGCCCAGCGGGTGTGCCCAATCCCAGATTTGCCGGGCAGGGGATCGTGGACCAGAAGGTCGCTCAGGTTCACCAACTTGCCGACAGCACGTCGGCGCCCCAAAGCGCCATCGTTGACGGTCGCAATCCCGGCGCTGTCATAGCCGCGATATTCCAGCCGTTTCAGGGCTTCGACCAAAATGGGGGCAGCCTCATGCTGTCCCAATACACCTACAATTCCGCACATAAACTCAGGCCTCTTTATCGCGGCGAGCCTTCTTCGCCTTCAACATATCAAACAATTTGCGCGCATAGCCGGGCTTGTTTTCCTGCTTGGCGCGCGCAACGGCCAGCGCCTCGGCTTCCACGTTTTTCGTCACGACTGTACCGGTTGCCGTCATTGCGCCATCGCCCACGGTCACCGGGGCCACCAGCATGGTGTTGGAGCCAATAAAGACACCCTCGCCAATCGTGGTCTTGTGCTTCATTACACCGTCATAGTTGCAGGTGATCGTGCCTGCCCCGATATTCGAACCCGCCCCGACCGAGGCATCCCCGATATAGCTGAGGTGATTGACCTTTGCGCCCTCGGCGATCTCGGCATTCTTGATCTCGACGAAATTGCCGATGCGCGCGTTTTCCGCCAGTTCCGCGCCGGGGCGCAAGCGGGCATAGGGGCCAATGATGGCTCCTCGGCTGACATGGCAGCCCTCCAGATGTGAAAACGCCCGGATTGTTGCGCCGCTTTCGACAGTCACGCCGGGACCGAAGACCACATTTGGTTCGATCACAGTATCGCGCCCGATCACCGTATCGGCAGCAAGGTAGACGGTTTCCGGGGCCATCAGCGTGACCCCCAAATCCAGCAACTCTGCCCGTGCTTGGGTCTGAAACACCGCATCCGCCGCGGCCAGATCTGCGCGAGAGTTCACGCCCAGCGTCTGCACCTCATCGCAGGCGACCGCTGTCACGCTCAGATCGCGGGAGCGGGCGATTTCGACCACATCCGTTAGGTAGTATTCGCCCGAGGCGTTGTCGTTGCCGACCGCGTCGATCAATGACATCAGGGTGACCGCGTTGCAGGCCAGCAGGCCCGAATTGCAGAAGGTGATCGCGCGTTCATCGTCCAAGGCGTCCTTGAACTCGACGATCCGCTCTAACGTATCGCCGTTCATCACCAGGCGGCCATAACGGGCTGGATCGGCGGCTTCAAAGCCCAGAATCACCAGATCATTCTGCGCGCGTGCTTCGATCATCCGCTCGAGTGTATCGGGTTGAAGGAAGGGCGTGTCGCCGTATAGGACCACGACATCGCCCTCGAACCCCTCCAGCGCATCGCGGGCCTGTGCGACGGCATGGGCGGTGCCCAGTTGCTCTTCCTGCACGGCGATCTGCGCGGTCTCGTCCTCGGCCTGTGCGACTTTGGCGACGGCCTCGGCCCCGTGGCCTGTAACGATCACGGTGCGCTCAGGCGACAGCACCGAACCGGCGTGCATGGCGTGAACCAGCATGGGAACCTGAGCGATCGGGTGCAGGACTTTGGGGATATCCGAATTCATCCTGGTGCCTTTCCCGGCGGCAAGGATGACAAGGGCAGTGGTCATGAAATCGTTTTCTCTTTGTGTTTTGTTGCCGTCCGTTTTATCCGCTGAGGGCAAAGGCGCAAGCCGTTCGGCCATCAAACAAGATTGCCGATTGCAACAGGACATGGCGGAAACCTGCCGATCAAGGAGGCGCAATGCGCACGGTCATCTTCGATCTGGACGGCACTTTGGCGGATACATCGGGCGATTTGCTGGCCGCTGCAAACCATTGTTTTCGCGAGATGGGGCATGGGGATGTTCTGGTTCACGGGCAAGATGCGGGCGTCGCCTTACGTGGCGGGCGTATGATGCTGACGCACGGATTGAAGCGCGTCGGGGCCTATGATGAAGGCACGGTTGACGCATATTATCCGGTTTTGCTTGAAGCCTATGCGCAGGACATCGACACCCACACGCAGTTCTACCCCGGCGCTTTGGAGGCGGTCGAGGCCCTGAAAACCGCAGGCTATGGAGTTGGGATCTGCACTAACAAGCCTGAACGTCTGGCGCATCAATTGCTAAGTCAGATGGGTGTGCTGGATCACTTCGCCTCCTTGGTCGGCGCGGACACTCTAGCGGTGCGCAAACCCGACCCCGAGCCGCTGCGCGAGGCTGCGCGGCGTGCAGGTGGGCATCCGGAACTGTGCGTTCTGATCGGGGATTCTGATACCGACCGCAACACTGCGAAAGCGGCCGGAGTGCCTTCGGTTCTGGTCACGTTCGGCCCCTCAGGCGACGATATGGCCGCTTTGGAACCTGAAGCCTTGCTGCATCATTTCGACGATCTGCCCGATCTTGTGGCCGACTTGATCGGTGCGGCGGCTTGATCCCTTGACCCAGACCGGATGGAGCCCCAGAACTAGGCCATGACTGAGACATTCACTGGCAGCTTCACCCAGCAAGAACCCATCCCGGACGAGGCGGTCGAGGCCGCTCTGGCCGTTCTGCGGCACGGGCGTCTTCATCGCTACAACGTCGTGCCTGGCGAATTGGGCGAGACCGCGCTGCTGGAGCAGGAATTCGCGGCCCAGATGGGGGCGAAATATTGCCTTGCGGTTTCGTCGGGTGGCTACGCTTTGGCGACCGCCTTGCGGGCTGTGGGTGTGCAGCCCGGCGAGGCGGTGCTAACCAACGCGTTTACTCTGGCTCCTGTACCGGGGGCGATTGCCTCAGTCGGGGCCAAGCCGATTTTTGTCGGCGTGACCGAACACCTGACCATTGATCTGGAGGATCTGGAGGCCAAGCTGGATCAGGCGCGGGTTCTGATGCTCAGTCATATGCGTGGTCATCTGTGCGACATGGACCGGTTGATGCAGCTCTGCGATACGGCAGGCGTTGTCGTGATCGAGGATTGCGCTCATACGATGGGGGCCGCGTGGCGCGGGCAGCTTTCGGGTCGGCAAGGGGCCATTGGCTGTTATTCGTGCCAGACTTATAAACATGTGAACTCGGGCGAGGGTGGTCTGCTGGTTACCGATGATGAGGAACTTGCGGCTAAAGCCACGATGCTGTCGGGGTCCTACATGCTCTACGAGCGGCATCTGGCTGCACCGGGGCCAGAGGTGTTTGAGCGGATCAAATACACCACGCCGAACGTGTCGGGCCGAATGGACAACTTGCGTGCGGCGATTTTGCGCCCTCAGCTACGGGATCTGGATCGGCAGGTTGGCCGCTGGAACGAACGCTATCAGGCCATTGAAGACGGTCTGCGGGGAACGCCCGGCCTGACGATGGTCGAGCGTCCCGAGGCAGAGACTTACGTGGGGTCGTCAATCCAGTTCCTACTGCTCGACTGGCTGCCGGAGCGGATTGCTGAGGTGATCAGCCGCTGCGCCAGCCGCGGGGTAGAGCTGAAATGGTTCGGCGGTGCTGAGCCCACCGGGTTTACTTCACGCTATGACAGTTGGCGCTATGCCGAGAGCGAGCGGATGCCTGCTTCGGACCGGGTTCTGGCAGGGATCATGGATATGCGGGTACCTCTGACCTTTTCGCTTGAAGACTGCCAGCTGATCGCCCGCATCATCCGGGCCGAAGTCGGAGCCGTCTACCAATCTTAATCTAATTGAGTGCGCCTGCAGCGCACGCTTGATTTTTGGGAAACGCCGCCCCGGTTCGGGCGGCGTTTTGCGTGTTGGATTCGGCGTGCCCGGAATGATTGACCCGCCGCAGATTCGCTGGTATCCAGTTATTGAACACTTGTTCATTAATGCTGAGAGGAGAGCGTCAATGTTCATGGCGAGTATGCAATTCGATCTGGGCGAGGACGTGAATGCGCTGCGCGAGATGGTGCATCGTTGGGCGCAGGAGCGGGTCAAGCCGATGGCGGCCGAGGTCGATGCGTCGAACGCGTTCCCCAATGAGCTTTGGACCGAGATGGGCGCGCTAGGCCTGTTGGGCGTGACCGTGCCCGAGGAATATGGTGGCGCTGGCATGTCTTATCTGGCCCATACCATCGCGATTGAGGAGATCGCGCGGGCCTCGGCCTCGGTCTCGCTATCCTATGGTGCGCATTCCAACCTCTGCGTGAACCAGATCAAGCTGAACGGCACGGAAGAGCAAAAGCAGAAATACCTGCCGCGCCTGATCTCGGGCGAACATGTGGGCGCGCTTGCGATGTCCGAACCCTCGGCTGGATCGGATGTGGTTTCGATGAAGCTGCGCGCCGAGAAGCGCAATGATCATTACCGCCTGAACGGGAACAAGTATTGGATCACCAATGGGCCGGATGCGGATACTCTGGTCGTCTATGCCAAGACCGACCCGGATGCGGGATCGAAAGGGATCACCGCGTTTCTGATCGAGAAAGAGATGACGGGATTCTCGACCTCACCCCATTTCGACAAGCTTGGGATGCGTGGGTCCAACACCGCAGAACTGATCTTTGAAGACGTAGAAGTACCGTTTGAGAATGTTCTGGGCGAAGAGGGCAAGGGTGTTGCCGTTCTGATGTCCGGGCTCGACTACGAACGTGTCGTGCTGGCCGGGATCGGAACCGGCATCATGGCCGCCTGTCTGGATGAAATCATGCCCTATCTGGCTGAACGCAAGCAGTTCGGCAAACCCATCGGCATGTTCCAACTGATGCAGGGCAAGATCGCAGATATGTACACTGCGATGAACTCGGCCCGTGCTTACGTGTATGAGGTCGCCAAGGCGTGTGACCGTGGGGATGTGACTCGTCAAGACGCGGCTGCGTGCTGTCTCTATGCCTCTGAGGCGGCGATGACGCAGGCGCATCAGGCCGTTCAGGCGATGGGTGGGGCGGGGTTCTTGTCGGACGCTCCGGTCAGCCGGATCTTCCGGGATGCCAAGCTGATGGAGATCGGGGCCGGGACCAGCGAAATCCGCCGCATGCTAATCGGTCGCGAATTGATGGGCGAAATGCTGGGGTAAGAAATCGCCCCGCAGCCGAGGGAACTGCGGGGCGTTTCGATCAAAGGATCAGAAGCGATGGACGTAGGATACGCCGACCAGCCAAGGATCGATATCCGCGGTACCGATATCGGCACCGTTCAGTTTGACGTCCGAGTCGATATCGAACCAACGCACGTTCAAACGGACAGCGCCAGCGTCGGAGACCATATAGTCCAGACCGGCCTGCAGCGAAACACCGAACGAATTGTCGATTTCAAGACCGTCCAGACTTTCGTCAAAGAAGATGGTGTAGTTCAGACCTGCACCAACATAGGGCTTCCACGCGCTGTTGGTCGGGAAGTGGTAGTTAAGCGACAAGGTGGGCGGAAGGTGCTTGACCGAGGATGTCTCGACGCCATTCAGCGAGATGTTGTGCTTGAACGGCGTCGCGGCCAGCAGTTCGATACCCAGATTGTCACGGACGAAATACTCGGCGGTGAATATCGGGCGGGTGTCGGCGTCAATGGTTGCGTCCGCGCCAGCCAGCGTTCCGTTGTCAGATTTAGGGTCCAGGTAGCCGACACCGAAACCAACGGTCCAGTCACCTTGCGATTGGGCGAGTGCGGGGCCAGCCAGCGCGACCAGCGCGGTGGAGAGTGTCAAAGCGGCGAGTTTATTGGTCATTGTTCTGCCTTTGGTTCAGTTGATGAGCGCTGTTTTGCACGGGCGCTGCCTGCGCTCTCTGATCTGAGTCAAATTCGCGAGAGCGCACCCGCCAAGTTTGACGTAGCTGAAAGCCATGAAAATAAAGGAAAATTTTGATGTCAGGCGATCTGCGCATACCGGGTTTGCGCTCGGCTGGTGGCTGGGATGTCCCCGATAGGCTGAACATGGCGCACCAGTGCCTGAACCATCCGCCCGAACAGGTCGCCTTGGTCGATCTGACAGAGGGCGATGAGCGGCCGGTAACTTACGGTCAACTGCACGAGATGGCCGATGGGCTTGCGCGGGCGCTCTTGCCCAAGGTCCAGACCGGTGACCGGGTTGGTGTTTTGCTTAGCCAGTCGCCGTGGTGTGCGGCGGCGCATCTGGCGATCTGGAAGATCGGTGCGATCTCGGTGCCTCTGTTCAAGCTTTTCAAACAAGACGCGCTGCGCTCCCGCGTAGCGGATGCCGGGGCAGGGATCGTTCTGACAGATGCCGAGGGCGCGGTGCTGCTGGGTGATCTGGCCGAGCCGATAGTCGCCGCCGAGTTTGTCCAACGCGGCCCAGAGTTGCCCTTTGCGAATACCGGCCCCGAAGACCCCGCCGTGCTGATCTATACTTCGGGCACAACCGGCAGCCCTAAGGGTGCTCTGCACGGGCACCGCGTGCTGACCGGCCATCTGCCCGGCGTTTCGATCAGCCATAATCACCTGCGCGCGGGGGATCGCCTTTGGACCCCGGCGGATTGGGCCTGGATCGGAGGGCTGTTCGATGTCCTGATGCCGGGCCTCGCGCTGGGCATCCCCGTGGTGGCCACCCGGCTGGACAAATTCACTCCCGAGGCCTGCGCCGATGTGATCGCGCGCGGCGGCGTGCGCAATGTGTTCTTTCCTCCGACAGCGCTGCGGATGCTGAAAGCGGCGGATCAGAGCATCCCCGGCCTGCGTTCGGTCGCGTCAGGGGGCGAGCCTCTGGGGGCAGAGATGCTGGCGTGGGGGCAACAGGCTTTTGGACTGACGATCAACGAGTTCTACGGCCAAACCGAATGCAACATGGTCGTCTCGTCCTGTGCCGAGGATTTCCCGGTACGGCCCGGCTGTATCGGCAAACCGGTACCAGGCCATGAGATCGCGGTGATCGATGAGGACGGTACACCCACGACGGACGAGGGTGATGTGGCCATCCGAAGCGGCTCGGCCTCGATGCTGCTGGAATACTGGAACCGGCCCGAGGCGAGGGCTGAGAAATTTCGGGGCGACTGGCTGATCACCGGGGACCGCGGCGTGTGGGATGGCGACTACCTGCGCTTCGTCGGCCGCGATGATGACGTGATCACCTCAGCCGGATATCGCATCGGCCCGGCCGAGATTGAGGATTGCTTGCTGACCCACCCGGCGGTGGCAACGGTCGGCGTGGTCGGCAAGCCCGACCCGCTGCGGACAGAGATCGTGAAGGCCTATGTGGTGTTGAAACCGGGGGTCGAGGCCTCAGGGCCGGAGTTGCAGGACTGGGTCAAGGACCGTCTGGCGCAGTATTCCTATCCGCGCGAGGTGGCGTTTCTGGACGAGTTGCCGATGACGGTGACGGGGAAGGTGATCCGCAAGGAATTGAAGGCGCGGGCTGCTGGGGAGGTCCCACTATGAAAAACTTAGCCTGCGCACTTTCCTTAGTTTTGTCTAGCGTTTGCACTGCGCATGCAGAAAGTACGGACAAACCGATTAGTGTTTTGAAATGGTTCAACGGGTGTGCACTTTTAAGTCAACCCGAGAACGGTATGACGATGGACACCAATTGTGTGAGCACTGCAGTCGAATACTGCACAATCGGACGCGTTGAAGAAGATCGAGTTCAATGTTTGGTAGAGCTTTCTGAACATGTCGGTGGAATCTGGAAAGAGATAGAATCCAATTTGCCGGAAAGCATTGGAGGGTCCGGCTGGGTAGCTCGAAACTATGAACGTAAGTACCTCCGGTTAGTCCAAGAGGAGTTCGATGTTTGCGATGCATCTCCTAGAGAAGAAATTCCCTCGGATACGTGGTGCAAGATGTATTTGAATGCAGGAGGTTGGGTGGAGTGGCGGCACCTGCAAAGACTAGCCGATGAGGTAGCCAAATGAAACTAACGTCCAAAGCCATGCCCGCCTCTGAGGGCTTCAAAGCAAATCGCGTAGCCCATCTCGACGCGCTGGCGCAGATTTCCTCAGCTGCCGAAGCAGCCCGTATGGGAGGCGGAGAGAAATCTCGCGCGCGGCACGTCTCTCGGGGCAAGATGCTGCCTCGACGTAGGGTGGCGAACCTGCTCGATCCAGGGTCTCCGTTTCTAGAGATCGGCGCGACGGCGGCGCATGGAATGTATGGCGATGCCGCGCCTTGTGCCGGGGTGATCGCGGGCATTGGCCGAGTACAGGGGCGCGAGGTCATGGTGGTGTGCAACGACGCCACCGTGAAGGGCGGCACATACTATCCGATGACCGTCAAAAAACATCTCCGCGCGCAGGAGATTGCCGAGGAAAACCATCTACCCTGCATTTATCTGGTCGATAGCGGCGGCGCGAACCTGCCCAATCAGGATGAGGTTTTCCCTGACCGCGACCACTTTGGCCGTATCTTCTATAACCAAGCGCGGATGAGCGCGAAGGGGGTTGCTCAGATCGCTGTGGTGATGGGCTCTTGTACGGCGGGTGGGGCCTATGTGCCCGCAATGTCGGACGTGACCATCATTGTGAAAGAACAAGGTACGATCTTTCTGGCCGGGCCGCCTCTGGTGAAAGCGGCGACCGGCGAGGTTGTGAGTTCCGAAGATCTGGGCGGCGGCGATGTCCATACCCGCCTGTCCGGCGTGGCGGACTATCTGGCCGAGGATGACGCCCACGCGCTGGCTTTGGCACGTCGGGCTGTCGGCTCGTTGAACCTGCGTAAACCGCAGACGGTAGATTGGGCCACCCCGGAAGACCCAGCTTATGACCCCGAGGAGATCCTCGGCGTTGTTCCGGCTGATCTGCGCATGCCCTATGACATCCGAGAAGTGATCGCGCGTCTGGTCGATGGCTCTCGGTTCGATGAATTCAAGCCACGCTTTGGCGAGACACTGGTGACTGGCTTTGCCCATGTCAAAGGCTGCCCGGTGGGCATCATGGCCAATAATGGTGTGTTGTTTTCCGAAGCTGCACAGAAGGGGGCGCATTTTGTTGAGCTGTGTTCTCAACGTCGCATCCCGCTGGTGTTCCTGCAGAATATCACCGGCTTTATGGTCGGTCGCAAATACGAGAACGAAGGCATCGCGCGGCATGGGGCCAAGATGGTGACGGCGGTGGCGACAACCTCGGTGCCGAAGATCACGATGCTTGTCGGAGGGTCTTTCGGAGCCGGAAACTATGGCATGGCCGGTCGGGCATATCAGCCGCGGTTCCTATGGACCTGGCCGAACTCACGGATTTCGGTGATGGGCGGAGAGCAGGCGGCAGGCGTTCTGGCCACTGTCAAACGCGACGGGATCGAACGGCAGGGCGGGACCTGGTCGGCCGAGGAGGAGGCCGAATTCAAACGCCCGACTTTGGATATGTTCGAGGAGCAGTCTCATCCGCTCTATGCCTCGGCTCGGTTGTGGGATGACGGCATCATCGACCCACGCAAATCGCGCGATGTACTATCCCTGTCTCTGAGTGCCGCCTTGAACGCCCCGATCGAGGAAACACGTTTCGGCGTGTTCAGGATGTGATTTCCCAATGGACACACATTTCACGAAATTGAACGAGGATTGGAACGCTGATCCGAATGCGCCGATGCCGGTAGCTGCAAGAGCAGGTGGCGATCTCTGGTTGCGGTTTTGCCCAAATGAGTGGTTGAACCCGTCGCATCTGGCGCGAGGGCATCTGTTTATCCGGTTTGTTGATTGCCAACGACTTCGTTTCACTTCGATCAATGATCACGGGTGGTTCGGTGGGCAGTGCCGCTTCAGTAAAGTGGCGCCAGCTTGGGGAGAGTTTTACGCGGTGGAGGGCGATTTTAGGGAAGGTCAAGACGAGACACCTTGGACTATAGTGTCGGCTAGGTCTGACCCTGCGAGAAACTTTCTGTTCTATTTCCGCGATGAAGCTTTCGAATGCACTGCGTCCTCTTGGAGCCTAAGCACCGAATGCTCGTCTGGTTCTATCTTCGAAGAGGCGGTTTGTCATGCTCAGTAAAATCCTAATCGCAAACCGAGGCGAGATTGCCTGTCGCGTTATCGAAACCGCTCAGAAAATGGGTGTGTCCTGTGTTGCTGTCTATTCGGATGCGGATGCCACGGCGAAGCATGTGCAGATGGCAGATGAGGCGGTGAATATCGGCGGGGCCGCTCCGGCTGAAAGCTATCTAAAGGGAGATGTGATCATCCAGGCGGCACTCGAGACCGGGGCGCAGGCGATCCATCCTGGCTATGGGTTTCTGTCCGAGAACCCCGATTTTGTGGGTGCAGTTGACGCCGCAGGGCTAACCTTTATCGGACCGTCGGCGGATGCGATCCGTAAGATGGGTCTCAAGGATGCGGCCAAGGCTTTGATGGAGGACGCGGGCGTTCCCGTTGTGCCCGGATATCACGGTGAAAATCAGGACCCCGCTCATCTGGCCGAGGCAGCCGCAGCCATTGGCTATCCCGTGCTGATCAAGGCGGTTGCAGGCGGCGGCGGCAAAGGTATGCGGTTGGTTGAGACTCCCGAGGCGTTCTCGGACGCTCTGGACAGCGCGCGCGGTGAGGCAAAGACCGCCTTTGGCAATGACGCGGTTCTGGTCGAGAAATTTGTCGCCAAACCTCGGCATATCGAGGTTCAAGTTTTCGGCGACGGCACCCATGCGGTGCATCTGTTTGAACGGGACTGCTCGCTGCAACGGCGACATCAGAAGGTGATTGAAGAGGCGCCGGCCCCCGGTATGACGGCTGAGATGCGCGAGGCGATGGGGCAGGCCGGTGTTCGTGCGGCAGAGGCGATTGGCTACAAAGGGGCCGGGACAGTTGAGTTCATTGTCGACGCGTCCGAAGGGCTGCGGCCGGATCGCTTCTGGTTCATGGAGATGAACACGCGCCTGCAGGTTGAACATCCTGTGACCGAGGCGATTACGGGCGTTGATCTGGTCGAATGGCAGTTGCGCGTTGCAGCGGGTGAAAGCTTGCCGAGGCAGCAGAATGACCTGTCGATCAATGGTCACGCGTTTGAGGCACGGCTGTACGCCGAGGATGTGCCCAAGGGCTTTTTGCCCGCGACGGGCACTCTGACCCATCTGCAGTTTCCGTCTGAGTGCCGCGCGGATAGTGGCGTGCGGGCGGGGGATACGATCAGCCCCTGGTATGATCCGATGATCGCCAAGGTCGTCGTGCATGGTCCGACCCGCGCGGTCGCACTTGAGAGCTTGCATCGTGCTCTGCGCCAGACCGAAGTTGCCGGGACGGTGACCAATCTGGCCTTCCTTGGCGCTCTGACTCGCCATGGGGGTTTTGCCTCGGGCGACTTGGATACGGGTCTGATCGGGCGTGACCTTGAGGATTTGGTCCAGACGGCGGACGCGGTCAATGCCTCCGTGGTGGCCGCGGCGATGACAGCATTGGGCCTGACGGAGACAACGTCAGAGACAGGTTTCACTCTTTGGGGGCCGTTGCACCGGGCCGTGCAGCTGATGCGCGACGGTGAGGTCCTTGATCTGGATGTTCAGGTCGAAAGCCCGCACCGGCAGCTCTGGACGGTGAATGGCGCGCAGGTGATCGCGCAGCACAATGGGGGTTGGGTCATTGATGGACAGCGCATGCCCCATGTCGCCGTCGCTGGGCCTCAGATCACGGTGTTTGATGACTATGGTCAGGTGTTCGAAATCGTCGACCCCTTGGATCGCGATGCCAGCGCTGCAGGAGATACCAACGTGATCGAGGCGCCCATGCCGGGTTTGGTCAAGGCCGTCTTCGCCTTGGCAGGGCAGGCGGTGAAAGAGGGTGACCGGCTGGCGATTCTGGAAGCCATGAAGATGGAGCATTCCCTGCTTGCGGCGCGCGACGGTGTGGTGGCCGAGGTGTTGGCCGACGCAGGTGCACAGGTTGAGGCTGGGGCGGCCCTGGTCCGTTTGGCTGAGGATTGATCTGTTCGGTCCGTGCATTGCGTGGCACAGTCGGGCCATCCGTATTTAAAACGAGAAGAAGCCGGGGAGGGATGCGCTGATGAAAGAACGCGTCGAGATATTCGAGGTCGGGCCAAGGGATGGGCTTCAGAACGAAAAGCGCGAGATTCCGGTGGCCGAGAAAGTGGCGCTGGTCGATTGCCTGAGCCGCGCCGGGTTCAACCGGATTGAGGTGGCCAGTTTCGTGTCGCCCAAATGGGTGCCGCAGATGGCGGGAAGCGGCGCGGTTCTGGCTGGGATCAAACGGGCCGAGGGCGTGCGTTATGCGGCGTTGACGCCGAACATGCGCGGCTATGAAGACGCGTTAGCGGCCAAAGCGGATGAGATCGCAGTGTTTGCATCAGCCTCCGAGGGGTTCTCGAAAGCCAACATCAACGCGACCATCGCGGAATCCATTGAACGGTTCGTGCCGATCCTTGAGGCCGCGCGCCATATTGACCTGCCCGTCCGGGGTTATGTCTCATGCGTGACCGATTGCCCATATGATGGTCCGACCCCACCCGAAAAAGTGGCTGAGGTCGCGGACGCTCTGTTCGCGCATGGGTGTTATGAGATTTCGCTTGGCGACACGATCGGGCAGGGAACTCCGGACAAGATTGCGCATATGCTGCTGGCGGTGCGCGACAGGGTGCCCGTTACCCGGCTTGCGGGCCATTTCCACAACACCAACGGGCGGGCGATGGACAATATTGATGCCTCGCTGGCGCTGGGCGTGCGGGTGTTTGACGCTGCGGTCGGTGGTTTGGGGGGATGCCCCTATGCACCCGGCGCGGCTGGCAATGTCGCGACCGAAGCAGTTGCCGCCCATCTGGAGCGGCTGGGATATGAGACCGGTCTGGACGCAGCAGTTTTGGACGAAGCCGGGCAGATGGCGCAGGCAATGAGAGGCTGACATGTTTGAAACGATTGCGGTCGTCACAGATGACCGGGGTGTTGCGACACTGACTCTGTCGCGCGCCGAAAAGCACAATGCCATGTCGGCGCTGATGATCAGCGAATTGACTCAGGCCGCGGCGCAGCTCGGGCGCGACGAGGCGGTGCGCGTTGTTGTGTTGACCGGGTCTGGCAAGAGCTTCTGTGCCGGGGGCGATCTGGGGTGGATGCGTGATCAGATGGCTGCGGATGCCGAGACCCGATTTACCGAGGCGCGCAAGCTGGCGGAAATGCTGAAGGCGCTGAACGAGATGCCCAAACCTCTGATTGGTGCCTTGCAGGGCAACGCGTTTGGCGGCGGCGTCGGGCTGACCTCGGTCTGCGACGTTGCGGTTGGCGTTGACACCCTTAAAATGGGCCTGACCGAGACCCGGCTGGGCCTGATCCCAGCGACGATTGGGCCTTACGTAATCGCGCGGATGGGTGAGGCCCGCGCGCGGCGTGTTTTCATGTCGGCGCGTTTGTTTGACGCGGCTGAGGCGGTGGATCTTGGCCTGTTGGCAAAAGCGGTGCCAGCCGATCAACTGATGCGCGCTGTCGAGGATGAAATCACCCCCTACCTGTCCTGTGCGCCGGGGGCTGTGGCGTCGGCTAAGGCCTTGGTTCAAAACCTCGGCCCGCGTCTTGACGACAGTGTGATTGACCATACCATCCAGGCGTTGGTCGCCCGATGGGAAACGCCGGAAGCACGCGAGGGCATCGAAGCATTCTTTGAAAAACGTAACCCCAAGTGGAACAACAAAGATTAACTTGGGGCGTCTATTGTCCGCTGAGGCGAAATCGGGGTGATTCCCGAAGGTCTGTCAAGGGGATGAATGACGTGGTGCGCGCTTGTGTTCGGTTGACCCTCTGACCGCGTGGGGCTAGAGAAAGTCGAGTCAACACGCCAATTGACGGCGCCCTCCGAAAGGGGACGCGCAGGAAAGGAGCTAGACGTGGAAGACCTGCTGCGGGAGTATCTCCCTATTCTGGTGTTTCTGGCCGTAGCCATCGGCCTGGGAATTGTCCTGATTCTGGCAGCTGTCGTTCTGGCAGTTCGCAACCCCGATCCCGAAAAAGTCAGCGCCTATGAATGCGGCTTCAACGCGTTTGATGACGCTCGGATGAAGTTCGATGTGCGCTTCTATCTGGTTTCGATCCTTTTCATCATTTTCGACCTCGAGATTGCGTTCCTGTTCCCATGGGCCGTGGGCTTTAAGGACATCAGCGATGTAGGGTTCTGGTCGATGATGGTCTTCTTGGGCGTTTTGACCATCGGCTTTGCCTATGAATGGAAGAAGGGGGCCTTGGAATGGGAGTGATGACGGGTGCAAATACCGCTGGCGTCGACAAAGAAGTCGCCACCCAGGCCCTCAATGCCGAGCTGCAGGACAAAGGCTTCCTGCTGACCTCGACCGAAGACATTATCAATTGGGCGCGGACCGGGTCTTTGCATTGGATGACCTTTGGTCTGGCCTGCTGCGCAGTTGAGATGATGCACACTTCGATGCCGCGCTATGACGCGGAACGGTTTGGCATCGCGCCGCGTGCCTCGCCGCGCCAGTCCGATGTGATGATTGTGGCTGGTACACTGACCAATAAGATGGCTCCGGCGCTGCGCAAGGTCTATGACCAGATGCCCGAGCCGCGCTATGTGATCTCGATGGGGTCCTGCGCGAATGGCGGTGGCTACTACCACTACTCCTATTCCGTCGTACGTGGCTGTGACCGTATCGTTCCGGTAGACATTTATGTCCCCGGTTGTCCTCCGACGGCTGAGGCGCTGCTATACGGTCTGATGCAGCTGCAACGCAAAATCCGCCGTAC
The DNA here is from genome assembly GCF_056535985.1 of Ruegeria sp. AO1. Lineage (NCBI taxonomy): Bacteria > Pseudomonadati > Pseudomonadota > Alphaproteobacteria > Rhodobacterales > Roseobacteraceae > Ruegeria > Ruegeria sp. AO1. The sequence continues at coordinate 1,089,462 of NZ_JBQFJC010000001.1, forward strand.
CGGCACGATCGTGCGCTAAAGGAGAGGGCGGATGAGCGAAGCACTCAAAGAACTCGGTACGCATCTGGAGCTGAAACGGTCCGACTGTGTGTTGTCCTGGGATGTCACCCATGGCGAGTTGAACGTGGATGTGGCGCCGTCAAACCTTGTGGAGTTCATCGAATTCCTCAAAAGCGACCGCTCCTGCCAGTTCTCGACGCTGGTCGATATTACAGGCGTGGACTACCCCGAACGGGCCAAGCGGTTCGACGTGGTCTATCATTTCCTCTCGATGTACCAGAACCAGCGCATTCGTCTGCGCGTCTCCATCCGCGAAGAAGACATGGTGCCCTCGATCGTCGATACGCATCCCTCGGCCAACTGGTTCGAGCGTGAGGTTTTCGACATGTTCGGCATCTTGTTCTCGGGCCATCCGGACCTGCGGCGCATCCTGACCGATTACGGGTTCCGCGGCTATCCGTTGCGCAAGGATTTCCCGACCACCGGCTACACCGAGGTTCGCTATGACGAGGCGCAGAAACGGGTGGTTTATGAACCCGTCAGCCTCGTGCAGGAATACCGTCAGTTTGATTTTATGTCCCCATGGGAAGGTGCCAACTACATTCTTCCGGGGGATGAAAAACAGGAGTCGTAAGCCATGGAGTTCCTGATCTGGATCGCATTCACGATCGCCACGATCATCCCGATGCTGAAACTGCTGCCGCATTTCGGGATCGAGAAGTTCTGGGCGTTTGCCTGTGTCATCCCGATTGGAACGCTGATCCTTTTGTGGATCATGGCCATGAAGCTGCAAGAGATGGAACGTCGCTGAGATGCTGGGGGAACTGATCATTTTGGGCGCCCTTGGGGTGCTGCTTGCCGGCGCCGCAGCCAAGGCGGCTGAGGCCGAGAAGGTCCGGGTGCGCGCGGACGCGAAGAAAAAGCGGGGGCGGTGATGGACGGCTCAAGATATGATGACGGCAGCACGGACGCGCTGAGCGGCGAGCAGAAAATCCGCAATTTCAACATTAACTTTGGCCCACAACACCCTGCTGCGCATGGGGTTTTGCGTTTGGTGCTTGAGCTGGACGGAGAGATCGTAGAGCGCTGCGATCCGCATATCGGCTTGCTACACCGTGGCACCGAAAAGCTGATGGAAAGCCGGACGTATCTGCAGAACCTGCCGTATTTCGACCGTCTGGATTACGTGGCGCCGATGAACCAGGAACATGCCTGGTGTCTCGCCATCGAAAAGCTGACCGGGGTCGAGGTGCCACGCCGTGGCTCGCTGATCCGGGTGCTGTATTCCGAGATCGGTCGCATCCTGAACCACCTGCTTAACGTGACCACGCAGGCGATGGATGTGGGCGCTCTGACCCCGCCGCTGTGGGGTTTTGAAGAACGCGAAAAGCTGATGGTGTTCTATGAGCGTGCCTGTGGTGCCCGCCTGCACGCCGCCTATTTCCGCCCCGGGGGTGTCCATCAGGACCTGCCGCCGGAACTGCTGGACGATATCGAGGCGTGGAGCCACGAATTCCCCGCTGTTCTCGATGACATTGACGGGCTGCTGACCGAAAACCGCATCTTCAAGCAGCGCAACGCCGATATCGGCGTCGTGACCGAGGATGACATTCAGAAATACGGCTTCTCGGGCGTGATGGTCCGTGGCTCGGGTCTTGCATGGGACCTGCGCCGCGCGCAGCCGTACGAATGCTACGACGAGTTCGATTTCCAGATCCCCGTCGGTAAGAATGGCGACTGCTACGACCGCTATCTCTGCCGCATGGAAGAGATGCGCCAATCCCTGCTGATCATCCGACAGGCCATCGCCAAGATTCGCGAATGCCCAGGCGACGTTCTGGCCCGCGGCAAGATCACCCCGCCGAAACGCTCGGACATGAAGACCTCGATGGAGAGCCTGATCCATCATTTCAAACTGTATACCGAAGGCTTCCACGTCCCCGCAGGCGAAGTCTACGCCGCAGTAGAAGCCCCCAAGGGCGAGTTCGGCGTCTATCTCGTTGCCGACGGCACCAACAAACCCTACCGTGCCAAACTCCGCGCACCGGGTTTCCTGCATCTGCAAGCCATGGATCACGTCGCCAAAGGCCACCAACTGGCTGACGTCGCCGCCATCATCGGCACCATGGACGTCGTATTTGGAGAGATTGACCGCTAATGCTCCGCCGTCTTCATCCCGAACAACCCGAAAGCTTTGCGTTCACCGCCGCCAACCAGCAATGGGCCGAAGCGCAGATCACGAAATACCCCGAGGGTCGCCAAGCCAGTGCGGTGATCCCGCTGCTGTGGCGCGCACAAGAGCAGGAGGGCTGGCTGTCCCGCCCGGCAATTGAATCCGTCGCCGACATGCTGGGCATGGCCTATATTCGCGTGCTCGAGGTCGCCTCGTTCTACTTCATGTTCCAACTGCAGCCGGTCGGCTCGGTGGCGCATATTCAGGTGTGTGGAACGACTTCGTGCATGATTTGCGGGGCCGAGGATCTGATTGCGGTCTGCAAGGAAAAGATCGCCGCCAAGCCACATGAGCTATCCGCCGATGGCAAGCTGAGCTGGGAAGAGGTGGAATGCCTTGGGTCCTGTACGAATGCTCCGATGGCGCAGATCGGCAAGGATTACTACGAAGACCTGACCGCCGAGAGTTTTGGCAAGATCATAGACAATCTGGCGGCGGGGAAGGTGCCTACGCCCGGCCCTCAAAACGGGCGATATGCGGCAGAGCCTTTGAAAGGACTCAGCAGCCTGACCGAACATGAGGCTGGAAAGCCGGAACACAATGCCAGCGTGGCCTTAGCGGCAGAGCTTGGCGATACGGTCAAGCGGATCGACGGGACCGAGGTTCCGATCCTCACACCTTGGCTGGGCAAAGACGGCAAGCAGGCCGGAGCCTCGGCGGCGGCGAAACCGCCGAAAGCGCCTGAGCCACCGAAACCAGCCGTGAAACAGGCCGCTGAGGCCAAGGCGAAAGAAGTCGAGGAAGATAAACCCCGAACGCTGACCGAGGCGCGTGGGGGCCTGCCGGACGATCTCAAGATGCTCAAAGGCGTGGGGCCGAAACTGGAAGAGACGCTGAACGAGCTGGGCTTTTTCCACTATGATCAGATCGCAGCCTGGACGCCCGAGCACGTGGCCTGGGTGGATGCGCGCCTGAAGTTCAAGGGCCGGATCGAACGCGATGGCTGGATTGAACAAGCGGCCAAGCTGGCTGTTGGGGATCAGACCGAATTCGCCAAACGTGCCAAGGAAGACGGCACTTACGAAGACTAAACGCCCCTGCAAGGGCTCAAGGACGAGATGGATAAGGACAAAGAGCAAGCCATAGCCCGCAAGGGCCGACATATAGGCATCGTCATCGCCGTGACGATGGTGGTTTGGCTTGGCATGACTTTGTTCATCGGCCCCGCGATTGGAATGCCAGGGCGCTATGCGCTGCTATTTGATTTCGCTGCTTTGGCCGGCTTCATCTATGCAGGCGTCAACATATTTCAACTCTGGCGCATGCGTCAGGACAGCTGAGGGTAACACGCGATGCTGAAGGATCAGGACCGGATCTTTACCAACATCTACGGGATGCACGAGCGTACTCTGCGCGGCGCGCAGGCCCGAGGGCATTGGGATGGCACCGCTGGTCTGATCGAAAAGGGCCGGGATTGGATCATCCAGACGATGAAAGACTCGGGCCTGCGTGGGCGCGGTGGCGCGGGCTTCCCAACCGGTCTGAAATGGTCGTTCATGCCCAAGGAAAGCGATGGCCGCCCGTCTTATCTGGTGGTGAATGCGGATGAATCCGAACCGGGCACCTGCAAAGACCGTGAGATTATGCGCCACGATCCGCATACGCTGATCGAAGGCTGCCTGATTGCCTCTTTCGCGATGAATGCGCACACCTGCTATATCTACCTGCGCGGCGAATACATCCGCGAACGCGAGGCGCTACAGGCCGCAATTGATGAGGCCTATGACGCCGGGCTGTTGGGCAAGAACGCGGCCGGCTCGGGATGGGATTTCGACATCTTCCTGCATCACGGCGCGGGTGCCTATATCTGTGGCGAAGAAACTGCGCTGATCGAAAGCCTTGAGGGCAAAAAGGGTATGCCGCGCATGAAGCCGCCATTCCCGGCTGGCGCGGGCCTCTATGGCTGCCCGACCACGGTGAACAACGTGGAGTCCATCGCCGTTGTGCCGACCATCCTGCGCCGTGGCGCGGACTGGTTTGCGGGCTTTGGTCGTCAGAATAACGCGGGCACCAAGCTGTTTGCGATCTCGGGCCACGTGAACAACCCCTGCGTCGTCGAAGAAGCGATGTCGATTCCATTCGAGCAACTGATCGAAACCCATTGCGGCGGTATTCGCGGCGGCTGGGACAATCTGCTGGCCGTCATTCCGGGTGGCTCATCTGTGCCATGCGTGCGCGGCGAGAATATGCGCGATGCGATCATGGATTTTGACTATCTGCGCGGTGAGTTGGGCTCGGGCCTTGGGACGGCGGCAGTGATCGTGATGGACAAGTCCACCGACATCATCAAGGCGATCTGGCGGCTGTCGAAATTCTATAAACACGAAAGCTGCGGCCAGTGTACGCCCTGCCGCGAAGGCACGGGCTGGATGATGCGCGTGATGGACCGCCTTGTGCGTGGTGAGGCCGAGTTGGAAGAGATCGACATGCTGTTTGACGTGACCAAGCAGGTTGAAGGCCACACCATTTGCGCGTTGGGCGATGCTGCGGCCTGGCCGATCCAGGGCCTGATCCGCAATTTCCGCGAAGAGATCGAGGACCGCATCAAGGCGCAGAAATCAGGCCGCATGGGGGCGATGGCAGCGGAATGATCAGGCAGCCTGACGGATATCATCTGGCCGAACTGAATATTGGCCGCCTGCTGGCCCCGACGGATGCCCCTCGGGTGGCTGAGTTCATGGCCAATCTCGACAAGGTCAACGGCCTGGGCAAGCGGATGCCGGGCTTTGTGTGGATGATGGAAGGCTCGGGTGAGCCGGGAACCGGGAATACGGAAAACGCGATTGGGGGCGATCCTCAATTTGTTGCCAACCTGACGGTCTGGGAAGATGTCGCGAGCCTTGAGACATTTGTCTGGGGCACCATACACAAACAGTTTTACGACCGCCGTCAGGAGTGGTTTGAACTGCTGGGGGATCAGCATTTCGTTATGTGGTGGGTGCCCGCGGGGCACCAGCCGGATCTGGATGAAGCCATGGCGCGGCTGGAGCGTCTGCGCCAGGAAGGTCCAAGTGAACACGCCTTTGGATGGGCGGATTTGAAACAAGCAAGCAAGTGGCGCGACAATCGTTGCGCTCAGGTCGCAGCGGAGTGAGCGGGATGACACACCATTCTGATCGCGCTCGCAGCCGCCCAGATGCCAGCGGTCTGACAGGAATATACAAAGTGAAGAAAATGAAATTCTCAACCTTGGCTGGCCTTGCGGGACTTGCGTTGATCTCGGCCTGTACCGGCACCTCGTCCAAGGACCGTGTGCTGTTTGACGGGCAGTTTTTCCGCGCCAAGGCCAAGTCGGTAGACAAACGCAACACCCCGACGGAGTTCACTGTAGTCGTGAACAATGTGTCAGCCTCGCTTGACGGCGCGCGTGAGGCGGGCCGGTTCGAAGGCACCAAATTCTGCATCCAGAACTTCGGCTCGTCGCGCATTGTTTGGAAGGTTGGTCCGGATACAGAACCGCAGAACCTGCGCATCAGCGACGACAAACTGACTTTTGCGGGAACCTGCCAAAGACCATGAGGCTATTTTCTGCATATCACGGCAGGGCCAGCGGTCTGTTATTGCATAGCAGACAGGGCGACACCCATCTTGGTCGATCCAAGATGAAAGGACCTGTGATGTCTTATGCGAAAAAACTTGCCATTGGTCTTGCGCTGATGATCCCTGCGGTCGCCGAGGCCAAGCCGCCTCTGCGTGAAGTGAAACAGATCGACAATGAGCTGTATTACATTGCGGTCGCGAAAGAGATTTCGGACTATTGCCCCTCGATCAGCGGGCGGAAGCTGAAAGCGATCAACGTGATGTGGGGGCTGCGGTCCGAGGCGAACAGCCTTGGCTACTCGGACCAAGAGATCCGGGCCTATGTCGAATCCGACGCTGAAAAAGACCGGATGCGCGCCAAGGGCGAGGCTTATCTTGCCGCCAACGGCGTGACCTACGAAAACCCGAATTCCTTCTGCACATTAGGGCGGAAAGAAATCGACAGAAACAGCGCCATCGGCGTTTATTTGAGGGCGAACTGACGATGTCTGACCTCCGCAAGATCAATATCGACGGGCAGGAAATCGAAGTCGATGGTGCCATGACCCTGATCCAGGCCTGTGAAGAGGCCGGGGTCGAGGTGCCGCGCTTCTGTTATCACGAACGTCTTTCGATTGCGGGGAACTGCCGGATGTGTCTGGTTGAGGTCGTGGGCGGCCCTCCGAAACCTGCGGCCTCTTGCGCGATGCAGGTGCGTGATCTGCGTCCGGGGCCGGAAGGGCAGCCACCTCAGGTCAAGACGAACTCACCCATGGTCAAAAAGGCCCGCGAAGGGGTGATGGAGTTTTTGCTGATCAACCACCCTCTGGATTGCCCGATCTGTGATCAGGGGGGGGAGTGCGACCTGCAGGATCAGGCGATGGCCTATGGTGTTTCGGGTTCGCGCTTCAAGGAAGCCAAGCGCGCCGTTGATGATCTGGATCTTGGGCCGTTGGTCGGCACCGCGATGACCCGTTGCATCAGTTGCACCCGCTGTGTGCGCTTCACGACCGAGGTCGCCGGCATCACTCAGATGGGTCAGACGGGGCGAGGCGAGGACGCTGAAATCACCTCATACTTGAACCAGACGCTGCATTCGAACCTGCAGGGGAACATCATTGATTTGTGCCCCGTGGGGGCGCTGACCTCGAAACCCTATGCCTTCACCGCGCGTCCGTGGGAGCTGACCAAGACCGAGAGCATTGACGTAATGGATGCTTTGGGCTCAAACACCCGCGTGGATACCAAAGGGCGTGAAGTGATGCGGTTCCTTCCGCGCAACCATGACGGCGTGAATGAGGAATGGATCAGCGACAAAACCCGGTTCGTCTGGGACGGGTTGCGCCGTCAGCGTCTGGACCGTCCGTATGTGCGCGAAAACGGCAAGCTGCGTCCGGCCTCGTGGCCTGAGGCGCTGACCAAAGCTGCCGAAGCGCTGAAAGGGGCCGAAAAACCGGTGGGTCTCGTCGGTGATCTGGCCCCGGTTGAGGCGATCTTTGCGCTGAAACAGATGATCGAAGGGCAGGGCGGTGTTGTCGAATGCCGCACCGATGGCGCCAAGCTGCCTGCGGGCAACCGGGGTGCCTATGCCGGGACCGCTGCGATTGAAGATATCGACACGGCGGAACGCATTCTGCTGATCGGGACCAACCCGCGCGATGAGGCTCCGGTTCTGAACGCCCGGATCCGCAAGGCCTGGGCGCATGGGGCCGAGGTTGCTCTGGTCGGTCCGGCGGCCGATCTGACCTTTGAATACCACCACATGGGTGATGACCGCGCCGCCTTGCAAAAGGTCGTCGACATGGGCGGCGATGATGAGATCAAAGCAAAACGCTCTTTGGTCATTGTCGGTCAGGGCGCGCTGCAAGAGGCCGATGGCGCCGCTGTTTTGGCCGCCGCGCAAGCCATTGCAAGCAATACCGAAAGTGGGCTGATCATCTTGCATACCGCCGCCGCGCGCGTGGGCGCGATGGATGTGGATGCCACCAACGCGGGCGGTATGGACGCGATCAGCGTGGCTGATGTGATCTATAACCTCGGCGCGGATGAGGTCGAAATCGGAGACGGCGCATTCGTCATCTATCAGGGCAGCCATGGGGACCGTGGCGCGCACCGCGCTGATGTGATCCTGCCCGCCGCCGCCTATACCGAGGAAAACGGGTTGTTCGTGAACACCGAAGGCCGCCCTCAGCTGGCCATGCGTGCGGGCTTTGCGCCGGGAGAGGCCAAAGAAAACTGGGCCATCTTGCGTGCGCTCTCGGCCGATTTGGGTGCGACGTTGCCCTTCGATTCCTTGGCGCAATTGCGGACCGCGTTGATCGAGGCGGTACCGCATCTGGCGCATATCGACGAAGTGATCGCGAACGAGGTGCAACCGCTTGAGGCTGGTACACTGGGCAAGGCGAGTTTCCGCAATGCGGTCAAGGATTTCTACCTGACCAACCCGATCGCACGCGCCTCACAACTGATGGCCGAGCTGTCGGCGCAGGCGAAAAACACAGACAGGATGGCCGCTGAATGATCCGTCCCGCAGAGATAACCCCGACGACCCACGGTGTGAGGACCAATGGCTGATTTCTTTAACACACCGGGCGGCATCGCCCTGATCGTCCTGGCGCAGGTGCTTGCCGTTGTGGCCTTTGTGATGATCTCGCTGTTGTTCCTTGTCTATGGTGACCGCAAGATCTGGGCGGCTGTTCAGATGCGCCGGGGGCCCAATGTGGTGGGCGCTTTCGGTTTGTTGCAAACGGTGGCCGACGCGCTGAAATATGTGGTCAAAGAGGTCGTCATCCCAGCAGGCGCGGACCGCACCGTTTTCATCCTTGCTCCGCTGACCTCTTTCGTACTGGCAATGATCGCTTGGGCCGTGATCCCGTTCAACGACGGATGGGTGCTGTCAGATCTGAACGTGGCGATCCTCTATGTCTTCGCCGTATCCTCTTTGGAGGTTTATGGCGTGATTATGGGCGGTTGGGCGTCGAACTCAAAGTACCCGTTCCTCGGCTCTTTGCGCTCTGCGGCACAGATGATCTCTTATGAAGTGTCCATCGGTCTGATCATCATCGGCGTGATCATCTCGACCGGGTCGATGAACTTCGGAGATATCGTCCGCGCACAGGATGGCTCGTTTGGCTTCTTCAGCTGGTACTGGCTGCCGCATTTCCCGATGGTCTTCCTGTTCTTCATCTCGGCGCTTGCCGAAACCAACCGTCCGCCGTTCGACCTGCCTGAGGCGGAGTCGGAATTGGTCGCAGGCTATCAGGTCGAATACTCGGCCACGCCATTCCTGCTGTTCATGGCAGGCGAATACATCGCCATCTTCCTGATGTGCGCCCTGACAACGCTGCTGTTCTTCGGCGGCTGGCTGTCGCCGATCCCGGGCCTGCCCGATGGTGTGCTATGGATGGTCGCCAAGATGGCGTTCTTCTTCTTCCTCTTCGCGATGGTCAAGGCAATCACGCCCCGCTACCGCTATGACCAGCTAATGCGTCTGGGATGGAAAGTATTTCTGCCATTCTCATTGGCATGGGTGGTTTTCGTGGCCTTTGCTGCAAAATTCGAATGGTTCTGGGGCGCATTCGCGCGTTGGAGCGTAGGAGGCTGATATGACTCAAATCGACTACACCCGCGCTGCCAAGTACTTCCTGTTGCAAGACTTCTGGGTCGGCATGAAGCTTGGGCTAAAATACTTCTTCGCGCCCAAGGCCACCGTGAATTATCCGCATGAAAAGGGCCCTCTGTCGCCTCGGTTCCGCGGCGAGCACGCCTTGCGCCGGTATCCAAACGGCGAGGAGCGCTGCATCGCTTGCAAACTCTGCGAGGCGATTTGTCCGGCGCAAGCCATCACCATCGACGCCGAACCGCGCGAAGACGGTAGCCGACGCACCACGCGCTACGACATCGACATGACCAAATGCATCTATTGTGGTTTCTGCCAAGAGGCCTGTCCGGTCGATGCCATCGTCGAAGGCCCGAACTTCGAATTCGCCACGGAAACCCGCGAAGAGCTGTTTTACGACAAAGAAAAACTGCTCGACAACGGTGAACGCTGGGAAGCCGAAATCGCCCGCAATCTGGAAATGGATGCGCCGTACAGATGAGTGACACGCCGACAAATCCATTTGAGCTGATGATGAAGCAGGCGCAGGACATGGCCAAGGCGATGAACCCGGCGATGGAGAATTTCTCGCCCAAAGGGTTCGAGAACCTATGGCCGACCATGCCCAAAGAGGTCATGGAAATGATGTTCGGCAACACCGTCAACAAGGACGGGCTGGATGCCAAGACCCGTCTGCTGCTGACGCTGGCCGGGCTGACCTGTCAGGGCGCTCAGGCAGACTCGGCCGTACGGCAGACCGTGCGCCATGCGCTGGAGGCGGGCGCAAAGAAACAAGAGATCGTTGAAACGATCGGTCAGATGTCGGTCTTTGCTGGCATCCCGGCCATGACCCGCGCGCTGGATCTGGCGCAAGAGGTCATGGGCGATAACGAGGATGAGGATCAATGACCGTCTTTGCCTTCTACCTGTTTGCCATCAGCACTATCACCGGTGGGCTATTCACGGTGATCAGCCGCCAGCCGGTGCATTCGGTGCTGTGGCTGATCCTGTCTTTCCTGTCGTCGGCGGGGCTGTTCGTACTGCTGGGGGCCGAATTCGTGGCGATGCTGTTGATCATCGTCTACGTGGGCGCGGTCGCGGTGCTGTTCCTGTTCGTGGTGATGATGCTGGACGTGGACTTTGCCGAGTTGAAGGCCGAGATGGCGCGCTATATGCCGTTGGCCCTGCTGATTGGTCTGGTGATCCTGATGCAGTTCATCATGGCGTTCGGAGCATGGGACAGCGCGCAGGGTGTTGAGGCCAATCTGGCGCAACCGGTTCCGAGCGACCGCCACAACACCGAAGCGCTGGGTGTCATCCTTTACGATCAATATTTCCTTCTGTTCCAGCTTGCGGGCCTGATCCTGCTGGTGGCCATGATCGGTGCAATCGTACTGACCCTGCGCCACCGTCAGGACATCAAGCGTCAGGATATCGTCGGCCAGATGATGCGCGACCCGGCCAAGGCGATGGAGTTGAAGGACGTGAAACCGGGGCAGGGACTTTAAGAAGATGATCGGACTTGAACACTATCTTACGGTCGCGGCGACGCTGTTCGTCATCGGCATCTTCGGTCTCTTCCTGAACCGCAAGAATGTCATCATCCTGCTGATGAGCATCGAGTTGATGCTGTTGGCGGTGAATATCAACCTTGTGGCGTTTTCCAGCTTCCTCGGCGATCTGGTCGGGCAGGTGTTTACGCTGTTCGTGCTGACCGTTGCGGCGGCGGAGGCAGCGATTGGTCTGGCCATTCTGGTCTGCTTCTTCCGCAACCGCGGCACCATCGCGGTTGAAGACGTCAATATGATGAAGGGCTAAGAGAACTATGGAAACCACCATCCTCTTTGCCCCGCTCGTGGGCGCTCTGATCTGCGGGTTCGGCTGGCGGTTCATCGGTGAAAAAGCCGCCATGTGGACCGCAACGGGCCTGTTGTTTCTGGCCTGCCTTCTGTCGTGGATCGTGTTTCTGGCTTTCGATGGTCAGACCCAACAGATCGAAATCTTGCGCTGGATCGAGAGCGGCTCTCTCTCGACAAGCTGGGCAATCCGTCTGGACCGCCTGACCGCGATCATGCTGATCGTGGTGACGACGGTCTCGGCGCTCGTGCACCTCTATTCCTTCGGCTACATGGATCACGACCCGCAATGGCGCGAGGGCGAAAGCTATAAGCCGCGCTTCTTTGCCTATCTCTCCTTCTTCACCTTCGCGATGCTGATGCTGGTGACAGCTGACAATCTGGTACAGATGTTCTTCGGCTGGGAGGGCGTGGGCGTTGCCTCGTACTTGCTGATCGGCTTTTACTACCGCAAGTCCAGTGCCAATGCCGCGGCGATGAAGGCGTTTATCGTCAACCGGGTTGGTGATTTCGGTTTTGCGCTGGGGATTTTCGCGATCTTCTTCCTGACTGACAGCATCAACTTCTCGGATATCTTTGCCTCGGCCCCTGACCTGTCGGAAATGCAACTCAGCTTCCTCTGGGGTGAGTGGAACGCGGTTGAGGTGATCTGTGTCCTTCTGTTCATCGGCGCTATGGGTAAATCGGCGCAGTTGATCCTGCACACTTGGTTGCCTGACGCAATGGAAGGCCCGACACCTGTATCGGCGCTGATCCATGCTGCGACGATGGTAACGGCGGGTGTGTTCCTTGTCTGCCGCATGTCGCCGCTGATGGAGTTCGCGCCGGGTGCGACCGGGTTCATCACCTTCCTTGGGGCCTCGACTGCGTTTTTTGCCGCGACCGTGGGTTTGGTTCAGACCGACATCAAGCGCGTCATCGCTTATTCGACCTGTTCGCAGCTAGGCTACATGTTCGTGGCCGCAGGCGTCGGCATGTACTCGGCGGCGATGTTCCACCTGCTGACCCACGCGTTCTTCAAGGCGCTTCTGTTCCTCGGGGCCGGTTCGGTGATCCATGCGATGCACCACGAGCAGGAAATGACCGAATATGGCGGCCTGCGGAAGAAGATCCCCTATACGTTCTGGGCAATGATGATCGGAACGCTGGCCATCACGGGTGTTGGTATCCCGCTGACCACCTTCGGCTTTGCCGGGTTCCTGTCAAAGGATGCGATCATTGAAAGCGCCTTTGCCGGTGGTACAGGTTATGCCTTCTGGATGCTGGTGATCGCGGCTGTTTTCACCTCGTTCTATAGCTGGCGTCTGATTTTCCTGACCTTCTACGGCACACCGCGCGGTGACAAGCATACGCATGATCACGCCCATGAAAGCCCGAAGGTGATGCTGATCCCTCTGGGTGTTCTGTCACTGGGCGCGGTTTTTGCAGGGATGATCTGGTACGGCAACTTCTTTGGTCACACCGACAAGGTGGGCAAGTTCTATGGCATTCCGGTGGCCGAGGCCTCGGCGTATGCTGAAGGTCATGACGAGGCGACCCATGCCGAGCATGTCGCCGATGGCACCGCCGAAGAGCATCACGGTGATGATCATGCCGATGCCAATTCGGATGAGGTGCACGGGGATGACCATGCTGATGAGGCACATGGCAAGAAAGACGCCCACGGAGATCATCACTACGTCTTCGCGGGCGAACCGGGTGAGGGCGCTTTGTATATCGCACCGGACAATACGGTGCTGGATGACGCGCATGCCGTCCCGAAATGGGTCAAGGTCTCGCCTTTCGTGGCGATGTTGCTTGGGTTTGTCGTGGCCTACTGGTTCTACATCGTGAACACGTCGCTGCCCGCGCGTCTGGCCGCAAACCAGCGTCCACTGTACCTGTTCCTGCTGAACAAATGGTACTTTGACGAGATCTATGACGCGGTCTTCGTCAAACCCACTCTGGCGCTTGGCCGCCTCCTGTGGAGGCGCGGCGATGGCAACACAATTGATGGCTTCCTGAACGGAGTAGCAATGGGCGTTGTTCCCTTCTTCACACGCCTCGCAGGCAAGGCGCAGACCGGGTACATCTTTACCTACGCCTTCTGGATGGTACTGGGCATTGCGGCCCTTGTGACCTGGATGTCGATCGGCGGAGGGGCGCAGTAATGGACAATATCCTCTCGATCGTCACCTTCATCCCGGCCATTGCCGCGGGCATCTTGGCGCTGTTCCTGCACGGAAATGATGCGGCGGCGCAGCGGAATGCCAAATGGGTGGCGCTGTTGGCGACCACTGTGACCTTCCTTGTGTCGATTGGCATCTACACGGGCTTTGATCCTTCGAACACCGGCTTCCAGATGGTGGAAGAGGGCGAGTGGCTGATGGGTTTGAAATACAAGATGGGCGTAGACGGCATCAGCGTTCTGTTCGTATTGCTGACCACCTTCATCATGCCCCTGACCATTCTGGCCAGCTGGAACGTGACCGAACGGGTCAAGGAATACATGATCGCCTTCCTTCTGCTGGAAACGCTGATGCTGGGCGTGTTCATGGCGCTGGATCTGGTGCTGTTCTACCTGTTTTTCGAGGCAGGTCTGATCCCAATGTTCCTCATCATCGGCATTTGGGGCGGCAAGGATCGCATCTACGCGAGCTTCAAGTTCTTCCTCTATACCTTCCTCGGCTCGGTGCTGATGTTGGTGGCGATGGTTGCGATGTACGCGGATGCTGGCACTACAGACATCGAGGCGCTGATGACCCATCAGTTCTCGTCCGAAAGCTTTAGCGTGTTGGGCATCTACGTCGTCGGCGGGATGCAGACGCTAATGTTCTTGGCCTTCTTTGCATCCTTCGCGGTGAAAATGCCGATGTGGCCGGTGCATACTTGGCTTCCGGATGCACACGTGCAGGCCCCGACGGCGGGCTCGGTCGTGCTGGCGGCGATCCTGTTGAAAATGGGCGGATATGGCTTCCTGCGGTTCAGCCTGCCGATGTTCCCGGTTGGCTCGGCGGTGATGACCGATCTGGTTCTGTGGATGTCAGCCATCGCCGTTGTCTACACCTCTCTCGTGGCGCTGGTGCAGGAGGACATGAAAAAGCTGATCGCATACTCCTCGGTCGCGCATATGGGCTTTGTGACCATGGGGATTTTCGCGGCGAACCAGCAGGGTATTGATGGCGCGATCTTCCAGATGCTCAGCCATGGGTTTATCTCAGCGGCTTTGTTCCTGTGCGTCGGCGTGATCTACGACCGGATGCACACCCGCGATATCGACGCGTACGGAGGTCTGGTGATCCGGATGCCCGCCTATGCGCTGGTCTTCATGCTGTTCACCATGGCGAATGTCGGCCTGCCGGGTACCTCGGGCTTCATCGGCGAGTTTCTGACCCTGATGGGCGCATTCCAGGTCAACACCTGGGTAACCGCAGTGGCCGCGACCGGCGTGATATTCTCGGCAGGCTATGCGCTTTGGCTCTACCGTCGGGTCGTGTTCGGCGATCTGATCAAGGAAAGCCTCAAGGCGATGACCGACATGAGCTCGCGTGAGCGGCTGATCTTTGCGCCGCTCATCGTGATGACCATTCTGCTGGGCGTCTATCCGTCGCTGGTGACCGATGTGATCGGCAACTCGACCGCTGCACTGATTTCGAACTATGACACGGCTCTGGCCGCGGCTGAAGCTGCGACCCAGACGGCCGCTTCGCATTAAGGGAGCTTTGGAGACATGATCCAGGCTGATCTGACGATAATCCTGCCAGAGATCGTTCTGGCCGTATATGCGATGGCTGCTCTGATCGTGGCTGTTTACACAAAGAAGGACGAACTGGCTCCGGCATTGGTCTGGTCCACGGCAGGTCTAATGGCGCTTCTGGCGATTTGGATCTCAAGCAACGGTGACGGGACCAACGTGGCGTTCAATGGAATGTTCGTGGATGACGGCTTTGCGCGGTTTTCCAAGGTTGCCATCTTACTTTCCGCCGCTGCCGTTCTTGTCATGAGCCAGGACTACATGGCCCGCCGCAACCTGCTGCGGTTTGAATACCCTGTGCTGGTCGCTTTGGCTGCGGTCGGGATGATGATGATGGTCAGCGCGGGCGATCTGATGTCGCTTTACATGGGGTTGGAGCTTCAATCGCTGGCCCTCTATGTCGTGGCAGCGCTGCGGCGGGACAGCGCGAAATCTACTGAGGCCGGTCTGAAGTATTTCGTTCTGGGTGCGCTTAGCTCGGGCCTGCTGCTCTATGGCGCGTCGTTGGTTTACGGGTTCACCGGCACCACGCTGTTCTCGGGCGTCATCGCCACCGTTCAGGCCGGAGACGTCTCGATCGGTCTGCTCTTCGGTCTGATCTTGCTGATCTCGGGTCTGGCTTTCAAGGTTTCGGCCGTGCCGTTCCACATGTGGACGCCGGATGTGTACGAAGGGTCTCCGACCCCGATCACAGCCTTCTTTGCGACCGCTCCAAAAGTGGCTGCCATGGCGCTGTTTGCGCGCCTGCTGCATGACGCGTTTGGAGGCATCGTGAAGGATTGGCAGCAGGTGATCGTGTTGCTGTCGGTTCTGTCCATGCTGTTGGGCGCGGTTGCCGCCATTGGCCAGCGTGACATCAAACGTCTGATGGCGTTTTCCTCGATTGCCCATATGGGCTATGCGCTGATCGGTCTGGCTGCGGGAACCGAGCTGGGCGTGAAAGCCATGCTGATGTATCTGGCGATCTACGTGACGATGAATATCGGCACCTTCGCCTTCATCCTGATGATGGAGCGCGACGGCAAACCGGTCACCGACATCGACGCCTTGCGGCAGTATTCCAAGCGCGATCCGGGAAAGGCTCTGGCCGTTCTGATCCTGATGTTTAGCTTGGCAGGTGTACCGCCCATGCTTGGGTTCTTTGCCAAGTTCGGCGTTTGGCAGGCGGGTGTCAGCGCGGGTCTGACCGGGTTGGTGATCGTGTCGGCCATCGCCTCGGTCATCGGTGCGTTCTACTATCTGCGGATCGTCTTCTATATGTATTTCGGTGCTGAGAACGAAGAACCCATCGAAACGCGTTCAAACCCTGTATTGTGGGTGGCCTTGATGGGATCGGCGGCTTTGATGTTGATCGGCGTGTTCTACCAGTTTGGTGTCGAGGGCGCTGCGGCCGCTGCTGCAGCCACGCTTGTCAACTGATGAAAGCCGCCAACACAATGCAGCTGCGCAACCGCGCAAGCGGGCCTTGCTGACATGAGTAGCTGGCCCGACGGGTACGGCTTGCACATCTTGCAAGAGGTGGACAGCACGTTGAACGAAGCCGCGCGTCTTGCACCCACGGCGCAAGGCCCCGTGTGGATCATGGCGCATCATCAGACAGCAGCGCGCGGCAGGCGAGGGCGGGCTTGGGCCAATCCCAAGGGCAATTTGGCCTCGACCCTTCTGATGCGCCCTCAGGGCGATCCGGAGAGTGCGGCTCTGCGCAGCTTCGTAGCGGCTTTGGCCTTGTTCGATGCCTGTGTCGCTGTGACCGGCAGAGCGTCAGGTTTGTCGCTAAAATGGCCCAATGATGTTTTGCTGAACGGCGGCAAGCTTGCTGGGATATTGCTGGAAAGCACGGGGCAGGGGCGCGGAGTTTCACATCTGTCGATTGGGATCGGCGTCAATCTGACCGAAGCCCCTGGCGCAGACGCGGTTGAGCCGGGTGCCGTTCGCCCGGTTTCTCTGCTGTCGGAAACCGGTGCGCATGTCACGCCTGAGGATTTTTTGACCGAACTCGCCATCGCCTATGCCGGCTATGAAACCCAATTCGTCACTTACGGCTTTGAACCGATCCGCACGGCATGGTTGGCCCGCGCAGCGCGGCTGGGTGAGGTCATTACCGCCCGTACCGCCACGTCGGAAACGGTTGGTACCTTCGAAACGGTAGACGCGGGGGGCAACCTTGTCCTAAACACCGCCAAAGGCCGTGTGAGCATTCCTGCGGCGGACGTGTTTTTCTGAAGGGGGCTCAGATGCTTCTGGCCATCGACTGCGGCAATACCAATACCGTTTTCTCGATCTGGGACGGCGAGACGTTTCTGTGTACCCTGCGCACCTCGACCCATCATTCGCGCACGGCGGATGCCTATTTCACCTGGTATTCCACACTGGTGAAACACTACGGGATCGAGGCTGACATTACCGATGTTGTCATCGCCTCGACCGTGCCGCGCGTGGTTTTCAATCTGCGCATCTTTGCGGATCGGTTCTTTGGTTGCCGTCCGCTAGTTGTGGGTAAACCGGATTGCCTTTTGCCTGTCGCCCCACGCATTGACGAAGGCACGGTGCCGGGGCCTGATCGCCTCGCCAATGCAGTGGGGGCATTTGACCGACATGGCGGAGACGTTGTGGTTGTCGATTTCGGGACCGCGACAAACTTTGACGTCGTCGCCTCAGATGGGGCCTATGTCGGAGGCATCATCGCGCCGGGCGTAAACCTGAGCCTTGAGGCCCTGCACCAAGGGGCCGCTGCTCTGCCACATATCGACATAACCCGCCCGGACAAGGTGATTGGTACGAATACGGTTGGCTGTATCCAATCGGGCGTGTATTGGGGCTATTCCGGTCTGATTGAGGGGCTGATCGCCCGCATCAAGACCGAATACGGAATGCCGATGAAAGTCGTTGGAACCGGAGGGCTCGCACCCTTGTTCGATCAGGCCGACGTGGGGTTCGACGCAATCGAAGATGATCTGACGATGCACGGGCTGACCGTGATCCATCGCTATAACAAGGAAAATGGCTCAACATGAGCAGCGAAAGACTGATCTACCTGCCGCTGGGCGGGGCCGGTGAAATCGGCATGAATGCCTATGTGTATGGCTACGGCGCGCCGGGCAAGGAACGTCTGATCCTCGTTGATCTGGGTGTGACCTTCCCTGACATGGACACCACGCCGGGTGTGGACCTGATCCATGCCGATATCTCATGGCTACAGGAACGCGCCGACCGGCTAGAAGCGGTTTTTGTCACCCACGCGCACGAGGATCACGTGGGCGCCGTGGCGCATTGTTATGAGGCGCTGGGGGCTCCGATCTATGCGCGCGCCTTCACCGCAAATATCGCCCGTCGGAAGATGGAAGAACGAGGCCACCCTGAAGATGCTGTGCTCACTGCCTCGGCTTGGCCTGAGCAGGTCTCAGCCGGACCATTCACTGTTGGCTTCCTGCCGGTATCGCACTCGATCCCCGAAAGCGCCGCGCTGGTGATCGACACGCCTGAAGGGCGGATCGTGCATTCGGGGGACTTCAAGCTGGACACAAACCCGGTGGTGGGCGAACCGTTTGATCCCGATCTCTGGGCCCATGTCGCCAAGTCCGGCGTGAAGGCTCTGGTCTGTGACAGCACCAATGTGTTCTCAAGCCACCCCGGACGCTCGGAATCCGAGGTCGGCCCTGAGATCACCAAGCTGGTCGAAAGCGCCGAAGGTATGGTTGTGGCGACCACCTTCGCCTCGAACGTCGCTCGGGTGAAGACCTTGGCTGAGGCTGGTCAAAGGGCCGGGCGCTCGGTCGTGCTGTTGGGCCGGGCCATGCGCCGGATGATCGAGGCTGCAACGGAAACCGGCATCCTGTCGGATTTCCCTAAAGTGATCAGCGCCGAAGAGGCTGTAGAGCTTCCGCGTCAGAACCTGATGCTGATTGTAACCGGCAGTCAGGGCGAACGCCGCGCCGCTAGCGCGCAGCTGGCTCGTGGTAAATACCGCGGCATCGAGTTGAAAGAAGGCGACCTGTTCCTGTTCTCTTCGAAAACCATTCCCGGCAACGAGCGCGGCGTGATTTTCATCATCAACCAGCTCAGCGAAAAGGGTGTGGATGTGGTGGATGACAGCTCTGGCCTTTATCACGTATCGGGCCATGCCAACCGGCCTGATCTTGAGAAAGTCCATGGGTTGATCGACCCGCAGATGGTGATCCCGATGCATGGCGAACACCGCCACCTGCGCGAACATGCCAAACTGGCCGAGGCTGGTGGACGCACGGGTATTCTGGCCGTCAACGGCACCATGCTGGATCTGACCGGCAATGCGCCGAAGGTTGTCGACTATGTCGAAACTGGGCGGACCTATCTGGATGGCACGGTCAAGGTCGGGGCGCTGGACGGGGTTGTGCGCGACCGTATCCGCATGGCGCTGAACGGCCACGTGACTGTGACCGTCATTCTGGATGAAGAGGACGAGCCTCTGGGTGAGCCGTGGTGCGATACGATGGGTCTGCCGGAGATCGGAACCTCTCGCGCGGCGCTTGTTGAGGTGCTTGAGGAAGACCTGAACCAGTTCCTGATGCGGGCTGAGGCCAATACCCTGCGCGACGATGACAAACTGGAAGAGGCCATGCGCCGGATCGTGCGTCAGACGGCCAAAGCTGAGATCGGCAAAAAGCCTGAAGTCACGGTTGTGATCAGCCGCATGAAGTAAGGTTGGGGTCAGTCGACCTCGGGCATGGGGTACCCCCTGAGCCTTTGGAACAGGCTGGCCTCATCATTGTTTAGAAAGAACGGGACAGAGGATGGCGGTGTCGGGTCGGTGACCCGCGCCGTGATCTCGGCCAGCACGACCTCGGTGATGAAGGGCAGATCGAAGTTTCGAACCTCGTCCAGCCTGACCCATTGCAGGTGCGACAGCTCATCCGAGGCGCGGCTGAAATCGTCCAGATCGCCGTGAATCGCCTGTGCATCGACCAGAAAGAACCGCGCATCAAACCGTCTGGGCCGACCCGGAGGGGTAACCGCGCGGAACACGAACTGCAGCGCCTCGGCCGAGGGTTTGAAGCCCAAAGCCGCAAAGCTGGTCCAATCGGTCGGAGCATCGCCCTCCCATTCACCGGGTTGGCCAAGGACCATCCCGGTTTCCTCCCACAATTCTCGAATCGCTGCGACGGCAAGCGCCTGCTGCAGGTCAGCCTCGGCCTGCTCGGCCAAGCGATCATAGCAGAGTTGGGGCAGCGGGGCGGCCAGTGGGATGCTCGCATCCTCGGGGTCGACCGCGCCGCCGGGAAACACGAATTTGTTCGGCATGAACGCCGCTTTGGCCCCACGTTGCCCCATCAGGATCGAGGGCGCGGTAAAACGGTCCCGCAATACGATGACGGTTGCTGCGTTGCGGATGGCGGTCTTGTCGACGGTCACGCGGCTTTCTCGAACCCATGCATGCGCCGAGCCCATTGATAAGCCACGACAGCCCCTTTCAGGCGGGGCAGCAGGAACAGCGACAGCGCTATGCAGCCGATGGAAAATCCGATGGCCATGGTCCACGGATCCGGACGCCAATGCACGTATGACACATGCAAAGCAGGCGCCAGCAAGTGCCCGACCAGCAGAATCGTCAGATAGGCGGGGCCGTCATCTGCGCGGTGGTGAAACAGCTCTTGACCGCAATTTGAGCAGCTGTCGTTAACCTTGAGGTAGCTGTGCAACAGCTTGCCTTCGCCACATCTCGGGCATTTGCAACGAAAGCCTTTGACCAAAGCTGGCCATGTTTCGCGCTCTTCTTCCACTGCGGGGGTGATCGTTTGATCCATGATAATGTAACTCGCGCATCTATCTTTGGCGGATAATGGGCCTGTTTGCCGCAATAGAAAAGGGGGGTGCGTCGCTTTGCATCGCTTGGGTAGGGCAAGCGTTCGTGACCTGCTGATCCTTCGCTAAACTTTTTTCGACGGAAACCCGCTGGTGCCGCGTTTGAATGGATATGAGCAGCGGCAATCAGGTCGCGCCAATATGGGGAAACCGATATGAAGAACTCGAAATTCATCCCGGCAATCGTTCTGTCGGCAGTGGCGATCACAGGTACGTCGGCCCTGGCAGCAGGCCCAAAGGATCGTGAGCCTGTCTCGTTTCAGGAACTGGACGCCAATGCGGATGGTCAGATCACGAAAGAAGAGATGCAGGCTCATCGCGCACAGCGCTTCACAAAGGCTGATACTAACGGCGATGGACAGTTGAGCGTCGAGGAGATGCAGGCTGCGGCCCAGCAGAAGGCCAATGATCGCGTGACCAAGATGTTCGAGAAACATGACGCGAATGGCGATGGGGTTCTCAGCACCGATGAGTTGCCCAAACCGCGCCGGGCTGACAAGATGTTTGATCGGATCGACGCGGATAGCAGCGGCGGTATCTCGGAACAGGAATTTGCCGATGCAAAAGACAAGATGGGCAAGCATCACAAGAAGCGCCAGAAATCGGACGCTGACGATAGCTGATGCAGGATGGAGGATCTGACCTCCCACCCTCAAGACGTCCGCGGTGCTGCGTGCACCGCGGACGACCTTAGTGACGATAGGTTGCTGAGGATGTTTGCCGATGGCGACGCTGGGGCCGCGCGGATCCTGACGGACCGGCTGGGCCCGCGTTGCTATTCGGTTTCTCTGCGCATGCTGGGCAATCAGGCAGAGGCCGAGGATGTGACGCAGGATGCCATGATGCGGCTGTGGCAGATGGCCCCCAAATGGGTGCCGGGCACGGCCAAAGTGTCGACCTGGCTCTATCGGGTCACGCTGAACCTGTGTCTGGACCGTAAGCGCAAAAAGACGCCTGAGCAGCTGCCCGAAGAGGCTGAGCCGCCCGACAACGCCGCCAGCGTGGTTGAGAAAATGCAGGATACGGCGCGCCATGACGCATTGCAGGTCGCGCTTGCGCAATTGCCCGACCGACAGCGACAAGCCGTCGTGTTGAGGCATATTGAGGAACTGTCCAACCCCGAGATTGCCGGGGTCATGGGCCTATCGGTAGAAGCGGTCGAAAGCTTGACCGCGCGTGGAAAGCGGGCTTTGTCGGCCATATTGGCCGGACGGCGGGAAGAACTGGGGTATGACGATGGCAGATGACGACATGGAACTGGAAAACCTGTTTGCTCAGGCGCGCAAGGACCGACCTGGCCTGCCGGATGATCTTGCCGTGCGTATCCAGACAGATGCCGAAACAATTCGGCTAGGGCGGGTGACGAAACACACACGCTCTGAACGGTCTCTGTGGCTACGCCTTCTGGACAATATCGGTGGATGGCAGGGCTTTAGCGGCTTGGCCGCTGCCAGCGTCACCGGGATTTTCATAGGGTTTTTCGCGCCTGCCGTTTTGCCGGATACGGTCGGCCTGTTCGGCGCGACGGATGGCAGCGTTCTGGCGGCCGACCTTGGATTTGACACCAGTTTTCTGGAGAGTACGGAATGAACACTGATCCAAAACCGAAACGCCGTTGGATGCCGATCGTTCTGACCCTCTCTCTGGCGATCAACCTGTTGGTCATAGGGGTCGCGGTCGGCAGCGTATTGCGGCTGAAGAATAGCGATCACGCCAAGGCACCACCGGGCTTTGGGCCCGCATTGTACCGGGCCTTGCCGAAAGAGGACCGCAAATCCCTGAGGGGAGAGCTATCCGGCCTGCACGGCAAAGGGGCCAAGGGGCGCTCGGAGGACTTCATGGTTGTGACCGAGGCGTTGCGGGCTGTTCCATTTGATCCCGAAACTGTCACGCTATTGCTGCAGCAGCAGGCGCAAGCGACCGCGGACTTGCAGGCCGCGCTGCAAGAAAAATGGTTGGTTCTGGTTACGCAGATGAACGACGAGGAGCGTCAGACCTATGCGACCCGTCTGGAAGAAGTCGTCAAACGCGGTCCGCGCGGTCACAAGAAAAAGCACTGAAGCGATCAGGCAGCGCTTTGCCTGATCTGCACTTGGTTGCGTCCGGCCTGTTTGGCCGCGTAGAGCGCTTTGTCTGCGGATTTGATCAACTGCTCAACGGGTTCGGCCTCTTCTTGTGAAAGGTAGGTCGGCGCAGACATTTTCAGGCCCACACTTATGGTTACGGAAATCGGTGTGCGTTGATCGGGCAGGCGAAAAGGTACTGCACAGATCGCCTCGCACAGGGTGCTTGCCATCGTCAGCGCCTTGGCGCGCGAGATATTGGGAACGGCGATCATGAATTCCTCTCCGCCGATGCGCGCGACGAATCCTGCCTTACCGACGACCTGTTGCATCCGTGCCGCCGCTTGAGTCAGCACGCAATCACCACTGGCGTGACCGTATTCGTCATTGATCGCCTTGAAATGATCCAGATCGGCCAGCATCAGGGCAAAACCCCTCCCAGTCTGTGCCGATTGCTGCGCAATCTGTTGGATGGCGCGCATGGCATAGCGGCGGTTCTGCAACCCGGTCAGAGGGTCGATCCACGACTCGGCGATCCCCTTCTTCAGCGAGTCTCGCATCTGGTCCATCCGGCTTTTGCGGGCAATCTGGTTGTCCAACCGCAAGACGATCTCGTCAGCGCAGAACCCGCCGAGACAGACGGCATCTGCCCCCCGGTCCAGCGCTTCGGACGCGCGGGTGGCGTTGTTGTCGATCAGCACCCCGATCAGAACCGTATGACGTGTAGCTCCGCGTGATCTGAGGTCGGCCAGGATGTTCAGCACGGACCGGTCTGCATCCAGCTCGACCACGATTGCATCCGGGATCGGGCCTGAGAGCAAGGCCTGAAGGTCTGATTGGTGGTGCGAGTTCAAAGCGTAGCGGGACTGCACGGAAAGGGCTTTTTGCCAAAGCGCGCCGTTGCGCGGCTTTTGTGCAAGAACCGCAACGCGGGCCCGTTTGGGGGCTGCAACGTGCGGGGTCTCCGGCTCGGCCAGGCCGAGAGACTGGGGGCTCTCGCGGAATTGCAGGTCCTGCGTGTCAGCTCGTGCGCGCAATAGGCTACGGATACGGGCGAGCAGCAGTGTATCCTTGAATGGGTGGGTCAAAACATCATCCAGACCATCCGCCAAAGCGCGCAGCCTCGCCTGTTTGTCATTCTGACCAGTCAGCGCCACGACGGGCACGTCGCCCAAGGCCGGATTTTTCGCAATCAGGCTTTTGACATCAGCTGCCGTGCCGTCGGGCAGCGTTTGCGCAGTCAGCACGAGATCAGGCCGCACACGCCGCAAGAGCGCGGCGAGGCCTTCCAATTTCTCACCTTGCACCACGTGGTACCACGCCGCCGTCAGCTGAACCTTCAGCATGATGCGGTTTGTAGATACGCCATCTAAAACAAGGATGGTTCCCTGCACGGACATAGTTGCTCACCATTGATTGCATGCGTGAACAAAGTGTTTATGAGTCTGGTTAACAAACCCTTTCCAAGACAGGGGAACGAGGCCAGTTTATGTCGATTTCCGAAGATTCCGCCCAAACTCTTGCTCTGAATGCCCTCGGATGGTTGGTCGGGAATGAGGAGCTTTTGCCCATTTTTCTGGGCTCGACCGGTGCCGCGGCGAATGATCTGCGCGACAGGGCGGTTGAGCCCGACTTTCTGGCCTCGGTTCTGGATTTCCTGATGCTTGACGATTCGTGGATCATGGCATTTTGTGACGCGGCGTCCGTGCCGTATGACCACCCCGCTCAGGCGCAAGCGGTGTTGTCGCGTGGTTCCGACGTTCACTGGACCTGACTCAGCAGGAGCTTTTCATGCCAATAGATGCGATCGTGTTCGACAAGGACGGCACGCTGTTTGACTTCGCCAACACTTGGGGCACGTTCGGACGGACTATGTTGTTGCGTCTGGCCGAGAATGACTCGGAACGTGCAGCGGAACTGGGTCGGATCATCGGCTTCAACCTCAAGAGTGAAACCTATTCTCCGGATAGCGTCGTGATTGCGGGAACCGTTGAGGAAATCGCAGAAGCCCTGTTGCCGCATGTCGATGGCTTGTCGCGTAACGCCTTGATCGAGTTGATGAATGCCGAGGCCGCAGCCGCGCCGCAAGCTCAGGCGGTGCCTTTGGGGCCGTTCCTGGATGCGTTGAAACAGGCCGGCCTCAAGCTTGGAGTCGCCACAAATGACAGCGAGCACCCGGCGCTTCAGCATCTGGAGTCGGTGGGCGTCAAAGACCATTTCGACTTTATTGCCGGATATGACAGTGGTCATGGGTTCAAACCCGGCCCCGGCCAATTGCTGGCCTTCGCCGCGCATATCGGCGTAAAGCCGGATCGCATCGCCATGGTCGGCGATAGCCTGCACGACCTGCAGGCCGGGCGGGCGGCTGGGATGACCACGATCGGAGTCCTCACCGGTCTCGCCAACGCCGACGTTCTTGCGCCGATGGCGGATGCGGTCTTGCCCGATATTGGTCATATCCCGGCTTGGTTGGCGGATAACTAGATTTGAAGTACCCGTTTCCGGCGGTTCAAAGCTTGTAAACGACAAAATCTGTCGCAGATGGAACGGCCTGTTCCCGCTTTCCCGGGCTTGCTTGAGAGCAGGCAACTGGCAGGGAGTCGAACATGGCCGGAACCAAATCGCGCAGACGTCGTAGCGGAGGGCGCGCTGGCGCTGCCGAGCGCAGGGGAAGTGCGGCCATTGATCAGATGCCGTGGAACCCACCGGTCAATATAGATGCACCGACCGAGCCTCTGGATCAGGGCGGGATCGAGGCAATCCACGACGGTGCCATGCGAATTCTCGAAGAGATCGGGGTCGAGTTCTACAACGAAGAAGCCATCGGCATCCTGCGTGAGGCGGGCTGTAAGATAGACGGTGACAACGTGCGGATGGGCCGCGATTTCGTGATGGAGATGGTGGCAAAAGCCCCGAGCCGTTTCACGATCACGCCGCGCAATCCCGACCGGACGATCGAGATTGGTGGGCGGAACATCTTGTTCGGCAACGTCTCCTCCCCTCCGAACTACTGGGATATGGAGATCGGAACCAAAGTTCCCGGTAATCGTGAGATGTGCCGAAACCTGTTGAAGCTGACACAGTATTTCAACTGCATCCATTTTGCTGGTGGCTACCCGGTTGAGCCGGTCGATATTCACGCCAGCATCCGCCACCTTGATGTGCTCTATGACAAGCTGACCCTGACCGATAAAGCGATGCACGCCTATTCGCTGGGTAAAGAGCGGGTCGAAGACGTGATGGAGATGGTCCGTATCGCGGGCGGGTTGAGCCATGAAGAGTTCGAGGCCACGCCGCGGATGTATACCAACATCAATTCGACCTCGCCGCTGAAGCACGACCACCCGATGATTGACGGCTGCCTGCGTCTGGCGCGGCGTGGTCAGGCGATTGTGGTCACGCCATTTACCTTGGCCGGAGCGATGGCCCCCGTCACCATCGCTGGCGCGGTGGCGCAGTCTCTGGCCGAGGCTCTCTGTGCTATCGCTCTGTTCCAATATGTACGTCCGGGGATTCCTTGCGTGATTGGAACCTTTACCTCGAACGTGGATATGAAATCCGGGGCACCGGCTTTTGGGACGCCAGAGTATATGCGGGCCACTCAGATGACCGGCCAGATGGCGCGCTTCTATGGTCTGCCGATGCGATCGTCAGGCGTCTGTGCGGCGAATGTGCCGGATGGGCAGTCGGTGTGGGAGACGTCAAACTCGCTCTGGGCGTCGGTGCAGTCGGGGACCAACATGGTCTATCACGCGGCGGGATGGCTTGAGGGCGGGTTGATCGCAAGTCCTGAGAAGTTCATCATGGATTGCGAAATCCTTCAGCAAATTCAGAGGTATATGAATCCTGATCTCACCGCGACCGGCCCGGATGCAATCGCCCTGGACGCTATCCGTGCGGTCGGGAATGACGGGCATTTCTTTGGCATTCAGCACACTCAGGACCGCTACACGACCGCCTTCTATCAACCGTTTCTGAGCGACTGGAAGAACTACGAAGGCTGGGAGATCGCAGGAGGTATTTGGACCGCTGAGCGCGCGCATCATATGTTCAAAGAGATCATCGGAAGTTTCGAAGCACCCCCTCTGGATGAGGGTATTCGCGAGGAGCTGGCGGAGTTCGTCACCCGCCGCAAAGCCGAAGGTGGGGCACCGACGGATTTTTGATATCGCTATGATACTAAGAGGTCTTTCCGCTGATCAGCAGCGGTTCTTGGCTATTTGTTAAGGATTGTCAGGCCACAGTACGGATACAACCAATCTGAGGCATCTGATGCATGGTCTGATCAATCGGGCGATACAGTCGTTTGTATGCGCAACCTACGGGCGGCCGTGCTGGCAGCGCGTAACAGATTCGGCCGGATTGGGGTTTTCCGAGTTTGAGGCCATGTTGACCTACGATGACGCGATCACGGCCTCTCTGCTGGATGCGCTGAGTACGGGGCTCGCCCGGCCGCGAACCGAGATTCTGGAAGACGTGGGAACCTATCTGGTCTCGCATCCCAATACCGAAGCACTGCGTCGCCTATTGCGGTTTGGCGGTGTGACCTATGTCGAATTCCTCCATTCCCTTGATGATCTGGCGGATCGGGTCCGACTGGCCGTGTCCGACCTGTCTCTTCCAGCCCTTGAATTACAAGAGCTTTCGCAGACTGAATTCCAGCTTACCTGCGGGCCCGGACTGCCCGGATATGCCAGCGCAATGGTCGGTGTTTTGCGTGCGATGGCAGATGATTACGGCGCTTTGGTGATGTTGTCGCATGAAGGTCAGCAGGGCGAGGCCGAGGTGATTTCGATCCTGCTTGTCGAAAGCGCATTTGCTGAGGGGCGGCAATTCGATTTGGGGGCGCGGGGCGCATGACGCGGATGGATGATCTGGCAGAACTGCTGAAAACCCTGTGTCCGATGTTTCTTCTGGTTGACCAAGAGGGTCGCATCCTGCGCGTCGGTCCGACATTGCAGAAGTTACGCCCGGACTGCGTGATGGAGGGGCATAGTTTCCTGGATGTTTTCGAAATGGTTCGCCCCCGCACGGTGACAACCATACCGGCATTTATGGCCATGGCCGGGGCGAATCTGCACCTCAGGTTTCATGATGAGCCGCGCACAGCCCTCAAGGGGCTGGTCGCCCCGCTGCCGGGCGGGGAAGGGGCGGTTATCAACCTGTCCTTCGGTATCTCGATCCTCGACGCGGTACGCGACTACGCCCTGACCAGCGCTGATTTTTCCGGCACTGATCTGGCGATCGAGCTGCTCTATCTAGTTGAAGCGAAATCGGCCGCTATGGATGCGTCTCGGTCGCTGAACCTCAGGCTGCAGGGTGCAATGCTCGCGGCTGAGGAGCAGGCCTATACCGATACTCTGACCGGAGTGAAAAACCGGCGCGCGATGGATAGCCTTCTAGGACAGATGATCACGTCGAACGCGCCATTTGCGGTGATGCATATTGATTTGGACTACTTCAAATCCGTGAATGACCGTCTGGGACATGCTGCCGGCGATTTCGTCTTGCAGCAGGCCGCGCGGATCATGCTCGAAGAGACCCGAGACGACGACACGGTGGCGCGAATCGGCGGGGATGAGTTCGTCATCATCTTCCAAGGCTTGTCCAACACGGCCCGGCTTTCTGCGATTGCAGACCGGTTGATCGAAAGACTGAACCAACCGATGAGCTTTCAGGACAAGGATTGCCGTATCTCCGCAAGTATCGGCACCGCCTTGTCCACGAATTTTGAAAATCCGAGGGCCGAAGATGTTCTGCAGGCCTCGGACCTCGCGCTGTACCAAGCCAAGCGAGAGGGTCGATCCTGTCACCGGCTCTATTCCACGCTGCTCAAGGCGCAGTCCTGAGATCAGGCTGTGGAAAAAGCCGCTTGCAGAGTGTCGACGATTTTGCGCTGTATCGGGGGCAATTCGCCGATCACTGGCAGAACCGTGCCTCGGAAATGCGCTTTGTCCAGCTCTTCTGGCACATCTTCAAGCACGTGACCTCCGCGACAGGCGAAGAACGGCAGGCAAAGCGACTGTTCTGACACTCCATTGGCAGCATCGGAAATCGACGGAGGTTCTTCGACAAATCCGACGCGGATCGATCGGAGTGTCATTCTCTGCGACAACTGCTCGGCAAAGTCATTCACGACGGCCGATGGGTTTCTACTGCGGCCTGAGCCGTGCGCGGCGATGATCAGATCGGAAGCAGCGGCGTTCCAGTCTTTTGCCCTCAGGGCCGATTTCAACGCGTCGCTGACAAGATCGGGAAGCATTGGGTCGGTGCCCAACGGGTCCAGAATTCGCAAGTTGCGATCCCCGATGCGTTTGGGCAAGGCGCTGGTCACAAACCAGCCTTTCGCCATGAACAAGGGGTAAATCACGGTGTCGTGGGGCAGGCTGTCCATCACTTCTTCGAGCACGCCGGGATTTGCCAGCGTTGCAGAATGGACCGACACATCGGCCGCGAGGGTATTCACCTCAGCGGCGAACTGGGCCAGCGATGCCTCAGCTGGTTCCGGATCTGAGGGCTGACCATGGGCAACGATGATGGCGTGCGGCATTCCGGGCTCCTGTTCCTGAGCGGTAAGTGTGTCGCCGGTTCTCTATGTCAAGGCGGGTGTTAGCCCAAAAGTGTCAGCCAAAGCCAGACGGTTAGGATCGAGCTTGCGGTTCCGATCAGGACCGACGAGGCCGCTACTCGTTTGGCGCGCCCGTACATGTTGGCGAAAATATAGGCGTTGAAACCTGGTGCCATCGCTGCGTTCAACACTCCAGAGCGGAACAAGTCCTGCGGCAGCCCTGTGGTTGTTCCGAACAGCCACACGAGGCTTGGGTGCAACATCAGAGAAATCCCGCAAACATAGGCGATCGCGCGAAGATCTCCTTCGGGTTTGTATTTCACGAGCACGCCGCCCAGCGCGAACAACGCGCCGGGCAGGGCGGCGCGGGTTACGAGTTCCAGCGCCTCATCCACCACTTGTGGAATGACCAACCCGGATAAATTGACGACAAAGCCCAGCGCGATGCCCAGGATCAGAGCATTCTTGAACATCGCAGACAGAACCGAGCGCACCATTTTTGTGCCGCCATGGCCACGATTGCGCACGATCTCCATCACCGTGATCCCGACGCCGTAACAGAAGGGCGAGTGGAAGGCGATGATCGCGTAGTTGCCGGTCAGGCTTTCTGGGCCATAAGCGCGTTCGGTAATGGGAAGGCCCAGAAGGACCGAGTTCGAAAACAGGCAGCAAAAGCCGATGGCGACGCAGTCTTCCCAATCACGGCCAAAGATCAGCCGTGCCCCGAACAGTCCCGCAGTAAAACAAAGTGCGGCTGCTGAATAGAAACTGACCAGAAGCCGAGGGTCGAAACTGGCACTGAGATCCAGATGGGCGATGGCAAGAAACAGAAGGCAGGGAATAGCAAAGCCCTGCGTGAAGCGCATCAACCCGTCGACATGCACCTCTTTGAAATAGCCCGAACGGGTCGCAGCATAGCCTGCGCCAATCACCAGAAAGACCGGCAGGATAACGTCAATCAGGCTTTGAAGCATATCGCCCCCGGTTCTGGCGATATGTGTGCCGCAAACGGCAGGGCCTTACAGCGCTTGCTCGATCACCATCCCGTCATAGGCGGGGGTGATGTGATCGGCGGTTTCGGCCTCGACCGTCGCATAGTCCAGGTCGATATGCATATTGGTCAGGACGGCGCGTTTGGGCTGCAGTTTCTCAATCCACCCCAGGGTTTTTTCCAGATGCGCATGGGTAGGATGCGGCGCGCGGCGCAGGGCGTCGATGACCAGACAATCCAGCCCTTCCATCTCGGTCCATGCATCGTCATAGATTTCGGCGACGTCTGGCAGATAGGCGAGATTGCCCATCCGAAACCCCAGCGAGTCGATTGACCCATGGTTCACGCGGAACGGGCGCAGGGGGATCGGACCTCCGGGACCGTCGATCTCGAAAGGGCCGTCAATAGATTTCAGCTCCAGAATCGGTGGGTACGGAGAGCCCTCGGGCTGGATGAACGCATATCCGAACCGTCCGAGCAGGGCATTCTGGGTGTCGCCATCCGCCCAGACCGGCACACGGGTCTTCATGTTGAAGACGATCATTCTCAGATCATCAAGGCCGTGCACATGATCGGCGTGAGAATGAGTATAGACCACCCCATCGAGTCGCCCGGTTCCGGTATCCAGAAGCTGGCTGCGCATATCCGGCGAGGTGTCGATCAAGACCGAGGTCGTGCCCTCCGGCCCATCTCTTTCGACCAACATCGAGCAGCGACGGCGGATATTTCTTGGGTTTTCGGGGTCGCATTCGCCCCAATGCCCACCAAGGCGCGGTACGCCGCCCGAGGACCCGCAGCCCAGAATGGTGCAGCGCAGCTGTGTCATGCGGCGGCCTTATACTGTGCCGCTTTTGAGAACAGGCGGTCAAAGTTTACCTGTGTCTGGGCGGCGAAATCTGCGTAGTCCATGCAGAATACCTCGGCCCCTTTGCGGGCAGTGTGAGCGGTATAGGCGGGTTCATTGCGTTTGCCCCTGTATGGGGGCGGCGCAAGATAGGGGGCGTCGGTTTCGACCAGAATGCGATCTACCGGAGCGGTCGCGAAGACATCGCGCAGCTCCTGACTTTTGGGGAATGCAGCGATCCCGGACATCGACAGGTAAAACCCAAGGTCCAAGGCAGCCTTTGCCAGCTCGGCCGATGATGAGAAACAGTGCATCACGCAGGAATAGGGCGCGTTGCGGTATTCCTCAGTGAGAATGCGCGCCATATCGTCATCGGCTGCGCGGGCGTGGATGATCAGAGGCAGGCCGGTGCGTTGGGCCGCCTCAATATGAATGCGTAGGGATTGCTTTTGCACCTCGGCGCTGTCGGCGGTGTAGTGATAGTCCAACCCGGTCTCGCCGATGCCCACGAATTTGGGGTGCTGCGCCAATGCGACCAGTTCATCGACCATGGCCATCGGCTCGTCCGCCGCGCTCATCGGGTGGGTGCCGGCGGCATAGAAGATCGGTGCATGAGCCTCGGCGATGGCGCGCACGCTGGGTTCATTGCGCAGGCGGGTGCAGATAGTGACCATGCGGGTCACACCGGCCTCCGCTGCATTGGTGATGATCTGGTCCAGTTGCCCTTCGAAATCGGGGAAATCCAGATGGCAATGGCTATCGGTGATCTGGGGGATGTTGCTCATCTGCTCTGACCGGAGGTTTCTTGTATCTTGAACATCGTATCTAGGACCAACGCGGCAGGGTCAAGGTTCACCGCCTGACCATGACGTGCTCGGGCGGTGATCGTTGCCGCCACCTCGGCCCAGTTGCGGGCCTGATGAGGTGAGGCCGAAAGCCGGGTCAGAGTTTCCGCCTCGTTGGGGGCGGCTTCCGGTAAGGGGGCTATGCCTGTCGCGCCGGTCATCGCCAGACGGGATAGCGCCACGTCGATCAGGGTCAGCAACAGTTCGAAACGTTCAGCTGCGCCGCGCTGGGCGGCGGCTTCGGCCAGCTTAAGGGCGCGCTGACGGTCCATGCGGGGCAGGGTGCCAAGAATGGAGATCAACTCGGCGTAGATCTCAAGCCCGCCCAGATTGATGAGACGGACCGCATCGCCCACCGACCCAGCGGCCAGAGCGGCAAGGTGATCGGTCTGGCTGGGAACCTCTGCCCCGGTCTGCGCCAAAGCGGCCTGCATATCCTCAGGACCCAGCGGTGAGAGACGCAAGGTGCGGCAACGTGACCGGATCGTTGGCAACAGGCGTGAGGGTTGGTGCGAAATCAGCAGCAACGTGGTGCGTTCCGGTGGCTCCTCCAGCATTTTCAGAAGGGCATTCGCAGCACTGACATTCATCTCATCAGCCGCGTCCACAATGACCACACGCCGCCCGCCATCTGCCGAGGATAGGCCGAAGAACTTGCCCAGCTTGCGGATGTCATCCACCACGATCTCATTCCGGAGACGCCCCTGATCGTTCAACGACCGGGTGATCGCCGCCAGCCCCGGTTCAGCGCCAGCAGATATGCGATGCGACACCGGATGGTCCGGGTCGATCTCTAGCGTTTGCGGGGGAGGAGGCGCGCCAAACAGCCCTCCTTCATCCGCCGGAGGGGTGGCGAGCAGAAACCGCGCGATCCGCCATGCCAGCGTGGCCTTACCGACCCCGCGCGGGCCGGTCAGAAGCCAACCATGGTGTAACCGGTCCGAGTTGTAGGCGTTCAGAAATGCTTGCTCGGCCGTGTCCTGCCCGAACAGTTGTGCGGTCTCACACGGATGCGGCGCTCCGGGCGCCTGATCTGGGGTTGGGATGTCGTGGCTCATCGTCTATCGCAAGGCTGCCTCGACGATATCTCTCACATCATGCGCGACTGTGTCCATGTCGCGATTGCCATCGATGACGCGAAACCGGTCGCAAAACTCATCGGCCAGCGCCAGAAATCCGGCGCGCATCTGTTTTTGCAGGGCAGGGCCGAAATCTTCGAACCGCTCCTCGGTGCCCTGTCGCCCTTTGGCGCGGGACAGGCCAGTGTCCGGGTCCATGTCGATCAGCAGGGTCATGTCCGGTTCGCGCCCGATCATCAAGTCATGGAGTTGGTCGACAACCGCCCGCAGATTCCCCCGGGACAGGCCCTGATACATCCTTGTGCTGTCGGCAAAACGATCGCAGATCACGACCTGGCCCGCGGCAAGGGCCGGTTCGATTGTCCGTTCCAAATGATCGCGGCGGGCGGCGGTGAACAGCAATAGTTCGGTTTCCGCCGACCACCGGTCAGGGTCGCCTTCCAGTACGAGGCGGCGGATTTCTTCTGCCCCCGGCGACCCGCCGGGTTCACGCGTCAGAACGACCTGATGGCCCGCATTGCGAAGGGACTCGGCCAGCATCCGGGCCTGAGTTGATTTGCCTGATCCGTCTATGCCTTCAAAGGTCAGGAATAACCCGCGTTGCGTCACATCGACTCCAGCGGGTTATTAATAACGTCTTTCAGAACAATGCCACCGACCGTCATCATGCGCACCATGAAGCCGCCCAGAAGGACATCCTCGGCCGCGAACAGAGGACGGCGGATTTCGGGCAGACCTTCTGGCTTTATAACGAGCTCGGCCAGTTGCTGACCTTTGGCAACAGGTGCGTTGATGGGGCCGTCATAGACAACTTCGGCTTCGATATTCTGGGTGCCCAGAACCGGGAACAAAACATTCAGGTCGCCGTCGGGCACCAGACCCACGGTCTTTTTCTCACCCATCCACAGCTTGGCTTCGGCTATCGGCGCTTCTTCGGTGGCAACTGTCCTCTCGACAAAATTTCGAAACGACCAGTTAACCACGGACTCAGCCTCCTCTGCCCGCTGAGCGGTACTGTCTAGGCCAGTGAGAACGAAGATCACCCGGCGGTCGCCTTGTTTGGCCGATCCGACAAGGCCGTAGCCGGCCTCTTGCGTGTGGCCGGTTTTCAGGCCGTCGGCCCCAATGTTCAGCCGTAGCAGCGGGTTGCGGTTGCGCTTGTTCGAAGGCGCGCGCCCGTCAAACTCGAATTCTTCTTCAGCGAACAGAGGGTAATATTCGGGGAAATCCGTGATCAGCCTATCTGCGAGAACGGCCAAATCATGCACGGACATCATATGCCCGGCAGCGGGCCAGCCGTTGGAGTTGGCAAAGTTTGAGTTGTTCATCCCCATCTGCTGCGCGCGCTGGGTCATATGGCGGGCAAATCCGGCCTCGGTCCCATCGGGGCTGAGCGCCTCGGCGATCACCACGCAAGCGTCATTGCCAGACAGTACGATAATGCCCCGTATCAGATCCTCGACAGACACACGGTCCTGCGTGTTCAGGAACATGGTTGAGCCGCCATAGCTCATGGCATGTTCCGAGACAGGCAATGTCTCCTGCAGCGTCAAACGCCCATCACGTAGGGCTTCGAACGCGACATAAAGCGTCATGAGCTTGGACATGGATGCGGGCGGAAGCGGCTGATCAGCGTCTTTGGAAAGAAGCACGGTACCTGTGGTTTGGTCCATTACATATGCCGCGCGTGCCGAGGTGTCGAACGCGTAGGCGGGCAGGGCCAGAACAGCCATCCCGAGGGTGAAAACGGATGTTCGCAATGCGGATAGCATGAGGTGCCTCCTGTTCTCAGTTGGCCACGGTGAACGCGTCGCCAAAGCCCAGATCTTTCACGTCGTTCTGGATGGCCTTGCGCTCGGCGCGGGTGGCGGCAGGTCCGACCAGCACGCGCCAGACGGTGTTGTCTTCGGTCTTCAACTCTCGCACCTCGGCCGACATGCCATTTCTGCGGATCTTGGCCGCGGCGCTGTCGGCATTGGACTGAACGCCAAACGTGCCGACCTGAACAAATGGTTTCGAAAGCGAGGATGTCGTGGCGGCCGTCGCGGCGACAGGCGTCGGCTCTGCGGCGTCGATAGCTGCTGCGGCACCTTCGATCGGGTCAAGCGTGGTTTCGGTGATCGCGTTGGGATCTTTTTTCTGCCACCACTTTCGCTTGGCCGGTTTTTCCTCAGGCGCAACCACCGGCGCATCTGTCAAAGCCGGAGCCGTGCTGGCCGCCGATGTCTCTGCGGTGGCCTCGACGGCGGCCTCGGCCCCATCCACGGCTGCGTCCGAGGCAACAGCGGTTGCGCCCACAGAGCCTGCGGTCGCCGCTGTGGCGGGGTCTTTTTTCTGCCACCATTTTCGCTTGGCCGGTTTTTCCGTCTCAGAAGTGGCGTCGGATGCGTCAACCTCGGCTACGTCAGTAGCAACGGCGGCCTCGGCCCCATCCTCGGCTGCGTTCGCGGCAACAGCGGCTGCGCCCACAACGCCTGCAGTCGCCGCTGCGGCAGGGGCTTTTTTCTGCCACCATTTGCGCTTAGCCGGTTTTTCCGTCTCAGAGGTGGCCTCGGATGCATTGACCTCGGCCACGTCACTGGCGGCGGCGGTCTCGGTGCTTGCTTCGGGCGCGGTCTCGGCCTCAGCGATCTCGGGCTCGGGCGGCGCCTCAACGGTTTCTCGCCGCAAGGCCACCACGTTGATCTTGGTTGGCGCGCCAGCTAGGATACCTAGCTGCTCCGCCGCTGCAGATGAAACCTGCAACGCGGGGCCTGGCAGATTGCGTTCACGCCGGAACAAAGCGCCGGTCACGGATTTGTTGTTTGAGGCATTCTTGATGATCACCCGTTCGGGCTGAGTCACATCCGGGTGGGCCACCCAGATCCCGCCCAGCGAGGGGCGGCCGTCCCACAATCCAGCCTCGGTCAATTGGAACACGTCCGGTGCTTCGACATCGCGCTGTGTGTCGCCGGAGGATTGAGGGAAAAGTTCGTTCTTGCTGGTATTTTCGTCGGGTTTTTCTGCGGTTGCCAGCGTTTCCTCGCAACCCGACAACACCACCAAGGCTACAGCCAAGCACGCCAGCCGTTTTGGCCCTGGGCGGATCTCAGTCGCTCGCTTCATCTTGTCATCCCTTGCCTGAAGGGGCCTCGTTCCCCGAGCCCCACCGTCAGCCAGCCGGTTCTTTGCGCCAGTCTGCTGCGGTCTTTCATGCGGATCATAACGTGGGTGTGGTACTATGGAAAGTCCGCTGGTTGGGCTTCGGCAAGATTTCCCGATTTCGACTTGCCTCTGATTTCAGTTGGCCTTAGACCCTGCTTTCGACGGGGAGGTGGCAGAGTGGTCGAATGCGGCGGTCTTGAAAACCGTTGGGCGTGAGAGCGTCCCCAGGGTTCGAATCCCTGTCTCCCCGCCACTCATACCTGTCTCACTTCAGTTGTGTTTTCTGACCCGGAATTGTGCCGCAATTCCCGCGAGTTGGCGCATGCGCTTTCAATCAGAGACGAAGCAGACCGTACACTCAGAGCGCAATTCAGGCCCAAGTCTCAGTGCCGCATTTTGGCGGGGTCGCTTTGGGCTGGATTTCCCTGATACCCGGCAATTTACAGGGAATTTCTGCAAAACAAGTCTGGAACCCGGGATTTCAGATGTCACAACTCTATATTTTCCAATAGCTTAGGTTGCAAATTCCCTAAACAGTGGAACAGGGAATTTTCTCGCAGGAACAGGGAATTGTGCCGACGGATCAGGTAGCGCGAGCCTTGTATCAGGGACGCAGGACTTGGAGATGTCAGAAGCCGAACAGGCGCTCCTGTTCGGACCAGTCTAGAGGGTGAGTCACGCTGACCAGACGCTTGAGTGTGAGTTCGGGCGGCTGTGTGCCGTCGAGAATCGCAGCCTGAATCTTCGGGGAGAGAAAGGCGAGCTGGGCGCGGGTGCGGATGAAGGCGCCGGGGACGCTTTCACGGCGTGCAATCGGTCTTGTCAGAAGAACTTTGCTTGAACGGGGCAGGGCGGTTGCATAGCATTTAGGAATGACCAAACCTGCCTCCTTCAAATACTTCAAAACCAGCCCCGAAATCATCCGCCTGGCGGTGATGCTGTACATCCGATTTCCACTCTCGCTTCGGAATGTCGAAGATCTCCTGCATGAACGTGGGATTGATGTAAGCCATGAGACAGTCCGCTATTGGTGGAATAGGTTCGGCCCGATGTTCGCCGCTGAGATCAGACGGAAGCGTGTGCAGCAACTCCGAACCTTTTCAAAACGGAAGTGGCACGTGGACGAGGTCTTTGTGAAAGTGAATGGCAAACGGCATTATCTTTGGCGCGCTGTGGATGACGAAGGCGAGGTGCTGGAAGCAGTTGTAACGAAGCGCCGTAACAAAGCTGCAGCACTGAAATTTCTCAAGAAATTGATGAAGCGGCACGGCTGCGCCGAAGAGATCGTCACAGATCGCTTCGCTTCCTACAAGGCTGCCCTTAGAGATTTGGGTGCTCTCAAAAAACAACAGACGGGCAGGTGGCTAAACAACCGCGTCGAGAATTCGCACCTGCCGTTTCGACGACGCGAACGCGCGATGCAGCGTTTCAGGCGTATGCGAAGTCTACAGAAATTCGCCTCCGTCCATTCCTCCGTGTACAACCACTTCAACCAGGAAAGATCGCTAGCCAGCCGAGACTCCTTCAAGCAGACACGCACCGCCGCTCTTAGCGAGTGGCGTCAACTTTGTTCCGGATAGGTTCGCGGTTTTCGCGGTAAACTGAGACTGGTTCGAATTCGTCTGACAGCACCATCGGCGGTTAGTCTTCCATCGCTTCATAAATGCCTGTTTCGAGTTTGTTTTTAATTACGCTTAGCAGGCGCCTGGCAGCTTGTTCATCGTATGATTTCAGATCCAAAAATTTCACAGCTGCTTCCAGTTCTGCGGCCGCTGCGGCTTTTCCTTTGGGGCCGAGACCTCTGATCTCTGGCGCCAATTTCTTAAACACCAACGACCGCAGCCTTAAGCGCATTTGATCCGCACCTTGACCACCAGACGAGGTATTATAGTCGACACCATCCGAACCACCCTTAACAGAGCCAGACGAGGTATTGTAGTCGACGCCGTCCGCCCCACCCCCAACAGAGCCAGACGAGGTATTGTAGTCGACACCGTCCGACCCACCCCCGACAGAGCTAGACGAGGTATTATAGTCGACACCGTCCGACCCACCCCCGACAGAGCCAGACGAGGTATTGTAGTCGACACCGTCCGAACCATCCTCAACAGAGCCAGG
Organism: Ruegeria sp. AO1; assembly: GCF_056535985.1. NCBI lineage: Bacteria > Pseudomonadati > Pseudomonadota > Alphaproteobacteria > Rhodobacterales > Roseobacteraceae > Ruegeria > Ruegeria sp. AO1. Next base: position 1,127,891 of record NZ_JBQFJC010000001.1, read on the forward strand.
CGAAGTATTATAGTCAACTCCATCTGCACCCGCCGCCGCACTCGCCGATGGTAGTGGTTGGGTTGGCTTTTTCCGGGCCGGCGGGTCCAGTTTTGAAAACGTTCCGTTTGCAAGCTTGGCCGTAAGCGACTTGATTAAACGCTTCGCGATATCGGCATCGAAGTTTTCTTTATCTATTGCTTTGGCGACTTCGTCCAACTCTGGCTCGGCTTGCGCACGCCCTTTTGGTCCGAGGTCGCGAACCAGCGGTGCAAGTTTACCCATGACCAATCGCACAAGTTTTTGTCGGTCGTCATCGTTGTCTTCGTCGTCTGCTAATATGGCGTTACCATAGTCAGCGGTGGATGTACCTGAAGCACCGGCGCTAGGTAATTTTTGGGTCGGTTGGCGAACCGGGGGTACAACAGAGGCTGCATCTTGGTCGTCAGACAACGAAGCTGCCATGTCAATATTAGCCACCTTTAGAGTGCAAATTCCGCTAAGTTGTTTGTTTAACTTGTCGAGAACCTTCCCTTTAATTTTGTTTGGGTCCTCTGCGCAAAGGGTCACCGTTTTACCTTTTGTCACGATCTTTCCGCGAGTTATTTTTTTTCCTGGTACCGAAACTTTCTCATCGTCGCCAAATGCTACGAGATGAAAGCTGTCTTTCAAAACCTTGTGGTTGGTCAGAATGAAATTAGTCGCACCACCCTTGGTTTTCGCGCCAAACGCTGTCTTTTCTTTGTCTTTCAACCTTTGATCCTTTCATGTCTGCCGCCCATTTCATTCAGTCACGCGTGTCATTTAATCTCAACAGCTTTCTCATAATGATGAAAGGTGAATGTGACTTTGCGAGCGGCTCCCTAGTTCTTCATAAATAATCTCTACTGAGGGCTCAAAAGTCCGTTGATCATTGACGAAGGGGTGAAAAATCGCAGCGGCCACAATAAGAGGCTACTTTCCATATTTCTTAAGCAGCAGATGCATCGGCTAAATGCGTTGCTGCATCCGCTAAGTCCCGACAAGCAAGAACGAAGTAGATCAAGCTTGATCTGAACGCGGAATTTGCGCCCATTGTGCTCAAGTTCGGTTTTGTCCGCACTCCGGTCACTGACGTACTGCGCAGCGAATGACTGCTTCGAGCCCAAAGTGCAATTTTCTGCGCGATGCCCCAACGACTGCAATGCGCAGAAAGCAGACTTTGCAAAGTTCATCCAAATACGCGTTTTTGGATACTATTAGGTGGTCAGAATACAGTGCTAAGACCCGCGCTCTTGATAGATTTTTGTTGCGGCTGCCATCATATTTGTGACCCCGGTTTTTCCAACCCGGGGTCACAGTTGGATACGCGAGTACTATTCGGCTGGCATCGTTGATGTTTCTGGATCAATCGTTGATGCGATGCCGGCAGCTTCGCGGCGCCCGTCGTTCCAGATCGCTTTGATCAACGCAATGCACATCAGCGCCATGACGATGGAGAAAGGTAATGCACCGATTACCATAGCTGTCTGGATTGCTCCCGTTCCACCAGAGATTAGCAAACCGCCAACGACCAATGCCAGCGCCGCACCCCAGAACATGATGTGCGGACGGGCCTTGGGCCCTTCGTCACCGGCAGCGTTGATTGTGTTCACGATCAGCACTGCCGAGTCAGCGGAAGTTACTAGAAACGTCATCAAGAGGATCACGATTACCACTGCCATTGCCCAGGCAAGGAACTCCGCTATTGGTGCGAGCATGTACGTCGTCATGGCAAAGATCTTGTCACCATTGGCTGCGTCCAGAATCACGCCATTCGCACCGCCATTCAGTTCCAGGTCGATGGCCGTACCACCGGCCCACGCAAACCAGACAAAGCACATAAGCGAGGGCACGATCATTGCGCCCAGCACAAATTCACGGATGGACCGACCGCGCGAGATGCGCGCCAAGAACAACCCGACGAAGGGTGCGAACGCGATCCACCAAGCCCAGTAGAACACCGGCCACCAGCCTTGCCACTGTGCTAATAGGAAAGCCTCGGAGCCCTCAACGCCATCTGATGCGTAAACATTGAAGCTGAGCCAAGGCAAAGCGATCAAGTAATCCCAGATACCGACAAAGAAGGCCTTGGCGCCAAAGAATGTCGCTCCGAACAGGATGAAGAATCCCAGAAGGAAGATCGACAAAGCCATGTTGATGTTTGACAGCCACTTAATACCTTTACCCACACCGGACAGAGCCGACAGCGTTGAGGCACCCATAATGACCAGCAAGGCGACGATGATACCCAGTGTTGTGGCTGAACCGTCTGCATTAGCCAATCCACCAATGCCGATACGGGTCAGACCTGCCACGAATTGCTCGACACCAAATCCCAAGGTTTGTGCCACGCCGAGGATTGTCGCAACAACGGCAACGATATCAATCAGGTGTCCAAGGTTGCCCGACAGTGCTTTGCCAAAAAGCGGTGTCAAGGATGAGCGGATCGTCAGCGGAAGCCCGCGGCGATAACTGAAGAATGCCAGTGCCAGACCAGCAATCGCATAGCACGCCCAGGCGCCTAGTCCCCAATGTAGGTAGGACCACACGTAGGCGGTGCGCACATTGTCTGCATCTAGAGCTGTAGTGACACCCTGAATAACCGAAGGGTTGTTCTTGAAGTGAGCTACGGGTTCTGCAACCGCCCAGGTTAACATCCCGACCCCGATCCCTGCGCCGAACATCATCGAAAACCAGGAGAAATTCGAGAACTCCGGCTTTTCACCTTCGACACCAAGGTTCAAACGTCCCGCAGCTGGCCAGATGGCCAAACCAATACAGACGATAACAAATCCGGTTACGACCCAGATGTACCAAGCCGCAAACTGCGCCAGAATAGCCGCGTTCCAATCGCCTAGTATTCTGCCAGCCTGGGTTGGCCAAACGATACACCAGACGACCAACAAACTGATGATGATCTTACTGATAACCGTGACGTTTACACTGAACCCCCGATAAAACCCGTTATCAGCGGTCTTAATCGGAAGCTCTGAAAGAGGTGGCTTTATCGCCATAGTCAACTTCTCCCTGTTTTGGTTGTTGTAGTGGGGCTGTCTGCTAGACTTGGTCCGACAGCCAAATTGCCTAGAAACCAGTGAACCCAACGATGCACAAGAACGCGTCGTCAACCTCAACGGGTCTGAAGAGTTGCAACGTTCTAAAATTATTAGATTCTTTGAGCCTGCGTACGCATGTAAGCTTCGTTAGTCGGCTGGCTGTCCGAGCCTATGGCCGTGGCTTTGTTTTGTTATCGTTGGCTCCCGTGTTGCTTTCACAGGGCTGCACTCGCGCCCATTGGCATAGTTTTTGGTATAATTCTTCTTTCTTTTGCAGTAGCTGAGTAGTTATGGATGACATTAATCGAGTTAATACCAATCTAAGCCGGAACCTCGTGGCGCTCTATGCGTTCGAAATGGTCGCAAAGCATGGAAACTTTACGAGTGCGGGAGACGCTCTCGGGTTGACCCAGTCCTCTATCTCACAACGGATAAAGGGTTTGGAGGTGGATCTGGGTGTCGTCCTCTTCAAGAGGGAGCACCGGGGCGTCTCACTGACATACGAGGGTTTGAGGCTTTTGAATGTGGTCAGACCAGCAATGACTCAGATGAACTATGCGGTAAACTCTTTGCTGGAACGCAAAACTAAACCCAGTGTTCGAATCTCAGCCGATTTTGCTTTCTCAACATTCTGGTTGCTGCCTCGTCTTGGTTATCTCCGGGAGGAAATCGGGGACGAAATTGAGTTTCAGATTCTGGCTTCGAATGTGCCGCCCAGTTTGGATGATACTGATTGCGACATTCGTATTCATGTTGCGCCCAAAGACCAGATCAAACCTGATGAAATAATGGTCTTGGAAGAGGTTGTAGCTGCTGTTTGCACTCCTCAGCTGTTAGAGAAGATCGGGCCAATCCAAAATCCTTCAGACTTGCTCAATGTTCAACTCTTGAGTCTGTCAAAACCCGCAACCGCGGCGTGGCAAACCTGGCAAGGATGGTTTGATAGCTTAGGCGTAACGGGCGAAAGAAAGAAAAACTACATTAGCTTCAACAACTACGACATGGTCACCCAGGCCGCTTTGTCAGGTGAAGGCGTTGCATTGGGCTGGATTGGATTGATTGATGATCTGCTCAACAAGGGTTCTCTTGTGACTGTTACGGACGATCTCGTTTTCAGCGATGCCGGTTATGTGATGTCACGGAGCCATACCAACTCGGGCCGAGGACCCAGGCTTGTGTTCGACTGGATCGCGGACCAAGTTCTCGCAACATCTTCGAAATAGGATGTCTTTGAGTTGTTCAGCCAGCCTTGCCACAAAGTCAGATCATTTCGAAGACTACGGCAATACAATAACAACTTGTGGGGGTATTGAAAGCTTACTTTCTTCACGCTTTGCGGTATTGCAAGGTCTGGTCGCCAATGTCGGTTACGGGCTGCGAGCAGGCGTAGGCCGCCGATGGGCTAAAGTCAGGTTTGTCCCGCGAAGCAACGTTTAACCTAAATCCGTCCAATGGCCGCTCCGAGCCCATACCGGAAGTGCTCTGTTGCTAAAGTTCGCAATTGCAAAATGAAAAGGGCCGAAGCCCTAAGCCGCTCTGCAGCAAGAAAAGCAGACGTTCGTTACCAGCGCAGCGATTTTTTTGGGCACCGATGTCCGAGTCTCGGACGAAGCAATCTTTGCCCGCAACTCGGTCGTAGCCTGGTTTATCTCTATTGTTAGCTGTTGGTAGGAAGCTGTCGTTGGGGCTGGGGCCTATTTACAGGTCCCAACCCAAGTAATGATTAGATAAAATCTATGGTTTCGGGTATCGACGGGGTCTCCAGATCAAAGATGTTTGTCGCAATCTCAGCGGCCCCGTCGACGATACCGCCGACAATGGGCAGACTCGAACCCGCTTCGGCCAGATTCAGCATCCAATCTTCGAAGGCGTCGGCAAAGGCGACATCAGTGGCGCTTGTGTCGGTTGCACTCCCGAGATACGCATCGAAGTCAACCTGGCCTAAAGTCTGATCGATGGTATTGAACTCGAAGCTGTCGACCGCGTCAATGCCGGTTTGACCAGTACGATCAGCCCAAGTGGCTGTAAAAAGACCATCTTCGAAGGCCTCGCCAAGATCAATCTCTTGTACACCGTCTTCGCCGACGATGCGCAGGGTTTCGATGCGGGTGTCGTCCTCGTGCATGTTCTTAATGCGCACCTCGCCGTTTTCACCTTCAATCACCAGATCCTTGCCGCCTTCAACAAAGAAACGCAGGTCGCTGCCATCAAGCGCGCCGGCATCGCGCAGCTCAAGAACGTCGTTTTCACCGCCTCCGCCTCCGGAGATCGTGTCGAGCTTATCACTGGCAAGTTTCAGGAAATCACCGAGTTCACGGGCCGCATCCAGCCCAGCCTCGTCCACATCCATAGAGCCCGTCGATCCGAATGTGTAAAGGTAAGTGTCATTGCCCTGACCGCCGACTACATCGCCTCCCGCGTCGGAAACGGAGAGGAAGTCGTTGCCAGCACCGCCAAAGAACTGCGTACTATCATAGTCCATCAGAGAGCTGATTGTTGTATGGATGTTGGCGACGGTGTCTTTTGCATCATGGACAAGATCGCCAACTGCATCAGTGAGCTTACTCAGCGGGTTAAGTGCGTCGAGTGTTGCCTTCAGATCATCGACTTTGCCAGTCACGCTGCTCAGCGCGCTACCGAAGACGGTATCAAAGGGGTTATCTACCGGTGTACTCTCACCGTCTTTGTCGGGTTTCAGCATGTTCCAAACGAGATCGGTGAACGTACCGCTGTCCATCATCCAGTCCACTCCGTCCTGGCCGAACGAGAAGTTCGCCTTGTCACCGGTCATGAGCATCAGGTCATCGCCGGTGCCGCCGAAGGAGAAATTGTAGGCACCGCCGCCAAGAAAAATGTCATTGTCCTGGCCGCCCATTTGGAAGCCTAGATCACCGCCAGTCGAAAAGACGTCTTCACCCGCTCCTCCGAACTGAAGGTTGAGCGACGGCGCATTTTCCATGAGCTTTTCCTTCAGAGACTGCTTGTCGGTATCCGTGTCCGGACTAGACATCCCATCCTCTGTTGTGCTGTCGTCGTCCGATGTCGACACTTCAGCATCGTCTTTCTGTGCATTCTCGATTTTTTCCTTGATGTGATCGGCAAGCACGCCGAATGGGTCAGCTTCGCCATCACCGCCGCGGCTAATCATGAAGTCGCTGCCGCTGCCACCCATTTGCAACTGGATACCAGCATCCTTACCGCGTTCCATCGCAAACATTACATCGGTGTCTTCGCCGCCTTCCTGGACGTTGAGCCGCCCGATGCCCACCATCAGGTCAGTACCTTCGCCGCCGAACTGTGCGGTGGCTGTGCCGCCACCGACCATAAGGTCGGCGCCGTCGCCACCGACCTGTAGGTTGCCTTTACCTGCGCCAATTGTGATGTCGGTCTCCGACCCGCCGATCTGGATATTTGCTTCGCCGCCGGCCAGCATGACGTTGAGGCCATCTGTTCCGATTGAGTTGGCGTATTCGGCCAGCTTATCCGCCGCCTTGTCCAGATCGAAAGCGCCTAGGTCCACGTCCTTTGGAATAGTCGACCATATCTCACCACCAAACTGGAGGTTACCTTTTCCAGCACCAACGAGCCAATCAACACCGGTGCCACCGATCTGTATATTGGCTGCGCCACCACCGATCAAAACGTCGTTGTCATTGCCGCCATACTGGATGTTGGATCCACCTGAGCCGACCGCTAGGTCCTTACCGTCGCCGCCGAACTGAACGTTCGTACTGCCGATGGCGAACAGCTTGTCATCACCGATACCCCCGACCTGGATGTTTGTATTGCCCGCCGCCAGAAGCATGTCGTTGCCAGCATCGCCAAATTGCAGGTTGAGGTTTCCAACCCCGACCATAGCGTCGTCGCCATTGCCGCCGGACTGCCAGTTGGCGTTGCTTACTGCAACCATCGTGTCAGCCCCGTCCTGGCCGCTTTGGGTGGTCGCCACGATGGCACTTGCTACCATCTTGTCGTCGCCCGCGCCGCCGAACATGACATTGACCCCGCCTGCGCTGATCATGGTGTCGTTGCCCGCATCGCCAAATACGGTGTTAGCGCCGCCAACGGCCTTCATCGTGTCGTTGCCGTCATCTCCATGTAGCACGTTGACACCGCCAATGCCGGTGATCTCATCATTGCCGGTGCCCCCGCGAACTTTGTTGACAGCACCGATGGCTTCGATCTTGTCATCACCGCTGTCACCATACATCTCGTTATAAGCGCCGATGCCTTTCAGCACGTCATCGCCCGACCCGCCGTTCATCTTGTTCCACAAGCCACGGCCTTCCAAGTGGTCGTTGCCGGATCCTCCGGTCATGTAGTTTTTGGCGCCGTAGCCATAGAGCGCATCATTGTGGGCGCCGCCATCCATCTTGTTGTAACCACCGTAACCCTTGAGCGTGTCGTTGTGGTTGCCGCCATACATGTTGTTGACTGCGCCATAGCCGTAGAGCTTGTCGTAGTGGTCGCCGCCATGCATGTCGTTCTTGGCACCGTAGCCCTTGATCGTATCGTTGCTGGTGCCGCCGCTCATATAATTGTAAGCGCCTTTGCCTTCCAAATAATCATGGCCGGACCCGCCATAGACGTAGTTCTTGATTCCGAGGCCGTAGACTTTGTCATTGCCCGAGCCACCGTCGAGACGATTATAGGCGCCATAGCCGTAGAGCTTGTCATGCCCTGAATCACCATAGAGGTAGTTCTTGGCACCCCAACCTTTGACGATATCGTTGCCCGACCCTCCATAAAGCTTGTTATAGCCGCCATAGCCATAGACCAAGTCATTGCCCGAGCCACCCTTGAGGTAGCTCTTGGCCGCATAACTATACATCTTGTCATTGCCGCTGCCGGCGTCCTTGGATACGCTGATGCCGTACAGCTTGTAAGTCTGATGCGGTGATTTTTTTGAACTACCCATGAGAAAATTCCTTTCATTCAGAGATTAAGAAAAAGATGAAGTTATGCAGCGACTGCCGCGCTGGAGGTCCAATTGCCGTGTGCGTCGTGACCCGGAAATTGAACAATCCTTTTTAGTTGCCCGTCGGCACTGCGACGGGCAGCTCGGAACGCAACACCGGGGAAAACGGTGCGCGTCAAATCGCGTGCCATCTTGAATCCGTTGCCGAACGGCGCGACGAAATCCATGACCACAGGACAGAGCCCAGAATTCCATTCCTCGGGTGTCAGGCATCGCCCTTCGTTCAAAACGGTGGCTTCGGTGCCCGCATCGAGATAGGCCCATGTAGCCAACCCAACAGGAATTTCGCCTGAGCGCCAGATCCGCAGCTGACCCAGTGCCAATGGCGGCATTATCAGTTGGCCGAACTCAGAAAGGTCGCGATCGCAATAGAGTTCGCATTGGCTCATCAATGCCAGCGCTTCGCCAAGTATGGTGAATTCGGGCGCAGAGAATTTCATAAGCAAACCTTTCATCTAACTGCCGGACAAAATTGATTGGAGAAGACACCTCCATAACCTTAGCGTGCATCAGAAGCGGCGATGTGACTGGAGTGGTCTGCTCGTCAGGCGGGGTAATCTGAAATAAAGATTGCCCCGCCACAAACAGGTCAATTGCGGTAAATTCGTCAGAACGACAGATAGGATTTACTTTGGGCCATGGCTGAGAAGCTTTTCCCAACGCTTGCAATATCCAACTCGGCGCCGCTAACCTGCCAACGGACCCAGCGCGCAAGTACACGGTTGAGAATTGTCAGGAGAAACTATTTGTCTGAAGAGGCAAAAAAGACCCAAGAACTGCAATCATCGCAGTTAGTGAATACGCTCCAGATGGTATTGCTGGCAGAGTCGAGATTCCTGTCTTGCTTGCGGGCAAGAACGGCCGAGATGTGTATTGTCAAGGAAGACGTCGAAGTCATTCAACGTGAGATGAACCACGAAAACGTCGTTCACATTGCACGCTTCTTTTTCCTTCTGAAGGCACTGGATTGTTCGAGCCCAGCGGCAATTGAAGCATTGATCGAAGCTCACAATCTGAAGGTCAAACGCTTGCTTGATGCCGAAGACTTCAGCTTCAGAACGCGCAAAGAACTGCAGAAGTCGGTCTTTAAAGATGCACAGCAATATGTCTGCGTGAAAACAGTCAAGGAAAAAGGCAAGGTGGTTCTTGCTAAGACAGAAATAGCGGCATTGCTCTTTGATCACATGAGCCGTGACAGTGCTGTTAAAACACTTGACCTGCTGGTAAGGGCGGGTCTGTTGATTGAGGAAGATTCCGACCCTTTGTCAGGCTCAAACAGAAAACTTATCGAGGCCGATGATGTTCTTGTGGATGCCGTTGGCAGTTACCTTTCCGAAATCAGCCACTCAGCCGTAATTTAGATTGGAGGCAAGCCATGAAATCCCTTTTTCACGCTTTAGTGGCCGTGTTCATTCTCCAGCAACCAGCCCTGGCGCAAGAGGCCGGTATTTTTGGGCTGGGCAGCAGTATGGAGGCGTGTCTCCTGATCGAAGAAGCGGAGAATATCGCGAACGTCGCGGAAAATCAGCGCTACTCAAATGTTTGCGGCACTAGAAGTGTCAGGGCATTGGATGAAATGCAGTTGCTTCGGGATGCTTATAGGGCAGACCCTGAAGCAACACTGGAATTAATTGAACGGATTTTGAAAGCCGGGAAGACCAACTAGCTGCTTCGACATACATTCGGAAGTATAGCGCAGCTGTCGAATACTCCTATTTTTCCAGATACTCACTGGCCTCACTCCCGTGATCTATCTAATAGGTCGCGTCAATGGTCTTGTCAGAAGAACATTGCTTGAGCGGGGCAGGGCGGTTGCGTAGCTTTTGCCCATGACCAGACCTGCCTCTTTTAAGTACTTTAAAACCAGCCCCGAGATAATCCGCCTTGCGGTGATGCTGTACATCCGTTTCGCGCTCTCGCTTCGGAATGTCGAAGATCTGTTGCACGAGCGAGGCATCGACGTGAGCCACGAAACAGTCCGATATTGGTGGAACAGGTTTGGTCCAATGTTTGCAGCTGAGATCCGACGAAAGCGTTGTCAGCAACTGCGTGCGTTCTCCAGATGGAAGTGGCACGTGGACGAGGTTTTCGTAAAGGTGAATGGCAAGCGACATTATCTGTGGCGGGCTGTTGATCACGAAGGTGAAGTGCTGGAAGCAGTTGTCACCAAGCGCCGAAACAAGGCTGCAGCACTGAAATTTCTCAAGAAATTGATGAAGCGGCACGGTAAAGCGGAAAACTTCGTGACGGATCGCTTCGCCTCCTACATAGCCGCGCTCAGAGAGCTCGGCGCTACCGAAAAACAGCAGACGGGCAGGTGGCTCAATAACCGGGTTGAGAACTCGCACCTGCCGTTTCGACGACGCGAACGCGCCATGCAACGTTTCAGGCGCATGCGAAGTTTGCAGAAGTTTGCCGCCGTCCACTCTCCCGTTTACAACCACTTCAACCAGGAACGATCGCTAGCCAGCCGAGACATCTTCAAGCTGACCCGCGCCGCCGCTCTCGCCGAGTGGCGTCAACTTTGTTCAGGATAGGTTCGCGGTTTCTGCAGCAAACTGAGACTGGTTCGAATTAGTCTGACAGCACCTAACGGATCGCTTCGCGTCGTGTCGGGCTGCTCTCAGAGAACTAGGCGCTACCGAAAAACAGCAGACGGGCAGGTGGTTCAACAACCGCGTCGAGAACTCGCACCTTCTTTTCCGACGACGCGGACGCGCGATGCAGCGTTTCAGACGCATGCGAGTCTACAGAAATTCGCCTCCGTCCATTCCTCTGTCTACAACCACTTCAACCAGGAAAGATCGCTAGCCAGTCGAGACACCTTCAAGCTAACCCGCGCCGCCGCTCTTAGCAAGTGGCGTCAACTTTGTTCCGGATAGGTTCGCGGTTTCCGCGGCAAACTGAGACTAGTTCGAATTCGTCTGACAGAACCCCGAAATACATCCGTTTTTCAAACACAAATATTTTTGACCAAAATAGGTTTGCAGCTATTCAATCAGATTTGGCGAGCGTCAGCTAAGAGCCCAAAGCCAACGTTGCTTTCTCGAAGATGTCAGGATCACCCTTTACAGTCGCAAGTAGTGCAGCGCCTTCCAGCGTCGCGAGCACCGCTAGTGCGTCAGAAAGCGGATTGTCGCTGTTCGGAAATGAGCTCACAAGTCGATCGACCAATGCTGCAAAGAACATTTTTGCCGCCTCCGCGACCGGTTCAGGCAGACCTCCGCTTTCAGCTGCGAGAAGTCCACAAAGGCACATCTTTCCGTCCTGGCGCAAGCTTTCCACGAAAAGCTCGCGTAGGCGTTCGACACGCGCGTCAGACGGGCAATCATCCAATGCGGCTAAGAAACGGGACGTGTAATTTCTGGCCAGTCGAGCGACCAAATCAGACTTGGTCGGGAAGTAATGATGTACGCCTGCGCTGGTCAGCCCTGCGTCGCGCGCAATGTCTCGGAACGAAAAGCCGTTGTAGCCGCCAGTGCGGACCCGCGCCTCAGCGGCGGCAAGGATTTTCTCTTCTGATGTCATACCATCACCCGCGACAATTCCTTCCGCGCAGCATCCATGGCTTCAAGAGCGCCTTCGAGGAAACCACCATGCGACAGTGCGGTTTCAGTTCCTGCAAAGATCACCCTCGGAGTAGGAGTTAGTGTACTATATATAGGATGTGATTTAAGCGGCTCGAGGTCGGCAGACGTGGCGGTTGCCATGTCGGCACTCCAATCCTTTACGATTACACCGCGCGGCTCGGCTGCTTTGGGACCAAACAGGCGGACCAGTTGCGCCACAGCGAGAGCTTCGAACCCGGACTGCTGGGCCGTGCCGGGTATGGCAAAGCCGAACAGAGCACCCTCGGTGCCGTCCATGGGTGACGCGTCATGGATTTCAGCCAGCGGACCTTGATGAGAGATTGCGTCGCCATTCAGGCCCGCGTCGCGCCAGAACGGGGTGTCGTAAAGAGCAACGAGTTTGGCGTGCCCGGCCATCCATGTTGGAACATCCGGAACGACCACACCCATCTGTGCAGCGAGGCGCGGGGGCAACGCCAAAACAACGAAGTCGGCGCGCAATGAAAACCCGTTTCCGCTCAAGGTCACGAATTTGTCTTCTTCGATCACACGCCGAACTTCGTGGCCAAGGCACAGCGTATCAACAACCTTTTGGGCGAGTGCGTCGGTTATCTGAGTGAGTCCGCCTGAAACGCGAAGCGCGTCACCCATGGGGGCGAAATCGAAGTCACGACGCACATTGCCCTGAGCATCCTCGAACGCCAATCGTCCATCGCTGTATTGTGGAAATGTTCGCAGCCCAAGCTTGTCTACGAGGGCCAGCATGCGGTGGTTGTGCGGCCAAATCCAAGCAGGGCCGAGATCATAGCCGCTCTGTGAGAGAATGCGACCGCCTACGCGGTCGCGGGCCTCCAGCAAAAGCACGTAGCGCCCTTCAAGCTTCAGCGCATGCGCCAAAGCGAGGCCGGACAACCCTGCGCCGACGATGACAATCTCTGCGTTTGGCTTCATGTCGCGCTCTCTGCGATGTGACTAAGGTGGCCGGTCTTGATCCAGACTTGCGCCCCGTCAGCGCCAGCGGTCGCCTCGAAACTCGCCCCGACGGGTAGGCGTAGCCAATCCCAGCGGGACAGGGTATCGCCACCTTCGTTCAAGCTCCCATCAATCACAAAGACCTCAAGCCCGCCTGAGGCATCTAGAGAGCGCACTGTACCTGCATCCCAGTGTTCCATCGCTACAGTTTCACGTACATCTGTGTGAAGGGGCAACCTGGAAACACCATCTGCTGCTTCAATCCAGCTTGCCTTGCCGCTGTCGATCTGTACCTGATTGCGGTCGCTAGCATCGAATTGGTGGAGCTTTACTAGAATTGTCGCGCCGTCCTGTGCTGCAGGTGTATGAGACGATGTCGGCGGGTTCCGCACATAGGAACCAGTCGGAAAATCACCGTCCTCGTCCTGAAAAATACCGTCGAGCACAAGGTATTCTTCGCCACCGTCATGCGTGTGAGCAGAGAAGGCGCTGCCAGGCGCAAAACGGACGATGGTGGTGGCGCGAGCTACTTCCTCTCCAATTCGGTCAAGCATCTTGCGCTCAACTCCAGGCATCGGGGATGCAACCCAATCGTTCTCTTCAAAATGTACAAGTGTACGTTCATTGAAGTCGGCATTCACGCGCATGGTTTGGTCTCCTTCCAGTTTCACTGTGTCTGTGCAAAATGATTCAACTTACCTACTGATAGGTAGGTTGTTTCTCGACCTCACTATCGCAACAGTGATCACGCGTTCGTGAAGCATTGTTTGAAACGCCGCGCATGGTGAGTCTGTCCGCAAAGTAGACGTTCAACGGATTTGGGCGAACGACTGTTTCGAGGCGAATGTGCTATCGCATTGCGTCGCCACGAGCTGCCTTTTGCACAAATATCGTCCGCTAGGAAGGAGCGCGCTGGCTAAGAGGGCGGTACTCACAGAATCCTATCGGGTATTCGCACCGATTACGGCTGAAACCTTGGGACTACGCCAGTTCCTGGGGACGTTGGTCCGCACATTTCGCGAAGTTAAGTACTCGCCTCCTCCAAGCGGACCTCTCTAGCCACCATCGGTTGGATGTTGACTTTACCACGTTCAATCATTCCTAGTAGTCATAACACGAGTACCGAAAAACGAAAGTTGTTTGGAATAGATTGCCCGCATGTTCACCTGCATCTGGCCGTCTCTCGACGGCATACCAATTTGCACGTGTCGACCAAGGGTGGCGAGACACTCTAAGGATGCGTTCGTCGTTGTTTCGATGCCCAGTGCTACTACGGAAACCTGTGCTCCTCCATCCGTGATATCTCGGATCGCTGCCGCAGCGTCTTGTTTGCTTGCATTTACTGTAGCGTCCGCGCCGTGAAGCTTTGCATGCTCAAGTTTCTCATCTGCGACCTCCACCACAACAACTTGGCATCCGAGCATTTTTGCCAATAGAAGAACGGACAAACCAATACCTCCTGTTCCATGGACAGCTACCCATTCACCAGCTGCGACATCTGCACGGTCTGTCAAAGCATGCCAAGCAGTGGTTACAAGACACCCGAGCCCTGCCGCCTAGGCAGGGGACAGCGTTTCTGGCAAGTGAACCAAGTTGTGGTCAAAAGGCACTGCAACGTATTCTGCGTAGGCACTGGGCGGCCCAAATCCAGGAACGATTTGGTTAGCACAAGTATTTGATATGCCTGTTTGAAAAGCGTTGCAGCTGCCGCATCCCAAGATGAACGGCGCTATGAGGCGGTCTCCAACACTGTGCTTCGCTTGAGGCCCTGCCTCTACCACAGTTCCACAGTATTCGTGCCCTAAGATAGGGCCATTTTGAACTTTGGGGTGTACACCAGACCATCTATGGTAGTCCGAGCGGCATACGCCACAGGCAGCGACCTCTAGGACCACTCCATTGTCTGGGCAGGTTGGATCCGGGACCGTCTCAATCGAAAGGTCTTCGTAAAACTCTCTTACGACTGCAGCTCGCACTTTGCGTTCCTAAAGATATAGTTTCTTTGATCGAGCAATTCGGTTCGGTCGAGACTAAACAGGTCTATCGCCTTTCACGGTCACACGTCGCCCTTTACGCTCTTCGGGCCAATAGTCCCAGATAGCACGATGCATACAGCACCGGTTGTCCCAAAAGGCCATGTCGTTAATCGACCACCTGAACCGGATTTGATAGTTGATATGTTCCGCATGCTCGAAAAGCATGTTGAGGATCGCATCGCTTTCCTTATCCGACAAGCCCACAATCTTTGTAGTAAATGTTCGGTTCACAAACAGCGATTTCCGGCCCGTTTCCGGATGAGTTCTAACAATCGGATGAACTGCTTCGGGACAATCAATATCGCTGTCTTTTTGGCCCCGGTCGCTATAGCGGCCTTTATAGATATGCTCTGAACTATGAAGTGCAGATAACCCGTTGATCATATCTTTTATCGGTTCAGATAGATCGTCGTAGGCCGCATACATATCACTGAACATAGTGTCCCCGCCACAGGGGGGGGCGATATGGATTTGTAGCATAGTTCCAAGGGGCGGCGTTTCATCGCAAGAGACGTCAGAGTGCCAGAACTCACCGTTGGCTACTTTGGAATTCTTCGTTGCATGTATTTCGAAAATCTCCGGATACCCGTCCATCGTTGGGGCTGCGGGGTGCGCATGAAGCGGTCCAAAGCGTTTACCAAATTCGATGTGCTGCGAAGGCGGTATTTCCTTCTGCTCTTTAAAGAACAGCACCTGGTAGGTGTGAAAGGCGTCGCAGATCTCCGCAAACTGATCGTCAGGTACAGGCTGGCTCAAATCGACTCCGTAGATCTCGACGCCAAGGTTTGGAGCGAAGGGTTTGGCAACGATGGAAGTATAGGCGTTGGATTTGGGAGCAACCATAAGCACCTCTGGGTTTGATTTCTTTGGGCATGCTATGCGCAAGGTACACACCAACAAAAATGAACAAAAACGAAATTTCTTTGACTAATTGGTGAAAAACTTTCACATATCGATCACGGATTAGGCGGTAGAGAGGTTATCGGAATGAGCATTCGGTCACTGCGAACTCTAATAGCAGTTCATCGACATGGTAGCTTCCGTGCCGCGTCAGAGGCTGAGCATCTAACCCCCTCGGCGGTCAGTCACCAGATGCGGAATCTGGAGGTCACGTTGGGGCTAGAATTATTTGACCGATCATCCAAATCGCCCAAACTTACTCATACCGGGCTAACGTTCGTGGGAGAGGCTGTTGCGGTGGTGGCCGCATATGATGGTTTGGCGGAAAGGGTGAAGTCGAACAACGAACTCTTTGGTGAAATAACTTTGGGTGCCGTTCCAACGACCCTGACTGGACTAGTGCCGATTGCGCTAGCGAGACTAAAATCCGTGCATCCGGATATCCATGTACGGATTGTTCCAGGTTTGACTAATCAGCTTTTGCTACAGTTAGACCGCGGGCAGATTCAAGCGGCGATCATTTCCCGACCAGATGTTCTGCCAAACACGTTGGAATTCTCTGAAATTGTATCCGAAAAACTGGTCCTACTTGTCTCGGAAAACACCCCAGATTTACCTCCGAAAGAACTGCTTGGTGCGTCACCGTTTATTCGTTTTACGCGTGATGCGGTTGTAGGAAAGCAAATCGAGACTTGGCTGCAAAGAAAGGGCATTGAAGTCAAAGACGCCATGGAACTAGAGAGCCTTGAAGCAATCTCAAGTATGGTGGCCGCTGAACTTGGCGTTTCAATCATACCAGACAGCCGCTTAGCTGCATATGACCACTTGCGTCTTAAAAGGATCCCCCTTGAACAGAACGGACCTAGGCGCATTGTTGGTTTGGCAAGTATGACCCCATCGCCTCACACTAAAATGGTCGACGCAGTTACGGTGGCGCTATTGGAAGCAGCAGATAGCCAACGGGTTTCTTCGTGAGTTGGCACTCCATTTGGTATCCACAAGATGTTTTCGACTACTTGAACTAAGAAAACTGGAAGTCAAAATTGGGCTTGGGCTAGTCACTAGCATGCAATTTGGAGAAAAACAGCTTCGAGCCTATAGAGAGCACTCATCCTATGTCGTTGTGCTGTTCTGCAAAGTATCTCTGCCATTAGTCAAAGCAAAATTCAGAGATGTAGAGGCAACGTGCGGCCGGAAGAACAGCATTGACGCTCTTAATTTGCAGTCTAGTTCGCTGTTATCCTTGCGAAAAGCAGACTGCCTTTGTGATCTAACATTTTGATTTTCGGTCACTTGCGGTCCAAGAGTAAGGTACCCACGTTGCTGGTTCATCGGTAGTGAGTGACGTTGAGCCAGCCTAGTCTGCACGGCTTTAAACGCTGTCTGAGTGGGGCCTCGCGTGCGCTAGACTATCCACACCTCGGCCTCGCGAGGTTTCAGACGCCGCTTGAGGGGGTTTTGTCAGAGGAACTTTGCTTGAGCGGCGCAGGACGGTTGCGTAGCGTTTAAGGATGACCAAGCCTGCCTCCTTCAAATACTTCAAAACCAGCCCCCAAGTCATCCGCCTGGCGGAGATGCTTTATGTTCGGTTCCCTCTCTCGCTTCGGCATGTTGAAAATCTGCTGCACGAGCGAGGCATCGACATAAGCCGCGAAACTGTCCGCTGTTGGTAGAACAGGTTTGGCCCGAAGTTTGCTGCTGAGTTTAGACGAAAGCGTGTGCAGCAGCTGCGCTCGTCCTCTGAATGGAAGTGGCACCTGGACAATGTTTTCGTGAAGGTGAATGGCAAGCGGCACTATCTTTGTCGGGCTGCGGATCACGAAGGCGAAGTGCTGGAAACTGTTGTCACCAAACGTTGAAATAAGCAGGCTGCATTGAAATTTCTCCAGAAATTGATGAAGCACCATGGCTTTGTAGAAAAGATCGTGATGGATCGATTCGCTTCCCATAAGGCTGCGCTTACTGAAATGGGCGCGCTCGAAAAACAGCAGACAGGAAGGTGGCTCAACTACCGCGTCGAGAACTCGCACCTTCCTTTCCGACGACGCGAACGCGCCATGCAGCGTTTCAGACGCACGCGAAATTTACAGAAATTCGCCTCCGTCCGTTCCTCCGTCTACAACCACTTCAACCAGGCAAGATCGCTAGCCAGCCGAGACTCCTTCAAGCTGACACGCGCTGTTGCTCTTAGCGAGTGGCGTAAGCTTTGTTTAGGATAGGTTCGCGGTTTCCGCAGCACACTGACACTGGTTCGAATTCGTCTGACAGCACCCAAGCGCAGCATCTGTCGAAAAGGACTAGAAACGTTCATTCGCTGCGTCCTGCGCCATGGTTCACAAAGCAAAGTTAAGCCGCCATTGCTTTTTCATTCTGTGTTAGTCCACACTGACTCTCCGTGAATGGTAAAAGGAGACCCCGATGAGCAAAGAAACGATCGGATTTGTAGGTGTTGGCTTGATGGGTCAAGGTATGGCCTCAAATCTGCTAAAAGCCGGCTTCACAGTTAATGTGATTGCTCATCGAAACCGTGGACCTGTCGATGAGTTGGTCGCTCAGGGTGCGACGGAGGCGGAAAACCTCGCGGAGCTTGCAGCAGTGTCATCAGTTATCCATATTTGTGCGCCCGGTTCTCCTCAAGTCGAGGCAATCGTGGCAGCCATGACGCCGTCCATGCAGGCCGGTAGCGTTATTGTAGACTGCTCCACGTCAGACCCGAATTCCACCATGGCACTCGCCAACAAGTTGGCGCAGGCCGGGCACCATATGGCGGACGCGCCGTTGGGCGGGACGCCCGTGCAAGCACAGAATGGAGAGCTGGCGACCATGGTCGGCGCGGACCCTGTTGTTTTTGAGCGCTTGGAGCCTGTTATCGCAGCTTGGGCAAAGACCATCGTTCACATTGGTCCATGTGCTGCAGGGCACAAAATGAAGCTACTGAATAACTTCCTTTCACTGGGATATGCGGCGCTCTATTCGGAAGCGTTGGCACTGTCCGAAAAAGTCGGAATTTCCACCAAGGAATTCGACTCGGTCATTCGTGGCAGCAGGATGGATTGCGGGTTTTATCAAACCTTCATGGGGTACGCGGTTGAAGGCAATCGAGAGTCCCACAAATTCACTCTATCCAATGCTCTAAAAGACTTGCGCTACCTCGAATCTATGGCAGATGAAGTGGGACTGTCCAATCCAATCGGAAACGCCGCAAAAAACAGTTTTGCCATGGCGCTTGCCGCTGGAGGTGACGGGCCGAACGACTATGTTCCTCACCTTGTCGATTTCGTGGCTGCGAGAAACGGCGTATCCAAGGCGTAATTTTGGTCGCGTTATGCGCGCAGGTAAGAGCGAAATCTTTAAGATGCAGGAACTTGGATTTCAGGTAGTTCCCGCAATCATGCTGAGGATTAAAACCGAGAAGTTTCTTTGCCTTGGCGTTTTGAATGGAAGGTTTGATCCAGCTTAATTTTCTTATTAAATTCAATTATTTAATAAATCGGCACGACCAACTCTGATGTTGTTAAACTCACAGAGTGGTTGTCGTTTGATACGTTGAAAACCTGATAACCCAACCCATCGACCGTCTGGCAGCTGTCAACCATTTGGCCAAGATAGCGCGCGTCAATACATGCAAAAATAATCCTGCGGCGTAGAGAGGCATCATGTATACAGGCTGGCAAGTTCAGTTAGCGTTCATGCGGCTCAATCTCGTTGTTGATCCGCAAGCCACGGATGTCGAACCCGCTTCTTCGTTGGAAACTTTTTGCAGTAGCCCAATTCTCCACTTGGACACAGAATAGCTGTCCTCAAGCACCGTCGGGTGTTTCTCGACGTTTGGAATAGAGGGCAGCATTGCCAGCCTCGCTAAGACTGGTTCGAATTGATCGACAGCACCTTAACTCAGAAGCTGAAACACAGGAACCTTTCCGGTCAGTCCTTTAAATTCTTGATCCCGTAAAAATCGTGTTTTCTTGGATGTTCCTAACGCTTCGACAACCGACGCATCGACTAGTGTTTCGGCAGCTCGCGCGTGTTCACATAGGCGAGCTGCAAGATTTGGCACTTCTCCAATGGCCGCATAGTCAATCCGGCCTTCAAATCCGATACAGCCAATAGTGGTTTCACCCTTGGCGATACCGATCCCGAGACCCAAGCTCGATCCCTCCTTTTGAAAGGGTCCAAGCGCGTTTGCGACCGCAACATGCAGCTCGCTCGCAAAGGTGACAGCCTGGCCTGTAGGATCGCGTGCCCGCAGCGGTGCATTAAACAGAACAACGATGCCGTCGCCCAAGAAACGTTCAAGTGTGCCCTGGTGTCGTTCAATCAGTGGTCCAGCGCAATTGTGAAATACGTTGAGGGCTTCCAGCACTACTTGAGGATCAGAAGCTTCCGTAAAGGCCGAGAATCCCCTTAGATCCGCAAACAAAACGACGATGTCCGCTCTTCGGTTCTTAAGAATAGCGCTGTCATCACCAACCGAAATAATTTCTTCTGCCACTTGCCTTGGTAGAAAACGGCGCAAACGATTGAACCGCTCAATCTGACCAATCTGTTGATTTACTCGTTTTTCGAGTTCCTTGTTCCAGCTCTGCACTTCGTCATGCAAAGCTTTTGTTCGGAGCATTGAACGTACACGAGCAAGGAGTGCGACTGTGTCAACCGGTTTGGTGAGATAGTCATTTGCACCAGCCTCAAGCCCTTGCACCATATCTTCAGTGTTCGAACGAGCTGTTACCAGAACCACCGGAATAAAGGGGAGTATGGGATCCATTCTCAATCTTCGACAGACTTCGAAACCGTCCAGCTTAGGCATCATTACGTCTAGCAAGATCAAGTCGGGCGACAAATCTGTAGCTTTTTCTATAGCGTCTTGGCCATCCACGGCCTCGGCAGTACTATAACCATGCGCGCTAAGTCGCATTGTCAGCAGGTTGCGATTGTCCTGCTGGTCATCGACAATCAAAATGAGTGGTGGGTCTTTCATATTTTCATTCAGACCTGTCCAACAAACGTGATGACTTTGGCCAACAGAGCACGCGGACTGTATGGCTTGGTAACATAGTCATCACATCCGGCTTCCCGTGCTTTTGTTTCGTCGCCAGACAAAGCAAAGGATGTTACCGCGATGATTGGAAGGTTCGCGCATATTGGATGCTGCTTTATCTGGCGGGTGGCATCGTAACCGTCTAATTCTGGCATCTGGATATCCATCAAGATTAGATCGGGCTTTTCAGCAATCGCTCGGTCTACTCCTTGCGCTCCGTTTTCGGCCTCCAGCACTTCGAAGCCGTGACTGCCTAGAAGGTCTCGGAGTATGCGTCTGTTGTCAGCCTGGTCTTCTATGACAAGTATTCTTTTCGACATGCTCAGCTCCTCGTGGCCTGGACGGGGAGTACAACAGTGAAAGTCGAACCGTTGCCAAGGCTGCTGGCGACTTCAATTCGCCCACCGTGCATTTCTACGATCTTTTGAGAGATAGACAGACCGAGGCCAGTACCCCCGGCGGCACGCGTAGACGAGGCGTCAGCCTGTTTGAATTCCAGGAAAACCTCATCAATTTGCTCTGCGGAGATTCCAACTCCTGTATCAGTTACGGTTACTACAAACCGTTGATCACGACGCGCCAAGTTTATTTCGACGTAGCCCTTGTCGGTGAACTTTACCGCATTTCCGACGATGTTAAGTAAGACCTGTCTAATTCGACCCGCGTCGCCATGCCCAGTGGGGAGTCCGCCTTCTACTTTGGTGCGGATTTCCAGTCCCTTGCTCGCTGCTATAGGCTCAATCGTGGAAACAACGTCTGTGAGGATCTCAGACATCGAATATGTGTCCAGTGCCAGTTCGAGTGCTCCGGCTTCAATCTTTGAAAGATCCAGAACATCATTGATCAATGACAGTAGTATTTTACCATTCACTTGAACCCGATGCAGCGGATCGTCGATTTTTTGGGGCACCGGACCATAAATTCCATCCCGGATCATTTCGGTGTATCCGAGGATCGAATTCATCGGAGTTCGCAATTCATGGCTCATATTGGCGAGAAATTGCGACTTGTGCAGGTTTGCAGTCTCAAGCTCATCGTACAACGTGCCCAAACGCTCTGTCATACGATTGGCGCTGCGGGCGAGATCTCCGAGCTCGTCGGTGCTCTTGATATTGGCTCGAGCTGTAAAGTCGCCTTGAGCAACTTTTCTTAGTGTTACCCGGATTTGCTCAATCGTACGGATCAAAGATTTGCTGAGCAGGAAGCCAAGCAAAATCGCAATAACGACTGCAATCCCAGCTGAAGCAAGCACCATTCGCAACGATTGATCAAACGCGTTTTGGTTAATCAAAGCTTTCGAACGCATACCATCGCGCAAAAGCAGGTATCGTTTCTCAATCAGATTATCCAAAGACTTAATTATTGGGACCAGCTGTAACTCAAACATTGATTTGGCAGCTACAATCTGCCCAGCTTCATATCGCTCAACGATATCAAGTCCTATTCGTTTTATTTCTTGAGTCTTTCGCGACACATCCGCGATTTCATCGTTGGAAAAAAGGCTGAGATCCGGTTGATCTCTTGTCTCAATGAGATGACCAAGCGACTGAATAACATGCAGCTTAGCTTCAAAGAACCCTGCACTGTCGCCAAGCATGGTGTTACCTCCAGTCTCGGCAAAAATTGCTGTTCCATTCAACCAGATTTCTTGCAGACTGCTTTCAAACACCTTTAGATTTGATAGCCGTACCTGATCTTGAAGCAACTCAGCAGTTCGGAGGTTCGCTTTGCGCAACTCAGAAAGCCCGGTGAACGCTAGTATTAGCATTAACCCAACAATACCAAGTAGCGCGACCAGCAACTTGGTTCTTATCTTGATGTGAAACCCGCTGTGCGAATTGGTAGAGGTTATTTTTGGGCTATCTTCGGCTTTCACGAAATCAGAAGCTTCGGCAGTCATGCAATCGCTCCCGACAGTATTGATCGGATATGCACTTGACTAATTATGCATCAGAAATGCCAGATCACAAAATCATTGAAGAAACTCAGGGAATTTGAATAGTTATGCTTTTGGGGAATTGCGTCTTTTGAATGGACCTTCCGGCTCGTTGCCGGCACTTGCTTCTACCATTTTGAAATCCCGCTGTTGGCAGATACGGTCTTGTCAGAAGAACTTGTCATTAGGCGGGTAGGGCGGTTGCGTGGCGTTTAAGGTTGATCAAACCTGCCTCTTTCAAGTACTTCAAAACCAGTCCCAAGATCATCCACCTTGCAGTGATGTAGTAAATCCGTTTCCCGCCTTCGCTTCGGAATGTCGAAGATCTGATTCACGAGCGAGGCATCGATGTGAGCCACGAAACTGTCCGATATTGGTGGAACAGGTTTGGCCCTATGTTTGCTGCTGAGATCCGAAGAAAGCGTGTCCAGCACCTGCGCGCGTTCTCCAAATGGAAGTGGCACGTGGATGAGGTTTTCGTGAAGGTGAATGGCAAGCGGCATTATCTTTGGCGGGCTGTTGATCACGAAGGTGAGGTGCTGGAAGCCGTTGTCACCAAACGCCGAAACAAAGCTGCAGCACTGAAATTCCTTAAGAAATTGATGAAGCGACACGGTTGCGCCGAAGAGATCGTCACAGATCGCTTCGCTTCCTACAAGGCTGCGCTCAGAGAAATGGGCGCGCTTGAAAAACAAAGGACGGGCAGGTGGCTCAACAACCGCGTCGAGAATTCGCACCTGCCGTTTCGACGACGCGAACGCGCGATGCAACGATTCAGGCGCATGCGAAGTTTGCAGAAATTCGCCTCCGTCCATTCCTCGGTCCACAACCACTTCAACCAGGAAAGATCGCTCACCAGCCGGGACACCTTCAAGCTGACACGCGCCGCCGCTCTCGCCGAGTGGCGTCAACTTTGTTCCGGATAGGTTCGTGGTTTCCGCAGCAAACTGAGACTGGTTCGAATTCGTCTGACAGCACCCGCTGTGGTGCAACTTGACTACCCTCGTAGCTACGTGCGACTAGCTTCACGAAAACTCAGGCACGCAATAGGAAGCCAGCTAACCACGGCTGACGACCCCATTTTCGACCCACTCGTCAAATTTGGCCAGAACGGCATGGCAAAATGCGGCGTCATTGATGTGGGCGTCTAGTTCGGTCATCGACACCCGACCAGGCATGACCTTGCGGGCTTCGTCGACCATGTCCGAAAGGGCTGTTGGATCATGGGCCTCTTCACCTTCTTTGTCCCACGCTTCAACACCTTGAACCGGTAAGAACAACTGAACGGGTCCAGTAGCAGCCTCTAGCCGGGTTGCCAGTTCCCGAATCCAGGCGCGGCGTTCGTCGCCATTGAAGACCGAGCTTTTGATCAGGCGGTTATGTTCGTGAAACGGGCGATCTGCATATTGGTCCGGGATCTCTTGCCAGCCCGCGAAATCCAGCAGGTCTAGAGCGCCCGGTGCAACCATCTGCGGCGTGCCAACGCGCCCAGCATTGGTAACGCGATCCTCTCCGCTTGAAACAACGGAACCGGCCAGCAGATTGCCAAATTCCTGCATGCAGAAATCCATCACGCAGACAAAGGCCTTTTCGGCGGCCAGTTTTTCAAAGGCCATGCCACCCATGCCTGTCGAGTGGAATACAGCAACCTCAAAGCCGCGCTCTTCCAGCGCAGGTTTCAGAGTTTTCATGTAACGCAGGCAGGAGGACCCAAGGCTGGTCATGCCAATCAGGGGTTTGCCACGATCCGGCGCGATGGCGGCTTTGGCAGCACCGACCACGGCCCCTGCAGCCTGTGCCAACGAAGACCTGCAGATCGAGTTCATACCGTACAACCCACCGGCCCACAGGATCATCTGTATGTCCGGGGCCAACCGATGTGGGGGGATTAGCGGTGAGAAACTGACGGTTGAAACGATGTATTTCGGAACCCCCATGGGCAGGGCCTGTGCACAATCCAGCGCAAGGTCGGTACCCATGGTTCCACCAGTGGCCAGCATCCCATCAAACCGGCCTTCGGCATAGGCTTTTGCCACGACCTTGGCAGCCCCAGCGGACATGACGCGGAAGGCCTTATTCTCATCCCCCAACGCAATCACCTCGTCGATGGTTCTGCCTTCGGCAGCTGCGACGTCATGTTTTGAGATGTCGGTCGGTGTTTCAGGGTCGCCAAGAACGGAGACGTCCATTGTCAGCACATCTGCTCCCTGCGCCTTTACGGTTTCTTCGATGAACCGCATCTCGGGGTCTTTAGTGTCGTATGTCCCGATCAGCAGGATCGTTTTATTGGTCATGGTTTCCTCCCGTGCGTGCGGTTTATCCGAGGTAGTGCGTCAGTAACTCTCGGGCGGTATCTTTAAACCGCATATTTCGTGCCTCTGATCCATCTTCGCCCAAGCGGGACGAAATCCAGCCGACATAAGTCACCGCGCGTAGGGCCATAAACAGATCAAGATGCTCGGTGTCTAGCGCACGTTCCGACCGGTATCCTTCAAGCAGGGCCGCTTGCAGGGCGTCGTAGTCCGGCTCGCATAGGTTTTTCAGCAGTGTCGTGGCGATATCGAACAGACGGAACCCGAACCCGGCATCGTCGAAATCAATCAGCCAGAGCTTGTCGCCTCGGACCATCACGTTTTCACGTACCAGATCGGCGTGGATCAGGCCGTAGTCCAGTTGGTTTTCGATCTGCAGTAAGTGATTGTTAGCTTTCTCACGGAACGCAGTGAACAGGGCACGATCCTCGCCAGAAGGCGTGGGGTTTTCCCAGAACCGATCCCACAATGGGGCATCGCCCAACAGTCCAGCACGATCCCAGGACCAGCGCTCAAAGTCATCGGGACGCGTCCAGGCATCGCTGACTTCGTGCAGCTTTGCCATCTCATGCCCGAGGGCCCGAAACAGCCCGGTACGATCACTATGGTCGATCCCGGTTTCTGTCGATCCCAGCGGGCGGCCGGGCAACCAGTCAAGCATATCGACCTGGATCCCGTCCAGCAGTTGCAGATAGCGGCCATCCGTGGCCGGTACCGGTGTGGGTACACCGACGCTCTTTGCGCCCAGCTCGGCGATCCACTGCAGCTCGGACCTCAAGGCAGCATCCGAATGCAAGCCTTTGCGGTGCAGGCGCAGGGCGAAGCTTTTCGCGCCGATCTGAACCCGGTAGACATGATTTTCGCGGGCCGCGACCAGCGACCATTCAGCACCGTCCATGCCCCAAAGGGCTAGAGCTTGCTCGACAATCGGGGTCATAGGGTCAGCGTGGTTTCGGCCAAAACCTCGTCCAATGTGTCAAACAGCAGATCGGCATTCTTTTTTGAGAACGGCATCGGTGGCCGGATCTTGAGCGTGTTCTTGTGACGGCCGAGTTTCGAATGGATGATGCCCCGGTGTCGCATCGCGTTGATGACCCGATCGGTGAATTCGCTGGCCGGTTCCTTGGTTTGACGATCCAGCACCATCTCGGCCCCGAAAATCAGGCCCGAGCCGCGCACATCGCCGATGAACTCGTATTTCTGCTGCAAAGATGTCATGCGCACGCGGGCGTGATCGCCCACGGATTTGGCGTTGGTGACAAGGTTTTTGTCCTCAATCTCTTCCAATACCGCCATGGCCGCGGCGCAGGACACCGGGTTGCCACCGAACGTGTTGAAGTACCGATAGCCCTTGCGGAACGTGGCAAGGATTTCGTTGCGCGTTACGACACCGCCCACCGGATGACCGTTGGCCATGGGTTTGCCCATGGTCATGATGTCCGGTACCACGCCCATCTTCTGATGCGCCCACATATGGGTGCCGGTGCGGCCAAAGCCCGATTGCACCTCATCACATATCAGTAGGCCACCGGCCTTGCGCACCACTTCGGCCACGGGTTTCAGCCAGCCGTCGGGATGGTCGGGGAAGCCTTCGTTCAGGAAATAGGGGCAGAGGACCAAGGCGGTGAAGCCGATGCCGGACTTTTCATGCTCGGCAATCTGTTCGGAAACAGCATCAGCAAACTTGCTGCCGTCCGGGTCCGGGTTGCGATAGCTGTCGGGTGCCTCCACAAACCGGAAATACCGATCCAGACCAAAGCCAACGGTCGGCACGTTCGATTTGCTCAACTGACTGACCAGAGAAGTGTTGCCGTGATAGGTTGCATCCGTAGCAATGATACCGCGATTGCCAGTCATGCCTTCGGCCATTCGAAGGGCGATGTCGTTCGCCTCGGACCCGGTGCAGGTCAGAATGGCGGTGTCTAGCGAGGCATCCATCGTGCCCGTCAGCTTCTCGACATAGTCGAGAATGCCGTCATGCAAATAACGAGTATGGGTGTTGAGCGTTGACGCCTGCAGACAGATCGCCTCGACCACGCGGGGGTTGCAATGGCCGACATGGGGGACGTTGTTGTAGCAATCCAAGTATTTGCGCCCATCCGCATCCCAAAGCCAGACCCCTTCGCCCTTCACGATATGAAGCGGCTCGTCATAAAAGGTCGAGACATTCGGGCCCAGCAGCTTGGTCCGGCGTTCAACAAGCTCGGCGGATTTCGCAGGAAGTGTCATTCAGCAGACCTTTGGTCAGAGTTTTATCCAGGCGGTTTTCAGGTCGAGATATTTCTCGAACGCATGCAGGGATTTGTCGTGCCCGTTGCCCGACTGGCGCACACCACCCAGTGGTACGGTCAAGTCAGAGCCACCATAGGTGTTTACATGCATGACGCCAGCGCGGATGCCAGCGATCATGCGATGCGCGCGGCTTAGGTTCGATGTCCACACGCCCGCGGATAGACCATAGACCGAGTCATTGGCCAGCCTGATCGCGTCGTCTTCGTCCTTAAAGGGGGTCACGGCCAGAACCGGGCCGAAAACCTCGTTCTGGAACAGATTGTCCGTGGATTTGACCCCGGTCATTACGGTCGGGGCCATATAGTAGCCACCGGTTTCCTCAAGGATGCGCTTGCCACCAGTGCGACGCTCGGCGCCTTCAGCCTCGGCTTTGTTAACGAAGTCCAGATTGGATTCCAGCTCGGGTAGCGAATGAACTGCGCCGATTTGTGTGTCCAGATCGAGCGGATTGCCGACCCGCATCGCTTCGGCATGTTTGACCAGTTCGGCGACAAAATCGTCGTGGATGTCCTCTTGGACCAACAAGCGTGATCCTGCAATGCAGATCTGGCCTGCGTTGCGGAAGATACCACCTGCGGACACTTTGGCGGCCTCGCTCAGGTCCGGGGCGTCGTTGAAGACAATGTTGGGAGATTTGCCGCCCAGTTCCAGATAACAGCGTTTCATGTTCGAACGCGCCGAATACTCCAACAGTCGTCGGCCTGTAGCCCCCGAGCCTGTGAACACCATGATGTCCACATCCATCGACAGCGCCAGCGTTTCGCCCACAACCCGGCCTGACCCGGTGACGACGTTCAGCACGCCGTCGGGCACTCCGGCCTCGGCGGCCAGTTCGGCCAGTTTCAGCAGCGACAAGGATGCGCTTTCAGCCGGTTTCAACACGACCGAGTTGCCGGTAGCCAGCGCAGGGGCCAGTTTCCAGCTGCCGATCATCAGCGGCATGTTCCACGGCACAATCGCTCCGACGACGCCAACCGGTGCGTGATGGATCAAGCCCAGTACGTTTTCTGCCGTGGGGGCGATCTGACCGTAGACCTTGTCAATCGCCTCGGCGTAGTAGCGGAATGTGCCAGCTGCCGACATCGGCTCGGCCTTCATGGCCATGGTGATTTCGGTGCCATTGTCGCGCACCCCCAGAACAGCCAACTCAAGAGCGTGTTTTTCGATCAGGTCGGCCAGCTTCAGCAGGACCTTCTTGCGCTCGGCAGGGGAGCGGCGCGACCAGCGGCCATCCTCGAACGCAGCCCGCGCAGCGCTAGTCGCGGCCTCCATATCCGCCGGGGTGCCTTCGGCAATCTGGGTCAGTAAAGCGCCATCGATGGGCGATAGCACCTCCCGTTGCCCACCTTCCGAAGCGGCGACCCAACGCCCGTCGATGAAGTGAGGTCGAGGGGACAGAATCTTAGAGCGAAGGGCATCAATATCGGACTGGTTCATGGCAGAGTTACCCTTGCTGATTGGGGTGATCGGAGTCGACCGGTTGCGCGGTCGGCTCGGGTTTCAGCTTGTTGCGGAACTCGTAGTATAGCGTGCGGAAATGCAGCAGCAGGATCAGTACGATCAGCGCCGTCAGGATCGCCGCAATCGGGCGGTCGACGAAATCGAGCGGTGATTTGACCCGCGCCATGGCACTGCGCAGCTTGACCTCCATGATCCCGCCCAGAACCATGCCCAGAATGATCGGCACAATCGGCAGGTCCAGCCGTTTGAGGATCAGGCCGAACACACCAAAACCAGCGGCAATGGCGCAGTCGGTAATCGAGTTACGCAAACTGTAGACGCCGACGAAGGCTAGGATCAGGATCATAATGCCCAGAAACCGCGTTGGGATCTGGATGATCTTCAGCAGCAGGTTGGTCGAGAAGAGCAGGAAAACCAGAACGATGACGTTCAGCAGTATCAGCGCCATATAGAGCGCCATCACAAAATCCATCTGGTTCTCAAACAGCTGTGGGCCGGGGATGACATTGTGCACGTAGAACACCGACAGCATCATTGCGGTCAGCGCTTCGCCCGGGATACCCAGCGCCAAAAGTGGGATCATGGCCGCGCCGGGCACTGCATTGTTGGCGGCTTCAGACGCCACCAACCCTTCTGGCGAGCCATCGCCAAATTTGTCGGGGTCCTTCGATGTCTTCTGCGCATATGTGTAAGACAGGAATTGCGATGTGAACTCACCCGTGCCCGGCACCATACCCATGAAGACCCCGATGCTCGAGGACACAGTTGCGACGCGCTTGATGCCCAGCAGTTCCTTGAGGCCGGCGAAGATGTTGCCGCTGACATGCGTTTCGCCCGGTGCGTGGTTCTTTTCAAGCAGCAAAAGCAGGGCCTGACTGATGGCAAACAGGCCCAGAACAACCACGATCAGATCTACGCCCGACGCCAGCCAGCTTTGTTCAAAGGTAAAGCGGCGGGTGTATTTCACTGGCTCAAGCCCGACCGTGTTCAGGAAAATCCCGAAAGAGGCCAACATACCGGCAGCAAAAATCTGGCCACGGTGGGCGAGGATCACCAGAATGATCCCCAGAAGAGCGGCCAAAAATATCTCTCGGCTGCCGAAATGCGGTGCGATCAACGCCAGAACAGGCGACAGGATCATCAGGCATATGATGGCAAAGACACCACCGAAGAACGAAGCGGAATAGGCCAGTGACAGAGCGCGATGCCCTTGACCGCGTTTGGTCATGGGATAGCCGTCATAGGTAGTCAACGCGTTCACCGCCGTACCAGGCGTGTTGATCAGAATAGCGGGGATGGCGCCTCCGTACATGGACGAGCCATAGATACCCAGTAACAGGGTCAGGCCGACAATGGGTTCAAACGCGAAAGTGGCAGGCAGAAGGATGGCGATGGCAACCGCAGCGCCAACACCGGGCAGCGCGCCAATGATGACCCCACCGATCGAGCCAATCAGAAGGGCGACGATCACCTGCCATTGTGTCAGGATCGAAAGACCGGACAGAAGCGTTTCCATTGGCGAACCTCAGAGATAAGTCAGCGCAAAGGCGCGCACGGAATCGGGTAGGTATTCATAGGCGGCACCGGCCGGGATTTTCACTTGCAGGAAGGCTCGGAAAATAATGGTAACCGCCACACCGAAAGCTGCTGCAAGGCCAATTGCCCCAGCGCTTCGAAACCCGGTACGGATTGCAAGGAACACTGCGAACAGAACGGTCGAAGGCAGGTATCCAAGAAGCGGCACAACGGCGACGTAAACTAGAAAATAGGCGACATATTCTAGGGATCGCAGCCAGAACGCGACTTCGGGCCAGCGACCCGGAATGCGGTCTGACATGGCGGAGCTGAGCCAGTGCAGAAAGGCAAAGGCGGCCATTGCCCAGAGCGAGACCATTGGCCAGAAGCTTGGTTGCGCAAACCACTTGGTGCGTTTGACGACCTCGGTCTGCGTTCCCAGTTGGCTCAGCAGAAAAACCGAAAATATCAGGAAGGCCAAAGCAAAAACAACATCGCCGGGGCGGCGGTATCGTTTGAACATGTCTTGCAATGTCTTTGCGATCATTTTGGCCTCCTGCTGGATAGAAAAAGGCCCGACAGTATTGCAATACGCCGGGCCAGTTTCGCGTTATTCGCCTAGAATCTCTTCGATTTTAGAGAACGAGGCTTTGTCCTGTTCTATCTGTGCATTCGAGGCATCCGGATCCTGCCAGTAGATCAGTGCTCCGGTTTCTTCAGCAAGTTGCTTGGCCTTGTCAGATTCCAGCGCTTTCTGTGCAGCCGCAGTGATCTTTTCGCGTGCTTCGGCCGGAGTGTCCTTGTGGACGAACAGACCGTTCCACAGGGCCAAAGGCAGTTCGGGGTGCAGCTCGGTAACTGTGGGTGTATCCGGGACCAATGAGATCCGTTCGCCACCGATGCTGGCCAGGACATTCACTTGGTCCAGACAGGGAAGAACAAGTTGAAGCGTCGTGTTGATCACGTCCACGTCGCCCGAAGCCAGAGTGTTGCAGTCGAGCGCGTCGAAGGCGGCTTCGCTGGCGAAGTCAAACCCACTGCTGACTGCGGCCGCAAAGGTGACTTGTGTGGGCGGCAGAACCGAGCCGAAGTGACCAAGCGCGACATCGTTTTCTTTGCCGTGTTCCACCAGTTCTTCCCATGTCGCGAACGGGGCATCCTTGCTGGAGGCAATGACGAAGGGATAGGTCAGAAAAATGCCAATCGGTTCGAACGGGTTGGGGTTTAGCTCGGGAATGCCAATGTCCGGGCCGATGACCGGTACGCCTATGACGAACGAGCCAACGGTGTAGCCATCTGCCGGAGCGGTCGCAACTTCCACCGCTCCGGGGAACGGACCACCGCCGCCACCGGGCTTGTTCACGACGGCGGCAGGAACACCATACATGGCCTGAAATTCGTCGGCGATCATCCGTGTGAGAACGTCTTCCAAGTCACCCGGAGGCCATGGAACGACAAAGGAAACCGGTTTCTCTGGATACTCGGCCAGTGCGGCGGTTGCAGAAGCAACAAAAGCGGCGGCTGTTAGAACTTTCTTCATTGACACCTCCCGTCAGTGGTTCATTATTTGATCCGCGTTAACAATAATAATGTTGCTTTGTTAAGCTTGTTCTGTCAAGTATTACCTTAACAGGAGGATGTGAATCGCATGGGTACTGCCCTGAACGCCCTGAAAATGCTCAACTATTTTTCAAACGCTCGACCAGAAATTGGGTTGAGTCAGTTTGCGCGTCTGTCTGGATTGAACAAAGCCACGGCGCTGCGCCACCTGCGGGCGCTTGAGGAATACGGGTTGATCGAGCAGAACCCCATGACCAAATCCTATGCGGTCGGACCTGCCGCTTTGCGCCTGGCCGCGTTGCGCCAGATCGCCCGCCCCGGCATCGAGAGTGCCCGCCAGCGAATGCAGATTGCGATGCAGGACGTTGGTGAAAGCCTGCATCTTTCCCTGCTTGAAAAGGAGTGGCTTCAAACCGCGCTGGTGGTCGAAACGAACCGCCACAGCGTGCGCGTCAGCCTCGACCCCAGCGAGCTTCTTCCGATCAATGCGACAGCATCCGGTCTTTGTATGCTCAGCTTTGGGCCATCCTTCTTGCTGGACCGTATCGGTCAGAAAGAACAAGTACGATACACGGACGCCACGCTGACCGACCCGGCCAAGATCAAAGAGCGGGTCGCGGCAATCAGCCAGGCCGGTTGGGCGAATAGCAGTGGAAGCTATGAAGATGGCGTCTTTGGCTATGCGGCTCCCATATTCGGCATTGATCAAGTGGCGCTGGGAACCATTGCGATTGCCGTTCCTGAAGGTCGCGCAGGAGACGACCGGCTGCCGGAAATCCTGACCGCCCTGCACGCCCTCTCAACTGACCTGACCGCAAGTTTTGGCGGTCAGCTTCCCGACACTTTTCCAACCGAATTCCATCCGTGAGCGGGTGGACGCAAAACCCGGAGACCAGAGAAATGAAAGACTCGAACTTTCTCAAAGAAAACAACGCGCGTTACTTCTGGCACCCGATGGCGCATCCCGCCGACAGTCAGAAGAACCCGCCCACGATTCTGAATGGCGGTGAGGGTGTCAGTATTATCGATGTCGATGGTCACAAGGCGCTGGATGCGGTCGGGGGGCTTTGGAACGTCAATCTGGGCTATTCCTGCGAGCCGGTAAAGCAGGCCATCGCCGATCAGCTGAATGCGCTGCCCTACTATTCGACCTTCCGTGGCACCAGCAACGACAAGGCAATCGAGCTGTCTTATGAACTGGCGCAGTTTTTTGAGCCCGACGGCCTGACCCGCGCTTTCTTCACCTCGGGTGGCTCGGATTCGGTTGAGATCGCGCTGAAAATGGCGCGGCAGTACCACAAGGTGCGCGGCGAGGGCGCGCGCACAAAGTTCATCAGCCTGAAACAGGGCTATCACGGCACCCATTTCGCCGCCGCTTCGGTCAACGGCAATCAGAAGTTCCGTGCGGCCTATGAGCCGATGATGCCGGGCTGTTTCCATGTGCCCGCGCCGTGGACCTATCGCAACCAGTTCGACGAGACCGACCCTGAACGTCTGGCGCAGCTTTGCGTCAAAGCGCTTGAGGCCGAGATTGCATTCCAGGGCGCGAACACGGTTGCGGCTTTCATCATGGAACCGGTCCTTGGGGCAGGGGGCGTAATCCCTCCGCATAAGAGTTTCATGCCGATGGTGCGGGAGGTCTGCTCGAAACATGGCATTCTGCTGATCTCGGACGAGATCATCACCGCTTTTGGGCGTACCGGCAGTGAAAGCGGTGCACGGCATTGGGGGGTGCAGCCCGACATCATGACGACGGCCAAAGCCATTACCAATGGTTACTTCCCGTTTGGGGCGGCGATGATTTCGGGTGCTGTTGCCGAGGTGTTTGAAAATGACACCACGGGCATGGCGTCGGTGGATCAGGGCTATACTTATTCAGGTCACCCGGTTGGGGCAGCAGCAGCGCTGGCCGCGCTGTCCGAGATCAAACGCCTACGCGTCTGGGAAAACGCCGCCTCGCGCGGGGATGAGCTGTTTGCTGGGTTGCAAAAACTGGCCGAGAAATATGACGTGATCGGAGATGTGCGCGGCGGCGAGGGGCTGATGTGTGCGCTGGAACTGGTCTCGGATCGCTCGACCAAGGCACCCATCGCGAAACACCTGCCGCTGCAGGTTCAGAAAGCGGCTTATGAAGACGGTGTGATGGTGCGTGTGTCCGGCAACAATATCATCCTGTCTCCGCCGCTGATCATAAAATCAGAGGACGTGGCCAAGATCCTATCGGCGCTGGATGCCGGTCTGGCGACTCTTTAATCACCGCTCACCTGACCTCGCCCGTCCCGTGCGGGGTCAGACTTTAACCGCCTGCAACTCTTCAAGCAGGTCCAGCAGTTGGTTCAGCTTCTCGCGGCCCATCTGCGCTTCGATATTGTTTGAGATCGCCAGCGATGTGGCAAGGTTGTCTTCCAATACCGCGCGGCCGGCATCGGTGATCCGAACCATGGTGCGGCGCTTGTCTTGTTTGTCCTGGCGACGGGTGATCTGGCCATCGGTCTCCATCGTGCGCAGAATGCGTGTGAGGCTGGGCAGCAGCAGGCAGGCCTCGTGGGCAATTGCGCTTTGCTCAACTTCGCCCAGCTCGTCCAAAACCCTCAGGATGCGCCACTTCTGTTCGGTGAGCTGAATGTCATGAAGCATATCCCGGATCGGTGCCATGACGGTTTCCCGTGCGCGCAACAGCGCAATCGGAAGGGATCGGGCGGTACTTTTTGTGTGGCTTTGCGTGGTCATGCGGCCTTCTAAATCGCCATTTCCGGAATTGCAAAGATTAACAAGGCAAGTTCTTGACAGCGAGATCGTGAAAAAGTAAACATGTTAACCAATAAAGGAGGGCGCATGCCACATTTTCACGTCGAGTATTCCGGGAACCTAGAGGACAAGGTCGACATGGATGGCTTGTGTGAGTGCATCCGAGCAACGGCTGCTGAGATTGACACCTTTCCGATGCCGGGAATTCGTGTCCGCGCTGTGCGGGTCAATCACTTTGCAATTGCAGA
The DNA here is from genome assembly GCF_056535985.1 of Ruegeria sp. AO1. Lineage (NCBI taxonomy): Bacteria > Pseudomonadati > Pseudomonadota > Alphaproteobacteria > Rhodobacterales > Roseobacteraceae > Ruegeria > Ruegeria sp. AO1. Next base: position 1,162,512 of record NZ_JBQFJC010000001.1, read on the forward strand.
CGGTGATCCGGCGCATGGCTTTATCGATATCTCGATCCGCCTGCGCGCCGGTCGGTCCGATGACGTAAAGCAGGATGCCACGCAGCGCATTTTCGAGGCGGTCAAAGCGTATCTGGCACCTGCCTTCGAACATCATTCGATCGCGCTCTCGCTTGAGATGCGCGACATCGACCCGAAGCTTTCGCCCAAGACTGGTACGATCCGCGATCACCTTGGCGCCACCACGCAGGAGACCTGACCCATGAGTGTACTGGACACAAACATCGAGAAACTGGCGGGCTTTCTAGCGCGGTTCAAACAGACGGGTATCAAAAATCGTATCGCTGGCGAGGATGTTGCTGGTTCCGCTGGCGTATTTCAGTCTACCTCGCCAGTCGACAAGTCTGTGATCTGCGATGTTGCACACGGTACAGCAGATGACATCGACGCCGCGGCCAAAGCAGCCCATGCCGCCTTTGCCGACTGGCGCGATATGCCTGCCAGCGAACGCCGCCGCATTCTGCTGAACGTGGCGGATGCCATCGAAGCACGTGCCGAGGAAATCGCGCTGTGCGAATGCTGGGACACGGGTCAGACCCTGCGTTTTATGTCCAAGGCGGCTCTGCGCGGAGCCGAGAATTTTCGTTATTTTGCAGATCAGGTAGTGCAAGCGCGGGACGGTCAGCATCTGAAATCACCGACCCTGATGAATGTCACCACCCGCGTGCCGATTGGTCCGGTTGGCGTGATCACCCCTTGGAACACGCCGTTCATGCTGTCGACCTGGAAGATCGCGCCCGCTCTGGCTGCAGGCTGCACGGTGGTTCACAAACCCGCCGAGGATTCGCCTCTGTCAGCCCGCTTGCTGGTCGAAATCGCCGAAGGGGCCGGTCTGCCCAAAGGTGTGCTGAACACTGTGAACGGCTTTGGCCCCGACGCGGGTAAGGCGTTGACCGAGCACCCTCTTATTAAGGCCATCGCCTTTGTCGGTGAAAGCCGCACAGGTAGCATCATCACCAAACAGGGTGCGGACACGCTGAAGCGGATGCATCTGGAGCTGGGCGGCAAGAACCCGGTCATCGTGTTCGACGACGCCGATCTGGACCGTGCGCTGGATGCGGTGATCTTCATGATCTACTCGATCAATGGCGAGCGCTGCACTTCATCCTCGCGCCTGCTGGTGCAGGACAGCATCAAGGAAGAGTTCGAGGCCAAGCTGATCGAGCGCGTCAACAAAATCAAAGTTGGCCACCCTCTGGATCCGGCAACCGAAATCGGTCCGCTGGTCACAAAGGAGCACTACAACAAGGTCACCAGCTACTTCGACATCGCTAAAGAGGACGGCGCGACCGTCGCAGCCGGTGGTGTGAAGCTGGGCGACGAAGGGTACTTCATCCGTCCGACCCTTTTCACCAATGCCACCAACCAAATGCGCATCGCGCGCGAAGAAATTTTTGGCCCTGTCCTGACCTCAATCCCGTTCTCAACTGAGGAAGAAGCGCTGCAGATGGCCAATGACACGCCTTATGGTCTGACCGGCTATGTCTGGACCAACGACCTGATGCGGGCGCTGCGCTTTTCCGACAAGCTTGAGGCCGGAATGATCTGGGTGAACTCGGAAAACGTACGTCACCTGCCGACGCCGTTTGGTGGCGTCAAAGCGTCCGGCATCGGGCGCGACGGCGGTGACTGGTCGTTCGAGTTTTATATGGAGCAAAAGCTCATTGGCTTTGCAACCGGTCAACACAAGATCATGCAATTGGGGAAGTAAATTAGCGGCACTGTCCCCATTGGGCGGGGGCAAAGCTAGGATAGAAGTAAACGCGCACAAACTGGTCCGGCATTTTCCGCTTACTGCAGGACCGAAGGATGTCAGGTAGCTTCAACTTTGGTTGCCAGGCATTACAAATGCGAGGAGGAACTGCCATGGGAAAGATTGTACAGGCCGCGAAGATAACGCATGTGCCAAGCATCTGGATGTCCCACACGATGCCGAAATACAAAGGCATCCGCCAACCTGCCATCGATGGCTATGCGCGCCTTCGTCAGGATGCGATCGACCGCAAGGTCGATACGTTTGTCATTTTTGACACCCACTGGATCACCAATCAGGGGTTCCACCTGAACACGAAAGAGCACCACAAGGGCCGGTTCATTAGTCATGAACTGCCGCACATGCTGGCGGATATGGAGTTCGACTATCGCGGCGATCACGAGCTTGGGGAAACCATCCTTGATGTTCTGCGCGAACGTGGCGAACGGGCCCTTGGGCATTCGCACCCCGATATGGGTATGGAGTACGGCACCCTGCTTCCGATGCACTTCATCAACGAAGGCGTGAATGCGCGGGTTTTGCCCGTGGCGGTCAACCAATTCTCGTCGATCGCTGAAAATCGGGTCTGGGGTGAAGCCATTGCCGAAGGCATCCGACGCTCGGACCGGAACGTCTCGATCCTGGCCTCGGGGTCGTTGAGCCACGATTTTACACCCAATGAACGCTCGGTCGATGGACTGAACTCGGTGAACGGCGAGTTCAATCGCCAGATGGATATGCGCGTGCTGGATCTTTGGGAACAGGGCCGCTTTGAAGAGTTCCTCGAACTTCTGCCCGATTACGCCAAGAAATGCGCGGGTGAGTGTGCCATGAACGATACTGCCTTGCTGTTCGGCGCCCTCGGTTGGGGCAGCTACAAGGGCAAGATCGACATCTACACCCCGTATTTCGGTAGCTCCGGGACCGGGCAGGCAAATGTCAGCTTCTCGGTCTAAAGCCGGAAACACAGGGAAATTCGAATGACTGCACTGCGTCTTAACGATCCAAGCCTGCTTGCCGAAAGGGCGCGAGTCGGGTCCAGATGGGTTGATGCTTCAGACGGTGAGCGCGCGATTGACGTGATAAATCCGGCGACGGGTGAGGTGATCGGGCGTGTGCCCAATCTGGGTGCTGCCGAGACGGTCGAGGCGATTGCCGATGCGCAGCGCGCGCAGAAACACTGGGCCAAAAGTACCGCGAAAGAGCGCAGCCAAATCTTACGTCGCTGGTATGATCTGATGATGGAAAACCAGGATGATCTGGGTGCCATTCTAACCGCCGAACAGGGTAAGCCTTTGGCCGAAGCGAAGGGCGAGATCGCCTATGGCGCCAGCTTCATCGAGTGGTTCGCCGAAGAGGCCCGACGGACCTACGGCGATGTCACACCCGGCCATGCGCCGGACAAGCGGATCATTACTGTCAAGCAACCCATCGGCGTTGTGGCCGCGATAACGCCGTGGAACTTTCCCAACGCCATGATCACCCGGAAGACTGGACCGGCCTTTGCGGCGGGCTGTTCGATGGTGTTGAAACCCGCCAGCCAGACGCCGTTCTCGGCCATCGCACTAGCCGTTCTCGCCGAACGAGCGGGACTGCCCGCAGGTTTGTTCTCGGTCTTAACCGGTTCGGCGCGGGAGATTGGTGGTGAGATGACCTCGAGCCCGATCGTGCAAAAGCTGACCTTCACCGGTTCGACTGAGATTGGAGCGATGCTTTATGCGCAATGCGCCCCGACTATCAAGAAGCTGGGGTTGGAATTGGGCGGCAATGCGCCGTTCATTGTGTTCGACGATGCCGATCTGGACGCCGCAGTCGAAGGCGCCGTGATCGCGAAATTTCGCAACAATGGGCAGACCTGCGTATGTGCAAACCGCATCTATGTGCAGGCCAGGGTTTACGACGCCTTCGCTGAAATGCTAGCTGCAAAAGTTGCGGCCCTGCCAACCGGCAATGGGTTTGATGAAGGTATCGTTTTCGGCCCTCTGATCGACAAAGCTGCCGTGGAAAAGGTCGTCGAACATATCGGTGACGCGACTTCGAAGGGGGCTAAGATCGCACTTGGGGGTAAACCCCACACACTTGGCGGCACCTTCTTTGAACCCACCATTCTGACCGATGTGACCTCGGATATGGCGGTGGCGACCGAAGAAACCTTTGGCCCCGTCGCTCCCTTGTTCAAATTCGAAAGCGAAAGCGACGTTGTCGCCGCTTCCAATGATACCGAATTCGGCTTGGCCTCGTATTTCTACTCTCGCGACATGGCGCGTGTCTGGCGCGTATCCGAGGCGTTGGAATACGGTATGGTCGGTGTGAATACCGGTCTGATTTCAACGGCAGAGGCTCCATTCGGCGGTGTCAAAATGTCGGGTCTTGGACGCGAGGGATCTCGATATGGCCTCGATGATTTTATGGAGTTGAAGTACATCTGCATGGGCGGAATTTCCCCTTCTGAGGAGGCTTAGTGTATGAATTGGGACGAATTTTCTCACTGGGGGCAGCAAATCTCCAACTGGGCTTCTGACTACCACAAGACGTTGGCGGACCGGCCTGTTCGGGCGCAGACCGCGCCGGGGGAAATTGCCGCACAGCTTGAGGTCTCACCTCCGGAATCTGGTGAGCCGATGGAGGCCATCATGGCCGATTTCGAACGTATCGTGATGCCCGGGATCACTCACTGGCAGCACCCTCGGTTCTTTGCATATTTCCCGGCGAATGCCGCCCCGCCTTCGATGCTGGCTGAGATGCTGGTGACCACTATCGCTGCGCAATGCATGCTCTGGCAAACCGCACCCGCAGCGACTGAGGTCGAAGGCGTTATGGTGGACTGGTTGCGACAAGCCCTCGGTCTGCCAAATGGTATGACCGGTGTCATTCAGGACAGCGCGTCTTCGGCGACTTTGTCTGCGGTACTGACGATGCGCGAACGCGCTACTGGGTACACAGGTAATCGCCAGGGGCTGAACAGCAAAGGGGCGCTGCGGATTTATTGCTCAGACCAGGTACATTCCTCGATTGACCGTGCTTGTTGGGTTGCTGGCATCGGCCAAGATAATTTGGTCAAGCTGCCGACACGGGGACCGACCTACGCGATTGACGCCGTCGCGCTTGAGGCCGCTATCCGAGATGACATCGAAATCGGTCATGTGCCAGCCGGGATCATTGCGATCACAGGCGGTACAGGCGTTGGGGCCTGTGATGATCTGGAAATTGTGGCTGACATCGCGCGGGAATACTCCCTTTATACCCATCTCGACGCGGCTTGGGCCGGGTCTGCAATGATCTGCCCCGAATTCCGAGAGGCCCTGTGGGGCGGGGCTGATCGCTATGACAGCATTGTGTTCAATCCACACAAATGGATGGGCGCACAGTTCGATTGTGCCATCCAGTTTCTGCATGACGCCACACCGCAGCTCAACACGCTGAAGATCGAACCTGAATACCTCAAGACCACCGGTGCCGAGGTAACGAACTATTCGGAATGGACGATCCCGTTGGGGCGTCGGTTCCGCGCGCTGAAGATTTGGTTCCTGTTGCGCTCATACGGGTTGGACGGTCTGCGTAAACGAATCCGAAATCACGTCGTTTGGGCCAATGAGGTGGCCGAGAAGATTGGTGCGATGGAGGGGTTCGAGATCACGACCGGGCCGATACTCAGCCTGTTCTCTTTCCGTTGCCCGGGTGATGATGCAATGCAACAGCGTCTGGTTGATGCGCTGAATGACGACGGCCGGATTTATCTGACCCAAGGCATGTTTGATGGCCGCAAGATCATTCGTTTTCAGGTCGGACAATTCGATACAACACGCGACGATGTACTGATGGCGGCAGACGTTATTCGTGAGGTTTGGGAGATACTTAAATGAAATTCGCAACCTTCTCTGCCGATGGGCAGATTTACTTTGGTGCGATCACGGATGTCGGCGCAATCGCGTTGAACGATGCTTTCCCAGATCACGCGAGCCTTTATGAGGTAGTCGCTGCTGGTGCGTTTGATCAACTGGCATCAGTCGCCGAAGGAAAGGACGTGACCCACACGGATTTCACCTACGAGATGGTGATGCCCGATGTCCGCCGCATCCTGTGCGTCGGCGTTAACTTCCCGGACCGCAACGCTGAGTACAAAGACGGCAGCGCGCAGCCTAAATACATGTCGCTGTTCCCACGTTTCGCAAGCGGCTTCACCGGCCATGACCGCCCTCTGATCCGTCCGCCGGAAAACCACACATTGGACTACGAAGGCGAAGTTGCGATTGTCATCGGCAAGACTGGACGTCGGATTTCGCAGGAGGACGCCTACGACCACATCGCAGCCCTGACGCTGTGTAACGAGGGTACGATCCGTGACTGGGTGCGCCACGCCAAGTTCAACGTCACGCAAGGCAAGAACTGGGATAACACGGGGGCCATCGGCCCGTGGCTGGTGCCGTTCACCGACGCCGCGCAACTGGACGATGCGCGTATTCAGACCCACGTGAACGGCGAGCTGCGCCAGGATGATACCCTGAACCGCATGATGTTCCCGATCCGGCGCGAAATCGAATACATCTCGACCTTCATGACCCTGCAGCCGGGCGACATCATCGTCACCGGCACGCCGACCGGGGCAGGGGCGCGGTTTGATCCTCCGAAATATCTGGCACCGGGTGATATGGTTGAGGTGTCCGTCGAGGGCATAGGTACGCTGCGCAACACTGTAGAGGACGAAATGCGATGACGCCCGAAGATCATTCCCGCGCAGCTGCTGATCTGCTGATGGCTGAACGGAATGGAGATCAGATCGGCCTGCTGACCCTGCGCCACCCCGAGATGGGCATGGACGATGCCTACGAGGTGCAGAACGCCATCTATCGCCAGAAACTAGCCGAGGGGCGCAAGGTGATTGGCTGGAAGATCGGTTTGACCTCGAAAGCGATGCAATATGCGCTGAACATCGACATCCCTGACAGTGGCATCCTGTTTGACGACATGGCGTTCGAAAATGGCGGGACTGTTCCGACGGGCCGTTTCATCCAGCCACGGATCGAAGCCGAGATCGCCTTTGTGATGAAGTCTGCCGTTGGAGGCGAGAACGTCACCCGCGAGGACATCATCGCTGCCACGGACTATGTAGCGCCTTCCATTGAAATTCTCGACACGCGTATTCAACGCGTGGATCCCGAGTCCGGCAAAGCTCGCACAGTATTCGACACGATCAGCGACAATGCCGCCAATGCAGGAATCGTGCTGGGCGCGGACCGGCACGCCGTGGATGCTTTTGATCTCCGCTGGGTTGGTGCGCTGACCTTTCGCAATGGTGAAATCGAAGAAACCGGCCTAGGCGCGGGCGTTCTGAACGATCCGGTCGAAAGCGTTGTCTGGCTGGCCCGCCGCATGGCGCAATACGGACAATACATCGAACCCGGTCAAATCATCCTGTCCGGAAGCTTTATCCGCCCGGTCGAGTGCCCGACTGGGACTGAAATCCATGCCGATTTCGGGCCATTTGGCTCGGTCGATATCAATTTCGCCTGAAAGGAAAGCCGCATATGCCTGCGCCAAAGAATACGTTCAAAGCCGCTCTCAAGGCGGGGCAGCCGCAGATCGGCTGCTGGATCGGGATGGCCAACGCCTACACGGCCGAGATCGCGGCGACCGCGCAATTCGACTGGCTGCTGGTTGACGGTGAACACGCGCCGAATGATCTGCGCTCGATCCTCGAACAGGTGCAGGTGATCGAAGGATCAGGTAGCACTCCGGTCGCGCGCCTGCCGATAGGCGAAACCTGGATGATCAAGCAGTATTTGGACGCGGGCGTGCAGAACCTTCTGGTGCCCATGGTCGAAAGCGGGGATCACGCGCGTGAGCTGGTTCGGGCAGTACAATACCCACCGCATGGCGTGCGGGGCGTTGGATCGGCACTGGCGCGGGCCTCGTGGTTTTCAGCCATCCCGGACTACCTGAAAACGGCGGACGAACAGATTTGCTTGCTGGTGCAGGTGGAAAACAAAAAGGGTCTGGTGGCGCTGGACGATATTCTGACAACCGATGTGGATGGGGTGTTCATCGGCCCATCCGATCTGGCCGCCGATATGGGACATATCGGAAATGCCGGTCACCCCGTTGTGGTTGCGGCCGTTTTGGACGCGCTGGCCCGCATCGTGGCGGCGGGCAAGGCGGCGGGTATCCTGACCCTTGATCCGGCGATGCAGCGCAAATGCCTGGATCTGGGGGCCACATTCATGGCCACCAATATCGACGTGACCCTGTTTGCAACTGCGATGCGTAACGCAGCCGAAGTCGGGCTGGGCCTGCTGCCGGATCAGACCGCCTCAGGCGTTGCGGAAACCGCTGCGGCCAGCAAATATCTGCAGCAGCTGTGTAAACACTGGTCGCACAAGGCCGAGGTGTTTTTTGACGAAAAGAAGGGAAACGTGGCCTTTGCGGATGGCGACAGCGTGACCCTTGAAGCGAATGACGACAGGCTGACGATTAACGCTGCGACCGGGCCGCGCGGGGACTTGGAGCAGTGGAAAGGCGTGATAGAAGCCCACTTGGTGCGTTTTGCCTTTCGGGAAGAGCTCCGTATCCACTGGTCTGAATAAGAGCGCTAAAAATGCCAGAACCTATCTATGCCATTGGTGACATCCATGGTCAGTTGCACATGCTAGAGGACGCGCTGGCCCGCATCGAAAAGGACGGTGGGCCTGATGCGCAAATCGTCTTTATCGGTGATTACACGGATCGCGGCGCCCACAGTCGACAGGTTCTCGATCTATTAGTGAAAGGGCAGTCCGAAGACAGAAACTGGACATTCCTGCGCGGCAACCACGATCAGATGTGCGCAATGTTCCTTGAGGACTACCCGCGAAACGACGCGCGTCTACTGGTCGGGTATCATTGGCTGCATCCCCAGATAGGAGGTGTTGAAACGTTGAACTCCTACGGCGTTAAGGTCAGCGAAGGGGATCGGATATATCAGGTCCATGCCCAAGCCAAAGCCGCCGTGCCGCAGGCCCATATCGATTTTCTGGCAGGTCTGTTGCCCTACTACCTGCGCAACAACGTGCTGTTCGTCCATGCAGGAATACGGCCCGGCATCCCCTTGCATCGTCAGGATCCCGATGACCTGATCTGGATCCGAGAAGAGTTTCTGGACTGTCCGGAACCTTACCCATGGCTGGTTGTTCACGGCCATACCCACGTTGCCAACCCTGAACACAATGGAAACCGTGTGAACATCGATACCGGCGCGGGATATGGCAAACCTCTGACGGCTGCGGTTTTCGAAGGATGGAAGTGTTGGCTGTTGCACGACGAGGGGCGCAAGCTCCTGACTGTCATGGGCTCCACATAGGTTTTGATAAACCAGAAATCCTTCGTTGCTGAAACTTCCAAACGGTCTTGTCAGAAGAACTTTGATTGAGCGGTGCAGGGCGGTTGCGTAACTTTTGCCCATGTTCAAACCCGAGTACTTCAAGTACTTCAAAACGAGTCTCGAGTTCATCCGCCTTGCAGTGATACTGTACACCCGTTTCCCGCTCTCGCTTCGGAATGTCGAAGATCTGCTGCACGAGAGACGCATCGACGTGAGTCAAGAAACTGTCCGATATTGGTGGAACCGGTTTGTCCCGATGTTTGCAGCTGAGATCAGACGGAAGCGTGTTCAGCAGTTGCGCGCGTTCTCCAAATGGAAGTGGCACGTGGACGGGGTTTTCGTGAAGGTGAATGGCAAGCGGCATTGTCTTTGGCGGGCCGTCGATCACTAAGGCGAGGTACTGGAAGCCGTCGTCACCAAACGCCGAAACACATCTGCAGCACTGAAATTCCTCAAGAAATTGATGAAGCGATACGGCACAGCGGAAAACGTCGTCACGGATCGCTTCGCTTCATACAGAGCTGCGCTCTGAGAGCTGGGCGCGCTCGAAAAACAACAGACAGGCAGGTGGCTCAACAACCGCGTCGAGAATTCGTACTTGCCATTTCGACGATGCTAACGCGCTATGCAACTGTTCAGGCGTAGACGAATTTTGCAGAAATTCGCTTCCGTCCATTCCTCCGTAAACAAACACTTCAATCAGAAAAGATCGCTAACCAGCCGAGACTCCTTCAAGCTGTCAAGCCCTGCTGCTCTTGGCGAGTGGCGTAAACTTTGTTTAGGATAAGTTCGCGGTTTCCGTAGCACACTGAAACTGGTTCGAATTCGTCCGACAGCACCCTATTTCTGATAGTCTTGCAGCCTAAGGTTTCTGATCAACGGCCAGTTCAAGGCAAAGAAGTGAGGACCATCATCTGAAAACCTCAGCTATTCGCGCTGGAGAGAAGTACCCAAGCCACTTGCCAAGTTACGATCAAGGCGAGCTAATACACTATCAATGCAGAAAGCGGTCGGACAACGCTCAGTCCTGTAGGGAGCCTACAAATGAAAAAGGGTATGCATCATCAAGATCCTTCATCAGGTTTCTTGGGACTCACGTTCTGGTATCAGTTGGTCGTCCTTGTGTTCTTGACCGTAGCGTCCCTAGTCCTCGCCTCCTCTGTGCTGGTTCCCCTGTCTTTTGCGGCTCTCCTGTTTGTTCTTCTTACCGCGACTGCGGATCGAATTGGCAGAGTCAAGATATTTGGCAGCACCGTCCCGAAGTGGCTTGCGCATTTGGCCGCAATTTCAATTGTGTTAATCGGCCTCTCGCTTGTGTTGTCGATACTATCCAGTCAAGCCGGCGAGGTTTCGGAAGCGTTTCCGCGCTATGAGGAACGGTTTTCCAGCATAGTCGCAAAGCTGGTGTCACTGGTTGGGCAAGACAACTATGCAGCCGCGATCAAAGCCTTGGAGCAGATCAACCTGGCTGGGCTCGCGACAGGAGTGATCGGCTCTGCTGGGGCATTCCTAAGCGCTTTTTTCTTGGTGCTGCTTTATGTGCCATTCATGTTGGTTGAACGTGTTCCAATGCGCGCCAAAATCAAGCTCGCAATCAAAGACAGGGAAGCCGCTGAAAAAGTTCGTCGCGTTCTTGAGAGCACGTCGGACAGCATTCAAAGATATGTTGGTATCAAAACGCTGGTGAGTGCACTGACTGGCTTGGGCAGTTATGCAGTGATGGCATCCGTCGGCTTAGACTTCTCTGAAACCTGGGCGGTTCTTGCGTTTTTGTTGAATTTTATCCCAACAGTCGGCTCTATCGTCGGCGTCGCGCTTCCTTCAATTGTCGCACTGGTACAGTTTGAAGAAGTCGTGCCCTTTCTTGTTGTTCTAATTGGTTGTGGCGCTGTTCAATTCTCTGTCGGAAATATCCTGGAGCCAATGCTACTTGGGAAAAGCCTGAATTTGTCGCCATTCATGGTCATTTTGGCGCTCACGTTTTGGACTGCGATCTGGGGGATTGCCGGAGCGTTGATGAGCGTCCCGATCACCGTGTGCATAATGATTGTACTATCGAATATCCCATCTACCCAGCCAATCGCGATACTGATGTCCGGTGATGGGAAAATAAACAACACTGACGCCGTAAACAGCTAAGCGAGAGACGTTCGCCGACTGGATGGCGGCTTTTTAACTAACTATATCACCGAATGTATGAAGCAGCCCCGCACATATTTCGAAACAGCGTGCGAAGTTTGAGTTTAAAGAGAAACCCGAGCTACTTACCGCTTGGGAAAACGAAGTTCAGCGCATTTGGTTTAATTGAAACCTCAAAGCGTTGATCGATCAACGGCTCGCCGTCCAAATTCATATGAAACGGTTGGGAGGTTTTCAAAACCATAGATCTCAGACGAGAGCGCTGTACAAAGCCATCCTTGGGATCCGAGATATCCGGCAGTCTGCCAAAGGGCAGATTTTCTGGCATTAAACGCTCTGCGGAAAGCACGCTTAAATCGAGCAACCCGTCGGACACTTCCGCTTCAGGCGCCACGTCAAAACCGCCACCTGCATAGCGGCTGTTCGCAATCGCGATAGCGGAAATGGAAACGTCGTACGGGTCTTCATCATCAATTGAGATTGTTGCGGGAACAGATTTTGCATCAGATAAACGAGCAAGCCCAAACAGAGTGTACGCGAGTCCCCCCAGTCTTTTCTTCATTTCCTTGGGTGTCGTTGCAGTGATCATCGCTCCAAATCCGCCGCTTGCAACATTCACAAACGGACTGCCGTTTATGTATCCTACATCGATAGGCCGCGCGTTTCCCGATGCAGCAACTCGAACCGATGTTGCCAAGTCCAACCCCTTATCACCATACGACCGAGCGAAATCGTTCGCTGTTCCCAAGGGAACAAGACCTAGCGAGACAGGCGACTTTGTCTTCAACTTCAAAACAGCATTCGCGACCGAGTTCAAAGTGCCGTCACCACCGCCAGCGATTATTCGGGTTACCCCATCGCCTACGGCTTCTCGAAGGGTCTTCCTCAAGTCTTTTCCTGACCAAGGAATACATACCCTAATGCCAAGCTCTTTTTCCAATGGGCGGACAGCAGAACGCAGATCGGGTCTTGCTGCGGACTTCCTATTGAGAATTAGCAGGGTATGTTTGGCCATGGTTCCAGCATAGAGCTCTCGCACGTTGGAGCAACTGCTTTAAAAGTTCTAATGGCAGAGGCGCTCAAGCAATTGAAACCTTATTTGTACTAGCCTACCCCTAAGTGACGATAGTCAGCTTTCTCCGCTTCTCAGAGTATACAAAGCTTAGTAGTGAAGGTCTGCTTCGCGCTGCGAGCAGCCAATCATGAAGACTGCAAAGACTGGCCGCATCGAGCATAGAATGCACACTTGGTTTGGACGGCGACTTTTCCCACCGCGAAGGCTATGCCTCGGGCAGCAATCGAATGTCCCTCATCAAAGGAAATTAGCTGGTTTGGCCCATTTGTGGTATTCTTCTGGTATCATAAACGGGGGGGGAAGACATGACTGCTAAATCACCAAGTGAGCTTCGCGACCTTGTCCATGGCGCCGTCTTCACGCCGGAAGACGATGGCTATGAAGACGCCCGCAGCGTTCACAATGGCATGATCGACAAGCGTCCTGCAGTGATTGTTCGTGTGGCGAATGCTGGCGACGTTATGATGGCGGTAAGATATGCGAGCGACAACGATCTAAAGCTAGCCATCAGAGGTGGCGGGCATAGCGGGCCGGGTTTCGGTACCGTAGATGATGGTGTGGTCATCGATTTCTCTTGGATGCGTGGAGTAAGGGTGGACCCTGTGAAACGCACGGCACGGGCTGAGGCGGGCGTGACCTGGGGCGACATCAATGCCGCTACACACGCGTTTGGACTTGCCACTCCCGGTGGGATTATCTCGACAACGGGTATAGCCGGTCTGACCCTTGGTGGCGGTGTGGGCTATCTAACCCGCGGCTTCGGCCTTTCGGCCGACAATCTGATTTCGGTGGATGTCGTGACGGCCGACGGCAAATTGGTGATCGCGAGCGACGACGAAAATGCCGATCTGTTCTGGGCGATCCGAGGCGGCGGCGGCAATTTCGGCGTATGCACCTCGTTTGAATATCGGCTGCACCCGGTCGACACGGTCTATTGGGGACCAATGTTTTATGAAGTGTCCGAGACCGAAAACATCCTGAAGTTCTTCCGCGAGTACATCAAAGACGCGCCGGAACAGATGGGTGGATTTCCGGCGTTCCAAGTTGCTCCCCCGCTCCCGTTTATTCCTGAGGACCGACACGGAGATATGTTTGTCGCACTTGTAGCCTGTTGGGCGGGTGACCCTGCAGAGGGTGAGAAGATGTTCAAGCCCTTCCACGACGTTGCAGAAGTCAAGGCAGAACATGTTGGCCCGGTACCGTTCCCGGCAATTAACGCGGCATTTGACGGTCTCTTCCCAAAGGGAATTCGCCAATATTGGAAGGGCAACTACGTCAAAGAATTGACCGACGCGGCTATTGCTGAGCATGTAAGGCACGGACCGAACGCCCCGGGTGTCAGCGCCTCGATGCACCTTTATCCGATTGATGGCGCGTGCAAGCGAGTTGCACCCGATGCGACTGCTTTCGGGCACCGCGATGCAAACTTCTCGATGGTGATGTTGGCTGCTTCGAATGATCCCGCGGATGACGAAAAGAACATCAAATGGGTACGTGATTATTCTGATGCCTTGGCGCCGCATTCCGAACAGGGCGGCTACATCAACTTCATGGACGATGATGACGGAGATCGGGTGAAGGCTAACTATGGTACGAACTACGACCGGCTCCTCTCGATCAAGCGGCAATATGATTCTGGCAACCTGTTTAGCGTGAACCAGAACATCGTGCCGTAGCTGGCATTTAGTAGGATTCGACGCGCCTAAAACGCCAAGTGGAGTCTCGTCAGATTAACTGTGCTTAAGCAGGGCAGCGCGGTTGCGCAGCGTTTAGCAATGACCGAACCGGCCTCTTTCAAGTGCTTTAAGACCAGCCCTGAGATCATCCGCCTTGAGGTGATGCTGTACATCCGAATTCCGCTCTCGCTTTGGAGTGTCGAGGATCAGGTGCATGGGCGAGGCATCGACGTGAGCCACGAAACTGTTCGATATTGGTGGAGCAGGGTTGGCTCTATGTTTGCTGCTGAGATAAGATGGAAGCGTGTTCAGCAACTGCGCGTGTTCAGCAAATGGAAGTAGCACGTGGACGAGGTCTTTGTGAAGGCTAATGGCAAACTGCGTTAGCCTTGGAGGGCTTTTGATCATGAGGGCGAAGTGTTGGAAGACGTTGTCACCAAACGCCGAAACAAAGCTAAAACACTGAAATTAAACAATAAATTGATGAAGCGCCACGGTTGTGCAGAGGAAATAGTCACAGACCGCTCCGCATCCTACAGGGCGGCGCTCAGACAATTGGGTACTCTCGAAAAACAAAGGACAGGCAGCTGGCACAACAACCGCGTTGAGTACTCTCACCTGTCGTTCCGACGAAGAGAGCGAGCCATGCGGCGTTTCAGCCTTATGCAGAGTTTGCAGAAATTCGCCTCCGTACATTCCTCTGACTACAACAACTTCAATCAAGAGAGATTGCTCGACAGCCGAGACACCTTCAAGTTGACGCGCATCGCCGCTCTAGCCGAGTGACGTGAACTTGGTGCGGCACAAAAGGCAGCCATACTGGCTTAGCTGAGACTGGTTCGTATTTGTCTGAAAACATCGTTGCAGTAATTAAACTATTCCCCGAGTAGGGCTGTTGTTTTCGAGATTGAACTTCATTCCGTCTAGCAATTCTTCAAGATCCGGGCGTGCAGCGGGGCCGTTCGAAATATCGACCAAAATCAAACTGCCGTTTGGCTGAATGCCGAATGCACCGGGCTCTGCAAACAATGTCGTTGTCTCAGCCTCTGAAAGAGGATCCGACATGTACAGACTAGGTGATCGCATCTACGTTTCGGTCAATCCAAAGCCCAAGCTATAGGTCCAACCGAACGCTTCGTTGTCGGCTAAAGCCTTTTCTTTAGAGTCGGCCGAAACGACAACCACGTCCAAGAGGCTGCTCCAATCAGCTAGTATAGCGTTCAATTTGTTGAGAAATCGTTTGCATCTGGGACAATGACGCCCGCGATAGACGAAGAACATCGTACATCGATCTTTAGGTCGACCAATCTCTATTTCGCCACCGAAGACATCAGAAACACTGATGTGCCCGACAGGAGCATTCAACTTCGGTTTTTGCAAAATGTCAGCGTCCTACTTTCACGAAGAGAGAAACTTGAACACAAACTTGGTAAGTAGGCTGATCTGACTGGTACAAATTGATTGCTAGTGCAGCATCGGCCTGTAATTCACTGGGATTTTGTTTTCAGGTGCTGGCGGCCAATAGCCCAGTGCATTATGGGGCCGCTTTGAATTGTAGTGTCGCCTCCATTGTTCGATCAGAAATTGCGCTTCGCGTAGGCTGTAGAATACTTGAACGTTGATAAACTCATCCCTGAACTGGCCATGAAGCTTTAACTGTATCCGATCTTCCGGCGGCAACCAGCAAAAGGTGCTTCTTGCCCGTTGGCTGGCGACACAGCCCGACATCCTGATACTCGACGAGCCGACCCGAGGCGTGGATGTCGGCGCCAAACGAGAGATCCAATCGTTCATTCGGTCTTATGTCGAGAAGGGGTTTGGCGTTGTCCTCATCAGTTCGGAATTCGAAGAATTGGTGGAAGGCGCCGACCGCATCGTGGTCATGCACGAGGGGCGCTCGGTCAAGGAACTGACCAACCCCGGGATTACCGAGAACATACTGGTGGGCGCGCTTGCGCATCATGAAGAAGGAATTGGTTCATGGACCGCGCAATGAAGTTGCCGCAACGGGTCGCGTCGATGCCCTTCCGCTTTCATGGCGGTATCGCCGCGTTGGTCGCCCTGCTGGTGTTCAACGCGTTTTTCACTCCCAATTTCCTGCAACTGCAGACCCTGTTTGTGAATATCAGCCAGGTTGCCACGATCGCCATCGTGGCCATGGGCATGACGCTGGTAATCGCCACGGGTGGCATCGATCTGTCGGTTGGTGCGGTCATGGCACTGGCGGGGGCGCTGGCCCCGCTGATCTTTCTGTCGGATCTGGGTGCCGCTAATCCGATGCTGGGCGTCACTTTGGCCATTGTCCTGCCGCTGTTCGTCGCGGGGTTATGCGGAGTGTTCAACGGCGTAATGGTTGCCATATTGAACGTGCAGCCCATTGTGGCAACGCTCATTCTCTTCATCTCTGGTCGCGGTATTGCCCAGGTTTTGACGAATGGGAACCTGCAGACATTTTCAAACCCGTCATTCAGTTATCTTGGAACCGGCAAGGTGCTTGGCTTGCCGTTCCAGGGTTGGCTGGCGCTGGCCATTGCCTGTGTTCTGTACTGGGTGATCACTAGAACCACATGGGGCCGCTACCTGCTGGCGATTGGTGGCAATGAACGCGCTGCCTATCTGTCGGGTGGTCCCGTACGAAGGGTCAAGATCGGGGCCTATGTCGTCTGCGCGGTGCTTGCGGGGCTGGCCGGTCTGATTGTGGTTGCGATCAACTCGGCCTCGGACGCCGCGCGCAACGGCAATCTGATGGAGCTTGATGCCATCGCAGCCGCGGTTGTTGGCGGAGCTCTTTTGCAAGGCGGGCGGGCGCCGATCTTTGGTGCCATACTGGGTGCTGTCATCATCCAATTGGTCAAATATACACTATTGGCTAACGGGGTAGAAGACGAAGTCGCACTAATCGCCAAAGCCGCCATCATTATCCTGGCCGTTTGGGTCCAACAGTTCCGGAGGGCTTGATTGATGTTGGATGAAACGGCTTTTGACCTGCGAAAGTACCTTCGGCGCAATTCGGCTTCGGTGACGGTGTGGCTCGCACTGCTGGCTTTGATCCTGTTCGGGTTGATGCGCTATGAAAACTTTGGCAGCGCCTACAATTTCTCGTCTTTCTTGAACTACAACGCGATGTTCATCGCGATTGCACTGGGCATGTGTTTCGTGATCATGACCGGCGGGATTGATCTGTCGGTAGGATCCGTTGCGGCCTTTACGTCGGTTGTTGCGGCCTATCTCAGCCCATACGGGATTCAGGTTGCGTTGCCGGGGGCCGTTCTTGCCGGGGTTGGTTTCGGGGCGATCAACGCCTTTTGCATAATCATCCTTCGAATCCCGCCCTTCATCGCCACACTGGCGACCATGTTGGCCGCCAAAGGCGGGGCATTGGTGATTTCGGACGCCCAAACAATTTCGGTCGATTGGGGGTCGAACTTCACCAAGCTTGGCATGGGGCAGGCGTTCGGCCTGTTTCCATGGGCAATCGTCATCGTGGCCGGACTGACGCTGGTACTTTGGCTGGTGTTGGAAAGAACAACCATCGGGCGAACGGTGTTGGCGATTGGTGGCAGCGAGGATGCCTCAAACCTCATGGGTCTGAAGGTCAATCGCGCTAAGGCTTTCGTTTACCTGCTGTCGGGCGGCTGTGCGGGGCTCGCCGGAGTCTTTCTGGCCTCGGGTTTTGGAGCCGGACAACCCCTTGAGGGCATCGGATGGGAATTATCGGCCATCGCGTCCGTCGTGGTGGGCGGCACTTTGTTGACGGGTGGGATGGGTTCGATCCCTGCGACGGTGGCCGGTGCGCTGTTGCTGGGGCTGGTCTTCAACGTTCTAAACTTTGAAAACGGTCAGGGCACCATCAGTTTCAGTGCCTATTGGCAGATGGTAATTCGTGGAGGCTTTCTATTTGCGGTCATCCTTTTACAGTCTCGGGTTATTGCCAGGCAGCAGAAGGTCTTGGGTCAATGAATCGCATAGAAAGTGTATCAGCGCGGCTGTTCAACGTTCCGCTCGCCGAAGTCCTAGTCGATGCCAAACATGGGGATCACACGTTTTTTCAACTGATCACAGTTACTATTCAAACCTCGGATGGGGTCGAGGGGGTCGGATATACTTATACGGGGGGCAAGGGTGGTCATGCCATCCTGGCGATGATCCAGCATGATCTGGCACCGTTCCTTGTAGGACAAGACGCTGAACAGATCGAAAGCCTATACGATGCCATGCAGTGGCATGTGCACTACGTCGCGCGGGGCGGGATCGCCTCGTTTGCCATCTCGGCCGTGGATATTGCATTGTGGGACATTCGGGGCAGAACACAAAATGCGCCATTGTGGCAGATGGCCGGCGGAGCGTCCAAACGGTGCAAGGCCTACGCCGGTGGGATCGACCTGAATTTCTCGTTAGAGAAACTGCTGCGCCAGACCGAAGGGTACCTTGCGCGAGGGTTCAACGCAGTCAAGATCAAGGTCGGTCAACCAGACCTGGCCGACGATCTTTCACGTGCCCGGGCAGTGCGCGAGATGCTGGGCCCGGACCGTTTCTTCATGGTCGATGCGAATTACTCTATGAGCGCCGAAGAGGCCATCGTGGCTGCCAGAGGGTTTGCCGACTGCGATATTTTGTGGTTCGAGGAACCGATTGTTCCAGACGACTACAAAGGTTATGGCCGAATAGTCGAAGCGACGGGCGTTCCCCGCTATGGGTGAGAACCTGCACACCATACACGAATTCGAATACGCCTTTGATGACGCGAAGCTGAGTTTCATCCAGCCCGATGCCTCAAACTGCGGTGGGGTAACCGGCTGGCTGCGCGTGGCCGCGCTAAGCGCACAACACGGCATTCCGGTTTGCAGTCATGGGATGCAGGAACTGCACGTCAGCCTTGTTTCTGCGCAACCCAACGCGGGGTGGCTGGAAGTACACTCATTTCCGATAGACCAGTACACGACCCGTCCGCTGGTTGTGGAAGACTGTCTGGCCGTAGCCCCGGATACTCCGGGAACCGGAGTGGAATTCGACTGGGACAAACTGAATGCGGAACACAGGGAGATGCATACATGACGACCCAGACGATCTCTGCGGCGTACTACAGGGGCAACAAAAGCTTTGCCGTGGAACAGGCCCGGGCGACTGCTCCGAGCCCAAGCGAGGTTGCAGTTCGCGTTGCCTATTGTGGAATTTGCGGGACGGACATGCACGTCTACCACGGCAACATGGATGCCCGTGTCGGCCTGAACCGGGTGATTGGGCACGAGATGTCAGGTGTCGTAGAAGCGGTGGGCGAGGGCGTCGATACGGTAAAACCCGGCCAAAAGGTCGTCGTCCGACCGCTTGATCACTGCGGCGAATGCCCGGCCTGTAAACGGGGGCATCAGCATATCTGCCAGAACCTCAGGTTTCTCGGCCTCGACACCGATGGCGCCATGCAAGAGATCTGGACCGTTCCGGCCCACACGTTGCACGTTCTTCCGGATGACTTGCGCATGGATCACGCGGCGCTGATCGAGCCGGTCGCCGTTGCTTGCCACGATGTGCGGCTATCTAGCCTGCAATCTGGAGAGGACGTTGTCGTCATCGGTGGCGGCCCGATCGGCATCCTGGTTGCCATGGTTGCGCGGGACGCAGGCGGAAACGTCGTGATTTCCGAAGTGAATCCGAACCGCTTGGCCATTGCCGAAAAGCTTGGTTTTGACACGATCAACCCAATCGAAACCGATCTGGTGGCCACGATCAACGCGCGCACGGGCGACAAAGGGGCGGATGTGGTTTTCGAGGTATCGGGAACGCAGCCCGGTGTTGATGCGATGACCGCCGTTGCCGCGACGCGGGCCCGGATCGTGATGGTCGCGATCCATGCTCAAAAGCCCCAGATCGACCTGTTCCAGTTCTTCTGGCGAGAGCTGCAACTGATAGGTGCTAGGGTCTATGAGCCAGAGGATTACGAGAAAGCCATCGCAGTTGTCGCCTCGGGCGGAGTGGACGCGGATGTTGTGATTACTGGCGTCAGCCCTCTGGCAGACATTCAGGCCGCGTTTGAAGCACTGGATCGCAGTCCAACCGCAATGAAAAGCCTGATCGAAGTAGGACCGCGTTCATGAGTGTTTTGCAAAGTTTCGACCTGACGGGAAAGACGGCCCTTGTTACTGGGTGCAAACGCGGCATCGGGCGCGGCATGGCCGAGGCATTGGCATCGGCCGGAGCCGATATCATCGGAGTGTCCGCCTCGCTCGAGCTGTCCGGCTCGGAGGTCGAAAAAGCCGTCACGGCGATGGGGCGCAGTTTCCGGGCTTACCAATGCGACTTCTCGGACCGCTCCGCGCTGCATGGGTTCATTGATCAGTTGAGGGCCGACGGACAAACCCCTGATATCCTTGTCAACAATGCCGGCACGATCAAACGCAAGCCAGCCGCCGAACACCCGGACGACTGGTGGGACGAAGTGATTGAGGTCAACCTGTCCTCGCAATTCGTTCTGTCTCGCGAGATCGGCAAGGACATGCTGGCGCGCGGCTCTGGGAAGATCATCTTCACTGCATCGCTGCTGACATTTCAGGGCGGTATTACCGTGCCGGGATATGCAGCTTCGAAAGGTGGGATTGGACAACTGACCAAGGCTTTGGCCAACGAATGGGCCGGGCAGGGCGTGAATGTGAATGCGATCGCGCCTGGCTACATCGCGACCGACAACACCCAAGCCCTGCGGGATGATCCGGTCCGATCTAAGTCGATCCTTGAACGAACACCCCAGGGCCGTTGGGGTACGCCTGATGACTTTGCCGGACCGGTGGTCTTTCTGGCCTCTGCCGCGTCGGACTTCGTCAACGGTGAAATCCTTGTCGTCGACGGGGGCTGGATGGGGCGGTAGCAACGTCAACGCTCTATGTGACCCAAAGCATCAAGTCCCGATATAGTGCGCCTTCAATCGGCGAGTTTTTGGCGCCTCTCGATGTTCGAACAGGTACAGGCTTTGTACGCGACCCAGCGGAAGCTGCCCCTGTTCGACCGGAATGGATATCTGAGTTTGCGTCAACAGCGCCCGCAGATGCGATGGAGCGTTGTCGTCCTCGGTCGGGCGGTGGTGATACTTGCCTGGTGACTTTGGTACGAGTTTCTCGAAGAACGTCTCGATATCCCTGAGCACTTCGGGATCGGCATTGGCCTGCACCAACAACGCAGCCCCCGTGTGGACGCACCAAAGGGTCAGCAGGCCCGACACAAATTCATGTTCGGACACCGCTCGCTGAACGATCCCGCTGATGTCGGTGAGGGATTTGCCGGGCGTTTCAATGGACAGATCAAAAAAATCTTGCTTCATCCAGCAGGCCCTTTCATTAATTTTACGCGAAGGCGCTCAGCTTTCTACACCCCATTTGGCATTCAGCATTGGGGATCAAGCTTCTGATTTTGAACGCGTATTGACTGCACGTTCATGCAAACAGGCTTTTGAAACTGTCCACACACAGACGAAAACCATCTTCGAAGTTTCCGTTGCCGGGGTGATAAACACTCTCGAAGGAAATCACGCCATCATAGCCGTCCGATCTGAGCGCGTCCGCGATGGGTTGGAACAGAGGCGCAAGCTGACCTTCCCCCATACGGCGCACTTCCAGCGTCGCCCTCGGCGTGTCGACCTTTACGTCCTTGATGTGAATGTGACCCAAGTAGCCGCCGCGCAGTTCTTCGTAACCGTCCGGGTATGCCAGTTCATGGCACCAGCAGTTGTTTCCGGGGTCCCACAGCACTTTCAAACTGTCTTTTGCGTCCAACTCGTCGATCAGTTTGCGGGCTGTATAGTTGGAATTGACCAGCGTACCGTTTCCGGTTTCCACCACAAGCGTCACGCCCTCTGCTCTTGCCAGTTCAACCGCTGGTGCGATCAGCGGCGGCATCGAGTCCCATACCCCATGCGCTACATTCCACTTTTCAGCGCCGTTTTTTCCCCAGAGTATCTGCTCCTTTCGTTGCGTCATGATCCGAACGAGCGGAGACCCAACAACATGCGCCATGTCGATCACGCGTTTCAAAGCGTCCATGTGCCGAGTGTGCAGGTCGTCGCCGGGTCTGTTGGCAGCTGTCATCCCTGCAAAGATATGGCGTGATAGACACGACACAGGCTTGCCCCGGTCGCGCAAGAGCGCGTCGATCTCGGCAATTTCCTGCGGGGAATGGTCTCCGACCTCCGTATCGCCAACGAACTGAAGCTCTGCATAGTCCAGACCGAATTCGTCCATTACGTCCACGGCATGCCGCAGATCGCGGGAAATGCCGTCGCAAATTACACCTAATTTCATGTTCGACCCCCTCAGCGATGCAATTCAGCGCCAACAATCTCTTCGATGACGCGAGTACACACCCAGTTGTCGCCATTCGGATATTTGGTTTTTCCTGCATGAAAGATCTGCATTGCGGATGACGCTGTGTGCATGGGAACGCCCAACGCACCGGCCAGTGCCAGAGAGATCGTCAGGTCCTTGTGCATCGTTGCGATATGGCTGCCGGTGGCCTCGAACTTGCGATCAATGATGTTTTCAAGGGCGGTGTTCACGACTCCGCACCCAGCGCTGGAGGACGAGAACACATCAAGCAAGGCCTGACCGTTGACACCGGCTTTGGCCGCCAGGGCCGCAGCCTCGAACGTGGCGGAAAAGATCGATCCGATAAGGGATTGGAGGCAGGCTTTCACGGTTTGCCCGTCGCCTGCGTTTTCTCCGACCCGATGAATGGTTGCCGACACTGCCTGCATGATTTCGGCATTTCGGTCCAGCACATCCGCAGTACCGGCAGCCATCATCGTCAATGTGCCGTTCTGCGCGCCGGGAAAACCACCCGAGACCGGGGTGTCGATCAGGTGGATGCCCGAACCCTCCATGTCTTGCCCGATAGCGCTTGCTTCAGCCGGAGTAATGGTGGCCGACAGGATGACCGTTCCGCCTTTGGCCATGTTCGCAATCAGGCCATCTTCACCCAGAATGACATCGCGGGCCTGATCTCCGTTCATCACCATGACAAACACAGCGGCTGCATGACGGCCGACGTGTCCCACGCTGTCCTTGGTCAGGCCGCCCATGTCGGTAAACGCCGTCATGCGTGTCTCGCTCAGGTCGAAACCGGATGTTTCAAAGCCACTCTTGATCAGGTTCTTTGCAAGGCCGCTGCCCATGTCGCCAAGACCGATTACGCCTGCTGTTTTCATTTAGAATCCTCCCGTTTTTCCGCCATTTCCGTATGGCAGACGTTTCGAAAAATGATGCCAAATCGCATCGGTTTTCGCGGGAGTTTCACGCGTCTTGAACAGACGTCGGGCGAGTCCGGAAGACACCCCGCTGCCCGTTTACGTACCGTAAGTAAACGAAGAATGCGGCGCTCAGGCAAGCAAAGAAGTGTTGCGGGCGGAAAGAAACTGTCTGATCAGACGCGTTACGAGAACGCCGCCATGATGCCGCGTAGTTCCGCCAGCCCGCGCATTCGTCCGATCAGTGGATAGCCGGGAGTGCTGTGTCCGCCCAGATCGCTCAGGAGTTCTTGTCCGTGGTCGGGCCGCATTGGAATTTTCCAGTCGCCACGCCCTTGGGATTTGCGGCGGCGCTGTTCGTTCATCAACTCGCGAATGGTGCCGACCATGTCGGTGTCGCCCTCCAAATGCGGGGCCTCAAAAAAGTCCGGCTTCTGACTGTCTGATCCTGCGATGCGTTGGGTATTCCGCAAGTGAACAAAGTGAATCCGGTCGCCATGCCTGCGCACGAAGTCCGGCCCATCGAATTCGGGGGACACTCCCAGCGATCCGGTACACAAGGTTGCGCCGTTCGCCTGCAAATCAACCGCATCTAGAACGGTGCCGTAGTCATCGGTGCTGGACATGATCCGCGGCAGACCGAGCAACGAGAACGGCGGATCATCCGGATGACAGCACAAGCGCAGATCCAGTTCTTGGGCCACTGGGGCGACCTCAGATAAGAAGTCTATGAGGTTTGCGCGAAGCCGGTCACGGTCTATATGCGCATATGTTTGCAACAAAGCGCGCACGTCCTGCACGCTCCACTGATCGTTGGCGCCGGGCAGCCCCGCAGTGACATTGTGTTGCAACTGGGCCTTGGATTCATCCGACATGCGCAAGAAGCGATCCCTGGCCGTTTGCTGGACATCGCTGGAATAGTCTTCAGACGCGCCCGGACGTTCGAGAATATATATGTCGAAAGCAGCAAAATCGGTCA
Source organism: Ruegeria sp. AO1 (assembly GCF_056535985.1). NCBI lineage: Bacteria > Pseudomonadati > Pseudomonadota > Alphaproteobacteria > Rhodobacterales > Roseobacteraceae > Ruegeria > Ruegeria sp. AO1. The sequence continues at coordinate 1,186,753 of NZ_JBQFJC010000001.1, forward strand.
GATCGAACAGCATGGCCGTTCCGCCATGCGGCTGCGGGGCGCGAAGGGCGGTGCGCGTCCAATCAAGGATTGGCATGAAGTTGTAGCAAACGACTTTGATGCCACGGGCGGACAGGGCCCTGAGGCTGGACTTATACGCCTGCAGATGTTCGGCCATGTCTACGGATTGCGTCTTGATCGCTTCGGAGACGGGCAGGCTTTCGACAACGTCCCAACTGTACCCGGCAGCGGCCAGAACGGCCTGCCGATCGGCGATGCTCGGTTCGTCCCAGGGCTGTCCAGGGGGGATGTGATGCAGTGCGGTGACGATGCCCTGAACCCCGACTTGATGGAGATCGGCCAGGGCGATCGGATCATCGGGTCCGAACCAACGCCAGCATTGTTTCATGGCAGCCATCCTTCATGCAGCGGGTGATCGGGCCTGATGGGAAGGGCAACACGCTGCCCGGTGCGCGCCGCGTGGTAAATCGCTGTCACAAGGCCGATGGAGGCAGTGCCGTCCTGCAGCGTAACGGCCGAATTTGCCTCGGACCGCAGTGCCTTGCCGACTTCGGCAAAGAAGCCTTCGAAACCAATTGGCTCGGCGGCGGCGGCCGCAAGAGCCTCGTCGATAGCGGCTTGATCAACTGGGTCCCGCGCGACGAATGTCCAGGGCGTTTGACCCGGGGCATAGGGTTCGGAGCCGGAGGTGGCGGTCACCTTTTCAAAGACGAACCGCAGGCGGGTTTCGTCCGTGGCGGCGCCTAGTGTGATATTGCTTGTGCACAATGCTCCGGAAGTCATGCCAAAGCAGATCGCTACGCAATCTTCGGTCTCGATCGGGTTGACCCGCGTTGTAGCCATTGCGGACACCCAAGCGATATCACCCGCGATATGAGTCAGTAGATCATGGTTGTGGATGGCATGGCCCAGCACTGCGCCGCCGCGTTCACCGGCCCATGTTCCCCGCCACGGAACCGCGTAATAGTCTGCCCCTCGGGACCAATGGGTTTCAAGCGCGGCAGTTTGAACCGCTCCGGTCAGGCCTGCGCGTTGCAGGTGGCGCAATTGGGCCAGTGACGGACCCCACCGGTATTGAAAAACTGGAAACACATGCTTGCCCGCGCTGCTTGCGGCCGCCGTGATCCGATCCACATCCTGCATCGAGGTCGCAAGAGGCTTTTCGCAGACAACGTGTTTTCCTGCGGCCAGTGCGGCAAGGGTGGTCGGTACATGCAGATGGGGCGGCAGGCAGATGTCGATGACATCAATCGCCGGATCATCCAGCGCGTCTTGAATGTTGGTAAGTGCTCGAAAATTCGCGTTCTGTCGAATCTGTTCGATCCGGTCCGTATTCTGGTCGACAACGGCGGTTACGCGGAAAGTGCGGTCAAGCCGTTCCAGTGCGCTCAGATGTTGCGCACCGATACCTGCGCCAAGGATCGCAACGTTGATCATCCGCGTTCCGCCATTTCCTGCGCGTGCAGTGCCAGTTCCATGACCGTAAAGCAGTGGGTCTGCGTCATCGCGGTTTCCGTCCGGTTGCGGATGTCATCGGCGAGGCGCGAAAAGTAGGGAAGGCCGGCGTTAGATGCGTCGATCTTTTGGCAGGTTTCACCATTGACGAGGATCAGATGGTCCGTCCCTGAGGCCCCACCCACATCAACATATTTTCGCAACTCGATATAGCCTTCGGTTCCTAGGATCGTCAGACGACCATCCCCCCAGTTCGGAAGGGCATCCGGCGTAAACCAGTCAACCCGGATGTAACCGGTGCCATTCTCGCTTCGTAGATTGACCTCGCCAAAATCCTGCAATCCGGGATCGTTGGGGTTTGCGTAGTTCGCCACATAAGCGTTTGTGATTTCAGCGGTTTCCGAACCTGTGTAGTGCAAGAACTGATCGATCTGATGCGAGGCGATGTCGGTCAGAATGCCGCCATAGCGTTCACGCTGAAAAAACCATTCGGGCCGGGTTGCCCGGTTCAATCGGTGGGGGCCAAGTCCGACCGTCTGGATCACGCGCCCGATGGCACCGGCCTCGACCAACTCGGCCGCTCGGGTGCTGACGGGCGTTTCAAACCGTTCGGAAAAATTCACCGACCAGATGCGGCCGGTGTCCGTGACTGTTCGCTTGATCTGGTCGAGTTGTTCGAACGTCGTGCAGCCTGGCTTGTCGGTCATGACATCCATGCCGTTTTGCATGGCCCGGATCGTCAAGGCAGCTCTGTCTGCCGGGATTGCGGAAATCAGCGCTAGATCCGCCCCACTGGTTAGGGCGTCTTCCAGTCGGGCCAGCCGCGGAATATCGGGAAACCTTTTGACGTAGCCCGGCAGCGTTTCCGGATCGCCTTGTGTCCAGTAGCCAACGCAGTCCACGCCGATTTTACGCATGTTTTCCGTCATGCCATAGATATGTCGGTGGTCCAGGCCAAGGGCGACGCAGGTCAGGCTCATGAGATGACTCGTGTTTTCTGGCCGGTTCGATTGGCGATCTGCATCGCGTCGATGACGGCGTGGGTCAAAAGGGCACTGCGTCCGGTGGCCATGGGCCGCGTTCCACCGGCGATGGCCTCGGCGAAATCCTCGATAACCGCCTGATGCCAATCATGGGTGAACGCCATGGGATCGGCCCCTCCGCCTGTGGCGGACATTTCGCCAACCGTGGACTTCTGACCATTGAAAGCGGTCAAGGTCAGGACACCTGACTCCAGATGCGCTTTGGCGCGGGTGCCCTGGATCGTGATAGCTTCAGCGGCCCCAGGGTATTCGGCAGTAGTCGCCATCAAAGTTCCCACCGCGCCGCTATCCATTTCAAAGACTGCACCTGCCCAATCCTCGGCCTCGAGATCGTGTAGTGGAGTTTTTCTCATTACAGCCTGAATGTCCGAGATCGGCCCCAGCAGCCACATCGTGAGGTCAAGCGTGTGGATCGCCTGCGAGATCATGACACCGCCTCCGTCGCGTGCATAAGTGCCTCGACCCGGCTCGTTATAGTAGCTCTGATCGCGCCACCAGGGGACACGGATCTCCACTGTGGCGATCGTGCCCAACTCACCCTGTTCAATGGCTGATTTCAGTGCCTGCGAGGCGGCGCGGGCGCGGTGCTGAAAGACGATGCCCAGCGGCGCACCTAACACCTCGCACTGCTCGACAATGGCTGTCGCGGCGTCCAGCGTTCTTTCGATAGGCTTTTCCATCAGGATCGGTTTCGAAGCAGTCGAAAGAACCCGAACCAACTCTGTACGCTGATCAGGCGGGGTTGCGATGATCGCAAAGTCGACGTTTGAGTCGTTTGCGATTTCCTCGACCGAGCTGAACGCGCGAGTGTCGTTTCGCTGCGCGAACTCAGCTGCTTTTTCAGGATTGCGCCCGAGGACGCCAGCAAGATTGAGGCCTTGCTCCGATGCCTGAATGGCAGCGACATGCGTGCCCGAAACCATCCCCAAACCAATCAGCGCAATATTCATTCGTTCCCCCGGATCACCCGGTCAGTCTGCGGGTTCGAACGGGAAAGATGCAACCATTAAAAACTGTGCTAACAATTGCGGGCAGAAGTATCGGAGGCAGAATTGACTGGTAATTTGAATGGGATGGCAGAAGACCTATACCTGGGCATCAAGGACCTCCCGATCGTGTCTCCGCATGGTCACTGCGATCCGGGGTGGTTTGCAACCGATGCGCCGTTTCCCAACCCGGCAGAGCTGCTTGTGGTTCCCGACCATTACGTGTTCCGTATGCTCTATTCGCAGGGCGTACCCTTGTCCGAACTTGGCGTTGGGGAAGAGGGGCGAAAGAAGGATCCTCGCGCCGTTTTTCGCACCTTTGCCGAGCACTGGCATCTGTTTCTGGGAACGCCATCACGGATCTGGATGAACTATGTGTTGCATGAAACGTTGGGTGTGTCTGAGGAGTTTTCTTCGCGCACGGCAGACCTGATTTACGATGGAATCTCAGAAAAGCTGGCGCGACCCGAATTTCGTCCGAGGGCTTTGTTCGACAAGTTTGGAATTGAGGTTCTGGCCACCACGGATTCCGCTCTCGACGGCCTCGCGGAGCATCGGGATGTCCGTGAAAGCGGTTGGGGCGGGCGGGTTATTCCGACGTTCCGCCCAGACGGGGTTTTGGATGGGGCGGACCCGGAGTTCGTGCAAAACCTGAACAAGTTGGCCGAGCTGACAGGCTGCGATCTGGGCAGCTATGATGGCTACCTCAATGCGCTCCGAATGCGGCGGGCTTATTTCATCCAGCTGGGCTGTACGGCTACCGACCACGGTATCGAACGCGTGCAGACTGAGTGGCTGGACGACCCGGATGCGCTGTACCAACGGCTGAGACGGCAGGACGGGACTGAACAGGATGCTCGCCGGTTCTACGGTCATATGCTGATCGAAATGGCGCAGATGTCTGTCGATGATGGCCTGACCATGCAGATACATTCTGGCAGCAAGCGCAACACGAACGACGCGGTAATGCGGGACTTCGGACGTGACAAGGGGGCCGACATTCCAATCGCGATGGATTGGGTCACGGGCCTTGAGGCGCTGCTGAACCGGGTCGGAAACTCGCCCGAACTGCGCATTATACTCTTTACATTGGACGAAGGCACCTACGCCCGTGAACTGGCCCCTATGGCGGGACATTGGCCGTGCCTTCGGATCGGGCCGCCTTGGTGGTTCCACGACAGCCCAGCCGGGATTGCGCGGTATTTCGATCAGGTCGTTGAAACGGCCGGATACTACAATCTGGCCGGATTCAATGACGACACGCGGGCTTTTCTGTCCATTCCAGCACGGCACGACCTGTGGCGACGGGGTGTTGCGATTCATCTGGCCGAGCAGGTTGCGCGCGGTTACTTCGGTCGGGACAGTGCCGAGCATTTGGCGCGGCTGCTGTCGGTCGATCTGGCGAAACAGGTTTACGGATTGCAAAGCTAGATGGGTACTATTCTTCACTTCGGCCTTGGAAACTTCGCCCGGGCGCATTTGCTGGACTACACCGATCAAGCTGGCGGATGGGACGTTGTCGGCGTCAGCCTGCGTTCATCCTCGGTTAGGGATGGATTGGCGCGACAAGGTTTCGAGTACGATTTGTGCGTGCAGGGGCAGGGCGTCCGGCGCATCAAAGCTCTGCGGGACGTTCTGGTCGCGCCCAAGGATCGCGCAGCGATTTTCGATGTGATGGCGAATGCCGAGATCATTTCGGCGACCGTCACCGAGAAAGGCTACCATTTGGACGCCGCGGGCAATCTGAACCATCAGGACCCGGCGATTGCCGCCGATCTGGCTGGGCAGGGGCCTTCGACGCTGATCGGGTTTCTAGCTTTCGGCCTTGCGGGACGGCGCAAGCCTGTGACGGTGCTAAGCTGCGACAACCGAATGGAAAACGGCAAAACGTTAGAAACGGCAGTTGCCGATTTTGTGGAAGCAGCCGGGTTGGACGTGGATTGGGGTGCCGTTCGCTTCCCCAACGCGATGGTCGACCGGATCACCCCGGCCACCACGGACGCCGTTCGCGCAATCAGCGGCGATCCTATGGCTGTTCCGACCGAGGCGTTCTCGGAGTGGGTGATCGAAGACAATTTCGCCGGTCCTCACCCGGATTGGCCGGGCGTGCAATTGGTCGATGACGTAGCCCCGCACGAGATGCGAAAGCTGCGCATGCTGAACGGTGCCCATTCCCTGTTGGCTTATGTCGGGTTGGAGCGAGGCCTGACCTACGTTCACGAAGCGGTTCGAGACCCGGTTTTGCGCCCGCTGGTTTCCGAGTTGATGAAGGATGCGGTCGCAACGCTACCAGCAGCACTACAAGCACAAGCTCCGGATTATGCCGAGGCTCTGTTGCGCCGTTTTGAAAACCCCGAGCTGGCGCACCGTCTGGACCAAATCGCAATGGATGGCAGCCAGAAGCTGCCGTATCGGTTTGTTCCCACACTCCGTGGGACCGGCTCTCAGGCGGTGATTGCGGGGATGCGGGCCTGGATCTCCTATTGCATGTCCGAGACCGCCAAGGGCAGGGCGCTGAGCGATCCTTGCGTGTTGGAAATCGCCTCGGCTGTCAAGCAGCCAGATCCGGTAGTGCCGCTGTTGCGTCTTGTCGGTGCCGAAGATCTCGCGCCACTTATCCGGGAATGATCGCGCCGCGGAACTGAACGACGGTGGACGCCAGATTGTGTCCGGCCATCAGGGCCTCGGCCTGCGATTTTCCCGTCAGTAAGGCCGCGAGGTACCCACCGTTGAAACTGTCGCCCGCCGCTGTGGTGTCCAGCACATTTTTGGCAGGTTCATAGGTTTGGTCAATGTTCTGACCGATGGACAGAGGGCCATTCTCTCCGCGTTTCAAGGCACCGACACCGTGATGATCGGTAAATCGTGCCGCCACCTGATCCGCGCTTTCCCCGAACAGCGCCATCTCGTCGTCAATGGACGGTAGGGCAATATCCGCACGCTGCCAAAGCCTTTGGTTAATCTGCCGGGCGTGTTCGACGCTGTCCCAAAGACGCGGACGAAAGTTGCTGTCATAGACCAACCTGACTGAAGAGCCTTCGAGCCAATCCAGAAGCGCAAGCCTCACAGATTGCGGAAGAATGGCCACCGAAATCCCTGACAAGTACAGCACATCGTAACCGTTCAGAAGGCTGAAGTCGTGATCAGCAAAAAGCTGGCGGGCGGCCGCCTCGCTGCGCCAATAGGTAAAGCTGCGTTCACCGTCCGCAGATGTCGTGATCGCGTATAATCCCGGCGAGGCGTTCGGAATGATGCGGATGCCAGATGTCCCGATGCCATGACTGGCGATAAAGCCGGCGATGCGCTCCGAGAATGGATCGTCGCCCAAACATGTCACATACTCCACCTGCAGATCCGGAGCGGTGCGGTGCATGTAGATGGCCGTGTTCAGCGTATCGCCCGCGACGCCCACCTTTGCGCCGGTCTCTAGCATGGACAACTCGATCATTGCTTCACCGATGCAGGCAATTCGCGTCATTTCTTTTCTCTTTTCCAGATGATGAGCCCGGCGACCATGATCAGCGCAGCCCCTGCCAACGTGAATGCGTCCGGTACCGTGTCAAAGAACAGATAGCCCCAGATCGCTACGTAGATCAGGAATGAATAGGTGAATGGCATCAACTGGTTCGCAGTTCCGAACCGATGCGCGTTCGTCAGCAGTTGATGCCCGCACCAGCCAAAGACGCCAAGGCTGATCAGGACAATCAGACTCCACGTGTTTTCCGGCTGGACCCAAAACCAGATGGCGAAGGGCAGCAGGACCACCGTCCCGGTAAGCCCCAGGTAGAATTGCATGGTGTCCACGGCAACAACCCCGGACAGCCTGCGCGTCATGATCGAGTACAAAGCCAAAGCGGTGGCATTGTAGACGATCAGCAGCATGGTCGGATGAAAGGCCGAACCAAACGGCCGCACGACAACCAACACCCCCAGAAAGCCCAGTATGATAGCCGCCCAACGCCATGGACCCACGCTCTCTTTCAACACGAAGACGGACAGGAAGCACACGATGACCGGGCTTGAGAACATGATTGCCGACACGACGGTTAGAGGCAAAAACCGCAGGGCATAAAAATTGAAAACGGTCGCCGAGATCAACAGTAATGCCCGGCTAATGACCTGCCATGGATGGTCGGTCTTGAACCGGTTGGCCTCAATCCCGCCCTTGGCGATCACCCCCACTGAGATCACGAAGTGCCCCGCATAGCGCATAAACGCCAACTGAAATGCCGGCACGCCCGCCAACGCCAACCATTTGGCCCCAAGGTCAACCAGCGAAAAGAACAGCCACGCCGTCAGCATCAGCACGATGCCAAGGCGCGGCAGGTCCGCATTCGGGTTGGCGGTGACGGCCATCGATCAGGTGTTGAAACGCTTGACGTAGTAGTCAACCATCTGGCTGACCATGTCATCCGCCTGACCGTGGTCGCGCGCGTCATTCAGCGCCGAAAGCGCGCACTGCGACATCACGCTGGTGACGCCTGCATCGCGTGCCATACGGTCATAATACCCGAGGTCTTTTGCCGCGTTCTTGATGGCAAAGGCCAGCTGGTTTGGATCATTCTCGACGCCGTAGGCTTTGACGAAATCCATCATTCCGGAATGCAGCGGCCCAGCGGCCATAACGTCATACACCTGCTTGCGGTCAACTCCGGTGATATCTGCCATGGCGAAGGCTTCGGCCATCGCGTTTGCGACGGTCATTCCGAAGAAGTTGTTGATCAGCTTGATCGTGTGTCCGGAGCCGACGGGGCCAAGGTAGAAAACGTTTTCGCCCAAATCCTTCAGTGTCGGTTCAGCCTTGTCAAAGGCAGCTTTGTTACCGGACGTCATGATGTTGAGTTTGCCTTCTAGCGCGTGCGACGGCGTCCGACCGAGCGGCGCATCCAGATAGCTTCCGCCGGCTGCGGCAACCTCCTCGGCCAAGGCGCGTGTGCTGCCTGGAAGCGAGGTGCCAAAGTCGATGACGATTGCCTCGGGTTTCAATCCCGCGATCACTCCATCTGCGCCGCGCATACGGCTTTCGACCTGTTCCGAGGTGCCCATGCACAACATCACGATGTCGCTGGCCTGAGCCAGCTCTTGGGCGTTTTGCATCTCGCTGGCGCCACGGTCAACCGCGGCGTCCAGGTATGTGCGGTCGCGGTTTCCCAATACAGCGACCGAGTATCCTTGGTCCAACAGTCGGCTCACCATGGCTCCGCCCATTAGTCCCAAGCCGATAAACCCGATTGATGGTTTGCTCATTGGTTTCCCTTTCCGTGAATGTGTCTGGTTTTCATTCTTGTGTCTGGCGCGTACGGCGTTGCAGTTTGAATGCTCATATTGCCCGACGGATAATCATTGGTCTTTGGGTGTTCCGGTATTCTTGCCGGGCCGCATGTCCATCAGGCCGGCGCTCGCGCTCGAGCTGTTCGTGCCTTCAGCCCCTGTTCGATCCATGATGTGACCTCGAGCGTCCGGGCTGCATCCTCGACATCGATCAGTGGAGGGGCGCCGTCGATTACGTCAAGGAAGTGATCCAGTTGCGCCTCAAGTGGTGCGCGTTGTTGTTCCGGTCGTGTAAGTTGGTCTTTCTGGGCCGGAGTGCCCCAATCCTTTCCACGCCACAGGGTCATGGAGGGAAAACTGACAGCGCCGCTGGTTCCCGTGATCCACATCATGTCCTGACGGGTCGTGCCGATGTTCGGGTTCTCGCCGGTTCCGGCCTCAAACCCCCAAGGGCTAGGTGCGGTGTCGGCAAAACTAATGGTGCCCGTCGCGCCGTTTTCGAACGCGATCGCAACAGCCCCGCTTTCTATCCTATCCGATCCGCGGATTGATGCTCCGGGCAGGGCGACGACATCCGAGATTTCTCCGATCACAAAGCGCAAGACATCGATATCATGCACCAGATTGATCATGACTGGACTGCCATCAGATGTCCGCCAGTTCTGTTCAAAATAGCTCTCGGGTTTACGCATGGCCCACAGCAACGAGACGTTGATGACTTGTCCGATCGTACCTTGCGCGATCACCTCTTTCAGGTGCTGCAAGGTTATGTGATACCGCCGATGGTGGCCTACAAGGCTGCGGACATCGGCCTTGCGAACGGCCGCCCTCAAGCGCTGGGCATCGTCGACCGATGCAGCAACCGGCTTTTCGATCAGCATGTGCCAACCGCGGGATGCGGCCAGAATGCCATGTTCGGCATGCAGGCGGGTCGGCGTCGCGATGATGACGCCATCCACCGGGCCCTCTACCTCGTCCATACTGGCAAAACGCGGCGCGTCGATATGGATCGAGCCATCTGGATCGGCCAACCCGACCAACACGCAGCCGGGGTGCTCGATCACGGCGCGCATGTGGCGGATACCGATCAATCCACCGCCGGCTACAAGGATCCGTTTCACATCACTGCTCCGATTTGCCAGGGAACGAATTCGTAGTCACCCAGGCCCTGCGCCTCGGACTTGGTCCGTGTGCCCGAGGCGACTTGGAGCAACCGTCGGTATATTTCCTGTCCTTTCTCTTCGACGCTGGCGCCTTTGGTCAGAATGTCCCCCGCATCCACGTCCATGTCTTCGGGCATGCGCGCCGCCAATTCAGAGTTGGTGGCGATTTTCAGCGTAGGCGCCGGTTTCGACCCAAAGGCAGAGCCGCGCCCCGTGGTAAAGCACACAAGGTTGCACCCGGCCGCGATCTGCCCGGTCACCGAGGCCGGGTCATATCCGGGGCTGTCCATGAAGGTGAAGCCTTTGACGGTGATGGGTTCGGCGTATTTGAATACACCGGTCAAGGGGGTGGTTCCGCCCTTCGCCGCTGCCCCCAGCGATTTCTCAAGGATGGTCGTCAGACCGCCTTGCTTGTTGCCGGGGCTTGGGTTGTTGTCCATCGAACCGTGATTGCGGGCGGTATAGTCCTGCCACCAATCGATCAGTCCGATCAGTTTTTCCCCAGTTGCGCGACCAAGGGCGCGGCGGGTCAAAAGGTGTTCGGCACCGTAGATTTCGGGCGTTTCCGCAAGGACACCGGTGCCGCCTTGGGCAACCAACAGGTCGCAGGCATGTCCGAGCGCAGGGTTCGCGGTCACACCGGACCAAGCGTCCGATCCACCGCATTGCAGCGCAACCATCAGTTCGGACGCAGGGGTTTCGCTGCGCCGCGCCTCATTGGCAATGGGTAGCATCTGGTTGATCTTGCTGATGCCCATTTCCACGGTCCGGCGCAATCCCGCGACGTTCTGGATGTTCATCGTCTGGAAGGTTGCACTCTGCTTCAACCCATACGCGTCCAGTAGCCAGTCGATCTGGTTCATCTCGCAGCCCAGACCTACCATCAGAACAGCAGCGTGATTGGGATGTTTCGCAAACCCCCACATGACCCGTTGAAGAGCTTCGAAACCGTCGCCGGAATCGGCCATTCCGCAGCCCGTTCCGTGGACAAAGGCCACTACGCCGTCGACGTTCGGAAACTCGGCCAGCTTGTCCGGCGTGAAGTGGTTCGCGATCATGCGGGCCGCAGTCGCCGAACAGTTCACGGTGGTCAAAACGGCGATGTAGTTGCGCGTGCCGACGCGACCGCTGTCCCGGTGGTAGCCCATGAACGTATCGACCGAGGTGGCGGGTTTCGTAGGCCTGTGATCCGTCGCAAACTCGTAGTCCACGCTGGTGTTGCGGAACTCGATATTGTGGGTGTGCACATGGTCGCCAGGTTCGATCATTTGGGTGGCGTAACCGATAATCTGGGCGTATTTTCTGATAGGATCGCCGGGTGCAAGATTTCGCGTGGCAACCTTGTGTCCCGAGGGGATGCGCGCATTGGTCGTGACATCCTCGACCATATTGCCGACCTCCAGGGGCCGAGTTGCAACCACCACGCTATCCGTTCGATCTAAACGTACAAAAGTCATAGTCAGCTTTCCTGGGGGCAGCAGCTAGGCGCAGAACGGCGAGTCCGATGTCCACCGGTGAATATCTATATGCGGTTGTCCAGACAGCCTTGCTCGCGCCGCTTCCCAATTGGACTTGCAGACGCGCCAATCTCGCAGCTCGGTTTCTGGGCGCGATCTGGACCTTGCGATGAAGCTGGGGAAATGGTCTCGACCGGTGGGTTGGCCCGCCGCACTGAAGCGGATGTCGAACGACCAGCGGAACCGGTCCGTTTCATTGACCAGCGAAGCGTGCGGCGTCAGAGGGTGAAACAGGATGATCCCGCCCGCCTTGACAGGAAGGGGCACGGCTCGGCCTTCGTCGATGAACCCGTCGGCAATACCAGTCTGCGTCCGCGCGCAATGCGGCAGGATGGATTGGTCCTGTGCCTTTGGCAACACTTGCAGGCAGCCGTTTTTGACCGTTGCATCGTTGACGGCAATCCACACTGTGACCATGTCGGTCTGGTCCGCATCCTCCAAAGCAACCGCCCGGTCCTGATGCCAGTCTGTCGCGGTGATATGCGCGCGAACCTCGTCCTTGGACAGCTTGAGGGCAGGGGGCTTCAACCGAACGTGCTGGATCGGATTGCTAACCAGCTCTGGCCCAATCAACTGCTCGACAATGTCGAGCATGGGCTGGGCCGTCAGTAAGTCGAACACTGCGGGTCCAATATGGAACGGTGTGTCCGCCATGATCCGATCGCCGGGTAACGAGATGTCCAGCGGTTGAAAATAGTCGCAACCGGCCTGATAGGCGGACAGAAGTTTGTCCCAGAAGGTCATTCCTGACGGTTCGTCCTTGACCAGCCCTTTTTCGTACCAACCGTCATAGAGCCGGTTCAGGACGTCCGAGTATTCGGCCTGTACCCGATCCAGCAAATCGCTGGGAATTACATCCTCGACCACGAGGTATCCGTCCGTCTGGAAATTGCCAATCTGATCTTGTGTCAGCATGGTTGCGACCTCACAACAGCAGCGCGATGATGCCCGGCCAGATCAGAAGAACGGAAAGCGCCAGCAATTGGATCCCGATGAATGGCAGGAAGCCGCGGAAGATATCCGTCAGACTGATATGCGGCGGGGCCACCGACTTCAGGTAGAACGCCGCCGGGCCAAAAGGGGGCGACAGGAAGCTGACCTGCATGTTCATACAGAACACGACGCCGAACCAGATAGCGACATGACTCGGCTCCAACTGGCCAAAGATTCCGATTTCTTCGATGGGAAGTCGCAGGACGATCGGCAGAAAGACCGGAATGATCAGCAGCACGATGCCGACCCAATCCATGAATGCGCCCATGAACAGCAAGATCAGCATCATCACCAGAATGACCAGCATGGTGGGCAGCTCCTGGCCGACGATTAGGTCTGCCACGTATTGGGGCCCGCCAGCAATTGTGTAGGCACCCGCCAGCGCGGCGGCCCCGATCGTAACCCAAATGATGGTGCCTGTGGATTTTAGGGTTCGCATCAAGCTATCCCAAACCAGCTCGAACGATCCTTCACCCCGCAGGATGGCGATGATCAGGACGGCGAAGGCGCCCATACCAGCAGCCTCGGTGATGCCTGTGATCCCGCCGTAGATTGAGCCGAGAACGACGCCGATGACGACCAGCGGCGCAACGAGGCCTTTGCCCATTTCCCACCCGATTTTGGCGCGCTCTCTGCCAAAGACGAAGAAGATCAGCAGAAGGGCAACGATTGTAATGCCGGCAAACCAGGGCAGGTAGTCAGCTGTTCCCAGCCTCGCGGGCTCGCCCTGGCTGGCAGCGTTTGATCCGGAAAGCTCGAAGAACGCGGCCCGGATAAACAGAACTGTGGAAAACCCGGCGACGACGATGCTCATGAAGGCCCCAAACAGTTTGCGTTTTTCAGCCGGTTCGGGGTCGTTCGGGTCCGGCTCCGGCAGCGGAGCGTGATGAGGATTCAACTGCGTGCGGATAATGATGTACAGGATGATCATTGAGGCCAGCATGAAGCCGGGAATGAAAGACGCGGTGAACAGCGACTTGATCGAGGTTTCGGTGATCAGCCCATAGATGATCAAAACGATCGAGGGCGGGATCATAGTGCCTAGCGACCCTGAGGCGCAGATGACGCCGATCGCGAGGTTCTGATCGTAGCCGAGGCGCAGCATCTGGGGCAGGGCGATAAGGCCCAGCAGGACAACTTCACCACCGATGATGCCGGACATGGCCGCCATGATCACCGCCATGATCGAGGTCACGATTGCGATGCCGCCGCGTGTTCTGGACAGCCAGACATTCAACGACGAATACATGTCACGCGCGATCCCGGATCGCTCTAACAGCGACGCCATAAAGATAAACAATGGCACTGATATGAGCACGTAGTCCGTTAAGAGCCCGTATATCTTCTGCGCCAGAATATAGAGCGGTCCAGTACCTGGCCGACCGGTCAGAACCCCGTCGCCAAATGAAAACGGGTTCAAAAGCAGTGTCGGTTCGAACTTCAGGACAAGAACCAGAACCGCAAGGGAAGCCGAGGCCAGACCCAAGGGCATCCCGATCGCCAGAAGCACGATCAGGGCGACCATCAGGATGAGTGAGATTGTTCCAATATCCATCAGTCTTGTCCCACCGCTCGTTTGATCATTTCAATTTCGTCCTCGTCCGGTTCATCTGTGTGGATTTCCGGTTCTTTGTTCCAATCCGCGATTAGGTTCAAAATTGCTTGCATTGCGACGAGCGTAATCACGATCAGCACCATCGGCTGCAACGTCGCTGGGATCGGAGGATTGAAGGCAGAGCCATAAAGCTCCCATTTATAGAGCTTGTTGACGAACACCTGTTTGTAGCTGCCGTAGACCAAAAAGAATGCAAACAGCACGATCAGTATCGTCGAGACCGTATCAAAAACGCGCTGAAGCCAACGTGGAACCGCGTCGTATAGCAGGAATATTCGAATGTGACTGCGTTGCTGCATGGCGTAGTAGCCAGACATCAAAAACACAAAGCTGGCGAACCAGAGTGTCATTTCATTGGCCCACTCGGTCGGCTTTTCCAAGATGTAGCGCATGAAGACTTCGTAGAGCATGACGACAGTCATGATTGCGATCATCATCATCGTCACTCGGCCTATGAACAGGGCGAAACGATCCATAACCGTCGTGCCTTCGAACTCCATCGTAGCTGGGCGCACGGTCTTGGTACCAATCACTGCAAGAAACGGTAGAAGGACAAGCGCGGCCACGTCGATGATGTCGACATACCCCCCGAACACGCCAGAAAATTCGGGCGTGATGTCGCTGCGCAGATATATTTCCGTTACCTGACTTTTGAGGGATTCAGAAGTGTAAGGCAGCCAATCCAATAGGAATGCAGGGAGATGCCAAACAAGCCAACTGGCCGTCGCGACGAAGGCCAACGGTATGAGCCATTCAATTGGTCCGCCTGAATTCTTGTGCATCGCGTAACCCTCGTCCCTATCCTTCGATCCTGTAGTGATCGATAAAGTCTCGATCCGGTTCGACACCCAGTCCAGGGTCAGCCGGGATCGTGACACGGCCGTTATTGGCCTTGACCTGATTTTGAATTTCCAGCGGAACGGTCAGCAGATCGTCCCGAAACTTGTTGTCCGTTGTGTCGAACTCCAGCATCGGCTCCCATGGATGCAAGCCGCCTGGAATTGCTGGCATGGCCGCCAGCAAATGCAGATTGGTTGCGACAGCGATGGCGCTACCCCAGACGTGATTTACGACCGGAGTGAAATGTGCGTGGCATAGGGCTAGTACCCTGAGATACTCTGAAACACCGCCCAAAGCGCATACTTCTGGCTGCGCTATATCTATTCCGCGATTTTCAAGAAGACTGCGCCAGGCCCAGCGATTGAATACCACCTCTCCGCCCGAGATGTTGACTTTAAGCGAAGCGCGCAATTCTCGGTATCCGTCCATGTCTTCTGGCGCGACGGGTTCTTCGAACCAGTATGCGTCTAGTTCTTCCAGCGCCCGACCGACATAAAATGCGTCCGAAGTCGTGTAGGCATGGTTTGCATCGACCATAAAAGGAAAGTCGTCTCCTACTCCGCGTCGAACTGCTTCGCATAGCTGCACATCAGGCTTCGGACCAAGGCCGGTTTTCATTTTAGTGGCGGTAAAACCCATTTCCTTGATCTTTGCGGCTTCATCCTCAAAACGGCAGGCCAGATTAGAAATCGGTTCATCACGGAGCATCATGCCGTAGCCGTAGCAAGGAACGCTTGTGCGATGCGCGCCGCCGACAAGCTTATGGAGGGGGAGGCCAGAGATTTTTCCGGTGATGTCCCAAAGTGCGATGTCCACCCCGGACAAAGCCTGCATTGGCATTCCGCTTTGGCCATGGTCTCGCAAAAGGTTGTACACCTTGTGCCAGATCACGTCTTTGTCCAAAGGGTCCATGCCAAGGACCATTGGCTGGATGACCTTTTCCACGATGGATTTGTTGGCAATGGCTACGTTTCCGGGACCAAAGCACTCCCCCCAACCGGTCACCCCCTCATCTGTCTGAATCTCGACCAGATGGGTTGTTCGCTTGTCGTAATACTGTTGCGAGTAGCCCAGAACTTCCGGCATGTCGTACTGCAGTACGTGACTTATTATTCTGTTGATTTTCATGAAGTTCTGGATCCCGGCGCCGAACCGGAGAGGCCGCAAGCGCGGCCTTTCCGTGTGTCGTAAGTCGGTCGCAGCCTGATTACTGCATTGCGCCCAGGTCACGCAGGAAGTTGATGTGGCTTTCCAGCAGCGCCTGTGCTTCAGGGGTCGTTGCGAACTCAGTCCAACCGACCTGAACGGCCGCGCGATAGGCTGCCAGATCTTCAGGCGTCCATTCGTACAACTGAACACCTTTTGCTTTCAGGTCTTTTGCTGTCTGAGCGTTCTGCACTTCGTTGATGGTCGCATTGTGCAATGCCAGGCTATCCATTGCGACTTCCATGATCTTCTTATGGTGCGCAGGCATCGCTTCCCAAACGTCTTTGCGACATGCCAGGTGATCTGCGGGCATGGAGTGGAAACCGGGATAGTTTGTGTGACCTGCGATCTCGTACAGACCCAGACCCACGTTGTTCGTCAGGTTCGCAGCATCCGCACCATCAATGATGCCGGTTTCCAACGCCGTGAAGATTTCGTTGAAGTCCATCACGATCGGAGAAGCACCAAGTTCCGCGAACACCTTGGTTGCAAGGCCTGGAGGCGAGCGGAACTTCCAATCTTTGAAGTCTTCCACTTTTGCAATCGGCTTGGTCGAAGACAGCGACTCTGGCCCGGGGATCCACCATCCGATGAATTCCATGTCGTAACCGTTGTACAGATCATTTACAGCTTCTCTTCCGCCGCCATGAAGAAGCCAGGCCATTTGCTGATAGGGGTTCTGATACCCGCCGAGCAGGTCGCCCGCAAACTGGAAGGCCGGATTTTTACCGGTCTGGTAGCCGCCGCCCGTCATGTCGCAATCCAGAATTCCCGTAGCTGCGGCGTCGAAGGTTTCAACTGATTTGACCACCGAAGAGGAATAGAACATTTCAACTTCGATTTCGCCGTTCGACATTTCCTGAATGTCTTCAACGAATTTTGCAGCCATCTGGCCAGACAGAGTTTCGGGCGAAAAATGGGTTTGAATTCTAAGCTTCGTGGTTTCAGCCATCGCGAAACCGGCTGCCATTGTCGTGGCTACGGCCGCCACGGCCGCTGTCTTGACTATTTTCATGTTGTCCTCCCAGACGTTGAGCGTTGCGCGGAGAGGGAGATCTTGCCGCCTCCTTTGCCGTCACGCAGATAAACGTTAAGCCGACGAATCGAATGCAACAAGAAGAATTTGAAATTTCTAAAAATTTCGAGATTCTTGCGTAAACTCGAAAATAGGCTTAGGACCCTACTTGGACAAAATTTGAAGGCACATACCGGGATGAAAGAAGAAGTCGATATTTATCAAGACCTTAAGTTGCGCCTTATCTCGAATGGATTCGAGCATGGAGCCAAGGTGCGGGCCGAAGAATTACGTAAAGAGTATGGCTGTTCTGCGAGTGCAGTTCGCGAAGTCCTTTTTCGATTGTCCGCTGTAGGGTTGGTGGACTTTCAGGAACAAAAAGGTTTCCGCGTGCCAATGCGTTCGCCGCAGAAGCTTATCGAATTGACACATGTCCGTGTTTTGTTGGAGGCCGAAGGTACCGCGATGTCGATCCGTAGTGGCGGGGTGGATTGGGAAGCAAGACTGACGGCCGCGCATCACAAACTCAGCCATATCGAAAAACGCATTCACGCCACAGACGACCCGAGCGGCCTTATCGAGATATGGTTTGCATCGGAGAAGGAGTTTCACCAAACGCTCATTTCTGCCTGTGGCTCGGAAACCTTAAAACAAATGCATGGCCGAGTTTACGCGCAATTCAGACAGCAGTTGATGGTGGCAGACCGGAACTTTGAGTTCATTTCTCAGAACATAAGACACCATGCCGATATACTTGAGGCAGCATTGTCAGGGGATGAGCAGTTAACACGAGAGAAAATTCACGATCATCTGAAACGCCACCTAACTGGAAAGACGATGGGCGACTAGCGCCGAAAATCGTCTTCCAAATACACCTGAATGATTTCGTCGAAGCTTGATTCCGCCTCGAACCCCAACTCCAGAGCGCGATCTGTTTGAAAGTCGCGCGGCCAATTCTTGACGATTCGTTCGATTGCCTCGTCGGGTTCTCGCTTGATTAGGCCAACTGCATCTTGACCGGCCACGGCGCGCAACGCCTCGATTTGTTCGGCGACGGTGCAACTTACGCCCGGCATGTTCAAGGCGCGTCTGTCGTTCAAAAGCTGCGTGTCCATTGTTGCAGCATGGGTCAAAAAAGTCGCAGCGGCGCGGGGGCTGGCGTGCCAGTGGCGAACAGTTTCGGTAACTGGCAAGACAGCCTCAACCCCATTCAATGGCTCTCGGATTATACCTGAAAAGAAGGACGAAGCGGCAGCGTTGGCTTTGCCAGGGCGCACACACAAAGTGGGTAAGCGCAAGGAAATACCGTCGATATATCCTTTCCTGCTGAAATCCGTGATCATCAATTCAGAGGCCGCTTTCTGCGCTCCGTAACTTGTCAAAGGTGCCGAGAGGAACTCATCGCTTATCTTGTCGGGGAACGGTGCCCCGAAAACTGCTATGGACGAGGCAAAAACCAGACGAGGTGTGTACTCGCCTCCTGATGCCTCGTGTTCATCCTTGAGTGCGTTCAGCAGTGTCCAGGTTGCCATAAGATTGACATCCCAGCCCAACGCAAAGTCCGTCTCAGCTTGGCCTGAAACGATAGCTGCAAGGTGGAATATGACGTCCGGGCGCTGAGCTGCAACAGACTTGGCGATGCCTGACGTGGTCAAGTTCCCCTCAATTTGCTTACCTGGCGCACTGTCGAGCGGGAATGAGAGATCGAACAGTGAGAGTTGAGCATCTGCTCCAAAAATTTCTTGGGTCGAAATGCGATGGGCCAGTTTCTGGCCAAGCATTCCTCCACCGCCTAAAACAAGGATTCGCGTCACAGCATTCCGTTCCGTTTTTTGAGTTCCAGATACAAAGCCGAATGATCCAGTTCGGCCCCATCCATTTCGTCTATCAGATATTCGAAACGGTCGCGCACGGATTGGGTGCTGGGTAGTTCGACGCCAAGGCTGCGCGCTTCTTCTAGCGTGTTGTCCAAATCCTTTATTTGAAACTTAGACAATCCTCCGGGGACAAAATTCCCATCAGACATGCGTTCGCCATGTTGTTGTAAGATAATGCTATCCGCAAAACCCCCTTTCAGTGCGGCCCTCAACGCGGTCGGGTCTGCACCGCCTTGTTGAGCCAGCAATGTCGCTTCGGCGACAGCCGATATTGTCACAGCGACAATTGTTTGATTGGCCAATTTGCATAGTTGACCGGAACCACTTGGGCCAACATGCACAGGGCGCCCCATTGCTGTCAGAACCGGTCGCACGCGCTCCATAACGTCCTGATCGCCACCGACCATGATCGCGAGGGTGCCAGCTTCGGCACCCTTGGTGCCGCCGGAAACCGGGGCATCCAGATGCTGCACCCCCATTGAGGACAATTGTGCGGATTGCTCTCTGGTGTGTTCGGGTTTGGCGCTGGACATATCAATCCAGATCATCCCCGGTTTGAGTTGTTCGAGGAAAGCCTCGTCAGAAAGTAGCGCGCGGGTCGCGTATCCGTCCGAGAGCATCGTTATTATTACGTCTGCACCCGAAATCGCCAGCGGGGCAGTTTCCGCCAATGTCGCGCCTTCTGCTGCTAACGGTTTCGCCTTTTCCAAGCTGCGGTTCCATACAGTGAGCGGAAATGCGGCGCGCAAAATATTCCTCGCCATGGGAGCTCCCATCAGGCCGGTTCCCAACAGAGCCACTTTGAACTGTTTGCTCATCATCTACGTCCTTCCCAAGGTGCGCCACGCACGGTTATGGCCAAACCAAAATCTCTGTCATACGCTAACGGCTCTGGGCCCACATTCCAGAAGTCGTTGCGAAACCGCCAAGGTTTCTTTGCTTCTCGGTTGACCTGTCGAACGAAACAACACTTGTTCAACCGCCACCTTATGAGTTGGAATATTTATATGTTAGAAAAGCTTAAGGGGAAGCGCGACCTAGCCATAGCCACCTCACAAGGGATGGGAATTGCAAGTACGATTTCATCGGCAAGAAGGGGTGCGAAAGTCTATGCGACGGATATAAACTCCGAAAAGCTAAATTCGATTCGCAGTCAGAATCTCGAAAATCACGAAATTTTCGAGATGTATGTGGCGAACGATTACAGTATTCGTCATGGGGTCACGCGATTGAAGCCTGATGTTTTGTTCAACGGCGACGGGTTCGTGCATCACGGAACTATTCTGGTTGCAACTGATAGTGAATGGGATTTCGCCATGGACTTCGACCTAGGCTCAATAGTTCGCGCAACAAAGGCTGCCGTTGTTGGGGTGACGAAATCGGTGGCCGTGGATTTCATCGCGAAAGAAATTCGGTGCAATTGCGTTCGCCGAGCAATGGTCGACAGTCCCAGCAGGCGTGATCGCGTAGATGCGTTGGGCGAGCAACTGGGCACGAGAAACGGAGCCCTTGCTCGATTTTTGGCGTGCCGGCCTACGGGGCGTGTAGCGAAAGCAGAAGAGATTGCTGCATATGTCGTCTATCCGGCATGCGATGAGAGTGCATTCACCACAGGACACACACGTAAAATTGACGGAGGTTGGTCAGCCCAATGACAAAAGTATCAAAGGACGATCTGCGATCTCGTAAGTGGTTTATGAATTCCGAGAACCTTGAGATGACTGCATTGTATCTGGAAAGATACCTGAATTACGGGTTGACCCGTGCGGAGCTGCAATCAGGCAAACCGATCATTGGCATTGCTCAGACTGGCAGTGATTTGAGCCCCTGTAATCGGCATCATATCGAGTTGTCCAAACGCGTTCGCGACGGAATCATCGCCGCCGGGGGAACGTGCATCGAAATACCGGTCCACCCGATACAAGAAACCGGTAAACGGCCAACGGCCTCACTTGACCGCAATCTGGCTTATCTGTCCTTGGTTGAGAGTCTATTCGGGTATCCGATTGATGGCGTTGTTCTAAACATTGGTTGTGACAAGACCACACCTGCGCTTCTTATGGCCGCTGCGACTGTCAACATCCCGGCGATTGCCTTGTCAGTTGGTCCAATGCTCAACGGTTGGTGGAAAGGCGAGCGCGCCGGATCAGGCACGGTTATCTGGAAAGCGCGCGAAGACCTTGCGGCTGACGAAATCGACACCGATGAGTTCATGGAAATTGCAGCCGCCGCGGCACCTTCGGTGGGTTATTGCAATACGATGGGAACAGCAACTACCATGAATTCGCTTGCTGAAGCCTTGGGTATGCAATTGCCAGGATCAGCAGCCATACCAGCCCCGTATAGAGAGCGCGGTCAAATAAGCTATGAAACCGGAAAACGTATTGTGGACATGGTCTGGGAGGATCTACGCCCCAGCGATGTGATGACACGTCAGGCTTTTGAGAATGCGATTGTTATCAACTCTGCGATTGGCGGATCGACGAACGCGCCGATCCACCTGAATGCAATCGCCCGGCATCTTGGTGTTCCATTGACCAACGATGATTGGCAGAAACTTGGCCACGACGTTCCTCTGTTGGTAAACATGCAGCCTGCGGGTGAGTATCTGGGCGAAGATTACCAACAGGCCGGAGGTGTACCCGCCGTTGTCGGAGAGCTTCTTGATGCTGGATTGTTGCCGCATCCCGATGCGATGACGGTGAACGGCAAGACGATGGGCAACAATTGCTCGGCGCGCCGATCTCAGAATAGCGAAGTAATCAAGCCTGTCGGTAGCCCGGTTAAGCAACAGGCGGGGTTCATCAATCTCTCGGGTAACCTGTTCGAAAGCGCGATTATGAAGACATCTGTGATCTCCAAGGCATTTCGAGAGACCTACCTGTCGAACCCGGATGATCCTAGTGCATTTGAGGGTAGGGCAGTTGTGTTTGATGGGCCTGAGGACTTTCACCATCGGATCGATGATCCCGCAGAAAACATCGACGCAAACTGTATTCTGATTATGCGCGGAGCAGGGCCAAAAGGATACCCGGGTGCCGCAGAGGTCGTGAACATGCGTCCGCCCGCATATTTGATAAAGCAAGGCATCGAAGCCCTTCCTTGCATCGGTGATGGACGGCAATCCGGTACATCAGGAAGTCCGTCTATCCTGAACGCCTCACCCGAAGCTGCAGAGGGTGGTGGGTTAGCCTTGGTACGAAATGGCGACCGACTGCGCATCGATCTTGGCAAAGGCACAGCAGATATGTTGGTTTCGCTCGAAGAGCTGCATGAACGCGCCCGCGACCTGGAGGCAAGTGGTGGGTATGCAATGCCGCCCAACCAATCCCCGTGGCAGGAAATTTTCCGCGAAAAAGTAGATCGTTTGGATCGCGGTATGACGCTCAAGGGGGCAGAAAACTACCGCGATATCGCGCGAGGCTTCATGCCCCGTGACAATCACTAAAAGGAACAGAAATGAAACTTGTTCGTTACGGAGCCGAGGGCTCGGAAAAGCCGGCCCTGGTCGACTCTGAGGGTCAATTGCGGGATCTGTCCGCCCATATCAACGATATCACGGGTGACGTGCTGGATGATGGAACGCTTGACAATTTGCGTTCATTGGATCCGAACAACCTGCCAATTGTGGAGGGTGATCCTCGTATCGCACCATGTGTCGGTGACATTGGTAAGTTTCTCTGCATCGGTTTGAACTACTCGGACCATGCTGCAGAAACCGGCGCAGATATTCCCGAGCATCCAATACTTTTTTTCAAGGCTAACTCAGCGGTCATTGGGGCATATGACGATGTCGTCATGCCGCGAGGATCTACACACACCGACTGGGAATGTGAACTGGGTGTCGTCATCGGTAAGACGGCCAAATACGTTTCCAAGGCCGACGCGCTCGAACATGTTGCGGGCTATTGCATCGTAAACGATGTGTCAGAAAGACATTTTCAAACTCAACTGACCGGTCAATGGACCAAAGGCAAGTCTTGCGACACATTCGGCCCTACTGGTCCGTGGCTAGTGACCCGGGATGAGGTGCCGGATCCTCAAAGCCTTGGGATGTCACTGGATGTAAATGGCCAGCGCATGCAAACCGGGAATACTGCTACGATGATCTTTTCCGTTGCCGAGATCATTGAGCATCTAAGTCAACTTTTCACACTGTACCCAGGTGACGTCATTTCAACTGGAACACCGCCCGGTGTTGGAATGGGGATCAAACCGGAACCCATTTACCTGAAAAAAGGCGACGTCATGGAGCTTCGCATCGATGGACTTGGTGTTCAGCGGCAAGAGGTCGGCCAAGATGACTGACTTATTGCAAATCGGAGGGATCACTGAACGGATGCGAGAGCGCCTGTCCGCAGCGTTCGACATCCATCAATTGGACGATTTCGACGCGGAAAATGTTACGCATATCGTTACGAACGGGCACGATGGTGTTCCGCATGACCTGATGACATCACTCAGTAATCTGAAGATGATCAGTGTCTATGGGGTCGGCTACGACGCCGTCGACGCGAACGCCGCGGCTGAGCGTGGGATTGTTGTGACGCACACACCCAATGTGTTGAACAAAGAAGTCGCAACCACCGCCGTTCTGCTATTGCTGTCATGTTACCGAGAACTCATACGTGACGATGACTACGTTCGGTCCGGACGGTGGGAAGTTGAAGGCAATGCCCCTTTGACGCGGTCTGCGGACAATCAAAAAATAGGCATTCTTGGTCTTGGTCGCATTGGTCAGGCGATCGTTGATAAGTTGGAGCCGTGGGCCCCCGAAATTTCTTATCACACCCGCAGTCAAAAGGATGTCGCTTACCGGTATTTCGACAATTTGGTTGAAATGGCGGAACATGTGGACGTCCTCATATGTATAACGCCCGGCGGCCCGTCGACCAATAAGCTGGTCAACGCTGAGGTGCTGCGCGCGTTGGGGGCAGGCGGCACTTTAATAAACGTTAGTCGAGGTTCGGTCGTCGACGAAACTGCCCTCATCAATGCATTGCAAAACGGTGAGCTTGGGTGGGCGGCGCTTGATGTTTTTGAGGACGAACCGCGTGTTCCAAAAGCATTGCGCGAGCTGTCCAATGTCACTCTGCTCCCTCACGCTGGTAGCGCGACTATTGAGACACGAGCAGCAATGGGTGACCTAACCGTCGACAACCTCCTGCAACACCTTAAGGACGGATCGGTGATCACAGCTGTGCCAGAATGCAGAAATCTGTAACAGGCTGATCCGAAAAGTGTTTGAGTTTGCTGTTGCGGTTTTCTTTCTGCTGATTACGCCGGGCCCAGGTGTTTTAACAACTGCGGGTATTGGATCAGCATTTGGTTTTCGAGCCGGACTCGCCTTCGTCGCTGGTTTGATGCTCGGCGGGTTCATCAACATGATGTTGGTTGTCTCTGGTGTCGCTGCGGTAGCTTTGGCCATTCCGGTGCTTAGAACTTTCCTGCTATTTGCCTCTGTCGGGTATTTGGGATTTCTCGCCTGGCGTATTGCTAGCGCTGGCTCAAAGGTCGGGTTTTCCCCTGCGGTCTCGCCACTTGGTTTTGCGAACGGGCTGACACTTCAGTTCATTAATCCCAAGGCTTACGTGGTCGGCACAGCATTGTTTTCAGGGTTTGCCTTTTTGCCCGATGCGCCCGTTTGGGAGGTCGTCATAAAACTCATAGTTTTCAATATGATTTGGGTGCCAGTGCACATGATTTGGCTGGGTGCTGGCGCAAAGCTGGGCAGCCTTGATTTAAGCGAGAGATCGCATCAAAGGATCAACTTTGCGATGGCAGCTTCGTTGATGGTTGTTGTGGTGATTGCATTGGCGTCGGCGCTTTAGACGACGCGTACGTCAGTCGTACCTAACAGTCGATTGAACGCCACAAATCAAAGTGACGCCGTTATTCCACCATCGACATAGAGCGTATGTCCATTGACGAAACTGGATGCAGGGGACGCAAGGAAAATGGCGGCACCGACAAGTTCTTCTACATTGCCCCAGCGACCGGCCGGGGTACGTTTCTCCAGCCACGCACTGAACTCTGGGTCGGCAACCAATGCAGCGTTCAAAGGAGTATCGAAATATCCAGGCGCAATGGCATTGCAGTTTAGACCATACTTAGCCCAATCAGTTGCCATTCCTTTTGTCAGGTTGGTTACGGCACCTTTTGTTGCCGTGTAGGGCGCAATACCTGGTCGTGCCAATGCGGATTGAACCGACGCAATGTTGATGACCTTACCTGACTTTCTTTCAATCATGTGCCGTGCCACAGCCTGACCGACGTGAAAGACGGACGCGACATTTGTCTGCAATAGGCGCTCGAAGGCATCAGCGGGGAAATCCTGTAACTCCGTCCTGTGTTGCATACCGGCGTTGTTGATCAAGATGTCGATGGGGCCGACGTTCTCTTCAAAGTTGTCCACTGCAGATCGGACACCTTCATGATCGGTCGCATCGAATGAAAGTTCATTTACCGAGGCGCCTGTTTCGCTCAACTCGGATGCGGCTGCCGCTAGTTTCGCGGTGTCGCGCCCGTTCAAAACGACCTGCGCACCGGCGGCAGCCAAGCCACGAGCCAACGCAAATCCAATGCCTTGGCTAGAGCCTGTTACGAGTGCGCGTGTTCCCTTTAGGTTGAACATTTCAAGCGTCATGCAAAAATCCCTTGGTTGTCAGCACCGACTATCCGTATCTTTTGGCAATCTGTATAGGGAGTCCGTGCAATGTCTTCGGCCAGTGTTGCTGTTGTTATCCATGCCGCAAAAGATCTGAGGTTGGAAAACCGGGACGTTCACGACGTGGGGCCGGACGAAGTCTTGATTGCCATGCGCGCGGGTGGGATTTGCGGCTCTGACCTGCATTATTATAACCACGGTGGTTTCGGTGCGATCAAGTTGCGTCAACCTATGGTGCTAGGACATGAAGTCGCCGGGGAAATCGTGAAAGCTGGGTCAAGCGTGCAGG
The DNA here is from genome assembly GCF_056535985.1 of Ruegeria sp. AO1. Classification (NCBI taxonomy): domain Bacteria; kingdom Pseudomonadati; phylum Pseudomonadota; class Alphaproteobacteria; order Rhodobacterales; family Roseobacteraceae; genus Ruegeria; species Ruegeria sp. AO1. The sequence continues at coordinate 1,212,690 of NZ_JBQFJC010000001.1, forward strand.
GGCTACACCTAGGTCAACTGGTTGCAGTTTCTCCATCCCGCCCTTGCCAAGCCTGCACTTATTGTCTGAACGGGCAGCAAAACCACTGTCTTGATATGAAGTTCTATGGCAGCGCGATGCCGTTCCCACATATCCAAGGCGCTTTTCAAAGCAAGCTCGTGGCGAAGGCCAGTCAATGCGTTCCGGCAGATGGGTTGAGCCCTGCGCAGGCCGCCATGGCCGAACCTCTGGCGGTCTGTTTGCACGCGATTAAACAAGCCGGGAGCCTCCTGGGTAAAACGGTACTCATCACGGGATGCGGTCCGATCGGCTGCCTCACGATCTTGGCGGCACGTCGTTCTGGAGCGGCCAGAATAGTGGCGACGGATATCTCGGACCAGACCCTCGCTCTGGCGCGTGAATGCGGGGCAGACGATGTCATCAACACCTACGCCGATCCGCAAAAACTGGAGCAGTTTGAAAAGGACAAGGGCCAAGTTGATGTCCAACTGGAGTGTTCCGGGGCTCAATCGGCTCTGGCTTCTGGTGTCGCTTGCTTGCGACCGGGTGGAACATTGGTTCAGCTTGGTCTGGGCGGAGATATGACAGTGCCGATGCAGGCGTTGACTGCGAAAGAGATAGTGCTTCGCGGGTCTTTCCGTTTCCATTCCGAATTCTCAGTCGCGGTCGAGATGATGCGAAGCGGACTAATAAATGTCGACCTGTTGGTGACGCATTCCTTCGAGGTAGGCGAGGCCGTCACGGCTTTCGAGGTCGCGTCTGATCGAAGCCAATCAATGAAGGTGCAGTTAACTTTTCCGGATACTGGCAATGGATAGACGAACGCGTGATATTGCAAAGACTTATGAACGAGATGGTTTCGTAGCTCCGCTGGATATCCTGACAGCTTCTGAGGTCCAAACGCTGCGCGATGATTTTGAGAAAGCAGAGCGCATTCTCAGAGACGACCCAGAGAAACTCAAGCTTCTATATTCGTATCCGGACAGGCTGATACAATCATTCGATGCACTTCTTCGCCATCCGAAGCTGATTGAGGCTGCTTCAACGGTGTTAGGGCCGGACCTCATGGTTTGGAGCGGTGCACTTTTCGTAAAAGAAGCGCGATCATCGAAAATAGTCTCGTGGCACCAGGACTTGACCTATTGGGGACTGGATGATGCTGAAGAGGTTACCTGTTGGGTTGCGATTTCAGAAGCGTCCGAGCAAAGCGGGTGTATGAAGTTTGTTCCTGGCAGCCACAAAAGCCGTATCGTGCCTCACGTGGACACCTTCAGCGAAAACAACCTTTTGTCACGTGGGCAGGAAATCGCAGTCGATGTGAACGAAGGAGATGCAGTCGCTGCCGAATTGCGTGCGGGGCAGGCGTCCATGCATCACGGGCATCTTTTCCACGCATCAGGACCCAATAACACAGACGATAGACGCATTGGTGCGGCGTTGCGTTTCATAAAACCCTCAATGAAACAGAAAAACGGTGTGAAAACCTTGGTTGCGCTAGTCGCAGGGCGAGATGATTTTGGGCATTTCTCAGTTGCGTCCTCCCCTCAGGGCTTTTTGCATGAGGAGGATTTCGTTGTGTGTCAAAGGGATGCAGACCGCAAAAAACAAATACTCTTCGCAGGAGTAAAGTGACGCCCCTTGGCAAGCTCAGAACCATTGTTCCATCGGCCCGGAAGCCGACCTAAATCGCGAAAACTAGTGGATATTCAAAAGTTCTCGTCGCAGCTCAGCCTTTCCTCCATTGGGCGAAAAGTTGTAGAGGAAGTCTACGGCAAGCTCGAAATCAAAATAGTCACTGGAAGCTCTTAAAGTATTCTGCTTAATTCTTAATTTGCGCTCGTTGCGCTCAGCGCCTCTTCCTTTGTTTTGACCTTTTCAGTTACTTCGCTCCAATATGAACCACTCTTTTTGTCAATGTGATTTTCCAATACTTTGAAAGCATTTTGGAAATCACCCTGGTTCACTGCCTTGACGAGTTCAATGTGCTGCTTGTGAGATCTCGACATATGCCGAGGGTGGCGGCCGAGCCTGTTGCCCACGGCTGAGACTTTCAAAGCTATTGTCTGATAGGCGTCATTGAGGAACCTATTGTTCGCGCAATCGAAAATACACTGGTGGAAGATAGTGTCCTGACGAAGATATTCCGCATCATTTCCGGAATCTCTTGCCAGATTCATTTCTTGAACGGATTTATCCAGTTCGACATGGAGCCTTTTGCTTTTGGTTTGCATAGCGAATTTTAACGCCGCGGTTTCAAGGCAAACGCGCGCATCGATTAGTTTGTCGAGTTCGTCAGGTTCAAGATCAAATACGAATGATCCACGTTGAGGTTCGACGACCAATAGCCCTTCCATTTCAAGTCTATTGATCGCTTCACGTACCGGCGTTCGACTAACTTTCAGTTCTTTGGCAATTTTAGCTTCCGAAAGCTGTTCACCTAGATCGAACTCGCCGCTTACAATGCGGTCTTTCAGGTTTTCAGCCACTAACTCGGTTAATGATTTTGGGCGGTTGAATAGAGCCATTTGTTTCCCCTATCAGGACTGTATCAACCGAAACACTGGCATTCAATGTGTTAGGGTCAGTGCCCAATGACTATCGAGCGGTCTTGTCAGATTAACTCTGTCAGATTGGGACAGGGTGGTTGCTGAGCTTTTTCCCTATGACCAGACCCACCTCTTTCAAATAATTCAAAACTAGTCCCCAGTTCATCCACCTAGCTGTTGTGCTGTATATCCGTTTCCCGCTCTCGTTTCAGAATGTCGAAGATCTACTGCAGGAGCGAGGCATTGACATGAGCCGTGAAACTATCCGCTATTGGTGGAACAAGTTCGGCCCGATGTTTGCTGCTTTGATCAGAAGCAGGCCAGTTTGGCAACTGCGCGCGTTCGCCAAATGGAAGCGGCACATGGGTTAGGTTTTCGTGAAGGTGAATGGCGAGCGACATTGACTTTGGCGGGCCGTTGATCACGAAGGAGAGGTGCTAAAAGCTATTGTCACCAAACGTCGAAAAATACTTCAGAACTGAAATTCCTTAGGAGGTTGATGAAGCGGCACGGTTGCGCCGAAGAAAGAGATCGTCAAAGATCGCTTCGCTTCCTACAAGTCTGCGTTCAGAGAAATGGGTGCAATGGAAAAACAACAGACGGGTAGGTGGCTCAACAACCGTGCTGAGAACTCTCACTTGCCGTTCCGATGAAGAGAACGAGCCATGCAACGTTTCAGGAGTTTGCGAAGTCTACAGAAATTCGCCTCCGTCCAATCCTTCGTCTACAACCACTTCAATCAGGGAAGATCGCTCGCCAGCAGAGGTATTTTCAAGCTGACGCGCACCGCCGCTCTCGCCGAGTGACGTGAACTTGGTGTGGCAAAAAAGGCAGCTATACTGGCCTAGCTGAGTCTGCTTCGAGTTTGTTTGATAGCAACTCCCGACACGACCGAGATCAACAGTCTTCTGGTGATGGAGTTTGCGCTGGTCTACGCCAACGATTGGTTCATGTTGCCTCTGACCATGCTTGCGGGATCTGTTGCAAGGTTGCGTGGACTAAACGTAACAAACGACTTTGGCGAACGGCTCTGGATCGAGGCAGCAAGCAAGGGCGATGATCAGGACTGGCAACGCTGGTCCATGTATAACCTCGCCACACACGGGTCCGACGACATTACCGCCGATACCATCCTCCTGTTGATCCCCTCTGCCCCGAAAATCCACGAAGGGCGCCTGCTGGAGGCGGCGGAGCTGATCGGCGACGAGATGACAAACATGGTTTGGGGGATCGAGCCCTGTGTGCCTTTGCCCACAGCGAACGCCGATTTGGCCTTGTGGCGGGCGCGAGACCCGGCGTTACTTTAAACGTCTGTTCGACGAGCGTGTGCCGTTTCCTAAGCCAACCGATCCTTTGGAAAACGACGCCGCTTGGCGCTACCACGTCATGCCTCGCGTGCCCGAGAACTGGATCCCGTTTATCCCGGTGCATGTGCCGGGCAGCATCCGCGAAATCCAGCTGCGCCGCGCTGCGATGCCCCGCCTGATCGACGGTGACCCGATCCCGCCGGAGCCCATCAGGTCGCGCAGCGACCTGCTGCGTCACATTCTTGGCAGTGGCGATCCCTACGATATCCACGAAGAGGAAGTCCCGCGCGCTGGGATCGAGGTCAGTCAAAGCTTCCAGCGGACCCGCTTGTATGGTGGTGCGGTTTTCACAAGGTTTGGTGCGCGCAAGCAAACAGGGCGCGGCGAAAAATCAAGTGGCCTTCGCTTTGATCAACTTCGCCGCAAGCGCCGATCGACCTGACCGCCGCTTGCCCGCTCTTGTCAGCCCTTTGGCTTATCGATCCTTAGGAGCGTTGCTGCTGATCCACTGACCGAACCATCCTCCTGACGCTGGATCATGACAATCTCATATTCGCCAGGCTCTGCTTCTCCGGTCTGAATGCCCCCGATGATCATCGGCACCAGTCGCCCCGGGCCCGCGCAGATCGGTACCCTGATGCGATGCAGCGGCGACAACAGGATGACCTCGCGCCCCTCATGCACACCGCGTCGCCACGGCGGACGCACAGACGGGTGAAAGGCGGTCAAAGTGTCGTTGATCGTTGACGGAAGACGACCGGTGATGCGATCGCGCAGCACTTTGTTTTCAAACAGATCAGACATCCTCAGGAGACGGCCCAGCCGGTCATTTTCGATCCGGAACGGTGTGTCGGGGCCCTGATCCTCGCCCCACAAAACCTGGCGAGTCAGCGCCGGATCCATCAGATCAAGGAACAGCTGGACCTGTCGGGGCAGACGGCCCCGGTTGATCTCGACATGGACGCACTTGGCCCGGTTCTCGATATTGCCGACAACGGCAATCGCCCGGAAATCAGCGCCCGGTGCGGTATCTGCATCGACGATCGAGATGTTTTTCTGCGCCAGGTTGTTGTCGTCCCAGACGTGATTGCCAGTGGGTGTCGGCCCATCATGCGGTGTAATTTCCGCCAGAAGGCATGGGTGCCAGTTGACGTCGCCGCCCGCCGTCGGAACCGTGGCCGGCGGAACAAGCCCAGCAGGCCAGGGCACAACGACGGTTTGGTCCGCCCCGGGGGCGACGCCCGTCACCTTGGCCTCTCCAATGAAATAGGTGCCGGGCACCATTGGCGAGGGCAGGGGATCACCTGGCCCGTTAGTAGGTTGCCAACTGGTCGGATAGGTGAACTCCAACCCCGGGAAATGCGCGATTGAAATGCGGACCCATGCATCAAGCGAGGCTGTGGTGCCATTGTTGGCGACGCGCAGACAGATCCAGTTCTGTTGTCCGCGGATCGGCGCCTGATGCGGTCCGGCGATGGCATAGCTGGCCGGGAAGGCCGCCGGATCAGTGTCCGGGTCAGAGGTCCGGCACCAGATATCGGGACTGTTCCAGAACTGGCCGATCGTTGCGACCGATCCGCTGTCGGACAGGTTGTCGCGGATGACAAGGTCTCGGTTGGCCATGTTGTCGATAGCGCCCTGCACAGCCGCCGCAGCATCAAGCCGTCCATAGCCGTACCAGCCGCTTCTGACCGGCGCCAGACCAGAGGTCACCGACGGGTCGCCATTGATATCAAGCCATTGCCCGGTAGGGTCGGTATTTGTGGGATCAAGCTTGATCGCGGTGTCACGCATGATCTCTCGCGCTTCGATATGGGTCAGTCTAGGATCTGCAGACAAAACAAGGGCGCCGATCCCGGCGGCCAGCGGCGTCGCCGAAGAGGTGCCGCCAAAGTTGTTCTTGTGATTGGCCGGGCCGGTCACAACGACATCACCTGAGGCGTGATCATTCATCAGGCCGCCTCCCCACCCAGAGAAACCACCGACCCAGCCCTGAATAGTCAGGGTGTTGGTGCCTGCGTTGACCGCCGTGACCTGGGCCGGTTCGCTTCCCACCGCACCAAACGGTCCAAGGTGAATAACCGCATTGACGGCAAAACCTGCGGTACTGGCCACGGAAATTGTCGTGGCGCCAGCACTAGCCGCTGCCGTCAGCGTGGTGGTTGCCGTAATCCGGCTTGGCAGGTTCCCCGCGCCCAGATGCGCCGAGGACCAAGGCATGAACCCGGTATTGGGGTTGTGAATCGTTCCCAGCGCATCCTGCGAGGGGGTACAAAAATCAATTGGACCCCAGCCGGAATAGGGCCCCCGGATCTCGGTAGTGCCGTCATCATCGAGCGACGACGCCGCAATCGCGATGCACTTTTCATACGCCCCATACGGCCGCCAGGTGGTGATGTTCATGTTTTGGTTGCCGGTCGAGAAGAAACAAAGCGTTCCCTTTCCTCCGCGCCCAAAGGTTGTAACAAAATCCAGCGCGGCCTGCGCGGTGCCCGAAAGCACTGACCCGGCCCCTGGTGTCAGGCTGCAGGTGATGACATCCGCGCCCTTCGCCGGAGGTGCGGCCGGAAACCCTGCCAGCGGACTTTGCGGATCGAAACCGGCCATCCAGATATACTGGTCAGCCACCTCGATATCGACATAAGGCAACCGACCCGCAACCAGCATGGTCTGCACATTCGGAGCTGACCCAACCACGCCCCTGGCCCCGAAGGGGGTCGGATTGTTGGCCATCGCGACCGACACGCCCGCAACACCGGATCCGTGATCGTCCCAGGGCGCATCATTGTTGGCCACCATCAGTTCAAAATCGAAACTGGTCAGGACTTTGGGCTGGCCGTTCGACAAGGTCCCGTCATAGTCCGAGTTGGTGGGCACTCCTCCTGCCGTCTGTGTGCCGGAATCCCACACAGCCAACAGAATATCTGGGTCACCAAAGGTATCCAACCCTGCGTCCTGAAGGTTCTGCCATGCATCCTCCAACCCGATCAGCTGGCGGTCCCAAAGCCCTGGCCAAAGGGTGTCCCCGGGGGTGATCGCATCAAGCTCGGGCGAGACCACGACGCTGGGCTCGGCCCATTCCACATCCTCGCGCGCGGCAAGCTTTTCGATCACATCCAGCAGCTCATCGGGGCTGCCGTCCCACTCAAATACAAAGGCACCATCGGCATAAACAAGCCCGCGCTGGACGCGAAAGCCAAACTCGCGGGCGATCTTGCGAACCTCTTCGATCCGTGGACCGGTGAACTTGACCACAACTTCACGGGTCAGAAAACTGAACCCGCCTTCCCGGGTTTGCACCACGATACCGACATGCTCGATGGTCTCGGCGCGGGTCAGTTGGGCAAGGGCCTCACCGCGGTTTGCTGACCCGACCCGAAACAGCCGCATCCCTGCCCGACGGGCCAGGTCAGGGATCTTCTCCGCGGCCATTCCAAGGTCAGCGGCGATATCGTCGGCTTCGCCACCCTGATCGCGAAACTTGCGATCAAGTACCACACCGATCAGGTCCGGATCTGCGGTGATCGGTACCCGGACTTTGCCACGAAAATAAGTCCGCGCACCTTCCTCCCCCAGAATAAAGATCTCGTTGTTTTCGCCGTCGCCGACAAGGGCGCCACGTACCTGTTTTTCCATCCCTGATTGCGTAACGGTCAGCGTCACCGGCCCCGGTTTCAGCTTGCGGGCGATATAGTGACCTGTGGGCTTGTCAAAAGGGACACTAACCTCTTCACCATCCTGACCACCGGTGCGCACCACAACCTTGGAATTCGGCTGAACCTCGTCTTTGGCGTTTACAACTAGAATACGCAAATAGGCCGGAACACGCTTGTCTTCTGACATCGGGAAAACTCCTTGCAAGAATTGGCCATTTTGGCCATAAATATCTAAAAAATATACCTAAAATTATGTTCATTAGATCGACTAAAATACGCCGATCTGTTCCAATAGATTATCACAAGTCACGACGATTCTCAATCTTGTCGCCTGCCACCCGTCGCGGTCATGGGCCGGTTCGGCGCCGCTTCAGCGCCCGAGCAAAAAACGCCTTTGTCGCGGGCGCGCGATACAGCGTTTCAGGCACATGCTAATTCTGTGTAAATTCGCCTCCGTCCATTCCTCCGTATACAACCACTTCAACTAGGAAAGAGCGCCGGCCAGCAGAGATACCTTCAATCTAGACACGAACCGCCACTCTCGCCGAGTGGCGTCAGCTTTGTTCCGGTTAGTTTCACGTTTTCTGCGGCAAACTGAAACTAGTTCGAATGCGTCCAAAAGCACTATCCCTATTGTCAGGTCAGGCTTCTTGCAGTGTCGCCTCAGGTAGTTGATGATTCCGTCGCGTTGCCTCGCGAATGAGCTTTACTGATTTAAGTAAAATACGATGCTGATCAGGCGAAAATTGCCGGATCAATCCGATCCACAGGCGTTATGACATCGGCGGGAATGTTCAGGCGTTCGGCCGCCTTTCTCAGGCTTTCTTCATCCGGGGCTTCGTACAAGCAATACGTTTTGCGCTTGTCTGCACTGAGAAACGAAAAAATCCACTCGACGCCGACTTCGTCATTGATTTCTTTGATGTGAATCTTGTCATCGTCTGTGACGTTAAGCTGCTCGGCGAAATTTCTTTCAATTATGTACCTTGGCATAAAGTCCCCCAAACCTGATTAATAACCTTAACTCGCTACTCCTTCGAGCTTTGATCTGAGGGAAACCATACTCAATTTCTGTGAAATTGCCAACGCTTCCCCTTCCAGTTGAAACGCCTGTTCCACATCATTCTGGCGCCCGCGCCGCCTTAATGCAGTTGCATATGCCGCCTTGCTGTGCGCGACCCAAGGTGGGCATTTCATGCGCGTGTCAAGTTCTATGGCCTTCTCGAACATCTTCTCAGCGGCATCCCAGTCCTTCAGAACCGTGCCCAGACAACCGAGGCGTCGCGCGGCCGCGCCAGTGCATACTGTAGTGGCCCCAGCGGTGATCGTCAGGTCTTCATAAGGAGCAAGCATTCCATAGAGTGTCTTGGCGTGTTCCTGATGCTCAATGGCGACACATATGTCAGCCAGATAGGACAATGTCGTTGAATACATGGCGTCGGGGGGAAGATCGAAGCCATTGGCAGCCATTTCATTCAGTATTCGTTCGGCAGGTTCCTTGTATCCAAGCTCGGCAGCGATAAGCCCAAAGCCGGGCTTCCACGAAATGTCTTCGGGGCTGTCTGTCATCAATTTCTTGATCACAGGCGCAACTTCGTGCAGTCGATTTTGCTCGCGGCGGATCGTGAACATCTGAACTCCAAAGACGCCCTCAACATGTTCGCCGTGGGTCTTTCGACCAATCTTCACCGCCTCTGTGGCGTGTTTCTCGGCTTGCTCAAGATCGCCGTCCATAATTGCAACCATGGCGCGTGCGTGTTTCTGAACCCAATAGAGTTGCAGATGATTGCCCTTTTCCGAAATTTCGGTAAGCAAACCCAGAGAGTGGTCCATCAATTCACGGTCGGCCATCTCGGCGCCTACAAACAAGCTCAGAGTTCGGTCCCGCCCTTGATCGATACTTCCAAGATGCTCGGCCACCCCGTGCATGGCCTCCAGATTTTCGCGCCAATGGCGGGCCTCTCTCCCCTTCCGCGCAACGAATGGGGCCCCAAAATGCATCATCATTACCGAGAACTGGGATTTATAGTCTCCCAGTTTTGCGGCCAGTTCCATGGACTTCTGGCCGAAACGCGCACCTTCGGAGAACTGACCGACGAACATGTGCGCGCGCGCGAGTTGGCTCATCAATCTGCACCGACGGACTTCATCGGCATCGGGCAAGTCTTTTAATGCATTGTCGCAGAGATCGATTGCTTCATTGTGCCTTTCGCTAGACATCATGCATGAGTCAGCGAAATGGTTGGCCGCGTCAGCGGCCAATTCCACATCGTGCACCGCCCGGGCCGCGTTGGAGGCGTCTTTCAGAACTGCAATACCTTCAGGCAATTGACCCAGGCTGTCGTGGCTGCGGCCAACAAGAATCTTGCCTTTGATCAATTCTGTTTTGGAGTCTGAGCCAAGTTTTTCAGCAGCTTGCAACGTTTCTCTGGCGTTCGTCATCGCCTCCTGGCTGGCAGATCGCGCCAACGCCATTTCTGTCGCAATTCGCCATTTTTCGAACGCAGCCCTCCAATCCTCAGCTTCTGAAAGGTGTCGGGCGACCAGTTCGGGACGACGCGCGATCTCGGCGGACCTTGTCTGTATCAACGCACGCGCCACATCTGCGTGTTGTTGTTTTCGAGTTGAGCTTAGCATGGACTGATAGGCGGTATCGCGAATAAGGGCATGACGGAACACAAAGTGCCCGCGATTGTGACCGCTTTCGAAGACTATGCCAGTTCGCGAAAGTTCTTCGAGGCATTTGTCGATATCAGAATCTGCAAGACGCATCGCCGCATTCAATATGCTCGGCTCAAACTCTCTGCCAACAACAGACCCTGTAAGCGCAACCTGTTTTGCCTTAGGCGAAACCGCATCAAGACGCGCCATCAACGCGCCTTTCAAAGACGAGGGTATGTGGATTTGCCCTTGCTCACCAGCCTCCACAATCGTTCGCGTCAATTCCTCCACGAACAAAGGTACACCGTCAGTCTTTTCAATGATTTTAGCAATCAAGGTATCGTCCGGTTTCTTGCCTGTGATGTTTGCCACGAGGTGTGAAACATGCGCAGAATCGAACCGGCGCAGTACTAGTGACTGAACGTGCGTGTCCCCATCGTCGCGGGCCAATTCCCACCCAGGCCTGTGGGTAATCAGGATCATCAGAGGAAGGTCGCTGGAAATCGACTTAAAGCGCTCCAACAAGGCTTGTGTGGAAGGATCGATCCAATGCGCATCTTCTACACACAGAACAACCGGGCACACGTCTGATCGCACCTGCACTGTGTGAATCAAAGTTTGGATTGTCATGTCGCGCTGCTCCTGCGGCGACATCTCGAGCACCTTTTGGGCCAGCGCACTACGAGGTGCAACCAAAGCTGCGAAGACAGGTAGAACTTGTTCCCAGTCCAGTCCGCGCCGTCCTTCCAGCATCTTCCTTACATGTTCAAGGATCAGATTGTCATCGAAGTCCGGTTCGACACCTGCGTCCTGGGATATCCGTTGGGCAACCGGATGAAAGGGGCTACTGCTGAGATAAGGAGAACAATTCAGCCTTATGATATCTGCCTGGTCGTTCGCGGTGATATCTGCGAGGAATTCCTCTGTAAGTCGCGATTTCCCAATCCCGGCTTCACCAGACAGCAACACAACCTCTCCATGACCATTCTGGGCACGTTGCCATGATTGCAGCAGAATACCCTTTTCGTAGTCCCGGCCGATCATAACACTGTCGACATCATCGCGATGTGCGGCCCGAAACCGGCTTTCCGCACTGCGTTCTGACACCACTTTCAGCAGAGTACGAGGTTCTGCAAAACCCTTTAGTTCTTTCTTACCAAGAGATTTGTATTCAAAAATCCGATGCAAGGCGGTCTCGGTTTCTTCTGCCGACAACACGACCGAGTTTGGTTCCGCAAATTCTTGAATCCGTGCCGCAAGATTGACAACTGGGCCCGTCATGGCCCCTTCTTCATATGTGTTTTCACCGATATTATCGCCGACAACGACATCACCACTCGCAATGCCCAGCCTTACTGACAAGCGCTCTCCGTCCGGGGTTTTGAGTTCGCTGACGCGATGAACGGCCTCAAGACCGGCTTTGATGGCCCGAATTGCGTGATCTTCGTAGGCCCTCGGCCAGCCAAAAAACACGAGAAGACCGTCGCCCAAGTATTTTGCAACATAGCCACCATATCGACTTACGGCGCCCGCAACGGCGTCTTGGTAGTTCTGTAGCAAGTCCCGCATATCTTCGGGGTCGAAACGATTGGTGAGTTCCGTCGAGCCGACCAGATCGGCAAACAAAACAGTTACGTGGCGCTTCTCTGCAGTGGCCGGCTCACCATGCTTACTTTTGAGTGGATCGTCACTTTGTGAATGGTTTGAGATGGGCGCGTTTACGTTTTCCGGGGGGTGTTCACGGGATGCTTGTGGCGATGAAGTTGCGCGTTGCTGGCCACTTAGCTCTTGCACTGCGGCGAGGATGATCTTGCGGTGGCCAAGGCTCACCCCGAGCTCTTTTAAGTCGTCGTCTGACAGAAGTGGCAAAACACGCGCATCGATATCATTTGCCGCAAAAACATCTGCGTACTGACTCAGTTCGAGATCTTTCAACCACTTTACAATTTCGACCGACATCTTTGGATCATGCTGGGATACGCATCACTAATCAAGAATACGCATTCAAAACGGGATGACCTTTGATGAACAGCTGCAGAATACCTTTACCTTCAGATCAACCGATTAGGTCGGTTCTTGCCTCAGCATTCTAGAATTGCGCAACTTGCCAATTAGCTGCACGTATTTGATGATTTGTCTTTGAAGAGAGCTTTGTCCGCGATGGGCGAGTACGCACTGCGCTAGGCCATATGGCGCGGTGAACATCTCCTTTGATTGGCCGAGACGCGGCATACAGACTCAGCTACTTAGGGCAGCTTTGCACCGCCCAAGATGAACCAACCCGGCACACTACTACAGATGCTGCGCCGCCTCTGAAGTCGGTTGTGAGCCCACTTTGCCGGGTGCTGCACTGCGCAAGAACGTTTGCACTCGGGAAGCGCGCCAAAAACGATCTTTTTTGACGCCCACAACACCAACGAACAATCGCAAAATTCGCTGAGTGACTTGTGAGTTGTTTGTCTGCTTTGAGTCAGGAGCGGTGTTCACATTATTATTGCATTATTGCGTGCGAAAGTTTGCATTGCTTTAGTATTTATAATTTTTCCGCGGTTCCATTGGGAGATTTATCTAATGCGATTGACGTTTTTGACTGTATGTATTTGTGCTTTGCCAACGCTCGCGGTCGCCGCATATGTTGGGCAGGAAGCAATTGACGGCTGTATCGACCAATTGCGCGAAGTCGGTGGGCCAGATGGACAAGGTGGCACGGTGCTCTCCACCGAGTTTTCCGAAGCAAACTCGCTTGTTATGTTGCAAGATAGAGGCGAAACAATCTGGCGATGCCTTGTCTCAAACGATGGTCAGGTTGCCGAATTGAGCGTTGCACAAGCCGCAGATGACGGCGGTGGTGCGATGGCGGGCTCTTCTGGCACAGGCGCGCCAAGCACGGAGCGCGTGCAGTTCGCAAGTGGCACTTCCGGTGCGGAGCTGACCGGCTCTCTCCTGCCACAAGAGAGCCGGCGGTATATCCTGGGTGCGCGCGACGGTCAGTTCCTTTATTTCCGTCTCGCCGCGAACGGACCCGGAATGACTTATGTGATCTATAATCCGGACGGGTCTGTGCTGCTCGATGAAACGGGCGCGGCGCAAGAGTATCGTGGGCAGCTCTGGCAGTCGGGAGATCACGTGATCGAAGTCTACAACACTTCGAACGGTGCACAGTCCTACAACGTGATCTTTGGCATCGAATGACATGAATACGGAAGAGTTTCCGCATCAAATTGGAGAATCCAATAAGAAATCGTTTATGCTGGTTTGTGCATTTGCGACACTCTGCGCAGTGGCGGGTTGCGTGGAGACTTCAAGCCCCACGGCACCTTCAACTGACCAACCGTCCGTGGGAAGCTCCACCGATCTTTCCGCATTTGAAGGTGCGCGGGCCGGTCAGGCCGAGATGGGCATACAAAACCTCGGCTATGAGTTGATCCGGACAGACGGTCTAACTGCCTTCTGGTTTAACCGCAGCACGGGTGCCTGCGCACGCATCGCGACTGCCGATGGCCGTTATTCGGATGTCACTATGCTGCCCGCCGCAGATTGCTAATGCTCTAGGTCGTGGCTGAACACTTTGTCTGATTGAAAGGAAGCTCCATGAAATACACGCTTGCAGCCGCAACACTGTTCGTCGTTTTGGCAGGATGTGCAGAAGAGCAATCCTTCACCACGGAAGCGGATATTTCCGAAGCAAACCGGAACACCGAATGCCCCGTTGATGTATCGGAAGCGGATCGCGCCAACTATCTTGCGTGCAACTAACCTGACATCGGCATCCGGAGAGTTTCACTTTAACATACCGAAGAGATTAAGCAGTGTCAGGATCCGCAAATACCTGTCGTTGGGTTGTTCGAACCGTAGGGGTCTTTTACCTCATGGCACTTGCGCTGCTTCTGGTCGGCACCTTCGGGCTTTTTGGTCAGCAGCGAGACCCTTTGTCCGGTATATTCCTGCTGCCCATAGGATTGCCATGGGTTCCTTTGACAGATTGTTTTCCAGAGGCTTGGCGTCCGTGGCTTGCAAGTCTGGCTCCGGCGCTCAATCTTGTAATCCTAACGTTGCTTTGCCGTCGCATAAAACGACGCCACTAGACATCATTTCAGTTATTTGAAAGGGACGCTGTGAGCCTTGATATTCCACATATGATTGTCACCGTAGCAATCAGCTTTGCTGTCCTCTGGGGCCTCGACCAGACGACACTTTTTGCGAACATGCCGAAACGAAAAGCAACAGTGCTTAAGTTTGTCACCCTATTCGTTGCAATCTTAATTCTGAACCTAATCTGGCCTTACGGGTCGAAGGGCTAACCAGAGACGCAGCTTTGAGGATCGTAGCTGCAGATCGGTAGTACACCGACGTCGCGCCTTTCGAAGGCAGCCGACCGTCCAAGTTCGAAGTGACGGCGTAATGGTTGCGAAACACTGATGCGAGGAACATAGAGTCACAGGGTTCACCGACATCCACGTGCAGTCTTTTTTGAGATCGGGTGCCTTGTCTGCAGAACGATTGATCGCTGTGACGACTAAATCCTTTGCGAGCGCAGCATCGAGGACAAGCTTACCTCTCCACCCATTCACGCCCAAAAGAACGGGCTAAAAAACCTTCTCCTTTCGATCAGGAACTGCACTTGCGACCTGCCCTCAGGCGGAGAGGCAAATCTTGTTGCTGTCCGGATCCCTGACGTAGGCCGAGAAACGCGGTCCCCGTTGGTTCGGCTCGCCTTCGCTCGTGCCACCTAGCTCGATGGCCAACGCATACAGCCTTTCGACCTCTTCAGCCGACCCGACGCTGAAGCCGACCATGGTTCCGTTTCCATTGGTGGCAGGGTTTTCGTCGAACGGGATGGCTACTGCAAAGGCAATGCCAGGTCCGAGCCAGTACGTCATTCTGTCGGTGGGCGAGACACGCTCCATACCCGTTTGACCAAAAAGCTGATCATAAAAGTGCGTTGCGGCGGCCATGTCGTTGGTACCGACGACGAAGTAGTTCATTTGCATGGTGCGATGTCCTTTGAAGATAGCGCGGAGTGTTGAGAGCGTCACTGATGGGTCAGTCTGAAGAACTCGATCAGTTGACCGTTCGGATCGGTGATCTTGAGCAGGTGGATGCCCGGCTCTTCGATGATCTTTGGAGCGGCCACGCCGGCGGCAATGGCACGGGCGTGCAAGACTTCCAGATCGGCGGATTGCAGGTAGGGAACCGCGCCCGAACCTGCCTCGGCCCCCGGTGCGTACTTATCCCGTGACACGATCGCGAACCAGCCACCAGCCACGTCGAACGCCACGAATTCTGGTAGCCCGATTGTCGGTTCACTGTCGAACAGGGCGCGGTAGAAAGCCTCCGATTCCTCCATGTTGTCGGTCGGCACATAGGCGCCCATGGCCATGATCGTCGCAGTTCCCCGCCGCTCGGAAGACTCCGCTGCGAGTGTTGTTGGCAGAACAGCGGCGAGGGTTAAGGCAATGAAACGTCTCATATTCTAATCTCCTTGGTTGAAGCCTTTCCTGCTTTTACCTCGCCTATGCTGACAGCGTGTTGTCAGCATGGTGTCAGTATGATCTGTTTCTTAGAAAGGAGATCACATGAGGCGCGGCGACAGGCTATTTGAAGTCATCGAGATTCTGAGGCGCGCCAAAGGCCCGATCTCAGCCCAGTCCATTGGTGAGGAACTGGGCGTGACCAAACGCACGGTGTATCGCGATATTGCTGCGCTGATGGGGCAGGGCGTGCCAATAAATGGCGAGGCGGGGGTCGGCTATGCGTTGGAGCCCGGCTTTCATATGCCACCGCTGATGCTCACCCCGGATGAGATCGAGGCCGTTACGCTTGGTGTGCTGTGGGTCCAGACCCGAGGCGAACCCGAGCTTGCGCTAGCGGCTGAGAAGCTGATCACCAAGCTGGAAGCTGTCGCACCTGACAAGTACCGGACGTCGTTTCTTCAGCCGGCGGTCAGCGTCGCGCCCGTCACTCAGCCGGATGAAGTACTCGGCGCGGCGGCAATTCGTCTGGCCATTCGGTGTCGCAAAAAGATAGCCTTGAAGTATTCAGATAACTCAGGCCCAAAGACCCGTCGCGTGATATGGCCCATACTGCTGGGTTATCGAGACACCAGCCGCATCATCGCCGCATGGTGCGAGATGCGAGAAGGTTTTCGTTACTTTCGGACAGAGCGGATCATTGACGCGGAGGTCCTCGAAGACAGTATTCCTCGGCGAATGGACCTACTCCTCGCCGAATGGCGCGATGCAGGTGATGCAGAACGAAAGCGCTATGAAGAAGGGGCATAGGGCGGGGCTTGCCGCAGGACCGCTTTGCGAAATCTGCAGCGCTGCTTTAGCAACGGCTCGTTTGGGCCGTAACCGCCAGTTTCTTGGAGTGGACCGAAGGTTGGCTTCGTCCGCAAAGCAGGTATTGAGCGAAATTCGCTGAACGCCAGCATCGAGCCCACAGCACAAAGGCTTGAAGGGCAGCGCGCCTAGGTTCTGCTTTGCAATTTACTTGCAGATCGGCAATTCCAACGGCGGCTGTTTGGGCAAAGATGCTCTCCAACTATTTATGATCGGCTGTAGGCTGCTTTTGGGCCAAAACTTTGGTTCACCAATCGCTTTTAGGCAAGCTGCGTTCCAGTAAACTCCAGCTCGAGAAAGTGATTTTCCCTTTTTTACCGCCTTGGCGACAGCGTTTATGTCTTTGGATTCTGGGTAGATATACAGGGTTGTTGGGTTCCCTTCTACAAGCGCCAAAATCTCTTTTGAGGCGGATTGTGACCAGGTTGTGCAACCATTGCTACGACCACCAGTGTAGTTCACAAGCCTTCCGTAAGGGACATAGCCATCGTTGTCTGCATGCGTGCTTTGAGGGTTTTTGAACCTGCATTGCCACTTCAGGAAGACAGCCGGATGGCCTCCGATGGCGCGCTCGCGGGCATTGCTCGTTTCTCCTTCACCATCAAACAAAAGAAACGTGCGGTAGAACGGCTGCGTTTTGCCGGAATGACTGTGGTAGCCTTTGAAGGACGTGCGGGTTTCAGCCGTCACATAGGCGCCTCCGGCGGTTAGTTTAGAGCCCTCTGCATTGCTGAAGTTCTTCGCGCATTGTCGGCCATTCGAAAAATTGGCGCGCTGGAGTTTTCGGCCATTGCCATAGCCGGACGAAACCGCTCGGAACGACTTTTGTGACTCGCAGATGACGTAAAAACGCTTGCCCGGATTGCCGTTTCTTGCAGTGCTGGGGCGGGTTGCGTCCTTGGCCAGGTAGCAAGGGTTCCTGACTTCGCCTCGGCGTAGTTTCTTGATGTAAAGCGCTCGTGCCCTTTCCAGAACGATCGGCGCGATTTGCCCCTCACCTGTACCCACGTGCTTTTGTAGCCACGCTGGAACATCTTGCGTTATCGCATTGGCGCGGTCCGGTAGGGCGCCCACCGACATGGCGATTGTTATGACCGAGAGTGCGAGACGGAGTGAATTCGGTAGCAACGGGAAATCTCCTGCTAGAATGTCCTCGGGTTCAGTCTACCACAGTTCTTGCGCGCTAGGATGCTGGCCAAGTTTACAAGCGAAGTCTCCTGTTGCCTCAAATCCCACTTTTCGTTTGCAGAGGCTTTCTTACATCTAGGACAATAAATCCTAGGATGTTGCGCAGGTGTCTGGACATTCCGAGATTTGCTTCCAAATGAATGCCATGATTACACGTCGCAAGTTCCTGTTGGTAACCGCAGCCGCAATTTGTGCTCCGTATATTGCGCGGGGACAAGCGGTGGCACTGAATGATGCAATCAGCGGTCTTCCCCAGTTGCATTCACTTCAAATTCAACGCGGAAACGAGGTCATTTTCGCGCAGGCCCAACAGGGTGCAGGCCTAGATAGACCGGCCAACATAAAGTCGTGTTCGAAAAGCATTGTGGCTTTGTTGCTTGGGACGGCGATCGACCGGCGGGAAATCCCATCTGTAGATGCCACCTTGCAGGAGGTCGCGCCGCGACTTTTGCCCGCTAATGCGACACCCGGTTCCGAAAGCATTACGATGGAGGATCTGGTGACGCTGCGGGCAGGACTCGAAAGAACCTCGGGCAGCAACTACGGAGAATGGATCAACTCTCCCAACTGGATCGCGGACGCGTTGACACGACCGATGGTTGCTGAACCCGGAGAGCAGATGCTCTATTCTACAGGATCGACCCATGTGCTTGGCGCAGCGTTGACCGTGGCGACCGGACAAAGCCTATTGAGACTGACGCGAGAGAGGCTGGGTGCACCACTTGGTATCGAGATTCCCGCTTGGACGAAGGATCCACAGGGTTACTACTTGGGTGGGAACGAAATGGCGATTACGCCGAGTTCGATGTTGAAGATCGCGGTGTTGCTTCGGGACCGCGGGGCTTTTGCCAACACGCAAATCATTCCTGAGCGTTGGGTTTTGGAATCGACCAAGCCGCACGGCCGTTCACCTTTCTCTGGACTAGACTACGGCTATGGCTGGTTTCTTTCCCCTTCGGGCTATGCATTGGCGCGTGGGTATGGAGGCCAAATCATAGCGGCCCATCCTGAGCGAAACCTTGCTGTCGCAATCACCTCTGATCCTACGCGTCCAGCCCGTTCTGGAGGATACTTTGGAGATTTGGTCAGTTTGCTGGATGGTCCGATTTTAAACGCGACCTAGGGGGACCTTTTCAAAAACACTGTTAAGGGTTGGTCACGTTTGGCCTCAACTGAGTTGGATTATCAAACAGCTTTCTTCTTCGGTGGAGCGACGGAGCATCTGGACAGCTGATCAAGTTACTCTTCTGAAAGGTGAAAGAGGAAGTGGCCTACTTGACTATGTTCCGACAGTCTCGCTTTGCGGGTCGAGACAGTTCCATCAAAAAAACTTGCTCAGATTGAATTTGCTTGAGTGGCGCGATCTTTGCGCGGCATTGAGGACTGTTCCAACTGGCGCAATTGAGATTGGTTCGAATTTGTCTGAGAGCAATGCTCAGTTCTTTCAAAAGATTTTGTAGGCGGCCGAGAGTGGCGGCATTGGCTCTCAAATCGGAAATCACGAAACATGTTTTTTGAAGGTTGTTTTCGAGCCGCGAGCCGCCGCTGGCACGAGTTGCCTACAACGTCGGCTGCGAGTTCACAGACGCTTGATGAATACTGCTCTGTTTTCCTGTATGGTTCGGTTGCCAAGTTTGGCCAAACAGCTCTTGGTTTTCTCGATCAGCATCGAAGGTGTAGTGAAAAATTACCTTAAGAATTTGGTTTAAGCTATTGATATAATTGGGATAACTGCCCGTGACTAGTCTGAAATCAATCCACCATGCTGCAGTCATTTGTTCGGACTATGAACGGTCCAAGGCGTTTTACTCAGAGACGCTAGGTTTAAGAATTGTTGCGGAGAATTTCAGGGCTGAGCGGCTATCTTGGAAGCTGGATTTGGCGTTGCCGGACGGCTCTCAGATTGAACTGTTTTCCTTTGCCAACCCGCCCAAACGCATGTCTCGTCCAGAAGCACGAGGTCTGCGGCATCTTGCGTTTGTTGTGGATGATATCGAGGCGCAGAAAAACAGCCTGGAACAGAAAGGTGTCCTCGTCGAAGATATCCGTGTCGATGAATATACCGGCCATCGGTTCACTTTCTTCACCGACCCGGACGATCTTCCATTGGAGCTGTATGAAGCGAAGCCGATTGCTATGAAGTGATATTTCTCGTCTTTTAGGCTGAGCGAAGCAGGGAGGAAGGCGCATGGAAGTAAAACCTCTCACCGGTGGATTGGGTGCGGAAATCGTCGGGGCGGACATCCGGCGTGAAGATCAATTCGACGCAATTAAGTCAGCCTTCGTAGAGTATTCCGTTATCGCACTGAGGGGTCAAAGTGTTAGCCCGCAAGAGCATCTGACCTTTGCGAGAAGGTTCGGCCCAATCAATGTGAACCGATTTTTCAAACCGGTGGACGGCCATCCTGAGATTGCCACGGTGTTGAAAGAGAAGGATCAGAAAGAAGCTGTGGGAGAGGGGTGGCATACTGACCACTCCTATGATCAGGAGCCTGCTATGGGCTCGATCCTGCACGCCCTTGAGGTTCCGCCCCATGGTGGCGACACGTTGTTTGTGTCGATGGCTGCCGCCTACGAAGCTTTGTCGCCCACAATGCGTGGTTTCTTAGATGATTTGTGGGCGGTGCATTCCTCTCGCCATGTCTTCGGGGCCAGCATCGTGGACACAGAAGCCGCGAAAAGCGGCCGTTTGGGGAACGCTGACGCTGCCACGCAAGATGCTTTGCACCCCGTTGTCATCACGCATCCTCTTAGCGGTAGGCGAGGGTTGTTCGTCAATCCTGTGTTCACGACCGAAATCAAAGGCTTGAGCGCGGAGGAGTCTGCCGCAGTGCTGGGTATGATTTATGATCATTGCAAGCAGCCTGAATTCCAATGTCGCCTGCGTTGGCAGGAAGGGGACATTGCCATTTGGGATAACAGAGCGACGTGGCACAAAGCGATCAACGACTACCATGGGTTTCGACGTCTTATGCACAGGGTGACCGTGGAAGGGGTCGCTCTGACGCGTTGATGTTGGTAGCGCGCGGCGAATTTCTGCGACTCAGTCAGAGTGTAGGCACGCCGTGAATCTCATCGATCCCCTGTGATTATTTTGGATGAGGCTGCAAGCGTCGCGTTTTTAGCCATGTTTTCTTGCATTTATGGTGCGCACAGAGTTTTTTCTTGTCAAATTTGGAACGTTCCAATACAAGTCTTGGAACGTTCCAATAGCAGGGAAATCAGATGAACTGGGCATTTGTCGGAGCGAGCACTATAGCTTCGCAATATATGTTGGACGCGGTGCGTCAGCAGGCAGGTAACGACGTGACCTGGGTCGTCAGTAATTCGCCTGACCGGGTGCAAACCTGGGCTAAGGAGCACGGTATTCCCAATGCAACCACAGACCTGAACGCGGCGCTGTCTGACGATGGCGTGAAAGCCGTCTACATTTCTTCCACAAATGAGAAGCACCATGGTCAGGCGATGGCTGCCATCGCGGCTGGTAAGCATGTTCTTTGTGAAAAGCCGCTCGGGATGACGCAAGCGGAAGCTGTCGAAATGGTGCGTGCAGCCGACGCGGCTGGCGTGACTTTTGGTACTAACCACCACCTGAGATGCTCTGGCAGTCATCGTGCCATTCGCGACCAGATCGCAGATGGGCGCGTCGGCGAGGTTCTTTCGCTGCGCATCAATCACGCAGTGCATTTGCCCGAAAACTTGCAGGGGTGGCGTATCAATTCGGCCGATGCTGGTGGTGGCGTGATCCCAGACATCGTCGTTCATGACGCGGATGTCACCCGCTTCCTGCTAAATGAAGACCCGGTGTCTGTTGTCGCCCAAATGACCAGCTCTGGGATGGGGCAGGGTGTCGAAGACTCGTGCATGTCCGTCTGGAAGATGCCCTCAGGCGCGATGGTCATGACGCATGAAAGCTTTACGCACCCCTTTGCCGGGTCTGGCCTGCAGGTGCATGGAACCGAGGGTTCGATTTTTGCGGATGGCGTCATGACGCAGCGCCCGGTTGGGGCAATACAGCTGGTGACTGAAGCCGGAAGTGAAGAGATCCCGTTTTCGGACCACTCTCTCTATGTTCAAGGCGTTTCGGAATTTGTCGCCGCAGCGGCGGGACAAGGCCGTCCTGCTGCCGACGGACCTGATGGAGTGAAATCGCTGTCAATCGCGCTGAGCGTTCGTGAGGCCGCAGCGTCGGGTGATCGTATCAACATAGATTATGGCGGTTTTTGATGACCAAGCTTGTTTCCGTTTCCGAGGCCGTTTCTCGTATCCCAGACAATGCGGTTGTCACCGTATCGTCGTCCTCTGCGTTGGGGTGCCCAGACCTCGTGCTGAAGGAACTTGGAGAGCGGTTTCGCACTGAAGGGCATCCGCGCAATATTACAACGCTGCACCCTATCGCTGCCGGGGATATGTATGGCGTGAGGGGAATGGATTATCTGGCGCAGGATGGACTGCTAAGCCGCGTTCTCGCCGGTTCATACCCGTCGGGTCCTTCCAGCCTTGAGATGCCGGAAATCTGGAAAATGATCGTCGAAGATCGAGTGGCCGCATACAACGTACCATCGGGAATTCTGTTCGATATGCACCGCGAAGCCGCAGCGCATCGACCCGGTGTACTGACGCAGGTCGGGCTTGAGACTTTCGTGGATCCTGTTCGAGAAGGATGCGCGATGAACGCGCGTGGTGCGGCGGCTCCAATTGTTAACCGAAAGGAATTCGACGGTCAGACTTGGTTGCACTTCCCAAACATCAATCCGAACGTGTGCGTTTTGCGCGCAACCACGGCGGATGAGTTTGGCAACCTGACCTATGAACATGAAGGTGCCTATCTGGGCGGATTGGAGCAAGCGATTTGCACACGCAACCACGGTGGACTCGTGATCGCACAGGTTCAACGTGTGACTGCCGCGGGTAGCTTGCGCCCCCATGACGTGCGCGTGCCAGGTCACTTGGTCGACCTGATCGTTGAAGACCCAGAGCAGATGCAAACGACAGAGACGCCCTATGACCCTGCGATCTCTGGCCAGATTATGCGCCCTTGGGACAGTTTTTCGCTGGCCGGGCATGGTGTCGAGAAGGTCATCGCGCGCCGCGCCGCCCAAGAACTGCGCAGCGGCATGAGCGCCAACTTGGGCTTTGGCATCAGCGCAATGGTCCCGCGTGTTTTGTTGGAGGAGGGGCATCCTCAGGCGGTGACATGGGCGATTGAGCAGGGGGCCGTTGGCGGCGTCCCATTGACCGGCTTTGCCTTTGGATGCGCATCCAACGCACATGCCTTTGTTCCGTCACCGCAGCAATTTATCTACTTCCAGGGCGGCGGGTTCGACATGTCGTTCCTCTCGTTCCTCGAGGTCGATGTAGAAGGCAATGTGAACGTCTCCAAACTCGGTAAGAAGCCTTATTTGACTGCAGGATGCGGCGGCTTTGTCGATATTACCGCGCGGGCCAAAAAGATCGTGTTCTCGGGCTGGTTTGAAGCCGGCGCCAAGATTGATCTGACGGATGACGGTATCCGAGTGAATGCCCCAGGAAAATTCACTAAGATGGTGGATCAGGTCGAGCATGTCACATTCTCGGGCCGCCGTGCCCGTGAAACCGGTCAGGATGTTCTCTATGTGACTGAGCGGTGCGTCATTCGCCTAACAGATCAGGGACTGGTCGCGACGGAAATCATGCCTGGCATTGAGGCGCAGCGTGATATTATCGAAGCTTCGGGCGGTCGCGTCAAAGTCGCGGAAAACGCGGTTCAGATGCCCAAGTCGCTATTCGCAGTTGGCCCGATGGGGATGACACTGTGAGCAAGCTTCGCATTCACATCGAGGGTGCAACCGCCGTCCTGACTTTGGACAACGAGGCCAAGCTCAATGCGCTAACTGTGGATATGCTGCACGCGCTGGAGGCTGGCCTGAAAGAGGTCGAGCGTGACACGTCAATTCGTGCGCTTGTTCTGACTGGCGCAGGCGAAAAAGCCTTCTGTTGTGGGGCCGATATTGGCGCTTGGGGCGGTCTGAGCCCCGCTGAATTCGCGCGCCATTGGGTCCGTGACGGGCATCGTATCTTTGATCGCTTGGCGCGGATCGGCAGGCCGACAATTGCAGCGATCAACGGTCACGCCTTCGGCGGCGGGCTAGAGCTGGCCAGTTGTTGCGATCTGCGCCTGATGACCCCGCGGTCCACGCTGGCTTTGCCCGAAGCTCGGGTTGGGATCGTGCCCGGTTGGTCCGGGACACAGCGGTTGACCCGTCTGATCCCCGAAGCTGCGGTGAAAGAAATGGCACTCTTCGGGCGCCGTATTGGTGCTGATCGTGCCGTGGCCTTGGGCTATGCGACCGAGCTGGCTAGCGACGTTCTGGCGCGCGCGCTTGAGATCACCGCAGAACTGAGCGACCTTTCGCCTCGCGCCACCGAAATCTCAAAAAACATGATCCATGCAGCGGTCGGTGAAGACACTCATGCCGTGGTCGAAGCCCTTGGTAGTGCAGCAATTGCGGCCTCGGCTGACCGCGAAGAAGGCGTTGCTGCGTTCATGGAAAAACGTAACCCCACATTTTCGGGCCTATGACAATATGAAAGACATCACCATCAATCCTGCTATCCCGTTCGAGCTGCCGCCGGTGTTTGAAGGTCGGCATCTTATCGATGGCAGGTGGCAGGATAGCGCGTCGGGTGAGACGTTCGAACGGCGCTCGCCGTCGCACGGGCATATCGTCAGCCGTTCGGCCTTGGGTGGCGAGGCTGAAGCCGAGGCTGCGATCCAGGCGGCGCGTAAGGCGTTTGACAGCGGTGTTTGGAGCCGGGCATCGGGCAAAGAACGGGCCACCGTATTGCTGAAGGTTGCCGACCTGATTGAGCAGAATGTCGACCGGATCGCGCTGATCGAAACGCTGGAAAGCGGTAAGCCGATTAGTCAATCCAAGGGTGAGGTCGGCGGTGCAGCGGACCTTTGGCGCTATGCGGCCTCATTGGCACGCAGCACGCACGGCGACAGCCATAATACTCTTGGCGCAGATATGATGGGTGTCGTGTTGAAGGAACCCATCGGTGTCGTGTCCATCATTACACCATGGAATTTCCCGTTCTGGATACTCAGTCAGAAACTACCCTTCGCGTTGGCGGCAGGTTGCACCGTTGTTGTGAAGCCGTCTGAGATGACACCGTCGACAACCTTGATGCTGGGCGAATTGTTGATCGAAGCCGGATTGCCCGCCGGTGTATGCAATATCGTTCTGGGTTACGGTGTTCCTGTCGGAAGCGTGATGTCCAGCCACGACGGCGTGGACATGATCAGCTTTACGGGCTCGACGGCTGTGGGCAAGACGATCAGCGCGGTAGCATCGGATACACTTAAGAAAGTTGCGCTTGAGCTTGGGGGCAAGAACCCTCAGGTCATTTTTCCCGACGCCGATCTGAATGCCGCGGCGGATGCGGTTGTGTTCGGTGTCTATTTCAATGTTGGCCAGTGCTGCAATTCAAGCAGTCGCATCATCGTGCATGAGGATATATCTGACGACTTCCGCGAACGTGTCGTCGCCCTGTCGCGCAAAGTCAAATTCGGCGATCCTCTGGACCCGACGACGCAGGTTGGGGCTATCGTAACGTCCGAGCACAACTCAAAAATCGACGCGTATGTCAAACAGGCGCAGGCTTCGGGTGCGACTATTGATCTGGGTGGTGAGCCGCTGGAGGTCGAAGGCCTCGGCGCTCAGTTCTATCAGCCGACGGTGATTTCCGACGTCTCGCCCGACATGCCCATTGCCCGCGATGAAGTATTCGGGCCCGTTCTGTCTGTTTTGACTTTCAAAACACTGGACGAAGCCATCGCGCTCACCAATGATAGCGCTTACGGTCTGTCGGCAGGGGTCTGGAGCGAAAACGTTCACACCTGCCTAGAGTTTGCCCGCCGAGCAGAAGCGGGAACGGTCTGGACCAATACCTGGATGGACGGGTTCCCCGAGGTCGCTTTCGGTGGGGTCAAACAATCCGGGCAGGGGCGGGAAATCGGAAGATATGGGTTCGAGGAATTCTTCGAAGTGAAATCAGTGGTCATGCGCATCGGCAACAGCCGGGCGCCATGGGTTCCGCAAGACTAAGACCGGGCGCCAGATTGGTCCCGAGTGAGAATAACGCATTAAGGGAGGAAACAAGAATGCGTAAATTTATGAAGACAAAATCGCTGTTTGTAGCAGGTCTATTGTGCACGACCAGCCTTGCGCACGCTGAAGACGTGGAAGTTCTGCACTGGTGGACGTCTGGCGGTGAGGCCGCAGCATTGAACGTTCTCAAGGACGATCTGTCCGGACAGGGCATTGGATGGACCGACATGCCTGTAGCCGGTGGCGGTGGTGAGCAGGCCATGACCGTTCTGCGCGCACGCGTCACCGCAGGCAACGCTCCGACAGCCGTTCAGGCGCTGGGCTTTGACATTCTGGACTGGGCCGATCAGGGCGCGCTGGCCGATCTGAACGAAGTGGCAGCCCAGGAAGGTTGGAATGACGTCGTCCCAGATGCGCTGAAAGCCTTCGCCAAGCATGACGGCAAATGGGTCTCGGCCCCTGTAAACGTGCACTCGACCAACTGGGTCTGGGCGAACAAGGCGGTGCTGGACGCTAACGGTATTGCTCAGCCCACCAACTGGGACGAATTCGTCGCAGCAGTTGAGGCGTTGAAAGCTGCTGGCGTCACTCCGATCGCGCATGGTGGTCAGGCATGGCAGGACGCGACCGTGTTCGATGCTATCGCGATGTCGACGCTGGGGCCTGACGGTTACAAAGCGGCCTTCATCGACCTGGACGAGGAAACGCTGGGTGGCGACGCGATGAAAGAGGCGTTCGACCGTATGGCCTTTATCCGCGACAACGTGGATGAGAACTTCTCGGGTCGTGACTGGAACCTGGCGACAGCAATGGTCATAAACGGTGAAGCCGGTTTCCAGATGATGGGTGACTGGGCCAAAGGCGAATTCCTGAATGCGGGCAAAGTGCCGGGTGAGGACTTCCTGTGCTTCCGCTTCCCGGGCACTCAGGATCAGGTCACCTTCAACGCTGACCAATTCATGATGTTTGACCAGGGCGGTACGGTATCGGCCGAGCAAGCCGCGCTGGCCAGCGCGATCCTGTCACCATCGTTCCAGATTGCCTTTAACAAGGTGAAGGGCTCGGTGCCTGCGCGGACAGACGTGGACGGCAGCGATCTGGATGCGTGTGGTCAGCAAGGCATGAAAGACTTGGCTGCTGCGGCTTC
The DNA here is from genome assembly GCF_056535985.1 of Ruegeria sp. AO1. Taxonomy (NCBI): domain Bacteria; kingdom Pseudomonadati; phylum Pseudomonadota; class Alphaproteobacteria; order Rhodobacterales; family Roseobacteraceae; genus Ruegeria; species Ruegeria sp. AO1. The sequence goes on from NZ_JBQFJC010000001.1 coordinate 1,239,629, forward strand.
GTCAGGCAACCTGTTCGGCTCGATGGCGCACGGACATGCCGCGCCTGCGTCAGTCAAGAACGCCGTCTATGACGTTGTGACCGCTCACTTTAACGGCGAGTACGGCAGCGAAGATGCTGTGACCGAACTGGTTGACGCCGTTTCGATCGCCAAGTGATCCATAAGTGATCCTCCCGATGGGGCGGCAGTCTGGCCGCCCTGTCACCAAGTGGGCGCAAAAGCTCTGATCTAACACGACTCGAACGAGGAGGGCGCGCCATGGCTGCTTCAGCCGACGCGGATTTTAAGACACGCCTTCAGAACTGGATACCCAAGCTGGTCCTTTCGCCGTCGCTGGCGATGATGTTGGTTTTTGTCTACGGGTTCATTCTGTTTTCGGTCTACCTGTCATTCACCGACAGTCGCATCCTGCCGTCCTTTGGATGGGTCGGATGGGAAAACTACGACAAACTGTGGCGGCTGAGCCATTGGGAAACCTCGTTGATCAATATGGGGATTTTCGCGAGCCTCTATATCGTGATCTGCACCTGTATCGGCCTGGGTCTGGCGATCTTCCTTGATCAGAAAATCCGGGGGGAAGGGCTGCTGCGTCCGATTTACCTCTATCCGATGGCTCTGAGCTTCATCGTCACCGGTACAGCCTGGAAGTGGTTCCTTGACCCTGGCATCGGGCTGGAAAACGTCATGCATACATGGGGTTGGACCAGCTTCGAGTTCGACTGGATAAAAAACCGTGATTACGCCATCTACACGGTGGTTCTAGCGGCCGTCTGGCAGACAAGCGGCTTCGTAATGGCAATGTTTCTGGCTGGCCTGCGTGGGATCGACAACGAGATCCTGCGGGCTGCGCAAATGGATGGAGCCTCGAACTGGAACCTCTATCGCCGGATCATTATCCCGCAACTGCGACCAGCCTTCCTGTCGGCCTTTGTGATCCTCAGCCATCTTGCGATCAAGACCTTTGACCTTGTCATCGCCCTGACCGGGGGTGGACCCGGTCGCGCAACCGAACTGCCTGCGACCTTCATGTATTCCTACACCTTCACACGGAACCAGATGGGGATCGGTGCGGCGTCGGCCACGATCATGCTGATGACCATCGCGGCGATCATGATCCCCTATCTCTACGCCGAATTGCGGGAGAAACGCTGATGTCTCAAGCTACTCAGGATACCGCAATTCGAACGGGCCGCGTTACACGCACGCTGATCTATCTGGTGCTGCTTCTGTTCGGTCTGTTCTACCTGCTGCCGCTCTACGTCATGCTGGTGAACTCGGTGAAGCCTTTGGAAGAGATCACCGGCGGCGGCATGATGAACCTGCCGCAGGTGTTCACGATTGAGCCGTGGCTCAAGGCGTGGTCTTCGGCGCAGATCGGTGTCGATCCGACAGGGCTGAAGCCTTACTTTTGGAACTCGATCAAGATGGTGGTTCCGGCGGTGATCGTCTCGACCATTCTTGGGGCGTTGAACGGCTACGTACTGACGAAATGGCGCTTCAAATACGACACCATCCTGTTTGGGCTGATGCTGTTTGCCTGCTTCATCCCGTTCCAGATTGTTCTGATCCCAATGGCGCGGATGTTGGGCATAATCGGGCTGGCTGGCACCACTTGGGGTCTTGCGCTTGTCCACGTTGTCTACGGGATTGGCTTCACCACGCTGTACTTCCGCAACTATTACGCGGTGTTCCCGACCGAGCTGATCCGGGCAGCGCAGATCGATGGTGCCGGGTTCTTCCAGATCTTCTGGCGTATTCTTCTGCCCAGTTCCGGGCCGATCGCCGTGGTTTCGATCATCTGGCAGTTCACCAACATCTGGAATGACTTCCTGTTCGGCGCGTCCTTTGCCGATGCCAACAGCCAGCCAATGACGGTGGCACTGAACAATCTGGTGCAGTCGTCAACCGGTGTGAAGGAATACAACGTTCATTTCGCAGGCGCCATTCTGGCGGCCATGCCAACTCTGCTCGTCTACATCGTGGCCGGTCGATACTTCGTCCGCGGCCTGATGGCGGGTTCGGTGAAAGGATAAGACCTCATGGGTTTTCTAGACATAGACAACGCGACCAAATCCTACGGGGCGGTCGAGGTTCTGCACAAGGTCGATATCTCGGTGCAGGAGGGTGAGTTCCTGGTGCTGGTCGGTCCCTCGGGCTGTGGCAAATCCACTCTGCTGAACATGATCGCGGGGCTGGAGGAGATCACCAGCGGTGAAATCCGCATCAAGGACCAGGTGATGAACGGGGTGCACCCGTCCAACCGCAACATCGCCATGGTGTTCCAAAGCTATGCTTTGTATCCCAATATGACGGTCGGGCAGAACATCACTTTCGGTCTTGAGATGCATGGTGTGCCCAAGCCTGAACGCGACAAAGCGATGCAAGAAGTTGCCAAGCTCTTGCAGATTGAGCAGTTGCTGGATCGCAAGCCCGGTCAGTTGTCCGGCGGTCAACGTCAGCGGGTTGCAATGGGTCGCGCGTTGGTGCGGAACCCGGACGTTTTCCTGTTCGATGAACCGCTCTCGAACCTCGATGCCAAGCTTCGCGTCGACATGCGAACCGAGATCAAGAAGCTACATCAGAACCTCGGCACCACCATCGTCTACGTGACGCATGACCAGATCGAGGCGATGACGCTTTCAAGCCGCATCGCCGTGATGAACGGCGGCTATGTTCAGCAACTGGGCACGCCGCAGGAAATCTATGACACGCCTGCGAATATCTTCGTTGCAACGTTTATGGGCTCGCCCGCGATGAACGTGGTACCGGCCAAGGTTACGGTTTTGAATGGCCGCCCCCATGCAGAGGTCGCCGTTCACGACGGATCTATGGCGCAACTTCCGTTCAGCCAAGACAACTTGGCCGCATGGGATGGGCGCGAGATTTTGTTGGGAATTCGCCCTGAGACTATCACCGATATGGATGGCGCGGATCGAAAGTCGTCGAACGTCGCGCAGATGACCAACCGTATCGTGGTGACGGAGCCCGCTGGATCGGACACCTTCGTCTCGATGCAATTGGGCGGACGAGATGTGATCGCGCGTATGCGTTCGGATGCCGAAGTGGCACCGGGTCAGGATTTCAACTTTGCAGTTAACATGGAAAAGGCCGTGGCTTTTGATCCCGAAAGCGAGATGCGGATCCTCCCATGAATCGGGCTGACGTCATAATCATTGGGTCGGGTATAGGGGGGGCAACGCTGGCTGCCGCGTTGGCTCCGTCCGGTCGTCGCATTCTGATCCTTGAACGAGGAGAGTGGTTGCAGCCCTCATCTCAGGATCGAGACCCAAGGGCGATCTTTGCCAATGGGCACTTCCGCCCCGACGAAACATGGCTGGATGGAGCAGGCGAGCCTTTCAATCCCGGAAACTACTACTGCGTTGGTGGCAATTCCAAGTTCTACGGCGCAGCTTTGATACGTTATCGGAAAGAGGATTTTGAGCCGCGTCAGCATATGGGTGGCTACTCTCACGGCTGGCCCATGCCCTACGAAGTGCTGGAGCCGGATTATACCGCCGCGGAACAGCTTTACGACGCGCATGGGACCACCAAAGAAGATCCCACCGAGCCACCGCACAGTGGGGATTACCCGCACCCACCTGTGCCGGATGAGGTTGATATTGCAGACCTGAGGACGCGGCTAAGCCAAGTAGGCCTGACGCCATCCTCAGTGCCTTTGGGCGTGGAAATTGAGACCTGGCTAGAGGCTGGGCAAACAACTTGGGATGCGTTTCCCAATACATGCGGCGGCAAAATGGATGCCGAAACCTGTGCGCTTACCGAAGCATTGAAGCACGAGAATGTCGAACTTTTAACTAACGCGCGTGTCCGAAAACTGAAGGCTGATGCCTTTGGTCGCGTCACAAGCGTCGAGGTTGATGGCCACGGTGCCCTTAGTGCGCCGGTCATCGTGCTCGCGGCAGGTGCGGTACAGTCCTCAGTCCTGTTGCTGCAGTCCGCGAACGACAATTGTCCAACCGGTCTTGCCAATCGGTCCGATCAGGTCGGGCGTAACTTCATGAACCACAATTGCTCGGCGGTTCTGGCCCTTCATCCTCTGCGTCGAAACAGGGCGGTCTATCAAAAGACATTGATGTTCAACGACTATTACAACAGCGACGGACAGGGTGGCTTGCCTTTGGGTAACATTCAGATGTTGGGAAAGATCACTGGACCGATCCTTGCGTCGCAAACCCATCTTCCGGGTCCACTTGCAGCACTGATCGCCAATCGCAGTTTTGATTTCTATGCCATGTCCGAAGATCTGCCGAACCCAGACAGCCGGGTGACGGTCGAAGGTGACCAGATCAGGCTGGATTGGAAACGCTCGAATTGGGCTGCGCACGAGGCCCTGGTTGCGCGGGTAAAGGCGCATCTGAAGCAGGCCGGGTTTCCCGTGGTACTGTCGCGACCATTTGATCGGCGCACTCCGTCGCATCAATGCGGCACGGCGCGGATGGGCAATGACCCGGCAAGCAGTGTCGTCGACACGTTCTGCCGCAGCCACGACCACAAAAACCTTTTCATCGTTGACGCGTCAGTTCTGCCGACATCAGCGGCGGTGAATCCGGCCCTCACGATAGCCGCACTCGCACTCCGTGCGGGGCGTCATATCATTGAAACGGAGTTCGCCGCATGACCGGAACAGCATTGGTGACCGGAGGACAACAGGGCATTGGACTAGGGGTGGCGCGCGCCTTGATCGCGGCGGGGTATAAGGTCGCAATAGCCTCTCGCTCTGCACCCGACAATCCGGTCGTGAGGGCGGCTTTGGAAGAGCTTGGCCCAAGCGCAATCTATGTGCAGCACGATGTGTCCGACATTGATCACGTTCCGACGATACTGGATCAGATCGAAGCCGATTTGGGCCCGATCACCGCGTTGATAAACAACGCAGGCGTAGGGGCACCGGTGCGTGGTGACATGCTGGATCTGAAGCCCGAGAACTGGGATTTCGTGCAGAATATCAACCTGCGTGGCGCGTTTTTTCTGGCGCAAGAGGTGGCTCGGCGCATGTTGGAGCAGCCGCACGATACCTATCGATCAATCACCTTTGTCACCTCTGTCAGCGCGACAATGGTATCGATCGAACGCGCCGAGTACTGCGTGTCCAAGGCGGCCGCAGCGATGATGGCTCAGTTGTTCGCAGTACGTATGGCCCCCGAAGGCATCGGTGTCTTTGAGCTGCGACCGGGCATCATCGCGACTGAGATGACGGCTGGCGTGCGCGACAAATACACCGACCGTATCGAAGGCGGTCTTGTTCCCGCGGCACGCTGGGGTGCGCCCGAGGACATTGGGTCCGTCGTCGTCCCACTTGTTCAGGGGCAGATGCACTTTGCGAACGGCGCCGCCATCCCGGTGGATGGCGGCTTGTCGATTTCACGTCTGTAAGCCAGGGCGCATAAGAATGTCTGAAGGATATGATTTCATTGTCATTGGGGGCGGCTCGGCAGGCTCGGTGATCGCTGCGCGTCTTTCCGAAGAACCCTCGGCGCGTGTGCTGTTGCTGGAGGCCGGCTCCATCGACCGTCACCCGTTCTTTCACCTACCAGCCGGGTTCGCGAAGATGACCAAGGGTATCGGCAGCTGGGGCTGGTCCACGGTTCCGCAAAAGCACATGCAGAACAAAGTCTTCAACTACACCCAGGCCAAGGTGATCGGCGGAGGGTCTGCGATCAACGCGCAAATCTACACGCGGGGTGCAGCTCAAGACTACGATGACTGGAGACAGATGGGGTGCGAGGGTTGGAGCTATGCCGACGTGCTGCCCTATTTCAAAAAATCCGAAGACAACGACACCTATGATGACGAGTTTCACGGCAAAGGCGGACCGCTTGGCGTGTCCATGCCCGCAGCCCCTTTGCCAATCTGCGATGCCTACATCAAGGCCGCAGGGGAAGTGGGGATTCCCGAAACGCGCGATGTGAATGGGGCAAAACAGGATGGCGCGGGGTACTATCAGCTGACCCAGCGCAATGCGCGACGCTCATCTGCTGCGATGGCGTTTATCGCGCCGAACCGCAGCCGCCCGAACCTGACGGTGCGCACCAACGCACAGGTCCGCCGTGTCATCGTGGACAAGGGCAGGGCGACTGGTGTCGAGATGTTGAACGGGGACAAGATCCTGGCCGCGAAAGAGGTCATTCTGTCCTCAGGTGCCATCGGTTCACCCCGCTTGTTGCAACTGTCGGGTATTGGCCCAGCGGATCATTTGGACGGTCTTGGTATCGACGCGGTCTATCATCAGCCTCAGGTCGGCGCGAACCTGCAAGACCATTTGGATTTGTACTCGATCTGCGAAGTGACCGGCCCGCACACCTATGACCGTTTCGCCAAACTTCACCTTTCAGCCTTCGCAGGTCTGCAATACCTTTTCACGCGCAAGGGACCGGTCGCGTCCAGCCTGTTCGAAACGGGTGGGTTCTGGTACGCAGACCCGGATGCGCGTTCGCCGGATCTTCAAATGCATCTGGGGCTTGGTACCGGCATTGAGGCTGGGGTCGAGGCGATGCCCAACGGCGGGGTTACGCTGAACGCCTGTTTCCTGCGCCCCAGGTCACGCGGAACCGTCCGGTTGCAAAGTTCAGACCCCGCGGTGATGCCGCTTATTGATCCCAACTATCTGGCGGATCCTTACGATCGCGAGATGTCCATTCGGGGGCTGAAACTGGTGCAGAACATCCTCGCACAGGATGCGCTGAAGCCGTACATCCTGGCCGAACGTTTGCCGGGCCCGGACGTGCGGACCGAGCAGGAGTATTTCGATTTTATCTGTGTACACTCCAAAACATCGCACCACTGCGCTGGCACCTGCCGTATGGGCAGCGACGCCGAAGCCGTGCTGGACCCGCGCCTGCGGTTCAATGGGATCGAAGGGCTCCGCGTCGCGGATGCGTCGATTATGCCGACGGTCAATTCATCCAACACCAATGCACCTACAATCATGATCGGGGAAAAAGCGGCCGACATGATCAAACAAGATCAGGGTTTCTAAAAATGATCCGCCACATCGTATTGACCAAATTCCGCGCCGACGTGACCGAAGACATAATCGGAGCCATCTACAAAGGCCTCGAGGACGTGTCCAAGGCCCTTCCCGGAGCCAGCGGGTTCACCGGGGGGCGCAGTGAAAGCCCCGAGCAGATCGAACGCGGATACATGCATGGGTTCGTGATCGATTTCGACGATTGGGCCGCTCTGGAGGCCTATCAGAACAACGAAACGCACAAGGCGCTGGGCGCGCAGCTGGTTGAGAACGCCGTGGGTGGTATCGACGGCATTCTGGTTCTGGATTTGGAGGTTTGAGACAATGAAATTGATTTTGCCAAATCTAGATGGGCAATTGGAACCCTATGCGCTGACTGGAACGCCGCTAGTGCCGCGCGCGCCGCAAGTGCCTCTGACACGTACGGCTTTTGCCGCGGCTCATGTGGTTTCAGACCCTTTGGCAGAACGTAACCCCTGGGATGGACGCCCCACGGTTGATTGGGAAGCGACACTGCGATTTCGTCAGGGGCTCTGGGATCAGGGGCTGGGTCTGGCCGAAGCTATGGATACCGCACAACGGGGTATGGGTGTCGATTGGGAGACCGCGTTGGAGCTGATCCAGCGCACAATGAAGGCGGCGCAAGCGCATCCGTTGTCGCCCCGGGTGGCTTGTGGCGCTGGGACCGATCATCTGCCTCTAAGCGCGTTGAACACAGCAGGTGAAATTCTGTCAGCCTACGAGCACCAGGCCGAGGCTATCGAGGCCGCCGGAGGGCAATTGATCCTCATGGCGTCACGTGCCTTTCCAGCGATCAACGCGGGTCCGGACACATATCACGACGTCTATCGCGCGCTTATCGATGGGGCGGCGAACCCAGTAATCCTGCACTGGCTTGGCGATATGTTCGATCCTGCATTGACGGGCTATTGGGGTATCACGGATATCGACGCGGCCAGCGACTTTGTGTTGTCCCTGATCAACGAAAATCCCGCCAAGGTTGACGGGATAAAAATATCCTTGCTTGATCAGGCACATGAAGAAGCCTTCCGCGCGCGGCTGCCGGACGACGTGCGCCTCTACACAGGTGACGATTTCAACTACGCCGATCTTATTGCCGGGGATGGAACGCATTTTTCGCACGCTCTGCTTGGCATTTTCGCTGCTATCGCCCCCGCCGCCAGCCAGGCGCTTGAGGCGTTGGCAATGGGCGACATGGATCGCTACAACGCGCTGTTCGCACCGACTATTCCCCTCAGCCGAGAGATATTTAAGGCTCCGACGCGGTTCTACAAAGCCGGGATTGCCTATCTGGCATGGCTGAACGGAGCCCAGTCTCATTTCATCATGCCGGGTGGGTTCCAATCCAGCCGAGACATCTGCCACTACGCGCAAGTGTTCAGATTGGCGGATCAGGCCGGTTTACTCTCGGATCCTGAACTGGCTAAAGCACGGATGACCACGCTTCTCAGCTTGCATGGAGTTGAACAATAGCCTGAATGCGAAGACCCACGATCATAGATGTCGCCAACTCTGCGGGCGTTTCCAAGTCGACGGTAAGCCTTGTGTTGCAGGGCAGCCCACAGGTGAAGCCGGACACACGCAAGCTCGTCCATACCGCGATGAAAGAGATCGGGTATGTCTACAACCGATCGGCGGCAAATCTGCGAGCCACGGGAACGGCGCTAATAGGTTTGGTGATCAACGACCTAACCAACCCGTTTTTCACCGAGTTTGCGACTTCGTTGCAAATGGCGCTGGGGTCCCGAGGCTATGCGGTTGTGTTGGCCAACACGAACGAAGACCCCGAACTTCAGGATCAGGTGGTGGGCGCAATGCTCGAGCACGGTGTTTCTGCCTTGATCCTTTCGCCAGCTTATGGCGATGTCACAAACACCCTCTCCGCGGTAGAGCGAGCTGGCATTCCATTGATGCAAGTCTTGCGACAAGTTGAAAGCGAAACGGGCAGGTTTCCCTTTATCGCCCCTGATTACGCAGAGGGTGGACGCACGGCAACGCAGTACCTGATCGAAACAGGCGCGCGAAACATCGCCTTTATCGGTGGTCTGGATGGTGCCGAAGTCACTCAGGAAAGGCTGTCCGGCTATATCAGTGCCATGAAAGACAACCACTTGCAGCCTATTGTGAAAACAGGGGAATCCAGCCGATCATTTGGACATGAAGCGACGGCCCACCTATTCAAGGAGCATCCTGCGTGCGATGCCGCAGTTTGTTTCAATGATCTTGTTGCTTTTGGGATGATCAATGCCTGCCATGAAACTCAGGTTAAAATTGGAACGGAGTTTCAGATTGTCGGTTTCGACGACATCAAGGAAGCATCAGAGTGCTGGCCAGCTTTGTCTACAGTACATTGCGGCGTCTCTGAGTTTGGAGAACAAGTTGCGGACACTGTTTTACTGTGGTTGCAGGATGGTGCCGCGCCTGCGCAACACACGCGGACTTCAACGCGCTTGGTATTGAGGCAAACTACGAAAGACACAGTGTAGCAAAAGGCTATTCCAGCTCTCTTCGAGAGGTCTTGTCAGAAGAACTTTGGTCGAGCGCGGCAAGGTGGTTGCGTAGCATTTGCCATAACCAGACCTGACTTTTTCAAAAACTTCGAATCTAGTCGCGAGATCATCCGCTTCCCGCTCTCGCATCGGAATCTTGAAGATCTGCTGCACAAGCGTGGCATCGACGTGACTCCCGAAACTTTCCACCAATGTGCTTATTGATCCTTGTCAAGAATTGAGCGGGTAAGAAGTGGTACACTCAATGGCAATCTAGGGGAGGGGATTCATGGAAGAGTTGATTGAAATCGGTAGATCCTTCGTCCAGGCCATGCGTGAACGCAGAGGCCTTGGCAGTGTTGATGAAATGTATGCCGAAAACGCGCAGTCGATTGAAGCCGTTGTGCCTCCGGTTCGACAATTTCGCGTTTCAAAGGGTCGCGAAGCTATCAAGGGAAAAAGAGAGGACTGGTTGGCATCGCATGAAATCCAAGAACTAGAAGTGGATGGCCCTTATGTCCACCCACCCAACCGCTTTGGAGTCCGCTTCAGAGCCGAAGTGGTTCAGAAGGCGACGGGTGAGCGTATGACCCTGCGCGAGATCGCAGTGTATTCGGTGGCGGAAGGCAAGATTGTGCTGGAAGAGTTCTTCATGCTGCCGAAGTGAGAAGAGTGACCAACAACATCGACTATTTGTTGGCTTAATCAGTGCGCACGGCTTTCGGGCAAAGTTAAATTCCGGACGGAGGTCGGGAATGCAACACAGAACATTGGCATATTTTGTAGGAGTTGATGCTGACAGCGCGTCGATTTTGGAATGCGCTGAAACTGCCCGTATCCAGAACCACCACTTGAATTGCGTATTGATCGCGGCCTTACCTAACCTGCCTTACTTGAAGTATGGATCAAACAGGTTCGTTGAAGCAGGTCTTCCCTCAAACTGGTTGGACGTTCTTCACGCGAAAAATGCCGCCTTGAAGTCTCGCGCCACTGAAGTTGAAGCGCTTCTTGCTGGGCAGGGCGTATCTGCAAATGTAACTGGCTTCATGGGACTTGGAGCAGAGTTACAGCAACTTGTAGTAGAACAAGCCAAATGCTCTGATATCGCTTATCTAGACGCTGGATTGCGAAGAGACCACGATTTATTTCACAAGATCGCGTGCGGAGTGTTGTTTCATTCACCTGTCGCTCTGATGATCAATGGAGACCCGTTTGCCCAACGCGAGCGCGTTTTTTTGGCATGGAATGACAGCTTGCCTGCGTCCAGGGCGACGCATTTAGCTTTACCCATTCTCGTGGCGGCCAAAGAAGTTGTGATTGGGTGTTTTGATTTGCCGTCGCCTGAGGACGTAGAAGGTAGCGTGCCCGGAACTGACCTAGCTGAATGGCTCAGCCATCACGGTTGCAACGTGACCGTGTCGCAGTTCCAGTGCGGGGGGAATTCAATTGCAGACTGCATTCAAGAACGAGCAAGCGAAGCGCGGGCCGATCTCGTTGTTATGGGCGCTTATGGGCATTCCCATTTGCGCGAGTCAGTTTTTGGGGGCGCGACGCAAGCAATGTTGGAGCAGACAAGTTTACCGGTGCTTTTCGGACACTGATGAATTGAGCCGGCGACTGTAGCTTTCTGAGAGCCATAGCTACTAAAACTCATCGGTAAAAACTTGAGAAACTATTTTTTAAGAGTTTGCTTGAGGTTGAAGCGTGTTTGCCCGACCGTTATCGCCAAGGAACTCTATCACAATTGACGTTAGCTCATCCCAGTCCGTAAACTCTCGTGCTCCTTCTCGTGGATCGATTTTTCGACCGAGCAAGACGACGTGCTTAAGGATCTCCCTCTCAAAATACCCGTAGTTTTCGGGCCTCACCGCGCCTGCGATCAAAGCCGTCGTATTTGGTTTAAAACCTGTTCGCAGAAGCATTTCGTCAAGATAGTCACGGGCTTCTTCTCGACCTGACGCAAAAGCAGCTTTTAAACCGACGGAAAGCACGAGAGACTTTCGCTTCATTAAGGCATCTCTATTTGAAGCGATAAATGCCTCGAATGAATTGGGGTGCCTACGCTCGTGGACAGGGGCTAGGAGAATAACCTTGACCACATCGTCAAGCGAAACGTGGCTGGGTATTTCATCGGTATTGATCAGCTTTGCGTCGAAACCGGCATTCTTCGCAAGATCGCTGATGAAGCGTGCAATCTTCGCTGTCTGGCCTTCGACCGTGGCGAAAGCGATGAGTACGGTCATTCCGATCCTCCCATAAATCGGTCTGAATAGATTGCTTATTATGAATAAGTGTCGTGCATTGCCCTTGATCTCTATCAAAGGCGTTTCTTGAGACCACATTGAGATCGTTGTCGTGCGCTTTGGCTGTTTACGCAGGGCATGTTTTAAGGAAGTTCGCGATGACATCCATCTCCAAGAAAACCTGCCCTTTCGGCCGGCAGCTTTGAAGCTAGCCAATCCCTTGTGGTCTAGCTTGCTACCTTAAGCAAAAGGCCAAGACAGCGACGAAGATTATAAAACTGATGAACCAAACTGCGAGTTTCACTTGTTGGCGCGCGGGCAGGTTTCTGAGCGGTCTAATCATAGTCAAACCTTTCAGACAAAATCCGGTGTGACGCGGTGCCCCGCTCAATTAGATGATCTTCGACGGTGTCCATCATGGCAGGGGGGCCGCAAAGAACAAAAAGCCAGCTTTCAAATTGTTCAGAAGACAAATTGCGGTCCAAGAGGGGACCGTCGATCAAGCCTGTCTCTCCGGACCAGTCCTTTGGCGGTTCAGATAGAACAAATACTGTGTCTTCTTTGGACAACTCCTGACGAAAAACAATCTGCTCCTCCACCCGGTTGCCATAGATAAGCTTGAGATCGTGCCGTGTTCCACTCAGTCGAACTTGACGCATAATGCTCAACATGGGCGCGATCCCTACACCACCTGCGATCAGAACAATACCTGTCTCAGTGCGGTGGCTGATCGACAGATTCCCGTGCGGGGCATCCAGATAGGCCGTGGTTCGCGGAGCGATCTGTCCGAGGCCGCATGTGAAATCCCCAAGCTCCTTTATCACGAATGAAACCTCAGGGCCTTCTGCTGGTGCCGAACTAATCGAGAATGGGTTCTCATGCAGAGAAAAGGCACTGTGGCCGACGTTTAGCCAGGCAAACTGCCCTGCTTCGAAGTTTAGTCCGTTGTGACCATGGGGCATGAGGTGCAACTCCCATTGCTTCTGTGATAGTCGAGACACAGATGAGACGTGCCACGACCTTTTCCTCTGACGTAAAGGGCGAACGAGATAGACATACAGCAAAGTTCCAACCGCAATACTGGTCAGGGCAAGCCAGAGATACATCAACAGCGGATGCCCACCGTAGCGCCCAGCATAGACCGTGTGATGCAACAGCAGGCATGCAATCACCAAGGCTCCCAGCCCGTGTAAGAGGCGCCATGTTTCGTATTTGTAATCAAGGGATTTGCGGGCAATTGCCGAGGCGACCAGAATGAACAGCAAAAAATATGCGCCGATGCCCGATACCAGCACAGAAAAGTCGGTCGAAATCGTAAGTTGGTTTGTTTCATCCCACGGGCGGCGCCCGCCAGAAGGCGTACCCTGATACAGCAGCGGGTGTATCAGCGCAAAGCCGAGTGCTGTACGCGCCATCAACTGATGTACCCGCATGGTTACATCCATACCTAGGCCGGAAGAGATGAACCTGAACCGCCCAGACAGCAGGAACTCGACTAAGATTATTGAAAAAGCAAGCATCCCAAGCCCGGACGCGAGCTCTTGATGAAATGATCGTGGTGGCCATCCCAGAGACCAAGAAAAACCAAAGGGAGCCAAGATCAGCAAAACGTAAATCAGCGCCAGATAAGGCCATTTCATACAGTTTTGCTCCATTGTGCTAAAGCTGGGCAGCTCGGGCTCATTCAAAATAGACGCTAAGCTGACCTGGGATTCCGATCAAGACTACTGCGATTGGTGTTAACTCTGGCGCGACGAGGCAAGTTTAGTGGGCGACGTTTCCCGTTTCAGTTCGTTCAGCCGCTGCGTTCAGTCTGGCTGATGCTGAGGTTGCATGCTTGCGCAAGATCAAGGTCCTTGACCGCTTTTCCTGTCATAATTTTGCGCGCGCGAAATCCGACCAAAGGAGGAGGCTCAAAATGTTGGAAGACAAAAAGTCACCGCAACTTTTCACTGGAATGCATCCGCTCTCTGACAACTTTCGGCGTGAAATGGAAACCTTGATGTCGCGTTTTTTGGGGGGAGGATCACCCTTCCTGCCGATGGAAACGGCTGCGCAACGCACGGGTTTTCCGTCTCTTGATATGACGGGCGCGATTTCGCCGGCAATCGATGTCCAAGAAACGGATTCTGCGATTGTCCTGACGGCTGAATTGCCGGGGCTCGAAGAGGATGATGTGGAAATTGAAATCAAGGACCGCAGGCTAATCTTGAGCGGTCAGAAGAAGATTGCGCATGATGAAGCGGGCGATTTGCGTGTAAGCGAAAGAAGCTATGGCAGCTTTTCCAGAGCCATGTCGCTGCCGGACACTGTAGAAATCGACAGGATTTCAGCCACATTCGACAAGGGCGTTCTGCATATAGAAATGCCGAAGACTGAACCTCAGGATCCAAGCCGTAAGATCAAGGTATCGTCTAAATAGACAGTCTGGTGGCTCGATACCGCGCATAAAAATGCCAAGGCAGAGGGTCGATCATGGATCGGCCCTCCTAGAGTTGCGGCCTGATAAGTGTTTTTGGTTGAGACCGGGCAGACATCGCAAGTGTCTGTACAAACGTGTTTTTTGCACGTTCGTACCAGTCCATGGGTTTGGCGTTGAAGCGTGGTAGAATGCCATAACGCGTTTGGGTAGGGGGCCATAATGCGAAAACCAGAAGAGAGTGGCATGACACCCTCAGGACATGCTGGTGAAGGAGAGGTGCGGGCCTTTCTGGAGAGCCTGACCGGACCATCGCGCGGCCAGGTGAACTGGCTGGTCGATAAAGCCCTAACTGTTTCAGTTGACGAGGGCAGGGTGCTAAGCCTTCGACCTAAAGACGACCTGCCTCCGCATGACAACGATATTGCGACCCTACAGTGGGCTGACGACGGCTATAAGATAACCGTGTCGTTAGGGCGCAATGTATGGGTGAACGGGCAAAAAGCCTCATCGGCGCCTCTTGACCATGGCGACATGATCGAGTTTGGCGAAAAGGGCCCCATGTCTCGATACAGGTTGTGCGATCATTCATTTCCCGCGCACCATACAGTCGAGGATATCCTAAGTGATGCATATGCTTACACCCGAACGAGCCGTCGACCTTTCGCCAAAAAGATGTCTGGTGCCTTGCGCGATAGTGGGCGGCGGCTTGCCTCTCAAACCACGATACTGTTCAGGATCACAGTTCTTGCAACGCTTCTTGTGATCGCGGGGTTTGGGTACCTGCTGTATCAAAACGACCGGCGCTTGGCGGATAGTATCGAACAGGAGTCCCGCAAGATTGAAGCGGTCGCAGTTATGCTCGCACAGACGCGAGAAGACGCACTTACGCCTGATGACTTGGCTTCGTTGCGCGACGCATTTGAGAACCAGGTCTTATCGACCGAGGAGCGTCTTGGAACCTTGGAGCAGCGGGCGGGAGCACCCACGCGCGTGATCGCTGCGTCAATTCGATCCGTCGCTTTCCTCCAGGGAGCTTATGGGCTGCGCCACGTGGAAAGCGGCAAGATTTTGCGGCATGTGTTGGGACCGAACGGAGAAAACCTGAAAACCCCATTTGGCCAGCCTTGGATCGAACCGGACGGGGCCGGCGAACCCGCAGAATTTCAATTCACCGGAACGGGCTTTTTGATTGCTGGGGTACCGTTGATGGCCACCAATCGCCATGTCGCTTTGCCTTGGACTTCGGGGAACCGAGAACAAGCGCTGATAGACGCGGGTCTTGAGCCAGAGATGTTGAGGCTGCTGGCCTATTTGCCTGATCAAACGGAACCAATAAAGGCGCGTCTGGTCCGATTCAGCGACGCGGCAGACTTGGCGATTTTGGCAGTTGAGCCAAGCCGCGTTCAGGACCTCGGAATTCCTTTGGCGGATGCCACGTCGCGCGTAGGTGAAGAGCTGTATCTGTTGGGATATCCAACGGGTTTGAAGGCTTTGATCGCGCAGGCCGGTCCGGGCTTTTTAGGGGAACTAGAAGCAGAAGGAACGTTAAACTTTTGGTCGATCGCGTCCCGGCTTTCTACACAAAGCAAGATACACCCGCTGGCAAGCCGAGGGATTGTTGCGCGGACAAGTGGGAGCGCCATCGTTTATGACGCCGAGACCACAACCGGTGGGAGCGGGGGGCCAGCATTGAATCGGCGGGGTGAGGTCGTTGCCATCAATGCTGCGATCCTGCCCGAGTTTGGTGGCTCAAACATCGGCGTCCCGGTCTCACATCTCAGAGCTCTGCTGGGAGAGGTTGAAAGCCAGTGATCATTCGCTCGTTCGGAAGCGCGAGTTTTGAACAAAAAACACTGTGACCAGTGGAACGATCACCGAGATCACGGCTACGGAGATCAGCAAGTACCCAAGTTCACTGTAGTCCGCGGTGGACGTGACCGTACCGGTTTCTGGATTTGTGACAGCGCGTGTGACGACGAATGTTTGGTTGAGGTATTTGGTGCTGAGGCTGCTGGCCGACAAAGCCATGTTGGTAAACGATGCCATCACCGCAAAAAAGGTCGCTTTCAACTGAACAGGGGCATTGCGTGCGATCCAAGCCAACATCGGGACCATTGCGATCTGTCCAAGCGGCGACTCAACGGCTGTGTCAAGAATGGCAATGAACCTTGCGTCGACAACTCCGCCGGTACGCGCCGCCGTCCATTCATGCACGCCGTAGTAGAGGGCAAGATTGGGCAGGGCGAGTACGCCCGCCGCAATCGTCAGCAACACCACCACATGCGCAATGGAGCGATTGGCCATAAATGGTCGAAGGACGATTAACCCGAGCAGGGCCAGCATCGAAGTCAACAAAGCCAGGATTGCCAGGAACTGTTCATCGAACCCCAGTTCATCGATTTCAAACCATGTCAGGCCTGGTCCCGGTAGCGGCACAGCGCGGAATACAAAAATGATTGTCGCTGTCCCGATTAGGGCTTTGGCTTGGGCCGGTTCCAACTCTTTCAGCAGACGCGACATGAGGTAGAGGATCACCGTCAGGGAAACCGCAAAAACGGTCTCTTGCGCAAATTCGAAATCCGCGGTTCCCAGCACGATGCTAAGCAAAACGAATGCAAGACCGCCGAGCAATATGGACCATCTGACTTCGGTGGCTTCATCCGGCGTATGGGGCGGGTGGCCGCGCTTGACAAGCTGACGCTGGATAAAGCTGTGAAGAACCACTCCACTGACGGACAACACCGGTATGGCCAGAGCTATCAGGTATACTTGGCCATAAAGCGCAAGGCGTTCGGATTTTTGCAGTTCTTCGGTCCCAGAGAATATCCAGATGTTTACAGCCGCAACCGCCGCGAACCCGGAAATGATCGAAACTCTGCCCAAGGTTTGCATCGTCGTGTGCTGAGCACGGGTTTCTTCTGGCGTAAACGGTAGGCCGCGCTGGTCAACCTTTGGGACCGCCTCAACAGTCATGGCGTCAGCGACAACATCCTGAATGGCATAGCCGGAAGGCGCCAAGAGGAGGGCAACAACATACCAGTCTTCCAACGGCATGAACTTGGACATCTGTGCAGGCGCGGTCACGAGACCGTACATTGTGAGCAAAGACAATGTGATCAAGGATGCGCCGAACAAGATCAGCAAGGACTTCCAACGCCAGAACAAGTCCACGACATGGCCAAGTGGCATTTTGAGGATCCAAGGGAGACCGGCCCAAAATGCAAGTCCTGCAACGAAAGAGGCGGATAAATCGAGATAGTCTTTTAGGAAAAAAGCTCCGACGACTGAGGTCAGACCGGACACACCGGCCGCGAAATAGACCATCAGTGGCGGCAAATAGGACCATTGCAGCTGCTGAACCAGATCCACAAACGTTCTATGCCACCAGGCCGAAAGTTTTGATCCTATGGAAGCTTGGTCAGTCGTCATATGCTGTGGCAGCTCGCTGAGGCCTATGGTTCATTGTATCTAGTTAGAGAAATCCAGATCCAAAAAGCAATGCGCTGGTGATCACCCCAAGGATCGGTACCACAAGAGGAACACGGAAGTGTTTGGCGGCCTCGTCCGGCTTCATCTTCAGCAGGAACAGCGAGACATTGACCAGTACAAAGACACCTAGAACGATCTGAGACGTGCGCTCTGCCAGAGTACCAATCGGTATAGTTTGGGTCAGGAGAACGATGATTGCGACGACCAACAAAGTAGCGACAACAGGTGTCTGAGTTGCTTTCGGGACAATCGCCAGAACCTTCGGCAAATGGTCACGGTCAGCTAGGCCGTAGATCACCCGTGAGGCCATGATCATCTGGATCAGTACTCCATTGACTGTCGCCACAATCGCGACTGCGGAAAAGCCTTGTTTGATCACCTCGGGTGCGTTTGAAAACACAAGCGCGAGGGGGGCTGCAGATGTCGACAGAACATCGATCGGAACAACAAGTAGAACCGTTATTGAGGTTCCTAGATACAGTACCGTCGCCAGAACGAGCGTTAGTAAAATCGCTTTTGGGATGGTGCGGACCGGGTCTTTGACCTCTTCTGCGACATTGGCCATGTCCTCGAAGCCAACAAATGCAAAGAAGGCGAGGAGTGATGCCGCGAAAATTCCTCTCCACGCGTCGAGTTCAAGCGGGGGAAGCATCGAACTGATCCCGTATCCCTGCGGATCCTGAATTGACATGCCCCAGCCAATCAAAAAGAGAAGGCCTGCGATCTCGATGATCGTAATGACAGCCGCGACAAAAACCGACTCGGTGATCCCCCAAAGCGCGATTAGACCCATGATCAAAACGACGCTGATGGTCAAAATAGGGATCGCAAAACCGGTTAAAGCGTGCAGGTATGAAGCTGCGCCAATTGCAACTGCAGAGGCAGAGATAATCCCTGAAGCTGCGACCGCGAGGCCGACGAAAACCGCCATCCATCTTTTCTGGAATCCCGCCTCAACATAGGCTGCTTCACCTGCGCTGACGGGAAATCGCGTTGCGAGTTCTGCATAAGAAAGCGCGGTGAGTGATACGACGAGTGCGGCTACGACGAACGAAAACGCTGCAAACGGTCCGGCAATGTCTGCTGTCGCGCCGACCAAAACATAAATGCCCGCTCCGACCGTTACCCCGAGGCCATAGAGCGTGAGCAACGGGGTAGTAAGGGCTCGTCTGAGTTTCTGTTCGTTTGGATCAACAGAGTTCATAAGCGATTTCCACCAACTGCCCATTCAGAAC
The DNA here is from genome assembly GCF_056535985.1 of Ruegeria sp. AO1. NCBI lineage: Bacteria > Pseudomonadati > Pseudomonadota > Alphaproteobacteria > Rhodobacterales > Roseobacteraceae > Ruegeria > Ruegeria sp. AO1. The sequence continues at coordinate 1,258,516 of NZ_JBQFJC010000001.1, forward strand.
GTCGTCAGTGGCGTCCTTCCCAGTTTTGTCCGCGATTGGCGGAGCGGCGCGATCCGATGGTCAAAGCTTCATCGAATGCCTTGTGTCTCAACGTCTGGGCGCATCGTGCGCCAAAAAACTAACTGGGGGCTCGCCACCACTTCTGCCGAGCCCCCAGTGGGTGGAACTTCCACTCCTTCAGAATTCCGTTCACCTTTGTGTTTGCTTGGGGACAGACGGGTGAACGTAGAACACGCTGAAACATTCGTATTTCACTATGTGATTCTTGTTGGTGCTTTGATCTATGTCAATCAACTCGCGGTCGCCGGTCTGCGAGGCTGAATCCAAACCAACTGTCGTTTGCCGTCGGACTCAAAGGCAAAGCAAACATGGCAGGCGGTTTGAGATTTAGGGTGGAAGGCAGTTCGTGATGCTCTGGAACCTGTTACCAGCCCTGGGCGGCATCGGCTTGTTCCTTATCGGCATGCTGTTGATGACGGACGGTTTGAAGGCTTTGGCAGCGGCGCGACTGCGAGATATTTTGGGCCGGTTCACGTCGACACCGTTTACCGGGGCGGTAACTGGCGCGGTCACGACAGCTGCGATCCAGTCTTCCAGTGCGACGACTGTCGCGGCCGTCGGATTTGTCGCGTCTGGTCTTCTCACCTTTCCCCAAGCGCTTGGGATCATCTTTGGGGCCAATATCGGAACGACCATGACAGGTTGGCTCGTCGCGCTCTTGGGGTTCAAGCTGGACCTTGGGCAAGTGATGTTGCCCGTTGTTTTTGTTGGGGCTTTGCTGGCGCTTTCAGGAACAAAAGCGGTTGCCGGCATTGGGCTGGCGTTGGCCGGCTTCAGCTTGATTTTCATTGGGATCGAGCAGCTCAAGTCCGGGCTGGACGCCTTTCGCGGCGTAGTTACCCCTGCCGATTTTCCGCCAGATACATTACTGGGCAGGCTGAAGCTTGTATTGATCGGCGTCCTTATCACGATGGTGACGCAGTCTTCGAGTGCTGGTGTTGCAACGGCATTGGCTGCGTTGAGCGCCGGTGCTGTGAACTTCCCTCAAGCCGCGGCTCTCGTCATTGGAATGGACGTGGGGACAACTTTCACCGCTGTTCTGGCCACCTTGGGTGGGGGCACTATGGCGCGTCGAACCGGTTTTGCGCATGTGATCTACAACGTGATGACAGGAGCAATGGCATTTTTTCTGCTGGGGCCGTTTACTTCGGTCTTTGTAAGTGGGACGGGGGCCGGAAACTCACTGACTGCGCTTGTCGCGTTCCATAGTTTCTTCAACGCCATTGGCGTAGCGCTGATCTTGCCGTTCGCGAAACCCTTCGCCAGATTTATCGAGGCGCTCGTACCCGACAGAGGTGCTGAGTTGACGAGGTCTCTGGATCCGCTGGTTCTTGGGGTACCCGAAATAGCGGTGGATGCAGCAAAAGCTTCAGTCGAACAAATTGTAAGGGCCGAAGTGGGGCACCTTCGGTCATGTATGGGGGCATCTCTGCCAAGCGGACCCGGCTATGGGCGGGATAGCATTGAGATGGCTGTTTCTGAGGCGCGCTCGTACCTAGACAAGATTGAACTGCCTAGCAGGTCCGAGGCAGAGATATCCAGCATCAAGGGTATGTACCATGTCCTCGACCATCTTGACCGGCTGCTTTACCGGTGTAGCCAAGATGATCGGATAAGCGAGTTACCGAAAGACCGGCGTTTGAAGCGGCTTGCTTCGGTGTTGATTGCAGCAACTGACGGCCATTTAGAGATCGACAATCCGGTGCAGTGTGAAAACACGCTGAACCGTCTTCGCCGTTTTCTGCGGCGACAGAGGAAACTTCGCAGAGACTTGCTCATTTCCGACGCGGCAACTGACAATCTGCCGGACGACGTGGTTTGGGCTCGGCTGGATGCCCTCAGATGGTTACATCGCGTGTCTTATCACCTCTGGCGCATTCGTTGGCATTTGAACGCATTGGAAGGAGCGCCGTCTGGGCGCAGGGGTGGTGAGGTCAATGACGAACTGGCGTAGTTGGAGGCTAGCCTGGATTAGACTCGGCACTAGCTCGAACGTTCTTCGGCTGAAACGGCAATCTTCGTGCTTAAGCGTGCAACATGAGCAAGGTCAAAGAAGTTTCTTAAGGATGCGGTTTAATAAGATCTGCATCCGGGGCAGCAAATTGGAGGAGCATATGAAGATTGTTCGCGGGGTTTTACTGGCACTGTTCGTCACGGGACCTGTACTGGCGCAGGACGTCAGCGTCGACGAAGGGCGTGATTTGTACCGGACGTATTGCTGGCAATGTCACGGTTTCGAAGCGACCGGAGACGGGCCGATGGCGGAAATGATGGCTATTCGAACGCCCGACCTTACCAAATTAGCGGGCCAAAACGACAGTGTTTTTCCGACAGATCGCATAGCTGAACAGATTGATGGTCGATCCCAATTGCTCGCGCATGGGGGCGAAATGCCGATCTTTGGCGCGGTGTTTGAAACAGACCAACAAATCGCGGTGGCTTTGCCCAACGGGCAACGAATGATGGTTGGCCTGCCGTTGGCGAATTTGCTCGCCTTTTTGGACTCGATCCAAGCCGACTAGTCACGGACCAATCTGCTAGTCCGTATCAGCCGTGCGTCTGATTGACATGAGAGTCAGTGGCGGCCCCAACACTTCGAAGGCCACAGTGCTGGCAAGAGTAAAGGCCATGATGGACGATGCCCAGTTCGGAAATTGCTCTCCGGCAACGAGGGCCATTCCTACCGCGACACCAGCCTGTGGCAACAAAGCGGGGCCGTACCAGCGGGTCTGATGGCGAGGCAGGCCGCCCAGTCTCGCTCCGCAATACCCTCCCACAAGACGGGCCACGGCGCGTAAGATCAGGAAAAGAGCACCAGCCCAGCCCATCAAGCCGAAGGCTTCGATATCCAACGTGGCGCCAGCCAACAGGAAGAACAGGATCATGAATGGCCACTGAATGTGCTCGATCTCATGAAAAGCACGGTCGTGATGGCGGGCAAGATTCCCGATAACTGCGCCCGCAACCATGCCTGCTACCAAAAATGAAACCTCCAGCCAAAGCGCGAGGCCCGCTGTCAGAAAGACTATGCCCACTGCTTCTGCCTGCATTGGCTCTCCCGGTTTTAAGCGGCCGGTCAGGTAAGCGGATGGCACGCCCAGTGCGGCACCCAAAAGAATCGCCCCTCCGAAATCCCACATTGCTGTGGTCGTGACGGTGGTCCAACCGTCCGAATGACCGGCCAGAACCAGGGCGATGCTGAAAACGATCAGACCCCAAGCGTCATCAATTGCGACGACGCCCTTTAGTGTCTCAGTGAAGCTGTTAGACACTCCAGATTGCTTGATCACGTCTGTCATGGCGGCCGGAGCTGTAGCCGTGGCAATTGCCGCCAGCACCAATGCCAGCCCGAAGGGTACGCCGATTGCGGTCAATCCAGCAGACACGATAACAAGAGTTGCAATCACGATTGAAATCGAAATCGTCAGAATGGCTCGGCCGTGCCGAACCAGGTTCTCGCGGGTCAAAGATCCTCCAAGAAGGAACGCGACCATCGTCAAGGCCACAATGGAAATCTCGTCGAACCACATTGCAACGTCGAGTGGGATCAACCCCAATCCGGCGTTCCCGGCGATCAGACCGAGGAACAGCAGAGTTGTCACACGAGGAAGATGCGTGGCCCGGCCCAGTTGATCGGCCGCCAATCCGGCAAGAAAGAGGACACCAAGGGTAATCAGAAAGCCGGCAATGTGCATAGAAACCCAAGCGTTAAGTTCTTGTCTAAACTACTCTAACTCCAACACTGCCTTCTAGGAACCGATGTCGGAGAGAATGCGGGGGTCCCGTCGTAGCTTAGGCCGAAGACCTGAAAAATAAGGGATATTGATCTGTATTAAGGCGAAAGCGTGCCGCAAGTGGCACAATGACTCATTCAGAAAATGAGGAGGAACTTTCGATGCCGACAAAGAAATCCAACACAAACAGCCCGACTTCACTGTTGGATGTTTTCAAGCAAATGCAGCCGCCCGTATCTGGCAATCCGGCCTTCGCTGCCCAGATCGAACAATTTTGGGACGCGCAAGAAAAATTGCTCGAAGAAACAGAGGCCTTTGCACAGCATTGGTTCCAACGGCGTCATGAGGCGGTTCGGACGGCTCTACAAGCTGCACGCAATGTGTCTTCAGCGAACCCGTCCGATCCATCGAAAGCCTTCCAGAGCATGGCAGAATGGCAGCGCCATTCGGCTGAGCGGTTGGTTGCTGACGCGCAGGAATGGTTCGAAACTGTGTCCCGATGTGCATCTTATGTCGCAGAAACCGAAGCTGAAGCTGTTGAGAAAACAGTTGGTGATGTTGCCGCCGCTACAAAGAGCGCGGGGAAATCTTCAAAGTCTGAGCCTGTGTAGGGTTCCTGCTGCCGAATTACCAAACCGAAATCATCTGAGCAGTAGATAGGAGGTCAAATGTACAAGAATATCCTGATCCCGGTTGCTCTGGACAAAGAACACGACACTCAAGCGTCGTTTGAGGCCGCGCGCCAATTGGCTGATGCCGACGCTGTTTTTACCGTTGTGCACGTCCAAGAGCCTATTCCGGCGTATGTAGGGTCTCAGATTCCAAGCGAGGTGCTTGCACATACGCGGCATGAGATATTGGAGAACCTGCATCAGACTGCCTCTGAGATTCCTGACGCGAAGGTACAGCTCATCTCTGGGCACGCGGGTAGGGCAATTGTCGACTTTGCAAATCAGAACGACGTTGATTGCATCGTCTTAGCGTCGCACAAGCCAGGATTCGAGGACATATTTCTAGGTTCCACTGCGAACAGAGTCGTGCATCATGCCAAGTGTTCGGTTCACGTAATTCGGTGATCCAAAGCTAGAGATACGAGATTCTTTTGTAATGGCCCCTTACTTGCTGAACCAAAATAAAGGCTTGTCAGAGGAACTTGTCTTGAGTCGGGTAGGGGGCTTTTGTAGCCCCTGCTCGTGAAAAGACGAGTTCCCTTCAAGTGTTATAAAACCAGCCCAGAAATCATTCTCTTGGCGGTAATGCTACGTGTTTGGTTTCCTCTGTCGCTTAAAAATGTGGGAGACCTGATGCGTAAGCATGGCATCGAAGTCAGCCACAAGACCGTGCGGTAGTGGCGGAACTGGTTTAGCCCGATTTTCGCATCGGAAATTCGGATAAAACGGATCCAGCAGTTGCGGGCATACCCAAAATTGAAATGGCAGATCGGTGAAGTGCTTGTTGAGATCAATGGAAAGTGGCACCACCTGTGGCGCACCGATGATCACGAAGGAGAGGTGCTCGAAGCTGTCGTCACCTATCGCCGAAGCAGGCGGAAAGCATAGAAATTAATAGAGAAATTTATGAACCGCTACGGTGTTGCGGAGAATGTGGTCACGGATCCTTTCGTATCATATCGGGCTGCTCTCAAAGAACTTGGTGCCAAGGGAAAACAACAAACGGGCAGTTTGCTCCACAACCGTGTTGAGAATTCGTACCTTCCTTTCCGACGACGACCATCCGCCTGCCGTTAGTTAAACTTGTTAACTTGCGTCGGGTTGGTTCTCTGGGCGCGCCTGATCAAAAGCGGCAAGGGACAGCGCGTGTTTTTCGATCTCTAGCAGTCGAGTAAAGCGTGTCATGTCCACCCCCCAGCGATGCGCGTTATAGAGCTGGGGGACAAGGCAGATATCGGCGAGGGTCGGGGTATCTGCGAAACTATAACGGGTGTTTTGCGGCAACAGCGCCTGGTAGGCGACAAACCCTTCGGTCATCCAATGGTGGAACCAATCGGTCTGACCGGCAGAGTCCATTCCCATTTGAGATTTGAGGTAGGTCATGACCCTCAGGTTATTCACCGGGTGGATGTCCATCGCGATGGCGTGCGCGGCGGCCTGGACACGCGCGCGCGGCAGGGGGTGGGATGGAAGCAGCCGAGGTTCTGGCGCGATGGCCTCCAGATAGTCGATGATTGCAAGCGACTGGGTCAGGGCTGTGCCGTCCTCCAGAACCAGGGTCGGAACACCCTTGCCAGGGTTGAGCGCGGTGTACCCGGGTTCGCTTTGCTCTCCGGCGACCAGATCGACCGGGCTGTAGTCGTAGCTGAGGCCCTTTAGGTTCAAGGCTATGCGAACCCGATATGAAGTCGTTGAGCGCCAGTAGGAATAGAGTTTCATGATATCATCCTGTCGTTGCTCCAACATTGTTACATTTGCAACGAAATTCAACTGGAAAAACCGCGACGTCAGTCTGGCGTCTTGCCAAGGCTGTTTTAAGTGATCCTCTGAGCACTCGATGTTGACAAGATCGGGGTGTTGCTACGACAAGCAGACGGGGTATGCGTGAACTTGAAGTTGTGTCCTTATGTGACCGCAGCGCATGCTAAAACTTCGGGCTGAGGCACGCCCGCGTTACCATCTGTCAACCCGATTGAGGGGTCTTGAAAAATGAACATAGCCTGCTGGTCTGGCCCCAGAAATCTATCCACTGCGATGATGTATGCTTTCGGCGCGCGCGAGGATTGCGCCGTCTGGGATGAGCCGTTCTACGCGGCCTATCTGGCCGAGACTGGGCTGGATCACCCGATGGGCGAGGAGATCGTTGCTGCCGGCGAAACGGACCCCCTTCAGGTCGGCCAGGGTTGCGCAGCGCAGCCGCCCGAAGGCAAGGCGCATATCTACCAGAAACACATGACCCAGCATATGGTTTGGGGCTTGGATCAGCTCTGGATGGATGGGCTGAAACATGTCTTTCTGATCCGCCACCCAGCGCGTGTGCTGGCCAGCTATGCCGCAAAACGCGAAAACCCGACGCTCGAGGATATTGGTTTTTTGCAACAGGCCGAGATTTACGATCTGATCTGCGCGCGAACCGGGGCAGGGGTGATCGTCGACAGCTATGACATTCGTCAGGCGCCCGAACGGATGTTGCGGAAACTATGTGCGGCAATTGATTTGCCCTTTGACCCGGCCATGTTGTCTTGGCCTGCGGGCGGCCATCCGTCGGACGGTGTGTGGGCCAGCCACTGGTACGGGGCCGTGCATGCCTCAACCGGGTTTGCGGGCGCTGAGGGGGCGCTCCCGACCTTACCGCCTGCGCTTCAATCCGTCTGCGACACGGCGATGCCGTATTATGAGCGGCTCAAGGCGGATGCGCTTGTTCTGGAAGGTGATGCATGACGACCGAACTCTCAACTCATGACGCGGAATACGATGCCCGCAACGAGGACCTGAAAATCTGGGTCGATGGCGCGCTGGTTCACAAGGATGAGGCTAAGGTCTCGGTCTATGATTCCGGGTTCATGCTGGGGGATGGCATGTGGGAAGGGCTGCGGCTCTATGATGGATGCTGGGCCTTCTTTGACGAACACATGGATCGGCTGTTTGACAGCTGCAAGGCCGTGTCTCTGGACATCGGCAAAACGCGTGAGGAAATTCACGAGATTCTGGACGCCACCGCCGCCGCCAATGGCGCAACAACCGATGCTCACGCGCGACTGATGATCACGCGCGGTCGCAAGGCCAAGCCGTTTCAGCATCCCAAGCTGTCGCGCTGGGGGCCGACGATTGTAGCCATCGTCGAACACTCCAAACCCGCCGAGGCACTGACCGCGCGGGGGATCCGTCTAGCGACCGTGCCCCAGGTGCGTGGGTTGCCAACTAGCCAGGATGCGAAGTTCAACAGCCACTCCAAACTGAACTGTGTCATCGCCTGTTTGCAGGCGGAACAGGCAGGCGCGGATGAGGGGCTGATGCTGGATCCGCATGGCTTTGTGAACACCACCAACGCCTGCAATTTCTTCATCGTGCGCAAGGGCGAGGTTTGGACATCGACCGGTGACTACTGCATGAACGGGGTGACCCGGCAGAAGGTGATCGACCTGTGCCGCGCCAATGACATTCCGGTTTTTGAAAAGAACTACTCTCTCTACGAAGCCTATGGTGCGGATGAGGCGTTTCTGACGGGCACCTTCGGCGCGCAGACCCCGGTGGCCGAGATCGACGGCAAAAAGATCGGAGAAGGCAAGGCCGGCCCTATGACATTGCGCATCCGTGCGCTCTACAAGGAACTGGTCGCCCGGAACGTGGCTGCGCAAACGTGATCCTTGGCCAACCAGCGGGGTCGTGATCGCGCCGCTTGGGGTGTCCTGCGTCAGGGAAAATAAGAGCCATGTAGTGCGGGTGAAAAAACAAATTTCATCTAGTCTAGGCGTTCGACAACGCTTATGATAGCGCTAACTGTGGGGCGCACGTGGTCGCCATTCAGAGCTGGGCACTAAGGCATCCGCCACCTTTAGTGGAGTTGGGACCTGTTCGGCGGTGTTATGAGCGCAGTAACTCGGGTTGGTCTTCAGGCTGCCTTTGGACAGGACTACAGGTGTCGCGGCACTGAGCGGTCCGATGGAAAAATGGGGGCGGATTTGCAGATCGAACAGGTGCGGTTGCAAGACAAAAACATGTCCGTCAGCCTTCTGAACTATGGCGCAATCACCCAAGGGTGGTGGATAGACGACACGCCGTTGATCCTCGGATATGACGATCCTCAGGCCTATCTGCGGGATCCCTTCTATCAGGGGGCGATTGTTGGGCGCGTGGCAAACCGGATCAAGGGCGCGAGCTTTGACCTCGCGGGTACGCGATACCGGCTGGACCCGAACGAGGGCGCCAATACACTGCATGGCGGGGCCGAGGGCCTGTCCCGCCAAATCTGGACACTGCAGCAGCTTTCGGATCGTGAGGCGGTGATGAGTTATCTTTCCCCCGATGGCGAAGGCGGCTTTCCGGGCGAGGTCAGGTTCGAGCTGCACGTATCGCTCCGTTTTCCCAATCTGACCTATACCATTACAGCCCAGCCGGACCGGCCAACGCCGATCAGCATTGCGCAGCATAACTACTATACGCTTGGCAGTTCTGCGGGCGTTGAAGATTTCACCCTGAAGGTGAATGCCGGGCATGTGCTGGAGACGGATGCGCAGGGTGTGCCGACCGGCAACCTGCAAGACGTACAAAACACGGCTCTGGATTTCAGGTCGCCGGGCCGCCCGGGTAAAAACGTCGATCATTTCTACGTGCTAAACAGCGACCGCGACGCGCAGCAGCCAATCGTCACGATTGACGCCGCAAATGGGCTTGGAGTGCGTGTATTCTCTAATCAGACCGGGGCGCAGGTCTATACTGCTGGTTCGCTCAGGGCACCGTTTCACGCGGGCGCTGGTCTGTGTATTGAGCCATCAGGCTATCCCAACGCGCCCAACATCAACGCGTTCCCCAGTTTGGTTTTTTCACCTGAGCGGCCCTATCATCAGACACTTACACTCAAACTCACAGGGACCTAGGCATGAGGGTAGTTTCGGCGATTGGAATGATGGGATTGGCCTCGGCCGCGCAGGCGCTAGAGCTTGGCCCGCCCCCCGTATTCGCGGAACCCGATCTGGCCGTTGTCGAGCTGGGGCAGTTGCTGTTTTACGATCCGATCCTGTCGGGAAATCGCAACATCAGCTGCGGGTCGTGTCACCATCCGCGTCTGGGCACGTCCGACGGGTTGTCGCTGGGCGTTGGTGAGGGCGGCATCGGGCTGGGAGTGAAACGTGCGTTGGACCCCGAAAACCGCCCGGAACAGCGCATTCCCCGCAACTCTCCGGCCTTGTGGAACCTCGGCGCGGACGAGTTCACGGTCTTCTTCCATGACGGGCGGCTCGAGGCGGACCCGAGCCGCCCCAATGGCATCCGTACTCCGCTGGGAACCCATATGCGGCCGGGGTTCAAATCCGCCCTCGCGGCGCAGGCCATGTTCCCGGTGCTGTCGCCGGACGAAATGGCAGGGCATTACTCCGAGAATGAAATCAGTAAAGCGGTGCGTCTGGGTTTGCTGACGCAAGAGGGCGGGGCCTGGGACCTGATCGCCGCGCGTGTCGCAGCCATTCCCGAATATCAGACGCGGTTCGAAGACGCTCTTCCGGGGGAGGAAATAACCTTCACGACAATCGCCAACGTGCTTGCCGATTTCATCGCCTTCGAATGGCGGGCGGACAACAGCCTGTTTGATCAGGCGATGCGCGGAGAGGCAGAGCTGTCGCCCGAGGCACAAGCCGGGTTGGATCTGTTTTACGGTGAGGCGGGGTGCAGTTCCTGCCATTCCGGATGGCTCCAGACGGATCACGGGTTCCACGCCATCGCAATGCCTCAGATCGGGCCGGGCAAGGGTGCGCGGTTCGAAAGTCACGCGCGCGACGATGGTCGCATGCGGGTGACCGGTGAGGCCGACGATGCCTTTGCCTTCCGTACACCGTCACTGCGCAACGTGACCCTGACCGCCCCTTATGGCCACAGCGGCGCCTATGCCGAGTTGGAGGATGTGGTGCGCCACCACCTTGATCCGGTGGGCTCGTTGCAGCGGTATTCGCTGGAACAAGCACGTCTGCCCGCGTTTCCGGGTGCAGATGATCAGCGTGCCTTGATTGATACGACCGAGGCTATCGCTGCCGCCAATAGCCTGGAGCCGGTTTCGTTGAGCGACGATGAGGTAAACGCGATTCTCAGCTTTCTGAACACTCTTGAAGACCCGGCCCAAAGGCTTGGTGTTGCCGAAACCGTTCCCAGCGGGCTGCCTGTGGATCAGTGATGGAGGCGGATGATCTGGTTGGCGTCATACGCCTGCCAGTCGCTTGTGGAGACATCCGGCCAGATCATCCGCAGCTCGACCGCCTCAGCCGATCCCAGACCGAAATGATGCAGGCCTGAAGTCCCTCCGGCATGGCCTCCGCCAATGGTGATCTCGCGGGTCTGCAAGCCGGAGGGCGTTCGCATCTCGATAAACCCGCCCACCGCAGCACGGTTGGAGGTGTTCTGAGAGACATCGACCAACACCCAATTTCCGGCGTTGCTTGTGTTCTGGTGAACCTCCAACGGCGCGCCCCGGTTGACGACCACCAGATCCAGTTGGCCATCATTGTTCAGATCAACCAAAGCGCCGCCGCGCGACTTGGCCATCGAGGCCACGCGCGCCTCGGCGGCCGCTTCGACAAAGGAGCCGTCAGGCTGTTGTAGCATCAGGTTATTCGGGTCGTTCAAGGCCGCGACAGGCATCTGTTCGACATTCCCTTTGGTCACGAAAATATCGTCTAGCCCGTCGTTGTTGGCGTCTCCGAATTGCGCATGCCATCCGGTCGAAGGTCGCCCATCGCCGCCGACATGCGGTCTGTGCGCGGTGGTGCCTTTCTCATAAGTCGCATCGCGCCAAGTGGGGCTGTCATCTGAGGGGTCAAACACCTGAAATTTCTGGTCGCCCATCGACGTCAGGTAGACATCGGAAAACCCGTCCCCCGTGAGATCGCGCGAGGCGATGCCCATTCCCCAGATCGAATAGGGTAGCCATCCGTCATCTTCGGTGTAGAGGCGCGGTTCAGCCTCCATCGCCCAGAGCTGCTCCTGCCCGCCGCGCACGTAGTAGTGGCGATCATTGCTGACCCGCAGGTCCGCCCGACCCGTGCGCGCCCAGTCGGAAAACAGGATCGACAATGAACAATAGCCCGGTTCGAGTGGCACCGGCGCGCCGTAACCTGATCCTTTGGGACGATAGAGGAGTGTCGGACCGCAGGTCTCGAACGGCCCCTCAGGGTCAAAACGGTCGACATAGGTTCCGAAGGCCAGTGTTGGCAGCGTCTCGCCGTCTTCCCACGTCGCCGAGAAACCGGTGGTCCAATGATCATCCGACTGGAAGTTTAGATCGGAAAAAGGGGCAAACTGGCAGTCAGGCTGTCCGCGCAACAATTGGTCCTCACCAACTCTCAGAACCGCCAGATCCTGAAAGCCGTCGCCGTCGATATCCAGTGGATAGGCCCCGGTCACACCGGTCAGTGACAGCGCCTCTGGTGTGTCGATGCGGAAAGAGAGATCGCGGCCCGAGGTGTTGCGGAACAGCTGCGACGGGTTTGATCCACCCGCGGCGAAGAGGTCGGGCAGGCTGTCTCCGTTGCAGTCGAACACCGCAACGCCTCCGCCCACGAAATGTTCCCAGCCGCCGTCATAGACGTGTGTGGCAACCTCGATCTGTTGAAAGCTTGGTACGGGCTGATCGGCCGCAACAGCTGTGGCGCTTGCCAGTAGGAGGGCGCACTCACGATGCATGGGTCGGCATCTCGCGTATCTTCAAGGTTGAGACTTGTTCGATGGCATAGGCAATGGCGCCTTTGGCCCACATGGTGTCATCCCACTGGTTGACCTTGATGTCGGGCAGGGGGGCATCGACGTGGACCACCCCCTTACGTATCCGCTCCATCACGCTGTCGGAATAGAGGTGCTGAAAGCTGACCTGACTGCCCGAGATGATGATACATTCCGGATCGAACAGGTTGATCAGGTTCGAAACGCCCATGCCGAATATCTGACCGGCCCGATCTAGCACGGACAAGGCATGTTGATCACCGGACTGCGCGTTGTCATGCAGGTCGGCAATGGTGATCTGGTCGCGATCCTGACCGTCAATCGAGGCCTCTCGGATCAAGGCGTATTCCCCGACATAAGCTTCAAGACATCCGTGCTGGCCGCATTGGCAGAGCGCGCCATCCAGTTGCACCTTGGTATGGCCAAATTCAGCCCCGCATCCGCGCTCGCCCCTGTAAAGTTTGCCGCCCAGCACGATCCCAAGACCGACGCCGTGTTCTATCGTGATGACAAGGAAGTTCCGCAGACCTTTGCCCAGTCCGAACAATTGTTCCGCCTTTGCAACAAGATTGGCGTCGTTTTCAATGAAGACTGGGCAATCAACCTCTTGCTGCAGAAGCGGGCCGAGGGGCACATTCCGTTCCGAGATCGAGGAGGACCAATGGACAAAGTTATGCTCGGCATCAATCAGGCCCGCGATCCCGATCGAGACCCCTGCGATATCCGACATTGAAACGGACGCAGCCGCGCAGGAGCTTTCCAGCGCTTTTCGGATGGTTCGGGCAAAGTCGAGCGGGGTCATGCAGGCCTCGACCAGCGGGTATTTGATCGATGCAATTTCGAGCCCTTCGAAATCTGCGATCAGAACTGAGACATAGTGGCGTGTGACCTTGAACCCTGCGATCAGCAATGATCCCCCGTTCAGCTTGAGCAAAACACGGGGCCGCCCGCGTCGTGGGGACCCGGACTGAGGGTCGCCTTCAACCTCGTGGATCAGGCCCGCAGACAACAGGTCTGCCGTTGCGGTGGTGACGGTGGCGGGGCTGGTCTGCAAAGCACCCGCAATATCAATGCGCGAGATCGCCCCCTTGCGGCGGATATGCTCCAGCACGCGCAGCCGCGTTACGTTCCGCTGCTCGGTAGAGATAGAAGAGGCTTTGTTTTTCAGCATCTTGCCCTCGCGAATCTCATATTGGCATTCACCTTAGTCAGATTCTTATGTTAGCGATAGCATAAATATTTTGCCGACTGAAATAAATGTGCTACTCAAGTAGGTGAAGTCCTCGAATCACTTCGAAGGGACTCGAACAACCGGGAGGAAAGCATGAAGAAATTCCTAAGCATTTCAGTCGCGGCTGCTCTGATGAGCACGGCTGCCTTTGCTGAAACCGTCGTTGGCGTCAGCTGGTCGAACTTTCAGGAAGAGCGTTGGAAGACTGACGAAGCCGCGATCAAATCCGCGCTTGAAGCGGGTGGGGCCGAGTATATCTCTGCCGACGCGCAGTCGTCTTCTGCCAAGCAGCTGGCGGACATTGAAAGCCTGATCGCACAGGGCGTGGACGCGCTGATCATCCTCGCGCAAGACTCGCAGGCGATTGGCCCGGCTGTTCAGGCCGCCGCGGACGAGGGCATCCCGGTTATCGCATATGACCGCCTGATCGAAGATGACCGTGCATTCTACCTGACCTTCGACAACGTCGAAGTCGGCCGCATGCAGGCCCGCGCGGTGTTCGAAGCTATGCCCAAGGGCAACTACGTCATGATCAAGGGCTCTCCGACTGACCCGAACGCAGACTTCCTGCGTGGCGGTCAGCAAGAGATCATTCAGGCCGCTGTCGATAGTGGTGATGTTGTAATCGTCGGCGAAGCCTACACCGATGGCTGGCTGCCCGCGAACGCGCAGCGCAACATGGAGCAGATCCTGACGGCGAACGAAAACAACGTGGACGCCGTGGTTGCCTCGAATGACGGTACGGCCGGTGGTGTGGTTGCTGCGCTGACGGCGCAGGGCATGGAAGGTATCCCGGTCTCGGGTCAGGACGGTGACCATGCCGCGCTGAACCGCGTCGCGCTGGGCACCCAAACCGTGTCCGTCTGGAAAGACGCGCGTGAGCTGGGCAAAGCCGCAGGCGATATCGCAGTCGCGCTGAGCGGAGGCACCGCCGCTGCGGATGTTGATGGCGCGGTCAGTTGGACATCGCCCGGTGGAACCGAGATGACTTCGGTCTTCCTGGCACCGGTTCCGATCACAAAAGACAACCTCTCGGTTGTTGTGGACGCAGGCTGGATTCCGCTGGACGACCTTTGCCAGGGCGTGGAAAACGGCCCAGCCCCCTGTAACTAAACTACCATAATTCCCGGCCTGCGTAGGCGGGCCGGGATCCCAATCGCTGAACATGAAAGATCGGATATGACCGAAACTTCGTCTCAGCCGGTACCCCAGAAAAGCAAGCAAAACTTGTTCCAGCAGCTTGAGCTGGATATGCGGCTATTGGGTATGATCGGCGCGTTTATCATCCTTTGCATCGGGTTCAATATCGTCACGGATGGGCGTTTCCTGACCCCTCGCAACCTGTTCAACCTGTCCATTCAGACCGTGTCGGTTGCGATCATGGCCTGTGGCATGGTGTTCATCATCGTGATGCGCCACATCGACCTTTCCGTCGGCGCTTTGCTGGCGACGACATCCGCCGTGATGGCCATGACCCAGACCGAGCTTTTGCCGAACATGCTGGGCATGGGCCTGAATAACCCGGCCACATGGGCGATCACTCTGGTCGTTGGGCTTGCGGTTGGAACCCTGATCGGGGCCTTCCAAGGCTGGATGATCGGGTACCTGACAATTCCTGCCTTCATCGTGACCCTCGGAGGGTTTCTGGTCTGGCGCAACGTCGCCTGGTACATGACCGATGGCCAGACCATCGGCCCGCTGGACAGCACATTCCTGATGTTCGGTGGCACAAACGGAACGCTCGGCACCACGGCCAGTCTTCTGTTCGGCCTTGCCGCCACAGCCGCCGCGATCTGGGCGCTCTGGAGTGCGCGCCGGTCCAAGGCCGCACATGGTTTCCCCGTCAAACCCGTCTGGGCTGAAACAACGCTGGCCGGGATCATCGGCATCGCGATCATGGGCTATGTCTTCATCGTCAACAGCTACGCCATCCCGACACGTCGGCTCGAGCGCATGTTCGAAGCGCGCGGTGAGATCATGCCCGAGGGTCTGGTCGTCGGCTACGGCATCCCGATCTCGGTTCTGATCCTGATCCTGGTAGCTGTCACACTGACCGTCGTGGCCCGCAAGACCCGGTTCGGACGCTATATCTTTGCAACTGGCGGCAACCCCGACGCGGCAGAGCTTTCGGGTATCAACACCCGCATGATGACCGTCAAGATCTTTGCCTTGATGGGTTTCCTGTGTGCGCTGTCCGCTGTTGTGGCTTCGGCCCGTCTGGCCAACCACTCGAACGACATTGGTACGCTGGATGAGCTTCGTGTTATTGCTGCAGCCGTAATTGGTGGGACAGCCCTGTCCGGTGGTCTGGGGACGATCTATGGCGCAATACTGGGTGCCTTGATCATGCAGGCGCTGCAATCGGGGATGGCTATGGTCGGCGTGGATGCTCCGTTCCAGAACATCGTCGTCGGTGCTGTGCTCGTCCTGGCTGTCTATATCGACATCGTCTATCGCAAACGTTTGGGAGCGAAATGATGCAAGCTGAAGAAACGCAGAACACAAATTCGGGTCGCGGCTCTGGCAAGCCACCTCTGGTCGAAATGAACGATATCTCGATTTCCTTCGGGGGCATCAAGGCGGTGGATCACGTGTCGGTCGACCTCTACCCCGGCGAAGTTGTGGGCTTGCTGGGCCATAACGGGGCAGGGAAGTCCACGCTGATCAAGGTCCTGTCCGGCGCCTACCAGATGGACAGCGGCGAGATCCGGATCGACGGTGAAAAGGTCGAGATCAACAACCCTCGGGACGCGCGGGCCAACAATATCGAGACGATCTATCAGACGCTCGCTTTGGCCGATAACCTAGACGCCAGCTCGAACCTGTTTCTCGGGCGCGAGATGGTGACACCGATGGGCTTGGTCAACGACGCCGCGATGGAGGCCGAGTGCCGCAAGATCATGGGCCAGCTGAACCCGAATTTCCAGAAGTTCAATGACCCGGTCTCGGCCCTGTCTGGCGGTCAGCGTCAGTCGGTTGCGATTGCCCGGGCGGTGTATTTCAACGCGCGCATCCTGATCATGGATGAACCCACAGCTGCATTGGGACCGCATGAGACCCAGATGGTTGCGGAACTGATTCAGAAACTCAAGGCGCAGGGGATTGGGATTTTCCTGATAGACCATGATGTGCATGCTGTTATGGAGCTTTGTGATCGAGCTTCGGTCATGAAGAACGGTCAATTGGTCGGAACCGTCGACATCCCCGATGTCACCGATGATGATCTGCTGTCGATGATTATTCTGGGCAAAAAGCCCGGCGAAAAGACTGAGTGAGGGAAGACAATGGCGAGTGGTTTCTTTCAAGAGATCGAAAAGATCCGGTACGAAGGCGAAGACAGCAAGAACCCGCTCGCCTTCCGTCACTACGATCCGGATGAATTCATCATGGGCAAACGCATGGAGGATCACCTGCGTTTCGCCGTCGCGTGGTGGCACTCGTTCGCCTGGGAAGGCGGCGATCCGTTTGGTGGCCCAACGCTTGAGCGTCCCTGGTATCCGCAGGACGATATGGGCCGTGCCAAGATGAAAGCCGACATCGCGTTCGAGATGTTCGACATTCTCGGGCAGCCCTATTTCTGCTGGCACGACGCGGATATCCGACCCGAACAGGGCAACTATGCGGATAACCTGAGAACTCTGGAAGAGATCACCGACTATATCGGTGAGAAGATGCAGGTCTCGGGCACCAAGCTGCTTTGGGGAACCGCCAATATGTTCAGCCATCGCCGCTGGATGGGTGGGGCCAGCACGAACCCTGATCCGGATGTGTTTGCCTTTGCGGCTGCAACGGTGAAATCCTGCATCGATGCGACCCACAAGCTGGGGGGGGAGAACTACGTGCTCTGGGGCGGGCGTGAAGGCTATGAGACGCTGCTCAACACCGACATGGGGGCTGAGCTGGATCACATGGGCCGGTTCCTGAACATGGTGGTCGAGTACAAGCACAAGATCGGCTTCAAGGGCGCTATTCTGGTCGAACCCAAGCCGCAGGAACCGTCCAAGCATCAGTATGACTACGACGCCGCAACTTGCATCGGTTTCCTTCGCAAGTACGGCCTTGAGGACGAAGTCAAGCTGAACCTCGAACAGGGGCACGCCATTCTGGCCGGTCACAGCTTTGAGCATGAGATCGCAACTGCGACGGCTGAAGGCATGCTGGGTTCTATTGATATGAACCGCAACGACTATCAATCGGGTTGGGATACAGACCAATTCCCCAACAACACGCCCGAGGTCGCGTTGGCCTACTATCATATCCTGAAGGCCGGCGGCTTCATCACTGGCGGCACAAATTTCGACGCGAAGATCCGCCGTCAGTCGATAGACGCCGAGGATCTGATCGCCGCACATGTGGGTGGTATGGATATCTGCGCGCGCGGGTTGAAAGCGGCCGCCGCCATGATCGAAGATGGCGGGCTGGAGGTCGCGCTGGAGGAGAGATACGCGGGCTGGTCGACAGAAGCCGCGCAATCCATGCTGTCCTCTGGTCTGGATGAGATCACGGCCCGCGTCCTAGCCGAGGATATCAACCCGCGGCCTCGCTCTGGTCGGCAGGAAATCCTCGAGAACTACGTCAACCGGTTCGTCTGAACCGGCACGCTTGGGCGGACTTCCCACCCAACAACTCTTTCAAAGGCCCGCTGCACGACCTGAGTGCGCGGGCCTTTTTGTGGTTATTCGCTCGGGTCGACCTGCTGATGAACCTCGATCACGTTGCCCTCCGGGTCTTGAAAGAACACCTGATGCCATTCTTTCGCGAAGGTGGTGCCGTAGTCGGAATAGGGGATGCCGCGCTCGTTCAACAGCTTCAGGAACGCAGAAAGGTCATCGGTGCGAAAGGCGATATGGCCGCGTTCCACGGGGTTGATCACTTGCCCGTTCTTGAAGGCGACGTCAAAGGCGCGTTCGGCCAGATGCATCTGCATATGGCCCTCGGTCGCAAAGCGGATCTTGCCGTCATAACCGCTGTCCTCATCGGCCTCGGTCCGTGGGAAATTGTCCTGCGGGATGTCATCCAGCCCCAGCACGTTGGTGTAGAAATCGTGCATGCGATCAACATCATCGGCGACGAAGTTGATGTGATGGAATTCCAGTTTCATGCTCTGCCCTCGCCCTGAACCTTCGGTGTCTCAGGACCTCTAACATGTCGGTTGGTTTCTGTGGATGGCAAATTGGCAAGGCGACCCCTTTGCGCGGGGTCGCCCGTTTGTTTATTCGAAGTTGTAGGGCACGCCAGCCTGATTGATGACGCTGTTATACTCTTGGAAGATGCCGATGATCTTCTGGTGGACTTCGCCTTCCTGGGCAATCTCGTCCCAGAATTCCTTGGCCGCGTTCTCCACCTCGGCCCACTCGCCGGGTGGAACCGAGCGCAACTCCAGCTTGTCACCATTGGCTCGCAATGCCGCTTCGCCACCCCAGTACCACTGGTTCCGATAGGTGTGCCCAGCTTCGATCCCGGCCATCACGACAGATTTCAGGTGATCCGGCAACTCGTTCCAACGCTCTTGGTTGGCGAACCACGATCCGATCCACGCGCCCGAGATGTTGTTGGTCAGGAAGTAGTCGGTCACATCAGCCCAGCCGACCGTGTAGTCCTCGGTAATGCCAGACCAGGCCATGCCATCCAGCTCGCCCGTCTGAACGGCCACTTCGGCGTCTTCATAGGGGATGTTCACCGGAACCACGCCGAACTTGGCAAGGAAGCGACCAGCGGTCGGGAAGGTATAGAGCTTCAGACCATCCAAGTCAGCGACCGAGGTGATTTCCTTTTTGGTGTTAAAGTTGCATGGGTCCTGACCTGCGGCGGACAGCCATTGCACACCGACCTTGGCGTATTCGTCCCGCCAGATATCGGCTAGACCGTACTGGTTGAACAGGACAGGAACGTCGAGGATGTGCTTGGTTGCGAAAGGGAAGTACCCTCCGAACACGCGCAGCGGCGTGGGCGAGGCCATCGAGTCATCGTCCGAATGCACGCCGTCGATGGTGCCGCGCTGAAGCGCCTGGAACAGCTCTCCGGTGGGGACGATCTGGTCGGCATAGAACAGCTCGATCTCAAGCTCGCCATTGGCATTGGCGTTGATGTAATCGATGGCCGGTTTGGTCACATGCTCACCCAACGCCCCCCCTGCGTAGGTCTGAAAGCGCCATTTGATCGGGGCCTGCGCTTTGACGATTGCGGGCGCTGCCAGTGTCGCAGGCGCGGCCAAAGCAGCAGTGCGCAAAAATCTGCGTCTTGTTGTTGTCATAGTCTTCCTCTCCTGTGCTTTTTGTTGAAATCGAACCGGTTTTTCCGGCTTCTTCTCTTGTATGCTCAGTTTCCGTAGACGATGCCCGGAAGCCACAATGCAATTTCGGGGAAGGCCATCACCAATCCCAGTGCCACAGCCATCACGCAGACAAACGGGATGATTGAGCGGTAAATGTCTTTGATCGTTACCTCAGGCGGGGCCATCGCCCGCATCAGGAACAGGTTATACCCGAAAGGCGGTGTCATATAAGCTATCTGGCAGGTGATCGTGTAGAGCACGCCATACCAGATCAGGTCAAATCCAAGCGCACCGACCAGCGGTACGTAAAGTGGGGCCACGATGACCAGCATGGCCGTGTCATCAAGGAATGTTCCCATGAGCAGAAAGCTCAACTGCATCAGGATCAGGATGATCCACGGGTTCAGGCCGAGTTGAACGGTAAACAGATTCTCGATTGCTTTGACCGCGCCCAGACCATCGAAGACGGCCCCAAAGGCGAGAGCGGCGAGGATGATCCACATGAACATGCAGGTGATGCCCAGCGTCTGCTTGATCGAGGTTTCAAAGACCTGCCATGTCATGCGACGTTTGAGAACGGCCGCCAGAAAGGCCGCGATGGCACCTAGGGCGGAGCTTTCCACCAGGGACGTCCAGCCGTTGACAAAGGGCACCATCATCACGGCGAAGATGCCCAGCGGCAGAAGGCCAGCGCCCAACAGACGCATCTTTTCCCCCCATGTGACCTCTGCGCGCTCCTCCGCGCTCATCACGGGGCCAAGCGCCGGATTTATGCGGCAGCGGATGGCGATGTAGATGATGAACATTGTGGCCATCATCAGGCCGGGGATCACGCCGGCCAGCCAGAGTTGCCCGACGGGCTGACGTGCGATCATGGCATAGAGGACGAGCACAACCGACGGCGGGACCAGAATGCCCAGTGACGATCCGGCCTGTATCACGCCGGTGACCATCAGCTTGTCATAGTTGCGGCGTAGAAGCTCGGGCAGGGCGATGGTGGCTCCGATCGCCATACCAGCCACAGACAGCCCGTTCATTGCCGAGATCAGAACCATCAGGCCGATTGTGCCAATGGCCAGCCCTCCGGACAGTCCACCCATCCAGACGTGGAACATCCGATAGAGGTCATCGGCAATCCGCGACTCGGACAAGATGTAGCCCATGAAGATGAACATCGGCAGGGTCAGAAGAGGATACCAGCGCATCACCTTTATCGCTGCGGCAAAGCCCAAGTCATAGCCTCCGCGGTCGCCCCACAGGAAGAAGGCGGCGATCACGGCGACAAAGCCAATCGCGCCAAAGACCCGCTGACCGGTCAGCAGCATCAGCATCATGGTCGAGAACATGAGCGCGGCAATCAGTTCGTAGCTCACCCGCGATGCCCCCCTTCAAGGTCTTCGGGGGCCATGTGGACGGGCTCATCATCCTTTTTGCCCATGTCAAAGCCTTTGAGGCGCAGGATGTCCTTGCAGAGTTCCGAGATCGCCTGAAGCAGCATCAGAAAGATGCCGATAACCATTATGGTCTTGATCGGCCAGATATAGGGCCGCCAGGCGGAGGACGAACGCTCACCGCCATACTGGAAGGAATACATCAGACTGTCCCAGCCACCCCAGAGCAGGAAGGCGAGGTAGGTAATCAGAAACAACACGGTTAGCGCGTCGATCTGGCTTTTCTTGCGGTCCGTCCATTCACCATAGAGCAGATCCATCCGGACATTCGCGCCCATCTGCATCGCGTAAGGCCCGCCCAGCATGTAATAGGCCACCATCGCGAACTGCGCCATCTCCAACGTCCAGAGGGACGGCACAAAGAATGTCTTGGAAACCGAGGAATACAGCAGGATCGCCATCATCACGAAGATGCCATACATGATCACGCGACCCAGCATCCGGTTGGCGCGGTCGATGAACCGCACGTAAGTCATCATGGGTCCCGTCACGAGAGGCAGACTTTCAGGCGTTTGGGGTCATCAGACCGAACGCAACCATGCCGAGAGCGTTGCTGACAGCAGCGCGCGATCCGGGCAATGCATTGGTTTGATTCAGTGTTTTTGCTCACGCTGGTATCAGAACGAGATGGTTGGATTCTGTCAAGCACGGCTTCGGCTCAGGGCTTGCAAAACCCGACTCAGTTGTGATTGCGCGGAAACGGCCTGCCTTTTGGGCGAAACGAAACAGTTGACGCTGCGCTGCCATCTGAGAAGGTGACAAGATCCAAACGCCGTCGCAGAGCAGGTAGGACATGGCCAATCAATCCCAAGGCGAAGCCGTTTTCCTGAGTGGCAGCCTGATGCGACATGTCACGCGCATGTCTTTGACGACAAGCATCGGTCTGATGGCGATCTTTGCGGTCGATTTCGTCGACATGGTGTTTATCTCGATGCTTGGAAATGACGCGTTGGCAGCCGCCGTGGGATATGCCGGAACGCTTCTGTTTTTCACCAATGCAATCAATATCGGCCTGTCGATCTCGGCCGGAGCGTTAACGGCACGGGCCTTGGGGGCAGGGCGACCAGAGGAGGCGCGAAAATATGCCTCCAGCGTGGCAACGCTGGGTCTGTGCGTCGGGCTGGTAACCCCGGTTCTGGTGCTTTGGAATCTAAGCGCGTTGTTGTCGTTATTGGGGGCTGAGGGCGAGGTATTGAGGCTCGCCACACGCTATGTGTCAATCATTTTGCCGACTATGTGGGTGATGGCGATTGCGATGGTCGCAATGGCGGTTCTGAGGGCGCATGGAGATGCGCGGAGATCCATGATGGCCACCATCTATGGAGGCGTGGTGAATGCGGTTCTCGACCCGATCCTGATCTTCGGGGTTGGTCTCGGGCTAGACGGTGCAGCGATTGCATCGGTGCTGGCGCGGATCTGCATGCTCACCGCTGCGCTTTGGCCCGCTCTGCGCGTCCACCAAGGCTTTGCCCGCCCATCGCTGCGGCAAGTCGCATCCGATCTGAAACCGGTCCGGGCCATCGCGATCCCGGCCGTGCTGACCAATGTGGCAACGCCGATCGGCAATGCCATCGTGGTTCGCGAGATTGCCGAGTACGGAACGGATGCCGTGGCCGGAATGGCCGTGATCGGGCGGCTTTTGCCCGTGGCGTTCTCGGTCATCTTTGCGCTGTCTGGGGCAATCGGTCCCATCATCGGGCAAAACTTCGGGGCCGAGCAGTTCACCCGCGTGCGCGAGGCGTTTCTGGCAGGTATCAAATTCACGGCGATCTACGTTCTTGGAATGGCGGCTGTCCTATTCCTGCTGCGTGCTCCAATCGCAGATTTGTTCGCAGCCGAAGGCGAGACCCGCGTGTTGATCTACCTGTTCTGCGGACCGCTGGCGCTGGCATCTTTCTTCAACGGGGTCATTTTCGTCGCCAATGCCAGCTTCAACAACCTGGGCCACCCGGTCTATTCCACATGGATCAATTGGGGCCGCCATACTGTGGGCACTTGGGTCTTCGCCTCAATTGGATCGGCACTGGCCGGGGCGTCCGGAGTTCTTTTGGGGCAGGCTTTCGGCGGCATCATCTTCGCCGCGGTCAGTTGGATTCTGGTCGGTCGCGTTGTGTCGGGGTTGGAACGCTCGCAAGCAATCGACCCATTTGCCGGTCAAAATCGCTTACATTCTCTGTTCGGCCGTCGCGGCTGGTAACACCAAGCCGGTTCCTGTGAACCATAGCGCCGCGCTTGCCATTCGGTTCAACGATCTGCTTGTGATCGAAATGGTCGAAAAGCGAGATAATCTGGCGGAGGTTTGGGGTTCTGGAACGAAAGGTTGCCAGAGTGTTTTGTACGAATAGAACTGGAGCAACCACAACTGGAAAAGCATCAATAAAAGCCACAGCAAGAGGCAATAAACAGAAAACAATCCAAGATTGAAGCCAGACTTCTGGTTTTCTTCTAGATATTGAATGTTAGTGAAGTGGCAGCCCGTAGGGGAATCGAACCCCTCTTTCCAGGTTGAAAACCTGGCGTCCTAACCGATAGACGAACGGGCCACTGAGCCTTGGCTCACAAGCAAAAATGGCAGCCCGTAGGGGAATCGAACCCCTCTTTCCAGGTTGAAAACCTGGCGTCCTAACCGATAGACGAACGGGCCACGCTAGCTTGTGGAGGGCCTTTTACGGTTTCACCCCGACCCCCGCAAGCCGAAAAATGCAGGGATGCGAAAGTTTTTTGACCTGTCCTACCGTTGCCTTGAAACCAGTCATTTTGCCTCGGCCGCGTCCTCAAGACGAAGCTGTACGTTTTGGCGACCGCCCCATGTGTTCACCTCAAGCCGACCGGCGAAATGAAAGCGCGCTCCGCCGTGATTTGAGAGCTTTTCGCCCATCGGCCCGTCGAAGGCTCCGAATGCGATCGCGTCCAGCCCTCCGCCAAGACCATCCGCAAGCGAGAGTTTCAGATGCGACTCACCGACCCGTTTGGCAAAACGCACCTGCAGGTCAGGAAGGGCGTAGCGCGGGGCAGGGGCGCTGGCCCCAAAAGGCCCTGCTTTCTCAATCTGTTCGATCAGATCAACGGTCGCGGCGCCGGGCATCAATGCCCCGTCGAGCTTCATGTCTGCGGGACCGTCTTGACCTGCGCCTTGTTTTTCCAGCAGTTCTGACAGGCGCTTCATGGCCGGTTCCAACTTTTCGCGCATGACGGTCAGCCCGGCCGCCATCTTGTGACCGCCGCCTTTGACCAACAACCCCTCAGCCGCCAGTCGCTGGATCGAGGCCCCCAGATCAACGCCCGACACCGACCGCCCTGATCCTTTACCTTCATCCCCGTCAAAGCCGATCACAATCGCCGGGCGATTGGCGCTTTCTTTCAAGCGCGAGGCGACGATACCGACAACGCCCGGATGCCAACCTTCGCCAGCGGCCCAAACCAAGGGCGCGTCCAAACCACGCTCCTCCGCCTGCTCAAGCGCCGCAGCGCGTACGGCATTTTCGATATCGCGCCGTTCAGAGTTCAGCGCGTCTAGCCGTTCGGCGAGAGCCTGCGCTTCGTGCAAAGAGTCGGTGCTGAGCAGCCGCGCTCCAAGGTCGGCCTGTCCAATGCGTCCCCCAGCGTTCACCCGCGGCCCCAGAAGAAACCCCAAGTGATAGCTATTGGGCGCCGCATCCATCCGAGCGACATCCGACAGGGCCACAAGGCCGGGGCGATGACGGCCTGCCATGACCTTCAAACCTTGTCGGACCAAAGCGCGGTTCGCCTCGATCAACGGGGCAACATCGGCGACAGTCGCCAGCGCGACCAGATCTAGCAGAGGCACCAAATCCGGTCCCTTGGCCCCAGCCTCCCGCATTTGCCGCCCAGCCTCGACCAGCATCAGGAAGACAACGCCTGCCGCACAGAGATAGCCCAGATCGCCGCTTTCATCCTGCCGGTTCGGGTTCACCACGGCCGCGCAATCCGGCAGGATTTCACCGCCGAGATGGTGATCCAGCACGATCACATCCGCGCCCTGTGCAGCGGCGATCGGGTCATGGCTCAGTGTGCCGCAATCCACGCAGATGATCAGGTCATGCGCCGCTGCCAGCGATTGCATCGCAGGCACGTTCGGCCCATAGCCTTCGTCGATCCGGTCCGGCACATAGAGCGTCGCCTGCTGCCCCATCTGACGCAGCCAGACCAGCAGCAACGCCGCCGAACTGCCTCCATCCACATCATAATCCGCAAAGACTGCGATCCGCTGCTTTTCGCGCACCGCTTTCAGAAACCGGGTCGCAGCGGTCTCCATATCCTTCATGCTGCGTGGGTCGGGCAAAAGCTCTTTCAGCTTTGGTTCCAGAAAACCGGCAGCCTCCATCGGAGGGACACCCCGCCGCGCCAGCACTTGGCAAACGGCACGCGGTAAACCGGCCTGCTGCACCAACATTTCAGTCGCGCGCTCAACTTCAGGCGAGGGCCCCACCCAGCGCCGGCCTGTCAAAGATTGCTCAACCCCAAGAAAACTCATCGCACCTCTCATATGCTAAGGCCGGACCCAATTTGGACCCGGCCTCTTCATCTTTTCACAGATACTCTCGCCGAAGGCATCGGCGCAAGCCGCTTAGGCTTCGTCGTGCGACCACATTGGCGTGCGGTAGGACATGCGGCGAACCGATCCGGTCTTCGAGCGCATCAGAAGGGTGGTGGTTTCAACCCAGCCCGGCTCACGCTTGATGCGCGGCAGCAGAGAGCCACCGGTTACGCCGGTTGCGGCAAAGATCACATCCGCCGTCACCATCTCGTCACGTGCATAGACACGGTCAAGATCGGTGATGCCCGCCTTGGCGGCGCGGCCACGTTCGTCATCGTTGCGGAACAGCAAGCGGCCAAAAATCTGACCACCCATGCATTTCAGAGCAGCGGCAGCCAGGACGCCTTCGGGCGCGCCACCCTGGCCCATATACATGTCGATGCCAGTGGTTTCGCTTTCTGCGCAGTGCATGACACCGGCCACGTCACCATCGGTGATCAGACGGATCGAGGCGCCGGTTTCGCGCACCTCGGCGATCATGGCCTCGTGGCGGGGACGTTCCAGAATGCAAACGGTAATATCGGCTGGTTCGCACCCCTTGGCCTTGGCCAATGCCTCAACACGTTCGCGCGGAATCATGTCGAGCGAGACAACGCCTTCGGGGTAGCCGGGGCCAACGGCCAGCTTGTCCATATACACATCCGGCGCATGCAGCATCGAGCCGCGCGGGCCCATGGCAATCACGGTCAGTGCGTTTGGCATGTCCTTCGCGGTCAGCGTGGTGCCTTCCAGCGGGTCCAGCGCGATGTCCACGCCGGGGCCGTTGCCGGTGCCAACCTCTTCGCCGATATAGAGCATCGGCGCTTCGTCGCGCTCGCCTTCGCCGATGACCACGACTCCCGCGATATCCAGCAGGTTCAACTGCTCGCGCATCGCGTTCACGGCGGCCTGGTCGGCGGCTTTCTCGTCACCACGCCCCACCAGCGAGGCCGAGGCAAGCGCGGCCTGTTCCGCAACCCGCGCAAGGCCCAAAGACAGCAGGCGGTCGTTAAAATCGATTTTGGCAGCGTTCATGCGTTGTATTCCTTTGGCAGGCAATGGCGTTTCGTCTGGCATAGCCTGCGGATGGCGCAGGCTGCAAGGGTTCAGACCTGTTCGATGCGCAGCGCGACAGGCTCACCCGCGACAACATCGGTCGTGCGAAACCCGTCCAGCGCCACATCCAGAGTGGCCCGCGTGGTTTTGTGCGTGACAATCAAAACGGGGGCTGTGCTGTCGCTGTGGCCGTACTGGCGCATCCGGTCAATCGACACGCCCGCGTCCCCCAGAATGGCCGCAACCTTGGCCAGCGCTCCGGGTTTGTCCAGCAAGCCCAGACGTAGGTAATACGGCGCAGGCAGGCCTGTGATGGCTGGGGTGGCGTCTTCAAGGCTGGACGCAGGGCGCCCGAAGGTCGAGATTTTCAGACCCCGTGCCAGATCGCAAACATCGCCCATCACTGCGCTTGCGGTTGGTCCTTCGCCCGCTCCGGGGCCGCGCAGCACCACTTGTTCAACTGCGTCGCCTTCGATGACCACCATATTGGTGCCGCCTTCGAGTTGACCAAGCGGCGAGTCGCTGGGCACGAGGCAGGGCTGCATACGCTGTTCCAGACCGCGTGCGGTGCGTTGGGCTAGACCCAGCAGCTTGATCCGGTAGCCCATGTCATGTGCCTGATGGATATCGTCGAGGCTGATGTGCTGGATGCCTTCAATCTCGATCCCGTCGAAATTCGGCTTCGTGCCAAACGCGATCGAGGACAGCACGGCCAGTTTGTGCGCCGCGTCAATGCCGCCTACATCCAGATTCGGGTCAGCTTCGAGGTAACCCAGATCAGCGCATTCATCGAACAGCGCGTTATAGCCTTTTTCCTGCGATTGCATGCGGGTCAGGATGTAGTTACAGGTGCCGTTCATCACGCCCATCAGGCGGGTGATCTCGTTTCCGGCCAGACCTTCGGTGAGGGATTTGATCACCGGGATGCCCCCGGCGACGGCGGCCTCGAACCGGATCACGCGGCCTGCGGCTTCGGCCTTCTCGGCCAGTTCCTGACCATGGATGGCCAGCAGGGCTTTGTTGGCCGTGACAACATCCTTGCCGCTGGCCAGCGCTGCCTCGACCGAGGCTTTGGCCGGGCCGTTTTCACCGCCCATCAACTCGACAAACACGTCAACGTCATCGCGTTTTGCCAGAGCGACAGGATCTGTTTCCCACGCATAGTCCGACAGGTTCACGCCCCGGTCCTTGCTTGAATCGCGGGCCGAGACAGCGACGATTTCGATCGGGCGTCCGGTGCGCGCCTGCAGCAGATCGGCATGACGCCGGACAATCCGGACAACACCCACGCCAACAGTTCCCAAGCCCGCAATTCCAAGCCGCAGCGCCTGTGTCATCCCGTGGGTTCCTTTCGCTCGTACCAGTCTGATTTCGGGCCTTTTGCCCGTTCAGCGCTGCCTTAGCTGGTTCAGGGCACGGGCGCAATCCGTCACGCGTCAGCCGGGGCTGGGAAAAGCCGATCTTTAGTTGATCTGCGCGTTTTGCAGCGCTTCGGCTTTCTTCGCCAAAGCCTCGCTTCGGGCAGTCAGGTCCTGCTCAACGGCTGAGGCTTCGCTGACCGGATCGGCAGGCGCGCCCAGAACGTTCGGCAAAGGCAAAAGCTTGGGGAAAGGCGCCGTCTTGACCGCGCGGGATTCGCTACCCTCCAACTCGGGGAAGTTGGTGCATCCGGCAAGGGTCAGGATCAGAACCAGAACGGGCAGGCGCTTCATAGCAGGTGCTTTCACAAGGGACTGATCTTGTGATGCCTCTTTTACCCGATCTGTGCAAGCAGGGTTCTATCTGAACACGCGTTCAGATAGTGTCGGTCCATGGCTCGTACACAGGGATCACATTCGGACATAACCGGCCCGCGCATCCGCAAGGCAGCGTTGGGTCTTTTTGCGCGCCATGGCTATGCCGCCGTTTCGATGCGTCAGATCGCTAAAGAGGTCGGCGTTCAGGCCGGGGCTCTGTATAACTACACGCCCGACAAGCAAAGCCTGTTGTTTCGCCTGATGCGCGACCATATGCAGGAGTTGCAGCAAGCCTATGATGCACTTGGTGAAACCGGCGACGCGCAAGAGGCGTTGCGCCGCTTTGTCGGGTTTCACATCCGGTTTCATCTGGAACGCCCCGACGAGGTTTTCATCGCCTACATGGAGCTGCGCAATCTGACGCCGGACAACTTCGCAGAGATTGAGGATCTGCGCCGCGCCTATGAGGATTCTCTGGAGCGTATCTTGAGTGAGGGCCAGAAAGCAGGTCACTTCGCGATCTCGGACACCAAGATCGCCACGCTGGCGGTGATTGCCATGCTGAATGGTGTGATGACCTGGTATCGCTCGGGTGGGCGGTTGTCATTGGATGAGGTCGAGCAGATCTATTGGGACATGGTTCGCCGCGCAGTGATGGCCTGACCCATAATCGGGTCAGGCTTGGCCTTAGTGGGCAGGGCGAATGAAGGTTCCATTGCGCAGCTCACGAAACGCCTGTTCCAATTCGGCACGCGTGTTCATGACGATGGGTCCGTGCCAAGCTACAGGCTCATCAATCGGAGCACCCGAGATCAGCAGAAAACGAACACCTTCAGGCCCGGCCTGAACCGTGATCTCATCCCCGGTGCCGAACCGTACCAGAGTGCGGTCTCCGGACATGTCGCGAATGTTGACCTCTTGCCCTGCGACTTCCTTTTCCAGCAGAACCCCAGTCGGCTGGGACGCATCGGCAAAAGCCGCCTGACCTTGGAACACATAGGCAAAGGCACGGCGGTAGGTGTCGATCTTGAAGGTCTTTTTGACACCGGCCGGGATCTGCACGTCCAGATATTGGGGATCTGCAGCAATACCGTCCACCGGGCCGGTTTTGCCCCAGAACTCACCCACGATAACGCGCACTGTGGTGCCGTCATCGTCGATGACCTCGGGAATCTCTTTGGCCTGAACGTCCTGATAGCGGGGAGTGGTCATTTTCTGATCCGAGGGCAGGTTGCCCCAGAGCTGAAACCCGTGCATCTGGCCCGAAGCATTGCCGTGCGGCATTTCCTGATGCAATATGCCCGACCCCGCCGTCATCCATTGCACATCACCCGCGCCGAGCGTCCCGCTGTTGCCCAGTGAATCCGAATGCTCGACCGTACCGGACAGCACATAGGTGATCGTCTCGATCCCGCGATGAGGATGCCAGGGAAATCCGGCCTGATAGTCTTGCGGGCGTTCATTGCGACAGTCGTCGAACAACAGAAACGGGTCCAATTCGGACGGGTCCTGAAACCCGAAGGCGCGATGCAGCTTGACGCCCGCACCTTCCATTGTCGGTACGGCCTTGCGTGTTTCCAATGTGGGTCTGAGGGACATAACAACCTCCTTCATTTGTTTGCAGGATGTATGCCCAGCCGTGGACTGGTCAATTTGCGCAGAGGCACCATGAATGTGCGCAAATGTAGGGCAGGGGAGGGCCTGTTTATTTCTACGCAAAGCGGATACACGAGACAGCAGACAGACAGGAGGCAGTCATGCAGGGCGAAGTGCTGGCAACGATCGAGGCATCATCCCCAAGACGGGTGGCCGGTGTTGCTATGCTGTGCAGCGTAGGTGTTTTGGTGATTTACGTGGCGCTGGCTTCTCCGCCCGAACTCGTCTGGCAGGTGTTTTTATTGGCGGTTGGCGCGTCTTCCTTGTGGTTGGCCTATCGCGTTTGGATGGCCACTCAGGACAGGATCGAGCTGACTGCATCAGAGCTGCGCACCGGATCGGGGCAGGTGATTGCGCGGGTCGATGAGATTGAAGCAGTGGACCGAGGTGTTTTCGCGTTCAAACCGTCCAATGGGTTTCTGGTGCGAACTCGCAAAAAGGCCGGTAATGTCTGGGCGCCTGGTCTTTGGTGGCGGCTAGGCCGCCGAGTTGGCGTCGGCGGCATGACAGCGTCCGCCGAGGCCAAGTTCATGTCAGAGATACTTTCGGCTATGGTGTTACAGCGTTGACGGCTCCACAGTGGTGTTATCTTCGGGAGTACTGTCGTCATGTCCGCTATCACCCCCGCCGTCACCCACGTTGTTGGCGTCCTTGCACGAGTCCGGCCCTTCGATGAAGGTGTATCCGCGGGGTTGTGTGAAGATGAACTTGTCAATGAAGAAGTCGTTGCTGCCGAACCCGAGTTTGAACGGACGCACGTAGTGGTGCCTTGTCTCGACCAAAATCATCGTGGCATTGTCTGCCATGATCGGAATGCGATCCGAAACCTGATTAACTGTTTCGTTCGACCACCGCACTAGCCCTTCACCGCGCGTACAGGACCACTCTACGAAGTGACGATCATCACTGTCCGTGCCTTCGTCGCCAGTGTCCCAACGCACGAAAGAGATCCGCAGCGCCAACCCGTTGCCTTCCTCAATCATGTACTTCTGAAGATCGTACATTGACGTGATGTACTGATCTGTCACCGTGTTTTTTTCTCGGGACAGGATATCGGCAACGGCGTAGGCTGCTTTCAGGTTGCTGGCGCCCTGACGATATCCGTCGAAATAGGTATATGTTGTCCAGACGGACCAGAAGAGTAGGGGAAACACCATAATGGCTTCGATGCTGACGACGCCGTCTTCTTTTTGAAGAAAACGCGCTGCGGCATTGCCAAGTTTCTGTTTGATAAATGACTTAAGGTTCATGGACAAACACCGTTGTTGCATGAAGTTCATACTGTCCGTCGGGATCTTGCCGAGCTAACTGGCCAAGAGTAGTGCCGAAGAACAAAGGAGAGATTTCGACACACGCCCGAATGATCATCAGTTCGTTTGCCGTTCCGGGTGAAAATATCTGGTCGTCTTTGCCGCGAATTTCTTCAGGGGTATCCACGCAAAACGGACGATCAAAGTCGCCAGTAAGGACCGTACTACTGTCGAATTGATTGACCCTCGTCATCTCAACGGCAAGGCTATTCATGCAGTCCGGAATGCCACCTGCTTCATCGCAGATGATCTGTTTGATCAGATCATGCGTCCAAGCTGTTTCGCCTTCATAGAGATCAATCCGGTTCATGCGCACATCTTGGATCGTTGAGTCTAAGGCGCGCTCCAGGTTGGCATGGTTCCATGCCACGATCCCCATCTCGACCCCGGAATAGGTGGTCATTATGAAAATCGGAAACCACATCACAAATTCGATTGTGGCCATTCCCTTTTCTTCGCGGCGAAACCTTCGCAGCATTTTATTCAGATGTCGGATCATTGGGTCAGCCTCAGATTCTGGATGCTCGCAGCAATATCGTCGAAGACTTCGCCAATCTCGGATCCTGTCGGTGCGAAATAAGCGTTTTCATCCGACTTGCAGTACCATAGGAGGTTTCGACCGTTGGTGGTGGCCTCGTAAGCGACCGAGAAGATCAAGATGTTTCTTGCGCCCGATTTCGCATAGTCGCACATCGCTTCGACCTGATCGTCTTTTGTGGAACGGTTTTCGGTCTCAGTTGCCGCATAGTACCAGTTGTATGCATAGGTCGAACCCACGGAATCATACAGCAACTTATAGATTTCATATCGCGAGGTGCGCTCCCACAAGGCAGGCCATGTCAGAGAAAAGGCGGTCCCATTTTCATCGATCTGGCGAACCTCGTCCCTGTCGAGGTTGTCGCAATAGCCGCTGCTGTAGTAGGTTCCTCTGCAAAGGTAGACATCGAAATCGCTGTTGCCAAATGCGTGGTCCTGATACTCGTCGCGCACCCAGTATTTACCGCGACTGCTGTCCCAATATGCCCTGTCTACGCCCAACCACGCATATCTGAAGCTGTCCTCGTCTTCGTCATAGTGGTTCACGTTGACGGAATAGATATCTTCGTCTCCGTTCCACCAGATGCCCGATTGCCCATCGTTGTATGGCGGTTTGACCCATGTGCGAGAAGTGTTTTCACCATCGGTCATCAGAACGATGACTTTCATCGTATCACTACCGACGCTATCGGCAGGACGGCCCGCAAAATCGGCCGGTACCTGGCCGTTTGCAATCATGTTGGTAACAACGGGGCGGAAGTTTTCATCCAGCACCGTCAGCGCCCATTTCATACCGACATTGATCGACGTGTTGTCGCGCGCGTAAAACGAGTCGATGTAATTGTGCAGGTTCGTCTCGTTGTTCTGGTGAACAACAAGTTGACGGCTGGCTTCAGAACGGCACCGTTCGTCAATGCGCGGTGAGCTGAACCCGCCGGACGGACGCTGATCGCCACCATAGCGTGAATAGTATAGCGATTGGTTGTAGGTTTGCGTCAGATCGAATGCGCCTGCCGCCAGATCTGAGGTTTCAAAGTCGATACAGTTGGCAAATCTGTTGGAGCCGGCAGTCGTAAGCTGGTTCATGACGGCAGAAGGAACACCCACTTGCGTTGCATAAGGAATGATCGAGATCGAGAGTTTGTCGGAACTCGTGTTTTCATACATCTTGGTGACAAAGCTTTTGGCTGCACCTTGCAGGTTGGTCAGGCGCGACCCTCTCATGGAACCTGAAACATCCAAAACCATGGCGATTTCGACGTTGCCGATGGACTCTTCAGCGACGCTGACAACGTTCACATTAATCGAGTCGACGTCCCACCATTTCATGAAATGCATGCGGACCGGCATCGTGGCACTTGCCTCAACGCGACGCTGTCCGACGATTAACTTGTTGCCGTCATCATCACAGGATCTCGGGGAGACCACGACTTCTCCATCCAGAAATGTGTCTAGGTTTTCTTTAACCAGATAGTCCTGCACGACATCTTTTGGGCAAAGATCCTGTTGGAGGTCTGCAGCAGCCAGAACGGCGCGGTCCAGCGAATACTGAAGGCGCGCTCTTTCATGGTCATAGCGCATCATGTCGACGGCAAATCCACCCACAGTGAAGATGATGAGGATCAAACTCAGCGTCAGGATGGTCATGGTCCCGCGCTCCGAACGCAGGAACGACGCAGCACCTTTGTCGGAGCGGCTGGATTGCTCGAGTCTTCTGGATTCAGAATTCCTAAACACTTTTCTCATATCTAGTCCCTGCAGGTAATCCGGCGCACGGAAGGCGGGTCATATCAACTTAAAGAATGTAGTCGGCGAACGTGGCGAGATTTGGGCGACTTTGCCACTATGCTGCTGGGATTGAACGGCAAACCGCTGCATTTGGCAGGATGGCGGGTGCTTTGTTTCTGTTGTGTCGACAATGGTCGCCACGAAAATTTCCAAGGCGACTCAGTAGGAGGGTTTTGTCACCCGTTTATAAAGTGATGAAATTTTCATCATAAAAGATTGCAGCTTCGAGCCAGTGGTGCGACAAAACGCCATAACGTTCGTCATTCACCGGTACGGAGGGATTAATGACCAGCACCAAGGAACCGAGCTTTCGTGAAAGTGTGGATCTGATGTTCAACAGGGCGGCGTCCCTGATGGATCTGCCGCCTGGTCTTGAGCAGAAAATCCGGGTTTGCAATGCCACCTACACGGTTCGTTTCGGGGTGCGTCTGCGCGGGGAGATTCATACCTTCACCGGCTACCGTTCCGTGCATTCCGAACATATGGAGCCGGTCAAAGGCGGAATCCGTTATGCCCTGGCAGTGAACCAGGACGAGGTTGAGGCGCTTGCAGCGCTGATGACCTACAAATGCGCCCTGGTTGAGACGCCGTTTGGCGGCTCGAAAGGTGGGCTGTGTATTGATCCGCGCAAATACGAAGAACATGAGATGGAGCAGATCACCCGACGCTTTGCTTATGAGCTGGCGAAGCGCGATCTGATCAATCCATCGCAAAACGTTCCGGCCCCTGACATGGGCACGGGTGAGCGTGAGATGGCCTGGATGGCTGACCAATACGCGCGGATGAACACTACCGACATCAACGCGCGCGCATGTGTGACGGGCAAACCGTTGAACGCAGGCGGCATCGCTGGTCGCGTCGAGGCGACAGGGCGGGGCATCCAATACGCACTACGCGAGTTCTTCCGTCACCCCGAGGACATCGCCAAGGCCGGTTTGTCCGGCAAACTGGACGGCAAGCGTGTCGTCGTACAGGGGTTGGGTAACGTGGGCTACCACGCGGCCAAGTTCCTCGCTGAAGAAGACGGATCGCGTATTATCGGGATCATCGAATGGGACGGCGCGCTGTATAACCCGGACGGTATCGACGTTGAGGCGGTGCGCAACTGGATCGTCAAACATGGTGGCGTGAAGGATTTCCCGGACGCGACCCACTCAACTGATGGCGCTTCGGTGCTTGAGGCAGACTGCGACATCCTGATCCCGGCGGCTCTTGAAGGTGTCATCAATCTGGACAATGCCGACAGGATCAAGGCGCCGCTGATCATCGAGGCCGCGAATGGACCAGTGACCGCGGGTGCAGATGAAATTCTGCGTAAGAAGGGCACCGTCATCATTCCTGATATGTATGCTAATGCGGGCGGTGTGACGGTCTCGTATTTCGAATGGGTGAAGAACCTCAGCCACATTCGATTTGGTCGCATGCAGCGCCGTCAAGAAGAGGCACGGCATGAGTTGATCGTAAGCGAGCTTGAACGGCTGGATCGTTATCTGGGCGATGCCTGGTCAATGTCGCCGGACTTCAAGGCCAAGTACCTCAAAGGTGCGGATGAGCTGGAGCTGGTGCGCTCGGGCCTCGATGACACGATGCGGATCGCTTACCAGTCCATGCGCGAGGTCTGGCACAGCCGCGACGATGTCGAGGATCTGCGCACCGCGGCCTATATCGTTGCAATTGATCGCGTGGCCAAAAGCTACCGGGCCAAAGGCCTGTGACAACTGGCGCACGGGGTGGCTTTTCTGCCCCGTGCGCAAACTGAATGCAGCGCGTCGATTGCGAAAACGGTACTGGCGAGTAAGCTGCGCGCAGACAAACGAATCCAGGAGACCTCAATGTTGCGTATCGCCATCGCTGCAGCCTTGCTTGCAACGCCTCTGGCCGCCGCCGAAACCAAGGAACAAAGCTGCCAGTATCAGGCCGATGTCGTGGCCGCGATCCAGAAAGCGCGTCTGGACAAGGTGAAAGAGCGCGACGTTGTGGAGGCCGTGGCTGAAACCAGCCCCACTTGGCCCGAGAACTATAACGCTGCGATTCCGTTAATCACGCCCTGGGTCTATGAGCAAAAGATGCGCGACGTGCGCAAAAAGGATCTTGGTGCGGCATGGCTCGAGCTGTGTTTGCAGCAATAGTCCACAGCTCAGCAATTTCCCTGTGGACAACCGCGCGTCATCCCCTTGGCGCGCGTTTTCATTTCTGGCAGGTTTGAGACATGTCATTGCCCCCCGGATTTCTCGATGAGCTGCGCACCCGGCTGAGCCTGTCTCAGGTTGTTGGGCGTAAAGTCATGTGGGATCAGCGAAAATCCAATCAGGGCAAGGGGGACATGTGGGCGCCGTGCCCGTTTCACCACGAAAAAACGGCGTCTTTTCATGTAGATGACCAAAAGGGATTCTACTACTGCTTTGGCTGTCATGCCAAAGGGGACGCGATCACCTTTGTGAAAGAGACCGAGAACGTCTCGTTCCTCGAAGCCGTTGAAATTCTGGCGCGCGAAGCTGGCATGCCCATGCCAGCGCGCGACCCCAAAGCGCAGGAAAAACAGGACCGTCGAACGCAACTGGCCGAGGTGATGGAGCAGGCGGTTCAGTTCTTTCGCCTGCAACTCAAGACCGGGGCAGGCAGTGCGGCGCGCGACTATCTGGCCCGTCGGGGTTTGGACGCCAAGGCGTTGGAGCGATGGGAGATCGGCTTTGCCCCGGACGGCTGGCAGGCCTTGTGGGATCATCTGACTGGAAAGAACGTAGCCGAAGATCTGATCCTCGGGGCGGGTCTGGCCAAGCCGTCGAACAAGGGCAAAAAACCATATGACACGTTCCGCAACCGTATCATGTTCCCGATCCGTGATCCGCGCGGTCAGTGTATCGCATTCGGCGGCCGGGCGATGGACCCGAATGACAATGCCAAGTATCTGAACTCACCCGAAACCGAGTTGTTCGATAAGGGCCGCAGCCTCTATAACCACGGGCCTGCGCGGCAGGCGGCCGGGAAGGGGCAGCCGCTGATCGTGGCCGAGGGCTACATGGACGTGATCGCGCTGGCCGAGGCTGGGTTCGGCGCGTCGGTTGCTCCGCTTGGAACGGCGATTACCGAACATCAGTTGCAGTTGCTCTGGCGGATTTCGAATGAGCCGATCATTGCGTTGGACGGCGACACCGCGGGCCTGCGCGCGGCGATGCGGGCGGTCGATCTGGCCTTGCCGCTACTTGAGGCTGGCAAGTCCCTGAGGTTTGCTCTGATGCCCGAAGGAAAAGACCCGGACGATTTGCTGCGGGCCGACGGGGCAGGGGCTGTTCAGGCCTTGCTGGACGGGGCCATCCCGATGGTGAAGCTGCTGTGGCAGCGCGAGACCGAGGGCAAGGTTTTTGACAGCCCTGAACGCAAAGCCGCGCTCGACAAGGTGCTGCGCGACAAGATCAAGCTGATCCGTGACCCCTCGATCCGGTCCCATTACGGGCAAGAGATCAAAGATCTGCGCTGGCAATTGTTTCGGCCGCAGAGACAGTCACAAAACCGTGCTTGGCAACCAAAAGGGAAGTGGCAGCCGCAGAAACAGCCTGCGACGGCGGGTGCGCGGGCTTCGTTCCTGGCGTCTTCGGACAATGCGGACATCCATCTGCGTGAAGCCGCGATTCTGGCCATTGCGATTCTGAACCCACAGGTCGTGGTCCAGTTTGAGGCGCAACTGGAAGAAATGGATTGCCACGATCCTGATCATGCTGCTCTGCGTCATGCCATTCTGCGCCATGCGATTGATGATCCCGAAAACCTGCGGGACCATATCGTTGAAACTTTGGGTGCCGAACCCCTTGAAAAACTGCTGAGCCTTCGCCATGTCGCAGTGATCCCCTGTGTGTTCAAACCAGGCGACGTTGAAAAGGCCGAGATGACACTGGCCGAGGAACTCGCGAAAATCAAAGCGCTCCGGGGGTTGGATGCTGAGATTGCCGAAGCCGCAGAGGAACTGTCTGATCTGGCCGATGAGGCGTTGACATATCGGCTGGCGCAAGCCGCCGAAGAGCGTAACCGCACAAGCCGCAGTCAGAATGAGGACAGGGCCGTTTTCGACATTGCCGACAATGGCGCGCGAATCAATCGCGACGAAAAGGATGCGTTCAAGGCAATCATGTCCGGGATCAATTTCGAACGGAAACGTCGCTGAAGTGATGTTTTCGTAAAGCACTGGAAAAGAAAAACAGGTAAACGGGTGGCCGAATCAGTTTCACGCGCTAATGATTCGGATCAAACGAATCACCCATCCCTGCAGGAGCATTGAATGGCCGCCAAAGACACGTCAGAAGATCGCAAGTCAGACGAGCAGGAACAGGAAATCTCGCTGGACATGAGCCAGGCCCAGGTCAAGAAGATGATCGCCGAGGCCCGCGAGAAAGGTTACATCACTTACGACCAGCTCAATCAGGTTCTGCCGCCTGATCAGGTCAGCTCGGAACAGATCGAAGACGTTATGTCGATGCTGTCCGAAATGGGCATCAACATCATCGAAGATGAAGAGGCCGAGGAAGAAGAAAACAAAGGTTCCACCGAACTAACCACCACGGACAACAACCGTGAGGTGGCTCTGGCCGGTGCCGCAACCGAAAAGCTGGACCGTACCGACGACCCCGTACGCATGTATCTGCGTGAGATGGGTTCGGTCGAACTGCTGAGCCGCGAGGGCGAGATCGCCATCGCCAAGCGGATCGAAGCGGGCCGGAACACGATGATTGCGGGTCTGTGCGAAAGCCCTCTGACCTTCCAGGCGATCACCATCTGGCATGACGAACTTCTGTCTGAAGACATTCTTCTGCGCGACGTCATTGATCTGGAAACCACCTTTGGCAACCAGATGGACGAAGATGGTGACGTGCAAGAGCCGGTCGTCGATACCTCGGCCGTGCAATCGGCCAAACCCGCCAAAGACACCGGCCCCGAGTTGGATGCCGATGGCAATCCGCTGAGCAATGACGATGATGATGATGAGGACGATCAGGCCAACATGTCGCTGGCCGCGATGGAAGCCGCCCTCAAGGATCAGGTTCTAACCACGCTTGAACGGATCTCGACCGATTTCTCGATGCTGTCCGAGATGCAGGACAGCCGGATTTCGGCCACTTTGAACGAAGATGGCTCGTTCAGTGAAAAAGACGAAGAGACCTATCAGAAGCTGCGCGCTGAGATTGTTGAACTGGTGAACGGTCTTCACCTGCACAACAACCGGATTGAGGCGCTGATCGACCAGCTCTATGGCATCAACCGCCGCGTCATGTCTCTGGACAGCTCGATGGTGAAACTGGCCGACCAGGCCCGCATCAACCGTCGGGAGTTCATCGAGGCCTATCGTGGTCGCGAATTGGACCCGAACTGGCTGACGGATATGGCTGAAAAGCCGGGCCGGGGCTGGCAGATGTTCATCGAACGCTCGACCGACAAGGTTGAGGAACTGCGCAGCGATATGGCTCAGGTCGGTCAATATGTCGGTCTGGATATCAGCGAATTCCGCCGCATCGTGCAACAGGTTCAGAAGGGCGAGAAAGAAGCCCGTCAGGCCAAGAAGGAAATGGTCGAAGCCAACCTGCGTTTGGTGATCTCGATCGCCAAAAAGTACACGAACCGTGGCCTGCAATTCCTTGATCTTATTCAAGAAGGTAACATCGGTCTGATGAAGGCGGTGGACAAGTTTGAATACCGCCGCGGCTATAAGTTCTCGACCTATGCGACATGGTGGATCCGTCAGGCGATCACACGCTCGATCGCGGATCAGGCGCGGACGATCCGTATTCCGGTCCACATGATCGAGACGATCAACAAGCTGGTTCGGACCGGTCGTCAGATGTTGCACGAAATCGGCCGCGAGCCGACGCCGGAAGAATTGGCCGAAAAGCTACAAATGCCGCTTGAGAAAGTGCGTAAGGTGATGAAAATCGCCAAGGAGCCGATCAGCCTTGAGACGCCAATCGGTGACGAGGAAGACAGCCAGCTGGGTGATTTTATCGAGGACAAGAATGCAGTGCTGCCGCTGGACAGCGCCATTCAGGAAAACCTCAAGGAAACCACGACACGGGTTCTGGCCTCACTCACCCCGCGTGAGGAGCGGGTTCTTCGGATGCGGTTCGGCATTGGCATGAACACCGACCACACTCTGGAAGAGGTCGGTCAGCAGTTCAGCGTGACCCGCGAACGTATCCGTCAGATCGAGGCGAAAGCCCTGCGGAAGCTGAAACACCCAAGCAGATCGCGGAAGTTACGGTCCTTCCTGGATCAATAAGATCAAAGGCGCCCCGGACGGAGGCGCCTTTTTTCGTTTCACGGTTCACATTGGCAAAGTCGCCAAACACATTGGCGCGACTTCACATGTGTTGCGGCGTGTCAGTTTCTATATCTGTCTGGTCCACTCATGGGGCGGGCCGGGGCGAGGTGTCTATGCTGATGACCCCCGGTTTCCAAGCGTCAGCGGATGTTTGACCCGCGTTTTGAAGGCGCTCGGCGGTTGACCTGTCCAACGCTTGAACGCCGTCGAAAACGCGGATTGATCGGCGTATCCCAGAGAATAAGCGATCTCGGACAGGTTCATTCCATTGGTGATAAAGGTTTGTGCCAGATCGCAGCGCAAATCCTCGGTGATGTCGCGGTAGCTGGTGCCTTCGCTTTGTAACCGGCGGGCAAAGGTGCGGGCGCTCATGCCGAGTTTTGCCGCGACGTCATCCGCGCTGAGGATTTTGCCCGGTAGTGAGCGGGTGATCAACCCTTCGACCTTGGCGCGGGTCAATTGCTTCGGCACGCGACGCTCTGCCAGAACGCGTTCCCCGTATTCTAGTAGATGGGCGCGCAGGCTGGGGTCGTAGGTCGGGACGGGCAGGTTCAGCGAGGACGGGGACAAGACGATTTCGAGGCTTTCAGAGCCGAAGACAACCGGAAAACCTGCCAGTTGCTGGAAGGCATGGATATGATCCCCAACCTCATGCTGAAACCGTATTTCAATAGGGTGGAAATCGGTCTGTGTCAGGTTGCGCATTCGGGCGACGGCGGCAAACATCAAGAACTCGGTCCGGCGGTGATAGCGAGCAAAGCTGGCGTCTTTCCACCGGGCCTCTAACGCGGCGAAATTCCCCGAAACCCGCAGGCTGAAGGCGATAGCAGGGTCGATCATGTCGTGGAAATGAGACGTGTTTTCAATCACCTGCTCCAGGTCTCGTGAGTATTTGCTGATGTAGGCCGTCAAGGTCGATGAGGACGTGACGCCAAGCCCGACACTTGCCGCAAAAGTGATATCGTTCAGAGCATCGCAGGCATAGCGGACAAACAGCGCCTCTTTGTGGGCGCAAAAAGAGGTCGCATCCTCCGGCAGATCCCGCGGGCCAAGTCCGCTGCGATCCAGCACCGCCAAGGTGTTCCGTTTTTCCAATCGCGCGTCGAGCGCCTCGCGCAGAAAGTGAAGGCGGTCAATATCCACATTCATCGCAGCGAAGCCTTCCTTTCTCCGGACCGGGGCCGTTCCAGCATACTGCTTTTCTGTCAGAAATTCGAATGGATTTGGCAGCTGGCAACAAGCTTGGTCAATCTTTCCTGCCTATATCCTTTTCGTTGCCGGGTCAGTACCTTGTTGGGGATGAGGTCAGAGCCACCGCAGGTCTTACCAACCGGTCACCGGGTTCCCCGGCACACCTTCCTTCTTGTCGCATTGTCCGCCTAGTGGCCCTATGTCACGCTGTTTGTGCAAGCTTGGGTAGGTAGAGGCGCCATGGCAGAAACTTACACAACCGATCTGTTCAAAGGGCGTAATCTGATCGTCTTTGACGGAGAATGCGTGCTGTGCTCAGGCTTTTTCCGGTTCATGCTGAAACGCGACAAAGACCGGCGGTTTGAGTTTGCAACAGCGCAGTCTCTGCTTGGTCAAAGGATGTACAAGGCGCTGAATCTGCCCGTTGTGGATTATGAGACCAACCTTGTGATCGTAGATGGTAAGATTTTTCAACGTCTTGATGCCTTTGCGGCGGCTGTGCGCGCGCTGCCGGGGGGATGGCCTTTTCTGTCGCTGGTACGGTTTCTGCCGAGCGCTGTGAAAGACCCGCTGTATTTCTCGATCGCCCGAAATCGGTATACTCTGTTCGGGCGGTACGATACCTGTATGATTCCGGATGCTGCTCTCCTTGAGCGTTTTGCCGAACAGGGTTTTGACGCGTGGCGGATCCGTTTCTTCGGGCTTTGGCAGACCCAAGTGTTCTGCCCCAATCCGTGCGAGACCTGCATCACAGCCCAAGTAAATATGTCGGCGAATGCGATATCGAACGTGGCCAGGGTATTCTCATTCAACTCGCGCTTAAATTGGGACGATTTCCCCCTGCGGGCAGACATGTGCCCGTTCGGCTGGTGACCCAAAATAAGGATGAAGACCACAGCTGTCTGCGAGACTTTGGGGGGCACAAAACAACGTCAGAGCTGAGGCTTGATGCAAAAACGGGCGATGTTCTTGAGCGTTTCGGGCCGCTTTCGGTCTGGCTAAGGCCTGTGGCGTCGAAACGTGGGCTGGAGGTTCATATCCATCGCCTGGCGGTTTTCGGCGTGCAGCTCCCTCGGATGTTGCAACCGTGATCGTCCATGACCGAGTGGCAGGACGAATTGGGGCGCTTTCGATTTGACGTGGCCGCCGGAGCGCACGGATTGGGGCTGCTGATTCGCAATAACGGATGGCTCACGCCGCTTTACATATAGATAGTGGTGGGCTGAAATGATCGTGAGGCCTGCTTTCCGTGGGCGTGTTGACCTCTAGATTAAGAGGCGCAGTAAGTGAGGAAATAGTATGGTGAAAAATCTACGGTATTGCGCCGCACTAGCGGTGGTTGTCCTGAGTATTCCCTTGGCGGCGAACGCGGAGCGTTTGGGTTTCCAGACTAATTCAATCAATGGCACCGACTTCGAAGTCGTTCCTCGCAGTAGGGATGATACGGATGGATATTGGTGTGCGGCTGCAGATTTTGCACGACGCGGACTTGGGGCGGGATGGCAGGACCCCATCTATGTGTTGCGAGGCTATGGACCTAGTGTGACAACCGGGCGTAGAACGGCCGTGCAGTTTTCGCTGAAGCCGCCTTCGGCTGATGCGTCCGCGCAATCCGGCAGCTCACGTGGCCCTTTCGTTTCTGGTTCCAGTATGTCCGTACAGAGTGCAAACGCTCGGTGCGGTCGTAGGCCGATTTTCACCAGGTAAGGCAAGAGGTTTAACCCAGAATGCAGACAGAATTCGCGCTCCAGACCGATGGGCCCAGTTTATACGAATTCACGTCTCAAGTCGCTGATTGGCTTAGTTCCTTTGAACGGGATGGTGTCCTGACGCTGTTCGTCAGGCACACATCCTGTTCTTTGCTGGTGCAAGAGAACGCAGACCCCGAGGTGCAGACGGATTTGCATGCGTTTTTTGAGCGCCTGGTGCCCCCGTCCGATCAGCCCTCAATGTCTTACCTGCGCCATACGTATGAAGGGCCGGATGACATGCCAGCCCATATCAAAGCGGCGATGATGCCAGTTTCCCTGTCCATTCCTGTCCGTCAGAGTCAGATGGTTTTGGGAACTTGGCAGGGGATATACCTGTTTGAACACCGCCGCGCCCCGCATCGGCGGCTGGTCGCGGCACATCTGTCCTGACCCTTTATTTTGGGGTGCAAAATTCCGACTACCCAAATCCTAGCGGCTGCCCTATAGTTGTGGATAAGTAAGCCAAAGCGCTTACAAAAGAGGCCAGCTAGGGACGAGGAGACGGCGGATGCGCTGCCCGTTTTGCGGAAATATTGATACTCAGGTGAAAGATTCACGCCCGGCAGAGGATCACGTTGCAATACGCCGACGTCGGTTTTGCCCGGCCTGTGGAGGGCGTTTTACGACCTATGAACGGGTTCAGTTGCGCGATCTGGTAGTTATCAAAACCAACGGAAAACGCGAAGATTTTGACCGCGACAAGCTGGAACGTTCGATCCGTATCTCGATGCAGAAACGCCCGGTGGATCCTGAACGGATTGATCAGATGATCTCGGGTATTGTGCGGCGTCTGGAAAGCATGGGCGACACCGATATTCCGTCCAACAGAATTGGTGAGATCGTCATGGAAGCTCTGGCGCGGATCGACACCGTCGCCTATGTTCGCTTTGCGAGTGTGTACAAGAATTTCCAGGCGGCCGATGATTTCGAGGAGTTTGTTCACGAACTGCGCCCGCCGCAGCCTTCGACGGACGAGTGAGCGAAACAGATAAGCGATTTATGGCGCTGGCTTTGTCTTTGGGTCGGCGCGGTCAAGGGGCGTGCTGGCCCAACCCGGCCGTCGGGTGCGTTATCGTGCGCGATGGGCGGATTGTTGGGCGAGGGTGGACTCAACCCGGCGGACGTCCCCACGCGGAGCCTGAGGCTTTGGCGCAAGCGGGTGCGCAGGCCCAAGGGGCCACGGCCTATGTCTCGCTGGAACCATGCGCCCACTACGGCAAAACACCGCCCTGCGCCGAGGCGTTGATTTCGGCCGGCGTGGCCCGCGTTGTTGCAGCGATCGAAGATAGCGACCCTCGCGTTTCCGGGCAGGGCTTCGCCATGCTGCGCGAGGCCGGGATCGAAGTTGAAACCGGCGTGCTGGCGCAAGAGGCCGAGTGTGATCTGGCCGGGTTCTTTCTGAAAACCGAACAGGGCCGTCCGTTTGTGACGTTGAAACTGGCCAGCAGTTTTGACGGGCGGATCGCCACGTCCACTGGACATAGCCAGTGGATCACCGGACCAACCGCGCGTCGCGAGGTTCACGCGATGCGCGCCCGACACGATGCTGTCATGGTCGGCGCTGGCACGGCGCGCGCGGATGACCCCTCGCTTACGGTTCGGGAACTGGGGATAGAGCGTCAGCCGGTGCGCGTGGTTGTCTCGCGCCATTTGGATTTACCCTTAATGGGTCAACTGGCGCGCACAGCCTCA
This sequence comes from Ruegeria sp. AO1, assembly GCF_056535985.1. Taxonomy (NCBI): domain Bacteria; kingdom Pseudomonadati; phylum Pseudomonadota; class Alphaproteobacteria; order Rhodobacterales; family Roseobacteraceae; genus Ruegeria; species Ruegeria sp. AO1. The sequence goes on from NZ_JBQFJC010000001.1 coordinate 1,303,199, forward strand.
AAAACGCCCGTCTGGCTGTGTCATGGCCCGCATCCCGACGCCGAGCGCGCCCGCACTTGGGAAGGGTTGGGCGCGAGGCTGTTGCCCTGTGCGTTGCACGACCATCAGGTTGATGCGCGCGACCTGCTGCAGCAGCTGGGCCAGGAAGGACTGACAAGTGTTTTCTGCGAAGGCGGTTCGGCTTTAGCGGCGTCTCTGCTGGCGCAAGATCTGGTCGATGAGCTTGTCGGTTTCACGGCTGGTTTAACCATCGGCGCCGAGGGTCTTTCGGCGATTGGCGCGTTGGGGCTGGAAAAACTAGACAGCGCCCCTCGGTTCGAGTTGATCGAGGCGCGCCCGGTCGGTGGCGACGTATTGCACCGTTGGGCGCGAACGACGCATTAGCGTCGCCAGAGATGGGCATGGGTGGAAAAAGCGCCCTGTAGCTTTGACAAGGCGCGATTCAGCGGCCCGCGTTTGGGGGGCTGCCCCTGGGCCAACCGTTCAATGGCAACTTCGACGGGGCAGGGTACGCCGGTCACCGGATCTAGATAGCGGGGATAGTCGATCAGGCTGGCATGCACCAAACCCAGCAGCGACGGACGCGCGCCGCGACGGGCCGGGACGCTGCCCAGATCCGTGGTCAGGCCCCAACCTGCGTAGAAGGGCGCGCCAAAAGTGGTCACCGGAATTCCGCGCAGCAGCGCTTCGAACCCCATAAGCGAGGTCATGGTCCAGACCTCCTGCATCTCAGACAGCAAGGCCGATGGGTCTGTTTCAGTCGCGATCACATCCGCCAACCCCTCGGTGTCGATCCGGCCCGAACGCAGGCCAGCCTCGACATCCGGATGGGGTTTGTAAATCACTACGGCATCGGGATTGGCAGCCCGAACCTCGCGCAGCAGGTCCAGATTGGTGCGGATGACGCTGGTGCCTAGCAGGATTGAGGCGTCGTCCTCGACCTGCCCCGGCACCAGAATACGGTGACCTTTGGGCAGAGGCGGCGCAGCGCCGCCGGTGTTGTATTTGCTCAGCCCTTCGGACACGAGGGCTGAGATCACCCGCTCGGCACGGTATTCCTGATCCGGACGCAGAGTTTCGCGCTTGGATATCCATTCTTCCAATCGGCTGGTTTGGGTCGGGTCGTAGTAGATACCCAGATCATCCGTCACCAGCGACAGGGGAGGCACAAGATCTGCCCCCAATCCGCGTGAGCGGAGAAAGCCATCCTCGATACGGGTGACACCCTCGGCCTCCCGGGATTGATTGGCCCAGACCATGTGTGGGCCGGTGGATGGGGCAGGTGGCGACGGCACAAACCGTATCTTCTGGTGCTGGCCGAACATGGCTTGCAGATGCTTACGCTTCCACATCCGCATGCCCGACGCTGTCCATCCCAAACGATCTTGCCGCCACGCGCGGGTCTGCGCCGCAAGCGTATCCAGCACGATCTCTAGCTCACATAAATGGTCCCTATAGGCATCATACCAAACGGGGTAGAGCATCATGGCTGCAGCGAACAGCTGGGCGCGCGTTAGATTGCGTTGTCTGCGTTGAACGGGGTTTTCGTCCTGCGTCAAACCCCATCCGGCATAGAATGGCTGCCCGAAGACGCGGGGTTTGTGACCGGCGAGAATGGCCTCGAACCCCATTTGCGATGAGAGCGTATAGACACTAACCGCGCCGTCCAGCAGCGACCAAGGGCTGATGTTGTCCGCAACGAAGGAAACGCGATCCGAGAGGTCCTGTTCGGTGTAGTGCCCGGTGCGGTGACCAGCCAGTGTTTCGGGATGGGTCTTGATCAGAACCGGCATCCCTGGATTTTCTTCCTGCGCGATCACCAGCATCTCAAGAAACCGTGCACGATCCCCTGCGCTTGCCGTGACCGAAGCATCACCGACCGTCTGATCAATCACCAGCACATAGCCGGGGTCGGGGATCGGCGCGTCGGGGTCAAAGGCGGAATATTTGCTGAGGTTCAGTTCCTTCAGGCGCTCAATCGCGCCACGCGCGCGGTTCAGAAGCGCGGTATCATCCAGCGGATGCGTCGCCAGAAGCGTTTCCAGATCTGACGGTTGGGCCGGATCAAAGTGCAGTCCCGAGCGATCCAGAAGCAGACCCAAAGGAGGCTCGCCCTCTCGGCCGGGGTGGAGGGATCTTAGAAAGGCATCCTCGACCCGCAGCAAAGAGGTGCCCCGGTCCTGAGCGATGCGCCGCCCGCGATGGGCCGTGGGGCTGTTGCCCCAGATGGCTACAGTGTCCTCGGTGCGGGGCAGGCCCAGCCGGATGTCATATCCCGAAAGGGAAAGAATGCGCCGGATGCGCCGATTGGTCAGAAACCCGCCATTGTAGACAAATGCCCGGGACCGCGCCGCGCCAGTTGCGGTGGGGTCCCCAAGGGTCATGATCTAGTTACCGGTCAGGGTGGCAACATTTGCAACCGGCGTCAGGCCCCCGGCGATCAGAGAGATCGACTTGGTCCACTGTGCATACGGTGCCTCGGTGACGTAGATAGTATCATCGTCGCGGATCACAAAATCACGCGCGATGAACAGGCCATTGGGCGCAGTCAGGTTCAGCAGATAGATCATGCGCTGATCGCCCTGCAGGTCCGGGCGCCCCATTACCTGGCGCGCGACGTCCTGACGTTCGCGGCGCAGGATAAAAATACCAGTTGGGTCTGAGGAAACGGATACAAGCCCGCCAACCTGAGCCAGGGCCTCAAGCGCGGACAGGTCCTGACTGTCGAAAGCGACGCGCGATTGCCCACCGGTTGCGCCAAGCGCGATGTAAGAGCGGCTGTCTTCTTCAACCAGAATGCGGTCGCCGCCGCGCAGTGCGACGTCCAGTTTGGGATTGCGGAACAGGTCCTCGTACCAGACTGTCCCGCGTTGATCGCCTCGGATCAGGGTGACCAGCGCGATATCGGAGGCCACTGAAACCCCTCCGGCCTGAGACAGCATGCCAAGCAGGGTGCGGGTGGGGCGTTCGATTGGATAGATACCAGGGGCGCCGATGGTGCCCGTCAGCGAAACGGTCGAGCCGTCTCCGGCCAGGCGGCGCACTTCGACCTGAGGGTCAGGCGTTTGCTCTTCCAGCTCATCGGTAATCAACCCGCGCAACTCTTCAGGAGTATTACCTGCGGCACGCAAACGGCCCGCGTAGGGGACGAAAATGAAGCCTTCGCTGTCGACCTGAACCTCTTCCAGCGCGGTCGAGGCCCCCGTTTCGCCAGCCAGCAACCCGTCATCGACGTTTTCCCAGATCGTCAGGCCCAAAACGTCCCCTGGGCGCACGGTATCTGCGGTCAGCGACGGAGCTGAGGTAAAGGAGGAAGAGAACCCAAACTGCGGCACGGATGACGTGGCCCTCGAAACGCGGTCATCGACTTCTACCACAAACGCGTTGCCGCCATTATTGACTGAGCCGGCCAAAATCTCATTCTTGTTAGGGCCCGCCTTGGGCAACTGGCATGCACTCAGCACGACGAGCGAGGTCACAAGGGCGACCCCCCGTACCCAACGGATTGGAAAGCGATGCACTACCGATAACCTCAGTTCTACTTGTTTTTCGGCAAACTACTCTTTTACCGCTGCAACTTCCAGAGAAGGATGGCTGAGTCTACTCAACGATTTTCAACTGTGGCTCTGGGGTCGCGTCGTCGGACAGTAGGGCCTGATACGGATCATCAGCCCTCAGCATCATATCGACAGCGCGTCGCAGCAATTGTCGTCGTCCGCGCCGGGAGTAGTAGCCGCCCGGAACCTGACTGGTTTCCAGCAGAAACCGCCGATACAATTGGTAGGCCTCAATATCGGGTAATTCGGGGTTGGCAAAGAAACGGCTAACCTCCTGTTGTGACACAAGTTCCGGCTTGTCATAGACGGCACGGCCAAAAATCCGCAAGGGGATGCCGCGCCATAGCACTTGCTGCCCTGCGGTCGAGTTGATGGTCACGGCCGAGCTGGCGTCGTCCAGCAGTTTCGCCAGTTTGCCGCCGGGGACGTAATGCACCCGGCCTTTGATCCCGAGTTTGAGCGCCAAATCCCGAACACGTCGACGGAGGGGCTCGCGGTGGTTCTCAAGCGGATGTTCCTTAATGACCAGATGATGATGTGCGGGGGCGCCTTTGGCGAAGCCCTCCATCATTTGTTCTAAAAAAGCGCACATCCCCGAATATTCCGAATGGGACTGGACCGAGCTGTCATGACCCAGTTGCAAAAGCACAAGGTGATAGGGAAAGGCGCCGCTACGTACCCGTGCCGTGGCTAGACTTCGTTGCAGTCGGTGGAAAGGCATCAGCATAAGGCGCTTGAAATACAGCCGAAACTCTTTCGAGACTGGCAGCGCGCGGTGCGGTTTGAAATTGCGATATCGCCCGTTCAGAAACAGCACGAACCAGTGGTATAGCGCACCGTAGAAGATGTGTTGTTGCATATCTCCCCAATGGGATGGCGGTGGCGGGGAATGTGCGCCCGAATGCGACAGTGCCTGTGCCATCTGGTCCAGATCCAGAGACATCAGCCGCGAATTGCCGTTTGAGCCGCCACGCTCATAGGTGACCCACCATGGGCGCAGGTAGCCTTCCTCGAACACATGCACGGTGATGCCTCGTGTCTTGGCGATCCTGACGGCGTTTGCGTGAACCGGGCGGGTGTCGCCGTACAGAACAATGTCTGTCACTTGTTTCTCGGCGATTAGCGCTTGCAGCAATTCGGGCCAGTGTTCTAGCGCGTCGCGATAGGGGATGTAGCATTTCCTGTCGAACCAGAACGTCTGATCGCCTGCGTTGAAGCCAACACGCCATGTCTGCGCCCCCGAGGCACGCAGCATCCGGCCCAACGCGTTGAAAAACGGGCCATGCGGGCCTTGCAGGAACAGAAAGACCCGAGGGTCAGCATGTGGGTCTTGGTGGTGCATCTGCGCGATTTAGCCAATATTCTTGTCGAAACTATGCCCGCCCGAGGATTTCTCGGCAAGGTTGGGCTTGCCGGGCGGCGCGGATCAGCTTACCTCGGCCCTGATAGTCTGAGTCAGGGTAGAACGCGAGGGTTGACGGAATGTTTACAGGGATCGTGACCGATATCGGAACAGTGACCGAGCTGGACCAGCAAGGCGACCTGCGTGCGCGTATCCAGACGAGCTATGACACGGCCTCGATTGACATTGGCGCATCGATTGCAAGCGATGGCGTTTGTCTGACCGTGATTGCGCTGGGCGATGATTGGTATGACGTTCAGATCAGCGCCGAGACCGTCTCGAAAACCAACCTGAACAGCTGGGCGTTGGGCAAGCGTGTCAACCTTGAGCGGGCGTTGAAAGTTGGTGACGAACTGGGCGGTCACATCGTATCGGGACATGTGGATGGCGTCGCCGAAGTTGTCGATGTGCGCGACGAAGGCGACAGCACCCGCGTGACCTTGCGCGCGCCCAAGGATTTGGCGCGTTTCATTGCGCCCAAGGGCTCGGTTGCTTTGAATGGGACGTCTCTGACGGTGAATGATGTAGAGGGCTGCGATTTCGGCATCAACTTCATCCCTCACACCAAAGAGGTCACCACATGGGGAGATGTCGCCGTCGGGGATCGGGTGAATCTGGAAATCGACACTCTGGCCCGTTACGTCGCCCGCCTGGCCGAGACCGTCTGAGCGTTAGAATACGTCGCGTCTGAGCCAGCTCAGGCCGTTTGCGCTCTGGCTTTTGGATGCGGGGTGGTCTATCCCGCCTTGCAGAAATGCTCTTGTGAAAGGCTGCCCCATGAGCTTTGAAACCCCCGGCCCGGTCGAGGCCCAGCTGCGCGATGCGATCAGCCCGATCGAGGACATCATCGAAGAGGCCCGCGCAGGCCGGATGTATATCCTCGTCGATCATGAAGATCGGGAGAACGAAGGTGATCTGGTCATTGCCGCAGAATTTGCTGATGCCGAGGCGATCAACTTCATGGCAACCCATGGGCGCGGCTTGATCTGCCTGCCGATGACGGCTGAACGGGTCGAGGCGCTGGCGCTGCCGATGATGGCGGTGAACAACTCATCCCGCCACGAAACGGCGTTCACGGTTTCGATCGAAGCGCGTGAGGGCGTGTCCACCGGTATTTCCGCCGCAGATCGCGCGCTGACCGTGGCAACGGCGATCAATGAACAGAACACCATGGCTCATATCGCAACACCAGGTCACATCTTCCCCTTGCGCGCTAAGCGGGGTGGGGTGCTGGTCCGCGCAGGCCACACTGAGGCTGCCGTGGATATCTCGCGCCTGGCCGGGTTGAACCCCTCGGGCGTGATCTGTGAAATCATGAAGCCCGACGGCACCATGGCCCGTCTGCCCGATCTGGTCGAGTTCGCCAAAACCCATGACATGAAGATCGGTACGATCAGCGACCTGATCACCTATCGCTCACGCAATGACAACCTCGTGGTCGAAACCTCGCGCGAGATGGTCTCGTCGGAATACGGCGGCGAATGGGAAATGCGCCTGTTCACCGATCAGCTTCACGGCATCGAACATGTCGTCATGATCAAAGGCGACATCACCACGCCCGAGCCTGTCCTGACCCGCACCCACGCGCTGCACGAAGCGCCGGATATCTTGGGCCTCGGTCCGAAGTCCTCTCGCGAATTGCCACGCGCAATGGAGAAGATCGCGGAAGAGGGCCGGGGGGTCGTCTGTCTGTTCCGCCAGCCGCGCAACTCTCTCTATGCAGCCGAAGATGAAGGCCCGCGGACCATCAAGCAAACCGGTCTGGGATCTCAGATCCTGTCCAAACTGGGCATTCAAGAGCTAGTCCTGCTGACTGACTCGCCCGAAACCGTATATCTGGGGCTGGACGCGTTTGGGCTTTCCATCGTTGGCACCCGTCCGATCCTGAAGGAAGACTAATCATGGCTGAGCAAGACAAACATGGCATTTTGCCGACACCCAGCTTCGACAAGCCGGTGAAGTTGCTGATCGTCGCGGCGCCTTTCTACCGCGCGATTGCCGACAACCTGATTGCAGGTGCGAAGGCCGAGATCAAAGCAGCTGGCGGCAACTGCGAAGTCGTCGAAGTTCCCGGCGCGTTGGAGATTCCGACCGCCATCGCTATGGCCGACCGTCAGTGCGACTTCGACGGCTATGTTGCGCTGGGCTGTGTCATTCGCGGCGAGACCACGCACTATGAAACTGTCTGCAACGACTCCAGCCGTGCGATCCAGCTGATGGGGCTGCAGGGGCTTTGCATCGGCAACGGCATCCTGACCGTCGAGAATGACGATCAGGCCGAAGTCCGCGCAAATCCCGAAAAGATGAATAAAGGTGGCGGGGCAGCCGCTGCGGCCTTGCATCTGATCGCACTCAGCCGTAAGTGGGGCTCTTCTAAAAAGGGCGTGGGTTTCAAGCCGCCGTCCGAGTCCATCCTTGTGGCGGGCGACAGCAACGGATCCACGACAGCATGACCCAGACAGACGCGCCGAAACCGGCCAACCAGAAACGCCTGATGAAATCCGCCGCCCGGCTTTACGCCGTGCAGGCACTGTTCCAGATGGAGCAATCGGGGCAGACGACCGAAGCGGTCGTGAATGAGTTTCTGGATCACCGGTTCGGCGCCGTCTATGAGGGCGAAGAAATGTTGGACGGCGACATCAGCGTCTTTCGGTCGCTGGTCGACAATGCGGTGAACTATCAGGCGCCGATCGACCAGATGACCGACCGTGCTCTGGTCGCCAAATGGCCAATCTCACGTATCGACCCAACCCTGCGGGCGTTGTTCCGTGCCGCCGGGGCCGAGCTGACCCAAAGCGACACGCCGCCCAAAGTGGTTATCACCGAGTTCGTCGACGTCGCGCGTGCCTTCTTCCCTGAAGGCAAAGAGCCGAAATTCGTCAACGCCGTGCTGGATCACATGGCCCGTGAGGCTAAGCCCGAGGCATTCTGACGCCTTTACTCGAACCAAACATGCGCTAACCTGAATGTCATAGCGCAATGAGGTTCGCCATGCCCAAACTGATCCGCCTGTATATCACGCAAGTCGCCTGGGGTTTCGTTATCTCGGCCGTGTTTGTCGGGGTGCTTCTGGCATTTAACGTGGCAAACCTCCGTCATTTGATCACCAGTTCTGAAATCGGTCTGGTCGCCCTTGTGATGATCTGGTTCATGAACGGGATCGTGTTTGCCGGTGTTCAGTTCGGCTACAAGATCATGAGCATGGCGGAAAAACCCGGCGGCCCACGTCGCGGCTCACCCGTGGTGGATAGCTTCAAGCCCGCATTGGTCAAGCAGGAAGCCCGCGCAGAGCGCTGAATTTCAGGGAAAATGTGGCGGGACCACCAGTCAACCGTGCGGTGTGATTCCCGAGGACCTGTATGTACAGGTGGGCGCCAGGTAATCAGGCCAGGACCTGAACAGAGCCAGCCCCCTCGGAATTGCTTAAGGCCACCAGAATGCTACCAGTCACAAGAAGGGCAGAACCCGCCAAGCGCCTACGTAGGGCGTCCGGCGGGTTTACACAAGGGGTCAGGCATCAACAGTTTCGTGCAGCGCTGTGCGCATTTTGCCGAAATGCTCATCCCAGCCATTGTCGAGCGCAAGGATCAGGCCGAACGCATCCGCACCCTGAGGCAGGCCTTCATGTTGAAGGCTGAGCTTTGTACCGCCTGCGACGGGGGTCAGAGTCCATTTGACTAGACTGACCGCGTCTCCCATTGGCTTCACAGAGAATGTGTACTCAAGATATTCAGGGGCACGTGCCTCCTGTACCTCGCCCCAGATCAGAAGGTCGCCGCTAGTGGTCCCAAACATTTGCAGTTTGCTTCCCTTGGTCAACGTGAGTTCCGGCTTGTGAAACCACTCTGCCAGCCGTTCGGGTTCAGTCAGATAGGCCCAGACCGTATCTGGATCCGCCCGTAGAAAGATCGTTTTTTGCAATACGGTATTCGTCATTCTTTTTTCCTTTCAATAGCTTCCTTAAGAGAGTTGAGGCGTTCATCCCAGAACTGGTCAAAGTAGCTGAGCCAATCCAAGACCGGGGCCATGCCCTGTGGTTCAATGCGGTTGATGCGTTCTCTGCCGCGAGCTTCCACCGTAATAAGCCCGCCATCAGACAAGACCGTCAGGTGCTTTTTGACGGCAGCCCTCGTCATGTCGAACCGGTTCGTCAGCTGTCCGATCGTCATGTCCTGAGAGGCAAGCAGTTTGATGATGTCCCGACGGGTTGGGTCTGCAAGCGCACGGAACGCGTTTTGGGTAAGGGTTTGCATTTGTCGCCTCGGTAAAGATACCATTTAGTATTATATTAATGTGATACCATATGGTACCATGTCAAGCGTTGAATGAAGACTTTACTTTTGTTCACTAATTGTTCACATTCTCAGTATGACACTGGATTTACAGCCCGGACAGAAACTTGCGCGCGGCGTCGCGCGCCATCTAACCGCCCACGGTTTTGTTTCCGTTGAAGAATTTGTGCCAACGCGTGGGCTGCGTGTTGATGTGATGGGGTTGGGCCCAAAGGGCGAGCTTTGGGTGATCGAGTGCAAATCCAGCCGTGCCGACTATCAGTCAGATGCGAAGTGGCAAGGCTATCTGGAGTGGTGTGATCGATTCTTTTGGGCCGTCGATACCGAGTTCCCAACGGACCTCTTGCCTCAGGAAACCGGTCTGATTATCGCAGACGCCTACGATGCTGAGATCATTCGCATGGCACCCGAGGACAAGCTGCCTCCGGCCCGGCGTAAAAAGATGATCCAGAAATTCGCCACAGATGCTGCACGTCGATTGCAGGGGTTGCGCGACCCGCGGCTGTGACGCAGATCAGCCTTTGACGGCCAGGGCAGCTTGTGCGGCGGCACGCAGTTCGTCTGCGATCTCTTCGGCTTCCTCGGGATCGAAATCCATCGGAATCTCAAGGCCATCGGCCTCGATAAACAGACGTACCATACCCTGGTCGGTAGGGCCGATTTGAAGGTTGGCCTGAATGTCGCGTTCGGTGTTGATACCCATACTCGCCTCCGGGGACTGAGCGTTCCTGCTAACGCGCACGGGGTTGAGAATCAAGCCGCCTTTGCGCTCTGATATGGTATGGAGAATGTGAGCATCAGACCCTTTCAGCCCCAAGATGCGCCTTGGCTGGTTGAGCGTCACGGAACCCTCTATGCCCGCGATGAGGGGTTTGATGACAGCTTCGCCCCGCTGGTCGCGCGTATTCTGGATGGATTTATCGCCGATCATGACCCAGCGTGTGAGAAGGGCTGGATCGCCGAGGCAGAAGGCCAAAGACTGGGGAGTATCTTTTGCGTCAAACTGGACGCGCAGACCGCAAAACTGCGCCTGTTTCTTCTGGTACCCGAGGCACGCGGTCTGGGGCTGGGAAAGCGGCTTCTTGGCACCTGCATGGGCTTTGCCAAGACGGCTGGGTACCAGCAAATGCAGCTATGGACGCATGAAAGCCACAAGGCCGCCTGCGCCTTGTACCAGTCCACTGGATGGCAGCTGGTGGACAGCAAGCCAGTGCATTCTTTTGGTGTCGATCTTGTCGAACAAAGCTGGAAAATTCGGCTTTAATCCTCTTGCATTCCCGTGGCGTGTTCGGTACATCGCCCCTCACAAGTGCCGCCTTAGCTCAGTTGGTTAGAGCGCTGGATTGTGGATCCAGAGGTCCCCTGTTCAAGCCAGGGAGGCGGTACCATTTCACCTCAATCTAACTAAGTTTCGAACAGAAAAACCGCGCTGTAAGCGCGGCGTAGTGCGTTTGGTTTTGATGCTCAGGCGCGCTGGAGATCAGCGCGCCAGGTTCAGCCGCAACTTCATCTTGCTTTTCCGAGCAGCGGGTAGGTGCCGGTTCAGTCGTTTGTTGACCAGTCCAAAGCCCCAGATGATGACCAGCGTCAGCAGGATGAAATAGAAGGCCAGAATCGGATAGGGGATGAACGGGTTGAAGGTCTTGTCCGCGAAATAGCTGGCGTAATACAGTGCGTCTCCGCGCTGCTGCCAGGCCGGGAAGGCCGAGAAAAAGACCAGCGTTGTCGCGTGAAACAGAAAGATCGCCTCGTTGGTGTAGGCGGGCCAAGCCAGTCGCAGCATGGTCGGCCAGACAATCCGGCGGAAGCGAGCCCAGCCAGTCATGCCATAGGCATCTGCGGCCTCGATATCACCCTTGGGGATCGAGCGGAGGGCGCCATAGAAGATCTCACCCGTATAGGCGGCTGTGTTGAGGAACAGTACGATCAACGCACCCAGCCAGGCCGACGTCAGGGCGTCGAACATCGGATAGGGCTTCTTCAGCGACAGGAAGAAGAAGTAGGCAAAAAAGAACTGGATGAACAGCGGAGAACCTCGGAACAGAAAGATGAACCATTCCGAAGGTTTGCGCAGCCATTTGTTCGGAGATGCTTTGCCGACGGCCAGCGCGGTGGCCAGGAAAAAGCCAGTCGCCAGGGCCATGATGCCGAAATAGACATTCCAGATCATGCCCGAGCCGATCAGCGTGAACTGTTCGCACAGGGTGAAGTCTGATTTGGGTAACAGCCGTTCGCCAAGCCCGACAGAGCGCAGGGCGTAGTCCTGAATCGTCTGGATGCAGCTCATGCCGTCGTCTCCTTGCGCAGCAGCTCTCCGCCGGATGTGGCCTGACCGTGGGACAGGCGGCGCATCAGCTTTTCAAGCACGATTTCCGAGACGCGGGTCATGCTGAGGTAGAAGATCAGCAGGAACAGGAAATACCACATGCGCCAGTCGCCATGGGGGTAATCAGTGAAGCGTGACGTCTTGGTGCCGCCCAACTCACGCGCCCAGTAGACGATGTCTTCGATGCCCAGCAGGAACAGAAGCGGGGTGGCCTTTATCAGCACCATCCACAGGTTGGACAGGCCGGGCAGGGCGTAGACCCACATCTGCGGTACCAGAATTCGCCAGAATGTCTGGCGGCGGGTCATGCCATAGGCCTCGGCCGTTTCAAGCTGAGCATGCGGCACGGCGCGCATACCGCCAAAAAGAACGTTGGCAGCAAACGCGCCAAAGACGATGGAAAAGGTGACAACGGCCAGGAAGAACCCATAGGTCTCGTGAACCCATTCCGGGGCGCTGCCCAAGGGCAGTTTGGCAGCCTGACAGACGATGAAATCATTGCCTTGACGGACCGGATCTGTCCATTCGGGACACATGACTTGGTGGCGCGTCCACTCGAAGGCCTGATCCAGAGCGATGACGAAAAACAGGAAAAACGCGATGTCCGGAACGCCGCGCACGATGGCGATGTAACCTTTGCCCAGCCAGCTGAGCGGCGCGACATGTGACCTGGCTGCCATCGCGCCCGCAAAGCCAAAGCTCAGCGCGACCGGAGCGGTCACGGCCAGTAGGCCAAGTACCTTGAGGAAGGACAGGTAGAACGACCAATGCACGCCGTTGGTCAAATAGCAGGAAAACCAGCGGAACGTGCCCAGCGTGTCGGGATCAGCGCAATAGGAAAACATGTGGCGTCTTTCGAACGTCAATTCCGGCGCAAGGCCGGGGCAGGTTCGGCGCAATCAAAACGCCGAACCTTTTAATGCAGATCAGTTGGAAACGACAGAACCGTCGGCGTTGTAGGTCGGAACGCCTTCACCGAACCATTTGACGATCAGTTCGTTCAACGAACCATCCGCTTTCATCGAAGTGATCGCTTCGTCGAACTTGCCGCGCAGTTCGCCGTCGGATTCACGGATACCCAGGCCGATACCGCCGCCCAACGGAACGTCATCGCCTACGAAGACCAGCTCACCAGCCGATTCTTCGACGATCGGCACAAGGAAGTCCTTGTCGGCAAACACGGCGTCTGCTTCACCGTTGCGCACGGCTGCGATGGTTTCTTCGGGGGTCGCGAACTCGACCAGAGTCGCGCCGGATTCAGCTACGTGACCCGCTTGAATGGTTGCAGTCTGAGCCGCAACGATGCCGCCGCCTACGTCAACTCCGTCCGATGCGCCAACATAGGCCGACGCCGCAGGAGGGAAGTAGTTTTGAGTGAAATCAATAACTTCATCACGCTCGTCGGTGATCGACATGCCTGCGATGATGGTGTCGTAGTTACCCGAGACCAGGTTCGGAATGATCGAGTCCCAGTCGTTCTTGACCCACTCGCATTCCAGGTTTGCGCGCTTACACAGCTCGTCGCCCACTTCACGCTCGAACCCGTCGATTTCGCCGGCATCATTGATGAAGTTGTACGGAGGATAGGCGCCCTCGGTGCCCATGCGGACGGTGTCGGCCAAGGCGATACCGGCGGTCAGCGCCAGTGCTGCGGTGGACAGAATCAGGTTTTTCATTGGTTACTCCCCAGTTTGGTTCTGTTTCTGAAACTTATGCCGCCTGAGTGGCGGAAAGAAAGCCCCGAAGCCGTTCGGATTCAGGCGCGGTAAAGATATCCTCGGCGCTGCCTTCCTCTTCGATCCGGCCCTGATGCAGGAACACCACGTGGCTTGAGATATCGGCGGCCATCTTCATGTCATGGGTCACGATGATCATCGTCCGGCCTTCGGCGGCGAGATCCTTGATCACCTTGATCACTTCCTGCTCCAGCTCGGGGTCGAGTGCCGAGGTGGGTTCGTCGAACAGCAGTGCTTCGGGTTCCATGCACAGGCCGCGCGCGATGGCCGCGCGCTGTTGCTGACCACCGGACAGTTGCGCAGGGTAGACATCGCATTTGTCGCCGATGCCGACCTTTTCCAGATATTTGCGCGCGCTGTCTTCCACTTCGGCTTTGTCACGGCCCAAAACGGTTACCGGGGCCTCCATGACATTTTGCAAAATGGTCATATGCGCCCACAGATTGAACTGCTGGAACACCATCGACAGGTTGGTGCGAATGCGCAGGACCTGTTTGGGATCGGCAGGTCGGCGAGCGCTGCCCGAGCCGCTCCATTTGACGGGTTCGCCCTTGAACTTGATTTCCCCCTGCTGGCTGTCTTCCAGAAGGTTGCAGCACCGAAGCAAGGTGGATTTCCCCGAGCCGGAGGACCCGATGAGCGAGACCACATCGCCGCGTTTCGCGGTGATATCCACGCCCTTGAGCACCTCGAGATTACCGAAGCTTTTGTGAAGGTCCTTGATCTCGATTACGGCAGAGGCGTCTGTCACGGAAGCTCCAGTCATGAGTGGTGTTGGTGCGGTAATAGGGCGGAAAATCCGGCGCAATGCAATGCGCAAAACACAGAATCGAGCGGGGAATCAATCAAAATGACCAAAGGTCGTGATCAAATTGGTTAGCTGCTGCGCAACTGTGCTTTGGGCGAAGGCGCAGTTGGAATAGCGAGGTACGCGCTTGCGGGAATATTGATCAACCCACGGATGCGCAGATTACCTCGATCCTCATCCGTCAGAGCATCAATGGCGGCCTGAACCGCGCGTGCGATCCGAAGCGCATCCTGCGATTTCGAAGTGATGTAGGGCAGCCCTGGGGTCGGTTCCGTCTCGGCAACGTCGTGCAATGCGTCTCCCAGATCGGTATGCTCCTTAAGAAGCTCCCAGGTCAGCGCGTCGAGCGCGGCGAAATCGCTCATGCCCTCGGCCACGGATTGGGCCGAATTGGCATGCGCTCCGGTCTGCTGCAGGTGCTTCGGTGCAAGCCCCATCTGGGACAAATGCGTGATCGGAGCGGACCAGCCGGATTGAGACAGCGCTTCGTTATAGACAAAGACCCCGTCCGTCAGCTCCGCCAGACTGCGCGGATCATCGGCGCGGGCGACAAAGACAGATCTGTAGTAACCCTCTGGACAGCCGGGCAGACCATAGTCCGGCGTGCCGATCAGTTGCACCGCGTCATGAAGCTGCGTTCGGTAGGGCATACCGCAGGTTTGGGCAAAGATCAGATTGGGATCGCGCCAGATTTCCCAGAAATCGCGCGACCGCTCAAGATTGGCGGGACCGACCCCCAAATGCGTCCTGATCAGATCCCAGAAGCGATCGTTGGAGGCGCGCAGGGCGGGCATGTCATACATGCCCAGCATCGCTGTCACGCTTTGGCTGCCTTCTGACGGGCGAGGGCCGAATCCACATCGCTGACACCCAGTAGGCTGACGACAAGGCGCAGCAGCGAATCTTCCTCGCCGGTCCTTTGCCCATCTGCGAGGGCGACCGACCACATGGCCTGCACAACGGCCAGGCGATCCTCGTAGGCGACGGCCTCTTTGATGGCGCGGGTGAAGCGGACGGTGTCGGGGGCCTCGGCCTCAAGGTCTTCGGCGCGGGCGCGCAGGCCTGCAGCTTCGAAAGGCGAGAGGCCATAGCGTTCGACCGAGACCTTGTCGATTCGGGCCATCTCCGAGTCGGCGTAGTCATTGTCGGACCGGGCGATGCGCACCAAAAGCGCCGTCAGCGCAAGACGGGCATCGTCTTCGGCCAGAGGGTCGGGGTCAGGCTGTGTCAGCCGGGACAGAAAATCTCGAAACATGAGACAGATATAGAGGCAGGTTAGTGAGCTTCCAAGCGGCTTTGCACGCGTTCACGGGCGGATTTGCTGTCGTTGAAGCTGAGTCCCATCGCCATGCGGGCCTCTTCAACGATCTTGATCTCACCCTCATCCGTGTCACCATCGGCCAACACAACTTCCCACAGCGCGTCCAGCGCGGCGAGGCGTTCGTTCAGGTCGGTGGTTTCGCGGATCAGTTTGCCAAACGTATCGGTCTCCGGTGCTGCTGCATGCAGTTTCTCGCAGGTGGCGCGGACTTTAGCGGCCTCGATCGCGTTGTGCTGATAGAGGCGGGCCAGAATGCGATCAATCAGGCTGATCTCTTCCAGTTTGTAGTCCCGGTCCGCTTGCGCAACACGTACCATCAATGCACCCAGCGCCAGTTCGGCGTCGGGGTCGGGCAGGTGTTCTGTCTGTGGCGGTCGAAACGCTTGGAAGAATTTTTTCAACATGAGGCCAATCTAATCCATATTTTGTGGCGCGCCAAGTTGAGACTACCCGTCATAGCCCTCAATGATCACAAGATCGCCGAACGAGACGGGATCGCGCAGCGCTTTGGCCTTTTGGTAGCCTTCGCTTTCGTAGCAGGCGAGGGCCTGTTCGTAGCTGGGAAACTCGATCACAACTGTTCTTGCCCGTGCTGCGCCCTCTCTGACCTCGCGCGAGCCGCCGCGCACCAGAAAGCGGGCGCCATAGGCGGAGAAAGGTTCTGCGTTCGCTGCGATGTAGTTCTTGTATGTCTCCATATCGTCGACATCGACATGGGCCACCCAGTAGCCTTTGCTCATGCAATTCTCCCGTTCTGGTTTAGGGCAAGGTGCGAAGTTTGCGTAAAAATTGCAAGTTGTGCCTATCCGGCATAGCCGATGGCCTGACGCGCCTGTTCGGTTAGCCATGCGATCATCTGGCGATAGGGCACCGGGCCGTAGCTGATCCGGGCCACGCCCAGCTTGGCGAGTGTCGCTGAGTCTGGTGTTCCAGGCAGAGCGATGATGTTGAACGGTAACTCGGTGGCCTCACAGAGCTGTCGGATCATCGTCTCGTCTTTCAGGCCGGGGGCAAAGAAGCCGCTGGCACCCGCGGATTGGAAGGCCGTAGCCCGGGCAATGGCGTCTTCCAACATGGTGGCATCATGCGTGTCGGCCGGTGCCTTCAGGAAAATGTCCGTGCGGGCATTGATATAGGCGGGGATACCAGCCGCGTCGCAGGCTTTGCGCATCGCTTCGATTCGCGCCGCTTGATCGGGGATGGTGTGTAGGCCGTCTCCGCCGACGATTTGATCTTCGAAGTTGAAGCCAACAACACCGCAATCCAAAGCGCGCGCCGTATTGTCGGCGATGCCTGCGGGATCGACGGCATAGGCGCCTTCAAAGTCCAGCGTTACGGGCAGATCAACGGCGCTGACGATGCGCTTTGCGTTGTCCAGCGCAGCTTCCAGCGGGATGTGCTGCCCGTCCGCATAGCCTTGCGTCATCGCGACCGGAGCGCTACCCGTCGCGATCGCCTGCGCGCCTGCATCGCGCACGGCGGCTGCGCTGCCCGCGTCCCAAATGTTGAACAGGATGACCGGGTCGCCTTTGACATGCAGGCGCGTGAAGGTTTCAGCACGTTGGGCTTGGGTCGTCATGGGTATCTCCTGTCGAAACTCGTTCAACAGTTAATCCCAGGACGCCAGAATCCTAAGCGCTTAATTGTGTCGGTACATCACGTTGCAGCGACCGCATCAGACCAGTCGAGAGCTGTCCTTGGCCGCGCGCACGAAGTCGCGGAATAGGGGATGCGGGTCAAACGGCTTGGATTTCAGCTCGGGGTGATACTGAACGCCGATGAACCACGGGTGATCCGACCATTCGACAATCTCAGGCAGGCGGCCATCAGGGGACATGCCCGAGAAGTTCAGGCCCGCTTTTTCAAGCTGTTCACGATATTTGATGTCGACCTCATAGCGGTGACGGTGGCGTTCCTCGATCTGAGTGCCGCCGTAGACATTCGCAACTTTCGAGCCTTCGGCCAGAACCGCGTTATAGGCCCCAAGGCGCATGGTGCCGCCCTTGTCGTCGCCCACTTTGCGTTCGACCTTGTGATTGCCCTGAACCCATTCCTTGAGGTGATAGACCACCGGTTCAAACCGTTTCTTACCAGCCTCGTGGTCGAACTCTTCCGAGCCCGCCTCGGCGATACCAGCCGCATTGCGCGCGGCTTCAATCACGGCCATCTGCATGCCCAGGCAGATGCCCAGATAGGGCACCTTGTGCTCACGCGCATATTGCGCGGCTTTGATCTTGCCCTCGGTGCCACGTTCGCCAAAGCCACCGGGAACGAGGATGGCGTGGTAGCCTTCCAGATAAGGGGCGGCATCTTCGTGGTCGAACACCTCGGCATCGACCCATTCAATCTTGACCCTGACGCGGTTCGCCATGCCGCCATGGGTCAGCGCCTCGGCAATCGACTTGTAGGCGTCTTCCAGCTGGGTGTATTTACCCACAATCGCGACCTTCACCTCGCCTTCGGCGTTGTGGATACGGTCGCTGACGTCTTCCCATTTCGCCAGATCGGGCTTGGGGGCAGGGCTGATCTGGAACGCGTCCAGAACCGCCTGATCCAAACCTTCCTTATGATAGGCCAGAGGCGCGTCGTAGATGGTGGACAGGTCCTGCGCTGCGATCACGCTATCGGGGCGTACATTGCAGAACAGGGCCAGCTTTTCACGTTCTTTCGTGGGGATCGGCCCTTCGGACCGGCAAACCAGAATATCGGGGGCAAGGCCGATCGAGCGCAGCTCTTTCACCGAGTGTTGGGTCGGCTTGGTTTTCAGCTCGCCCGAGGCTTTGATGTAAGGCAGTAGCGTCAGGTGCATAAAGATACACTGACCGCGCGGCTTGTCCTGGCTGAACTGACGGATGGCTTCAAAGAAGGGCAGGCCTTCGATATCGCCCACGGTGCCGCCGATCTCACACAGCATGAAATCGACCTCATCCTCACCGATCGCGATGAAATCCTTAATCTCATTGGTGACGTGCGGGATCACCTGAATGGTCTTGCCGAGGTAATCTCCGCGGCGCTCTTTCTCCAGCACGTTGGAATAAATACGCCCCGAGCTAACCGAGTCGGTCTTGCGTGCGGCCACGCCGGTGAAGCGTTCATAGTGACCAAGGTCCAGATCAGTTTCAGCGCCATCATCGGTGACGAAAACCTCGCCATGCTCGAAAGGCGACATGGTGCCGGGGTCGACGTTCAGATAGGGGTCCAGCTTGCGCAGACGCACCGAGTATCCCCGCGCCTGCAACAGCGATCCCAGAGCCGCCGAAGCCAGTCCTTTACCCAAGGACGAAACCACACCACCAGTGATGAAAATAAAACGCGCCATGTTTTTTCGGCTGCTCCCGTGAGACGTCAAAATCAGCTGCCCGACGGTTCCGAAAAACCGCTGCATCACGGGACTTCACGTATAAAGGATTCGCGCCAATAGCGCAAGAGAACCGCAAGATGCTGTTGCAGTTCTCTTTCAGGTTTCTAGGTTTTGTGGCTTAGTCGGCCTGCGGGATCAGCGGGGCATTGTCGCCCTGCGCCGGAGGTAGCAGGTCATCTGCGGACGGAACCGCAGGCGCGCTTTCTTCAGTTGCGGCCGGAGCCGGAACGCCCAAACGGTCGATGACCGAGCTGCCCGAGGACTTCTGCGCTGCCAGAATCGTCAAGGTGATCGAGGTGACGATAAAGCAGGCGGCCAGGATCCAGGTCACTTTGCCCAGGGCCGTTGCAGCTGCACGGCCTGTCATGGCGCCGCCGCCACCGCCACCCATGCCAAGACCGCCACCCTCGGACCGCTGCATCAGAACGACGGCGATCAGGCCCAAAGCCAGAAGAAGATGGATGATGAGAACGACGTTTTCCATGGTGGTCCTGTACAGCGTGGCGTGTATCGCGTGGTACTTATGCAAGTTTGGTTCTGGGGGCAAGTCACGAGTTGGCATCACAGTTGATGATGTTGCACATCACACCAAAGGGACTGGACAGATCGGTCAAGCTTGGCGCACCCTGCGGCCATGCCTCATGATCATTCTGACCACCCGCACGCTTTGTTGCCCCCCGAACCCGCGCTGCGCGTCAAAGCGCTCGAAACGATTCTGACCCGGAAGGGGTTGATTGACCCGGCGGCGCTGGATGAAATCATCGACACGTATCAGAACAAGGTCGGCCCGCAGAACGGCGCGCGCGTTGTCGCCAGGGCCTGGAGCGATCCTGCGTTCAAAGCCGCATTGCTTGAAGATGCAACGCCGGTTGTCGCCGAGCTTGGTTACTATGGTCGTCAAGGCGAACATATGGTGGTGGTCGAAAACACACCGGAGCAGCACAACATGGTCGTTTGTACGCTGTGCAGTTGCTATCCGTGGCCGCTGCTTGGTATCCCGCCCGGCTGGTATAAATCCGACGCCTACCGCGCCCGCGCCGTGCGCGAACCGCGCAAGGTTCTGGCTGAGTTTGGTGTGACGCTCGCCGAGGACACAGCGGTACGCGTCTGGGACTCCACGGCCGAGATTCGCTATCTTGTGCTGCCCATGCGTCCCGAGGGGACAGAAGGGCTGGGCGAAGAGGAACTCGCGGCTATGGTCACCCGCGACAGCATGATCGGTACTGGCCTGCCTAAGGAGGCGTCATGACGCGCGTTCACGATATGGGAGGGCGGTTTGGCGACGGGCCGATCAACCCAGAAGCCGAAGACGCCCCCATTTTTTCCGAAGACTGGCACGCGCGAGCTTTGGCAGTGACGCTGGCCTCGGGCTTTTTGGGGCAATGGAACATTGACACATCGCGCCATGCGCGTGAGCAGCTGTCGCCGAAGGACTACACCCGGTTTTCCTACTATGAGAAATGGATCTCTGGGCTGGCCGATCTGTTGGTCGCAAAAGGGGTGCTGACCCTCGAAGACCTGCGCGGAGAAACCTCGGTTGGGGATCACCCACTGGCAGACCGAATGCTGAAAGCGCAAACTGTCGCAGCTGCATTGGCCAAAGGCGGCCCTGCGGACCGCAAATCGAACATCGCGGCGCAGTTCGAGGTCGGGCAGATGGTGAAAACAGTGCGACCCTCCGCGAACCGTCTGGTGGATGGTGGGCATACACGTTTGCCGAACTATGCCGCTGGGGCCCAAGGCCGGATCGTTCGCTTGAACGGAACGCATGTTCTACCCGATTCCAATGCCCACGGGCTGGGAGAGGCACCAGAACCTCTCTATGCCGTATCTTTCCTGGCGTCCGAGCTATGGACCGATCCGGAACACCCCAAGGATGAGGTGGTGCTGGATCTGTGGCAATCCTATCTGGAGCCTGCATGAGCAACTGCATCACAGCCACAGCCCCAGAGCCTGTCTTTTCCGAGCCCTGGCATGCTCAGGTCTTTGCGGTCACTGTCGCCTTGAACGAGGCTGGGCGTTTTGACTGGCCCGACTGGGCAGACCGGTTTTCGCACACGTTGAAACGGAACGGTCTGAACAAAGAGCTGGATGGCGGGGATGACTACTTCCAGGCATGGCTCGAAACCCTTGAGGCCTTGTTGGCTGAACAAGGAGATGCCCGCTCAGATGAGGTCACCTTGCTGCAGGGCGCTTGGGAAAGGGCTTACCTGACCACGCCTCATGGTAAACCGGTCCGTTTGCCGTAAAGCGAGTTGGGGGCGCTGCCCCCGCCGCCTTTGGCGACTCCCCCGAGATATTTTCGGCCAGATGAAGCAGGGGATCCGTTCTTCATCTGGCTAAAAATATCCCCGCCGGAGGCATTGCGCGCAGCGCGATTTGCAGATGCGGCGAAATATCGGTTTCCCTACCGTCTGAGCCTCGTTATATCAGCCGAGTTTGATATCTTTTCGCGAAAAGGACCGGATATGGCCAACGTGGTTGTTGTCGGCGCCCAGTGGGGTGACGAAGGAAAAGGCAAGATCGTCGACTGGCTCAGCGAGCGGGCGGACGTGATCGCGCGTTTTCAGGGCGGGCACAATGCCGGCCACACTCTGGTCATTGATGGCGAGGTCTACAAACTGCACGCGTTGCCCTCGGGCGTTGTACGCGGCGGTAAGCTCAGCGTGATCGGCAATGGCGTGGTTCTGGACCCGTGGCATCTGGTCAAAGAAATCGCGACTGTGCGCGCTCAGGGCGTTGAGATCACGCCTGAGACGCTGATGATTGCCGAGAACACCCCTCTGATTCTGCCGATCCACGGTGAGTTGGACCGCGCGCGCGAGGAAGCAGCGAGCAAAGGGACAAAGATTGGTACCACGGGGCGCGGGATTGGCCCGGCTTACGAAGACAAGGTCGGACGCCGTTCGGTGCGTGTTGCCGATCTTGCCGATGAGGCGACCTTGGAAGCTCGTGTTGATCGTGCACTGCAGCACCACGACCCATTGCGCAAGGGTTTGGGGATTGAACCTGTCGACCGGGATGCTCTCTTGGCGCAACTGAAAGAAATTGCAGCGGACATTCTGCCTTTTGCGGCTCCGGTCTGGAAGGTTCTCAACGAAAAGCGCAAGGCGGGCAAACGTATCCTGTTCGAAGGCGCGCAGGGTGCGCTGCTGGATATTGACTTTGGCACCTATCCTTTCGTGACCTCCTCGAACGTGATTGCCGGTCAAGCGGCGACCGGCGTGGGGATCGGGCCGGGCTCGATCGACTTCGTACTGGGAATTGTAAAAGCCTACACAACCCGCGTGGGTGAGGGGCCGTTCCCGACCGAGCTTGAGGATGCCGACGGTCAGCGATTGGGCGAGCGTGGGCATGAGTTCGGCACTACCACCGGTCGTCAGCGCCGCTGCGGCTGGTTCGATGCCTGTCTGGTGCGCCAGACCTGCGCGACGAGCGGGGTGAACGGGATCTCTCTCACCAAGCTGGATGTGTTGGACGGGTTCGAAACGCTGAAGATCTGCACCGGCTACGAGTTGGATGGCGAGCGTCTGGACTATCTGCCGACCGCTGCCGATCAGCAGGCGCGCTGCACGCCCATCTACGAAGAGATGCCAGGTTGGAGCGAATCCACCGAAGGCGCGCGCAGCTGGGCGGATCTGCCAGCAAACGCGATCAAATACGTGCGCCGGGTCGAAGAGTTGATCGAATGCCCAGTGGCGCTGTTATCCACCAGCCCGGAGCGGGACGACACCATTCTGGTGACCGACCCGTTTGCAGACTGATGTCGGACGACAAGACACCCGGCCTAAGCTACAAGGCGCGTAGGCGTTGGTCTCTGTTCATTCTGGTGATCGGCCTGCCTGTCTATATTGTCGCCGTAGTCACGGTGGTGAACTGGCTGGATCGTCCTCCGATCTGGCTTGAGCTGCTGGTTTACGTGGCGCTGGGCATTCTGTGGGCTTTACCCTTCAAGTTCGTGTTCAAGGGTGTCGGGAAAGAAGACCCGGACCAGAAGCCCGACTGATCAGTATCTTTGCATAGATTCAAGGCTTGCATCATTTCCCTGCGCAACACCCAGACAGTGAGATGAGGGCAAGTCCGAAGTTTCAGCTTCGGGCTGTCCGGTTCTACGAGTGCCGTTGGTCGTCATAGGCGCTGCGTGTCTATGTCTGTTCTTAGCCGGTTCGTCGACCGTTTCCCGACCAACTTAGGATCGCTCGGGCCATGGCATGATACTCACCCGAGATTTCTTCGGCGACACTGAAGGGGGTGGGCCAGGGCGCTGTCAGGGTCGCCTCAATCTGTCCTGTCGTCAGTTTCAGCTCGGCGTCGTGTTTTGCAGCCAGACGGCGCATTTTTTGATTGGTGGCGAGGCACAACATATGGACTTCGCGAAATCCACGATTGCGGGCTGCGGTAACTATCCGCGACAGCAGTGCATCGCCGATCCCTAAGTCCTGCCAGACCGTTTCAACGGTGAAGGCCAGTTCAGCCACATGGTTGTGGCTGTCCGGAACAGCCCGCAATTCTCCGACACCGCGCAGGCAGGAATCGGGGAACGCGCCAAATACCAGCGCAGAATTTTTGAATATGCCTGCAAGGTACGCCTCAACAAAGGCCAGGCTGACCGGTACGCCAAATCGAGACGTCAGCGCT
The DNA here is from genome assembly GCF_056535985.1 of Ruegeria sp. AO1. Taxonomy (NCBI): domain Bacteria; kingdom Pseudomonadati; phylum Pseudomonadota; class Alphaproteobacteria; order Rhodobacterales; family Roseobacteraceae; genus Ruegeria; species Ruegeria sp. AO1. The sequence continues at coordinate 1,326,640 of NZ_JBQFJC010000001.1, forward strand.
TCTGCATCGAGGCTCTTGAAATGGCTTTCTATTTTGGGTTTGTCGAATGCTCTGAGGCGTCGAATTGGTAGTTCATACATGGCGGAGCCTTGATTTGAACACGAACTGAAAGATTTGTTACCTTTACTCAGATAATATCATTTTTCTGCAATGCAGCATAGCGGCATCATGTCCGCATCGAGATTCCATAGCGTTAGTGCAAGAAAAATGGGTCGAAGAAATCTCCGACCCACTCTCGATAGCGAAATAGAGGATATCAGCCTACGGCTCGTTCACCTTCCGGGCGAAAACCGATGTCACTTGAGGCCGCAAAGCGCCCTCCGCCAGCTTTTTCGATTTTGCCGTCGCGTAGAAGCTGCCCGAAGGACTTCAGGCTTTCTTCGCGATTGAACTCATCCTGTTTCAGCGAGCGGACCTTGTTCATCAATTGCGGGCGCGAGAACTGTTCCTGCCCTTCGATGAAGGACAAGTACGCCGCAGCCGCTTCGAGAAGGTCGGACAGAGACTGCGCGCCCTGATCCTGTGCGAATTGTGCAAAGCCGCTTTCTTCTGACGCGTACTCGGACTGATCCGAGGTGACACGGCGGGGGGTCACCGGGCCTGTATCCGCGTTGGGCGCGTCAATACGCTGCTCGGCGACCAGTTTCAGAGGGGCCGCCATGTCTGCATCAGGGCGTTTGCTGGTGACCTGAACATCGTCTGGGCGGCGAGGGCTGACGACCGAGGCCAAATCGCCACGATACTCTTCATCAGTCGCGGCCTGCTTGGCCACATCTTCCGCCGAGGTTGCAGCAACGGCCGTACGCAGATGTGAATAGGCCTCACGCGTGCCGCTGGCGGCCGGGTCGTCCATCTGCTCATCCGCTTTTGCCATCAGGCGCGAGACATCCTGATCCAGATCCGAGGACGCCACGGTCGCTTGCGCATCCATTTCCTCTTCGATCTCGTCAATCTCGAGGAACAGGCTTTCTTCATCCTCAGCGGTCAGAACACCTTGCTGGTCGTCTTCTGCTTCGTCTGCTGGGCTAAGGATATTCTCAACCTCATCGCCGTCATCGGTCGCCGTCTCGGTGTCTTCGTCGAAGATCACCTTGGGGGCCTCTTCTTCCTCTGAGTCTTTAAACTCGATTTGCATTGGGGTCTCATCTTGCAAATCGAGCGGCGCCGATTCCATGGCTGGCGCATCCGGCAGTTCCGGCGCGTGTGCCTCTTCAACGGCTTCGACGGCAGGTGCCTCGGTAGGGGCCAGATCTTCGGGGCTCAGCGAACCTGCTGCAAAGGCGGCTGAGACAGCGTCCATCGGCGCCGGGGTGTCGGCCGTTAGGGGGGCGACCTCTTCCTCGGCATAGTTGTCCGTATCCACGTCCGAATGGGAAACAACCGCGCGGATGCGTTGCAGCTTGGCGGCCAGGCTATCGGGCGCCGGGTCCGCGTCGGCATCGACCGGCGCAGCTTCGGAAAAGAAAGATGCAGCAGTGTCTGTTTCAGGTGTCGCAGAGGGGGTCGGCTGGACAACATTCAGATCGGGCGATTGGGGCATGGCGTTATCCTGTGGCAGGGTCGCTTCAGGGGCGGGGGGCGTTTCAGTCCGGGGGGGCGTTTCCGTGGCGCGCAGAAGCAGGCCGGTATCGCTCGGGCGTGCTTCAACTTGTTGCGCGTTGTCGCGCTGCGCAATCCGCGTCAGCATTTCGGCGTCAGGTTGCGGGGGTTCAGATCCAAAGTATCTGTCTTCTGCCGCAAGATCGCGGAAGTATTCGGCTATGGCTTTCATAGTCTCGAAAGAGTCGTCGAACCCTTCCAAAGTGCACGAGAAAGTCCCATAGGAAACGGTCAATACCTTGTTGTTCTGTACCATCAGACATGCGTCCTTTACAAACTAACTGAGCCGATCCGCCCGGACAGGGGCAACCCGATCGACTCGGAACTAACTGCATGAACCTATCATTTTGTGGTCTCAATGTGTCCAAATCCGGGAAAAATGATCAATCTTAGAAAAAATGGGGCAATTGTACGTTCAAGTGGCCCAATCGGGCTGTTTGGAGGGGGGCAGATCGGCCCTGAAGACCTGAATTTGGTGCTGAATAGCGTCACAATAGCGGTTGCGGCGGATGGTGGAGCCTCGGTTCTGGTCGATTCGGGGCGGATTCCGGATGCCGTGATTGGTGATTTCGATTCGTTGTCCCCTGAAATCAGAACTCGTATTCCTCAGGATCGCCTTTTTCCGATTGCGGAACAGGACAGCACGGATTTCGACAAGGCACTGCGGAACGTGCACGCCCCTTTGGTGTTAGGGGCTGGATTTTTGGGAGGGCGGCTGGACCATCAATTGGCGGTCTTGAACACTCTGGTCCGGTATCCGGACAAGGCGTGTGTTCTGATCGGCGCGCATGAGGTCGTGTTCCATGCGCCGCCCAGCATCGTGTTGGATCTGACGCCGGGCGCAGTTGTTTCTCTCTTTCCTCTGAAAAATGTCACCGGGCGCAGCCGCGGGTTGGAGTGGCCGATCGAGGGGCTTCACTTCGATCCGAGCGGGCAGGTGGGCACCTCGAACCGTGTCATTTCAAAGGTTGAGCTTCAGATGGACGGCCCGGGAATGTTGGTGATGGTACCTCGTAGCGCTCTGGATCAGGTCATGCAGGCGTTTCAGTCGGGGCTGAGCGCGCCGTGGCCCTCTCGCGCAGAATAACATAGAGCCCTGCGGCGATCGTGATCAGGATGCCAAGCGCAGCCAGACCGTTCGGCAGGTCGTGAAAGATCAGCCAGCCGATCAGGGTGGCGACGGGGATCTCAAGATACTGCATCGGTGCCAGCGTTGCCGAAGGCGCATAGCGCAGCGACCATGTCATAAACAGATGGGCGACAGTACCCAGTATCCCGATAGACAGAAGCAGCCAGTGTTCGTGGCCCGAGGGGAGGGTGAATGACAGCTCCCGGATCTCAGACTGCGTTCCCCAGATTAGAAGGGGCAGCAGTAGGATCGTGGCAAACACACCCGAGACGGCCTGTAACGACATTGGGTCGGTCTCTTTGGCGATCTGGCGCGTGACCAGCATGAACAAGGCAAAGACAACTGCGACGATCAGGGGCAAAAACGCGGGCAGCCCGACCTCGGCAAAGCTGGGTTGAATGACCAGAAGGGTTCCGGCGAATCCGACAATACAGGCTGCTAGGCGGCGGTGCCCGACCTCTTCGTTCAGTATGTATTTCCCGAGCAGCAGCATGATGAAGGGCATCACGAAGGCGATGGCGACCGCATCAGCCAGGGGCAGGAATTGCAACGCCGAGAACATCGCGGTGATGCCCGCGATGTGCAAAAGTGTGCGGATCACGGTCAGTCGCAGAATACGGCCCCGCATGCGCCATGGCCTGCCGGTGAACGCTACCAAGGGCACAAGAATCGCCGCCTGAATGGCGAAACGCACGAAGACCAACAGCGCCAGCGGGGTTGTTTCCCCCAACAGCTTTGCCAGCGCATCCCCCATCGGGGCAAGCACGCAGAAACCAAGCATCAGAACGATGCCGAATACGGGACGATCCTGAGTCATGGCTGCGACGCTAGCGGTTTCCCAAGGCCGAGAAAAGCTCTGTTCTCAAGCCTTCGGAAGTGGTTGAACCTTGGTGTAGTCGGGGCCGATGCAGGTGGGCAAATCATCGCCCAGTTTCAGCCACTCCAACTTCTCTTCATGTGAGACATGAAGTGTTGGCTGCAAGACTTCGGGGCTCTCTAGAGTCGCTACGTAAAGGTGAAGAACGTCCGACATCTTGGTCGACCGAAATGAGATCGGTGTTCCGCAATGTGGGCAGAAACTCCGCTGGACTCCGGGCGAAGAGTTGAAGCGCTTAGGTTCTTCTCCGATCCAGCGCCATTGGCCATCGCGCACCCCGAAATAGGTCGTCATCGGAGCGGCACACTGGCGGCGGCAACTGTCACAATGGCATGAGACGCAGGACAAGACCGGAGGATCAACTTCATACGCAACCTTGCCGCACAAACAATGTCCGCGCATTGCGCCACCTCCTGTCTCACTTCAGCAGTTCGGGACGTTTACGGCCAAACCACCCAATGAGGTTTCTTTGTACTTCTCATGCATATCATGCCCGGTCTGACGCATGGTTTCGATCACAGCGTCCAGAGGTACAAAATGCTGCCCATCGCCACGCAACGCAAGCGACGCGGCCGAAACGGCCTTGATCGCGCCAAGGCCGTTGCGCTCGATGCACGGCACCTGAACCAGCCCTGCAACCGGATCGCAGGTCATGCCCAGGTGGTGTTCAAGCGCGATTTCAGCGGCGTTCTCCACCTGCTCGGGCGTGCCACCCATCACGGCGCAAAGACCAGCCGCCGCCATCGCCGAGGCACTGCCTACCTCGGCCTGACATCCAGCCTCAGCTCCCGAGATCGAGGCGTTGAATTTCACCAGCCCCCCAATGGCAGCTGCGGTCAGAAGGAAATCCTCGATATGGCTTTCCGCCGCGCCAGGCACGTGGTCGAGGTAGTAGCGCAGTACCGCAGGCAGAACACCTGCCGCGCCGTTGGTTGGCGCGGTGACCACCTGGCCTCCGGCCGCGTTTTCCTCGTTCACGGCCATGGCATAGACGCTCATCCAATCGTTGATGGTGTGCGGTGCGGTCAGGTTCATGCCGCGCTCGGCCATCAGCGCATCATAGATACCCTTTGCGCGGCGACGCACGCTGAGGCCGCCGGGCAGGATGCCGTCGGTGGTCAGACCACGCTCGATACAGTCGTTCATCACCTGCCACAGCCGGGCAGAGCCTTTGGCAAAGCTATCCGCGCAGCCACGTGCGATTTCGTTGGCACGTTTCATTTCGGCAATGGACTTGCCGCTGGACTTGGCCATCTCCAACATCTCGACAGCCGATTTGAAGGGGAAGGGCACTGGAGCGCCTTCGTCTGTGGCCTTGCCAGCGGCCAGTTCCTCTTCGGTCAGAACAAAGCCGCCGCCGATCGAGTAGAAGACCTGCCGCAGTATCACATCGCCCTGCGCGTCGGTTGCCATCAGGATCATACCGTTGGCATGGCCGGGCAGATTGTGGTCGTAGTCAAAGACCAGATCGGTCTTGGGGTTGAAGGCCAGAGTCGGCAGCCCCTCGGGCGTTACGGTGTGCGTCTCAGCAATCGCTGCCAGCGCGGCCTCGGCCTTGTCGTTGTCATATGTGTCCGGCACGAACCCAGCGAGGCCAAGAATGGTGGCGCGGTCGGTGGCGTGACCGACCCCGGTAAAGGCCAGCGAACCGTGTAGCGAGCCGCGCAGCCCGGCAAATTCAAACGGCGATGCACGCATCATGTCCAGAAAACGCGCGGCGGCCACCATGGGGCCCATGGTGTGGGATGAGGACGGGCCGATGCCCACTTTGAACATATCGAAGACAGAGAGGAACATGTCAGATAGCTGAGCCTTCAGGAGGGTTGGCATAGATAGGTGAGGTGAACGGCGTGGCCCCAAGACCTTCGGCGGCTATTGCCGTTCGCGTTGCGGGACGCATCTCCAGCTGCGTCAGGATGCGCTGAAGATAGGGCGTATCGGCGAGTTGGTACCAGCTGCGGTCCGCATTGGATGGGTAGAGCGCCATCCACCGCATCATGCAGCCGATATAGTATGTCAGAACTGACGGCTGATCAGCGCTGAGCCATTCCGGAGCCTGCGCGGCGACCGCGTCCAGATTTTGCAGATGAGTGCGCAGCCTTGGACGTATTCCGACTCGCATGGTCTCCGCCTGTTCTGGGTCTATGTATTTCTCGGCATAAAACAGGATGCGCAGATCGGCATGGAGCGTGTTTGACGCGAAAAACAGCCATTTCAGAAAGGCGGCCCGGTCAGGGCTGGTCGACGCGGGTGCAAGTTGCCCATGGCTATCGGCCAACCACAGCAGAATGGCTGCTGTCTCGAATATCGGCCCCTGAGGGGTTTCGAGAACCGGGATCAGCCCGTTCGGGTTCAACGCTTGGTAGGCTGCGCTGTCTTGCGCGTTCTGACGACGATCAACCAGCACCGTCTCATAGGGCTGATCCATTTCATCCAGCACCAGCCGGATCACCAGCGAGGCGTTGTCAGGGGCATAGTGCAGGCGATAGGGCGTCATCATACGGACTAGATATACAGCAACCGAAACCTGAAAAGCCTTGTTTGCGACGTTTCCGATAGGAAACGCGCAATTGAGCGACATCTTTCGCATCCGGGCGACGTGAATTGGGTCTCGAAGTTGGGTGGAGCATTGCATATAAGTCTTGCAGACTATTTGGGGAAGACTGCCAATGACCGCGGATTTGTCGCCAATCGACACAGCCAAATACGTTGCGGCGTACCGCGCGGCCGACATGGTCGAAGACGGAATGCGGGTGGGGCTGGGCACCGGCTCGACCGCCGCTTGGCTTGTTCGCCGTCTGGGCGAGCGTGTCCAGCAAGAAGACCTGCGCATCAAGGGCGTACCAACCTCAACCCGAACCGCGCAATTGGCGCGTGAAGTCGGGATCGAGGTCGTGTCGCTGGATCAGGCCGGATGGCTGGACCTGACGATTGACGGCGCGGATGAGTTCGACGGTGATCTGAACCTGATCAAAGGCGGTGGCGGCGCGCATCTGCAGGAAAAAATCGTGGCAACGGCCAGCGATCAGATGGTGGTGATCGCCGATGCCGGGAAAGAGGTCGAAACGCTCGGCGCATTCCCGCTGCCGGTCGAGGTGATCCCCTTTGGCTGGCAGACCACTCGAACGCTGATCGAAGAAGTTTTGGACACGATGGATGTGCTTGGCACTAACTCAGCCCTTCGGATGAATGGTGAGGCCCCATTTGTAACCGATGAGGGCAACCATATCCTCGACCTGCATCTGCAGCGGATCGGCAATGCCCGGCAGATGGCGCTGGTTTTGAACCAGGTGCCGGGTGTCGTCGAGAACGGGCTGTTCATAGATATCTGCGACAAGGTCGTTGTGGGCTACGGCGATGGACGGGTCGAGCTGCGCGATATCAATGCCGGAACAGTTGAGTTGGACCAGTTCCTTGATGGCGCCAAGGACAACCTATTTTCGGATTTTTCGGACTGAGTGGAAGGCGCCATCCCAAGGACGTGTTGGAATATACTGGAAATTTACGCCTTTGGGGGTTGGCAGGGCGGTTTTCGCGCCCAGATATCCAAAGAATTTTGCAAGCTGAATGAAGGAACCCAGCATGAGCTTTGACTATGACCTCTTCGTAATCGGCGGAGGCTCGGGTGGGGTCCGCGCGGCGCGCGTAGCGGCGGGTGAAAACGGTGCCAAAGTGGCTCTGGCGGAAGAGGATCGGTACGGCGGCACTTGCGTTATCCGTGGATGCGTTCCAAAGAAACTTATGGTCTTCGCCAGCGAATATTCGGGGATGGTCGGTGACGCGCAGGCTTATGGCTGGGACATTCAGCCCGGAGCGTTCAACTGGAACACCTTCCACGACAAGCTGGTGACGGAACTGGATCGGCTGGAAGGCATCTACCGCAACATCCTGAAAAACAACGGTGTCGAGAGCTTTGATCAGCGTGCCCATGTGGTTGATCCGCATACGGTTGAACTGGCCGATGGCACACGCAAGACCGCAAAGCATATCCTGATTGCGACGGGTGGCCGTCCGGTTGTGCCGAACTTCCCCGGCTCGGATCTGGCGATTACGTCGAATGAAATCTTCCACCTTGAGAAATTGCCCGAAAGCATTCTGATCGTCGGCGGCGGTTACATCGCCAGTGAATTCGCCGGGATCATGAACGGGTTGGGCGTCAAGACCACTCAGTTCTACCGCGGTGCGCAGATCCTGCGTGGCTTTGACGAAGAAGCGCGTGGCCTGATCTGTGAAGAGATGCGCCAGAACGGTATCGACGTGCGTCTGGGCACCAATGTGCTTGAGATGACGAAAGAGGGCGACAAGATCCGGGTCAAAGCCACCGACGGGACCGAGGATCATTTCGACGTGGTCATGTATGCCACCGGGCGCACTCCGAATGCGGACAACCTGGGGCTTGAGGACGTGGGCGTCGAGCGTGGGCGCAAGGGTGAGATCGTTGTGGATGAGTACAGCCAGACCGGCGTGCCCTCGATTTATGCGATTGGTGATGTGACCGACCGAGTGAATCTGACCCCGGTTGCGATCCGCGAAGGCATGGCTTTTGTCGAGACCGTCTTCAAAGGCAACCCGACGCCAGTGGATCATGAGCTGATCCCGACCGCGATTTTCACCCAGCCCGAATTCGGCACCGTGGGCCTCAGCGAGGAAGAGGCGGCCGCGCAGGAACCAATTGACGTCTATGCGACTTCGTTCAAGCCGATGCAGAAATCCTTTGCCGGTGGTACTCAGAGGGTTCTGATGAAGCTGATCGTCTCTCAGGCGACGCGCAAGGTGTTGGGTTGCCACATCGTGGCGCCTGGCGCGGGTGAGATGATCCAACTGGCGGGCATTGCCGTCAAAATGGGTGCGACCAAGGAAGATTTCGACCGCACGGTTGCAGTTCACCCGGTCATGGCCGAAGAACTGGTGACAATGCGGCAACCTGTACGCACGGCTTGATTTGCAACTGCGCGCAACCAAGTTACAAGGAACACCGTGATCACACGGTCAAACACAAGGGAATAGACACATATGGCGGGCAACAGCGGTGGCCCCTGGGGGGGCGGAGGCTCCTCTGGTGGTGGAGGAAATCGGGGTAACAACGGTGACGGGCGCAAGCCTCCCGAAGGGGAGAGCCCGCAGATCCCCGAAATCGATGAGCTGATGAAAAAAGGGCAAGAGCAGCTGCGCGTCCTCATGGGCGGTCGTGGCGGCGGTGGCCGTGGAAGCAACGGTTCAGGCGGCGGCGGTGGCCCTATCTTTACCAAGGGAACCGTGGCGATTGGTGCATTGGTCGCGATCGGCCTCTGGGCTGCGGCCAGCTTTTACACCGTCAAGCCGGAAGAACAGTCAGTTGAACTGTTCCTTGGCGAATTCTCGGCTGTTGGAAATCCCGGTCTGAACTTTGCACCTTGGCCATTCGTAACTGCCGAAGTCATTCCTGTTACACGGGAACAGAATGAAGACATGGGCGGCGCTCGTGGCAGCGATGATGGTCTGATGCTGACCGGTGACGAAAACGTGGTCGATATCGACTATCAGGTCGTTTGGAATATCAACGACCCCGCCAAGTTCCTCTTTAACCTGCGCGACCCGCGTCAAACGATTCAGGCGGTGTCGGAATCGGCGATGCGTGAGATTATCGCGCAAAGCGAACTTGCTCCGATCCTGAACAGAGACCGCGGCATTATCGCAGAACGTCTGCAAGAGCTGATTCAGGCGACAATGGACAGCTACGATTCGGGTGTGAACATCGTCCGCGTGAACTTCGACAAGGCTGACCCGCCTCAGGACGTGATTGCCGCGTTCCGTGACGTTCAGGCCGCTGCGCAGGAAAGGGATCGTCTGCAGAACGTCGCTGATGCCTACGCCAACCGTGTTCTAGCGGAAGCGCGTGGTGAAGCTGCTCAGGTTCTGGAAGAGGCCGAAGCCTATCGCGCCCAACAGATCAACAGCGCCCAAGGTGAGGCCAGCCGCTTCAGCGCGGTTCTGGAGGAATACTCCAAAGCGCCGGATGTGACCCGCAAGCGTCTGTATCTGGAGCGCATGGAGCAGGTTCTGGGTGACGTGGACAAGATTATCCTGGACGAAAACACCGGCGGCGCGGGGCAGGGCGTTGTGCCGTACCTGCCGTTGAATGAACTGCGTCGTACCCCTGCAGCGGAGAGCAACTGATGCGTAAAACGACATTTATCCTACCCGTCGTCTTCCTCGCGATTGTCGGTGTTCTGTCCTCGATCTTTATCGTGGATGAGCGTGAACGCGCTCTGGTTCTGCAGTTTGGTCGCGTTGTCGCGGTCAAGGAAGAGCCCGGATTGGCGTTTAAAATCCCTCTGATTCAAGAGGTTGTGCGCTATGATGACCGCATCCTGTCGATCGACGTGCAGCCGCTTGAGGTAACACCTCTTGATGACCGTCGTCTGGTGGTTGATGCCTTTGCGCGCTACCGGATTTCGGATCTGGAGCAGTTCCGTCAGGCCGTTGGTGTTGGCGGTATTCCGGTTGCCGAGGATCGTCTGGACCGTATCCTTCGTGCGGAAACTCGGGAAGTTCTGGGTTCGGTCTCCTCGCGGGATATCCTCAGCTCTGACCGTGCGGCCCTGATGCTGCGGATCCGCAACAGCGCAATTGCCGAAGCGCGGGCGCTGGGCGTCAACGTCATCGACGTGCGCCTGAAAGCCACCGACCTGCCGCAGGCGAACCTTGAGGCGACCTTTGATCGGATGAAAGCCGAGCGGGAACGTGAAGCAACCGACGAACGCGCCCGCGGTAACGAAGCCGCGCAGCGTGTCCGCGCGCAGGCTGACCGGACCGTGGTTGAACTGGTTTCGGACGCCAACCGCGAGGCCGAAATCATCCGCGGTGAGGCAGATGCCGAACGTAACGCGATCTTCGCCGACGCCTTTGGCAAAGACCCAGAGTTCTTTGAATTCTACCGCTCGCTGTCAGCTTATGAGCGCGCGTTGCAGGGCGGGAACAGCTCAATGGTCCTCAGCCCGGATTCGGAGTTCTTCAACTACCTGAAATCGCCCACCGGGCAGGCGACCCAGTAATGGGTATGATCCTTCTGGCCTTTGGGCTGGTGTTGATTGTCGAGGGGCTGGCCTATGCGCTGGCCCCTTCGCTTATTGAACGTATGTTAGACGCGCTGCGCACGCTACCAGAACAAGCGCGTCGTTTGGCAGGGCTGCTGTGTGTTGTAAGCGGTCTTGTGCTGCTTTGGGGCGCCTATCAGCTGGGGTTTTGACTTGCTGACCTCACTTGCCGGTGATTTCCCCGCGATCCTCAGTTGCGAGCGTGATCAAACCGACTACATTGGGTGGAAAGATAGTCTGCCTTAGGGCGGTCTGTAAGAAATTGACGACAAGGAGTTCCCAAGTGCAGGCACAAGCGCGCAGTATTTCCGTCCGGCGGGACGATAGTGTTGGTTTCATGCGACTGATGTGGCTGGCCTTCGGAGCGATGGTTCTGATCGCAGCGCAAACAGTTGCGGCTTATGCACGCGGGGAAAGCCTTGCGCCGCTGGCGGAACAGATCAGCCCGGCGGTGGTCAATATCACCACGTCGACCCTGATTGAAGGCCAGACCGGGCCGCAGGGGATCGTGCCCGAGGGCTCTCCGTTCGAAGACTTCTTCCGCGAGTTTCAGGATCGCAACGGCGACAATGGTGACCGCCCGCGCCGCAGTAATGCGCTGGGGTCGGGGTTCGTGATCTCGGAAGACGGCTTTATCGTTACAAATAACCACGTGATCGCCGAGGCTGATGAAATTCTGATCGAGTTCTTCCCAGGCGACGGCCAGCCCGTGAAGGAACTGCCTGCCAAGGTCATCGGCACGGATGAGAAAACCGATATCGCTCTGTTGAAAGTCGAGGCTTCGGGGCCGCTGCAATACGTCCAGTTCGGCGACAGCGACACGGCGCGTGTTGGTGACTGGGTGATTGCCATGGGCAACCCGCTGGGGCAGGGATTCTCGGTGTCGGCGGGGATCGTCTCGGCCCGTAACCGCGCGCTGAGCGGGTCCTATGACGACTACATCCAGACCGATGCTGCGATCAACCGGGGCAACTCGGGTGGTCCTCTGTTCAACATGGATGGTCAGGTCATCGGCGTGAACACCGCGATTCTGTCGCCCAACGGCGGCTCGATCGGTATCGGTTTTTCGATGGCCTCCAATGTCGTAACCAAGGTCGTCGACCAGCTGCGTGAGTTCGGCGAAACCCGCCGGGGTTGGTTGGGTGTGCGCATTCAGGATGTGACCGAAGACATGGCTGAGGCGATGGGTCTGGATAAACCCGGGGGGGCGCTGATCAGCGATGTACCGGAGGGTCCTGCGAAAGAGGCCGGTCTGAAAGCAGGGGACGTGATCCTCAGCTTTGACGGGGTCGAGGTCGAAGACACGCGCGGTCTGGTACGTCAGGTCGGTGAGACAACCGTAGGCAAATCGGTTCGTGTGGTCGTACATCGCGACGGTGGCACTCAGACTATTCTGGTCACACTAGGGCGTCGTGAGGATGCAGAGCGTGCCGAGACGAGTGAGGAAGATACTCCGGACGCGCCAACCGACGAAAACGCTGACATTCTGGGCCTGACCATTTCACCGCTGACAGATACGCTGCGTGAAGATCTGGGGCTGGATGCCGAGGCGGACGGTCTGGTTGTGACCGAGGTTGATGAAGCCTCGGAAGCCTTTGCCAAGGGTCTGCGCGTGGGTGACCTGATCACTGAAGCTGGACAGCAGAAGGTCGAATCCATCAGCGACCTTGAGGCGCGTATTGAAGAAGCTACTGAAGCCGGGCGCAAATCACTGCTGTTGTTGGTGCGCCGTGGCGGCGACCCGCGCTTTGTCGCGTTGAGCCTTGAAAACTAAGCTCATCACATAACTACTGAAAACGGCCGGGGGTTTCCCCGGCCTTTTTTCATTTCTTCTGGGTCCGGCAGAAAGAAAATAAGCCATATGCCTTTTGAGCATATGGCTTAGGTACAGGGAGAGATCAGTGGACAGATATCGGGGATGATTACTGACCTCCTACGGTAACAGGTTTAACCTAGGGCACTGTCTTCCGAGTCGTCTGTGAACAAGATCACAAAAGGTCAGATCAGGTCCGATTCAGCCAAAGCGCGCAAAGCTTCGATGTCGTGGATCAGCAATCCGCCCCGCGATGCCTCAACCACATTGTCCCGTTTCCAGATCGATATGGTTTTTGAGACGGCCTCACGCGTGGCCCCAACGAATTCGGCCAATTCACTTTGCGACAGGGTAATGCGTTCCGTGGGATCGTCCTGCAGAGACGACAGGTGCAGCAGTTTGCGCGCCAGTCGAATCGGCATCGGCAGAAAGACCTGCTCGTTCAACTGCGAGCTCATCGATCGCATGCGCAATCCGGCAAGACGGACCATATCAACGGCAAGATCGGGGTGTTGGCGGATTTGCTCCATCACGTCCCTGCGACGCACGCGCAGAACCCGAGAAGGTTCAGCAGCCGCAACAGTGGCAGTGCGAGGGCCGCTGTCGAACAGAGCGATCTCACCGAAGACCTCGCCCGGGCGCATGAGCGTCAGCGCCAGCTTCCGGCCGCTCATGGCCAGGAAGGACACTTCGAGCGTCCCTTCGACGATGGCATAAAGCGCATCGCCTTCATCGTCCTGATCGAACAGGGTTTCGTTTTTATCCAAAGAGATTTCCGTCGCCAGCGCCGAGAGCATCTCGCGCAGGCCTTCGGATGCATCGGACAGGAAGCCGCTATTTGGGAATACCGCCATTCGGGTACTAATCTCCGGAGTAGGATGGTGAGTGGTTACTCAATTATTCACAGCAAGGTCAACAAGCCAAGTGGTTTCCTTGGATGAGTGTCAAACTGATACCAAAGGGGCTTTAGGTCGACTACTGGCGATCGGGGTCTTCCAGATAGCTTTGCAAGCGGTGGAACTGGTACATCAGGAAGGCCATCAACGCGATGGGAAAGGCGAAGGTTTCGATCTTGACCCAAAGATCGGTGGACATGGTGCGCCAGACGATCTCATTGGCGATGGCCAGAACCGCAAAGCAGGCACAGAGGCGACGGGTCAGGATCATCCAACCTTCGTGTTTCATGGGTAGCATTTCATCCAGAACGTAGGCCAGGTAGGACTTTCCCTGCAGCAACCCGATCCCCAGAATGACTGAGAAGAACCCGTAGACCAGCGTGGTTTTCATCTTGAAGAACCGCTCATCATTGAACCAGGCGGTTAGGCCACCAAAGAAGATCACCATGAAAGCGGTGAAAATCTGCATCCGGCTGAGCTTGCCTGTCAGAAACCACAAGATGCCCATTGCCGCCAGCATCAGCGGGACAAAGAGGATAGTAGCGATGATGAAGCCTGAATACTCGATACCGCCGATCAGAAAACTGTCATCACGCAGTCGCAGGTAGATGAAGAAGAAGGCCAGCGGGGGGCCCAGCTCCAGCACCTGTTTCAGAAACGGATTGATCTCTTTTTTGCCTGTCATCGTGGTGTCCTGCTGTTCATCCGCCCATTTCAACGATTACAGCGCCCAATGCAATCAGTGCCATCAGGGCGATGCGTCTTGGGCCAACGGTTTCTTTCAAAACCAGCCAGCCGATCAAGGCTGCAAATACAGTTGATGTTTCGCGCAGTACAGCCGCTTCTCCGACTTTGTCCAATCGGGTGGCCAGCATGATGGCTCCGAATGACAGTGGCGCGATCAAGCCGCCTGCAAGCCCCCGCAGCATCAGCGGACCTGGGGAAGGGCGGTTGATCATGGCGCGCCATCTGAGGAACGCGTAGATCGGCATCGCGAAGCCGTCGATCATGAAGAACCAGGCCAGAAAGGTGAACGGATCAGCGGTGGCGCGGATGCCATAGGCGTCATAGGTCGTGTAGAGCGCTACGAAGAGACCTGTGGCAATCGCCAGGGTGAGAGCGATGCCTAGAGTCTCACGATTGGTTTCCAGAAACCGGAAATTATAGGCAGCCAGCCCAAAGATACCGGCCAGAAGGACGGCCACACCGAACCATTGCGTGCCTGTGAAGGTTTCTCCGAACAGGAGGTAGGCTCCGATCACAGTGAAAAGCGGGCCGGTGCCGCGAACGACCGGGTAGACCACCGTGTAGGAGCCTTTGGTATAGGCAAAGGCCTGAAGAATCTTGTAGGTGATGTGGATCAGCCAGACGATGCCGAAGATGGGCCACATATAGGGTTCGGGCCACGGCACGACGAATAGGGCAAAAGGGATGGCCATCAGGCAATAGCAGGCGTCGATGGCCCCGCGAGACAGCCACGGATCGTGGCGGCCCTTTTGCAGTGCTCCGAAGACTGCGTGCAGGAAGGCGGCCATCAAGGCGAGGCCCAGGGCGAGGGTGTGGCCCGCTTCGGTGCCTTCGAGTGAGATCAGCCAGTCGCTCAATTGTCAGAACTTGTTTTGTGTGACGAGGTTGGGGGCTGTCTGCCCCCAGACCCCCGAGGATATTTTCAGCCAGATGAAGAGGCGGATCAGTTTTGGTCGAGGCCGGTCAGGGCCGCTGCGAATTCTTCGGGGTCGAACGGGGCGAGGTCGTCTATTTGCTCTCCGACGCCGATGGCGTGGATGGGTAGGCCGAACTTGTCGGCCAGCGCGACCAGCACGCCGCCTTTGGCTGTGCCGTCCAGTTTGGTCATCACAAGGCCCGACACATCGGCGAGTTTGCGGAAGGTTTCCACCTGGCTGAGGGCATTCTGGCCCGTGGTCGCATCCAGCACAAGCAGCGTGTTGTGCGGCGCGGTCTCATCGACCTTGCGGATCACGCGGACGATCTTGGCCAGTTCCTCCATCAGGTCGGCTCGGTTTTGCAGGCGGCCTGCGGTATCGATCATCAGAAGGTCGGCACCGTCCTGTTGCGCTTTGGTCAGGGCGTCAAAGGCAAGGCTTGCGGGGTCCGAGCCTTCGGGCGCGGTCAGAACCGGGACGCCAGCGCGGTCACCCCAGACCTGCAGTTGTTCTACGGCGGCGGCGCGAAAGGTATCTCCGGCGGCGATCACGACCTTTTTGCCCGCGGATTTGAACTGGCTGGCCAGTTTGCCGATGGTCGTGGTCTTGCCCGAGCCGTTGACGCCAACCACCAGCACCACTTGCGGGCGTTTGGGGTAGATTGGCAGGGGGCGGGCGACCGGCTCCATCACGCGGGCCACTTCCTGCGCCAGCAGTTGCTTGATCTCTCGGGACGAGAGTTTACGGCCAAAACGCCCCTCGGCCATATTCGAGGTAACGCGCAGGGCAGTGTCGACGCCCATATCCGAGGCGATCAACAACTCTTCGAGCTGTTCCAGCATATCGTCATCCAGCGTCCGGCGGATTTCGGTCTTGGTTTCTGTGCGGCTGAACAGGCGACCCAGCAATCCGCTGGATGCGGGCTGATTTTCTTGCAAAGTCTCTGGTAGCGGCGCAGCTTCCTGCGGCTGCGGCTGCGGGGCGGGTTCGGGCGTCTGCGCCACCGGCTCTGGTGCGGTGGTTTCTTCACCTCCGTCTTCGACAATGGCGTCCAGCCCTTCCTCAATACGAGATGAGGATTTGAACAGCTTGTCCTTCAGCTTTGAAAAAAACGCCATTTTCGGTCTCCGCAGGTGTTCCCCTCCACCTAATGTGGATTTGCCGGAGTTGCAAAGGGTCAGGTGAAAGCGTTCAGTAGTCCAGCCTGCGCAGCCCAATAAAGCGGCCAGACCATATAGGGGGTTTGCTTCAGGGCTGGATGTCCTTGGGGCAGCAGAAACTTCTCGGTTGCCAGCACGAGGTCTGAGGCGATGAATGCCAGTGCCGCAGGTAAGGCCCAACGCAGCATTCCGGTCTCGGGCAAAGATAGAACTGCGACGCCCATGCCGAGGATGATCGGGATGTACATCAGAACCGGGAGTTTTAGATCTCCAGCGCGCGGGGCGAACAAAGTGGAGGCAACGATCCCCAGAATGAGGAGCGACCAGAAATATCCCGGCCGTTCCAGAATGAGGTCGAAGTTGCTGCCAGGGTGCGTCAGGAAAAGCGCGATATAAGCGATATGCCCCGCGGCGAACGCGCCAATACCTGCCATGAAGGCGGTGTCGGACTCTCGCGACAGCAGAGCATCCCCAACTGCGCAGAGGCCCAAGGCGACAACCAGCAAGGTCGCGCCACCGCTGAGGAGGGCGACGAAGGCCAAGAAAGCAACCGACGCGGTTTTCAGAACGGTGCGGAGCAAACTTGCCGGGCGCGGGGATAGCGGCAAATAGGCCAAGGCGCACGCGGCGGCGAGCCAGAATAGCAGGTTTGTCACATCAGTTCCCTCTGTCTTGTTCGAGACCACTGTTCTTTGCGGAGGCACGCGGTACAATAATGACGTGGGGGCAGGCGAATACCGCCGTGGTGATTGGCCATGCCCGCCCGCATCTGACACTATGGCCTCATGTTGAGGCATCTCGTGATTCTATTGGCGCTGTCGGCGCAGACGGCGGGCGCGCAAACGGCGCTGTCCGGGGCCGAGTTCGATGAGTACACGCGGGGCAAAACCCTGTTTTATGGTTTTGAAGGGCAGGTTTATGGGGTTGAGCGATACTTGCCCAACCGCCGCGTGATCTGGTCGTTTTTGGACGGACAGTGCAAAGAAGGCGTCTGGTATCAGCGCGAGGATCAAATCTGTTTCGTCTACGAGGACCGGCTGGACCCGCAATGCTGGGTATTCACCAAGTCGGGCGGTGGGCTGATCGCGCAGTTCGAAGGCGACCCACAGGCGACTGAACTCTATGAGGCGGAAGACCTCGGGGAAGAGATGGTGTGTCTGGGGCCTGAAGTTGGGGTTTAACCTCTAGAACAGCGATCCCTGATCCGGCGTGTCGGGTTTGGGTTTTTTCGCGGCAGGGCGGCCAGCGGAACCGGTCGCCAGGCGACCGTCCGAGAATTCGATCTCAAGCGCCGCGTGTTTGCCAGCCTGAGCCTTGGTAGTCACAACGTCACCCTCGGCGCGCACGACCGCATAGCCCCGCGCCAGCGTTGCCTTGTAGCTGAGCGTTTCACGCAGGCGGTCGGTTGCGCTCAGTTGCTGGCGCAGGCGCTCTAGTCGGACGGTTTGGGCCGCGTCCAGCCGCTCGGCCAGTCGAGCGGTAGCCTGGCGTTGCTGTTCAATTTCGCGCTGAATCGGGCGGAGGGAGAGGCGCGACGACAGGTTACGTAGATGCTCCTGACGGGAGGAGACGACGCTTCGCAAAGTCGATGGGCGCAGATGCGCCGACATCTCGACCAGTTGCAGGCGACGGTTTTGCACCCCGCGATTCAAGGCGGGTGTTAGGCGTTCTGCAATCAGATCAAAACGTTGCCGTGGAGAGTTCAACAAACTATCCGGACGTGGAAGCGCACGCGACACGTCACGCAGACGCTGCGCACGGCGCTGAACCGCATCGCTCGCAGCCCGCGAAAGGCGCGCACCCTGTTCGTTGGTCCAGGCCATCAACTCCATCCGCACGGGGACGGCCAATTCGGCTGCGGCTGTTGGCGTAGGCGCGCGGCGATCGGAGACAAAGTCGATCAGCGTCGTGTCTGTCTCATGCCCCACGGCCGAGATCAGCGGGATATCTGATGCCGCAGCCGCGCGGGCCACGTTTTCTTCGTTAAACCCCCATAGGTCTTCGATTGAGCCGCCACCGCGCGCGACGATGATCAGATCGGGGCGGGGCAGCGCGCCACCTGGCGTCAGCGCGTTAAAGCCTTCGATGGCGCGGGTCACCTCGGGCGCACAATTTGCACCCTGCACGGCGACAGGCCAGATCAGGACTTTGCGGGGAAACCGGTCGCGCAGGCGATGCAGGATATCGCGGATCACCGCCCCGGACGGAGAGGTCACGACACCGATGATCTGGGGCAGGTAGGGCAGCGGTTTCTTGCGCTCAGGCGCGAAAAGTCCTTCGGCCTCCAGCTGCTTTTTTCGCTTTTCCAGCAGGGCCATCAGCGCGCCTTGGCCAGCGACTGCGACCTCATCAACGTTCATATTGTATTTGGATTGCGCACCGAATGCGGTCAGGCGGCCGGTAACGACGACCTCCAACCCTTCCTCTGGAACAACGGACAGTCCGGAAATCTGCCCCTTCCACGTGGTGCAGGCCAGAACGTTTCGGTCGTCCTTGATGTCGTAATACAAATGACCCGAGCGCGCCTTGAACACGCGGCCAACCTCGCCGCGTACACGGATTCGCCCGAACGAGCCCTCGAGCGTGCGCTTCACCTCGCCAGAAATCTCGGAAACCGAGTATTCAGGGGTGTTTTGGCCGGGAATTGGGTCATCAAGCAGGTCGGACATTTCAGCGCCTTGTGTCAAATGCCGTGCCAGCTTAGAACGCCGCGCAGGCGAGGCCAAGCAGATCGGAGACGACCCAATGAACATTCTTATTCTCGGCAGCGGTGGGCGTGAACACAGCCTCGCTTGGGCGGTGATGCAGAACCCCAAATGCGACCGTCTGATCGTTGCGCCAGGCAATGCCGGGATCGCCCAGATCGCCGAATGCGCTTCGCTGGATATCGAGAATGGCGGTGCCGTGGTCAATTTCGCCGAGGCCAACGCGATTGACTTCGTGATCGTCGGCCCCGAGGCCCCTTTGGCCGCTGGCGTGGCGGACCGGCTACGTGAAGCCGGTGTGCTGGTGTTTGGCCCCTCTGCCGAAGCGGCCCGGTTGGAAGCCTCGAAGAGCTTCACCAAAGAGGTTTGCGATGCATCCGGTGCGCCGACAGCGGCCTATGCAAGGTTCACCGAAGCCGCCCCCGCTAAGGCTTACATCCAAGCGCAAGGCGCTCCGATCGTGGTCAAGGCTGATGGTCTGGCGGCGGGTAAGGGCGTGATTGTAGCGATGGACGAGCAGACCGCTCTGGACGCAATTGACGACATGTTTGGCGGGGCCTTCGGTGGGGCGGGTGCCGAGGTTGTCATCGAAGAGTTTATGGATGGCGAAGAGGCCTCATTGTTCGTTCTCTGCGATGGAGAGAACATCCTGTCGATCGGCACCGCGCAGGACCACAAGCGCGTGGGCGAGGGGGATACAGGTCTGAACACCGGCGGGATGGGGGCCTATTCCCCGGCTCCGGTTCTGAGCGCCGAGATTGAGGCGCGCGCGATGGATGAAATCATCCGCCCAACCATGGCCGAGATGAAGCGCCAGGGCGCGCCGTTCCAAGGGGTTCTCTATGCCGGTTTGATGATCAAGGATGGGCAGCCGCGTTTGGTGGAATACAACGTCCGGTTTGGCGATCCCGAATGTCAGGTTTTGATGATGCGTCTTGGGGCGCAGGCGATGGACCTGATGCATGCCGCAGCCGAAGGGCGTTTGGACGAAACGCGCGTGAACTGGGCCGATGATCACGCGATGACCATCGTTATGGCAGCCAACGGGTATCCGGGTTCTTATGAGAAAGGCTCGGTTATCAAAGGTTTGGACGGCCTTCCTGAAGACAGCAGCAACATGGTGTTCCACGCGGGGACAAAGGCTGTCGAAGGGCAGATTCAAGCGGTTGGCGGTCGTGTTCTGAGTGTCACCGCCCGAGGTGCGACGTTGCAAGAGGCGCGGGATCGGGCCTATGCAATGGTTGACGGCGTGGATTGGTCCGAGGGCTTTTATCGGCGCGATATTGGGTGGCGGGCGCTTTGACTTTGATGTGGGTCAGGGGGCTTTGCCCCCTTGGCCTGCGGCCTCTCCCCCAGGATATTTTTAGCCAGATGAAGAGCGGATCAGCACTCTAAGGCTTGGTTCAGGCTTTGGCGGCCTGTGAATGGGCCGAGGTCCGACTTGGTCCATCCCTTGTCGTACGTGACGCTGATGATACGCGACCAGTCGGCGCTGGCTGTGATCAGTTCTGGCGTCTCGCCGCAGACACGCAGGCCACCAGATATATAGTCTTCACCGATGCGATGGTTGGTCAGACCGGGCAGAGAGGCGATTTGGGTCAACGCGCCCCCTTTGTAACGCCAGATGCGCAGGGTTCTGGCGAGGTGCGGGCGGTCGATATAAGCGATCTCGGTATAGCCATCGCCATCCAGATCGGCGGCTCCGATCGGGGCAAGCCAGCGAAAGCGGGTTCCGATATGCGGGGTGGCAGCGATCTTTGTGCCGCTTTCGTCGTAGATTGCAAGTTGTGCGCCAAGTTGAGCGTGGGACTCGACCACGATCACTTCGGGCGTTCCGTCGGAGTCCATGTCCACCAGTCGAGGAGAAAGGTCTTCGAAAACCCGATCTTGGGGCAGGCGTATCGTCCGCAACGTTTGCGCACTGTCTGAACCGCGAGTTTCGACCCGGAGCTCTAAGGCGCCGTATTCCACATCGTCCCCCAATACGCCATGGGCATAGCGCGTCGTGGGCTCAGCAAATCGGGCTTCGATGATTTCTTCTGATGCTGCGGCAGAGCTTGCGCCCGCCAGCCAAAGGCACAACATCAGTTTCGCGCCGCGTGCCCGACGGTGCCAGGGGCAGGCGGGGGGACGCGGCGCTTTGGAGGGCATCAGATCTGTTTTTCTGGCATTTGCACAACCAGACCGTCCAATGCGTCCGTGACCTTGATTTGGCAGGTCAGGCGCGAGCGGGCGGGGTCGGGCTCATAGGCAAAGTCCAGCATGTCCTCTTCCATGTCGTCCTTGGCGGGGATTTTCTCAACCCAGTCGGGGTGGATGTAGACGTGGCAGGTCGAGCAGGCGCAAGCGCCGCCGCAATCGGCCTCGATGCCGGGAATGTTGTTGTCTCGGGCCCCTTCCATAACGGTCAGCCCATTGGCGACGTCGACTGTATGTTCAGTACCGCTATGCTCGACATAGGTGATCTTTGCCATGGCTTGCGTCTTCCTTTTGCGATGTTCGAATTCTTCCTTAATCAAGGCATTTAGGTCTTTCTAGCCTCATTTGCGACTCTGTGCGCCGCGTCTGGACTTTCTGCGCAATTGTTCTATTTTTGTTCTCATGCTTGTTGCCGCGACTTGTCCTGATGTTTCAAACCGAACCTGGCCCCGACCGCCGGCCTGTTTGCCTGCCAACCGGTTGGATCAGCCGCCCGAAGGCGCGCAGGTGGCGGTGGCGGGTTTGGTGATCCTGCGACAGCGGCCCGGAACCGCCAAAGGGGTGATCTTTTTGACGCTTGAGGACGAGACGGGGATCGTGAACATCGTGGTCTGGCGCAAGATCTACGAGCAATTCCGCCGCGCGGTGATCTCGGGGCGTTTGCTGAGGGTCACGGGCCGAATGCAGAAGGCCGACGCCGTGATCCATGTAATTGCGGAAGAGATCGAGGATATCTCGGGAATGCTGGATGTTCTGGTGCGGGGAGAGGGGGCGTTGGCCTGAAAATTCCAATTTTTATGTGCTTGCCAATCGATCGCCACTAGTCGCGCTCAAAGAAAGCGTAAGGTCTTAGTTTCGCCCAATTCCCTGACTACGCGGCAGCTATGAGTTCATTTATTTTCCACACGCATCGTTTGTTGTTGAGATTTGCCGTCGTGATCACTCTGATTGTGATCGCCCTGTCCATTTCGTTTTTCATACAGCAGCTTGATAGAAAAATCAGAACTGATTTGGACGTTCAGGCCTATTTTCCCGTTGCGGGTCTGACATTCATTCTGGCTTTTTTAGCCGTGCCGAGACTGATGGAGCACGTGGTTTCGCCCGGTACAGTTGGATACGTTCTGTTTCACGCCGTGATATGCCTGTGCGGCGCCGCTCTGGTCATATTGAGTGGATTTATTGTCCTTGATGCCCCGTTGATCTCTTGGGTCGCGCCCAATGACATCGCGCAGTTTTTCATTTTGGGGTGTGCCGCTTCGTATTGTTGCCTTGCTGTATTGGGGGCCTTTCGTCTCACTTGGCCAAAAGGTGATGAAGATCCCTGGGGTCAGTTCAGAACGCTGCGCAAAGTGCACTATTCCGCCCGGTTGATTGCGTGTGTATTTGCCTTTGTCATCGCTGGCACAATTCTGGGGTCGGTTATATTCCTGAATAGTCCGACGACGACCACCACGGTCGGAGTTTGTATCGTAATGTGGATATTCGCGACTCTGCTTGGCACGTCGAAACTCAGCGTGAGGAATTTCGAAAAGCCGATCAGTCTTTGGAACATCGCATTGCAGTTCTGCGTCGCAATGTCCGCGCTTTTCGCCACCAAGCTAACAACTCGGGCCTTTTTGTTTCATACTCGTCTGTTCGAGGACTTGTCACAGCGGGATGCAGTTTATCCGTGGGTTGAAAACGTGTTGATGACGCCGTTCATTGTGTTTGGGCTGACAAGTATCGCTCTTATCGTGGCGCGTCAGAAACCGGTTGTTCGCAACATGGCCGACGTTTTCGCGTAGGCTTCGAATGTTGGCGAACTGGCCTCAGCTATCGCTTGAACAGAACACTCTGCGCTTGCTTGCTGCTGTGATCCCCACGCAGCTCTGCATACAAGGCGCGTCCGGCTTGCACGCCCGGGCGGGCGCTCACAGCCTCTAGCCAGCGGGTGAAGTGAGGCTTGTCGTCCAGAACCTGCTGCTGACCCTCCCAAAGGCTCGCCCAACCCCAGATAGATATATCGGCGATCGAGTAAAAATCACCCGCAACATACTCGTTCTCGGCCAGACGCCGATCCAGCACGCCGTAGAGCCGGGCGACTTCGGTCCGGTAGCGGTCTTTGGCGTAGGGCAGGTCCTGCGGAGGCTCTAGGTTGGGAGCATATTTCAGGAAGTGATGCGCCTGACCCGCCATCGGGCCAACGCCGCCCATCTGCCACATCAGCCACTCTTCTACCGCAACCCTGTCCCGTTCGGTCGCGCCGTAAAACCGGCCGGTTTTACGGGCCAGATACATCAGGATCGCGCCGCTTTCGAAAACCGTGATCGGCGCACCATCGGGGCCGTCTGGATCGACGATAGCGGGCATGCGGTTATTGGGCGAGATCTTAAGGAACTCCGGTTCGAACTGGTCACCCTTGCCGATATTGATCAGATGCGTGGTGTAGGGCAGCTCCATCTCTTCCAGGGCGATGGAGGCTTTCCAACCGTTTGGGGTTGGCCAGAAATACAGGTCGATCATGATGTCTCCTCAAGCTGACGGGATCATGAAGCTTTCTGAGCAAACGGCAAGAGGCCCTGTGGGCGGGGTAGGGCAAAAAACCGTGACCAGCGCCTGTGCGGTTTTTCGGGGATACCGCGTTTGAGCCTTTGCAGGCAGAGGCGCTCGGGGTCGCGCAGCAAGGCGTTGTAGACGCGTAGCACGCCTGGGCGTGTGTAGCTGGACCAGTGGCAGATACGCCGCTCGGGCGCGGCGAGCGGGGAGATTAGCGCCGACAGGTGATCCACCGTGTCCGGGCAATCGATCTGCAATGTGACCGAGTTTGGTGCCGTCAGGCCCGCGCCAATGCTGACATCGCCACGACAGGGTGGCTGGATGAAGGTTTCGTAAAGAAAGTCGAATAGATCGTTCTCGCGGCTGATGATGTTGATGAAATCAGCTGCGCGCCCGGCAGGTGTTTTCAGGGCCGCGACGGTGCGGGATTGATAGGCGGCTCCGGTGAGAGAAATAATCCGGCTGAGCGCGCCGGGTGGAATGTGATGCAGAGCCTCCAGCGCCACTTCGATACCCATGGAATGGCCGATGAAATGGATCGGACGCTTTGGGTTCAAGTGATGCACATCCCGAATGACGTCAGCCAGTACCTTGCCCGCTTCAACGGCACGACGTTGCGCTGACCAGAGCGGGCCCCGCGCGTCCCAACCAACGGCAATGGCAAGACCTTCGTCCTCAAACCCGCTACCAAAGCCCAGATGTTGTGGCCAGCTGGGGCTGTACCAGGGCATCGCCTTGGGATGCAGCGACAGAATATGCCGGTGTGGGCAGGCACCTGCATCGTCGGGCCGATACTTGTATCCGTGGGTCATGACAATGGCTGGCCCGTCGGATTGCTGGGCCTCTTGCACAGCCCCGATCAGGGGTCGGGAACTACCATGCAACTCAGCACGTCCGTTAACAGCGTTGATCCTGATTACTGGCATAGCTCTGCCTCATACAAGATGTTGTGGTGCCGCTTTGTCATGACGCTATGACGTTTCCGTGAATGAACGATTACAGAACCGTGACGTCGCAGGCGTCGGGCTTGACGAATTCGCAACTGCGGCGTAAGGGCAACAACACCACGTGGCGATTTGTTACCGGATTGCGGGCCACGCTAAACAACACCGCTAAAAGGTCAGGATGAAAGGCCCCTTTCGCTTGACCGCGTCTGGGGTTTTTTTGATGCGCCTCTGGGATTGAGGCCGAAAGGAATGACATGAGCGAGAACTGGACCAAACGCACCCAAGCCGTCCATGGCGGTATCCGTCGTAGTCAGTACAACGAGGTGAGCGAAGCGATCTTCCTGACCCAGGGCTTCGTATACGACACTGCCGAGCAGGCCGAGGCCCGGTTCCTGGAATGTGGCCCGGATGAGTTCATCTATGCCCGCTATGGCAACCCGACTGTGTCGATGTTCGAACAGCGTATCGCGGCGCTGGAAGGGGCCGAGGATGCGTTTGCCACGGCGTCCGGCATGGCAGCTGTCAATGGTGCGTTGACCTCGATGCTGAAAGCGGGGGACCATGTGGTCTCGGCCAAGGCGCTGTTCGGGTCGTGCCTGTTCATTCTGGAAAACATCCTGACCCGCTATGGTGTCGAGGTGACGTTTGTCGATGGAACCGATCTTGACCAGTGGAAGGCGGCGATCCGCCCCGACACTAAGGCCGTATTCTTCGAGTCCATGTCAAACCCGACGCTCGAGGTGATCGACATTGCCGCCGTTGCGGAACTGGCCCATTCGGTTGGTGCTCTGGTTCTGGTGGACAACGTGTTTTCGACACCGGTGTTCTCGCGCGCGGTCGAGCAGGGCGCGGATGTGGTGATCTATTCGGCGACCAAACATATCGACGGGCAGGGCCGGGCGCTGGGTGGTGTGATCCTTGGCACCAAGGAGTTTATCCGCGGCACGGTCGAACCCTACATGAAGCATACCGGCGGTGCACTTAGCCCGTTCAGCGCGTGGATCATGCTTAAGGGTCTTGAGACGATGGCCCTGCGGGTCAACGCGCAGGCCGCAACGGCGCAGGCGGTGGCCGAGGCGCTGGAAGGTCACTCGGCGCTGGAGCGGACGCTGTATCCGGGTTTGAAAACCCATGCGCAGAATGCTCTGGTGCAGACGCAGCTCGGGGGCAAGGGCGGAACCGTACTGTCTTTGGATATCAAGGGCGGCAAGGACGCAGCATTTGCATTTCTGAATGCGCTGACGATCCCGGTGATCTCGAACAATCTGGGGGATGCGAAATCCATCGCGACCCATCCTGCAACCACAACCCATCAGCGTCTGAGTGATGAACAGAAAGATGAGCTGGGCATCACACCCGGTCTGATCCGCCTGTCGATTGGTCTTGAGGATGCAAATGACCTGTTGGCCGATATCCAACATGCGTTGGACGTTTCGCAGGGCTAGCAGGCGCCGTGACAGGCAGAGAGGTGGTGCAGCCTGCCGCTCTGATCCGTGGAAACTGGCGGCACAATGTGTCGCTGCCGCGCGCAGAATGCCGGATTTACGCTGGGTTTTTTCGATCCATCCTGTTAATTGGCCCGTATCGGGTTAAACTGGATACTGAACTTCAGCCGTCTTAATTTCGACGGCCAACCGAGGAACCTCAGCCTATGAACGTTCACCCCCGTGACATCGACGACGCCCCAAACCGGGAACAGGCCGCTGAAGCGCTGAAATTGCTACGGCAATGGGCCAAGACCGCGCCTGCGGCCGAGATCAGCCAGCTAGACCCGTCCTTGGCGCGGCTCGTGCCCGGCATGTCGGCGGTGAACTATCCGTCCCTGTCACGTGAATACCCCGAAGGTTTTGTCGCGGATGAGGCGTATCGGGCAACATTGCCCGACCTGCAAAACGGCCCGTCCAGCTTGATCCGGGGGGCCAAGCAGCAGATCCAACATGTGGGCATCTCGAACTTTCGCCTGCCGATCCGTTTTCACCGCAAGGATGGGGACGATCTGACGCTCGAGGCTTCAGTCACTGGCACGGTGAGCCTGGAGGCCGAGAAGAAGGGCATCAACATGTCCCGTATCATGCGGTCCTTCTACAAACACGCCGAGCGGACCTTCAGCTTTGAGGTGATGGAAGCGGCGCTGAGCGACTATCTGACCGACCTCGACAGTTTCGACGCGCGTCTGCAGATGCGCTTTTCCTATCCGGCCAAGGTTAAAAGCCTGCGCTCTGGCCTCGAGGGCTACCAATATTACGACATCGCACTGGAGCTGATCGAACAGAACGGTGTGCGCCAGAAGATCATGCATCTGGACTATGTCTATTCCTCGACCTGTCCTTGCTCGCTGGAACTGAGCGAGCATGCCAGGTCGCAGCGCGGACAGTTGGCAACGCCGCACTCGCAGCGCTCGGTCGCGCGGATTTCAGTGTTGGTGGATTGCGACGCTGATTGCCTGTGGTTTGAAGACCTGATCGAGTTGTGCCGCCGTGCGGTCCCGACGGAAACACAGGTCATGGTCAAGCGCGAGGATGAACAGGCTTTTGCCGAGTTGAACGCGGCCAATCCGATCTTTGTCGAAGACGCTGCGCGCCTGTTCTGTGCCGAATTGCTGGCCGATCATCACGTGGGCGATTTCCGTGTGATCGCCAGCCATCAGGAGAGCCTTCACAGCCATGATGCGGTCTCGATCCTGACGGAAGGGCCTACATTTGCGGCATCCAGCCTTGATCCGCGTCTGTTCACGACCTTATTCCACGTTGGCTAACCCTGCGGGAATGCGGAAAATTTAGCCGCCTCTTCTCAAAAACAGCGCTTTTTCGCCGCAATGCAGCGAAACTTGCTGCGTCTGCGCAGTAAATGGGCTATGAAAGCAGGGAATGCAGCTGCCGCTTGCCCGTTTTCAAACGGGTGTGCCGCCCCCGGAAGGAAGCCGAGACGTGCGACGCCTTGGACTGCAAGACCCCGCCAACCGCCCGAGTGATCGGCGCGGACTGGGCATCCCTCTCTCAGTGTTCCGGCTGCATCGCATTTACAGGAGAGACATGTCATGAACCCAATTTCCCAACCGTTGGAGCTACAGGCGGCTGCAATGCGCGTGGCTGGATACGCCGTGGTCAGCCAGATGAAGATTATGCAGATCATGGCCCGGTCGGCCATGGAACTGCCGATGGCGCCCCTTCATGCGCTGCGCAATACTGCGTCGGAACCGGCGCCGATCAAACCTGCAGCAAAACGTGCGGCTGCACCTAAACCTGTTGCCAAACCGGCTGCAAAACCTGCTCCGGCCAAGCGGGCCTCGACTGCCAAGAAGGTGCAATCCAAACCCGCCGCATCGAAGCCTAAGGCCGAGCCGGTTGCAAAATTCACCGCCAAACCGCGCCCGGCGGCAAAACCCGCAGCCGCCAAAGTTGCCCCCGCACCTGCAACGCCTAAACCGGCAGCTAAGGCTGCGCCGGCGGCAGCAAAGCCCAAACCGGCCGCTAAGGCGACCCCAGTAACAGCAAAGCCCAAAACAGTTGCCAAGGCGGCGCCTGCTCCGGCGACATCCAAACCCGCAGCCAAGGCTGCTCCTGCGCCCGCAACACCTAAACCTGCGGCTAAGGCAACTCCGGCAAAGACCGTGGCTAAAAAGGCGGCACCGGCCAAAACTCCGGCGGCCCCCAAGACTGCGCCAAAACCCGCAGCCAAGGCACCAAGCGCCGCACCGGCCAAAGCGGCTGCAGCTACGACAGAGACCCCTAAACCGGCCCCTCGCAAGACGCGCGCGCCGTCTAAACCGCCCGCGATGCCCAAGGTCGTTGCGAAATCCGACGAGTAATCGGGGTCATCTGCTTGACACGGTCGGGCTGGCGCGCCAACGCTGCGCGTCATGATGGATCTTCGCCCGGTCGGATATGTGATTGGCATGCTGGTCGCCATTCTGGGGGCGACCATGCTGCTGCCTATGCTTGCCGACATGATCGAGGGGCGGGGCGAATGGCATGTCTTTCTTGAAAGCGCGATCATCACCGTTCTGACCGGCGTTGTCCTTGCGCTGAGCTGCGCCAATGGCGTGGGTGAAGGTCTGACCATCCGTCAGACCTTTTTGCTGACCTCGGGCGTCTGGGTCGCGCTGCCGGTGTTCGGGGCTATCCCGTTTCTGTTTGGCGAGACCGAACTGCGTTTTGTCGACGCGTATTTCGAGGCGATGTCGGGCCTGACCACCACTGGATCGACCGTGATTTCGGGGCTGGATGACCTGCCGCAGGGCCTGCTGCTGTGGCGAGGTATCCTGCAATGGCTGGGCGGCATCGGTATCATTGTTGTGGCTATGGTTTTCCTGCCCGAGCTGCGAGTCGGTGGTATGCAAATCTTCCGCTCGGAAGGGTTTGAAACCATGGGGAAAATCCTTCCCCGCGCGCAGGAGATCGCGGGCCAGATCTCGCTGATCTACGTGTTCCTGACACTGGCTTGCGGCCTTGTCTATGCGGCCGTCGGGATGGGGTTCTTTGACGCGACAGTCCACGCCATGACCACCATCGCAACGGGCGGATTTTCGAACTACGACAGCTCATTTGGAACCTTCAGCGGCCCGGCGGAATACGCGGCCTCGGTCTTTATGATCCTCGCGGCATTGCCTTTCGTGCGCTATGTGCAACTGGCCAATGGCAACACCTCGTCGCTGTGGCAAGACAGTCAGATCCGGGCCTTTCTGGCAACCATTCTGGTACTGGTCGTCGTGATGTCGGTGTTCCTGACCTCGGTCTTTCCGCACCATTGGGAAAGAGCCCTGCGCGAGTCGCTGTTCAACATCACCTCGATCATCTCGGGCACTGGCTATGCGAGTGTTGACTACATGCTCTGGGGCAGCTTCCCAATCATGTTGTTCTTCCTGATCGGCCTGATCGGAGGCTGCGCCGGATCGACCGCCTGTTCGATCAAGGTGTTCCGTTATCAGCTTCTGTTTGCATCGATCAAAACGCAAATCCGACGCATTCGATCACCGCATGGGGTGTTCGTACCGCTCTATGACGGGCGCCCCGTCAGTCGGGACGTTCTGACCTCGGTCATGAGCTTTTTCATGTTCTTCGTCCTGTCGATGGGGATTTTGTCCTGGGCGCTGGCGCTGACCGGGCTGGACTTCATCACATCCGTTTCGGGTGCTGCGACAGCGCTGGCCAATGTCGGACCGGGCCTAGGGAACCAAATTGGCCCGGCGGGTAATTTTGCCGGTCTAAACGACACCGCAA
Source organism: Ruegeria sp. AO1 (assembly GCF_056535985.1). Taxonomy (NCBI): domain Bacteria; kingdom Pseudomonadati; phylum Pseudomonadota; class Alphaproteobacteria; order Rhodobacterales; family Roseobacteraceae; genus Ruegeria; species Ruegeria sp. AO1. The sequence goes on from NZ_JBQFJC010000001.1 coordinate 1,356,459, forward strand.
AATGGCTGTTGACCGCAGGCATGCTGGTCGGCCGGCTTGAGTTGCTGGCCGTTTACGCAATCTTTACCGTCCAATTCTGGAGAGACTGATGAAAAGACCCCTTGGCGCGCAAATCTCCCATATGCTGAGGGATCGCGGCGTGGATGTGATTTTCGGCATTCCCGGCGTCCATAATCAAGAAATGTACCGCGGCATTGAAGAGGCCGGGATCACCCATGTGCTGGCCCGGCATGAGCAGGGCGCGGGTTTCATGGCAGATGGCTATGCGCGGGCGACAGGCAAGCCGGGCGTTGCCTATGTGATCACCGGTCCGGGGCTGTGCAACATCATGACACCGATGGGGCAGGCCTATAGCGACTCGGTCCCGATGCTGGTGCTGTCATCCTGTCTGGATGAGACGCAGGCGCAGCGCGGTCAGTTGCATCAGATGAAGGACCAGCAAGGCGCAGCGGGTACTGTCACGGATTGGTCGGCGCAAGCGAACACTGCGCAGGCTGCCTATGGTCTGGTTGAGCGCGCGTTTGAGGAATTCGAACTCTCGCGTCCGCGGCCAAAGCACATTCAAGTACCGATTGCGCAGCTTGAGGGCGATGCCGATCCCGCGCCATTCCCGAACCAACCGGCCTTGCGCCCCAAGGTATTTGCCCCGGACGTCGCGCCGGTTGTGTCCTTGCTAAACATCTCCAAACGGCCCTTGTTCATTCTGGGTGGTGGTTGCAAATCGAACGAATGGCGGCAAATCCTGACCCAGCTGGGGGCGGCCTGTTTCACCACCTACGCAGGGCGTGGCATGGTCGGGGCGAACTATCCTTTGGATTTTGGTGCGATGCTGCCTCGGCCCGGCAGCGCTGAGGTGATCGCCTCGGCCGATCTGGTGATCGCTGTTGGAGCCGAGCTGGGCGAGGTTGACCTCTGGCGGGAAGAGCTTGGCCATTCGGCGCATCTGGTCCGCGTCGACTTGGACCCTGAGGTACTGTCGGATCGCCATCGCGCTGCTGTCAAAATTCAGGCCGACAGTGCCAGCTTTGCCCGTGCCTTGTGGGCCGTTACCGAAAGCGCCAAACCTGCGACGGGTTGGACGGCTGAGGAAGTCGCCGTGGCACGCGCCCGTTGGCGGGCCGAGGTCGATGCTGAGCGCCCGGGTATCGTGCCCGTCGCTGATGCGCTGCGCGCCGCGATGCCTGCCGACACCATGATCTATTCCGACATGACCCAATTCGCCTATGCCGCGAAAGAGGTCTGGGACATGGCCTATCCCCATCATTGGCACCATCCGACCGGCTTTGGCACCTTGGGCTATGCGTTGCCCGCTGGCATCGGTGGGGCAGTGGCGCGGCGCGGGCGGCCAACGGCGGTAATCGCCGGGGACTATGGGTTCCACTACACGATGCAAGAACTGGGCGTGGCGGTGGAACTGGGCCTGCCGTTGCCGATTATCCTATGGGACAACGGTAAGCTGAAAGAGATCGAGGACAGCATGGTCCGTAGCCAGATCTCTCCAAACGCGGTTGTGGCGCGCAATCCTGATTTCTGCAAACTGGCCGAAGCGTTCGGGGCGCTGTCGAGTGCGCCTAAAACTGTGGATGAGATGCAGGAGGCAGTCAAAGCCGCGTTTCAGGCCTCGGGGCCGACATTGATTTATGTGACGCCGGATATTCTTTAGTCGGGAAACAAAGAAGCCGCCGCGCGGATGCGCAGCGGCTTTTTCAGTTTGGGGACATTGTTAGTCCCAGCAATGCACCAGAACGGTCATCCCATTGGCGCGGCGGCTCAGCTCATTGGGTGAGATCTCAGCCGTTTCTTGCGCCGCTTGGCCCGAGATACCCGCTTGGGTCAGAACGTCGTTCAACCCTTGGGTCGAAACCGCAAGACTGACCGAGCCGGGCAGGGTGCGGCCCTCGGACGGGGTGGGCAGAAGCATGCCAACCACGCTGCCACTGTCGTCAAAGACCGGACCACCGGCATCTCCCGGTTGGGCGGCCAGAGCGAGGCGTTTCACACCGGCTTCACCGTTCAAGCCGCGCACGTCCGCGATCTGACCGAAGGTCAGCGTCGGTGCCCCCAAGGCCCCTTCGTAAGAGAACCCAGAGACAGCGACCTCGGACTGAATGCGCGGCTGGTCCGCGCGGAACTCGGCCACGTTGATCGGGGCCAGCGACTTGCGCGGGCGCAGGACGGAAACACCTAGATCGGCATCCGTCCAGGCCACTTGAAGCTCCTGATCGCCGTCCAGCGTGACGCGGCTGCAGCTGTCGGCGGCCTCGGATACGGTCAGGACAGTGCCGGACGCATCCGCAAAGAAGCCCGAACGAGACAGGCGCGGTTTGCGAATCTGAAGGCCCGAGACCAGATCGACGCGCTGCTCAGCATCTGCGCCTGCGCTGGAATCCAGAACCGCATCTGTGGTGGCAAAGCTGGCCTTCATCGCCGCCAGAACTCGGGCGCGGCGGGCCTCATCGCCCTCGGGCCAGACCAGCGTGAAGCCTTTGATCTTGCCATCCTTCAGCGCCGCTTCGGTGTAAGAGACGATGCCTTTGCCGCGCCCTTCCAGAGTAAAGCGATCACCGCGCAGCTCTCGTGGGCCGACAAGCGGCACGATTTCCAACGACTGCATCACCTCATAAAGCGCGCGCAGGGTGGGTTTGCCGCCCTCCTGACTGATCAACAGCGCCTGTGCGTTCAGGTCAGAGTTGCTTTTGAAATGGGCGAAAGGGGCCTCATAACGATCAAAGGCGATGGCCTCCAGCGGCAGATCGACCGAAATCCCGGCCTGATCGTCGGTGTATTGCGCCATTCCAACGCTGATCAGCGGCGCGTTATAGTCCTCGATCAATGCGGCGCGCTGGACAGTGGTCAGAACGCCGGTCGCCTCATATCCGTTGAAGCTTTGCCAGTCGGCCATGGAACGGCGCGTGCCTTGGCCGAAGGCTCCGTCTATGGTCGAGTTATAGAACCCCGCGGCCTGAAGTGCAGTCTGCAGGTCCTTGCGTTCCTGCGACGTGAGCAAACGTTCGGATTGCAACGCCTGCGAGCGGGTTTCATCCGACGGCTGCGGGGTCGCGTCTGACAGCGTGTCGACAGTGAGCTGTTCGGGTTCGACCGGTGGGGCAAGGGTGCCACGGTTCAGCACATTTGCACCGATCGGCCAGTACTGCTGCCGCAGGGAACTTGAGAAGGTGATGAAACTGTCGCGTGGGATTTGCCCTTCGGCGCGGTAAACTCGCAGCACTTGTTCTGCGTCGCTGCGTAGGTAGGGGCCGATAACAATGGCATACCAGCCGCTGCCCAGGCGAAAGCCGTTCACGTCGGGCAGCGCGCGGGCGTAATCCTGCGCACGATCCTGTGCCTCACGCAGGGATGGCTGCGCCTCGACCTGAACCCAGACACCCTGATCTTGCTGGGCGGTTGCGGCGCGTAGGCCGACCAAAAGAAGCAATAAAATTGCCGTAAATACTCGTGTCATTTTCTGCCCGTTTATGCAGTTTGGATGCTTTTGCTCAGAATACCCGATTTCGGGTGGCGAAAGCCATGGTGGGAATGCGGGGAATTTGCGGTGTGGCAGCGCAGATACAGCAAGGACCCATTGGCCCGTTGACGCCCCTCGGCCCCTTGCATAGGAAGGGCCAAACCCATCGGAACCGGGCGCAGGCGCGCCCAAAGGGAATGTCATGACCGATCAGTCCAGCGCACCTCGTTCTTTTCAAGAGATCATCCTGCGGCTTCAGACCTATTGGGCCTCGAAAGGCTGTGCGATTCTGCAGCCTTATGACATGGAGGTTGGGGCAGGGACGTTCCACCCGGCGACAACCCTGCGCGCGCTCGGGTCCAAGGCATGGGCCGCGGCCTATGTCCAACCCTCGCGCCGTCCAACCGACGGGCGGTATGGTGAGAACCCGAACCGTCTGCAGCACTACTATCAGTATCAGGTTCTGATCAAACCCAGCCCGCCAGACCTGCAAGAGCTGTATCTGGGCAGCCTCGAGGCCATCGGTATCGATATGGAGCTGCACGACATCCGTTTTGTCGAGGACGACTGGGAAAGCCCGACCCTCGGCGCATGGGGTCTTGGGTGGGAGGTCTGGTGCGACGGTATGGAAGTCAGCCAGTTCACCTATTTCCAACAGGTCGGTGGTCATGATTGCACGCCGGTCTCCGGTGAGCTGACCTATGGTCTGGAGCGTCTGGCGATGTATGTGCTGGGCATCGACCACGTGATGGACATGCCGTTCAACGACCCTCAGTCCCCCAGCCCGCTGACATACGGTGACATCTTCAAGCAGACCGAAGAGGAATACGCCCGTTGGAACTTTGATGTGGCCAACACCGAAGTTCTGCTGCGTCATTTCGAAGAGGCCGAGGCCGAATGCGCCACCATTCTGGCGCAACGGCATGATGATCCGAAAACAGGCAAGCGCATCGTGATGGCGCACCCGGCCTATGATCAGTGCATTAAGGCCAGCCACATCTTCAACCTGCTGGACGCACGCGGGGTGATCTCGGTAACCGAACGGCAGGCCTATATCGGCCGTGTCCGGGCGCTGGCCAAGCAATGCGCGGATGCGTTCGTTCTGACCGAGGCCGCCGGGTACGAGGCCTGATGCAGCGTTCAGGCCAATCCGGGCAGCAATGCCTTGAGGCCGTCAGAAATCATGCCGATGGCGATGGCCGAGAGGATCATGCCCATAAAGCGGCTCATGATGACGCGTGCATTGCTCGAAAGACGTTTGGACAGCCACGGGGCATTCCAGAAGGTGACCAGAAGCAAGGCGACGACGGTCAGGAATACACCTGCAAAAACAACGGCTTCAAGTGGCTTGCTGACGTGATGCGCATACAGTATCAGGGTCGTGATCGTGCCCGGACCGACCAGAATGGGAAAGGCCAGCGGATAGAACGCGACCGTGTCGGGCGCAGGATAGGCCTCTTTTTCCCCGTCCGTCCCGTGATGCGAGGTGCTTTCGTTGCCGTTCAGCATATTCAGGCCGATCATCAGCACAACCAACCCTCCGGCGACGCGCAGATGGTCGACGCTGATTCCGAACAGGCTCAGCGTCTGACTGCCAATGGCGGCGAACGCACCGCCCAGGACCAGGCAGTAGAGCGCGGTTTTAGCTGCGACTTTACGTTGATCCGCAGGGGGCAGGTCCTGCGTAACACTCAGGAACACAGGCAGGTTGGTGATCGGGTTCATGATCGCAAACAGTGCACCAAAGAACCCAACGGCGAGGGTCGATTCCATGAAAACACCCTTGTGGTTTCCAGTTTCCACCCGAAACCTGTCCGATTTTTCAGGAACTTGAAAGAGGCAGCCTAAGACAATGACAGGAAAATTGCTTGCGATCATTCTGGGGCTATCGGCTGTGCTGGCCGGGGCGGGCATGTATTACCTGCAAGTCTACGGCTTTTATTATGAGGTCGAACCGAAGCCCGGACAGGACGTCGCCCTCTTGCCCGTGGGCGGAGAGACTCCGCAGCTGATTGCCTATTCTTCGTTTCAGGCAATTGATGCCGATAGCTCTCCGATCCGGTATCGGGCCTGTTTTAACACGGATCTCTCCGAAGAACAGCTGTCCGGCTTCATGCCTGCTGTGAATGCAGAGCCCCTGACCGCTCCGGGTTGGTTCGATTGCTATGATGCGGTCGCCGTGGCCGAAGCGTTGAAAACCGGGCAGGCGCGGGCCTTCATGAGCGCGAAGAATATCCATTACGGCGTCGACCGCATTGTCGCGATCACTGAAGATGGGCGGGGCTTTGTCTGGCATTCCCTGAACAATTGCGGTGAAAAAGCCTATGATGGCACCGTGGTGGGCGAGGAATGCCCTCCCAGACCGCAGCAGTAAGGAGACCGCCATGCAGCACGTCGTCGAAATCCCTGAGTTTCTGACGGCGACCTTGGGTTTTGCCGTCTACCTGCTTGGCGCACGGATCAATGATCGCGTCGCCGCACTTCGCAATTTCAACATCCCCGAGCCCGTGACCGGAGGGTTGTTGGCTTCGTTTGCCGTTCTGGCGCTGTATTTGATATTCGATCTTGAACTCGCATTCGAGCTGGGTACGCGGGATTTTCTACTGGTCGTATTTTTTGCCGGGATCGGATTGAATGCACGTCTTTCGGACCTGATTTCGGGCGGCAAGCCGCTGTTTTTGCTTCTGATCCTGACCCTTGTGACGATCGTTTTGCAAAACGTGATCGGTGCGGCTGGCGCTTCCATGTTTGGTTATCCGGCGCAGGCGGGTGTTCTGTTCGGCTCGGCGGCGCTGATCGGCGGGCACGGGACCGCAATCGCATGGGCGCCCGAAGTTGCGCGGGCGACAGGGTTGGACAGCGCGACCGAGTTGGGTGTTGCCGTTGCAACGCTAGGTTTGGTTCTGGCCGCCTTGGTCGGTGGACCGATTGCGCGGTTGCTGGTTGAAGGGCGCAATCTCAGCCCCGACCGTCCAGACGAAGGGCCCAGTGTCGGATTGCCGGACGAAACAGAAGGCAGGTCGCTCGATATCGACCACGTGTCGATCATGCGCGTTTTGCTGCATCTCAACCTCGCGATCATTGCGGGTTATTCTCTGGGCGAAGCGATCTCAGCTGCCGGTCTCAAGCTGCCGCTGTTCGTGCCATGTTTGATCATGGGAATCGTCATCGCCAATGTGCGCGCCTTAGTGGCACCGTCGGCCCCACTGGTATCGCGCACGCCATCGTTGGCGTTGATCTCGGAATTCGCCTTGGGCGCGTTTCTGGCCATGTCACTGATGAGCCTTCAGCTTTGGACCATCGCCGAGCTTGGCATGGCCATCGTCGTCATCATGTCCGCCCAGACCCTGTTCACGGTAGTTTTTGTGCTGTGGGTGCTGTTCCCGGTCATGGGCTCAAATTACCGCGCCGCGGTGTTGGCTGCAGGGTTTGGAGGCTTCGCTTTGGGCGCGACCCCCACTGCTATTGCGAATATGACCGCAGTAACCAAGCGATATGGCCCATCGCCTATTGCCTTTATCGTGCTGCCCCTTGTATCCGCATTCTTTGTGGATATCGCAAATGCCATCGTCATCCAGACGATCGTAAATTTCTAAGGACCGAAAATGCCCGACCTGCTGATCGAACTGTTTTCCGAGGAGATCCCCGCGCGTATGCAGACCCGCGCGGGTGAGGACCTGAAAAAGCGGATCACCGATGGTTTGGTCGAGGCCGGTTTGACCTATGCCTCTGCCGTCGCCCTGACCACGCCGCGCCGTTTGACCTTGGCGGTCGAAGGGCTGCTGGCGGAAAGCCCGACGATCCGCGAGGAACGCAAAGGCCCCAAGGTCGGGGCACCTGACAAAGCGATCGAAGGCTTCCTGCGCGGCGCTGGTTTGACCCGTGACCAATTAGAGGAACGCGACACCCCCAAAGGTGCGGTCTATTTCGCCCAGATCGAAAAGCCCGGACGCCCGGCGGCAGAGATCGTGGCCGAAGTGCTTGAGGCCACGATCCGCAACTTCCCATGGCCAAAATCGATGCGCTGGGGCTCTGGCCCGATGCGGTGGGTTCGGCCTCTGCACTCGATCCTGTGCATTCTGATCGATGAGACGGGTGCGCAGGTTGTCCCGCTTGAGGTCGAAGGCATCACATCCGGTGACACGACCGAGGGCCACCGGTTCATGGCCCCGAACCGCTTTGCCGTTTCCTCGTTCGAGGATTACGCCGCCAAACTGAAACGCGCCTTCGTGGTCCTGTCGCCCGAGGAACGCGCCGAACATATCTGGAACGATGCCCAGAACATGGCCTTTGCCGCCGGTCTGGAAGTGGTTGACGACAAAGGCCTGCTGGCCGAGGTCGCTGGTCTGGTTGAATGGCCCGTGGTGCTGATGGGGCAGATTGACGACGAATTCCTCGACCTGCCGCCTGAGGTGCTGCAGACCTCGATGAAAGAGCACCAGAAGTTCTTTTCCGTGAAGAACCCCAAAACCGGCCGGATCGAGCGTTTCATCACCGTCGCCAACCGCGAAACTGCTGACAATGGCGCGACCATTCTGGCCGGGAACCAGAAGGTCCTTTCGGCCCGTCTGGCGGATGCGAAATTCTTCTGGGAGAACGACCTGCGTATCGCCAAGTCGGACATCGCCCAATGGACCCGTGCGCTGGAGAATGTGACCTTCCACAACAAGCTGGGCACACAAGCTGAACGCATCGACCGCGTCGCCGCACTGGCCTGCGAACTGGCGCCTGTGACTGGAGCGGACGCTATTCAAGCGGAGAAATCCGCGCGTCTGGCCAAGGCCGATCTGAGCTCTGAGATGGTGTATGAATTCCCCGAACTTCAGGGGCTTATGGGCCGCTACTACATCGAAGCGGCAGGCGAGGACGCCGCCGTGGCCGCTGTGGCACAGGACCACTACTCGCCGCTTGGCCCGTCAGATGACGTGCCGACTGCGCCGCTTTCGGTGACAGTGGCGCTGGCCGACAAGCTGGACACGCTGACCGGGTTCTGGGCGATTGATGAGAAGCCGACCGGTTCGAAAGACCCGTTTGCTCTGCGCCGTGCCGCATTGGGTGTAACTCGATTGATACTCGAAAACGATCTGCGGCTGTCTTTGGATCGGTTCTTTGACAGCCAACTGATACGAGCAGAAAGCGCAATCAATGAGGCACTGCCGGAAGCCAATGTTCTTGATCTGTTGGAAGAAATCGCAGAACGAGGTGTCTTTGGTGCTGCATTCCAGACAGTTAGAGATCGAGTAGATGATTTGCCTGCGGCAGCTTTTCTTGAACTTGAGAAAAAGGTCCCAGACGCATCTGACGATCTTCTGTCGTTTTTCCACGACCGCCTTAAAGTCTTCCTCCGTGATGAGGGCATCCGTCACGACGTCATCGACGCCTGTATTGCGATGGACGGCAATGATGACCTCAACCTACTGGTCAAACGCGCCCGCGCACTGAACGCGGTGATCGCGACCGAGGATGGGGAAAACCTCGTGCAGGGGTTCAAGCGAGCCAACAACATCCTGACGCAGGCCGAAGAGAAGGACGGGGTCGAATACTCCTACGGTGCGGATGTGAAATTCGCCGAGACGGACAGCGAAAAGACTCTGTTCTCGGCGCTTGACGCGGCGCAGGCGCAGATTGATCCGGCGCTCAGGGCCGAGGATTTCCCAATCGCCATGGCGGCCATGGCCGCGCTGCGTGGGCCAGTGGATGCGTTCTTTGAGGATGTGCAGGTCAACACGGACAATGACATCCTCCGCCGCAACCGTCTGAACTTGCTCAGTCAGATCCGCTCGGTCTGTTCCAGCGTTGCCGATCTGACCAAGATCGAAGGCTAAAGGCCCGGGCGCGCGGATTTGCGCGCCCAGATCACCCTTGCGTGACGGGCGCAGGGGCCTATGCTGCGGTGAAACCAAAAGGTGCCGCAGTGCAGAATAATCCGCATACCACGCTTATCACGTCCACCGCGCCCGTTGCCCCGCACACCCACGGGGGGCGGGCAAAGTGCCTGCAACGTCTGGTCCGGTTGGAGATGCCGGTGCCGCGCACGGTCGCGTTGTCTTTTGACGCGGTGCAGCGCATCGCCGAAGGGCAAGTCCCCGATCTGGCTGCAATCCTTGAGCAATTCGAGCCGACGGCTTTGTTGTGTGTGCGCCCCAGTTCCGAGGACCCCGATTGGGGCGGCCCAGGCGCGGTTCTGAATATCGGCATGAACGAGGCGCGGTTTGCCGAGCTGTCGAACTCGATGGGCGATGAGCCTGCCGCCGCCATGTATCTGCGCTTTGTGCAGAGCTACGCGATCCATGTGGCGCGTCTGGATGCGGATGTGTTTGACGAGATCGACGAGGATGGTGTCGCGGGGCTGAAGCGTACTCTGCACGCCTATGAGGATGAGACCGATGAGGTTTTCCCCGAGGATCGCGGCGAGCAGCTGATTGGCGTTCTGCGCTCGATGGCGCGGGCGTGGGATGGTACCTCGGCGCGCCTGTTGCGTCAGGCCAAGGGGGCTCCGGCCGATGCGGGGCTGGGGCTTGTCATCCAAGAGATGATTCCGGGCGTCGGGCAGGGCGAATGCGGCTCGGGTGTGTTGCAACTGGTGGATCCGACAACCGGGATGCCTCAGATCACCGGCCGGTATCTGAGCCAGAGCCAGGGGCGGGATGCGTTGGGCGAAGATGTCTCGGCGCTCTATCTTGAGAAAGACCCACGGGGTCCGTCGCTGGAAGAAGTGGCTCCCAGTGCATTTGCCGATCTGAAGGCTCAGGCTGCTTTGATGCGCGAGAAGCTGCGCGAGGAAATGCAGGTCGAATTCGTGATCCAGAACGGCAATGTGCATATTCTGGACGGCGTGCGTGTTCAGCGAACCTCGCGCGCGGCGATGCGGATTGCGGTGCGGCTGGCTGAAGACGGTATCATCCCGCCACAAGAGGCGGTGATGCGCGTGGACCCTCATGCCCTGAACGAGCTGCTGCATCGGCAGGTCCACCCGGAGGCAGAGCGAGATGTGCTGACCACCGCGATTGGCGCAAGTCCGGGGGCGTCGACCGGCAAGATCGTGTTTACGGCCGCCGAGGCGCAAGCCAGCGCCGCGCGGGGTGAGGCCTGTGTTCTGGTGCGCCGCGAAACCTCGCCCGAGGATGTGCGGGGCATGCATGCCGCCGTTGCCGTTCTGACCGAAAAGGGCGGAATGACCAGCCATGCCGCCGTGATTGGGCGTGGTTTGGGTCTGCCTTGCATTGTCGGCGCGTCAGAGATGCGGTTCCAGACCAAGAAGAAAATGCTGACGACCCCGGATGGGCGAGTGTTCAAGACCGGTGACGTTTTGACGATCGACGGAAGCTCGGGGCAGGTTCTGGCGGGGCAGCCCGAGATGCTCGAGGCCGCGCTGGACGACTGTTTCCAGACGCTCATGGGCTGGGCCGACGCCGAGCGGGACATCGAAATCCGCGCCAATGCTGATACCCCTGCGGATGCGCAGACCGCGCGGAACTTTCAGGCGCAGGGCATCGGCCTGTGCCGGACGGAGCATATGTTCTTTGATCCCGGGCGCCTGATCGTGATGCGCGAGATGATCTTCGCACAGACCTCATCCGGTCGAGCGGCCGTGTTGGAGCGTTTGCTGCCCATGCAGCGTGACGATTTCGTTCAGCTTTTCCGTATCATGGAGGGGCAGCCGGTCTGCATTCGCCTGTTTGACCCGCCGCTGCACGAATTCCTGCCCACCACCCGCGGCGGCCAACGCGAACTGGCCGAAGCGCTGGATCTGCCTGTCTCGGATGTGGAGCGTCGCGTCTCTGCGATGACCGAATACAACCCGATGCTGGGCCTGCGCGGAGTTCGCTTGGGCGTTACAGTGCCCGAAATCTACGACATGCAGGCCCGCGCGATTTTTGAAGCCACGATTGAGGCCCGCAAGAACGGTGCACCGGTTGTACCCGAGGTGATGATCCCTCTGGTTTCGGCCAAGCGAGAGGTCGAGTTGGTAAAGTCCCGCATCGACTCGGTGGCGGCCGCTGTCGCTGCCGAAAAGGGGCAGGAGTTCGAATACCGCCTCGGTGTGATGGTCGAAACACCACGCGCCTGCCTGCGTGCTGAAGAGATTGCACCAAACACCGCTTTCTTAAGTTTCGGAACCAACGACCTGACCCAGATGACCTATGGTCTTTCACGCGACGACGCGGGGCGTTTCATGTCGGCCTATGTCAGGCAGGGGGTCTTCACAGAGGACCCGTTCCATGTTCTGGACGCCGACGGGGTTGGCGAATTGCTCAAGCTTGGGTCTGAAAGGGGGCGCGCGGCACAGCCCGATGTGACCCTTTCAGTCTGCGGAGAACACGGCGGAAACCCCGAATCAATCGCCATTTGCCGAGATCTTGGCTTTGACTATGTGTCCTGCTCTCCGTTCCGGGTACCGGTCGCTCGGCTGGCTGCCGCTCAACTGGCGATTTCGTCCAGACTTGGGGGTTGACAGCAGCCTGAAACCCAATGATTAGTGGTCAATAAGCGAACTTGTGGCGGAATTGTTTTTCTCCACGAGCGAATTTCCACTTGTATTTGTCTCTGATCTGGACCTTTGCGCAAGACTGCGCTAAATGCCTCGTCGCGCCCGCCGGGGGAGGGTTTGGCGCGTGAAGTGCCTGTGCGAGGTTATCTGATGCTACGTTACATAATGGCTGTTGCCACATTGGCGGCAACCGTGCTGCCGAGTGCGTCCTACGCTGAGAGGGAAGCTACGGATGCCAATAAGAAAGAACTAGTTGCCCGCAGTGAATTGCCGGGGCAGAGCTTTCGGGACTATCTGAAATTGTTCCAGCCGCGTAAAGTGGTGGAACCGATCAAAGTGTCCTATTCTAAGGATTGGCTGGACCAACAGCCCAAAGCGTCCGGAGACGAAGACTGGGAATGCCTGTCCGAGGCGCTGTATTTCGAAGCCCGCGGCGAAAGCGTGCGCGGCCAGTTTGCCGTGGCTGAGGTCATCATGAACCGGGTCAAGAGCAGCCGCTTTCCCGATAGCCTTTGCGGTGTGATCCGTCAGGGAACCGGCAAAAAGTACCAGTGCCAGTTCACCTATACATGTGATGGCCGCAAGGAAGTGATCCACGAGGAAAAAGCCTTTGAGCGTGTCTCGAAAGTCGCCCGCGCGGCGATGGATGGCGTTGCCAAAGAGCTGACCGAAGGGGCGACCCACTATCATACCACTGCGGTCCGCCCGTCCTGGGCGCGGGTCTATAAACAGACGGCGCAGATTGGTGTTCACATCTTCTACCGCCACAATTACCGCACTGCGAGCAACTGAGGCAGGTCCGGCGCTGCGTCTTTAGATCAAGGCGCAGCGTATACCATTGCACGCGGAGAAAGCGTCGAAATCAGCGGTTGGAATGGCGTTTGTATGAATGCTATAGGCCCTCGAAACGCCTAGAATGGGCGAATGTTTCAACGAGCCCAAGAAGGCCTGACCCATGAGTTCTGAAATCCGCCTCGCTTTTGCGCACCCCTCTGAACGGTCCGAGGCGACCTCGCCCAGAGGGCCTTTGGATCGCATCTCGCTGCGTGATCATACTGTCGAGGTCGAGATTGGTGCCTTTCAGGCCGAACGCGGTACGACCCAACGTATCTGCTTCAATATCGTGGTAGAGGTGCGTCCGCTGACCTCGGATATTGACGACGATGTGGACCGTATCCTGTCTTATGACCGGGTGACCGAGGCGATTGCCTATGAACTGGCGGCCGAGCGTCTGAACCTTCTGGAAACGCTGGCCGAACGTGTGGCCGAACGTATCCTGCTGGAGCCGCAAGCGGTCCGAGTTTTTGTCCGGATCGAAAAGCTGGATCGCGGCCCCGGCGCGCTTGGGGTTGAGATCGTGCGCGGCAAAGACGCCGTGCATCACGACGTCGTCGAAGAAGAACGCCCACATCCACGTCTTGTCTACTTGTCGAACGAGGCAATGGCGTCGGACAATCTGACCGGCTGGATTGACCAGTTGGAGAACCGTCAACGTCCCTTGATCCTGTGTGTGGGCGCCTCGGACCTTCCGGTTCCGCAGACGGGTCACGCAATGACCCAGCGCCGCATTGACCTGTTGTCGATTGAGCAGAACGCGTGGGTTCTGGCCGCGCGCGATCATCGCTGTGTGGTCGTCTCGACCCGGACCGAGCTGGACTGGGCGATGAAGAACGGTCAGATTTGCGTCTGGGCCCCGTCAAAGATCGTTCTGGATGCTGTTGACGGCCCCTCGGCCGCGCCATCCGACGCGGTTGCGCTGGCCGCATGGTTTGCGGCCACCTTTGAGGCCAGCGAGATGATGGTGATCGGAGGCGCATTGCCAAAAGAGCCGAAAACGCCGCTGCGTGCTGTGGCCATTGATCAGGCACAATTGTGAGCCGCTACTACCGTCCGCTGGTGCAGCACGGTACGGCTCGCCCGGATCAGGCCGTGCCTCTGGCCGGGCAGTCGTTGTGGTTTACCCATGCCGAAGCGCTGTCGCGCGATGGGACGTCTCAGGTCGTAGCCGCAGCGGATATCCCCGCGGATGTGCTGCAGCGCCTCAGCCGCCCGCGCGCGGCCCTGTCCGGTTTGGATATGGCGCGTCCACATATCATGGGCATCCTGAATGCAACGCCCGACAGTTTCTCGGACGGTGGCATCCACAGCTCGGTCGAGGCCGCACGGGCAGGGGCCATTGAGATGGTCTCGCACGGTGCCACGATTCTGGATATCGGCGGAGAGTCTACACGTCCCGGTGCAGATTTCGTTCCCGCAAACGAAGAGATCACCCGGACCCGCCCGGTAATCGAAGCGATCCGGGCTGAGACCAACGCTCTGATCTCAATCGACACCCGCAAGGCCGCTGTCGCCAAAGTGGCCTGTGAGGCCGGGGCGGGGCTGGTCAATGATGTCTCGGGCTTCACCTTCGACCCGGAGCTTGCGCCATTCTGCGCAGGTTTGGGCGCGCCGGTCTGTGTCATGCATATGCAGGGTGATCCCGCGACCATGCAGGACAATCCGGTCTATGAAAACGTCGTGCTGGATGTCTATGATTTTCTGGCAGGCCAGATCGAACGGCTTGAGGCGTTGGGCCTGAACCGAGATTTGATCATCGTCGATCCCGGCATCGGTTTCGGCAAGACCGAGGAGCACAATCTGGCCCTGCTGCGCAACTTAAGCCTGTTTCACGGTTTGGGCTGCCCGATTCTTCTGGGCGTTTCGCGCAAGGGCTTTATCGGCTCCATCGGGCTGGAGCCGCGAAAAACCGCGCGCGCGCCGGGATCAATCGCGGTTGCTCTGGACGGATTGTCCCAAGGCGTGCAGATCATTCGGGTCCATGACGTGGCCGAGACCGCTCAGGCCTTGCGCCTATGGGCTGCCGTCCGTTAATCCGGTCACAAGCAATTTTTACGGAGACATGATTATGCGCAAGCTGTTCGGAACTGACGGTGTGCGGGGCACAGCCAATACGCATCCGATGACAGCGGAAATGGCCTTGCGCATTGGTGCGGCGGTCGGGCGCTATTTTCGCCGTGACGCGACTGGGGTTCACCGCGTGGTCATCGGCAAGGACACGCGCCTGTCCGGCTATATGCTGGAAAGCGCGCTGACGGCGGGTTTGACCTCGACAGGTATGAACGTGTTGCTGTTGGGTCCGGTGCCGACCCCTGCCGTGGGTCTGATGACCCAATCCATGCGCGCCGATCTGGGGGTTATGATTTCGGCCAGCCACAATCCGGCGGAAGACAACGGTATCAAGTTTTTCGGGCCTGACGGCTATAAACTCTCAGATCAGGCCGAGCTTGAGATTGAGCGTTTGATCGAAGAAGGTGTCAGCCCCGCTCAGGCGCAAAATATCGGGCGTGCCCGCCGGGTTGATGATGCGCGGTTCCGCTATGGCGAGCGGGTCAAATCCTCGCTCCCGCGCGATGTGCGTCTGGACGGTTTGAAAGTGGTAATTGACTGCGCCAATGGTGCAGCCCACCGCACCGCGCCCGAGGTCCTATGGGAGCTTGGTGCCGAAGTCATCCCGATGGGAGTGTCGCCGAACGGCAAGAACATCAATCTTGAATGCGGTTCGACCAAGCCGCATGTTGCCGCAGAAGCAGTTGTCGCCCATGGTGCGGATGTTGGTATCTGCCTCGATGGCGATGCGGATCGGGTTGTCGTGATTGACGAAAACGGCAAGGTTGCTGATGGCGATCAGCTGATGGCCCTGCTGGCCGCGGCATGGGTTCGGGCCGAACAGCTGCGTGGCGGTGCCTTGGTGGCGACGGTTATGTCCAACCTCGGCTTGGAACGCCACCTGCAAGGACAAGGCCTGCGGCTGGAGCGGACGGCAGTTGGTGATCGCTATGTCGTGGAACGGATGCGCCAGGGCGGCTTCAACCTCGGCGGCGAGCAATCCGGCCATATCGTCATGAGTGACTATGCGACAACCGGCGACGGCCTGATGGCTGGGTTGCATTTCCTGTCGGAGATGGTTTTGAGCGGACGCAAAGCCGCTGAACTTGCGCAGCAATTTGAAACGGTTCCTCAGCTGTTGAAAAACGTGCGCTATCAACAGGGTCAACTGCCGCTTGAGGTGGCCAGCGTTCAAGCCGCGATTGCCGATGCCGAAGCGCGCCTCAACGGGCAGGGTCGTTTGCTGATCCGCAAGTCAGGGACCGAGCCTCTGATCCGTGTCATGGCTGAATGCGAAGATGCCGCCCTTCTGACGCAGGTGGTTGATGGCATTGTCGCCGAGGTTGAAGCAGCGGCGTCCTAGCGCCCGATTAGAGCTTTGCGCAGGCTGAACCACTGGCTCATGGCCATGCCCGTCAGAATCAAGGTCAGTGCGATGTAGAATCGCAGAGGCAGGGCCTCGGACAGGATCCACGCTCCGAAAACCATCGACCAGACGGGGACCTGATAGTTCACGAGGGTCAGAAATACCGACCCCGCGCTGCGCGTGATCGAGACACGCAAGAGGTTCGCTAAGGCTGTCGGGACCAGCCCCAGTACGATCAGCGCCAGAGTGGGGCGGGTGCCTTGCCATTCGGGCAACCCCTCGGTCATCAACATGATCGGCAGCAGCAGCGCCGCGCCCACCAGCAATGTTAGGGCCGCCAGTGCAACCGGATCAATCGGAGGGCACCGCCGCGTCAGGATGGATGAAACCGCATAGCACAATGCCGCCGTGATGCAGGCCATTTGCGCAAGCGGCTCGGTTCCTTGGCCCAGTTGCAAAAGCCCCGGACCAATCAGGACCAATGCGCCTGAAAACCCAAGGCACACACCCAGAAAACGACGCAAGTTGAGCGGTTCGTCCGAAAAGAAATGCGCCAGTGGCAGCACCATCAAGGGGATGGCCGCCATAGACAGGCCCGCAAAGGCCGACGGCACAAATTGCTGTCCCCAACTCAGCAGCATGAACGGTATCGCCGTTGACAGTACACCGATCAGGATGATTGAGCCGCCAAGCTCCGGTGTGAGCGTTGGAAACCGACGTCCGGTGATCCGCATCAACAAAAGAAGAGTCAAAGCGCCGAGCGTGGTGCGGGATGTTGCAACCGTGATCGGGCCATACCCCTCAAGCGCCATGGCTACGACCATGAATGTACCGCCCCAGATAAGGCCAAGCGAGAAGACGCCAATCCAATCTTGTTTTGTGGGCTGAGACACCATGGTAGTACCTGTGGAATAGGGTAAAAATTGCCTTTGATCAGGCGTTTATGGTCTGAGATTTAAGCGGGTACAAATGAAAAAGGGCGGCCAAACGGGCCGCCCTTTCGCCGACGGTTGCCGGGCTTAGTTCTTTTCTTTGTCGACCATTTTTCCGGCCGAGATCCAGGGCATCATGGCGCGCAGTTTCGCACCGGTTTCCTCGATCATGTGCTCGTCATTGGCACGGCGCGACGCTTTGATGGTCGGCTGGCCAACGGCGTTTTCCAGCATGAAGTCACGAACGAATTTACCCTGCTGGATGTCGTTCAGAACCTCTTTCATACGCGCTTTGGTCTCGTCGTATTTCAGGATACGCGGGCCGGTGACGTACTGGCCGTACTCGGCGGTGTTCGAGATCGAGTAATCCATGTTGGCGATGCCGCCTTCATAGATCAGGTCAACGATCAGCTTCACTTCGTGCAGACACTCGAAATAGGCCATCTCGGGCGCGTAGCCCGCTTCGACCAGAGTTTCAAAGCCGCAGCGGATCAGCTCAACCAGGCCACCGCACAGAACGGCCTGTTCGCCGAACAGGTCGGTTTCGCATTCTTCACGGAAGTTGGTCTCGATGATGCCCGAGCGACCGCCACCGATGGCCGAACAATAGGACAGGCCGATTTCCAGCGCTTTGCCGGTTGCGTCGTTGTTGACGGCAACAAGGCAAGGCACGCCGCCGCCTTTAGTGTATTCGCCACGTACGGTGTGACCGGGGCCTTTGGGGGCCATCATGATGACGTCGACACCTTCTTTCGGCTCGATCAGGCCGAAGTGGACGTTCAGCCCGTGAGCGAAGGCAATGGCCGAGCCCGGCTTGATGTTGTCATGCACGTATTTCTTGTAGGTCTCAGCCTGTAGTTCGTCGGGCATGGTGAACATGATGACATCGCACCATGCGGCCGCTTCGGCGATACCCATGACCTCCAGACCTTCGGCTTCGGCTTTCTTGGCCGAGGGCGACCCTTCGCGCAGAGCAACCACGAGGTTCTTCGCCCCCGAGTCGCGCAGGTTTAGCGCGTGCGCGTGACCTTGCGAGCCATAGCCCAGGATGGCTACTTTTTTGTCTTTGATCAGGTTGATGTCGCAATCGCGATCGTAATAGACGCGCATTTCGCTGGTCCTTTCTGTTTCGATTACAGTGCTTTTAGCCGGAGGTTTTGGTATTGGCGATAGGGTTGAGATTGAGTATTTGTAAAAAAGATGAAGAATAATTCTCTGAATTGTGGAAATGTGAAAAAATCATGCTTGATGATGTTGATCGGCGGATACTGCGCCATTTTCAGGCAGAGCCAAGCCTGACAACGGCCGAACTTGCCGAACGGTGCCGTATCAGTTCGGGTGTTTGCTGGCGACGGATCGAAAAAATGCAGGCGGCAGGGGTGATCGAAGGTCAAGAGGCCGTGATCGACTGGGCAGCCTTGGGCTACGCGGTCGAGGTCTCGTTGCGGATCACGCTGGACAAGACGCAGGCTCGGGCATTTGACGAATTCACCGCGGCCGCGCGCGAGGTTGCCGAGGTGATCGAAATTCAGACCTTCCTTGGCCGCGTGGATGTGCGCCTTTCGGTACTGGCGCGGGACATGGCCCACTATCAGCAGGTCTATCGGGACCGCATTCTGACCCTGCCGCATATCGCCGATATCGAGGCCTTGATGCACATCGCGCGCCTCAAACGAGACGAGGTGCTGCCAGTATGATCGAGCTGGATGAGATCGACCGCAAGATCCTGCGCGCGTTGGTTCAGGACGCAACCCAAAGCGCCGGCGCGCTTGGGCGTCGTCTGGACCTTTCGCAACCCGCCACGTGGCGGCGCATTCGCCGGCTGGAAGAGGCGGGCGTAATCAAGGGCCGTCGTCTACGCCTGAATGCCGAGGCTTTAGGATTCGGCGTCACCGTCTTCCTAGGCGTTAAACTGGCGCGCAAAGGGCAGGTGAGCCTTGAGGATTTCGAGCGCGCTGTCAGCGCCATCCCTGAGGTACAAACCGTCGAGCATGTACTGGGGCTATACGACTACCGCCTGCGCGTGGTGGCGCGGGATCTTTCGGATTTCGAACGGGTCCTGCGGCGGCGGATCATGACCCTTCCGGGTGCCGGCGATGTCGAGGCAAATGTCTTGCTCAGCGAAGAACGTTTGCCCGGGCCAATTGGCTGAACGGGATCAGTATTTGGTGCGGATGCAGAAGCCCGGATGATGCGTCATCCGCGCAAAGGTCAGGGGTTTTTCATCCTTCCAGGTTGTGCGCTCCAATTGAATCATCGACGTGCCCGCGGTGGTGCCCATGAATTCGGCCAATCGGCTGTCGGCTGACACGGCGCAAAAGGCGACCTCGGCATCGGTGAACGGTGCTGCATTCAGCAGCCATTCGTGCGGGCCATTGTCGCTCAGGTCGGCCTGCTCGACTTCGGGGACAGTATCAAGGTTGATCCAGCGCTCTTCCAATTGAAATGGCCTGTTGTCGGCGTAGTGCATGCAAATGACGTGCAGGATGCGCGCGTCTGGCGCCACGCTGAGCTGCGATGCCAGCCAGCCGGGGCTGGTGACAATGTTGCGCTCGACCAGAGCATAGCGATACGCCGCGTTCTGGTTTTCAACCACCTGACGTGTCAACGAAAACTCCAGCTTAGCATGTTTGCTGGGCTCTTTCTTGACGCGTGTTCCGCTTTTGCGTTTGCGTTCGACGACCCCCTGATCAGCCAGTTCGCGCAGGGCGCGGTTAACGGTCGCGCGGGCGCAATTGAATTCTTCCGCCAGCTGGGTCTCGGTCGGCAGCAATGATCCCTGAGGCCAAATTCGGCTTTCGATCCTGCGTTTTACCTCATCTCGAACACTCTGAAAGCTGATCCGCTTATTTGCAGTCACGGGTTCTAATTTCCCTTCGTTTTAAAAGTGTATGCATCTGGGCAGAAGCACGCAGAAGTGTAAAGGGTATGTGATACTAGTTGGCGTCAATACTAAAATATTGGCGCGTATGAGGGTTAATTTTTACTGAAAAACAAAGATGACTTTGCGTCACCTTTTCGTCGGAAATGCGCTTTACCCGCAATGATAATGTGTTGAAGGTGCCGTCAACACTGATTGAAAGGACATCAAATGCCCGCCTTGCTGGATTCCATCGACCCAAATGGCCTCGAAGAATTTTCGGTTGTGTTCACGGACCGATCCCTGAATCACATGTCTGCCAGCTTTCAGCTGGTGATGCGCGATATCTCGGGCATGCTGAAACAGGTCTACAATGCGGATGGCATTGCCATCATCCCCGGTGGTGGCACCTATGGGATGGAGGCCGTGGCCCGTCAATTTGCCCGTGATGCCAATGTCTTGGTGGTGCGCAATGGGTGGTTTTCCTACCGTTGGAGCCAGATTATCGAAAACGGCGCTCTGACCGGATCGGTCACGGTGATGAAGGCGCGTGAGACCGGTAATGACAGTCCTTCGCCTTTTGCGCCCGCACCAATTGACGATGTGGTTGCGGCGATCCGCGAGCAGCGCCCGGATGTGGTGTTTGCGCCGCATGTGGAAACCTCGGCCGGGGTGATTCTTCCGGATGACTATGTCTCGGCCATGGCCGCAGCCGCGCATGAGGTCGGCGCGCTGATGGTTCTGGATTGCATCGCGTCCGGCTGCGTGTGGGTCGACATGAAGGCTACCGGCGTCGATGTTCTGATCTCGGCCCCGCAGAAGGGGTGGAGCGCGTCGCCTTGTGCCGGTCTTGTCATGCTGTCCGAACGGGCCGAGGCGCGGTTGCAGGACACTCAGTCCGACAGCTTTGCCATTGACCTCAAGAAGTGGCGGCAAATCATGCAGGCCTATGAGGATGGCGGTCATGCCTATCACGCGACCATGCCAACCGACGCGCTGCGCGCGTTCCGCGATACGATGGCCGAGACACAGGACTACGGCTTTGAAAAACTGCGTGAGGCGCAGTGGGCCTTGGGTAATGGTTTGCGCGCGATGCTGAAGGACAAGGGCATCGTTTCAGTCGCGGCCGAGAGCTTTGGCGCTCCGGGCGTTGTGGTCAGCTATACCGCCGATCCCGAAATCCAGAATGGCAAGAAATTCGCCGCGTTGGGGATGCAGATCGCGGCTGGCGTGCCGCTGCAATGCGATGAGCCTGCCGGGTTCAGCACCTTCCGGTTGGGTCTGTTCGGCCTCGACAAGCTTTATGATGTCGATGGCACGATTGCGCGTTTGAAGCGTGTGTTGGATCAGGTTCTGTAGTCCACTGGGGCCTCAGCGCATGCCGAGGCCCATCTGCATCAACGTCTTGCGCACCGGCGCCATGGAATAAAGCGCGTTGAGGCCCATGGCGCGCGCGTCCCTCAGGGGCCGCGCCTCAAGCATAGAGGTGCGGTTCAGAAGGTCGATGCCTTTGACCCGCAGTTCGATCTCGGTATGGCGGGCTTTGTGGTAGGCCTCAAGCATCTGTGCGTCGCCCAGAGTGTCGGGGCGCGCCTGCGCGAGGTCTAGCAGAGTCCGCAGATCGCCCAGCGACATGTTCAAACCCTGCGCGCCGATGGGCGGCACGACATGGGCGGCTTCGGCCATCAGGGCAATACGTTCGCCCGACAGCCGTTCGGCGGATTGGCTGATGATCGGCCAGATCGTGCGGCGTGAGGCCAGCTTCAAAGGTCCAAACAACCCGCAAGAGCGTTCTGTCATCGCGGCCTCAAAGGCCTCCGCGTCGAGGTTCAGCAGTTCGACCGCGCGCGGGCCGCGCTCCATCCAGACGATGGCCGACGATGGCTGACCCTGCCAATCGGGCAAGGGCACCAAAGTGAATGGCCCGCCAGAACGGTGAATCTCGGTCGAAACATTCTCATGCGCGATAGGGTGTGTCACCGCAAAGGCCAGGGCCTTTTGACCGTAACGCGTGGTATGAACGGAAATCCCGGCGGCTTCGCGCATCGGTGAGTTGCGACCGTCTGCCGCGATCACCAGCTTGCAGCGGATACGGCTGCCGTCGCTCAGCCCTACTCGGGCCTCGGCGGTACGGGTGAACAGGCTGACCGTCGCGGTGCCGGGACGGAAATCGACATTGGGCAGTTCTGAAAGTCGCGCGACCATCTCGCGCCGCAGCAGCCAGTTGGGCAGATTCCACCCAAAGGGTTGCTCGGAAATATCCGAGGCGTTGAAGTCCCGCACAACGCGTGGTTCGGGAATGTCTCCACCGGCGTCAACGATCCGCATGACCTGCAGCGGGGCCGCGTG
The DNA here is from genome assembly GCF_056535985.1 of Ruegeria sp. AO1. Lineage (NCBI taxonomy): Bacteria > Pseudomonadati > Pseudomonadota > Alphaproteobacteria > Rhodobacterales > Roseobacteraceae > Ruegeria > Ruegeria sp. AO1. The sequence continues at coordinate 1,378,809 of NZ_JBQFJC010000001.1, forward strand.
GCTGTCCAGCCGGTCCCACACTCCGCACTGTTCCAGCAAAATGCGGGAGGGTTGCAGAAACGCGGTGGTCCGCAGGTCGGATCCATCCACGTCGCGTTCCGTGATCGGTGGTGTTGGGTCCACGCATAGCACGTTGAACCCAGCGGCGCCGAATGCGGCGGCAGCGGTCAGCCCGGCGATGCCGCCGCCGGAAATCAGGATATCACAGCTGTCAGTCATGGCGCATTCTCCGTTCCCGGCAAAACCTAGTTCGGTTCATGCCTCTGCACCAAGCGACATCCTGTCCCGCGTGTCAGCCCCGCGAAATCAGGATGAGGACCAGAAACATCACCGGAACCATCATCAGTGCAGGGATGTATAGGCCCGGCAGACCAAACAGCAATGCCGAACAGCCCCACATGCTCACAATCGCAGCGGCGGTATAGCCCAGGTCCTCGGGGCGGCCATCGGCCACGTCGCGGGCCATCCAGCCAAAGAGGGGAATTGCAAAGAGAAGGCGCTGCCAAATCGGCAGGCGCTGCGGCATCATTGTCGCGGTCATCAGGGTCTCCGTTCTGTTCGTCGCAGACCGGCATATAGGGATGAATTTGCAGCTGCAGAATATACAGATCGTCGCAGTGTGACAGCCTATCGCAGGCGGGCAAGGAAGGCGGTCAGATCGTCGGTGTGGTGGTGGATATGATCGGCATCATGAGGGTCGGGTGCGACGTGAACCGTGCGCATTCCCATCTCATGCGGAGCGGCCAGATTGCGCGGATCGTCTTCGAACATCGCAGCCGTTTCCGCTGTGATCCCGTCTTGTGTAAAGATTGCCTCGAACGCGGCCTTTTCGGGTTTAGGCCGATATCCGGCATGTTCGACTCCGTAGATGGCATCAAACAGACCGGTCAGCCCACGCGCTTCAAGGACACGCTCCGCATAAGGCGCGCTGCCATTGGTGTAGACGATGCGGCGACCGGGCAGGGCGCGTATGTGGTCGGCCAGTTCGGTGTCCGGGTCTATGTGGCTCAAGTCGACTTGGTGAACAGCGTGCAGATAAGGGTCGGGATCCAGATCATGTTCGGCCATCAGTCCGGCCAGAGTCGTTCCGTATTCGCGCCAGTAGTGCCCCCTCAGCCGATCAGCCTCCGCCCGGTCGACGCCGATGGCTTGGACGACGTAATCCGTCATCAACACTTCGATCTGATCGAACAGGCGCATCTTTGGCGGATAGAGGGTGTTGTCCAGATCGAACACCCATTGCGTGACGTGGCTGAAGGACGGTTTAACCATGCCTTGGGTGTAGGGCGCTGCGGGCGAGTTTTCAATGCCGCACTTGATTGCAGGCGGTCAGGACGGATAGACAGGTTCGAACGAGGAGACCAATCGCCCCATGCCCCAATCCAGACATCCCAGCAAAGACGCGTATACGCTGATACTCGACGCCATTGATGTCGGTATCTACAAGCCCGGAGATCGTCTGGTCGAAAGCGAATTGGCCGAACGGTTTGGTGTATCCCGCACCCCCATTCGCGAAGCGCTGCAACGTCTGGAAACGCAGTCTCTGCTGGAACGGGACGGGCGGTCGCTGATCGTGGCATCCCTGAACCACAATCAGATGGCCGAGCTTTACATCGTGCGGCGCGAGTTGGAGGGGTTGGCCGCAAGCCTCGCGGCTAAACATGCGACCGAGGAAGAAATTCGCGTGTTGCAGGAGATGGTCGCCGAGGATGATGCGCTGGTCGATGATCCGGCGGCTCTGTCGCGCGCGAATCGACGGTTTCACGAGCAGATCCATCTGGCCTCGCACAACCGTTATCTGGTGCAGCAACTGGACCTTGTGCATCGGACCATGGCGCTGATGGCGACCACGTCTCTGGCGGCGCAAGGGCGCAGTGAAATCGCGCAGAGCGAACATAAGGGTATCGTCGAAGCCATCGCCGCGCGGGACGAAGAGGGCGCGGCGAAAGCGCTGAAAGAGCATATCTCGGTCGCGTTCATGACCCGTTTGAAGCAGGATGCGATCCGGCGCGACGGCTAAAGCGTTTTGCGTTATTCTCAGGTAAAGTTTTCGAAATGCGCGTTCGACCGTAGGGAGAGGCAGCGTATTTCGATTCAAATCAAACGCAAAGCGATCTAGGCGTCCTGCGGAGGCAGGTCCTCGGAGGCCTGCCCGTGCTGGGTTTTGTCCCAGAAGAACGGTTTGGCGGCCAGTTCCCACAATGCTTTGTAGGCCGCCACGACCCCGAGCGGGAAATAAAGGATCATGGTAGGCACCCAAGGTAGCAGAAAGCGCCGCTCTTTCGCCCAGACGGCGATGACGCCGATGATGAAATTCAACGCTTCTGCGGCCAGAAACAGCCAGATCAGGGTTTTGAAGGTCTGCATCGGGATCACCTGAAGGAACGGGTTGTTCAGCCCCAGGGTGGTCAGCCAGAACATCCACAAGACGGGGGCCAGCAGAAACTGCCCGACCGTACCCATGAAAAATGCCTGAATGCCGATGAATTTCAGCGGCCCCAGATCCCGCAGTAGGCGCAACGGCGCGCGCATATGGACAAGGTAGGTGACCATGAAGCCTTTGAGCCAGCGCGAGCGTTGCTTGACCCAGGGCAAGGCGCGAAAGTTGGCCTCTTCATAGGTGGTGGTGTTCACGATCTCGGTCCGGTAGCCGGCGCGGCAGAGGCGCACGCCCAGATCGGCATCCTCGGTCACGTTATGGGCGTCCCATCCGCCAAGCTCCAGCAGCTTGTCGCGGCGAAAGAAAAAGGTCGTGCCGCCCAGAGGGACCACGAAACCCAGTTTGGCGATCCCCGGAAGAATAACGCGGAACCAGCTATTATATTCGATTGTAAAGCAGCGAGAGCGCCAGTTGGTGCGCGGGTTGTAGTAGTCCAGCGCGCCTTGTAGGCAGACGACTTCGGGCGCGGCCTGCGTGAAATGATCAACGACCCGCTCGATCTGATCGGGCTGCGGGGCGTCCTCGGCATCCCAGACCCCCAGAATGTCGCCCCGACAGAAATCCAAAGCGTAGTTCATGGCGCGAGGTTTGGTGGTCAGGCCGTTCAACTCGGGCACTTCGATGGTTCGGATCCAACTGGGAAGGTCAACCTTTGACAAGGTGTCCCGTGTGACATCGTCCTTTTCCTCTAGCACCAAAATCACGTCCAACAGCGCTTTGGGGTAGGTCAGGCGCTGAAGTCGCCGGATCAACGCGCCTGCGATCTCACGCTCTTTGTACAAAGGCACCATGATCGACACGCAGGGTTGTCGCAGAGCGGTCACCGGCGAGGAGGGGGCGGGCTGCGGGCGCAGGTTTTGGTGGGCAAAAGCCAAGAGGCCTAAGAACCGCATGATCATGAACATCAGCAGCGACACCACAGCCGCCGTCGCCAGAACAGCCATTCCCGTCAGCGGAAACGAAACGAAAGCCAGCAGCGCCAGCACCACAATGCTCGCGCTGCGGGTCCGGCTCCAGGCGGTCCAGGTGCGGCAGCTTTGATCCTCGGTCACGCGGGCCTCGGCATTTTGGGCCAACTGGTCCGAGAAGATCTGCGCAATCGAGCGGTCGATCTGATCGGCAGCGGCGACAACCGGAACGATGGTCAAATCGCCGCCCGCCATTTCGGCCGATACCGTGGCAAAGCGATCCGGGCGCGCGGTTGCGACAAATAGAAACGGACCGATCCGTAGCCAAGGGATCACATTGTGGCGAAGCCAGAACTCCATGGGTTTGAGAGCGCTTAGCTCAGCAGAAGGCGGGGTCTGCACCAGATCGGCGATCTGCAGGTTGGTTTGCGCGGACAAAGCGGCCAGAACGTCTTTGCGGCTGGCCCAGCCCTCACTCACCAGAATTTCTCCGAGAGGAGCGTTCTGGCGGGCCTGAAGGTCCAACGCGTGATCCAGTTGGTCCTGCGTGATCACCCCGGCATCAACCAGACACGCCCCTAAGGGTTTGCGAAGCTCAGGCGACGGGATCGGATTTGTTGCAGAGATTTGTTGTGCGTTCAAATCAACCATGAAAGAAAAACCCCGACGCCTTTTGTTGGCGTCAGGGTTGAACGACTAAGGTTAACGCGCGGTTAACTCTGATAAACACACGGAATTTTGGTGTTTATGCCTGTGCTTTTGCGTCCGCCATTGCGCTGGAAAAACGCTCGAACAGATAGAAACTGTCCTGCGGTCCGGGGGAGGCCTCGGGGTGGTATTGAACCGAATACACCGGGCGGTCGGTCATACGGATGCCGCAGTTGGAGCCGTCAAACAACGAACGGTGCGTTTCAACCACGCCGTCGGGCAGCGACTGCGCGTCGACCGCAAATCCGTGGTTCATCGAGGTGATCTCGACCTTGCCGGTTTCCAGATCCTTGACCGGGTGGTTCGCGCCGTGGTGGCCGTGGTTCATCTTGACGGTCTGCCCGCCAAGCGCCAAGGCCAGCATCTGGTGACCGAGGCAAATACCGAACACCGGCAGCTTGGTGGTGTCGAGGATCTCCTTGATCATCGGTACGGCATATTCGCCTGTGGCCGCCGGATCGCCGGGGCCGTTGGACAGGAACACGCCATCAGGCTCATGGGCCAGAACCTCGGCCGCTGTCGCGGTTGCTGGCAGAACGGTCACGTCACATCCGGCCGACGCCAGGCAGCGCAGGATGTTGCGCTTTGCGCCAAAATCAAGGGCGACAACCTTGTGGGCAGGGGCCTCTTGCCGCTGGTAGCCGTCTGGCCAGGCCCAACGCATCTCATCCCAGCGGTAGCTTTGGGCGCAGGTGACGTCTTTCGCGAGATCCATCCCTTCAAGCCCGGCAAAGCCGCGTGCGGCGGACACCAGCGCTTCGATATCGAAGTTACCTTCGGGGTCGTGGGCCAATGCGACATGCGGCGCACCCTGCTGGCGGATTGCGCGGGTAAGGCGGCGGGTGTCGATGCCACCGATCGCGATACGGCCACGACGCTCCAGCCAGCCCTTCAGCTCTTCAGCCGAGCGCCAGTTTGACGGCTCGGTCGGGTCCCACTTGACGACCATGCCCGCGGCCACCGGATCCCCGGTTTCGTCGTCCTCGGGGTTCACGCCGACATTGCCGATATGCGGAAAGGTAAAGGTAACGATCTGCCCGGCATAGGAGGGGTCGGTCATGATCTCTTGGTAGCCGGTCATGGCGGTGTTGAAGCACAGCTCGGCCACGGTCTGTCCTGTGGCGCCGAAGCCCATTCCGTAGAACAAAGTTCCGTCGGCCAAAGCCAGACATGCGGTGGGCTTGGACGGGGCGTTCTGGGCCATGGCGCAACTCTCCTGCAGGTAAATCGGCGCATACCTAAGGGGGTTATACGTTCGGGTCAAGTCTGATCATTTTTTAGGCTATCGTTGTTTTTCAATTGCTTAAAGGTATTCACCCCCTGTTGTATCACGCTTTTTGTTTGGATATGTTCGGGGTTCCTTTGTCATGGGGATGGACAAACCATATGGACATGCGATCACGGGTGAATGCCGCCCTGAAGCAAGCGATGAAAGACAAGGCAGCCGAGAGGCTGTCGACTCTGCGGTTGATTAATGCTGCGATCAAGGATCGCGATATCGCCGCGCGCGGCTCGCAAAACGAAGAGGCCAAGGGCTGCGGTGACGCCGAGGTTCTTGAAATTCTTGGTAAAATGACCAAGCAGCGCAAGGAAAGCGCCCGCGCCTATGAAGAGGGCGGACGTCTGGACCTGGCGGAACGGGAATTGCTGGAAGTCTCGGTAATCGAGGAATTCCTGCCCAAGCAGCTGGATGAAGATGAGGTCTCGAAAGCGATTCAGACCGCTATTACCGCGACCGGAGCGGGCTCGATCCGCGATATGGGCAAAGTGATGGGCGAGTTGAAGACGCGATACACCGGGCAGATGGATTTCGGCAAGGTCGGTCCGATGGTCAAAGACCATCTGTGTACCGCCTCGAACGGCGACTGCTGAGGCTGAACCTCTACTGCGCGGCCGGTCCGCGCAGTTTTGCTATCAGGTCGTCATAGAGGGTGATCCGCTCATCCTCGGACAGAAACGCGCCAATCTCGACCTCGCGACCAGCTCCGATCAGGGTCACGTAGTGCGGCACTGGCCCACCGGTTTCGTGCATCTCGGGGCGGGCCCAATACCTGTTGCAAGACCATTCCTGCTGCTGTTTTCCCGGTGACTGATGGATCAGACGCGCCTGTGAGCCGCTGAGGGTCAGAACCTCGACCGCGCTGCGCGCTCGGTAGTTCGTCTGGATCGCGAGCCACAGGCCCAGAACTGTCAGCAACAGGAAGGGCAGCAACCCCCACAAGACTACCGATCCCAGCATGGCCAGAACGGGAATAAGACCGAAGGTGAAAACCGACAGAATCACAATCATCGCGCCGCGCGGAGGCAATGAGTTATGCGGCCAGAGGCGCAATTCCTGTTCTGTGTCCGAGGTATGATTCCATTGATAGGGCATAGTGGAAAACTAGCGCAAAGTTATGTGCTGTCTAAGGTTAAAGATCACACGACGTGGCCAACTCGGACCCAAGATAAAGCATCGTCCAATCTGTCATCGCCCCAGAAAACCTCGCCCCTTACGACAAGGCTAGGTGCGCCAAAAACCCCGAGGCGTTTTGCTTGTTCGGTTTCAGCCTCTAGCGCCGCGACGGCATCGGGGCTGCGCGCGCGAGAAAGGACAAGGCGGGGATCTTGTTGGCACCGCAAAAGGGCCTCGGACAGAGCAGTCTCACTGCCTGCTTCGACGCCGTCTTCAAACCAGATCCGATAGAGGTTCTGGGTGAAATCCTTGCCCCAACCCTCACTCATCCCGAGTAGGGCGATCTGATTGGCCACAGGCAGGTCCGAAATGGGGTAGGGCGCGGGCAGCTTGGCATGGATGTGATACTTGGCCGCCCGGCGTTCGATATCACGCCACATATATGCAGATTTCACCGGTTTACCTGCAAAGGGCACGTTCTGCTGTTCGGACATCACGCTGCGCACGTTGAACGGGCGCCAACGCACTGAGGCGTCGTTATCAGTGCACCAATCATCAAGGCGCATGATCGTCAGAAAGCTGTATGTGCTTCCGATCGAATACCAAAAGTCAATTTCGGGCATCTGGACCCTCCCCGGATTGCCGGATGAGTTTCCCTTACCAGAATAGCCTATTTTGCCCGATCTGGCGATGTGTTGTTCCAAAAGGTGAGTGCGAAAAGAAAAACCCCGCCGGGATGGCGGGGTTTGTTTGTTTCTCAGCTCGGGCTTAGTGCGCGTGGCCTTTGTCCCAGTCTTCCTGCTTTGGTAGTTGCTCGAACGTGTGCTCGGGCGGCGGGGTGGGCAGGGTCCATTCCAGCGTATCCGCGTATTCGTTCCATGGGTTCGGACGTGTTTCCTTTGCGCCGCGGAAGAGGGCGTAGAACACGATTCCGAAGAACAGCAGGAACGAAGCGAAGGACACGAATGCACCGATCGATGACACGAAGTTCCACTGAGCGAATGCCTCAGGGTAGTCGATATAGCGGCGCGGCATGCCTTGGCGGCCCAGGAAGTGCTGCGGGAAGAAGGTCAGGTTGGCGCCGATGAAGAACATCCAGAAGTGAACCTTGCCCCAGAACTCCGAGTACTGACGACCGGTCATCTTCGAGAAGTAGAAGTAGACGCCAGCGAAGATCGCGAAGACGGCACCCAAGCTCATCACATAGTGGAAGTGTGCCACGACGTAATAGGTGTCGTGATAGGCACGGTCGATACCGGCCTGCGACAAAACCACACCGGTCACACCGCCTACGGTGAACAGGAACAGGAATCCGAAGGCGAACAGCATCGGTGTCTTGAACTCGATCGAGCCGCCCCACATGGTGGCAATCCACGAGAACACCTTAACGCCGGTCGGAACTGCGATAACCATCGTGGCCAGCATGAAGTAGGCCTGCTGACGCAGCGACATGCCAACGGTGTACATGTGGTGCGCCCAAACGACGAAGCCCAGAACACCGATCGCGATGATTGCCCAGACCATCGGCAGGTAACCGAAGATCGGCTTGCGTGCGAAGGTTGCAATCACGTGGCTGATGATGCCGAAGCCGGGCAGGATCACGATGTACACTTCCGGGTGGCCAAAGAACCACAGGATGTGCTGGTACAGGATCGGGTCACCGCCACCGGCCGGATCAAAGAACGTAAAGCCGAAGTTACGGTCCATCAGCAGCATGGTGATCGCGCCGGCCAGAACGGGCAGCGACAGCAGAATCAGCCACGAAGTGACGAAGATCGACCAGCTAAACAGCGGCACCTTGAACAGGGTCATGCCCGGGGCACGCATATTCAGGAAGGTGGTGATCATGTTGATCGCGCCCAGAATCGATGACGCGCCCGAAACGTGAACGGCGAAGATCGCGAGGTCCATGGACATGCCGCCCTCGGTCGTGGACAGCGGCGGGTACAGAACCCAGCCCACGCCAGACCCAAGCTGGTCGTTCCCACCGGGGCTGAGCAGCGAGGCCACACCCAGCGAGGTACCAGCGACATATAGCCAGAAGGACAGGTTATTCATCCGCGGGAACGCCATATCCGGCGCGCCGATCTGCAACGGCATGAAATAGTTGCCAAATCCGCCGAACAGGGCAGGGATGACAACGAAGAACATCATCAGAACACCGTGATAGGTGATCATCACGTTCCACAGATGGCCGTTCGGTGTACATGGATCGGCCATGAAGCCTTCCAGGCACATATACTGAACACCGGGGTGCATCAGCTCAAGCCGCATGTAAACGGTCATTGCCACCGAGATGAACCCGGCGATAGCCGAGAAGATCAGGTAGAGAATCCCGATGTCCTTGTGGTTGGTCGACATGAACCAGCGCTGAAAGAACGAGCGCTCGTCTTCATGATCGTGGCCATGAATGGCTGCGTCTGCCATTTTAGGTGCCTCCTGTTGCAACTACGCCGCGCAACCAGACCTCTCCGGTGCGCGGGATTACTGCTGGTTTTAGATTGCGTTGAGGTTGCCTTCAATGGCCGAGTTTGATCTGGATCAAGAATAATTGTCGCGGGCAGAGCACTGCGCCGCGAATTCAGATCATGAGTGGCTCGAATCTGGCTATTTCATTTCTTCTTTCAAGAGGTCGCGCAGGTTCGTTGGCCTGAATCGGCCGAGTTCCGCCTTGACCGACGCACGTTCGAACCGCAGAACTCCTTTGAACCTATTGCAAATTCAGAGGCCCGACATGTCAGCATATGATCCGGACAATATTTTCGCCAAAATCCTGCGCGGCGAGATCCCCTCGACCCGCGTATACGAAGATGATGAGACGCTGGCATTCATGGACATCATGCCCCGCGCCGATGGTCATCTGCTGGTCATCCCGAAAACCCCATGCCGCAACGTATTGGACGCCACGCCCGAGCAGTTGAATGCCGTTATGGCAACCGTTCAGAAACTGGCACGTGCTGCCAAGCAGGCGTTCGACGCCGGTGGGGTGACGATTCAGCAATTCAACGAAGCCGCAGGCGGGCAGGAGGTCTTCCACCTGCATTTTCACATTCTGCCTCGACATGAAGGTGAACCTCTGCGCGCGCCCGGCACGATGGGGGATTTCGAAGCAATCGCCAAACACGCCGAGCAAATCAAGGCCGCGCTTTAGGCTTTGGCGATGCGTGAATTCGGACACTGGCCCGTCCGAACCGCTTGAAACATAGTCCGGAAACGAAATTGCCGTTCCGATTTGGGGTCGGAACGGCAGACTCGTACCCATACACTTCACGGGTCACCGGAGCAAATCCGGGTTACCGGTTAACATACCACTCACTCAAGACTGGTAGGACAATGCTACTCTGTAACCGGGCGAATGTATGCCGGTTTAGTGAAATTTGGTTAAGCTTTTACTTAAATGGCCACAATTGCTGTCGAATATTGCAGGGTTGAAACGACCGGTGGCTGTAGCTTGGAAACAGAGGGGCGCGTGCGCAGGGATTGTACGTGGATTTTGCCGTCTAGGCGATTCGATCAAGGCATTTAATGCGCAAGGCTCACGACGCATAGCCAATGGGAAAAGAGTGCGGCGAACGCAGTTGCGGACACGAAGAATCTGGGGCGCTTGATGTACCTTATTGCCCCGCGCTGCCAGTCCTTCAGCCTGCCAAATAAGATCGGTTTTCGAGGCATACGCAACAACCTTCTTGTCGCGCAAGCGGTCGTCTTTTGCAAAAGGTGAAAAACTAAGGCGCGGCAATGGTGATCCGTCAAAGACGGACGCAAAGCTACTTTTCAGTTGCAAAGAATAGTCGCGGCATTGAGGGGAAGCGGCCAAGCTATTGTTTTTGTTGGTGCGGTCGAGAAGACTCGAACTTCCACGGGTGTTACCCCACAGCGACCTCAACGCTGCGCGTCTACCAATTCCGCCACGACCGCACTGCCAATGACTTGGTAGCGCGGCGTATAGACCCTTAAAACCCGGATGTGAAGAGGCAAAAGCGCGTTGGTTTAAATTCAGCGCCGGCATTCATATCTATATCAGCCAACCACCCTGTAGGAGCCCCCGATGACCACCCCGGATACCCGCCCCGTTGTTCAGATTGATGTTGTCTCTGATGTTGTATGTCCTTGGTGTATCGTCGGCTTCAAACAGCTTGATCAGGCGTTGCAGCAGCAAAACGTACTCGCGCGGCTCAGGTGGCATCCGTTCGAACTGAACCCGCAGATGCCAGCCGAAGGGCAGAACCTGCGCGAACACATCATGGAGAAATACGGCAGCACCGTTGAACAAAGCGCACAGGCGCGCGAGCGGTTGACTTCGATTGGGGCAGAGCTTGGCTTTGCCTTCAATTTCACCGACGACAGCCGCATGGTGAATACGTTCCAGGCGCATCAGCTGTTGGACTGGGCCGAGGGGCAGGGGCGGCAGCATCCCCTGAAGCTTGCGCTTTTCGAAGCATATTTCACGGATCAAAAGGATGTTTCTGACATCGATGTGCTGGCAGACGCGGCTGAGGCGGCCGGGTTGGACCCGCAAGCCGCGCGGGCGGCTTTGGCATCCGGGGATCATCAGGCTCCGGTGCGAGAGAAACAGCAATTCTGGACCAGTCGCGGGATCTCCGGCGTGCCTTCGATGGTATTTGCCGGGAAATACCTGACCACAGGGGCGCAAGGGGTCGAGACATACGCCAATGTCCTCAAGCAATGTCTGGATGAGGCCGCGTGACCTCTTTCCCCCAACCGACCCGCACGGTATGAAGCAAGCATGGAATGGAAGATCTCAGACGGGCTGACCGACTACCAGGAGGCCGTCGCTTTTATGGAGTCGCGTGTAGCGGCTATTGCAGCAGGCGAGGCTGACGAATGCGTCTGGCTGCTCGAACACCCGCCTCTCTACACGGCGGGTACGTCTGCGCGACCTCAGGATCTGACTGACCCTGACCGGTTCCCTGTCTATGAAAGCAAGCGCGGCGGGGAATACACCTATCACGGCCCCGGTCAGCGCGTCGCCTATGTTATGCTCGACCTGAACAAACGGGGCCGCGATGTGCGCTTGTTTGTAAAGCAGCTCGAGACCTGGGTGATCGCCGCACTGGATGAGTTTAACGTCAAAGGCGAGATTCGCGACGGGCGCGTTGGCGTGTGGGTGCAACGAGACGACAAACCGCTGACGATCACCGGACAACCTGCGGAAGACAAGATCGCAGCAATCGGCCTGCGCCTGCGCAAATGGGTCAGCTTTCACGGCATCTCAATCAATGTCGAGCCTGACTTGGACCACTTCTCGGGCATTGTACCTTGTGGCATCCGAGAACACGGCGTGACATCGCTGGTTGATCTGGGGTTGCCGGTGACCATGTCCGACGTGGATACCGCGCTACACAAGACCTTTGCGGAAGTCTTCGAACAAGCCGACGCCTAACGTGCTTAGGGCTCCAGCACTATCTCTTGCCGTAGTTTCGCAGTGGTTTTGTCGAAGATCAGGATGCGGTTGTCGTCAGTGACGACGCCATACCAGTTGTTCCCGATCGTTACAGCTTGTGCTTTGGCTCCATCCGGCAGTTCGATCTGATCGGGCAGGGTTGGGGTTCGGTCCGATAGCCGGATGACAATCAGTGCGAATGTCACTAGAACCCCGCCAATCATCACCGCGGTCAGCAGCATGACCATGCGCCGAAGCAGCCTCAGCTGCGGTGTTTCCTGCGGTTCTTCTTGGGGTTCGGAAGGGACAGTCATGGGCACCCGACAGGTTGAGTTTCAGATCGCGGCCGCTCCGCCGCCTCGCCTTGATAAGGCGCTTTCGCGGGATGTGCCAGCCGAGGAAAACCTGTCACGCACCCGTCTGGCGCGTTTGATCGAAGAGGGCTCGGTTCTGGTCGAGGGCACTGAGGTGCGCGATCCGAAGGCCAAGGTGGCGGAAGGCGCCACGGTGGTCATCACGGTTGCAGAGGCCGAAGACAGCCATATCGGCCCCGAGGATATCCCGCTGGACGTGGTCTTCGAGGATGACGACCTGATTGTGGTGAACAAACCTGCGGGGATGGTCGTGCATCCTGCGCCAGGTTCGCCGAGTGGAACGCTCGTGAATGCGCTGCTTCATCATTGCGGGGCAGACTTGTCTGGGGTTGGCGGGGTCAAACGACCCGGCATCGTCCACCGGATCGACAAGGAAACCAGTGGGCTTCTAGTGGTTGCCAAGTCGGATGCGGCCCATCACGGGCTGGCGGCGCAGTTCGAGGCGCATAGTGTTGAACGCTACTACCGAGCGGTTTGCTACGGGGTGCCGGATGCCAATGACCCGCGCTTGAGGGGCGTGAAAGGTGTCAGTTTCGAGCCGGGCAACATCATGCGCCTAACCACTCAGCTTGCCCGACACAAGACCGACCGGCAGAAACAGGCGGTTTTGTTTCACGGAGGGCGGCACGCGGTGACGCGGGCGCGTGTGGTTGAAACATTTGGTGCCCCGGCGGGGCTGGCACTGATCGAATCCTGGCTGGAAACAGGGCGCACCCATCAGATTCGCGTGCACATGGCCCATGCAGGCCATGGTCTGGTCGGTGATCCGGTCTATGGCGGCAAACGTAAATTGGCGGTCAAAGCGTTCAGTGCGGCAACCTCTGAGGCCGTCCGCGCCTTTCCGCGTCAGGCGTTACATGCCGCCGTTTTGGGCTTTGAACACCCGGTAACTGGCGAAAACCTTCGATTTGAAGCTGATCTGCCGCAGGACATGCAGGACCTGATTGAAACGCTGCGCACACCTCTGTCATAATATGCAAACTCCTGTGAGTAAGAGTTTCTTAGCTTTCCTTTACCCAAGCTTAATTTCAAACTGTTAACGGTACCTCTTGAAAGGGATGGGTTCCTTACCCATATCGCATGTTAAAGAGCTAAACATTTGTCGGAGGGACATCAAAATGGCAAATTACGCAAATCTCCCCGCGCCGACGCCTGAGGGCGGCCTGAACCGCTATATGCAGGAAATTCGCAAGTTTCCTCTGCTGGAGCCGGAAGAAGAATACATGCTGGCCAAGCGCTGGGTCGAAGAGCAGGACACCGAGTCCGCTCATAAAATGGTCACGTCGCATCTGCGCCTGGCGGCCAAGATTGCCATGGGCTATCGCGGCTACGGTCTGCCGCAGGCCGAGGTTATTTCCGAGGCCAATGTGGGCCTGATGCAGGCGGTCAAACGGTTCGACCCGGAAAAGGGCTTCCGTCTGGCGACCTATGCAATGTGGTGGATTCGCGCCTCGATCCAGGAATATATCCTGCGGTCCTGGTCGCTGGTGAAGCTGGGCACAACCTCGGCACAGAAAAAGCTGTTCTTCAACCTACGCAAGGCCAAGGCCCGTATCGGTGCGTTGGAAGAGGGCGACCTGCGCCCTGAAAACGTAACTCAGATCGCCAATGATCTTGGCGTGACCGAGGAAGAGGTCATCAGCATGAACCGCCGTATGTCTGGCGGCGATGCCTCGCTGAACGCGACCGTCGGGTCCGAAGGCGAAGGCACCATGCAGTGGCAGGACTGGCTTGAGGACGAAGATGCCGATCAGGCGGGTGACTACGAAGCTCGTGATGAACTGGACGCTCGGCGCGAGTTGCTGGCAGCCTCCCTAGAGGTGCTGAATGACCGCGAGAAGGACATCCTGACCCAACGCCGCCTAATGGATCAGCCGGTGACTTTGGAAGAGCTCAGCACGCAATACAATGTGAGCCGCGAGCGCATCCGTCAGATCGAAGTCCGCGCCTTCGAGAAACTTCAAAAGAAAATGCGCGATTTAGCCCGCGAGAAGGGCATGTTAGCGACTCGCTGATACAGCAACTACATCGGCCCGCACATAGAGCGGGCCGATGCTCTTACGACTATGCGAAGATAAAGTCTTCTTCCGACAATTGGTGCGCTCGAACGCCCGCGAGAGTAATGCTGCCACCATCATCGAATTCGATTTCCGTACGGAAGAAGCGACCAGAGATGTCATCCTCGATATCTTCGAAGCTTGTGATTCCGTTGTATCCCGTCAGATCGATTTTGTCCTGACCGGCGCGGAACCCGAAAATCCAGTCATCTCCGTCGCCATCTTCGTAGACGAACGTGTCCGGCCCGCGCCCACCGTATAGTTTGTCGTTGCCAGCACCACCATCGATCAGGTCGGCACCTCGACCACCGAAGATCACGTCGTTACCTGCGCCACCAAGGGCTACATCGTCACCCGACCCGGCGCGTATCACATCTTTGCCGCCCCCCATGGATGAAGTCCTGGCCACGTCCTGTGAAAATGAACTCATCGGTGTCATCTCCCAGCACGAAATCGGTGTTTTTCTGCGATAGAATGCTGGTGACAGACACAGGCAGCAGCACACCGTCTAAATCATGGATGACACTGTTGCAATCGTGTCGAAAACAATTAGTCCAGGGTCTTCGATGCCATCATCTGCATCTCCGTGACTTTGCGGCGTGCTTTCGAGGTTTAGCTCCAGCGTTCCGCCCTGAAGGTTAGGGATCTCTGCGCCATTGCCCAAACCCGCGACCTGTTCCAGCGTGAAAGCGTCGCCCACGACATGGTAGGTTAGGATGTGGGCTAGCAACGGAATGGGATCGCCGCCGCCCAGCAATGTCAGCGCTTTGACGATAAAGCTGAGCGACCCAGCCTCGTCTGAGCCAGTGTATCCCAACTGTTGCGCCAGACCGATGAACGCCGAGTCTCGTGGTGCGAACAGGGTCAACATAGCGTCGGGGTTATTCAGAGCATCGCCCAGATCGGCGGCCAGTACGGCCTCTCTCAGAATATCGAAATCTTCTGAATTCTTGTCGAACTCTCCCGGAGCGCCACTTTCAAGGGGCAAACCGTTGATCGTTTGTGTGCCCTCGGATGGCTCTGTGCCGTCCATTTCAACTTCAGTCAGAATATCTTTCATATTTCTGAACCTCCCACCCAGTTATTCGACCCGATTTGGAGGTCCACCAGAAGTAGCCCCAATCCATGTCGAGCGATGTTAAGGGCTTCGGGTCGTGGTCGGATACGGATCACTGAATATGAGAGCTTTTTACTTTTTGAACTTAGTTTTTGGAGTATTAGCTCTGTAAAATAACATATTTACAAGGGTTAACGCATGAAAATTAATGTTTGCAAAAAACGTGTGAGGCCAGCGAGGTTTAGTTTGAAAAGTCGAGAAGTGGCAATTTCAAGCCAGAGTTGCCCTTTCTATTTGTATCCGAGAAGTCGCGTTTTTTCGTCAGGGAAAAGACTGGCGAGATCGCGGCCGTCTGTTAGGTTGCACGGGTAAAGATCTATATACGCGATCTGATATCGGGCCGGAAAACGCGAGGGGACTAAGATGCAAAAACCTGTTCAATTCGGAATACTTGGCGCGGCCAAGTTCGCGCGGCAATATATGGCACATGCAATTCACGCCGCAGACGGGGCGCGATTGGCCGGGCTTGCGACCTCAAACGCGGCCAAGGCCGAGCCTTTTCAGGCTTTTTGCACCGATCTGACCGTCTATGACAGCTACGACGCGCTTCTGGATGATCCCGAGATCGAGGCCGTCTATATCCCACTGCCAAATCACATGCATGTCGAATGGAGCCTGAGGGCGCTCGACGCGGGCAAACATGTGCTGTGCGAAAAGCCGATGACGATGCAGGCGGCTGAGTTCGATGCGTTGATCGAAAAGCGCGATCAGACAGGTTTGCTCGCGGCTGAGGCCTATATGATCGTGCATCACCCTCAATGGCAGTTCGTGCAGAAACTCATCGCGGATGGCGCAATTGGCAAGCTGGTCCATGTGACAGGCGCGTTCAGTTTCGACAATCGTGAGGAAGTGACGAACATTCGCAATCGTGCAGAGACCGGCGGGGGCGGGCTGCGAGATATCGGGGTGTATGTCATCGGTGGCGCGCGGTTCGCTACAGGGCAGGAGCCTTCTGCAGTTCAATCCGCGATCCGTTGGCAGGACGGCATCGATACGTTCACCGAAATTCGCGCGCAATTCCCGGGCTTTACCTATTCGGCCTATGTCTCGATCCGGATGCACCCGCATCAAGAGATGGTGTTTCACGGTGAAGGCGGAGTCATCCGCCTGACCGCCCCGTTCAACGCGCGGGTGTTTGGCGAGGCGCGGGTCGAGTTGCATCGACCGGGGCTTGAGGTTCAGGTGACCCGGTTCCCAGGCGACGATCACTACAAACTGCAGGTTGAAGCCTTCTGTCGCTCGGTCCGCGACGGGGTGGCCTATCCTTGCCCGCTGGAGTTTTCGCGCGGGACGCAAGAGATGATTGATCGCGTGTTCGCGGATGCCGTTCCCCTCTGACTTGCCAGCACTCGCCCGGCGCGCGTATTCTGTGCTGCATCCATAAAAGGAGAGGTTCATGGCCGGAGGTTGGGCCCGCGATGGTGCTGTCAGCGAACAGATCGAGGCGTCGATTTCCGACGAACTGGCCCGCATGCAGGCGCAAAAACGCCCCTTAGGCGAAAGCCTGACCCACTGCGCCGAGTGCGAGGAACCCATTCCCGAAAAGCGCCGCCAAGCGCTGCCCGGCGTCAAGCTGTGTCTGGACTGTCAGCAGGAGAGGGACGGGACGTATCAACAGCGGGCAGGCATTAACCGGCGCGGATCAAAAGACAGCCAGTTGAAGTAGGCCAGGCGCAGGATGCCTAACTCTACTGCAAAACAACCATTGATGCAGAACGGGTTGCTACTTGGGTTTCTAGCCGCGTTTCTCTGGGGCACGCATAGTGTAATCGTGCGCTATCTAACGAGCGATTTAGGTGGACTACAGATCGCGGTGACCCGCTTGTTCATCGCGGCACTAGCGGTTTATTGCATTTTACGGGTCATGCGTGTGCCCGTTTCGATTGAGCACAAAGACTGGAACTTTCGGCTGGCCGTACTGTCGACAGTCGTGAACTATATCCTGTTTCACGTAGGGCTGGAATACACAGGTGCCGCCAACGCCATGGTACTGGAAAACACCGCCCCGTTTTTTGTGCTGCTTTTCCTTTATTTCTTTGCAGATACGCCAGTTACGCGCGTGGATGTACTCGCCACGATACTGGCGATTTTTGGGGTGTTCCTGACCGTGTTCCGAGATTTTCAGGGTGGCGGAGAGCCTTTGTTCGGTGATCTTTTGGAAATTGGCGCAGGGCTTAGTTGGGCCGTGTTTCTGGTTTCAAGTAGCCGGGCCATGCGCAATTCGACCTCAACGGCCGAGCGATTGAATTTTCTATTCGGAATTTTTGTCTGCGCTGGTGCACTGTTGCTACCATTGGCTGCGTTTTCCCTGCAAACCCCGACGGTGAAAGATGTGATTTTTCTGATCCTACTGGGCGTCCTTCCCACGGCGTTGGCCTACTACCTTTGGTATGAGGCCGCTGCGCGCGTATCGACTTTGACGGCAACGTTGATGTTTGCCGCTTCTGTTGTTTTCACGTTTATCAATTCGGCGCTGTTCCTGGGGGCCGCGATCACACCGATTGCGGCCCTCGGAGCTATTTTGAT
This sequence comes from Ruegeria sp. AO1, assembly GCF_056535985.1. Classification (NCBI taxonomy): domain Bacteria; kingdom Pseudomonadati; phylum Pseudomonadota; class Alphaproteobacteria; order Rhodobacterales; family Roseobacteraceae; genus Ruegeria; species Ruegeria sp. AO1. The sequence goes on from NZ_JBQFJC010000001.1 coordinate 1,396,738, forward strand.
CGTGGCTGCAGTCTTCCTGACGACCAAGAAACAGGAGTGATTAGCCCTCCATCGCTTCCAGTTCGTCAATGAAGCCCGAGATCATCGACAGGCCTTTGTCCCAGAACTTTGGGTCGCTGGCGTCCAGCCCGAACGGAGCCAGCAGGTCTTTATGGTGTTTCGACCCACCGGCGCGCAGCATCTCGAAATACTTGTCCTCGAACCCCTCAGCACCGCTTTCGTAGACCGAATAAAGCGCGTTCACGAGGCCGTCTCCGAACGCATAGGCGTAGACGTAGAAGGGGGAATGCACGAAATGGGGTATATAGGCCCAGAACGTTTCATACCCTTCCATGAATTCGAAAGACGGCCCAAGGCTTTCCGCCTGAACGCTCATCCACAAAGCGTTGATGTCGTCCGGGGTCAGCTCGCCCTCGCGGCGGGCGGCGTGCAGCTTGCATTCGAAATCGTAGAAGGCGATCTGGCGAACGACCGTGTTGATCATGTCTTCGACTTTGCCGGCCAGGAGCACTTTGCGCTGTTCCTTGGTTTCGGCCTTGTCCAGCATTTTGCGGAAGGTCAGCATTTCACCAAAAACGCTGGCGGTTTCGGCCAGTGTCAGCGGGGTCGAGGACAGCATCTCGCCCTGGTCTGCCGCCAGTACCTGATGGACACCGTGGCCAAGCTCATGCGCCAGGGTCATCACGTCGCGTGGTTTGCCCAGATAGTTGAGCATCACGTAAGGATGCACATCGGTCACGGTCGGATGGGCGAACGCGCCCGGTGCCTTGCCCGGCTTCACCGCCGCGTCGATCCAACCTTTTGAGAAGAAAGGCGAGGCGATCTCACCCATGCGCGGATCAAACGCGTTATAGGCATCCATCACCGTCTTCTCGGCCTCGTCCCAGCCGACGATGCGGGTGTCTTCCATCGGCAGCGGCGCGTTGCGGTCCCAGACCTGCATCACGTCCAGACCCAGCCATTTGCGTTTGAGTTCGTAGTAACGGTGGCTCAGCTTGGGGTAGGCAGCGACGACGGCCTCGCGCAGGGCCTCGACCACCTCGGGTTCGACATCGTTCGACAGGTGGCGACCGGTCTGCGCGGTCGGCATATTGCGCCAACGGTCGACAATTTCCTTTTCCTTGGCCTGCGTGTTGTGAACGCGGGCGAAGGTTTTGATGTTCTCCTGAAAAACGGAGGCCAACTCATGCGAGGCCGCCTCGCGTTTGCTGCGGTCCTGTTCTGTCAGCAGGTTCAGAGTGCCTTCGATGTTCAGCTCTTCGCCGTCGACGGTGAAAGTCAGGCCCGCGATGGTCTCGTCGAATAAACGCTCCCACGCGTCGCCGACAACGCCGAGGTCATGGAGGAATTTCTCCAACTCGTCAGACAGTTGGTAGGGTTTCATCGCGCGGATACGGCGAAAGACGGGTTCATAACGCGCAAGATCAGCATTAGCCGCGAAATGGGCCTGCAGAACGTCGTCTTCAATGCGGTTGATCTCGAGCGTGAAGAAGACCAGAGGGGTCGTGAAGACGGTGATCTTTTCCTGCATGTCCGACAGGAACTTGGCGCGGTCGGCATCGGTGGTCAGTTGGTAGTAGCGCAGACCGGCGAAGGACATGATCCGACCGGCAATGGCGTTGATCTTTTCGTTTCGATGCACACAGGTCAGCAGGCCTGCGGCGTCCAGATCCGCGAGTTTGCCTTCGTAGTCTGCCGCGAATGAGGCGCATTCGCCCTCAAGCCAGTCCAGATCCCGCGTCAGCTCGGTCGCCTCTTCCGAGGCATAGAGGTCGGTCAGATCCCATTCGGGCAGGTTGCCAAGGTTATCGGCACCGCCGACTGCATTTGCATCACGGACGGGAAAGGGCAGGTCGCGCATGGAACACCTCTGATTAGCTTTGTTGCCAAACATCTAGGGCTGGCGCGCCCGGATCACAAGCCGCCAGTCAAGATCAGTGCCGTGCGGACGCCTTAGGGGCGATTTGCCAGGAAATGCGCGGTCAATTCATCGAGAACCGGGTTGCGAACCTCGGGGGCCTCCATCAGTACCTCATGCTCACCGTCGGGGATCTCGATCAGACGGCCGTTGGGCCAGTTGGCCATCCGTGCGCGGATCGCCTTGCGGTCAACGATCTGCTCATGGCTGCCCAGATAGGTCAGGCAGGCGGTGTCCGGCGCAGGTTGCTCCATCAGCCATTCGCATTCGCTGAGCGCCTCACGCAACCATTGGTTGGACGGGGCACCTAGCGCCAGTTCGGGGTGCGCTTTCAGTTGATCCTGCATCATCTTGAACATGTCCGGGTCGCGCGTCAGCGAGTTGCCCTCGAACGGTTCCGCCAGAACATAGCTGGTCAAAGAAGTGGTCGGCGGTGTGCGTTCCCCCAACCCCAGCGCCGTGCCCCAATAGGCGGTCAGACGGCTTAGGGGCTTCATGAGTGGGACAAAGAAAATGCCCCACATCGGCCCGGTAAACGCACAGGCTGCAAAGCAATCGTTCTCGATGACCGCGCGCAGGCCGATGGCTCCGCCCATCGAATGCCCGATCACATACCACGGGCGCGGCATATCCAATTTCTCAGCCAGCTCTAGCACCACGGCGACGTCATGTTGATAGTCGGTGAACTTATCGACATGCCCGATGCGGGGTTCGTCCAGCATGCGGTCGGCCAAGCCTTGTCCGCGCCAGTCGATGGCGAGGACGGCAAAGCCGCGGTTCAGGAATTCCCCTGCGGTGCTCGCGTATTTCTCGATATATTCGGTGCGGCCGGGAAACAGGAATACCGTGCCGTTCTTTGCATCTTCGGGCAGCCAATGCCCGACACGGATGCGTTTGCCGTCGGCGGTGTAGAGCCAATGGGCTGTACCACCGGCCGGGTCGCCGGCCACATCATCATAAAAGGGGGCCGGCGAGTACTCCATCAGGCCAGAACCGATGCAAGCTGCATGGCGATTCCCATGTCACCGTCAACGCTGAGTTTGCCGGACATGAACGCGCCGGTTGGGTTCAGATCGCCGCTGAGGATCTGTTCGAACGTGTCCGCATCCGCGCTGAGTGTCACATCGGCGTCGTCATCACTGACGCGGGCACCGTCTCCATCCAGAACAATTGCGCCCAGATCGGCGATCGCAAACTTGGCGGACGCATCAAAGCCACCACCGGCCAGCTTTTCGTTCAGCGCGGCCGCAGCCTTTTCAAGAATCTCGCTCATGCTTTTCCTCATATTGTTTATGCGCCGTGAATGGACATCCTCGGTCGCAACGCTACACTGACCATTGTTATGGGTATTGCAATCACCAATCTCAAAGGTACCGTTGCGGCACTTGCCGTTCTAGTCATGTTTTCCACCAGTGGTGGAGCGCAACAAGCGGATTCCCGCGACGAAGAGGCGCTGTTGCGGCAATTGGCGCAGGCAACTCCGGAACAAGCAGTCGGTCTGGATCGTCAGTTGCAGGCACTATGGTCGCAATCTGGTTCGGCCTCGGCTGATCTGTTGCTTGAGCGGGGGCGCGAAGCCCTGGATGACGGCGACATTGAGGCCGCGATCGAACACCTAACCGCGTTGACCGACCACGCGCCCGAGTTTGCCGAAGGCTGGCACGCGCGGGCCTCGGCCTTTTTCGGCATCGACCGGTTTGGAATGGCAGCCGCCGATCTGGAACATGCGCTGACCCTCAACCCGAACAACTACCAGGCTATTTACGGTCTGGGCCTGATTTTCGAGGTGGTCGGCAAACCCGATCAGGCGCTTGAGGCTTATTCCCGCGCGTTGGCTATACATCCCCATCACGAAGAAGTAACCAATGCCATGAATCGGCTGAAGCCTCAGGTTGAAGGCAAGGCGCTGTAAGTCTAAGGGCGCAGGGGGCAAAGGTGAGCGGGTCATCCCGGGTAGTGGCCGTTCTTGGGCCGACAAACACAGGTAAAACTCATTATGCGATTGAGCGCATGCTGGGGTACCGGACCGGTGTCATCGGCCTGCCTCTGCGTCTGCTCGCGCGTGAGGTCTATGACAAGATCGTCGCCATTCGCGGCCCCTCGGTCGTGGCGTTGGTGACAGGCGAGGAACGGATCGTACCACCGCGCACCCAGTATTGGGTCTGCACGGTCGAGGCGATGCCCGAAGGCATGGGCGCCGATTTCGTCGCGATTGATGAAATTCAGCTCTGCGTGGATCCCGAGCGTGGCCACGTCTTCACCGACCGGTTGCTGCGGTCGCGGGGAACGAATGAGACGCTGTTCATGGGGTCCGACACCATGCGCGGCCCGATTGCGGCGCTTGTGCCCGAGGCGCAGTTTGTCCGGCGCGAGAGGATGTCTCAGCTGGTGTATTCGGGGTCGAAAAAGATCAGCCGAATGCCCCCGCGCAGCGCCATTGTCGGGTTTTCGGTCGAAAACGTGTATGCCATCGCAGAACTACTGCGTCGCCAAAAGGGTGGGGCGGCTGTGGTGATGGGCGCGCTCAGCCCGCGCACACGGAACGCGCAGGTCGACCTGTATCAAAATGGTGAGGTCGACTATCTGGTGGCCACCGATGCCATCGGGATGGGCCTGAATCTGGATGTGAACCACGTGGCGTTTTCGTCCCTGACCAAATTCGACGGTCGCCGGATGCGCCCCTTGGCCCCGAATGAGCTGGCCCAAATCGCGGGCAGGGCAGGCCGTGGCATGTCGGATGGCACATTCGGCGTGACCGGCGAGGCCCCGCCATTGGACGAAGGCGTTGCGCAGGTCATCATGGACAGCCGCTTTACGCCGATGAAAAAGCTGAACTGGCGGAGTGCCGCCCTTCGCTTCGGCTCGGTGGATGCGCTGATCGACTCGCTAGAAGTCAGTCCGAATGATGAACATCTGACCAAGGCCCGCCCTGCAGACGACCTGAACGTGCTGAAATCGCTGTCGCAAGTGACCGAGGTCGCAGCCCGCGCCAGCGATGGCCCGTCGATCCGTTTGCTATGGGATGTGTGCCGAATTCCCGATTTTAGGGGCATCAGCCATTCGGAACATGCCAATCTGCTCGAAGTGATCTACGGCCACCTGCACGAACGCGGCGCGATCCCGGACGACTTCATGGCGCGGCAAATCCGCCGGATTGACCGCACGGACGGAGATATTGATGCGCTGTCCAAAAGGTTGGCTTATATTCGCACTTGGACATATGTTGCGCAACGAAACGGCTGGGTCCGTGACGAATCGCATTGGCGTGAGGAAACGCGCACTGTAGAAGACAGGTTGTCGGACGCTCTGCATGATCGTCTGACGCAAAGATTTGTGGACCGGCGCACCTCGGTGTTGTTGCGCCGGCTCAAACAGAAGGAGGCCCTTTTGGCCGAAGTAAATGACAAGGGTGAAGTGACCGTCGAAGGCGAATTCGTCGGTCGTCTGGAAGGGTTCCGGTTTACACCGGACAAAAGCGCGCAAGGGGCTGAGGCGAAAGCACTCAAGTCGGCCTCGCTGCAAGCTCTCGCGCCGCAATTCCATCTGCGTGCCGATCGTTTCTACAATGCACCCGATACCGAAATTGATTTCACTGATCAGGGCGGCCTGATGTGGGGCGAATACGCTGTCGGCAAACTGGTTGCCGGGGCCGAGCCTCTCAAGCCGATGGTTGAGGTTTTTGTGGATGAGGCCGCGGGGCCGGACGTCGAACAGAAGGTGCAGCGCCGTCTGCAGCACTTCATCGACCGCAAAGTGGCCGCACTGTTCGAGCCGCTGCTCAACCTGTCGCGGGACGAGGAACTGTCCGGCCTGGCGAAAGGCTTTGCCTTCCGTATGGTCGAGGCGCTGGGTGTGCTGCCTCGCGCGCAGGTCGCGCAAGAGGTCAAGGATCTGGATCAGGACGCTCGTGGCGCGCTGCGCAAGCACGGCATCCGTTTTGGTCAGTTCACCATCTTCATGCCTCTGCTGCTGAAACCTGCGCCCACGCGCCTCCGCCTGGTTCTTTGGGCACTGTCCAGTGGTCTGCAGGAATTCCCCGAGGCACCGCCTCCGGGTCTGGTCACCGTACCCGTCGCCAAGGATGCGCCGCAGGGCTACGACACCATGTGTGGTTACCGCGATGCGGGCGAACGCTCGATCCGGATCGACATGCTGGAGCGTCTGGCTGATATGCTGCGCTCTGAGGACAGCCGGGGCGGCTTTGAAGCCAAGCCTGACATGCTCTCGATCACAGGCATGACGCTGGAGCAATTCGCGGACCTGATGCAGGGTCTGGGCTACAAGGCCGAACGTGGCGAGCGCGAAAAAGTCAAAGCTGCACCAGCGGAGGCACCTGCGACTGACGCGGCAGAAAAACCCGCAGCCGAAGAAACCCCGGCCGTAGAGGTTTCGCCCGAAGAGGTCGCCGCACCCACCGAGGCGCCAGCCGAGGCCACCGAAAGCACCGAGGCAGCAGCTGAGACTCCGGCCGCTGACGCCGCAAGTGACGAACCCGAGGTCGAGGTGTTCTACACCTTCACATGGGGCCGGCAGCGCCAGCAAAATCGCGCCCCGCGCCGCGAACAGGGGCAGGGCAAGGGCAAGCCGCGTGGGAAACCTCAGGACGGTCGCAAGCCGCAAGGCAAGAAGGGCGGCAAGCCGCAGGGCGCAAAATCCTTCTCGTCCCGGCCTCCGAAGAAGGAAAAGGCGATTGATCCCGACAACCCGTTTGCAGCAGCGCTGATGGGTTTGAAGGGCGGCAACTGATCCGCCATGGATCAGGCCAAGCTGCGGATCGACAAATGGCTCTGGCAGGCGCGGTTCTTCAAGACACGTAGCCTGTCGGCCAAACAGGTCAGCGGCGGCCATGTCAGGCTGAACGGCAACCGCGTTCTGAAACCCGCCCAAGCGGTGGTTCCCGGCGACGTTCTGACCTTTCCACAGGGCAAAATCATCCGGGTCGTTCGCGTCGAAAAACTCGGCGACCGCCGCGGTCCGGCCCCCGAAGCGCAAACATTGTACTTCGATATGACGGAAAAGAAGGACATACCGCCCAAAAACCCGTCATATGAGGGAAAAGGTCGTCCAACCAAGAAAGAACGGCGCGCGCTTGATCTTTCTCGCACGTCAAACGGCCCCACATCTTGAAGCCAAACCCGGACTGAACTAGCTAGACGCCAAACCTGAATGGGATTCTGAACATGACCTACGTCGTTACCGAAAACTGCATCGGCTGCAAATACACCGACTGTGTGGAAGTGTGCCCTGTGGACTGTTTCTACGAAGGTGAAAACACACTGGTTATCCACCCAGACGAATGCATCGACTGCGGCGTGTGTGAACCAGAATGCCCGGCTGATGCAATCCGTCCCGACACCGAACCAGGCATGGAAACTTGGGTCGAGTTCAACCGCAAATACTCGGAAATGTGGCCGGTCATTGTCACCAAAAAAGACCCGTTGCCAGAGGCGGAAGAGCGTGATGGCGAGGAAGGCAAAATGGAGAAGTATTTCTCCGAAGCTCCAGGTGAAGGCGGGTAAGTGATTCGCACCCCAATTGGATGGCAAAGAAAAGCGGTCTTCAAAGACTAATCCCTTGATTGCAGGCCGTTTATAAAAAAATTCCCCTAGGGAAACTTTTGAGTGTCTCATTTTTGTGATATACTCTCGCCTTACATGATGACTGAGATTGGGATGTACTCCGTAAGTATGCTCGCTTTGGAGTTCTGAATTTGCGACAAACAGACCGCCTGCCGGGGCCACAATAGGCACCGAGCGTGTTTTTTTTTGTTGTTCGCATCCCGGTCCAAAACCAAGGAATGAATTGAATGTCGAAGTCGAAAAAGCTTGAGTTCCGCCCGAACGACTATGTTGTCTACCCCGCCCATGGTGTGGGTCAGATCATTTCGATCGAAGAGCAGGACGTCGCTGGATTTTCGCTCGAATTGTTCGTCATCTCTTTTGAGAAAGACAAGATGACCCTTCGCGTGCCGACAAACAAAGTGACCGAATCCGGTCTGCGTTCGCTCAGCTCGCCGGATGTGATCAGCCAGGCGATGAAGACGCTGAAGGGCAAGGCCAAGGTCAAACGGGCCATGTGGTCGCGCCGGGCACAGGAATACGAACAGAAGATCAACTCGGGCGATCTGATCTCGATCGCCGAAGTGGTCCGCGACCTGCACCGCACCGATGACCAGCGCGAACAAAGCTATTCTGAGCGTCAGCTCTATGAAGCCGCGCTAGAGCGTCTGACCCGTGAGGTTGCCGCCGTGTCCGGAGACGGAGAGATTTCTGCCGCCAAGCAGGTGGATGATGTCCTGACCTCGCGTGCGGCTGCTGCCTAAAGGTTGCGCCGATAGAAAAAGCAAGGCCGCTCCGTCATCGGGGCGGCCTTTTTCGTTGCTTGGTGGATTGGCGAAAACCGGTTAGTTTTTCTGTAGATGCAAGCAGATACCGGGTCGGCATGAAGAAGACGGTCAAGTTCCTATATATCGGCAAGGCCCCGATTTCGGTCTGGTTCCGCTATGGGTTGATCCTGTTCGATGTGGTCACGATCATCTTCTTTGTCGCCACCGCGCATTTTCCGCATGGCCCATGGGTAACAGGGATCAGCTGGGTGGTTGGCTTTATTATCCTGCTGGATTTTTCGGCCAGAATGTGGATCGCCAAAGACCGCTGGAAGCTTTTGCGCAAGATTTACACTCTGGCAGATATCGTGGTGATCGTGTCGCTGATCCTCGATCCGTTTCTGACCGGCAATCTCGCGTTCCTGCGTATCCTACGCGCTCTTCGGCTGATCCATTCGTACCATCTGCTCTGGGACTTGCGGCGCGACAGTACCTTTTTCCGCACGCATGAAGATGCGGTCATCGCGGCCATCAATCTGCTGGTTTTTGTGTTTGCAACTTCGACAGCCGTTCTTGTCTTTTTCATCCCCGAAGATGCTAAGAACCCCTATATAGACGCGCTGTATTTCACCATGGCGACCCTGACGACGACAGGATTTGGTGACATCACCCTGTCGACGCCTTGGGGCAAGCTGTTCTCGGTGTTTATCATGGTGGTGGGCGTTGCTCTGTTCGTGCGCCTCGCTCAGGCGATTTTCATGCCGCAGAAAGTGCGCCACAAATGCCCCAGCTGCGGGCTGTTCCGGCATGATCCCGACGCGGTGCATTGCAAGCATTGCGGCTGCACTCTGCGGATTGAGACGGGCGGAGTATCCTAAAGCTGCGCTGCTATTGCTACCAGGAAAGTGATTTCGGCCAATTGCTGAGAAGCGCCGAGGATATCTCCGGTCTGGCCGCCTATCTTGGCCTTCGCCACGAGGGCCAGAGCACCCACAACGAGCTCGGCGCATAGGGCGGGCAAAATGACCTGCGCACCGATCAGCAACAGTCCCGTCAAACCCGCCAGAGCAATCGAAACCGCGACAGGACCCACGGACGGGGCACCGACAGAATGGCTGAGACCGGATTTACGCGCATTGGGCAATGCAGCCATCAGCAAGGGCATGAACGCGCGTGACACCACACAAGCGGCAATGATCGCTAGAAACGCACCGGCAGACAAAAGGGCCGCGACTGCTGCAACTCGCATCAGCTGCGAACCAATCAGGGACAGCACGCCATATGTTCCGATATGGCTGTCCTTCATGATCTCCAACCGGCGTTCCGGCGTAAACCCGCCCCATAGGCCATCAAACGTATCGGCCAGCCCGTCCTCATGCATTGCGCCCGTCGTCATGGTCAGGGTCGCCACGAGCAAAACGGCGCACACGAAAGGCGGAACCGACAGTGTCAGTGCAAGCCACCCGATGACGCAAGCCAATGCGCCAATCACCAAGCCGACCACCGGAAAGGCCCAAACCGCCTGCGCTTGCCGGGTAAAGACCCTCTCGGGCAAACGAGGCAGGGGCAGGCGCGTCAACAGGACCAGAGCCAGCGGGATATCCCATGCGGAAACCGGATTGGTGTCGTTTTTTTGCACTTCTGCGCCTTTCGAGGCCTTGTTGGATTCAGTGCTTCGGTTAAACACACAGGACCACTCTGATGCAATGAGGCTTTGATGCTGCCTGAACTGAATGATTTGAATACGTTCCGTGACGCGTTGACCAGCGCTCCGGGGCCGGACATGGCGGCGGCGGATGGCGCGGCTGAACGCAACGGTCAGCTGACCAAACCTCCGGGCGCGCTGGGGCGGCTTGAGGATCTGGCGATCTGGTACGCAGCCTGGCGTGGGGACGCGCGACCGCAGGTTGCGGCCCCTCAGGTCATTGTCTTTGCGGGCAACCACGGGGTCACGGCGCAGGGCGTTTCAGCCTTTCCGCCCGAAGTGACTGTGCAGATGGTGATGAATTTTGAACATGGCGGCGCGGCGATCAACCAGTTGGCCAAGGCGGCGGGCGCGAAGATGGACGTCCACGCGCTGGATCTGGATCATCCAACGGCAGACTTCACCCAAGGCCCCGCCATGAGTGAGGCTGAGTTGCTGAGCGCTTTGCAAACCGGCTGGCAGGCGGTGGACCCGAAGTCCGACCTGCTGGTGGTCGGCGAGATGGGGATCGGCAACACCACCCCCGCTGCTGCCATCGCCTGCGCCCTGTTCGGAGGCGAGGCCGCCGATTGGACCGGTCGCGGTACGGGGGTCGACGATGCGGGCCTTGCCAACAAGACCCGCGTAGTGGCTGAAGGCGTTGCACTGCATGGCAGTGACGACGGGTTGGAGGTTTTGCGCTGCCTCGGCGGGCGCGAGATCGCGGCCATGGCCGGAGCGATTGCGGCGGCCCGTATGTTGCGCATTCCCGTCATCCTGGATGGCTTCATCTGCACATCGGCAGCGGCCTGTCTGGCGCGTATCTCGCCCTCGGCTCTGGATCACACCATCGCGGGGCACCAAAGCGCAGAAGGCGCGCATGCTGCGATGCTGTCAAAACTGGGCAAAGAGCCTCTGCTGAGCCTCGGCCTGCGTCTGGGTGAGGGATCCGGCGGTGCGCTTGCGATCAACATTCTCAAGAGCGCGGTTGCCTGCCATTCGGGAATGGCAACCTTTGCCGAGGCGGGCGTCTCGGACGGGTAACCTAAGCGCCTGACCGGGCAATTGCTTCGGTCAGGCAGAATCCTTTGCGTGCTGTTCCGCCAATTCCAGCAACGCGGTTTCCAGATCCTTCTCAAGCTTTTGCGCGCGTTCGATGTATTTCGTATTCTCGGACGTGGGCATGCCGGGAATCCAAAGCTCAGCCAAATCGCGCACGGACGTCCGGTCATGGTGATAAAATGTCTGTTCGGCCTGCGCGGCCTCGTACTCGCTCAGCCCGATATTTTCGAGCACATAGCGGCCCGCGCGTAAAGAGCTGTCGAACATTTCGCGCACGATGTCATTGGCCCCGGCTTGATACAGTTCATACACATGCGTCCGATCATGCGCCCGTGCGATGATGTGCAGATCGGGGCGCTGCCGGCGAGCGTAGCCAACCAAGCGGGTCACCGTCTTTCGATCATCCATTGCAGCGACAAGCACCGAGGCTTTCTCAAGCCCCGCAGCGCGCAGTAGTTCCGGCCGGGTGGGGTCACCCAGAAAGCCTTTTACGCCAAAACGACGCATCAGCTGAATCGTCTCGATATCGTGGTCCAGAACAACGGTCTTGAAGCCGCTGGCCCGGACCAACCGATTGACGATCTGACCAAACCGACCGATCCCGGCGATGATCACGGGGCCTTTCTCGTCGATCTCATCAGGTTCCGGCGCGGCGTTGGTGTCGGCCATCTTGCGAGACAGAAGGTCGTAGATGATGAACAGGAGCGGGGTGATCAGCATGGTCAGCGCTATGATCATCAGCATCTTTTGCGACAGGTCCGGCGGGATGACATTCTGCTGCGTCGAAAACGCCAGAAGGACAAAGCCGAACTCACCCGCCTGGGCCAGTCCAAGAGTGAACAGCCAGTGATCCCGGCCCTTCAGCTTGAAGGCTTTGCCCACGAGATATAGGATGACGCCTTTAACGAGGATGACCAGCAGGGCCAGACCGATCAAGTCGAATGGGTCGTTGAAGAAATAGCCGACGTTGATCCCGGCTCCGACCGTGATGAAGAACAGCCCCAGAAACAGGCCCTTGAACGGCTCGAGGTCGCTTTCCATTTCATGGCGGAATTCCGAGCTGGCCAAAACCACACCCGCCAGAAACGCACCCAGAGCGGGGGACAGGCCCACCAGTGTCATCAGAAACGAAATTCCGACCACGATCATCAGCGCCAGCGCGGTATACATCTCGCGCAGGCGGGTTGCGTGGATGAACCGGAAAAGCGGGCGGGTCAGGTAGACACCGGCCAGAATGACAAAGGCAATCGCACAGATGGTGACCAGAGTGACAGCCCAGCCCGGCAGCCCTTCGACCAGAGACAGGCTGTGATGCCCGACGTCATGCAGATGCTCAGCGCCTCGGTCGATGGAGCCGTCTGCCTCGATGTGCGGCATGGCAGGCAGCGCGAGCAGCGGTAGCAGGGCCAGAATCGGGATGACGGCAATGTCCTGCGTCAGCAGAACTGAGAACGTCGCGCGGCCTCCGTTCGTTTGCATCAAGCCCTTCTCAGATAGGGTTTGCAGCACAATCGCGGTCGAGGACAAACACAGAGTTAACCCGACCGCCAGAGCGACGGACCATGGGTGGTTCGCGTACATCGCGACACCGGCAATAACGGCGGTGGACAACAGAACCTGAAGCCCGCCAAGACCCAACAGCTTGTCGCGCATATCCCACAGGGCGCGAGGCTCCAACTCGAGTCCAATTAGGAACAGCATCATGACCACGCCGAACTCGGCGACATGTTGCAGGTCTTCGGTCTCGGCGCCGACAAGGCCGAGAACGGGGCCGATGATCAGGCCCGCCGCCAAGTATCCGAGAACCGACCCAAGGCCCAACCGCGCCGAGAGGGGCACAGCAATCACGGCCGCGGCCAGATAAATAGAAGCCTGATATAGGAAATCGTCCATCACTGTCCTCGTTGCCCGCTCAGGTTGGCAGGGGTGCGTCGCGTTTGAGTTGGTCCATCACGATCTGACTTTGTACCCGTGCCACTGCAGGATGCGGCAGGATCACCTCGTGAAGCAAGCTGTTGAGTGCAGAAAGATCGTCACAATAGACGTGAAGCAGGTAGTCTGCCTCGCCCGTCATCGTCCAGGCGCTTGTGATCTCGGGCTGAGTGTCGACCATCCGGGCAAAGCTGGCGGATTGATCGGGGCCGTGGGTGCCCAGATGAACCTGAACAAACCCCTGTACCTGCAGACCGAGTTTCAGCGGATCCAGCCGGGCCGCGTAGCCGGTGATATAGCCCTCAGCCTCAAGGCGCTGACGGCGGCGGCCTGCCTGGCTGGGCGAGAGGTTCAGCAGCTCACCCAATTGATGCGCGGTCAAATGCGCATCCTTTTGCAGCGCTGAGAGCAGGCGTGTATCGGTTGCATCAAGCATATGCGGCAAGATCTCAAATTTTAGGTCATTCATGCGCAGTTTGCGCACACTTCGAAAGTTTACATGAAAACAATGCGCGGAAATAGCACTGCTTAAGGCGTATTTTGGAATCAGCAAAGAAATTCCTGTTTTCGAAGGAGACGCGCCATGGGTCCTTTCCCGCACAACGCCCCGAAATCTGTCATCAGTCCCGAAAACCCCGCAGGTACCGACGGGTTTGAGTTTGTCGAGTTCGCTCATCCCGAACCGCAGGAGCTGCGTGATCTGTTCGCCAAAATGGGCTTCGATCTGGTTGCGCGCCACAAAACCAAACCTCTGGTCGAGCTGTGGCAGCAGGGTGATGTCACCTATATCCTGAACGCGGACCCCGAAAGCCATGCCGACAAGTTCGTCGCGGAACACGGCCCTTGTGCACCTTCGATGGGCTGGCGCGTTGTGGATGCGCAGAAAGCTTACGAGCATGCCGTCGCAAAAGGGGCGGAGCCGTATGACGGTGCGGACAAGACGATGAATGTCCCGGCCATCAAGGGGATTGGGGGATCGCTGATCTACTTCATTGACCAGTATTACGATACCTCGCCCTACAATGAGGAATTCGCGTGGATCAAAGAATCGAAACCGCGCGGCGAGGGGTTCTACTATCTCGATCACCTCACCCACAATGTCTACCGGGGCAATATGGACAAGTGGTTCAAGTTCTATGGCGACCTGTTCAACTTCCGTGAAATCCGGTTCTTTGACATTCAGGGCAAGTTTACCGGCCTTTATAGCCGCGCGCTGACTTCGCCCTGTGGCCGCATCCGCATCCCGATCAACGAGGATCGGGGCGACACGGGTCAGATCGTCTCTTACCTGAAAAAGTACAAGGGCGAAGGCATTCAGCACATCGCAGTGGGCAGCGAGGACATCTACGCCTCGACCGACGCCATTGCCGAAAACGGGTTGAAGTTCATGCCGGGTCCGAACCAATCCTATTATGACATGTCCAAAGACCGTGTAACGGACCACGATGAGCCGCTGGATCGGATGATGAAGCACGGCATTCTGATCGACGGTGAAGGCGTTGTGGATGGGGGAGAAACGCGGATTCTGCTGCAGATCTTCTCAAAAACCGTGATCGGCCCGATCTTTTTCGAATTCATCCAGCGCAAGGGGGATGACGGGTTCGGTGAGGGTAACTTCCAGGCCCTGTTCGAATCCATCGAACGCGAACAGATCGAAAGCGGTGAGATTTCGGCGGCCTAAAGCGTTTTGATTTTACCTGAAGCGCCAAGTGGCACGAATGTGCCCCCGAACGCTGAAAGCGTGGCAGGGTATTCGTGTCGCAGGTTTAAACCGAAACGCTATAAGCTGCGCCAAAGACTAGCCACGTCCAGATCACACCGGCGCGCTGGTTGGCCGGTTGTATCGAGTCGGTTCGGGACCTGTGGTGCACCTGCAGGCCCGAACTTACCGCTTGATCAATAATGGCGTTGTCCGAAATCACATGTCCGGGTCGGTCAGGCGGGCAGGGGCCATGTCTGAGCGACAAAATCATCCGCCCTTGCGGCCGCAGCCGTTTAGCCAGGACGCGGATCGCCATGTGTTGGTCGCGCGGGGGCAGGTGATGCAGGACTCCCATGACCAAAATGGTGTCGAACGCGACGCCATCTGGCAGAGCGCTTAGTCTAGGCAGACAAGCATCAAGCCATTTAATGGATTGCGCGCCGTTACCGCGCATTGCGTAGTTTCGAAATGCATCGACTGGCTCGATCGCCGTCACGTCGCAGCTTCGTTTGGCCAGCCATCGCGCCACCCTTCCAGTGCCCGCGCCTACGTCCAGAACGCTCGCCCCGGTATCCGGCAAGTGATCCAAAACGGGGCGCAGGACATCGGTAGGAGAAAGGCTGTCATAGGCCGGGATCAACTGTTGGGCAGCGTGCTCGTACCCAGCTTTGACAGTTTGAAAATACGGGTCGTCCTCAGCCACGCGGCATTTTCAAAGTCAGGTTGCGGCCCTTCTTCTCATACCGCAATTCGCTGTCGCTGATGGCGATGACCTTGCCGCCGTCAATCCGGTCTCCGATCTTGAGCTTTTTGTACCGACCACTCGGAAGCCGGACGAGGGCACGGCGATTTGCAGGTGTGCCATAAACGCCGATCAGGTTCAGCTTGCGCAGGTTCAGAGCATTGTCGATTGTGGCCTGTCGTGCGACCGAGGCCGTTGTCGGGATTTTGGGGGCCACGGATTTCGGCTGGAAGGACCCGGCCTCGTCATTGCTGGACGCGACTGCTGCGGTTGATCCCAGATTTGATCCGCTAGTGCTGGCCGAGGCCACAGCTCGTGCGGGCCGTAGTTTGGGGCGAGGAACGCGAACAACCGCCAATGCAGTGGGTGTGTCGTCGACCTCGGGCTGTACCTGTAGGCTTTCGGGCCGCAATTTGGGTCGCACGACCGCAAGCTCTTCAAGGCTGCGCCCACCCAATTGCGTGCGTTCGAAATTCTCGACCAGATTGCCAGGGCGGGGCCGGGGTCGGAGTTCGGCCAACCTTTGGTTGACCTCATCGACCACGGGTTCTTTTTCGAACCGCACCGGTACTTCAGGCGGGACCTTGGATGGGCGACCCAAATAGACTACGATACCTTCGGGCGACAGCGCGCCTTCTGAAGTCGGTACGACCAAACCGCGTTCGTCCAGTTCGTATTGCGCGCCTGCGATTGCGGGGCCGGGGATGCGTTCAAAGGCGGCATCCGTGTCGAAACTGCCTTGATCGGGCAGGGCAATCGCGTCGCTGGACAGATCCGGGTTGTGAATGGATGCGAGGTAGAGGTCATCCTCGGAAATCAATGCCGGGGTAATCGGCGCTTCGGGGGCCTCCACTAGGGTGCCCGCGACCTCTTCGATGTCGCTTTGTGCTTCGGGGTCCTGTGCAATCTGTTCGACAGGTGTCGGCGCAACTTTCAGCGCTTCGAGGATAGCGGCATCTGTCGGGGATAATTCTGGCTGGGCTTCAGGTTCTGGCGCTTCTTCCGCTGCCGGTGCCGCCGCGATTTCGGTTTCAGGCTGTGGATCCGTCTCAGGCGGTGAAGTGTCATGAGTCTGCGGTGCAGACAGTTCGGCCGTATCGTTTTCGGTAGACGTGTCGTTGTCTGGGTCTGCGCCGATCAGAGACCACGCCCAAACACCAACCCCGACGCAGATCAGCGCGGCAATCGCGGGAATCGCCCAACGTTGCCCTTTGTTCGTTGTGGGAGACAAAGTGATTGCGGTCGTAGCAGGTTCGGGAGAGCGGAACTCTGTGGGCGCCGCGTCATCCGCTATGGCATGAACCGGGGGGCTTTCTAGCTCGGGTTCGGGCGAAGGCGCAGCGACCTGCGGCTCGCTGGTCAGGTCAAATACAGGCTCGCGCGGAAATTCGGCCTCAGTTGTCGCTGCACTATAGGTGATCGGCAGGAACCCGTGCTGCGCTGCAAAACCCTCCGCTTCATCCAGCGTCTCGTGTGCGACGGCGGCAACAAAGGTGGTCGGCCCCTCGGTTGCGCTGTCATAGGACAGGTCGACCAATTTATACGGCGTTGCCTCAGCGACTGCGGCTTGAACCTCGGACGCGATCTGATCTTCGCTTTGGCCTTCCGTGGGCAGGGCAAGATACCGTACCTGATCTGCAGGCAGCACCAGTTTGCAGCTCAGGTCGTTTTCCAGTGCAAACGCCTTGTCGTGCAGGGCTTTGATCTGGTCACTCAGATCCGGGGCCGACAAAGGCACTTCGCCAATGTCGTACCATTCACCATCCGAATGGTGTTGAAGGGAAATTCCGGTCGCAGAAAAGGTCAGCGCAAAAGCGGGTTTCATAATCCGGAGGAACCACAGTTAACCATATCAACGCAAATACCTTTGTATTCGCAGGGTGATACTAAAGCAGGAACCCGCCGAGGGAAAGAAAAAGCCGGGACTTCCCCTTGTGCGTGTATGCCCCTCGGACCCATGTTGAGACAGAGTAAGTTGGAGGGATCACCTTGAAGACATTCGCTTTTCTGGCCGCGATGATGGCCGCAACCACCGCTGGGCTGGCACATGCGGAAGAACGTCGCATCAACGTGGATGCTACCGGAACCGTTCAGGTTGCCCCCGATATGGCGACGATCACCCTAGGTGTGACACATCAGAACCCCGAGGCCTCAGAAGCCATGAAAGCCACCTCGGACGCTGTGGCACAGGTACTTGCGCGGTTGGGTGACATGGGCATCGATGAGCGGGATTTGCAGACCCGCGACCTGTCTTTATCGCCAATCTGGTCGAATCGGAACCAGCAAAACGGGGAACCACCTGAGATCACCGGATTTGTCGCTTCGAACCGGGTGTTCGTGCGGGTGCGCGATCTGACCCAACTGGGTGAGGTCATGGACGCGGTCATTCAGGACGGGGCCAACGATTTCAGCGGGTTGAGCTTTGGTCTGCAAGACCCTGAGCCGATTGAGGTTCAGGCCCGTGCAAAAGCCGTGAGCGAAGCAACCGCAAAGGCCGAACAACTTGCCCAAGCCGCCAATGTCACATTGGGGCCGGTTCAGACGATCTCGGAACGTGGGGGCGGTGTGCGCCCGATGGCCGAGATGCGAACCATGGCCATGGCCGACACGGGCGGAGTGCCGGTTGCTGGCGGAGAGATCTCGGTTTCTGTCAGTGTCTCGATGGAGTTTGAGATTTCAGAATAAGTTCACGCACTCGCGCGGGCCATCAGCGGTTTTCGTTGCTGGCCCGTTTCGTCAAAATTATCCTGGGACAACCAGTCCTCAAACGCCTCTCGAATACGTGGCCATTCGCTGTCGAGGATCGAATACCATGCCGTATCGCGATTGCGCCCCTTGTAGTGGGTCGCTTGGCGGAACGTGCCCTCATAGGTGAAGCCCAGCCTTTGGGCCGCACTGCAAGAGGGCGCATTCAGCGCGTCGCATTTCCATTCGTAGCGGCGATAGCCCAACTCAGCGAACACACGGCGCATCATCAGATACATGACCTCGGTCGATTGCGGCTTGCGCTGCAGCAGAGGCGAGAAGTGGATGTGTCCGACCTCGATCACACCGGCGGCCGGTTCGATCCTGAGGTATGATGCCATGCCAACGGGTACGTCGTTGGCATCCAGAACCGTGTGAAACATCGGGTCGGCGTCCATGCAGTTTGCGCGTGCCCAAGTTTCAAACTCCTGCTCAGAGCCAAACGGCCCGTAGGGCAGGTAGGTCCAATTGCGGTGATCGGCATCATTGGCAAACGCCCGGAACAATCCGGGCGCATGCCTGTTCACATCAAGCGGCACAACCGAGCAATACTGGCCCTCCATCGGGGTATAAGGCGGCGCCGGGCGCGGGAACTCGCCCGTGACCGGCCGTCCGATGGGTTGACCCAGTGCGTTGGTGTCGTGTCCGCTCATGGCTTCATGCGCTGGCTTTGGCCAGAGCCTGATCCAGATCGGCGATCAGGTCGTTGGCATCCTCGATCCCGATCGAGACTCGCACAACGTTGGGGCCCGCGCCTGCGGCCTCTTGCTGTTCGGGGGTCAACTGCCGGTGCGTGGTCGAGGCTGAGTGGATGATCAGCGAGCGCGCATCGCCGAGGTTGGCGACGTGGCTGAAGATCTCCAATGCGTTCACCAGTTTGATGCAGGCGTCATAACCACCCTTGACCGCAAAGGTGAATAGGGCTCCGGCACCGCGCGGATACTGCGCCTTGACCCTGTCGTGATACGGCGACGAAGGCAGGCCCGCATAGGTCACGTAGTCGACCCGGTCGTCCGCCTCGAGCCAGGCGGCGATCTTCTGGGCGTTTTCGACGTGGCGCTCCATCCGCAGCGACAGCGTCTCGATCCCCATCAACGTGTAATGTGCCGCCTGCGGGTTCATGGTCATACCCAGATCGCGCAGGCCAATGGCGATGCCGTGGAAGGTGAAGGCCAGCGGGCCGAAGGTCTCATGGAATTTCAGCCCGTGATAGGCCTGTTCGGGCTGGCTGAGCGAGGGGAACTTGTCATTCGCCGACCAGTCGAACTTACCCGAATCCACGATGCAGCCGCCGGTGACCGTGCCATTGCCGGTCATGTATTTGGTGGTCGAGTGCACGACCAGAGTCGCGCCGTGTTCAATCGGGCGGCACAGGTAGGGCGTTGCCGAAGTGTTGTCGACGATCAGTGGAATGCCTGCGCCGTCCGCAACATCGGCCAAAGAGCGGATATCGGTGACATAGCCGCCAGGGTTGGCAATGGATTCACAGAATACCGCGCGGGTGTTTTCGTCGATGGCGGCTTTTACGGCGTCCAAGTCGTCGGTGTCGACAAACTTGGCCGACCAGCCGAAGCGCTTGATGGTCTGGCTGAACTGCGTGACCGTGCCGCCATACAGACGGGTCGAGGCCACCACGTTACAGCCCGGTCCCATAAGCGGGAACAGCGCCATGATCTGCGCCGCGTGGCCCGAGGAACAGCACACTGCACCAACGCCACCCTCAAGTGTCGCGACACGTTCCTGCAGAACGGCGACGGTCGGGTTGGTCAGGCGCGAATAAATGAAGCCCACTTCCTGTAGGTTAAACAGCGCCGCCGCGTGGTCCGCATCGCGAAAGACATAAGCCGTCGTTTGATAGATGGGAGTCTGGCGCGCGCCGGTTGCGGGATCGGGGCGTGCGCCCGCGTGTATCTGCAGAGTGTCGAAACCGTAGGTAGGGCCGTCAGACATCGTGAAAATCTCCTGTTGGAATGTGTGTTGGCGAATCTGTAGGCTATTGCAGGCCCGTGTACAACGATCCTCTGGGTGATCCTTTGGGCGATCCTGTCAGCGCAGCCAGAGACCTTTGGCCTTGATCGCTTTGCGGATGGCCTGCTCGCGCCCGGGCAGGGCGTTCTGGTCGAACATCTCGCGGATTTTGTGGCCTTTGCCTTGGAAAATCAGCTTCTTCATCGGGTCATAGGCCTTGAGCACCTTCTTGACCTTGTTGGGGGCCGAGACGGTCTCGAGAACTTCGATCACGCGGTCACTCTCACGGGCGTAGAGCAGAGGGAAGAGCCGGTAATGACAACTGACCGACCCATCGAGAAGCCCGTTCGGCAAGGCATCGCGCCCGCCACCGAAAGAGTGGATTGCCAGCGGCAAGGCGGCCTGATCCAGCCAGGGATCAAGGTTCTGGCCGGTGAGTTCGGAAATCTCCTCGTCGCGGATGGTTTTCGCGTAGTCCAAAAACCGCTCGCCGAATTGGCGCGGGCATTTGTAGAAGAAATATCCTGCGTTGAAGTACAGAAACCGCTTCCAGTGTTCCTTGGGCTGGCTATCATCAATCGAGCTGGCGAAATCCAGACCAAAGCGGCGATAGAGCGCGCTCCAAATTCCCTCGAACCCGGGCCCATAGAGAGTGGGTTTCGGCCAAGTCCCGTCAACCTTGAGCGATGCGCCCGGACGGTCGAAATCAAACGGGACCGTGGTCAGGTCGCCGGTGATCAGCGTATCGCTGTCGAAGAAGACAAACGGTTCCCCCTCGGGCAGGGCCAGCAGGGCCTCGATCTTGTTGCCATGCGGATAGCTCTCACCGAAGACAAGGCTGTCGAAGGGCAGGATCTCGGCATCTAGCTGAGACAGCGCCTTGCGCACGTCCTCGTTTTGGATGCTTGGGTTCTGGCTCCAACGGGGTCCGGGATTTGGGGTGGCGACATATAACTTGCCGTCAAAACCGGGAGAACAGTGGCGCAGCGAGGCGGCGAACAGAAGGGCCTCATATTGCAGGCGGTTGTTCTGCCCTATGACTACGATGTTGAATTTCTGCGAAGCCATTCGTGCCTGTTCCTGTCGCCCGTTTGCTTTGGGATTACAGCAAGCCGCAGAGGGCGTCAAAACTGTTGGATTGATTTTCGCGTTCTTCATCCCATTTCGAGCATGAGACTCAAAGCAGGAGGCCGCCATGAGGATCAACGCGGATTTCACCAAACGCGCCGCGGTGCATTTTGATCAGACCGAGTGGGTGCAATCGCCAGCGGCAGGGGTCGAGCGCAAGATGCTGGACCGGATCGGTGAGGAAGTCGCCCGCGCCACCACGATCGTGCGTTTTGCCCCCGGCAGCGCCTTCGCGGCCCACACCCATGACGGCGGTGAGGAGTATCTAGTTCTGGATGGCGTCTTTCAGGACGAAACCGGAGATTTTCCGGTGGGCAGCTATGTCCGCAACCCTCCGACCTCATCCCATACCCCATCGGCGGCGGATGGGGCGACCATTCTGGTCAAGCTGCATCAATTCGACCCCTCCGACCGGACCGAGGTCAAACGCTCGATCAACGGTCAGGGCGATCTGCGCCTGTTCAAGGATGAGCATGAGGATGTGCGCATCGTGCAATGGGCCGCCGGAGAGTCTATTGATCTGAGCGCAGAAGATGGGCTTGAGGTGTTTGTCATCACCGGCAGCTTTGATGAAGGCGGTGAATCATTCGCCGCGTGGGACTGGCTACGCCTGCCGCCCGGATCGCAGTCAAAGGCCGTTGCGGGGCCGGATGGTGCGCGGGTTTGGATGAAATCCGGGCATTTGACGGGCATGATCTGACCCGATCCCGCATCAATTTTGAGCAAAATCACGGAAATCCGGGTCAAAAGCCCGGATTTTTCATTTTTTGACCGAATGATAAAATTTACCAATTGATAAAAAATCAGATTGTGGCAAGCTGAGCCTCACAACAAACATATCTACAGGGAGTAGAGTGATGGCACAGGGCCAGATGGCACCCGGGATTGTCCCAGGGCGGCTTTCCAGCGATGAGCTGACCTCGAATTTCACCGATCTGCATCCGCCTTTGGCCCCGCACGAGGCCGCCGTAGCGGCAGATCGCTGTTATTTCTGCTATGACGCGCCATGCGTGACGGCTTGTCCGACGGATATCGATATTCCGTTGTTCATTCGCCAGATTCAGGCCGGTCAGCCGCAAGCAGCCGGTCGCACGATTCTCGAGCAAAACATTCTAGGTGGCATGTGCGCCCGCGTTTGTCCGACCGAGACTTTGTGCGAGGAAGCTTGCGTTCGCGAAGCCGCCGAAGGCAAACCGGTCGAGATCGGTCGCTTGCAGCGCTATTCGACTGACACCGTTATGGAAGCGGGCGATCACCCCTTCGAACGCGCCGCGCCTACGGGCAAAACGGTTGCCGTGATTGGGGCAGGGCCAGCTGGTCTTGCCTGTGCCCATCGGCTGGCGATGCTGGGGCATGACGTGGTTATTCACGAGTCCAAGCCGAAACCCGGCGGTCTGAACGAATACGGGATTGCAGCCTACAAATCGACCAATGACTTTGCTCAGGCCGAAGTGGACTGGCTTCTGAAAATCGGTGGCATTGCGATCGAGACGGGCTCGGTTCTGGGAGATACGATTTCGCTGGACGGGTTGGTCGAGAACTATGATGCCGTGTTCCTGTCGATCGGTCTGGCGGGTGTGAATGCGTTGCGTGCGCAAGGCACCGAAAAGGACGGTGTGCGGGCTGCTGTGGATTTCATTTCGGATGTGCGTCAGGCCGAAGATTTGGCCCACTTGCCGGTCGGGCGGAATGTGGTCGTGATCGGCGGAGGCATGACAGCGGTGGACGCGGCCGTGAAGTCAAAACTGCTGGGCGCCGAGCATGTCACGATTGCCTATCGCCGTGGTCGCGATGCGATGGGGGCCAGCCGGTACGAACAGGACCTCGCAGCCTCGCATGGGGTGAGGATCCTGACCAATGTGCAGCCGGTCGCCGTCTACGGCAATGGCTCTGCGGTCGATATCGAGCTGGAATACACGACCACTCGGGACGGCAGGCTAGAAGGGACGGGTGAGATGATCCGGCTTCCGGCTGATCAGGTCCTCAAGGCTATCGGTCAAACCCTGGAAGGCGCGCCTGAAGGGCTGGCGCTAGATGGCAACAAGATCGCTGTCACCGGGGCAGGGCGAACCTCTCTGGACGGTGTCTGGGCCGGTGGTGACTGCGCGGCAGGCGGCGAGGATCTGACCGTGGCAGCCGTGGCCGAGGGCCGGGACGCTGCGATGGACATCCACGCAACGCTCGTTTCGTGATAAGATGGGGTATTCACCCCATTTTTATTGCTGCTGAGGTATCGTCATGTCCCAGATCGAACAAGCTGTTGCCCAACACTACACAACCGGTGCCCTGACCGAACGCGTCCGCGCGGCGCTTGAGGCCAGTGGTATTGACCCGGATGCAGCCACCGTTGCCGACCTCAAGGCCGGGGACGAGTTTCATACGGGTGGTGTGAAGGCGACCGACAACTTGTTCGCGCAGCTCTCGCCGACCCAAGCAACGCGTGTGCTGGACGTTGGCTGCGGTATCGGCGGGACATCGCGCTATATTGTGGATCGGTACGACTCGACGGTCACAGGGGTCGACCTGACGCCTGAGTTTGTCGAGACGGCCAAGACGCTTAGTGATCTTGTCGGCCATTCCGACAAGTCAGAGTTTCTGGTTGGCAGCGCCCTCGACATGCCGGTTCCCGATGCGGGGTTCGATCTGGCCGTGATGTTCCATGTTGGCATGAACATCGAAGACAAGGCGGGATTGTTCGCCGAAGTCTCTCGGGCTCTGGCGACAGGCGGTACTTTTGCCTTGTTCGACGTGATGGGCGGTGAGGCGACTGAGCCGTTGGCGTTTCCTCTGCCATGGTCCACCGTGGCCGAAACGTCCTTCGTCCACACGCCCGATGTCTACCGCGATGCCGCAAGTGCTGCGGGCCTGGAACTGGTGACTGAGACAGACCGTACCGAGTTCGCACTTGCGTTCTTCGAGGAAGCCTTTGCGCGCATGGCCGAAAGCGGACCGCCCGCGTTGGGGATACACCTGATGATGGGCGAGACGGCACCTGAGAAGTTCCAAAACTACGTAACAAACCTAAAGGCCGGGCGCATTCGCCCGACTGAAATGATATTCAAAAAAACCGGCTGAGCCGGGAAGGGAGAAGCCATGGCCGATCTGACGACAAACTTTCTGGGCATTTCCAGCCCCAACCCCTATTGGCTGGCCTCTGCGCCGCCGACGGACAAGGAATACAACGTTCGCCGCGCGTTCGAGGCCGGATGGGGCGGCGTTGTCTGGAAAACGCTGGGTGCCGAGGGCCCTCCGGTCGTGAATGTGAACGGGCCGCGCTACGGCGCGATCTATGGTGCGGATCGGCGGCTGCTGGGTCTGAACAACATCGAGCTGATCACCGACCGCCCGCTGGAGGTGAACCTTGAGGAAATGGCGCGGGTCAAGGCGGACTACCCGGATCGCGCGCTGATCGCCTCTATCATGGTGCCCTGCGAGGAGGAGGCGTGGAAAGCCATCCTGCCGCGCGTCGCCGAGACAGGCGCGGACGGGATTGAGCTGAACTTCGGCTGCCCGCATGGCATGAGCGAGAGGGGCATGGGGTCTGCCGTGGGGCAGGTGCCGGAATATATCGAAATGGTGACCCGTTGGTGCAAGAAATACTATGACCGCCCGGTCATCGTGAAGCTGACGCCGAATATCACCGATATCCGCAAACCTGCGGCGGCAGCGCGGAATGGTGGCGCAGATGCGGTGTCGCTGATCAACACGATCAACTCGATCACCAGCGTCAATCTGGATACGTTCAGCCCCGAGCCCTCGATTGATGGCAAAGGCAGCCATGGCGGCTATTGCGGCCCGGCGGTCAAGCCGATTGCGCTGTCGATGGTGTCCGAAATCGCGCGGGCTGAGGCCACTCATGGTATGCCCATCTCCGGCATTGGTGGCGTGACCACCTGGCGTGACGCGGCCGAGTTTATCTCGCTGGGTTGTGGCAATGTGCAGGTGTGTACCGCTGCGATGACCTACGGGTTCAAGATCATTGATGAACTGACGGCGGGTCTGTCCGAATGGATGGATGAGAAGGGCTATACCAGCGTCGATCAAGTCATTGGTCGTGCGGTGCCCAATGTCACCGACTGGCAGTATCTGAACCTGAACTATGTAGCCAAGGCCAAGATTGACCAGGATCAGTGCATCAAATGCGGTCGGTGCTATGCGGCTTGTGAAGATACCAGCCATCAGGCGATCTCGATGTCTGATGATCGGGTGTTCGAGGTGATGGATGACGAATGCGTCGCCTGTAACCTCTGCGTCGATGTCTGCCCGATCGAAGGCTGCATCACGATGGAGCCGATGGCAGCAGGTGAGGTCGATCCGCGCACAGGCAAAACTGTGCAGCCGGACTATGCCAATTGGACCTCGCATCCGAACAATCCGATGGCGAAAGCGGCGGAGTAAGGGAAACCTTCATCCCTAAAAAGCCGGTTCGGTGCTACACTGCCGCTGACAGACAGGATCAAAGGAGAATGTCATGCCAGCGGCACCACCGGGCCGGAACAAGGGCGGCAACAAGGTCACCAAGCTTGACCGTGATACGTCCAAAAAGAACGTCGCCCTCTCCAAGGCCAAGCAACGTGACGCGATGGCCGCCAAGAATTTTCTTCAGCATCAGAAGCAGATCAAACGTGACGTTGACAGTCTTGAGAAACTGAAACGCTCTCTCGAAGAGATGATGGCCAAGTTGAAGGAAGAGCGTCAGCTGGACCAACGCTTCCTTGGGCAGGTGGTCAAAAAAGTTAAGGCGCTACAGAATTTTGACGCCTACGTTAAGGCCTCGGCCAAGGATCACATGGCTGGGGTGCAGCAGCCGAAAATGTATACCGCGATCGTCAAGGATGCCGGCAAGGTGCCCAAGATCAATACGGTCAAAACCATGGGCGACCTGACCATTCTGATCGCCATGGTGATCGTGCTTTTGCGTCGTATTCTGGCGCTGAAACCTGCGAAATAGCGGTTACCTCGTCAGAAGGCGCGTGAACACCTGATCAAGGTAGATTTTCGCGTCGGGGTAGGGATCGGCTTCATCCGAGCCAAGAACGGCGCGGATCTGGACGTCGAAATCTGCGTAGTGCTGGGTCAAAGACCAGATCGAGAAGATCAGGTGATAGGGGTTCACTTCGGCGATATGCCCCTCGGCCATCCAGCGGCGGATCAGGGTCGAGGTTTCATCGACCAGCGCTTTCAGATCTGTGGACAGCACGTCATAGATATGTGGAGCGCCGCGAATGATTTCATTGGCAAACAGGCGGCTTTCACGCGGGTAGTCGCGGCTCATTTCCAGTTTGCGGTGGATATATCCCAACAGCTCGCTCAGAGGATCGCCATCGGGATCGATAGCACGCATCGGGTCTAGCCAAGTGTCCAGAAGACGCTCGAGCAGGGCGGCATAAATCGCGTCTTTGCTGCGGTAGTAATAGAGCAGGTTTGGTTTGCTCAGCCCGGCAGCGGATGCAATCTGATCCACGGTTGCCCCGCGAAACCCGTGGGTCGAAAAGACCTCGAGCGCGGCTTCCAGAATCGCAGCGCGATTTTTCTTTTGTATTCTGGTGGGTGCGCGGTCTTTCGGCATGTATCCAACGTGTCTGTTTTTGCGCCAGTTCATAGGGGATTTTGCTGAAAACTCCAGCGATGGCGCGCAATTTCTTGACTGATGTCGAACCCGTGATAGCGTGAGTTTGACCAGTTGGTCAAATCAAGACACCAAAAGCGAGCAAACTCGCAAGCAACAGGGAAGAAGACTATGGCAGCTCCGGCGCAGAATCTCAGGATCAATGGCGACAGGTTGTGGGACAGCCTGATGGAGATGGCCAAGATCGGCCCCGGCGTTGCGGGCGGCAACAACCGCCAGACGCTGACCGATGAAGACGCCGAAGGGCGCGCGCTGTTCCAAAGCTGGTGTGAGGACGCGGGCTGTTCCATGGGCTTGGATCAGATGGGCAACATGTTCGCACGGCGAGAGGGCACGGACCCGGAGGCGCTGCCTGTCTATGTTGGCTCTCATCTGGATACACAGCCGACCGGCGGGAAATACGACGGGGTTCTAGGGGTGCTTGGCGGTTTGGAGATCATCCGCACGCTGAACGATCTGGGAATCAAAACCAAACATCCGATCGTGGCGACCAACTGGACGAATGAAGAGGGCACGCGCTACGCCCCAGCGATGCTGTCCTCGGGCGTGTTTGCCGGGATGCACACGCAGGATTGGGCCTATGACCGCGAGGATGCCGAGGGCAAAAAATTCGGCGATGAATTGCAGCGTATTGGCTGGCGCGGCGAGGAAGAGGTCGGCGCGCGCAAGATGCATGCGTTCTTTGAGCTGCATATCGAACAAGGGCCGATTCTGGAGGCCGAGGACAAGGATATCGGCGTCGTCACCCACGGTCAGGGGCTAAGTTGGACCCAGATCACAGTGACTGGCAAGGATGCCCATACCGGATCGACCCCGATGCCGATGCGCAAGAATGCGGGTCTGGCGATGGCGCGCATTCTTGAAAAAGTCGATGAGATTGCCTGGTCACATGCGCCGCATGCGGTTGGGGCTGCGGGGCATATTGATGTGTACCCGAACTCCCGCAATGTGATTCCGGGCAAGGTGGTGTTCACGGTCGATTTCCGCTCGCCCGAGTTGGATGTGATCACTGATATGGAAAATCGCCTGCGTGTGGCGGCCGAGGATATCGTGAACGAAATGGGCCTGCAGATTGAATTCGAAAAGGTCGGTGGTTTCGATCCGGTCAAATTCGATGAGGGCTGTGTGGCCGCCGTGCGCGACGCGGCGGAGCGGCTGGGGTATTCCCATACGGACATCATCTCGGGGGCCGGGCATGATGCCTGCTGGATCAACCGGGTCGCGCCGACTGCGATGGTGATGTGCCCTTGTGTAGACGGCCTGAGCCACAACGAGGCTGAAGAGATCAGCAAGGATTGGGCGGCTGCCGGGGCGGATGTTTTGCTGCATGCGGTCGTTGAGACGGCGGAGATCGTGGAATAGGGGGCGCTGCCCCCGTCGCCCACGGGCGACTCCCCCAGGATATTTTTAGCCAGATGAAGCAAGCGGCGCAGACCGCAACAGGGAGTTTGAAATGAGTACTGTCATCAAGAACGGGACCATCGTAACCGCCGATCTGACCTATAAGGCGGACGTGAAAGTTGAGGGCGGCGTGATCACCGAGATTGGGCCGGACTTGCGCGGCGACAAGGAGCTGGACGCCTCTGGGTGCTACGTGATGCCCGGTGGCATCGACCCGCACACGCATCTTGAGATGCCGTTCATGGGGACCTATTCCAGCGACGATTTCGAAAGTGGAACGCGCGCGGCCCTGGCCGGTGGCACTACGATGGTGGTGGATTTCGCGCTGCCCAATCCGGGCGAGAGCTTGCTGGATGCGCTCAAGCGTTGGGACAACAAATCGACGCGGGCGAATTGTGACTACTCGTTCCACATGGCGGTGACCTGGTGGGGTGAGCAGGTGTTCGACGACATTAAGACTGTCATCGAGACGCGTGGCATCAACACGTTCAAGCATTTCATGGCCTATAAGGGCGCTTTGATGGTGAATGACGATGAGTTGTTTGCCTCGTTCAAACGTCTGGCCGAATTGGGTGGCACCGCGATGGTGCATGCCGAGAACGGTGACGTCGTGGCCGAGCTAAGCGCCAAGCTGCTGGCCGAGGGCAATACCGGCCCCGAGGCACACGCCTATTCCCGTCCGCCGCAGGTCGAAGGTGAAGCGACCAACCGAGCGATCATGATTGCGGACATGGCCGGTGTGCCTCTGTACGTGGTGCATACCTCCTGCGAAGAGGCGCATGAGGCCATTCGGCGCGCGAAGATGCAGGGCAAGCGAGTGTGGGGAGAACCTTTGATCCAGCACCTGACCTTGGATGAGAGCGAGTATTTCCACAACGATTGGGAACATGCGGCGCGGCGTGTCATGAGCCCTCCGTTCCGGAACAAGCAGCATCAGGATAGCCTGTGGAACGGTCTGCAATCTGGCACTTTGAGCGTTGTCGCGACCGACCATTGCGCCTTTACGACCGAACAGAAACGCTATGGCGTGGGTGATTTCACCAAGATCCCGAACGGGACCGGAGGGTTGGAGGATCGGATGCCGATGCTCTGGACCTATGGGGTGAATACAGGGCGTTTAACGCCGAATGAGTTCGTAGCTGTTACTTCAACAAACATCGCCAAGATATTGAATTGCTATCCGAAAAAGGGCGCGGTTTTGGTTGGCGCAGATGCTGACCTGGTGGTGTGGGATCCGGACAAGGCCAAGGTGATTTCGGCCGAAACGCAGCAGTCTTCGATCGACTACAACGTGTTCGAGGGTAAAGAAGTGCGCGGGTTGCCGCGATTCACGCTGACCCGTGGTGCCGTTGCTGTGCATGATGGCGAGATCCAGACACAGGAAGGGCACGGGAAATTCGTGGCGCGCGAGGCCAACACCCATGTGAACAAGGCGCTGAGCACCTGGAAAGAACTGACGGCCCCGCGCCCGGTGGAGCGGACGGGTATTCCGGCGACAGGTGTCTGACGCATTCGGGCCGCTCTATGGGCGGCCCGCAATCAAATTTTTCAAGGCTATGGAATGAACACTGACTCTACGACCCAGCCTGTGATCGAGGCAAGGCAGCTGGATCTCACCTTCCAGACGAATGACGGCCCGGTTCACGCGCTGAAAGATGTGAACCTGACGATCGACAAAGGCGACTTTGTCAGCTTTATCGGCCCCTCGGGCTGTGGCAAGACCACCTTTCTGCGCTGCATCGCGGCTTTGGAAACCCCGACCGGCGGCACTCTGACCGTCAACGGCATGACACCGGATGAGGCGCGGCGCAAGCGCGCCTATGGGTATGTGTTTCAGGCGGCGGGTCTGTATCCGTGGCGGACCATCTCCAAGAACATCAAGCTGCCGCTTGAGATCATGGGTTATTCCGCGTCCGAGCAAGAAGAGCGTGTGAACAAAGTTCTCGAACTTGTTGATCTTGCTGGATTTGGTGGGAAATTCCCGTGGCAGCTGTCGGGTGGTATGCAGCAGCGGGCCAGTATCGCGCGGGCTTTGGCTTTTGACGCGGATATCCTACTCATGGATGAGCCGTTTGGTGCGTTGGACGAGATCGTGCGCGATCACCTCAACGAGCAGCTTCTCGCGCTTTGGGCGCGTACGGAGAAGACGATTGGCTTTGTGACGCACTCGATCCCCGAGGCGGTGTATCTCAGCACCAAGATCGTGGTCATGAGCCCTCGGCCCGGGCGGATTACGGATGTGATCGACAGCCCTCTGCCCAAAGAGCGGCCCTTGGATATCCGCGATACGCCAGAGTTTATAGAGGTTGCACACCGGGTGCGGGACGGTCTGCGAGCGGGGCATTCTTATGATGACTGATGGGGCCTCGGATATGATCAGGCGCGCCACGTTGCAAGACGTGCCTGCCTGTGCCCAGGTTATCCATGATTGGGCCTGCCAGACGGATTGGATGCCGGAAGAACTGCCAGTTGAACAACTGACGGCGTTGATTGAAGAGGCGTTCGATCATCGTGAGATCTGGGTCACCGGTAACCCGGTCGATTGCTATATGTCCGTAGATCCGAATGAGCAGAAGATCGGTGCGCTTTATTGCAGACGGACCGGGCAAGGCATTGGCAAGCGCTTTGTCGACAAGGCCAAAGAGGGTCGCGCGTTTCTTTGGCTGACGACACACACACCGAACACGGCGGCGCAACGGTTCTATCAGCGCGAAGGGTTCGAGGTAACAAGCGAAGAGCCGCCCGTGCCCCCGGACACCGTACCGGTCTACCGGATGGAGTGGCACGCATGAAGCAAGTCTTATCTGTACTGACTGTGCTGCTGGCCATTGCGGTCCTGTGGTATCTGGCGGTCGCGCCAATGAATGTTCGTGTCTCGCTCGATCAGGCGGAACGCGCAGGGGAAACTGTGACGCCCGAGACGTCGAGGGACCGTCAGCAGGTCTCGGTTTGGGTTCTGATGGTGCAGAACCCGTCGCATATCGCAGGTGGTTACGAGCTGGACCGGCCGCGCCTACCAACGCCCGTTCAAATCGGGCAGGAGCTTTGGAAAACCACCGGCGAAATGGTGATGCGAGGGCGGGCGATGTCGAAACGCTCGTTGATCTATCACGGCTGGATTACGCTGCAGTCGACGCTCTGGGGTTTTGTGCTGGGCACGGCCGTTGGTATCCTGGGGGCCGTGGCCATCGTCTATTCGCGCGTTGTGGATATGAGCCTGATGCCATGGGCCATCATCAGCCAAACCGTGCCGATCGTGGCACTTGCCCCGATGATCATCGTTCTGAGTTCCCAGTTGGGGATCGAAGGGCGCGGGGTGCCCAAGGCGATTATCTCGGCTTACCTATGTTATTTCCCTGTGCTGGTCGGGATGGTTAAAGGGCTGCGCTCGCCAGCCGTTTCGCAGCTGGATTTGCTTCAGACTTACAACGCGACTGGGTTGCAGGCGTTCCTGAAACTGCGCCTGCCGTCTTCGGTGCCTTATCTGTTTACATCGCTGAAGGTGGGGATTGCAGCTGCTCTGGTTGGGACAATTGTGGGTGAACTTCCCACCGGAGCGATCTCAGGCCTCGGCGCGCGCATCCTGATCGGCGATCAGTTCGGCACGCCTCTGGCCATTTGGGCGGCCTTGTTCGCAGCTGCCATTCTGGCGGGCATTCTGGTGACCTTGCTGGACATACTGCAGCGAGTGACCCTGAAACGTATGGGGATGAGCGCATGAGTTGGTTGATCTTTTCCCTCGTCTTCTGGGCCGGTGCCTGGTGGCTGAATGCGTGGCTAGCGCGGTCGATCTACCGGGACTCCAAAGGCGTGCGCGTCTTTGTGCCCGTGCTCTTTGGTGTCACACTACTGATCCTGTGGGAGGGGCTGGTGCAAGGGCTGGGCGTCTCGCCCGTAATCCTGCCGCCTCCGTCGATGGTGGCGCAGACCTTTGTGAACTCGACCGACATTCTGTGGCAGGACTTCAAACAGACCGTGTTCAAAGGGGCATTTACCGGGTTTGCAATCGGTGCCTCTGCTGCCTTTCTGACGGCTGTTCTGATCGACCGGTCCGTCTTTCTGACCCGAGGGTTGCTGCCCATCGGTAACTTCGTGGCCGCGCTGCCTATCGTTGGGATCGCCCCAATTCTGGTCAGTTGGTTCGGGTTCGACTGGCACTCCAAGGCGGCGGTGGTTGTGGTGATGGTGTTCTTCCCGATCCTCGTAAATACAGTGCAAGGCCTGCGTGAGGCGGACGCGATGCAGCGCGACCTGATGCGGACCTATGCCGCCAGCTATACGCAAACGCTGATCAAGCTACGCCTGCCTGCGGCCATGCCGTTCATATTCAATGGCCTCAAAATCGCCACCACACTTGCGCTGATCGGGGCGATTGTCGCCGAATATTTCGGCTCCCCCACACGCGGCATGGGCTTTCGGATTTCAACCGGGGTGGGCAGCCTGTCGATCGACCTCGTCTGGGCAGAAATCGCAGTGGCGGCAGTCGCCGGAACAGTGTTCTATGCTTTGGTGGCAGGGCTCGAAAAAATGGTAACCTTTTGGCACCCCTCACAACGCAGATAACAAGACCAACCAGACCCCGAAAATGGGGCACAATTCGTAACAAGGAGAAGATGAAGATGAAAAAGCTACTCAGCGGGGCGGTTGCCGCCTTTAGCCTGGCCGCCAGTGCATCACTGGCCGCGGATGAGGTGACGTTGCAGCTCAAATGGGTCACGCAGGCGCAGTTTGCAGGCTACTACGTCGCGAAGGACAAGGGGTTCTACGAGGAAGAAGATCTGGACGTTACCATCCTGCCGGGCGGTCCCGATATCGCGCCTACTCAGGTGATCGCGGGTGGCGGTGCAGATGTGACTGTCGAATGGATGCCGGCCGCATTGGCTGCGCGGGAAAAGGGCTTGCCGCTGGTCAATATCGCGCAGCCTTTCAAAAGCTCAGGCATGATGCTGACCTGCTGGAAGGACGCGGGGATTTCTTCACCCGAGGATCTGAAGAACCGCACCCTCGGCGTTTGGTTCTTTGGCAACGAATTCCCGTTCATGAGCTGGATGAGCCAGCTGGGAATCGACACAGGCGGAAAAGCTGAAAACGGTGTTGAGGTGCTGAAGCAGGGCTTTAACGTCGATCCTCTGCTGCAGCGTCAGGCCGATTGCATCAGCACCATGACCTACAATGAATACTGGCAGGTCATTGATGCAGGTGTGAATCCGGATGAGCTGGTGACCTTCAAGTACGAAGATCAGGGTGTCGCGACGCTGGAAGACGGTCTGTATGTGCTGGAAGAGAACCTGAGCGATGAGGCCTTTGTTGAGAAAATGCAGCGCTTTGTGCGGGCCTCGATGAAGGGCTGGAAATACGCTGAAGAGAACCCGGATGAGGCCGCTCTGATCGTTCTCGACAATGACGCCACCGGCGCGCAGACCGAAGAGCATCAGAAACGCATGATGGGTGAGATTGCAAAGCTGACCGCAGGATCGAACGGGGCGCTGGACCCGGCTGATTTTGAGCGGACGGTGAGCACACTGCTTGCAGGTGGGTCCGATCCGGTCATCACAGCAAAGCCGGAAGGGGCATGGACACATCAGGTGACCGACGCAGCGCTGAACTAAACCAGTCAGACATTTCTGACGCAAAGGCGCGGTCCCAAAACGGGGCCGCGTTTTCTATTCTGACTGTCGGTTTCTTGTATGTACTCTTGGTGAATCTATAGTAGTATTTCCTTGTAAATTAACGCAAATCATTCATATGGTCGCGTTCAAGAGGATAAAATGCAAGGATTTGCAGAAGAATTCAGTCACGCTCTCTCTCTCATCCTCAATGGGGATGCAGAGCTGTGGGCGATTGTCTTCCTGTCTCTGAAAGTATCCGTTTTCGCGGTGCTGATCTCGGCGCTGATCGGGATGCCCGTTGGGGCAGCGCTGGCCGTGGCGCGCTTTCCCGGTCGCCGAGCGGTGATCGTGCTGATGAATGCGCTGATGGGGTTTCCGCCGGTGGTGGTCGGCCTGCTGGTTTATCTGATGCTGTCCCGTTCGGGACCTTTGGGAGTGTTGGAGCTGCTCTATACGCCCACCGCCATGATCATCGCGCAGGTGGTTTTGGTCACGCCCATCGTCGCCGCGCTGACCCGGCAAGTAGTTGAGATGTTGGCCGAGGAATACTCGGAACAACTCCGTTCACTTGGGGTGTCGCGTCTGGCCTCGGTTCCGGTGTTGTTGTGGGATGCGCGCTTGGCTTTGATTACTGCGCTTTTGGCCGGGTTTGGACGGGCCATTGCCGAGGTGGGCGCCGTGATCATCGTGGGCGGCAACATCAATCACGTCACGCGGGTCATGACGACGACAATTGCGCTCGAGACCTCGAAAGGGAATCTGGCTTTAGCGCTGGCGCTGGGGGCGATCCTGATCGGGATCGCGGTGGCTGTGAACGCCATGGTCAGCGCCGCCAGCCTCCGCGCCGAACGAGAGGGGTTGCGCCATGCGTGATCTGACTTTTGAGATGACACAGTCCCTGCAGGTCCGTGACTTGGTCATCCGGCGCAATGGGCAGGCCTTGTTGGATGTGGCTGATCTAACGCTGGACGGGCCGGGGCCAACACTGTTGCTGGGGCCAAACGGCGCGGGCAAAAGCCTGCTCTTGCGGTGTCTGCACGGGTTAATCTCACCCGATCAGGGTCAGGTTGTTCAAGATGGCACTCCGCTGAATACCTCTCATACAACGCGGCAGGCGATGGTGTTCCAGCAGCCCGTTCTTCTGCGCCGATCGGTGTCCGCCAATCTGGATTTCGTGCTAAAACAGCAGGGGCTCGCGCGTCGCGCGCGCAAACTTCGGATTGCCGAGCTGTTGGCCGAAGGTGGCCTAGAGGGCAAAGCCCGGCAGCCCGCGCGGTTTTTGTCGGGCGGGGAGGCGCAACGGCTGGCGATCCTGCGGGCTTTGGCGATGACTCCTGAGACCCTGTTTCTGGATGAGCCGACCAGCGCACTGGACCCAAGCGCTGTGCAGATGATTGAGCGCATGATCCTGCGAGCCTCGGCGCGTGGAGTGCGGCTCGTCATGGTGACACATGATATCGGACAAGCGCGGCGATTGGCTGCGGATATTGTGATGATGCAGGGCGGGCGTGTGGTGGAACACGGACCTGCCAAACAGGTTCTGGATGCCCCTGAAAGCGAGGCTTCACGTCGCTATCTCTCGGGTGCATTGGTTACATAACAAAAACATTGGAGCATGTGATGAGACGGGCAATTTTGCGCGCGGCGGCGCTTG
Source organism: Ruegeria sp. AO1 (assembly GCF_056535985.1). Lineage (NCBI taxonomy): Bacteria > Pseudomonadati > Pseudomonadota > Alphaproteobacteria > Rhodobacterales > Roseobacteraceae > Ruegeria > Ruegeria sp. AO1. The sequence continues at coordinate 1,432,237 of NZ_JBQFJC010000001.1, forward strand.
GGCTTGGGATGATGGCTGGCATAGCCACAGCGGAAGAGCCGTTTATCGTGGTGCAATCCACCACCTCGACCCAGAATTCGGGGTTGCTGGACTATCTGTTGCCGGGCTTTGAGGCGGAAAGTGGTATTGATGTCCGCGTCGTGGCCGTTGGCACCGGTCAGGCCATTCGCAATGCGGTGAATGGCGATGGGGATGTGCTTCTGGTTCACTCCAAGCCTGCGGAAGAGAAGTTTGTTGCGGATGGTTGGGGCGTTGAGCGTTTGGACCTGATGTATAATGACTTCGTTCTGGTCGGGCCAAAATCGGACCCGGCGAGCGTCAAAGGAGGGGCGGATATTCTCTCCGCGCTTTCTGCCATCGAGGCGGCAGAGGCCGTTTTCGCCTCGCGCGGGGATGACAGCGGAACTCATAAGGCCGAGATGAGCCACTGGGCGGATGCCGGTTTGGATCCGACAAGCGCGTCGGGCGAATGGTATCGCGAGACCGGTTCCGGCATGGGGGCCACGTTGAACATCGCCAGCGGCATGGGGGCTTATACGCTGACCGACCGGGCGACATGGCTTTCCTTTGGAAATAGAGGGGATCTTGAGATTCTGGTCGAGGGCGATCCGCGATTGTTCAACCAATATGGTGTGATCCTGGTGAATCCCGAGCGGCATCCGAAAACGCGCGCCAATGCGGGGCAGAGGTTCATTGATTGGCTGACAGGGCCGGACGGTCAGGCGGCGATTGCGGATTTCCGGCTGGAAGGGCAGCAGGTGTTTTTCCCAAATGCGCAGTAGATCGTTCTGCGGTAAACGTATTCTTGAAAAGGGGGAGGGTTAACCACTGGCGCCGTTGTGGTGGACCTGGCCCAAGCCGGTCAGGTCGTACCCTCCAAACTCTGACGCGCGGGTTTGGAACTGATCCGAGCGTATGAAGCGCAGCAGTTTCTGCATCGGTTCGTCGAAATAGGCCCGCCGCCAGATTGCCAGATCCAGCCGCTCTGAGTGGGTTGGCACGAAGTGCAGGTTGTAGAGGCTGGCCAACGCGCCCAGACCAAACCCGGCCTCGGCTTTGTTGTCGTGTAGGGTTATGGCCAGTTCTTCCTCGGTGCGGGCGCAGGTAGGCAGAGGGGTCAGGTCGTCTCGGGTCAGGCCGTGGGTTGTGAGCTCGGCATCGAACAGACGTTGGCTGGCGGCGCTGTTTTGGCGCAGGACGACGCGGCGACCTCTTAGGTCGGAAAAACCTGCAATGTCTGATGTCTCCGGAGACAGCAAAAGCCCGCGTTGTCGCTGCGCAATCTCGATCAGGACCACAGAGGCCTCGCCCAAAGCATCGCGCAGGGATTTGGTGTTGAAGCCACCGTCCTCATGGATATGCAGCGCCGCTGCCTGCGCGCTGCGACTGCCAAGGCGGTTCAACCCATCGAATGAGCCGTCGTAATACGTCGCAAGGCCAGATCCGCTCTCCCGCAGTGCCCAGTCCAGCAGTGGATCATGGCTACCGGCAACGATCGGAGGTAGGGGCGGTTCCGCCACCTGCGGGCCCGAACGCGAGGCGTTGAGCCATGCAATCACCTCGGACCGGGGGAACAGCAGCTTGCCCATGGCGCGGACACAGGGCACCTCACCCGAGGAGGCGAGGTCGTAAGCTTTCCGCTCGCCGATCCGCAACAGGTAGGCCAGCTCTTTCGTCGTCAGGTATTCGGACATTCAGTCGAGGCGCACAGCAGGGCCAGAGGTCGCCTGTTCCGCGCTAAAGCCGATCTGATTCAGGGCAAAAGGGGCGGCAACAGTGATGACGACCATTGCAGTTGCGGCGGCAAGAAAGGCTTTCATCGTTTCCTCCGGTTCAGTTCGGATCGACCGTTGCGCGGCGCAAAAAGGTGATCAGGTCGTCCCGGTCCTGTTCTTGCGTGATCCGCTGCATCGGCATCTTTGATCCTGGAATGTAGTGATCCGGCCCCTCATCGAAAAGGGCATTTATCGTCTCGTCATTCCAAATGATATCAGAGTCTTGCAGCGTTTCCGAGTAGAAATAACCAGGCAGGGTTCCAGCTTGCCGCCCGAACACTTCATAAAGCGTTGGTCCAGCGCGGCGTTGCCCGTCCGGTGTCAGGCTGTGACAGATCGAGCATTTTCGGGCGAATTGCCGTTCGCCGTTGCTCATCTGGTCGGGGTCTTTCAAAAAGCTGGGCTCAGACGCAGCCATCTGCTCCTGATCCCGCAGTGCGGCGACGGGCCAGCTATACATGGCCTCATCAATTCCACCCGCGTGGATGTTCTGGCCGTCAGCCGAGAACGCCAGCGCCCAGACTGGCCCCCGCAGCGTGGCGCGAAAATCTTGGGCGATGCGCCAGTCCACCGTGTCGATCACCATGATATAACCTTCACCATCGCCAACGGCCAACAGACTGCGATCGGGGCTGAGGGCCAGCGCCAGAATGGGGCGTCGGTCCAGGGTGAAATCCCTCTCTTCATCCGTGCTGAGGTCGCGGATACGGGTCCCGCCATCCACAGCGCCATAGGCGATCCAGCCGTCTTGTTCGTTCAGGGCAAGCTCATTGATGCCAAAGCCATGTTCAACCACGCGCCGGGTTTCCTGACCGCTGGCCACGTCCCATTCGCGTAGGCTGCCATCTACACCCGCCGAGAACAGCCGGGTTCCATCCTGTGAAAACACCACCGCGTTCACACCGCCACCAGTCGGGCCCAGCATTTGTGGCGCCCAGCCGTCCACCGGCCACAACCCTATCGTGCCGTCCCAACTGGCTGTGGCGACATGGGTTTTTGAGGCCGCAAGACCCACGATTTTACCTTTGTGCTGGCCCACGACCTCGCCGCCCGGCCAGCGGCGTAGGGTGAAGTCGTCTCCGGCGGAGTAGATGGCAGTACCGTTGAAGACGACGGAGTTGACGGCGGCTTCATGGCCCTCCAACCATTCGGGCATTTGATCCGACCACAGGCCAACCGAGTTGTCAAAACTGGCCGTGGCGATCCGCCCGTCAGGTGCCGTTGCGATGCCCATGATTGGCCCGCCATGGCCCTTGAGCGTAAAGAACTCGGACCATGCGGGCAGGGGGATCAGGGCCAGCGCGACGGCGAGCCAGCGCATCTATTCAGCGGGAGAGGCCGCTGCTTTGCCCGCCTCTTTTTCCTGCACCTCTTCCAGCCACAGCGAGTGATGCTCACGCGCCCACTGCTCTTCAACCTCGCCGGTACCCATGGCGTCAAACGCGCCCTCCATCCCGACCGAGCCGAGGTAAATATGGGCGATGATGATGGCGATGAAGACATAGGCCACCATGACGTGCCAGACCTGTGCGTATTGCATTTCCTCCTGCGGCGACATCTGGACGGGCAGGCTCAGGCCAAGTGCTTGTGGAATGCCGGTGGAGTTGGCGATCGAGAAGGTCTTGGCAAACATCGGCAGTTCGAACGGGAACAGCAGCGACAGGCCGGACAGGCTGATCGAGATACCCAGCAGAATACAGGCCCAGAAGATGATTTTCTGACCTGCGTTGAATTTCTTGGCGGGCGGGTGGCTTCCTTTTGTGAACAATCCCCCTCCGGCGGCCAGCCATTTCAGGTCGGTTTTGTTGGGGACGTTATGGGCGATCCAGTTCACGGTGACGATGATCAAGCCCAGCATGAAGGCCCAGGCGAGGTTGTTGTGCAGCCATTTGCAGCCCTGTGCAATGGTGGCGAATCCTTCCTTGCCGAAGATCGGGATCAGGAAGTCGCGGCCATAAAGCGTCAGCAGGCCGGTGATACCGAGGATCAGGAACGAGCCGGCAAACAGCCAGTGCCCGAACCGTTCGAAACTGTTGAAGCGTAGAACCGTGCGGCCTGTCTTTTCCCCATCAATGCGGATTTTCCCGCGGATCAGGAAGAACAGCAGGATGACGGCTGCCATTCCAGCAATGATGTAGCTGCCGTATTCACGCAGTGGACCCGTTCGGAAGTTCCACCACCACATGCCGCCATCCTGAATCAGGACACCAGCTGCAGGCCCTTGAGACGACACCGTTGTATCGGCCGAGCCGAAACGAATAGCCCGATATACGTCGCTATCCGAGGCAACGCCGCTTGTTCCGAATTGGCCCAGCAGTCCCTCGACGTTACCCTGACCGGTGTTTTCCGAGCGATAGGCGTTGTCCACTTTCTCGCCCCGCTGTCGCGCCAGAATATCTTCGAGCGTCGTGGCACCGCCGGTCGACGCGCGTTCATCCGCGACGGGGGCCTCGGTATTGGTGCTTTGGGCAAGGGCGAACTGCGTCAGCCCAATTGTGAACAGAAGGGCGAAAATGAGACGGAACATCTGGACCTCGGTCAAAATTCCAATGCAGGTGACCCACATTTGCGGGTCACCTGTTTCTTATTTAGACGGATTATCCGTCTTTCTGGTCGTAGGCGGTGCCCCAACCCCACGCGCCCGAGCCAAACCCGCGCGCGACGACACGCTCGCGGTAGATGGCCGAGACGACGTCGCCGTCACCGGCGAGCAGGGCCTTGGTGGAGCACATCTCGGCGCAGATGGGCAGTTTGCCCTCGGCGATCCGGTTGCGACCATATTTGGCGAACTCTGCAGTCGAGTGCGTTTCTTCGGGACCACCGGCGCAGAAGGTACATTTGTCCATCTTGCCACGCGATCCGAAGTTGCCCGCCTGCGGGTATTGCGGCGCGCCGAAGGGGCACGCGTAGAAGCAATAGCCGCAGCCAATGCACAGGTCCTTGGAGTGCAGGACGACGCCTTCTTCGTTCTGATAGAAGCAGTCGACCGGGCACACCGCCATGCAAGGCGCATCCGAACAATGCATACAGGCCACCGAGATCGAGCGTTCGCCCGGGTTGCCGTCATTGATCGTTACCACCCTGCGGCGGTTGATGCCCCATGGCACCTCGTGTTCGTTCTTACACGCGGTGACACAGGCGTTGCACTCGATACAGCGTTCAGCGTCGCAGAGAAATTTTGCTCTTGCTGCCATTTTTCTCTTCTCCTCCTTACGCTGACCAGATCTTGCAGAGAGTCGCTTTGGTCTCCTGCATCTGGGTCACTGAATCATAGCCATAGGTCTGGGCAGTGTTGGTACTTTCACCCAGCACATAGGGATCGGCTCCTTTGGGATATTTCTCCCTAAGGTCCTCGCCCTGGAAATGGCCGCCAAAGTGGAATGGCATGAAGGCCACGCCGGCACCGACCCTGTTGGTCAGCATCGCCATCACCTTGACCTTGCCGCCCTCAGGACCTTCGACCCAGACCTGCGATCCGTCCCGAATACCAAGGTTGTTGGCATCGCGCGGATTGATCTCGACGAACATGTCCTGCTGGAGCTCGGCCAGCCACGGGTTAGACCGTGTCTCATCGCCACCGCCTTCATATTCGACCAGACGACCTGACGTGAGGATTATCGGGTAATCCTTTGAAAAGTCGTTCTTTTGGATCGAAGCATAAAGGGTGGGCAGACGATAGGCCTGACGGTCCTCGTAGGTTGGATAGTCCTCCACGAGATCGCGCCGGTTCGTGTAGAGCGGCTCGCGGTGAAGTGGGATCGGATCCGGGAAGGTCCAGACGACCGCGCGGGCTTTGGCGTTCCCGAAGGGCGCACAGCCATGAGCGATCGCGACCCGCTGGATGCCGCCGCTAAGGTCGGTCTTCCAGTTGGTCTCTGGCCCCGCAACGGCGTCGATTGCCGCGCGTTCCTCAGCCGTTAGGTCTCCATCCCAGCCAAGGTCCATCAGCATCTGCATCGTGAATTCGGGATAACCGTCCTGAATTTCTGATCCGACGCTATAGACCCCTTCGGCCAGCAGGTTGTCACCATCGCGTTCCACCCCGAAACGGGCGCGGAAGGTCAGGCCGCCTTCGGCCACCGGTTTGGACATGTCATAGAGGTTTGGAGTCCCCGTATGACCCATCTCAGGCGTTCCCCAGCAAGGCCAGGGCAGACCATAATACTCACCGTCGTTGGGTCCACCAATGGCTTGCAGCGTGGTTCTGTCGAACGTGTGCTGGTTGGCCATGTGGCTTTTGAGACGTTCCGGCGACTGACCGGTATAGCCGATGGTCCAGAGGCCCGAGTTGAACTCACGCGTGATGCTTTCAACATTCGGGGTTTCCGGGTCGTCCATCTCGATGTTGCGGAACAGACGATCCGCCCAGCCGAACTTGTTGGCGAACTTGGCCATGATGACCTCGTCCGGCAAGCTTTCGAACAGGGGATCCACCACCTTGTCGCGCCACTGAAGCGAGCGGTTCGAGGCCGTGACCGAGCCACGGGTTTCGAACTGGGTACAGGCTGGCAACAGGTATACGCCATCAGTGCGGTCCTGCAGAACGGCCGAGACGGTGGGGTACGGGTCGATCACGACCAGCATGTCCAGCTTCTCCATCGCCGTCTTCATTTCCGTCATCCGGGTCTGCGAGTTGGGCGCGTGGCCCCACAGGACCATGGCGCGGACGTTGTTGTCCTGATCCATGTTGGCAGGGTCTTCCAGAACACCGTCGATCCAGCGGGAGACCGGGATGCCGCGCTCGTTCTGGAGCGGTTTATCCTTGCCTTCCTTGTCCTTGATCGTGGCGAACTGGCCGGCCAGCCATTCGGGATCTTCACCCCAGACACGGGCCCAGTGACCCCACGCCCCTTTCGACAGGCCATAGTAGCCGGGCAGGGTGTGGGACAGAACGCCAAGGTCCGTCGCACCTTGCACGTTGTCATGGCCGCGGAAGATGTTGGTGCCACCACCCGTTGTGCCCATGTTGCCAAGCGCCAGCTGAAGCACACAGTAGGCGCGTGTGTTGTTGTTGCCATTGGTGTGCTGAGTGCCACCCATGCACCATACAACGGTGCCGGGACGGTTGTTCACCATAGTCCGGGCGACGCGGCGCAGCTGCGAGCCGGGTGTACCGGTGACGCGCTCGACCTCATCCGGGGTCCACTTGGCAACCTCTTCCTTGATCTGGTCCATACCCCAGACACGGGTGCGGATGAACTCTTTGTCTTCCCAACCGTTGTCGAAGATGTGCCACAGGATACCCCAGACCAATGCGACGTCGGTGCCGGGACGGAAGCGGACATATTCATCCGCATGCGCCGCGGTGCGCGTAAAGCGCGGGTCGCAGACGATCAGAGGCGCGTTGTTCTGCTCTTTCGCACGCAGGATATGCAGCAGCGAGACGGGGTGCGCCTCGGCCGGGTTACCACCGATGATAAAGATGGCCCGGCTGTTGTGCATGTCGTTATACGAGTTGGTCATGGCGCCGTAGCCCCATGTGTTCGCAACGCCAGCAACAGTGGTCGAGTGGCAGATACGGGCCTGATGGTCCACGTTGTTCGTGCCCCAGTAGGCGGCGAACTTGCGGAACAGATAGGCCTGTTCGTTGTTGTGCTTCGCAGAACCCAGCCAGTACACACTGTCCGGCCCGGATTCTTGACGGATGTTCATCATGCCGTCGCCGATCTCGTTGATCGCCTCATCCCAGCTGATGCGCTTCCACTCTCCGCCTTCTTTTTTCATCGGATATTTCAGGCGGCGTTCGCCATGGGCGTGTTCGCGGACAGCGGCCCCCTTGGCGCAGTGTGCACCTAGGTTGAACGGGCTGTCCCAGCCTGGTTCCTGACCGACCCAGACACCGTTTTGCACTTCGGCAACAACTGTACAGCCGACCGAGCAGTGAGTGCAGACGGATTTGATATTCTCAACGGCTTGGTTTGCCGCTGTCTGGGCACTGGCTTGCGTCACGGTTCCACCCGTGGCGCTGATCGCGGCAAGGCCGCCGATCGTCAGGCCCGAGCCACGCAGGAACGCGCGGCGATCGACGGTTTTCTCGCCGACCTGGGACAGGATACTTGTCCGCTGGGGGCGTCTCGCAACCCCGTTGGTCTTTTTCCTAAGCATTGTTTTCCTCCCTTGCGCGCCGTGTCAGTCACGGCTGGCTTGGTACTTCGCGAACCGACATCAGGGCCAATCGCAACCGTCCGTCGGGTAGATGACATCGTCCGGCGGCTAGGCCGGGCGCAGTCGAGGCGGCTTAGAAGCGCGCGCTTTCCAAATACGCGCGGGTATGCGCGGTGTCCTGCATGCGGGTCTCGTCCGTCGGCAGCTCGGCTGCTTCGGCTTGACCGCTCAGGCTGGCGGCGGCGACGGCAGCGGGCGCTGCGGTTCCGGCCAGTTTGAGGAAGTCGCGGCGGGTTGCGCCTTCTTCCTTGGTCTTGCTCATGGGTGTCTCCTCTCCCATTTGCGATCTAGCGCCAACTCGGGCGCTGGTGAGTGGCGGGTTATGCCGCCGTCATTCGGAAGGCCTCACGCTCGATCTCCATGAACACCCGGCCGGCCGTCCCGACCGAGGCATAGAGAACCGAAGCTTCGGCAGCTTCCAAATCCGAATAGAAATGTGCGGCCCAAGGGCCGATATGTTTGTTCCAGAACGCTTTTTGATCGTCGAGCGAGGCCGCGGTTCCAAACCGGCCCACGATCATACCCGCCATAATCTCCATCAGCGAGGCGATGTTATCTTCGGGCTCGAACACGTTCGTGGCGCGTGTGATGCCGCGTACGGCCATATCATTGCGCAACTGAGCCAGCGGTTTTTCGTTCAGGAACCCGGTCAGGTAAAAGCTGGCATAGGGCAACAGCTCGCCACGGCCCAACCCGATGAACAGCGCGTTGAACTCGCGTTCTGCTGCGGCGGGTTTGGTCACCTTGGCCACCCGTGCCATAGCTTGAATGGCTTGGCCCAGATCGGTGTCATCGCCGCTTAGTCCGGCCATCTGATCCAACAGCAATTGATCCGGCGGGCCAGCCAGCAGCAGGCCCAGGAAGTTGTAGAAATCCGCGCGCAGCCGATCCTCGGCCGAGATATCCATGTGTTGCGCGTTGCTTGCGGTCATCCGTTATCCTTCAAATTCAAATCTCATGCGGCGCGGGGCCGGGGTATATGGCTCGTCCTCAGGCTCTTCCGCTGCTGCCAGAGCCATCGGTTCCGGGGCTGGTTCAGGTTCGGCGAGCGCGGCGGGTTCTTCTTCCTCGACAGGCTCGGGGGCGTCGATTTCAGGCTCATCCTCTTCGGCTGCCAAAGCCTCGATATGCGCCAACATCCCTTTGCCGACCTGATAAGCGGTCTGGAGGTTTTCGATCACGCAGGCAGCATCTGTGTAGTCTTCGCCGTAGTCGACCAGCCCGTCCACGTTGGCCAAAACCGGGTTCAGCCGCCACAGCCGACGCAAGGCGCGGCGGCGTAAGCGGTCGGGGACTGCCTTGGCCATGAAGCCCGACACATCATCGCCAGCTTGCAACTGATCGGGGTCGGGCAGATTGAACTCGGCCAGAATTTCGGCGTCACTCTTTTCTTCCAACTCGGCCTGTTGCACCGCAATGGTTTGTTGTTCCGCCGCGATCGCTTCGGCCTCGGTTTCGGCCTGAACGGCTGCCTTGCGGCGGGACCAGAAATCGCGGGGTTGGGTCATTGCAGCACCTTCCTCGGTGCGCGGTAGACGTCCGAGGTCTGCCGAATACGCGCATCCCCCTTGCCGTCCTCCACAAGGTCCGTCCGTTTCTTGTCACGACGGCGTTTGATGAAAACCTCATCGCGGTGGTGTTCCAAGGTGAAATCCCGAACCCAAGCGATCAGGCCTTCGGTCATCGGGATTTTCTCAACAATCTCTTCGCCAGTATCCGCGTAATCCTGCCCCTCGAACGGAGAGGCGGTGATCAGCGCCGCTTCCATCGGGCGGTTGCCGTCCAGATCGTTGCGCAGAACCAGATAGACGGATGGCCGACCATCGGAGAGGTTGACCATGTAAGCTTCGGTCTCATCGGCCCAGAGGGTCAGGGGCAGGGTGGCGGCGTGGTATTCCACCGCATCACCTTCGCGCCGAAGCTCGACCCAATCAGCAGGGCCTGCACCGGGCAGCAAGGCAACCGCGCGCCAGTTCCACTTCGCCCAGCGAGTTACCCCGGGTGTCTTGCGCACGATGACGCCAACAGGCATTTCAATACGGCTTGCGGCCTTGGCCACTGGCTCCTCCCCGTAAGGCTCTCCCCTGCCTTACCCTAAGTCTACTATGGTACACATAGGGCGGCTCTGCCAAGTCTCAATCGCGTGAAAAACCTCTTGTACGACTAAAGTTTAACAAGTGAAATTCCGAGCGTTTGTATCAGGAAAAACAGGCGCTCCCAAAGAATTTATGTGCGATCCTTGGTGTTTGATAAAGACTGGATTGCCAGCCGAGCGATACCATCTAAGGTAACAAGTCAGAAAGCTGTCCGGGGGAGGGACATGGCCACCAAACTTATTCTATGTAACTGCGAAGGCTCGCAACGGGTGGATGCCGACCGTATCGGCACGGCCGCCGAGCTGGAGTGCAGCAAAACGCACACCGCCCTTTGCACGCGAGAGCTGGGTGTTGTTGCTGACTTTATGAAGGGGGAAGACCAACTACTGATTGCCTGCGGGCAAGAGCAGGAAGTGTTCCGCGATCTGGCCGAAGATCTTGAGGTTAAATCACCTGCCTTTGTCGATCTGAGGGACCGCGCAGGCTGGTCTGACCAATCCGGTGACGCGGCCCCGAAGATGGCAGCCCTGGCGGCTGAAGCGTTGGTGCCCATGCCCATCTCGCCCAGTGTTGATGTAGTCAGCGAGGGGACCTCTTGCATCGTCGGCCCGGCCGAGGTCGCCTTCGATCTGGCCGAGCGTTTGTCGACCACGCTGGCGGTGACCGTTGTGACGGGTGATGAGACTTCGCCCACTAGCCGCAGCTTTGATGTTGTACGTGGGCAAGTTCGCTCGGTTTCGGGTGCATTGGGTGGGTTTGCCCTGCGGATTGACAGGTTGCAGCAAATTGCCCCGGGTGGTCGTGGGGCGTTCGGATGGACCGATCCGCGCGACGGAGCGCAGTCGGCCTGCGACATCCTGATTGATGTGACCGGAGACACGCCGCTGGTTCAAGCCCCGGCCAAGCGAGAGGGTTATCTGCGGGCTGACCCGCGCGACCCTCTGGCTGTCTCCAAACTGGCGTTTGATGCAGCACAGCTGGTTGGGACGTTTGAAAAACCCCTCTATGTGCGTCTTGAGGAAACTCTGTGCGCCCATTCGCGGGCCGAACAGGTGGCCTGTACCAATTGCCTCGATATATGCCCGACCGGAGCCATCACACCCGCCGGAGAGCATGTCGCCATTGACCCTATGATCTGCGCAGGCTGTGGGGCTTGCGCTGCGCTGTGCCCTTCGACCGCGATCACCTATGAAGACCCGCCCGTGTCGGCGGTGCTGTCGCGGATGCATGTCCTTGCCCGGACTTATCGCCGGGCCGGAGGCTCCGCACCGCGTCTGCTGGTGCATGACGCACACGGCGCCGAGATGATCCGCCTTGCCGCGCGGTTCGGACTTGGTCTTCCTGCCGATGTCATTCCGATGGAGTTGAGTGTCATTTCAGGCTTTGGCCATGCCGAAATGCTGGCCGCTTTGGCCCACGGCTTTGCACGGGTCGACATCCTTCTGGCCCCCACGACGGAGCGGGATGCGCTGGACCGCGAGCTGGAGCTTGCAAAGGCGATCGCGCCGGACGCAGGGCTTGGACTGATTTATGAGGCCGACCCGGATGCGATGAGCGATCTGCTCTATGCGCAAGAGGTACCGGCGGCACTGACCGAACCGGTTCTGCCGTTGGGCAACCGCAGGCAAATCGCCCGGTTGGCAGCGCAGGCTCTGAACCCTAAGGCCGAGGAGCCTCTGGCTTTGCCCCAAGGCGCACCCTATGGGGCCGTCGCTGTGGATACGGATGCGTGTACGTTGTGCCTCAGCTGTGTGTCGCTCTGCCCATCAGGGGCCTTGATCGACAATCCGGACAAACCTCAGCTGAACTTCCAGCAGGACGCCTGCCTTCAATGCGGTCTGTGCCGAAACATCTGCCCCGAGGATGCCATTGCGCTGGTCCCACAACTGGACCTGAGCGATGCCGCGTTGTCTCAGCAAGTGTTGAATGAGGAAGAGCCCTTTGCCTGTGTCGAATGCGGTGCCCCGTTCGGTGTGAAGTCAACGGTCGAGCGGGTCATGGAGAAGCTGTCGGGGACACACCCGATGTTTACCTCGTCCGAGCAGGCGCGGATGATCCAGATGTGCGACAATTGCCGGGTGGGCGCGCAGTTCAACATGCAGGACAATCCGTTCCAGTCCAAGCCACGGCCCAAGGTTGTGACGACGGATGACTATTTCTCAAAACGGAAGGATCATTGATGCTGCAGCGGCGCGCCGAGATCCGCTGCGCTGATGACCGAGACAAAGGCCAGAATGGCGTCCAGATCGTCCAGCGTCATCTCAACAGGGTGTATCGGCGACGGACGCGAGGGATCGAAGGGGGGCGTCAAGCCTTCGATCTGAGTAAAGGCCGGGTGGGGGTTCAGCGCGAAGAAGGCCTGAAACCTCTCGTCCCAATCGGGCAATGTGCGCAACACGGCGAAAGAGGGGGTCGAACCAAGCCCATTCATGCGGTTCTGCGGGCCGATCACGTGGCAGCGGCCACAATGGGTCATCGAAAGCTCCGCACCCAATGCGGTATTGCCGTCGATGACTTCGGAGGCCTCGGTACTGGCAACCTCAAAACTGGCACTAAAGGGCGGGCCTTGATCCGGGGCAAAGCTTTCGATCGTGCGCTTGCCGATATCCGACAGCAGCCAGTCACGAAACCGCTCCTGTTTCGGGTCGTCTTGAATGCGCAAGTGATAGACGATCTCGCCGCGTGCAAAGACCGGATCGCCCTCGGCACCGCTATTCAACGACATAACGCCCTCAGCATCGCTGACGACCCGTATCCCGGTCTTGAGTGAAAAGCGCGGAAGAATATGTTGCAAAAGGCCCGAGTTCGAAACTTCGGTCGGGCTGGCCAAGCCAATCGCGTCTTGCGCCCCGGAAGGGGTGGCGGAGAGCGTCAGGCTGAGGCACAAAAGGAAAAAGCGCATGCCCAAGCCTAATCGCCAAAGGGCAAATGCGTCAAATGAACGAAAAGAGACGGAGACACATGCAATGAAAAGCAACCATGCGATGGGGCAGGTTATGAGGATGATGGCATGAGTGTCCGTGATGCGGTTCTTGCAAACTTGAAAAAGATCACTGACCCGGTTTCCGGACAGGATATCGTCAGCGCGGGCGTTGTTCGCGCCCTGAATGTCGAAGGCGATACCGTGCGCTTCGTGCTCGAGATCGACCCCAAACAGGCCGAGCGGATGGAGCCGGTGCGCGCCGCCGCTGAGCAGGCCGCGCAGATGGTCGAGGGTGTTTCGAAAGTGTCGGCTATGTTGACCGCGCATTCCGATAAGGCTCCGCCGGATCTGAAGCCGAAACCAAAGCCCTCTCAGACCGGTCCGCAGGCTGTGCCCGGCGTTGATCGGATTATTGCCGTTGCTTCGGGTAAGGGTGGGGTCGGCAAATCGACCGTATCCGCAAACCTCGCCTGTGCCTTGGCTGCCGAGGGGCGACGTGTCGGGCTGTTGGACGCGGATGTCTACGGGCCGTCACAGCCTCGGATGCTCGGTGTCTCGGGACGTCCGGCGAGCCCGGATGGCAAGACGATCCTGCCTCTGCGCAATCACGGCGTGACCATGATGTCGATGGGCCTGATGACCAACGAAGGGCAGGCGGTCGTTTGGCGTGGCCCGATGCTGATGGGTGCGTTGCAGCAGATGATGAACCAGGTCCAATGGGGCGCGTTGGATGTGCTTATCGTTGACCTGCCGCCTGGCACTGGTGACGTGCAACTGACGCTCAGCCAGAAGTTCCAGGTGGATGGGGCTATCGTTGTCTCAACCCCGCAGGACGTGGCGCTGATCGATGCCCGCAAGGGGATCGACATGTTCAACCAGCTCAAGACGCCGATCTTCGGTATGATCGAAAACATGTCGACCCATATCTGTTCCAACTGCGGGCATGAGGAGCATATCTTTGGTCATGGCGGTGTCGCCTCCGAGGCCGAGGCTCTAGATGTGCCGCTCTTGGGTGAAATCCCGCTGCATTTGGATATCCGGTTGGCCGCGGACGGGGGTGCGCCCATCGTGGTCAGCAAGCCCGACAGCCCACAGGCCGACGCGTTCCGCAAGATCGCGCGCGACCTGATCGCCAAAGGCAACGCATGAGCGAGCCGGTCTTTCCCCCCTTGCTAACAGGTCACCCCGCCAAGGGTGGGGAAGACCCGTTCGAAAAGGCCCAGGCCATGGCGGCGCTGGGCTGCGATTCCGGTTCGGTCGTGTACAATATTCAGGCCGATCGCCTGCGTGCGGCCATCGTATTTGCACCCGAGGTCGCCTTGCAGGACGCCATGGCGATGCTGCCGCTCTGTGCTGTCGGGTTTCAGAACGCACTAGGCGCCTTGGCACCGCCAGAAGTGGCGGTGCATCTGGGTTGGGATGGCCTGATCTGCGTGAACGGTGCGAAATGCGGGCAGTTCCATGTTGCCGCGTCGACCAGCGATCCCGATCAGTTACCCGACTGGCTGGTCGTCGGGTGGGAGTTGGTACTCCTGCAAACCAGCGACGCGCCCGGCCATACGCCGGACGTCACCGCGCTTTATGATGAGGGCTGCGCCGAGGTTTCGGCAACCCAACTGGTGGAAAGCTGGTCGCGTCATATGCTGACATGGCTCAACCGCTGGTCCGAGGACGGCAACGCGCCGCTACACGGCGAATGGTTGGGTCTTCTGCGCGGCGTCGGAGAACCGATCGCGGGGCAGGGCGTGTTCCTTGGCACGGATGAGCGGTTCGGCATGTTGATCCGCGACAAGGATGAGACCCACCTGCGACCGCTCACAAACCTATTGGAGGCGACCTGATGAAACTGGCCCGCGCGATACATTTCGACGAAAGCGACATGAACGTGTTCCACTCGCCCGCGCGCACGGGGGAATGGTGTATCTCGGGCGGGTTTGAGTTTTCGAACTGGGGGCAGGGAGACTTGGAAGGCAAGGCCCGTCAGGCCTTTGCCAATGGCTGGCTGGGGTTAGAGACCTTCGGGCGTGTGACCTTTGTGGCCGTCACCCAGATCGAACCGGCTGAAAAGGAGCAGATCGTTGAATATCTGGCTGAGCATTTCGTGAAATTCTACGGTGCACCATCGGTCGAGGCCGCGATGGGCGTGGCGCAAGCGGAGATAGATCATATGTCCGAGCTATGCGACGAACACCCTGCCAATACGCTATTGACCGTTGCGCGTGAATTGACCGAAAGCGGCGTGCACGAAGCGTTCCGCGTGATCACCCCGCAAGAAACGCAGCTCGAGGCGCTGGCGGTTCATGGCTCGCTTGACGACTGAGGATCGTCAGATAAGGTCGACGAATCCGCCGAACTGACCGCGTTTGAAGATCAGGCCCTGACCCGTGCGGTACATGACCTGATCCACATGGCCAACCATGATCAGGTGGTCGCCCGCTTCGTGGCAGGCATGCAGATGGCAGTCAAACCGCGCGAGGCAATCGGCCAGTTGCGGCCGGCCCATATCATCTGCGCTCCAGTCTGCGTGAGAGAAGTCTTCTCCGTCGCGCGCAAACCGCAGGCTTTGGTCCTGCTGCTCTTGTGCCATGACATGGATGGAATAGTGCTGGCAGTCCGAAAACGCCCCGAACCGGTTGGATTCCTTGGCCAAACACCACAGGACCAGCGGTGGGTCCAGTGAAACCGAGGTGAAGGAGTTCACGGTGATCGCGCGCGGCCCAAGTGCCGTCTGTGTTGTGACGACCGTTACACCAGTCCCGAAACACCCCAGCGCTTCACGAAACGCGGTGCTTTGATCAGGGGTTGGGATAAAAGTCTTCTCGGTCATTGCACATCTGTTCTCTGCCCGATCGTCAGGTGCCATGACCGTTCCGTATTGTCCATGGTAACTTTGGTTCATCACGTTGAAAAACTAGGTCAGTTCAGGTCCTTCAACAAGCGACCATGTTTGCGGGTCTCGGTGATGATTGCGCCGAAGGTGGTGATATCCCGCGCTTTCAGCATGGGTAGCATCCGCACAAGCGCCTCAGCCGTGGCCACCGCATCCCCTAGCGCCGTGTGACGGAGCGCTTCGGGAATTTCTACGTCTAGACGGTCACATAGCGCGTCCAGTGTATGCGTCTCGCTGGCGCCAAACAGGACAGCAGACAGAAGCACAGTGTCCAGAATTGGGTGGTCCCATTCAACACCCATCCGCTTGGCGTGACGGCGCAGGAATGCCATGTCGAATGGCGCATTGTGGGCAACAATCACCGCGTCCCGAGCGAATTGGTGAAAGATGCGGCCAGCCTCGCCAATGTCGGGCGCGCCTTGTACCATCTGGTCGCTGACCTTGTGAACCTTGGTTGAGGCCGCTGGGATTGGGATACCGGGATTGACCAACATGTCGATCCGCTCGCCCTCGACGATGCGACCTTTCACGACCCGGACAGCGCCGATCTGGACGATCTCATCCTTGTGCGGCAACAGGCCGGTGGTTTCGGTGTCGAAGACCACAAAGCACAGATCTTCAATCGTTTGGGCCTCGAAGCTACCCGAAGCCGACATGTTCAACAGATCGAAATCATAGACTAGTGGGCGCGCCGCGTCCGGGGCGATCTGCGCCGCGCTGTCGTCGAAGATCAGCATGTATCCGGGCGCATCTCCCAGTGGTTTTACGCGCGCGGCGTAAGTCTGCGCTCCGTCGATGCTGGTCAACGTGCAGGTGACGTCCTGACCGGTTTTGACCAGTTTCGAATAGGCGGCATACAGCGCGTCTGGTTGTAGATAGTCCTCAAGCGCGGCGTTCAGGCGCGGATGTGCGATCTGGGCCAGAACCTCGGCCGCTTGCGCATCATAGAGGACGATTTTGTGGTTGGGGCTGGCGAGCAACATCGCAACTGGAATCTCGGTCAACAGGGCGGTGAGCCTGTTCTTTTCGGCGGCCAGTTGGGCGGTCTCGGATGCGACAGCCTCGGCTACGCTGAGCGTCTTGTGCGATAGCTGATCCGCTAGCCCAGCCGCGGCCGGGGCAAGGTCGCCCAAGTATTTCGCCGTTTGGACATCCATGTTGCTGCTGACCCCGGCATGCGCGCGCGCGCGCAATTCGGCTGACAGACGCTCAATCGGTTTTGCCACGTTGTCGTCAAACAGCAACCAGACCCCGGCGATCAGGGCCAACAGCCCAAAGGCAATCACGATCCCGGCAAAAAGGAACGGGTCGAAAAGGGCGGGGTTGCCCTCGCGGGCATAGCTGAACCAAAGCGCCAGAGCGCTGACCGCCAGCCCACCAGCCGCTAACAGGCAGAAGAACAGAAAGATTCTCAGACGCAGACTCAACTTGGTCAGCATGATCAGACTCCGCAGGTGGCCTCGATGATCGGATCGCCGGTCCCGGCTTTGATCCAGTCGGCATTCAGAACGCGGCCATCGTCGCCAAACTCGGCCCCGTCGGCCAGATTGGCCCGCAGGTTTTCGGCGCAGTTTACGACCACAGGGACCTTCGAGACCGGTGCCCAGCGGCCAAAGAAATAGAGCTCGACCAGCCGTTCATCCGGCACTTGTTCGTTCTTGCGCACCGAGTCGGTGTCGATGGCCGCGAATCTGTCCACGAAAGGCACGGCATAGGTCCAAGGGCGGTAAATCGCGCGGCTTTCGACCTCTTGGATGATGCTGACAGTGTCGGGCAGCGTTTCACGAGTGCGGTCGTACCACGAGTATTCGCTGGCGATCGTCATCCCGATCATACCCAGCCCTGCTGCAACCGGCGTGGCCCACCGGGGCAACCGTCCGCCGGTCAGCTTGTTTAGCACCAGCACGATCCCGGCAAAGGCAAAGCCCGCAAATATCGTACCGATCAATTCCAGAAACATTGGTCTTCTCCACCCTTCGGGCGTTCCTTGCCCAGTCTTTTCAATTCAAATACGGTCGCCGAGGGCGATCCTGTTCTCTCGTTTCTAACCCAGCATTCCCTTGCCATGACCAACAGCGGATTGCATGGTTTTCACAACCACAAACGCGTCCCTCAGGTGGCTGCGCTCAAAGTCCGACAGGTTTGTAGGTGGCAGGTAATTGTCGGGTTTTTCCCCGGATTTGACCAGTGCGACCTGATGTTCCAGCCGGGTTTCCGCAATCAGATCATAGGCATCCAGCAAATCACGCGCACCTGACGGGCTTAGGACTCCTGCGGCCTCGGCGGCTTTCAGGCGGGCGCGGGTATTGGCCTCGGGCAGTTTGCCCTGCAGGCTGTAAATCCGCGCCAGATCAACAACCGGAACCACGCCGTTATGTTTCAGATCCAGCGTATTGCGATGCTCGGCCGAGCGGATGGTGGCAAACCCACGCAACAGCCCCAAAGGCGGGGTGTGTTTCAGCGAATTCGAGATCATATGCGCGACGAAAATCGAATTCGCATTGGCTGCGTTCAGCGTGTCGGCCTGAAGATCGGCAAACAGCTCGAACGAGCCGCCGATAGGACGCAGGTCAAACATAACCGAGGCCAACATCTGCGCTTCGGGATTTGGTTTTGCGATCCACCCCTTGAAATAGTCGCGCCAGACATGCAGCGGCTGACACCAGCGCGGATTGGTCGCCATCATGTCACCGGGGCAGTAGAAATAGCCGCAGGTATCCAGCCCGTCCGAGACATGTTTGGCCAGTTGCGTGAAATAGGCCATGTCATCTTCGGTCACCGCATCGTCCAGTATCAGGCAGTTGTCCTGATCGGACACACCTGTCTGCTCCTGTCGTCCTTGCGATCCGCAGGCCAGCCACAGGTATGGCACCGGCGGCGGCCCCAGTTTGGCTTCAGCAAGACTCAGCAGCCGACGCGTGGCAGTGTCGGCGATATCCGTGATCAGCCGTGTTACGATTTCATGCCGGTTGCCACCCGCAACCAGCTGCACCAGCAGCTGTGGGATTTCTGCCGTGAACTTGGCCATTTCCTCGGCAGTGTCGGCATGGGCAATTCGGCGAACAAGCTCTGCCGAGTTCACGGCCTGATAATGGGTCAGGTCTGTCTGAGTGACGACCCCGACTAGACGTCCGCCCTCGCAAATCGGGATGTGGCCGATCCCGCGCTCCATCATGACGTGCAGCACATCGGACCCGATGTCAGATGGCGATAGGGTGGTTGGGTTCGGCGTCATAATCTGTGAGATTGGAGTATCCGTGGGCATCGCATCGGCAACAAACTTGCCTGAGATGTCACGCAAGGTGGCGATGCCTACCAGATCGTCGGCCTCTGTTACGCATAGCGATGAAATCCCTTTTTCGCGCATCAGGCGCGCGGCGTCGCGCACAGTCGTGGCCGGAGGGCAGGTGGCCGGATTGTGTGCCATCAGGACGTCAATGGCACTGGTCGCCAAACTCTGCGGACCGCTGCGGCCTCCGCGAGAGCGATCGAAGAATTTCGAGACCACATCATGGTTGTCGATCAACTCTCGTACCAGTTCAGGTGGAAGTACGATCAGCACAGATGGGGTATGGGCGCGTGCCTTGGTCGCGGCTTTGCCGTCTTTAAGCAGTCCGCGTTCTCCAAAGGAATTGCGCAATCCCAGATGCGAAACGACCTCGTCGTTCTCATCCGTGATTTCAACCTGTCCTTCATAGATCACGAATACGCCGGGCAGTTTGTGGCCCAGATCGTAAACAGGGTAATCCTCATCTACCTCCCAGACCTCGATCTGCTTGGCGACCTCATCCAGCACGTCGGCGGGCAGGGCGTCATAGGGATGTACGGATTCCAGAAACCGGGTGATCTGGTCATGGGACAGGGGCATCTAAATACTCCGTGGAACAAAAATCCCGCCCGGTGGTGTGCCGGACGGGAGTAGTGGATCGAAAGACGCGGCCAATGGCAAGAACCTCAGGCCGCATCAAGCTCATTTGTTCTGAGCTGCGCCCGCACCACGGGGAATGCGTACGCTTTCGACCAGATCTTTGATCTCCTGCGGAGTCTCTTTGGTCATGCCGGCAACAACATACGCAACTGCGAAGTTGATCATTGCACCGATGGCGCCGAACGAGGTCGACTTGATCGGACCCAGAAGCGGATCAGCATCGGTGAACGAGTTGGTGCCTGGAATGAACAACCAGCCCTTGTGCAGGAAGATATAGACCAGAGTGACAACCAGACCAGCCAGCATACCAGCAACCGCGCCGGTGTTGTTGATGCGGGTCGAGAAGATCCCCATCATCAGCGCCGGGAAGATCGAGGCAGCCGCCAGACCGAAGGCCAAGGCCACAGTTTGTGCCGCAAAGCCCGGTGGGTTCAGACCCAGATAGGTTGCAACCAGGATGGCTACGGCCATTGCGATACGCGCGGCCAGCAGTTCACCTTTTTCCGAGATCTGCGGATTGATCGCACCTTTGACAAGGTCGTGGGACACCGCCGACGAGATCGCCAGCAACAGGCCCGCAGCGGTCGACAGAGCAGCCGCAAGACCACCTGCAGCGACCAGACCGATCACCCAACCCGGCAGGTTGGCGATTTCGGGGTTGGCCAGAACCAGGATGTCACGGTTGAACTTGGTCAGCTCGTTTCCGACCCAGCCTTTTTCTTCCGCGATAGCAGTCATCGCTTCGGACTTGTCGTTGTAGTACTGGATCTTGCCGTCGCCGTTCTTGTCTTCCCAATCCAGAAGACCGGTTTTCTGCCACGTCTGCATCCAGTCATAGCGCGGATCGTTGTCAATTTCCTCGACTGAGACAGCGCCACCTTCGATGCCACCGTTGGGCCACATCATGTCGGTGATGTTCAGACGGGCCATTGCGCCAACCGCGGGGGCGGTCAGGTACAGCAGCGCGATGAAGACCAGTGTCCAACCAGCCGACCAACGTGCGTCAGACACTTTGGGAACGGTGAAGAAGCGCATGATGACGTGCGGCAGACCCGCAGTACCGATCATCAGCGACAGCGTGAACAGAACCATGTTCAGCGTGTTCGAGTGGTGAGCCGTGTATTCGTTGAAGCCCAGCTCGGTCACGATGGCGTCCAGCTTGGTCAGCAGAGGCTCACCGCTTGCGGTGTCGCCGAACAGACCCAGTGCAGGGATCGGAGTGCCGGTCAGCTGCAGCGAGATGAAGATCGCCGGGATGGTGTAGGCTGTGATCAGCACGCAGTACTGAGCAACCTGGGTGTAGGTCACACCCTTCATCCCGCCAAACACCGCGTATGCAAACACGACACAGGCACCGATCAGCAGACCGGAAGTGTTCGAAACCTCAAGGAAGCGGCCAAAGGCCACACCAACGCCGGTCATCTGACCGATAACGTAGGTCACCGATGCAACGATCAGACAGATCACGGCAACGACGCGTGCAGTCTGGCTGTAGAAACGGTCGCCGATGAATTCCGAGACGGTGTATTTGCCGAACTTACGCAGGTAAGGAGCAAGCAGCAGAGCCAGCAGCACGTAGCCACCGGTCCAACCCATCAGGAAGGTCGAGTTGTCATAGCCGGTAAAGGCGATGAGGCCCGCCATCGAGATGAACGAGGCCGCAGACATCCAGTCCGCCGCTGTCGCCATACCGTTGGTGACCGGGTGAACGCCGCGACCGGCAGCGTAGAATTCAGATGTGGAACCCGCACGGGCCCAGATCGCGATGCCGATGTATAGCGCGAAGGATGCGCCAACAAACAGCAGGTTGATGGTAAACTGATCCATTGTCCCCGCTCTCCCTTACTCTTCGTCTACGCCGTGTTCGGCGTCTAGCTTGTTCATGCGCCAGGCGTAGTTGAAGATCAGCACCAGAAAGACCAAGATTGATCCCTGCTGAGCGAACCAAAAGCCCAGATCGGTACCGCCAACAGAAATGCCGGACAGCAGCGGACGCAGCAGGATGCCGAATCCAAACGACACCAGCGCCCAGATCGCGAGGCTGATGTAGATGAGGCGCAGGTTGGCCTGCCAATAGCCCTTATCGGCTTCGGCAGTCTGCGCGGAGTTGGTAGATTGATCCGCCATTGCGGGTTCCTCCTTCGCTTCCTCGTTGGGCGGTCCTTTGCTTCGTTCCTCCAGCGCGCCGGACCGCTTCTCGAATGTGACAGATACCCCGTGGCATCTGACAAAACTCCTCTGTTCCGCCAAGGCGGTGCATCGAAGTATTCTGTTTAAGGATCAAGGTCTTACGGCCTGTCTCCCGCCCTTAATTCACCGCGCTGGCGACGATGTCCTCCAGGTCGCGCGCGATGTCTTCAATCTTGCCCATGGCGTTCGTCCGCTTCAGAACGCTCTGACCGTCGTAATAGGTGATCAGTGGGGCTGTTTGTGCGTGATAGGCGCTGAGGCGTGAGGCAACGGTTTCCGCGTTGTCATCGGCCCGGCGCTTGAACTCAGCCCCGCCGCAATTGTCGCAAGTGCCGTCGACCGACGGTTTCTTGAACGTGTCATGGTAGCCTTCACCGCAACCGGCGCAGGTGTAGCGGCCCGAGATCCGGATCACCATTTCCGCATCCTCAACCTCAAGGCTGATCGCGGCGCTTATCTTCTGGTCTTTTTCAGCCAGAAGGCCATCCAACGCCTCGGCCTGAACGGTGGTGCGGGGGAAGCCATCAAGGATGACCCCTTTGGCACAGTCGGCTTCCGCCATGCGGTCACGCAGGATGTCGATGACGATCTGGTCGCTGACCAGCTCGCCTGCCTCCATCACCGCTTTCGCGGCCTTTCCGGCATCGGTGCCTGCGGCAACGGCCGCACGCAGAAGGTCACCGGTGCTGAGCTGCACCAGCCCGAACTTGTCTTCCAGCATGCGCGCCTGAGTGCCCTTCCCGGCGCCCGGAGGGCCGAGAAGGATGAGAACCGCAGGCGTTGTCATGGTCGCAGCGTCCATCATGCCCTCACTTATTCGCCCGGTTTGCGATCAGATCATCAACAACCGACGGATCGGCCAGTGTGGACGTATCGCCCAGCGAGCCAAAGTCGTTTTCGGCGATCTTGCGCAGGATACGGCGCATGATCTTGCCCGAGCGTGTCTTGGGCAGGCCGGGGGCCCACTGAATGACGTCCGGGCTGGCGATCGGGCCAATCTCGGTCCGGACCCAGGTGCGCAGCTCTTTGAGCAGCTCATCCGAAGGCTCACGGTCGTTCATCAGAGTCACATAGCAATAGATGCCTTGTCCCTTGATTTCATGGGGATAGCCCACCACGGCGGCCTCGGCCACTGCGGCATGTGCCACCAGCGCGCTTTCGACCTCGGCAGTACCCATACGGTGACCCGAGACGTTGATCACGTCATCGACGCGGCCGGTGATCCAGTAGTCACCCCCTTCGTCGCGGCGGCAGCCGTCACCGGTGAAGTAGTAGCCTTTGTAGTCCGAGAAATAGGTCTTCTCGAACCGCTCATGATCGCCCCAGACGGTGCGCATTTGACCCGGCCAGCTGTCCTTGATGCACAGTACACCTTCGACACCGTTCCCTTCTATCTCGACGCCGGATTGCGGGTCCAAAACCACTGGTTCGATGCCAAAGAACGGCTTCATCGCCGAGCCGGGCTTCATCGCATGCGCGCCGGGCAGGGGGGTCATCAGGTGACCACCGGTTTCAGTCTGCCACCACGTATCGACGATCGGGCATTTGCCCTTACCGACAACCTCGTTGTACCAGTTCCAGGCTTCGGGATTGATTGGCTCACCCACGGTGCCCAGAACTTTGAGGTCGGTGAGATCGTGCTTTTCGACCCACTCACTTCCTTGTCCCATAAGGGCGCGGATCGCGGTTGGGGCCGTGTAGAACTGGTTCACCTTGTGCTTGGCGCAAACTTCCCAGAAGCGGCCTGCATCCGGGTAGGTCGGCACACCTTCGAACATAAGGGTTGTGGCACCATTGGCCAGCGGACCATAGACGATATAGCTGTGGCCAGTGACCCAACCCACGTCTGCCGTACACCAGTACACATCGCCTTCATGATAGTCGAAGGTGATCTCATGGGTCATCGCGGCATAGACCAGATAGCCGCCGGTAGTGTGAACTACACCTTTGGGCTGGCCGGTCGAACCCGATGTGTACAGAATGAACAGCGGGTCTTCCGCGCTCATCTCGGCTGGGGCGCAATAGTCATCGGCCTCAAGCGCCATTTCGTTGTAGTCGTAGTCACGCCCATCGATCCAAGTGGTCTGACCACCCGTTCGTTTGACGACCAGGCATTTTACGCTGTCCTTGCAGTGCAGCAATGCCGCGTCAGCGTTCGATTTCAGCGGCGTTTTGCGGCCGCCGCGCGGGGCTTCATCTGCTGTGATGACGACTTTGGCGTCGCAACCGTTGACACGGGCCGCCAAAGCGTCTGGCGAGAAGCCTGCAAAAACGATCGAGTGAATCGCACCGATGCGCGCACAGGCCAGCATGGCATAGGCGGCCTCGGGGATCATCGGCAGATAGATAATGACGCGATCACCTTTGCGCACGCCCATGGATTCCAGAATATTGGCCATGCGACAGGTGCGGCGGTGCAACTCGGCATAGGTGATGTGCTGGGCAGCATCATTTGGATCATCCGGTTCCCAGATGATTGCGGTCTGATCGCCGCGCGTTTTCAGATGGCGATCCAGGCAGTTGGCCGAGACGTTCAGAGTACCATCGGCATACCAGTTGATCTTGACCGAGCCGAAGTCGTAATTGACATCCTTGACCTGCGTAAAGGGCTTGATCCAGTCGATCCGCTTGCCGTGTTCGCCCCAGAACGCGTCTGGGTCATTTACTGATGCAGAATACATCTCGTCGTATTTCGCAGCGTCGACATGCGCGTGCGCGACGGTTTCTGCAGTTGGCGGATAGGTCTTGGCATCTGCCTGGGCAGCGGTGGTCATGTTGAGGCTCCTCCCTCTAGGCTAGTAACGTTGGGACATATCTTGCCTGTTATTTGGGCATAGTCGATCCCGTTCCTCCCTGATCGAAGTATGGCCGGGTTCAGAAAATAATGAAATAAATTGCCGTATTCTTTGGATTTGTTTGTAAAGAAATTTTTCCAAAGGGGGTGAAAGAGTCAACAAAACTCGAAAAAATGTGAAAAATCCCTTAATAACAATGTTAAGTTTGTAACGTTGCTAGCTCGACCGTTAAACGCGAAGACCGGTTTTTTCGCGCGTATGTCGTTAAGCATGAAAACTTAAAAGATCAGTCTGAAAATCACCTATCAGGAAGCAGGGGTTGGCACATATACATGTTGGCGCTAGCATCTTTCCAAGCGCCTCGGGAGGGGGCGCATCAAAGGGAGAAGATATTATGAAAAAGATGCTGAGCGGTGCCGCCGTCGCCGCCCTTGGCGTTGCGTTCGTGTCCGAGGCCGCAGCCACCGAATGGAACGCCTCGGTCTGGGGCAAGCGCCGCGCCTTTACCGAACATGTCGAAAAACTGGCCGAGCTGGTCTCGGAAAAAACCGGTGGAGAGTTCACGATCAATGTCAGCTATGGCGGCCTGTCGAAGCCGCGCGAGAACCTGGATGGCATCGAGATTGGCGCATTCGAGATTGCACAGTTCTGTGCCGGCTACCACCGCGACAAGAACCGTGCGATTACGGTGCTGGAGCTGCCGTTTCTGGGCGTGAACAATCTGGAAGAGGAAGTTGCCGTCAGCCATGCGGTCTATGATCACCCAGCGGTGGCTGATGAGATGGCGCAATGGAATGCGCGCATTCTGATGACCTCGCCCATGCCGCAGTACAATCTGGTCGGCACCGGCGATCCACGCGACAATCTGGCCGCGTTCGAAGGCATGCGTGTCCGCGCGACAGGTGGTCTGGGCAAGGCGTTTGAGGCCGTGGGCGGTGTCCCAACCTCTGTCCCTGCGACTGAGGCGTTTAACGCCATGGAATCCGGTGTGGTCGATACGGTCGCCTTCGCGCAGCACGCGCACCTGTCCTTTGGCACGATCAATGAAGCGGATTGGTGGACTGCAAACCTTAACCCCGGCACCGTGAATTGCCCGGTGGTTGCGAATATCGACGCGTATGAAGCGCTGTCGCCTGAGCACCGCGAAGCGCTTGATAGCTCAATTGATGAGGCCATTGAGCATTATCTGGCCAACTATGCCGGACTTCTGGAGCAATGGGACAGCGTCCTGGAAGAAAAGGGTGTGCAGAAGGTAATGATCGACGACGCGGTCATTGAAGAGTTCCGCGCCAAGGCCGCCGATCCGATCCGCGAACAGTGGATTGCAGATATGAGCGCGCAGGGCCTGCCAGCGCAGGACCTCTACGATCTGGTTCAGACCACGCTGACGCAACAGCGCGGCGGCAACTGATCGCATTCGCTGGGCGCGTCCTAGTGCCCGGCCTTTCTTGACAAAGGGGATCACCGGAATGGCGGGACAGGCCACGGTGCTGGAGGATGGCAGTCGCCTCAGCCAGATCGATCAGCACTTGCTGAAGTTAGAGCGGGCTCTCGCCTTGATCAGCGGAATAGCCGTCTTTGGACTGATGGTCCTGGCCGTCGTCTCGGTCAGCGGCCGCAACGCGATAAACGCGCCGTTGCCGGGCTATGTTGACTGGATCGAACAGGCGATGCCACTGATCGCCTTTCTCGGCATCTCTTACGTGCAGCGCGATGGCGGCCATATCCGGATGGACATTGTGATCTCGCGTCTGCACGGACGGGCGCTGTGGTTGTTCGAGCTAATCTCGGTAATCCTGATCCTTGTCCTGATGCTGGCATTGGTCTGGGGCAGCTGGTCCCATTTCGACCGGTCCTTTGACTTCGGCGCGCCGATGTGGAGCCGCGACAGCTCAATCGACATCGGTATTCCGCTTTGGCCCGCGAAACTGCTGGCCCCGGTGGCGTTCTCTGTCTTGTCGCTCCGGCTGGTGTTGCAGATCTGGGGCTATGGCCGCGCGTTCGTCCTGGGGCTTGAGGCACCTGTGGCGGTGCCCTTGATCCAAGACGCCGCCGCACAGGCTGCCGCAGAGGCAGAGCAGTTCGAAGGGCAGGACTAACAGATGGACACGATAGACATCGGCCTTTGGGTAACGGCTGGCCTGCTGGTCCTTGTGGTCACAGGCATGCGAGTGGCTTTTGCGGCAGGTCTGGCCGGGTTGTTCGGCTTGGTTTGGATTTTCTGGGCCAAGTTCGGTTACGATCCCGACAGTTTTGGCAAGGCTCTCACCATCGCCGTCAAAACGGCGGGCCAGGTGCCGCATTCTAAGGTTGCCGCCCATACGCTCAGCCTGATCCCAACCTTCATCCTGATCGGCTACCTTGCCTACTATGCGGGCCTGACGCGCGCGCTGTTCGAAGCGGCCAAACGCTGGATCGCCTGGGTGCCTGGAGGCCTCGCGGTCTCCACCATATTCGCCACGGCAGGGTTTGCTGCCGTCTCTGGCGCCTCAGTTGCCACGTCGGCCGTGTTTGCCCGCATCGCAATTCCCGAAATGCTGAGCGTTGGCTACAACAAGCGCTTCGCCGCAGGCGTCGTCGCTGCTGGGGGGACGCTGGCCTCGCTGATCCCGCCGTCAGCCATCCTTGTGATCTATGCCATCATCGTTGAACAGGACGTCGGCAAGCTGCTACTGGCCGGTTTCATTCCCGGAGCGTTTTCTGCTGTGATTTACGGATTGCTCATTGTTGGAATCGCGGTTGTGTTCAAATCCGTTGGCCCTCCGGTTACCGGTTTCACTTGGAAACAACGGTTACAAGCGCTTCCTGGGGCGATCCCGATCGTTGCCGTTATCCTGATCATCATCTGTTTCGTCTACAACCCATTCGGCGAACAGGCTTGGGGCACCCCAACTGAAGGCGGGGCCATAGGCGCGTTCATCGTCTTCTGTTTCGCACTGGTTCATGGCATGCGCTGGCCCGAATTCAAATCGGCTCTTTTAGAGACAGCGAAGCTAACGGCCATGATTTTCTCGATCATCTGGGGCGTGCTGATCTACGTGCGGTTCCTGGGCTTTGCAGACCTTCCGGGTGCATTCTCGGATTGGATCACTTCGCTTGAGATGTCGCCGATGCTGATCCTGATCTGCATCCTTCTGGCCTATGCCGTGTTGGGGATGTTCATGGATGCCATCGGGATGTTGCTGCTGACATTACCCGTCGTCTATCCCGCTGTTATGGCCCTGAACGGAGGGGAAACCGTCAGCGCCGCAGACAGCGCTTTTGGCATGTCTGGCCCGATGTGTGCGATCTGGTTTGGGATATTGGTGGTGAAAATGGCCGAATTCTGTCTGATCACGCCACCCATTGGTCTGAACTGCTTTGTAGTTGCAGGGGTTCGGCCAGACCTGAGCGTTCAGGATGTCTTTAAGGGGGTCACCCCGTTCTTCCTGGCGGACGCGGCCACTATTGCGCTGCTTGTGGCATTTCCGGGCATCGTTCTCTACTTGCCGTCTTTGGCAGGCTAGGAGTTTGCGAGGCTCTGCCTCGCGCTCCGGGATGTTTTTAGCCAGATGAAGTAGGGATCCGCTCTCCAATATCAACGTTGGAGAGCTTCACCTTGCGCGGTCATCGGCGTCCCCGCCTGTACCGCAAAAACAAGAGTACCGAGCCTAGGTTAACGATCCGTTTCTTCATTTGGCTAAAAATATCCCGGGGGAGTCGCCCGGAACGGGCGGCGGGGGCAGAGCCCCCAATTCGACATTGGCTCGGTGCGGGATCGGAAGGAAGTTAGCCCGCGCGCATGAGCATCCCAAACAGATCGCGGGGATCGTCAGGGTCGGCCAACATATCCAGCGGTTCGAAGAATTCGGTCTCCGCGACCGCACTCTTGATGACACGCAGAGCCGAGAAGTCCTCGATGGCGAACCCAACACTGTCGAAAAGCGTGATCTGCTTGTCGTCTGTCCGACCGCGTGCTTGACCGGTCATGACCTGCCAAAGTTCCGTGACAGGATGGTCATCTTCCAAAGCCTGAATTTCGCCTTCGATCCGGGTTTGCTCGGGGTATTCCACGAATATCTCAGAGCGCAGAAGGATGTCGCGATGCAGTTCAGTCTTGCCGGGGCAGTCGCCGCCAATCGCGTTGATGTGGACGCCGGGGCCGACCATGTTGTCGGTCAGGATCGTGGCATATTTCTTGTCCGCGGTGCAGGTGGTGATGATCTGCGCGCCCTCAATCGCATCTTCCGCGGTTTTGCAAGGCACTACGTTCAGGCCTTTGCCTTGCAGGTTGGCAGCGCATTTGGCGGTGGCGTTCGGGTCCGTATCATAAAGCCGCACGGTGTCGATGCCGCACATGGCTTTGAAGGCCAGGCATTGGAATTCAGACTGCGCGCCATTGCCGATCATGGCCATGGTGGTGGCACCCTTGGGGGCCAGATATCGACCGACCAAAGCCGATGTCGCCGCCGTCCGCAGGGCGGTCAGGATGGTCATCTCGGTCAGAAGTGTCGGGTAGCCCGTGTAGACATCCGCGAGCAGTCCAAAGGCCGTTACTGTTTGCAGCCCTTCGGACGTGTTCTTTGGATGGCCATTGACGTATTTGAACCCGTAGGCCTCACCATCCGATGTTGGCATGAGTTCGATCACCCCATGCGGTGAATGCGCAGGAATTCGCGGGGTCTTGTCAAAGCTTTCCCAGCGTTTGAAATCGGCTTCAATCTGCTCGGCGATCCTTATGATCATCTTTTCGACGCCGACATGGTGAACCAGCCGCATCATGTTGTCGACGGAAACAAAGGGCACCAGGGCTTTGTCAGAAGGTACAGTCATCAGAAACTCCGAGTGGGGCGGTCAAAGATACGGCGTCCCATCAGGGATGCAGCCAGGTCGACCATGAGTTTTGCGGTGCGTCCGCGTTCATCCAGAAAGGGGTTCAACTCGACCAGATCGAGGGAACAGACCAGCCCGCTTTCGTGCAGAAGCTCCATGACAAGATGGGCTTCGCGTTCTGTGGCGCCTCCGGGCACAGTGGTTCCGACAGCCGGCGCGATCGCGGGGTCGAGGAAGTCGACATCCAGCGACACGTGAAGGATGCCGTTCTCAGCCCTCACGCGGTTCAGAAAGGCCATGAGCGGGGCTTTGATCCCATGTTCGTCAATGCTGCGCATATCGGCCAGCATGGCGTGGTTCTTCTCAAGCGAGGCGCGTTCAGCGGGATCGACCGAACGCAACCCGATCATTCCAACGCGATTGGTTGGAACCACGGCAGGCAAGGGTGGAAAATCTTCGAAGCCGGACTGGCCAGTGAAGTAGGCGACAGGTGTTCCATGCAGGTTGCCGCTGTCTGTACTGCCGGGGGTGTGAAAATCGCTATGGGCGTCCAGCCACAGAACGAACAGAGGCCGGTCGACGCGCTGTGCATGATCCGCCATTCCGGTCACGGTTCCCATCGACAAGGCATGATCGCCGCCCATGAAGATTGGCACACCTCGGGGCGAGACTTCGGCAGCGACTCGGGCCAAAGCCTGCGTCCACCCGATGCACTCGGGCAGGGCGAAAAGGTGGGAGTGGTCCGGGGTCTCGACCGTATCCGGGGCGGCATCTCCGTAGTCGATCACCGTATGACCAAGATCCGCAAGCGCGCGATCCAGCCCGGCCACACGGTAGGCATCCGGCCCCATTCGGCAACCCTGCCGACGCTTGCCCGCGTCCATGGGGGCGCCAACCAAAACTATGTTCTTCGTATCCATATGCTTCATGTAACGTGACAGTCTGTCTTGCGTGAAGAGAACAAATTGCTCAATAAGAAAGATGAGTATCCGAAAAGGAAGCGATTCATGGACGATTTGGATAACAGGCTGCTCAGCGCGCTACATCGGGACGCAAGGGCGTCGCTGTCTGAGCTGGCCGAGACGCTTGGCGTCACACGTACCACCGTGCGCAGCCGGCTGCAGCGCCTCAAACAATCGGGCGAGATCGTGGGCTTTACCGTTCAGACCAAGCGCGATGTGGCGCAAAGCCCGGTTCGGGGCCTGATGATGCTTGAGATCGAGGGGCGCGGGACAGAACGCACAATGGCCCGGATCGGAGCGCTACGACAGGTGCGCGCCGTGCATTCGACAAATGGAAGCTGGGACCTGATCGCTGAAATAGGTACGGACACGCTGGCCGAACTCGATGAGGTCTTGTTCCAGATCCGCCGTATGGAAGGGATCACCCGGTCTGAGACGAACCTTCTTCTGTCCACGCGCAAGGGAAGGTTCTGAAAACGCTGCGTGAAACGGCCCGTTACGCTTTGTCGGCCACGGAAATTGTGCGACAGTCGGCGGGGATACAGGCGGGATTTATCGAAGATGACCACTCAGCAGCACGAACCACGGGCCGTGCAATTGGCCGAAAAGATCACCGCATTCCTTGAGAAGCCGTGGGTCCGCATCGCCATCCCGATCTTTGTCACCCTGATTGCATTGACGGTTCTGCATGAGTTGTCTTCTCATGTGAAATGGGCAGACGTTCAGGCGGATATCTCGGAAACGTCTTGGCGCGTGATGTTTTATGCTCTGTGTTGGACGGCGGTCAGTTTCTTTTCGCTGTCTCTATACGATGTCTTCGCAGTTCAAAGCGTGGCAGACGGAGAGGTCCCTCTGCCGGTTGCAGGAATGGCCGGAGCCAGTGGCTATGCGGTGTCCAACTGTTTGGGCTTTTCCTACATCACCGGAACGGCCATCCGATATCGGATATATGCGTCTCTGGGCCTTGATCTAAGCCGCGTTGCCGGGGTCATCGCCACGTCCTGGGTGGCGTTCTGGACGGGGCTGGTTTTGGTCCTCGGCTTGCTTTTGACCTTTCACCCCGACGGTATTTCTAACGCGCTGCCGATCAGCGCGACGGTTGAGACCGCCATCGGGTTGGGTCTGCTAGGCGCGTTGATCGCGGTTTTTGTCTGGCTCTCCACCGGTGGGCGTCGGTTAGAGGTTCTGGGGATCGGCTTCCAACTGCCGGGTGGCAAGCTGGCCTCATGCCTGACGCTGGCGGCGATTGGCGATCTGGTCGGGGCCTCCATGGTCCTTTACGTACTGATGCCGGACGACCTTGGGGTTGGGTATCCGTATTTCTTCACCATCTTCATCGCCGCGATTGCCGTTGGGATCGTCAGCCATGCGCCTGGTGGTATCGGGGTGTTTGAAGCGACGCTGATCGCAGGGCTGGGCGCCTCGGGTCGATCGGATGTCATTGCGGCGCTGCTGCTTTACCGTGTCGTATACACGTTCCTTCCTTTCGCCATAGCCAGCCTGTCCATCGCCGTTGCCTCGGCGCTGACGCAGCGCCACAGGATCATCGGGGCGGGGACATGGATGTACCGGGCCATTCGTCCTATCGTGCCGATGGTGGCGGCTGGGGTGACTGCGGTTGCTGGCATCATCCTGCTGGTCTCGGGTGCGTTGCCAACCGACAGTAAAAGCCTTGGCGCGTTGCGCGAGGTATTGCCGTTGTCCTTTGTCGAGGCCTCGCATCTGGCAGGCAGTGCCGTCGGTGTGCTGCTGCTGCTCGTGTCGCGCGGGTTGTTCCGCAAGCTCTATCGCGCGTGGGTGGTCGCGATGTTGCTGATGGTCGCGGGCTTTGCGGCGTCTCTGGCCAAGGGTTTGGATACGCATGAGGCGTTGGGCATGTTGGCCACGATCGCCGTTTTGGCGCTGTTCCGTGGTGCGTTCTACCGCGTCAGCGGCGCGTCGATCTTCCGGTTGAACATCCCTTGGCTGGTCAGCGTTATGGCGCTGCTCGCTGTCATTTTCTGGATCGGCCTCTTTGCCTATTCCCACGTGCAATACCAGAATGCCTTGTGGTGGGAGTTCGCGTGGAACGGCGATGCCTCCCGTTTCCTGCGCTCCAGCCTCGTGGTGGCGGTGATCCTTGGAATTGTGGCCGTCACGTCCTTGTTCGGGCGCGAGATTCCTGCGCCTGTGCGGACGGAAATCCCAGAATGCGTCGAACGTTTGGTCATGGAGAGCGAAGATACCGAGGCCCAGATTTCCCTGACCGGCGACAAGCAATTCCTGATCGCGCCTGATGAGTCTGCGTTCATCGCCTATGCCGACACCGGCAATGCCATCATCTCAAAAGGTGAGCCTGTGGGCGATGAAGCGGCTGGCAAGCAACTGGTCTGGCAACTGCGCGAAATGGCCGATCGAGAGGGTAAGCTTTGCGCCTTCTACAGCGTCTCGACCAAGTACCTGCCGACGTTTCTGGACCTCGGCCTGTCGATCCTGAAGATCGGAGAAGTCGCGCGGGTACCGTTGAAAGACTTCTCGCTGGACGGCAAATCCCGCAAACGCTTCCGTCAGGCCAAGAACCGGGCCGAGCGGGAAGGGTACGTGTTCGAGATCATTCCAAAGGAAGACCTTGCGCCCTTTCTGCCGGAACTAAGGGCGATTTCCGATCACTGGCTGGAGCAAAAAGCCGGGGCCGAGAAAGGGTTCGCCTTAGGTGGGTTTGACGATGACTACCTGTCCTACTTCGACCACGCCGTGTTGCGGAACGGAGAAACCGGTCAGATCATGGCTTTCGCCAACCTGTTTCAAGGTGGCCATAAATCCGAGCTTTCGCTGGATCTGATGCGGTACGAGCCGGACAGCCCCAGCTTCGTCATGGATGCCTTGTTTGCCGAGATGATGTCCTGGGGGGCCGAACAAGGGTTCCACTGGTTCTCACTTGGCGCAGCGCCGTTCTCAGGGATCGAGAACCGTCAGCTCGCCTCTCTTTGGAACCGGATCGGAGGGTTCGTCTACGAACATGGTGAGCAATTCTATCACTTCGAAGGGCTGCGCGCGTTTAAACAGAAGTTCGATCCGGAATGGAGCCCGAACTATCTCGCCAGCCCAGGAGGGCTTGCCGCGCCGCGCATCCTGTATGAGGTGAACATCCTGATCTCGGGCGGCCTGCGGGGGCTGACCAAATAGCGCCTAGTTCAAGCTAGCGCGGGTTGGTGTTTCCTGCAGCAGGTCGCCCCAATCGGTGCGGTAGGCCATCTCGGCCAGAACGGTGTCGGGCAGGAACTCTCTGTTCTCGCGAATCTGCCAGCCGCCTCCAAGGCCTTTGTAAACAGCGACCAGATTGCTGGAGACCTGTTGGCGCGCCTCGATCAGATTGGCCTGAGACCGCAGCAGGGCTGTCTGCGTGTTCAAAATGCGGGAGTAGTCGGCGATCCCGTCGGTGTACTGATTGACGGCGATCTCTGCCGCCTTACGCGAGGCATCGACGCTCTGCTGATAGAACCCGACCTGCTTGCGCGCTTGTGCATAGGCAACCATGGCGCTTTCCACCTCGGAATAAGCAGTCAGAACGGTGTTCTGATAATTGGCGATCAGCGCCTGATAGGCAGCATCCTGCGCCCGGACGTTGTTCTTGATGCGGCCATAGTTCAGTACGTTCCAAACGACGCCCGCGCTGGCAAGGCCTGTAGTGCTGTTCGAACTGAACAGGTTTCGCCCGCCTGAGGCCTGCAACCCGACCGATCCGGACAGAATGAACTGCGGGTAGAGATCTGCCATGGCAATGCCGACCTCGGCCGATTGCGTAGCTGCGGCCAGCTCGGCGGCTCTCACGTCCGGTCGACGACGCAGCAGCTCAGCCGGGACACCAACCGCGACGTTGGACCGGGCCGAGGGGATGCGACCGGAATTCCCCAGAAGGCTGGACATGCGCGAGGGCGTGGTTCCCAGCAATACGGCCAGAGCGTTCTTGGTTTGCTGGAGATCGCTCTCAAGCTCGGGCACCAGGGCTTTGGTGTTGTTTAGCAGAGCAGTGGATTCTTGCACGTCCAACTCGGTGGTGATCCCGTTGTTGAACCGCAACTGGGTCAGGTCTGCCGACTCCTGTTGTAGTTTGATGTTCTCACGCGCGACGCCCAGCGACTCTTGCAAGGCGCGGATGTTGACGTAGAGCGCTGCGACATCACCCGTCAGCGTCACCAGCGCGTCGTCATAGTTCGCCACCTGCAACGCCAAGTTCGACCGCGCCGCCTGAACACCGCGCCTTTGCGCACCCCAGACGTCCAATTCCCACTGCGCATCAAACCCGGCCTGAGAGGTCGAGAACTCGGTATCCAGAGGAATGATCCGGTTAATATCGGCGATGGGCCCGAGATTGTCGCTGATCTGTCGCCGCTCTGTTGAGGCCCCGAGGACCTGCGATTGCGGATACAACTCGCCAAAGGCGATGCCCAACTGTGCCCGCGCCTGCAGGACCCGCGCGCCAGCGACCTGTAGTGACAGGTTCTGGGCATAGGCCTCGGCGATCAGTTTGTTGAGAGTGGGGTCATTGAACGTCTCCCACCATTTCACGACCGGCGCGCTGCGTGAGGTAAGGCCGCTTTGCCCGGTGCTGGGGCTGTTGACTTCGATCCATTGTTTCACGACCGGAGAGTTCGGACGCACGAAATCAGGACCAACCGGTGCGCAGGCTACCAGAAACGCGGCGCACAGGGCTGTTCCCATCAAGTGTCGAAAGGGGGTGGCCCGTGTCATGATGCGCGTCCTCAAATGTCTAGCGGTCGAATGAAATTGGCGAAGGAATACAGGCGGATGTTGATGCGCCGCAGAAACTCGAAGCTTTTGCCCTGACCGGTGTAGATCGCCACGGCGGCATGACCGCCAGCGGGCAGGATGTGCTCTTCCGGCAGATCGACGGTGATCTGTACAGCAATTCGACCGGGTAGCTTGGGCAGCTCAAAACCGGGCAGGCGGCCTGAGGGCAGGTACTGACCCTGACGGGTGGCCCACCAGATCGCCTCGACCTTGCCGGTTAGGATTTCACCGGGATAGAGGTCCAAGGCGACTTCAACCTCTTGGCCTACTTCAACAAATTTCAGGTTCTGCTGGCGGAAGGTTGCCAAAAGATAGGGGCTGTCTTCGGTGACGAAACTGGCTATCGCTCCCAAACGAATGTCACCCACTACCAAACCCGGGCGGGCCTGTTGTGAGACGATCATGCCATTCTCGGGGGCGTAGATCGTGGTGTTGTCCAGAAAATACTGGGCCTCGGACAGCTGCGCCTGTGCTTGCAAGATGCCTGTGTTTACGCCGTCAATCTGTGACGCCTGCGCCAGCTTTGCTTTCTCAAGATTGGCCTCGGCCTGTTTGACCGAGGCGGTATCCTCGGTCACCTGTTCGTTCCAGCGATCCAGCTCATCCTGACGCGCCCCGCCTGCGGGTACCAGGTTCTCATACCGGGCCTGCTGGGTGAGCGCGTAGGCAAGCTGTGCGTTGGCGCGTTCCACAGCTTCGGTTGAGGCCACAACGTCCTGTTCTAGAATCTTGGCGTTCTGTTCGGCGGCGACCAGTTGCGCCTTGGCATTGTCGACGGCCAGCGAAAACACGGTATCGTCAAAACGATAGAGCGGGTCGCCCTTGGTGATCTGCGTGTTCGGCTCGACTAAGACTTCCGTCAGAATCGTCGGCTGAGTCAGCTTCGGCACGATCTGAATCGTGGACCGGACCACATGGCTGTCGACCGAGAAGGGCTGAAAGAAGCGCAGCGCGACGAGGAAGATCAGCAGCAAATGTGCACCGACCCAGAATGACACAATCCCCCAGGCGATGTTGAACTTGAGCCACTCCATCTTGAAGAAGATGAACCAGACGAAAATGATGTAGAACAGCGTAATGCCGAGGGCGACGAACATGACTGAGTGCTTCCTTTGGCCTTAGCTTTTCTGCGTCTCGTCAGGCGCAGCCTGGTATTCTTCTTTAACCGTACCGCCAAGGCGTTCGATATCCTTGCGGATGGCGTCTTTCTCCTCGTCCGGACCGCGTCGCATGTCGACCGTCACGCCATCGTGGAATGCCCACATGAAGGCATGAACCCATGGCACAACGGCCAAAAAACCCATCCATCCCATGATCTTGACCGCTTCGGCATGTGGATGATTGCGTTTGATCGCGATCCGTCCGGGCAGCCCCATAAGGAAAAGAAACAGCGCCATCACCGCTGCCAGAAGCAGGATCAATGCCACGAATGTCAGATAGTCGTAGTAGCCTAGTGGCTGCCCCAAAAGTCCCATGCTCGATGCCTCCTGTCGGGAAGGTTGTCTCATCCTCAGACGTAGGCCCCTGTCTCGTCAATGACTTTGTGTTGGGACCTAGCGTTTCCGAACCCGAGGCAGTGTGGATCAGTCAGGGCAGACAATCAGCCCCGTGCCCCATTCGGCACATTTCGCCGCGAGGTCGGGCGTGAGCGGCTGATCGGTGTAGAAGCCATCAATCTCGGCCAGCGAGGTGATGCGGGCAGGGGCAAGCCGCTGAAATTTTGAGTGATCGGCTACTAGCAGCGTGCGTCGGGCCTGCGCGATGATCGTCTGGCTGACATGGACTTCCTGAAAGTCGAAATCCAGCAGATCACCATCGGGGTCCAGTGCGGAGCATCCGATCACCGCATAGTCAAACTTGAACTGACGGATGGTCGAGACGGTAAGATTGCCCACCAGTCCTCCGTCAGAGCGGCGCAGGACACCACCGGCCACCACAATCTCGCAATCGGGGTTTTCGACGAGGATATTGGCGACGTTCGTGTTGTTCGTTACCACCATCAGGTCCTTGTGGTTCAGCATCTGCCGCGCCACGGCCTCGGTTGAGGTGCCGATATTCATGAAGACCGACGCGCCGTCCGGAATGTTATTGGCGCAGGCCTTCGCCATTCGGGTCTTCGCGTCTGCATTCAGGGTACGGCGATCCTCATACCCGATGTTGGAGACGCCGGAACGTAGGACAGCCCCGCCATGGACGCGATCCAGCTTCCCGGCATCGGCCAGCTCGGACAGGTCCCGGCGGATTGTCTGGACCGTCACGCCAAACCGCTCGGCCAAACCGTCAACAGTAACGCGGCCCTCGGTGCTGGCGATCTCAAGAATGTCGGTTTGGCGGAAAGAGAGCAACATGTTGGATCCCATTCAGGTAAGTTGCTTTCGTTTTTCTTCTTTTGAACAAGATTAGCAAGCTGCCATGTAGAATTTTCATAGTTGTGTTGCAAAACGAAAATAAACGAACATAAAGATTGATTGTGCGAATGCAGTGCTGATTAATACGCGCAACCAGAATGGATAGGGAATCACAAGCCATGCAAGCGACAGACGATCGGATCAGCGACCTGTTCATCATCGGTGGCGGGATCAACGGATGCGGCATCGCGCGGGATGCGGCGGGCCGGGGTCTGTCTGTCACCTTGGCCGAGATGAATGATCTCGCCTCAGCGACGTCGTCGGCCTCGACCAAACTGTTTCATGGTGGGCTGCGCTATCTGGAGTATTTTGAGATCCGCTTGGTGCGCGAGGCGCTGATCGAGCGTGAGACACTGCTGCGCGCCATGCCTCATATCAGTTGGCCGATGCGCTTTGTGCTGCCCTATTACAAAGACATGCGCTTTGATTCCGAGACGCCGACATCGAAGCTGCTCAGCACTGTCATGCCCTGGATGCGCGGGCGTCGCCCCGCGTGGCTGATCCGTCTGGGTCTGTTCATGTACGACAACCTTGGGGGGCGCAAAATTCTGCCAGGTACGCAGTCTCTGGACCTGCGCAGCGCTCCAGAAGGCGGCCCTTTGCAGGGCAAATTCGAAACAGCCTATGAATACTCCGATTGCTGGATCGAAGACGCGCGGCTGGTGGTTCTCAACGCGCGCGACGCCGAATCCCGTGGCGCGCGGATCATGGTGCGGACCGAAGTTGTCTCGGCCGAACGTGCCGACGAGTTGTGGCATGTCACCATCCGCGACCGGGCGACCGGGGAAAGCCAACTGATCCGGGCGAGAATGCTGATCAATGCAGGCGGTCCGTGGGTAGGGGATATCATCCAGACCAAGATCCGGGTGAACTCACGCGAGGGGGTTCGTCTGGTGCGCGGCAGTCATATCGTGACAAAGAAGCTGTACGATCACGACAAGTGTTACTTCTTCCAAGGCGAAGATGGCCGTATCATCTTTGCCATTCCCTATGAGCAGGATTTTACTCTGATCGGTACGACGGATCAGGACCATTCGGATCCCTCTGAGCCTCCGGTCTGCACCGAGGCCGAACAGACCTACCTGTGCGAGTTCGCAACAAAGTACTTCAAGAAACCGGTGACGCAGGACGATATCGTCTGGACCTATTCCGGCGTACGGCCGCTCTATGATGATGGGGCCAGCAGCGCGACGGCGGCGACGCGGGACTATACCTTGAAGGTCGATGCGCAGGGCGGGGCGCCTGTTTTGAACGTGTTCGGAGGCAAGATCACGACCTACCGTCGTCTGGCGGAAAGCGCGCTTGAGAAAGTCGCCGAGCATTTCCCGAACCTGCCCGGAACCTGGACAGCGGGCGTGTCTTTGCCAGGTGGAGACTTTCCCGTCGATGGCGTGCAGGACCTCAAGCAGGTGTTGATCCAGGACTATCCGTTCCTCACTGAAAAATGGGCCGCCCGTCTGATCCGCGCATATGGGACCGAGGCGCGTGCCGTGTTGGGGGATGTACAAAACGTCGCTGATTTGGGTGAAGACTTCGGCGCGACCCTCACCGCGCGTGAGCTCGAATGGCTGATGGACAAAGAATACGCCCGCAGCGCCGAGGACGTGGTTTGGCGTCGCAACAAGCTGGGGCTGCGATTGAGTGCTGACCAGATCGCGCGCATTGACCAGTGGATGTCAGAGCGGTTCAAAACGGACGACGCAGCTTGAAAACAAAAAGCCCCGCCGATTTGGCGGGGCTTTTTCTTAGGCGGTTTCCTCGGACGGGCCGGGATCATTCTTGCTACCCTTGATCCATTCTCGCAACCCCTGCATCAGGGCGTAGAGGACTGGCACAAGGATCACGCCGACCAATGTGGCGGCCAGCATGCCGCCGAACACGGCGACACCGATGGCCTTCTGGCTCGCCGCCCCCGCGCCATTGGCGGCCAACAGCGGGACAACCCCCAATAGGAAGGACAGCGCCGTCATCATAACGGCCCGGAAACGCTGATATGCGGCCTCGGCGGCCGCGTCCTTGATCGACAGGCCTTTGGCGCGTTGCTCCATCGCGAACTCAACGATCAGAATGCCGTTCTTTGAGGCAAGCCCCACCAGCATGATCATGCCGATCTGCGTGTATAGGTTGATGTCGCTGCCCACGATCGCCACGGCCGCGACCGCACCAAACAGGGCGACAATCACCGACAGCAGGATCGACACTGGCAAGGTCCAGCTTTCATATTGGCCCACCAGGAACAGGTACCCAAACAGGATCGCCAGCCCAAGGATCACGATGACCAGACCGCCCGAGGCCAGCTGCTGCTGCGCCGTACCGGTCCATTCGAACGCGTAGCCGGGGGGCAGAGCGGTGGCCGATTCCTCGGTCATGACAGTGATCGCGTCACCCGTGGACAGGCCCGGCGCGGGCACCGCCGTCACCGTTGCCGATCGGAACAGGTTGTGCCGTTTCAGCAAGACGGGTCCCAACACGTTTTCCACGTCAATCAAAGTGCCCAGCGGAACCATCTCACCCTGTTGCGAGCGGACATAGAGGTTTGAGATATCCTCGACATTGTCGCGATAGGTACCATCAGCCTGAATCATCACGCGGTAGACACGACCGAACAGGTTGAAGTCGTTCACGTAGTAAGACCCCAACTGCGCCTGCATCGTTTGGAAAATCTCGGCGACCGAGACCTGTAGGGTTTTGGCCTTTTCCCGATCCAGATCAACAAAAAGCTGTGGAACGTTGGCGCGGAAGGTTGTGTAGGACTGGCCGATCTCGGGTCGTTGGTTTGCCGCGTAAACGAAGGAGCCAACAGCCGAAGCCAGATCCTGAGGTGTGCCACCACCGGTCTGCTGCACCTCCATCTCCACACCGGCCGACATGCCGAGGCCCTGAATGGGCGGCGGGTTGAAGGCCACGATAGAAGCCGCGGATTCCCCGTTCGCAATCGCAAGCACCTTGGCAAGGATGGCGTCGGCACTCAGGTCTTCTTCCTGCCGGTCGGCCCAGTTTTCGAGGTTGACGAAGATCGCCGCGCCGTTGGTCGTGGTGCCGTTCAGCAGCGAGAAGCCGTTGATCAGAACGGTGCTGGCAACGCCCGGAATTTCGCGGATCTGGTCGTCCACACGGGCCGAGATCGTCTCGGTCCGTTCCAGCGTCGCCGCATCGGGCAGTTGGATATCCACGAACAGATAGCCATTGTCCTCAAGTGGGATAAACCCGCTGGAGGTGTTGGACATGATCGTCCCGGTTCCCATCCCCAAGGCGACTATCACACCCAGCGCGACAATAGGCAGGATCAGCAATTTGCGTACGATGGCGACATAGCCGTTTCGGACGGTTCCGATCAGACCTTCGAACAGCGCCAGCAGTCCTTTGGGCGGACCGGAGCGTGCGCGTAGAACCAGGCCACACAGGGCAGGCGACAAGGTCAGAGCGTTGATGGATGAGATCACAACAGCCGTCGAAATCGTCACGGCAAACTGCGAATACAGCCTGCCAGAGATGCCGGGCATGAAGGTCACCGGCACGAACACGGCCAGCAGAACCAGCGTTGTTGCGATGACGGGGCCGGTGATCTGGCCCATCGCCTTTCGGGTCGCTTCGGCCGGGGGCAGCCCCTCATCCGCGATGATCCGCTCGACGTTTTCTACAACCACGATGGCGTCATCCACCACGATCCCGATGGCCAGAACCAAGGCGAAAAGCGAAATCGTGTTCAGTGACATTCCGAAGGCCAGTAGGAAGGCGAATGTCCCGATCAACGAGACCGGGATCGCCACCGCTGGAATGATCGTCGCTCGCCAACTGCCCAGGAAAACGAACACGACGGAGATCACCAGAATGAAGGTCAGGATCAGCGTCGAAACCACATCGTTCAGCGAGGCTTCGACAAAGTCGGTGGTGTTGAAGGGGACACTGTATTCGACGTCTGTGGGGAAGGACCGGGACAGGCGATCAAGCTCCGCCTGCACCCGCTCGGACACAGCAAGCGCGTTGGCGCCGGGGGCCTGGTAAATGCCGATCACGGTCGCGGGTACCGCATC
This sequence comes from Ruegeria sp. AO1, assembly GCF_056535985.1. NCBI lineage: Bacteria > Pseudomonadati > Pseudomonadota > Alphaproteobacteria > Rhodobacterales > Roseobacteraceae > Ruegeria > Ruegeria sp. AO1. Next base: position 1,474,006 of record NZ_JBQFJC010000001.1, read on the forward strand.
GAAATAGCCGGAAGCCGAATAGAACTGCGCGCCCAGTTCGACTCGTGCAATATCTCGAACGCGCACTATGGACCCGGCCTCGCCGGTGCGAATGACGATGTCGCCGAACTCGGCGGCCGATGTCAGGCGACCTTTGGTTTTGATCGTGTATTGAAAGGTCTGCCCATCCGGCACAGGAGGCGAGCCGATCGAGCCTGCAGAGACTTCGATATTCTGCTCACGTATGGCATTGATCACATCGCCGGGCGTAATCGACAGAGCAGCCATCTTGTCGGGATCCATCCAGATCCGCATGGCGTATTCCAGATTGGTCAGAACATCCGCCTTACCCACACCCTGAACCCGCGCCAAGGCGTCTTTAAGGTTGATCGAGGCATAATTGGACAGAAACACACTGTCATACGTGCCATTGGGCGAGGTCAGCGTGACCAGCAACAGCATGTTGGTCGACGCCTTCTGCGTCACCACGCCGGAGGATGTCACCTCGGACGGAAGCGACGACATGGCCTGCGCCACGCGGTTCTGCACGTTGACCGACGCGATATCCGGGTCGGTGCCGACCTCAAACGTAATGTTCAACGAATACGAGCCGTTGTCGGACGAGGTTGACGTCATGTATATCATGTCGTCTACGCCGTTTACCTGCGCCTCGATGGGCGCGGCTACGGTGTTTTCAACGGTCTCGGCGTTGGCACCGGTATAGGTGGTCGTGACGCTGACGACCGGAGGGGTAATGTCCGGAAACTGGGCGACTGGCAGAACCATATAGCCGATGCCGCCCATGATCGTAAGGACGAGTGAAATGACAAGCGCCAGCTTCGGCCGGCTGATGAACAGGGCTGAGAACATGCCTTATTCTCCCGGCTGCTCGGACGCGACCACCGCGTCGACCGCCACACCTGGACGCACGCGTTGCAGGCCCTCGACAATCACGCTTTCGCCTTCGCGCAAACCATCCGCGACGATGATGGCCGTGCCTACAGCGTCGCCGGTCGTGATATAGCGCTGCTCGACCATCTGCTGGTCATTGACGACTAATACGAACTCGCCGCGCTGGTCCCGCTGCAATGCGGCCTGAGGGATCAGGACCTGCAGGGTCGGCTCCAGTGCCTCGATCTGCACATTCACGAAGGCACCATCGATGATCAGGCGATCTGTATTGTCAAACTCGGCCCGCACCGTAATGGCGCCGGTCAGCGGATCGATGCGGTTGTCGACAAAGACGATCTCACCGGTTTCATCCAGCTCGGTTCCGTTCGGCAGAATGACATGCACATTGGGGCTTTTGTTGCTTTCCGCCAGAGAGGCAGCACTTTCACCAACCTGTTGAAGAACCGAGGTAAACTGTTTCTCATTCAAGGAAAAGTTTACATATATCGGCGCTTCGCTGACCAAGTTAACCAGCGGTGGGTTCGTGGGGCCAACCACATCGCCTACACTCGTGGTGACCCGGCCTAGGCGACCGGTAAAGGGCGCGTGGATCTCGGTATAGCTGAGGTCCAGCTCAGCTTGTTGAATAGCGGCGTTTGCGGCTTTGACCTCGGCCTCGGCGACCAGTTCGTTGGCACGCGCGATGTCACGTTCTGACTCTGGGGTTGCGTCGCGTCTAAAGAGTTCCTCTTTCCGCGCGAGATCGACCTTGGCCAGCTCCAAATTGGCTTCGGCGCGGTCAAGATCTGCTTTCCGCGCCTCAAGCGTCGCCTCATAGAGGTCCGGTTCGATCTTGAACAGCAGATCGCCCTCGGTCACCAGGGCGCCATCTTCGACCTCCTGACTATCAAGAAATCCGCTGACGCGCGCGACGATGTCGACCTTATTGATGGCTTCTGCACGGCCGATAAAGCTTGCCTCGTCGGTGATCTCTTCGGTGTAGGCTGCGGCGATCGACACTTTTGCGGCGGGCGCTTCACTTTCGTCTTGCGCAAGTGCCGGATAGCCAAAACCGATGCATGACAAAATGACTAGAGGGCGGCACAGTGCGGTGACAGCACCACGAGACCGGTTGCGGGGCTGCTTCAGAGCGACGGACATGTCAAAAGCCTCATACATTTCAAAAAACTGAGCCTATACGCAGCCTTAAAGAGCGACGAGTCGGCAGAACTTGAGGGCAGGATGGCCGTTTTGCAAACATATCTCAAGGTGATTGAAGAGTTGGGATGGTTGGTGGGTTGCGAAAATCCCGTGCAACCAGACCGGTTTACGGAGTGCGTGCTGTTTGAAGGGCCCAAAAGAAAGGGGGCCGTCGAGGCCCCCGTTTCAGAACTTCATGCAGCTTGTGTCAGTCGCCCGTACCCGCAAATTTCTCCTGCCACTCTTCACGGTCCTCGTCGGCGATCTTGGCGAACAGGACATCAGGTACCGAGAACGCATGACCTGCGGGCAGGGCGTTCAGCGCAGCCTCGACATCTTCGGGCCAGCTTGTATCCAGCGTATTCATTGCAGTCAGCATCTTGGCTGAAGCGTCGGGAATAAAGGGCGCGCTCAGAACCGCGTAGAGGCGGATCAGGTTGAGGCCAAGGCGAACTTGCGCTGCCGCCTGTTCGGGGTCTTCCTTAAAGGTCGACCACGGGGCTGCGGATTGCAGATATTCGTTACCGGCCACCCAGATCGCCCGAAGCTCTTGCGCGGATTTGCGGACTTCCATGGCCTCCATGTGGCCTTCGTATGCGCGGACGCGGCGGGTGATGTCGGCGATCAGTTCTTGTTCACGCGCGCCAAAGGTGCCGCCTTCGGGCACGGCTTCGCCAAATTTCGAGCGGCAGAACTTGGTGATCCTGCTGACGAAGTTGCCCAGAACATCCGCAAGGTCTTTGTTCACCGATTGCTGGAAATTCTCCCAGGTGAACTCACTGTCGCTGCTTTCCGGCGCATGACTCAGCAGCCACCAGCGCCAATAGTCGGCGGGCAGAATGGCCAGAGCCTGATCCATGAACACGCCTCGGCCCTGAGAGGTCGAGAACTGACCACCGTCATAGTTCAGATAGTTGAAGGATTTCAGGTGGTCGACCATCTTCCACGGCTCGCCTGAACCCAAAATGGTGGCCGGGAAGCTGAGCGTGTGGAAGGGGACATTGTCCTTGCCCATGAACTGCACGTAGCGCACGTCTTCCGCGCCTTTGTCGGTGCGCCACCAGCGTTCCCAATACGCATCCGTCTTGCCATTCGCGTCGGCCCATTCCTTGGCGCAGGCGATGTATTCGATCGGTGCGTCGAACCAGACATAGAAGACTTTGCCCTCCATACCCGGCCAGTCCTGATCTCCTTTCTTGACCGGAACACCCCAGTCCAGATCGCGGGTGATGCCGCGATCCTGCAGGCCATCTCCGTCGTGCAGCCATTTCTTGGCAATGGATGTGGTCAGAATCGGCCAATCGGTCTTGCTGTCGATCCAGGCATCCAGCTGATCCTTCATCGCGGACTGGCGCAGATACAGGTGCTTGGTTTCGCGCACCTCAAGATCGGTCGAGCCGCTGATCGCGCTTCGCGGCTCGATCAGGTCTGTCGGATCCAACTGCTTGGTGCAGTTCTCGCACTGGTCACCCCGCGCGCGGTCATAGCCGCAATTGGGGCAGGTGCCCTCAATATAACGATCCGGCAGGAACCGGCCATCGGCGTTTGAGTAGACCTGCTTTTCGCTGACCTCACGGATCAGACCGGCCTCATCAAGCTTGCCAGCGAAGTGCTGCGTCAGGTGGCGGTTCTGTTCACTGGAGGAACGACCAAAGTGATCGAAGCTCAGGCCAAATCGTTTGGCGATATCGGCCTGAACCGCGTACATATCGGCGCAGTACTCCGCTACGGGCTTGCCCGCCTTGGCCGCGGCCAGTTCGGCCGGGGTGCCGTGTTCGTCAGTGGCGCAGAGGAACATGACCTCGCTCCCCCGGCCACGCTGGTAACGTGCGTACAGGTCGGCAGGCAATTGCGAGCCGATCAGGTTGCCGAGGTGCTTGATCCCGTTGATGTAGGGGATCGCCGAAGTGATGAGAATCCGAGCCATTTTGCGTGTCCACGTAACTGTCTGCGCGCCCGTCTACCTTATGTCACCGCTCAGCAAAAGCCCGGGTTTGACATGGATGGCACGAAAACCATGGTTGCAGTGGAAAAAGCTCCACGACCAAATTGTCGATTGTATACGGGCAAGGGTAGGCGCTACCATTCAGTTGGCCAATAGATTTCCGGCCTTTTGATTTTATTGCGCGATGTTCTGCGCCTTTTTCATGCGAAAGAGTTTAGATTTCATGGTGTTTGTTTTATGTTCGATTTTGTTCTCCAAATCGCATTCACGCCCTTTACGATGGCGCTTGTACTGCTGTTTGGCCTGTTGGGAGGCGAGGTCATCGCCGCGCTTTTTGGTGGAAGTCTTCTGGCAAGCGAAGGTCTGGTCGAACTAAAGGCCCCCGGTCTGAGTGTTGCGGATTTCGATCTCGATATCGAAGCTGGCGTTGATCTGAGTGCGTTGGAACTGGCCGAGATCGAGGGCGAGGCTCCGGCGGCCTCTGCAACAGGAACTCTGACGCGGTTGGGGATTGGCGATGTGCCGGTCATGATCTGGCTGGTGGTCTTGTTGGGCGGTTTTGCGATGTCTGGGATTGGCGTTCAACTGATCGTCGAGGATCTGTTGGGCTCTGATTGGCCTGTTGGATTGGCCACCATCCCGGCGGGTATTTTTAGCCTTTGGTTTGCGCGCGGTTTCGGCCCGGTTTTCACTCGTTTGTTGACAAAAACCAAAACGGACGGAATGCCTGAACGCGTGCTGGCGCGGCGCAGGGGGGTGGTGACGCAAGGCACCGCCTCGCGCGGACGACCGGCTGAGGTGCGCGTCATGGATCGGTTCGGTAATGCGCATTACGTACAAGCAGAGCCGTTGCAGGACCGGGACACGCTTGAGCAAGGGACGGACGTTCTTGTTCTGCGGGACAAGCTTCTTGACCGGTTTGTGTTGGTCAGACTGTCCGATAAAACAGATTTCCAATCCGTTGAACCATAGCGCCAAGGGTGTCTTGGCGCTGCTACTATTCCTCGCGCGAGCGTTTCAACAAACGCCCAATCGTGAAGGATGTTCTGGGGGCATAGACATAGTTCGTCCGCTCCTCTGGGGTGGGGCGTGAACGCATCCGGGCCAGACCAAAGGCGATCAGACCCAAATGACCAACAGCGACAAAGGCAAACAGGGCGCCCGGGCCGAATTTCTCGATCAGAGTGGAGGAGATGTAGGGCGAGGCAATCGCGCCCAGCGCGTACCAGAACATCAGTGCCGCAGACAGCTCGACCCGTTGTTCAGTGGTGGCAAAGTCGTTGGCATGAGCCGAGGAGACTGAGAAGATCGGGAAGGTGGTGAAACCGAACACCCATGCCGCCAGCATCACCCCGAGCGTCCCAGTGTTGCTGGCCATCATGGTTATTCCACAACTCAGCACCGCAGCGGCAGACAACCAGATCAATACCCAGCGCCGGTCGTATTTGTCCGCAAGCCATCCCATCGGGTATTGCGCCATCGCGCCACCCAGAACAAACGAGGCGAGGAAGAAGGCGATCTGATCTATGCCCAGCCCAACCTCTTGCCCGTAGACGGGGCCGACCATGCGGAACGAGGCAGAACTGAGCGCCGCAACGATCACCCCAGCAACCGCCAGAGGAGAGCTGCGCCAGGCCAGTTTGGGGCGCAGGCGCGGCGCGTCCGGGGTTGCAGGCTGGCTGGCGCGTGTCAGGGTCAGCGGCAGCAAGGAAGCGCAGCACAGGATCGCCAGCAGATTGTACGAGACGTAAGAGGCAGGCGGCAGGACCGCGATGATCAACTGCGCGCACAGCGATGCACCCATATCGGCGATGCGATAGGTGCCCATGGCACGCCCCCTGGTCTCATTCGTGACCTTTGCGTTCAGCCAGGCCTCGATCACCGTGTAGCACCCGGCGACACAGGTGCCAGACGCGATCCTCAGGAACGCCCAGACATAGGGGTTTTCGGTCAGTGTATGGCCAATCAGGCCCATCGCGCCCAGTGCGGTGCAGACGGCAAAGGCGCGGGAATGCCCGACGCTGCCCATCAGGCGCGGTGCCCACCAGCAACCAACAAAGAAACCGATGAAATGCGCCGAGCCCAACAGACCGATTTGTTCGGTGGTGAAGTTCAGGGTGATGCCGGAAATGGCATCGAGCGGCCCAACGCCGCCGGTCGACAGTTGCAGCAGAATGACAGAAAGGAATAGGGCGGCAAAGGAAATGATCGTGCGCATGATGGGTCCACCTTGGCGAGGCTTTCAGACAATGCGCGCAGCTATTCGACGTCAAGGAGTCGTTTTTGAACTTTCGCCTTTGGTCAGAGGCGGCTGATCTCGGCTCGAATGTCCAGTGTGACGGTGTCATTCACCAGATCAGGATAGCCCGAGGCTCCAAAGTCGTGCCGGTTCAGTGCTCCCTTTAGGCTAATCGACAGGCGATCCAGATCACCCGCCGCTGTGCCTGGCGGCCGGTAGAGGCTGGCTTGCAAAGTGATCGGACGCGTCACTCCCCGAACTGCCAGGTCCCCGGTGATACGGGCCCCGCCCGAGATGCGCCCATCCTGCCCAAGCTCGATCCCGGTTGAGACGAAGGTGATGGTCGGATGGCTTTCGGCGTCCAGAACACTGGGGCTGAGCATCGGCGCGCGCGCGAAGGGCAGTCGGGTCTTGGCTTTGCTCACGTCCAATGCCACCTGCACCCGGCTGTTTTGCAGGCGGGTCGTATCCACTTGAACATCCGCTGTCCGGATCGGCATGGTACCGCTTTGCGCGACGCCGGACAGATCGAAGCTGAAACCAACCTTCGTATCGCTTTCCGACAGGGCATAGGGGCTGAGCGCTGCATGCAGCGTTTGGGCGAAGGGTAGGGTCGCCAGCCCTGCAAGAATGGCACGTCGGTTCAAATCTCTCATGACCGGACGCTAGGGCGCGCGGCCCCTTGGACCAACAAAAAAATGCGTGATCAGCTGCGCTCAGTCCACGGCAGCGATCTGGTCAAGCTGCAACCCGGCGCGCGGTTTGATCTGCGTGGCCGTCCAACTGACCGGAGGTAGGGCGCGGGCGCGGCGGCGGGTCAGGGTCCAGCGGCGCGCCTCGCCCTGATGCGCGGCGGCCATGTGCCAGCGGGTTTCGATCCCTTGCGCACCTCCATCTCCGGGCGTTAGCAGCAGGCCCAGCGGGGCCCGTCCCATGGTGCCGCCCTGTTCGGCGGCCAGATGCATCCGGCGTACGGGCGTCAGCCCCGGCGCGCCGGGCAGATCACCAACGATTAACGGGATGGCTCCGCTGCGCAGCGCTTCTTCCATGCACCACAGCAGGTCCTCGGCGCGGGTGGGACGGACAAAGATGAATCGGGCGGGATCAGCAAAGGGCATTATCCCGTCGGGGTTCAACTGCCCGGGCTCCCACGCTGGGGAAATCCATAGGACCGGCCCTTGCATCTGACCGGCCAGCCACATTGCAAAGCTGCGCCGCGCGGGGCCGCAGCCTTCATGCACGCGCCCCAGTTGCAGGGTGATCCCATCCTGTAGAGTTACCCCCGGCGCGGCGCGCGCGGGCTTTTGACCAAGAAGCTGAACAGACATGAGTAACTCATATCATGTTCTTATTTTGTTCTCAAGCACTACACATGCCTAGCGCGACAGGATCATACGTCCATCGGTGAACTGGATATTCGAAAAACGATGCAGGTAGTCCATGCCCAGAAGCGACTTGTGCAACTCACCTTCGTTGATCCAGGCCGAGACATTCTGGTCGGTGATTGGCCCCACCGTCAGCGTGTCCAGCCGCACCGGAGCGGTCCGAACCTCGCCATTGGCGGTAAGGGCACGGCCAAAGTAGTTCAACTGGTTCGGGTCGATCCCCGCGCGTCTGGCGTCTTTGTCACTGAGAACAATCTGGCTTGCTCCGGTATCGACCAGAAAGGTGATTGGTTCTCCGTTCACTTGAACCGGCAGATAGTAGTGCCCGTCCGCCGAGCGGGGCACCTGGATAGACTCACCTGTCACCGTCATCTGCGGAGCGGGGCCGACCGTTGTGCGGATATCCTCCCACAGGCCAACCACGGCCACAACGCCTACAAAGATGAACACCCAGGCCATGACCTGCTGCAGGGTTTTGTTCAGCGATTGGCGGTTCTGCGCCAGGAACCAGAACACAACGGCTGTGCCCAGCACGCTGAGGTAGACCAAACGCACTACATTGTCGGTGTCCATGCCCAATTCCTTACTCGCTACACAGCAGTATATGGGGGGTCAGGACGCAAATCCAAAGGCCTTGAGGCCATCCAGAATGAACTGAACCGACAAAGCCGCCAGCAACATACCCAGCAGCCGGGTCAGGACGTTCAGCCCGGTCTTGCCCAGAATGCGGCCGATCAACCCGCCAGCCAGAAAGAAGATCAGGACAACAGACATCACCGCCAGCATGACGATGCAAGCCTCGACAATGCCCAGCACGCCGGGATGCTGACCGGCCAGCAGGATGATCGTCGCGATCGAACCCGGCCCCGCGATCAGCGGAATGGCCAGAGGGAACACGGACGGGTCGGGATGTTCCTCTTCCTCGGCCCGGTCTTCGCGGCGTTTGGTGCGGCGGTCGAACAGCATGTCCAGCGCGGTCAGAAACAGCAAAGCTCCGCCTGCGACGCGGAAGGCGGCCATCGAGATCCCGACAAAACCCAGCAGCGCCTCGCCAAAAGCGGCAAAGGCGATCAGGATGAAGACGGCGGTTAGGCAGCTACGAAAGGCAGTTTTGCGCCGAGTCTTCGCATCCATGTCCTGCGTCAGTGCTACGAAAATCGGCGTGGTGCCAAACGGGTCGATCACCACGAACAAGGTGGTGAAAGCGGTAATGAAAAAGGCCAGATCCATCATGCGGCATTCTCGGCTTGTTCAAGGCGTTCCGCTGCGGCCACCCATAGGGCTTCGGCTTTTTTCATGGCTTCCGAGACCTCGGCGAATTTGCGGTTCCAGGTCTCAAGATCGTTGATCCTGTCATCCTCGTACAGCGCCGGATCCGCCAGCTTGGCCGAGAGTTTCTCATGCATATCCGTCAGCTTTTCGATCCGGTCCTCGCATTTGCGCAGATCGGCGCGCAGGGCCAGCATCGCCTCGCGTGAGGGGCGCTTAGGCTTCGTAACCTGCGGCTTTGCTTTCACCGGTTTGTCCCGGGCAAGCAGCATCGCGCGATAGGCCTCGAGGTCGTCGTCGAACGGCTTGACCGTCCCGTCCGAGACCAGCCACAATCGATCTGCTACCAGAGACAGCAGGTGCATGTCGTGGCTGACCAGCACAACCGCACCGGAATAGGCGGTCAGCGCCTCAACCAGCGCCTCGCGGCTTTCGATATCGAGGTGGTTGGTCGGTTCGTCGAGGATCAGCATATGCGGCGCGTCAATCGTAGCGAGCAGCAGCGACAGGCGGGCTTTTTGCCCACCGGACAAGCGCCCAACCTCTGTCTCGGCCTGATCGGCGTTCAGGCCAAACCCGGCCAGTCGCGCGCGCCATTTGCCCGGCGCTTCTTCCGGGCGCAGGCGGCGCAGGTGGTCCAGAGGGGTCTCGTCCACATAAAGCTCATCGACCTGATGCTGTGCGAAGTAACCGATCCGCAGCTTGTTGCTGCGGGCCATTTTGCCGGCCATCAGGGGCAGGCGATCGGACAGCAGCTTGGACAGGGTCGATTTACCCTGACCATTCTTACCCAGCAGCGCGATCCGGTCGTCCTGATCAATGCGCAGGTTTAATCGTCGCAAAACCTCGGTCTCGCCATAGCCGGTTACACCACCTTCAATCTGGATGATGGGCGGCGACAGTTCCTCGGGCTCGGGGAAGGAAAACGCGCGCAAAGCTGCCTCTTGCGGGGTAGAGACCAGTTGGATGCGTTCAATCATTTTCAGGCGGGATTGGGCCTGAACAGCTTTGGACGCTTTGTAGCGGAAGCGGTCCACAAAGCTTTGGAGATGAGCTATACGAGCTTTGGCTTTGGCGTTCTCGGACTCCGCCTGCGCCAGACGTTCCGCTCGGCGTTCGGCGAACTTGTCATAAGGAACCGCGTAATAGGTGAGCTTGCGATCTTCCAGATGCAGGATCGAACCTACGGCCCGGTTCAACAGCCCGCGATCGTGGCTGATGATGATGACCGTATGCGGATATTTCGCCAGATAGCTCTCCAGCCACAGCGCGCCTTCGAGGTCGAGATAGTTGGTCGGTTCATCCAACAGCAGCAGGTCGGGCTGCGAAAACAGTACCGCCGCCAGCGCCACGCGCATCCGCCAACCGCCCGAGAAATCCGAGCAGGGGCGCAGTTGGTCGTCGTCATCAAAGCCCAGACCTTTGAGGATCGAGGCCGCACGCGCTTCGGCCGACCAGGCGTCGATGTCAGCCAATCGGGTCTGGATCTCGGCAATGCGAGCGGGGTCTTCGGCGCTTTCAGCCTCAGCCATCAGAGCGCTGCGCTCGGTATCGGCGGCCAGAACGGTATTGATCAGCGACACGTCGGACGAGGGCACCTCTTGCGCAACACCGCCAATCCGGGCGCGTTTCGGGACCGCGATATTGCCCGATTCCAACGCCAGCTCCCCCCGGATCAGGCGGAAGAGGGTGGTCTTACCGGTGCCATTGCGGCCCACAAGGCCAACTTTGTGGCCATCAGGGATGGTTGCGCTGGCCCCGTCGAACAGGGGACGGCCTTCAACGGCGTAAGTGATGTCTTCGATCCGTAACATGACGCGCTATTAGCAGAGCCGTGTTGCCGCCGCCAGCGGCTAAGCATGTTCAACTGACCAGCGATGTGTTAGCGCTTTCTCGTTTGCCAATTTGAAACGGTTTTGACCATGCGCGCCGCCCAGACGCCTCCAACTTTGATCACGCTGATCTTTGCTACGGCGCTGTCGGTTCTTTCGCTGAATATGTTCCTGCCTTCGCTGGCGCATATGAGCGAGGATTTCGCGGTCGACTATGGCCTCGTGAACCTGTCCGTCGCGGGATATCTGGCGGTTTCAGCCATACTTCAGTTGATCATGGGGCCGCTGTCGGACCGTTATGGACGCAGACCTGTGCTGTTGATCTGCATGACGATCTTTGTTTGCGCTTCAATCGGTTGCGTCCTCGCCGAGTCGATCTGGCTATTCCTTGGCTTCCGCCTGTTGCAAGCCGCTGTAGTAGCGGGCTCAGTCTTGTCCAGCGCGTCGATCCGGGATCGATATCCGCCGAATGAGGCCGCCAGCAAACTTGGCTATGTCGCTATGGCGATGGCCTTGGCGCCGATGCTCGGGCCGATGCTGGGCGGGGCGCTCGATATGCTTTTCGGGTGGCGGGCAGGCTTCGTTTTGTATTCGCTGTTGGGGGCTGGACTGTTGACTTTGCTTTGGTTCGACATGGGCGAGACCAACATCAATCGTTCCTCAACTTTTGCTGCACAGCTGAGAGAATACCCGCACTTGTTCCGCGCCCGCAGGTTCTGGGGCTATGCCCTTTGCGCGGCGTTCTCAATTGGGGGGTTCTACAGCTTTATCACCGGTGCGCCCTTAGTGGCTGCAGCGTGGTTCGATCTGAGCCCCGCGATGCTGGGTCTAGGCATTGGCATCATCACCGGCGGCTTCATGGTGGGCAATTTCATCACCGGGCGCATTGCTGCACGGACCCGGCTGACCACGATGATCCTGATTGGGCGGATCGTAGCCTCGACTGGCCCCTTCCTTGGGTTGCTATTGTTTTTGGGCCAGTTGGGCTCGGTTTGGGTATTCTTCGGCTCGGCTATATGCGTAGGGTTTGGCAACGGCTTGACCAACGCCAACGCCTCGGCTGGCGTTATGTCAGTGCGTCCCAAACTGGCGGGTAGCGCCGCAGGTCTTTCGGGCGCGATGATCGTGGCGTTGGGGGCAGTTCTGACGTCTATGACCGGAGCATTCGTCAACGCCGAAAACGGCCCGTATCTGGTTCTGGGCATGATGAGTGGCAGCAGTTTCATCGGCCTGCTTGCGGTGCTCTATGTCCGCCGTGTCGACCGTCTAGAGCCTTTGCCTGACACAATCTGAACCGCAAAGCGCGGGGCAAGGCATCATAAGACTTTCCATGAGCCACAGACCATGTTAGGCGGCGCGCGATGGATTTCGGCGCACACCCCGCGCCACATTGTAAGGAGAGGCCGATATGGCACTGGAACGCACATTCTCGATCATCAAACCCGATGCAACCCGCCGCAACCTGACTGGCAAAATCAACGCCAAGTTCGAAGAAGCTGGCCTGCGCATCGTTGCGCAAAAGCGCATCCACATGACCAAAGAACAAGCCGGCAAGTTCTACGAAGTCCACGCCGAGCGTCCGTTCTATGACGAACTGTGCGAATTCATGTCGTCGGCTCCGGTCGTTGTTCAGGTTCTGGAAGGCGAAGGCGCCATTGCAAAGAACCGTGAAGTCATGGGCGCAACCAACCCTGCAGACGCAGCGGCCGGCACAATCCGCGCCGAGTTCGCGGAATCGGTTGGCGAAAACTCGGTCCACGGTTCGGACGCTCCGGAAACCGCCGCGGTTGAGATTGCCTACTTCTTCTCGGGCATCGAACTGGTCGGCTAAGCCGCCGCTTTGGTGAACAGATTGGGCCGCTCCTGATTGGGGCGGCCTTTTTCGTTTCAGATCTGCTTCAGATCGTGGGCTGCAACCCGCACTCCGATGGCATCCAGGTCCGAGACCATTTGGCTTTCCGGGGCCGCCTTAGTGCCGGATTTGATCGTGTCAAACCGTTGTCTTAATGCCTTTTTTTCCTCGCCCTTGCAGTCGTTCCAAGGGCGACCCTGCAGCCCCATCACCAGCACATAGTAGCCGATGAAATGCGGTCTTGTGCCTGCTGCCAACAGCTTGGCATAGGCGGCATCGGCGCCCAGTTCGCGCAGCTCCTGCGCCGAATGGATGCCCGCGCGGGTGCAGGCCTGTTCGAAGGCGGGGCCGAGGTTTCGGATGGAGGAGATCGGATCAGACATGTCTTGGTTTTAGCCGGACGGTTTTGACCTGTCACCCGCACAAATCCCCGGTTTGGTTGATCTTGTTCTTGATGCAGGGCGCGATTCACGGTCTCATGACGATATGTAGAAGGATCGGGCAGGGGAAAGACGTGTCGCAGGGAACAAACGGGTTCTTCATCCTCCCCGGCGGGCTTGATCTGGCCGCATTAGAACACGCTTTGCCCAATCACTCAGTCGATATTCAGATAGGCACCGCCGCGCCTGTCCTTATGCTCGATTGTCACGATCAATCGCTGCGCAGCTCTGGCCGGGTCCTGCTTGAGAGCAGAGGGGGGCTGCGGCTTGTCTCCATGCAGGGGCAGGTCTCCGAGCAGCAGGCCAAGGGCAAGGGGCAATTCGTTCAGAACCTGCCTGAAGGTCCGGTGAAGGCGGCGCTGAGCAGCTTTCCCACGCTACGCGCCCTGACGCCGATTGGCACGGGTGAAGTTGAGGAAGGCGCGCTTGCGATTCTCGACGATCTGCAAAAGACGCAGGTTCGGGGGGATATCCTGACGTTGCGCACGGATCGCGGGCAGGTGGCGTTTGTCTGGCTGCAAAAACTGCGCGGTTATGGTCGCGCTTTTGCCGCGGCCTGTGACAGTCTTGAGAGGATGAGTTCGGGCGGTATTGACGACTTGTTCGACGCTTTGTTTCCGGACATGGCGCGTTACCGTGCCAAGCCGGAGATTGCGCTTGGCACGCAAGAACCGTCCTTGGAGGTCGCGACCGACCTGATCCGGACCTATCTCAGCGTCGCGCGTCAGAACGAAACTGGCATAGTGGCGGATATTGATACCGAATTTCTGCATGACTACCGAGTGTCTTTGCGGCGCATCCGCTCAGTTGTGAGCTTGTTCAAAGGGGTGTTTTCAGACCAGCAGACGGCAGAGTTGAAACGGGTCTTTTCGGACCTGATGGCCCCAACCGGTCGCTTACGGGATCTGGATGTCTATCTTTTGGAAAAAGATATGTATCTCAGCCTTGTACCGGAAAATCTTCATGCTGGTGTGCAGGCCATGTTCGACCGGTTCGAACAAGAGCGTGCCATGGAATTGTCCCGTCTGTCCCGTCATTTACGCAGCGCGACCTATGAAACTGCGATGACCGATCTGGCGCAGAAATTCTCAAGCCCTGACACCCTGATGCCCGGCCCAAGTGCGGATCGCGGTGCCTATAGCTATGCCTGCGCGCTGATCTGGAAACGCTATCGCAAGACCTGCAAACTCGCCCGAAGCATCAGTGAAGAGACGCCGGATCAAACCGTCCACGAACTGCGGATCGACTGCAAGAAACTGCGCTATCTGATGGAGTTCTTCGGGCCTCTGTTCGATGCGAAGGACTTCAAAACGATCCTCAAGCCTCTGAAAAAGCTGCAAGATAACCTGGGCCTGTTCAACGATTACTCGGTCCAGCAAGAGGCGTTGCTGGCGTTTGTTGCCGACCAAAGCACCGCCCAAGGCCGCGTGGATGCGCAGCTTGGTTTAGCCGCAGGAGGGCTGATCGCCGTGCTGGATCAGCGCCAGAAGGCCGAACGTGCGCGTGTGATCTCAAACTTTCAGCATTTCGACAGCCCGGAGATTCGGCATCTTTTCCGCAGCCTGTTTCACCACACAAAGGAGTGAGGAATGAAGATCATTGCCTGCTACAGTAACAAGGGCGGGGTCGGGAAGACCGCGACCTCGGTGAACCTTGCCTATGCCTACGCGCAGGCGGGTCAGCAGGTGCTCTTATGCGATCTTGATCCGCAGGGGGCCTCGGGGTTTTACTTCCGGGTCAAGCCGTCGAAAAAACTGACAGACGCGCGGTTTTTTGAGGATGTTGAACGGTTTACCAAGGCCATCCGGGCCAGTGACTTCGAAGGTTTGGATGTGTTGCCCGCCAACCTGACATTCCGTGACTTCGACGTGTTCCTGTCCCGGATGCGCAACAAACGCTCGCGTTTAAAGAAGGCTCTGGTCGCGGCAGGCAGCGACTATGACGTGATCATTCTGGATTGCCCGCCGAACTTCTCTACCCTGTCCGAGAACATCTTCCGCGCCGCTGATGAGATTGTCGTGCCGGTGATCCCGACGACGCTTTCGGAACGCACATTCGATCAGCTGGTTAGCTTTTTCGAAGAACACAAGCTGCGGAAAAAGAAGCTGAGGGCGTTTTTTTCGATGGTGCAGAAGCGCAAGATTTTGCATCAGGAGACGATGGAGAAGATGCGGGGGCTATACCGCAAAAGGTTTCTGCAGACCTCGATTCCCTTCACCGCGGATATCGAGAAAATGGGCCAGCACCGCGCTCCGGTCAGCACCTATGCTGCACGCAGTGCGGCCAGTGAAGCCTATCAGGCGCTCTATGATGAATTGGAAAACGGGGTGGTTGCATCGAAATGAGCATCGAAATCGAACGCAAATTTCTGGTCGCTGAACTGCCCGATATGAGTGGAACCAAAAAGGCCGTGGTGCGGCAGGGGTATCTTACGGCCACTGAGGACACAGTGGAGATGCGGTTGCGGCAAAAGAATGACAGTTATTTCCTAACCCTCAAGGGCGCGGGCGGACTGGTTCGGGTCGAACGGGAGGCTGAGATTTCAGCCGATCAGTTCGAAACCTTCTGGCCCGAGACCGAGGGGCGGCGGGTTGAGAAGGTGCGATATACAGGCACGCTGCCGGATGGGCATGTGTTTGAACTGGACGTGTTTGAAGGTGATCTGGCGCCGCTGTGTCTGGTTGAGGTCGAATTCACCTCAGAGCAAGATGCGAAAGACTACACGCCACCTGCGTGGTTCGGTGCTGATGTGACCGAGGATAAGCGCTATAAAAACAAGAGCATGGCGATCAACGGACGCCCGAGTTAGCGCGCCAGTTTCAGCGTAGTTTCGAGGCCGGGATCGCAGTTGCGCGCCTCAAACGAGCCGCCATGCATCCGTGAGATTGCGGCCACCAAGGCAAGGCCCAGCCCGGCATTGCGCTCAGTCCGCGCGGGGTCCAGCGTTACGAAAGGCTGTTGCAAGCGAGGAAGGTCCTGTTCCGGAACGCCGGGCCCTTCATCGCGCACGCTGAGGCGGGTGCAGGCGGTGTCCTCTGCAAGAGATACGGTGATGGTCGAGTTCTCTGGCGCATAGCGCAACGCGTTGTCCAGCAGGTTGGACAAGGCTTGCGACAGAAGAGGGCGGTGGCCCTGAATGGGCTTGGCCTGTCCTGTCACCTCAAGTCGGACATTCTGATCCGCCGCAACAGGCTCATAGAGGTCTACGACATCCTCAACCAGTTGGTGCAGATCGACATCCTCAAACTGTTCGCGCCCCAGCCCGGCCTCAGCGCGTGAGATTTCGGTCAGTTGCCCCAGCACGCGCAAGACATGATCCACCTCGGTGGTGGCCCGGGCGATGTCGATCTCGCGGTCCAGATCGCTTTTGTCCGGGTCGGACAGCGCTTCAACCCGTTGTTTCAAACGGGAAAGGGGCGATCGCAGGTCATGCGCAATCGAGTTTGAGGTTGTGCGCAGGTTGCTGATCAGCTCTTCTATCCGGTCGAGCATGGTGTTCAAGGTCCCGGCGACCTGATCGAACTCATCACCGGTGCCGCGTATAGGCATCCGGCGAGACAGATCGCCCGAGACGATATTCTCCGCCGTGCTGGCGATGTCGGACAGGCGCGAAAACACCAGCCTGGTGAACAGCCATCCGGTCAACAGGCTGAGGAGCAGGGCAATCCCAAGTGCCAGTGCGACTGACCGCAGCAGAACCCGGTCGAACTGCTGACGGGCAACGGCATCACGCCCGACGATAAGGCGCTCGCCACCGGGCAGGCGGATCGAGGCGGCAGAAACGGGCACCAGCTCGTCATTGTCGGCGCGGCGGACCTCGAGATCGACCCAGCCACTGCCCGCGGTGATGTCCTCGGGCCATTGCTTGAGATTGCCCGCCAGTTTGTTGCCGAACCGGTCGGTCAAAAGATAAAGCGCGTCGCGTTCCGAGGCACTGGGCAGGCGGCGTTCGATGGCGGTGATAAGGCCAATGAGACCGCGCCTCTCATATTCATCTGCAAGTCCGGTCAGTTCCGCCGAGACGACCGAGCGTGTCTCGGATTCGATGCTGCGATTGGCTGTCACATAGACCAAAGCCAGAACCGTCGCCGTCAGAATGGTGCTGAGAACCATGCTGGCGACGACAAGTCTTGTTCTGGAATTATTTACCGAAAGCCGAAGGTTATCCATCAGACATCATGTAACCCGCGCCCCGGACGGTTTCAATCAGCGGTACATCTCCGCCTCCGTCCAGTTGACGCCGCAGTTTCGAGATGTGGACGTCCACGACGTTTGTGTTCGGGTCGAAGTGATAGTCCCAAACGCCCTCAAGCAGCATGGTGCGCGACACAACTCGGTTCTTACGACGCAGGAAGAATTCAAGGATTTGGAACTCGCGCGGGGTCAATGAGATTTCCTGCCCGTCACGCGTGACCTTTCGGGTCAGCAAATCCATCTCAAGGTCCTTGCAGGTCAGGGTTGGCGTTTCTTCTGCGTCCTGCGGACGGCGCAGCAGCGCCTCGATCCGTGCATGAAGTTCCTGGAACGAAAACGGCTTGACCAGATAATCATCCGCGCCCGAACGTAGCCCTTTGACGCGTTCATCAACGGCGCTCATGGCGGTCAGCATCAGCACAGGCGTTTTCAGCCCGGCCGCGCGCATAGATTTGATCAGGGACAGGCCATCCAATCCGGGCAGCATCCGATCCAGTACAATAGCGTCAAATCCTCCGTCAGTGGCGTGATACAGGCCTTCGCGGCCATCTGCGGCAACCTCGACCACATAGCCTTCTTCGCTGAATCCTTTCGCGATGAAGTCCCGTGTATCTGCGTCATCTTCGACGATCAGCAGGCGTCTGCTCATGATGGAGGCTCCTTTCTATTCGAATTTAAACACAATTTTTGGCCAAAGCACATGGCCTGAGGAAAACACGAGCCGGGTGCGTCCTTGCGCACCCGGCACGCCCGGCGAATTGCGGACAAACCAATCCGCCAGGAGGCGCGCACCAGATCTCCCCATCATGTGGCGCGCGCGGGCCTGAGGTCAGACGATTTCAACCGCCACGAAGATCTGGTTGCCACCGCGGTTGATCAGCACGAGGGCAGGGTCGGTCTTCTCGCTGTCCAAAGCCGCCTTGAGGGCATCCGGCGATGCGGTCTCCTGACTGCCCAGCTTGACGATCACATCGCCGCGCTGCAAACCGGCCTTCGCGGCAGGGCTGTCGGGCTTCAGATCGGTCACGACAACCCCATCGATCCCTTCGCCAACACCCATTTCGGCACGTGCGGCCTCGGTCAGAGGGGCAACGGTGACACCGAGCGATGTACCCGAGACCTCGGCCTCGACGGGCGCGTCGTTCTGAGCAGATGCAGTCTGGTGTTGGCCGATGGTCAGCTCCATCTGCTGCTCGGTGCCATTCCGAAGGACGGTCAGAACGCTGTCAGTGCCCACTTTGGTGGTGCCCACAAGGATCGGCAGGTCGCTGCTGTTGTCCACGGGCTCATTGTTGAAGCTCAGGATCACATCGCCTTGCTGCAACACACCATCCGCCGGGCTGTCGGTCACGACATCGGACACCAGCGCGCCGGCTGAAGCGTCGATGCCCAACGCAGCTGCCAATTCAGGGCTGACATTCTGGATCGAAACACCCAGCCATCCGCGGCTGATCTCTCCATCATCGCGCAGATCGGTCGTGATGTGATCCACGATGTTGGATGTGACGGCGAAACCCAACCCGACCGAACCGCCGCTTGGCGAGTAAATGGCTGAATTCACGCCGATAACCTCGCCCTCCATGTTGAACAGTGGGCCACCCGAATTGCCTTTGTTGATGGCGGCATCGGTTTGGATGAATTCGGCGTATGGTCCTTGCGAAATATTGCGCCCTTTGGCGGACACGATGCCGGTGGTGACGGTGGAACTCAGACCGAAGGGGTTGCCGATGGCCACGACGTCTTCACCGACGCGGATCACGTCGCTGTCACCCAGAGTCACCGCTTGCAGCTCAGCCTCAGGCTCGATCTTCAGGACGGCGATATCGGTCAACGGGTCGGCGCCGACGACCTCGGCGTCATAAGTGCGGTCGTCGCTCAGACGGACTGTGATGGTCGAGGCATTGTCGACCACGTGATGATTGGTGACGATGTAGCCCTCGGCATCCAGTACAAAGCCGGAGCCCAAACCCTGGGCCGGACCGCGCTGCGGCATGTCGAAGCCTTCGGGCGCACCGAACCTTTTGAAGAACTCACCAAAGGGGTGGTTTTCCAGATCAAAGTCCTGACCCCGAGCGGGCGTCGCGACCGCGTCCTGTTCGGCAATAATGGTCACGACCGAAGGCGAGACCGTCTCGACCAGATCGGCCAGCGCTTCATCAGCCATCGAGGGCAGGGCCGTTGTGGCCAGAAGGGCTGCGCCCAAGGCACTGGCGCCGACCCAGCTGGATTTGCGCGGAAAAAGTAGTGAGGATTTACGGATGCTCATTTTTTGTCTCCTGTTCACGTCGCGCGAATTGAGGCGCGCGTTGAAACAGCAAATGAACCTTCAATCTGTGTCTTTCCTGATTGATGAATTAAGAAAACTTAATTTTGCCACAAAGCACATGTTCCGTGTCGGCGGAGCGCTGTTGGGATTCGCGGATTCAGGCCTGCTGACACACTGCGAATCGGAGGATTGTTGCTGAACTGGCTGTCAAACTTTGAATTAGGTTGAATTGAATATTGAACATGAACAAACGGCGGGCCGTTTGGCGGTGTTTTTATGTACTCTACTTAAAGTAGAAGGTGGCCCAAAGATATTCTAACGATGTAAACTATATTACTGCAATTACATGGTTATTATTGAATAAGACCACGTTTAATGGGGCCGTTGTCGGAGCTTCTGCTAACGGAAATCCCCTTAGGGTTGATCTTGACGCGACGGGATGTTGCCTAAAAACCAAACTGAGACGTCCCTAGTTAACCGTTTCTTCCAATTTTACGTTGTTTCGAAGGATCGGATCAGCAAATATAAACATGCCCAAGTGAGGGGGAGCCAAAGGCACTAGGGGGTGCCCGTGGCTTGCTCAGTCTTAAAGCGCTGGTGGCATGTTAACGAGGGGGTCTTGTTTAGGTTTTAGCTGCTGTACGCCTAACCACCTGTATAGGTGATTTGGTTTAGCTTTATTGATTGCTGAAAGTGGTAGTCCTGTTTTGGGCACACGACCCGGTCTTTAACGACCGGGTCGTGTTCATTTACGACCCTCGTTTTCTGAGCCAGTCCGCCCATGCCTCGGGGGTGTCGAGGTCAAGCAGGGCATTTTCACCGGGAAGACGTGTCAGGTGTGTCTTGTCCTTGTGCGCGCGAATGACGGATTGGGCACCTTGATCTCCGGTCAGTTTCAGAAGCTCAGGAAAAAGCTGGCGATCAAAAATCACTGGATGACCGGGTTTGCCAGCCGACGTGGCCCCGCGCCAGATCAGATTATCGGGATTGGCGCGTCTCGCGTTCTTCACAGCTCTTAGGTCGTTCGCGGTCAGCTCAGGCAAATCCGCCAGCAGCACCATGACAGCCTGCGAAGCGGCATCCACCCGGGCCAACGCGCCGCGCAAGCTGGCGTTCATGCCTTCTGCCGCGTCCGCAATTGGGACCTTCTGCACATCCAAACCGTCCAGCGCGTCGTAGCGCGCATGCGGGCGGGGAGGGAGCGCAACGATCACCGGTCCGACTCCTAAGGCTGTCATGGCAGATCGTCGCAAAAGGGGTATGCCGTCGACCGCCTGTAGCAGCTTATCTGCACCGCGCATGCGCCGAGATTGCCCTGCCGCAAGCAGTATGATGGGTATGTCTGTCATAGGGGCAACATGCCGTCCGGTTGCAGCGTTGTCAGCCCCTCATTCGGTCTCCCTCAGGATCAAACAGGGGGGTCGAGATCACCCGTGCGGTCCGCATCTGGCCGAGAATTTCGATCTGAACCTCCAGCCCGTCCTTGATACGGTCCGTCGGAAGGAACCCCATCGCGACGGAGGTTTGGGTATAGTGGGAATAGCCGCCCGAAGTGCAAAAACCGACGACCTCTCTGTCTAGCCAGATCGGCTCGTAAGCGTTCACATCCGCATCTTCAGCCTCGACGTCGAAGGCGACCATTTTGCGCGCCGTACCACTATGCCGCTCTGCCTCGGCCGTTGCTCGACCAATGAAGTCGGTGTTTTTGGAGAATGAAATGAAACGGTCAAGCCCTGTTTCTGCGGCTGTGTAGTCTGGTGAGAACTCCCGCATCCATGAGCCAAAGAACTTGTCCAGACGCAAGGACATCATGGCGCGCATTCCGAAAGGCACTATCCCGTGGGGCTGTCCGGCCTCCCACAAGGTCCACCAGAGCTGTCGTTGCGCCATCGGATCGCAATAGATCTCATAGCCCAGATCGCCGGTGTAACTGACCCGCTGCACGAGGCAATCCGTCATACCGATCGTCATCGGGCGCACGTCGAGGAACCGGAGGGTCGAGACATCTTCGCGCGTGCAAGCGGCCAGAACCTCAGTTGCTTTAGGGCCAGCGATTTGGAAGCCATTCAGCTGGTCGCTGATATTGCTGACTGAGACGCCCTCGGCTGCGTTCTGCTGGAACCAACGCATGTGGTAGGCTTGGCTGCCGTATGAGGCAGTCAGGCGGAAGTCAGTCTCACTCAGGCAAGACACGGTAAAATCACCGATCAGCTTACCTTTGGACGACAGCATCGGGGTCAGGGAGACGCGGCCCGGCTGAGGGATGCGCCCCGCCATGATCCGATCCAGCCACGCGCGGGCATTCGGGCCCGATATGCGATACTTACCGAAATTGTGGACCTCGTTGATTCCTACGCCTTCGCGGACAGCGCGGACTTCGCGCCCCGTGGCGTCAAACGCGTCCGAGCGCCGGAACGAGGGCGTCTCATAACCCGGCTCATCACCTTGCGCGAAATAATTCGGCACCTCCAGCCCATATTGCTGACCCCACACCGCGCCCAGATCGCTGAAGATGTCATACATTGGCGTGGTGCGATTGGGGCGCGCGGCGGGCAGTTCCTCGTTCGGGTAGGCGACGCTGAACCGTTTCTGATAGTTCTCGATCACCTTGGGGCGGGTATAGCCCGGGCTGATCCAGTCGCCGAACCGGGCCACGTCCATGGCGAAGACGTCGCGCTCCGGCTCGCCTTCGATCATCCATTGCGCCAGCGTCAGGCCAACGCCGCCACCCTGGCTGAACCCGGCCATGACACCGCAAGCAGACCAATAGTTGCGCATCCCGGGCACCGGCCCGACCAGAGGGTTCCCGTCCGGCGCAAATGTGAACGGGCCATGGATCACCGATTTCACCCCGGCCTCGGCCAGAACCGGGAAGCGGCGATAGGCAAACTCAATACTGTCGGTGATCTTGTCGTAGTCGTCGGGCAGCAGTTCATGACCGAACTCCCACGGCGTTCCGTCCACGGCCCAGGGCTTGCAGGGTTGTTCGTAGAACCCAATGCACAACCCGCGACCCTCCTGCCGCAGATAGCTTTCGCCAGCAGGGTCCATCACATGCGGATGCTCTCCGCCTGCGTCGATGATGGCCTCGATCTGAGGGATCGAGTCGGTGACCAGATATTGATGCTCCATCGGGTGCAGAGGGAAATAGATGCCCGCCATTGCACCGACCTCACGCGCCCAGAGGCCGCCTGCATTGACGATATGTTCGGCGTGGATCGTGCCCTTGTCGGTTACCACATCCCAGGTGCCATCCGCCCGCTGGTTGGTTTCGCGCACCATACAATGCGTCTCGATCGTGGCCCCACCCATCCGAGCGGCCTTGGCATAGGCATGGGTCGTGCCCGATGGGTCCAGATGCCCATCCAGCGGGTCGTAAAGCGCACCGATGATGCCGTCGGTATTGGTGATCGGTGCGATCTTCGTGATCTCATCCGGGCCGACGATTTCTGTTTCAAGCCCCATGAAGCGATGCTTGGCGCGCTCGGCCAGCAACATGTCGAACCGATCCTGATTGTCGGCCAGCGTCACCCCGCCAACATGGTGCAAGCCGCAGGACATTCCGGTGATCTCTTCCAGCTCTTTATACAGACGGATCGTATAGCCCTGCAGCGCCGCCATGTTGGTGTCACCGTTCAGCGTGTGAAACCCGCCCGCAGCGTGCCAGGTCGAGCCCGAGGTCAGCTCGGACCGTTCCAGAAGCATGACGTCGAACCACCCCAGTTTGGTCAGGTGATACAGAACCGAGCAGCCAACAACGCCGCCCCCAATGACCGCCACGCGGGTTTGCAGTTTCATGAAAGACTCCCAGATTTTCTGGAAGTCTGACCGGAGGCTCCGGGGGCGCAAGTATAAAAACGACAAAAAATGTCGTGCACGTCGCCCCGCGCTTAGAGAGGTCTGATCTTCAGCTCCGTCACCCGGTTGCCCTCGCGCGCGGTGACCTCGAACCGGAACCCATGGAAGGAAAACACCTGACCGACCACGGGGATCATCTGAGCCTCATGTATCACAAGGCCAGCGACGGTGTTCGCCTCTTCATCTGGCAGGGACCAGTCGAGGGCGCGGTTGACGTCGCGGATGGTCATGGCGCCTTCGACCAGAAACTGGCCATCCTCGGTGCGGGTGACGGGAACCTCTTCCTCGATGTCGAACTCGTCGGCGATTTCACCAACGATTTCTTCCAGAATGTCCTCGAGAGTGATCAGGCCGCGCAGCGATCCGTATTCGTCGACCACTAGGGCAAAGTGGCTGCGAATGCGCAGGAACTCTCGCATCTGGTCGTCCAGAGTGGTGGTTTCCGGCACGAAATAAGGATCGTTGGCGACTTTGGTGATGTCGAACCCGGCCAAACGGTCCGAGTTACTCTCGGATCCGCCGACCTGCGCATACATCGCGCGGAACAGATCTTTGGCGTGAACCACGCCAATGATGTTCTCGGGCTCGTCACGGAAGACGGGCAGGCGGGTGTGGCGGCTTTGCAGGCATTGCTCCAGAATGGCATCTGGCTCTGCATCGGCATCGATCATCTCGATGTTCGAGCGGTGGAGCATGATCTCTTCAACCGCACGGTCGCCCAGATCAAGCGCGCCTAGAATTCGGTCGCGGTCTTCTTTCTCGACCACGCCTTCGGAATGGCCCAGCTGCAACGCGCCGGCGATTTCCTCGCGCACGGCGAGGATGTTGCTATCGGGGTCGATCTGGACACCGAAAATGCGCAAGACGCCGCGGACCAACAGGCGTACCGCAGCCACGATGGGCGAGAACACGGTGACGACGACGCTGATGATCGGGGCCACGGCAGAGGCGGCTTTTTCCGAATTGGTGATGGCATAGGTCTTGGGCAGAACTTCGGCAAAGATCAGAACCAGTAGGGTCATGACTAGCGTCGCCAACGCCACGCCGCTTTCGCCGAACAGTCGGGTGAACAGGGCCGTCGCCAACGAGGCCGCGAGGATGTTAACCAGGTTGTTGCCTAGCAGGACCGAGCCGATCAGCCTCTCATTGTCATCGGTGATATCGAGCGCCTTTTGCGCCCCGCGAGAGCCTTTGTCGGCCTGTGCCCTCAGCTTTCCTCGGGACGATGCGGTCAGCGCTGTTTCTGAGCCTGAGAAAAAGCCCGAAAGGACAAGCAAAAGCAGGATAGCGCCAGTGGTAAACCAGAATGCGCCGTCGATCAGAGAGGATGTGGGTTCCATCGGTCCTTGGTTGTTCGTGTTTCTGCACCCGTTATGGGGATGCGGACCCTTGCAATCAAGGGGTTAGCCCTTGCTACCCTTGTCTTTCGCCAGCGGGTGATGTTCCAGCACCAGTTCCGACAGCCGTTCATCCAGCACATGGGTGTAGATCTCGGTCGTCGCGATGTCTGCGTGACCCAGTAGGGTCTGGATTGAGCGCAGGTCGGCCCCGTTGGCCAGCAGATGGGTGGCAAAGGCGTGGCGCAGCGTATGCGGCGTGACCTTTTCGGGCGAAACACCGCCCTGAACCGCAAGTTCCTTGACCAGCAAAAAAAACCTGTGCCGGGTCAGGTGCCCGGATTTGCCTCGCGATGGGAACAGGAATTTTGATCGGGTGCCGCCTTTTTCAACACTTGCATCCTCGGCCTTGTCCCGTTCTTCAAGCCAAACGGCCAGTGCATCGCGGGCCGGAGGAGACAAGGGAACCATCCTCTCTTTGCCGCCCTTGCCCAGCACCAGCAACATGCGGGGATCGCCGCGCGCCGACGAGACGGGCAGGGAGACTAGCTCCGTCACCCGCATACCGGTCGCGTAGAGAAGCTCCATCAGGCAGGTGTTGCGGATACGGTCGGCCGGGCTGCGCCCGGTCTGGCGGGCGGCCTCGAGCAGACGGTCGACCTCGGGGACGTCTAGCGTTTTGGGCAGCTGCTTCTTGCGGCCCGGGCCTTTGATCTGAATGGCCGGGTTGGCCTCGCGCCAGCCTTCTTCGAACGCGAACCGGTAGAGTTGTTTGATCGCCGACAACCGCCGGGCGCGGGTCGCGCGGGACAGACCCTGCGCATCGCAATCGATCAGATAGGCTTCGATCCTATCACGATCCGCTTGCTCGAAACTTGTTTTTCGATGCTCTAGCCACGTGGCGAAATCCTTCAGGTCGCGACCATAGGCCAAGAGAGTGTTAGTGGCCGCGCCCAATTCGGCGGCCTGCGCCTGCAGAAAGGTCGAAATCCACAGCTCATCTGATGCCGGGCCGCTCATTATCCGCGCTCGTTCAGGATCAGCAGGTTCAGCGCGGCGCGGCGGGCGGTTTCCTCGAGCCCGACACGGCGGAAGGCGGCGATAGCGGCGGTCATGTCCACCAGATTGCCGCGGGCACCGTGGGCAAACAGCTGCATTGCCTCCAAAATCGCCTCACCGAGTTGGCCATTGTCCAGCAGGGCCTCGATGTCCGACGGCACCGGCGCGGCCCAGGCGAACCCTTGCGCGACCGCATCAGCCAAGGGCGACGGCGAAACAGCGCGGCCCGGATCACCCTGCGCCAAAGCTGCCAGGAACTGCGTTTCAACCGCTGTGTCCGGCGCTTGCATCGCGGCGCGTTCATAGAAGTCCGAGAGCATCAGGATACGCCAGCGCAAGGCTTCCACTTCGGCCCCCTGCAATTCGACCCCATAGAGGCGTTCGGCGAAGAGATCGGCAAAGGGCACTTCAAGCCCGACACTACGCATCTGTTTCCAGACGAGGGGGAGGGTCTTGCTGATCGCCTCGACATTGCCGGTTTCAAGGGCGGTCTCGAACTGCTGCACAGCGGCCACCCGATCCCAAACGGCACCTGATGCTGCCGGAGAACGCTCGGTGTAAAGTCCAAGCAACTGGTTCGGAGTCAGCGCGCCAATGCGGGTCAGGCGTTCAGCGGCTTCGATCTGCGCCTTCCAGCCTGCCACATCGCGCAGGTCGGCATTGGCGAAGGCCCGCGGCAGAGGAGCTGAGGGCAAACGCTCCCCAATGGCCTCAAACAACCTGAAGCTCAGCGGATCCGGGTCCTCGGGCTGGGGCAGGTAAGGCGCGTCCTCAAAAATGTCGGGGTTCAGGAAACGGTCGAGGAGGTCCAGTTCCTCAGGCGGCAACAGCTCTAGCGCGTGGGCGGCCTCAAGCGTCAAAGCAGCAGAGGGCCAATCCCCCCGGCGGGCCTTGCAGAAGATCTGGGCCGCATAGTCCTTTGATAGGTTGGGCTGGGCAATAAGCGCCGTGCAGCTGCGATCCTCGTCACCGGTCAGAAGCGTTGCATCAAACCAGCGTTCGAACCAGGCCTGCGTGTCCGTGGGACCGGCCAGTTGCACCAGTGACTGCGCCGGGTCCGCCGCGCCGAGCTGCATCAACCGATCCAGGCGCGCCAGCAACAGCGTCTCTTCCCCAGACACGCCGCCCGGCGCGCGGGCCTCGGACAGCAGAAGCGTGAATAGCAACCGCTGCATCGCGGGGTTATGCTTGACCGGGATACGGGCGATCAGTTCTGAAATCCGCTCGGGGTCGCTGCCATGCCAGAGGTCGATGGGTAGCCCGGTGACACTCGACGACACCAGACCGATCGGCTGCGACAGCGCGTCAAGTGGCGTGACTTCAACCGCGGGCTGGCCTCCGTTCTGCGCGACCGGAGGCTCCAGCAGCACCGTGCCCGGCAGGTTCTCGGGTGGGTCGTTCAGCCAATCGATGGCGGTCAGCGGCTGCTGCGCCTGCGCTGCTCCGGCCAGAGACAGCGCAACCAACACATGCTTAATCGACATCCAACGTAACCGGTTCACGGATTTCGCTTTGCGGGGCCGAGAAATCGGCACCGAAATAAGGACCCACATAGGCGTAGGCCACCAGCCCGATGAAGGCCAGGCAAACAATATATATCAGGAACTTGATCAGACGGCCCATGGC
This sequence comes from Ruegeria sp. AO1, assembly GCF_056535985.1. Lineage (NCBI taxonomy): Bacteria > Pseudomonadati > Pseudomonadota > Alphaproteobacteria > Rhodobacterales > Roseobacteraceae > Ruegeria > Ruegeria sp. AO1. The sequence goes on from NZ_JBQFJC010000001.1 coordinate 1,501,378, forward strand.
GCCACGCTGCCTCAATTTTTGGTTTTGACCAAGTTATAACTGGCATTTTTCTTAAGATCACGTCATTCACGGTTAAATGAGCGAAATTAAGCATAACACACACGCGGCAGGCACACAGGGCGGGTTTGATCTGCACAAAACCGTTGTTCTTGTGGGCATGATGGGGGCCGGAAAGACCGCTGTGGGCCGCGCACTAGCGGCGCGGCTGGGTGTTCCTTTCCTCGATAGCGACGCCGAGATCGAATCAGCCGCCAATATGACCATCCCCGAGATTTTCCAGCGCGACGGAGAGCCGTTTTTCCGCGCCAAGGAAACCCAGGTTATCGGTCGCTTGCTGGATGAGCAGAAAGGTATCCTGTCGACGGGCGGTGGCGCGTTTCTGTCGGAGGGAAACCGCGACATGATCACCGAACGGGGTGCCTCGGTCTGGTTGCGGGCGGATCTGGATGTGTTGTGGAACCGGGTGCGGCATAAGGATACGCGCCCGTTACTGAGGACTGATGACCCTTATGCGACATTGAAGGCGCTGTACGAGGCGCGTGTCCCGATCTATGCCGAGGCCGATCTGACGGTGGCCTCGGATGGTGAGACCTCGATCGACAATATGGTAGACCGCGTGGTCGACGCCCTTCTGGCGCGACCCGATGTTTTGGAACGAAATTAGATGCATCAGACCGTACATGTGGAATTGGGCGAACGCTCGTATGATGTCGAGATTGGCCCGGACCTGCTGGCGCAATCCGGTGCGCGGATCGCGCCTTTGCTGCACCGTCCGAAAGTTGCGGTTCTGACTGACGAGAACGTCGCCGCCCTTCATCTAGAGGCCCTGCGCGACGGGCTTGCGACCGCGGGGATCGAGATGTCCTCACTCGCCTTGCCCGCAGGTGAGGCGACCAAAAGCTGGCCGCATTTTGAGCGCGCGGTTGAATGGCTTCTGGCCGAAAAGGTCGAACGGCGGGACATCGTCATTGCCCTTGGTGGAGGAGTGATCGGGGACCTCGCAGGTTTCGCTGCCGCTGTGCTGCGCCGTGGCGTGCGTTTCGTTCAGATCCCGACCTCGTTGCTGGCGCAGGTCGACAGCTCGGTTGGTGGCAAAACCGGGATCAACGCGCCGCAGGGCAAAAACCTGATCGGAGCGTTTCATCAACCCTCCTTGGTGCTGGCCGATACCTCGGTTCTGGGCACCATGACCCAGCGCGATTTCCTTTCGGGCTACGGAGAGGTGGTCAAATACGGGCTGCTGGGCGACGCCGATTTCTTCGAATGGCTTGAAGGGAATGGGACCAAGGTCTCCTCAGGCGATATGGCCGCGCGGGTGCGTGCCGTGACTCGCTCGGTTCAGATGAAAGCTGACATTGTCGCACGTGACGAGACCGAGCAGGGCGATCGCGCGCTTCTGAACCTCGGGCACACATTCTGCCACGCGTTGGAGGCCGCGACGGGGTATTCCGACCGGCTGCTGCATGGCGAAGGCGTTGCCATCGGCTGCGCGCTGGCCTTTGAATTGTCGGCACGACTGGGCCTGTGTTCGCAGGAAGACCCAAGCCGAGTGCGGGCGCATCTGAAGGCTATGGGGATGAAAACCGATCTGGCTGATATTCCAGGTGATCTTCCCGGGGCCGAGGCCCTAGTGGACCTGATGGCGCAGGACAAAAAGGTGATCGACGGTCAGTTACGTTTCATTCTGGCGCGAGGGATCGGTCAGGCTTTTGTGACTACGGATGTCCCGCGTGAGGCCGTCCTGTCGGTGCTAGAGGATGCGTTGGCATCAGTCTGACGAGGGCGGTCAGCGTCCTCGGATCACCATCAGCTCACCGATGTTTTCGCGGGTAATATAGCCGATCATTAGCCCGGTGCGATTGATCACGGCGACCGCCGGCGCGCCTTTGTGCAACCCGTCCAAAACCTTTGCCAATCCCGCGGTCAAGCCGACCTGCGGGATGTTACGCTCCATGATCGAAATGGCGGGGTCAGAGCGTGGGTGGTCGCCGGCCAGCGCCTTGAACAGATGATCTCGGGTTACGAAGCCCTGAAGGTGGCCTTTGTCGTCCAGAACCGGAAACTCATGTTGCGTTGTATGGATCACGGCCTGCGCGGCAGTATTCAACGTGTCCTGAGGTGACAGCGCGTGAAATTCTGTAATCATCGCATCGCGTGCTAAAACGTGCCGCGTGGCCGAGCGCAGCGCCACATCCTGACTTTCTGCATTGGCTGCGAAGAACACGAAAACAGCAATCACGACGAGGATCGGGTTGCCCGAGCTGAGCCCATAGAACCCGAGCCCAACGGCAAGCATCTGACCGCTTAGCGCCGCGATGCGCGTGGCTGTGACGCGGTCCAGACGAAGGCAGAGGAGGGCCCGGAAAACGCGACCTCCATCCATCGGGAAGGCAGGGATCATGTTGAACGCCGCCAGCAGAAGATTGATGTAGGCGAGACGGTCCAGCATCCCGATATTTGCGGATTCTATCTGGCTGATCGTCTCAAAGGGCATCTCGGCGCCAAACCCCACCAGAATCAACCAGATCGCGACATTCACAGCCGGACCGGCGAGGGCCACCCAGACCTCTTGCATCGGTTTTTCTGGCATACGCTCCAACCGGGCCAGACCGCCGATGGGCAACAGGGTGATGTCAGGGGTTTTGATGCCGAAGCGACGCGCCATAAGGGCGTGGCCGAACTCATGCGCCACGACACAGGCGAACAGGGCCAGCACGAAAATCAGGTTCTCGATCGCGGCGGGCCAACCTCCGCTGGAATAGGCTGCAAATCCGACCCAGGCCAACAACAGGAAAAAGGTGACATGGACCCTCAGTTCGGACCCGAGAAGTCGGCCGAGAGCGAAGGACCATGCCATGTTGTGTCTCCGTTTCGTTTAGAACGGAATCTCGTCATCGTCGATTCCGCCGGATGCCGGGGCAGGTGAGCCGGACGGTGCGCCATAAGGATCGCCGTATCCGCCGCCGGCCTGTCCGCCGCTGTAGCCGCCCGATTGGCCACCGCCGTATCCGCCGCCGCCGCCACCTTCGCCACGGCTGTCCAGCAGGGTCAGTTCACCGCGATAAGGGCGCAAAACAACCTCGGTCGAATAGCGATCCTGGCCGGACTGGTCCTGCCACTTGCGAGTTTCCAACTGGCCTTCGATGTAGACCTTGCTGCCTTTGCGCAGGTATTGCTCGGCAATGCGGGCCAAAGGTTCCGAGAAGATTGCGACCGAGTGCCACTCGGTCCGCTCCCGGCGTTCGCCCGTGTTGCGGTCTTTCCAGTTCTCTGACGTTGCAATCCGTAGGTTGCACACTTTACCGCCGTTCTGAAACGACCGAACCTCGGGATCTCGGCCGAGATTTCCGACCAGAATGACCTTGTTGACTGAACCCGCCATGTAGTTCCCCGCTTTGTTCTCACTTGAATGCGCCGAATCTGGCGCTGAATATGCCAGAGACCCTATACGGCCTGCATCAGGGTGAAAACACGTTGATGACACAGTGTCGGACAAGAATCTGCTTGCCCTGTTCTGCACGCTTTTAATTCAGGCGGCGGGACCATATACTCCGCTTGTTTTCGGATCGGGCAGGATAGGCATTTATGCGGTCTTTGGTTTTAGGTTTTGTCGGTGTGTGTCTGCTGCTGACCACGGCCCCGGTGCAGGCTCAGACACTGTCTACCAAGAATAGAAAAGACATTTTCCTCAAGCAATCCAAAGTGTTGGATTCGCGCGCGGCGACGCAATATCGCGGGTCCGAGCGTCTAAAGCCGAAAGTGGTGCAGGGGCGTTTCGACAAGCGCTATACTGGGAAGTATCGAGGAGAATACCTGAAGCTTGCCCGTCAAGCAGCCCGCCAGCACAACATCCCGGAAGAGCTGTTTTTGCGCCTGGTACAGCAGGAAAGTGGCTGGAACCCAACAGCGAAATCTCACAAAGGGGCCCTTGGTCTGGCGCAGCTAATGCCGCAGACGGCCCAGCTTTTGGGCGTTAACCCACATGATCCCAAGCAGAACCTGGAAGGGGGCGCGCGGTACCTGTCATGGCAATACCGCAAGTTCAAGTCGTGGCCCTTGGCGCTTGCGGCTTACAATGCTGGTCCAAAAGCCGTTGAGAAACACGGCGGCATCCCGCCCTACGCGGAAACCCAGAATTACGTGAAGGTGATTTGGGGCGGTTAAGGCGCAGAACAGCGCAATTTGTCAGTAGTATTCAACGAAAAAGACCGTTCATTGACCGGCCTTTCAAGTTCCTACAAGCGTCTATTCTGCGGCGATTTTGATCACAGGCTCCATGCGGGCCAGGACATCCTCGGCGAGGTGACATTTGACCTGATGGCCATCGGCCAGAGTCTTCACAGGCGGGACATCTGATTCACAACGTCCGTCCGGCACCTCGGATTTCCAACGGCAGCGCGTCTGGAATGGGCAACCCGGCGGTGGGTTCATAGCCGACGGAATATCTCCCTCCAGCACGATATGCTGCTTCTCGATTGAGGTATCGGCAATCGGAACCGCGCTCAGCAGCGCTTCGGTGTAGGGGTGATACGGAGGCGAGAAGACCTGATCGGTCGTGCCCAGTTCGACCACGTGGCCGAGATACATCACCATCACCCGGTCGCTCAGATAGCGCACGATCGACAGATCATGGCTGATGAATAGCAGCGTGGTCTTGTGTTCGCGCTGGATCTCCATCAGCAGATCGGTCACGGCCGCCTGAACGGATACATCCAAGGCCGAGACCGGCTCATCCGCCACCACGATCCGTGCATCACCCGCAAAGGCCCGCGCGATACCAACACGCTGTTTCTGACCACCCGAGAGCTGTCGCGGCATCCGGTCCGCGAAGGCGCGTGGCAGTTTGACCAGATCCAGCAGTTCCAGCATGCGCTTCTTGCGCTCGGCCTCGGAATTGCCAACCCCGAAGATTTCAAGTGCACGGATGATCTGACGCCCGACGGTCATTGAAGGGTTCAGAGTGTCAAACGGGTTCTGGAACACCATCTGCACTTCACCCACGGTCTTGGCGTCGCGTTCCTCGATCGGAACGGCCTCGATATTGCGGTTGTCCAGCAGGATTTGCCCATCGGTCGCCGTTTCAAGCCCCATCAGAACCTTGGCGAAGGTGGATTTACCGCAACCAGATTCGCCCACGATGGCCAGGGTCTCGGATTCGTGCGCCTCAAAAGTCAGGGTTTCGTTGGCTTTGACCACTTTGGTCGTACCGCCTCCGAACAGGGCGTTGGCCGCCACCTCATAATATTTCTTGAGGTTGTCCATCTTTAGGACAGTACGCCCGATCTCTCCTTTTTCCTTTTGCTCACCGACTGTGATCGGCGCGTTCCAATCGATCTCCTGGAACTTCAGACAGCGCGTGTGGTGGCGGTCATTGCCCGGCACAGCCTCCATCAGGATGTTCTGGGCGTCGCAACGGCCTTCTTCGAAATAGTCGCAACGCGGGCCAAAGTTACATCCCGGCGGGCGTTCATGTGGCAGAGGGAAGTTCCCCGGAATGGCCACCAGCGGGCGCGCGTTCTTGTCTGCACCGGGCAGGGGGATCGACCGGAACAGCGCCTGTGTATAAGGGTGCTGCATCTCGTCGAACACATCGTGGATCGAGCCGCGCTCGACCGCTTCGCCCGAATACATCACGCACAGCCGGTCGCAGGTCTCCAGAACCAGCCCAAGATTGTGCGAGATGAACAGCATCGAGGTGCCGTATTTCTTGCCAAGATCCTTGACCAGTTCGACCACTGCGGCCTCAACGGTCACGTCCAGCGCTGTTGTGGGTTCGTCCAAAATCAACAGGGCAGGCTTCGACATCAACGCCATCGCGATGACGATCCGTTGCTGCTGACCGCCTGATAGCTGGTGCGGGAATGAGTTCAGCATCCGTTCAGGGTCGGGCAGGCGGACGTCTGTGACGACCTCCAAAGCACGCGCATAAGCTTCTTCTTGACCGACGCCCTCATGGATCATCGGCACTTCCATCAACTGTTTGCCGATCTTCATTGCCGGGTTCAGCGAGGCCATCGGCTCCTGATAGATCATTGCGATCTCATTGCCACGAATGTCGCGCAATTCCTCGGTAGTCATCTCACCGAGATCACGCCCCTTGAACTTGATCGAGCCGCCAACGATGCGCCCGTTCTTGCCCAGATCCTGCATGACGCCCAGCGCCACCGTAGACTTGCCGCAGCCGGATTCACCCACCAGCCCGACAGCCTCACCCGGCTGCACACTGACCGAGAAATCCATAACGGCGGGAATTTCCCTCAGCCGGGTGAAAAACGAAATCGAAAGCTTGTCGATCTCCAGAATAGGCCCGTCATAGTCCGCCAGTTTGTTCATCTTGTTACTCCTCGCGAGAGTCCGGGGGATCCCCTTCATCTGGCTAAAAATATCTCGGGGGTCCGGGGGCAGAGCCCCCGGCCTTGATCACATCAGTCCTTCAGACTTTCTTCGCGCAGACCGTCCGCCAGCAGGTTCAAACCCAGAACCAGTGACAACAAGGCCAAAGCAGGCGGAAGGGCAGGGTGCAGATAGATCGAGAGCAGCTTGCGCCCTTCGTTGATCGTTGAGCCCCAGTCCGGGCTTTCGGGCGGCAAGCCCAGCCCGAAGAAACCCAAGGTCCCCAGAAGGATGGTGGTGTAGCCAATCCGCAGACAAAAATCGACGATCAGCGGACCACGTGCGTTGGGCAGGATCTCCCACAGCATGATGTACCACGGACCCTCACCACGCGTCTGAGCCGCAGCCACGTAGTCACGGGTTTTGATATCCAGCGCCAACCCGCGCACGATGCGGAACACCGTGGGAGAGTTCACGAACACCACCGAGACGAACACGACCAGAATGCCGCCCGGAATGTCGAACAAGTCCAGATAGGTCGGCAGACCCCAGACGCGGTAGCTGTCGGTGCTGATGATGTAGCCTCCGGTCGAAATCAGCGACAGGTAGAACCACAGCGCCACGCCCAGAACCCCGATGAGCAGAGGTGTTCGGAAATTCGGACGCGTGTAGTAGCGTGAGTTTAGCAGGACACCGAGGAAGATGATCGGGAAGACAAACAGGATGGCTGCCATATAGTTTGGCACACCGGTCGCCACGATCTCGGGTGTCACCAACAGGTAGAACAGCAGGATCACAGGGAAGGCGAGGATCAGGTTTGCCAGGAACGACAACAGCGTATCCAGGCGACCACCATAGTACCCGGCGGGCAGGCCCAGAGTGATCCCAACCATAAAGGCAAACATCGTGGCCAGCGGCGCAATTTGCACTACGATCCACGCGCCCTTGACCATACGGCTGAATACGTCGCGGGCCAGATTGTCTCCGCCCAGAAGGTACCAGGCGTATTGGCCGTCCTCCAGATTTGGCAGCGGCGTACCGGGTACCTTGTTCTTCATGCCCGAGACCTGCGCAAGCGGGTCATGGGTCACGATCAGATCAAGTGCGCCAAAGATGCCGGTAAAGACCCAGAACATCACAAGGCCAAAACCGATCATGCCGATGGGGCTGTCGAAAAGCTTGCCGTAAAGGCCCAGCTTGCGTTTGAACGCGATTGACATCGCATACAGGATGATCAGTGACAGCCAGACGGGCAGGAACTGCTGCGAAATCGCACCAATGATCCCGGCGCTGGTACCTATCAGGATGCCCAGCACGACATAGGCGACAGCGATCGCCACGCTGGCCATAAAGCTATAGCGCAGCGCGGCCTGTATCATGTTCCGCAGGCCCGAGCTTGAGGTCAACGTACCATCTGGGTTCACCGTCATCTGATCCTCGGGCAGCACAATGCTGGCCAGCATCCAGACGACGATGGACAGGGCCATGACACCCAGTGCCAGCGCGAGTAGCGGGTTGAGGAAGGCGATAGAGCCGGTCCAGGTAAGTGGTTCCATGATCTGACCCTCCCTTAAGAAATGCGAATGCGCGGGTTGAGGTAGACATAGCCGATATCCGAGATCAGCTGCGTCACCAGCACCACGAAGACCGACACGACCGAGATCGCCAGCAACAACTGGATGTCATTGTTCCCCGCCGCCTGCACCAGCGCCCAGCCAAAGCCCTTGTAGTTGAACAGGGTCTCGACGATCACCACGCCATTCAGCAGCCATGGGAACTGCAACATGATGACGGTGAACGGCGCGATCAGAGCGTTCCGCAGCGCGTGTTTCATGACGATGTTCGGGAACGAGACACCCTTCAGGCGCGCGGTGCGGATATATTGCGCCGTCATCACCTCGGTCATCGAGGCACGGGTCATGCGGGCGATATAGCCCATCCCATAAAGCGCAATGGTCAGTACCGGTAAGAAGAAGTTCTCGAACGTTGGGTTCTCCATCGCTTGCGTCGCCGTGCCCTTGAACCATTTCAGGCCCACAGCGGATGACGTGAAGATCGCGATGAAGATCACACCAGAGACGTATTCCGGTGTAGCGGTAGTTGTAATAGCAAAGGTAGACAGGGTCCGGTCCGTGGCCGACCCCTCTTTCATCCCAGCCAAAATGCCAAGGATCAGGGCCGAGGGGACCATCAGCAACATTACCCAGAACATCAGCCGACCTGTCAAAGCCAGCCGAGTGCCAACAACAGTCCCGACTTCTTCTTTGAAGACCGTCGAGTACCCCCAGTAGCCCTGAAGGATGCCGCAGAAATTAGGAGACTCTTCGGCGGTTTTGCCCGGTAGAATGCATCGGCCCTGAACAGTGCCGTCTTCATTCGTGTGCCGGTATGAGGGCAGAACGCCCAGCCATTCACCGTATTTTATGGGCGTCGACTGAAGGTATCCGCCTTTTTCCAAAAAGCTCTCGACCTGCTCATCCGACATCCGGAAATTGCCCTGCGTTTTCGCAAGCTTTTCCAGGTTCGGGTAGAGATTGGTGAGGAAAAAAACCAGGAATGTCAGGCACAATGCTGTCAACAGCATAATCCCAACACGCCTTAAAATGAAAAGTCCCATGTTAGCCCCTGCTGGTCGGCTGGCGTGGACGGCATTCCGCCTCACGCGTTGCTATTCTTATGATCGCCGTATTGAGGACGAAGGGCCGCGCCAATGTGGCGCGGCCCTTGTTTGTTTTGGGTCAGGAGGTCAGGCCGAACTTGTAAAGCTGCGGGAGGTCCGCGATGTGCTTTTCGACACCGACCATGTTGTCGCGATGGTGGCGCATTGCAGTCCGCCAATAAGGCTGAATGACAACACCTTCATCGATCATGATCGCCTGCAGTTTCGCCATTACCTCGCGGCGCATGTCGACATCAGCGAGCGAGTTTGCCTCGGCCAGTAGCTTGTCGAACTCTTCGTTGGCAAAACCGGATTCGTTCCACGCAACACCCGACTTGTAAGCCAGCGCCAGAACCTGAGTGCCCAGCGGGCGGTGGTTCCAGTTGGTCGAGGAATACGGGTACTTGGTCCAGTCATTCCAGAAGGTCGAGCCCGGCAGAACCGTGTGCTTGGCCTTGATGCCCGCGTCGTTCAGCTGAGCGACAACCGCCGCAGTGGTATTCCGGCGCCAGTCATCGTCGATGGACTGCACTTCGTGCTCGAAATCACCCATGCCTGCTTCGTCCATCAGCGCTTTCGCGCCTGCCGGATCATATGGTATGCGGGTAACAGCAGAGTCAAACTCGGGGTGCATCGGGCCCACATGGCAGTTCTCGGCAGGGATGCCGTAACCGGACATGCCGAGTTCAAGACAAACCTCGTTGTCCACCGCCATGGCGAGGGCCTGGCGGACTCGCTTGTCACCGTAGATCTTGTTGCCGTCCGCATCTTCAGCCAGCTGGTTCGGGCGGATGACGATGGTAAAGCCCGACGGGATTTCCGAGCGGACAAGACCGATGCCGTCGAAGATGTCGACGAATTCACCGACCGACTCCCAGTTCATGTCGATCTCTTCGGCCTCATAAGCGGCCAGGAAAGCGGCAGGGTCGGTGCCATAATCGATGAATTCGATACGGTCGATATAACCGCCTTTGCCCGCTTCATAGCCCCACCAGTCGAAGCCCTCGTTGCGGACCAGAACGCCCTTCACGCCAACCTCGTGGCTTTCGGGGATCATGAAGCCTGTGCCAACCGGGTTCGACAGCATGTCATTTGCGTCAAAGCTGCTGTGGACGATGGCGCCCGGATAGTCCGCCATGCCGGGGATGATGGTGATGTCCGGCGCGTTGCACTTCAGTTTCACGGTGTGCGAATCGACCACGGTAATGGCGCCATCAGCGGCTTTCTGAGTGCTCTCATCGACCAGCGACGCCATGCGCGAGGCCATCGAGTTGCCTTCCAGCGATGCATCGCACCAGCCTTCGATGTTGCGTGCCACGTCTTCGGCCGTGAAGTCGTCACCGTTGTTCCACTTGACGCCTTTGCGGACGTTCAGCGTGTATTCGGTGGCGTCATCATTGGCCTCCCAGCTTTCCAGCAGCATGGGCTTGAACGTACCGTCGTTGTTATACTCGACGAGATACTCCAGCCAGCCCGCGGTGAAGGTCGCAATCTGCGTCCAGTCATAGGTGCGCGGGTCTTTAAGAGCGCGGACTTCCATCTGATAGCGGATGGTACCACCTTGTTGCGGCTCAGCTGCAGCTGCAGGTGATTGCAGACCGATCATGCCGTACGCGACCGGAGCGGCAACGCCCAGTGCGGTGACGCGGGCCATAAACTCGCGGCGGCTCAGATTGCCGTCGCGGTATTCCTGGGCGTGCATCTCTGCGGCCCAGTGCACCGACGTTCCCTTTGTTGTATGGTTAGTCATGAATGTCTCTCCCTGTGACATATTTGTTTTTTTGCATGGAATGAGCGAACCTAGCCGGCGTTTTTCAGGCCAAGGCGAAGGTCGAAGGGTTCGGTTTTTTGAACGTTGGAATTCCCCATGTCGGTATTCGGCAACAGAATCCGAAGGACGTCAATGTTCGAATGCGGCATGAAGAGCAAAAAAACGACATGTATGGGCAGTTGTTGCGCGTCACTTGCCCAGTGTTTCTTACCTATTCTCGACGCGGGGCGCGACGCCAACTCATGGAAGCCAAGCGCCGTAAGTACTGGAAATATTGGGTCATTTCGACGGGCGGCCAGATTGGATACAGGGAATCAACTGCGTTTCGTATCAGTTTGATAAATCGAGGTGATTCCACGCCTTCATACGCGCCCGGAACCATGTGCGCTGGCGTTTCGCAAACTGACGGGTCGAGATCGTGGCTCGTTCGCGTGCTTGCTCCAATGTCATTGAGCCATCAAGATAGGCCATGAGTTCCGGCACGCCGATGGCCTTGCAGGCGGGTAGCGACGGATCATAGTGGTCGCGCATGGCCGCAACTTCGTCCAAAGCACCGCTCTCTAACATGTGATCGAACCGACGGGTGATGCGGTCCAGCAGCCATGATTTGTCGACGTCAAAGACAATGGGCACTGTGTCCTGCAAGGCCAGCACAGGCGGCGGAGTGTCGTCTTGCCAGGATGCAAGGCTGCGTCCGGTTGCCTGCTGAACCTCCCACGCGCGCTGAACGCGTGCGCGGTTGTTGGTGTCCAGCCGGGTCAGGGTTTCAGCGTCCACGCCCGACATCAGCCGGGCCAAGTCCATCTGATCGGCATCCTGGCGCACATGCGGGGGTGTTGGCGGTATCTCGGCCATTCCTTCCGTCAAAGCGGTGAAATACAGCCCGGTGCCGCCGACAATGATCGGGCGCTGGCTGCCCGTCAGCAGTGGTGTGACCTCACGCAGCCAGTGGCCAGTGGAATACTCCTGATCAAACGCGACGTGACCATAGAGGAGATGCGGCGCGCGCGCTTCCTCGTCCGGCGAAGGGCGCGCCGAGATCACCTGCCAGCAGTCGTAAACCTGACTTGCATCGGCGTTGACGATCACCCCTCCGAACCTTTCGGCAATGCGCAGCGCCAGCTCGGACTTGCCCGAGGCTGTCGGGCCAGCGATCAGAACCGGCTTGTCATCCGGTATCTCGGGGAGCTGGTCCCAAATCGATGCGGTGGGGTGATTGGTCATGGTCCCTCAGTATCCGCATTGAACCTGCGGTCGTTTTGCTTCATTTTGCGCCGGAAAATAAACCCGTGCCAGCCCGGAGCGCAATATGAGCCTGACCTCGTCCCCCAACACCCAAAAACCCAAGTATGATCGCGTGATGCTGAAGATTTCCGGCGAGGCGTTGATGGGTGATCAGGGATTCGGCCTGCACCCGCCGACCGTCCAGCGCATAGCGCAGGAGGTGAAATCGGTCCATGATCTGGGCGTCGAGATTTGCATGGTGATTGGAGGCGGCAATATCTTCCGCGGCCTCAGCGGCTCGGCCCAGGGGATGGAGCGGACCACGGCCGACTATATGGGGATGCTGGCGACCGTGATGAACGCGCTCGGGATGCAGTCGGCGTTGGAAGAGATCGGGGTATTTACCCGCGTGATCTCGGCCATCCGTATGGATGAGGTCTGCGAGCCGTATATCCGCCGCCGCGCCGTGCGCCACCTTGAAAAGAAACGGGTTTGTATCTTTGCCGCTGGTACGGGCAACCCGTATTTCACCACCGATACGGCCGCGACCCTGCGCGCGAATGAGATGGCCTGTCAGGCGATCTTCATGGGCAAAAACGGCGTGGACGGGGTGTATGACAAGGACCCGAAAGAACATGCCGACGCAAAGCGCTATGACACGGTTTCCTACGACGACGTACTGGCCAAGCGGCTGCGGGTCATGGATGCCTCGGCCATTGCTCTGGCACGTGACAACAACTTGCCGCTGATCGTATTCGGTTTGGATGAGCCGGGCGGTTTCCGGGGCATTCTGGCCGGTGAGGGGACCTATACCAAGGTTGAAGGCTGAGACGCGCACTCAGCCAATATCGTTCTCCACTCATCGAAAGGTCTGTCCATGTCAGCGTTGGATATTGATTTCGTTCGGGCTCAGTTTCCGGCCTTTGCCGAACCCAGCCTTGAGGGGCAGGCCTTCTTCGAGAATGCAGGTGGCTCCTACACCTGCCAGCAAGTGATCGACCGGCTGACGCGGTTCTACACTCAACGCAAAGTTCAGCCTTACGCGCCCTACGAGGCCAGCCGCCTTGCGGGTGCCGAGATGGATGAAGCCCGCGCCCGGATGGCCGCAATTCTGGGGGTTGAGACTGACGAACTGAGTTTTGGTCCCTCGACCACCCAGAACACCTACGTTCTGGCACAGGCCTTCCGGCAATGGATGAGCCCCGGTGAAGCAATTATCGTTACCAATCAGGATCATGAGGCCAATTCTGGCCCGTGGAGACGCCTTGTCGAGGCCGGGATCGACGTTCGTGAGTGGAAGATTGATCCCGAAACGGGATCTCTGAACCCGCAGGATCTGGAGAACCTGCTGGATGAGAAAGTTCGGCTGGTTTGCTTCCCGCATTGCTCGAACGTGGTGGGTGAGATCAACCCGGTGACCGAGATCACCGCCATTGCCCACGCCGCCGGTGCTTTTGTGTGCGTGGATGGCGTGTCCTACGCGCCGCACGGGTTTCCGAATGTGGGGGATCTGGGGCCGGATATCTATCTGTTTTCAGCCTACAAAACCTACGGCCCGCATCAAGGCTGCATGGTCATCCGGCGTGCTCTGGGTGAGTTGCTGCCCAATCAGGCGCATTATTTCAACGGCGATAATCTGTATAAACGGTTCACCCCCGCAGGGCCGGACCATGCACAAATAGCGGCCAGCGCGGGGATGGCGGATTACATCTCGCTGCTCAGCACCCACCATGGCGGCCCAACTGAGGGTGCCGCCGCGCAAGGCGTTTTCGCCCATGACCTGATGCGCAATCACGAGGTCGCGCTGCTGCAACCGGTGCTTGATACCGTCAAAAACCGAAACGCAGTTCGACTGCTTGGCCCGTCTGATGCCACTCGACGCGCGCCAACCGTCGCCTTGGCTTTGGGGCGACCGGCCGCTGCTGTGGCGGCTGAGCTGGCGGAGCATGGCGTCATGGCAGGCGGTGGTGACTTCTATGCTGTACGCGCGTTGCAGGCGATGGGGGTCGATCCGGATCAAGGCGTGTTGCGGGTCAGCTTTACGCACTACACGTCCCAACAGGAAATTGATCAGTTATTGAATGCACTTGACCGGGTTTTGTGATCCAGTTTTCGATATGCTCCGTAGTGGAAAGAAAACGGCGGGGCGAATATGGAAGACGGGCAACCTCCGATCATTTTGTGGTTCAGACGTGACCTTCGGCTAAGCGATCATCCGGCGCTTGCTACTGCGGCTGCGACAGGTCGCCCTGTGGTGCCGGTATTCCTGTGCGATGATCTGGTGCAAACCCTTGGCGCGGCCCCGAAATGGCGGCTTGGGCTGGGGCTTGAGGTCTTTGGACGCTCGCTGGACGCCATAGGCAGCTGTCTGATCCTGCGACAGGGCGATGCGTTGGCACAGTTGCAGCGGCTGATAGCGGAAACCGGCGCGACGGACGTGTATTGGTCGCGCGCTTACGATCCGGCCTCGATTGCGCGGGACACAAAGGTCAAATCGGCGCTGAAAGAGCAGGGGATCGAGGCCAAATCCTTTGCCGGTCATCTTCTGTTCGAACCCTGGACGGTTGCAACCAAAGCCGGTCAACCGTTTCGCGTCTTCACCCCGATGTGGCGCGCAGTGCAGGGGCGTGAGGTCCCTCCGCCCGAGGCCGCGCCGACCCGGCTAATCGCCCCCGCGTACTGGCCCGCCTCGGACGATCTGGCGACCTGGCACCTTGGCGCAGCGATGAACCGAGGGGCGAAGATCGTCAAACCCTATGTGCAACCGGGCGAACAAGCGGCGCTTGATCATCTGGAGGGGTTCCTGAACCGGATCGCGAATTACGGCGCTGACCGTGACAGGCTGGATCTGGACGGGACCTCGAACCTGTCCGAATACCTCTCATTGGGTGAAATCGGTCCGCGTACCGCTTGGCATCGCGTCCAACGCGCAGCTTTCGAAGGGACCAAAGGCACGGGCTCATTTCTGCGACAGCTTGTCTGGCGCGAGTTCGCCTATCACTTGATGTACCACACGCCTCAGCTAGTTTCGGGCAACTGGAAGCCCGAATGGGACGCTTTTCCGTGGAACGAGGTCCAAGATTCGCCCGAGGTGCAGGCTTGGCTGCAGGCCAGAACCGGCATCCCGGTTGTGGATGCGGGTCTGCGGCAGATGTATGTGACCGGGCGGATGCACAACCGCGCCCGGATGATTGTGGCAAGTTACTTGACCAAGCATCTGATGACCCATTGGAAAATCGGTATGAAGTGGTTCGAGGAGTGCCTGATCGATTGGGATCCGGCCTGCAATGCGATGGGCTGGCAATGGGTCGCGGGGTCCGGACCGGATGCGTCTCCGTTCTTCCGCATTTTCAATCCCGTTACACAGCAGGAAAAATTCGACCCCAAGGCTGCCTACTTGAAACAGTGGGTTGCCGAGGGCAGGCCAAACCCGTCTGAGACGGCCTTGTCCTACTTTGAAGCCACGCCCCGTTCCTGGGGTTTGAACCCCAAGGCAGATTACCCACCACCGGTGGTCGAACTGCCAACAGGGCGCGCCCGCGCGCTGGCCGCGTATGAACGCCGAAAAAACCAGTAAGGAACTGAAAACTTGCCACAAACACAATTGCGTCCTAGCCTGCATCAACCACCGCAGAGGGGAGAGCGGATGATCTTGACAACGACCGAAGGCCAAAAAAGTCTGCCCAGATATTTCGCGCAGGTTTTCAAGATGCTGAGCAAAATGGAAGCCGGGCGCTTGGATATTACTTTGTCCGACGGACGGACCTTCCGTGTTGAGGGCTCAAAGCCAGGACCGGTTGCCGAGGTCGAAATTCACGATCCCGACGTGTTCGCCCGCCTGATCCGGGAAGGTGAGCTTGGCTTTTCCGACGCGTATCTTGAGGGCCATTGGAGCACGCCTGATTTGCGCGCCTTTATGGATTTGGTCCATATGGGCAGTGAAACGGCCTACGATGGGTTCACTGGCAAGTTTCTCGTGCAGGCCTATGAGCGTCTGCGGTTTTGGTTGCATCGGAACAATCGCAAACAGGCCAAGAAAAATATCTCGTATCACTACGATTTGGGAAACGATTTTTATGCGCTCTGGCTTGACGATACGATGACTTATTCCAGCGCCATTTTCGAGACAGGACAGGAAAGCCTCGAGAAGGCGCAGACCGCCAAATACGCCAGCATGGTCGATGAGATGGGAGTCAAACCAGGCGATCATGTGCTTGAGATCGGCTGTGGCTGGGGCGGCTTCGCCGAATATGCCGCGAAAGAGCGGGGCCTGCGCGTAACGGGTCTGACCATCAGCCAAGAGCAGCTGAAGTTCGCGCAACAACGCATTGAGAAGGCTGGTATATCGGATCTGGTTGATCTGAAGCTTCAAGACTATCGCGACGAACAAGGGCAATACGACGGCATTGCTTCGATCGAGATGTTTGAAGCCGTGGGTCAGAAATACTGGCCGGTCTATTTCGATACCGTGCGGGATCGGTTGAAGCCGGGGGCGCAAGCCACGTTGCAGATCATCACCGTGGGTGATCATCGCTGGGATTACTACAAGAACGGCGTTGATTTCATTCAAAAATACATCTTCCCTGGGGGTATGCTGCCACCGCCGACCATCTTGCGACAGCAGATTGCTCAGGCGGGTCTGGATGTCGTGCGCTCGAAGGAGTTCGGCAAGAGTTATGACCTGACCTTGCGGCGATGGTTTGATACATTCAACGACAAGTGGGACCAGATCTCAGACATGGGATTTGATGAGCGTTTCCGCCGCATGTGGAATTATTATTTGACGGCCTGCGGCGCAGCCTTTGACACGGGCAATTGCGATGTGACACAGATCACCATATCAAAGCCTAGTTAACGAACGGAATTCATACATGCCCACCGCCAGTCGCCTTGTCGCCGCCGCTTGTCTTGTGGTGTTGGCGTTCATCGTGTCCAGCATGGTTATCGCAAACGGAGAAGAGGGGAAGGACTACGGGTATTTTACCGTGGTCAACATCGCCTTGGGTTGGATTTGCGGTTGGAAAATCATGGGCAAGCGCGCTGGCCGAGGCTGGACGGCCGGGGTTAATAACGGCCTGACCGGCGTGGCTTCACTGGTGTTTTGGGGCCTTTTCGTTCAGGGCACTTATGAAATGTTCCGGCTGGCCATGCGCCACCGCTATGATGGCCCTTTCGAGGCGCTTATTGCAATCTTCAAGATTGGAGTCGAATTCGGTGAGCAGTTGCTCGCGCCAGAAATTCTGATCACCTTGGGTGTTGGGGCCGTTGCAACCGGTTTGCTGACGGAAATAGCAAGCCGTCGCTGGCGCTGAATGTAAACACTTAACGAAAGCCTGTCCTCTCGTGTCCGATTTGTTCTTCTATGGAACCCTGCGGCATGTGCCGCTGTTGGAGGCCGTTCTGGGGCGCTCGTCGTCAAAGTTGTCGCTAACGCCAGCCACCTTGCCAGACCACGTTGTTTCTGCGGTTCAGGGGCAGGATTTCCCGATGATCCAACAGGCAGATGGTGAGCAGTCCGCGGGACTGTTTGTGCAAGGCCTGTCGCGATCGGATCTGGATCGACTGGCCTTTTATGAGGGCGGGTTCGACTATGATCTCAGGCCGTTGGCAGTGAAACTGGAAGATGGAACCCAAACGCAGGCTCAGGTGTTTTTTCCCGAACCTGCGGCGTGGGTGCCGGATGGCCCTTGGTCTCTGGACGCGTGGGTTGAACGCCTCGGTGACGTCACCGCGCTCGCCGCCGAAGAGGAGATGGGCTATTTCGGGCGGGTTGCGTCGGCAGATATGGCGCGCAGCATGCCGGCGATTCAGACACGGGCCTGGGCGAAACTCTTCGCGCGGCAGCGCCGAACAGGGGATGCGCGCGATGTGTCAAAGGACCTGATCGTGCATCGCCATCATCGGGCCTATGTCAATTACTTCGCGATGGAAGAGATCGACCTGCAACATCGTCAATACGATGGAGCCATGGGGCCGACGCTGAACCGAAGCGCGCTGTTGCAAGGCAGTGCAGTAATCGTTCTGCCCTATGATCCGGTGCGAGATACCGTGTTGCTTGTCGAGCAGTTCCGCGCCCCAATCTATCTGATCGATGATCCCGAACCTTGGATGTGGGAGCCGGTTGCAGGCATGATCGACCCTGGCGAAACGCCAGAGCAGGCCGCACATCGTGAAGGGATGGAGGAGGCCGGCATCGCTTTCGATGCTCTGCATAGCGCAGGCGGAGGTTATTCCTCCAGCGGGTCGTCGACCGAGTACGTCTATCTCTATGTCGGGCTTGGAGATTTGACAGATCCTGCAATAACCGCAGGGCTGACCTCCGAAGGAGAGGATATACGCTCTCGTGTTCTACCGTTTGAGACGTTTATCGCCATGGTGGATCGCGGTGAATTCAAAGACTTACCGCTGTTGACTCTGGCCCATTGGCTGGCGCGCCATCGCGACCGCCTGCGTGGGTGACTATCGTGCTTGTGGTTGGCGCATAGCGGCTGTAAATCTGCAGTGTTACAAAATGAAATGAGGGTGCCATGCGCATTGCACGAGATCTTGCCGACGCAGTCGGAAAAACGCCGCTGATCCGGTTGAAGCGCATCAGTGAAGAAACCGGGTGCGAGATCCTCGGCAAGGCTGAATTCATGAACCCCGGTCAGTCGGTCAAGGACCGTGCTGCTCTCTACATCATCCGCGACGCAGTTGCGCGGGGTGAGTTGAAGCCCGGTGGCACGATTGTAGAAGGCACCGCAGGCAATACCGGTATCGGTCTGGCTCTGGTCGGCGCGTCGATGGGGTTCAAGACGGTGATCGTGATCCCGGAAACCCAGTCCGAAGAAAAGAAAGACATGCTGCGGCTTGCGGGTGCGCAGTTAGTTCAGGTTCCGGCGGCACCGTATCGTAACCCTAACAACTTCGTTCACTACTCGCGCCGTCTGGCCGAGGAACTGGCGCAAACCGAACCCAATGGCGCGATCTGGGCTAACCAGTTCGACAATGTTGCCAACCGTCAGGCCCATGTGGAAACCACTGGCCCCGAAATCTGGGAACAAACCGGCGGCAAGGTGGATGGTTTTGTCTGCGCGGTCGGCTCGGGCGGAACGCTGGCGGGCGTGGCCGATGCGCTGCAGCCCAAAGGCGTGAAGATAGGCCTGGTCGATCCGATGGGCGCGGGGCTGTATTCCTATTACACAACTGGCGAAATCGCGATGGAGGGCGGCTCGATCGCAGAAGGTATCGGACAGGTGCGGATCACCAAGAACCTCGAAGGGTTTAAGCCGGACTACACCTATCAGGCGACCGACAATGAGGCCCTGCCGTACATCTTTGATCTGCTGCGCGAAGAAGGTCTGGTCATGGGCGGTTCGACCGCGATCAACATGGCTGGTGCGGTGCGTTTGGCCAAAGAACTTGGGCCGGGGCATACGATTGTGACCATCCTGTGTGACTATGGCACACGCTATCAGTCCAAACTGTTCAATCCCGAGTTCCTGCGTGAAAAAGAACTGCCGGTGCCCAATTGGATGACAGACGCCCCGCGAAAGATACCGGGCGTGTTCGAGGACGTCTGATGCTGCGACAGGTCCGCCTGTTTCTGACAATTGCTGCGCTTATCTTAGTCGGGTTGGCGGGGGTAGCCTCGGCGCAACTGACTGATCGACAGAGCGAGTTCTATAAGGGCTGGCTCAGCACTGCGGACCGTGCCGAAAGTGTAGTTGAAGCCGACAGGGCGTCGGACGCCGCGATGGAGCAGTTGCGAACCGAGATCGACGGTTATCGCAACACGTTCAATTCGGCTCGCAACGCAAACGCCGACCGCATCCAGACGCTGGAAAGCCAGGTCAAGGCGCTGGGTCCCAAGCCTGAAGAAGGGGTCACGGAGCCGGAGGATATCGCACAACTTCGCGAGCATCTGGACGAACAGCTCAACGCCTTGCGGGTGCCGCGGATTATCTCCGAAGAGGCCTTTAGCCGCGCCAACGGTCTGGTCAGCGAAATTGATCGTATCCTGCGAGAACGTCAGAGAAAGCAGTTTCTGGAACGTGGTCCATCGCCGCTGAACCTGTCGACATGGCCCGCCGCATGGTCAGATATCCGCGAGGCTCTGTTCGGATTGTTCAACGAGACGTCGGCCAATCTGACATCGGACGTCACTAAAGAGCGCGTGCAAAATCAGGCCCCCGCGATACTGGCCTTGGTGGCGCTGGCCGTCATCCTACTGGTTTACGGGCGCCGTTGGTCTGAACGCGGAGGCGACTATCTGCGTCGTTTCGGTGGGCGCGGAACCGGTGCGTGGACCTTTGTGATTTCCTTGCTGCGTATCATCCTTCCCTGGATTGGCGTGGTGGCTCTAACAGCTGCGATTGACCTGACCGGAGTACTTGGTCTGCGCGGCACGCTTTTACTGCAGCAGGTGCCGTATTGGGCGGCGATCGTGCTTGTCTTCGACTGGGTGGGACGGCAAGTCTACTTGATGGCCGCGGCACAGAATTTCCGAAGATTCTCGGCGGGGCAAATCACCGAGATTCGTATCTACGTCGATATTCTGGCAGTGATGCTGATCCTGCATGACTTGATCGGTCTGTTCGAGAGGATTGAGAACATAGCGGAGTCCACCCGCGCTGTTGTGGTCTTTCCGGTCATTGTCGTCACCTCACTTCTTCTGCTGCGCATTCGTCAGATCCGACGGTCAGATCCAGCAACCGAGGGCGGCGAGGTCCAACGCGTCAGCGGGTTTTCACAGGTTGTTGAGGTTGTCCGACGCATCGTGCTCTTGCTTGGTGTCAGCGCGCCTGTTCTGGCCTTGTTGGGCTACACAAATGCGGCCGAAGCGATTGTGTTTCCTGCAGTCAATACGCTGATCCTGATAGCCATTCTTGTGATCGTACAGCGCTTTATCAGCTCGCTATACGGCTGGTTTACGGGGCAGGGGGATAACGCCCGCGATTCTCTATTCGCGGTTCTGGTGGGTTTCTTCCTGGCCTTGATTTCGATCCCTATCCTGGCCCTTTTCTGGGGCGCGCGCGAAGCGGATCTTAGCGAGATCTGGTCGCAGATCCTGCAAGGGTTCAGCTTGGGCGGGGTTACGATCTCTCCGTCCAATTTCCTGACTTTTGTCGCCGTGTTTGCCATCGGATATGGCCTGACACGACTGCTACAGGGAGGCTTGCGCAATTCGCTGCTGCCCAAGACAAGTATTGATCCGGGCGGGCAAAATGCGATCGTATCGGGCACTGGTTACGTCGGCATTTTCCTCGCCTCACTGGTTGCAATCACGGTGGCTGGGTTTGATCTCTCATCACTCGCGATTGTAGCCGGTGCACTGTCTGTCGGTATTGGTTTTGGTCTTCAGACCATCGTTTCGAACTTCGTTTCTGGCATCATTCTTCTGGTCGAGCGTCCCATCTCGAAAGGGGATTGGATCGATGTGAACGGCATGATGGGCTACGTCCGCGATATCTCGGTCCGATCCACGCGGATTGAGACGTTTGACCGGACGGATGTTATTGTTCCGAATTCGGATCTGATCAGTGGCGTGGTCACCAACTATACGCGTGGCAACACGATTGGCCGGGTGATCGTGCCGGTGGGTGTGGCCTACGGAACCGACACGCGCAAGGTCGAGACCATTCTGGGCGAGATCGCGAATTCTCATCCTATGGTGTTGGCGAACCCAGCCCCCAGCGTGGTGTTTCAGGGGTTCGGCGCGGATTCGCTGGACTTTGAAATCAGGGGTATTCTGCGGGACGTGAATTGGGTTCTGTCGGTCAAATCCGACATGAACCACGAAATCAATCGCCGGTTCGTGGAAGAAGGGATCGAGATTCCATTCGCACAACGCGACGTTTGGCTTCGCAACCCCGAAGCCCTGCGCACTGAATCACAAGACCCAACCTCGCCAGCCCCGGAGCAACGAGCACCCAGCACCGAACCCGCAGCCATGACCGAGGGAGATCTGGACGGCGACGGAGGGGACGAAGTCTGACCATTGCTCGCGTTGGGAATGGTCCGCAAACTAATGTGCAAACGGGTGTGAATTCACGGAATTGGGGCCTTGCAAATCCTTTTACATTGCGTCACATATCGCGCTCACGGAGAGGTGGCCGAGTGGTCGAAGGCGCACGCCTGGAAAGTGTGTAGGCGGGAAACCGTCTCCAGGGTTCGAATCCCTGTCTCTCCGCCACTCATACCTGTCTCACTTCAGTTGTGTTTTCTGACCCGGAATTTCGCCGCATTTCCCGTGCGTTGGCGCGTGCGCTTTCAATCAGAGACGGAGCAGATCGTACACTCAGAACGCAACTCCGGCGGCAGTCTCAGTGCCGAATTTTGGCGGGGTCGCTTTGGGCTGGTTTTCCCTGATAAGCAGCAATTGGTCTTGTCAGAAGAACTTTGCTTGAGCGGGGCAGGGCGGGTGCATAGCATTAAGGAATGACCAGACCTGCCTCTTTCAAATACTTCAAAACCAGCCGCGAGATCATCCGCCTTGCGGTGATGTTGTACATCCGCTTCCCGCTTTCGCTTCGAAATGTCGAAGATCTGCTGCACGAGCGAGGCATCGAAGTGAGTCACGAAACTGTACGTTATTGGTGGAACAGGTTTGGCCCAGTGTTTGCTGCCGAAATCCGAAGAAAGCGTGTTCAGCAATTGAGAGCATACTGCAAATGGAAGTGGCACGTGGACGAGGTTTTCGTGAAGGTGAATGGCAAGCGGCATTATTTTTGGCGGGCCGTTGATCACGAAGGCGAGGTACTGGAAGCCGTTGTCACCAAACGCCGAAACAAAGCTGCAGCACTGAAATTCCTCAAGAAATTAATGAAGCGACACGGTAAGGCGGAAGCCGTTGTCACGGATTGCTTCGCATCGTATCGGGCCGCTCTAAGAGAGCTTGGCGCAATCGAAAAACAAAGGACGGGTAGGTGGCTCAACAACCGCGTCGAGAATTCGCACCTCCCATTTCGACGACGCGAGCGCGCGATGCAGCGTTTCAGGCGCATGCGAAGTTTGCAGAAATTCGCCTCCGTCCACTCGTCCGTCTACAACCACTTCAATCAGGAAAGATCGCTAGCCAGCCGAGACACCTTCAAGTTAACACGCAGCGCCGCTCTTAGTGAGTGGCGTCAGCTTTGTTCTGGATAGGTTCGTGGTTTCTGCGGCAAACTAAGACTGGTTCGAATTCGTCTGACAGCACCGCCACAATCCCCCTGACCAGTTTATGCCGCACCTAGATACGAGCGTTCAATGTGGCGAGATCCGGTTGCATTGTATCAGTTCCATGACAGCCATATAGTGCCGGTCGACGCGAATTTTCTGCACAGGACAGACGGACGAACATGATTGACCTGACCGGGCAGGTGCCTCTGCGTACAAGCCAGAATTATGAGATTTTCCAGCATCCCGAAATGGATGGCGCCCTGTT
This sequence comes from Ruegeria sp. AO1, assembly GCF_056535985.1. Taxonomy (NCBI): domain Bacteria; kingdom Pseudomonadati; phylum Pseudomonadota; class Alphaproteobacteria; order Rhodobacterales; family Roseobacteraceae; genus Ruegeria; species Ruegeria sp. AO1. The sequence continues at coordinate 1,524,772 of NZ_JBQFJC010000001.1, forward strand.
GAAAGTCCGCGTGGATGAGCCGAAGCGAAACCACCTCATACCGCGCTATGCGGAATGGCGTTACGGCAATTTGCGACAATGGAACCGCGAGGCAAACGAATACCTTGCCGCGCTGCACCGTGGCTGCCCCGAGATTGAGCGTCTGGCGAAGTTCATGGGCTATGCACCAACCTCTCGCGGGCCTTCAATCGTGGTGGAAAAGATGACCGGACCGGATGGGGATCTCGCCCCGTCCTTGCATGCTGAGATGATGGCTGCAAATGGTGACCCGGAAGTGGCTCAGAAGCTGCGGGCCGACTTGCTGGAGTTGCTGGACGATCTGGAGCGCGGACGCATCATCGTTGGTGACATGGGGATCGGAAACATCGTTCGCGCGCAGGAGCGCGGTGGCAGACTTGTCGTCATTGACGGGTTGGGTGAGAGGGTCCTGTTGCCTCTGACACTGTTCAGCGATTGGGCGTTTCGCAAATCCATGGCGCGGCGGCGTGCGCGCATGGCGGGCTAGTTGCGGTAGAATGGACCGATTTGAGCATTGGCCGCTGTCCTGTATTTGCTTTATGTCTGGCGATGTTAAGTGCAAAACAGCCCAAATTGGCGGAGGTGCTAAGTGAAACTCTCAACCCCAAATTTCCCGGCCCCAACTGATGCCGAGGACCGCAAGGCCATCCGCCCAGTAATCTGCTATCCGCCAGAGACTCTGCCCAGTCCTGATCTGGATCGGTTGACCCGCTTGCGGGGCACGTCCGTGAAATCTGCCGAGGTCATCGCTGCGCCGCGAGACGCCGCCTGTATCGACGTGCCAGCCGGTGCTTTTTTCCGCATCACATCCGTCGAGGGCGCTCAAGTCGGCGATCTGAACCTGTGGAACAAACACGATCTGACAGAACGTTTCTATTCTGGTAAAACCCGCGCCCTGCACGGAACGCATCTTTCGACCGGAGACCGCATGTGGTCGAGTTTCCCAAATATGCGGCCGATGGCGACGATCACGGCTGATACGCTGGACTGGTACGGCTTTGACGCCTTTGGAGGCTCCGTTCATGACGTGATCGGCACCCGCTGCGACCCGTATACCGGGCGGTTGCTGTCGGGGGATGACTACCACTATTGCTGTCATTCGAACCTGACCCGGGCCTTGGCGCAGCATTGCGATCTGCCCCTGCACGAGGCGGAGACTCATGTGCATGACGTTCTAAACGTCTTCATGTGTACCGGTTTCACGCGCGATACCGGCCAGTATTTTATGAAGGCCAGCCCGGTGCGTCCGGGTGATTACCTTGAATTCCACGCCGAGATCGACCTGATTGTCGGCCTTTCAGCCTGTCCGGGTGGGGACTGCTCCTCCGAGCATTCCTCGGATACCGCCGCGTGCTATCCGTTGCTGATCGAGGTGTTTGATCCGGGTGAAGTCGCGCGGCAGTCGCATGTTCAGCCCAGTGTCTCGGCCTATGACCGGTCGCATGGCGCATAAAAGGCAGCGAAAGGACAACGCGTGACGCAAGCGGACAAACAGCTTAGTACGGCTGTGTTCTACATAAACCTTGACCGGGTTCCCGAACGCCGCGCGTTCATGGAGGCGCAGTTCGCAAAAGCTGGCGTGACCGACCCGATCCGTTTTAGCGCAGTTGATGCACGTCAGGCGGATGCTCTGGAGGGGAATGGGTATGTGCCGGGCGTTGGCTCTCGCTGGGGTTTGAAGCAAAGCGAGATCGCCTGTTTTGAAAGCCATCGCGCCGTCTGGCAGCAAGCAGTGGATCAAAACCTGAAGGCGGCTGCGATTTTCGAGGATGATGTCGAGATGTCGTCCCGACTGGGGGAGGTGATCGACAGCCTCGTCGAGAACGCGGACAGGTTCGATTTCGCAAAGATGGACTACTCGCCGCGCAGCCTGCGTTTTGGGGCCGAGACGGAGATAGGCGGCGCCACAGTTCGCCCTCTGCTGGAAATGGCCCCGAGTGCCGCGGCCTATGTTCTGTCGCAGGAGGGGTGTCGCAAACTGCTGGCCTGGTCTCAGCAGTATTCCGACCATCTCGATGATTTCGTATCGATCCCCCGGCCAGATTGGCGGATGTACCAGGTTTTCCCGGCCGTGGGTGTGCAGATGATCTGGTCGAAGCAGCAGCAAGATCTCGAACTGGTCAAGACAAGCGAGCGGGAAGGTGATCAATCCACCAATACCGGCTTGGATAAAGGCCCGTTCTGGTTCCGGGCTCGGCGCGAGCTATTCGCGGCAAAACGCAAGCTTGGTTGGCGCTTTGGAGGGCAGAAAAAACTGCTCGATCAAGGTGGGTTTGTTGGGTTCATTCCGGTTGATACAGACCTTCGGGTCTGAGGCCTGTCTCACCGGCGCAGAGGCAAACCGACGCCTCAGACTTCAAGTTTTCAAAAGCATTAACAAAAATACCAATTTGATATAAGCTTGTGACGTTATTTCTAGTTATTGACTGGGTGTTGGGGTGTCACAAACGCTTTACGAGAAATACGGCGGCTTCAAAACCATCAGCCGTGTGGTGATGAGTTTCTACGAAATAGCGCTGGAGTCCGACGAAATCGGGCATTTCTTCGAAGATATAGACATGCCGCGCCTGATTGACCATCAGACCAAGTTCGTCTCGTCCCTGGTTGGTGGTCCTGCAGCGTTCAGCGACGACAGGATCGAAGCCGTTCATCGGCACCTTGATATTTCACATGACCACTTCGATGTCATGGCAGACTTGTTCGGCGAGGCGCTTGAGATGCATGGCATGTCCGAGCGCGATATCAAAACGGCCCTTGGCGCGATTGAAGGCAAACGCTCGATCATCGTCAGCCGTGACGCGGCATGAGCATCCTTGCCATCAATGAACAGCTTCTGCGTGCCATCGGCGTTGGGGTTGCGGTTGTGCGGGCCTCTGATCTCCAATTCGTTTTTCACAACAGTCCTTTCGCCGAATGGTTTGGCAAGCCCGAGAAAAAGCAATCTCTGTTGGATATCCTACCTGATCTAGACATCAAGGAGCTGGAGGACGTCAAACAATCCGGCCTGCGGTATTCGGTCGAGCTTCAGATCAAACCCAAGCGCCGGACTCTGATCTTTGCGGTCACTGTCTCACTGGCCAGTGGGTTGTCGGAACAGGTGCTGATCGTGGAATGCCAGAACATCACTCGCATTCGCGAGCTGGAGAGCATGATCGACAGCTACTCGACAATGGTCGAGCGCAACACGCGTGAATTGGAGCGCGAGAAGGAGAGGGTTGAACGCCTCTTGCTGAACGTGATGCCCCGCGCTGTGTATGAAGAGTTCAAGACTTTTGGCGTCGTGACCCCTCAGTTGTTCGATCAAGTCTCGGTGGTGATGTTGGATTTCGTCGGGTTCACAGATTTTGCTGCCAAAACCGACCCGACGGTCACGTTGAGCGAGTTGAACGATATCTTCACGGCCTTCGACCGGATCGTCGAGCAATACGGTTGCGAGCGGATCAAAACGATTGGGGACGCCTATCTGGCCGTCTCTGGTATGCCGGATGCGACGCCCGACCATGCCACGGCTGTCGCCCATTGCGCGGTGCGTTTCTTGCGGTATCTCGAGCGTCGAAACGAAAGCCATCCGCATAAATGGCAGGCCCGGATCGGTCTGGGTATGGGGCCAGCTGTCGGGTCGGTCGTGGGCATTCAGAAATATGTCTATGACGTGTTTGGCCCAGCCGTGAACATCGCTGCGCGCCTGCAGGTCTTCGCAAACCCAATGAATATCGTCGCGCCAGAGGCGATGAAATACGCGTTGATCGATGAGTTTCAGGTCTCAGACCTGGGGCGGGTCGAGATCAAAGGGATGGGAGAGATGGATTTGATCAACGTCTCGTCAGGCCTCAGCGCCAATCAGGGAAGCCGATTGTTCTGAGGATCAGTCGTCCTGCGGCACTAAACCCAGCCCACGCAGGTAAATCCCAATCCCGCTTTCCAGAAGGTCCTCGGGCGAAAAGGGCGAGGTCGCACCGGTCGCGTTACGCGCATAGAGTTCGACCACACCGTGACTCATCGCCCAGATGTGGGCCGAGAACATGGACGCGGGAGGCCGCTTTTCAGGCGGGATATGTTGAGACAGGTCCGCAGCGGCCTTCTCAAGAACTGTTTTGGCTCGGTTTGACGCTAACGACAGCTCAGGCGTGCGGTTTGGGGAAATCCCGCTTTCGAACATGGCGATGTAATGGCCGGGATGCTTGCGAGCAAAGGCCAGATAGGCGCGCCCGGTGGCCTCAAACGCGGCCAGCGCGGATGGCTGGCCCTCGTCATAGGCATATTGCATCAGGTCGGCGAACATCTCGAACCCTTGCCGGGCAGCTTCGGCAATCAGGTCCTCACGCCCGTGATAGTGCCGGTAGACGGCAGCAGGAGTGACCCCGGCGGTCTTGGCGGCCTCGGAAAGGGTGAACCCGGTGGGGCCTTTTTCTTCGATCAACGAGAGCGCGGCCTCAATCAAGGCCTGCTTCAGGTTTCCGTGGTGATACCCGCGCTTCGTCATTCCGGCCTCAGGTTATTGGTTTTTCACGTGTTCGGGTGCCAAGAGATAGTCCAATTTCAGCCAATGGTCCAACGCGCACGCGATTAATTATTGACCAGACCTTTATTTACGTCAGGACTCCCAGACATCCGGCCCGCCGCAGATTTTCGGATCATTCTCGCCGATGGCTTTTTCGTCTTTTTCATCGTAGTCTAAAGCCAGCAGCACCGTTCGGATGGCAGCAAGGCGCGCACGTTTTTTGTCGTCTGATCGCACGATCGTCCATGGGCAGTTTTCCGAATGTGATCGGGTCAGAGTTTCAGAGATCGACTGACTGTATTCATCCCATTTTTCCAAACCGGCGATATCAATCGGGCTGAGTTTCCACTGTTTCAGCGGATCCGTTTCACGCGCCAAAAAGCGGTTCAGCTGTTCAGCACGGCCGACGTTCAGCCAGAACTTGAACAGGCTGATCCCGTCGTTCACGAACCCGGTTTCGAGCGGCAAGACCTGACGGAAGAACCGTTCGCGCTCCTCCTGATTGCAGAACCCAAAGACGTTTTCAACGACACCTCGGTTGTACCAGCTGCGGTCGAAAAAAACGATCTCACCGGCCGAGGGCAGGTGCTGGATATAGCGTTGAAAATACCATTGGCTGCGCTCGGAATCCGAGGGCTTGCTGAGCGCAACATTCCGCGCCCCGCGTGGGTTCAGGTTCTCGCGGAACCGCTTGATGGTGCCGCCTTTTCCCGCCGCATCTCTGCCTTCAAAGATGATCGCGACCCGTTGGCCGGTTTCTTTGACCCAGGATTGCATTTTAACCAGTTCGATTTGCAGCGCCTCGATCTGCTGCTCGTAGTCCTTGGTCTTCATTTTTTCGGCGTAAGGATAGCTTGGATTCAGGATGTCGCCCTTGTTAGCCTTTTCGATCATTTTGCGCACGTCACCGGGCGCTTTCTTGCGGTAATACTTCTCGATTGCACCTTTTTCTGACCGGGCCATGAGCTACCTCGCGATAAAATCCATATCTTACTATGGATTAGGTGCTGGCCTAACGCAAACCCGCCCGTTGTGCGGCGCGGTCTATGGCGGCGGCGACCTCATCGGCTGCGACGACCTGAGGCATATGGCCGATGCCCGGCAGCTCGATCAGCTCGGCACCGGGGATTTGTTCGATCAAGCGGGTCGAGTGCCAATCCAGCTTGACCGTCGTGTCCGCCGTGCCGTGAATGATTTCGGTAGGCACAGAGATTTCACCGTATCGGGGTTGTAGACGCTCAACCTCGTCCAGCAGCCGGACCCGTTGTTTTGCGTTCGCATGCATTGAGGCGCGGCGCATCGTCAGGGCGGGGCCGAAATGCTCGGCATAGCCTTCGGGTGCAGTTTGCGGAGCAAACACTTTGTCGAGGGCCGTTTCGACATAAGATTCCGGCACGTAAGAGGTGATGAGGGGCAGGGCAAGCGCGCTTCCTAGGTTGGTCGCTGCCAATCGGTTGAAATTGTCCAGCGGCGTCTCCCACGGGATGGCGGCCGGGGCGATCAGCACGAGGCCCGAGAGATTGTTGGGACGGGTCACCGCCCACGCCAACGCCACCGACCCTCCAAGGCTCTGCCCGGCGACGATGGGTTTCTCTGCGCCAAGTTTGGCAGCGGCGCGTTGCAGGATATCCGCCTGCTCCTGAATGGTCTCGCCTTCGGGATTGAAACTGTCCGAATAGCCAAGGCCGGGACGGTCAAACACGATCACGCGGTAGTTTTCGGCCAGAATAGGGGCCAAAGCGAAGGTCATGTCACGGGTATTGCCGCTGGAGCCATGGATCAAGACCACATCAGGGCCATCCCCCATGACAACTGCATGAACGGCAATTCCATCCACGTCGAGTATCTGGCCTTCGGGCGGAAACGCCTGCGCGGCGCGGGCCTCGCTCTGGGCAGCGCGCCACAGGGTAAACGCTGCAAAGCCGATCAGGCCCAGCGTCAGAAGTATCCAGATTTTAACGGCCAATTTCACTCATATCGAATGGTGTGGACTGATATATTTCATTGATCCAGTTACCATAGAGCAGATGCGCATGGCTGCGCCACCGGTTCTGCGGCGCCTGCGTCGGATCATCATCCGGATAGTAGTTCATCGGCACGTTGATCGGTGTGCCATTGGCGATGTCCCGATCATATTCCTGCTTCAACGTATCGCTGTCATATTCGAAATGGTTGAAGATATAGAGCGCACGATGTGCCGGGTCCTCGACAAGGCAAGGACCTGCTTCATCGCTGCCAAGCAAGGTGACGAGGCCGTTCGCGGCGTCGATCTCGGCCTGTTTCATCTCGGTCCAGCGGCTGACGGGAATAACGCAATCATCCGAAAAGCCCCGCAAAAACGGCGAGGACGGGAGGAGGTTCCGATGCCGGAAACAGCCAAAGGCCTTGGCGTCCAGCATGTGTTTTTTCACACCGTGGAAATGGTTGATCATCGCCATACCGCCCCAGCAGACCCCGAATGTGGAATGGACATTGGTCTGAGTCCACTCAAACACCTCGCGGAGTTCTTCCCAATAGGTGACATCATCGAATTCCAGATGTTCGATCGGCGCACCGGTGATGATCAGGCCATCGAACTTATGATCCTTCACGTCTTTGAACGGCTGATAGAATTCGGCCATATGCGCCGCGGCGGTGTTCTTGGTCCGATGCTCGGTCATGCGGATCAGAGACAGGTCAATCTGCAGCGGAGTGGCCCCGATCAGACGCGCGAACTGGTTCTCGGTCTGGATTTTCTTGGGCATCAGATTCAGCAGCCCGATCCGCAGGGGGCGAATATCCTGACGCATTGCCTGATCCGCAGCCATAACCATGACGCCTTCCTGGGTCAGGACGTCAAAGGCGGGCAATTCGGATGGGATTTTGATCGGCATCGGGTCAGACTTTTGAATAGTTAGAAGGAGGTAGTTAGGCGCGATCGCGCCCGGTCTCAAGGGTGCGTTCGATCAACTCATCGAAATCAGCCGCATCACGCACTTTTCCGATGTCTTTGGCCGTTATCGTAACGCCCCAGTTATTCGCCATCGCTTCGTACCTGGGCTGACGATGGGCAAGCGCCTGAGCGTAGGTCCACCGGATGAACGCGTCGGGGTCTACGTCGGCTTCGGAGCAGCCGTTTTGATCCAGATATTCCGTCCAGACTCGGGTCAGGAATTCAGCCTGATAGGACATCGGCTTTGGGGCCTTGTCAAAGCGTCGGACCAGCTCGGCCGTGTGGTCGTCGTCACCCTTCAGCCAGATCATCAGCGCCTGTTTTGACAGCTCGGACATCAGTTGATCCGCTGGGTCGTTCGGGTCGACCCACTCGCAAATCGACCCGCCCGTGTCGCAGATGAAATGCGGATAGCCGTAGAGACGCTCTGCCCGATCCACGAAGTATTCGGTGTCCAGAAGGGCGTGAATTTCGGCTAGTCTGAATTGCTCTTGTCGGCGGCGGTACTCGGACATCTCCAACCCGCCAAGCGCCGGATTACCGGGTTTGCCAAGATAGGATGCGACAGGGGTCAGGTTCTCGAACGAGATGTTCGAGCCGATATATATCGAATCCGACAGCAGAAGGTCCCTCAGGAATGGGACTTTCATCGCCTCAGCCTTGGCGTTATCGGCGATGTATTCGCCCATGTAGCGGGTGCCGATCCGGTAGTCGACCGAGTAGTGAAACCAGCCACCGCTGTCTCGCAGGATGTTGGATACATAGGTCTTGCCCAGCCCCGACATGCCGAAAAACAGCACCTTCTTACGTGCAGCCACACGCCAATCTCTTGCCGAGCTGTAGATCATCTTGTGCTGTCCCTTGTTTTTGCCTTTGCTAATTCGGGCAGGCGGCGACGTCAATCGCGTGGGACGGCTCGGTTGAGGATCAATAGTCCCGCGGCCAGCACGGCAAAGCCGACATAGGCGCGTGGATCCAGTGCCTCGTCGCGCAGCAAGGCGCCCAAAACGATCGCGACAGGTGGGATGATGAGGGTCACGAGTAACAAATTGCCACTGCCAGCCATTGCAAGGACCCGGTAGTAGAGAAGATAGGCACCCGCCGTCGCGATCAGGGAATAATAAGCGATTGCCGCCCATGTGACCGCAGGTAGGCTGAGACTTGGGATGCCGTCAGTCATAAGGGCAATCGGGATCATGAAGAGGGTCGAGCCGGTCAGCATCCCGGCGGCGGCGACGATTGGGGGCAGAGAGCTTAGGTGTTTGCGCGCCCAAACGCCGGCAAAAGCGTAGGAGATAGTGCCCGCGAGGATGGCAAGTTGAGCAGTGCTTTGCAGACTGAAGTCCGTTAGGTTGCCGACCCCGATCGCGATTGAGACGCCAAAAAAGCCCAGTCCAGCGCCGAGAAGGCGCGGTGGTGTCAACCTCTCGTCGGAAAAGAAGAGTGCAGCAACGAGAACGCCAAAGATAGCCGTCGCCGCGTTCAGAATCGCCGTGAGGCCGGAGTCAATATACAACTGCCCCCACGCCATCAGCGAGAACGGAATCACGTTGTTGAGCAGTCCCATGACCAGAAAACCCAACCAGAGGCGAGGTGAACTCGGGACGCTTAGACCCCTGATCCAAACCACCAACCACAAGGCCAGCATTGCCCAGAATGTTCGATGCAGGACCGAGGTCATCACAGGTATCGTGTCCAGCGCAATGCGGATCGAAACAAATGACGCGCCCCAGATGATACCCAGCAGCGAAAGCTCAGCCCATGCGCGGGGGGATAGGTGTTTTTGCTGTTCCATGAACAGGTTGTGGCAGCTTTGAGTTCATGCGGCGACCCGAAAGATGCGGAAACAAAAAGACCCCACCAAAAACGGCGGGGTCTGATTGGTTTTTATGTGGGGGCGATTAGTCCAGAGCGTAGGTGATCTGGAAGCCGACACTCCAAGCGCTATTGCCTGAGAAGTCAGCTGTTTGACCAAACCCACCGTCAGCCGTTGCGTCACCAATATCGGTGTAGCGAACGCCCGCCGAGATTTTGGCTTTTTCCAGAGAGTAGGTGCCGCCAAGACCGATGCTCCAGAAACCGTCTGTGGGACCCAGGTTGGTCACCGGTTCTCCTTCGTCGGTTTCATAGCCTAACGTCACAGCGCCCGAAAACTCTTCAGAGAACTGGTATCCCAAACCCAGAGTGTAAGTGTAGGTGGCATTGCCATAGCTAACCAGTGCAGTGGTCGGCGGATAGTTTGGCGGATCGTACTCCAATTGCGGCCAATCAACCCATCTGATCGAGCCGAATAGCAGCGTTTTCGGTGCTACGCCGGTTTGGAAATCCAAGTTCACCGACTGCGGCGTTTCGATTTCGCTGCTGGTATCGACCGATCCAAATAGAGTGCCGCTCTCTGTTTGCGACAGATCGTGCGAGATCTTCGAGTTGTATGTCAGCGAGACGCGAGCGGCAATTTCTGGTTTTTCCCACGCAACACCAAGCACGTAGCCAAAGGCCGTATCAGCATCCGTTTCAACTGAATACCCCAATGCGGCCGGCACATCTACGCTGGCTTTCACGCGTTGGGCGCGAACGCCGCCAAGAGCACTGAACCCGTTATCGAACTTGTAGCGGAACAAGGCGGTGATTGCATCGGTATCAGCCGTTGCGCGCAAAGAGCCGGTGGTTGTGGGCGATGCCGGATTGATCGAAAGTGGGTAGTTGGAAGCATATGCGATGTCAGCGCCATAGGGCTGGTCATACATGATCGCAAAGTCGATCTTTTCAGTCAAAGACGTCTTGTAGCCAAGATGTGGCGTGAAGAAGTCGTTGGAGACGTTTCCAGAGTTAATAACCTGCCCGTTTGTGGGGCTGGCGGGGTTCGCATCAAGTAACGTACCGCTGACGCTCGGATCTGTATACCCGAGGCGGAACTGCACAACCGACCCTTCTTCGAAAATCAGATTGATGCCCTGACCGCTTCGATCCAGGCCGCCAGCGTGGCCAGCCGTTGCCCCCACGCAAAGCGCGCACGCTGATAGTAGCGCCTTTCTCATGTATTCCTCCCTTACTGTCCCTTGAAGGCCTGTATGGCATCGTGTGAGTGTACGGATGCCGACCCGCTCGATTTGAATGCCCGATACTGTCTCGGTGTCTATTTTATCGTCAACTAGTGACCGTGCGTTACTTCTTATGAGTGTCGGCACGAACTGTTGCTAAACTGTTACGATTTTCGGACCAAACATTCAGAAAGATACCTGAAAAGATCACGGCTGCGCCAAGCAGCGTCCAATGATCCAGTGGTTCGTGGTAAAGAAGCATGCCGACGACCGCGATTGTCGGCAGGCGGGCAAAGTCGAACGGTACCACTACGGTTGCGGGGGCGATTGCAAGCGCGTTTGTGATACAGAAATGCGCCAAAAGACCGGCCAGACCAACCAACAACAAAAAAGGTGCCGTCTGCAGCGTTGGCAAGGCGATTTGCTGATCTATCCCAGCGGCGATCGTGCCAAGAACAGCCTGCATCACAGTCAGCCAGAACACGATACATCCGATACTGGCGTGTCGTGTGAGCTGTTTCGTCGTGATCGTTGTAAACGCGAAGAAAATCGCGCTTCCGGCAGCCATAAGGATACCCGGCGACAGGCTAGAGGTGCCGGGTCTTGTCACCATCAGAACACCGACAAACGCAATCAATGCCGAGGTCATGCGGATCGCGGTCAGGCGCTCTTTCAAAAGAAGCGGAGAAAGCAGGATAACCCAGATCGGTTGGGTGAATTCAAGCGCGAAAACCTGCGCCAGAGGGGCCACTCCGACGGCGTAGAACCAAAGGTTTTGGCCGGTGAAATGGAACGTGTTGCGTAGGGCGTGCAAACCAAGACGCTCGGTTGTGACCTGATGCCATTTGCGGGTCGCCGTCAATACTAGCGCTGCGATGATCACGCCGACAAAACTGCGATACATCATGATCTCAAACGTATCGTGATGCAGGCTCAACTCTCGACCGGCGACGGCCATTGAGGAGAACGAGGCAATAGCGCCGGTCATCCACAGAGCGGCAGAAAGTGAAGAGCCTGCGCCTTGTTTCATTTTACGATGGAAAATCCCTCAACAGTAACTCTTTGATGCAGCAGAACTTCTTCCCGAGGCACAATCAGGTGTTTTTCCGTTCATCTTTAAAGAGATAGTCGTGCTGAGAAAGTAAGGCTTCAAATTTGTACCCTACGGATTCAAGATAGCTGGCCACGCGGTTATAGTCCCTGCACTCCACTAGCATGAAGTCAAACCTAAACTGGTTATGATCCAGACCTTTCAATACACTGAGCTCCGCTCCTTCAACATCGAGTGAAAGAAAGTTGATACGAGGCGGAGCATTGGAATCAACCAAAATGTCGTTGAGAGGTTTGGCTGCGGCGCCAAAGGTAAAGGTGCGTTCCGCTTCACTCATATGTTGTTGGGCCGCGAGGAGATGCGCGTTTGGATCAGGCAGGTCTAACTCCATTCCAATGGGAACAGTCATCAAATTCGCATAGGCCATTTCAACAAATTTGTCAGGGAAGCCGAACTCCACGCAGGCGTTACAATGAACTTGGTTGTTTTCGCCGCGACGTTTCAGGCATTTTAGGAAATTGTGTGGAGATGGCTCGATCAGCACCCCGCGCCAGTTCCGTTCCTTCTCGAAGTAAAGTGTATTGGATTGGTTCACCCCGTCGTTGGCGCCAAGTTCGACATAGAACCCGTTGTCAAAATCAACGTAGGGTTCAAGTTTTTGATCGAGGCTATTGAGGCCAAAATACTTGGATTCGGGTTTCTTTTTTCGCTTGCGGCCAATCAGGTCGGAAAATCTCATGGCTATGAATTGCCTATTTTGTTTTCTTGAGGGGAAGGGACTGTTTTCGCTGAACTTCAGTAAGATTCATAGCTCTTCATCTGGATGAATCCACCAATCTGGCCTCTTGGTATAATTGAAGCCTCGTTGTTCTAGCTTTCCTATTGCACAACCTGGCAAATTGAGCATCAGTGCAAGTTGTTCTTGTGAAGCTTTCCATTCGCCAATATCAGGGTAACGTCCGGATACATCATCCCACGCGTCTACCTTATTGAGGTGATCAAACTGATTGTATGCGTGCCCGCTGGCTCCAAATACATAAACTGTCTCAGCAGCAATGCTGAGAAGACAGATGCCCACCCCAAAACTACCGTAGCCAAAGGTCAAATGTCGCGCGGCCAGCAATACATCCAAGTCCTCCTTGAGAGAACCACTTTGTAATAACAGTGTTAGTTCTGAGTTTTCTATATAAGTTTCCAATGCGCCGACGCACGGGTTTCGCCGATCTTCGAAAACCAAGCGAACGCGGTTGATACCAAGCTCTTTGCGTGCTTGTTCAATCATTTTTTTGTAGAACGCCAAGGGTGGCTGCGAAAAGTCCGGGTGTGGTCTCGCGTCGAATGCATCGCCCGATCGAATGTGTATTGTGAGGCAACCTCGGGGTTCTGGTTCTGGTAATGGGATGTGAGCCGCTGGAACAAGATATTTTTGCAATACCTGTCTACGCAAAGGCATTCGTATGCCAAGCCGCTCCATTCGCGGGCCAGTGTAAAATGTGCCTTTCAAAAAAAGACCGAGAGAGCTTGTGTCATAATCGTGGGGAAGAAACGTTAGTCCTGATACCTCAGTAGGGCTATCTATCTTGATCAATTCGGTCTTTGGCAACTGAATAAAGGGGAGTCTCAGGGAGCGGGCTAAAAATAGAGCATTGCTTGATTGAAGAAAACTATTCCCCATCCTGCCATACTCTTCGACGGAAAGGCCGACAATACTCTGCCCATCAGTTCCGCGATGTTCATCAATCGAATAGTCGGTCTTTAACCGGTTGGAATTATAAGTTGAATTCCAATTACTATTCAGTTTTCGCAAGGCTTTTTTTAGTCTATGCGATGCAGATTGCCTGAATCCCATTTTGAACTACTCCCACTCAATCGTTCCCGGAGGTTTCGAAGTGATATCGTAGGTGCATCGGTTGATACCCTTTACCTCGTTAATGATCCGAGTGGCGGTTTCGCCCAGGAACTCGTGGCTGAAGGGGTAATAGTCGGCGGTCATGCCATCAACTGACGTTACGGCACGCAGTGCGCAGGCGTAGTCGTATGTGCGGTCATCGCCCATGACTCCGACGGTTCGGACGGGGAGAATCGCCACGAAAGCCTGCCAGATTTCATCATAGAGGCCATGTTTGCGAATCTGGTCGATGTAGACTGCATCCGCTTCGCGCAGGATTTCCAGCTTCTCACGGGTGATCTCACCTGGGCAGCGAATGGCGAGGCCCGGTCCGGGGAAGGGGTGGCGGCCGATGAAGCTGTCAGGCAGGCCCAGTTCGCGACCCAGCGCGCGGACCTCATCCTTGAACAGCTCACGCAGGGGTTCGACCAGCTTCAGGCCCATCTTCTCGGGCAGGCCACCGACATTGTGGTGCGATTTGATCGTGACAGAAGGGCCACCGCTGAAAGAGACGGACTCGATGACGTCCGGGTAGAGTGTGCCTTGGGCCAGGAACTCCGCCCCGTCGATAGTGTCGGCGTGCTTCTGGAACACGTCGATGAACAGTTTGCCAATGATCTTGCGTTTGGTCTCCGGGTCGCTTTGACCGTCCAACTCGCCCAGGAACAGATCGCTTTCGTCCGCATGGATCAGCTGAATGTTGTAGTTGTCGCGAAACATGCCGACGACTTCCTGCGCCTCGTTTTTGCGAAGCAGCCCGTGGTCAACAAAGACGCAGGTGAGTTGATCACCGATCGCCTCGTGGATCAGGATCGCGGCCACCGAGCTGTCGACGCCGCCGGACAGGCCGCAGATGACTTTCTTATCACCAACCTGCTCGCGGATCTTCTCTATCATCTGTTCACGATAGGCACCCATCGTCCAGTCGCCGCTGAACCCGGCGAGCTTCACAAAATTTTCATACAGTTTCGCGCCCTTGGGCGTGTGATGCACCTCGGGGTGGAACTGCACAGCGTAGAAATGGCGCTTGCTGTCTGCCGTGATGGCAAACGGTGCGTTGGGCGAGGTGCCGAAAACTTCAAACCCCGGAGCGATTTCGCTGACATGGTCGCCGTGGCTCATCCAGACCTGTTCATCACCATCCGCGAACCAGTCTTTCAGGATATCCAACTGACCTTTCGGAGTGACAAAGGCGCGGCCAAACTCGGCGGTGCCATGGCCGCTTTCGACCTTGCCGCCCAGTTGGTGCATCATCACCTGCTGGCCATAACAGATGCCCAGGATCGGAACGCCATAGTCGAAAATCTCTTGCGGCGCGCGCGGAGAACCCTCACGCGTGACACTGTCCGGCCCACCCGAAAAAATCATCGCTTTGGGCGCCATTTCGCGCACAAATTCCATGGTGACGTTCTGGTAGGGGTGGATTTCGCAATAGACATTCAGCTCGCGCAGACGGCGTGCAATCAGCTGCGTTACCTGGCTGCCGAAGTCGATGATCAGAAGGCGGTCGTGGGATGTATCACTCATGTGCGGGCCATAGGCCAAGCGTAACGAATTCGCAAGAGATAAGGTCTTTGGTAGGGGGCAGGACACTACATTTTGGGAAACTGCGCTTCGGTTATTGTAAAAGTTTTGTAACAAAAATATGACGATCTTTCCGTCTGCGTCATGCAGACACCCAGAACAGGAGAGATGCGTTTGCCCATAGCTGTTGAACTTGCCGCTTTGAATCTGGCTTTGGCCATGTTCTGCGGGGCTTTGATCGGGTCCGAGCGTCAGGTGCGCCAACGTATGGCAGGTTTGCGCACCAATGCGCTGGTGGCCCTGAGCGCTGCAGCTTTTGTGGTGTTCTCGGCGCTTTATCCGGATGAGGTAAGTCCGACTCGTGTGGCTGCTCAGGTCGTGTCAGGGATCGGGTTTCTTGGGGCGGGCATCATCTTTCGGCACGGGTTCACCATTCACGGCCTGAACACGGCGGCGACTTTGTGGTGTTCGGCGGCTGTGGGGATGATGGCCGGAAGTGGGGCCTGGATCTTTGCGATCATGATGACGGGTTTCGTCATTTTTGTGAATCTGGGGCTACGGCCGCTGGTGAAGTGGTTGAAAAAAACGACACGTGCCGGGGTTCCCTTGACGCAGGAGTTCCGCATCCTCGTGCAATGCGCGGCGGATGCGCAGGCAGAGGTCCGCGCGGCGGCACTACAGGCTTTGGCGCAAAACGGGGTGCGCATTGTCGGGTTTCAAAAGGGAGATGCAGACGACAACGGTTTGCAAACACTGGAAATTCTCGTTTCCACCGAAGATCATCCCGAAAACGTGCAACACAAAATCGCAGCGCCCCTTATTCTTGAGCCGGGGATTCTGAGTGTTGAGTGGGAAGATGCGAACGAGACCTGAAACCGTTGTTTTAAAGGGTCTCGTCGCGGCTTGATGTCGCTTTTATGTGCCAATAGCCGTTATCTTCCAATAGTAGCGAGTGTTGGCGGGCTAGATAGAACCCCAATCAACACATCCAAAGTATGGTGAGGAAAAATGGCTGAAGCATCAGCACGTCGTCGAGGTCGCGGCGGTGGCGGAGCCGCCCGCCGGGCAGAACGCACTGCGGTTCGGATCGACACCGCAAAGTACATTGAGCGGAACATTCCGAACTTTGAGGTCCTCAACGAAGAAGCGTTGGAGATCATCGAGTACAACGCGGAAACGATTCTGGAAGAGGTTGGCGTCAACTTTGTCGACAATCCCGCCGCGCTGGAGCGTTGGCGCAATGCGGGTGCGGATGTTGATGGCGAACGCGTGCGCATCCCGCGTGGTCTGGCGCGGCAGCTGATCAAAACGGCCCCAAGCCAGTTCACTCAGCACGCCCGCAACCCAGAGAAATCGGTTGAGATCGGTGGCCGCAACATGGTTCTGGCGCCTGTCTACGGCCCTCCGTTCGTGCGTGATGCGCAGGGCGGTCGTCGTTATGCGACCATGGATGACTTCAACAAGTTCGTGAAACTGGCCTATATGTCCAAGTGGCTGCACCACTCGGGCGGTACCGTTTGCGAACCGACCGATATTCCGGTGAACAAACGCCACCTCGATATGCTGATGGCGCACATGAGCCTTTCGGACAAACCCTTCATGGGATCCGTGACCGACCCCAGCCGCGCGCAGGATTCGGTCGAGATGTGCGAGATTCTGTTCGGCAAGGACTTCGTTCAGAACAACACCGTGATGACCTCGCTGACCAACATCAACTCACCGATGACCTTTGACGATGTGATGATGGGGTCGCTAGAGGTTTACGCGAAGAACAATCAGGCTTGTATCGTCTCGCCCTTCATTGTCGGTGGTGCGATGGCGCCGGTGTCGGTTGCAGGGACGCTGACGCAGGTTCTGGCCGAGGTTCTGGCGGGTATCGCCTATAGCCAAATCATCCGTCCAGGTGCACCCGTGATCTTTGGTGCGTTTGTGACTTCGATTGACATGAACTCGGGCGCGCCGACCTTTGGTACACCCGAGGCCGCGCATATCACCTATGGTGCGGGTCAGCTGGCACGTCGGCTGAACCTGCCTTACCGCTCCGCGGGGTCGTTCTGTGGTTCGAAACTGCCGGACGCGCAGGCGGCATATGAGACCGCGAACTCTCTGAACATGGGTCTGATGTCGGGCGTGAACTTCATGCTGCACTCGTGCGGCTGGCTCGAAGGCGGTCTGGTTGCAGACTTTGAGAAGTTCGTGATGGATGCCGATCAACTTGGTGTTCTGCACGGTCTGGCCAAAGGTGTCGCCTATGACGAGAACGCACAGGCGATGGGTGCGATCCGCGAAGTGGGACCGGGCGGTCACTATCTTGGCTGCGAGCACACGCAGGCCAACTTCAAGGAAGCCTTCTGGAAAACCGAGGTGCTGGACTACAAACCGTTCGAGACCTGGCAGGATGAAGGTTCACGCGATACGCGTCAGCTGGCCTCGGCCCGGGTCGAGCATCTGCTGGCCAACTACCAGCAGCCGCAGATGGACCCGGCAACCAAAGAGGCGCTCGAGGCTTATATTGCCGACAAGAAAGCCTCGATGCCGGACGCGTTTACCTGATCACTCTAACTGTGCGGCGCGGCTTGCTTGGTACAGCTGCGCCTCACCCAAAAGCGCAATCAGAAGATCAAGGTGTCTGACCAGAGAATAGGCGGCATCCTCTTCTTTTCGCAGCGTATTTTGTTCTCTCTCCATATCCATAAGCCGCATCAGAGCGGCCCCGTTTCCGGGCAGTCGTCCATAGCCTAGGATGCGCTGAAGATGCCGGTCACGGTTGTAGTCCTGCGCCCCTAATTTTGCAGCGCGCGCCAATAGACGAGGGCGGCGCAGGGTCGTGATCATGGTCATCAGGTCTTGCATTTCAGATGCCTCTTGTTCGGATAATTGACGCCCTGTTTGTCACACAACCTAGGAGGGTGTTGCGCTCATCAAGATCGCCCCGAACGTTGGTTTCACGACTGTTTATCTTTTTGAATCAAATCTGGTTGCTGCGCTTCGGGGTTAACTAACGAGTAACGAAACCACCTCTAGTTAGATTTGGTTAACAATAATTTCGGGGGGCAAAAGTGGCAGTCTGTTTTGTCGACGAGGGCAAATGAATATGGAAAACAACGTGGTATTCTCTATTCCGGCATGGGTTCCCGAGGGGGCACAGCGTTACCTTGCGCACACGGAAACCGGTCAGTCGATCCGGGATATCGCAAGATCGGCCGGGTGCCATGCCTCTACCATTCTCAGACAAATCCGACGGGTCGAAATGCGCCGCGATGATCCCTTGGTCGATGCGGCTCTGCAATCGCTGGCCGAGACACATTTCTCGGTCTCTGATCGGACTCGCCACTTTGACGCAAGCGGACAGGACAACCAGGAAGACGACTCATTCGAGGGCGAAGCGCTGCGTGTTCTGAGACGCCTATGTGAGACGGGATCGGTTTTGGCGGTGGCTGAGGATATGGACAAGGCCGTGGTCGTTCGTGACACCGGTGAGGCCGGGACTACAAGGACGGCCGTTGTTGATTGCAAGATCGCACAGGCGCTTGCCTTGCAGGACTGGATTACCTGCGATAATCCGGGCCGTATTTCCCGGTACCGGATCTCTACATCGGGGCGCGCGGCGCTCAACAGGTTGGTCGCCGAGGCGGAAAACAAGGCCCGGTCGCGCAATGAATTCGGCATGGCCGAAGCACAGGCAGCGTTTCAGCCGAAGTCGAACGGAGACGCCCCGGAACGCGCCCGACGCATGCGATACAGTGCTGCGGAAAGCCCGTTGATCGCCTTGGCGCGGCGGCGGGACCGAGACGGCAAACCCTTTCTCGATGAAACGCTTGTCCGTGCCGGGGAAAGACTGCGCGAAGACTTTGAGTTGGCTCAGATCGGCCCGCAGGTTGCGCAGAACTGGGATCGCTTTCTGACAGGAGGAGGGCGCGGAAATTTCGAAAGTGAATCTCACGGCGGGCGAGGGGCCTCGGACGCGAAAGACCGCGTGGCGCGCGCGTTGTCGGACCTTGGGCCGGGCCTCAGTGATGTAGCGCTGCGCTGTTGTTGCTATCTTGAGGGGCTGGAACTGGCCGAAAAACGCATGGGCTGGTCCGCGCGCTCAGGCAAGATCGTTCTGCGCATCGCGTTACAGCGCTTGAAACGACACTATGAGGATCTCTCGGGTCAAGATCGTATGATAGGCTAGGTATAAGTCTCCCTTGTGGTTTTTGCCCTTGGTGATAATCACGGGCTATGAATTTCACACTCAAACAGTTGCAGTACTTTCAAGCCGTGGCCGAGCAACGCAATTTCGGCCGCGCTGCGCAGGTCTGCAACGTTTCGCAACCTGCGCTGTCCGTTCAGATCAAATCGCTTGAAGAAACACTGGGCGGTGTGCTGTTCGAGCGTCAGGCGCGGGACATCCTGCTGACGCCACTGGGGCGAGACGTTCTGGAACATGCACGTCAGGTGCTGGGGGCAGCTGTGCGGCTGGACCAGTTCGCGCGGGATCATTCTGGCGGCCATCGATCGCTGTCGATCGGGATCATCCCGACGATTGCACCGTACCTTCTGCCCGGCGTTCTGGGTGGTCTACGCGCCGCAGATGTTTCGCTGCGCGTGCAGATTCGGGAGGCGAGGACCGAACGGTTGCTATCATTGCTCCGCGAAGGTGAGATCGACGCTGCGGTCCTGGCCCTGCCAGCGGGTGGCTCAGAATTCCGCGAAACGCCTCTGTTCCAGGATCACTTCCTGCTGGCAGGCAGCGCCGCGCGGCTGCAACGTGTGAACACCAGCCCCGAGATGCTGCGCCCTCTGGATCTGCAATCGGCGCAGTTGATGTTGTTGGAGGATGGCCATTGCCTGACGGATCAAGCGCTGGAGGTCTGCGGGCAGGACCGGGGCAGTGGGCAGATCAACATGGGGGCCTCTTCGCTTGCGACGCTTTCCCGGCTGGTTGCCGAGGGGTTCGGCCTGACCCTGATGCCCGAGCTGGCCGCGAAATCAGAATCAGAGGCGGTTCCGGGCTTGAAGCTTTTGCGGTTTGGCGCCCCGCAACCGGCGCGCACGGTGGGGCTTGTCCGGCGTGCATCAACAACGGATGACGGTTGGGTGGATCGTTTGGCCCAGGTAATCCGGGATGTGGGGGAGCAAATCGTTTCGGCCACGCGGATATGAAAAGGCCCGCCAGAAGCGGGCCTGTATTCAGCGTTTAAGCACCAGATTTACGCCAACGCGGGTTCGGCGGCAGCTTCCAGATGCTGGATCAGAGTCTCGGGCGAGGACACGCCATAAGGGTCTTCGGGGCAGTTGTCCATCAGGCCGGGCTCTTCGAACCATGCTTCGACAACACCGTCATTGATGATGGCCGCATAGCGCCACGAGCGCATGCCAAAGCCCAGGTTGTCCTTGTCGACCAGCATGCCCATCTTGCGGGTGAACTCACCCGAACCGTCAGGGATGACCTTAACGTTCTTCAGGCCTTGATCCTGTGCCCATTTGTTCATGACAAAGCTGTCATTGACGGACATGCAGTAGATCTCGTCGATACCCTTGGCGGTGAAATCGGCGTAACCGTTTTCAAATCCGGGCAGCTGGTAGGTCGAACATGTGGGGGTGAAAGCGCCGGGCAGCGAGAACAGGATCACTCGTTTGCCAGCGAAATAGTCGGCGGTTGTCTTGTCTTCCCAGCGGAACGGGTTGGGGCCTTCGACGGCCTCGTCGCGGACGCGCGTGTGGAAGGTCACATCGGGCAGTTTTGCTCCGGTCTTCATGTTCAAGTTCCTGTGATTCAGTTGTGACTTTCTGGCGATTTAAATCAGTTCTAAATCGCCTGCAATCCATGAAATACTGTATTTGCAAGATAGGTTTGATTGGCTTGTCTATTGATTTTGCGTGCGAAAAATATAGTTTAAGGTTAAACTAATTTGACGCTCGCGAGATATGTGCATAGCGGCTATGCGTCGCTGGTGTAACAGGCGTGAGTGTTTTATGTTATGGGTACACAAAGTTGACCCAAAGTTAGGAAAACTACCCGTGCGCGATCTGAAAATCCCAGAACAACGTCACCCCGAAAAGGCGCATCGCCCGGACAACGCCCAGCCTAAAAAGCCGAAATGGATCAGGGTCAAGGCGCCCGGCGGCAAGGGCTATGCCGAGACGCATAAGATCATGCGCGAAAACAATCTGGTGACGGTGTGCGAAGAGGCCGGGTGCCCCAACGTGGGTGAATGCTGGAGCCAGGGTCACGCCACCATGATGATCATGGGCGAGATTTGTACCCGCGGTTGTACCTTCTGCAACATCGCCACGGGACGTCCGGACTCGCTGGACGCGTTTGAGCCGGGTCGTGTGGCGCATGCGGTTCAGAAATTGGGCCTGAACCACGTGGTCATCACCTCGGTAGACCGGGACGATTTGAAAGACGGCGGGGCAGATCATTTCGCGCAGACCATTCGCGCCGTCCGTCACCGCTCGCCGAAGACGACGATCGAGATTCTTACGCCGGACTTCCTAAAATGTGAGCCCGAAGTGCTTGAGACCGTGGTCGAGGCCAAGCCGGATGTGTTCAACCACAATCTCGAAACCGTCCCGGGCCTCTACCCTGAGGTGCGCCCCGGCGCGCGGTATTTCCATTCGCTTCGCCTGTTGCAGCGAGTGAAGGAATTGGACCCGTCGATCTTCACCAAATCCGGCATCATGGTCGGTCTGGGCGAGGATAAACAGCAAGTCGGTCAGGTTATGGATGACATGCGCGCCGCCGTCATAGATTTCCTGACCATTGGTCAGTATCTGCAGCCAACGCCAAAGCACCACGCGGTGGACCGTTTCGTGACGCCCGAAGAGTTCGCCTCCTATGAAAAAGCGGCTTATGGCAAGGGCTTCCTGATGGTCTCAGCTACACCTCTGACACGCTCCTCCTACCACGCGGGCGACGATTTCGCGCGTTTGCGCGCGGCGCGGCAGGCGAAGCTGGGTCAAGCGTGACGCCTGAAAGATTGGCGCGGCTGACAGCGCTGCGCCACAGTTTGCATCAACACCCCGAACTTTCTGGGCAAGAACGTGAAACCGCCGCGCGCATGGCCGATGAGCTGCGTCGTGCGGGGGCGGATACCGTAGTGACTGACCTCGGCGGGCACGGAGTTGCCGCGGTCTTCGACAGCGGTGCGACTGGTCCTACCGTCGCAATTCGGTGTGAACTGGATGGCTTGCCGATCAAGGAACTCTCGGAGCTGCCGTATGTCTCGACCTTGCCGGGTAAAGGGCATCTTTGCGGGCATGACGGCCATATGTCGATGGTTCTCGGCGTTGCGCTTGCGTTGCAGGAACAGCGCCCGACTCGCGGACGGGTGGTTCTGATTTTCCAGCCTGCTGAAGAAACCGGGCACGGGGCCAGGGCGTTCCGAGACGATCCTGAGTTCGCTAAGCTTGCGCCGGATTACGTGTTTTCTCTCCATAACTTGCCGGGGCTGGAACTGGGCGAGGTTGAGCTGTGTCAGGGGCCAACCAACTGCGCCTCTCGCGGTATGCGGATTGCATTGACCGGAAAGACCTCTCATGCCGCTGCGCCGCAGGACGGGGTTTCTCCGGCGGGCGCTTTATCCGCAATGATCCCGGAACTAACCCGGCTCGGCACGGCAGGCGCCCTGAACGCCGACTATGCGCTGACCACGATCACGCATGCCAGCCTCGGAGAGCGGACCTTTGGCGTGGCCCCCGGTCAAGCTGAGCTGTGGGTGACATTGCGCACCGTGTCAGACTACCGTATGGCAAAGCTCGTTGCCGATGCTGAAGCCTTGGTTCAGCAGGTCGCCAAGTCCGAGAACCTGAGTGCCGAGATCACCTATGAGGATGTCTTCGAGGCCTGCATCAACGACGCTGAGGCGGTGACTGTTCTGGCCGAGGCCTGCGCGGATCATTCTGTTGCGTGCAAGTTGAGCAATGAGCCGCAAAGGTTTTCGGAAGATTTTGGCCAGTTCGGCAAAGGCGCAAAATCGGCGATGTTCTGGTTGGGAGCAGGGCGAGATCACCCCCAGTTGCACAATCCCGACTATGATTTCCCCGACACGCTGATCCCAATTGGCACAGACGTCTTTCTGGCGGCGATCCGGCAGGTGCTGGGCTGAGGTCGCGTTCAGCTAAACCGAACCTTACCGATGAACGGCAGGTTGCGATTGCGCTGCGCGTAGTCGATTCCGTAGCCCACGACGAATTCGTCAGGGATCTCGAACCCGATCCAATCTGAACGAAAATCAACCTCACGCCGGCTGGGTTTGTCCAATAGGGCAATGGACTTCAGCCGCTTCGGCTTGCGACTGCGTAGCAGGTTGGTGACGTGGTTCAGCGTGTGGCCTGTGTCGACGATATCTTCGACGACCAGCACATCGCGACCCTCAATTGCGCCGCGCAAGTCTTTGAGAATACGAACTTCTCGGCTGCTCTCCATCGCGTCACCGTAAGAGGAAGCCTCAAGAAAATCCACCTCGATCGGAAGGTCCAACTCGCGCACAAGATCAGCGATGAACACGAAAGAGCCGCGCAGCAGGCCGACGACCACCAGCTTGTCAGTATTGCCGAATTCTTCGGTAATTTCGCGGCAAAGCTCTTCGATTCTGGCTGCAATTGCCTTGGCCGAGATCATCTCATCTATCACATAAGCGCGGTCAGTCATCGCAGCCCCCTTGATCTTTGGCGCGCAACATACGACATGACGCGCCATTGTCACCTTCTAATGCCGGATTGCCATGCCTATCCACTCGGAAACCCGTCACCTGCCTTATACGGCCCAGCAGATGTATGATCTTGTTGCTGACGTGGCGAGCTATCCTAAGTTCCTGCCCTGGTGTGCCGCCGCGCGTATCCGCAAGACCTATGCGGCTGGCGAAGCCGAGGTGATGGAGGCGGATTTGGTGATCTCGTTCAAGGTGTTTCGCGAACGGTTCGGAAGTCGGGTGACCTTGTTTGCCGGTCAAAAGAAGATCGACACTGAATATCTGGACGGCCCGTTCAAATACATGAAATCGGACTGGCAGTTTGAAGACGCACCTGAAGGTGGGTGCAATGTCTCATTCCACGTGGATTTCGAATTCAAGAACGCCATCCTGCAGGGGATCATTGGTGTCGTCTTCAACGAGGCCATGCAGCGCATCGTACGCGCGTTCGAGGCCCGTGCCGCTGAGCTTTACAGCTAAGGCTTTACCAACGACCAGTGCTCGCTAGACTGCGCGCTATGTCTGGATTCACCTCAACGCTTGCGAGTTTTGCCGCCAGCCCCGTCAACACAACCGCGCAGGCGCGGGCCATTACGTCTCTGTCCGTTCTCGACTGGATCGCCGTGGGCCGTGCCGGTGTGTCCGAGCCCGTGTCGGTCGCCGTTCGGGACATGGTGCAGGAGGAGGGCGGAGCAGCGCAGGCCCATCTTTTCGGCGGCGGGGCAGCGCCCTTGCGCGCGGCGGCGCTGGTCAATGGAACGGTGTCTCACGCGCTGGACTATGACGACACCCATTTCGCCCATATCGGCCATCCGTCGGTTGCAATCCTACCTGCGGCCTTGGCGGTTTCAGAATGGGATGACCGTATTCTAGTTGATCTCTTGGAAGCTGCCCTGATCGGGATGGAGGTTTCGATCCGTATCGGCCTCTGGCTCGGTCGAGACCACTATCAGGCTGGGTTCCACCAAACGGCGACTGCGGGGGCCTTTGGGGCGGCGGTTGCAGCGGGTCGGGTTCTTGGGTTTGATGCGAACCAGATTCAGCAAGTTCTGGGCCTGACATCCACGCGCTCGGCCGGCCTGAAAGCTCAGTTCGGCACCATGGGCAAACCCTACAATGCAGGATTGGCCGCATCAGCCGGGATCGAGGTCGTCTTGCTGATTAAACGGGGCTTTGAGCCCAATGCGAGTGCGCTAGAAGGCCAGTACGGCTTTGGTGCAACCCACCAGGGCGCGGCGGATACATCAGCAGCGCTGGACGGGTTGGGGGAGGAGTGGCTGTTCGAATCGGTCAGCCACAAGTTCCACGCGTGCTGCCACGGTTTGCACGCCGCGCTTGAGGCTGCTCTGCGTCTTGATATTGCCGAACCTGAAGTGGCTGAAATCAAGGTCAAAACCCATCCGCGCTGGATGAGTGTCTGCAACCAGATGTCTCCGACCACAGGGCTGGGGGCGAAGTTTTCCTATCGTACGGTGATCGCCATGCAGGCGCTCGGCTACGACACCGCTTTGCCAAGCAGTTACACCGAAAAGGTCTGCGCTGATCCTCGCATTCGCTCTTTGCGAGACCGCATCACGGTCGAGGCGGATGAAACCCTCACCGAGACCCAGGCCCGCCTAGAGCTTCTGCGGCGCGACGGCGTGCGACGCGAGGTCACCCAAGATCTGATGGCTCCGATGTCTCTGGCGGATCGGGAAGACCGTGTCCGGGCCAAAGCGTCGAAACTGATTGGAGGGGACGAGGCGGACGCGATATGGTCGATGCTGCGCACCGGAGGTCGCGCCCGCGATCTGGCTGCAAAACTGGCGGGTTAAACCACGCGCCAGTGCAGGGGGAAGCCGGGGTCGAATACGGTGACGGGTCCGTCGCCGCTTTCGATCTTCGACGGGTATTCGACCGGGTCACCTTTGGTCAGCGTGATCGAGCTTTCGTTCACCGGTAGGCCATAGAAACCCGGACCATTCAGCGACACGAACCCTTCCAGCTTGTCCAAGGCACTTTCGCGGTCGAACATCTCGGCCACCAAGGACATGGTGTTGGTCGCCGTGAAACAGCCCGCACAGCCACAGGCCATTTCCTTGTTGTCATCCGTATGCGGCGCGCTGTCCGTGCCCAGAAAATACCGCGCATCGCCCGAGGTCGCGGCCTTCAGCAGCTCCAACCGATGTTCTTCACGCTTAGCGACTGGCAGGCAGTAGTAGTGGGGTTTGATCCCGCCCACCAGAATGTGGTTGCGGTTGATGATCAGGTGATGCGCCGTGATCGTTGCGCCCAGATCGGTCTCGTCGGCGGCAACATACTGAACCCCGTCGCGAGTCGTAATATGCTCCATGACAACGCGCAGGCCCGGAGTGGCTTGGCGGATCGGATCCAGAACGCGGTCGATGAACACAGCCTCACGATCGAAGATGTCGATCTCGGCATCGGTGACTTCGCCATGAACACAGAGTGGCAGGCCGATCTCGGCCATCTTCTCCAGCACCGGGCGCACATTGTCGAAATTCCGAACACCCGAATGCGAATTGGTCGTCGCACCCGCCGGGTAGAGCTTGACCGCCTTCACCAACCCGCTTGCATGCGCAGCGGCGAGGTCTTCTGGATCCGTATCTTCGGTCAGATACAGGGTCATCAGCGGCTCGAACGTCATCCCTTCAGGTAGCGCCGCCATGATACGCTCGCGATAGGCGGCGGCGTGCGCGCCGGTTACCACCGGGGGAACCAGATTGGGCATGATGATCGCACGGCCAAAATGGCGTGCGGTTTCGGGAAGGACGGCCTGCAACATCGCGCCATCGCGCAGGTGCAGATGCCAATCGTCGGGGCGGCGGATCGTGATGCTATCGGTCATGCGCCTCCGCTAGCACAGAGGCCGCCGCCGTAAAAGCCCTTGTCAACTCGTTCGAACGTCGTAGCTCAGAAACGGGTCATGGCCTTGACGCACAGGCGCGGCCATGACCTTTTGTGGCAAGGGAGAATTCAGCACATGACACAGCCAGATTCCATAGACGCGGTTCAAACCATGCTGGGCGCACAGGGCTATGTTTGCGGCCGTGCGCTGGCAACGGTCGTCTTCCTGTCGCTGAAACTTGGCCGGCCGCTGTTTCTGGAAGGCGAGGCTGGTGTCGGCAAGACCGAGATCGCCAAGTCACTGGCCGCAGGGCTTGGTCGCCGCCTGATCCGTCTGCAATGCTACGAAGGGCTGGATGCGTCCTCTGCCGTCTATGAGTGGAACTTTCCTGCGCAGATGGTCGCCATCCGAACCGCCGAAGCTGCGGGCGGCGCAGACCGCTCAACCCTGCAGACCGAGCTGTTCTCGGATGACTACCTCGTTGAACGCCCATTGCTACAAGCCATGAGGTCGGATGAAAACGGCGCACCGGTGCTGCTGATCGACGAGTTGGACCGTACGGATGAACCCTTTGAGGCCTTCCTGTTGGAAGCGCTCAGCGATTTTCAGGTCACGATCCCGGAACTCGGCACCGTTAAAGCCCCTGAACCGCCGGTCGTGATCGTCACCTCAAACCGTACGCGCGAGGTGCATGACGCCCTCAAACGCCGCTGCCTTTACCACTGGGTCGACTACCCGGATTTCGACCGGGAGATTGAAATCCTGAACGCCCGCGCGCCCGAAGCGGCCCAGTCCCTCAGTCGTGAGGTCGTAGCCTTCGTGCAGCGTTTGCGCACCGAAGACCTGTTCAAGAAACCCGGCGTGGCCGAAACCATCGACTGGGCCAAATGCCTGCTGGCGCTGGACGTCATCAACCTCAGCCCCGAAGTGATCGGAGATACCCTCGGCGCGATTCTCAAATACCAGGACGACATCCAGAAACTGCAAGGGTCCGAGGCCAAACGCATTCTTGACGAAGCCAAGGCCGATTTAGAACCGGCCTGATGTTTCTTCTGCTTGAAAATACCTCGGGGATATGGGGGCAGAGCCCCCATGAGCGCTGATGGCCGAACAGATCCCGCTCGACATTCCCGAAAACCCGAAGCTGGCGCAGAACATCACACATTTCGCCCGCGCCCTTCGAAAAGCCGGGCTGCCGATCGGCACCGGTCGTGTGGTGGATGCCATTCGGGCCGTTGAGGCCGCAGGCTTCACTGAAAAGCAGGATTTTTACTGGACCTTACATGCCTGTTTCGTGAACCGCCCCGAACATCGCACCGTCTTCGCGCAGGTCTTTCGCCTCTATTGGCGCGACCCAAGGTATCTAGAACACATGATGTCCATGATGCTGCCCGCCATTCGTGGCGTGCAGGAAGAACGTAAAGCGGACGCCGGGGAAAAACGCGCGGCTGAGGCGCTGCTTGACGGGGTGGAGCGCGATCAGCCTGAAACCTCCGAGGAGCAAGAGGGCGAGACGGAGCTCGAGATCGACGCCTCGCAAACCGCCTCATCCGAGGAACGTCTGCGCAGTCTGGATTTCGAACAGATGAGTACCGATGAGATCGCTCAGGCCAAGCGCCTCCTGTCGCGCCTCAGCCTGCCGGTCAAGCCAATCGAAAGCCGCCGCAGCCAGGCCAGCCATATCGGCCACCGGATCGACCGGGCGAGAACCCTGCGCGCCGCCATGCGTCAGGGCGGAGAGCTGCACGATATCGCGAAACAAAAACCCCGGCCACGCTGGCCCAATCTGGTCGTGCTCTGCGACATCTCTGGTTCGATGAGCCAATATAGCCGCCTGATCCTGCATTTTCTGCACACGGTCTCGAACGCCAAGGGGGCCGGCTGGGCCAAGGTCCATGCCTTTACCTTCGGCACGCAACTTACCAATATCACCCGTCATCTACATCAGCGTGACGTAGATGCGGCCCTCGCTGCCGCCGGGGCCGAGGCGCAGGATTGGGAAGGGGGTACGCGGATCGGAGACTGCTTGCACGCCTTCAACCGAGACTGGTCGCGGCGCGTGATGGGGCAGGGCGCGGTGGTTCTGCTGATCTCGGACGGGTTGGATCGCGGTGCGCCCGAAGCTTTGGCGAAAGAGACCGAGCGCCTGCATCTTTCGGCCCGGCGTCTGATCTGGCTGAACCCTCTGCTGCGCTGGGATGGGTTCGCCCCCAAAGCGCAGGGCGTGGCCGCCATGCTGCCCCATGTCGACAGCTTCCGCGCGGGTCATTCGATCGCGTCGCTCGAAGACCTCGCCACGGTCATCTCAGCCCAGGACGATGTCGGAGAGAAAGCGCGGCTCATGTCCGCGCTTTCTGGCTAGGGTTTAGCCCAGCTGTTTTTCGTTGCACTCACGCGCCATCTCCATGGCCTTGTAAGTGCCGGTCAGATCTACGGTGAACGCAAATTCCTTTTCGGGGAAGACGATCATGACCTGTTTCTTGGCCAAATCATCCGCAAATTGTGGGTCGTCGGACAGGACATAACCGCCGGAATAACCCTTGGTGATATTGCCCTTCATGCCAGTGGCCTCACCCACATAAAGGTTATCACCCAGCAGGATTGCCACGGCTTCTTTCTCACCGCGTTTGATATTGGTTTCCGCCTTGGTGAAAACACCAACGTAACCCACACCGCGATCCTCGGTCAGGCCCATCTGAACAACGTTTTCCGCGTCATCCACGGCCTCAATCAGACAGGATTTCTTTTCGTTGTCGATGAAGACTTTCCAGCCTTCAACCTCACCGTAGCGTTCGAATGTATCAGCCCATACAGCGGTCGAGGCCAACAGGCCGAGCGCCGTTCCCAGTGTAAGAATGCGTTTCAACTCTTCGTCTCCGTTGAGAAATTTATTGAGAGCGCCCAATCCAAATTCAGGCGCGGTTTCAACTTAAGACGTGGGGTATTCGTAATCAATCCTTTGAGAGTGTGAATATCAAATCGGCCTTTTACTGCCCACATAATCGCGAATTGACTGCCGTCTCCGACTAACGTTCGCTTTTCATTGGTCCAAGGCTGCCTATGTTGGTTTGCAACAAGCCAGGAGGATTCGATGGATCGATTCGACAGCAGCCCGGAACGCGCTTTGGAATGGCACCGCAGCGGCCGCGGTGCCGCGCTGGCCACTGTTGTCGAAACCTGGGGCAGCGCACCGCGTCGTGTGGGGTCTCAACTGGTTATCGGCGGGGACGGGCGGATCGAAGGGTCCGTCTCGGGCGGTTGCGTCGAAGGCGCTGTTATCGTCGAAGCCATTGAAGCCATTGATGAGGGCGAGGCGCGCCTGCTTGAATTCGGTGTCAGCGACGAAGATGCGTTTGCCGTCGGTCTGGCCTGTGGTGGCACCATCCGGGTTTTAGTCGAGCCGGTCGGTTCTGTCCTGCCTGAGCCGATGCTGGCCGAGTTGGTAGCCGCCCGTGCGCGCCGCGAACCGCTTGCTTATGAAGTGAATACAGACAGCGGACACAGGGCCTTGCGCCGCAATGCTTATGCGGATCGGTTGCGCATGGATCGGTCTGGGTTCGAAGAGGATGGCAAGACCTTCGTCGCCGTTCACAACCCGCCTTTGCGGTTGATCATCGTCGGTGCGGTTCACATCGCGCAGGCCTTGGTGCCGATGGCGCGGATTGCGGGATACGACCCGGCCATCATCGACCCGCGCGAGGCATTTGCCTCAGACAGCCGCTTCCCCGGAGAGACCTTGTTGACCGATTGGCCGGATGAGGCGGTTGCCAAGCTGGGTTTGGATCCGCGCACGGCCATTGTCCTGTTGACCCATGATCCGAAACTGGATGATCCGGCTTTGCAGGCCGCGCTGGATGCGGATGTGTTCTATATTGGCGCACTCGGGTCGACCCGCACCCATGCCAAAAGGGTTGAGCGGATGACCGAGGCGGGATTCACGCTGGCTCAGATCGCGCGCATTCACGGGCCGATTGGCCTTGATATCGGTGCCGCAGGCCCCTCCGAGATTGCCGTGGCCATTCTGGCTCAGATGACGGCGGTTCTGCGAGGTAAGGCATGAAATTCGGCCCCGTGCCCGTGACCGCAGCCGCCGGAGCCATTCTGGCGCATTCCGTCAAAGTCTCGGACCAAAAGCTGCGCAAGGGGCTTATGCTGACCGCCGAGCATGTCTCGCAATTGTCCAGCGCGGGGTTTGACGAGGTCATCGTCGCTCGTCTGGAACCCGGCGATAGTCATGAGGACGAAGCTGCCGAAGTGCTGGCCCGTGCTCTAGTCCCCGATCCCACCGACGCCAACCTGCGCTTGACCGAGGCGTTTACCGGCCGCGTGAACCTTCTGGCCGAGGGGCCGGGCGTGGTGGTGCTGGATGTGGCCGCACTCGAGCAGTTCAACCGCATCAATCCAATGATCACCGTCGCAACGGTCCCGCAGCATCAGCAGATGACAGCGGGCGGTATGGTCGCCACGATCAAGGTGATCTCTTACGCTGTTCCCAAAGCCGATGTTGAACGCGCGGCGGGTTTGGCGCAGGCCTCGGTCCGCCTAGTCGCGCCGGTCTATCGCAGCGCGGGATTGATCGTAACGGACATCGCCGGAGGGCCGCCCAATGAGAAGGGTATCGCAGCCATGCGCGGACGTGTCGAGGCTCTGGGCATGGACCTGTGCGATGTGCAGATCGTCCCGCATGAAACCGACCAACTTGCATCGGCCATTAATCGGGCCGACGGCGATGTGCTGATGATCCTGACGGCCTCGGCGACGTCGGATGTGAACGACGTGGCCCCGTCTGCCGTGCGCGCCGCAGGCGGGGATGTTGATCGGTTCGGCATGCCGGTGGATCCGGGCAATTTGCTGTTTCTGGGGGCGTTGAACACGCGCCCTGTGATCGGCCTGCCGGGATGCGCGCGCTCTCCGGCTTTGAACGGCGCCGATTGGGTTTTGTCCCGCGTGGCCTGTGGGGTCGAGACCACTGGTGCCGATATTGCTGCGATGGGTGTGGGTGGTCTGCTCAAGGAAATCCCGACCCGGCCGCAACCTCGCGCGCAACGGAAGAAGTAGGTCAGAGGCCTACAGGCGGCGCCGATGATTTTATGGCATCGGCCTTTTGCGTCCCTCTGGTGTCAAAAAGCGACAAATTCCTGTTCTCAAGCCAGACCTCCCGTGTTTAACTCGCCCCAAGCGAATGAGCTAAAGAAGGGGAGGTCTTATGCCAAATATATCGCTGACTGTGAATGGCATGTCTGTGAGCGGTGATGTTGAGGGTCGGACGTTATTGTCTGGTTTTTTGCGGGATCATTTGTCTTTGACGGGGACGCATGTTGGCTGTGATACGGCGCAATGTGGGGCCTGTGTGGTGCATGTGAACGGCGAGGCCGTCAAGTCGTGCAACATGCTGGCGGTTGAGGCCGACGGGGCCGAGGTCGGCACTATTGAGGGTCAGGCGTCCGAGGATGGGACGCTCAATGCGATCCAGCAGGCGTTTCAGGATCATCACGGGCTGCAATGCGGCTTCTGCACGCCAGGCATGGTGATGAGCGCGGCGGCGCTCCTGAAGGACAATCCGCGCCCGACCGAGGCCGAGATCCGCAAGTATCTGGAAGGCAACCTGTGCCGTTGCACGGGCTATCACAACATCGTCAAGGCGATCATGGCCGCTTCGGGCCAGGACGTCAGCAGCATCGCCGCCGAATAAGCGGCCCGAGGGAGGAGAACAAGCAATGCCCAAAGACAGTGGCATCGGAGCCAGTTCCAAGCGGCGCGAGGACGTGCGCTTTCTGACCGGAGCAGGCAATTATACCGACGACATCAACGTGGCCGGACAGGCCTATGTTCATTTCCTGCGCTCGGATATCGCGCATGGCCGGATCACCAGCCTTGATACCTCGGCGGCCGAGGCCATGCCGGGCGTGGTCAAGGTGTTCACCGGCAAGGATTTCGAAGGCGTGGGCGGCATGCCCTGCGGCTGGGAGGTGACGGACAAGCACGGCGCACCCATGCAGGAGCCTGCGCATCCCATTCTGGCCCAGGGCAAGGTGCGCCATGTGGGCGATCCCATTGCCGCCGTTGTGGCCGACAGCCTGGAACAGGCGCGCGATGCGGCCGAGGCGATCGAGGTGGACATCGAGGAACTGCCCGCCGTGATCGACATGAAGGCCGCAGCCCAAGAGGGCGCGACGCTGGTCCATGACGATCTGAAGAACAACATCTGCTATGACTGGCAGCTGGGTGAAGCGGATGACGCCAAGGTCAATGAGGTCTTCGCCAATGCGGCCCATGTGACCACGCTGGATCTGGTGAACAACCGCCTGGTTGCCAACCCGATGGAACCGCGCGTGGCGGTGGGTGAGTACAAGCGCGGGACGGATGAGTACACGCTCTATACCACCTCGCAGAACCCGCATGTGATCCGCCTGCTGATGTGCGCCTTTGTGCTGGGCCTGCCCGAGCATAAGGTCCGCGTTGTGGCCCCGGATGTGGGGGGCGGCTTTGGCACCAAGATTTTCCACTATGCGGAAGAGGCGTTCTGTACCTTCGCCGCCAAGGCCTGCAACCGGCCTGTGAAGTGGACCTCCAGCCGGTCCGAGGCGTTCATGTCGGACGCCCATGGTCGGGATCATGTCAGCAAAATCGAACTGGCGCTGGATGCAGACAACAACTTCATCGGGTTGCGGACCAACACCTATGCGAACCTTGGGGCGTATCTGTCGACCTTCTCCAGTTCCGTGCCCACATGGCTGCACGGCACACTGATGGCAGGCAATTATAAGACGCCGGTCATTCAGGTGAACGTGAAGGCGATGTTTACCAATACGGTGCCGGTGGATGCCTATCGCGGCGCGGGCCGGCCCGAGGCGACGTTCCAGTTGGAACGCGTGGTGGACAAGGCCGCGCGCGAGCTGGGGGTCGATCCGATTGCCCTGCGCCGTCAGAACTTCATCACCCAGTTCCCCTATGACACGCCGGTGGCGCTGACCTATGACACCGGGGATTACAACGGGACTATGGACAAGCTTGAGGCCGCAGCCGATCTGGCAGGTTTTGCCGCACGCCGTGCGGCAAGCGAGGCAAAGGGCAAGCTGCGGGGACTGGGCATCAACTGCTATATCGAAGCCTGCGGCATTGCGCCTTCGAACATCGTTGGCATGCTGGGGGCCCGGGCGGGTCTCTATGACGCGGCGACCGTGCGGGTGAATGCCACCGGCTCGATCAGCGTCATGGTAGGCGCGCACAGCCACGGGCAGGGGCATGAGACTGCCTTCCCGCAGGTTGTGGCCGACATGATCGGCATTGATGAATCGATGGTCGAGATCGTGCATGGCGACACTTCGAAGATCCCGTTCGGCATGGGCACCTATGGCTCGCGCTCGCTGGCGGTCTGTGGCTCGGCCATGGTGAAGGCCACTGAGAAGGTGATCGACAAGGCCAAGAAGATTGCCGCCCACCTGCTGGAGGCGTCTGAGGCCGATATTGAGCTGAAGGACGGTCAGTTCAGCGTCGCGGGCACCGACAAGTCGGTGGCCTGGGGCGACGTGACCCTGACAGCCTATGTGCCGCATAACTTCCCGCTGGAGGTGGAACCGGGGCTGGAGGAGACCGCGTTCTACGACCCGGCCAACTTCACCTTCCCCTCGGGCGCTTATGCATGCGAGGTCGAGCTGGACCCCGAGACTGGTCAGGTCAGCATCGAGGCCTTCACCGCGGCGGATGACTTTGGCAACATAGTCAATCCGATGATCGTGGATGGTCAGGTGCATGGCGGTATTGGCCAGGGTATCGGCCAGGCTCTGCTTGAGAACTGCGCCTATGACGAGAATGGCCAGCTGCTGAGCGCGTCCTTCATGGATTACGCCATGCCGCGCGCCGATGATGTGCCCTTCTACGGCGTCGATCATTCCAGCCAGACGCCCTGTACGCATAACCCGCTGGGTGTGAAGGGCTGTGGTGAGGCCGGGGCGATTGGCTCTCCGCCGGCTGTGGTCAATGCGGTTCTGGATGCGATGAATTCGGGCGGCAAGGCGGTGGATCACATCGACATGCCAGTAAGCCCGTCGCGCGTTTGGGCGGCGATGAACAGCTGAGTTGAGAGGGTGGGGGCCAGCCCCGGACCCCGAGGTATTTTTAGCCAGATGAAGAGCGGATCTGCGCTCTTCGGAAAGGAAAAGCGGAATGTACAGTTTCGAGTTTGAGAAGCCCTCGAGCATTGCCGACGCGGTTGCCGCGTTGGGGGCCGAGGATGCGCAGCCATTGGGCGGGGGGCAGACGCTGATCCCGACGCTGAAGCAGCGCCTGGCGGCGCCATCGGTGCTGGTCAGCATGGGTGGGATTGCCGAGATGCAAGGTGTCTGTGTCGAGGATGACGGCTCGGTCGTCATTGGCGGGGCGACGCCCCATGCCACGGTGGCGCGTGAAGCGGCGGGGTCGTATCCGGCGCTGGCGGCCTTGGCGGGTCAGATCGGTGATCCGGCGGTGCGCAATCGCGGCACCATTGGCGGGTCGGTGGCCAACAATGATCCGGCGGCCTGTTATCCGGCGGGCGTGCTGGGCTCAGGCGCGACCATCGTGACCAACGCGCGGCAGATCGCGGCGGACGACTTCTTTCAGGGCATGTTTGCCACCGCGCTGGATGAGGGTGAGATCATCACCTCGGTCCGGTTCCCTGTGCCGCAGGCGGCGAGCTATCAGAAGTTCCTGCAGCCCGCGTCCCGGTTTGCATTGGTCGGTGTCTACGTGTCGCGGTTCGCGGATGGTGTCCGCGTGGCCGTGACCGGCGCCAGCGAAGACGGCGTGTTCCGGTGGGCAGAGGCCGAAGAGGCCTTGAACAAATCCTTCAGAGCCGAGGCACTGATGGGGCTGAGCGTCAACCCGATGAACATGATCGCCGACCTGCATGGCAGTAAAGACTACCGCGCGCATCTGGTTGGGGTGATGACGAAACGCGCCGTCCAAGACTGCTCGTAACCGCATAGGCGATAAACTCCAAAGCCCCGGGCAAAACCCCGGGGCTTTTGCTATGGTTTTCTAATCTTCGGTAGCTTTGCAGGTTGCCAATAGGCCCCGGTGTCTTCGCGTGTTTTCTCATAGGCTTCCACGCGGCGCAGGGCGTTTTCTCCGCCAACTGCGAATAGGTGGCTGAGCAGGCATTCCAGAACGGCCATCGCTCCGGAGAAGCTAGAGAAGTGGTGCATCGACCGCGTGCTGATCTGCAGGCTCAGGTCCGGGCGAATACCGGGTGCGATCATGTCGCTGTCCGAGATAAGGATGATCTTCAAACCTCGGTCCGCGGCGAAGCGCATGGTTCGGATCGTCTCGGACGAATAGGGTCGAACGGTTATGGCCAGCAGACAATCATTCGGCCCCGCATCCAGCAGATCGTCGGTTGCGGACCCCATGTGACGCGGGATCAGTTGTAAACCCGGATGGGCCATGCGGCCTGCATAGTGGAAGTAATGAGCGAGCGCATAACTTGCGCGCGTTGCTGTTATGAAGCAGCGGTTAGCGTTTAAGATAAGCTGGATCACGGCGCTTGTTTTCTCCGGATCCATCAAACGTAGGGATCTTGCCACGACGTTCATTTCATTTCGCGCAAACCCTGCCTGAGCGGTGTCGAACGAAGCATCTGTTCGCACCTCGTTCAACCAATCCCGATCCAAGCGGGTCTCACCATCTGTGACCAGGGCATGTCGAAAGGGTTTGCGCAAGGCGTTGTAGCTATCAAAGCCCATCCGCTGGGCGAGGCGGACAAGAACGTTTGAGCTAACACCGATCTTCGTCGCGGTCGTGCGGATCGGGTCGAGGCCAAAGTCGCCCGGATGGTCTATCACATATTTGGCTGCCGCCTGTAGTTGCGGCGGCATTTGGTCGATTGATTGCCGGAGAGCAGAGATCAGAGGGCTGAGCGCATCGGTCATAAAACAGAAGAAAACATATGTTTTGAAAATTGCCAATTGAAAACGATCTGGATGAGCGTAGATCGAACCCATACAGAACGGAGAGTTCAATGACGTCCACCGCCCCAAAGCCATATGTCCTTGTTGCCCCCAATGGGGCGCGGCGTGGGCATGCGGATCATCCTCAGCTACCGGTGAGCTTGCAGGAAACCCTTCAAACCGCGCATGACTGCCACGCAGCCGGAGCGGACGGGCTGCATCTGCATGTCCGGGATTCGGAGGGGCGGCACTCTTTGGATGCGGGTTTGTATCGCGAAGCCCTGGGCGAATTACGCCAGCGGTTGCCCGGTCTAGAGGTTCAGATCACAACCGAGGCCGCGGGGGTCTATGACGCAGGGGCTCAATTCGAATGTTTGCGGCAGGTGCGACCTACTTGGGCGTCGATCGCCGTGCGCGAAGTCGCGGAGATGGCGGATCGGGTCTACGGCCTGTGCCATGATCAAGGGACGCGCGTTCAACATATCCTCTATGATGCGGAGGACGCGGCTTTGTTGGCGCGACTACAGGCAGAAGGTGTTGTCAGGGCCGGGCAGGTGGATCGCCTGTTTGTTTTGGGGCGATATGCGGCGGGGCAAGAATCCGAGCCCGAAGATTTGGATCAGTTTCCGCTAGAGGGCGGTCAGTGGATGCTCTGCGCGTTTGGCACCCAGGAACACGCGTGTTTGCTGAAGGCCGCGCGGCAGGGCGGAGATGTGCGCGTCGGGTTTGAGAACAGCCTGACGGATTCCTCGGGTCAAACCTGGGGGAATAACGCGGCATCGGTTGCAGCACTCGTGTCGTTGATCAAAGGAGAACAAGAATGAGCCATGTGTTTCCGCGCCATACCAAAGCCGAGTTGCCTATCGCCGCAGGCGGCGACGGGTGTTACCTGATTGATGCCGACGGCAAACGCTATCTGGATTGTGGCGATGCGGCCGTGTCTTGTTTGGGCCATTCCAACCGCGCGGTGATCGAAGCGGTGCAGCAACAGGTTGAACAGATCGCCTTTGCCCATAGCGGTTTCATGACCTCGGAACCGGCGGAAGAGCTGGCCGATCTGCTGATCCAGCATGCTCCGGGCGATTTGGAGCGGGTGTATTTCGTGTCCGGCGGCTCCGAGGCGACCGAGGCGGCGATCAAGCTGGCGCGCCAGTATTTCCTTGAGATCGGTCAGCCTGAGCGTCGCCATGTGATAGCGCGTCGTCAAAGCTATCACGGCAATACTCTGGGTGCGCTGTCTGCAGGCGGCAATGTTTGGCGGCGGGCACAGTTCGCGCCGATGTTGATCGAGATGACCCACATCGCGTCATGTTATGAATACGCGGAAAAGCCTGAGGATGAGAGCAGCTTTGACTACGGTCAACGCGTCGCGAATGAGTTGGAACAGGAGATCCTACGTCTTGGACCGGAGACCGTCATGGCGTTCATGGCGGAACCGGTTGTCGGGGCGACCCTCGGTGCTGTTCCGGCGGTAGAGGGCTATTTCAAGCGTATTCGCGAGATTTGTGACCAATACGGGGTTCTGCTGATCCTTGATGAAGTGATGTGCGGGATGGGTCGAACCGGGCATCTGTTTGCTTGCGATCACGATGGCGTCTCACCGGATATTCTGTGCATCGCCAAAGGGTTGGGGGCCGGTTATCAACCGATTGGAGCCATGCTCTGCACGGATAAAATCTATGATGCGATCCAACATGGCTCGGGCTTTTTCCAGCATGGTCATACCTATATTGGCCATCCGGTGGCGACGGCTGCGGCCTTGGCGGTGGTTCGTGAGTTGACCAGCCGAGACCTGCCCGACCGGGCCGGTGTGATGGGGGCCAAACTTCAGTCAGCGCTGGAAGCGGCTTTTGGGCAGCACGCCAATGTGGGCGATATCCGGGGGCGCGGCCTGTTTCGCGGGATTGAACTGGTCGCGGATCGCGAAAGAAAAACTCCGTTCGATCCGGCACTGGGTGTGGCTGCAAAGATCAAAAAGGCTGCGATGGCCGAGGGGTTGATCTGCTATCCGATGTCAGGGACTCGCGACGGCAAGGCCGGAGATCACATCCTTCTTGCTCCGCCCTTCATCATCGAAGAGGAGGAGATCGACGAGCTTGTCGCCAAGCTTGGCCGGGCAATGGCCGCCGTGATCTGACAATCCCGTGACAGCCCTTTCCGCCCCACGCAAATTCGCTAGGTTTGACGCGAACTTAGTAGGGGTGCGGTCATGGTGCAGGATATTTGGCAGAGTTTCCGAGGGTTACCCCTCTGGGTGCAAATCTGGGTCGCCGTGATTTTGGTTCCGGTCAACCTTTTGCCGCTGTTCTTTCTGGACCAGCCGCAGGGGGGGGTGATTGCCGCTCTAGCGATCATGGGAATGGCGTTGAACTTGCCGATCATGATTGCCGCGCGCGGGATGAGCGGGGCGATGGCCCTTCCGCATCTCCTGTGCTGGGTTCCGCTGGTCATTGTGGTTGCGGGGATGCTGAGCGCAGCAGAAACGCTCAACCCGGCCTATTTTCGGTTCCTGTGGCTGCTGTTGATTGTCGATGTCATCTCGTTGGTATTCGACGTGCGAGATGCAGCCCATTGGATGCGCGACCGGAAAGCGGGATGAAAAAAGCCCCTTCGGAGATCGAAGGGGCTTGGGAATTTGCGGTGATAGGCCGAGTTACTTCTGCGGCAGCGGGCCGATCATCATGATCATCTGACGGCCTTCCATCTTGGGCATGTTTTCGACCTTGCCCAGTTCCTTGATGTCTTCGGCGACGCGCTCCAGCAGTTCTCGGCCCAGGTTCTGGTGCGCCATCTCACGGCCACGGAAGCGCAGGGTGACTTTGACTTTGTCGCCCTTTTCCAAAAACTTATAGACGTTCTTCATTTTGACTTCATAGTCATGCGTGTCGGTGTTGGGTCGGAATTTGACCTCTTTCACCTCGATGATCTTTTGTTTCTTGCGGGCTTCGCTTTCGCGTTTCTGCTGTTCGTACTTGAACTTGCCAAAGTCCATGATCTTGCAGACCGGCGGGTTCGCGTTGGGCGAGATCTCGACCAGGTCGAGGCCGGCATCGGCGGCAAGTTGCATGGCTTTGGCGGGATGAACCACCCCGACATTTTCACCTTCGGCACCAATCAGGCGGATTTCGGGGGCACGTATCTTTTCATTGACGCGCGGGCCAGTGTCTCTCTGCGGCGGCGCGTTGTGGGGTCTGCGAGCTATGGGTTCATTCCTTTGATGATTGCAGAATTTCGAGGTGGGAATTTAGACGGGTGCGCGCAGTCTTTCAAGCAGCATAAAGGCTTAAAGACTGGAAATTGCCACGATTGAACACAGGAAACAGCTGGCCGGGACCTGATGGACCCGGTCAAACAGGCCAATCAGCCGACAAATGCTTTTTCGATCACGAACTCTTTAGGCTCGGAGTTTGCACCTTCACGCAGGCCGAATTCCTCGAGGATTTCCTTGATGTCCAGGTTGAAGGCCAGCGAACCGCAGACCATCGCACGGTCGGTTTCCGGCTTGATACCACCTTCGATCCCCAGATCGGAAAACACGGTGCCGTCTTTCAGCAGGTTGGTGATGCGGCCCATCTTTGGGCTCTCTTCCCGAGTCGTTGTTGGGTAGTAACGAATCTTGTCGGCAAAGCCTTCACCCATCAGCTCGGCCAGCATTTCGTCCTGACGGATGTTCTCGATCAGTTGGCGACCATATTCCAGCTCAGCCACTTCGCGGCAGGTATGGGTGATGATCACCTCGTCATAGTCCTCATAAGTCTGTGGCTCGCGCAGCAGCGAGGCGAAGGGGGCAAAGCCGGTGCCGGTGGCGA
Organism: Ruegeria sp. AO1; assembly: GCF_056535985.1. Lineage (NCBI taxonomy): Bacteria > Pseudomonadati > Pseudomonadota > Alphaproteobacteria > Rhodobacterales > Roseobacteraceae > Ruegeria > Ruegeria sp. AO1. The sequence continues at coordinate 1,564,991 of NZ_JBQFJC010000001.1, forward strand.
AGAACCACAGGCGTTTGCCGGGCAGCAGGGCGTCATGCACCAGCGTGCCCACGGGCTTGGGTCGCAGGATGATTTGATCGCCGGGCTGGATGTGCTGCAGCTTCGAGGTCAGCGGGCCATCCTGTACCTTGATCGAATAGAACTCCAGTTCTTCGTCCCAGGACGGAGATGCAATCGAATAGGCGCGCAACAGCGGTTTCTGCCGACCGGTTTTGGTATCAGGATCGCCCATCAGGCCGATCATCACGAACTCACCCGAGCGGAAGCGCAGCGTCGCAGGGCGCGACACCCGGAACGAGAACAGGCTGTCGGTCCAGTGTTTGACCTCGGTCACGGTCTGGGCATCCGGCAGAACGGGGGCCTTTACGGCGGTTGCTTCACTCACGGGCTTCATCTCTGTCATCGTTTCGCTATCGGTCTGCTAAACCGACATCTCCGTTTAATCTTTGATCCAAGTCAGGAAAAGGGGCGAAATGCCCCTTAAGCGTCACAAGCTGGCGATGTGGGGTCAGCCCCGCAGGCGAGCCTGATAGTTGTTTTCTTCCCAGTTGGCGCGAGCCAACCACTGATCTTCGGGCTGGCGAGAGGCGAGGGCGTCGTCGATCTCGACCTCGTCAAAGCCGCTGCGGCGGGCCATGGCGTATTGATCAGCCAGAACGTGCCCTTTGGCGCGCAAACGGCCCGTATAGCCTTTCAGGCGTAGCACGCGGGCAATAGTGAAACCGCGACCATCCGCCGAGGACGGGAAATCCACCCGCACCATCTGGGCGTTGCCAAGACGCTCGACTAGCTCATCGGGGTCGGTGTCCGAGGCTACATCAAGCGCCACAACATCATTGGCCGCGTCCTCAAGCGTGACAAAGCCGTCTGTCCAATCATCGGGGGAGAACCCCTCATCCGATACAATTACGTTCATGTTTTCTCTCCGGCGCGCACCATTTTGCCATCGACGAAATGGATGCCGCATTCTTCTTTGTTCTGGTCGCGCCAACGTCCGGCGCGGGGGTCTTCGCCTTCCTTGACCGGCGAGGTGCAGGGCGCACAACCGATGGAGGGATAGCCTTTGGCCACCAGCGGATGGCGGGGCAGGTTGTTTTCATCCATATAGGCGCGCACGTCTTCGGGCGCCCAATGGGCCAGCGGGTTGACCTTGATCCGGCCAGTGCCGTCCTCGACCTCAAAGAACTCGAGCGTGGCGCGGGTGCCGGCCTGAAACCGCTTGCGACCGGTGATCCAGCCGCAATAGCCGGCAAGGGCTTGTTGCAGCGGGAAGGTCTTGCGCAGGTTGCAGCACGCATCCGTATCCCGCAGACGCAGCGCGCCATAGGGGTCTTCACGCTGAATGTCCTCATTCTCGGCGCGGATGATTTTAATGTTCTTCAGGCCAAGGCGTTCGCTGACATCCTGCTGATATTCAAGCGTTTCCGCAAACAGCATCATGGTGTCGACAAACAGAACCGGCGTCATCTGGTCGACAACGGCAGCCATGTGCAACAGAACAACCGACTCGGCCCCAAAGCTTGAGACCAGAGCCAGATCGTCGATTTCCTCAATCGCCCCGTGCATGACATCATGCGCCGAGTGATGGCGGAACCGGGCGTTCAGCGCGTTGACCTTTTCGGTCAGTTCAGCGCGATCTTTACCCAGTTCCGTCTGGATCAGATCAAGCGGCATTGGCCTGTGCCTCGGGGTAGAGTGCAGCCTTGAAGGGCGCCATACCGACACGGCGGTAGGTTTCCAGGAAGGTTTCTTCAGCGCTCTCCCGCTGGTTCAGATAAGTGTCGACGATGCGCTCGACGGCCGGAACGATCTCATCATAAGCAAAGCCGGGACCTGTGCGGTCGCCGATGGCCGCGGTCTCGGTACCGTCGCCACCCAGCGTAATCTGGTAGTTCTCGACGCCAGCGCGATCCAGACCCAGAATGCCGATATGGCCGACATGGTGGTGACCACAGGCGTTGATGCAGCCCGAGATCTTGATCTTCAGGTGGCCGATATCATGCTCCAGCTTCAACTCATCAAAACGGGTCGCGATCTGTTCTGCAACCGGGATCGAGCGGGCTGTCGCCAGCGCACAATAATCCATGCCGGGGCAGGCGATGATGTCGCTGATCAGGCCGATATTGGCTGTGGCCAGCTCGTGCTCTTTCAACTTGGCGTGGATCGCGCGCAGGTCCGATTTGTGGACATGCGGCAGGATCACGTTCTGCTCATGGCTGATGCGCAGTTCGTCATAGGCGAACTCTTCGGCCAGATCGGCCATCACACGCATCTGCTCGGCGGTTGCATCGCCCGGCGTTTTCCCGTGCTTCTTGATCGAGATCGTGACGATCGCGTGGTCCGCGTTCTTGTGCGGCGCGATGTTGGTGTCGACCCACGACCGGAAGACCGGATCGTTGGTGTAGGCGGACTCAAACGACGCAACCGAAGCTTCGCGGAAGTCTGGCGCTGCAAAATGACCCTTGATCTCTTCCAGCAGCGCCATGTCGGCGCCTTTGAACTGCGGGCGTACCTGCAAGAAGCGCTCGTTGACTTTGGCGCGGATGGCGTCGATGCCATGCTCGTGCACGGTGATCTTGATCCGTGCTTTGTATTTGTTGTCACGGCGACCGATCTGGTTCCACACGGAAACGGAAGCCTCAAGATAGGCCAGCAGGTCGTCAAAGGCGACGAACTCAGACAGTTCCTTACCGATCATGGGTGTACGGCCCAGACCGCCACCTACGATCACGCGAGCGCCCAGAACGCCGTCACGCTCAACCAGTTGAAGGCCGATATCGTGCGCTTTGATCACGGCGCGGTCGTTTTCCGAGCCCGTGATGGCGATCTTGAACTTACGCGGCATGAACTGGAATTCCGGGTGGTCAGTCGACCACTGGCGCAGCAGTTCGGCATATGGGCGTGGGTCAGCGATTTCATCCGCGGCAGCACCGGCAAAGTGGTCGGCTGTCACGTTACGGATCGTGTTGCCCGAGGTCTGAATGGCGTGCATGCCAACTTCGGCCAGCGCGTCCAGCATATCCGGCACGTCTTTCAGTTTCGGCCAGTTGTACTGGATGTTCTGACGGGTGGTGAAATGGCCATAGCCCTTGTCCCATTTCTCGGCCAGAAGTGCCAGTTGGCGCATCTGTGCGCTGGAGAGCGTGCCGTAGGGAATGGCAACCCGCAACATATAGGCGTGCAGCTGCAGATACAGGCCGTTCATCAGGCGCAGCGGCTTGAATTCATCCTCGGTCAGCGAGCCGTCGATGCGGCGTTCGACCTGTGCGCGGAACTGACGGTTGCGCTCGGCCAGGAATGCTGTGTCAAACTCGGAGTAGCGATACATGTGTAGCTGTCCTTAAATGCAGCCCCGAAACCTTGGGGCCTTAATGGGGAGAAAGGGGCCGGAGGTCAGGCCCGGGGCTGCGACTGTGTTTCCTGCTTGCCATGGGCATAGTTCGAGGGTCCGGTGCGGCGGAACTCCTCTCGGAAATGGGTGGGTTCGGGGCCGTTTTCACCGGCGACTGCATCGGCCAGATATGCGCCGACGATCTTGTTCGCCTGACGCGCGGCGTCCAGCAAACGGACCTGCGCATGGGCCTCGTCGGTGATCAGCTCGGCCTCGGACAGTTCACGCGACCAGCGGTCATCTTCGGTCTGATATATCACGTCACCTTCGAGCAGATCGTTGGCGGTGACGACTTTGGGGGTAAAAGCGCGGGCCATCAGGCATGCTCCTTTTTGAATTCGGTCAGGGCCAGGGCCGCTTGGCGCGGGGCGAGGCCATAAAACATGAGGGCAGGGCCGTCCATCTCGGCAGTAGCCAGATCTTTTGGCAGACGGTCCAGATTGGTTTCCAGAATGCGTTGGTCGGGGCGCGAGGCGTTCTCGATCAGCGTCACAGGCGTCTGTCGGTCGGCGCCGTGCATGATCAGGCGGCCCTGAATGAAGCGTGCTGATTTCTTACCCATATAGACCGCCGCAACTGATCCCTCGAGCGCAAGGGCCGCCCAATCGTGATCCGCGAACCCTTTCATGTCGTGGCCGGTCAGGAACCGAACCGAGGAGTTGCGACCACGGCGCGTCAGGCTTTGACCGATCCCGGCCACGGCGGCAGAGGCAGCGGTGATACCCGGCACGATCTGCCACGAGATACCCGCGGCCGCGACAGCCTCAATCTCTTCATCCAGACGTCCGAAGACGGTCGGGTCGCCCGATTTTAAACGCACAACACGTTGGCCGTTGATGGCGTAGGAGACCAGCAGCGCGTCGATGTCTTCCTGTTTCCATGAAGGACCAAAACCTACCTTGCCCACATCGACCAGAACGGCCGACTGACCAACAAGTTTCAGAACCTCTGCGCTGATGAGGCGATCATGCAGCACGACATCCGCCCGCTCAAAGGCTTTGAGCGCCTTGAGCGTGAGCAAATCCGGATCACCGGGTCCTGCGCCGACAAAATCGACGTGCCCTAAGTTTTTTTGTGACTCCGACTGCGTCATCTTCTGTTCCAGTTGGTTTGACTTGTCCTGATATATAGGAAATATTCCCGGTATCGCGCCATATGTTGCGCCAAATAAGAACATACGTTCTTGTGAGTTTAGAATTCGGAACGCTGGTTTCGAAACGTAAGGAAAATTAGAATGTCGGTGCGAATAGACGACACAGATCGGAAAATTCTGGCTGAGCTGCAGCGCGATGCCAGCCAATCTCTGGACGAAATAGCGGCGCAGGTCGGCAGTTCCAAGACGCCTGTTTGGAATCGAATCCGCAAGTTGAAGGGGGCCGGTATCATAGGTCAACAGACCGTTTTGCTTGATGCCGAAGCGCTTGGTTTCGAGGCCACGTTCTTCGTCTTGATCCGGACCTCAGAGCATGAGGCCGAATGGCAGCGCAAGTTCCTGAAGGCCCTGCGTGATCAACCTGAAGTCCAAGAGGCACATCGGCTAGCAGGGGACATCGACTATATCCTGAAAGTGAGGGTCAAGAATGCCCGCGCCTATGATCAGTTCTACCAGCAGCTGATCTCAGAGGTGCGTGTTCATAACGTAACCGCTCTCTTGTCGATGGAAGAGATCAAGTCGACCACGATACTGCCTCTCAACGCTTTGGTGGAGAGCTAGCAATAGATTGGGGGCGCTGCCCCCGCCGCCCCTGAAGCGGCGACTCCCCCGAGATATTTTTAGCCAGATGATTAAAGGATCCGATGCTTCATCTGGCCCTAAATATCCCCGCCGGAGGCATCGCGCGCTAGCGCGGTTTTGCAGAATTTTCACCCGCCCGGAGGCTGATTTATTTCGTCTTTGCGGCGGGATGCAGTCTGGCACGAAGCTTTTTGGAAGTTGTGCAGACTTGCCATAAGGCGCCGCCAATGCAAGACCGTAGGACATGCAGCGCATTTTGATCATAGCCGGATTTCTATTGATGGTCGGAGTTTTGTCTTCGGTTGTATGGTCCTATGGCTACCGGCAGGCTGTGTTTCAACTCAGCGAAAAGGCTGAGGCTGATCTGGATCTAGCTGCGGATCGGTTGACCACGCAGTTGCAGGTTTATCAGGAACTGGCGGTGCTGATGGCGAGCCACCCCGTGCTTGAGGATCTGGATACACTATCCGGACGCGCCACCGCGCAGGCGTTGCTGTTGGAGGTCGCGGATAAAACGGCGGCGGTCGAGGTTCTTTATGCCGACCGGTCCGGGGCGGTTCTGGCGTCTGCGCATGAAAGTGTCGCTGGCTCGGTCCAAGACAATCCAGCTTTCACACGCGCCATGCAAGGCGCGCTAGGGAGCGCGCATGGTATTCTGCCGGGGCCCGGCAATCGGATTTTCACCTATGCTGCGCCCGATTTCGATATCAGCGGAGCGGTGATCGGGGCTTTGATCGTGATTGCCGACGTTGAGGATATCGAACAAACTTGGCGCGGCAGCACCGAAGCGGTGTTCTTTGTAGACCACTCCGGTCTGGTTTTCATTTCAAACCGGTTGGAATTGCTGATGTGGCAACGCGTGGGTGAGGAGGTTGGCTTGACCCCTCCGGATGGCCAGACGGTTTCTTTTCAGGCGCGGCGCTTGGGGCCATATGAACTCTGGACACTGGATTGGAGCCCATATCTGCCGCGACGGGCTTTGCATCTTGTCAAGGAATTGCCAGTGATCGGCATGACCGGCGAGGTCTTGATGGATGTCGCTCCGGCCCGGCGATTGGCCGGCTTGCAGGCCGCGACAGTTGCAGCCCTCTGTTTGGCTTTCGGCGCGTTGTTGTTTCTGGCGACCGAGCGTAGGCGCACGCTGACAGAGGCGAATGCCGTCCTGGAAACCCGTGTGGCAAAACGCACCAAAGATCTGACGAAAGCAAACGCCGCGCTGCGCCGCGAGATCACAGAGCGACAGGAGGCCGAAGCCGCCCTGAAGCGCGCGCAGGCCGATCTTGTTCAGGCTGGTAAGCTTAGCGCTCTGGGGCAGATGTCCGCCGGGATCAGCCATGAATTGAACCAGCCTTTGATGGCGATCCAGCAATTTGCCGACAATGGCTCAGCCTTCATGGAGAGAGGGAAATCCGAGAAAGCTGCGGAAAATCTGGGTCGAATTTCCCAGATGGCGGCGCGCATGGCACGGATCATCAAGAACCTGCGCGCATTTGCCCGCAATGAAAGCGAACCAATGGGGCGCGTGGATCTGGTGCAGGTTCTAAGCGCTGCGGTCGAATTGACCGAAGCTCGGCTGCGTTCCGAAAATGTCTCTCTGGATTGGACCGCGCCCGAACATCCTGTCTTTGCCTGGGGGGGCGAGGTCCGGTTGGTGCAGGTTTTTGTGAACCTGATCAACAACGCAGCCGATGCAATGAGCCAACAAGAAGACCGCCGCATTCAGATCGCGATTCATCCGGGTGAAAGGCTCTCGGTTACTGTGCGGGATATCGGGCCGGGGATCGAGAACACGGAAAAGCTGTTTGAGCCATTTTATTCGACCAAGGCCGTCGGCTCTTCCGAAGGGATGGGGCTTGGGCTTTCGATCTCTTACGGTCTGGTCCAGAGCTTCGGGGGCAATATCCGTGGGATCAATACGAAAGAAGGGGCGGAGTTCACGGTCGAGCTTGAATCCTGTGAGAAGGAACAGGCAGCATGACTCGGGTCGTTCTATTGGTGGATGACGACGCTGCTGTGCGTGAGGCATTGGCCCAGACCCTCGAACTGGCGGAGTACCAGCCGATTGCGGCGGGGTCTTTTGTCGCTGCCAAAGACCACATTCGGGCTGATTTTCCAGGTGTCATCCTTTCCGATATCCGTATGCCCGGGAGGGATGGGTTTCATCTGCTTAGCTACGCGCAAGAAATCGACCCGGAGTTGCCGGTGGTTTTGCTGACGGGTGAGGGTGACATTCCGATGGCGGTTCAGGCCATGGGGCAGGGGGCCTTTGACTTTCTGGAGAAACCCTGCGCCGCGGCGGACCTTCTGGCGGTGCTCGACCGGGCTTTTGACGCCCGCGCGCATATCATCCAACAACGCGCGTTAAAATCAGAGCTGGAACGCGGAGACCCCGCAGCGCGACTTTTGTTTGGCCTTTCCCCTCAAGCCGAGGCCTTGCGTGAGCGGGTGCGCAGTGTTGCTCCGACTGGAGCCGAGGTTCTGGTCACCGGCCCGGCGGGCAGCGGGATTTCCAAAGTCGCTGAGGTTGTGCATCTGATGTCGCCCGTTGGGCAGGGACCGTTTGTCAAACGCGCGGCGGCCGGATTGAGCGTTCAGGAATTCACCCAAGCCTGCGAAGATGCCAAGGGCGGATCCCTGTTTCTAGACGAGATATCCGCCATGCCGCAAGCGACTCAGTATGAAGCGCTGGATGTGATCGAGCGCGGCGCGGGGTCGCGGATCATTGCAGGCACGACCTCGGACCTGTCTGTGATCTCTGCCGAGGGCCGATTCAACGCCGATCTCTACTACCGTCTGGATGTGATGCGCGTGCGCATTCCATCTCTGGCGGAGCGCCCCGAGGATATCCCGACGCTCTTTCGTCACTATGTCGCCCAGGCCGCCGAGCAGGCGGGGATTGCTGAACCGGAAGTATCACCTGAGCATCTTGCGGCGTTGATGGCCAGCGATTGGCCGGGTAATGCCCGCTCTTTGATGTCGTCGGCCATGCGTTTTGTTTTGGGGATGCCCGAAGAGGTGGCAGAGGCGACGGATCTGGGCTTGAACGAGCAGATGGCACGGGTGGAACGTTCGTTGCTGATCGCTGCGTTGGGGCGGCACAACGGAAAGGCCTCAGACGCGGCGAAGGCGCTGAAGCTGCCGCGCAAGACGTTCTACGACAAACTGGCGCGCTATCAGATTCGGCCTGAGGATTACCGGCGATAGGGTGTCCTACCGCCAGCTTTGCCCGCATTTGCATGCGGTTAAAGCTGTTGGGCCAAGCAGTTCGCCTAGGCGGGCTGCGGATGGTGTCAGAGCGATTCGGGGGTGATTCGAAAAATTGTGCGGAATTCCGCACAGCGTCGTCGAGAGATGTGCGGGATTTCGCACATTGGCGACGCTGGCCTAATTTCGTGTTTTAGAGTTAGGTTTTAATTATCTGTTTTAACGGGATTAATTCTGACACCCCAAAGCCCGCTACAAATTGTTGTTTCACCGTGAAGCAGTCGGTTCACTGCCGTCTATACGGTGCCGAGATGGGGCCGATGAGACAATTCGAGGAAGTCTGGGAGGAAAACAGATGAAATTCCTAACAACAGCAGCCACAGCGCTGGCTTTGACGGTAACGGCGACGGCGGGCATGGCTGCGTGTGACGACGGTGAGATCGTTGTAAAGTTCGCGCATGTGACGAACACCGACAAGCACCCCAAGGGCATCGCGGCCTCGCTGCTGGAGCAGCGCGTCAATGACGAGATGCAGGGCGTCATGTGTGTAGAGGTCTATCCGAACTCGACGCTCTACAATGATGACAAGGTTCTTGAGGCAATGCTGCAGGGCGATGTGCAACTGGCCGCACCGTCGCTGTCCAAATTCGAAAAGTTCACCAAGCAGTTCCGCCTGTTCGACCTGCCGTTCATGTTCAAGAACATTGACGCAGTGGATGCCTTCCAGGCCTCGGATGCCGGTCAGGCAATGAAGGACAGCATGCAGCGCCGCGGTCTGCAGGGGCTGGCGTTCTGGCACAATGGCATGAAGCAGATGTCGGCGAACAAGCCGCTGGAAACACCGGCTGATGCAGATGGTCTGAAGTTCCGCGTGCAGTCCTCGGACGTGCTGGTTGCGCAAATGGAAGCTATTGGAGGCAGCCCGCAAAAGATGGCGTTCTCGGAAGTGTACGGCGCTCTGCAACAGGGTGTTGTCGACGGGCAGGAGAACACCTGGTCCAACATCTACGGCAAGAAGTTCTTTGAGGTGCAGGACGGCATCACCGAGACTAACCATGGCATCATCGACTATCTGGTCGTGACCTCGGTGGACTGGCTGGACAGCCTCGACCCCGAAGTGCGTGATCAATTCCTGACCATTCTGGCTGAGGTCACCGAGACCCGTAACAAAGAGGCCTTTGCCGTGAACGAAGCTGCCAAAGCCTCGATCACCGAAGCGGGTGGCATCATTCGTCAGCTGACGCCCGAACAGCGTCAGGCCTGGGTCGACACAATGAAGCCGGTTTGGGACCAGTTCGCGGATGACGTAGGTCAGGACAAGATCGACGCCGCTCAGGCCATTAACGCTGGGTTCTGATCCCGGTTCAGGCCGCGCGCTGGGGACTGGGGAGTAATCTGCGCGCAGGCCGGGCGGGCCAAACAAAGGCCCGCCCCAACACTCTCATCATCACAAAAAATGTGGGGACAGATAGATGTCTGGTGCGAAATCCGGCCCGACTGGGCTGGTCGACCATATCGAAGAAACCCTGATCGCGGTGCTGCTTGGCCTGATGACGGCCGTGACCTTTGCCAACGTGATCGCGCGGTTCTTCTTCAACTCGAATATCCTGTGGGCGCTTGAGCTTACGGTCTTCCTGTTTGGATGGCTGGTGCTTTTGGGAGCGTCCTATGCCGTCAAGAAACACGCTCATCTGGGCGTTGATGCGATCCTGAACATGCTGGCCCCTGCGCCGCGACGAATTCTGGCGCTGATCTCGGTGGCCTGTTGTCTGGCGTTTTCGCTGCTGCTGCTGAAGGGGTCATATGACTATTGGGCTGTCTTCGCGGATCTGCCGCCAACCTCGGGACGCTGGTTTCCCACGGGTCTGAACTTCGACGCGCGCAGTCAGAGCTTTTACGAAGTTGACGATATCCCAATGATCGCGCCGTTCCGCTTTCTCGAGGACTTGATCAACTACGGCGAATATTACGAGAAGCTGCCCAAGGTTGTTCCATATTTCATACTTCCGCTGTCGATGTTGCTGCTGGTGATCCGCTTTGCGCAGGTCGCGGTGCAGATATGGCGTGGTGAGGCGGACCGTCTGGTCGCGAGCCACGAGGTTGAAGATGAGATCGAAGAGGTTCGTGCGCAGCAAGGAGAGCATGACTAATGGACGTTGTACTTCTTTTTTCCATGGTCATCGGCCTGCTACTGATCGGGGTTCCGATTGCGGTGGCACTTGGCCTCAGCTCGACCCTGTTCCTGCTGATCTATTCCGACAGCTCACTAGCATCGGTTGCGGGCACATTGTTCGAGGCGTTCGAGGGGCACTTTACACTCCTGGCGATCCCGTTCTTCATCCTCGCGTCGTCCTTCATGACGACCGGAGGTGTCGCGCGGCGGATCATCCGTTTCTCGATTGCCTGTGTGGGACACCTTCCGGGCGGCCTGGCGATTGCGGGCGTCTTCGCTTGTATGTTGTTCGCAGCGCTTTCAGGGTCGTCCCCTGCGACTGTTGTGGCCATCGGCTCAATTGTCATCGCAGGGATGCGTCAAGTGGGCTACTCAAAGGAATTCGCCGCTGGTGTGATCTGTAACGCCGGTACGCTGGGTATCCTGATCCCGCCGTCGATTGTGATGGTTGTCTATGCGGCCGCCGTTGAGGTCTCGGTCGGGCGTATGTTCCTTGCGGGGGTCATCCCTGGCCTGATGGCTGGTTTGATGTTGATGATCACCATTTACGTCATGGCCAAGGTCAAGAACCTGCCCAAGGGCGATTGGAAGGGCTGGGGTGAGATCTTTGTCTCCGCCCGTGAAGCCGGTTGGGGCCTGTTCCTGATCGTGATCATCCTCGGTGGTATCTATGGGGGCATCTTCACCCCGACGGAGGCTGCTGCAGTGGCGGCTGTCTATGCCTTCTTTATCGCGAGCTTTGTCTACAAGGATATGGGGCCGCTCAGCACCGAGGAAGGCACGCAGAACCTGTCGCTGCTGAAAAAGCCCTATGCGTTGCTCACGGCTTTCTTCCACCCTGATACCAAGCACACGCTGTTCGAGGCCGGCAAGCTGACCGTCACGCTGTTGTTCGTGATCGCCAACGCGCTGATCCTCAAGCACGTGCTGACGGATGAGCAAGTGCCGCAACATATCGCCAGCGCCATGCTGTCCGCAGGGCTGGGTCCGGTGACCTTCCTGATCGTGGTGAACGTGATTTTGCTGATCGGCGGTCAGTTCATGGAGCCTTCGGGCCTGCTGGTGATCGTGGCGCCTCTGGTGTTCCCAATTGCGATCGAGTTGGGCATCGATCCGATCCATCTGGGCATCATCATGGTCGTCAACATGGAGATCGGGATGATCACACCTCCGGTCGGGCTGAACCTGTTCGTGACCTCGGGCGTAGCCGGGATGCCGATGATGGGCGTTGTGAAGGCCGCGCTGCCGTTCCTGGCTGTGCTGTTCGTCTTCCTGATCATGGTGACGTATATCCCGTGGATATCGACCTTCCTGCCCAACACCTTCATGGGGCCGGAAATCATAACGAACTAGAAATGGCTATCGAGTGCGAACCGGGCGAGTTTTCTCGCCCGGTTTTTTCGTGCCTTGAAGAAGGGTGCAGAGTACCTAACTAGAGTGTCAGAGGACGACCTCCCCACAAAGGGTGATCATTTGGGACGACCCGAAAATCTAAAAAGGGTCCTCGATGTCCTGGATTTTTCTTCTACTTGCCGGCCTGCTGGAAATTGTTTGGGCCGTTGCCATGAAGCAATCGGCCGGTTTCACGCGGCTGTGGCCCACGGCTGTGATGGGCGTTTCAATGATCGGGTCCTTCGCGTTGCTAGCGCTTGCGATGCGAACCCTGCCACTGGGGACGGCCTATGTAATCTGGACAGGTATTGGCGCGGTAGGCGCGTTTCTGGTTGGCATCATGTTTCTGGGCGAGGCCGTCACCGCCACGCGTATCTGCGCAGCAGTTTTGATTGTTGCGGGCCTGATCACGATGAAACTGGCCTGAGGGTCCTTAGGCCGTTTCCAGCGCTTCAACGATGCCCGAGAAATCGGCTGCTTTCAGGCTGGCCCCACCGACCAACGCGCCATCCACATTGGACACGCCAAAAATCTCGGCTGCGTTGGACGGTTTGACTGAACCACCATAGAGCAGACGCACCGAGCGCCCGACGCCTTCGCCAAAACGGCGTTCCAGTCGGGCGCGGATGAAGTCATGGACCTCTCCGATCTCGTCCAATGTCGGAACCTTGCCGGTACCGATGGCCCAGATCGGCTCATAGGCGACAATCAGGTTCTCACCGGTGGAGCGGTCCGGGATCGACCCCGACATCTGACCTCCGATGATGGCCAGCGTATTGGCGGCCTCGCGCTGCTCAAGGCTTTCGCCGACGCAGATGATCGCCTGGAGGCCAGCCTCCATCACGGCGTTGGCCTTGGAGCGCACATCTTCGTTCTGTTCGCCATGGTCCTCGCGCCGTTCGGAATGCCCCAGAATCACGGCAGTGGCTCCGGCGTCTTTCAGCATCTCGGCGCTGGTATCGCCGGTATGCGCACCCGAAGGTGCGGCGTGGCAATCCTGTCCACCGACGGCGACGCCTGTGCCTTCGGTGCGCTCGGCGGCCCGGTGCAACAGCGTGGCGGGTGGACAAATCAGCACATCAACGCTGGGCGAGGGGTGTTTCGCGGCCAATGCGTCCAACTCGCTCAGCGCCGCGCTGGTTCCGTTCATTTTCCAGTTTCCAGCCGCCAGTTTGCGCCGCATCTCCGCGTCTCCCTTGTCGCTATCTTGAGGTTTTTCCATGCGATATCACCCTTGGTCCGGCCTTACAATTCCGGTTGCAGTTCCGATACTGGAGAGGCAGGGTCCGCGCAGCGATTCCGAGGGCGCCATGATCGACAAACTCAACCTTGAAAAATTGGATAATCAGGACATCGATGAGCTTGCCAGATTGCTGCGGGCCGTCGGGCAGGTGGGGTTTCTGACCGTCGGCAACACCGGGCTTGGCGCTGAGCGGGTTCAGGACGTCATCGAGGCCTATCGCGCCTTTTTCCATTTGCCTGTGCAGGCGAAGAAGTCGGTCGATATGGCGTCAACTGGCTCGAACCGGGGTTGGGGCGCGCCGAAATCCGAACAGGTCGATCCAAACGCGAACCCTGATTTCAAGGAAGTGTTCGATTGCGGTTTTGAGCTGCCGCCCGAAAACCGATATCGCGCCGAAAATCTTAGCGTTTATGCGCCCAACCTTTGGCCTGCGAAGCCCGAGGGGTTCCGAGAAGCTATTCAGTCCTACTACACAGACGCCTGCGATGTAGCGATGCGCGTTCTGCGCGCAATTGCGGTTGCTCTGGGGCGCGGCTCGGACAGTTTCGACGACGCTTTTGACACGCCCATGGCGTTGCTGCGTGGCAACTATTACCCTCAGCGTCCGGATTGGGCTGGGGAGAAGGATTTCGGCATCGGCGCGCATACTGACTATGGCTGCGTAACTCTTCTGGCGACAGATGGCACTGCGGGGCTTGAGGTGCGGATGCCCGATGGTAGCTGGGAAAAGGTCGAGGCCGAGCCGGGCGTGTTCATCATCAACTTTGGTGAGATGTTGGAGTTCTGGACTGCTGGTCGCGTCAAGGCGACCGAGCATCGTGTGGTTGGCGGCACGAATGAGAGGATCTCGGTCCCGCTCTTCTTCAACCCGTCCTACCACACGAATGTGGCCCCTCCGACGTCAGATCAAGTGATCACTGCCGGAGAGCATTTGACACGGCGTTACAACGAGACCTACGTTCACTTGAATGCAAGTTAGGATTGCTGGGCGAGGGTTTCGTCAAATTTGATGGATTCGCCGCATCCGCATGCGTCTACCACGTTGGGGTTCTTGAACTTGAACCCAGATTCCAGCAGCGAGACCTCGTAGTCGATTTCGGTGCCGAACAGGAACATCTGCGCCATTGGAGCAATCATCACGCGCGCGCCGTCTTGCTCCACGACCTCGTCATGGGGATCAGCTTCATCGACGTAGTCCATGGTATATTCCATGCCCGCGCAGCCACCTTTTTTCACGCCGATGCGCAGACCGGCATGTCCGCCAGACTTCATCAGGCGGGTGATCTGCTCTGCCGCTTTGGGCGTCATGGTCACGGCTTGTTTGCCGGGGATGCCGAACATCTGAGTCTCCGTCGTCGCGCGATAGACGTAACTTAGGGTCGTCTTTCAGTAGGCTCAAGTCAGAGCGCCCCTAGAAATTGAAATTTGATACTGAAAGCACAGCCGAGTCAGTGTTGCTTTCGCATTGAGGATAGGCATAGCCTGTTTCTGGGTGATCGCAGCCACGCGCTTGAGGTCAGAGATCTTATTTGGGGAGAATATATTAAAATGAATAGGTTAGAAGGTAAAGTGAAGGTGTGTTTAAGGGCTTTTTTGGTTGGTGGGAGTCTTGTGGCCCTGTCGGTCCCAGCTACTGCCGATGAAACTCTGAAACGACATCCTATCAACTGCGCAACCGCCGAAGGCGATCTGCGTGCGATTGCAGCTGAGAAGAAACATGCTGAGGACAAGCAATTGGAAAGCGTTGCCGCTATCACTCCTGCAGGCGCTTTGCTGGGTTTGGTGACCGGGACCGAGGGCAAGCGGTTGCAGATGCTGTCCGGTGACTACATTAAGCAGCTTGACGCGCGATCGGATGAAATCAAAGCCAAGTGCGGGGTTAGCTAGGGTCAAAAAAATGACCGCCCTCGGGCAAGGGCGGTCCAATTTCGGGGCCGGTATCATGGGGGGCGGTGTCTTCCAGTCTGGCCCATTTGCAACAGCGTTTGGGAATGCAAACACTTGCGCCGCATATGTCCCGCAGAACTGTGACAGTACCTCTACATTTTGGTAACAGAAGGGTTAACCTTTTGTGACAAAGGCTTAGCTAGGTGCTGATGCTACATAAAGCCTAGCTCAAGCCGCGCTTCGTCTGACATCATCTCCATGCCCCAGGGCGGTTCCCAGGTCAGTTCGACGTCGACTTCTTTCACGCCAGCAACGGGTTCGATGGCTTCCATGATCCAGCCGGGCATATCTCCGGCGACGGGGCAGCCCGGGGCGGTCAGAGTCATGATCACCTTGACGGCGTTGTCGTCCTTGATGTCGATCGTATAGATCAGGCCCAGGTCGTAGATATTGACCGGAATTTCCGGGTCAAAGACCGTCCGGCACGCTTCGACCACCTGGTCATACAGGGGGTGTTCTATGCTCGATGGCGCAATCAAGGGTGTGCCTTCTAACTGTTCACTCGGGTGAGTCATCTTTGCCTCGGGTCAGTTGCCTGAGTGTTTATATAGGGAACAGGTCTGGCAGCGTCCAGTCGTGCAATGACTCTTGGGCGCTGCCTGTAATTAGTCGTTGATATCTCGCTCAAACGTTTTCACCTGCCCATGCGGGTGCGCGAAGGTTTTACGCAGGGCCAGCCATGCGATCAGGGACAAAACCGCGAAGATCAGCATCAGAACCGGCAGAGAGGGCGCAAGACCTGGGATCAGAAGCAGCAGGCCAGTGCCCGCCGCCCCGATGGCGAATCCGAGAAAGATGAACCCGGGCAGGACGATCTCCAGAATGCCGAGCGCCAAAGCGCCCGCCATCCAGATCCACCACGTCATCCAAAACGGGTCTGCCATCATTTAACCCCTTTGAGCATTTTGAACGCATCGCCAAACGCTTCGAGCGCATTGGCCGGCACGACAATAGTTTGCTTACCAGTACCATTGCCCAGAGCGTTCAGAGATTCCACCTGTTTCAGAGCGACCTGGTACTGAGCGGCCTCGATGCCGTTGTCCTGAATGGCCTTGGCAACAACGCCGGTAGCGTAGGCTTCGGCTTCGGCTTCAATGCGTCGGGCCTTCGCGGTTTGCTCGGCCGCGTAGAGTTCGGCGTCCGCCTGCAGCTCGACCGCGCGTTTCTGACCTTCTGCCTCAGTGACCTGAGCGCGGCGCGCGCGTTCGGCGTTCAACTGCTGCAGCATTGCATCGCGGGTGGCCTGATCGAGGTTCACGTCCAGAATCTCGGCCCGGGTCACTTCGATACCCCAGTCATCGACCGCCGTTTCGACGCTGGCCTGAATTTGCGCAATCAACTGCGCGCGGTTCGATTGAACCTCATCCAGGTCCATTTTACCAATTTCAGCCCGCACGATACCTGCGACTGTGGTCGCAATCGCACCGTCTACATCGCGGATACGGTAGACGGTCTTTTCCGGCTCCAGAATGCGGTAGAAGACCGAGGTGTCGATCTGCACCAGCACGTTATCCTTGGTAATCGCGTCCTGTGTCGCATTGGGCAGCTGACGCTCAAGAATGGATATTTTGTGACGTGCAACATCGAGAAACGGAACGATAAAGTTAATCCCCGGCCCAAGGACCGAGTGCAGGCGTCCGAACCGCTCCACCACGTATTTCTCGGATTGGGGAACGATTTTGATACCTTTGAAGATGACGACCACCACCAGAATGGCGGCCAACAGGTAAATGATATTCGACGAAAGCAATCCGATGATCTGCTCTTCTGTCATAACTGTCCTCTTTTATTGTGTACTATAGTATACATTTGGGGATTGAGTCGCCCGATTTCAACTCTGGTATGGCGGGAACCGGGGTTGTTGCAAATCCAGAATACCCGAAATTTACGGCTGAACCTAAAGACAGTGGCCGCTTTGCATCTGTGAATGCTTGCGCTATCGGGTGAGGATGAAACTGATAATCGACACAGACCCCGGCATCGACGATGCAATGGCGATCGCCTACGCTGCGGCCGCGCCCGAGATTGACTTGATCGGGCTGACCACCGTTTTCGGAAACACTCATGTTCATCAATCCAGCCGCAACGCGCGCTATCTGGTTGATAAACTTGGACTAGCTGTCCCCGTGGCGCAGGGTGCCCCCTTTGCTCATGGCGAGGACGACCATCGCCCATCCGAGCATGTGCATGGGCCGGAAGGCTTTGGTGATCTGACCGAAATCCCTGAGATTGGGCAGAACCATGACCTGAGCGCGGCCGCTTTTCTGGTCGATATGGCACGCCAACATCCCGGAGAGCTTGTCGTGTGCGCGGTCGGCCCGTTGACCAATATCGCGGATGCTATGGCATTGGATCCGGAGTTTGCAACGAACCTCAAGCGCTTGGTGATTATGGGCGGCGCAGTCTATTGCCCCGGCAACATCACGGAACATGCCGAAGCAAATATCTACCACGATGCCAAAGCAGCCGATGCGGTGTTTTCTGCACCGCCTGAGACTGTTCTTGTCGGTTTGGATGTGACGCTGAAAACACTCTACAGGAGCGCGGATTTCGAGGATTTGGCCCTGAGATCGCCTGATATGGGGGCATTTCTGCGCGATATCTCTCGGTTCTATCTGAAATTCTACAAAGAGATCGGAGGGTTGGAGGGCTGCGGCCTGCACGACTCGACCGCCGTCATCGCCTGCACGCATGATCATATGTTTGAGGTCGTTCAAACAGGATTGAAGGTGGCAACCGAAGGCGAGGCAATCGGAGCCACAATCCCGGATGAGGCGCGGCCCCCGGTTTGGGTCTGCCGGGACGTTGACGGGGCAGGGGTCGTTGATCTGTTTACGTCTCGCGTGGCCTCTCTGCCCTGACGGGTTGCAAAGACCCGGCGGATCGGGCAAATCCTGCCCGGTTCCGCGATCCGAGATGATGACATGACCCAACAGTTTTCCTTTGACCTAAAAGCAACCGACGGCAAAGCCCGCACAGGCGTGATCAACACGCCACGCGGCGAGGTTCGCACACCTGCCTTCATGCCGGTTGGCACTGCAGCGACGGTCAAGGCGATGATGCCCGAAAGTGTACGTGCGACCGGAGCCGATATCCTGCTGGGCAACACCTACCATTTGATGTTGCGTCCCACAGCTGAGCGGATCGACCGTTTGGGCGGGCTGCACAAGTTCATGAATTGGGAACGTCCTATCCTGACTGACTCAGGCGGTTTTCAGGTCATGTCGCTGGCAGGTCTGCGCAAACTGACCGAAAAGGGCGTGACCTTCAAATCTCATATCGACGGCTCCAAGCATGAGCTGACGCCGGAACGGTCGATGGAAATTCAGCGCCTGCTGGGGTCGGACATCGTGATGTGTTTCGATGAATGCCCCTCACTGCCTGCGGACCGGAAGCGCATTGCCAAGTCGATGCAGCTGTCGATGCGATGGGCACAGCGGTCGCGCGATGCGTTCGGGGATCGTCCGGGTCACGCGCTGTTCGGGATTATGCAAGGTGGGCTGGAACAGGACCTGCGCGAAGAAAGCGCCGAGGCGTTGAAAGCGATCGGCTTTGAGGGCTACGCTATCGGTGGTCTGGCCGTCGGTGAGGGGCAAGAGGCGATGTTTGACTGCCTCGATTTTGCACCCGATTTCCTGCCTGCCGATAAGCCGCGCTACCTGATGGGCGTGGGGAAACCGGATGATATCGTGGGCGCCGTGGCGCGCGGAGTGGATATGATGGATTGCGTTTTGCCGTCCCGGTCCGGACGCACCGGTCAGGTTTTCACGCGACACGGCGTCGTGAACATCAAGAATGCGCGCCATGCCGATGATCCACGTCCGTTGGATGAAGAGTGTACATGCCCTGCCTGTTCGAACTACTCGCGCGCCTACCTGCACCATGTCTTCCGTTCGAACGAGATGATATCAGGCATGCTGTTGACCTGGCACAACCTGCATTACTTCCAAGAAATCATGCAGGGCATGCGCGACGCGATTGCGGCAGGAACGTTTGAGGCTTGGCAGGCCAATTTCCATGCGCAGCGCGCGCAGGGCGATATTGAGCCGATTTAGCAGGCACGGTCACAATTTCCGTGGATATCTTCCCGGCGCGCCTTGCGGTCCGCAGAACCTTTGGTCATGCTGCGAATTGAGACACGGTGGTGAGGTTGAAATAGGGCGGTAACAGCCCCACCTTAAGCCATCCAAGACAGGAGACGGCCAGCGGTTGCCTCAAGCAGGGACCAGAGCCGTCTTGCCAATGATAAGGATAGAGCATGCAAGAGCCTCTGAATTCCTCATACCCCGTCCTGCCGCTGCGCGATATTGTGGTGTTCCCACACATGATCGTGCCGCTCTTCGTGGGCCGAGACAAATCGGTCCGCGCGCTGGAAGAGGTGATGCAGGATGATAAGCAAATTCTGTTGTCTAGCCAGATCGACCCGAGTGTCGATGATCCGGATGTGGATGGTATCTATCAGGCCGGCGTTCTGGCCAATGTCCTGCAGCTGCTGAAGTTGCCCGACGGCACCGTCAAGGTGCTGGTCGAAGGGCAGGCGCGTGTGCAGATCACGGAATTCCTTGAAAACGATCAGTTTTTCGAGGCCCGTGCCGAGTACCTGACCGAAATCCCCGGCGACGTCACCACGACCGAAGCGCTGCTGCGCACTGTCGCGGACGAGTTTGAGCGCTACGCGAAAGTTCGCAAGAACATCCCCGAAGAGGCTTTGGCTGCCGTGGGTGAGACCACCGAGCCTGCCAAGCTGGCTGACCTCGTGTCGGGTCATCTGGGCATTGAGGTTGAGCAAAAGCAGGAACTGCTTGAGACGCTCTCGGTCAGTGAGCGGCTTGAGAAGGTCTATGGCCTGATGCAGGGCGAAATGTCGGTTCTGCAGGTCGAGAAAAAGATCAAGACCCGTGTCAAATCCCAGATGGAGAAGACCCAGCGCGAGTATTATCTGAATGAGCAGATGAAGGCCATTCAGAAAGAGCTTGGCGATGGCGAGGACGGCTCGAACGAAGTCGCCGAGCTGGAAGAAAAGATCAACGAGACCAAGCTGTCGAAAGAGGCGCGTGAAAAGGCTGAAGGCGAGCTGAAGAAGCTGCGCAACATGAGCCCGATGTCGGCTGAGGCCACCGTCGTGCGCAACTATCTGGACTGGATCCTGTCGCTGCCATGGGGTACCAAGTCCCGCGTCAAAAAGGACCTGGGCCGCGCGCAGGACATTCTGGACGCCGATCATTATGGGCTTGAGAAGGTCAAAGAGCGGATTGTTGAGTATCTGGCGGTTCAGCAGCGTTCGAAAAAGCTGAAAGGCCCGATCCTGTGCCTTGTTGGCCCTCCGGGCGTGGGTAAAACCTCGCTGGGTAAGTCCGTTGCCAAGGCCACGGGGCGCGAGTTCATTCGCATCTCGCTGGGTGGTGTGCGCGACGAATCTGAAATTCGGGGTCACCGCCGGACTTACATTGGCTCGATGCCCGGTAAGATCATTCAGGCGCTGAAAAAGGCGAAAACCACGAACCCGCTGATCTTGTTGGATGAAATCGACAAGATGGGGCAGGATTTCCGTGGTGATCCGGCCTCGGCAATGTTGGAAGTATTGGACCCGGAACAAAACAGCACGTTCATGGATCACTATCTTGAGGTCGAATATGACCTGTCCAACGTGATGTTCCTGACTACCTCGAACAGCTATAACATGCCAGGGCCTCTGCTGGACCGGATGGAGATCATTCCGCTGGCCGGTTACACCGAAGAGGAAAAATCCGAGATCGCTAAGCAGCACCTGATCAGCAAGCAGGTCAAAAACCATGGCCTGAAGGCCAAGGAGTTTGAACTGACCGATGAGGCTCTGCAGTCGATCATCCGCACCTACACCCGTGAGGCGGGCGTGCGGAACCTCGAACGTGAAATCGCCAAAGTGGCGCGGAAGTCGCTGACCAAGATCATCAAGAAAGAGGCTGACTCGGTTACCGTGACGCCTGAGAATCTAGATGACTTCCTTGGGGTGCCGAAGTTCCGCTATGGTCTGGCCGAACAGGACGATCAGGTTGGTGTGGTGACTGGTCTCGCGTGGACGTCCGTGGGCGGTGATCTGCTTCATATCGAGGCGCTGAAACTGCCCGGCAAGGGGCGGATGAAGACCACCGGTAAACTGGGTGATGTGATGAAGGAATCCATCGACGCAGCCTCATCCTATGTGCGCTCGATTTCGCCTCAAATTGGGGTGAAGCCGCCTCAGTTCGACAAGATCGATATCCACGTGCACGTGCCGGATGGCGCGACGCCTAAGGATGGCCCGTCGGCTGGTTTGGCGATGGTGACTTCGATTGTGTCTGTGCTGACCGGCATTCCGGTGCGCAAGGACATCGCCATGACGGGTGAGGTCTCACTGCGCGGGAATGCGATGCCGATTGGCGGGCTCAAGGAAAAACTGCTGGCAGCCCTTCGCGGTGGCATCAAGACGGTTCTGATCCCGGAAGAGAATGAAAAGGATCTGGCCGACATTCCGGACAACGTGAAAGAAGGGTTGGAGATCATCCCGGTCAAACACGTCTCGGAAGTGCTGAAACAGGCATTGGTAGAAGAGCCTGAGCCCATCGAATGGGACGAAGCCGCTGAAGAGTCCGCGGCTACGGCAGCGAAAGCGGCTGAAAGCTCTGGGCCGTCTGCAACGGCGCACTAAGACAAACCGAAAAAGGCGGGGCAGGTCCCCGCCTTTTTTCTATAGCCCGATAACAGGTTGTTTCGGGTCCAAAATTTCCTCTTCTTCGATGTATTTCTGAAACTTTTCGTTTGCCAAGGACGACCGGACAGCTATGATGAAGATTGCCGTCGAGAACAGAATGCAGACCAGAATATCCCAGCCGAACGGGATGAGCTTCAGAGCACCTTCTCCGAACTGGCCAAATACTGAGATTACACCGATTCCGGCGAAATAGGGCATCAGCCAACGCGCTTCGGCCACATCCATTTCATCCAGGCGATTGTGAAAGCGGATCAGCAACAAGATCATTCCGATGATCAACGCGATACCCAGACGCCAGACGGTGTCCCATCCGCTCCAATAAACGATCAGTGTAGCGATGGCGAAGGCCAGAGCGCCTACGAAACGGACAGCGGGGATTCGGATCGAGCGTGGGTGATCTGGCATCAGCTTTCTGAGGCATACGACAGCGATCGGCCCTACCGCGAAGGACAAGACAATGGCTGCCCCGTTCAATGCGATGACCGTGGTAAACGGGACTGTAAGCAGGAACAAAACTCCGATCCCGAAATTCAATGCAAGCGCCCAGAGGGGTACTCCGAACGAGGACAACTGCATAATGCGATGAGGAAGAAATCCGTTCTTCGAAAGAGCCATAGCAATCCGGGCATTCGAACCCGTTGCAACAAGCCCATTGCCGAACGGTCCGATGACGGAGCCAACATTCAATACGTTTAAGAACCAGGCAATGCCGACAGACATTATCACCGCATCCAGCGGTCCTTCTCCGCCGAAGCTGAGACTGGACCATCCTTGTGCAAGCGAAGTTGGGTCAAGGGCGCCGATGAATGCGATCTGTAGGGCTAGATAGATGGCCGCACACATTACGATCGAGAGGACCAGTGCGGCTGGGATTGCGAATTTCGGGTTGCGGACCTCACCCGCCATATCGACGATGTGACGAAATCCGATGAAGGAGAAGATCACGCCCCCGGTCGACACCGCAGCCATGATGCCTTGCAGACCGTATGGGGCGAACCCGTCGGGTTGGTTGAAGTTCTGAACCTCAAACCTGCTTGCGATCAAGAGTGCTGAGAGAATGACCGGGATCGCTATCTTCGCCCAGGTTAGGGTGGCGTTAACACGTGTGAAGAATTTGACGCCTAAGGCATTGACGACAACGAATAGCAGCATGAAGGACAGAGCAACCAGCACACCTGCGCTCGTCAGATCTCCGCTCTCGGCAGTGTGCAGCCACAGTGCGTAGGGGGCTAAGTACTTCAACATCGCCTCAACCTCGATGGGCGCAGTGGTGTTGTAGCCGATCCAGGCCGTCCAACCCATTGCCATCGCGACGATGTTGCCATGAGAGAATTGGGGAACCCGAGCGATACCGCCCGGGATAGGCAGCATGGCCGAGATTTCGGCGAAGGTGATGGCCAGAATAAACATGGCCACCGCGCCAATGATCCAGGATAGAACCGCAGCTGGTCCTGCATGTTGCACAGCCAAGAGCGGCCCGAACAGCCATCCAGAGCCTATAATGCCGCCAACGGAGATGAAGGTCAGACCCAGTAGGCCAATGTCACGCTTCAATTTGGCCATCTGCGTCAACCCTTTGCACTGCGTATGTCAAAGATACGCTGGTGGATTCTGGCCTGACAAGCGTTGTCTGGAGGTGTGAAAAATTGGAGGTGGTGGGTGATAAGAGATTTGAACTCCTGACATCTTCGATGTGAACGAAGCGCTCTACCACTGAGCTAATCACCCATTGCTCGGCGTCTTATCGCAGCTCATGCCCGGCTGCAAGACTTATAGGGGCGGGACCCCGGCCAGTATGCAAGCCGGGGTCTGATGTTCTTTAGAGGCCGGGCAGTTTGTCCAGAACGCCACGGCGTCCGAAGGTTGTTCCGCGCTCGTTGCCCAGATTGATACGGACACCTGCGCCAAGGAAGGGTTCGGTGCTGCTGCCGCTGCCGATGGACAGGTGGGCTGCGCCGAATTCGCCGTAAACCTGTGCATTGGTGCCAACATTATAGGTCGCGCCAATCGAAAATGCGCTGACGTCCAAAGCACCTTCAATATCGTTTACGTAGTCGTATTTGCCGATCACAGTCCATTTCTCGGTGACGGCTCCTCCGGCCGAAAAGCCCAGGATCACGCCATCTGCGTCAGAGAATTCTTTCAGATCTTGAAAGCCCAGGTACCCTTCGATCTGCGCGGGGCCTGCGCCGAAACCGGCCTCAACGCCGTAGAATTGGAACGTCTCGTCTTCGATATGGTCCTGCCCGTAGAAAGCGCCGAACGAGGCGGTTTGCGTGTGCAGGTTGGCGTGCAGGGTGACGTTTGTGCCGTTATAGTCCTCGTCCTCGAACCGGTAGCCGCCCGCATCCAGTTGCAGGCTAAACGCACGGGAAAACGCTAGCTCGCCTGCGCCGTTTAGGTTGTAGACGTCGCCAAGATCGCTGTCTGTGAAGGTGGAATAGCCCAGGTCCACATATCCGCCGGTTACCTCGACGGCATATGCTGCACCGGTCAGTAGAAGGCTGGTCAATGCACTGGTAGCAATGGTTTTTTTCATGTTGCTGCTCCGATTTGTGTTTTTGTTGGCGCGGGTCAAAATGAGACTTAAACGCATGAATGTCTGGTTAGTTTTTATCGTTAAGGATGAGTAGGGGGTCGGCGCGATTTCAATATGCTGTTGCAGGTGGGGCACAAATGCGCGGTCACACGCGCCGCGCCTCGAAGGATGGCCGAGGAGCGGCTGCAAACAAAAATCAGGCTTCAGGCAAAAAACTTCAAAACGCCGCTTGACGATGCCCGAGCGTAGCCATAATACACCTCAACGTTCAGCAACGAACGGGCAGCGGGCGGTTGTAGCTCAGTTGGTTAGAGTACCGGCCTGTCACGCCGGGGGTCGCGGGTTCGAGCCCCGTCAACCGCGCCATCGCTGTCAGACTTGGTCCAGTTAAAAGGCCACGAAAATAGATGCGCGGTTGTAGCTCAGTTGGTTAGAGTACCGGCCTGTCACGCCGGGGGTCGCGGGTTCGAGCCCCGTCAACCGCGCCATTTTCTCTTGAAAATTCCGTAAATCATAGGTTCTTGGCGCTAGGCTGCCGTTGTTTCGGGCTGATGTCAGTATGTGTCGGCAATATTTGGTTCGTTCACAGTTTGTTCTAACTTTTCTGTTGGAGACTCAGCGCTGCTCGCCTATCTCTGAGGGACGTGTTTGTTGGGGGCCAGAATGGCTGAGCTGAAGAATATCGAGGTGCGCGGCGCGCGCGAGCATAACCTCAAGAGCATTGACGTGGATATCCCGCGCGACCAGCTGGTGGTGATCACCGGGTTGTCTGGCTCGGGCAAATCCTCGTTGGCTTTCGACACGATCTATGCCGAAGGTCAGCGCCGCTATGTCGAAAGCCTCTCGGCCTATGCGCGGCAATTCCTAGATATGATGGAAAAGCCAGATGTGGATCATATCAGCGGTCTATCTCCGGCGATTTCGATCGAACAGAAAACCACGTCAAAGAACCCTCGCTCGACCGTTGGAACGGTGACCGAGATTTATGACTACCTGCGCCTGCTGTTTGCTCGCGCGGGAACACCTTACAGCCCCGCGACTGGTCTGCCGATCGAAGCACAGCAAGTGCAGGACATGGTCGACCGGATTATGACGATGGAAGAGGGGACGCGCGGTTACCTGCTGGCCCCCATCGTGCGCGACCGGAAGGGCGAATATAAGAAAGAGTTTCTTGAACTGCGCAAGCAGGGCTTCCAGCGCGTCAAGGTGGATGGTGAGTTCTTCGAACTGGATGAACCGCCGACGCTGGACAAGAAATTCCGTCACGATATCGACGTGGTAGTTGATCGCCTCGTCGTTCGCGAAGGGATGGAGACAAGGCTGGCAGACAGCCTGCGCACCGCTCTGGATCTGGCTGATGGGATAGCGATTCTGGAAACCGCGCCGCGCGAAGGGGATCCTGAGCGGATTACTTTCAGCGAGAACTTTGCCTGCCCGGTCAGCGGCTTTACGATTCCCGAAATCGAACCGCGCCTTTTTTCGTTCAACGCCCCGTTCGGGGCCTGCCCGGATTGCGACGGTCTGGGGGTTGAGCTGTTCTTTGACGAACGCCTTGTGGTGCCGGATCAGACACTGAAGCTGTATGACGGGGCCTTGGCGCCGTGGCGAAAGGGGAAATCTCCGTATTTCCTGCAAACCATCGAAGCCATCGCGCGCCACTATGAGTTCGACAAGAACACGCCGTGGAAAGACCTGCCCAAGAAGGTGCAACAGGTGTTTCTGCGCGGCTCTGGGGATGAGGAAATCCAGTTCCGCTATGATGAGGGTGGGCGTGTCTATCAGGTGACGCGCAATTTTGAGGGCGTCATTCCGAATATGGAGCGCCGCTACCGCGAGACTGACAGCGCCTGGATTCGGGAAGAGTTTGAGCGCTACCAGAACAACCGTCCGTGCGGCACCTGCGAAGGCTACCGTCTGCGCGCCGAAGCCTTAGCCGTGAAGATCGCCGGCCTGCATGTGGGGCAGGTGGTCGAGATGTCGATCCGTGAGGCTCTGGCTTGGGTCGAAGACGCGCCGAACCATCTAAGCGTTCAAAAAAACGAGATCGCGCGGGCGATTCTGAAAGAAATTCGCGAACGCCTCGGATTCCTGAATAACGTGGGTTTGGAATACCTTACGCTGTCACGTTCAAGTGGTACTCTTTCTGGTGGTGAAAGCCAGCGTATCCGGCTTGCCAGCCAGATCGGATCGGGCCTGACTGGCGTTCTCTATGTTCTGGACGAGCCGTCAATCGGCCTACACCAACGGGACAACGATCGCCTGCTAGGCACTCTGAAAAACCTGCGAGATCAGGGCAATACGGTAATCGTCGTCGAACACGATGAAGAAGCCATTCGTGAGGCCGACTATGTGTTCGACATCGGGCCCGGAGCGGGTGTCCACGGTGGGCAGGTCGTCAGCAAGGGAACGCCAGCCGAAATAACAGCCGATGCGGCCTCGGTCACGGGGCAATATCTGGCTGGTACGCGAGAAATTGCAGTGCCTGCCGAACGGCGCAAGGGCAATAAGAAAAAGCTGACCGTAGTGAAAGCGACCGGTAACAATCTAAAGAACGTGACCGCCGAGTTCCCTCTGGGGAAATTCGTCTGTGTGACCGGCGTGTCGGGTGGGGGCAAGTCGACGCTGACCATTGAGACGCTGTTCAAAACGGCCTCGATGCGGTTGAACGGTGCGCGCCAGACGCCTGCGCCCTGCGAAACGATCAAAGGGTTGGAGCATCTGGACAAGGTCATCGACATCGACCAACGCCCCATCGGGCGGACTCCGCGTTCGAATCCAGCGACTTACACCGGGGCGTTCACGCCGATCCGTGACTGGTTCGCAGGATTGCCCGAGGCCAAGGCGCGCGGCTACAAGCCTGGGCGGTTCAGTTTCAACGTTAAGGGCGGTCGATGTGAGGCGTGTCAAGGCGACGGTGTCATCAAGATCGAGATGCACTTTCTGCCGGATGTCTACGTCACTTGTGAGACCTGCAAGGGCGCGCGGTACAATCGAGAAACGCTGGAGATCAAATTCAAAGGCAAGTCCATCGCGGATGTGCTCGATATGACGGTCGAAGACGCGCAGGAGTTCTTCAAGGCCGTGCCGTCGATCCGCGACAAGATGGATGCTCTGGCGCGTGTTGGGCTTGGCTATATTAAGGTCGGTCAGCAGGCGACTACGCTGTCCGGAGGTGAGGCGCAACGGGTCAAACTGTCGAAGGAGTTGTCGAAGCGCTCAACCGGGCGGACGCTGTATATTCTGGACGAGCCGACCACGGGACTGCATTTCGAAGACGTACGTAAGTTGTTGGAAGTTCTGCATGAACTGGTCGACCAGGGGAACACGGTTGTCGTGATCGAACACAATCTGGACGTTGTGAAAACCGCGGACCACATCATTGATATCGGCCCGGAAGGTGGCGATGGCGGTGGTGAGATTGTTGCCACCGGAACACCGGAAGAAGTGGCTGAGGTCGAGCGGAGCCACACGGGGCGCTACCTCAAACCGATGCTTTCAGGCACCCGTGTCGCGGCTGAATAGGCTGCGACACGGTTTTTTGCGAGGCTCTGCCTCGCGCTCCGGGATATTATTAGCCAGATGAATGAAGGATCCTTGTGCCTTATTCTCGGCTGCGTTTTTCAAATCTGGGCAGCATGGCTGAGAAGTCCTGGCCCAAACCACCTTCGGCTTCAACGAACTGCTGATAGAGCGCAGTTGCGGCTTGGCCCATCGGGGTGTCGGCATCGGCGCTTTCGGCAGCTTGTTGGCTGAGGCGCAGGTCTTTCAACATCAATTCGGCGGCGAAGCCTGGCTGATAGTCATTATCCGCAGGGCTGGTGGGGCCGACTCCGGGAGCGGGGCAATAGGCGTTCATGGTCCAGCTATAGCCGGAGGATGTGCTGACCACGTCGAACATCTTTTGCCGATCCAAGCCCAATTTGTCGGCCAAGGCGAAGGCTTCGCAGGTTGCGATCATGGTGACGCCGAGGATCATGTTGTTGCAGATTTTTGCCGCTTGTCCGGCACCTGCCTCACCGCAATGCACGGCTTTTTGACCCATAATGTCGAACAGAGGGGCGGCTTTGGCAAAGGCGTCGGATGATCCGCCAGCCATAAAGGTTAGGGTACCGGCCGAGGCCCCTCCGATCCCACCGGAGACTGGCGCGTCCACGGACAGAAGCTGGGCTGCGATGGCTTGTTCTGCCACGGCTCGGGCGCTGTCCACGTCGACGGTCGAACAGTCTATTAACACCGCGCCTTGTTGCATCGTCGGGATGATCTGGTTGGCGACTGCGCGCAGGATGTCGCCGTTCGGCAGCATGGTGATGACGGCATCGGCGCCTGAGACGGCCTCTGTCGCGGATTGCGCTTGCGTCACGCCATCAACGCTTAAACCCGCCGTGTCAAAACCTGTCACCTGATGCCCGGCTTTCGCAAGGTTGGCCGCCATCGGCGCGCCCATATTGCCCAAGCCAATAAAACCGATTTGCATCTCTTAATCCTCCTGAAAAGTCAGTGCGTTTGCGCCAAGCGGTTGCAGCATTTTCGAGACCGCGACAGTGGGTACTTTCATGTCCGGGTACTGCCAGCTGGGGCTGCGATCCCTATCTACGATCAGCGCGCGAATACCTTCTATGAGATCTCCGTGTTCCTGCGCGCGATAGGTGAAGCGATACTCCATATCCAATGCGCGATGCATGGTCAGGGAGGGGCCGCGCAGGCGGTGGATCATCTCAACCGTGCAGGCCATGGAAAGCGGGGAATGTTTACCCATCATGTCCAAATTTTTCGACGTAAAATCAGTATTCTCTGAGCGAAGGGTTATGAGGATATCCTCGAGTGTCTCGCCTGCAAAATACTGGTCGACTTCGGGTTGCATCTGCTGCAGTTTCCCGTCGGGTGCGGGTTGGGCGTGATCGGTGACAAGCTCGGCATTGCCCGACGCCTCTAGCAGTTCGATCAGGTCCGGCCACGTGGCCTGAGGGATGAAGTGATCGGCGAAACCGGCGTAAATGGCATCCGCTGGTCCCATCCGGAATGCTGTGAGGCCTAGATATTCGCCAAGCCGCCCAGTTGCCAGGGCCAACATCAACGAGCCACCGACATCCGGAACCAGCCCTATCGCGCATTCCGGCATCGAGATTTTCGACGTCTCTCCGACCACGCGATGGGTTCCGTGGCAGCCGATGCCGACTCCGCCGCCCATTGTGAAACCCTGTAGAAAGCTGATGACGGGTTTGGGGTACGCGAAGATCAGCGCATTCAGGCGGTATTCATCGCGCCAGAAGGTTTGCCCGTGTGAGAAATCCCCTGCGAGTCCGGTTTCATAGAGTTTGGCAATGTCGCCGCCTGCGCAAAAGGCTTTGTCGCCCTCGGCGTCGATGATGATCAGGTCGACCTCGTCGTCTTCGCGCCAGTTGCGCAGGGCGGTGTCGATGGCCATGCACATCTCATAGCTCAGGGCGTTCAAAGCCTTTGGGCGGGTCAGGGTGATGCGCCCGGCGCGACCGGTCGTGCGAATGTCGATGTCAGGCATGATCCCCTCAGGTTCCGGCCAGCAGGTGGCGCGCCACGATCACGCGCATGATTTCGTTTGTGCCTTCGAGTATCTGATGCACCCGTAGGTCGCGCACAAGCTTTTCGATGCCATAGTCGGCAAGATATCCGTAGCCGCCATGAAGCTGCAGGCATTGATCCACGACATTTGAGCCGGTCTCGGTTACGAATTTCTTCGCCATTGCGCAGAATTTCGACGCATCCGGCGCGCCTTGATCCAGTTTCCAGGCAGCCTGCCTCAGGAAGGTGCGCGCGGCCTGCAATTCGATCTCCATATCGGCAAGGCGGAATTGCAAGGCTTGAAATTGGTCGATGGATTGCCCAAACGCCTTACGCTCGGACATGTATTGCAGGGTCATGTCCAACCCGGCCTGCGCAGCCCCAAGCGAGCAGGAGGCGATGTTCAGACGCCCTCCATCAAGGCCCATCATGGCGTATTTGAAGCCGTCGCCTTCGGAACCGACCAAATTGCCCGCGGAGATGTTGCAATCGTCGAACTGGACCTGCGCGGTGGGTTGGCTTTTCCAGCCCATCTTCTGTTCCAGCGCTCCAAAGCTCAGACCCGGCGTGCCGTCTTCGACATAGACGGTCGAGATTCCTTTTGGACCTTCCGCGCCCGTGCGGACCATGCAGACATAGGCATCCGAGTATCCGCCACCAGAGATGAAGGCCTTGGTACCGTTCAGAGTGTAGCCCTCGTTCGTGCGCTCAGCCCGCGTCTTCAACGCGGCGGCGTCCGAGCCGGAGCCGGGTTCGGTCAGGCAATAGCTCAGCACTGTATTCAGGCTCAGTACATCGGGCATGACCCGTGATTTCAGCTCATCACTGGCGAAACTGTCCAGCATCTTGGCGCACATATTGTGGATCGACAGGAACGCCGCGACCGAGGGGCAGGCCATGGACAGCGCCTCGAACACGAGGGTTGCGTCGAGACGGCTGAGATCGGCTCCGCCGCTGTCTTCCGAGACGTAGAGCGCGCCAAAGCCAAGCTCTCCGATACGGGGCCAAAGCTCTTTGGGGATTGTGCCTTCGGCCTCCCACTGGTGGGCGAATGGGGCGATGTTGTCCTGCCCAAATCCATAGGCCATATCGAAAATGGCCGTTTGTTCCTCGGTCAGCCCGAAATCCATTGCGCACCCTCCCACAGGCAAAGAATTGAACGATTGTTTATTTCGCAATCGTTACAGAACTATTTCAGGATGAGCAATCCTGAGAGCTGTTTGAGTGTAGAGTTCGCTAAAGGTCCGCGTGAAACTCTTCGATCAGATGACGGACAACGGCTTGGCCTGGGTCTTCGCCCTTCGCGACAGCTTCGGCATGGACGCGCCGTTGGCGGGTGGCCGAGGTGCCTGTCTCGGCGATCTGACGCAGGCGGGCGAGTTCGGTCATGGTCCCCAACGCCTCAGCATCTTCAGCCAACATTCCCATGAGTTCGCCGATCAGCTCGGCCATGGGTTTGATCGACCGATCCCCAAAATCAATCAGCCCTTCGCCGACCCCATAGCGTTGCGCACGCCAGCGGTTTTCACCGATCAGGAAGCGGTCATATTGCCGCCAGCGCAGATTGCGGGCCTTCAGGCGACACAGCATACGGGTCAGGGCCTGCACGAGAGCGGCCAGAGATAAGGTGTGCTCAAGCCGCGGCTGGACGTCCATGATGCGCGTTTCCAGCGTCGGGAACCGATGAGAGGGGCGCAGATCCCACCAGATTTTCGAGGTGTCTTCGATCACGCCCAGCTCAACCAACACGCCGGTTGTGCGTTCGTACTCGCTCCAACTGTTGTAGACCGGCGGCAATCCCGTGCGCGGTAGGTTGTCGAACACGGTTAGGCGGTAGGAGGAAAGCCCTGTATCCTCCCCATTCCAGAATGGGGAGGATGCCGAAAGTGCCAGGAGATGCGGCAGGAAATAGCTAAGCTGCGGCATCAGGTCCGCCCGCAGGGCAGGGTCTTCGACCCCTACGTGCACATGCATCCCGCAAATCAGCATCCGCCGTGCAACGCCGCCCAAAGCGTGTTGCAGCGCATCGTAACGCTCTTTCCTCGTGTGGTGCTGTTTTTTCCAATCGGCGAAGGGGTGGCAGGACACAGCGATCGGGCTGAGGTTATACTCGGCGGCCCGCTTTGACACACAGGACCGCAGACGCCTGAGATCTTCGCGCGCGCTTTTGACCGTCGTGTGGGGGCGGGTGCCGACCTCGATCTGGCATTGCAGAAACTCGGGGCTGACCTGTCCTTCAAAATCCGCCTGGCAGGCCTCCATCAACGCGGCCGGGGCCTCAGCCAGATGCAGGCTGTCGCGGTCGACCAGCAGGTATTCTTCTTCAATGCCGATCGTGAAATCTTGTTGCATGGGCCTACCTGCCGTTTTTCAATGCAATCAGTGAATACTTAAATCAACGTTTTGCCAAGGGTTTGCCGTGGGGCGGCTTGCAGAGCGACCACAAGCAGCGCTAAGGAACGGACAGCAATGCGATAACGGAGCTGGCCTCGTGAAACCCAGAAAATTCCCACAGATCAACGCAGCCCTTGATGAGCTGGGGGTGAAGCTGGTCGACAAGGTGACCGAACAGGACGAACGTGCCCGGCTTGAGGCCTTCGAGCGGGCAGGCGGGCTGGAGCGCCCCGCTTACGCGCTGTCACCGGGTATGGAAGGTGTCGACATCGCAGAACTGGTCGCCGAATACGGCCAACACAAGGATGCGCTGGAGGCCCTCAAGGACCCGGCCCGGAACCAGACCGGTTACCGGCTGGGCAACGGCTATTATGACAGCCCCGATGCCGACGCTCTGTATCTGATGATCCGCAGGTTCAAACCGAAACGCGTGATCGAGGTCGGTTGCGGCAACTCAACTCGCGTGACGCGGCAAGCCATCCTTGACGGAGGGTTGGACACGCAGATCACAGCCATCGACCCGTTTCCGCGGGCGGATATCGCCCATGTGGTCGATACGTTCGAGCAAAAACGGCTTGAGGAGGTCGATCCGGCTCTGTTCGAACAGCTTGAGGCCGGGGACGTTCTGTTCATCGACTCCAGCCATGTTGTCAGGATGAGCAATGACGTCGCGCATCTGTTCTGCCGCATCATCCCGACGCTGAAACCGGGCGTTGTCATCCACGTGCATGACGTTTTTTTGCCCTACGAATATCCAAAGCGGTTCTTCTATGATTGCCCCGGTTGGGGTGAGCAGTACATGCTGCACGCTTTGCTGCAATCCGACGCGTTTTCAATGCTTTGGCCGGGCTACTACCTGCAACAGGACCGCCCCGATGCCTGCGCAGCGCTGCCGTTTCTGAACGATGGCCGGGCGCAGAGTATCTGGGTGCAGATCAAAAACCGGTAATCCCAAAGTGATCCGGCGCGAAGCATGCGCCGTACCCCTTTCCATAACAAGCTGGAGAGGAGAAGACAGCCATGTTTCGTCGCACATTGATGGGCGCTGCCGCCGCCGTTGCACTTGCCATGCCGATCAAGGCTCAGGCTGCTGACATCGTTGACACCGCCGTATCTGCGGGATCGTTCACCACACTGGTCGCAGCCGTTCAGGCTGCCGGTCTGGTCGACACTCTGAAGGGCAACGGCCCGTTCACCGTTTTTGCACCGACAGATGAGGCGTTTGCTGCTCTGCCCGAAGGCACGGTGGAAAGCCTGCTGCTGCCGGAAAACAAGGACAAACTGGTTGAGATTCTGACCTACCACGTTGTACCTGCCAAAGTGATGTCGGGTGATATCGCGGGCAAGCGCGCGAAGGTTCTGACCGTTCAGGGCGATCGCCTGAGCGTCAACGCTAAAAATGGCGTCCGCGTGAATGGCGCTGATGTGGTGCAGGCCGACATCGAAGCCAGCAATGGCGTTATCCATGTGGTCGATGAGGTTATTCTGCCCGAATAACCTTGGCGCCCCGCTAAACAAAAAGCCCCGGTCCTGATGGCCGGGGCTTTGCTGTTCCTGGGTTTTGAACCTCAGACCAAACGTACCTGCGTACCGATTTGGACCAGCGGGTACAGCTCTTCCACATGTTGGTTGTAAAGGCCTATACAGCCGGAGGAACTCTGCCGTCCGATCTTGCGGGTGTCGTGGGTTCCATGGACCAGATAAGCTGGCCAGCCCAGATACATCGCGCGCGTGCCTAGCGGGTTGCCGGGGTCACCACCCTCCATCCGCACGGGCAGAGACGGATCGCGTTCCCGCATTGAGGCGGTCGGTGTCCATGTCGGGTTTTCGGCCTTGCGGACGACCTTGGTGTAACCGCGCCTGGTCAGCTCTTCACTCATCGGAACCGAGCTGGGATACAGTTTATACGTCCCGTCCGGTCCCCAATAGTGAACCGCGCGGCTGGTGATGTCGGCCAACAGGCAGCCCGCACCCAACTGATCAAAATGGTCTTGCCAGTTCTGCTGCGAGAACGACGAGACATTTCGGCGTACCGGCAGTTGCGTGCTGATAGCGTCTTCGCTTTGCGGGAACGCATCGGAGCTTTGCGCGCGGACAAGGGCAGGGGTGGCCAGAACGGATGCAGCCCCCAAAAGGGCCGAACGGCGAGTCATGTTGAATTTGGGCAAGGCGACCTCCGGAGGTTCAATCTGCTCGAATATATAGTTGCGCCGAAAATATTTGCCAGCCTCGCCAATGGCTAGCCCATACGGCTTGAATTTATCGTGAGAATCCGGGTTTTGGAGGCTTTTGGCGGAACCCTGCCAATGAAAAACCCGGCCAGAGCGGCCGGGTTTGAACAGATTTGACTTTGGATCAGTCCATCGCTTTGAAGTTGAACTCGCCACCTTCCTTGATGCCCGACGGCCAGCGGGCCGTGACAGTCTTGGTGCGGGTGTAGAACTTGAAGCTGTCCGGGCCATGCTGGTTCAGGTCACCGAACATGGATTTCTTCCAGCCGCCAAAGGTGTGGTAGGCCAGCGGAACCGGGATCGGGACGTTGATGCCAACCATGCCGATGTTGATCCGGCTCGCGAAGTCACGTGCAGTGTCGCCATCGCGCGTGAAGATCGCGGTGCCGTTGCCGTATTCATGGTCCATCGCCAGACCGATTGCCTCTTCGTAGGAGCCCGCGCGAACGGTCGACAGAACCGGGCCGAAGATTTCCTGCTTGTAGATATCCATGTCAGGCGTCACGTGGTCGAACAGGTGCGGGCCGACGAAGAAACCGTCTTCATAGCCCTGCAGGCTGAAATCGCGGTTGTCGACGACCAGCTTCGCGCCTTGCTCAACGCCCGAGTTGATCAGGCCGAGGATGCGCTCTTTCGCAGCACCGGTCACAACGGGGCCCATGTCTACGTCGTCTCCGGCAGTGTAAGGGCCGACTTTCAGCTTTTCGACGCGCGGGATCAGCTTCTCGATCAAACGGTCCGCTGTTTCTTCGCCCACAGGAACGGCAACCGAGATCGCCATGCAGCGTTCGCCCGCCGCGCCGAAGCCTGCGCCGACCAGCGCGTCTGCGGCTTGGTCCAGATCCGCGTCGGGCATGACGATCATGTGGTTCTTGGCACCACCGAAACACTGCGCACGTTTCCCATTGGCCGTCGCGCGGCTGTAGATGTATTGCGCAATCGGGGTCGAGCCGACAAAGCTGACGCCCTGAATGATTTCGCTGTCGAGGATTGTGTCCACGGCCTCTTTGTCGCCATTGACGACCTGGAAGACGCCCTTGGGCAGACCGGCCTCCATGAACAGTTCGGCCAGCATCAACGGAACCGAGGGGTCACGCTCGGAAGGTTTCAGAACTACGGCGTTGCCGCAGGCCAGTGCCGGACCAACATGCCACAGCGGCATCATCGCCGGGAAGTTGAACGGCATGATCGAACCGACAACGCCCAGAGGCTGACGCATCGAGTACATGTCGATACCGGGACCTGCGCTGTCGGTGAATTCACCCTTCAGCATTTGTGGTGCGCCGATGCAATATTCGATCACCTCCAGACCACGTTGCAGGTCGCCCTTGGCGTCAGGGATGGTCTTGCCATGCTCACGGCTCAGCGCTTCGGCCAGCTTGTCCATGTCGCGGTTCATCAGGCCGACCATGGCCATCATGACGCGCGCGCGCTTCTGCGGGTTGGTCGCGCCCCATGCGGGTTGTGCGGCTGCGGCGGCCTCGATCGCGGCGGTGGTTTCGGCCGCACTTGCCATTGGGCATTTGTACTGAACTTCACCCGTTGCCGGATTGAAAACGTCATCAAAACGGCCCGAGGTTCCGGCCACGTTCTCGCCATTGATGAAATGAGTCAGATCTTGCATTGCAAACTCCTCCGATATGTTTGCGCGCAGAATAGGCTTGCAGAAATAACCTGAACAGAGGCAATGTCTCAAAAGAGCTTTGCAAAAATGCAAGAGGGGTGGGATGACGCCAAATTGGGATGATATGCGCGTTTTTCTCGCCGTCGCGCGTGAGGAAAGCCTGTCGTCGGCGGGGCGGATCCTCAAGATCGACCCCGCTACCGTTGGCCGGAGGATCGCACGGTTAGAGGGCAGCTTGGACGCGCAGCTTTTCACCAAGTCGCAACAAGGCTACATTCTGACAACCGCCGGGGAACGCCTGCTGGATCACGGCCTGCAAGCCGAAGAGGCGATGCGCGCTGCCGCTGGCGCAGTGGTTGGGTCGACCGAGTCGCTGAGTGGTCAGATTCGGATCGGTGCTCCGGACGGCTCAGCGAACTACCTGTTGCCTCAGGTCTGCGCGAAGATCAGCGATGCCAATCCAGATTTGGATATTCAGATCCTGGCGCTGCCGAGGATCATTAACTTGTCGCGGCGTGAGGCGGATATGGCTGTCACGGTCAGCTCTCCGACCGCAGGCAAACTGCTGGTGCAAAAGGTCAGCGACTATAAACTGCATCTGGTTGCAGCGCAGGACTATCTGGACCGGCACGCCCCGATCCAGACAGTCGAGGACCTGAAAGCCCACCGTTTGATCGGCTATATCCCGGATATGATCTTCGATCGCGAGTTGGACTACCTCAACGATCTGGGGATCGACCGGGTGGCGCTTGCATCGAACTCGGTACCTGTTCAGTTGCGTCAGGCGGCGCTTGGGGCGGGGATCTGCGTTGCGCATGACTTCACGCTTCCGTTTCATCCGAACCTGCGCAGGTTGTTGACCGATCAGGTCAGTCTGACCCGCAGTTTTCATTTGGTTCGGCATCAAGGCGATCAGCGAAACGAACGCCTCAACCGCTTTGCGCAGGCATTGACCCGTGGGATTCGCGACGAAGTTGCACGGCTTGAGGCGGAAGCCGGAACTTGACACACATGACCATTCCGGCAACGCTTTGGAAAACAGTACGTTATTGCCGGAGGTTTTTTTATGCTCGTTCAAGCCATTCTGACATCCAAAGCCACTGATGAGGTGGTGACCGTCGCTCCATCCGCGACTGTGTCCGAGGCGGCGAAGATACTGGCGGAAAGACGCATCGGTACAGTTGTTGTCTCAGAGGACGGAGGCAGCACGGCCGTCGGTATCCTGTCCGAACGCGACATCGTCCGAGAACTGGCGGCCAGCGGCAGCGGGTGCCTTAACCAATCGGTCGATAGCTATATGACCAAGGACCTGATCACGGCGACACGTCAGGAATCGGTCGAAGATATCCTGGCCCGCATGACCGAAGGCCGGTTCCGCCACATGCCGATTGTCGAGGATGGCAAGCTGGTCGGCATCGTCACCCTCGGGGACGTGGTCAAGGCGCAACTGACCGAGCTTGCGATGGAAAAAGACGCCCTGCAGGGCATGATCATGGGGCATTGAGGGGGCAGGGCAAAACGCCCTCTTGCGCCTGCAGCATGATTGTGTTTGCTGTCGCCGAGTTTTTTTGAACGCAGGAGAGCGTGATGCGGGTTGGCCTTTATCCCGGAACTTTTGACCCGATCACCTTGGGGCATATCGACATCATCCGTCGGGCCTCGGCGCTGGTAGACAAACTGGTGATCGGCGTGGCCATCAACCGTGACAAGGGGCCTCTGTTTTCACTGGAAGAACGCGTTGCCATGATTGAGGTGGAATGCGCGCATCTGTCGGAACAGACCGGAACCCAGATCGTGGCGCATCCGTTCGAGAACCTGCTGATCGACTGCGCGCGGGATGTGGGCGCGCAGGTTATCGTGCGTGGGCTGCGGGCCGTCGCGGATTTTGAGTATGAATTCCAGATGGTTGGCATGAACCGGGCTCTGGACGATTCCATCGAGACCGTGTTCCTGATGGCCGAAGCGCGGCATCAGGCCATTGCTTCGAAACTGGTGAAAGAGATCGCGCGATTAGGCGGGGACGTGTCGAAATTCGTCACGCCCCGCGTGAATGTGGCCCTTAAAGAGCGGTTAGGATAACGCGCCCATCGCGGCTGCTGTGTCCAGCATCCGGTTCGAGAAACCCCATTCGTTGTCATACCATGCCAGCACGCGCACCAGCGTGCCATCTGTGACCTTGGTCTCCGCCAGCGACACGGTCGAGCTATGGGCATCGTGGTTGAAATCGATCGAGATCAGCGGTCGATTTTCTGCGGCCAGCACGCCAGGGATTTTGGCGGCGGCCTCAACAAACAGGGCGTTGACCTCCTCCTCGGTCGTCGGGCGCGACACCTCGGCCACCAGATCAACCACCGAAACATTTGGGGTCGGCACGCGGATCGCCTGACCGGTCAGTTTGCCCGCCAGCTGAGGAAGAACCAGCCCCACGGCTGCAGCAGCACCAGTGGTTGTCGGAATCATCGACAGAGCTGCCGCGCGCGACAAGTAGGGGTCTTTACCTGCGGTGTCATGCACCGGCTGGCTTGCGGTATAGGCGTGAACGGTGGTCATGTTTCCATGCACGATCCCCAACCCGGCATCCAGCGCCGCAGCAACAGGCGACAGGCAGTTGGTTGTGCATGAGGCGTTAGACACGATCGTGTCCTCGGCGGTCAGTTCGGAATCGTTCACGCCAAACACGATCGTCTTGACGCCGCCGTCTCCACGGGCCGGGGCCGAGATCAGAACCTTCTTGGAGCCGTTCTTCAGGTGACGCTCAGCCGCTTCCCGGGTCCGGAATACGCCAGTGCATTCTAGCACGACATCGACATCCGACCAGTCCAACGCTTCGGGATCGCGTTCGCTCGTCAGTCGGATCGGACCCGCACCGACGTCGAGACCGGCCTCGGACAGTGTGACAGGTTTGGAGTAGCGGCCATGAACGCTGTCAAATTCGAACAGGTGGGCGTTCATTTCCGGCTTGGCTAGATCGTTGATCGCAACGATTTCTACGTCGGTCCGTCCCGACTCCATAACCGCGCGCAAAACGCCGCGTCCGATACGTCCAAATCCGTTAATGGCCAGTTTAAGTGTCATGTCCTGCTCCGTCAGAGTCTCTGCTCGAAATGAGTTAGCGCTAACAAAGCGAGATCGACGAGAAAGTCAAGTAAAACCTTGCTCAGCGCCAGAAGGCGAGCCAGTCGAGAAAGTCGTAAAGTTTCTTGCCGAGGAACAGAAAATGCTCGGTCCCAAACAGGGCATAGTCCAGCATGATTGCGCCAAGGATCAGCAGCGCCAGCCAGATGGCGATTTGATTTGTCATGAGGGCCCCGAACAAAAACGCCCGCTCAGATAACCTGAGCGGGCGAAGCTGTTCAAGCGATCATGGGGAAATCAGTTAAGGCGCCCCATGGCAACGGCGACATCGGCCATACGAACCGAGAAGCCCCATTCGTTGTCATACCACGCCAAAACGCGGACCATGCGGTTGTCGACCACGCGGGTCTGGTCAGGAGCAAAGATCGAGCTTTCCTCGGTATGGTTGAAATCGGTCGAGACCAGCGGCGCGAGCTCATAGCCCAGGACGCGCTGCATCGGGCCTTTTGCGGCCTCTTCAACGATTGCGTTGACCTCTTCGACGGTCACATCGCGCGAAGCGCGGAAGCTCAGGTCTACGGCCGAAACATTCGGAGTAGGGACGCGGATCGCCGAGCCGTCCAGACGGCCTTTCAAGTTGGGCAGAACCTCGCCCAAGGCAGCAGCTGCACCGGTCGAGGTCGGGATCATTGACATCGCCGCCGCGCGAGCGCGGTACAGGTCGCTGTGGCGACGGTCCAGTGTTGGCTGGTCGCCGGTATAGGCGTGGATGGTGGTCATGATACCGTGTTCGATGCCAACACCTTCGTCCAGAACCTTGGCAAGCGGAGCAAGGCAGTTGGTGGTGCAGGAGCCGTTCGAGACCATGTTGTCATTCGCGGTCAGGGTGTTGTGGTTCACGCCGAACACGATGGTCTTGTCGACATTCTTGCCGGGGGCCGACAGCAGAACCTTTCGCGCGCCGCGATCCAAGTGGGTTTTTGCCTTGGTGCCGTCGTTGAACTTGCCGGTGCATTCCAAAACGACGTCGCAGCCTTCCCAATCCAGTTCGTTCATGTCGTAGGTCGAGAACATCTGCATCGGGCCTCGGCCCAGATCCATGGTGTCGCCTTCAATCGATACTTCGCGCGGGAAACGGCCGTGAATGCTGTCATACTTCAGCAGATGCGCCGATGTTTCGAGCGGGCCGGTGGCGTTGACTTTGATCACTTCGATGTCGTTGCGGCCCGAGGCGGCAATGTGCGACAGGGTACAGCGGCCAATGCGGCCAAAACCATTGATACCGACCTTGATGGTCATGTGACGTCTCCAAATGCGCTTGCGTTTGAGGCCATATAGCCTTGAAACTGGAATCTCAAAAGGGCAAAAGCGGTATATTTTTAAGGTGTTAGCGCAAACCTGGACAGATTGCGCTAACGCTTGCGCTAGCTGTTGGATCGGGTAGGGTCCGGTTGCGGCAGGTGACAGGAAAGGACACGCGATGAGCGGACTGTTGGCCCTTTTGGATGATGTGGCGGGGATTGCCAAGGTGGCTGCGGCCTCGGTGGATGATGTAGTGGCAGCCGCAGGCAAGGCGGGGGCCAAAACGGCCGGGGTGATTATCGACGACGCTGCGGTTACGCCGAAATACGTACAGGGCTTCGCGCCCGCGCGTGAGTTGCCGATCATTTGGCGCATTGCCCGTGGGTCGGTTTTCAACAAACTCATTCTGCTACTACCAGTCGCCTTGTTGCTTGCGAATTTTGCGCCGTGGCTGATCACACCTTTGCTGATGCTGGGTGGGTCATATCTGTGTTTTGAAGGGGCCGAGAAAATTTTCCATGTTCTGTTCCCGCATGGTAGCCACGCCATCGAAAAGGACATGGATGTGCGTGATCCGGGCCATCTTGAAGAACAGAAGGTCAAGGGCGCAATCAAGACGGATTTCATCCTGTCGGCTGAGATCATGACCATTGCGCTGGCCGCGATTGAGGCCCCGAATGTGTGGATGCAAGCGGCGACTTTGGCCGTTGTCGGGCTTGGGGTGACTGTGGCCGTTTATGGCTCGGTCGCCTTGATCGTGAAGATGGACGATGTCGGGCTGTATCTGGCCGGAAACGCTCCGACGCCGGTGGGCCGAGGTCTGGGGCGCGGATTGGTCAAGGCCATGCCCACGGTGATGAAAACCCTGTCGATCGTCGGAACGGCGGCCATGCTGTGGGTGGGCGGGTCCATCGTCATCCACGGGATGGAGGTTCTGGGCTTTGGCTGGCTTGGGCATCATATCCATGACTGGGCTTATGCGGTTGGTCATTCGGTCTCGGCGCAATGGGAGGCCGCGGCGGAGTGGATCGCCAAGGCGACGATGGACGGCATCTTTGGTCTGGCCTGGGGGATGGTCTTGATCCCCCTGGCAACCAAAGTCATTGGGCCCGTGATGGGAGCATTTTCAGGTTCTTCCAAAGAACACTAGGCGATGACGTCAGGTCCTACTGGCTTCTCTCTGCGGTCAGATTATCCTCGACATGACAATAGTTAAGTGGAATTCCCATGTCCGAGCCATCCCTGTTCGATGTCCTCAGCGCCGCTAAGGCGCAAGACGATTGCCTCAGCTACCCAATACCGCAGAACTGGAAGCAAGGCCGCACAACATTCGGTGGGTTTTCGTCAGCCTTAATGTTGTCAACGGTTTACAATCGGCACGCCGATCTACCGCCCCTTAGATCGGCGCTGGTCAATTTCACGGCGCCGATTAGCGATCCGCCGCAAGTCAGAACGGAAATCTTGCGCGAGGGGCGCAATGTAACGACCATCAACGCTCTTGCCGAAATCGGTGGCAGTGTTGCGGCGCAAGCGACATTTTCCTTTGGCCGCGCGCAAGACAGCCATGTCGCGTTCGACTGCCCGGCCAAGCCCGCAGATTCGCCCGAGATGACGGAGTATTATTTCTCTCCAGATTTGCCACGACCGCCGATACCTTTCCTTACAAACTTTGACGTCAGAAAGGTCGAGGGTGAATTGCCTTTCATGGGGGCAGATCGCGGGTATCTGCGCCTTTGGGCCCGACACAACGATCCTCGGATGTGGAATAGGACGGAGGGGTTGATTTCAATCGCTGACCTGCCACCGCCAGCTATCTACCCCACGCTAAAGAAACCCGGGCCAAATTCGTCAATGAACTGGATTTTCAACGTGTTGTCCGAGGATTTTCAAACACGCGACGGTTGGTTTTTACTGGAGCATCAACTGACTGCAGGCCGCGATGGCTATAGTTCGCAGGTCATGCGCGTTTGGAACACAGAAGGCGATTTGATCGTGGAGGGAATGCAGTCTGTGATCATCTTTGTCTAAGAAAAAAGCCCCGGTGTGGACCGGGGCTTTTCATTTTGTGGCAGGATGTTTTAGCCCAGCAATTCT
Source organism: Ruegeria sp. AO1 (assembly GCF_056535985.1). Taxonomy (NCBI): domain Bacteria; kingdom Pseudomonadati; phylum Pseudomonadota; class Alphaproteobacteria; order Rhodobacterales; family Roseobacteraceae; genus Ruegeria; species Ruegeria sp. AO1. The sequence goes on from NZ_JBQFJC010000001.1 coordinate 1,607,603, forward strand.
TTGACCTTGGCAACGGTGGCCTCGGCGGTGATGCCGAAATGCTTGTACAGCTCGCCAGCCGGGGCAGAGGCACCAAAGCTCGACATGCCGATGAAACCTGCCTTGGCTTCACGACCACGCTCACCCAGCAACCAGCGATCCCAACCACCGGCGCGCACGGCCGCTTCGATTCCTATGCGGACAGCACCGGCGGGCAGAACGCGTTTGCGGTAGGCTTCGTCTTGTTCGGCGAACAGTTCCATGCACGGCATGGAGACGACGCGGGTGCCGATGCCTTCGGCTTCAAGCATCGCTTTAGCTTCCATCGCCAGCGAAACCTCAGAGCCCGTGGCGATCAGGATCGCCTGACGCTTGCTCTCGGCTTCCGCCAGAACGTAGGCGCCCTGAGCGGTCAGGTTCTTGGCTTTGTGATCCTTACGAACGGTCGGTACGCCCTGACGGGTCAGCGACAGGACCGAGGGGCTGTCCTTGAAGGTCAGCGCCAGTTCCCAGGCTTCGGCGGTTTCAACGGTGTCAGCGGGGCGGAACACATAGGTGTTCGGAGTCGCGCGGCTGATCGCAAGATGCTCGACCGGCTGGTGGGTCGGGCCGTCTTCACCCAGACCGATCGAGTCATGGGTCATCACGAAAACCGACGGGATTTTCATCAGCGCCGCCAGACGCATGGACGGGCGCGCATAGTCGGTGAAGGCCATGAAGGTGCCACCATAGGGACGGATGCCACCGTGCAGCGCCATGCCGTTCATCGCCGCGGCCATGCCGTGTTCGCGGATACCATAGTGGATGTAGCGACCCTTGCGGTTTTCCGGCAGGAACACACCCATATCAGCCGATTTGGTATTGTTCGAACCGGTCAAGTCGGCCGAGCCGCCAACGGTCTCTGTCATGATCGGGTTCACAACGTTCAGAACCTTTTCGGAAGAGGCGCGGGTGGCCAGCTTGGGCTGATCTTCCGACATCTGTTTCTTGAATGAACGGATCGCACCGGCCAGTTTCTTTGGCGCTTCAAACGCATAGGCGCGGTTGAACTCGGCCTGTTTACGCTCCGAAATTTGCGCGAAACGCTCTTCCCATTCCGCGCGCTCGGCGGCGCCACGGGCACCGATGGCTTCCCAAGCGGATTTCACGTTGGCAGGGATTTCGAACGCGTCATGCGGCCAGCCATAGCCTTCTTTGGCGGCTTTCAGCTGCTCCTGATCTGTCAGCGCGCCATGACCTTTCGAGGTGTCTTGTGCGGCGTGACCCAGAGCGATGTGGCTTTTGCAGGCAATCATCGAAGGCTTTTTCGACTTTTTCGCCTGCGTGATCGCCGCGTCGATGGCTTGCGGATCATGGCCGTCGATCTCGATAACATGCCAGCCAGAGGCGGCAAAACGGCGCACCTGGTCAGTGCGATCGGCAATGTCCACAGTTCCGTCGATGGTGATGTTGTTATCGTCCCAGAAGACGATCAGCTTGCCCAGCTCATGACGACCGGCCAGAGTGATCGCTTCTTGGCTGACGCCTTCCATCAGGCAGCCGTCGCCTGCGATCACGTAGGTGTAGTGATCAACGATCTTCTTGCCGTAATGCGCGCGCTGGATCTCCTCGGCCATGGCAAAGCCCACAGCGTTTGAGATGCCCTGACCCAGAGGACCAGTTGTTGTTTCAATTCCGTCGACCAGGAAGTTCTCCGGGTGACCCGCAGTTTTCGCGCCCAGTTGACGGAAGCTCTTGATCTCGTCCAGCGTCACATCCGCGTGGCCGGTGAGATAAAGCAGCGAATAGATCAGCATCGAGCCGTGGCCCGCCGACAAAATGAACCGGTCGCGGTCGGGCCAGTTCGGGGCCGAGGCGTCGAATTTCAGGTGCTTTTCGAACAGGACGGTCGCAACATCGGCCATGCCCATTGGCATACCGGAATGGCCGGAATTGGCGGCAGCGACGGCGTCAAGGGTCAGGGTGCGGATGGCCGCAGCTTTGTCCCAGTGTTCGGGGTTTGCATTGCGCAGCGCAGTCAGGTCCACGGGCGTTGTTCCTTTGGGTTTGAAGCAGATTGCGCGCTCAATAGCATTCAGCCCTCAAAGTGCAAGCAGAACCGGGCGAAACAAGGTCGCACCGGTTGAAGAGAGCTGTCCAAGCCTTTGAAACCAAACAGTGGGTATTTTCCGTCACATTCCGTTAGACTGGGGCCAAGCGGGACCGATTCTTGATTCGGACGGTTCGGCAACAGAATGAACCTTGGTTAAGAGGTGACAGGGGCATGAGCCAGATTGAAGAGTTACAGCAACGCATTCTCGCCGCGATGGAGCGTATTGGCACAGGCGTGACCGCACTGCAAAACGCGCCAGCGGGCGATGCAGATGAAGGGTTGCAAGCGGCGCTGGACGATGAACGTGTTGCCAACGCACAGCTGCAAGAGCGCCTGACTTCGTTAAAGGAACGCCACGAGCAGGAAGTTGACGGTATGCGCGCCGATATGGAGGCGCTGCGTGCTGCTCCAGAGCCTACGGCCGATGTCGACGCGCTGCGGGCTGAGTTGGCCGAAGCTGCGACCAAGCTTTCAGCGGTCGAGGCTGCGCGGGCGGAACTGGCTGAGGCGAAGGCGGCACTGGAAAACACAGAAGAACTGGACGCTCTGAAAGCCGAAAACGCGCAATTGCGTGCCGATCTGGAAGGTCACGAAGACCCGGCCGCGCTGCGGGCCGAGATTGAAGAGATGAGGGCTGCTATTTTGCGGGCTGGAGACATCGAGGCCGAAAATAGCCGTTTGCGGGCCGAATTGGCCGATAGCGAAAGGGTGGCCGAGCTGAACGCGGAGCTGGAGATGCTGAGGGCTGAGCGTGCAAGCCACGGGGCTGCCATGTCACGTCTTGATGACGACCTGCAGAGAATGCGGCAGGCAAATGAACAACTCCGCAACTCGGTTGATGCCCTGCGCGCTGCGGCGCAAGAGGGGGTTCAGGATGCAGAGCTATTGAATCAGGCGACTGTGGCGGAGTTGGAAGCAACGCGAGCGGCCCAAGCGACCGATGCGGCCGAGGCTCGGGCCGTTCTAGCGCGCCTTGAGCCTCTGCTATCGCAGGCGAAACTGGCAGAAGGTGAGGTTGAGTAATGCCCGAAGTGACCATTCATATCGGCGGGCGCGGGTTTGACGTGTCTTGTCAGGACGGGGAAGAAAGTTTTCTGCAGGCCGCCGCGAAAATGCTGGATGACGAAGCGCAGGTGCTTTCGGATCAGATTGGGCGTATGCCCGAATCCCGCATGTTGTTGATGGCCGGTCTAATGTTGGCGGATAAAACAGCCGCGACTGATGACAAAGTCAAAGCGCTTGAGGCGAAGCTGGCCGAAACCGAGGCCGAGCTTCAAACGCTACGCAGCGCGCCGGCACCTGAACCCGAACGGATCGAAGTCGCTGTCGTGCCGCCTTCGGTCACGGATACACTGGCCGAACTGGCCGCACGGGCAGAAGCCCTGGCATCAGATATCGAGGACAAAGCAAAATGAAACGAGCATGCGGCTTGATCTGCGGGGCCGTGGCCCTTGTATGTGCATCCAAGGCAATTGCCGAGATCGACATACTGACGGTGACGTTCAACTGCGAGAACGGTATTCCGTTGCCAGTGACCTATTTCAACGCATCGGACGGCTCGGGCGCCGCGGCAACGATGGTCGACAATTCTTTGGTAGCGATGCGTCAGGTCGAGGGCGGCTCGGGCATTCGGTACGAATCGGTGGATACGAACGGAACCTATATCCTGCGGTCAAAAGGGTGGAATGCCACAGTAAGCTTCCTGGCGACAAACGCCGCCAGTGAGCAGGTCATTTTTCAGGATTGTTCCAGCCGTTAAGGCCGGATCAGGCGTTGGCCTCACGGATTTTGTCGGCTGCGTCCTTGTTGTAGCCGACACCATTTTCGTCAAACAACGTGTCCAATTCACCCGACAGGGTCATTTCAGTGATGATATCGCAACCACCGACAAATTCGCCTTTGACATAAAGCTGCGGCACTGTCGGCCAGTCCGAATAGTCCTTGATACCCTGACGGACTGCTTCGTCGGCCAGAACATTCACATCGGCATAGTCCACGCCCATGTAGTTCAGCACACCTGCCACACGGGATGAGAAACCGCACTGAGGCATCTCTTTGGTGCCTTTCATATACAGCACCACGTCATTGGCTTTGACGGTTTCGTCGATCTGGGTCTTCACGTCGGTCATTTCGCGTTTCCTTTGCTCTTCGGCATCATAGCTTTGGCGTAATCTTGCGTATCCTTGGGGATATGGGTCTCTGCCGAGCTAATTGTAGCGTCATGTGATTGATAGGAGGAATATAGGAGGTGTTATCCCTGTCCGGGCGGCGATCCACGCCTCGTCTTGCGCCCAGTCTTTGATTTGTTCCGCGCCAACAGAGTGATGAGCAGAACAAAGACGGAAACCGCAATTGAGATTACAATCGCATGTTCCATCCTACTCCGGCACTTTGGTGGTCAGCGCCAGCGCGTGCAGGTCACCGTCCGGGCCGTCCATTTTGCCTTTCAGGGCCGCATAAACAGCGCGCTGTTGCTGGACGCGGTTCTTGCCGCGAAAGCTCTCGTCCACGACCATGGCGGACATGTGAACGCCATCGCTGCCGCCAACCTGAATTTCCGCGTTGGGAAAGCTCTCGCGCAGCAGGGTTTCAATCTCGTGGGCGCTCATTGGCATCTAGGCTTACTCCTGAAGGTCTTTCCCAAGATGTAGAGCGATGGGAAGGCGCGTGCAAGATGTGGAAGGTCTTTCAGATATGCAAATCCCGCACCGATCAGGGCGCGGGACTATTCCTTTGCAGAACCAGAAGCGAGGTCAGGCGACCGCGGTGGCAAAGCTCTGGCGGAAAACCTCAGTCAATTCGGCCAGAGGGGCCTCGGAATTGCCAATCTTCACGCTATCGCCGGTGAAACGGCCAACCGAGGTCAATGGGACGCCGGCCTGACCTGCGGCAATCATCAGTGCTTCGGCCTGATCAAAGTTGCAGGCGACCAGATATCGGGCCTGATCTTCGCCGAACAGAACCTCGGTCGAGGCATCGTCGAGGTGAACGCCGACGCCCGCTGCTTCGGCCAGTTCAAACGCGGCAAGCGCCAGGCCGCCGTCGCTTAGGTCGGTACAGGCCTTGATCATCTCGCGGTTGGCGCGGATGAAGTCGCCGTTACGTTTCTCGGCCTCAAGATCCACATGGGGTGCGTCGCCTTCTTCACGGTTGAACACCTCTGCCAGAAGGGCGGATTGGCCCAGATGGCCTTTGGTTTCACCGATCACAAGGGCCACGTGGCCTTCGCGCACCTCGTTTCCGATGATCTCATCAGTGTGGTTGAGCAGGCCAACAGCGCCAATGGTCGGGGTGGGCAGGATCGCCTGACCGTCGGTCTCGTTATAGAGCGAGACGTTGCCGGACACGATGGGCACATCCAGCGCGCCAACGGCGGCTCCGATGCCTTGGATTGCGCCGACGAACTGGCCCATGATCTCGGGCTTTTCGGGGTTGCCGAAATTCAAGTTGTCGGTTGTGGCCAGCGGCTTGGCCCCGACAGCGGTCAGGTTACGATAAGCCTCGGCCACCGCTTGCTTGCCGCCTTCGATCGGGTTGGCGCGGACATAGCGCGGTGTCACGTCTGAAGTGAAGGCAAGTACCTTATCGGTGCCGTGAACACGCACCATACCGGCACCCAGACCCGGCGTACGGGCGCTGTCAGCCATGACCATGGTATCATACTGCTCATAAACCCACTGCTTGCCCGCATAGTTGGGCGAAGAGAGCAGGGCGCGCAGACCGTCAATCGGGTCGATCTGCGGCACGTCGGCCAATTCCGCAGCCTCGGGCGTCGCAACCCATGGGCGGTCATATTCCGGCGCGGTCGACGAGAGTTTCGACAGGACCAGATCAGCCTTCACCTCACCATTGTGCATAATCAGGAAACGGTCTTCGGCGATGGTTTCGCCGACGATGGCAAAGTCGAGATCCCACTTTTCAAATACGGCGCGGGCTTCGGCCTCAAGCTCGGGCTTCAGAACCATCAGCATGCGTTCCTGAGACTCAGACAGCATCATCTCGTAGGCTGTCATATTCTCTTCGCGCTGCGGTACGTTTTCAAGGTCCAGACGGACACCCAGACCACCTTTGTCGCCCATCTCAACGGCTGAGCAGGTAAGGCCTGCCGCGCCCATGTCCTGGATCGAAATCACGGCGCCGGTTTTCATCAGCTCCAGCGTGGCCTCCATTAGGCGCTTTTCGGTGAAGGGGTCGCCGACCTGAACGGTGGGGCGTTTCTCTTCGATGGTATCGTCGAATTCGGCCGAGGCCATGGTCGCACCGCCCACGCCGTCACGTCCTGTTTTGGCACCGAGGTAAACGACGGGCATGCCGACGCCAGAGGCCGCCGAGTAGAAGATTTTGTCGCTGTCCGCCAAACCTGCGGCAAAGGCGTTCACAAGGCAGTTGCCGTTATAGGCCGGGTGGAAGCGGACCTCGCCACCGACGCAGGGCACGCCGAAGCAGTTGCCGTAGCCGCCGATACCTTCGACCACGCCGTTGACCAACTGGCGGGTCTTGTGGTGGCCGGGCTCACCAAAGGACAGGGCGTTCATCGAGGCGATCGGGCGCGCGCCCATGGTGAAGACGTCGCGCAGAATGCCGCCAACGCCGGTTGCCGCACCCTGATAGGGTTCGATGTAAGACGGGTGGTTGTGGCTTTCCATCTTGAAAACAACGGCTTGCCCGTCGCCGATATCGACCACGCCCGCATTCTCACCCGGGCCGCAGATCACCTGAGGTCCGGATGTAGGCAGGGTGCGCAGCCATTTCTTGGAGGATTTATAAGAGCAATGCTCGTTCCACATGGCCGAAAAAATGCCAAGCTCGGTGAAACTCGGCTCACGCCCGATGATCTCGAGGATCATGTCGTATTCCTCGGGCTTCAACCCGTGGGCGGCAATCAGATCAGGTGTGATGGCTGGCTCTTGCATCCTGTTTCGGTCCCCGAGATGGCAATGTTTGGCGCCTTTTAGGGGAAGGGACCGCCGGGGGGAAGAGAAAAGGCACTTTCCGCGCGCTGTCCTGTTGCAAACCGGACAAAGGTGCAAATTGTGCGGATCGTACAGAGCCTCAAATGAGGTACCGGCACGCGACAGAGACAGCCGCGTGCCGGGTGAGTTTACTTCTGTTGGTCTTGTTGCTGCGCTTGCTGCGCGACCGCTCCAGCGGCGGCGCCAACGGCTGCTTTCTGGTCTTCACTCAGGTGTTCAGCGTCATCCAGACCGGGTATGGCAACGCGCACTTCGCGGCGGGCGAAGTCGATGCCGTTCTCCTTGAAGGCCGCCTTGACCCGGTTGAAGATCTCTTTGCGCAGCGTGAACTGTTTGCCGGGTTTGGCCATGAACTTGCCCCGGATGATCATGCCAACATCGTCAAAGTCGAACACGCCCTGAGATTTGAACGGCTGCAGGAAGCCATCCTTGTGGGTCTCGTCCTCCATCATCTCGGCACCGATCTTCTTGAAGATCTTCTTCACCTTGTTGGGATCGGTGTCGAAAGGCACGGTGAATTTTAGCTTCATGATGACCCAGTCGCGGCTGTAATTGGTCAGCTTCTGAATCTCACCATAGGGGATAGTGTGAACCGGACCGCGATGGTGGCGCAGCTGCATAGAGCGGATCGAGATCTTCTCGACCGTGCCGGTGGTGCCACCCACATCGACATACTCACCCACGCGGAAGGCATCGTCGATCAGGAAGAAAATGCCGCCAACGATGTCAGACACCAGTTTTTGCGCACCGAAACCGATGGCCAGACCCAGGATACCGGCACCAGCCAGAAGCGGTGTGATATCCAGCCCAAGGGCGCCGAGTGCCAGCAAAACGAAGATCACGGCAATCGCCACCTGAGCCGTTACGCGCAGCAGCGGTAGAACCGTTGCCAGACGCGAGCCACCAGCACCGCCGCCTTCGCCAGCTTCTTCGTCCGGGCTTTGCGCGGCGGTCATCTCTTTCGCCAGTCGGCGGTTGATCCAGAGCGAGACGACCTCATTGAGGATGTAGCCGACGGCGATGATGATGAAGAACTGCACCAGTTTGCTGCCTGAATCCGCGTCTCCACCAGCGATTTCCTGCAGATCGAGATCCCAGGCATTGGCGATCATCAAGATGACAAGAATGCCCGCCAGAACCCGACCGATACGGATGTAGCTGCGCTTGGTTGACTTATAGGCGCGTTCAGCCACCGAACCTTCGCCCTGCATCGGCGGTTGCAGATGCCGGACAAGCCCTCGGATCAGTGTGTCGAGCGCCGGGGCGATCAACAGCCAGAACATGGTCGTGAAATGCGCGCCCTGAACCAGCAGAGCCAGCGATGCCGGGTTGCGCTGAGCCACCAGGAACTCGACCAGCAGCCAAGTCGCTGCCGAGACCGCGATGGCGAAGTAGGGGTAATAATGTGCCACTTCCTCGTCGAACTTGGTGTGGTCCGGGTCAGTTCCCAGCATCATCTGCGACAGACCTTCGCGCGCTTTCCACGCGATCAGGCCGATATAAATGTGAATGCCTGCGTTCAGCCAGAAGCCGATACGCGTATCATCACCCGTGATGCCGTTCAGGCTGTTGAAGTGTAGCAGGAAAAGGGTGAAACCGATCAGGATCAGCAACCCGATCAGGTTGCGATGAAGGTATTTGGCCCAGTGATCGTCGATATTGACCAGACGGTAATGGGGTTTGTTCGGCGCCAGCACAAAGCGCGAGGCGGCGGCACCCAGCCGTGGCACCCAGATCAGGTAGAACACAAACGGCCCGGCATAGGTGATTTGCTCGGGCGTCAGCAGGCCACGCCCAACCGCGCGGATGACCACGTAAAAAACTACAAGCCCCGCGATTTCCCGACAGAAACGACCGAAAAGATAGCGGGCAGCGCCCCAGAGATCGCCTTCGGCTTCGGCCTCGGTCTGGACATGCCAGCGGCGGGTCAGAATCTCGAACAGTTTTTCCGCGATGAAGCCCACAACCAGAACACTTGCAACCAGCCCCATCAGAACCAACGCACCATATGAAGTGAACGTGGTCGCAAAGTTCTTGATGGCGGTGGCTTGCGCGCTGAAGAGATTGGGGACGGTCGTTATGACATGCGTCCACGAGGCGACCATTTCGCTCCAGACTTCATTCAACTCGGTAATCGGATCCTCGCGATCCTCTGCAGCGGCTGCGTTTTTCTCGGCCACTGCGTCCAGACGCTCTAACAGGATTGAGCGGACCTGATCATCCGACATACGGGCGACCAGATCGTCCACTTGTTCGGGCGTGAGGTCCTCGGGGATATCGACGGTGGCAGGCGCGCTGGAGGTCGACGTGCCTGCAACTTGGGCATGCAGGGGTCCGACCAGTAAAAATAGTGAACAAATCGCCGCCAGAAGGCGGAGGGGGCTTATCATGGTTCTGTCCTCGAACACGAATTTTGAACTTTTTTTCAGATCATAGGCAGGTGTCGGAGATTTTCCCAGAAATTTCATCGCTCTGGACGGTGAGTTTGGGCAAAACTAAAAAATGAATCCGGGAGAAGCCCAAAAAAAAAGGCCGAGCACTAAGCTCGGCCATAGTCCAACAGGGAGGTATGAAGATGATGAGCGTTTCAGCATCACCGCCTTCGAGTGCTCATTTAGGGGTCGGTTTGTGAACGTTCAAGAAGTTTTAATCTGATCGTTCAGCATTGCTGCTATGCTGCGAGTGCATAGCTAGAGTTTACCCATCATTTTCAGTTGTTTGCGTTGCGCGATGATCTCGTCCTGAACGAAGTCGCGGAACGCTCCGACCCGCTTGGAATGGCGCAATTCTTCCGGATAAGCGAGGTATACGGGAACGTCCGCGTTTTCAATTTCCGACAAGATCGGAACGAGGTGCGGGAAGTCCTGCGTCACGTAGTCGGGCAGGACGCCAATTCCCAGGTTGTGCAATACGCCCTGAAGCACGCCGAAATAATTGTTCACTGTCAGCAGGGACCCCGGATTGAAGGTCATCAGATGACGCACCATCGCCGCACTTGCGCCCACTTGCGGGGCAGAAGGGGTCTGGCTGATCAGACGGTGTTCCTTGATCTCTTCGAGCGATTTCAGCATCCCGCCATGGGATTCCAGATACTCCTGCGTGGCATAGAGCTTCATCTGAACGGTCATCAGGCGTTTACGGATCAGATCGGCCTGGCTGGGCTCCTTCATGCGGATGGCGACATCGGCCTCACGCATGGGCAGATCCAGAACACGTTCCTCGAGCATCAGGTCGATGTTCAAATCGGGGTACTGTTCGTAGAGCTTAGGCAGGCGTGGGGCGAGCCACAGGGTGCCGAAGCCGAATGTGGTGGTCACGCGCAGGACGCCGAACACTTCCTCTTCGCTGTCGCGGATGCGGGCGGCGGCGGCGTCCAAACGTTTGGACATGGCCGAGGTTGCATCAAACAGCAACTCACCCTGTTCGGTTAGAATCAGACCGCGTGCGTGGCGGTGAAACAGGGTTGCATCGAGCGATTCTTCCAGCGCGCGGATCTGACGACTCACGGCGGATTGAGATAAATTGAGCCTGTCCCCCGCATGGGTCAGGCTACCGGCATCGGCCACCGCGTGAAATATTCTAAGCTTGTCCCAATCCATCGCCGCAACTTTCGTTATCCTCGTGAAGCCCTATATGAAATAGGTAACAAGTTCCACAATCAAACCATGAAATCCTTGGAATTCAGGGGATAGTGGCTATACAGGTCAATAATTATGACCTAAAATGCGTGAATATAAAGCACACTGATCTGACGAGGGGAGACGTCTGATGAGTCAGCCACACATAACGCTGAACGACCGCTTCGATCTTGAGAAATCACCCGTTCTTTTGAACGGAACGCAGGCGCTTGTGCGTCTGATGCTGATGCAGAAGGCCCGCGATCAACGGGCCGGGTTGAACACCGCCGGACTGGTGACCGGCTATCGTGGCTCACCTCTGGGTGCGGTGGATCAGCAGATGATGCGCGCCCAGCGCTATCTGACCGAAAGCGATGTGACCTTTCAATACGGCTTGAACGAGGATCTGGCCGCCACTGCGCTTTGGGGCAGCCAGCAGGCGGGCCTGCGCGGCGATGGCCGGTATGACGGCGTGTTTGGCCTTTGGTACGGCAAGGGGCCGGGGGTTGACCGGTCGGGTGATGTGATGCGTCACGCCAATATGGCGGGCACCGCGCAATATGGCGGTGTGCTGATGGCGATGGGGGATGACCACACAGGCGAAAGCTCGACCGTGTTGCACCAATCGGAATGGTCTTTGGTCGATATGTATATGCCCGTGGTCAGCCCTGCAGGCGTGCAGGAGGTTCTGGACTATGGCATTTACGGCTTTGCGCTTAGCCGGTTCGCGGGTGTCTGGGTTGGTCTGAAAACGATGAAGGACACGATTGAGGTGACATCGGTCGTCGATGGCAGGCCGGACCGGATGGGCGTCGTGATTCCCGAGTTCGACATGCCCAAGGGTGGGTTGAACATCCGCCTTGGTGATACGCCGCATCTGCAAGAGGCCCGCGTAATCGACTACAAGCGTTTCGCGGCCGAGACGTTCTCGCATGTCAACAAGCTGGACAAACGTGTTTGGGGCAAGCCGGGGGCCAAGATCGGGTTCGTTGCGGCGGGTAAAAACTGGCTGGACCTGACCCACGCGCTCTCTTTGCTGAACATTGATGAGGCCGAAGCAGAACGTCTGGGCATCACAACTTACAAGATCGGGCAAACCTTTCCGCTGGATATGGCCGGGTTCCACGATTGGGCCGAAGGTCTGGACCTGATTGTGATCGTTGAAGAAAAACGCAAGCTGATCGAGGTGCAGGTCAAAGAGGCAATTTTTGACGACCGCCGGGGTCGCCGCGTTTATGGCTGGTACAAGGGCGGCGCCGGAACGCTGCATCGTGAGGAGTTGTTCCCCACACGCGGCGCATTGGACCCTATCATGATTGCCGAAAAGCTGGGTGACATCCTGATCGAAGAGGGGCGCGATACGGATGGCGTCCGCGCAGGCCTCGCCAAACTGTCCGAGGCGCGACGGGCTGACAACGCACAAGAAATCGCAACGCGTTTGCCGTATTTCTGTTCGGGCTGTCCGCATAACAGCTCAACCAAAGTGCCCGAGGGCAGCCGTGCCTATGCGGGTATCGGGTGCCACTACATGGTGCAGTGGATGGACCGTGAGACCACTGGCTTCACCCAAATGGGCGGTGAGGGCGCGAACTGGATTGGTGAGGCTCCGTTCTCGACCACAAATCACGTGTTCCAGAACCTGGGCGACGGGACGTATAACCACTCGGGCGTGCAAGCGATCCGGGCGGCGCTTTCGGCGGGCACAAACATCACCTTCAAAATCCTTTACAACGACGCTGTTGCGATGACCGGTGGGCAAGGGAACGAAGGTGATTTGACGGCTGAACGGATCGTGGCCGAGGTGAAGGCCATGGGCGTGCAGCATGTGGCGCTGGTCTATGATGAGAAGGAAGACGTGAACCTTGGGGCTCTGCCTTCGGGTGTAGAGAGCTTTGAGCGCGCCGAGTTGATGAAAGTGCAGGATCGGTTCCGCGAGATCGAAGGCGTCTCGGTCATCGTCTATGTCCAGACCTGCGCGGCTGAGAAACGCCGTCGCCGCAAGCGTGGTGAGTTCCCGGACCCGGACAAGCGCGTCTTCATCAATACCGATATTTGTGAAGGCTGCGGCGATTGCGGTGTGCAGTCGAACTGCGTCTCGATCGTGCCCAAGGAGACCGAACTGGGCCGTAAACGCGCGATTGATCAATCCAGCTGCAACAAGGATTTCTCGTGCCTGAACGGGTTCTGTCCGTCCTTTGTTTCCTTGGAAGGGGCAAAGATCCGGAAAGAGGCGACCAAACAGCTTGATCTGCCTGATCTGCCGATGCCTGATCTGCCGCAAATCAAGGGTACGCATAATGTGGTTATCACCGGAATTGGTGGCACAGGTGTTGTGACCCTCGGGGCGATTCTGGCGCAAGCGGCACAGATTGACGGCAAAGGCGCGGGTATGATGGAGATGGCCGGCCTCGCCCAAAAAGGCGGCGCGGTGCACATCCATTGCCGTCTGGCGAACAGACCGGAAGATATTAGCGCCATTCGCGTCGCAACCGGCGAGGCGCATGCGCTGATCGGCGGCGACCTCGTGGTCTCGGCCGGGGCAAAAACTCTGGGCCTGACACGGGCCGGACAGACCGGCGCGGTGGTCAACAACCACAACACGGTGACCGGCGATTTTACCCGCGATACAGAATTCCGTATTCCGGGCGACCAGTTGGAGCTGGCGCTGCAAGCGCGGCTGAAGTACGGGGTGAGCCTGTTCGATGCGACCGATCTGGCCAAGATCGTGATGGGCGATTCGATCTACTCCAACATGATGGTCTTCGGCGCGGCATGGCAGCGCGGTACTCTGCCTGTTAGTCATGAGGCGATCATGACCGCGATTGAGCTGAACGGAACCGCCGTGGAACGCAACAAACGGGCTTTTGACGTGGGTCGCTGGGCTGTTCTACACCCGGAGGAGGCACAGGCGATACTGGCACCTTCCGTCTCGGAATTGCCCAAGACCCTGGACCAAATGATCGACTTCCGGGCGCAGCACCTGACCGACTACCAGTCGGCCCGATTGGCGAAACGCTACCGCAAGCTGGTGGGCGGTATAGCAGATGAAACGCTGCGCGAGGCTGTAGCAAAAGGCTATCACAAGCTGTTGTCCTACAAGGATGAATACGAAGTCGCGCGCCTTTTACTGACCAGCCGGGACAAGGCCGCAGCCGAGTTCGACGGTGATTTCAACATGACCTTCCACCTGGCCCCGCCGATTTTTGGTGGGGAGGGCAGCAATGGCAGACCGCGAAAGCGCGCCTTTGGGGAATGGATGCTTGGGCCTTTAAAGCTGTTGGCCAAGTTGAAGAGTTTGCGCGGCACGCCTTTGGATATCTTCGGCTACTCAGCCGAGCGGCGGATGGAACGCGCGCTGATCAAACAGTACGAACAGGACATGAAAGAGGTACTGCCTCTGGCAACGGAAGACACGCAGGAGGCGATTGTTGCATTGGCCCGTTTGCCACTGGATATCCGCGGTTTCGGCCCAGTTTTGATGCAAAACGAAGCCAAAGCTGCCAAGCGTCGCGAGGAGCTGCTGGCGACGATCCGCAGCGGTGGTCCCGAGATGCGTGCTGCGGCGGAATGAGGCGTCACAAACCTGTCACCTTCGCTAGGCAAAATCTCCGCTTAACGTATAATGCAGGCAGTTAGTTCCGGAGTCCTCAGATGCCCTCGCGCCGTCAAGTCGTTCGAGACATTTCTTATGCCCATTCCGCCGAAACCAAGGGCGGTCGGATGGTCATCAAGCTGATGGAAAACACCACAGGCCGCATGCGCCTGATCAAGCGTGCGGACGGGTACGAACAAGACGTCGCCAAGGGGCGCGATTTCTGGGATGTCATGGTCGAACGCTACGGTTTGACGCTAGATGTTGTGGGCGGGGCGCTGTCGAATATCCCGAAGGACGGCCCTCTGATCCTGATTGCCAATCACCCTTACGGCATTCTGGACGGTTTGATGATGGGGCATATCCTGTCTGAAACTCGTGGCGATTTCCGGATTCTGGCCCATCGCGTGTTCCGCAAGGCAGAAGATCTGAACCGCATCATCCTGCCGATCTCTTTTGATGAGACGAAAGAGGCAATGAAGCTGAACCTTGAAACCCGCAAGACAGCCTTGAACTATCTCGGCGACGGTGGGGCGATCGGGATTTTTCCAGGTGGTACCGTCAGCACGGCCCTTACGCCGTTCGACCACCCGATGGACCCCGGCTGGCGGGGCTTTACCGCTCGGATGGTCGCCAAATCGAACGCGACCGTGGTGCCGGTTTTCTTCGACGGCCACACTTCTCGTCTATTCCAGATCGCTAGCCATTTGCACAATACTCTGCGGATGGGTTTGCTGATCAAGGAGTTCAAGAAACGCGTCGATACACCTGTGAGAGTTGTGATCGGCGAGCCGATTGGCCGTGATGTTCTGGACCCACTCAGCAAGGATACGCGCAAGATGATGGATTTCCTGCGCAAAGCCACGTATGAGCTGTCTCCGACACCGCTGAAGTCTTTTGACTACGGCTATGAATTTGAGGAACGGCATCGCGCCTGAAGGGCTAATGGCAGTAGGTATCTTTGATTCCGGTTTGGGCGGATTGACCGTCCTGAACGCCGCGCAGCAACGGCTGCCCGACGTGGATTTCCTGTATTACGCGGACAGTGCGCATGCGCCGTATGGCGTGCGCGATGCCGAGGATATCTATCAGCTAACCCGCAAGGCGGTTTACGACCTGTGGGATCGCGGCTGCAATCTGGTGATTCTGGCCTGCAATACCGCCAGCGCGGCTGCCCTGCGTCGGATGCAGGAGGAAGGCGTGCCGGAAGGCAAACGGGTTCTGGGCGTCTTTGTCCCTCTGATCGAGGCGCTGACCGAGCGGCAATGGGGTGACAACTCGCCTCCGCGAGAAGTGGCGGTCAAGCATGTGGCCTTGTTTGCAACGCCCGCAACTGTCTCCAGCCGCGCCTTCCAGCGGGAACTGGCGTTCCGCGCGATTGGTGTGGATGTCGAGGCGCAGGCCTGCGGCGGCGTGGTCGATGCCATTGAAGACGGCGATTTGATTCTGGCCGAAGCCCTTGTGCGCAGCCATGTGGATGCGTTGAAGCGCAAGATGCCCGAACCTCAGGCGGCCATCTTGGGATGCACGCACTACCCCTTGATGGCCGAGACGTTTCAGGCCGCTCTGGGTGCGGATGTTCAGGTGTTCAGCCAAGGCGATCTGGTGGCTGAAAGCCTCGCCGATTATCTTCAACGCCACCCGACCATGCTGGGTGAAGGGGAAGGTGGCTATCTGACCACCGGCAAGCCCGGTTTTGTCAGTGATCGGGCGACGCAGTTCCTCCGACGACAAATCTCGTTTGAGGCGGCCTGATTTAGGTCAAGGACGCCACCCCTCCGATTTTCTAAATCCAAGACCGTCACAGTGGCGGTCATGATATGTGACACATGCAAAGAAGAGGTCTGACATGACCCATAAAATCGCAATTCTGGGCGCCTCAGGCTATACTGGCGCTGAACTGGTGCGGCTGATCGCCGAGCACCCGAACATGGAGATCGTTGCGCTGGCGGCGGAACGTAAGGCGGGTCTGTCGATGGCTCAGGTCTTCCCGCATTTACGCCATATGGACTTGCCCGATCTGTGCAAGATTTCTGAGATCGACTTTTCCCGGATCGACCTGTGTTTCTGCGCCTTGCCGCATAAAACCAGTCAGGAAGTGATCCGGGACCTGCCGAAGACCCTGAAAATCATCGACCTTTCTGCCGATTTCCGGCTGCAGGACGCCGATGAGTACGAAAAGTGGTACGGCAATCCGCATAGCGCGTTGGAGCAACAGGAAGAGGCCGTTTATGGCCTGACCGAGTTCTATCGTGACGACATCCGGACCGCACGACTGGTGGCGGGTACGGGCTGCAACGCGGCGACCGGACAATATGTGCTGCGGCCGCTGATTTCGGCTGGGGTTATTGATCTGGACGACATCATCCTCGATCTGAAATGCGCCGTGTCGGGCGCTGGCCGGTCGTTGAAAGAAAACCTGCTGCATGCCGAGCTGAGCGAAGGCGCGAATGCCTATGCCATAGGTGGTACGCATCGCCATTTAGGAGAGTTCGATCAGGAGTTTTCAAAACTGGCCGGGCGCACGGTGCATATCCAATTCACGCCGCACCTGATCCCAGCGAACCGGGGTATTCTGGCAACCTCCTACGTGAAGGGCGACCCGCAGAGCGTGTACGAAACGCTGGCAAAAGCCTATGCTGACGAGCCTTTCATTGAGGTTTTGCCGATGGGCGAGGCGCCCTCGACCCACCATGTGCGGGGATCGAATTTCTGCCACATAGGTGTTGTTGCGGACCGGATTGAACGGCGCGCGATTGTGGTCGCCGCTTTGGATAACCTGACAAAAGGTAGCAGTGGGCAGGCCTTGCAGAATGCCAACCTGATGTTAGGTGAGGATGAAACCCGAGGGCTGATGATGGCCCCCTTGTTCCCGTGAGGACGGTATGAAAACGCTCAAGAAACGTCGTCGAGTTCAGATCATTCTGGTGGCCGTAGCGGCGCTGGTGGTGTCGACGGCGTTGATTGGGTATGCGATGCGCGATGGCATCAACTTTTTCCGCTCGCCCAGTCAGGTGATCGCCGAGCCGCCCGCGCCGACCGAGGTATTTCGGATTGGTGGTCTGGTCGAAGAGGGCTCGATTGTCCGAGGGCAGGGTGAAACGGTGCGCTTTGTGGTCACCGATGGCGGAGAGAGCGTTCCCGTGGCTTTTACCGGGGTTCTGCCGGATCTCTTCTCGGAAAACGAAGGAATGGTCGGGACGGGTCGCTATGTGAACGGTGTGTTTGAAGCGACTGAAATCCTTGCTAAACATGATGAGACCTATATGCCGAAAGAGGTCATGGACGCTTTGAAAGAACAGGGCGTTTACAAAGATCCTGGCGAAAGCTGAACGCAGCTGCGCTGCGTGCCTCCGTCGGAGGTATTTTTGAACAGAAGAAGCAGGGGCGTTGCGTGCGGGTGGCAGGTGGCGCTCGGTTTCATTTGGGGTTGTTAAGGAGTTTGCAGGATCGTTCCCATCGACTGATGCAGGTGGGGGTCGTGATGCAGACGGTTCGACAAATTGCCGAAGAGATTGTGCGTCGGGAAGGCGGGTTTGTGGATGACCCGGATGATCCAGGAGGAGCCACCAATTTCGGCGTGACCATTCACACGATGCGACGTTTGGGGCTGGATTTGACGCGGGACGGGGTGGTTGACGCCGCGGATGTACGGGCCCTCAGCCGCGCGCAGGCGGTTGATATCTTTGTGCAGCATTATTTTGAGAAACCGGGGATCGCCGCTTTGCCCGAGGCGCTTCAGGCCAGTGCGTTCGACATGTATGTGAATGCGGGCGCGCAGGCGGTGCGCATTTTGCAATCGCTGTTGGTGAAGATGGCTTTTGCTGTTGTGGTGGACGGGGTCATCGGCCCGCAGACCGTAGGCGCCAGTCAGGACGCGGCGCACCCGAACCCGGTTCAGTTGCGGGACGCTTATGGGGTGGCGCGGCGGAACTATTACTTTCGGCTCGCAGATCGGCGTCCCGCGTCGCGAAAGTATGCGCGTACCCGTGCGGGCGGAAAAGGAGGTTGGATCAGACGGGCGGAAGAGTTCCTGTCTGATCGCTATCACCTGAGCGATGAGGCGTTTCAGAGGAGGGTTGCGGAATGGGATTGATCTCGGGCGTATTGGGGTTCTTGTTCGGTGGCGGGCGCAACGTGGTGCGCGAAACCGTAGAGGTCTTTCGGGAAAACGCCGATGCGGGTGCCCAGCGCCGAATGGTGGCGCAAACTCAGGCCATGACGCAGTTCGGAGCCGAGTTTCAAAGGCCGCCCAAAGGCATGTTCGACCGGTTCATGGACGGGTTGAACCGGCTTCCGCGTCCGGCTTTGGCGCTGGGAACGTTGGGCTTGTTTGTTGCCGCCATGATCGATCCGATCTGGTTTTCGGCGCGAATGCAGGGGATTGCGCTCGTGCCCGAACCGTTGTGGTGGTTGCTGGGCGTTATTGTCTCGTTCTATTTCGGCGCGCGGCATCAGGCGAAATCGCAGGATTTGCAGCGCGAGATCTCGGCCGTGATGGAGCGGACTCCGACAGTTTTGGCCAACCTTGATGCGCTTGGAAATATGCGCAGCGACCGAGCCGGTGTGGCAGATACGGGGTCGGATGCGCGCTTGGCGCAAGAGAGCCTGCTGGCTGATGCGAACCCAGCGTTAGAGGATTGGCGACGCGAACGGGGCTGAGTTGCGACACTATGTGCCCCGAAATCAAACGAAAGTGGTTGGCGATTACCGTGCCTCCGGCATATATCCTGCCCTATGGTTACAGAGCTAGGTCACTTCGCGCTAATCCTCGCCTTTTTCGTCGCTATCGTGCAAAGCGTGGTGCCCCTGATCGGGGCATCGAAACGCTGGGCTGGATGGATGGCGTTTGCGGAACCGGCGGCAATCTCACAATTCCTACTGACGGCTTTCTCCTTCGGAGCGCTGGTTTGGGCGTTCACCACGTCTGATTTCTCGCTGCGGATCGTGGTTGAGAACAGCCATTCGGCGAAGCCGATGATCTATAAGATCAGTGGGACATGGGGGAACCACGAAGGCTCGATGCTGTTGTGGGTGTTGATTGTGACCCTGTTCGGCGCAATGGCTGCGTTTTTTGGCGCTGGCCTTCCGCCAACGTTGAAAGCGCGCGTGTTGGCTGTGCAGTCGGCTGTTGCCGTGGCGTTCTTCGCCTTCATCCTGTTTACCTCGAACCCGTTCGACCGGCTGGCGATTGCGCCGTTCGATGGGCGAGACCTGAACCCGCTGTTGCAAGACCCGGGCTTGGCGTTCCACCCGCCGTTTCTGTATCTAGGCTATGTCGGCCTGAGCATGGCGTTCAGCTTTGCCGTGGCCGCGTTGATCGAGGGCCGTATCGATGCCGCCTGGGGCCGGTGGGTACGGCCGTGGACGCTGGCCGCCTGGGTGTTTCTGACCATTGGGATCGCTCTGGGGTCGTGGTGGGCCTATTATGAGTTGGGCTGGGGCGGTTTCTGGTTCTGGGATCCGGTCGAGAATGCCTCTTTCATGCCATGGCTGCTGGCGGCGGCGCTTTTGCACTCGGCCATTGTCGTGGAAAAACGCGAGGCGCTGAAGAGCTGGACAATCCTGCTGGCGATCATCGCCTTCGGGTTCTCGCTGATTGGGACATTTATCGTGCGCTCGGGGCTTCTGACCTCGGTACATGCCTTCGCGACAGATCCAGAGCGGGGCGTGTTCATTCTGTTGATCCTTGTGTTCTTTATCGGCGGTGCGCTGACGCTGTTCGCGGCGCGGGCGCAGGCGATGGAGGCGAAGGGCGTCTTTGGCATGGTCAGCCGGGAAAGCGCGCTGGTCGTGAACAACGTGCTGTTGGCCGTCAGCTGTTTCGTGGTGTTCGTAGGCACCATGTGGCCGATGGTGGCCGAGATGATGTTTGACCGGAAACTCTCGGTCGGACCTCCGTTCTTTAACGCGGCCTTCACGCCATTCATGGTGCTGTTAGGGCTGGTCCTGCCGGTTGGCTCGATGTTGCCGTGGAAGCGCGGCAAACTGGGCAAGACAGCTTGGTCGCTGCGCTATGCGTTTGTGCTGGCCGTTGCTCTTGGCGTGCTGGTCTGGGCCATGCAGACAGGGCGTAGCGCTTTAGGACCTGTGGGTCTGTTTCTGGGTGCATGGATCACCTTCGGCGCCGTTCTTGATTTATGGAGCCGGACGGGACGCAACGGTAGTCTGAAACGCCTGTTCCGCCTGCCAGGGGCCGATTGGGGCAAGGCGGTTGCCCACACGGGTCTGGGTGTGACCATCTTCGCCATCGCCGGTCTGACCGCGTGGGAGGTTGAGGATATCCGCGTCGCCCAACCGGGTGAGCCCTTCGAGGTTGGCCAATTCACCTTGACGCTCGAGGATGTCAATCGCGTGCAAGGGCCGAATTACTTTTCGACCATGGCGGATGTGAAGGTGGAAACCAACGGGCGCATGATCGGGACGCTGCATCCCGAAAAACGTGACTATCCGGTTGCGCGAATGCCCACCACCGAGGCGGCGATTGACTACCGGGTCATGCGCGATCTCTATGTGGTGATCGGGGATCAGCAGGCGGATGGGGGCTGGGTCTTGCGGACCTATATCAAACCCTTCGCCAACTGGATCTGGGCCGGATGCCTCATGATGGCATTGGGGGGCGTCCTCAGCCTCTGCGATCGTCGGTTCCGGGTGGCGGCTGGCGCACGCAAAGCCCCCTCTGCCGGAGTACCCGCAGAATGAAACGTCTGATCCTGATCCTCATGCTTTTGGCGGCTCCGGGATTTGCTGTGCAACCGGATGAAGTGCTTGACGATCCAGTGCTGGAGCAACGCGCCCGCGACCTCAGTACCGGGTTGCGCTGTCTGGTGTGCCGAAACGAGAGCATCGACGAAAGCAATGCCGATCTGGCGCGCGACCTGCGCTTGCTGGTACGCGAAAGGCTGGTGGCCGGGGATACGGATGAAGAAGCGATTGCCTTCATCGTCGACCGCTATGGTGAATATGTGCTGCTGAAGCCGACGGTTACGGGCTCGAACCTGATGCTGTGGTTGGCCGGGCCGATCATGTTGCTGATTGCCGCCGGTGTCGGCTTGGTCTTTTTGCGCAACCGGGCCAAGGCGCAAGCGCTGGGTGAAAGCGACGGGCTGAGCGACGCCGAAAAAGAGCGCCTGCGCCAAATTCTGAAAGACTGACGCGTGGTTCCGCTTTTCCTCGGCCTGTGAATGCGGCAGTGTCCGTTCACGCAGAGGCGCGAGGGAGAGCTTTAATGGACTACGAAACGATCCTGCTGGACATTACGGATGGGCTGGCAGTGCTGACGCTGAACCGCCCTGACAAGATGAACGCGCTGACCACGCAGATGCGGGCCGAGATCACCCACGCGATGAAACACGCAGCCCGAAATGCGCGATGCATCGTGTTGACCGGGGCCGGACCAGCCTTTTGTTCCGGGCAGGATCTGGGCGATGCGTCCTCGACCGGAAAGATCGATCTGGAACGCTCGCTGCGCGATGAATACGAGCCGATGCTCGAGACCATCCATAACAGCCCGGTGCCCACAATTGCCGCCGTCAACGGACCGGCAGCCGGGGCGGGGGCCAACCTTGCGCTCTGTGCCGATGTGGTGATCGCGACCGAGAGCGCCTATTTCCTGCAGGCCTTTTCCCGCATCGGCTTGCTGCCGGACGCTGGCGGTACGTGGTTCATGCCGCGTCAGATGGGGCTGGCCAAGGCCATGGGAGCCGCGTTGTTTGCTGACAAGATCACCGCGCGTCAGGCCGATGATTGGGGTCTGATCTGGGAAGCAGTCGCCGATGATGCGTTTGAAGCCCATTGGCGCAGCCGGGCCGCGCATCTAGCCCAAGGTCCGACGGCGGCCTATGGCGCGATCAAACAGGCGCTCCGCGGTACTTACGAAAAAACCTTGCCGCAGCAATTGGCGACCGAGGCGCATTTGCAAGGTGAATGTGGACGCTCACGCGACTTTGCCGAAGGCGTGGTGGCCTTCATGGAAAAACGCCCCCCGAAATTCGAGGGGCGCTAACTCAGGCGCGGCGGCGGCGGCGGGTGCGCCGCTCGGGCGCGGCATCGTCGCCGGTCCCATCCGAGGCGGATGAGAACGGTCCAAGCGCATCCGTGATCTGATCGAGCGTCGGGCGTGCTCCACGTTCTGTGCTGTCCAGAGCGGCGCGCATTTTCTCAAGATGAGCGGGCATGGTGCCACAGCAACCACCGATGATCTTTGCACCTGCGTCACGAGCCATCACGGCATAGTTGGCCATCAGATCAGGCGTGCCGTCATAGTGGATGTGGCCGTCGACATATTTCGGAATTCCGGCATTGCCTTTCGAGATCAAGGGCCGTTCGGTTCCTTGTGCGGTGAACCCAAGTACAGTGCGCAGGATATCCGACGCTCCGGTACCGCAATTCGCGCCAAACGCTATCGGAGGGTTGGGCAGCGTTTCGACCAGAAGGGCCAGATCCGCCGAAGTGACACCCATCATGGTGCGCCCGGCAGTGTCAAAGCTCATGGTGCCACACCAGGGCATATCGGCCAGAGCGAAGGCCTCGGCCGCGGCGCGAAACTCTTCGGGGGCGCTGATCGTTTCGACCCACAAAACATCGACGCCGCCTTCTTTGAGGGCCTCAGCCTGTTCGTGGAACATCTCGACCGCTTCGGAATGCGACAAGCTTCCGACTGGCTCCATGATCTCCCCGGTGGGACCGACCGAGCCGGCAACCACGATGGTGCGTCCGGATTTGTCCGCGACCTCACGCCCGAGTTCAGCGCCAATGCGGTTCAGCTCACCCACGCGGTTTTGCGCGTCATGCAGCTTGAGCCGAGCCGAGGTGCCGCCGAAGGTGTTGGTCAGGAACAGATCGCTGCCCGCATCGACCGAGCCCTGATACAGCGCGCGGATCTTGTCCGGCGCATCCACATTCCACAGCTCGGGTGCGTCGCCGGATTGCAGACCCATGTTGAACAGATTGGTTCCGGTCGCACCATCGGCCAGAATGGCCTCTTTGGTCTCGAGAAGCTGGGTCAAGGTGTTTGTCATGGGCTTGGTCCGACGTATTAGGCGCAAAGCGCCCGTATGAATATGAGACGCCCCGTGTCTCATGACCGGGGCGTCAAATCAAATTCATATTACTCATGAAGATCATGAGGTGGCCGGTGGCTTAGTCCGTCTCGCTCATGACCTGAGCTTTGGCTTCGGGCAGAAGCTCGGCCATTTTGGCGCGGATTTCGTCATCTGAGGATAGACCGCCCAGATCGGCAGAGACCTTGCGCACGACGTCTTCGTGACCTGCCTCTTCCATATCGGCGATCACGACGGTTTTGGCGTAGTCGTCCGCTTCAGAGCCGGTTTTCCCCAGCTTTGCCGCCGCCCAAAGGCCCAGCAGTTTGTTGCAGCGGGCCTGGGCCTTGAACTGCATTTCTTCGTCATGGGCGAACTTGGCTTCAAAGGCGTTTTCGCGTTCGTCGAACGTGGTCATTTTATTGGGACCTCATAGCGTGGACATTCCTAATCTAGATAAGAAACGAATTTCGGAATGTATAGCGAAAATGGGCCTTGCGCGACCAAATGCGCTGTGTTGCTGCACGCAGGCTTCGTTGGCAGGTCTTAAGGGTGCGCAATACCTATGAGGAACCTTTCGAAAGCGGATGCTCTGATGGAAAGCAACCAGACAACTTGCGGGTTGGGGCGGGCTGTTCTATGAGGGCCGCAGCCGCGCGATCTGCGCGTATTGCCGATATGGAAGGGGCCCCGATGGCGCGTCGCAAGAAAATCTACGAAGGCAAAGCCAAGATTCTGTATGAAGGCCCCGAGCCGGGCACAATCGTGCAGTACTTCAAGGATGACGCAACCGCGTTCAACGCGGAAAAGAAAGACGTGATCGACGGCAAAGGCGTTCTGAACAACCGCCTGTCCGAGTTCTTCATGAATGGTCTGACCCAGATCGGTGTGCCGAACCACTTCATCCGCCGCCTGAACATGCGCGAGCAGTTGGTGCGGAATTGTGAGATTGTCCCCCTCGAAGTGATCGTGCGCAACTATGCGGCCGGTACGATGTCCAAACGTCTGGGCATTGCCGAGGGCACGCAGTTGCCGCGTCCGATTGTCGAATACTGCTACAAGGACGATGCGCTGGGTGATCCGCTGGTCACCGAAGAGCATATCGCGGCCTTTGGCTGGGCCAGCCAGCAGGACATGGACGATATCCTCAGCCTCGCACTGCGCGTGAACGACTTCATGAGCGGTGTCATGCTGGCCGTGGGCATCCGACTGGTAGATTTCAAAATCGAGATCGGCCGCGTATTCGACGGTGACTACCAGCGTCTGATTGTCGCTGATGAGATCAGCCCCGACAGCTGCCGCTTGTGGGATATCGAAACCGGCCAGAAGCTGGATAAGGATGTCTTCCGCCGCGATCTGGGCAACCTGACCGACGCTTATTCCGAGGTCGCGCGCCGCTTGGGTGTTCTGCCGCAAAGCAATGTGACCAAGCCGACGCTGATCAACTGATCTCGGCCTCCATCTAAAAGATTTGCAAAGCGCCGCCCCGATCTGGGCGGCGTTTTTCGTGCGAGCGCAGGGTATGCCGTTCGACCCGCATCACCCGTCCGGTCCGTTTTGGGTCACGCCCTTTCATAGCTTTTCAATCTTCGCCGCAAACAGGGTTGTCCCAAAGGCACAACCGCGCTATCCCCCGCGCAACGAAATGGGCCTGCGATCGTGGCCCTCAGGTGGAGTTGCGAAGATGAAGGCACGGGTGCATGTGATGCTCAAGAACGGGGTGCTGGACCCTCAGGGTGAGGCGGTCCGCCACGCATTGGGTGCCATGGGCTTTGATCAGGTCGAAGGTGTGCGCCAGGGCAAGGTCATTGATCTGGAGTTGGCCGAAGGCGCGACTGAGGCGGACGTGACCGAGATGTGCGAAAAGCTGTTGGCCAACACCGTCATCGAACGCTACGAGATCGAACTGGTCTGATTGGATGCGGGCAGCGCGTCTGATCACCTATCGCCAGCCGCTGGAGCTGACCACCATTCCCGACCCTGAACCGGCCGAGGATGGCGTTGTCGTCCGAGTGTTGGCCTGCGGCGTCTGCCGGTCAGATTGGCATGCGTGGTCGGGGTCGGACCCGGATGTGATCCTCCCGATGACACCCGGCCACGAATATTGCGGCGAGGTGGTTGCGGTGGGCAGCCGCGTCCACCGCTGGAAAATCGGTGATCGGGTGATTGCGCCTTTCATTCTGGCCTGTGGTCATTGCCAGGACTGCGCCCAAGGCAATCAAACCACCTGCGCCGACCAGGTCGTGCCGGGGTTTACCTGTGATGGTGCGTTCGCCGAGTACATCGCGGTTGCGCATGCGGATGCCAATCTGACAGAACTGCCCGAGACACTCGCGCCCGAGATCGCGGCGGCGCTGGGATGTCGGGTCACGACAGCATGGCAGGCGTTGGTTGGACGCGCTCAGCTGCAGGGCGGAGAATGGCTTGCCGTATTCGGCGGGGGCGGAGTAGGCGTCTCAACCCTGTTGTTGGGCAAGGCGCTTGGCGCACGGGTGGTTGTCGTCGATATTTCGGAAGACAAGCTGAGCTACGCCAAATCTCTGGGCGCGGATGCAGTTGTGAACGCGGCAACATGTGACGCGCCCGAAGCGGTAAAAGATATCACTGGCGGCGGTGCCCATGTGGCGATCGAGGCGCTGGGGATTGAAGCCACGACCGTAGCGTCGATGCGGTCCTTGCGCAAACTGGGCCGGATGGTTCAGATTGGCATGCCTGCGGGCGATCATGCAGCTATGACGCTGCCGATGGATGTTCTCTATTCCGGTCAGCTTTCTGTATTTGGAACACGAGGGATGCCCAGTTGGCGCTATCCATCGCTTCTGTCGTTGATCACGGGATCGGATCTTGATCTCAGCCCGCTCGTGACACGACACGTATCTTTGAACCAGGTGAGTGAAGAACTTGCCGCTTTCGACGCTCCTGCACCTCCCGGTGTGGCGGTGGTCACTGATTTTACTTGCTAGGAGGGTCCGCCATGCGCGCAGCCGTCATCGTATTCCCCGGATCAAACTGCGACCGGGACCTTGCCGTGGCCTTTGAACAGGCCGGCTTCGCCGTTGACATGGTCTGGCACAAGGATGCCGCGCTGCCCGAGGGGGTCGACATCGTCGGCGTTCCCGGTGGCTTCTCTTATGGCGACTACCTGCGCTGCGGGGCCATCGCGGCGCAATCGCCGATTTGTAAAGCCGTGGTCGATCATACCGAGCGAGGCGGCTATGCGGTTGGCATCTGTAACGGGTTTCAGATCCTAACGGAGACCGGAATCCTGCCCGGCGCGCTGCTGCGCAATGCCGGTCTGAAATACATCTGCAAAACGGTTGGCCTGAAGGTCGAAACCAGCGACAGCGCCTTTACCCAAGGCTACAATGCAGGAGACGTGATCGGCATTCCGATAGCGCATCACGACGGAAACTATTTCGCCGATGACGCCACCTTGTCCGCGCTGAAGGATCAGGACCGGATCGCGTTCACCTATACCGAGAATCCAAATGGCTCGGTCGGGGATATCGCGGGCATCCTGTCGGAAAACCGCCGCGTTCTTGGCATGATGCCGCACCCCGAACGCGCAGCGGATGAGGGACATGGCGGCACCGACGGGACGGCATTGTTCCGCGCATTGTCGGGCGTTCTGGCCCCGGCGTGACTTGAGGTCGCCGCTCAGCCCGCGTAACTTTCGGGAATGAGTTCAGGCCTTCACTCGATTAAGGACAAAATGACCCGTCCATTTCGCGGCGCCCCTTTGGGGTGGCGGCTGCGTGTGGCTGTTATTCTCGTCCTTTTGACCGCTGTTGCGACGATCTGGGTGACGAACCGGTTGCTGACCGACCGTTTCACTGAATCGACCCGTAACCGCGCCGAACTGCGCCTTGCTCTGTATTCCGGCAACCTCCTCAGCGAATTGCGGCGCAACGCGATTGTGCCGCAGCTTCTGTCTCGGGACCCGACGCTGATTTCGGCGCTGCAATCCAGCGACTACCTGTTGTCCAGCCAGCGCCTGATCTCTTTCGTGGAAGAGATTGGAGCTGCATCCTTGATGCTTATGGACGGGGATGGCGTGACGGTGGCGGCTACTGACCGCAATCGCCTGCTCGAAGGGCATCGCAATGCGCCCTATTTTGTGGACGCAATCCGCTCGAACGCGACGATATTTACGGTCAGCCCGCGCGAAACCGGTGACTACAGCTTTATCTATTCCCGCAGGATTGAGGCGAATTCCGAGATCCTCGGCGTGATCGTGGTTGAGGTTGACCTACAGAAATTCGAACGCGCCTGGGCCGGGATTTCCGACGCCGTGCTTGTCCGGGACAGCACCGGTAACATCATCCTGTCGACCGAGCCGCAATGGCGGGGGCTGGACGAAAGCTCGGCCATGTTGCGGCAGACGCCGGAAAGCGCGATCCAACGCGCACTGCGGGCAACGGCCGACTGGTCTGCGTTGCCGCCGGATGGCTATCTGGAAGGTGAGGCCGTCATAAGGCTTGAGACCCGCATACCGTTCCGCGGTTGGCAAATGGCCTCGTTTACCACCTATGACTCCATCCGCGAAAAGGTGAACAGCGTACTGGCGCTGGAAATCATGGGCTTTGCGATTCTTCTGGCGGCGGCGTTCTATCTGCTTAGCCGTCGCGCCGCGTCGCGTGTGGTTTTGTTTCAACGCGAGTCGGCAGAGCTTCGCGCATTGAACGCAAGGCTGCAGCGGGAAATCGCTGAGCGCGAACGGGTTGAAAAGACGTTGGATTTGGCGGAGCAGACGCTAGCGCAAAGCTCGAAACTGGCCGCCTTGGGCGAGATGTCAGCGGCGGTAAGTCACGAGCTTAATCAACCTCTGGCTGCAATGAAAACCTATCTTGCCGGGGCACGTCTGCTGCTGCGCAGAAACCGACCGGAAGAGGCCCTCGCTAGCTTTGGTCGCATTGATGGTCTGATCGAGCGGATGGGCGCGATTACCCGGCAGCTAAAGTCTTACGCGCGTAAGGGGGCGGATGCGTTTTCGCCAGTAAACCTTGGCGAAGCGCTGGCCTCGTCGCTGTCGATGATGGAGCCTCAGCTGCGGCAGCGCCATGTGAAGATCACGCAGATCCTGCCCGAAGACCCTGTCATTGTTATGGGCGACCGGATGCGGATTGAGCAGGTGATGGTCAACCTCTTGCGCAACGCACTGGACGCCACCAAATCTGTAGCAGAGCCGGATGTTGAGATCATCCTGGCGGCGGGCGACATGGCGGTGCTTACCGTGCGCGACAACGGGTATGGTATCAAGGATATCGAAAGCCTGTTTGAGCCTTTCTACACCACCAAGCAGCCCGGCGACGGAGTCGGGCTGGGGCTTGCTATCTCGTCAGGGATCGTGAACGACCATGGCGGACGGCTAACCGCACGCAACGGCCAGAAGGGTGGCGCGGTCTTCGAGATGCAACTGCCACTGGGAAGCGACGGCCTCCAGGCCGCTGAATAACACGAGGGAATACTATGGCACAGGCCATGAAAATCGCCATTGTCGATGACGAACAGGACATGCGCCAGTCGATCAGCCAATGGCTGGCGCTGTCGGGATATGACACCGAAACCTTTGCCAGCGCAGAAGATGCACTCAAGGTTCTCGGGCCGGATTATCCGGGGATCGTGATCTCGGACATCAAGATGCCGGGCATGGACGGCATTCAATTGCTGAAAAAACTGATGGGGGCGGATAGCACGCTGCCCGTTATCATGATCACCGGCCACGGCGATGTGCCGATGGCGGTTGAGGCGATGCGCGTTGGCGCGTTTGATTTCCTCGAAAAACCCTTCAACCCAGACCGCATGTCAGAACTGGCCAAACGCGCCAGCAACGCACGGCGGCTGACGCTGGACAACCGGGCCCTGCGGCGTGAGCTGTCCGGTGGTACGCAGATCATGAACAAACTGATCGGTGCTAGCCCGGTGATGGAGCGTTTGCGCGAGGATATCCTCGATCTGGGGCAGGCGGACGGCCATGTTCTGATTGACGGAGAGACTGGTACCGGCAAGACGCTTGTCGCGCATGCTCTGCACGCCGTTGGCAGCCGAGCGGGCAAGAAATTCGTTCTGGTGTCCTGCGCGGCGCTTGAAGAAGAAGTGCTGTCGAAACGACTGTTTGGCCCGATGATGCCCGAGGATGCGCAGCTTCCCGCGATTGAAGAGGCGCGTGGCGGGACACTGGTTCTGGAAGATGTTGAGGCGTTGAGCGACACGTTGCAGGCCCGTTTGCTAAGCGTGATGAACGAGCAGGGCACTCCTGCGGAAACGCGGATTGTCGCGATCTCGAACTTGCAAGAGGCCGGCAAAACCTCCGAAGACGTTCTGCGCCCGGACCTGTTCTACCGTTTGGCCGCCCTTCGGATCACCATGCCGCCGCTGCGACAGCGGGGTGAGGATATCCTGACCCTTTTCACCCGCCTCAGTGAGCAATTCGCCGAGGAATATGGCTGTGATGCCCCGCAGGTCAGTGCGCAGGAAGCGGCGCAGCTGTTGCAAGCCCCGTGGCCGGGCAATGTGCGGCAGTTGATCAACATCGCCGAGCGCGCGGTGCTGCAATCGCGACGTGGTTCCGGTACGATTGCATCCTTGCTGATGTCCGATCATGAGGAAATGCAGCCGGTCATGACCACCGAGGGCAAACCACTGAAGGAATATGTTGAAGCGTTCGAGCGGATGCTGATCGACAACACCATGCGTCGCCACAAGGGCTCGATCGCGTCGGTGATGGATGAGCTTTGCCTGCCGCGCCGGACGCTGAACGAGAAGATGGCCAAATACGGTCTGCAGCGGTCTGACTATCTTTAAGAACCACGCAGGCGCTTATTCAACGCTCCGATCACGCAAGTGGTCGGGGCTTTTTTTTTGGTGAAAAGGCCCGCTCTGGGTTTTTGAACGTATCTTAAAGAGATTTTAACCCGTTATAGGGGAAATCTGTTATACTGCATTCACTTATCGTTGATGCAGATTTGAATTTAGCAGTGGCGTTACTAGGTTAAACACTCAAATAAGCGGGTGTTTGGTCCGCAAAGAAACCGGCGATGCGCCTGATTTGGAGACGTGTATGAAGCCCCTCTCGGCCCTCATTGTCGCTGCGACGATGGCGATGACCAGCTCGGTCTCGGCCGAGGACTGGACGGGGGCCTATGCGGGGTTCAGCTTTGGCTACGCGGATGCGGACGGGTCTGGTGGCGCAGGTGGCAACGATACCGTTTTCGGGCCTCTTGTCGGGTATGACCGCGATTTCGGCGCCTTCGTTCTGGGCGGTGAGCTGGAGTATAACCGCCTGTCCCTCAACCTTGGTCAGGATCAGGGCAGCGTCGACAGTATCACCCGGCTGAAGTTTCGCGGCGGGTATGATTTTGGCGCGGCAATGGGTTATGTTGTGGTCGGCGCTGCGCGTGTTGAAACCTCGGAAGAGAACGACACAGCGGCGGTTTATGGAATCGGCATTGCCTATCCCATCGGCGACAACTTCGTGATCAGTGGCGAAGCGTTGCGGCAGGATTTTGACGATGTCACACGCTCGGGCGGTGGGTTGGACACGAATATCTTCAACCTGCGGACAACGTTCCGGTTCTAAGCGCCTTCACTCGGCGGCTTGCTGACCTGCCATTTCGGATGCGAAGGTACAGATCGTCTTCAGAGCCGTTTCGAAACGATCGTCATCGACAGTCATGGCAACGCGGACGTGTCCCGCAGCGGCTGTACCGAAGCTCTCTCCGGGCATGACGGCAATCGTGTGTTTATCGAGAAGGGCATTTGCAAACCCCTCACCGGTCAGACCGGTCGCACGGATATCCAACATCAGGTACATCGCGCCATCCGCGGGGACGAGGCCGATGGTATTCTGTTCGGCCAGCACCTCTAGCGCGCGGGCCCGGCGACGACGGAAGGGGGCTGCAATTTCATCTTCGAGCGTTGTACCCGCGCTTAGGGCAAAGCTCGCGGCATCCTGAATGAAGCCCGGAACGCCATAGGTGGTGTGGGTGGCGAGATTGATGAGGTGGCTGATGACCTCTTCCGGGCCAATGATCCAGCCGCAACGTGATCCCGTCATGGCGTGGGATTTCGACATGGACCCGACGACCAGCGTGCGGTCGGCCATACCGGGCAGGGCGCGCGGAGACAGATGCGTACCCTTCCATATCTGCGTGTCGTAGACCTCATCCGAGATCAGCCACAGGTCGCGCCTCTGGCACAGTTCAGCGATGTCCTTCAGTGTCTCGGGTGAATAAACCACTCCGGTTGGGTTATTCGGCGTGTTGATCAGCAACGACACAGCGCCATCGGCCTTGGCCTCGATCTGTTCGGCACGCGGTTGAAAGGCATCTTCGGCTGTGGTCTGAACCGACCGCGCTACAGCGCCGGTTCCGCGAATGGTTCCAGGGTAGGTGGCGTAGTAGGGGTCAAGGAACAGCCCGACGTCGCCGGGGTTGCACACAGCCATATGAGCCGCAAACAACCCCGCCTGTCCGCCTGGAGTGATCAGGACATTGTTTCGGGTGGTTGATACTCCGGTCCGGGTCTGAACCCGCGCGGCGACCGTGTCACGCAGTAGATCGGTGCCCGGCACCATGGCATAACCGGTATGGCCGTCGCGGGCCGATCGGTTCATCGCATCCAGGATCGAGGCATCGGTGCCGATGTCATGTTCGCCGATTGTCAGCTGCGTCACGGCGTGGCCTTCGGCGACCATGCGACGCGCGCGATAGAACACATCCCACCCGTCGCTGCCGCCTCCGGTGATCTGCGTGATGCGATCTGACAGTTTCATGATCTTGCCTCGGTTTGTATTTGTGGCGACAGGGACAGAGCGATCCGAAATTGTCAATCAGCTTCGCGCAGGAAGGGTGGCCTGAACCTTTTTCGTGAGCGATGCACGCACCAGATCGTAAGAGGCGGCAAGGCGGTAGCGCATTTCTTCCTCATCCGCGTCAAAGGGCAGGCGAACCCAGCTGCGGTGGAAATACGGGGCTTTCACACCGACACCTGCATCGATCAGCATCTGCGCGGTTTCGATATCGGGTGTTTTGACCGAAACGCCATCATTTGCGGTCCCGATACAGGCGAACATCTTATCGCCGACCTTCCACGCATCATGCCCGCCGCCCCAGGGGTCCGACCATTCGGCTCCCGGCAGGTCGCGGCAGATTGAGTTGACGAAATCCCTGCTCATGCGCGCAGAGTGCTGGAGAAGACGCGCGAACTCAAGCCTTGGCTTGGCGCATGACGCATGACGCATGATATGCCGAGCAAATGAACCGGATGATCTGCACCATTATTTGCTGCATTACCTGCTGAATTCTCAAGCGGGCCGGTTTCTTTCGTTTTCATCCCTGAGACAAGTTGCTAAGCCCGCGCCAACGCGCAAGCTTTAGGAGCCCGAGTGATGACGACAATCAAGCTGCACAATACACGGACGCGGACGAAGGAAGACTTCGTTCCGATCGATTCCGACAACGTGCGGATGTATGTCTGCGGGCCCACTGTCTATGACCGGGCCCATCTGGGAAATGCTCGGCCCGTGGTGGTTTTCGATGTCCTGTACCGGTTGCTGCGCCATGTCTACGGTGCGGATCAGGTCACCTATGTGCGCAATTTCACCGACGTGGATGACAAGATCAACGCCACCGCTCTGGCCCGCAAACAGGCTGGCGCCGAGGGGTCGTTGGAGCAGTTGGTGCAGGAACGATCCGATGAGACTATCGGCTGGTATCTGCATGACATGGGTGCGCTTGGGGCGCTGGAGCCTAACGCGATGCCGCGCGCGACCGAGTATATCGCGCAGATGATCGAATTGATCGAAGGGCTGATCGCGAAGGGTCATGCCTATGCCGCTGAAGGTCATGTGCTGTTTGCTGTCGATAGCTGGAAATCGGGGTACGGTAAGCTTTCCGGTCGCTCGGTCGATGACATGATTGCCGGTGCGCGGGTTGAGGTTGCGCCTTACAAAAAGAACCCGATGGATTTTGTGCTGTGGAAGCCCTCGACCGATGAGCTGCCAGGGTGGGACTCGCCTTGGGGTCGGGGCCGTCCGGGGTGGCATATCGAATGCTCGGCCATGAGCTATGAGTTGCTGGGGGCGAGTTTTGACATTCACGGCGGCGGCAATGATCTGATGTTCCCACATCATGAGAATGAAATCGCCCAAAGCTGCTGCGCTCATCCGAAGGGTGAGTTTGCGCGCGTCTGGCTGCACAACGAGATGCTGCAGGTCGAAGGCAAGAAGATGTCCAAGTCTCTGGGCAACTTCTTCACTGTGCATGACTTGCTGGAACAGGGCGTGCCGGGTGAGGTGATCCGCTTTGTTTTCCTGCAGACCCACTATCGCAAGCCAATGGACTGGACTGAGAAAAAGGCGCGTGAAGCCGAGGCCACCTTGCGCAAGTGGCGGGCGCTGACAGCGGGCATCGAGCCCGCCGCCAGCGCGGCCCCCTCGGTCATCGAGGCGCTGGCGGACGACCTGAACACGGCGGGTGCCATCGCGGAACTGCACCGTTTGGCTGCGGATGGAGATGCGGCGGCTCTGCTTGCCAGCGCACAAGTTCTCGGGCTTTTGGGCAATGATATGGGCGCTTGGGCCGAAGCGATGGATCTGAGCACTTTCGCTGCCCGGTTGGCTGAAGCACGGGCCGAAGCGATGCAAAGCAAGGACTTCTCAGAAGTGGACCGTTTGAAATCCGCTTTTGTCGCCGCAGGTCTGGAAGTGCGCATGAGCAAAGAAGGCGTTGAACTGGTTCCGGCTGCGGGATTTGATGCGTCGAAACTGGAAGATGTTTGAAGGAAATCCGCGCGCCACGTGGAAAGATCGACTACTCTGGGCCAGCGGGAGCAAGCCATGACCAAGGAACGCCTCTATCTCTATGACACGACCCTGCGTGACGGGCAGCAGACGCAGGGTGTGCAGTTCTCGACGGCGGAGAAAGTGCAGATTGCGCAGGCTTTAGATGAGCTGGGGGTGGACTATATCGAAGGTGGTTGGCCCGGGGCGAACCCCACGGACAGCGCGTTTTTCGAGGTTGCTCCGAAGACTTCGGCCCTGCTGACAGCTTTTGGGATGACAAAGCGCTCCGGACGGTCTGCCGAGAATGACGATGTGCTGGCGGCCGTTATGAATGCCGGGACGCAGGCGGTCTGTTTGGTGGGTAAATCCCATGACTACCATGTGACCCATGCGCTTGGTATTTCGCTGGAGGAGAATGTCGAGAACGTCCGGGCCTCGGTCGCGCATCTTGTGGCGCAGGGGCGTGAGGCGCTGTTCGATGCCGAGCATTTCTTTGACGGTTACAAGGACAACCCGGCCTATGCGACCGAGGTCTGCCGGGCCGCGTTGGACGCGGGCGCACGTTGGGTGGTTTTGTGTGACACGAATGGCGGTGCTTTGCCATCCGAGATCGGGCGCATCGTGTCCGAGTTGATTGCCGCAGGTCTGCCTGGGGATCGGCTGGGTATTCACACCCATAACGACACGGAAAACGCCGTGGCGTGTTCACTGGCGGCTGTCGACGCAGGCGCACGCCAGATCCAAGGCACTCTGAACGGGTTGGGAGAACGCTGTGGCAATGCCAACCTGACCGCTCTGATCCCGACCTTGCTATTGAAGGAGCCCTATGCCTCGGGGTTCGAGATCGGTGTCGATCCGAAGGCTCTGGCCGGTCTGACGCGGGTGAGCCGGATGTTGGACGATATCCTGAACCGGGTGCCCAGCAAGCAAGCGGCTTACGTTGGGGCCTCGGCCTTTGCGCACAAGGCGGGGCTTCATGCGAGTGCGATCCTCAAGGACCCGTCAACCTACGAACACATCGACCCAGCGACGGTGGGGAACACGCGGATCATTCCGATGTCGAACCAGGCCGGGCAGTCGAATCTGCGCAAACGGCTGAACGACGCTGGCCTGATGGTTGAAAAGGGCGATCCCGCCCTTGGCCGTATTCTCGATCGGATCAAACAGCGCGAGGCTGAGGGGTATTCCTACGATACCGCTCAGGCGAGTTTTGAGCTGCTGGCGCGTGATGAGCTGGGGCAGATGCCCGAGTTCTTTGAGGTCAAGCGCTACAAGGTCACCGTTGAACGCCGCAAGAATAAGTACAACAAGATGGTCAGCCTGTCCGAGGCCGTTGTTGTGGTGAAAGTGGACGGTGAAAAGAAGCTCTCGGTCAGTGAATCGGTGGATGACCAAGGCAGCGACCGAGGGCCGGTGAACGCGCTCTCCAGGGCGCTGGCAAAGGATCTGGGGCAGTATTCGCAGGTGCTGTCGGATATGCGGCTGGTGGACTTCAAAGTGCGGATCACCCAAGGCGGAACCGAGGCGGTGACCCGCGTCATCATCGACAGCGAAGACGGGCAGGGGCGGCATTGGTCGACCGTGGGTGTAAGTGCCAACATAGTCGACGCCTCGTTCGAAGCGCTGCTGGAGGCGATCCAGTGGAAACTGGTCCGCGATAGTGGGCATCGGAAAGCGGCGGCCGAGTGACCGCCGTCTTTGACGAAGACGTAAAGGCTTGTGCGGCCCTTGTGCAAAAGGCCGATCCGGACCGTTTTCTTGCCACCATGGCGTCCCCCGTCGAAGCGCGGGCAGTTCTGTTTCCGATCTATGCGTTGAATGCCGAAATTGCGCGCGCACCATGGGTCACACAAGAGGCGATGATTGCCGAAATGCGCCTGCAATGGTGGCGCGATGCGCTGCAGGAGATTGCCGAAGGGCAACAGGTGCGGCGGCATGAGGTGGTGACCCCTCTGTCCCGTGTGTTGTCGCCACATCTGGCCGGTTTGCTGGATGAATATGTGGCTGTCAGGCGGTGGGATATCTACCGAGATCCGTTCGAGGATACAGAGCATTTCGAGAAGTACATCGACCAAAGCGCTGGAACGTTGATGGTAGTCGCTGCGCAATCCCTCGGGGCTGCGGATGAGGGCGTTTTGCGCGATTTCGGCTACGCAGTCGGTGTCGCAAACTGGTTTCGGGCCATTCCGGAACTGGAGGCCCGAGGGCGGATTCCCTTGCTTGACGGCACTGAGGACGGAGTACGCGCGTTGGGGGACACTGCGCTGAGGCGGTTGAAATCGGCGCGCAGCAGGCGATCGGAGGTTTCCCGCGCTGCTCGCCCGGCGCTCTATGCCGGGTGGCAGGCCGAGTGGGTTCTGCGGAGGGTTCTGGCCACTCCCGCACGAGTCGCGCGCGGGGATCTTTCGCAGGGGGAACTCGGGCGCAGAATATCTCTGATGTGGACGGTCAGCACGGGCCCTTGGTGATCAGACCGTGTCAGGCTCGGCCGGACGCATGACGAGCCACAACAGCGCGCCACCGGCCAGCGTAAGGAGGGGGACCATAGCGAGGTTCACAGCCGTCCACCCCTCGACCGGGGACCCACCCGAGCAGTTCATCAATCCGCCCGAGGCCAGCGAGGCAAAGGTCACGCCGCCAAACACCAGAAGGTCGTTCATGCCCTGCATCCGGCCACGCTCGCTCACGTCATGAGAATCGGCTAGCATTGAGGTCGCGCCAATGAAGCCGAAGTTCCAGCCGATCCCAAGCAGGATCAGCGCGACGAAAAAGTTGCCAAGCTCCACCCCTTGGAGGGCGACGACGCCTGCGGCGCCGAGAATGGCAAGGCCAAGCGCAACGATCTTTTCAACGCCGAAACGGGCGATCAAGTGGCCGGTAAAGAAGCTGGGGATATACATAGCCAGTACGTGGCCAGTAACTACATCTGCTGCATCATTGGCTGTATATCCGCACCCAACCACAGCCAGAGGGGTCGAGGTCATCACGAGGTTCATCAGCGCGTAGGACACCATGGCGCAAATAATGGCGACGGCGATCCGAGTGGTCTTCAACATCTCGATCCGCGACCGGCCTTTGGGGCTGTCTTCGCTCGCGCGCGGAGGCGTGGGGATGTCGAGAAAGAAGAACAGCGCCGAGCCGATGACATTGATGCCGATCACGGCCAGATAGGTGCCCAGGAACGGAATGACATAGGCCGTTGAGGTCAGCTTGACTATCTGCGGGCCAATAATGGCAGCCGCTAGTCCACCCGCCATCACGTAAGAGATGGCCTTGGGTCGAAACGCGTCTGATGCCGTATCCGCCGCCGCAAAACGGTAGAACCCGTGTGCGCTCATATAGATGCCGGTCAACAGGCTACCTATCAGGAAGACCGGGAAAGAGCCCAGGTACAGACCATATGCTCCGATCAAACCGCCAAGCGCACCGGCGGTTGTACCGACCAGAAACCCGGCGCGGCGGCCCCAGCGTTGCATGATCGCAGAGATAGGCGTGGCCGCCAGCATCGACCCCAGAACGATGAGCGATATTGGCAGCGTCGCAAGGCAGGCGTTTGTGGCCAGCGATTGGCCGGCCAGCCCTCCGACAATGAACATCATCGGCATCTGCGCGCCCAGAACAGCTTGCGCTGCCACAAGGACTGCAACGTTGCGCTTGGCCTGATAGTCGTTCGGAGTCTCTGAAATCACAGTCATGACGCCATGCGTATCGGCGATCTGCGGCTTGCACAAGCGGGTTGCATACGCGGCAAAGCGCCCTAACGTGCAAGTGACTAAGAACACCGGAGCGCACATGTCCGTCGGACGCATCATCGAAACCAACGCCTGTGTGTCCGAAGGGGCCGAGTGGCTGGCCCAATCCTGCCCGCGTATGGCCTATGCGATGGAACAGACGGGGCCGCTGCCTCTGCGTCGTAAACCGGATGGTTTTGCGCAATTGTTGAGCGCAATCGTCAGTCAGCAGGTCAGCGTGGCCTCGGCAAATGCGATCTGGAAGCGACTGCAGGACGCGAAATTGACCGGCCCGCGCAAGATCATTTGGGCGACTGATGAGGATTTGCGGGCCGTTGGGCTAAGTCGCCAGAAGATCCGCTATGCCCGTGCTCTGGCCGAAGCGCGCATTGATTACAGGGCGTTACGCGACGCGCCTGATGCAGAGGTCATCTCGATTCTGACCGAAGTATCCGGCATCGGTGTCTGGACCGCCGAGATCTACGCCATGTTTTCGCTTGGCCGCGCCGATGTGATCGCTCCGGGCGATCTGGCCCTGCAAGAGGCCGCGCGCGTTCTCTACGACTTACCCAAACGTCCGACGGACAAGGAACTCAGGCAGATGGCCGAGGCCTGGTCTCCGTGGCGGTCGGTTGCGGCGCGGGTTTTGTGGGCCTATTACCGGGTGGCCAAGCAAAGAGAAGGGATCAGATGACACGGGTTTTGAACGCGCTCAGGAAAGAGCCGGTTTCGGGTGACACACGCTCGGTCGTGGTGTTCGTACACGGCTACGGGGCGAACGGGGCCGATCTGTTGGGCCTTGCCGACCCATTGGGCGAGCATTTGCCCGACACTCTGTTCGTAGCCCCCGATGCGCCGGAACAAATCCCCGGAATGCCAAACGGGTTTCAGTGGTTCCCGATCCCGTGGATCGACGGCTCGTCCGAGGAAGAGGCGCGCCGCGGCATGGAGATGGCAATCGACGACTTCAACGCCTTCCTTGACGCGCTGATGGTGGACGAAGACGTGCTGCCCGAGCAGGTCGTACTGTTCGGGTTCAGCCAGGGCACGATGATGAGCTTGCACGTCGCCCCACGCCGTGAGGACCCCGTGGCTGGGATTGTCGCGTTCTCGGGACGTCTGCTGGAGCCGGATTTATTGCCAGACGAAACGGTCAGCCGGATGCCGATCCTTTTGGTCCACGGTGATGCAGATGACGTGGTGCCTCCGCAATCGTTGCCCGAGGCGGCCGAAGCCCTGCAAGCGGCTGATTTCAAAGAGATATACGCCCATGTCATGAAAGGCACCGGCCACGGCATCGCGCCGGACGGCCTGAGCGTGGCGCTGGCCTTCATGCGCGACAAGCTGAGTCTGTAGGCATGATCGCGGTTCGCCCCATGATGCCCGAGGATGTGGCTGGCGCCTGCCGCATCCTCAACGATATCATCGCGGCGGGTGGGACAACCGCACATGAAATTCCGTTCTCGGAGGCGTTGTTTGTAGAGAGCTATCTGACAGGGGCCGATAAGATCTGCTGTCATGTCGCTTTGGACGACCAAGGCATGGTGGCCGGGTTTCAGTGGTTGGGAACTCATGATGCCTTGCCCGAGGATTGTGCGGATATTGCCACCTTTACCCGGCGCGATCCTCCATTGCGTGGTGCAGGGCGTGCGTTGTTTCAAGAAACCTCGAAAACAGCGGCGACCTTGGGGTTCAAGGCGATCAACGCCACCATACGCGCGGACAATTCGCCGGGCCTTGGCTACTACGGAAAAATGGGGTTCCAAGACTATTCTGTGGATTATGGCCGCCCACTGCGGAATGGCACACCGGTCAATCGAATTTCGAAACGCTTTGATCTTGGAAAGGGCAATGCATGTTGATTGTCACTGGAACCGTCGAAGTCTCGGCCGATCATGTGGAAAAGGCGGCCGAGGCTGCAAAGGTGATGGTCGCAGAAACGGTGAAAGAGCCGGGCTGCCTGATCTATGAGTTCAGCCAGGTACTGGGCCATGCGAACCTCTTCCGGGTTTATGAGGAATGGCAGGATCAGGCGTCGCTGGAGGCGCATTTCGCCGCCCCGCATATGGCGGCGTTCCAAGCCGCATTGGCTGAGGTCGGTTTGATCTCAAGTGAGATCTATCGCGTTGTGGGTGGGGAAAAGCAGCCTTTGCGCTGACAATTTCAGGCCCAAAGGTACCCTTCGGCAAATTCGACTGAGTTGCCAGAAGGATCGCGCACGTAAAGGGACCGCGCGCCGTTTGGCCAATCGAACTCGGCATCCAGGGGGATGTTCCAATCCAGCAGATGCTTTCGCATTGCAGCCATCTCATCCCTTGTCAGGACTAGGCACACATGCCCCGGCCCAAGCGCGCCGTGCGGAGGGACAGGCAGGTCTGGGTTCAGTGACGGCTGCTGGGTCTTTTCAGGATTGAATATCAGCAGAACAGAGGCTCCGACCCGATAAAACACGTGGCGGTCTTCAATGCGCTGTATCTGTTCCAGCCCCAGAACCTCACCATAGAACCGCTCAGCAGCGTCTAGATCGTCGACATAAAGCGCCGCTTCCAAGATGGCAGAGGGGGCCGGTATCTCGGGTGTCACCTTCATGCGATTTAGTCTAACCCGACCCGCGTGGTCTGTCACCGTCGGGGGCGTCGATCCCGTTTGCGCTGTGCCGTAGCCTGTATCTGCGGCATCGGCAGGCTGTCCCACTGACCCGTCTTGAGCCCTTCAAGCGTCCAGTCTCCGATGCGACAGCGGATCAGGCGCAGGGTCGGCAGACCAACCGCCGCTGTCATCCGGCGCACCTGTCTGTTCTTGCCTTCCCGAATCGTCAGCTCAATCCAACTGTCCGGCACGGCCTTGCGTTCGCGGATTGGAGGGGTGCGGGGCCAGAGGTCTTCGGGCTCATCAATTTCCCGCACCTTGGCGGGGCGGGTCAGGCCATCCTTCAACTCGACCCCATCGCGCAGGGCCTTGAGGGCCGCCATATCCGGCTCGCCCTCGACCTGTACCCAATAGGTTTTGGCCATCTTGTGCTTGGGGTCTGATATCTGCGCCTG
This sequence comes from Ruegeria sp. AO1, assembly GCF_056535985.1. NCBI lineage: Bacteria > Pseudomonadati > Pseudomonadota > Alphaproteobacteria > Rhodobacterales > Roseobacteraceae > Ruegeria > Ruegeria sp. AO1. The sequence continues at coordinate 1,648,455 of NZ_JBQFJC010000001.1, forward strand.
CAGCTTGCCATTGTCGGTCAGCAACATCAGCCCTTCGCTGTCAAGGTCCAACCGACCGGCGGGATAGACGCCGGGCAGGTCGATGAAGTCCGACAGGGTACTACGCGGCGACTCGGCGTTTGCGCGGTCGGTGAACTGCGTCAGCACGTCAAAGGGTTTGTTGAATCGAATGAACCAGCTCATACCTCCGCCATAGCCTGCAAAACACGCTGTGTGCAACCTGTGGATAACTGTCATCTGTCTGTTACGGATTCGGCTTACCCAGTCTGCGACATATTGTGGAAACTCAGGGCTTGTCAGAGTTTTAACACGATATATAGTTATCTTAAGGCCGGAGCGGGTGCTCTCCGCTCTGGTGTCACAAACGGGCAGCTGAGAGCGAGGAGCGATTCTGTGATGGACGGAGACTTCAGGACCGATTTTGTAAGAGAGCCGGGTATGCTCAAACAGCATCCGGCCTTGGTTTTGAATGCCGATTACCGCCCTTTATCCTACTACCCCTTGTCTCTGTGGCCGTGGCAGGAGGCGGTCAAAGCGGCCTGGTTGGACAGGGTCGACATCGTGGCTGAATATGACGAAGTGGTCCGCAGCCCGAGTACCGAGATACGAATACCGTCGGTGGTTGTCCTCAAAGACTATGTAAAACCCAGAAAGCGCGTGGCCTTCACGCGCTTTAATTTATTTCTGAGGGATGAATTCCGCTGCCAGTATTGCGGAAGCCGGGACAACCTGACCTTTGACCACGTGGTGCCGCGCGCCGCTGGAGGGGTAACGAGTTGGCAGAACGTGGTTGCCGCGTGCAGCCCGTGTAACCTGCGGAAAGGCTCCAAGTCGTTGCGTCAGGCGGGCATGAACCTGCGCAAACCACCGCGTCAGCCCGATGCCGAGGCCTTGCGCAATATCGGACGGAAATTCCCGCCGAACCACCTGCATGACAGCTGGATCGACTTCCTCTATTGGGACGCGGAACTGGACGAGGCATAAGCCTTCGCCCGCCACGCGGCCAGCCAGAGCAATACCAAAACCGCAGATATGGCTGCGTTCCATCCGGCCATGGACAGACCAAACATTTCCCACGGAATCTCATCGCATCGCACCAGCGGGGCTGCCATGATCTGGTTCATCAGCTCTTCTGCCGACAACCCTCCGATGTCGCCGGAGGTGCAGGTTGAGGGGCCTTCCCACCATCCTTGCTCAACACCCGCGTGAAAGAAGCCAATTCCGGCTGTGATCATCGCGGCCAAGGCTCCTATCAGTGGTAGCGGGTTGAGTTTTGGCAGCACCAAGGCCAGAGCGCCGATCACGACTGCAGCAACATGGGGATAGCGTTGCCAGATGCACATTTTGCAGGGCGCGAGACCGCCAATATGCTGAAATCCCCAGGCGCCCAACAACAGGGCCGCCGACCCTCCGGCTGCCAGGATCACGTAAGTTGATCGTTTTGTCATAGATATTTAACCGCCAGAAACCCACCAAACAGCAGGATGATGAACAAGGTGAACATAAGCCCGAGGCGCTTTTCGATGAAATCCCGGATTGGCTCTCCGAACTTCCACAGCAGGCCTGCCACAAGGAAGAACCGCAACGCACGCGCCAGAATCGAGGTCGCAATGAAGGTACCAAGCGGCATGCCGGTCCAGCCGGACATGATGGTGATCACCTTGTAGGGGAAGGGGGTCACACCGGCCGCCAGCACGGCCCAGAAGCCGAAATCGTTGAAGCGGGTGTTGAACTCTTCCATCGCGTCGGCCTTGCCCATTGACTCGAGAATGGGTTGTCCGATGCTTTCATAGGCAAAGGCGCCAATCGCATAGCCCAGCATGCCGCCCAGGACCGAGGCCACCAAGGCCACGCCTGCAATCAGCCACGCCTTCGAGGGGCGCGCCAGAATCATCGGGATCATCAGAACATCAGGCGGAATCGGAAAGAACGAGCTTTCGATAAAGGCCACGACAGCAAGCGCCCATAGGGCATGAGGGTGCTCGGCCAGCCGAATGGTCCAGTCATACAGGGATCGCAGCATCACACTCTCACAGTCGCGTCTCAGGTCGTGACAGGCAAACCACGGGCGTGCGGAAGGGTCAACTGCCGTGCGGCCAACAATCGACGGGGCAGTGTGTTTTTGCCTCTGGACCTTCCCAGTCAGGGACGCTAATCCAATGTCCGTGGCCCAAGTGGCGGAATGGTAGACGCAGGGGATTCAAAATCCCCCGGTAGTGATACCGTGCCGGTTCGAGTCCGGCCTTGGGTACCAATGTAAAAACAGAGGGTTAGGGGAACCTGCTCTCTGTTTTTTCTTTTTCAGGTGATGTCTTGCTACGCATGTGCACCCTTATTGGGCATTTAACCCGCGATCCTCTGAATAAAATGCGTTTTACCTCGCTGCGGGTCAAATGGCTTAGAAGCCGCCGCTCGATGGGGAAAGATTTGAAAACAACCTCATATCTGATGCGAGAGGCGTTCTGTTGAAGGGCTGGCCTTGACTTTCAGCGTATCTGAATGAAACCTCGGACCTGTTGGGAGATATCGGAAAATCTATACAGCTGGCCCTGTTGCAATGCGGATTGATCTGACCTATCGGCACAATCCCCAATGCGGGTCCCGGAAGGGAAGCGTCAGCCTTTTCCCGCCCAAGTCATAATAATGGGAGTTCTTAAATGAAAAACAGCAGCAAGCTTAGCCTCGGCGCGTTTGTGACCGCTGCAATGATGGCGCCTGCCGCCTATGCGGAAGAGTTCATCACCATCGGCACTGGTGGCGTAACCGGCGTGTACTATCCTACCGGTGGTGCGATCTGCCGTCTGGTCAACAAAGGCCGCAAGGAACATGGCGTACGTTGCTCGGTCGAATCGACCGGCGGCTCGGTCTACAACATCAACACCATCCGCGAGGGTGAGCTGGAGTTTGGTGTGGCCCAGTCCGACTGGCAGTACCACGCATTTAACGGCACATCGAAATTCGAAGAGGCTGGCCCCTTCGAAAATCTGCGCGCCGTATTCTCGGTACACCCCGAGCCCTTCACCGTTGTGGCCCGTGCCGATTCCGGCATCGCCAGCTTTGAAGACCTCAAAGGCAAGCGCGTTAACATCGGTAACCCAGGTTCCGGTCAGCGCGGTACCATGGACGTCGTTCTGGAAGCCATGGGCTGGACTCTGGACGACTTCGAACTGGCATCCGAGCTGAAAGCGGCCGAGCAGTCGGCGGCTCTGTGCGACAACCAGATCGACGCGATGATCTACACTGTTGGTCACCCGTCGGGTTCGATCCAGGAAGCGACCACCGCATGTGACTCCGTTCTGGTGAACGTCACTGGCGACGCGATTGACGGCCTGATCGATGGCAACTCGTACTACCGTACCGCGACCATTCCGGGTGGCATGTACCGTGGCTCGGACGGTGACACCACCACCTTTGGTGTGGGCGCAACCTTCGTGACGTCGGCAGATGTGTCGGAAGATGCTGTGTATGCAGTTGTCAGCTCGGTCTTCGAGAACTTCGACGACTTCAAAAAGCTGCACCCTGCATTTGCAAACCTGAAGCCGGAAGAGATGATCGCGGACGGTCTGTCGGCTCCGCTGCATCCGGGTGCTGAAAAGTACTACAAAGAAAAAGGCTGGGTTCAGTAAACCAGACCTGAAGCAGGGTGCCCAAGGGCGCCCTGCAACCCAAGCCCGGATCGAACGGGCAAAAATAAGGCCAAAAAGGCCACATGACGGGGAGACATTTATATGAGTTCCGACACGCAATCCAACCGACCGCTATCCGAAGAAGAGCTGCAGGAGCTTGTAGCCTCTTCCGATGCCGGCGGTCGTAACCCGGTCGGTAGTGTCGGGATATTTCTGGCGATTGTCGCCGCGCTTTGGTCGGTGTTTCAGGTCGTTTTGGCCTCGCCAGTATCAAACGTCGTTTTGCCCGGCAGCGTGGTCAACAACTCGCGCCAGATCCACCTGGCCTTTGCGATGTTTTTGGCATTTGCGGCTTATCCGGCGCTGAAATCCAGCCCTCGGAACTATATCCCCGTGCAGGACTGGATCATGGGCCTTCTGGGCGCGTTTGTGGCGCTTTACGGCTATTTCTTCTACGACAAGATCGTGAACGCGGGCGGTCTGGCGGACGACACCGATAAATGGGTCGCGCTGGGTGGGTTGCTGTTGCTGTTCGAGGCCGCACGTCGTGCGCTTGGCCCGGCCATGGCGATCATCGCGACGATCTTCCTTGCCTATGTCTTCTTCGGCTCGTCCGAATGGGTGCCTGAGGTGATCCGCTGGAAAGGCGCGAGCCTGAAGAAAGCAATGAGCCATATGTGGATCACGTCTGAGGGCGTGTTCGGCATCGCGCTTGGTGTGTCGACGAAATTCGTCTTCCTGTTCGTGCTATTCGGGGCGTTGCTAGATAAAGCCGGGGCAGGGAATTACTTTATCAAGATGGCCTTTGGCGCCCTCGGCCACCTGCGCGGTGGTCCGGCCAAAGCGGCTGTTGTTGGTTCGGCGGCGACCGGTCTGATCTCGGGCTCGTCGATTGCAAACGTTGTGACCACCGGTACTTTCACCATTCCGCTGATGAAACGCGTCGGCTTCTCTAGTGAACAAGCCGGCTCGGTCGAGGTCGCCTCATCCGTGAACGGCCAGATCATGCCACCTGTCATGGGGGCCGCAGCCTTCCTGATGGTGGAATATGTGGGCATTTCCTATGTTGAGGTCATCACCCATGCCTTCCTGCCGGCGGCGATCTCTTACATTGCGCTGGTCTATATCGTACATCTGGAAGCCGTGAAGCGGAACATGCCGACGCTGGGCAACCGTGAGGTTCACCTCGCGCGGACCGTGGTCGGAATGCTGTCCTTTTTCATCGTCTTTGCTGGCCTATGCTACGGCTCGCAATACCCGGTCGAAGCGGTCACCAGCATGGTGCCAACGGCCGCTGGCATGGTGCTGAGCCTGATCGTCTGTGCGGTCTATGTAGCGCTGCTTTATCTTGCTGCGCAGGTCCCGGATCTTGAGCCGGATGATCCCAACGCCAAAGAGGTTGAACTTCCCGTCATCGCGGACATCTACAAGGCCGGTCTGCACTATCTGCTGCCGATCATCGTGCTGGTCTACTTCCTGATGATCGAGCAGAAATCACCCGGTCTGTCCGCCTTCTGGGCAACGGCGCTGCTGTTCGTGATCCTGCTGACGCAGAAGCCACTCAAAGCGATTTTCCGGGGAGAGAGCGAGGTCTACAACCGCTTCATCGACGGTGTTGCAGATCTGTGGCAAGGCCTGATCGACGGCGCGCGCAACATGATCGGGATCGCACTGGCCACGGCCACTGCGGGCGTGATCGTGGGCACCGTGACGCTGACCGGTGTGGGCCAAGTGATGGCCGATCTGGTCGAGTTCCTATCGGGCGGCAACCTGATCCTGATGTTGATCATGGTCGGTATCCTCAGCCTGATCCTGGGGATGGGCCTGCCGACAACGGCGAACTACATTGTCGTCAGCTCACTGATGGCAGGCGTTGTGGTCGAACTGGGCGCGCAAAGCGGGCTGATCGTTCCGCTGATCGCGGTTCACCTGTTCGTGTTCTACTTCGGGATCATGGCGGACGTGACGCCTCCGGTCGGGTTGGCGAGCTTTGCGGCGGCCGCCGTGTCCGGTGGTGACGCGATTCGAACCGGCTTCACGGCCTTCTTCTACAGCCTGCGGACCGTAGCGCTGCCGTTTGTGTTCATCTTCAACACAGACCTGCTGCTGATCGACGTGACATGGGTCGAAGGGATCACCGTCGCCATATTCGCTACGATTGCGATTTTGGTCTTCACAGCGGGCACAATGGGTTATTTCCTGACCCATAACCGCATTTACGAAAGCGTTGCCCTGATCGCGGTAGCCTTTGCGCTGTTCCGGCCAGACTTCTTCATGGACCGCATCTCACCACCCTTTAGCTCAGTCGAGCCAGCCGCCTTCGTGGAAACCATCGGAGAAACGCCTCCGGGCACCGAGGTCCGCGTTGTTGTCAGCGGTCCTGACTTCGACACGCTCGAGATGACCGACACTACCGTTGTCGTTACTGTCGGCGACGAAGAGGGCGGAGCCGCGCGTGTTGACGCCATGGGTCTGCTGCTGTTGGAAGAGGACGGATTGGTCAAACTCGAAGAGCCGCTTTTCGGTTCGCCCGTCGCGGATGAGTTGGGCATTTTCGACTATTACGGCGATGACGCGGTGCGTCTGAGCTCGGTCAGCCTGCCGTCCGGTCAGCCTCCAAAACAGCTGATCTATATCCCGGCGATGCTCTTGTTGGGCCTGATCGCCTTCCTGCAACGCGGCCGGGCCGCTAGACAAGAAGAGGTGGCGGCATGACACAATCGGTTCTCTGCGCAGTAGATATCAGCAATGGTGATCTGGACAGCCCTGTATTGCAGAAAGCGGCCGCACTGGCGAATATGGACGGCGCGCAACTGGATGTGGTGACCGTCCTGCCGGACTATGGTGAAAGCTGGGTCTCGGGGTTCTTCGAGGCAGACCACCACGAAAAAGCGTTGGAGCAGGCACAGGTTGAGTTGACCGAGCTATGCGTGGCGACCTTGGGCGCTGAGCGTAATGCCTCCGTCCGACATGTCGTCGCCACCGGGACAGCCTATCAAGAGATCCTGAAAACAGCAGAAAGTGCAGGGTCGGACCTGATCGTTATCGGTGCGCACAAGCCGGACCTGAAAGACTATCTTCTGGGACCGAATGCCGCCCGTGTGGTGCGGCACGCAAACGTCTCGGTCTACGTTGTGCGGTAGATCAGTATCCGGTCATCTCCAAATAGCCGCGCCCGGCGTGGCTGCCTGAGACGGTAACCGGACCTTCCCAGTACTCAAATCGCGTTCCCATCCACGCATCGGGGATCAGGGCCGCGACCTCAACATCCAAGTCATAATCCGGCAGTGAGACGTTCCAGCGTATCGGCACGTCTCGCCCGGCAACCGGTGCGGTTTCAAGCGGCGTGAAGGAGGCGGACCCGTCGGGCAACGCCCGCGTGCTGCCATCCGCGTTGATCCAGGTGGCGGCCGTATAGTCCTGACGATCGCCGCGCAGGCGAAAACCCATCAGCTTCTCGCCGGTGTCGAAGCTGAGCGAGAACCAATCCCAACCACTCTGGTCCTCGGCCAGCGGTTGCGAGGACCACTCACGATCCAACCACGCCTGACCGGTGACCGTGACGTCCCGGTCCGGCAGGTGTAATGTGCCCTCGACTGTGTAGAACGGTTGCGAGTAGTAGTAGCTCGCCTGTCCGTCGGCGGATTTTACCGAATAGCCATCGTCCCCATGAAAGACCAACGGCCCTTGGGCTTTTAGCGCAAGGGCATAGCCAAAATCTGCGCCATTGGCCGTCAGGGACAGAGTATCAAAGTCAGGTCCACTCATCCGCCATTCGTCAATCCACGCCGCGAATGGTTCGGCGATGACACCGGCTTGACCTACGCCACCGCGCGACAGGCGTTCCGCAAAGAAATGGCGTTCGGGCGTGGTGACGGCCGCATGGCCCATCCAGATCTGAGGGCTCTGCCAGCCTTCGGTTTCAAAGGGTTTCAGGGCTGATCGGAACAAGGTCCATTGAATGCCATAGTCCTTCCCGTCGTCGCCTTTCAGATTAGCCGTCAAATACCACCATTCGATCCGATACGCGGGATGAGGGCCATGATCTGCGGGGAATTCGAACATGTAGCCGCGCTGAGGGACTTCGAATCCTTCGGCGGAACCGCCAAGCCCTGCATACCCCTGAGCCAAGGCACCGAGGGGAAAAAGAAGCAACAGGGTTATAAAAATGGCCTTAGCGTTCATTGGCAAATACTCTCAGCAAGTCGGCTGGTGGCAGCCGTAGCAGACGCAGGGCGGGCAGGGCGGCCGCGGCCAGCGCGGCAACGAGGGTCAGCAGGAAGAGAACCAGCCAGTCCCATGGGAAGACATACATGGGCAGCCGCCAGCCGAAGGCCTCGACATTGATTACGGCCAGCAGCACCCATGCGAGGACCAGCCCAAGCGGAAGCGCAAGGCAAGCCGTCATCGCGGCCAGAATGGCGCTGCGCGATAGCTCCAGCCGCGCCAACTGCGCGCGGTCTAGTCCAAGCGCCCAAACCGGGGCGATCTGGGGCAGACGCTGCGTCCAAAGTGTCAGGAGGCTGGTGAGGATGGCAAACCCGGCAACTCCAAGCGTTAGGACATTGAGGGCCGAGGTAACTACAAAGGTCTTTTCAAAAATCGCGCGCGATTGGGCTTTCATCGCGGCCTGTTGAACGACGGCCTGAGGCGCAAGATCGAACCGCTCGCGCAGGGTTTGCGCCAACTCGGTCGCGCGGTTTGGGTCGAGCCGAATGCCGAACCGGCGCGCCTCTTGCCCCGGTGCGATTTGGTCCAGTTGCGCCATCGAAACAATCGCTTGCCCGGTCGGGTTGCCATAGTCCGAGTAAACCCCTGCGACTGGCAGTTGGTGGTTCGGACCAAGGCGTAGCACGTCACCGGGCCAAAGGTCGGCGCGTCGTGCAAGCTGTTCGTTTATCAAAACCGCATCACCCGACATGACCCGATCCCAACTATCATCTGTGCGCGCGATCAATGGCCAATACTGGCGGTAGGTCGGGTCGTCGACCACGCCATACAGGAACAACGGCCCGGTTTCATGCGCCAGTTCCACGTTGCGGATGGGGAGGGTAGCTGTGACTTGCGGCTCTAGCCACTGGGTGATCTCACGCCCTTGTTGGTCGCTTTCGGCGGTCAGGTAAAGCTCGGAGGTTAGTCGTTGATCCAGCCAGCCGACAAAGGTGAGGCGGAAGCTGGAGACCATCGTTCCCACGCCGATATTCGCCGCGAGGGCCAGCAGTAGGGCCATCAATGCGAGCGACAGACCGGGCAGTTGCGCGCGCATGTCTGCCCAGACCCATTGCGCCACCGGGCCGTGGGCGCGACGGGCGCAGAGGTTTAGCGCTACAGACAGGCTAATCGGCAACAGCAAGGCCGCCCCCGTCAACAGGCCCGCCAATAGTGCGAAACCGCCGAGGAGGCCTCCGACCGTGGTGTAAGCGAGGCCCCCGAAGACAAGCAGCGCCAAGCCGCAGTAGGCCGCTAGCCGTTGGCCTTGCCCGCTTCCGCGCCAGGCCTGCACGCCCGGGCCAGCCAATAACGGCATTCGTGACAGGCGCCAAAGGGCTTGTGCGCTCGCGATCAGAGTGCCTCCGAGCGCCATTCCTAATCCGGCCAACGCCCATGCGGGTTGGAGGGTCAATTGCCCGGTCACAGGTGCGCCGTAGAGGCCGCGCAATGTGGCGGCCACATCTGGTAAAAGCGCTCCGGCGAGGAAGAAGCCTAGGATCAAGCCGATGATGCCTCCGATCAGGGCCAGCAGGGTCAGCTCAGCCAGGATCAACCAGACCAGCCGCCGCATCGAGACACCAAGCGCCCGCAACGTTCGGATCATGCCGCGACGCTGTGCAAAGGCCAGACCAACCGTGCCGTTCACGATGAACAGCCCCACGGCAAAGGACAGCATTCCAAACGCGGTCAGGTTCAGGTGGAAACTGTCGGTCAGCTGCGCGGTATCGACTTGTGAGGCGGGGCTGACCCGCTCCAACTCTGGCGCGATTTCGGACAGTGGAGGGACCGAGCGAGGTTGGTTCGGTAGAACGACAAGGCGAGAGATCTGACCGGGCGCCTCGAGCAAGGTTTCGGCAACTCCAATGTCGGTCAGTATGACATCGGGTGGAAGTTCGGTTGTGATCAGGACCTGCGGCAGATCGTCTTGTGCCTGCAATAGGGTGGCCAACTCAGCCGAGGCCAGCAAGCGACCTGGCGCCGTCAGGATATCAGCGGGATCCGTTTCGGCCTCAGCCTCGGTGATCGCAGGGAGGGCCGGATAGGCGACCATGTCGACGCCTAACACGCGCAGCGTTCGGCCGTGGATGCGATAGGGCCCCTCGAGCACCGCTGCGACCTGCCAACCGGCGCGGCGCAGGTCGGCATAGCGGGCCAAAGGGATCCCGCCCGAAGGATCGCGCAGCTCATCAAACTGGCCGAGGGCAAGCTGCGCATTGGCACGGGCGTAGCTGGCGCGGGCCTCAGCATTGATCGCCTGAACCGCCGACCAAAGCCCGGTTGCCAACGCGATCCCAATTAGAAGCGTTGCAAGCTGCAACCAATGGCTTCGCCAATGAGATAACAGCGCCTGTATTATGGCAGCCGTCATTGAATACGCCCGCCTGCCAGATGAACTCTGCGATCCAGTTGGCCTGCGATATCTTGCGAATGCGTCACCAATAGCAGCGCGGCACCTGACTCAGTCACGAGGGACAGCATCAGATCCAGAACGGCCGCACTGGCGGTTTCATCCAGATTTCCCGTTGGCTCATCCGCGAGCAGTAAGTTGGGTCTGACGGCCATCGCGCGCCCTATGGCGACGCGTTGTTGTTGACCGCCGGACAGTCGCTCAGGGAAGCGGCACAGAAGATCACTTAGGCCGAGGCGATCAGCTAGATGAACCTCCCATTCGGGGTCGTGGCACTCAGCCAACCGCGCGTGGAAGGACAGGTTCTGGGCGACCGTCAGCGATGGGATCAGGTTGAACTGCTGAAATACCAGCGAGACGTGTTTCCGTCGTAGCCCGGCGCGCCCGGCATCATCCAGATGTGACAGAGCAATACCGTCCAGCGTGATCTCTCCGGCATCAAAATGATCCAGCGCAGCCGAAAGGTTCAGCAGGGTGGATTTGCCACTGCCGCTTTCACCGGTTAGCGCCAAGGTTTGGCCGTGGTCCAGCGACAGCGAAACATCCTGCAGCACAGGCCGTCCACCGGGATAGGTCTTGTGAACATGTTCAATCGACAACAGCATGATCCGCCTCGCTTTTCGTCCTAGATGTGCAACTGTTTGACCCGCTGTCCAGTGCCGACTGGGTCTTGATATCTGACATCGGCCTGTGCCCTTGTGCTTGCGGGCCGCAAAGGTCATGCTGAGACGACCTTACCGCAGCTTGATTCAGGACGTAAAAACATGACCTTGCTACATCAGATTGTCTGGGGAAGCACGTTTCTGGGCCTTTGTTTTCTGGTCGAAATCCTGCTTTTGACATGGTGTACCGTGGTGATCATGAAGATGGAAACCAATCTGGAAAAGAGAGGCGTGTTTATGGGCACGGCGATGCCGATTGCGGTGGCTCTCGTTTTCATTGTCGCGATCCACACCATTCAGGTTTGGATTTGGGCGATCGTCTGGGTGTTGCTCGACGTTCTGCCGGATTGGAACACCGCGATTTACTTTTCCTTGGTGACCTTCACGACCCTGGGCTACGGCGACATTGTTCTGGGTGAGGCACTTCGGATTTTCGGGTCTTTCGCTTCTGTGGCGGGGCTGTTGGCCTTTGGCCTGTCGACCGCTTACATGGTTGCCATGATGACGCGCGTATTTCAGGACCGAATTTTCTCTTAAAGAATAGGGGCAAAGAGCCGCGCCAGAGGGGCACCAAAACGGATATGGGCTGGTTGCTGGGGCATGGATCGCGTTAGCTCATAGCAGTTCTCGAAATCGGCTGAGAGCATCTCACTGACGGCTTCCGCCGCGCGTGGGTCGAAGAACAGCGCCATCGCCTCAAAATTCAGCCGGAATGAGCGGTTGTCCAGATTTGTCGTTCCAACCGCAGCCAGGGCATCGTCGACCACAAACGCTTTTTGATGCATGAACCCGTCAGTGTAGCGGAACACCCGCACGCCGCAGTCTCGGATTTCATCGAAATAGGCGAAGGCGGCCAGCCAGGGCAGGCGGTGGTCGATCACGTCTGGTAAAAGAATACGGACGTCGACCCCGCGCATGGCCGCGTGCTGCAGGGCGGTCATGATATCGATGTCCGGCACGAAATAGGGCGAGGCGATCCACAGCCTTTCCTTGGCCTCTGCGATCGCAGCAAAGAACAGCATGGCACCGGTTTCGGTGTCATCTCCCGGCCCGGTTGCCACCAATAGGGCGTTCATGTCCTGCTCGGCCTCGCTTCCTGCCCAATCAAGGTGGTCAATCAGATCCTCATCGCGCGCCCAGTGCCAGTCTTCGCAGAAAATCAGCTGTAGCTGCCGCACGATGTGGCCGGTCATTTTCAGGTGGGTATCTCGCCAATGGCCGAAACGCTCGCTTTGGCCCAGATACTCGACCCCTACATTGTGGCCGCCGATGAATCCGGTTTCGCCATCAATGATTACCGTTTTGCGGTGATTGCGATAGTTCAGCTGAAACCGGAAGTTCGGGCCACGTTGTTCTTTGGGGTCGGCTACATCTATCCCAGCCTCGCGCATCGTTTCCAGATATGTGGGAGGAAGGCCGTAGCTGCCGACGGCATCCGTCATGAACCGAACGTGTACCCCGCGCTTGGCCGCGGCGATCAGCTTTTTCTGCAGCTCTTGCCCAAGAGTATCATCCCGGACGATGTAGAACTGAATCAGGATGTAGTTTTTAGCGGCGTCAATGGCCTTGAAAATCGCATCAAACGTGGCCTGCCCATCGACCAGCAACTCAGCCCCGTTCCCACGCGAGACGGGCAGGTGGGCCAGAACCTCGAACGGGCGCGGGTTGAGTGTCATGGTCGAGGGATCGGGTTTCGAATAGTCGGCAAAGGTCTTGATGCCTTCGACGACGCGCTCGCTTTCCTGCCGCGCGATGCGGTAGCCGCGAAAGCGGTGGTGGCCGAGAAACAGATACATTGGCACCGCAAAGAAGGGGGCCGAGATAAGGAAGACCACCCAGCCCACAGCCCCCTGAGGGGTACGCGCGGTCTGCGCCGCGCGTAGCGAGAACACGCCTGCTGTCACGTAGAGACAAAAAACGAGGGCAGAAACAAGCAATGTCCACATGGGCTTAGGGCCTCCGGCGCAGGTTAGTTAGCGCCAGTGTAGATGCGAGACCAGTCCTGCGCCATATCCACAATGACCCAACCCATGTCGGGGCCTTTATCCAGCCCATCGACCAAGCGACCAATCGGGCTTTCGCGATCGTAAGCCCATTCCCGTTCCGCATCCGTGTGGTGGACAAGGACCCCCAGACGCGGACCATCACCGGCCGTGGTCCACTCCATCATGGCGAAATCGCCGTCCGAGTTCCCTCCGGCCAGAATGGGACGTTTGCCGAGGTTGCGTTCGATGTTGATCGGCTTGCCCTCCTTGTCGTCGATAAAGGCGATCCCCGGTTCCTTGACGATGGTCGGAACGCCATCGACCTGCGCATAGCTAGTGGTGCCATAAGTGCCAAGGATCTGTTCAGGCGGGATGCCATAGGCCTGTTCGGCAAAGACGCGCATGAAATGAAGACCGCCGCCCGAGACAATGTACGTCGTGAACCCCTCATCACGCAGATAGCGCAACAACTCGACCATTGGTTGGTAGGTCATCTGATCAAAGGGTAAACCGGTATCGGGGTGCTGCGTATTGTCCAGCCAATCGGCTACCGCGGCCTGAAACGCCTCGACGCTGACGCCGGAATGCGAGGCGTTGACGACCTCGATCAACGCGTCGTGACCGCCTTCTAGGATGGTAGCAAGATCACCCTCTGCGGCAGCTTTCAAGGTCGGAGTGGCCAGGATGCCTGGGTCCTGCTCAGCCAACTCGGCCAGCCGATCCATAGCAAAGATGAACTGGAAATAGACAGGCTGTTCTGCCCAAAGCGTGCCGTCATTGTCAAAGACCGCAACCCGGTCCGCAGGGGTGACATAATCCGGGCCGTCAGGGTCGGTCACGGCCTCGACAAACTCTACAATCGCCGCCTTCGATTCACTTTGCGTCCAACTGGGCAGAGGGTCCGCCAACAATGAAAAAGGGGCGACGGACAAAAGGGCGCCTAGAACAGCGTGTTTCATGAAATTCTCGGTGGTTTTGGAATGGAAAAGGGCCGCCCCATGACGGGCGGCCCGGTATATTTGAACGCCAGTTTTAGTTGTTGGTCGGCGTTGTCAGCTTCTCCATAACCTGATCCAGGTTGAAGCTTGCCGCTTTCTGGCGCGGTGGGAATTCCTCAAACGTGCTCAGGAACGTACCGACATACTGCTGGGCGGGAACCAGGAAATAGGCCCGATCCAACAGCCAGTCATAGTATGTGTTCGAGGTCCGGTATGCGCGCTCATACGGGTCGCGGCGCAGGTTGATGATCAACGGGATGCGCAGCTCGGTCCAGGGTTCGATCCAGGCGCGCAGGGTTGCCCATGCTTTCTGCTCCAGGAAGATCAGCTTCCAGTCCTCAAAACGAAGCGCCGTCAGGTCGCCATCATCCGAGAAGTAGAAGATCTCTTTCCGGGGGCTTTCGGTGGACTCACCGGTCAGCAAGGGCAGGATATTGTAGCCATCCAGATGCACCTTGTAGTCACGGCCCATACCAGACGAGCTATAGCCCGCTTTCAGCTTTTCCTTTATGTCCGGATCGCCGGCAACTGCAAGGTAGGTGGGCAGCCAGTCCATATGGTGAACGATCTCGTTGGTGACAGAACCGGCCTCAATCTGGCCCGGCCAGCGCACCATCGAGGGCACACGCCATCCGCCTTCCCAGTTGGTATTCTTCTCACCCCAGAATGGCGTTGCGGCGGCATCTGGCCACGTGTTCATGTGAGGACCGTTGTCGGTGGAGTAGTGAACGATCGTGTTGTCGGCGATGCCAAGCTCGTCCAGCAAATCGAGCAGTTGCCCGACATGCATGTCATGTTCAATCATGCCTGCGGTGTACTCATCGGCCACACGACCCGAGATTTCGTTGGCCTTGGTGCGCATCTCGTCCTTGACGTGGGTCCGGAAGTGCATACGAGTACCGTTCCACCAGACATAGAAGGGCTGACCCTGCTCGTGCGCGCGAGTGATGAAGTCGATGGCGGCGGCCACGGTCTCATCATCCACGGTTTCCATGCGCTTGCGGGTCAGAGGACCGGTGTCCTCGATCGTGCCATCGGATTTGGATTTGATCACGCCACGTGGGCCATACGCTTCGCGGAAGGTGCGACCATCGGCCAACACGCGATCACCGGGATAGTCTTCGTTTTCCGGTTCTTCCTCGGCATTCAGGTGGTAAAGATTCCCGAAAAACTCATCAAATCCGTGGTTTGTTGGCAGATGTTCATCTTTGTCACCCAGATGGTTCTTACCGAACTGACCCGTCACATAGCCATGGTCTTTGAGCAGGCCGGGAATGGTCGGATCCTCGACCTGCATTCCCAGATCAGCACCGGGAAGTCCAACCTTGGACAAACCGGTCCGGAACACGGACTGACCCATGATGTAGGAGGACCTGCCCGCGGTGCAGGACTGCTCACCGTAATAGTCGGTGAAGATCATGCCTTCTTTGGCGACGCGGTCGATATTGGGTGTCTGATATCCCATTAGGCCCATCGTGTAGGCCGAGATATTCGACTGACCAATGTCATCGCCCCATATCACAAGAATATTGGGCTTTTGATCCTGCGCCCAAGCCGGCAGAGCAAGGGCAACGGCTACGGTGGCAACAGCGACCCTGCGCACCGCACTGCGCCAATTGTTAGCAATCATTCGTGGAGGTGACATGTAGTACTCCTCAGTAAACGGGAATTAATGGCCCGGTAATTTTATCGTTAATGGCAGCGGCCGACTTAAGGAAAAGACCGCGAGCAAAGTGTTGATTGTCGGACAAAAAACTATCTATTGGTCCGAGAATCGAACAGAACTAGATTAGGCTATGAAACGTATCGAAAACTTATCATATGATCGCTTTGAAAGATACTAATGTTTGATGTCGATGAGGATATCCGCACCCTGACACAGTCAGATTGGTTTGGCGCGCGCGGCCACAAATTTCAAAGCGATCTTATGACCTGCGCCGTTCGAAAAACCTTTGATGCGGGGGAAACGCTTTATCTCTACGGCGATGAAGCAAATGGAATTCACGCGGTTCTCAGCGGCGCTGTTCAGATCACCGCCCCGGCCGATGACGGGCAGGAATTTGTCGTTCATCGCGATGGACGCGGGTTTTGGGTTGGTGATTTGGCGCTGTTCGCCGAAGCGCGACGTCTGATCAGTGTGATGGCGACCCAAAAAACCCGGGCCTTGTTCTTTCCCACCTCACGGGTCGAGAGGCTGGTTCAAGACAACCCGGAATACATCCGCGATTTCTACGCCTTGACGCGCGAGAACATGAAAACCTCCCTGCGCATCATGGCCAATCTTGCCGTAACGGGCACCGAGAAACGCCTCGTTTTGCGTCTGTTGCATCTGGACGAAGGGGCCGCGAAAGCCGACGGATGGATCATCGTATCGCAAGAGGAGCTGGCCGCGATGGTTGCGGTTTCTCAGCCGACCTTGCATCGCAATCTGCATCGTCTGGTGGATCTGGGACTGGTCGAGCTCGGCTATGGGCGACTGCGCCTGATCGACCGCAGCAAACTGATTGCCAATTGCCAGAGTTGATTTAGGGGTTGAGTGGAGGCAAAGCATCCTTGTCGCGCGCTGCCGCGTCTTGCAGCGAAGTCAGGCTTTGCAAGGCGGAACTCCAATCTTCCGTTTGATCTCGTTCCGAATACCGTGCAGCGCCGATACGGGTCAGGCAGTCCTCTAGCTTGGCTGCATTCTTAGAGTCGCCGCCACGCGATCTCCAAAGCTCCAATGCGGTATAAGTGGCATTTAAATCATGCGCTTGAACGGCGGTCTTCAAGGCGTCCACCGCAAATCTCGGCGACGCCAGATAGCGATCACGGCGTGCCTCTCTCAAATCGCGGATGCCTGGGGAAAGAAAACGCCACAAAGCACCAAACGCGAAAAGGGTGATTGCGGCGAACGCAGCGAACTTCAGAACTTCGTCCAGACTGGGCGGCTGCCATTTCGGTGGCGCAAGCGTCAAGTCCGTCGCGGGAACTGAGGCTGTTTCGATCTGGTTGGTCTGCAGGTTGAACCAGTCGATGGAAACCTCGGGCAACTGCGCTTCACCTTCTTGCTGCGCGATATAAACGACCTCTTCCTGACGTTGGCCGGACAACACGCCACGTTCCTCGGATTCTGAAATCCGGGGTTCTTTGGGATAGGCGCGCAACAGCGGGCTTTGCTGTCGCGGTGTCAGAACCGGGATCAACAGCGGCGTTGTGCCAGAGATACGCGCAGTCAATTCGCGCGTGATGGCGTCACCGGCTTGCATGTCGGTCGGGCCTTCGAGTTTCTGCTCAAGGGTAAACCCAGTTGCGATGATCAACGGATCAAGACCTTCTGCGCCAGCCGGAATTTCGGCCGTTATCTTGACCGGAGGCAGGTCGACCGTGGCTTGAACCGGGGCACTTGTGTTGGGATCGGCATAGGTCACCGCAACCGTTTGCGCATCGAAGGTGATGTCGCCGGCGATCAACGGATACACCCTATAGCTACGCTGAACACCCGACCAAGTCTCTCCGTTCACGGTCTCACTGACCGGCCCCGAGGCCCGTTCGGGAAGGCGTACCAAGAGGTTCTGTTGTTCCAGAGAGGGAAATTCCGGCGGTTGCGGCATGAAAGTCGGCACCAGAACCTTGATCCGAACAATCGCTGGTTGGCCGACGATGACGGGCTCTTCCGGAGCCTCCACCGTGATCTGCGGAGCGGTTTCTTCGTTGCCTTGCGCGAAGACGGAAACGGGGAAGAGAAGAATGAAGAGGAGCGCGTATCTCATTCCGTTCGCACCTGATTTTCCAAAAGAAAGCGGTTGCGCAAAAAATCCTGCATGTCGGTATCAATGGTGCTGATCCATTGCTCCGCATTCAGCGTTTGCGGTCCGTCCTTGGGTGCTTGAACCGTGGTTTCGCTACCGCGCGCGTCGTCATTGTCGAACACCGTATCGTCTGCGCCGATGCCAGCTTCCTCGCCCGTGTCAGACTGTTCCCGGGTCGTTTCGACATAGTCCAAGATGGCCTTGGAGACCTCAAGGTTATGTTGCGCCTCTGGCCAATCCGGGCGACGTTCCAGAGCGGTTTCAAACGCTGCAATTGCCGGGCGGTATTCGCGATTTCGGATACGGGCCATACCTTCGGCAAAAGCGGCCTCGGCCGTGTTCAAACCGGTGAAAATCTCAGAGGCCTGTTCATATTGACCGTCTTTTAGATACGCATAGCCCTTGTGATATGGGTCCTCAAACAGTTGGGCCGCGTCTCCAAACCGCTTCTGGTTCATCGCAATTTGCCCCTGCTGATCCGGTGTCAGGAACCAATCATGCAATCCCTCGGCACGCGCGCCAGAGGGCGGAAGGACGAACAGCGCCAAAAACGCCCATCGGATCACCCAACCCTTGCGGAACCACAAAAGCGACAGCAGCGCGGCGGGCCAGGCCAGCATCCAACCCTTGTCTTGCCAGTCCAGCCGATCGTCATCGTCCAGGGCTGCGGTATAGGCCGACTGAATCTGGCGTTGCAGCCGAGAGATATCCCGGTCGTCATCCGTGAACGCAACAGTCGAAGCATCTTGGACATTTCCCAACTGCGCAATCCGGTCGCCGTCGGGCAGCATGGCCAGGAAAAAAAGTTCATGGGTTGAGGTGCTTAGAGCAGGAACCTGAGATGGATCGAGATCGTCCAGAACGAACAAAACTGCCCCCGGGCTCTCGCTTTCGTCCAAAATGGATTGCGCCAGCGTCAGGGCATCAGCGGCGGCATCACCTTGTTTGGGCATCACGGCTGGCGTCAGCCCCTCAAGCAACGGGCGCAGAATGTTGGCGTCTTCGGTCAGAGGCGCGACGCGGTGTGGGGTACCGGCATAGGCGATCAGGGCGGTGCGTGCTCCAGCGCGTTCGGTGATCAGGTCGGCGATTTTGAACTTGGCCCGGTCCAGGCGCGACGGCGCAAGATCGGTGGTCTCCATACTTTCGTTGACTTTAAGAGCGATCACCAGCGGCGCAGTATCCGCGATCAGCGGATTGGGTGCGCGCGACCACGTCGGCCCCGCCGCCGCGAAGGTGATGAGCGTGGCGATGATCATGGCAACGTCTATGGGATGAATTCGACGGTTCTCCTCCGCGCCCAATTGCAGAGCGGCAGCAAGATGTGGCGCGATCCCTGCAGTATGAGCCGATTGACGAGAGGGCTTGGGTCTGATCCGCCACCATAGGAACGCCATAGGGATGAGGAGTATTAGGTAATACACTCGAATAAAATGGAAATCCGTTAAGTCCATTGTCAGCTCACTCCCTTCTTTCGGTGGGAGAAATGGAACCCGGTTGTGCTGATCAGAATGGTCATCAGCGCCAGCAGCAAAGGAATATGGGACAAGCTTTGACGGGGGCGATAGCTTTGGGTTTCAACGGTTCGCGGGTTCAACTCATCAATGCGGGCGTAGGTCTGCGCCAAAGCTGCTGTGTCGTCGGCAAAGAAATACTCTCCGCCCGTTCGGTCAGCTATGTCTTGCAGGGCCTGCAGGTCGACGCGATCTTCGCCCGAGGCGTTCGGATCTCCGACCCCGATCGTGTAGATGACCACGTTTTTCTCGGCAGCAATGGCTGAGGCGTTTACCGGCGTCATGCGGCTTGACGTATCGGCCCCATCGCTGAGAACGATCATCAGGCGCTGATCCACTTCGCTGGACTCGAACGTGCGTATTCCAAGGCCAATCGCATCGCCGAGCGCCGTGTTTGGACCGGCCATGCCGACTTGAGTTTGATCCAGGAACCCATTCAAACTATGGAGGTCTTCGGTGAAGGGGGCCTGAATGAATGCGCGAGTGCCAAAGATGATCAGGGCCATCCGGTCGCCATCGCGTTCGGCAATGAACTGTTTCAAGACGCCTTTGACAGCGTCCAGCCGTTGCATCGGCGCGCCAGTGTCAGTCTCAAAATCGCGCTGATCCATCGAGCCTGAGATGTCTAAGGCAAGAACAACATCTCGGGCGGACTTCTCGATCACTATAGGCTCGCCCAAACGCTCCGGCCTGGCGAGGGCCAGAACTAAAAGCGCCCAAATAACGATGACACTGGCTGTTTGCAGTCTGGCGCGGTTGC
Source organism: Ruegeria sp. AO1 (assembly GCF_056535985.1). NCBI lineage: Bacteria > Pseudomonadati > Pseudomonadota > Alphaproteobacteria > Rhodobacterales > Roseobacteraceae > Ruegeria > Ruegeria sp. AO1. The sequence goes on from NZ_JBQFJC010000001.1 coordinate 1,668,407, forward strand.
GGATCACGGAGCCGGATTTTGGCTCAACACCAGCGGCTTGCGCGACGCGGCGAAAGAAGGGAATGCGAACCGAAGCCGTCTTCTCACGCCGAGGTGGAGCGAGGAAAAACACGGCTGCGGGTAACGGCAGCAGGAGAAAGATCCAAGGAGCGGCGAAGGAAAACATCATGCGCTCCGATACGGTTTGTGAGACTTGACCCAGTGCCGGGCCATTTGCCTGAGGTCTTCGTTCGAGGGTGTTGTCTTGTACGGCGCTTCGGTCAGCGCATGGCTCAATGCTTGGTTTAAATGTGGCATATCAGAGGATTGGTTTAGAAACTTGATCCACTCGTCACCATATAGACCTGCGACCTGGTCCCTCGGGTATGCGGCCAAAGCCGCCCGCCGTAGCACCTCGGCGATCTTTGCGGAAGGGATGTCTGGCACCGACAGCTCTGCCAGAGCAGCCCGTCGATAGGCGTTTGCGCGTCTATGTTTACGAACGACCGAGACCGCGACGAACAAGACGATCAGCAACAAGATCGCCAAAGCAGCCCAACCCCATGTTTGGGGCGTCATAGAAATGGGCGAAGGCTCGGGCGCGGGTTCGAGCATGTTCAGTAAATCGACCAGAGATTTCCCGGTGGTGTCGATGCTCATAGCCGTGCTCCGCCATGTCCGAACAAGCGCAGCAACTGATCCAGTGCCGGTTCCGAGGTTGTCAGGGGAACCACAGGGAACCCGTATCGGCGCGACCATTTGTGGAGCTGCGAAAGGCGGTCCTCCATGGAGGCGCGGATTTTCGCGGAAAGCTCGGGATCGGAGCTGTCAATTTCAATCTGCGCATTCCCGTCCGAGACGGTCAATTTGAGATCAGGCGTCAAGCTGCGCGATGTCGGATCGGCAATGTTGAACACAATCAGATCGTTCGACGCTGCAAGACGGCGGAGCAGGGCTTCCGACCGGTCATCCAGCCCGTCGCAGTCCGAGAATAAACAGATCAAGCCGCTAGTCTGGCAGACGCGCGCTGCTTCGGTCAGCATATCGTTCAATGATACTGTCGGTTTCGGCGTCAGGCCCGCATGCAGCGCGGAGTTGGCCGCCGCTATGGAAGACAACAATCGCGTCAGGGCGGTCGCGCGGCGCTGAGGGCGATGTTCGGCCACGCGGGTGTCGCTGAAGACGAGGCCGCCTACGCGGTCTCCCTGGCCCAATACGCGATGCGCTGCAATCGCTGCGGCCTCGGCGGCGATGACGGATTTCATATAGGCGACGGTTCCAAAGAACATCGAAACACGCTGATCGACCAGCAATAGGGCCGGGCGGTCGCGCTCTTCGGTATAGACCCTAACATGAGGGTCTCCGGTGCGGGCGGTAACCTTCCAGTCGATGGTCCGGATGTCGTCACCGGGCAGATAGCCGCGCAGTTCTTCAAAATTCAGGCCACGTCCGCGCAGGCGCGAGGCATGGCGGCCGTTCAGGATCGACCGCGCAGGTTGACGGGGCAACAGGCTGAGCGCTCGGGCGCGGGGGCCAAGACGCACAAGCTGGTCGGCATCCACATGAATGCGCGGGTCTTTGGAATATGGCGCAGTCTGACTCATGCGGCCGGTATCCTTAAGGGTCAGGGCAATGCAACCAAACGCAACAGCTCGGCGATCACGTCATCTGCGGATTTGCCGGATCCTTGCGCCTCGAAGCTGAGGGTCACGCGATGGCGCAGCACATCATGGGCGATGGCGCGGATATCGGCGGGGTCGACATAGTCGCGTTCGTTCATCCACGCATGTGTGCGCCCGCATTTGTCCAACGCAAGTGAGGCGCGGGGGCTGGCGCCGATCTCGATCCAACTTGCCAGTTCGGGGCTGAGTGCTTCGGGTGTGCGGGTGGCCTGCACGATATCGGCCATGTAGCGGTCCATCGCATCCGAAACGTGAATCTGTCCGATCTCAGATCGTGCGTCAAAGACCGCGTCTTGCGGGATCGCTGGCGGATGCTCTTTGGGGGCATCTTTGCCTGCGGCAATGTCCTCGCCACGTACGAGGCGGATGACCTCAACCTCATCCTCGACCGGAGGGTAGGTGATCTGCACATGCATCAGAAACCGGTCCATCTGCGCCTCGGGCAGAGGGTAGGTGCCCTCTTGCTCGATCGGGTTCTGGGTGGCCATGACGATGAACAGCGGCTCCATCTTGTGGGTGGTGCCGGACACGGTGACCTGCCGTTCTTCCATCGCCTCAAGCAGAGCGGCCTGAACCTTGGCGGGCGCACGGTTGATCTCGTCGGCGAGGACGATGTTGGCAAAGATGGGGCCGGGTTCAAATTTGAATTCGCTGCCTTTGTCCGTCTGCTGATAAATCTCGGTCCCGGTCACGTCCGAGGGCAGCAGGTCCGGCGTAAACTGAATGCGGCTGAACTGAGCGTCCATGTTCTTGGCCATGGCCTTGACCGCGCGCGTTTTTGCCAGACCCGGAAGCCCTTCGATCAGCAGGTTGCCGTTGGCCAGAAGACCGATCAAAAGGCGATCAATCACCTCGGTCTGTCCAATGATCGACTGCGCCATGCGGGATCTGAGATCCATGATCTGATTGAGTGCGCTCATAAAAATACCCCGTTACGGCCCGAAAGGCAGACCATGCAGACTAGTGCCCGCAAAGGCCCGGATTCGGGATTTTCAAGTAATGAGAACATGTTATCAGCGCTATACCACGCAGACCAACAGGAATTCCAACTTCCTTATATTTGATTGTTTTCGCGCGGTGGCAGAGCTAGCCGGAAACCGCGCCGTTGCTTTCATCTCCAAGCCTGCCATCCAGAGACATCAGGATCGCAACAGGCCTCAGCGCGGGAATGTGGCTGAAGACGATCAAGATACAGACGGTCAGGGGGACGCTCAAGAAGGCTCCGATCAGGCCCCATACGGTGGTCCAGAACATCAGGGCAAGGATGACCAGAAAAGTCGACATGTTCAGCGACCGACCCAGCAACGCCGGATCGAGGAAATTGCCGATCAGGAACTGGATGGTGCCGCAACCCAGAACCACCACCAGAAACGGAGCGATGCTTTCGAATTGTACCAGGGCGATCATCGCGGGGAAGATGACGGCAATTATCGACCCGATCGAGGGGATGAAGTTCAGCGCAAAGGTCAGCACGGCCCATGTCTCGGCATATTCAAGGCCCAGCAAGCGAAAAATGCTGTAGCTGATGCCAGCAGTGATCAGGCTGATCAGGGTTTTGACCCCGACATAGCGCTGCAGACTGAATGAGATCGCATCCAGCATGGCCGCGAATTCTCGACCAGTCTGAGGGTTGCCGGCGGCCATCTGGATCTTCTTTCGAAACGCCAGACGCTCGGCCATCAGAAACGCAACATAGAGGCTGATCAGGAAGAACTGGTTCAGCAACGATGTCGCGCTGCCCAGTAGGATGCGGGCGACATAGGACATGTCGATGCTGACCAGATTATCCCGGATAAAACGCGTCACGTCGCTGCCGACCAATCCGGCGACGCGGTTCACGGCATTGTCGAATTGCTCCTCATAGGTGCCGACGGTGCGGGCGAATTGGGTGGCCTGACTGCCGAGGATATACATGATCATGAACAGGCCAGCCAGAACGACGGTGACGCCTGCGATGTTGGCGAGCCAGACGGGGACACGTGTCAGAGCGGCGATCCAGTCGCTCAGCGCGATGATCAGCACGTTGACCAGCAGAGCCATGGTCAACGGGATCAGGAATGCGGCCCCGGCGTATAACCCCAAAACCACAAGGGTTGCGACAATACAGGTGTCACGCACCACAGGCAGTGTGGCGCGGGGTACGTCCGTGGTTGTGTTCGGGTCCAGAGGCATGTGCAAACCAGTTTGGCAAAAGTTGCTTAGCACGATCCTGCACAGGGCAAAGAGTTTATGCAATGCGCTCAATTATTTATATGATTGATTTTCCGCTTGGGTGGCTTCTACCTGTAGGGTACGCAGGTTAGAGTTCCGTATGTCCAGTGCTGCGAATCCCATATCAAGCCGTTTGATAAAGGCGCTTTTCCTGGCCGTTCGGCGCTTTGGCGAGAAGAACGGCTTTGTCATGAGCAGCCATGTCGCCATGTCGATGATGATGGCGCTCTTTCCCTTTGTTCTGTTCACCGTGGCGCTGGCGGGCGCCTTGTCTCAGGGCTATGTGAATGACGAATTGATCGAGCTGATTTTCGGCGCGTGGCCACAGGATGTGGCTGCACCGATCGTGTCTGAGTTGCGCGCGGTGTTACAGAGCTCCAGCTCGGGCGTGATCACCATCGGCGGTCTGCTGGCGGTTTATTTTGCGTCGAACGGGGTGGCAGCGGTTCGGGCGGCGATGAATCAGGCCTATCACGATCGGGACAGCTGGCCGTTCTGGAAAACGCGGCTGCTGTGCATTGGCCTGGTTATTCTGGGTGGCGCTGCGATCCTGATCATCGCCGCGGTCGAGGTTGTCTTGCCCGTATATACTCAGCTCGTGTCCGAGCATACGGATGTAGATGTCTCGAACTGGTTGTCGGTGGACCGGCTGCGCTGGACCTTCACGGTTGCGGTTCCGGCGGGCACGATCCTGCTGGCACATCTGATCCTGCCGACCGGTCGACATCGGGTGATGCAAATTCTGCCTGGTGTTGTGCTGACCCTTGTTCTGTTGGGGGCCGGAGGGTGGGGGTTTTCCATCTATATCGGCCAGTTCGCCAGCTACAGCGCCACCTATGCCGGGTTGGCAGGAGCCATGGCGGCGTTGATTTTTCTATACCTTTGCGCGGCGATCCTGATCCTGGGTGCCGAGTATAACGGCGCCCTGATGGATTTGCAGCGCGACCAAGAAAGCGCTTCGGCATGAGGTGGGTTTTGCTCTTTGTTGCATTTGCCGGGGCCGCCAACGCGCAGTCCTATGTCGGTTCGGATCAATGCACTGACTGTCACGTGGAGGAGGCCGAGGCCTGGGCCAACTCTCACCACGCGCTGGCCTGGACCGAGGTCGGGGCAGGGAAGATGGTTGCCGATTTTGATGGCACCCGCTTTGAGCATGACGGTATGTCGGTCCTGTTCGACCATAGCGGCGAGGTCCCAACCGCTCAGGTCACTGAAAAAAACGGTGTGATGACCGAGTATGACGTCCACTCGGTCGTCGGTATTGAACCCTTGCAGCAATACCTGTTCGAAACCGATCCCGGCCGACTGCAGAGCTTTGATGTGGTCTGGGACACGGAAAACAAACGCTGGTTCCACCTCTATCCGGATCAGGATTTGCCCCCTGATGACGGGCTGCACTGGACCGGGCCCTACAAGAACTGGAACGCCCGCTGCGCCGAATGCCACGCAACGGGATTTGAAAAGAACTACGACGCGCAAACCCGCAGCTACCAGTCTCGCCAGGCTGAGATCGGTGTCGGGTGTGAGGCCTGCCACGGCCCCGGTTCGGCGCATATCGACTGGGTCAATGGCCGTATATTGCCCGAAGGGGTAGGTGAGGCCGGCTTCGCGATGTCATGGGGCAAAGGCCAGACCGAGGCGCAAATTCAGCAATGCGCAGGGTGCCATTCCCGTCGCGAGGCGCATGAGCAGGGCAACCCTTTGCCCGGAACGCCCTATCACGACGCCTACAATCTTGCGCTTCTGCGACCGGGGGCCTATCACCCCGACGGTCAGATTCTGGATGAGGTCTATGTTTACGGGTCCTTCCTGCAGTCCAAAATGTATGCGCAAGGCGTGGGCTGCATGAACTGCCACGAACCCCATAGCGCGACGCTGAGGGCCGATGGCAATGGGGTCTGCACGCAATGCCATTCTCCGGCGGGCAATCCGGATTTCCCAACTCTGGCCCGCAAGGACTATGACACCCCTGATCATCACCACCACCCCGAAGACAGCGCAGGTGCGCAATGCAAGACCTGCCACATGATCGAGCGTGTCTATATGGGCGTCGACGGTCGGCGGGATCACAGTTTCCGTGTGCCGCGCCCTGATCTGAGGCTTGGGCAGGATGCCTGCACCGATTGCCACACCGACAAAGACCAGCCATGGGCTGCGGCGCAAATCGAGGGCTGGTTTCCAGACTCAACCCATCGAGGCCCGCATTTCGGTTCGGTCTTCGCTCCGGCAATGGCGGGGCAGGCGGACAGTCCGGAAGGGCTACTGGCGATTGCCAACGATCCGTCTCAGGCCGGGATCGTGCGCGCGACAGCGGCGTATCTCCTTCAGCCCTTCGGCTCGCGTCAGGTGGCCGACGCCACGGCTGAGTTGCTGACGGATGCCGACCCGCTGGTTAGGGCCAACGCTGTGACGTTGCAACGCCAGGCCTCTCCCCGCGATCAGGTTCAGCGATTGGAACCATTGCTTTCGGACCCGCTGCGCAACGTCCGGATTTCGGCTGCGAAAGAAGTCCTGACAATCCCGCCGGAGGCGATGACCGAGGAACAGCGGGTCTTGGCAGGGCAGGCCACCGCCGAATGGCAGGGGGCAATCTCCAACCGTCTGGATTTCCCAGAAACCCATATGGTGCTGGGCGGCATGGCGCTGACCTTTCGCAACGCTCCAGCAGCCGAGCGTGCCTTTCGTGAGGTTGTGACCCTCGACCCGCAACGCGTCGAAGCCTGGCCGATGCTGGTGCAGCTGGCGCAGATCAATCGCGGGCCGCAAGCTGCGCGTGAAATCGTACAGGAAGGTCTACAGCGCATTCCAAATGATCCGAACCTTCAAGAGCTGTCCCGGCAACTCGGGCCATAAGAACGGCCTTTGCGCGCCCGTTTCGCGCCATCATCCCGGCAGATTTCACACGTAGACCTGTGTCTGAGGGTGTCAGGCCAACAGGTCGTAAAAGGTGTCACATGTCGAAACATGTTTTGAAACATCCTGTCTCACGGGGCAGGCAGGTCTCATTGGATCAACGGATCGCGGAACTTCGGAACCGCAAGCCGGTTGACCTGAACCATGGTGAGGGGCTGATGCTGCAAGGCATTGCAGCCGCGTCGTTACGCGAACAGCGGCTGGCCGGTCAGATCGCGCTCGAGGACTAGGCGCCGCCTCGGAACCCTGTTGCAACCACGAACTTCTCGGAACTGTCCGAACGCGATGCAGGCGGTTTGACGTTTGCGACTTTTTCGAACTTCTGCTTGAGCAGCTGTTGCAAATCGCCCTCGGCGCCGCCGGCAAGAACCTTGGCCACAAAAGTGCCGCCCTCTTCCAAAACATCAAAGGCAAAGTAAGCGGCGGTTTCGCACAGGGCCATGATCCGCAAATGGTCGGTCTGCTTGTGACCCGAGGACGCGGCGGCCATGTCAGACATCACAACGTCAGCCTTGCCGCCCAGCAACTCTTTGACCTTGAGGTCCGCGTCATCTTCCATGAAATCCAGCACGTGGGCCGTGGCGCCTGCAACCGGTTCAACCTCTTGCAGGTCAACACCCAGAACGGTGCCAATGCGTTTACCGCTTTTCTCACCCAGTGCATTCACACGCTTGACGGCGACCTGCAGCCAGCCACCGGGCGCACAGCCCAGATCAACGACGCGCGCACCGGGAACCAGAAAGCGGAATTTGTCGTCCAGTTCGAGGATCTTGAACGCAGCGCGCCCACGATAGCCTTCGGCATTCGCGCGCTTGACATAGGGGTCGTTCAACTGCCGCTCGAGCCACCGGGTCGAGCTGAGCTTGCGCCCACGCGCCGTCTTCACCTTAACCTTCAGGTCACGCTGTCCACGGCCTGAGGTGTTTTTTCCACTCGGTGTTTTCGCCATCAGAACGGTCCGTCTTCCAATACGCCGTCCGCGCTCATCTGCGCATAAAGCAACCCTTCACGCAGCCCGCGGTCCGCCACGGAAAGGCGGTCGGTAGGCCAGCAACGCAAAAGGGCCTGCAAAATGGCCGAGCCGGACATGATCAGGGCCTGCCGGTCATCCCCAATCCGAGGGTCCCGGCGTCGCCCGTGAGGGCCGAGTTCTAAATACCCGCGTATGACTTTGTCAATCTGATCGCTGGTCATACGCAAACCGTCCACCTTGGTCCGGTCATAGCGCTTCAGGCCCAGATGCGAGGCGGCTACGGTTGTCACCGTGCCGCTGGTGCCGACGATCTGAAAACCCGCTCGGGTCTGTTCGTCCTTGTAAGGGGCGAAATCAGCAAGGTTTTCTTCAAAAAACCAGCTCATCAACGCAAACCGGGCCGAGTCATCCTCAACGTCATGAAACTGGTCGCGCAGGGTTGCGACGCCCAGCGGGACGCTAATCCAGTCCACGACCTTGGCGGCCGGGAAGGGGCTGTCGGCGGTGTGAAATCCGTTGTGCAGACGCATGATCGCTGCTGGCCGATCGCGGCGCGGCACGGACGAGATGTCGATCCACACCAGCTCTGTAGAGCCGCCGCCAATATCCACGACCAGCAATTGCTCGGTCTTGGTCGACACCAGCGGCGCGCAGGAGATGACGGCCAGACGAGCCTCTTCCTCGGGCTGGATGATCTCAAGGTTCAGGCCGGTTTCACGCCGCACCTGCCGGATGAAATCGCGTGAGTTCTTGGCGCGCCGACAGGCCTCGGTTGCGACCAGACGCATCCGTTTGACCTTGTTGCGCTTCAGCTTTTGCTGGCAGATTCGCAGTGCCTGAACGGTTCGCGACATCGACGCCCGGGACAAACGTCCCGTGCGTTCCAGACCCGCGCCCAACTGCACGGATTTGGAGAAACTATCGACCACATGGAACCCGCTCCCCTTGGGTTGGGCTATCAACATGCGGCAGCTATTTGTCCCCAGATCCAACGCCGCATAGAGTGCATCTGGATCGGGTCTTGCCGGCGCGGGGCTTTCGACCGCCTTCGGGAACGCGCCCGCACCTTTGGGACGCTTGGGCGCCATTTGTAACGCCCTCCGATTTTCGAGTTACGTTGACCCTAGGCGGGGTCTCGCCGACGCGCAAGTGATTTCAATTTTGAATTTAACGTGAGTGTCACACAGCGTTCATACTGAAATGCAATTCCCGTGCCGATCCCTATTTCGGGATTCTCTACAAGCTTACAGCCAGATACGGAGACTGCCATGAAAGATGAGCGCACCCTGTCCTTCGATGAATTTGATGAAGTCGTAAATCCGCGCCCCGAGGAATGTGAATTCGACCGCGTGGTCGAGCGCGCCTTGTCACGACGTGGCTTTCTGGGGGGCGTTCTGGCCATGGGCAGCTTTACCGCAGTCGGCGGCTCGCTTCTGCCCACAGGTGCGCGCGCGTCAGCTGATCGGTTCTCGTTCGAGGCGATTCCGGTCTCAACTGCCGATGAGGTGGTCGTGCCCGCAGGCTACAAGGCCGAAGTCATGGTACGCTGGGGCGATCCGTTGTGGTCCGACGCACCTGAATTCGATCCTGCGACCCGTGGCACCGCCGCCAGCCAGGAACGCGCCTTTGGCGACAACACCGACGGTCAGGACGTTTTCTTCCATGACGGTCACGTTCTGCTGGTCGTGAACAACGAATACACCAACCGCGATATCCTGTGGGGCAACAATCCCGATGCCAAGGCGGCCTCGGACGATGATGTCGCCAAGGGCATGATGGCCCATGGTGTGACGGTGGTCGAGATTGCCAATACCGACGGCACATGGGGCATCGTCAAGGACAGCCCATATAACCGCCGCATCACGCCACAGACCGACATGACAATCACCGGACCGGCTGCGGGCCACGACCTGATGAAAACCGCCGCTGATCCGACCGGCACGACCTCCAAGGGCACCTGGAACAACTGCGGCAACGGCATGACGCCTTGGGGCACCTATCTGGCCTGTGAAGAGAACTTCAACGGCTACTTCTCGGCGGAAGACGAAGCGCATGAAGTCAGCGCCGAACTGAAGCGCTATGGCGTCTCGTCCAAGGACTGGGGTTATGGCTGGGCCAAGATCGACGAGCGTTTTGACGTCTCGAAAAACCCCAATGAACCGAACCGCGCCGGTTACGTGGTTGAGATCGACCCGACCGACCCGACCTCGACACCGCGCAAACTGACCGCTCTGGGCCGCTTCAAGCACGAGAACGCCGAATCTGTGGTCAACAACGATGGTCGCGTTGTCGTCTACATGGGCGATGATGAGCGCGGCGAGTTCCTGTACCGTTTCGTCTCGGACGGTGTCTATGCGGCGGGTGTTGACACCAACGCGCTTCTGGAAAACGGCACGCTGTCGGTTGCCAAGTTCAACGATGACGGCACTGGTGAGTGGCTGGACCTGACGCCTGAAACAACCGGTTTGGCTTCGCAGGCTGAAATCAGCATCCACACCCGTCAGGGCGCGTCTGCTGTGGGCGCGACCACCATGGACCGCCCCGAATGGGTAGCGGCCAACCCGAACGTGGCCGAGGTCTACTGCTGTCTGACCAACAACAAGAACCGGGGCGTCAAGCCGAATGCCGGTGGGGATGACACCTCGGTCAACGGTCCGAACCCGCGCGAGGCCAACAACTATGGCCAGATCGTGCGCTGGCGTCCCGAAGGTGGCGATCATACCGCGCCCGGCTTTGCCTGGGATCTGTATGTGCTGGCAGGTAACCCGAATGTTCATCAGGACGCCTATGGCGGGTCGGATAACGTCAATGCCGAGAACATGTTCAACTCACCCGATGGTCTGAAATTCGACAGCAACGGCCTGCTGTGGATCCAGACCGACGGCAACTATGGCAACGAAGGTGATTTCGAAGGTCAGGGCAACAACCAGATGCTGGCAGGCGACCCGGTCACCGGTGAAATCCGCCGCTTCCTGGTCGGCCCGAATGAGTGCGAGATCACCGGCCTCAGCTGGTCGCCGGATCGCCGCACCATGTTCGTAGGCGTCCAGCACCCGGGTGAGGACGGCAATAGCCACTGGCCCGAAGGCGGCGATGCCGTGCCACGCTCGGCTATCATCGCGGTCACGCGTGACGATGGCGGTTTGGTCGGCTAAGGCCGAAAACGCCCTTAAAAACAAGCCCCGGACGGTGTTGCCGCCCGGGGTTTTTGCTTGTGTTGAGCCATCCTCATACAAGCGTTGAAAGTTTTGATATCTGGTTTTCTGTGAAACCCGGCTAAAACCACTGTACACCGTCATAGGCAAAAAGGTCGCTTGGAAGGCGCTGGGTGTCGAAAACCGACCTCCTTAGCCCAATATAGACGTTTAGAACCGCCCCATTGGTTAGGAGGAATCACAGCTATGCCTGACGTCACCATCGTGTACTGGCGCGACATTCCCGCTCAGGTCATCGTCGGCAAAGGCCGTCGTGGCGCAAAGCGGCAGTTGGAAGAACGGTTTGAACAGGCCATCGACCGCGCCGCCATGAAGGTAAACGCCAAGGACAGTGATGCCTACCTGGCTGAATGGCGCAAGGCCGAGCCTTTCGCGGTTGAGGGCGACCCGTCCGAGATTGCCGAAGCGCAGGCTGTGCGTCTGGAAACGGAATACGATCAGGACCGCATCAAGGCACTGATCGCGAATGACGGTTGGGCATGAGCCCGAAATCTATATGGGAGGCCGCAATGGCTTTGCTGAACTTCAAGAAACGTGATGCCGCCGAAAACGGCCCTGTAAATCCGACCGTCGAAGCCTTTCTGCAGGGCTATTCGATCGAGGTAATGCCGCGCACCGCCGAAAAGGTCGAAGATTTCCGCGCGCTGCTGCCCGAAGGCACCCGTGTATACATCGCCCATATCGAGGGCACGCCGATCGAAGACATGGTGAAAACCGCCAAGCGCATCGCCGCCGAGGGTTACCCGGTCATGCCGCACTTCCCGGCGCGTATCATCAAGGATGCCGCGACGCTGGAGAACTGGATCTCGATGTATCAAGGCGAAGCGGGCGTTGATCAGGCGCTACTGCTGGCCGGTGGTGTGGCCAAGCCCCATGGTGATTTCGACAGCTCGATGCAGCTGATGGAGTCCGGGCTGTTCGACAAAGCCGGTTTCAAGCGTCTGCACGTTGCCGGTCACCCCGAGGGCAACAAGGACATCGACCCGGACGGCTCGACCAAGAACGTTGACGACGCGCTGCGCTGGAAACAGAAATTCAGCGAAACCACCGACGCCGAGATGGCGCTGGCCACTCAGTTTGCATTTGACGCAAAGCCGATCATCGCATGGGCGAACAGCCTGAAAGAGGCGGGGATCGACATCCCGGTTCATATCGGTATCGCAGGCCCTGCCAAGCTGCAGACCCTGATCAAGTTCGCCATCGCCTGTGGCGTTGGCCCGTCGCTGAAAGTTTTGCAAAAGCGCGCGATGGATGTCTCCAAGCTGCTGCTGCCTTATGAGCCGAATGATGTGATCACCGAACTGGCCGAATACAAAGCGGCGAACCCGGATTTCAACATCACCAACGTACACTTCTTCCCCCTTGGCGGCATCAAGACCAACGCCAACTGGGCCATCAACAACGGCGGCGCTTCGGCGAAGCCGGTTAACGCTTAAGGAACGGACATGACCCGTACAGTCGTAGAATCAAAAACAAAAACCGCCGTTCTGGGCTTTGACGAACCGTTCTGCGTGATTGGCGAGCGGATCAACCCCACGGGCCGCAAGAAACTGGCCGCTGAGCTTGAGGCGGGCGACTTTTCGACCGTTGAGAAAGATGCTCTGGCGCAGGTCGCTGCAGGCGCGACCGTTCTGGATATCAACGCAGGCGTTGTCTACAACTCGAACCCCAACCCGAACGAGACCGAGCCGCCGCTGATGCGCCAGATCGTAGAGCTGGTTCAGGGTCTGGTTGACGTCCCGCTCTGCATCGACTCGTCGGTTCCCGGCGCGCTGGAGGCCGGTCTTGAAGCGGCTGAGGGCCGTCCGCTGCTGAACTCGGTTACTGGCGAAGAAGAGCGTCTGGAACTGGTTCTGCCGCTGGTCAAGAAATACAACGTTCCGGTTGTTGCGATCTCGAACGACGACACCGGCATCTCGGAAGACCCCGATGTGCGGTTCGACGTGGCCAAGAAGATCGTTGAGCGCGCTGCCGATTTCGGCATCCCGGCGCATGACATCGTGGTTGACCCGCTGGTTATGCCGATCGGTGCGATGGCAACCGCTGGCCAGCAGGTCTTCGCTCTGGTCCGTCGTCTGCGCGAAGAGCTGGGCGTGAACACCACCTGTGGTGCGTCCAACATCTCATTTGGCCTGCCGAACCGTCACGGCATCAACAACGCCTTCCTGCCGATGGCGATGGGTGCTGGCATGACGTCCGCGATCATGAACCCGGTTGCTCTGCCCACGACACAGAAGAAAATCGCCGAGAAGAAAGAGGCCGTTGCCGCAGCTGGTATCATCCTGCCCGAAGGCATGGATGATGAGGCCTTCGTTCAGATGTTCGGTCTGGGTTCGACCCTGCCGCGTGCCGGTAAGGAGATGGAGGCCATCCGTGCCGCCAACCTGCTGACCAACAACGACCCGCATGGCGGCGCATGGATTAAGTTCAACAAATCGCCTGAGGAAGCGGCTGCGGCCGGTGGAGCAGGCGGTCGTCGCGGCGGTGGCCGTCGTCGTCGCGCTTGATTTTTTGAGCTATCAGATCAAAGGCCGGGCATTACGCCCGGCCTTTTTCGTTTGACCCTGATCAATGCAGCAAGCGTGATATCGTAGAGACTGGGGCGGTCCCTTCCGCAACGATCAGGTGCTTTCATGTCCAAACATCACCCTCCAAAACTGGCCGACGCAGACCTGAGTGAGAAGTTGGGCAAGAAGGACTATTTCGACAAGCTGATTGATCTGCAGGCGAAACTGGCGCGTATTCAGCAAGCTTTCCTATTCCATGGAACCAAGGGCGTAATCGTCTTTGAAGGTTGGGATGCCGCTGGCAAAGGTGGCACCATCCGCCGTATCAGCCAGGCGCTTGATCCGCGCAGTTTCAAAGTCTGGCCGATCGGCGCGCCGCGCAACTACTATCTCAATCGCCACTATCTGCTACGGTTTTGGGAACGTTTGCCGCCAGAAGGTGCAATCTCGGCCTTTGACCGCAGTTGGTACGGGCGTGTTCTGGTGGAACGGATCGAGAAGTTCACACCTGAGAAACGGTGGCGCGCGGGATATCGAGAGATCAACGATTTCGAGCGTATGCTTGTTGATGACGGCACACGGATCGTAAAGCTGTTCTTTCATATCTCACAAGACGAACAGATGGCGCGTTTCACCGAACGCCTGCGCAACCCATTGAAGCGCTGGAAGCTGACTTATGAGGATTTCCGCAATCGCGAGCGTTGGGACGAGGCCGGGATCGCCGTCGATGAGATGCTGGCGCGTACGTCAACGGCGATTGCACCGTGGCACGTTATTCCGGCCAACAACAAAAAATCTGCGAGAATCAAAGCAATGCAAGCCATCGTTGATGCGTTCTCAAAGGACATAGATCTAAACCCACAGCATTTGGACAAACGAACTTTGGACGCGGCGTGCGAGGCATTGGATGTTGACCAATCATTGATCGACTCCCTGCGGGCGCGGACAGAGTAATCCAATTGCCCAATCGAAAGGCGCTTGCAGTTTTTCAGGTGGCGATGGTATCTCAAACCTCGCGGCGGGTATGATGTAATGGTAGCCTGTCAGCTTCCCAAGCTGAACGCGCGGGTTCGATTCCCGCTACCCGCTCCATAACAATGTACTTTAGAAAGCATCGCGTTATGTAAATGTACCGATGATCGAAGTAGGTGCGTCTTAGGCGGGCTCGAAAATTTGTCGCGCCTCACGCGCTAAGGTACAAGGCGTAAGCGGGTTCAATACCGTTTGAAAGGTAATGGAATATGTCGCCGAACACGATGTCTTCTGAAAAATTGGCACCTGTGTGCCTTTTTGCGTTCAACAGACCACAACATACCCTTTCGGTGATCGAAACTCTGAAGGCCTCGCCTTTGGCCAAAGAAACTGAAGTTTACGTCTTTATAGACGGCCCCCGGTCTGGGGATGAACGCGCATTGGTTGATGAGGTTGCAGGACTGTTCTCTGACTTGCAGGGGTTTGCCAAGGTCCATCTGTCACGACGCGAAGCGAATGCTGGGCTAGCGACCTCGATCATCGAAGGCGTTTCGCATGTTGTTGAAACGCATGGTCGGGTCATTGTTCTGGAGGATGACATCGTTACGTCACCAGCTTTCCTAAGTTACATGAATAAAGCACTACAACGTTATGAAACTGATGCGAATGTCTGGCACATTTCAGCCTACTGTGAGCCATACTCAAAAGAGGACACCCAGCGCGGTTTGTCCTTCCTGCGTTTCATGAGTTGCTGGGGTTGGGCTACTTGGGCAAACCGTTGGTCGCACTTCGAAAAGAATCCCGAAGAGTTGATCTCAAGCTTCTCTGACGAGGAGATTTTCAGGTTCAATCTGGATGGCGCGGCAGATTTATGGGTGCAAGTGTTGGACAACGCACGAGGCGAAATCAACACATGGGCCATCTTCTGGTACGCCACGATTTTCCGGAATCGCGGGCTTTGCCTTTCGCCCCACGAAAGCTACGCTGAAAACATCGGTCTCGACGGATCCGGGGTGCATTGTGGCGAGGATCTAAATCGCCCAGAACGAGCGTTGAATACCGATGGGTCGCCGCATTTCCCCGATATTATCGCCGAAGATGGAACGGCTCTGGAACGTTTGCGGGCATACAAAGACCCCAAACTGACTAAGACGCAGAAGCTTGCTCGTGAATGGCGGAGATTGCGCGGCCAAGCGCGGAGACTGTTTGGTGCCGCCTAGTCTACGACGCACACCTCTCATCTCTGGCGAAATGGTTGACGCAAACTCCCGTCGTCTGCCGTTGTTTTACAAGAATATTGGCCGTAGTTGCGTTCTGCTTTTTTGCTGTTCTTCGAAATGTAGTTCGGTGGGCCCGAAAACGCTGAATTCGGCTCTTCGTTCAAGTGAAGGCCCACAAATTGATGTGAGCCTTCCGCTGCTTTAAAACCTCAACTTACGATCGTCTGCGACGACGACGTCCTCCGCCGGCTTCGGTTTCCCTACCACCGGTGTTAAAGGACGGTGCGGGAAGGGTGACGACCTGTGCGAGTTCCGGGAATGGGTCGGTTTTGTGCGGGATCGCATTGGCGGCGACGAAGTGGTCTTGGAACTTCGGCTCGATGGCGGTCTCGATCTTGGTGATCTCGCGCACGACGCGCTCGATCTCGGCGCGCGAGCCGATGTTGCACAGTGCAATCCGGGCGCCGGTGCCAGCCGCGTTGCCCGCGCTGGAGACCTTGTCGAGCGGTGCATCCGGGATCATGCCCAGAACCATCGCGTGCTTGGTCGAGATATGCGCGCCAAAGGCCCCGGCCAGAACCACGCGATCCACTCGGTCGACCTCCATCTCGTCCATCAATAGGCGCGCACCCGCATAAAGTGCCGATTTCGCCAGCTGGATGGCCCGGATATCGCCTTGAGTGACGGTGATCCGAGGGCCACCTTCCGCGCTGGAATCATAGATCAGATAGGCGTGTGTGCGCCCTTCAGGAACACAGCGAGGGGTGCCGGTTTGCTCCGCCGATCCGATCAACCCACTTTCGTCCAGCAGACCCGCGATGCGCATTTCGGCCACGGCCTCGATAATCCCGGACCCGCAGATGCCGGTGATTCCGGTGGTGGCGATGTCCTGATCGAACCCGTCCTCATTCGACCATTTCTCGGACCCGATCACGCGGAAACGGGGTTCCTTGGTGACGGGGTCGATCTCGATCCGCTCAATCGCACCAGGGGCGGCGCGTTGGCCAGAACTTATCTGCGCGCCTTCGAACGCTGGCCCTGTAGGCGACGAGCAAGCCAGAACACGGCTGGTATTGCCGAGCAGGATTTCGGCATTGGTGCCCACGTCCACGATCAGCACGAGGTCTTCGGACTTGCCGGGCTCTTCCGACAGGGCAACGGCGGCACAGTCGGCGCCCACGTGACCGGCGATACAGGGCAGGATGTAGATCTGCGCGCGCGGGTTCATTGTGGTCAGGTCCATCTCACGCGCGGGCAGGGACATGCTTTCCGAAGTCGCCAGCGCAAACGGAGCTTGCCCCAGTTCGACCGGGTCCAGACCCAGCAGCAAGTGGTGCATGACCGGGTTACAAACAAACACCGTCTCAACGATCAGGCTTGCGTCAATGCCCGCTTCTTCCGCGATCGAGGTGGTCAGGTCATTGATCGCCTCGCGCACGGCCTTGGTCATCTCCTGATCGCCGCCGGGGTTCATCATGGCGTAGGAAACGCGGCTCATGAGGTCTTCGCCGAAGCGGATCTGGGGGTTCATCAGGCCCGAGGATGCCTTGACCTCACCTGTCTCCAGGTCGGTCAGATGCGCGGCAACCGTTGTCGAGCCGAGGTCGATGGCCAAACCAAAGAGACCCCCTTCGTGCAGGCCGGGCCAGATTTCGACGATGCGGGCCACCGGGTCCTTATGACCTTTGTGAACGGCAACAGTGACTTCCCATTTACCTTTGCGCAGAACCGGTTGCAGCTTCGACATCAGGGACAGATCTGCGGTGACGGCCTCGATCTTCCACTGCTCGCGCAGGGCACGTTCCAGACGCTCCAGATCGCCGGTGGGCGAGTGCATATCGGGTTCCTCGACTACGACGAAATAGAGCCGCGTGGCCGGGTCCATGGTGATGGCGCGCGCAGCTGCGGCCTTGCGTACAACCTGGCGGTGAACCTGACTTTCGGGCGGCACGTCGATCACAACATCACCCTGAACCGAGGCCTGACAGCCCAAACGACGACCGGGTTTCAGGCCACGTTTGTCGTCATAGCGCTGCTCGACCGCGTTCCATTCGCTCAGCGCGTCTTCCGAGACCGTCACGCCGTGCTTGGGGAACTCGCCGTAGCTAGGCGTGATCTGACATTTCGAGCAGATGCCGCGCCCTCCGCAAACCGAATCCAGGTCAACGCCCAGCTGTCGGGCGGCGGTCAGAATCGGGGTGCCAACGGGAAAGTGCCCGCGTTTGCCCGAGGGGGTAAAGACGACAAGGGGGTCGGTGGTCATGGTCGGCCTGCCTAAATTGTGTTCGCGCGTATGCCGGGGAAGATATGAGTTTATTCACAAAGGGAAAGCCCTGACAGCGGCACGTTTTGTACAACGAGCGTCGTTTTGTGACGTGCTATTCCCACCCAAGGGCAAACAACTTGGGTTCTGGGGCTTTTCCTTCGGGTCAATCCATGCAATAGGGTCACCGCCAAACGGGCTTTTGCATGGGGTTTGATGATGCAGATTCGTGAGGCACTTACCTTTGACGACGTACTTCTTGTTCCGGGCGCATCTTCGGTGCTGCCGGCAACGGCGGATACGACGACGCGCGTGACGCGTCAGATTTCCATGAACATCCCGCTGCTCAGCTCGGCCATGGATACTGTGACCGAGGCGCGCATGGCCATCGCCATGGCGCAGGCCGGTGGGATCGGTGTGATCCACAAGAACCTGTCGGTCGAGGAACAGGCCCGCGAGGTACGCCGGGTGAAGCGGTTCGAATCGGGCATCGTCTACAACCCAGTGACGCTGCGCGCCGATCAGACGCTTGCAGACGCGCAGGCGTTGGTTCAGCGCTACAACTTCACGGGTTTCCCGGTTGTGGACGAGCAGGGCCGCGTTGTCGGCATCGTGACCAACCGGGACATGCGATTTGCCACGTCGGACGACACGCCAATCAAGGCCATGATGACCTCGGACAATCTGGCGATGTTGCAGGAGCCCGCCGATCTGGAAGAGGCCAAATCCCTGATGCGCGCCCGCCGGATAGAAAAACTGCTGGTCGTTGATGGCGAAGGCAAGCTGACCGGTCTGCTTACCCTGAAAGACACTGAACAAGCCGTTCTGAACCCAACGGCCTGCAAGGACCACCTGGGCCGTCTGCGCGTCGCCGCCGCGACCTCGGTCGGGGATGCAGGGTTTGAGCGCTCAGAACTGCTGGTCGACTCGGGTGTCGATATTATCGTCGTCGATACCGCTCACGGCCATTCCGAAGGTGTTCTGGAGGCGGTCAAGCGCGCCAAAACGCTGTCGAACGAAGTTCAGATCATTGCGGGCAACGTCGCCACCGCGGATGCTACCAAAGCGCTGATTGATGCGGGCGCGGATGCGATCAAGGTTGGCATCGGGCCGGGCTCGATCTGTACCACGCGGATGGTGGCCGGTGTCGGGGTGCCTCAGCTGACGGCGATCATGGACTGCGCCTCAGCCGCCGGAGATGTGCCGGTGATTGCCGATGGTGGTATCAAGTTCTCGGGTGATTTCGCCAAGGCCATCGCGGCGGGTGCGTCCTGCGCCATGGTCGGCTCGATGATCGCGGGTACGGATGAAAGCCCGGGTGAGGTGATCCTGTATCAGGGCCGCTCTTTCAAATCCTATCGCGGCATGGGCAGCTTGGGTGCAATGGCGCGCGGTTCGGCGGATCGCTATTTTCAGAAGGATGCCGCCAATGACAAGCTGGTGCCGGAGGGGATCGAAGGTCAGGTGCCCTATAAAGGCTCTGCAGGAGCGGTTGTTCACCAACTGGTCGGCGGTTTGCGCGCGGCCATGGGCTATACCGGCTGTGCCACAGTCGAAGAGATGCGCAAGAACTGCAATTTCGTCAAAATCACCGGGGCGGGTCTGAAGGAAAGCCACGTGCATGACGTGCAGATCACGCGCGAAAGCCCGAACTACCGGGTTATGTGATCTGGTGATCTGTTGTAGGCGGCGCCCCGACGCGGGCGCCGTTTTGCGTTCTTGGAAAACCCGACGGAGGGAAAGATGACGCCGGCAGCCCGTGTTCAGGCCTCAATCGAGATCCTTGACCAAATTCTGGACGGCGCGCCCGTTGAAAAAGCCCTGACTGGGTGGGCGCGGCGCAGCCGGTTCGCAGGCTCCAAGGATCGCGCAGCGGTGCGGGATCACGTTTTTACGGCCTTGCGCTGCAAACGGTCCTTTGCGGCGCTTGGGGGGGCTGAGACGGGTCGCGGCCTGATGATCGGAGCGATGCGTGCTGCGGAGCAGGCGCCTGACACTCTCTTCACCGGCGAACGCCACGCGCCTGAGCCGATTGAAGCGTCTGAGCAGGGTCGCGGTTTCGTGTCACTGGCCGAGCAGTTTGATATTCCTGACTGGCTCTGGCCCCGATTTTCGGCGTCTTTGGGCGATGCGGCCACGGAAGCCGCGGCGGCGCTGCAAAGCCGAGCTCCGGTGCATCTTCGGGTCAATTTGCTCAAAACAGACGTGGAAGGCGCGGCCCGTGCTTTGGCGGCTGACGGGGTTCAAACTGACCTCCATCCCGCCTGCGAGACGGCTCTGACCGTGATTGAGGGCGCACGCAAGGTTGCTCAAAGCTGGGCTTATCTGGACGGTCTGGTCGAGCTACAGGATGCAGCCAGTCAGGCGGTTGTGGCGGCTTTACCGCTCAAACCCGGTCTGCGCGTTCTTGACTATTGTGCCGGCGGTGGCGGGAAATCACTGGCCCTCGCGGCCCATCGTGGGGTCGAGGTGTTTGCACATGACATCAACCCGAGGCGCATGCAGGACCTGCCGAACCGTGCTGACCGCGCGGGCGTAAGAGTAACCTGCGTTGAGACCGCGGAACTAGCCGGTTTCGCGCCCTTTGACATCGTACTGGTCGATGCGCCCTGTTCCGGCAGCGGCTCGTGGAGGCGCGCTCCGGCCGGGAAATGGGCTCTGACCGAAGAGCGTTTGATCGAATTGACCAAGCTGCAACGCGCGATTCTGGGTGAGGTCGCGGCACTGGTTCATCCCAAAGGTCTTCTCGCCTATGCAACCTGTTCGATGCTTCAGGACGAAAACGCGCAGGTTGTCGAAAGCTTTGTGTCGGAGAACCCCGATTGGATAGCGACGCTAGAGCGGAATTGGCGCATCACCGATGGCGTTGACGGGTTTTTCACTGCGCATCTGACAAAGTAGCCACTCAAAACAACCTAAGGTAGTTTTCGTAGCCTCTTAACTCTGTTAAGCGGGCATTAACTATTTTGGATCGTTATTGCTCTCAAAAAAGCTACCAGTGTCGTCCATGTCCGATTCTACATATCCGTTCTTCGGTTCCCGCTCGCGTAGAACGCCGTCAGCGGCGCGTGTTTTGGCGCTGGTTGGACTGGCCGGTCTTTTATACGTGGCGCCATATACGGGCCGGGTGCCTGCGGACTGGACGCAGGGCATGATCGTCGTAGGAGTCTCGGTCCTGTTTGCGACTCTCTGGAGTCTGATCGGGGGCCTCTTTGCCGACAAAGCTGCTCATCAAACCCTTGATGTGCTGGCTGCTTTTGTAGATCACGACGATTGCGCAAGCGTTATTGCCGATGGAGAGGGCACTGTTCTGGTCGCCAATCCAATTGCGCGCGAACAGTTGAAAGCCAGCCCGGAGGCAACGCTGCCCGAGGTTCTGCGCTCGGTCTTCGCCAACCCGTCGAGCCTTCTACTGAGGTTGCAGACACTGGCCCAAGCAAATGGTTCAGCGGATGAGGACATCATCAAAGTTGGCGAGAATGTCCCGGTTTCGGTTGTTCGATTGGGAGACCATCTGTTCTGCTGGCGGTTCAAACTTGGTCACCAAGGGCAGTGGGACAAAATCGCCCTTCCCATACTGACCATCGGCCGGGGTGGGCGCCTTTTACACCTTAATACTGCCGCGAGGGCCTTTTTCGGCACGGCACCGGGTTCGATTGACAATATCTTTCCGAACGGATTGCCACATGATGGTCAAATCTGCTCGGTCCCTGCTTATGAGGGTGAAACGCGCGTCGCAGTCACTGGCGTATCGGCGTCGGGGGCTGAACGGCACCTCGTTTTGATGCCGGTTTCTCAACCTGTTCATCCGGAGCATGGATCCTCACTTGCCGAACTGCCTGTGCCGATCATTTGCATGACGCCCGAGGGGACCATACTGCAGGCAAACCAGATGGCGCTGGCTCTCTTGGGTGATCTCTGCCTAAACGAGACCAATATTGACCAGATCCTGCAGGGGCTGAACCATCCAATTCTCGAGTGGCTGGCGCAAACGGCATCGGGCGAGGATTCCGCCCGATCCGAATTCCAGCGACTGACCCGCGACGACAAAGAACTGTTTGTGCAGGTCACTCTGGACCGTGTTCAGATCGACGGGAAAACCCACCTCATCGCGGTTCTGAACGACGCGACCGAGTTGAAAACACTCGAGGCGCAATTTGTTCAGGGACAGAAGATGCAGGCTGTCGGCCAGTTGGCCGGTGGGGTTGCGCATGATTTTAACAATCTATTGACCGCGATATCAGGTCATTGCGATCTGCTGCTGCTGCGCCATGATCAAAACGATCCCAACTATGGTGACCTCGTTCAAATCAATCAGAATGCCAATCGCGCGGCGGCTCTGGTCAGCCAGCTTCTGGCCTTTTCGCGCAAACAGACCTTGCGGCCTGAGGTTCTGGACGTGCGCGACACCATCTCGGACCTCATCCACCTATTGAATCGATTGGTCGGTGAGAAAGTTCAATTGACGCTCAGCCATGATCCTGTCCTTAAGCCTGTGCGTGCTGATAAACGGCAGTTGGAGCAGGTGTTGATGAATCTCGTCGTTAATGCGCGCGATGCGATGCCTGAAGGCGGTGAGATTCGCATCGAAACCGAGTTGCTGGGCCTGACCGAGCCCTTACGCCAAGACCGGGCCACGGTTCCGCCCGGCGATTACATGACCGTCAAGGTGATCGACAGTGGGGTCGGTATTCCCGCCGACAAACTGCAAAAAGTATTCGAGCCGTTCTACACGACCAAACGCACGGGCGAGGGGACTGGGCTTGGCCTTTCCACCGTTTATGGGATCGTCAAACAGACGGGAGGCTTTATATTCGTAGATAGCGCTGTCAGTCGCGGCACCGAGTTTTCCCTGCTCCTGCCGGTTTGCGTCGAAGCGAAGCCCGTCGCGGTTCAGCCCGAAGATGTGCCGGATTCCAAAACCGCGCGTCAGGGTGAGGGCGTCGTGCTTCTGGTCGAGGATGAAGCACCGGTACGCGCCTTCGCGACCCGTGCGTTGCGCCTGAAGGGCTATACGGTGCTCGAGGCGGAATCCGCCGAGGATGCTTTGACCTTGCTGGAAGATTCCGACCTGAATGTCGACGTGTTCGTAACGGATGTGGTCATGCCCGGAATGGACGGCCCGACCTGGGTTGCCAAAGCCATGGAGACAAGGCCCGATGTCCGGGTCGTGTTTGTCTCGGGCTATACCGAGGGCGCGTTTGGCGACTCGGGCCCCCAGGTTCCGAACTCGACCTTTCTGCCCAAACCATTCTCTTTGACGCAACTGACTGAGGCCGTTTTTCAGCAGATGAACTGACGCCTATTGCGCCGCGTCATAGACCGCAAAATCGGCCCTAGAATGCTTGCGGTATGCCGCTTCGGTTTCAGAAGACAGAATTGTCTCTGCGGGTGGCGAGACGTTCTCGCGCTGCAAAGTGAAGTCGTAGTTCAATCGGCTTTGCAGGAATTCCACGATTCTGTCCTGATGGTCGTATTTGAAAACATAACTGGCCCCAACGCCGTTGTTTCGGGGGCGGAAGAACTGACTCTGACTGCCGACATTGGCAAATTCGGGCTGAGGGGTCTGCATATAGGCCTGCACGAAGGCGTCGAAGCTAACATCGCGCGTAGAATGCGGATGACCTATGCGATCTTCGCGCCGACGAAACCTGTACCAGCTGCCCAGCCAATCAATGGGTTCACGGACAACGGCCATGATCTCCATCTCGGTGTCGTACATTTTGCGGAACATGTTCTGAATAAAACGGTCATATCGGCGCACCGGTGCGTGTTTTAGCTCGGGCGGGTGGGTGATCACAAGATCGGCTCGGGCGCGCAACGCGGAGTGATATGCGGTGCTGCCGGTTTTGGGAACAGATAAAAACGCAAGGCGTTCCTTATAGAAAACAAGCATTTAGTGTTCCCACGTCGATGATAGTTCGGATAACAGATTGGCGTAAACGGATCTTTAACACAATTGGCCAAGAGTAAGTTCTGTAAGTTTTAGTTGAAATGTTCTCTTTTTGGTCCCATAAGGAACAAGAGGCGAACAAAGCAGCGATTGCCGCCCGGCAAAGGGTATGACAAAAGGGAAGGCGACAGGACAATGGCGGATCTTCTGACGATGAGCGACAAGAAAGACGCGGACAAGCAAAAGGCGCTCGATAGCGCGCTGGCCCAGATCGAACGGCAATTCGGCAAAGGCTCGATCATGAAGCTGGGCGAGGATGCCAAGCAGGATATCGAGGCAAGCTCGACCGGGTCACTGGGTCTGGATATCGCTCTGGGAATCGGCGGTCTGCCGATGGGCCGGATTGTTGAGATTTACGGGCCTGAGAGCTCGGGTAAAACAACGCTGACTCTGCATTGTATTGCCGAACAGCAAAAACGCGGCGGTGTCTGTGCGTTTGTAGACGCAGAACATGCGCTGGACCCGCAATATGCCCGCAAGCTGGGCGTTGATCTGGACGAACTGCTGATCTCGCAGCCTGACACTGGCGAACAGGCGCTTGAGATCACCGACACGCTGGTCCGGTCTGGTGCGGTGAACATGGTCGTGGTCGACTCGGTGGCGGCGCTGACGCCGAAATCCGAATTGGAAGGCGATATGGGCGACAGCAACGTCGGCGTTCAGGCCCGTCTGATGAGTCAGGCGATGCGCAAACTGACCGGCTCGATCAGCCGTTCGAACTGCATGGTAATCTTCATCAACCAGATTCGGATGAAGATCGGCGTGATGTTTGGCAGCCCGGAAACCACGACCGGTGGCAACGCGCTGAAGTTCTACAGCTCGGTTCGTCTGGACATCCGCCGTATCGGCGCAATCAAAGATCGAGATGAAGTGGTCGGTAACCAGACCCGTGTCAAAGTCGTTAAGAACAAGGTGGCCCCTCCGTTCAAACAGGTGGAATTTGACATCATGTATGGCGAAGGCATCTCGAAAATGGGTGAGCTGCTGGATCTGGGCGTCAAAGCCGGTGTGGTCGAGAAGTCGGGTTCGTGGTTCAGCTACGGGGATGAGCGGATCGGGCAGGGTCGTGAGAATGCAAAGCAGTATCTGCGCGATCACTCTCGGATCGCTTTGGATATCGAGGACAAGATCCGCGCGGCCCATGGTCTGGACTTCGACATGCCGCCCGGAGCGGCCGAGGATGACGATATCCTCGAGGCCTAAGGAACGCGCGAGAGGGAACACCAGAAATCTCCCGGCGCTCCGACAGTGTTGAGAATAACTTAAACAGGGCGGTCCGTCGGGGCCGCCTTATTTCGTTTGGAAGGTCAATGCTGTGGACACTCTGCGGGCACGGCGATAAACCTGCGCAGACCATTATGATTGCGCGCTGAGAGAGCCCCATGCCAACGTTGAACGACATCCGATCGACCTTTCTGAACTACTTTGCCAAGCAGGGGCACGAAGTGGTGGCGTCTAGCCCTCTGGTGCCGCGCAATGATCCGACTTTGATGTTCGTGAATTCGGGCATGGTACAGTTCAAGAACCTGTTCACCGGTGTTGAAACGCGCGACTACCAGCGCGCAACCACCGCGCAGAAATGCGTGCGCGCAGGCGGCAAGCACAATGACCTCGACAATGTGGGTTATACCGCGCGCCACCATACCTTCTTTGAGATGCTGGGGAACTTTTCCTTCGGTGACTATTTCAAGCACGACGCGATTCCCTTCGCGTGGGAGTTGATCACCAAGGAATTCGGCATCGACAAAAACCGTCTGCTGACCACGGTCTATCACACCGACGACGAAGCCTTTGAAATCTGGAAGAAAGTCGGCGTTCCTGAAGATCGCATCATCCGCATCGCGACCAGCGACAATTTCTGGCAGATGGGGCCGACCGGACCCTGCGGGCCATGTACCGAAATTTTTTATGACCACGGCGATCACATCTGGGGCGGCCCTCCGGGATCGGCCGATGAAGATGGCGACCGGTTCATCGAAATTTGGAATATCGTTTTCATGCAGAACGAGCAGTTCGAGGACGGCTCGATGGTGGAACTCGACATGCAGTCGATCGACACCGGCATGGGGCTGGAGCGGATCGGCGCGCTGTTGCAGGGAAGCCATGACAACTACGACACCGACCTGTTCAAAACACTAATAGAGGCCTCGGCGGACGCGACCGGCGTTGATCCTTATGGCGATCAGAACGTCCACCACCGCGTGATCGCAGACCACCTACGGTCTACTTCATTCCTGATTGCTGATGGCGTGATGCCCAGCAATGACGGGCGTGGCTATGTGCTGCGCCGGATCATGCGCCGCGCCATGCGCCATGCGCATCTGCTGGGTGCGAAGGACCCGGTGATGCACCGGCTGGTGCCTTCGCTCGTGCAACTGATGGGCGCGCAATACTCAGAACTGGGGCAGGCGCAGGCCTTGATCGAAGAGACTCTGCTGCTGGAAGAAACGCGGTTCAAACAAACGCTGGATCGCGGCCTGAAACTGCTGGATGACGAGGTCGCAGGCTTGCCCGAAGGCGCGGCCCTCCCTGGTGATGCGGCGTTCAAGCTCTATGACACCTATGGGTTCCCACTCGATCTGACGCAGGACGCCCTGCGGGAAAAAGGCCGGACCGTCGATACCGACGGGTTCGATGCGGCAATGGCCGAGCAGAAAGCCAAGGCCCGAGCGGCATGGGCCGGGTCGGGCGAGGCTGCGGATCAAGCTGTTTGGTTTGACGTGGCCGACAGCGCTGGCGCGACCGATTTCCTGGGCTATGACACCGAAAAGGCTGAGGCTCAGGTCGCGGCGCTGATCGTCGATGGCGCTCTGGTCGACAAGATCGAACAGGGTGGCAGTGGCTGGGTCGTCGTGAACCAAACCCCGTTCTATGGCGAGGCCGGCGGTCAGGTCGGCGACAGTGGTGAGCTGCGCCGCCTCGATGCGCGTGAGGATATTTCCCGCGTTGAAGACACCAAGAAATTCGCTGACGGCAAGGTCTATGCACATAAGGTGACTGTGGACCATGGCACGCTGTCCAAGGGCGACGCGGTCGAGCTGGAGGTGGATCATGCGCGACGTTCGGCCATTCGCGCTAACCACTCGGCCACGCACCTTTTACACGAAGCCCTTCGTGAGACTCTGGGCGACCACGTTGCGCAGCGGGGTTCGTTGAATGCTTCGGATCGTTTGCGGTTCGATTTCAGCCATTCCAAGGCTCTGACGCTGGAGGAAATCCAAAAAGTCGAGCGTGAGGTGAACGATTTCATCCGCCAGAACTCGAGCGTTGAAACCCGGATCATGACGCCGGATAACGCGCGTGAACTGGGTGCTCAGGCTTTGTTTGGTGAGAAATACGGCGACGAGGTTCGCGTTGTTTCCATGGGTAAGGCGCCGACTGGCAAGGGCCAGGATGGCGAGACCTGGTCGATTGAACTTTGCGGTGGCACGCATGTCCGTCAGACCGGCGATATCGGAACGTTCGTTGTGCTGGGCGACAGTGCAAGTAGTGCGGGTGTCCGGCGGATTGAGGCGCTGACGGGCGATGAAGCCTTCCGCTATCTGTCCGCGCAGGATCACCGCTTGGCACAGGTCGCGTTAGAGCTGAAAGCGCAGCCGGATGATGTGGTGGCCCGCGTGAAATCACTGTTGGATGAGCGGAAAGCCCTGCAAAACGAAGTTGCTCAGCTGCGCCGCGATCTCGCTATGGCAGGCGGGGCCGGGCAGGGCGGCGGCGCGGAAGCGACCGAAGTCAACGGCGTCAAGTTTCTGGCCCAGACACTCAGCGGTGTGTCCGGCAAAGATCTTCCTGCATTGATCGACGAACACAAAAGCCGACTGGGATCTGGCGCGGTTCTGTTGATCGCGGACACAGGCGGCAAAGCGGCTGTCGCGGCTGGGGTCACTGCGGACCTGACCGATACGGTTTCTGCGGTTGATCTGGTCAAAGCTGCAGTGGTTGAGCTAGGCGGCAAAGGCGGCGGTGGTCGCCCGGATATGGCCCAAGGTGGCGGCAAGGACGCGACCAACGCAGATGCGGCGATCAAAGCCGCCGAACAGGTATTGGAGGGATAAGATGGCTGCTCTTTGGATTGCACATGTCACGGTAACTGACGCCGAAGCTTATGGAAGATACGCAGAGCTGGCAGGACCCGCGATCGCACAGCACGGCGGAGAGTTCATCGCGCGTGCCGCGCGTTACGTACAGCTCGAAGGTAAGGAGCGTCCGCGCAATGTGGTCGCACGTTTCCCTTCAGTTGAGGCTGCGGTCGAGTGCTACAACTCCGCCGCATACCAAGAAGCGCTCGATCACGCCCGCGGGGCAAGCGAGCGCGAATTGGTCGTTGTTGAAGTCACCGACTGAGAATCAGCTGTTTCAGCAGAGTCGGTTTGACGGACTCGGCGAAAATCATCACATGAATCGCTGCGCGGCTTCCATTTCCTTCTTGGGGGTCGCGATTGCATTGAAAGTTCGTTAAAAAACAATACATTGCAACGATTCAACATTCTAACCCAGTCATAAATGTGGCGGATTGCCCTCAATTCTTGCCCGAAATTGCCGCGGATTGTGACGAATTTCCGCCTTTTTTACCCCTGATCCTCAACACTGATTGCGTCAACAGAGCCAGTTGCTGTTAAAGTCGGAATACTTCGACACCCTGATTGGCCGGATTCACGCGGGCAAACATGGATTGAGGAACGGGCATGAAACATTCGACATTAGGTTTTTCGGCGAGTCTTCGATTGGTCGCCCGTTTTTCAGTGCGCTCAGTTAGGGTTTGCGCTCTGGTCCTGGCGTCGTTCTTCACTGCCTCTGTGGTGCAGGCGTCCGAGGGCGCGTTCATCACTGCTATTTCGGCCTCTCCGCCACCGTCCGGAGCACAACAGCTATGCCGACAATACAGCTGGGCCTGCTCGAGCCAAAAGGCGGCATCGTTGACGAGCAAGCAGGAGATGCAGATCGTCAAAAAAGTGAACTTACAGGTCAACGCTTCCACTCGTTCAATTACAGACCAATCGCAATACCGTCAGCGAGAGTTTTGGGCCTTGCCGACGACTAGGGGCGGTGACTGCGAAGACTTTGCCTTGTTGAAAAAGCGGAATCTGATCAAAGCAGGCATTGACCCCAGCAAGCTCTTGATCGCCACTGTCCTGGATAGGCGTCGGAACGCGCACGCTGTATTGGTCTATCGATCAGCTCAGGGTGATCTGGTTCTGGACAACTTGACCAATAGCATCAAACCTTGGAAAGCGACCCGGTATCTTTTTCTGAGAATGCAAGACCCTAAGCAACCACGCCGTTGGGTTGGTGTCTACGGGAACAGTTGACCAAATCTACAACCCAGAGAGCTAAGGGCGCCAGTTTGGACGCCCTTTTTGACTTTTTTGGTAGACAGTAATCCTGTTGTTGGAATTGTGTCCTAAGCAGGATTTGCGGCCTCAGAACAATGTTATGCGGTGTCGCCGCCCTTACTACTGTCGGTGCCGCCCTTACTACTGTCGGTGCCGCCCTTACTACTGTCGGTGCCGCCCTTACTACTGTCGGTGCCGCCCTTACTACTGTCGGTGCCGCCTTTATTACTTTCGGTGCCGCCCTTATTACCGTCGGTGCCGCCCTTATTACCGTCGGTGCCGCCCTTATTACCGTCGGTGCCGCCCTTATTACCGTCGGTGCCGCCCTTATTACCGTCGGTGCCACCTTTGTCGTCAGGACCACTGTCCCCACCTTTACGATTATCAGATGGATCAGATGGACCACCCCCAACTTCTGGATTTCCGTCGGGACTTCCATCACCTGACCTTTGTTCCGCTAGCCCAGTTGATGCAGTCGGAATGTCAGACAGCAGCGCTGCCAATTGCGGGCATTCAGCACCAGTACGGGCTAGATAATTGCCAAAGTCTGCGCGGCGCTGAATATAACGGATCATTCCTGATGTAACTGCGGAACATTCACACAAAACTTCAGGTGAGCTTGCAGCCTTCCGCGCCGTCGAGACTGTGCATGCGGCTTGTGCAGCTGAAACGCCTACCATTTGAATGGCTACTGCTGCGGCGATAACTTTTAGTTTACTGGAATGGATGCCCATGATGGAACTCCTCGGTACTCGTTAATCTCTGCGTCGAACTTATGCACCAAAACCAAATGGGCTTGTATGAACGACGTCACACTTTGGACAAGTTTACACCTTTTTAAGGTCGAACTTACAAGTCGCCGCCGACTTGGCGAGATTGCCAAAAGACCGGAAAAATCGCAAAAATCATGAAAAACCAATAAGAAAGGCCAGTCGAGGGCTGACCTTTCCTAGAATACCATTTTTCAGGATTGAGGAAATAATGTCACAAAAATGGCATTGTTTCCCAATCGAGAACGACGTTTTATCCGGCTTTCGCCATCCGTTTCCGCTCATGCGGGTCAAGGAATCGCTTGCGAAGACGGATTGCGTTGGGCGTCACCTCGACCAATTCGTCGTCATCAATATAGGCGATGGCTTCTTCCAGCGAGAACTGGATGTGGGGCGTCAGGCGCACCGCGTCGTCCGAGCCGCTGGCCCGCACGTTGGTCAGCTTCTTGCCTTTCAGCGGGTTCACTTCCAGGTCGTTGTCCCGGGAATGTTCACCAATCACCATGCCCTGATAGACATCAGTCTGAGGGCCAACGAACATGCGGCCACGCTCTTCGAGGTTCCACAGGGCGTAAGCGACGGCCTGGCCGTTCTCCATCGAGATCAGAACGCCTGCGCGACGGCCCGGGATCTGACCTTTATGTGGGGCCCAGCCGTGGAACACGCGGTTCAGAACACCAGTGCCGCGGGTGTCCGTCAGGAACTCTCCGTGATAACCTATCAGGCCACGGGACGGCACATGCGCGATGATCCGGGTCTTGCCGTCGCCGGCGGGGCGCATCTCAACCAGCTCGCCCTTGCGAGCACCGGTGATCTTTTCGATGACCGCACCAGAATATTCGTCATCCACGTCGATCGTGACTTCTTCGACGGGCTCAAGCCGTTGACCATCTTCCTCGCGGAATAGAACCTGCGGACGCGAGATGCTGAGCTCGAACCCTTCGCGGCGCATATTCTCGATCAGAACGCCCATCTGAAGTTCGCCGCGTCCGGCCACTTCGAACGCCTCGCCGCCTGGTGTGTCGGTGATGCGGATCGCGACGTTGGATTCCGCTTCTTTCATCAGACGGTCACGGATCACACGAGATTGCACTTTTTTGCCGTCACGACCCGCCAGAGGCGAGTCGTTGATGCCGAAGGTCACGGTGATGGTTGGCGGGTCGATGGGTTGCGCGGGCAGGGCCTCTTCAACCTGCGGTGCGACCAGCGAGTCCGCGACAGTGGCTTTGCTCATGCCTGCGATGGTCACGATGTCACCGGCCTCGGCTACATCGATCGGCTGTTGTGCCAGACCACGGAAGGCCAGGATTTTCGATGCGCGGAAGTTCTCGATCAGCGAGCCATCGCGGCTGAGCGCCTTGAGGCTGTCGCCCGCTTTCAGAGTACCGCTTTCCACACGGCCCGTAAGAATACGACCGATGAACGGATCGCTGCCCAAGGTAGTAGCCAGCATGCGGAAAGGCTCGTCCTTCTTTTCGGCCTGTTTGGGGGCAGGTACGTGATCGACGACCAGATCAAACAGCGCGGTCAGGTCCTTGCGCGGCCCGTCCAACTCCATATCCGCCCAGCCCGAACGGCCCGAGGCATACATGGCTGGGAAGTCCAGCTGATCATCATCTGCGCCGAGGTTGGCAAACAGGTCGAAACACTCATCCAGGGCTCGGTCGGGCTCGGCATCGGGTTTGTCGACCTTGTTGAGGACCACAATGGGGCGCAGGCCCAGTGCCAGCGCCTTGGAGGTCACGAATTTGGTCTGAGGCATCGGGCCTTCAGCTGCGTCAACCAGCAGGACAACACCGTCCACCATGCTGAGGATGCGCTCAACCTCGCCGCCGAAATCGGCGTGGCCGGGGGTGTCGACGATGTTGATGCGCGTGCCTTTCCATTCGACCGAGGTCGCCTTGGCCAGAATGGTAATGCCGCGCTCGCGTTCCAGATCGTTGCTGTCCATGGCGCGTTCCGCCACGGCCTGATTTTCCCGGAACGCGCCGGATTGTTTGAGCAGCTCATCCACCAGGGTCGTTTTACCGTGGTCCACGTGAGCGATGATTGCGATATTGCGCAGGTCCATGAGAGGTCAGCCTTTGAACGGGAAGTTGCCCGGCGCATAGCGCGGCTTGACGCAATATACCAGCCCAAACCGGCGTTCAGTGACCTGCGGTCTTTGAAAACAGATGAATGATCAGGATTCCGGCCAATATCAGGGCCAGCCCCAGAACCGCCCACAGGTCGAGCTTTTGCCCGAACACCACAAAGCCGATGATTGCGATGAAAAAAATCCCAAGCCCGGACCAGATCGCATAAACGATGCCTACTGGCATGTATTTCAACGTCAATCCCAACAGGTAGAACGCCAGCCCGTAAGCAACTACGACCAGAACCGAAGGCCAGAAGCGCGAGAATTGCTGACTGGCCTGCAAGGCCGTTGTGCCTACGGTTTCGGCAAAGACGGCCATCAGCAGGATCAGGTAGGCTTTGGGCATGATCTAAACCTTTTGCATGCAAATCACGCGCGAATTCTCAACATGAAAAAGGCTACCCCGGCAAGCACATTCGGTTGCTGGGGTGCGTGACACCACAAGATAAAGGTCGGGTATACCTGACTACGATCTGATCACAATTTATGCAAATAACAGAACAGTATTTGTTGATTTGTTTTCGAGTTTTTCAATGACTGTGTTTATTAAATACGTCGTTTTTGCTTCGACTCTTATTGCGGCGCTAGGGTGGCTTGCAGACGGGGGGTCCGTCAGTTCTGATGCAACCCAATTGTTAGTTGGTTTCTTTGTTTTGTAGTTTTGGCGTTAATCAAGATCCAAGCAGGGAAAAGGGCCGTTTTTGGCCCTTTTTCTTTTGCCTATAGCGTTTCGGATTTCACTTGATTCAAAAAGTGACACGAATGTCCCGAGAACGCTGAAAGCGTGGCAGGGTATTCGTGTCTCAGGTTTAACCGAAACGCTTTAACCTCTCGCTGAAACCGTGAAGTAATCTGCCAAATACGGTTGCAACCAATCCCAAAGACCGGGCGCACCGCGTTCGATGGCGGGCCGTACCCGCGCTTCGATCTGAGGGTAGGTCACGGCATAGTCCACCCACGAGCCGCCGCCCGTTTCAAGATTGGCAATTGGGGTTTGAAACCGGTCAACAGCCTTGGCGAACCGCGCATCTGCCGAGTTGGCGCTCTCAAACTCATGCCAGAGATCCGAAAACGCCTGCGTTTGATCCTGGGGCAATAGTCCGAACAGGCGTCGCGCTGCGGCCTCTTCCTTTTCGGCTTGGGCGGCGTGATCGACCTGACCGTGGATCGGGTGATCTCCCGCGTCGATCTCGACAATATCGTGAAGCAGCAGCATGTGCAGGACGCGGTTCAACTGGACCTCAGCGTGGGATTGTTCGGCCAGAACCCACGCGTACAGCATGATGTGCCACGAGTGCTCGGCCGAGTTTTCGAACCGATCAGCCGCCATCAGGCGTGACGCGCGCATGACGGATTTCAACTGATCCGCCTCAACCAGAAAGGCCAACCGTTGGGTGAAGCTGTTATCCTCGGTCGGTGCTTCCGACAACAACGCAACTGCGTGTTCATAGGCTTGAGGCAGCGCCTCACTCAGATAGGCCGCGCGCCCGGTCGCGAGGTTCTCACGGGCAATCTCCATATGACCTGGCCGTTTAGGAGAGGCGTACAGCACCTGAAACAGGGGCTGACACCGGTCAAGCATCTTGGCGAACTTGGCGTCGGGCGTCTGATCGGCTTCGAATTCCGTCCATAGGTCCAGAAAACTCTGGGTCTGGTCCGGCGGCAACAGGCCGAACAAATCCAAAGCTGCTGCGTGTTCGACCTTGGCAACGCTCTGCCAGTCGGTCTCGAGGTGGATTGGATGGTCGCCTACGATGATCTCGACCAGATCATGCAGCAACAACATGCGGATGACGCGATCAATTGACACATCCGGCCCGGCCAGAGGTCCCATGACCAGCGCCCAAAGCGCCAGATGCCAGCTATGTTCTGCAGAGTTTTCCGGGCGAGACTGATCCAGCAGGGTGTTTGCCCGATCCACCGTCTTCAACCTGTCCGCTTGTTTCAGAAACGCGATTTGCGCGGACAGTCGATCATTCATTGTTTTTCAATCGCTTTCAGCTTGGAGCGGTGATCTGTCAGGCGTTTGATCACGAATTGGCGGGCCTGGCGTTCAGACAGGCGCACGCGGATCTCGGTCAGAAAGGCCTCTTCCAGAGATTGGGAGGAGGCTGCAAGCAGGTTGCCGACCTCCATGTAAAACCGATCGTCGCCGGTTTCATCCATGACCTTCAATGTATCCTCGGCCAGTTTCGCAGCGAGGGTATTGATGGTGTCTGTCATTAGCGCGTGTTCTCGGTCAGGCGGCGTTTAACATAATCCGTGACATCGGTGATGAGCGTGTCCATATGCTGATCCTGGAAGAAGTGATCCGCGCCTTCGACCTCATTATGCGTGATCGTGATGCCCTTCTGCTCATGCAGCTTGTTGACCAGCGCGGTTGTATCCGCCGGAGGCGCCACGCGGTCGGACGAGCCGTTGATGATCAGGCCCGAAGACGGGCAGGGGGCGAGGAACGAAAAGTCGTACATATTCGCCGGGGGCGACACACTGATGAAACCGGTGATTTCCGGGCGGCGCATCAACAACTGCATTCCGATCCACGCACCGAATGAGAAACCAGCAACCCAGCAATGCTTGGAGTTGTTGTTCATCGACTGCAGATAGTCGAGAGCCGAGGCGGCATCGCTCAACTCGCCCACACCCTGGTCATATTCGCCCTGGCTGCGGCCTACGCCGCGGAAGTTGAAGCGCAACACGGTGAAGCCCATGTTGTAGAACGCGTAGTGCAGATTATAGACCACCTTGTTGTTCATGGTCCCGCCGAACTGAGGATGCGGGTGAAGCACGATGGCGATCGGTGCGTCTTTTTCCTTTTGCGGGTGGTAGCGGCCTTCCAGGCGGCCTTCGGGTCCGGGAAAAATCACCTCGGGCATGTGTGCTTTGGTCCTGTCTTTATCTTGGGCGCCGGGAAATACTTGACTGTATTCGTTGGGCACCTTAGAACGGTTCTAAATGTGATATCCTGCGCAACGCGCTGTCAGTCGGAGATACGCACTGGCGGCGGCGGCGTCAATGATTTCGCGTCCAACTTGCCGAAGGGAAATGACAATGAAGCTGTCGACAAAGGGCCGGTATGCCATGGTGGCGCTGGCGGACATTGCGCTGCAGCCCTCGGACAAGATCGTGACACTGGGTGAAATCTCGGAACGGCAGGATATCTCGCTGCCGTATCTTGAGCAGTTGTTCGTCAAACTGCGCCGGGCTGAGCTTGTGACCTCGACGCGCGGTCCGGGTGGGGGATATCGCCTTGCACGGCAGCCATCAGAGATCCGCGTGGTCGAGATTCTGTCCGCCGTAGATGAGAAGGTGGATGCAATGGCCAAGGGGGCCGGAGCCTCGGGGGCGTCCTCGGGGAGCCGGGCTCAATCCCTGACGAACCGGCTTTGGGAAAGCCTCAGCGCACATGTCTACGTTTTCCTGCATCAGACCCGCCTTTCTGACGTGATCAAGAATGACCTCGCACCATGTCCTGCGGTTCCGAGCCTCTTTGCTGTCGTGGATGAGTGATCCGTAGCCTCTGAGTACAAGTTTCAGAAATATCTGGGAAAAGATGACTCCATGAATCGTGTTTATCTCGATCATAACGCCACCACGCCTTTGCGACCCGAAGCGCGGGACGCGATGATCGCGGCAATGGATGTCTGCGGCAACCCATCGTCGGTTCATGCCGAGGGGCGCGCGGCGAAGGCTTTGATCGAACGCGCGCGGGCACAGGTGGCATCAGCTTTTGGGGCTGACGGTGCGGATATCGTGTTTACCTCAGGCTCGACCGAGGGTGCCGCTTTGGCTTTGGTAGGTCGAAATCTGCACGGTGCGTCGATTGAACATGATGCGGTAAGGTCATGGATTGTCGAGGATATCTCGGTTTCTTCGGATGGAACGGCCATTCTGACCGATCCGGCAAACGCGACACTTCAGGTTGCGAACTCGGAAACTGGTATTGTTCAGGCGTTGCCCAAGGGGCTGGCGGTGACCGATGCGACCCAGGCTTTTGGCAAGTTGCCGATTGCGTTCAATTGGATGGACGTTCAGATGGCGCTAGTGTCTGCGCATAAACTGGGCGGGCCGAAAGGGATCGGAGCTGTCGTTATGAAACGCGGCACGGACCTGCCTGCTCAGATCAAGGGTGGCGGGCAAGAGATGGGCCGACGCTCTGGAACCGAAAATGTCATTGGGATTGTGGGTTTCGGGGCCGCTGCTGAAGCTGCTGCCAGAGATCTTGCCAATGGCGTTTGGGAGCAGGTCAAAGAATTTAGAAATATTCTAGAAAACGCCCTTGAGGCTGGTGAAAGATCACCTATTTTTGTCGGGAAAGACCAGACTCGCCTGCCAAACACGTCATGTTTCGCGTCGCCCGGTTGGAAGGGTGAAACGCAGGTCATGCAGATGGACCTGTCTGGTTTTGCGGTCAGTGCGGGCTCGGCCTGTTCAAGCGGAAAGGTCCGCGCCAGCGCTGTTCTGACTGCGATGGGATTTGATGAGGGGACAGCAGCCAGCGCAATCCGCGTGTCGCTGGGACCTC
Organism: Ruegeria sp. AO1; assembly: GCF_056535985.1. NCBI lineage: Bacteria > Pseudomonadati > Pseudomonadota > Alphaproteobacteria > Rhodobacterales > Roseobacteraceae > Ruegeria > Ruegeria sp. AO1. Next base: position 1,705,060 of record NZ_JBQFJC010000001.1, read on the forward strand.
GGACTACCAAGGAAGATGTGCTGCGTTTCGCCGAAACGTGGCTAGAGAAAGAGAAAAAGCATCGCGCGCGGGCCGCGTGATCTGACGGAGGGTAAACAATGGCCGCTTTGGACCAGACCCAGGTAAAAGAGGGTGTCGATCAAGAAACCGTGGATGCGGTACGCGAGGTCAGCACTTATAAATACGGCTGGGAAACCGAGATCGAGATGGAATACGCGCCCAAAGGCGTGAATCCAGATATCGTTCGACTGATCTCGGAGAAGAACGAAGAGCCCGAATGGATGACCGAATGGCGTCTGTCGGCCTTCGAACGCTGGACAAAGATGGAAGAGCCGAAATGGGCCATGGTCAACTATCCTGAGATCGACTTTCAGGACCAATATTACTATGCCCGTCCAAAATCCATGGAAGAGAAGCCCAAATCCCTGGATGAGGTCGACCCCAAGCTTCTGGCCACTTACGAAAAGCTGGGTATCCCTCTGAAAGAACAGATGATTCTGGCAGGCGTTGAAGGCGCCGATGATATGCCCGTCGAGGGTCGCAAAGTGGCCGTCGACGCCGTGTTTGACTCGGTTTCTGTCGGCACGACCTTCCAGGCCGAGTTGAAAAAGGCCGGCGTGATCTTCTGCTCGATCTCGGAAGCGATCAAAGAGCATCCTGAACTGGTGAAGAAGTATCTGGGCACCGTGGTTCCGGTGTCGGACAACTTCTATGCCACGCTGAACTCGGCTGTGTTCTCGGATGGCTCGTTCGTCTACATCCCGCCAGGCGTCCGCTGCCCGATGGAACTCAGCACCTATTTCCGTATCAACGCGGAAAACACCGGCCAGTTCGAGCGTACTCTGATCATCGCTGACAAGGGCTCTTACGTGTCTTATCTGGAAGGGTGTACCGCACCTCAGCGCGACACCGCGCAGTTGCATGCGGCGGTCGTCGAGATCATCGTCGAGGAAGATGCTGAGGTTAAGTACTCGACCGTTCAGAACTGGTTCCCCGGGGATGAGAATGGCAAGGGTGGTATCTACAACTTCGTGACCAAGCGTGCCGATTGCCGTGGGGATCGCTCCAAGGTGATGTGGACGCAGGTGGAAACCGGCTCGGCCGTGACGTGGAAATACCCGTCTTGCATCCTGCGAGGCAATGAAAGCCAGGGTGAATTCTACTCGATCGCGATTGCCAACAACTATCAGCAGGCCGATACCGGCACCAAGATGGTTCACCTAGGCAAGAACACCAAATCGCGCATCGTCTCCAAAGGCATCAGTGCGGGCAAGGCGCAGAACACCTATCGTGGACTGGTTTCTATGCACCCGAAGGCCAAAGATAGCCGCAACTACACCCAGTGTGATAGCTTGCTGATCGGCGACAAATGCGGGGCACACACGGTGCCGTATATCGAGGTCAAAAACAACTCGTCCCGTGTCGAGCATGAGGCGACGACTTCGAAAGTAGACGACGATCAGCTGTTCTATTGCCGTCAGCGCGGCATGGACGAGGAAGAAGCCGTGGCGCTTGTTGTCAACGGGTTCTGTAAGGACGTGCTGCAGGCACTGCCGATGGAGTTTGCGATGGAAGCACAGCAATTGGTGGCGATCTCTCTGGAAGGGTCGGTTGGGTAGTCAGCTAGAGCATTGAACCGCACCAAAAGGGGCACTCCAATTGGAAACGCGAGCAGAGTTCAAAAAGTGGATACGAAGATCCAGGCGTTCGGGCGTATTCAGAGCTGTGTCCGCGCAAGTTGTTCGTGCTCGGGTTCACGACCGAAATGTCTTTTTTTCGGTCTCAAACCCCTATGACGCAATTCAAAAATACCACTTCAGGGGGGCATTTTACGAAGCTGAAGAACTCAAAATGATGTCGGAGCACTTTCCGATCGGGGGCAGGTTTCTGGACATTGGTGCCAATGTCGGAAACCACAGCCTGTATTTGGCTTTGTTTCTACATGCATCCCTTGTGGTTCCGGTGGAGCCCAACCCCGTGGCCGCCGAGATATTGGTCAGCAACCTTCATCTGAATGGCGTTGAAGGAAGAGTTGATTTCAGATGGGTGGGTTTCGGCGTTTCGAACGAAACACGCTCGGACCTTGGCATCATTTGGAGAAACAGGAATTTGGGCGGAGCCAAGTTGCTGGAGGAAAAAGGATCGATCTCGGTGATACCAGCTTCGAATCTTGTGGAAAATCGGGAATTCGATCTGATCAAGATCGACGTAGAAGGGATGGAAATCGCGGTGTTGGACAGTCTATTGCCCAGCCTGGATGAGAATCGACCGGTAATTTTTGTCGAAGTGGATGACGACAATGTGGATGCTTTTAAATCCCTGATCAAAGCCAATGGCTATGAGGTTGTCGACCAATTCAGGCGGTACAAGAAAAACGAAAACTACCTAATCAAATCGACCAAGAGAGCGTCTGACATCTCCAAAATCGCCTAGTCTTCGGAAAGAAACAAAAAAATCAAACAAATCGGCGGGCCAAGCGGCCAGCTAAAAGTGAGGAAAAATGCTGGAAATCAAGAATCTGCACGTACAACTTGAAGAAGAAGACAAGCAGATCCTCAAAGGAGTGGATCTGACGGTCGAGGCCGGCAAGGTGCATGCGGTTATGGGGCCGAACGGCTCGGGTAAGTCTACGCTTAGCTATGTGCTGTCGGGACGCGACGGCTACGAAGTAACCGAGGGCTCGGCCACATTGGAAGGCGAAGACTTGTTGGAGATGGAGCCGGAAGAGCGCGCCGCGGCTGGTGTGTTCCTCGCGTTCCAATACCCGGTTGAGATCCCGGGCGTCGGCAACATGACCTTCCTGCGAACCGCTGTGAACGCGCAACGCAAAGCGCGCGGGGAGGAAGAGCTTTCGGCTGCGGATTTCCTGAAACTCGTGCGCGAAAAGGCGAAGTCGCTGAAGATCGACGCGGATATGCTGAAACGTCCGGTCAATGTCGGTTTCTCGGGCGGTGAGAAAAAGCGCAACGAGATCCTGCAGATGGCGATGCTGGAACCCAAAATGTGCATTCTGGACGAGACCGACTCGGGCCTCGACGTGGATGCGATGAAGCTGGTCTCCGAAGGCGTGAACGCGCTGCGGGATGAGGGGCGTGGCTTCCTGGTCATCACCCACTACCAGCGCCTGCTGGACCACATCAAACCGGATGTCGTTCACATCATGGCCGATGGCCGCATCGTGAAATCGGGTGGTCCTGAGCTGGCGCTGGAAGTTGAAAACAACGGCTACTCCGACATTCTTGCTGAGGTGAACTGATGGCCTTACCGCAAGCAAAACAGACCGCAACTGAAGAGCGTCTGGCCTCACTGACGATGCCTGACCCTGGCTGTACCAAGGCCGCGCGCCAAGGGGCTTTGGCCCGGGTACGTGAAATGGGTCTTCCAAGCCGTCGCGATGAATACTGGAAATACACGCGTCCGGATACCCTGGTCTCGGCCGATGCGCCCAAGGCTGCCATTTTCGACTCGGGCGAGCCGATGGTGTTCAACAATGTCGATCGGCTGCAGATCGTGTTCGTCGATGGTGTGTTCGATGCCGAAGCCTCGGATGATCTGAGCCTCGAAGGTGTCAAGATCGACCGGCTGGAGGATATCTGCTGCAAGGATATCCACTGGGCCAAGGATCTTTACGGCAAGCTCGAGGAACGTGGCCAAACCCCGGTTCAGCGTCCTCTGGCCGCTTTGAACACCGCCTTCGCGACCGACGGTGTTGCCATCCATGTGACCGGCAAGCCGTCTAAGCCAATCAATCTAGTGTACCGTCACGAGTCGGAAGACTCGGACGCGATCCTGCACCACGTTATCCGTGTTGAAAGCGATGCCGAGGCCACGATCCTCGAAAATGGTCCCGCCGCGTCGCGCTTCAACAAATGCATGGAGATCGACATCGCCGATAACGGGACCTTGCACCATGTCCGGGCGCAGGGCCGCGATCATGAACGCCGGGCCGCGACCCATATGTTCACGCGCCTCGGTCAGGAATCGACTTACAAGTCGTTCACCCTGACAGCCAATGGCGTGCTGACCCGTAACGAGCAGGTGGTAGAACTGACCGGTGACGACGCCGTAGCCCATGTGGCCGGTGCTTGCGTCGGAGACGGAGATTTCCACCACGACGACACCGTTTTTGTCACCCATAACGCGGTAAATTGCGAAAGCCGTCAGGTGTTCAAGAAGGTCCTGCGCAACGGCGCGACAGGCGTGTTCCAAGGCAAGATCCTTGTGAAGGAAGGCGCGCAGAAAACTGATGGCTACCAGATCAGCCAGTCGCTTTTGCTGGACGATGACAGCCAGTTCCTCGCCAAGCCCGAGCTTGAAATCTACGCCGATGATGTCGCCTGTTCGCATGGGTCGACCTCGGGCGCGATTGATGAGACCGCCTTGTTCTACCTGCGCTCGCGCGGGGTTCCGACGAAGGACGCTACCAACATGCTGACGCTGGCTTTCCTTGCCGAAGCGGTGGATGAGATCGAGGACGAGACACTGGCCGAAGAGATCGTGACCCGTCTGGAAGGCTGGCTTTCGCGTCACAGCTGATATGCCGGTCTCATCAGATATCGTCGCCACATACCGGGGGCCGGGGCGCGTTGTGCGCCGGCTTCTGGATATGGGGCCGCGCGAAGACCGAGCGCTGATTTTCGTCATGGCCTTTTGCGTGGTGTCTTTCATCGCGCAGATGCCGAGCTTAGCCCGCCGCGCGCATCTTGAGCAGGTCGAGTTGAACATGCTTCTGGGCGGAGCGCTTTTGGGCTCGGTCTTCATCCTGCCGTTGTTCTTTTACACGCTGGCTTTGGTGTCGCATTGGGCCGCGCGTCTGGTGGGCGGGCAGGGAAGTGCCTATGGTTCCCGATTGGCATTGTTCTGGGCGCTCTTGTCTTCGGCGCCTTTGGTTTTGTTAAACGGACTGGTTGCCGGGTTCATAGGCCCTGGTCCGACTCAAACTTTGGTCGGATTGATTTGGGTTGCCGTTTTTGTCTGGTTCTGGTTATCCGGATTGCGACAAGCACAAAGGTCGGCTGAATGACTATACCCCCCCTGGGCCCGCTGGCGAGCCTGACGCTCAGAAAACCTGCCGAAGCGGCGCGACAGATTTTGGCCCTCAACCCGGGGCGAGAGGTTCTGTGGTTGGCATTCTTTCTGGCCGTTGTCCTCAATTGTATTGCGCAGATGGGCATAGATATGTCGATCGCCGCATCGGGTGGCCCGACTGCATCCCAGTCGATTCCGGTTGTGCTGATCCGGTCTGCCGGGACGATGCTGTTCAGCATTCTGGCTTTTCTCTATGTCGGGCGTTTTCTGGGCGGAACGGGGCGTTTTGAAGATCTGATGATCCTGACGATCTGGCTGCAGTTTCTGCAAATTGCAGCACTGGTCGCGACCCTCGCGCTGAGCTTGATCGCGGTAGCTTTTATGGCCCCTCTGATCCTGGCAACGGCCATCTACAGCCTCTACATAACGCTTCATTTTCTGAATGAGGCGCACAAGTTTGGATCTCTGGGCAAGTCCTTTGGTGTCATTTTGTTGACGGCGTTGCTGGCGGTACCTTTTGTCCTATTTCTCAACCCGTTGGGTCCTGTCTAGAAAGATCTCTCATGTATGATGTGCAGAAAATCCGGTCTGATTTCCCGATCCTGTCGCGGCAGGTGAACGGCAAACCCCTGACATATCTGGACAATGGCGCGTCGGCGCAGAAACCTCAGGTCGTGATTGATGCCGTAACGCGCGCCTATGCCGAGGAATACTCCAACGTGCATCGCGGGCTTCACTACCTCTCGAACCTCGCGACCGAGAAATATGAGTCCGTGCGCGGCACCGTTGCGCGTTTTCTAGGTGTTGCTGATGAGGATGAGATTGTCCTGAATTCAGGCACGACCGAGGGGATCAATCTGGTCGCCTATGGCTGGGCCATGCCACGGCTTGAAGCCGGGGATGAGATCGTCCTCAGCGTGATGGAGCACCACGCCAACATCGTGCCCTGGCATTTCCTGCGTGAGCGTCAGGGCGTCGTACTGAAGTGGGTCGATGTCGATGCGGATGGCGGGCTTGATCCGCAGGCCGTGATTGACGCGATCGGCCCCAAGACCAAACTGGTCGCGGCCACGCAATGTTCGAACGTTTTGGGCACCGTTGTCGACGTGAAGGCCATCACTGCGGGCGCGCATGCAAAAGGCGTGCCGGTTTTGGTTGATGGCAGCCAGGGTGCAGTTCACATGCCGGTCAACGTGCAGGATATAGGTTGCGATTTCTACGCCATCACCGGGCACAAGCTCTATGGGCCATCCGGTTCCGGCGCGATCTATATCAAATCCGAGCGTATGGCCGAAATGCGCCCCTTCATCGGCGGCGGCGACATGATCAAAGAGGTCAGCAAGGATCAGGTCATCTACAATGATCCACCGATGAAGTTTGAGGCTGGCACGCCGGGCATCGTTCAAACCATCGGTCTCGGTGTGGCTCTGGACTATATGATGGATCTGGGGATGGCGAATATCGCCAGTCACGAAGCGGGTCTGCGTGACTATGCGATGCAACGTCTGACTGGTCTGAACTGGCTACAGGTTCAGGGCACCCGGCCGGACAAGGCCGCGATCTTCAGCTTCACGCTGGATGGGGCAGGGCATGCACATGATGTATCGACGATTCTGGACAAGAAAGGCGTTGCGGTTCGCGCCGGTCACCATTGCGCCGGTCCTTTGATGGATCACCTTGGGGTGACGGCCACCTGTCGCGCCAGCTTTGGCCTCTATAACACCACGGATGAGGTCGACACCCTAATCGACGCGCTTGAACTGGCGCATGATCTCTTTGCCTAGATCTCGGCCGAGCCGGTCCGTTTTCCAGTTGCACCCGGCTCGGAACAAGGTTAGCTAACGGCCAAGGCACCTGTAGCTCAGCTGGATAGAGCGCTGCCCTCCGAAGGCAGAGGCCAGAGGTTCGAATCCTCTCAGGTGCGCCATTTCAATCACTTAAATTTAGCGAAACAGAAAATTATTCTCTTATTGCGCTCTATTGAGTTGCACATGGAAGTAGTTGCTTCAGTATTGGCCAATCGGAATAAATACTACTCCAGTGAAGCGGCTAACATGCGCGGCATACTATCGACATCAAATTCGGTCTGACCTGCAGAGAAAAAACTAGGGGAAAAACCCATTTGTCCTATTCGCGAAAACAGATAGTTCGTGTTTGCAACCATAGTGTTCAGACCGCACCAATAGACGTATTTTTCAAGAGTATTAAGATGGCGGAAAGCACATCAAGGATACGTAGTATCATCTATGACTGTCAGGTTACGATTGAACATGACAATCTTCTGAAGTCTCTCGTTGTTTTTGGGTAAGGGCCATCGACCATGACCATAGCTAAGCAAGATGCCGCTTCATCGGGGCAACTCAACGTTGTTGCGCCGGTTTGCTTGATAGTCACATTCATTTTTCAAATCGTATTCACATACGGTATATTGAAACCGTCGATTGGTTTCGACGACGCCAATATTACACAAGTGTACGCTCGTCACCTCGCTGAAGGTCATGGCTATGTTTACAATATAGGCGGAGAGCGCGTTGAAGGGTCGACTTCTATTTTGTGGACCGTCATGAACGCTGCAATGTTTCTGACTCCCTATCCAATCATGATGATAACTGTTACATCTGGTCTGCTTACAGTCGGTACAATGGCGTTCACAGGACTAATCACCCGGTCGATTGGTGGTTCTGTTGCAGCAGTAGCGACAAGCTATTTGCTTTTCAACCTTTTCCCAGGCTTCTTTTCTTGGAGTATTTGGTCGCTCATGGACATATCGCTCTGGGTTTTTGCCGTGACTGTTATTGTTTGGAGTCTAGTACGGCTCGATGATCCTAAAATCGAGTTGTTTGCGAAAGTGACGTTAGTAGTCAGCTCGTTTTGCTTGCCTTTGGTTAGACCAGAAGGAATTGCTCTAGTTCTTGGCTTACTTTTATTCTGCCTAGTTTTTCGCCGTATCAATCGCAAACCCCTATCAGTTGTTATTGGGTCAGGGCTAGCGGCTATTACTTCAGTTATAGCAGTGACGCTGTGGCGGTTATCATACTTTGGCTATCCAGTTCCAAATACGTTTTACGCTAAAACTTCTTCAAACCTATCTGGTCAAATACAACAGGGTTTCGAGTACATTAGTGGTTTTGTAGGCAATCCGACAACAGTGCTACTATTTGTTTTTTCTGCGATCGGTGTGATGATAATCCAGACTCGATCGAACCAGTATTCTGCTCGTTTCTTTAGTATTTTGGTGCTCTATCTCACGATAGGTGGTTTTATTGTCTACACTATCCTCGGTGGTGATCACTTTGGATCATATCGTTTTATGATCTACCTGTACCCCCTTTCCATACCTTTGGCATCTATCGCTATAGTCAATATCTTGAAGACAAACCCCAGTTCGTTTGGGAAGGTCGTGTTTTTGTTAACTATCGTGGGTTATACAGGTATCGCCCTCAAAGTATTCAGAGAAACCAATGGTTATTTGAGAAACGAGCTGCGAATTGCTGAGATTCATCTAGATATTGGCAACGAACTTGCGGAATTGCATAACCTACCATCGCTTGCGACAATTGCGGCTGGGGGGATCAAAATGGGATATCCTGGCATGGTTTATGACGTTCTTGGACTCAATTGGACAGAAATGGCGCATTCTGCAGAGACCAGTACAGACGTTCCCAAAAACCACGGCAGTTTTAGTTCGACGATTTTTTGGAAGGCGAACCCAGAAATTGCTTTTCCAAGACCAGGGCAATGTAACGATGAGAAAAATAGCGTTCTGGATAGTTTCCAGATGAATCTAACGCGACACATCTCTCAAACGGAAAGATTCGCCAATCGCTTCGTTGCGATGTGTAATGAAAAGGTTGTTCTCTATGCTTCGCGCGAAGTCGAGCCGTTGCTTCAGCAACAGGGTTATGAGTATTATTTTGACTAAACGGAATCCCCTTATTTCGACTAGTAAAGTTCAGAATAAGGATGCCTACCGGTACACTACTAGATTTGCTAGACGCGAGGAAGCCATGGCACATCTAGCGTGGAGGGTAGCTATATGTCGCCACCCCTTCAACCAGCCGCAACTTAGAGAAAACCTCTTCCGGCTTCGGTCGCTTGTTAACCATGTGGTTCCTCCGTTTTCGCAACCATAACGGCGGACTACTTCAATCGGAAAATCTGTCAAAACGCGGCTTGGCGTGAGAACTAGGAAAACATGTCTCAAACGTGCCTTCTAAACGCCGATCAACTAAAACAAAATTTGCTTTTCAATTGATTTTGAACGACGAATCGCGAGTCAAATTGGAAAGTCCATGAAACTTGACTATAAGAGCCAAAACATAAAATACCTAAAGCTCGGAGCCTGGCGAGTGCGAGAATAGAGAACAAAAAAAGTTGATCCTATTTTCATTCCAAACCACCTAAAATTAATATCATTTGTCGGGCAGTGTTGCATTGTATTGACCATCGAAGGTTTTCTTTGATGATTGTAAAACAGGTGTCGTCTAAATATTCTGCTTCGCGAAAATCGTTCAATACTCAGATATTCCACGACAGAAAAGTGAGGACTACTATCCAACTTATTTGACCTGATTGAATTGAGAGATGGTGGTTCAATATTTGGACAGCTAACACGAAGTGTGACACAGATATTTTAGCGCAGGCGTAAATATAAGAAAAAAATAGTGAATTTATTCTAGTATTGAGAAAGTGGTTCTCTCAAGTGGGTAAATTCGTATTTGATGAAGAGGGTGATACGCCAACTCGGCACGTTAGTCATTGCTCACGCACCTGACAGAACACCCCCTCGTCAGACGCAACTGAAATGGGGGTTAAAGCAATTGCACAAGAAAGGACGCCAGTTCAGCCGCGCCAACTGCGAACAACGCCGCAATCCATATGGACGAAGTTCGAACGGTAGTATTGTCCAACACCGCCTGCACGACAGGACATGGCCGCTTTGGCCATCTGGGAAACCGAGCGGGATGCGAGGCGCAGGTCAGCCGCTTGTCCCTGCATATGGAGCGAGTTCCGCGCCACCCGGCGCGATTTCGACCGCAACATCGCGTTGGTTTGCGGCGAGCGATACCCCGAAAGGAGCATATAGGGCTCATCGGCGTCCAGAAGGTTGTGAGACGCCGCCATGATGTCGATTGTGCGCAAATCCATCGCTTTCGACTGATCGGTGCGCCAGTCGCGCATGAAGTGGTTCACTTCTTTCACGGCGTCTTTGATATATTTGCCGTCGACCCAGTAAACCATATCAATCCGCTCACCCGTGCGACCGGAATACATGCGGATGCGGCGGATATCTCCACCACCACGAAGGAAACCTGCTGCGTTGGAATAGGTTGGTGCTGCCGCCACGGCCGTTGCCGCGAATGCGCCCAGAAGGGCACGACGGGTAATACCCGAAGTACTGCTCTTGGTCATTTTTGTTTCGTCCCGTACTGTTCCTGCCTGCACACGATGTTACGCGCGCTGTATTAATATTTTCCCAGCCCAGATGGCGAATGTATGGCACAGTTGGAATCGTCGGCCAAGAAGTCTTTGGAATGCACCTTTGTTAGGGGGAATTTTCGGCAGTTTTTTGCGCAGGTGATGCAAATGAGTCAATTTATTGAGCAACTGAGTGTTTTCGGCATCGGGTAGATGCAAACGCGCATCAGGGTGCAAGAGAAGAAAAAGGGTAAGGTATTTGTGAATAGACAAGCCCAATGGCTGAAAACCATATATAAAATAAAGCTTCGGCAGACATCGCATAAGTTATTGAAGAACCAAGGCCATCCCATGCTCTCAGTGTTACGGACCAGTACCAGTTTTGTTTTCACCGCCTGTTTTTTGGCGACGGCATCTATGGCGAACACGTCATCAGGCGAGGGTTCGAACACGGCATTTCGGATGGCGGTTGCTGAGAATACCTCGCCTTCTGATCAGATAGCTGAATTTTACCGCAGCAATAGCTTTGTCCCTTTGTGGGTCGGCGATACAGCAGAACACGCCAAACGCCGTACGGCGTTGATCAAAGCCCTATCCGAGATGGAGCGCCATGGATTGCCTGCAGCATTTGACGTGCAGGCCCTGGTTGATCAGATGGCTGAGGCGCGATCTGTTCGCGATTTGGGTACGGTCGAGGCTGAGCTGTCCCGTGTCTTCCTGACCTATGCAAATGACATCTATTCCGGCGCCTTGCGACCAGCCAGTATTGATGATGGCCTTGTGCGCGAGGTTGAACGCCGTGATGCAAACCAGCATCTTGAGGCACTCAACACCCAAGGTGCAGCATATTTTGAAACTCTGATCCCGCAGACCGCCCAATATCGCGCTTTGATGAAGCAAAAGATCGCGTTGGAGAACCTGATCCGCCAGGGCGGGTGGGGGCCGACCGTTCCAGTGGCTAAACTGGAATACGGCGATACCGGTCCGAATGTGATCAAACTGCGCAATCGGCTTGTTTCGATGGGTTACCTTAAACCCACTGCCAGTCCAGAGTTTGATGACGACCTGCTTGCGGCCGTTCAGGCGTTCCAAACAGCACACGGACTGGAATCAGACGGTGTGGCCGGACAAGGTACCATCACCGAGCTGAACCGACCGGCTTCGGACCGTTTAAAGGCCGTCTATGTCGCCTTGGAGCGGGAACGTTGGCTGCCGCGCGATCGGGGCGAGCGGCATATTTTGGTCAATCAGGCCGACTTCTCGGCAAAGATCGTGGATGACGGGCTGATCACGTTCGAGACCCGCGCCGTGATCGGCAAAAACGTACATGATCGCCGCAGCCCGGAATTCTCGGATGAGATGGAGCATATGGTGATCAATCCCAGCTGGTATGTGCCACGCTCGATCATCACCAAGGAATACCTGCCGAAACTGAAATCGAACCCGAACGCGGTGGGCCATATCCAGATCACGGACCGCAGTGGTCGTCAGGTCAATCGAGGGGCCGTCGATTTCACCCAGTTCACTGCACGCAACTTCCCGTTCGCGATGCGTCAGCCGCCGAGCAAAAGCAATGCGTTAGGGCTGGTGAAGTTCATGTTCCCTAACAAGTACAACATCTATCTACATGATACGCCTCAGAAATCTCTGTTTGCTCGTGAAGTGCGGGCGTTCTCGCACGGGTGCATCCGACTGGCGCAACCTTTCGAGTTCGCCTATGCGCTGCTGTCCAAACAGGAAGAGGACCCCAAGGCGTTCTTCCACCGTGTATTGAATACCGGCAAGGAAACGACAGTGAAGTTGGACAAGAAAGTGCCCGTCCACCTGATCTACCGCACCGCCTACATAGGACCGAAAGGTGAAGTTCAGTATCGCCGCGACGTCTATAACCGCGATGCCAAAATTTGGGACGCGCTGCAAAAGGCAGGGGTGGCCCTGCCGGACGTTCAGGGGTAAGCACTCAGGGTAAATCCTACCCAAGAGGACGCCCGCTATGCAGTTCACCATTCAACAGATCGCAGATAGCCTTGGGGCCGAATGTCAGGGTGAAACAGACCTGACAATTCTGCGCGCCGCTGAACCGGGTGATGCCGGACCAACCGATCTGGCGATGGCAATGTCCCCAAAATACGCCGAAACGCTTTCGGGCGGTGAGGCCCGCGCGGCAATGCTGTGGGAAGGCGCGGATTGGCAAGCAATGGGCCTGCGCGCTGCGATCTTTGTTACGCGCCCCCGAATGGCGATGGCTGGTATCACGACAATGCTGGACCGGGGGCAGGGTGTTGAGCCGGGAGTTCACCCCTCGGCTGTGATCGACCCGACGGCCGAAATTGCTGAGGGTGTTTCGATCGGTCCGCTAGCCGTTATCGGCGCGCGGGCGAAGATTGGCGCGGGGTCGGTGATCGGTCCGCATTGTACAATCGGAATTGACGTGGTGTTGGGTGAGCAATCCCATCTGCGCGAAATGGTCAGCATCGGTGCGCGTGCGCAAATCGGAGACCGCTTCATCGCCCAACCCGGCGCGCGTATCGGTTCCGACGGGTTCAGCTTTGTTACTCCTGAGATTTCAGGTGTTGAAAACGCGCGCAAGACGTTGGGCGATCAAGGCGATGCAAAAGCGCAAAGCTGGCTGCGTATCCATTCTCTGGGCGCGGTGGAAATCGGCGATGATGTCGAGGTAGGTTCCAACTGTACGATCGACAATGGTACGATCCGAAGCACGCGGATTGGCGATGGTTCGAAGCTCGATAACCTTGTGCATGTGGGGCACAACACGCGCATAGGGCGCGATTGTCTGCTGTGCGGTCAAAGTGGATTGTCCGGCTCAGTCGATGTGGGAAACAACGTGGTTCTTGGCGGTCAGACTGGCGTGGCCGACAATATCTTCGTCGGCGATGGCGTGATCGCGGGGGGCGCCACCAAGATCCTGTCCAACGTACCGGCCGGACGTGTGGTCATGGGCTATCCGAGCGTCAAGATGGAAACCCATACCGAGATCTACAAGGCTCAACGCCGCTTGCCGCGCATGGCTCGCGACGTCGAGGCATTGAAAAAGGCTGTTTTCAAACAGTCTCCGAGCGATTAAATCATCCTCAGATTGATAGCCAGGGGATCAACATGAGCATCAGCGACCGCGTCATCGCAATCATTGCAGAGCAGGCCGTTCTGGAGCCATCGGATGTCACACCCGACAGCACACTTGCAGATCTGGGCATCGACAGCTTGGGTTTGGTCGAAAGCATCTTTGCCATCGAGGAAGAGTTCGACATCTCGGTTCCCTTTAATGCGAATGAGCCCGAGGCCAACGATTTCGACATCTCGAACGTGGCCGCGATCATTGCGGGCATCGAACAGCTTGTGTCGGAAAAGGTCTGACCCGAAACAATGAAACGGGTTGTCATTACCGGGGCGGGCACCATCAACTCGCTGGGTCATTCGGTCCCCGACACGCTCGAGGCCATGCGCGAAGGGCGTTGCGGTATCTCGGATCTTGAATTCCGCGATGTTGACCGTTTGGCGATCAAGATCGGCGGTCAGGTGCGGGGGTTCGAAGCCGAAGGGCGCTTTAACCGCCAGCAGATGTCACTCTATGATCGGTTCACGCAGTTCACTCTGACAGCCGCGAAGGAAGCGATCGACCAGTCGGGCATTCAGTTCCACGGCGAGCTCGCGGCACGATCCGGCGTGGTTCTGGGCACGGCGGGCGGAGGTGTCTCGACCTGGGATGACAATTACCGCTCGGTCTATGAGGACGGTAAGAACCGGGTACATCCCTTTGTTGTGCCCAAGCTGATGAACAACGCAGCGGCCAGCCATGTCTCAATGGAGCATAACCTGAAAGGCCCCAGCTTTACGGTTTCGACGGCTTGTGCATCCTCGAACCATGCAATGGCGCAAGCGTTTCAGATGGTGCGCAGCGGTGCCGCGCCTGCCATGATAACCGGTGGATCGGAATCCATGCTGTGTTTCGGCGGTGTGAAGGCCTGGGAAGGTCTGCGTGTGATGTCCAAGGATGCCTGCCGCCCCTTCAGCGCCAACCGCAACGGGATGGTGCAGGGCGAGGGTGCCGGTGTCTTTGTGTTCGAGGAATACGAACATGCCCGCGCCCGCGGCGCTGATATCCTGTGTGAGGTTGTGGGATTCGCCATGTCTTCGGACGCCTCGGATATCGTGATGCCCAGCAAGCAGGGTGCCGCACGAGCGATGGCAGGCGCGTTGGCGGATGCCAAGCTGAACGCCAGCGATGTTTGCTACATCAACGCGCATGGCACTGGCACTGCGGCGAATGACAAAACGGAATGTGCCGCCGTGGCGGATGTGTTTGGTCCGCATGCGGATGATCTGATGATCTCATCAACCAAATCCATGCACGGCCATCTGATCGGAGGCACCGGAGCGGTGGAGCTTTTGGCCTGTATCATGGCGCTGCGGGACGGAGTCATCGCGCCCACCATAGGTTATGAAGAACCCGACCCGGAATGCGCGCTGGACGTTGTGCCAAATGTCGCGCGGGAGGCCAAGGTCGACGTAGCGCTCAGCAATGCGTTTGCGTTTGGTGGGTTGAATGCGGTCTTGGCGCTCAAAAGCATCTGAGCTGCAAAGAAAACCGCCGCTACAAAGCTGCGGCGGCGATCTCAATTCTTGAAAGTCTTAGTTGACGTTAACGCTCAACCCGTCAAAACCCGAGGTGAAGCCCGACAGGGACATGTCCATCGTCAAAACCTGATCGGGGAAGCGCGCTGGAACCAGCGAAAAGGTCGCTTTGCTGCCCGCTTTCATCGCATCAATGTCACCCTGGCTTAGGCCCAGCTGCGCGACACAGCCAACGGGCAGACAGTGGTGGTAGTTGTAGAGCTTGCGCGGTGCGCCGTCGATCGACAAGGCCAGTTGCGCCTGCAGCAGAGTCTCCAATGGTACGATCACATTGGCCCATGCAACAGCCGCTCCACCTTCGGGCAGCTTGCCGATGGACACTTCTGCAATCGGATCACCCTGAGCGCCGTTCAGAACCTGCACGATCGCACATGGATCTTCGCCTTCCGGTGCCTTGATGCAGGAGACATCCCAATCGCCGGATTCTTCTTTGACAAATTGCTCACCTACACGAGGACCGGATTGGCCCAAATCGAGGCCCGCGCCTGCATCGGCCCCTGTTCCTTCATTGGTCGCGCCTTCGGAGGTCGTTTCCTGCGCGCTAACCGCTCCGCACATCAGAACGGCTGCCAGAGTATTAAACGAGAGGAGTTTCTTGAACATGAATGCCTCGGTTTGCTGTTTGTTTTGCCTCATCTAGCATCCTTCGCTGCGGCTGTCAGTCGTTAACCGAATGACTGAAATTAATTTGACCGTTTTCTTGGGCCAAACCCCGCTCCAGAACCAATACAGGCAAAAGAAAAGAGGGCTGGTGGAGCAGCCCTCTTCCCAAAATTTTTCTCCCCGTCGGACTGGCCGACTTAGTTATGCGCAGACGTTACGAAAGGGGGGAGCAGGGGTCAACCGCTAACAGAAAAATTTAATGCACTAATCAGCACAGTTTTAATCGCCCACTTCCGTGAAAAAAGCCGTGCCCGAAGGCACGGCCAGTCGACAGGGAGGAAGTGTCCCCTTGGCAACCCGGGGCCACAAAGGGAACGAATAGACTATGGCAGCCAAAGGTTAAGTTTGTATGCTGGATGCGGATCAGTGAAAAAAGGCTGCAATTACATGGGTAAAGAGATTTTTCTCGGCGGTGCGGGAGAGGGATACGGAACGCCGCAAGGTTTGACGCTGAAATATGCGAACCGCCACGGGCTGATCGCAGGGGCCACGGGGACGGGCAAGACGGTCACTCTGCAAATCCTGGCCGAGGGTTTTTCGCAAGCGGGCGTGCCGGTTTTCCTGTCGGACGTCAAAGGCGACTTGTCTGGTCTGGCCCTGGCAGGCAGCGAAACCCATAAGTTGCATCAGGCGTTTACCGAGCGCGCCGAACGGATCGGCTTTACTGATTTTTCCTACGCCGCATGTCCAGTCACGTTCTGGGACCTGTTCGGTGAACAGGGGCATCCGGTTCGAACCACTGTCACTGAAATGGGCCCTCTGCTGCTGTCGCGCCTAATGGAGCTGAGTGAGGCGCAGGAGGGGATTCTCAACATCGCGTTCCGAGTCGCTGATGAAGAAGGGATGCCGCTGCTGGATCTCAAGGATCTGCAGGCGCTTCTGGTGTGGATCGGTGAGAACAGGGCGAAGCTGTCGCTGCGCTACGGCAATGTCTCAACGGCCTCCATCGGAGCCATTCAACGCCGCCTTTTGGTATTGGAAAACCAAGGCGGCACCAAGCTGTTCGGAGAACCCGCGCTGGATCTGGCCGATCTGATGCGAGTGGATGGAAACGGGCAGGGGATGGTGAACATACTGGCCTCGGACAAGCTGATGGGCGCCCCCCGGCTTTATGCCACGTTCCTGTTGTGGCTGCTGAGCGAACTGTTCGAGGAACTGCCCGAGGTCGGAGATCCGGAAAAGCCCAAGCTGGTCTTCTTTTTCGACGAAGCGCACCTTCTGTTTGATGATGCGCCCAAGATTCTCGTCGACAAGGTCGAGCAGGTCGCGCGCCTGATCCGTTCCAAAGGGGTTGGAGTTTACTTCATTTCGCAGAACCCCGCCGATATTCCCGAAGACATTTTGGGACAGTTGGGCAACCGGGTACAACACGCGCTGCGCGCCTTTACCGCGCGGGACCGAAAGAACCTTCGTATGGCGGCGGAAACCTACCGCGAGAATCCCGCCTTCGATACCGAGGCCGCGATCCGAGAGGTGGGCGTTGGTGAGGCCGTGACCTCGATGCTGCAGAAGAAAGGCGTGCCGGGGATTGTCGAGCGGACTTTGATTCGCCCACCGGGATCGCTGCTTGGGCCAATTTCGGAACCTGAGCGTCAGGGTATCCTGCAAGCCTCTCCGATGGCGGCGAAATATGACACGCCCGTCGATCGCAAATCGGCCTTTGAAATCCTGCAAGCCCGTGCGGAGGCTGCCGCCAAAGAGGCCGAGGCCGCGGAGGCGGATGAGATCATCGAACAACAAACCCCGATGGAGCGCGAATACAGCTCGGCACGTCGGTATTCAGGTAGCCGGGTTGGGCGTTCAACGTCTCGGGTAGTGCGTAAGAAAGACACTTTTGCAACGGCGATGAGTGAAGCCGTCATCAAAGAGCTGAAGGGAACAACCGGCCGTCGCATCGTGCGGGGTATTCTGGGCGGGTTGTTCCGAAATCGCTGATCGGAGGCGCCCAGCACAGGGCGCCAACCGGCTTACTTCAGGCGGCGTTGTCCTTCCTGACGGCAATATGCATCGGCCTGTTTCACGGACATCTTCGTGGCCGGGAAGTCAATCGCACGGTCCCAGGTAACTCGATCATGTCGGTAAAGCTGACAGGTCACGACGCCCTGCGGAGTGTTAACCTGAACAGGAGTGGTCTCAAGGTCTTCGGGCGACGGAATACAGGCCGTCAGCGCGGCCAGAACCGGCAGAATGACAACGGCTTTGGTGATCAGTGTTTTCTTGGTCAAGTCGGATACTCTCATCAATTGAGTGCGAATGATCGTAGAGATCGGTCGGGTTTCTTCTGAGCATAGGCCGGACCCCAAAAGTCCGAACAACCAGCCGTAGTTTCGTGTACTCAGAAACCTCTTTAAAAATCAAGAAGCCGCGCCGGTTGAGGGGCGCGGCTTCTGGATTGTGATCGTGATGCGTCTATTTCTCGGGGATCAGCCCTCGGGGGCTGAATCTGAGGACAATTAGCAAGACCAGTCCCATCGTAAACAACCGCATATGCGCTGCACTTTCGATCAGATGCGCCTTCAGCGCACTTCCGTCGGGCATACCTGATGTAATCAGGTTCATCAGCCACAGGCCCATCGGCTCGACCTGCACCCACAGGAACCAAATCAGGAACGCACCCAGCACGGCGCCGAAATTGTTGCCCGAGCCACCGACAATCACCATCACCCAGACAAGGAATGTAAATCGCAGGGGGTTGTAGGTGCCCGGTGTCAGCTGACCGTCCAGCGTCGTCATCATCGCGCCCGCGATACCGCAAATGGCAGAGCCAAGCACAAAGATCTGTAGGTGGCGGCGGGTGACATCTTTACCCATCGCCTCAGCCGCGACTTCATTGTCGCGAATGGCGCGCATCATCCGGCCCCATGGGCTTTTGAGCGCCATCTGCGCCATCCAAAGCAGCACCAGCAAAACAATCAGGAACAGCAGCGAATAGCCCAGCTTGACCGAAAGGGTCGAGGCGATCACCGGATCAAGCCCCAGCCAATCGGCCCGCGCAAGGAAGGAAGGGTCTTGCTGCAGTTCCACCTCATAGCCCACGACGGGCGAGGGGCGCGGGATGCCGTAGACGTTCTTGACGCCGCGGGCCAGCCAGTCCTCGTTCTTCATGACGGCAATGATAATCTCGGCAATACCAAGGGTCGCAATCGCCAGATAGTCCGAGCGTAAACCCAGAGCCGTCTTGCCGATCAGCCATGCGGCACCTGCGGCCAGTAGCCCTCCGGCAGGCCAGGCAAGCAAGACCGGCAGATTCAGACCACCGATATTGCCGGCAACGGCCGGATCAATCGCTTCAATCGCGGCGACGTTCGGATCAAAGATCGCACGGTAAACAAAGAAACCGACGATGAGGATTCCGACGATAGCCAGCGTCCGTGAGCGTCCTTTGGGCATCTTCTGCGCAACCATGACGGTTGCAACAACTGTCGCGGCCCCCAAAAGAAGCGCCAGAATGACGCCATAGCCGCCCTCGGACCATGCTCCGGGCGTTGGTGGGGTCGAGATCAGGACAACCGCCAGCCCGCCCAAAGCCACAAAGCCCATGACGCCGACGTTGAAGAGGCCCGCAAAGCCCCATTGCAGGTTCACACCGATCGACATGATGGCCGAAATCAACCCCATGTTCAGGATCAGGATCGCGGCGTTCCAGCTTTGGGTGAACCCGGTCAAAAGGATCAGCGCGCCAACTGTGACGAAAAGCAGGGTGTTCTTGGTAACCTCGCTCATACCGATTTTCCTTTGAACAGGCCCGTGGGCTTAAACAGAAGCACGATCAGCAGGATCGCAAAGCTGACGGCGAATTTGTAATCGGTAGAGAGGAACTGAACCAAACCCGACGGTTCCAGATTGTCCGGAGCGAGATAGGTCAGCACTTTCTTCCAGGCGTATGTGATGGTCACCTCGGAAAACGCGATGATGAACCCACCCGCGATGGCGCCCAGAGGGTTGCCCAAACCGCCAACGATGGCCGAGGCAAAGATCGGCAGAAGAAGCTGGAAATAGACGAAGGGCTTGAAGCTCTTGTCGAGGCCATAAAGCACGCCCGCCGTGGTCGCCAGTGCAGCCACGATAATCCAGGTGATCATCACTACACGCTCGGGGTTGATGCCGGACAGCAGCGCCAGATCCTCGTTATCCGAATAGGCGCGCATCGACTTGCCTGTGCGGGTTTTGTTCAAAAACCAGAACAGGGCGGCCACGGCGATCACCGCCACAACGACCGTGATGGCCTGAGAGGTTTTGATCGCGAGCCCTTCGTTCAGCCCGGTCCATTCCTTGAAGTCCCGCGCCTTGATCAGGAAACGTGCACCGTCCGAGAACCGCTGATCATCCGGCCCGATGATAAACCGGACGATACCGTTCATGATGAACATCACGCCCATGGACACGATCACCAGAATGACCGGTTTGGCCTTTTGTTCGCGGTAGAAGCGATAAACCAGCCGGTCGGTGATCAGCACTAGAACGATACAGCCCAAAATGGCGAAGGGCAGGGCAAGCAGAGCCGTCGGCAACGGTCCGAAACTGACCCCTGCGGCTTGCAGGCCCCACGTGACCAGTACCGCGATCATCGCGCCAAAGGCCATCGTATCGCCATGGGCAAAGTTCGAAAACCGCAGGATGCCGTAGATCAGCGTCACCCCCAAAGCGCCCAGCGCCAACTGGCTGCCATAGGCGATTGCGGGAACAAGAACGAAGTTGGAAAGCGCCACAAGGGCGTTGAGGAAGTCCATTAGTTGTTCACCTCACAGCTACCAAGGCCAGTCAGGCTTATACCTTTTCCCACAAAGGCGTGGGTCGTGTAAGCGACAATCCCATCAGCGAACAAGCTGAAGGTGTAAGAAGCTAAGCGATCAGAATCCCAGCCATGTGCTGTCATCAGGTCGTCAGTCACTTGCTGGGCTTTCAGTAAAGGCAATTCATCGCCTCCGAGATCAAGACGAAGCTCGTTGTCGGGCAAGAGTACAAACGTGAAATCAACGCCGTGACCCGTCTTGGTTGACTGGCAGGCATTGATATTGGCACACGTGTATTCCAGCTTACACTTCGTGACTATTTGTTCGGCGGACGCACCGGTAACGGCAGACAGAACTGCTGCGAGAAACAGAACTTTCATCCTCAGCCCCCCAAGAAACTCTTACGCACTTCGGGATCGGCCAGCAGTTCCTTGCCCGTGCCGGTATAGGCGTTCCGCCCCTGAACCAGCACGTATCCCTTGTCTGCGATCTCCAAGGCCTGACGGGCATTCTGTTCGACCATCAGGATCGGTAACCCGGTGCGTGAGACTTCGATGATCCGGTCAAACAGTTCATCCATCACGATAGGCGAGACACCGGCGGTCGGCTCATCCAGCATCAGTACCTTCGGCTGAGTCATCAGCGCGCGGCCCACGGCCACCTGCTGGCGCTGACCGCCCGACAGTTCGCCGGCCGCTTGATGGCGTTTATCGCGGAGGATGGGGAACAACTCATAGACCTGCTCCATCGTGTCCGAGAAATCATCCCGGCGGATAAAGGCACCCATCTCAAGGTTCTCTTCCACCGTCATCGAGGTGAAGATGTTCGAAGTCTGCGGCACAAAACCCATCCCACGCATCACCCGGTCCTGAGGCGTGAGAGAGGTGATATCCTCGCCGTCCAACCGAACTGCGCCCGAGCGCACATCCAGCATGCCGAACACGGCCTTCATCGCAGTAGACTTGCCAGCGCCGTTGGGCCCGACGATGACTGCAATCTCGCCCCGGTCGACGGCGATGGTGCAATCGTGCAGAATGTCGGGCCCTTTGCCGTAGCCACCTGTCATCGTGTCGCCGATCAGAAACGGCCCACCATCGACCTTGTGTGTTGCGCCGCTTTTGCGATGGGCCGGGGTCATGGTGCCGACGCCTTGCGTGTTCGTGATCGACGCGTCCTTGTTGCCTTTGTCGTCGTGATAAGGATTATCGCTCACGCTCCGGCCTCCAGCTTGTCTTTGTTCTTCAGGCCAGTGCCCAGGTAGGCCTCGATCACGTGTTCATTGGCTTTGATCTCGTCCAGGGTTCCCTCGGCCAGCACCTTGCCCTCGGCCATACAAATGACGGGGTCACAGATCTTGCCGATGAAATCCATGTCATGCTCGATGACGACGAAGGTATAGCCGCGTTCTTTGTTCAGACGCAGGATCGTGTCGCCAATGGTCATCAGCAGGGTGCGGTTCACACCCGCGCCGACCTCGTCCAGAAACACGATCTTGGCGTCGACCATCATGGTGCGACCAAGCTCCAGCAGCTTCTTCTGCCCGCCCGAAACCTGACCCGCTTTGTGATCGGCCAGATGTTCGATTGTCAGGAACTCCAGCACCTCATCAGCTTTGGCCCGCAGCGCGCGTTCCTCATCAGCAATCCGTTTGCGACCGAACCATGTGTTCCAAAGCGATTCCCCGGATTGCGCACCGGGCACCATCATCAGGTTCTCGCGGCAGGTCATGGACGAAAATTCATGCGCTATCTGGAAGGTGCGCAGCAAGCCCTTGTGAAACAGCTCATGTGGGGGCAGGCCGGTGATATCTTCACCATCCATCACCACCTTGCCGCTGGTTGGAGGCAAAACACCCGCGATCACGTTGAACAAAGTGGTTTTTCCGGCCCCGTTCGGTCCGATCAGACCGGTGATCGAGCCCTTTTGGATTTCCAGCGATGCCCCGTCCACCGCATGAAACCCGCCGAAATGCTTATGCACGTCTTCGACGACGATCATTTTTTCCCCTAGCCGCCGTTTTCCGGCGTTGTTGCCACGTCCCTGTACGAATGGTGCGGGCTTTTGTCATTGAAACAGCCCGGACACAAGGCCCGGGCTGCTTGTTTTTATGACTGTTAACCTTGGATCAACGGAAGTTGACGGTTTTGTTCTCGCCGTCGGTGACTTCGATCTCACGGTAAGAACCCGCGCTTTCACCGGGGCCAATCAGCTCAACACCTGAGGCACCGACATAGTCGATCTCCTGACCCGCAGCGAGCAGTTCCAGGCCCTTGGCTAGCTCACCCGGATAGATCTTCTCGCCGGGTTCATTGGCGACGTCCATGATCTTGGATCCATAGTCCGCCGGGTTGGTGGAACCTGCGGCCTGCATGGCCAGCATGAACAGGGCGGCAGCGTCATAGGACTCAGGCGAGTAGGGCGACGAGCCGTCGAAACCCGCCGCTTCGGCCATAGCAAAGTACTTTTCAGCACCTTCACCACCCGAACCAGCGATCTGACCGAACGAGCCGTTCAGGTCCGGACCGACGTTGGCAGGCAGCGAGTCACCGATCATGCCGCCGGGCAGACCGAATGTGTCAAACGCGCCGCTGTCCAGAGCCGACTGGATGATGCCCAGACCACCTTGGTCCAGGTAGCCCGCAACGACCAGAATATCGCCACCGGCCGAGGCCAGCGCGCCAACTTCAGCCGAGTAGTCGGCTTTGCCGTCTTCGTGCGCTGCGACGATGGTGACTTCGCCACCCGACGCCTCGAACGAGGACTGGATCGCGTCCGCGAGACCCTTGCCGTAGTCGTTGTTGGTGTAGGTCAGAGCGATCGAGCTAATGCCACGATCGTTCAGGATGTCGGCCATCACCTGACCTTCACGCGCATCTGACGGCGCGGTGCGGAAGAACAAGCCGTTGTCTTCCATGGTCGACAGACCGGGCGAGGTGGCAGATGGCGAGATCATCACCATGCCATTCGGAATCGCGACGTTCTGCAGGATCGCGCCGGTGACGCCCGAGCAGTCACCGCCGATAATGCCAGCAACGCCGTCAGCGATCATGCGCTCGCCGTTCGACGTGGACAGGCCGTTGTCGATACAGCCGGTATCTGCGCGTGTCGCGGTCACGGTTGCTCCGTCCAGCAGCTTGCCGGATTCTGTGACTTCGGCCATCGCCATCTCGGCGCCCGAACCCATGGCAGGCGCCAGCGATTCAATCGGGCCGGTGAAGCCGAACAGAACGCCAAGCTTGACGTCTTCGGCCATTGCGGTTCCCGCCAGCAGAGCGGAGGCTGCAGTTGCAGTCAGCAGCTTTTTCATATGGTTACTCCCTATTGTGAACGTATTCGTTCTGCGCATGACCCTAGGCAAGCAATCCGGAAAAGAAAAGTCCTAACGCAATCGTGTTTTTACGCTCCATAATCCTATTTGTTCTCATGGTGATAACGCTGTCAGTCCGAAAGGAAGTCCCATGACGCCCAGACCCTTTGCGATTCTTGCCTTTATGATCAGCGCAGGTCTCGCCTGCGCCGAGGAGCTTGAGACATCCCAAGGTACGGTTCAGATCGAGCCGATGATCGAGGGACTGGATGCGCCCTGGGCCGTAGGCATCCTGCCTGATGGATCGTTTCTGGTGACCGAACGGGATGGCGATGTGCTTTATGTGTCGGACGGGAAATCTCAAAAAGTGAAGGGGGTGCCGAAAGTGGCCGCCAGAGGGCAGGGCGGCTTGCTGGACGTGACCATCGCGAGGGATTTCCCACAGACGCGCGAGGTTTTTCTGACCTTCTCGAAACCTCAGAGCAATGGGGCTGGCACCGCGCTGGCCGTCGCGCGCCTGTCGGAGAACGGCAAACGCCTGACCAACACGCGTATCCTGTTCGAGGCCACGCCCGGAGGCTCGGGCGGGCGTCACTTTGGCTCCCGAGTGGTTGAGGCGGAAGACGGCAGTTTGTTTGTCACCATCGGGGATCGGGGGGATCCGCCGCAGGCTCAGGACCGCTCAAACCCAATCGGGTCGATTATCCGCATCAATCGGGATGGCTCGGTTCCTGCCGACAACCCCTTTGTCGGGCAGGCGAATATTCGGCCCGAGATCTGGTCCTACGGGCACCGCAACCCTCAGGGCGCCGATCTGGATGCTCAGGGGCGTCTTTGGACATCCGAGCATGGCGCGCGCGGAGGGGATGAGGTCAACCTCGTGCAACCGGGGCTGAACTACGGCTGGCCCGTCATTTCCTATGGCAAGCACTACTCGGGCAAGACGATAGGCGAAGGCACTTCCAAGGATGGGATGGAGCAGCCACGCCACTATTGGGACCCTTCAATCGCGCCGTCGGGGTTGATGGTCTATTCAGGTGCGCTCTGGCCGGAATGGAAAGGCGACATCTTCGTGGGATCGCTCAAGTTTGATTACATCGCCCGGCTGGACGGCAACCCACTGCGCGAGGTCGAACAGATCAGAGGCCCCGAAACAGAGCGGGTCCGGGATATCGTTGAGGCCCCGGATGGGTCGATCTGGTTCATTTCCGTAGGCAATGGGGCAGTTTTTCGGCTTTCCCCGGATAGATAGATCAGTGCTCGCCCTCCTTGACTGTTGCCGAGTAACCGAGCTTGATCCTGTATCAAGAAACCATCTGAGGGTACGGTCCATTGCGCGACTTTTCGATTGAAATGTGTGACACGCTGCCAGATCAGGATGAGTTGAACGGCATCCTGTCCCAATATTATGCGTTGATCGTTGAGCGCATGACGGCCATGGGGTTTGAAATCGATCCGGCTGCGCCGCAAAGCGCGCTGGCCGAGTTTTGGGCACACTCAGAGGACTATCTGCCGCCAAACGGGTGCCTGGTTCTGACGCGAGACAGCACGGGTAAGATCATCGGCTGTGGCATGATGAAACGGCTGGATCGGGACACCGGCGAATTGAAACGCGTGTTCGTGACCGAAGCCGCGCGCGGCACAGGTGCGGGGCGTGCCATGATAAAAGCCCGAGAAGACGCAGCCCGCACGTTGGGGTTAAAGCGCCTTGTAGCTGACACGCTTACTCCGAATGTCGAAATGAGGGACCTCTATCCGAAACTGGGATTTGTCGAAATGTCCGGACCCATTGAGACGACGACCTATCTGGATCAGCCCATGCTCAGGCCCCATCTGCACTATTTTGAAAAGACCCTGTAAAGCGGCTTTACACGGACAGCCGCCCAGACTGTGCCCCGCGCTCACGGTATGGCGTGGTGTTGTAATGCGCTCGGTAACACTTGGAGAAATGGCTCGGCGAGGCAAAACCGCAGGCCAGCGCCACGTTAATCACGCTCATATCCGTCTGCATAAGCAGGTTGCGGGCTTTGTGCAGTCGCAACTCCATGTAATACCGCTTGGGTGAGCGGCTCAGGTAGCGGCGGAACAGACGCTCCAGCTGGCGGGTCGACATGCCGACATCCTTGGCCAGAATCGAAGGCGAGATCGGCTCTTCAATGTTCTTTTCCATCATCAGAATGACCTGGCTCAGCTTCGGATGTCGGACCCCAATCCGAGTGGGCGTCGACAAGCGCTGCGTGTCCTGATCCGTGCGGATTGAAGAATAGATCATCTGATCGGCTACGGCGCTGGCCAGACCCTCGCCATAGTCATTCGCGATCAGCTTTAGCATGAGATCAATGGATGAGGTGCCCCCCGCGGTGGTCATCCGGTTGCCGTCAACCTGAAACACGGATTTGGTCAGTTCCACATTGTCGAACTCTTCAATGAAGCTGTCCGAGTTTTCCCAGTGGATGGTCGCTCGCTTACCCTCCAGCAGCCCCGCCTTGGCAAGCGAATAGGCTGCCGTACACAAGCCACCGATCCGCAGCCCTTTGCGGGCCTCGCGCCGCATCCAGTTCAGGATCTTCTTGGTGGTTGCGGTCTTAACCTCGACCCCGCCACAGATCAGAACGATGTCATCACGCTGCAGCTCGATCAGGTCCTGGTCCAGCTTGAAAGTCGTGCCTGCCGAGCAGGTAATTGTATCGCCACCTTCACCGATCAAAGACCACGTATAGACAGGCTTATCTGCCATACGATTGGCAATGCGCAGGCTGTCCAGAGCCGACGCAAAGGACAAAAGCGAAAATCCATCCAATAAGACGAATACAAAATTAATCGGCTTGTCGACGTTACCGTCGACTTTGACAACTTGGCGTTGTTCTTGCATGGGTTTTTGTCCTTGATTCGGTGGCCGATGCGCCTTGGGCGCGCATGATTTGACAGATACCATGATCAAAGCTTGTTTACGACGTCAAGAGCCGCAAATCGGATATGGTCTCTCTTCCCGGCTTTTTGTATAGAGACCACCTGAATACTATCAGCGGAGATCAAGGCTATGACCGAATGGCAAAAATCGAACTGGCGCAACAAGCCCCGGGTTCAGATGCCAGACTATACCGACGCGGCCGCGCTGGCCAAAGTCGAGGCGCAGCTTTCGCAGTATCCCCCGCTGGTCTTTGCCGGTGAGGCGCGGCGTCTCAAGCAACATCTGGGTGCCGCCGGTCGCGGCGAGGCTTTCCTGTTGCAGGGCGGGGATTGTGCTGAAAGCTTTGAACAATTCAGCGCGGATGCGATCCGTGACACGTTCAAAGTGATGCTGCAAATGGCGATGGTTTTGACCTATGGCGCCAAGGTGCCGGTGGTCAAAGTGGGCCGTATGGCTGGGCAGTTTGCCAAACCGCGTAGCGCACCGACCGAGGTTGTGGATGGCGTTGAGCTGCCCAGCTACCGTGGCGACATCATCAACGAGCTGGACTTCACGCCCGAGGCGCGGATTCCGAATCCGTCCAAGATGCTGCAGGCCTACACACAGGCCGCCGCCACGCTGAACCTGCTGCGCGCGTTCTCGACCGGTGGTTTCGCCGACATGAGCCGCGTGCATTCTTGGACGCTGGGCTTCACGGATGAACAGGACGTTCAGAAATACTCCGAGATTGCCGACCGCATTCAGGACACGATCGACTTCATGGGTGCTGCGGGCATCACCGCCGAGACGACGCATGAGTTCTCGACCGTTGAGTTCTACACCAGCCACGAAGGTCTGTTGCTGGAATATGAAGAGGCGTTGACCCGTCTGGATTCGACTTCGGGCAACTGGCTGGCAGGTTCCGGTCACATGATCTGGATCGGCGACCGCACCCGTCAGCCCGACGGCGCGCATGTGGAATTCTGCCGTGGCGTTCAGAACCCGATCGGTCTGAAATGTGGCCCGACCACAACGGCCGAGGACCTCAAGGTGCTGATGTCCAAGCTGAACCCCGAAAACGAAGAGGGTCGTCTGACCCTGATCGCCCGCTTCGGTGCAGGCAAGGCGGGTGAGCATCTGCCGCGTCTGGTCAAAGCGGTCAAGGAAGAGGGCGCCAAGGTCACTTGGGTCTGCGACCCCATGCACGGCAATACGATCAAATCGGCCACCGGGTACAAAACCCGCCCGTTCGATTCGGTCCTGCGCGAAGTGCGGGACTTCTTTGGCGTGCATCAGGCCGAAGGCACCATCCCCGGTGGTGTGCATTTCGAGATGACCGGTCTGGACGTCACCGAATGCACCGGCGGCGTGCGTGCCGTGACCGAAGAGGACCTCTCGGACCGGTACCACACGGCGTGCGACCCGCGTTTGAACGCGTCGCAATCGTTGGAACTGGCCTTCCTGGTCGCCGAAGAACTGACCAACCTGCGCCGCGACCGCACCAAGCGCGAAGCAAGCTAAGGTTCAATCAATCAAAGAAAACGGCGGGTCCTTAGCCCGCCGTTTTTCTTTGGATCAGTCGTCGCGCGATGCAACCAGCCTGAGGTGCCCTTTGGGGCGTTTGAATTCTGCCTTGCCCTCGGCAAAGCCCTAAGCAAAACCGTCCGTGACTTCCAGCTTTGGCTTGGCCGGCGCCTGAACCTCGCTCACCGGTTTGATCCGGCTGTCTTGGATCGAGAAGCGGCGCGGGGTCGCTCCGATCGCGCCGTCACTGAACATGACGCCCATAACGCGACTGACATCCCCCAGATCGCTTTTCAGCGGCAAAAGCAGCATACGCGCCTGCATCCGGGCGCGCCCGAACGCGCCGCTGGACACCATATCCAATTCGGCAATTGCGGGGTTGGCAAAGACCTGCTCTAGAGCATTCGTGGCTGCCTTACGCGCCTCGGGATCGAAAAACGCGGTCAGAGGCATGCCGCGCACCTCCATCCCGGCCAGCTTGTTCAGGTGGCTGCCCGCGAGGCGAAACCGGGCCAGCCCCGGTGCAATCCGCTCGAGGATGAAGGTGTATTCCAGAATATTCTCAAGCCCACGCGGATCAATCTGCGACCGCATGGGCACGCTATTCCCGTCAAGCAACGCGGTCCAGTAGGCCTCGGCCTGACGGATCGGTGAGAGGCTGCACCCGCTGTCAAAGCGATCCATTGCGACTGTCTTTCCAAGTTTGGACTTCGAGCCAGTCCCAAAAAAGGTTTTCATTTTCATTACCCTAGCGTCTAATCACCGTCATTTTCATAAAATGCAACATATCGGAGGCATTTTCGGCCAAACGACCGAGCTAGAGACAAGATTGACACGGGTTGAGTCAATTTTGGAGCAATTCTTTAACGAATGGTTAACTTCTGTCGGACAGAGGCGGTCTCAGCAAACTCTTGCTCTGCACCGGGCAATGGCATTAGGTGCGGCTGACACGAAGACTGACAGCGATGGAAAGGGCAGTGATGATCAAATCCATGACCGGGTTCGCCTCGGGCAAGGGAGAGTTCGGCCCCCATAGCTGGACATGGGAACTGCGCAGCGTGAACGGCAAGGGGCTGGACATGCGCATTCGCGTGCCCGACTGGCTGACCGGGCTTGACGCCGCGTTGCGGGGTGTTCTGTCCAAATCGCTGAGCCGGGGCAATGTGACCTTGTCATTGCGGATCAGCCGGGACGAATCCCAGCCGGATCTGGCCTTGAACACGGTTGCGATGTCGGCGGGCCTGGACGCCTTGCAACAGACACAGACCATGGCCGAGGCAAGGGGGATCGCACTGGCCCCCTCCAAGGCGAGTGATCTGCTGACCCTCAAAGGTATGCTGGATGCGGGGGCCGAGGCAGACGATCCGGCCCTGCTGGTCGCGCAGATGACCACCGAATTCACCCCGCTTCTGGCGGCGTTTCTCGACATGCGACAGACCGAGGGCGAAGCTCTGGCCGGGATCCTGGCGTCTCAGCTGGATCAGGTCGCGGCATTGACCGCACAGGCCGCCGAACTGGCCGAACAGCGCAAGGACAAGATGGCCGAGGCGCTGCGCGAAAACCTCGCCCGCGTGTTGGATAACGCCCAAGGGGTCGAACCTGAGAGGGTGGCGCAGGAACTCGCCCTGATCGCCGTCAAGGCCGACATCACCGAAGAAATCGACCGCCTCAGCGCCCATGTCACCGCCGCGCGGGACCTTCTGGCGCAGGATGGTGCGGTTGGCCGTAAGCTGGATTTCCTGATGCAGGAGTTCAACCGCGAGGCCAACACCCTCTGCTCCAAGGCGCAAAGCGCCGATCTGACCTCGGTTGGGTTGGAGTTGAAGGCGGTGATCGACCAGATGCGCGAGCAGGCACAAAACGTTGAATAACAGTAGGAAGAACTGACATGGCAGATCGCCGCGGCCTCCTTATCATCCTGTCATCCCCTTCGGGCGCGGGTAAGTCCACCTTGGCCCGCAGATTGATGGCCTGGGATACCGAACTCGAATTCTCGATCTCGGCCACAACCCGCGAACCACGTCCGGGTGAAGAACATGGCCGCGAATACTACTTCTTGTCCGAAGACGAATTCAAACAGCAGGTGGCCGATGGGCAAATGCTGGAACATGCGCATGTGTTCGGCAACTTCTATGGCTCACCCGCTGGCCCTGTGCGTGAGTCCATCGAATCCGGCAAGGATGTTTTGTTCGACGTGGACTGGCAGGGCGAGGTGCAGATCCGCAACTCAGACCTCGGCAAACACGCGCTGTCGATCTTCATCCTGCCGCCCTCGATCCCCGAACTACGCCGCAGATTGGAGAGCCGGGCTCAGGACAGCGCCGATGTCATCGGCAAGCGCATGCTGAAAAGCTGGGATGAGATCAGCCACTGGGGCTATTACGACTATGTGCTGGTGAATGACGATCTGGATTCGACAGAGGAAAAGCTGAAAACCATCGTCAGCGCCGAACGGATGCGTCGCATTCAGCAACCAAAACTGCAAAACCACGTCCGCACCCTGCAGATGGAATTCGAGGAGCAGTCATGACCATCTACGCGCTGGGAGATCACACGCCCCAAATCCACGAAGACACCTGGGTTGCGCCGGACGCCAATCTGATTGGCAAGGTGGTACTGGAAGAGGGCGCTTCGGTCTGGTTTGGCTGCACGATCCGGGCGGATCACGAAGAAATCCGCGTCGGCGCGGGCAGCAATGTGCAAGAGAACTGCGTCATGCATATCGACACTGGTTTTCCTCTTACAATCGGGGCGAATTGCACAATCGGCCACAAGGTCATGCTGCATGGCTGCACGATTGGTGAGAATTCTCTGATCGGTATGGGGGCGATCATTCTGAACGGGGCGAAGATCGGCAAGAACTGCCTGATTGGGGCAGGGGCGCTGATCACGGAAAACAAAGAGATCCCCGACAACTCGCTGGTCATGGGGTCTCCGGGCAAGGTGGTTCGTCAGCTGGATGAAGCCGCAGCCCAGCGGAACACGCTCAGCGCGCTGCACTATCAGCAGAACATGCGCAAATTCAGGGACACCCTGAAACCGTTGGCTTAAGCGGCAGGAAACCAATCGAACATGGCTGAGAACCTTCTGGATGAATACGTGTCGGCCATTCCGATGCCCGCGCTTCTGGTCGACCAGACCGAGCGAATCATCGCCGCCAATACCGACGCCAAAACCCTGCTAAGCCAGAACATCACGGGCCGTCATTTTGCGACGATCCTCAGGCAGCCTCAGGTCATTGAAGCGATCGAGCAAAGCTTGCGCAGCAAGGGTCCGGCCAAAACGCGGCACCTTTCAAATGACGGCGCGCAGGATACAACCTTCGAGGTGATCTGCCGCTATATGAACGGCATCGGCGCGGTGTCCGGCGGGGCGGTGCTGACGATCTTTCAGGATATCACGCATCTGGAACAAGCCAGCCAGATGCGTCGCGATTTCGTCGCCAATGTCAGTCATGAACTCCGCACCCCTCTGACCGCCCTGATGGGCTTCATCGAAACCCTGCGGGGTCCGGCCCGAGATGACGACGCCGCGCGTGAGCGATTTTTGCAAATCATGACGGATGAGGCAAACCGCATGAACCGCCTTGTCGGCGATCTGCTGTCGCTCAACCGGGTGGAAAGCGAGGAACGCGTGCGCCCGAAAGAGGAGTTGGAACTGACAGGTCTGCTGCAATCCACGCTGAACTCTATGCGCCCTTTGGCCGATGACGCCGAGGTGGTGCTGACGCTTGATGCGCCTGAGGATCCGGTGACTATGACCGGCGACAGCGATCAGTTGCGTCAGGTGTTTACCAATCTGGTCGAGAACGGCATCAAATATGGCGGCAGCGGCGGCAGTGTCGAGTTGCGCGTGACCACCTCAGAGAGGGATACGGCCATACGTGGCCCGGCAGTGCGGGTGCAGATCATCGATCGAGGGCCTGGCATTGATTCCGTTCACCTGCCGCGACTCACCGAGCGGTTCTATCGCGCCGACAGTCACAGATCGCGCCAATTGGGCGGAACCGGGCTT
Organism: Ruegeria sp. AO1; assembly: GCF_056535985.1. NCBI lineage: Bacteria > Pseudomonadati > Pseudomonadota > Alphaproteobacteria > Rhodobacterales > Roseobacteraceae > Ruegeria > Ruegeria sp. AO1. The sequence continues at coordinate 1,737,290 of NZ_JBQFJC010000001.1, forward strand.
GGGCTCGCGATTGTGAAGCATATCGTCAACCGTCACCGCGGGCGCCTTCGGGTGGAAAGCGATTTAGGAAAAGGCACTGTTTTTACGGTGATTTTACCGCGCTAGAGAGCGGGTTTCCGCAAAGCCAACATGGCCGTGCCAAAAGATTTATGACAGCAAGAGGCAAGAAAAACCCGGCTTGTCATAAAACTGTTACGTACCTGTCACAAAAGCCTTACGCACGGGGCCTAGTGGTTCGCGCAAGATCATCATGGGGGTGATCAAAAACCCAATTCTCAAGGAGACTGAAATGTCCTTTGTAAAACTGTCGGCTTCTGCGCTGGCAATTGCTGCCGTTTCGGCAACCACTGCTGCAGCTCGTGACAACGTTCAGGTTGCTGGTTCGTCAACCGTTCTGCCTTACGCATCGATCGTCGCAGAACTGTTTGGCGAGAACACCGACTTCCCGACACCGGTTGTTGAATCGGGTGGTTCGTCGGCCGGCCTGAAACGTTTCTGCGAAGGCGTTGGCGAGAACACCATTGACGTTGCAAACGCGTCGCGCGCGATCCGCGAGAAAGAAATCAAAGCCTGTGCCGAAAACGGCGTGACCGACATCATGGAAGTCCGCATCGGCTACGATGGCATCGTCTTTGCAAGCCAGCAGTCTGGCCCTGCCTTCAACGCGTTTGAGCCTTCGGACATCTTCAACGCTCTGGGCGCGAAGGTTCTGAAAGACGGCGAGATCGTCGACAACCCATACAACACTTGGGCCGAGTTCAACGGAGACCTGCCTGACGTTGAAATCGCGGGCTTCATCCCCGGTACCAAGCACGGCACCCGTGAAGTGTTCGAAGAAAAAGTTCTGCTGATCGGCTGTGAAGCAACTGGCGCCATGGAAGCGATGATCGCTGGCGGCATGAGCGAAGATGACGCAGAAGACGCATGCTTGGCTGTTCGTACCGATGGCAAATCGGTCGACATCGACGGTGACTACACCGAGACCCTGGCCCGTATCGACACCAACCCGAACGGCATCGGCGTCTTCGGTCTGGCGTTCTACGAGAACAACACCGACAAGCTGAAAGTTGCGACCATGTCGGGTATCGCACCATCGACCGAGACCATCTCGACCGGTGAATACCCTGTATCGCGTCCGCTGTTCTTCTACGTGAAGAAAGCTCATATCGGCGTGATCCCTGGCCTGAAAGAATACGCTCAGTTCTTCGTCGCTGACGAAATCGCTGGCCCTTCGAGCCCGCTGGCCAACTATGGCCTCGTTGCTGACCCTGAGCTGGCAAAAACTCAGGAAGCGATCAACAACGAAGTGACCATGGGTTCGGGCAGCTAAGCCGATCTATGGATGAATGTTTGGGGCGGCGGATCTCGCCGTCCCTTTCTGCGACTATAGCCCAGTCAAGAATAGTGGGGATATGATGCCGATATTTTGGCTTGTTCTGATCGTGTTGGCGATCGCTGTGCTCGGCTATGTTCTGGGACGGGCCCGCGCAATTCAAAGCGCAGGAGGCGAACCGCGAGACTTGCATTCGTTGCCAGCCTATTACGGCGCAAATGTTCTTTTGAAGACAATTGTCCCGGCTTTTGGCCTTCTCATTATCTGGCTGCTGGTTCAGCCGTTGTATGTGAATTCCAAGGTCTCGGGCATGATCCCCGATACATCAGTCAAAGAGGGTTCCTCTCTAAGTTTGGTCATGGCCGAGGTGCGTCGCACGGCTAGCGGACTTCAAGCCGCTGTGTCGCAGGGAAATATGACCGAAGCAGCCGCTAGTGACCCCCAAGCCGATCTGACCGAAGTGACTCAGAACCTGAAAGATGCGGGTCAAGTGGTTACATCCGATATCACCCAACCGGTGCTAAACGCGGCACAGAGCCATCGCGCTTTAAATGCAACCGGATATGGAATCATGACCGTCGTGGTTCTGGTCGTGGCGCTGATTGGCGCCGGGGCAGGCTGGATGCAAACCAAGGCGGACTATCGCGCCCGCAACGTTGTTGAGCAGGGTGTGCGCTTTCTGCTACTCGCAGCGGCCTCGATTGCAATTCTGACCACCGTTGGCATTGTTCTGTCACTGGTTTTCAATACATGGGAGTTTTTCAAGCTCTACCCGGCCCCAGAGTTCTTTTTTGGCCTGACCTGGTCGCCCAGCTTTTCGGGCCGGGGCGGGTTGTCGGAACTGGGGATCATCCCGCTGCTTTGGGGCACGCTCTATATCTCTATAGTTGCTCTGCTGGTGGCTGTGCCGATTGGGCTGTTTGCCGCGATTTACCTCAGCGAATATGCATCGCCCGCCGTGCGCTCTGTTGCCAAGCCGTTGCTGGAGGTTCTGGCGGGCATTCCAACCATCGTATACGGCTTGTTCGCCCTGCTGACCGTCGGTCCTCTTTTGCTGGACGTCTTTGGTGACAACGGATTGGGCTGGATGAAGGCGGGTACGGCCGTGATGACAGCCGGTCTGGTGATGGGCATCATGCTGATCCCCTTTGTGTCGTCGCTGTCCGACGATATCATCAACGCCGTGCCACAAGCGATGCGTGACGGGTCCTATGGCCTGGGTGCAACGCAGTCCGAAACCATCCGCCAGGTGGTTCTGCCTGCCGCGCTACCGGGCATCGTGGGTGCGATCCTGCTCGCAGCCTCACGTGCTATTGGTGAGACCATGATCGTGGTTCTGGGGGCAGGGGCAGCCGCTCGGCTTAGCCTGAACCCGTTTGAGGCGATGACAACCGTCACCGCAAAAATCGTGAGCCAGCTGACCGGCGACGCAGACTTTGCCTCGCCAGAAGCGCTGGTTGCCTTTGCGCTCGGCATGACACTGTTCGTTGTCACGCTGGGCCTGAACGTCTTTGCCCTTTACATCGTGCGTAAGTACCGGGAGCAGTACGAATGACAGACGCAAGCATGCAAACCCCAGAAACGGGTCGCCAAGCTGTTTCCCTGACTGCATATGATGCGCGGACCCGCAAACGCGCCAAGGCAGAAAAACGCTTCCGCACCTATGGTATCGTCGCGATTGCGACCGGTCTGTTCTTCCTGATCGTCCTGTTCGCATCGATCCTGTCCGAAGGTATTCCAGCCTTCACCCGGACTGTTGTCAGCGTTGACTTCACCTTAACCCAGCAAGAGCAGGAAGAGGCTGAAAGCACGCTGTTCAAGACCAAAGCCTATTCGGACCTATTCATCGCGGCACTGAACAAAGAGCTCGATGAAAGCGGTCTCCAAGTCGATTTCGACGAAGCGGCAATTGAGCGTCTGCTGGGTAAAGTAGGCGGAACCATTCGAACATTCTACGCAGAAAACCCGGACAAACTGGGCGAGCCTATCGAGTTTGATCTGGCAGCCTCAAGCCGCGTTGATGGATACTTCAAAGGCCGGGTGTCGCGCGACACCATACAGGATAGTCGTTTCCTCCAGAAAAGTGATCTGGATCTGGTCGATGCACTCAAGGAAGCTGGAATCATCAAACAGGTCTTCAACTGGCCGTTCATCACGGGGGCAGACTCGGGCGTGGACAACCCTGGCGGCGCCGGCATTGGTGCTTCGGTTGTAGGATCGTTCTTCATGATGCTGGTGGTTCTGGCGCTTTCGCTGCCAATTGGCGTAGCCGCGTCGATCTATCTGGAAGAATTCGCGCCGCAAAACAGGTTCACCGATCTGATTGAGGTAAATATCTCGAACCTGGCTGCGGTTCCTTCGATCGTGTTTGGTATCCTTGGTCTGGCTGTCTTCATTCAATTCATGCACCTGCCGCAATCGGCCCCGCTGGTTGGTGGCCTGGTGCTGACCTTGATGACCTTGCCGACGATCATCATCTCGACCCGGGCGTCGCTGAAAGCAGTTCCGCCGTCGATCCGTGATGCCGCACTTGGGGTAGGGGCTTCCAAAATGCAGGCGGTGTTCCATCACGTTCTGCCGCTGGCCGCGCCCGGTATCCTGACCGGTACAATCATTGGTCTGGCGCAGGCGCTGGGGGAAACCGCTCCGCTTTTGCTGATCGGGATGGTGGGCTTTGTTGCCCGAGGCTACCCAGACGGATTCCTTGCCGGGTTCACAGAACCAAACTCAGCCATGCCTGCCCAAATCTACACTTGGGCTGCGCGCGCAGACGTTGGGTTCTACGAAAAAGCTTGGGGCGGGATCATCATCCTTTTGATTTTCCTGCTGACAATGAACATCATCGCAATCATTCTGCGCCGCCGCTTTGAACGCCGCTGGTAAGAAGGGCAGACCCATGAACGACATGTCACGAGTGGAGAGACAAGTGGATACCAATGAAATCAAGCTGGAGTGCCGGGACTGCCAAGTCTTTTACGGTGACACTCACGCCATCAAAGATGTGAATGTCGATATCGAAGACAAGACTGTCACAGCCTTCATCGGTCCTTCAGGCTGCGGTAAATCCACGTTCCTGCGCTGTCTGAACCGGATGAACGACACAATTGATGTCGCACGTGTTGAGGGCAGCTTCAAACTGGACGGCGAAGACATCTACGACAAACGCGTTGATCCGGTTCAGCTGCGCGCCAAGGTCGGGATGGTGTTCCAGAAACCCAACCCGTTCCCGAAGTCGATCTATGACAATGTGGCCTATGGCCCGCGAATCCATGGTCTTGCCAAGAACAAAGCGGAACTGGATGAGATCGTCGAGAAATCCTTGCGTCGCGGTGCAATCTGGGAAGAGGTCAAGGATCGTCTGGACGCTCCGGGCACCGGCTTGTCTGGCGGTCAGCAGCAGCGCTTGTGCATTGCCCGCGCGGTGGCGACAGAACCCGAAGTTCTGCTGATGGACGAGCCTTGCTCGGCACTGGACCCGATTGCGACTGCCCAGGTCGAAGAGTTGATTGACGAACTGCGCGCTCAGTATTCGGTGGTCATCGTGACCCACTCGATGCAGCAGGCCGCGCGTGTCAGCCAGAAAACGGCCTTTTTCCACTTGGGTAACCTCGTCGAGTTCGGCGAAACAGGACAGATTTTCACCAACCCGGTGGACCCGCGCACCGAAAGCTACATCACTGGCCGGATCGGCTGAGCACAGGTATTCCGAAATGAACGATTCAGAACAACATATTGCCTCTGTCTTCGACCGCGATCTCGAAGCGATCCAGGCACATATCATGAAGATGGGCGGTCTGGTCGAAGCCGCGATCATGGGCGCCGCCCGCTCGCTAGAAACGCGGGACGAGGAACTCGCCCAGCAGGTGCGTCAGGGCGACAAAGCCATCGACGCGCTCGAGGACATCATCAACGAGGAAACCGCCCGCCTGATCGCCCTGCGCGCACCGACGGCAAGCGACCTGCGGCTGGTGCTGTCGGTACTGAAGGTATCGGCCAACCTTGAACGGATCGGCGACTATTCCAAGAACATCGCCAAGCGGACCACGGTGCTGGTGAACTCGGGCGAGATCAACGGGAGCGCCTCGGCGCTGCGCCGGATGGCGCGCGAGGTTGAGGTCATGCTGCGCGACGCGCTGGATGCCTATATTCAACGGGATGCCGAACTGGCCGCCGATGTCATCGACCGCGATGAAGAGGTGGACCAGATGTACAACGGATTGTTCCGCGAATTCCTGACCTTCATGGCCGAGGATCCGCGCAGCATTTCGTCCTGCATGCACCTGCATTTCATCGCAAAGAACATCGAGCGTATGGGCGACCACGTGACCGCCATTGCCGAGCAGGTCGTGTATCTGGTCACCGGCGAGCGCCCGACCGAGTCGCGCCCCAAGGCCGACACAACGTCGCAAACCGTCTAGGAGACGCCTCTCATGTCTGCAGATCAACCAACGGTTCTGGTGGTCGAAGATGAGCTCGCCCAGCGTGAAGTGCTGGCCTACAACCTTGAGGCCGAAGGCTTTCGCGTCTCGAAGGCGGCCAGCGGTGACGAGGCGCTGTTGCTGGTGGACGAAGACAGCCCGGATATCATCGTTCTGGACTGGATGATGCCCAATCTCAGCGGAATCGAGGTCTGCCGACGCCTGAAAACGCGGCCCGACACCCGTTCTATTCCGATCATCATGCTCTCGGCGCGGTCGGAAGAGGTCGACAAGGTGCGCGGGCTTGAGACTGGCGCAGATGACTATGTGGTCAAGCCTTACTCAGTCGTGGAACTCATGGCTCGGGTGCGGACCCAGTTGCGCCGTGTACGCCCAGCGACGGTGGGTATTCGCCTGGAATTCGACGATATCATACTGGATTCCGAGACCCACAAGGTCAGCCGTGGCAGCCATTCGCTGAAACTAGGTCCGACCGAATTCCGCCTTCTCAGCACCTTCATGGAAAAACCAGGCCGGGTCTGGACCCGTGAGCAATTGTTGGACCGGGTCTGGGGCCGCGACATCTATGTCGACACCCGTACGGTCGACGTGCATATCGGCCGTTTGCGCAAAGCGCTGACCCAGCATGGCGGCAATGATCCTGTGCGGACTGTGCGCGGGGCAGGGTACGCCTTAGGATAAAAAGGGAAGAGGGTGTCGGCCCCCTACCTATGACATTTACTCATAATCGGGTGTCAAACTCTTGCTGTTTTTCCTCGAAGTGCCACGTTAATGTGCAGCAACTTCAGACAGACCGGAGACACCCGATGAACGCCCCTGCCACCAAACCGACTTTGCGCGCAAAAGATGCGCCGGATCTGGGTAAGTTTGCCTGGGACGATCCGTTCCGCCTGTCCGACCAGTTGTCAGAAGACGAGCGCATGATCGCCGACAGCGCGCGCGCATACGCGCAGGAAAAGCTGCAGCCGCGCGTCACCGCCGCATTCCAGAACGAAGAAACCGACCCCGAGATTTTTCGCGAAATGGGCGAGATGGGCCTTCTGGGCACCACGATCCCGGAGGAATATGGCGGCCTTGGCAGCGGCTACGTGTCCTACGGCCTGGTCGCGCGTGAGGTTGAGCGCGTGGACTCGGGCTATCGCTCGATGATGTCAGTGCAAAGCTCGCTGGTGATGTACCCAATTTATGCTTACGGGTCGGAGGAACAGCGCCGCAAATACCTGCCGAAACTGGCTTCGGGCGAATGGATCGGCTGTTTCGGCCTGACCGAAGCGGATGCCGGGTCTGACCCCGCGGGCATGAAAACACGGGCCGAAAAGATCGACGGCGGATACCGCTTGACCGGCACCAAGATGTGGATCTCGAACGCGCCAATTGCGGATGTCTTCGTGGTCTGGGCCAAGTCAGACGCGCATGACGGTAAGATCCGAGGCTTCGTTCTGGACAAAGGTCAGCCCGGCCTTTCTGCGCCGAAGATCGAAAACAAGCTCAGCCTGCGGGCCTCGATCACCGGAGAGATCGTGCTGGATGGCGTTGAGGTGGGCGAGGGCGCTTTGCTGCCTCATGTGCAAGGTCTGAAAGGCCCGTTCGGCTGTCTGAACCGCGCGCGGTATGGGATCAGCTGGGGCGTGATGGGTGCAGCCGAACACTGCTGGCACGCGGCTCTGCAATATGGTCTGGACCGTAAGCAGTTCAACAAACCGCTCGCGCAAACGCAGCTGTACCAACGCAAACTGGCAGACATGCAGACCGAAATCGCTTTGGCTCTGCAAGCAAGCCTGCGTGTCGGTCGCCTGATGGATCAGGCCGAAGCGGCGCCCGAGATGGTTTCCATCGTCAAACGCAACAACTGCGGCAAAGCGCTGGACATCGCGCGCATGGCCCGTGACATGCACGGCGGCAATGGTATCTCGCTGGAATTCCAGGTTATCCGCCACATGGTCAATCTGGAGACTGTGAACACCTATGAGGGTACTCATGACGTTCACGCTCTTATCCTTGGACGTGCGCAAACTGGGTTGCAGGCTTTTTTCTAGGTCTTAAAGGCGGTTAGGTGTAGGGTTTGATCTAGGGCGATACTATTCTGTAATGCCTGTAATTGGTATTATGGTAAATATGAGGATCTCTAGTCAAACCCAACCACCGAGGATAACGAATTGGAACTCAGCGGAAAGACAGTTGTCATAACCGGCGCCGCTGGCGGTATTGGCAAAGGTCTTGCTGAGAGGTTCTCTGCAGATGGCGCCAACGTAGTCTGTTCCGACATCGACGGAGCGACTGCGCAATCCTTGGCGGAGAAAATCGGCGGGCACGCGTATCCGTGCGACGTCGCCAGCGAAGCGCAGATCAAAGCGCTTATCGAGCATGTCGAGGACGAGATTGCTCCGATCGATCTGTTTTGTGCAAATGCCGGAATTCTTACGCTCGGCGGTTTGGACGTGCCAGACGAAGACTGGAACCGTATCTGGGACATCAACGTGATGTCCCATGTCTGGATGTCACGTCATCTTATTTCAAGGTTCCTCAAACGCGGTCATGGCTACATCATGATCACGGCGTCGGCTGCCGGGCTTTTGAACCAACCCGGAGCAGCGCCGTATGGCGTCACCAAACACGCGGCCATCGGTTTTGCAGAATGGTTGGCGTTGACCTACGGCCATAAAGGTTTGAAGGTTTCGGCCCTATGCCCGCAAGCCGTCAGATCCGAGATGACACGCGGTCATGAAACCTCGGTCGCGGCTATTGACGGAATGCTCGAGCCGGAGGATGTCGCACAGGCCTGTGTGGACGGTATTCGAGCCGAGCAATTCCTGATCCTGCCGCATCCCGAAGTCCTTGAATACATGCGTCACAAAACGGCTGACTATGATCGATGGCTGCTCGGCATGAACAAGTTAAATCAACAGTTTATAGGCGATCCTTAAGAACGGCCATTCGGCCGTCGCATCAATCCTTCTTGCGCAACCGACGCCACCAGAACACCATCTTCGGAATAGATGGAGCCGCGATTGAAAGACCGCCCCTGCCCCGTCCACGGCGATTCCATCGCGTATAGATGCCAGTCTTCAAAACGCACCGGCGCATGAAACCACAGCGCGTGATCCAAGCTTGCCGCGTTTACCTGACCCGTGAACCAGCTCAGCCCATGGGGCCGCATGCCGGAGCTCATCAGGCTCATGTCTGAGGCATAGGCCAGTATCAGATGCTGTGTAAGGGCATCAGTTGACGCAGCTCCGGGCATTCGGAACCAGATCTTGTTCTGATCGTCGGAAATTTCAGGTCGAAATGGGTCGAGATGGTCTACTTCGCGCACCTCTATTGGCCGCTCGCGCAACAATTCTTTTTTCATTTTTTCAGGGACTTGATCCACATACTTGTGGCGAAGTTCGCTGCGCGATGGATGGGTTTCTGGGCTCTCAGAAGACGGCATTGGATGCTGATGAGACCATCCCTCATCCTCTACATGAAAGGATGCAGACATATTGAGGATCTGCTTACCGTGTTGGATCGCAACAACGCGCCGCGTGGTAAAAGACCCGCCGTCTCTGGCCCGGTCCACTTGATAAACAACGGGAATACTGGGATCACCCGGACGGATGAAATAAGCATGCAAGGAATGGCAGAGCCTGTCATCAACCGTTCTGTAAGCCGCTGCTAGTGCCTGAGCGATGACTTGGCCGCCAAAGATACGCGTCGGTGTCTCACCACCTGATCCAGTGCCCCGGAACAGGTCAACCTCAAGCCGTTCGATGTTCAGAAGATCCAGGAGAATACGCTCAGCTTCGGTCATGTGTTGCTCGATCTTGTTCATTTGGGGGATGAGGTACCAACACCCGCGCCATCAATCAATCACCGCACCCAAAACCAGAGCTTTGAGTTCCGCGCGGGATGGATAAGAGCTGGACGGCGACAATTGAGTGAAGAACACAGCTGTCAAATCCAAGGACCGGTCAATCCAGAAATAGGTCGAGGCCATACCACCCCAACTGAAATCCCCGACAGACCCAGGCACTCCAGTACGACCCGGGTTCAGCACGACAGAGCCGCCCAACCCAAACCCCATACCTTCCATCGGTTGTTCCGCAAAACTACTGGGGCCCATGGAGGCAATATCGCCAGGTAAGTGATTGATCATCATGAAATCTACTGTCTTCGGACCCAATAGCCGTTCGCCATCGACCTGCCCTCGATTCCGCAGCATTTCAACAAACCGGCTATAGTCATCAATCGTTCCGACCAAGCCGCCACCGCCCGAGAACGTGGTGGTGGATTCGAACGGAGAAGATCCCGCTTGATCCACCAGCCTGAGCGTATCCTCGGACTGTTCGGCCGAGTTAAGATCCATCGCGTCACCGGCCAGAGGCGTATAGAGCGACGCAAATCTATCACCAGCGCCTTTGGGAACCACAAAGCCAGTCTCTCGCATACCAAGCGGTTCAAAGATGTCCTGCTGGAAGAACTGGTCCAACGTCTTTCCCGAGACGACCTCAACAACGCGACCTAGGACGTCGGTGCTTACCGAATACTCCCATCGGCTACTCGGTTGAAATGCGAGTGGCAGCGCGGCGAGATCGCTTACTCTGTCCTTAAGAAGCCCTTGATTGGGTTTGAAGATCATATCCCGCTCATCCATCGCCGATGGCAGAAGACCAGGATTGAATGGGTAGCTGAACCCGCTCGTGTGGGTCAGTAGCTGATGGAGCGTCGGTGGCGGCGCGGCTTGGGTCTGATCCAACCGCTCGGCATTGGGAACCAACGCCTGAGGCGCGGAAAACTCGGGCAGATACGAGGACAAAGGTGCGCCAAGCTGGATCAATCCACCCTCGACCAGCATCATCAACGCAACTGAGGTGATCGGTTTGGTCATCGAGTAGATACGGACCAGCGTGTCACGTTCGAAAGGGAGTCCTGCTTCGACGTTGCGCTGACCGCAGGCGTGGAAGAAGACCTCCTGCCCTTTGTGTTTTAGAAGAACTGAGCTGCCGGGATATTTTCGTTTATCTACATAGCGTTGCATCCACGGGCGAACGCGATCCAACCTGTCTTGATCCAACGTAACCGGCATTCCAAAGTTCCCAATGCCCTAGGCATCCAAAGCCGACAAACCATGCTGCGCAAAGAGCGGCACGTAGTCACCGAAAAGTTTCGCCCGCCCCGGGTCCGAGGCGTTGCCGTCCAGCGCGCGTTTGTAGACGCCCTGCAGAATGGCGGCCATGCGGAAGAAGTTAAAGGCAAGATAGAACCCAAAATCCTTGATTTCCGGCAGCCCACGTCGCGTGCAATATTGACCGATATAGTCTCTATCACTGGGCAATCCGAGGGTTTTGCGGTAAATCCCGGCCAGCCCCCGCCCTTCTGGCCCCGGAGGCAGCTGCCACTGCATGATCACCGCAGCAAGGTCGGCGTAAGGGTGGCCGATCGTCGACAACTCCCAATCCAGCACGCCGATACACCGGGAGCCGCCGCGTTCAAACATCAGGTTGTCGATCCGGTAGTCGCCATGCACAAGACTGCGCTGACCATCGTCTTCGGGCAAAGCCGCCTCCAACCCTGTGATCAGCGCATCCATCTGAGCGATCTTGTTTGTCTCAGACGCGCGGTACTGCTTTGTCCAGCGCGCGATCTGACGTTCGAAGTAATTGCCGCTCGGGCCAAAGTCGGCGAGGCCGACCGCGTCGATATCGACGGAATGCAACGCGGCCAGCACCCGGTTCATTTCATCCAAGACGGCGGTGCGCGTCTCGTTGCTTTCACCGGTCAGGGTTGGTTCCAGGAAAACGCGGCCCTCCAAGTGTTCCATCACGTAGAAACTGGATCCTATGACTGAGGTGTCTTCGCATAGAAGAAACATCTCGGGCACCGGGACGTCACTGCCTGCAAGCGCCTGTTGCACGCGAAATTCACGCTCCACTGCGTGAGCGGATTTCAGAAGCTTTCCCATAGGCTTACGGCGCAAAACGTAGTTTCGATCTGGTGTCTCAAGTGCGAAAGTCGGGTTGGATTGCCCGATATTGAACTTGCGGGCCTTCAGAGGGCCGCGATACCCCGAGAGGTTTGCGGCAAGGTAGGTATCGACGGCGTCCAGATCCAATGGGCTTTTCGTATTCATCGTCAAAACGCTTCGGCAAAGATGTTGCCCGCAGTAACCACGTTGATGCCTCCGGACACGGGGATGACGGCTCCGGTCACGTAGCTGCCCCCTCGCCCACACAGAAACAACATGCAGCCCGCGATGTCATCGTCACGCCCAACTCGGCCCAGAGGAACCGATTTGCCCACCTTCTCGCGCGTCGTCTCATCCGCAGTTGCAAAAGCGGTCATGCGTGAGACGAACGGGCCGGGCGCCAGAGCGTTGACGGTCACGTGGTAAGGCGACAGTTCCTTGGCCAGGATTTTGGTCAGATGCAGGACGGCCGCCTTGGACGCCGAATAGCTGTATGCCCCGTCGCCCATGGGAACCTCACCCATGACCGAGCCCACATTGACCACCCGCGCTGGGTCTTCGGCGGTGCCGGATTTCATGAGCAACGGCAACAGTTTCTGCGTCAGCTCAAACACGCCCGCGACGTTAACGGACATCACTTTGTCCCACGCATCATGGGGAAATTGACCTAAAGGCGCGCCCCAGGACACACCGGAATTATTCATCAAAATATCAAGGCGTTCCGTCCGTTTATTGATCTCGGCAACGACTTCGTCGATTCCGTCCTTGCTGCCCAGATCCCCTGCAAACCCCTCGGCACTGCCGGGGGCATCCAGCGCGTTCAGCTCCGCCGCGACGGCCTCGCAGGCGTCACCTTTACGGGAGGCGATCAGCACATGCGCGCCAGCCCGAACAAGCGCCTCGGCGGCCATGCGGCCAATTCCGGTGGCACCGCCAGTGACCAGAGCCACCTTTCCATCCAAAGAAAACAGGGTTTCCGGGGTCATGCCGCACTCCTCGCTTGTCGTAGGGGAAAGAGGGTGCGCCGTTGACAGCGCGCGATCCCGCCCCAAAATTCCATCTGCAAGAATAACAGGAACAATGAGGGCAACATGCAAGCATTACTCAGCGTCGCAGCGGGTGGACCGGAGACTCTGGAATTGACCACCCTGCCCGATCCGACCCCGGGCCGCGGAGAGATTCTGGTTGGAATAAAGGCCGCCGGGGTGAACTTTCCCGATACGCTGATGATCCGCGACCTCTATCAGATGAAGCCACCGCGGCCCTTCGCCCCTGGTGGTGAAATCGCAGGTGAGGTGCTTGCGCTTGGTGACGGAGTTGAAGGGTTCGAGATCGGAGATCGCGTTCTGGCGCTGACCGGCCATGGCGGCTTTGCCACGCATCTTGCGGTTAAAGCCAAGGACGCTATCAAGTTTCCCGAAACCATGCCCTTTGATGAGGCGGCGTGTTTTATCTTCACCTATGGCACCTCTTACCACGCTCTCAAGGATCGAGCAGCCCTCCAACCGGGTGAGACGCTGTTGGTTCTGGGGGCCGCGGGTGGTGTCGGATCGGCGGCGATCGAGTTGGGCAAAGCCATGGGCGCGCGAGTCATCGCTGCGGTTTCCACGCCAGACAAAGCTGAATTCTGCCGCTCAATCGGAGCGGATGAGACGATCCTGTATCCCAGAAACCCGGACAAGGACGCTCAGAAAGCGTTCTCAAAAGATATCAAGGCGTTAGCGGGTGCTGAAGGTGTCGATGTCATCTATGACGCGGTGGGCGGAGGCTATGCGGAACCCTCGTTGCGCAGCATTGCGTGGAAGGGTCGATATCTGGTTATCGGGTTTCCAGCAGGAATCCCCAGTGTGCCACTCAATCTCGCGCTGCTGAAAGGATGCCAGATCGTCGGCGTTTTCTGGGGGGCCTCCGTCTTTCGCGAACCTGACGCTCATACCGAAAACCTAAGCGAATTGTTTAACTTATACGCCGCAGGTAAAGTCAAACCCCGTATCACGGCGCGCTTCCCCCTTTCCGAGGGCGCGGCGGCAATCGAGCTGCTTTCTCAGCGCTCCGTTCTCGGAAAGGTTGTGGTCACAATGGACGAAACCTAACTGGAACGGGTTGCATCAAAGGCATCTTTGTCAGCCCACTCGCCTCATTGGAGCATTGTCCGGTAGACATCCCCACCAAATGCCGTTTAAGAAACGAATATGGGGACGGAGATTTATGAATAAAATTCTTGTGTTGAATGGCCCGAACCTCAATCTTTTGGGCACCCGGCAGCCTGAGGTCTACGGCAGCACCACCTTGAAAATGGTGGAGGAGCAATGCGTTGCTCATGGCACGTCTATCGGGCTTGAGGTTTCGACATTTCAATCCAATCACGAAGGTGCGCTGATAGACGCCATCCATCAGGCCCGTGGCACGCAGAACGGTTTGGTTCTGAACGCAGGCGCCTATACCCATACGTCGATTGCCCTGATGGATGCGATTGCCTCGGTAGAGCTGCCTTTGGTCGAGGTTCACCTGTCCAACATCCACGCGCGGGAAAGCTTCCGCCACAAGTCCTACATCGCGTCGGTTGCCCTTGGGCAGATCTGCGGTTTTGGTGCGCAGAGTTATGTTTTGGCGCTGGATGCCTTGGCGGCTCATCTGAAATCAGGGGATGTTACATGAAGCTGAAGGAATATCTTCGCTTTGTCAGCTATGCCAGAACCCTGGAAGAGCTTTGGGATGCCCATTGCCGACAGATGGCCATATACGGGTTTGACCGGCTAATTTATGGCTACACTCAATATCTTACTGCCACATCCTTGGGCGACCCTGAGGATTTTGTCATCCTCAGCAATCATCGGCGGGAATATGTTGATGGTTTTCTTGGTGACAGCAGGTATTCCAACGCTCCGATGCTGCAATGGGCTTTGAACAACGATGGCGCGGCAAGCTGGGGGTTGATTCAGGATTTGGCCTCGAACGGGGAACTCACGCCCGAGCAGCAAAAGGTTGTGGATTTCAACAAGTCGCACAACGTGCTTGCTGGATATACTGTCAGCTTCAACTCGGTCTCGGTGCGGTCCAAGGGTGCGATCTCGCTATCGGCCGAAGAAAACCGCAACCAGGACGAGATTGACGACATGTGGGAACAGCATGGCGAGGATATCCTTCTGATGAACAACATCGCTCATCTCAAGATCCTGACCCTGCCCTACACACCGCCGAATCGGTCGCTCACCAAACGTCAGCGAGAGGCGCTGCAATGGGTCGGTGATGGCAAAACGACTCAGGATATAGCCCTGCTGATGGGGCTGACGGCGGCGACAGTAGAAAAACACCTGAGGCTGGCACGCGAATCGCTTTCGGTCGAGACGACAGCCCAAGCTGTTCTCAAAGCCGCCCTACACAACCAGATGTATGTGATGGAAGCCTAAACACAAGAGATTGACGCCAAACCGCGTCAATTTACCTAAGGTAAGGAAATCATGACTTCCCATCTTCACGGGAAAATTGCAGATTGATACCGTTCCGTGAGTGGTGGCTTTAGCCAAGGAACATTCGATTGGATCTTTGCAATACCAGAGCTCTCCAATCACTCTGACTTTTGGAGCGCCTATTCGTCCGCGTACCGACGTCGGAATTTTGGAGGGTCCCGACCATCCCCATCATGCGGGGCCCTCCATTCACCTTCTGCTTGAACAGACAAATCTATCTCTGGCACGAAAAAACCGGCCACGTTCGACGTGACCGGTTCTGAATGTCGTTAGGCCCCGCAACCGGGGCCTGGAGCAAATGCTTAGCCTTGGGCCGCTTTGGCAACTTCTGCAGCGAAGTCTTCTTTTTCGACCACGATGCCTTCGCCAACTTCCAGACGGATGAAGCCGGTGATGGTTGCGCCTGCTTCTTTTGCCGCTGCTTCAACGGTCAGGTCAGGGTTCACAACGAAGGACTGGTTGAGCAGAGTCGATTCAGCCACGAATTTCTTCATACGGCCTTCGATCATCTTCTCGATCACCTGCTCCGGCTTGCCGGATTCGCGGGCGATGTCCATCTGAACCTGCTTTTCTTTCTCGACAACAGCCGGATCCATGTCGGCCTCGGACAGAGCTGCCGGGTTCACAGCTGCGATGTGCATCGCAACCTGCTTGCCGATCGCTTCGTCGCCACCGGTCAGAGCAACCAGAACACCGATTTTGCCCATGCCGTTTGTGGCTGCGTTGTGCACGTAAGACACAACGGTGTCGCCCGACAGTTTCGACATGCGGCGCACCGACATGTTTTCACCGATGGTGGCGATCTTGTCAGTGATCGTGTCTGCGACGGACTTTCCGCCCAGATCAGCAGCCAACAGAGCTTCGACATTGTCGACGCCTTCAGCAGCGTAGGTGATCTTTCCGACCATTTCCTGGAACTCAGCGTTCTTCGCAACGAAGTCGGTTTCCGAGTTCACTTCGACAGCAACACCGTTGCCACCGTTGACGTGAACAGCAACCAGACCTTCTGCTGCGGTACGGCCCGATTTCTTGGCCGCTTTGGCCAGACCTTTGGTGCGCAGCCAGTCAACGGCCTCGTCCATGTTGCCGCCGGTTTCGGTCAGGGCTTTTTTCGCGTCCATCATGCCTGCGCCGGTTGCGTCGCGCAGTTCTTTAACCATTGCTGCTGTGATTGCCATCTTTTGGCTCTCCTCAATTCAAACGGAATTGGGGCAGGTCATACCCTGCCCCATGTGTCATTTACGTGACGGGCAGCTTACGCTTCGGCCGGAGCTTCAGCGGCTTCTTCTGCAACGACTTCTTCAACCGGTGCTTCTTCGAAGGCACCCAGGTCAACGCCTGCAGCACCCATCTGAGCGGTCATACCGTCCAGAGCGGCACGTGCGGCCAGGTCACAGTACAGCGAGATCGCGCGGGCTGCGTCGTCGTTGCCAGGGATGATGTAGTCAACGCCGTCGGGCGAGCAGTTGGTGTCGACAACAGCCACAACCGGGATACCCAGCTTGTTGGCTTCTGCGATGGCCAGTGCTTCTTTTTTGACGTCGATGACGAACAGCAGGTCAGGAACACCGCCCATCTCGCGGATACCGCCCAACGATGCCTGCAGCTTCTGCTGGTCACGCTCCATGCCCAGACGCTCTTTCTTGGTCAGGCCTTCTGCGCCCGCTTCCATGGCTTCGTCGATCTGGTTCAGACGGTTGATCGACTGGGAAACGGTTTTCCAGTTGGTCAACGTGCCGCCCAGCCAGCGGTGGTTCATGTAGTACTGAGCCGACTTTTCAGCCGCTTCAGCGATCGGGCCAGCGGCCTGACGCTTGGTACCAACGAACAGAACGCGGCCACCTTTTGCGACGGTGTCACGAACAGCCTGCAGAGCCTGATCCAGCATCGGAACAGTCTGGGTCAGATCCATGATGTGGATGCCATTGCGCGAGCCGTAGATGAACGGGCCCATGCGGGGATTCCAACGCTGTGTCTGGTGACCAAAGTGAACGCCAGCTTCCAGCAGCTGGCGCATGGAGAACTCGGGAAGAGCCATGCTATTTTCCTTTTCCGGTTTACGCCTTGGCGGGGGTGAAAGAAGCGGATGCTCCAACCGGCGGTCTTGATGAGGATGTCTCCCTCAAAAAGCCCAAACCCCGCCTGCGGGTTTGAATGGCGCGCGTATACGGCAGGTTTGGATGCAGCGCAAGGGCCAATCGCCCTTATTTTTCAAGCCGCGCCAAGCTGTGTGCGTGACGGACGGCCTCTTCACAATGCGCGGCCAGCGCCTTGCGGTTTTCAAAACCGCTGACCTTGGCCGGCGCATGATAAATCAGCTCGACCGCCCCCTGCCGACGCGCACCGAGTGTTTTCAGCAGATGCGGGCCGAAATCCATGTCGCCCCACCAACCGTAAAACCGGTCCGGTTCACCCACAGGAGCGTGAAACACCACCGAGACCGGCTGAACATACATGAAATCTCGCAATTCATCTGCGAAGAACGCGGCAAAGAGCGTTGTTTTAAATGGCAAAACCCTGAGGCCATCGGTCGAGGTTCCTTCGGGGAAAAACAGCAGCTTATGCCCTGCTTTCAGGCGGGTTTCGAACACCTGCGTTTGTTCTTTTGCCTTTTTTCGGTCCCGTTCGATAAAAACCGTTCCGGTCGCGCGCGCCAACCAGCCGATACCGGGCCATTTCGCCACTTCGGCCTTGGATACGAAATACACCCGTTTGCGAGCGTTCAGCGCAAAGATATCCAGCCAGGAGGTGTGGTTTGCCACGACAGCCCCACGCTCAGCCATCAGATCTCCGGAGGTACGGAATCTTATGCCCAGAATGCGAAAGGCGTTGCGGCAAACAAATTGAGTGATGAACGGCGTGATCGGTCGGCGAATACCGAACAAGGGGCGTTCGATCAGGCGTATCGCCAGCAAGATGATCAAGCCACCAAAGACCAGCAGCGACAACGGCACACCGCGCAAGAAAACCAAAACCCACCCCAGAACGCCAAGGTGAATCGCATCCGGCGCGTCTTCACTGTTCCAAAGCGGATCACTCACGGGGTTAGGCTCCGCCATAGATGCGCTTTTGCCGCTCGTTCATCCGCGCGGTATCTAAGATCAGGCAGACATCGGTGGTGTTGAAGCTGTGGTCGATAAAGGCCCCCTCGCCCACGAAGCCGCCCAAACGCAGATAGGCTTTGATCAGCGCGGGAACCTGCACCATGGCTGCCCGGCGGTCGAGGTCTTCGGGCGCCACAAGGTTCATGGATTGAAACACATCCGGCTGCGCACGTACACGCAGATCTTCGGGCGCCAGATGGTTGTGATGCAGCATCGACAAGGGCTGGGCGAGCGCTGTGACATCGGTGCCGTGAAAACTGGCGACGCCGAACAGAACCTCGATCTCACGCTCGGTGACATAAGCCGCCAAACCGTTCCACAGGTGATACATCGCCGTGCCGCCGCGATAGTCGGGATGCAGGCAGGATCGGCCAAGCTCTAGCAGCTTGCGACCGCTTTGCTTCAGAACGGTCAAATCGTATTCGTCTTCGGAGTAAAATTGGCCCAACTCTGCTGTACGTTCGCCCGGTAACAGCCTGTAAACGCCAACAGTTTCCCCGGTTTGACTATCGATCGCCAGCATGTGATCGAAATACGGATCGAACTTGTCTTGCTCTAGACCGGCATCGTGATCGACCATCTCTCCGCCACCACCTAATTCGCGTACAAACACGTCATAGCGCAGGCGCTGCGCGGCGCGCAGGTCCTGTTCTGTTTCAGCGAGTCGGATGGTGAAAGAAGGGCCTGAATCCGGCATGTCGTTCCTTGAAGTTGCCTCCGGCTGATACCGCAGCTGTTCCCCCAAAGGCAATACGGGTCCCAGCTGGCGTCTGGCGTTAACCTTTCCTAAACCAGTTTCACGGATCAAAGACCGGCATCAAGGCGATACGCGTTCCGTCGATTACCACTTTCCCCTGCTCGCGGAAGTTCACGGTAATCTTGCCCCCGATATTGGACTGCACCTGTCCAACGCCCCAATCGGGGAAATCGGGGTGGCGGACGAACATGCCCGGTGCAAGTATGGCATTGAGGTCTGTCATGGGGGCTCCGGTCCGGTGGCAGATACAGCAGGAGGTACGCATGGGCGCCACAGACGTCAACCTGGCCGAGCTGATTGGCTCGCGCATCTGTCACGATCTGATCAGCCCGATCGGGGCCATCACCAACGGGCTGGAGCTGTTGGATATGGTTGGCGCGGTGCAAGGTCCGGAGATGGAGCTGATCTCGGGCAGTGTCGGCAGTGCCGGCGCGCGGATTCGGTTCTTCCGCGTGGCCTTTGGCTCGGCCAGCGACCAGCCATTGGGGCGCAGCGAGGTTGCCGAGTTGCTAAAAGACGTGGAACGAGCAGGTCGTGTGCGGGTCAACTGGAACCTGACCGAGGCTGTGCCACGCAATCAGGTCAAACTGGCCTTTCTAGCCCTGATGTGCTGCGAGAGCGCGATGCCGTTTGGCGGGCAGGTCGATATATCGACCTCTGACATCGGTTGGCAGGTAACAGGCACAGCCGATAAGCTGAACATTGACAATGACTTGTGGAAGAATGCTGCCACGGGCAACTTCGCCAACAAACTCACCCCTGCGCAGGTTCAGTTTGCCTTGCTGCCGGAAACGGCGGCGGCCATGGGGCGGCGGGTTGCCGTCGAAACCGCCACAACCCGCGTCACCCTAAGGTTTTAGGTACGGGTCGTTCCGTTACCGCGCACCAGATATTGGAAGCTGGTCAACTGCGCCGCGCCGACCGGACCACGTGCGTGCATTTTACCCGTGGCAATGCCGATCTCAGCGCCCATCCCAAACTCACCGCCATCCGCAAACTGCGTTGACGCATTGTGCATCAGGATGGCGCTGTCCAACCGCTGGAAGAAGCGGGCCGCAGCCGCGTCATCCTCGGTCATGATGCAATCGGTGTGGTTCGAGCCAAAGTGCTGGATATGCGCAATGGCGGCGTCAATGTCGGCGACAGGTTTGGCGGCAATGATGCTGTCCAGAAACTCTTTGCCCCAATCCTCAGAGGTGGCTTGGTTTGTTCCGTCGACGGCCAGAACACCTTCGGCATGAACCTCGACCCCGGCGGCCATAAGCGCGGCAATCACGTCGCGCCCGAGGGTTTCGGCCACATCCTGATGGATCAGCAGACACTCTGCCGCGCCGCAAATACCGGTACGACGAGTCTTGGCGTTGAGCACCACGTCCAGCGTTTTCTGCGGGTCGGCAGCTTTGTCGATGTAGATATGCACTATGCCTTCAAGATGGGCGAAGACCGGCACGCGTGCTTCGCGCTGAACCAGCCCAACCAGCCCTTTGCCGCCCCGCGGAACGATGACGTCTACATAGTCAGTCATGGTCAGCAATTCCTGCACCGCCGCGCGGTCTCGGGTCGGCACGAGTTGAATTGAGACCTCAGGCAAGTTCGCGGCCTTCAGACCTTCGACCAGGCAGGCATGGATGGCGGTGGAGGAGTGAAAACTCTCGGATCCACCGCGCAGGATCACGGCGTTACCGGACTTCAGGCATAACGCGCCAGCATCGGCGGTTACATTAGGGCGGCTTTCGTATATCACCCCAATGACACCCAACGGCGTGCGCACACGCTGAATATTCAGGCCTGAGGGCATGTCCCACTCGGCCATCACCTCGCCCACCGGATCGGTCTGATCAGCCACCGTGCGCAGGCCATCGACCATGCCCTGAATGCGGTCCTCATCCAGCATCAGACGGTCCATCATGGCGGGGCTCAGGCCCTTTTCACGTCCGAACTCCAGATCCTTCTTGTTTGCTTCGATGATCTGAGCGCGATTGGCCCAGACAGCCTCAGCCGCCGCGATCAGGGCTGCATGTTTGCGTTCAGCCGTGGCAAAAGCCAGCTCGCGCGCTGCTGCTTTGGCGCGCTTACCCAGATCGGCCATCAGAGCGGGAATATTGTCGAGATCCTTCATAACCTTAGCCTTTCTGCGCCTTTATAGCGCCAAATCGTCCCTGTGAATCAGCGCTGCGCGACCAGGATAGCCCAGCGTTGCCTCAATCTCTGAGGATTTTCGCCCTTTGATTGCGTCCGCCTCTTGCGCGGTATAGCGGCTGATGCCCTGTGCCAGCCGACGCTCTTGCAGGTCAAGAATGGCAACCGGATCGCCCCGGCCGAAATCACCGGTCACTTCGACGATACCCGCAGGCAAGAGACTTTTGCCATTCGAAAGCGCCTTTGCGGCGCCGTCGTCGATCGTGATCTCTCCGCGCGGCTTCATCGCTGAGATCCAGCGCTTGCGCGCCGCATGCGGATCAAGCGTTGCCGTGAACCACGTGCTGTTCGCGCCATTCTCAAGCGATTGTAATGGGTTGAGCGTCGATCCTTCGGTGATCGCCATATCGCAACCTGCAGCCGTCGCCATCTTGGCTGCCATCAGCTTGGTCTTCATACCGCCTTTGGAGAGGCCGGATCCAGCATCACCGGCCATCGCCTCAATCTCGGGCGTGATTTGGTCGATCGTGTCATAGCGCGCGGCCGAGGAATCCTCATTCGGATTGCCGGTATAAAACCCGTCCACATCCGACAGAAGGATCAGTTGGTCCGCACCAACGGTTACCGCGATCTGTGCTGCCAGCCGATCATTGTCGCCGTAGCGGATTTCATCCGTGGCGACTGTATCATTTTCGTTGACGATGGGAACAACGCCAAGGCCCAAAAGCGTCTCAAGTGTCGCGCGTGAATTCAGATAGCGGCGACGATCCTCGCTATCCTCGAGCGTCACCAACACTTGGGCCGTGGTGATCTGGTGCGGGGTCAGCGCCTCTTCATAGGCACGCGCGAGACGGATTTGTCCTACAGCCGCCGCAGCCTGTGACTGCTCCAGAGCCAAAGCCGCCGCAGGTAAGCCCAAAACACCGCGCCCCAAAGCGATTGAGCCAGAAGACACCAGAATCACATCCGTGCCCTGCCCTTTGAGCCAGGCCACGTCCTGAGCCAGTGATTTCAACCAATCTGAGCGCAGCTGTCCCGTGTTCCGATCCACCAGCAAGGCGGACCCGATCTTGACCACCAGCCGACGGGCTGCGGTCAGGGTTGCCACGGCGCGGCCTCCTCGGCAGGTTTCTGACGCAGGCGGTTTTCGTCGATCTGAGCACGGAGCGCGCGCAGCACTTCGGTCACGCCCAGATGCGCGACACCTGACATCGTCATGACGGGGCCGCCAACGGCCTCTTCCAGCTCGGCCTTGGCCAAATCTCGTTCTTCATCATCCAGCGCGTCGACCTTGTTCAGCACCGTGATGCGAGGTTTCTCGGCCAGTTCACCGCCATAAGCCTCAAGCTCATGAATAATGGTGCGGTAGTCGTCTGCCACGGTTTCCGAGGTGCCATCGACCAGATGCAGCAACACGGCGCAGCGTTCAACGTGACCGAGGAACCGGTCGCCGATCCCGCGCCCTTCATGAGCGCCTTCGATCAGGCCCGGAATGTCGGCCACCACAAATTCCACATTGTCTACACCGACCACGCCCAGATTGGGGTGCAGAGTGGTAAACGGATAGTCGGCGATTTTAGGCCGCGCGTTCGAAGTTGCGGCCAGAAAGGTCGATTTGCCGGCATTGGGCATGCCTAACAGGCCAACATCCGCGATCAGTTTCAGCCGCAACCAAATGGTGCGATCAATACCCGCCTGCCCCGGATTGGCCCGACGCGGCGCCTGGTTGGTTGCGGATTTGAAGTGGAGATTGCCAAAACCGCCATTGCCGCCTTTGGCCAGCAGAACCCGCTGCCCGACCTCGGTCAGGTCGCTAATCACGGTCTCTTCGTCCTCATCGAGGATCTCAGTCCCGACCGGCACCCGCAGAATGATGTCGTCACCATCCTTACCCGTACGTTGCTGACCGCGGCCCGGTTGTCCGTTCTTGGCAAAGAAGTGCTGCTGATAGCGGAAGTCGATCAGGGTGTTCAGCCCGTCCACGACCTCGGCCCAGACGGACCCGCCTTTGCCGCCGTCCCCGCCATCAGGGCCGCCGTATTCAATGTACTTTTCGCGTCGGAAGCTGACGCAGCCGCCACCTCCGGCCCCGGACCGGATGTAGACCTTTGCTAGATCGAGAAATTTCATAGTCTGTCCCCTACTGCAAAGGCCCCATCGGCCACAAGTCAGAGTTTCTTTGTATAGGTCCAGGTGGGCACATTCGCGTCGCGCGCCACCGAGTAGCTTTCTGCATCGCCCAAATACTGGAACCCGCAATGGGTCAGCACCCGCGCCGAGGCCGGGTTGTCCTGAAACACGCTGGCGAACATATTGGCGTTCTCAAGCGGATTGGCACCGACCAGGGCCTCAACAGCCATCGAGGCAATGCCCGTGTTCCAATAGACAGGCGCAACCCAATAGCCAACCTCGGACTGGTTGCGATCGAGCCGCTGCAAAGAGATCAGGCCGATCAGCTCGGGCCCGCCGTCTTTGGTGGCGTCCATCGCCCAGACGTCCTCATCCCGGTCTTCCGCCATCGAGCGGGTCACAAAGGCCTCGATCGAGCCCGGCGGCAGCGGGTGTGGGATCGACGTGGTCATCCTCGCCACACGCTCATCGCCTGCATAGTGTTCGATAAGCCCCATATCCGACCGACGCAGAGGGCGCAGGTCGAACCGCTCGGTTTCGATGACCGGCTGATTTATGATTGCTTCAAGTTTCATGAGTGCGTTCCTCCTCCGAACAACACAAAAAGTACGGACGCAACAGTCAGACTGGCGAGCGTCCACATCAGATATTTTTCCGCAGGCCGACCTTCAACCACATGGGCGATCCGGTCTCCTGCAAATGTCCAGATCGGGTGCAAAACGATCTGGCAGAACAACAAACAAAGAGCGATCGTGAGCGTCGCCTCAAAACTGGACGTCCCCGCCGCAACAAACCCCGTGAAACCTGCAATGATCATCGCCCAGGCCTTGGGGTTCAGCGGATGCACGATGAGCCCAGACAAAAAGCCCGGCGCGTTCCCTTCCGCCGCTGCACGAGACAGCCTTAGATTGGCGATCTTCCAGGCCAGCCAGCAAATATAGGCGGCAGAAGCGTATTTCAGCACCTCAAACGCCAGTGGAGCCTGATCGGCAACCTGCATCAGGCCAAAGCCTACGGGCCAGATGATCAGCTGCTTGCCCAACACGACCCCGGCCACAAAAGGCAACGCGGCGCGAAAGCCATAACGCGCACCTGTTCCCATCAGGACCATGTTGGCCGGTCCCGGCGTGCCGACCTGTGAGGCGGCAAAGATAAGAAAGCTGGTGGTTGCGACGGGCATTGCTGTTCTGGATCACGACTGCGTTAAAACGAAAAAGGGACCGGCATTTTCTGCCGGTCCCCCATGAATTTTTTATTAAACCTTCTGGGTTTCGGCTTACTCTGCGGCCTCCGCCACTGGCAGGACCGAAATGAAGGTGCGGTTTTTGAGTCCCTTGTGGAACTTCACGGCGCCATCGGTGGTTGCAAAGATTGTGTGGTCTTTGCCCATGCCTACGCCTTCGCCCGGCCAGAACTTGGTGCCGCGCTGACGTACGATGATGTTGCCTGCGATGGCAGCTTGGCCACCATACAGCTTCACGCCAAGGCGACGACCAGCTGAGTCGCGACCGTTACGGGAGGAACCGCCAGCTTTTTTATGTGCCATTCTCTCTCTCCTTAGCCTTGAGCCAGCTCTTTGGCTTGCTCAACCCATTCGGGTTTCACTTTGATGGTGTCGATAGCAGCAATCTGCTCGTCCGACAAGGCGGCCAGAGCGGCAAAGCTTTCGATACCGGCTTCAACCAGCTTTTTGGCAGCGGCAGGGCCAACACCGTTCAGCTTGGTCAGATCGTCAGCGGCAGCAGCGGCGGGTGCCTCTGCTTTGGCTTCCGCTTTCTTGGCAGGCTTTGCAGCAGGTGCCGCTTCGCCGGCCGGAGCAGACCCGGTTGCAGCTTTGATGCCCGACTTGTCAGCGCCCGAAGACAGGATGTCGGTGATTTTGACCAGAGTCAGCTTCTGACGGTGGCCAACGGTACGCTTCGAGCTGTGCTTACGACGGCGCTTGACGAATTTGATGACCTTGTCACCTTTGATCTGTTCGATCACTTCGGCCTGTACGCCTGCGCCTTCAACGAAAGGTGCGCCAACAACCGTAGCGTCGCCGCCCAGCATCAGAACATCGTTGAATTGAACTTTTTCACCTGCGTCGGCAGCCAGTTTTTCAACGCGGAGCACGTCGCCCGCCTGAACCTTGTACTGCTTGCCGCCAGTCTTGAGGACCGCAAACATGCGTCTTTCCTTTTCTAACCCGCGTTCTGTGGTCCCCTACCGGGCGTTTTTGGCTTGAAAGCCACCTCGAACAGCGCGCCCTGTTTGGGCTGTGTGGAAGACCCCGTGAAGTTTCAAAGGGTCATATAATAACGACACCCGGCGCGGAGAACCGGCCGGGATGCGCGCTTATCCACATAATGAAAGGCAAAGTCAACACCCAAGACCGGTCAGAGATCCGAGGATTGCCACACCTGCGCCACCGCCGCACCCAGACGGTACGAGATCCCATCAAACATCTCGTCAAACCCTTTGAACAGGGCCGCGTTCAGGGCCTGCCCGGTCTCGGTTCTGGAAAACGCGATATTCTCGCGCATCTCGGCCTCGTCCAGTGGCTGATAGGCCAGAAGCAGAAAGGAATACAACCACGTCGTCGTCTCTTCCGTCACAGTGTCTTTCTGCGCCAGCAACCCATCCAGAACCTCTTCGTATTCGGCCAAACTGTCGCCGTAGAGCCCCAGGAAAAAGTTGTAATCTGAACTCAGCGAGCCTTGGACATTCTGGTCAATCAGGTCATTTGCACGGATGTATTCCTCGACCAGTTCGAACCGCGGCGAGTCGGGTTCGGTGCCCTCATAGGCCTCGTTCGCCATCTCTTCGATCGCCTCATCTGCAAAGGCTTTGCGGGCCGAGTTCTCCAGCGTCACGATCGTCTGCCCCAGATCGCTTTCGAAGAAAACGATTGCCTGGTCCATCTGCTCTTTCGTCATGCCCTCGGCGAAGGCTTCGGTCAGACGGGACTTCATCCAGGAGTGGTTGTAGATCTCCTCAACCTCATCGTGGAAGAGAGGGCCTCCGTCACCGTCCAACAGGCTCTCTTCGAGTTCCTGCTGATGAACCATGCCTTCGTCGATCAGAATTCCCACAACCTGATCCAGCTTCATGGCATGCGCCAGCCGATTGGCCCGTTCATTCGCGACAGCTGGCAGCGCGCAGAGCAACGCCACCACAAAAGCAAGTGCCAGACGCATCAGATATCCTGAGCCGGATGAAGGTCTGCCATGCGGACAGCCAGAACCTCAAACCGCATGGCCATGATTTCATATTGGATCGCGTTCAGAAGCTCATAGACCTCTTGCATCAATGGCTGTTCAAGCGCCTCGGCATAGGCCTCGACCTCTTCGTCCGAGAAATCCTGATAGGTATAAGCTGCCCCTGCCAGCGCCGAAAGTTGTAACGCCTGGCGCATCCCTGCCTCATTCTGCCGAAGCATCAACCGCAGCTCATCCGCGTCCAACTGCAGGTCGATCACGCCAGACGCGCTGGCCGCCAGAAGAAACCGCAATTGGATCTCCTGCAAAGCGCGCAACGAAGTACCGCTGGCATCAATCGCATTGTTCATCCGCTTGAGCTGCTCCACCCGGGGCGAGCCATCCTGCACAAGGCCGGCCACGATTTCCTGCCCCTCCTGCTGTTTGGCCTCTTCATCGTCATTCAGATGCGCCGCGTTTTCGACTTCGACCAGCCTTTGACCGAGATTCGAGGCATAAAACTCAACCGCATGAGCCAACGCCTCATCGCTCAACGTCTCTTCGAGAATCGAGACCGCCGTTTCATGCATGAGCTCGGTATCGAACACCTCTTCAGTCAAGCGGGTCCAGTCTGATCCGAACCCATCGGGATCAATGCCCAGCATTTCTGGGGCAGAACCGGACGCTAGCGCGATACTCTCCAGCGCCACATCAAACCCGGTGGTATTGAGGAAGGCTTCGATCCGGTCGCGGTTGGCCGCAGCCGAAGAAACGGGGACCAAAACAAGCGCGACAAGCAGCGCGAGCAATGGGACAATAGAACGCTCAACTCGATTTTTCATGACTATCAGCCTAGGTGTTTTGTTGCGGCAGGCAATGGAAAATCCAAGGAATGTGAATTCTGGGAATTTTCTGCTTGCACCCCTGCGCGTTCCTCACTAAATCCCCCCCTCACAGACCCCCGCGGAGAGGTGCCGGAGTGGTCGAACGGGGCGGTCTCGAAAACCGTTGTGGGTGCAAGCCCACCCAGGGTTCGAATCCCTGTCTCTCCGCCATAATTTCCAAATGGTTTCTTTGCTTTCACAGACCGACAGGTCTGTCCTGATGCGCAAAGAGAGGGGCTGGCCAAGACCCCCTCATCCAGCCCCCCTCACACCGCCCCTCACATTCAACCACAAAGTGAGAGATCAGTGCCCCTATTGGCCCAATAGGCCTATTCAAACAAAAGACGTTACTCGTTAACTTGGGAAACGTACCCGAGCGCGACCCCCACAATGTCACTTTTGCCCCGTCTGACTGCAGTGTCGGTCATTTTGGGGTCAAAGGCAGTGAAGTCCTTCACATAAGACCAAAAAATCGACCGAGCAGTAAAGTGCGAGCATCGTCGCAGGTTTCGCTCGGCACCACGTTCTCTTACAACGCCTATACCTCAAACGCCGGGCTCAACGCGGTAATGCGATATCATCGAAATTCAATGCAAAGCGCAAAGCGGTGGGCGCTTTGTCGCCGGATCAAGCCGCTCAATCAGCGTAGCTTGGCCCAAACCCGTATTCTGCTGAGAAATCACAAGAATTCCCCTTTGAGTCGTCCTAGATTTGGATCATCCCAGCGGCACAAATTTCCAAAGGAGACACATAATGTCGCGTACTCTTCTTATCATCATCGTCCTCGTCGGCCTTGGCGCGGGCGGGTATTTCTATCTTAACCAACCCGAACCGACGCCGGCCGAAAAACTTGAAGCTGCAGCCGAGGATGCAGGCGATGCGGTCAGCGAAGCGGCCTCGGCCGTGCAGGAGGCCGCAAGCGAAGCGCTGGAATCGGCTACGGAACAAGCCAGCGAAGCGGCGTCATCTCTGACCGAACAGGCCTCTGAGGCCGCGTCATCTGTTGCGGATCAGGCCACTGAGGCCGCCAATTCGATCGCGGATCAGGCGTCCGAGGCGGCAGATCAAGCCGGTGATCAGGTTGCCTCGCTGGCGGATCAGGGTCAGGAGCTGTTCAACTCCTGGGTTCAAGAAGGCATGCTGACAGCTCAGAACTTCGACTATGACGCCATGGTCGCCTCAGTCCAAAACAGCGAGATGGCACAGGGTGTCAAAGATCAGGTGATCAAGATCCTGGATGAGATCAAAGCCTCGCCCGAGGCGGTTCTGACCAAGCTTCAGGACCTGCAAAAAGCGATGAGCCAATAAGTGCCAGGCCGTCCACCGGCGGCCTTTTCCACATGCCGTGACGTTAGAGCACGGCAGAATTGACGCGGCGCGGGGCTTTTGTTTGGCTTGACCCAACAAGAACCCCGCGCCGTTTTTCTTTGCCGTCAGGCTGACGCCTGATCCGGTGGGCCCGGCGCGACTGAAGGACTGACCAATGACCGACTTGCCCTCTACGATGCGCACCGTTGTCCTGAAACATGACGGCTATTCCGGCACCATGACAGGCCCCACGATCGAAGACGCGTCTGAATGGTTGGCAGACGCCGAATTGCCCGTCCCTACCCCCGGCCCCGGACAGGTTCTGATCCGGCTGCGCACCGCTTCGGTCAATCCGTCGGACATTCACTTCATCAAAGGCGAATACGGCCAACCCCGTGTCAAAGGCGCTGCTGCGGGCTTTGAAGGGTGCGGAGATGTTGTGGCAACGGGCAAGGGTGCGGAAGGTCTACAAGGCCTGCGCGTCGCCTTTGTCGCCGCCGGATCGGGGGCTTGGGCGGAATATGTCGTGACCCAGATGCAAATGTGCATCCCTCTGCGCCCCGACATCTCGGACGATGACGGGGCTGCGCAGATCGTCAATCCGCTGACCGCGATGGCCATGGTCGATATGGCTAAGGAAGACGGCGATGCGTTTGTTGTTTCAGCCGCAACCAGCCAATTGGGCAAGCTGATGTGCAGCCTTGGGCGGGATCAGGGCTTGAAGCCCATCGCCATGGTGCGGCGCGCTGAGGCTGCTCCGATGCTGAAAGAGCTTGGTGCTGCGGAAGTTCTGGTCACAACGGACCCTGACGTTGCGCACCAATTTGCCGAACTGAGCGCCAGGCTGAAGCCCCGCGTCTTTCTCGACGCTGTCATGGACCCTCTGTCCGAGCAGATTTTCTGCGCCATGCCCAATCGTGCGCGCTGGATTTGCTATGGCAAACTCGGCAGCGACGCCCCGACCCTGACCCAAACCGGGCAACTGATCTTTATGGGCAAACGGATCGAGGGGTTCTGGCTGACCAACTGGATGATGACCACACCTCCGGCCGATCAGATGCGCGTTGTGACCGAGGTTCAGGCGCGTTTCGCAGACGGGCGCTGGAAAACGGATGTGTCCAAGCGTCTGGCACTGGGCAACCTGATCTCTAACCTGGCGGACGCTTTGAAAACAAACGACGGGAAGGTGATCATCACGCCCTGACCCCATGAAAAAAGGGCCCGCACATGCGAGCCCTTTCCAAATTCGGTGTCCGCAGCGATTAACGCTTCGAGAACTGGAACGAACGACGCGCTTTGCGCTTACCGTATTTCTTACGTTCCACAACGCGGCTGTCGCGGGTCAGGAACCCAGCGGCTTTCAGAGCACCACGCAGCGACGGATCGTACAGCTGCAGCGCTTTCGAGATGCCGTGCTTAACCGCACCGGCCTGACCGGTCAGGCCACCGCCCTTGACGGTTGCAACAACGTCGAATTCACCTTCCACACCGGCAACCTGGAACGGCTGGCGCAGGATCAGCTGCAGAACCGGACGCGCGAAGTACTTGTCCTGGTCTTTGCCGTTCACGGTGACCTTGCCGGAACCCGGCTTGATCCAAACACGCGCAACAGCGTCTTTACGCTTGCCGGTAGCGTAGGAGCGGCCCAGCTCGTCGCGTACGGGTTCACGTACGATGACTTCTTCGGCCACGGTTTCAACGCCTGCGACGGCGCTCAGCTCTTCGAGAGTATTGATCTGATCAGCCATCGGTCATTAGCTCCGGGTGTTTTTCTTGTTCATGGACTTAACGTCCAGAACTTCGGGGGCCTGGGCCTCATGCGGGTGCTCGGCACCGGCATAAACGCGCAGGTTGGTCATTTGCTGACGCGCCAGACGGTTGCCCGGCAGCATGCGCTTGACGGCCTGAACGACAACGCGCTCAGGATGTGCACCTTCCAAGATCTGCTGTTTGGTGCGCGACTTGATGCCGCCCGGGTGGCCAGTGTGCCAGTAGAAGTTCTCTTCGCGCTTCTTGCCGGTCATCTGGATTTTGTCAGCGTTGATCACAATGACGTTGTCGCCCATGTCCATGTTCGGGGTGAACGACGCTTTGTGCTTGCCACGCAGGCGCATGGCGACGATCGAAGCAAGACGGCCCAGAACAACGCCCTCGGCGTCGATCAGGATCCATTTCTTGTCGATGTCTGCAGGTGTTGCAGAAAAGGTTTTCATGGCAGGATAGTCCTGTTTGATGTGAAAGACCGCCCCAAGACAGAGCGGTCCGAATTCGATGGAGGGGGTTTAGACCTGCTTAGAATGCACGTCAACACACGTAATCAAGTTTTTATATAGCATTTTCATATGCTTATAAAATAGGTATTATTTTACCCCATCCTACACGCTGATTTGCTCAGGCGGATTGTCCAGCAAAGCCCGAAGGCGGAGCATCGCGTCCTCGAACCTCTGCAGCGAGACATGCCCGTTCATCGCAATGCGCACAGCGTTCGGGGCGCGCCCGTCCCGTAGCGCGAACTCATCCGCGGATCGCAGTTGAATTCCTTCTCGCTCTGCCGCGCGGCTGAACGCAGCAGCCCGCCAACCCGACGGCAAATGCAGCCAAACAAACGGCACATCAGGCGCCCAGTTCAGATCGAACCCGCCCAAGGCATTCACTGTCACCCGCACATACTCTCCCATCCGCGAGCGTACATCCCGCGCGATTTGACGCGTGCGAGGGTCAGAGAGCAACAACCGGGTCAGTTCAGCCAGCGGCTGTGCAAGGCCAAAATATCCGTATTCAGCTGAACGGCGCAGATCCACGCTCCGGTCTCTGGGCGCAATAGCGAAGCCGACGCGCAAGGACGGTGTCAGCACTTTCGAGATCGAAGACACGTGCCATCCCCGCTCAGGGGCCAACGCGCGGAAACTTGGTTCCTTCGCGTCTCCCATCCGGTAGCAGTCGTCCTCGACAATTTGCACATCGTATTTCCGTGCAATTTCCACGAGTTCCTTGCGCCGCTCCAAAGGGGTGTGCAGTCCGGTCGGGTTCTGAACCTCAGGCGAAACACAGACCGCCTGCGCCGGCGTCTGGCGCAAGACATGCTCCATCGCTCCTGGGTCGATTCCCCATTTGTCCATTCGGATGCCAACCACATCGGCCCGCATCAATTCAGCTGCGCGGCGGAACCCGGCATAGGAGAGGTCTTCGACCATAACGATCGGTTTGGGACCCTGCAGAATGGTCTGGAAAACAAGGCACAGGCCGTTCTGACCGCCGTGTGTCAGTACAATGTCGTCGTCGCACAACTTGCCGAGCGGCAGGTCCGACAACCAATCAACCACCGCCTGACGCATGGGTTTATACGCATCGCGTGTCGGATAGTTCATGAACAAAGCCGGATCAGACTGCGCAACTTTCTGTAGACACTCGCGGATCAAAGACACCTGCCCCATATCCGCAAGCCTCGGGCTGAACAGACTCACGTGATTGGCATTCTGAGCTTCGGCCAGATGAAGCTGCCTTGACCAGACATCGTCCAGAATCGGAGATTTCGGAGGGGCGACAAATGTACCACGTCCAACCTCAGCTTGTAGCAAGCCCTCTTCGGTCAGAATCGTATAGGCCCGCGCGACGGTTCCCGGAGTGATCTGGAGGCGATACGCGAGTTCGCGCACTGGGGGCAGTTTGGTCCCGATATCTAACGTCTTACTTTCAATTGCTTTTCGTATTGTATCAGCCACTAAGGTATACTTAGGCCCTTTGGATTTTGGCAGCGTCTCCGGCCAAATTGTATCCATTACAATTCTTCCTTTGCATTTGACACAATTGCGAATGTATCAAATACATGTACCGAACATTGCTACTTTGTGTCAATACAATTTGAAAGGAATACTGAGATGACACGCACAATGCACACTCCCGCCCTTACACTGCTGAACGCCAGCCCTCGGCTGCCGCTGATCGCTGTGCTGGCCGTGCAGTTTGCGGCGGCGGTCACTCAATGGGAACGCCGTCGTCGCAGTCGCGTCAATCTGGGAAAG
Organism: Ruegeria sp. AO1; assembly: GCF_056535985.1. Classification (NCBI taxonomy): domain Bacteria; kingdom Pseudomonadati; phylum Pseudomonadota; class Alphaproteobacteria; order Rhodobacterales; family Roseobacteraceae; genus Ruegeria; species Ruegeria sp. AO1. The sequence goes on from NZ_JBQFJC010000001.1 coordinate 1,769,999, forward strand.
CTGGATGACAGGTTGCTCAAGGACGTAGGCCTGACCCGTCTGCAAGCCGACCGCGAAATCAAGCGCTATTTCTGGCAGCTCTAACCCATCCCCAGTCCCAAATTCAATTGGGACCTCTTCCCTGGCCGGGGTTCGCCCCGGCCCTTTTTATCCGAATTTTGCAGCCGAAGACCCAGCAGGTGGGATGGAATAGGTCATACTGGCCCGCGCCACGGGCTGATCTGACCCGACCGAGTAAATCAACACATCGCCAACCGCCAGAGTGCGCCCCAATTTCAGCAAGCGACATTCAGCGATCAAATCTTTGCCCCCTTCAGGTTTGCGCAAAAAGTCCAGAGAGCTATTGGTCGTCACCGCCAAGGACTGACGCCCCTTGCGCGCCAACACCATGGCATAGACACAAACATCCGCCAGGCCGAACATCGACGGCCCTGAAACCGTACCGCCGGGGCGCAAATGACGGTCTTCGACCACGAGGCGCATGGTGATCGTCTCCTCGGTCAGGTCCTCGACCACGAAATCGCGATGAACCTGTGGGAATACCTCTTTAAGGTACTGCGACAGCTCGTCTTTGCTCAACGCCAATCCCATGCTTCCCCTCCTTAACTTCTCGCCCTAGAGTTGGCCCAACAGCCAGCGGGAGGGCAAGATGGCAATTTTGGAACGTAACGACACAGGTGCCATCGCGCGGCTGCATATGAACGCACCGGAAAGGCTGAACGCGCTGAGCGACGAGATGCTGGCCGCGTTGCAGGCCGAGTTCGATGCGCTGCGCGATGACCGCTCGATCCGGGCCGTTATACTGTCGGGCGAAGGCAAGGCTTTCTGCGCCGGTCATGATCTGAAACAGATGACAGCCGGTCGCCAGTCTGAGGATGGCGGCAAGGCCTATTTCCAGGACCTCTTTAACCGTTGTGCGCAGATGATGATATCGATTCAGTCCCTTCCCCAACCCGTTATCGCGCAGGTCCACGGCATTGCCACAGCCGCCGGTTGTCAATTGGTCGCCACCTGCGATCTGGCGGTCGCCGCCGAGGGCACGCGCTTTGGAGTGAACGGAGTGAATATCGGCCTATTCTGTTCAACCCCCATGGTCGCGCTCAGCCGCAACATCCCCAGAAAACAGGCATTTGAGATGCTGACCACCGGAGGATTCCTCTCAGCCGAACGCGCGCAGGAACTGGGGCTGGTCAATCGGGTTGTCCCTGAAACTCAACTCAACGACCAAGCCCTCGCCTTGGCTGAACAGATCGCAGACAAGCTGGGCGTCGCCGTCAAAATCGGAAAAGAGGCGTTTTATCAACAGCTTCAGATGCCGCTGGATCAAGCCTATGCCTATACGGGAGAGGTAATGGTGCAGAATATGCTGCATCGCGATACCGAAGAAGGCATTTCTGCGTTTATCGAAAAACGCCCCCCGAATTGGTCTCAATAAGACAATTATTCCGAACATTTTTCATCACTGTCATCATTTTTGCACTTTTCAAAAGGGCAACACTGTGGCAATGCTGGGACGAGGCTAAGGCCTCAGCTACACTTTTGGGTCGCCGTGGGCGGAAGGTCCCTCCAAGCTGGTTTCTCTCACTGGCGTTGACATTCCCGCAGCGGCGACCCCAAGACCCCCTAAAATCTCAATCATTTGGCGGTTGCTCAGTTGCGCCTGCTTGGGCTCTGCCCTATGTGGCAGCGCATGACACAAGCATTGCATATCGTGGGCGGCGGCATGGCCGGGTCCGAGGCCGCATGGCAAGCGGCGGAAGTGGGCGTGGATGTTGTGATCCACGAAATGCGTCCCACAGTGGGTACCTTTGCGCACCAGACCGGCAATCTGGCCGAAATGGTGTGCTCCAACTCGTTCCGCTCAGACGATGATGAACAAAACGCCGTAGGCCTGTTGCATTGGGAAATGCGCGCTGCGAACGGCTTGATCATGACGACCGCAGATGACCACCGCTTGCCCGCAGGCGGGGCGCTGGCCGTCGACCGCGATCCGTTTGCCGAGGCGGTAACGGCTAAACTGCGCGCGCATCCCCGGATCACTGTGACGGATGAAGAGGTTACGTCTCTGCCCGACGACGGTCAGTGGATCTTTGCCACCGGTCCTCTGACCTCGGCCAAGTTGGGAGAGGCCATTCAGGCCGAAACCGGATCGGACGCGCTGGCGTTTTTTGATGCCATCGCGCCGATTGTCTATGCCGAGAGCATCGACATGAGCAAAGCCTGGATGCAGTCCCGCTATGATAAAGGCGAGACCGAGGAAGAGCGCACAGCCTATCTGAACTGCCCGATGGATCGCGATCAGTACGAGGCTTTCATCGACGCCCTTCTTGCCGCCGACAAAACCGAGTTCCACGAGGGCGAAACCGCCGGCTACTTTGATGGCTGCCTGCCGATCGAGGTGATGTCTGAACGGGGTCGTGAGACCCTGCGCCACGGGCCGATGAAACCCGTCGGCTTGACCAACCCCCATCAGCCGGACGTGAAACCTCATGCCGTTGTGCAACTGCGCCGCGACAATGCGCTTGGCACGCTGTTTAACATCGTGGGGTTCCAAACCAAGATGAAATACGGCGCCCAGACCGAGGTGTTCCGTATGATCCCCGGTCTGGAGAACGCCAGTTTCGCACGCCTTGGCGGGATACATCGCAACACGTTTATCAACTCTCCGACCTTGCTGGACGCGCAGATGCGTTTGAAATCAAAGCTCAATATCCGCTTCGCCGGTCAGATCACCGGTGTCGAAGGATATGTCGAAAGCGCGGCCATGGGGCTTCTGGCAGGTCGACTGGCGGCAGCTGAAATTATGGGCCTTACCCTGCCTGAGGTACCGCAGGACAGCGCCATGGGCGCATTGATCCACCACATTACCGGCGGCGCGGAGGCCAGGACGTTTCAGCCCATGAATGTCAATTTCGGTCTGTTCCGCCCTGTGGATGGCCTGAAAGGTGGCCGCCGGGGACGCAAAGACCGCTACAAGGCCTACACCGACCGCGCCAAGGCTGAATGGACGGAGTGGCTCGCGCAAAGCTGACTGGACGATAGACGATCCAGCGGCTTAACATGCGGTTATGAGTGACAAGTTTTTCAAGGACACATACGGATCGAAATCTCCGCAGGACACGCAAGCGCACTACCAGAAATGGGCCGCAACCTATGAGGATTCTGTCGCGGAACAGGGATATGCCACGCCGGGCCGGGTTGCCAAAGCGCTGTGGTCCAAGAGGCCTGAGGCACAAACGCCCATTCTCGACTATGGCTGTGGAACGGGCTTGTCCGGCGTTGCGCTGCGCTCAGTCGGGTTTAAAGTGATCGACGGAATGGACCCCACGCCCAATATGCTTGAGGAGGCCAAAGCGAAGAACGTCTATCGATCGCTGATCGGCTTTGACATCTCTGATTCCGAACCCATTGAACACGGCGCTTACTCAACCATTTCAGCCATCGGAGTGATCGGTGCCGGAGCAGCACCGCCTGAAACTCTAGACCTCCTCATGCACGCGCTGCCCAAGGATGGTCTATTGGCATTCTCTTATAATGATCATGCACTTGCGGACTACTCTTACACCTCACGCCTGAACGACTGGCTGGACATGGGGGCAGCGCGCCTGCTGTTTAAGGAATACGGGCCTCATCTGCCCGGAATGAACATGAAATCTGACGTGTACGTACTCGAAAAGACGTGACTTTTACGACTCGCTTCGCGCCTTCCCCTACAGGTCCCCTGCATCTTGGACACGCCTATTCGGCGATGCTGGCCAGTGACAAGGCTGCCTCCGAAGGCGGCACATTCCTGCTGCGGATCGAGGATATCGACCAATCCCGCGCGCGACCGAAGTGGGAGGATCAGATCTATGCGGATCTCGAATGGCTGGGCCTCAGCTGGCCAACACCCGTTTTGAGGCAATCTGAGCGCATCCAAATCTATGAACAGGCCCTCGATACCCTGTGGTCGAAAGGTCTATTGTACCCCTGCACCTGCAATCGCAAGGATATCGCGGCGGCGGCCAGTGCCCCGCAGGAAGGGGCACCTCTGCACGGGCCGGATGGCATCATCTATCCCGGTACCTGTCGGCATAAAGCCAGCCGAAACAGCGTAGAACGGCCTAAAGACACGCCGCTGAGACTTGATATGGCTATGGCGGCACAATCCGTTCTGCCACATGGGACCGGCAGTTTTCTCGAACTGGGCACTGGCCCAAATGGGGAAACCGGACGGATTTCCTTCGACAAAACCGAATTGGAAACAACGATCGGTGATGTTGTCCTGTCCCGCCGAGGTATGGGCACCTCTTACCATCTGTCCGTCGCCCTCGACGATGCGGCGCAGGGTGTGACCCATGTCATTCGCGGTCAGGATCTGTTTGAGGCAACGCGTATCCACGTCCTGTTGCAGGCTCTGCTGGGCTTACCCACGCCCGAATACCTGCACCACCGCTTGATCCGCGACCCGAACGGCAAGCGCCTCGCCAAACGAGACGACGCCCGCGCGATCGCCAAATACAGGGACGAAGGCGCAACCCCTCAGGACATCCGCGCCATGGTCAACCTCTGACCCCGCATTGTCTTTTTAAAAATACTCAGACCGAAGGTGGCGACATCTGCGCCACTCACTCCATCGGTTTCATCAATTCGACTTCTTCGCCGTCGCGCACAGCCGTGTAGAAGCACGTCCGGCGGTTGGTGTGACACGCCGCGCCAGTCTGACGGATCACGACCAAGATGCAATCCCGGTCGCAATCAAAGCGGAAATCGACCAGTTCCTGAATATGCCCGGACGTCTCGCCCTTGATCCAAAACGCCTGACGCGAGCGCGACCAATAGGTGACGCACCGCGTCTCCAGCGTGCGCTCAACCGCTTGCTGATTCATCCAGGCCATCATTAACACCTCACCCGAGGCGTGATCCTGCGCGATGGCGGGAATCAGCCCGGCTTCGTTATATTTGAGATTGGATGGATCGAACGTGACAGTGTCAGACATGACAAAAACCTTTTGCATCCCGAGGGCTGACCACTATGTATGGGGAACACGGAACGAGGGAAAGCCATGAGCGGCGAGAACGACCTGATTAAGCTGTACTCCGGCCGCATTCTGGCGCTGGCGGCTGATATCCCGCATCTGGATCGGCTGGATCAACCCGATGCGACGGTCAAGAAACGCTCGCCGCTTTGCGGATCAACCGTAACCGTTGACGTGGCGATGAAAGACGGACGTGTTAGCGATTTCGGGCAGGACGTCAAAGCCTGCGCCCTCGGTCAGGCCGCTGCTTCAGTGGTTGGCGATGCGGTGATTGGTGCAACGCGGGCACAAGTTGAAACCGCCCGAGATCAGCTGAAGACCATGCTAAAAAAGGACGGCCCTGCCCCAGATGCTCCGTTTGACGGGCTTGAGGTTCTGATCCCCGCCCGTGAATACAAAAACCGCCATGCCTCAATCATGCTGGCGCTTGAGGCAACAGCTGAAGCGATGGAACAAGCCGAACAGTCGAACTGCGCCTAAGCTTGGCGTTCTAAACCAAACCTGTTTAATTTCACCCAAACTTCGGTGGAGGAATGGGCTTGAACAACCTACTCGAACACTTCGTGACGTTGTGGGTTGTCATTGACCCGATCGGCACAATTCCTGTTTTCATCGCCGTCACTGCGGGCCTCGAAGCCGCTGCACGGCGCAAAACGGCGATGCTCGCGTCGTTGATAAGTGCCGGTGTGCTTCTGTTCTTCCTCGTTTTCGGACAATTGCTGATCGAGGCGCTGGATATCGGGTTGAACTCGTTCCAGGTTGCCGGAGGGATAATCTTGTTCCTGTTCGCGCTGACCATGATCTTTGGCGAAAGCAAACAGGAGATCGAACAACGCGCTGCCGAAGACGACAAGGAAGACAAGATCCATAAGCACAATCCGGCGATCTTCCCTCTGGCAGTGCCATCGCTAGCTTCACCCGGTGCGATGCTAGCGATCGTGATCCTGACCGACAACCACCGCTACAGCGCCACCGACCAGGGGATTACTGCCCTCGTCATGTTGTCGGTCGTGCTTATCGCCTTTGTTCTGATGCTTCTGGCCGAGCCGATCATACGCCTTATCGGTCATTCCGGCGCGGCAATCATCAGCCGGGTGATGGGGATGATCCTGGCCTCGGTCGCAGTGAATTCCGTTCTGTCGGCGATGTTGGAAATCATAAAGACCGGCCAGCTGTAAAAAAAAACCGCCGCTCCTTCCGGGCGGGAAGGGCGGCGGCAGGCAATGCGTTTCTCGTGTGGGGTCCGGGATACCGCGCGGGGCCGAGGCATGGCCCCTCAAGGGGTTTGGGACAGGCAGGTCACCCTTGATTTCACTGGGGATGACAGGCGCGGGCTATTCGGCACGAGATCGCAGGCAAAAAGAGTTAGAAGCCGACCGGAAGGTGAAGAGCCACCATCAGCATAACGACCAGAGACGCAACACCCGCTGCATCCTGCAGGATGGTCGAGTGCGAGCGTGTGATTACGGTCTTGATCTGGGTCAGCATGGGTCACCTCCGGGTCAGGGATTTAATCCTTTGTTGACCTTTTGTTCTCATATTTCCCCGAGTCGGTAAAGAACTTTTTATGAACATTTGCGAACTTTATGGATACTTCGTTACTAACCCACTGAAATCAAACGGATCGCCTGATCCTGTTTCATCAGCCAAAGCAGAACACGCGCAGCTTTGCCTCTATCTGTGGTCAATTTGGGATCGGTATTCAGCAAGGCTCGTGCATCAGTTTGGGCAACGGCCATCAATCCGGCCTGCCGTTCCAGATCCGCAATGCGAAACTTAGGCAGGCCCGACTGGGCCGTGCCAATCAGATCGCCCGCACCACGCATCTGTAGGTCAGTCTCAGAAATGCGAAAGCCGTCCTCGGTCTCACGCAGAACCTCCAACCGTTTGCGGCCACCCTCACTGAGAGGCGCCTGATACATCAGCAAACAGGTCGAATCCGCATCCCCTCGGCCAACGCGTCCGCGTAATTGGTGCAGTTGAGCCAGACCGAAAATCTCAGCCCGTTCGATCACCATGATCGAGGCATTGGGGACGTTCACGCCCACCTCGATCACGGTCGTCGCTACCAGAACCTTGGTTCCACCTGTCTGGAACGCGGTCATGGCGGCATCTTTTTCGGCAGGCGGCATTTGACCGTGGACCAGACCAACGGTGCCCTCTCCCAAGATAGCGCGCAGGCGCTTGAACCGCTCTTCCGCCGCCGTTAGGTCGGACACCTCGGACTCATCGACAAGCGGACAGACCCAGTAACACTGCCGCCCTTCCTCAATGGCGCGGCGCAGATGGGCGACGACTTCTTCCATCCGCCCTGTGCTGACAATCGCGGTCTTGATCGGTTTTCGCCCCGGCGGCTTTTCATCCAGAACCGAGACATCCATATCGCCATATTGCGCCAGGGCTAGACTGCGCGGGATCGGCGTGGCCGTCATGACCAAAACATCAGCACCCTGCCCTTTTTCCGACAGCTCCATCCGCTGGCGCACGCCAAAGCGATGCTGTTCGTCGACAATCGCCAGACGCAAGGCCTTGAACGCCACATCATTTTGGAACACCGCATGGGTGCCCACAAGTATCTGGATATCGCCAGCCTCCAAAGCGGCAAGCTTGGCCCGCCGCTCTGCCCCCTTGTCGCGTCCGGTCAGGATTTCCAACACAACGCCGGCCTCTTCCGCCAAGGGACGCAACCCCTCAAGATGCTGGCGTGCCAGAATCTCGGTCGGAGCCATCATGACCCCCTGCCCCCCGGCCTCCACCGCGACCAGCAGAGCCATGAACGCCACCAGCGTTTTGCCTGCGCCCACGTCACCCTGAAGCAACCGGTTCATGCGCGATTCCGAGGCCATATCGCCCACGATTTCATCTATCGCCCGTGTCTGCGCACCAGTTGGCCGATAAGGCAGGCTCGCCAGAACCTTCGATTGCAACTTGCCCGAGCCAACACTGACAATCCCGCGTGCTTTGCGTTCCCGTTGCCGCGCCAGAGCCAGCGTCAACTGATGCGCCAGCAGCTCATCATAGGCCAAACGCTCGCGCGCCGGGGCGAATGAAGCTACGTCATCCGCGCCTTGAGGGTTGTGTGCGGCCTGAATTGCCGCGTGCCATGAGGGCCAGTTTTGACTGCTGATCTGCGCCGGATCAACCCATTCGGCCAAGACCGGTGCGCGCGTCAAAGCGCTGCGGACGGCCTTGAACATGGTCTTCTGCGTGATCCCCTGCGTCAGATGATAGACCGGCTCAAACTCCGGTATTTCCGAGGCTTGATCTACGGGCAGCAAATGATCGGGATGCACCATCTGCGCCATGCCGTCGAACAGCTCCAACTTGCCCGAGATCACACGGCGCGATCCCTCCGGCAGGACTTTCTTCAGGTAGTCGCCACGCGCGTGAAAGAACACCAGTTGGAAATCGGCCTGACTGTCCTCGACATGGACCCGATACGCGCCGCCCCGGTTCCGAGATGGGCGATGCGTGCCGACCGTGACCTCAACCGTCAACGTCGACGGCAGATCAACCCCTTGGATCGTGTCGCGCCTGCGTCGATCAATCACGGCATAGGGCAAGCCAAACAGAACATCGCGCGGGCTTTCCATCCCGGTCTGCGCCATCGCCTGCGCGGTCTTTGGGCCGACCCCCTCCAACGTTTCAACCCCAGCAAACAGGGGAAATAAGGATTCTGGCCGTCCGCTCATGCGCCGTCGATAAGCTGCAACCAGCCATCCTCATCCAGGGTTTCGATCCCCAGCTCTGCCGCCTTTTTGGCCTTGGAGCCAGCGCCCGGCCCCGCAACCAGAATATCGGTTTTCTTGCTGACCGACCCTGAGACTTTGGCCCCCAACGCCTCGGCCCGCGCCTTGGCTTCGGCGCGTGTCATCTTTTCCAGCGTGCCGGTGAAAACCACGGTCTTGCCCGCCACCGGGCTTTCTGAGGCTGGCGCATCGGGAGGCACGACGGTCAAATGCGCCTTGAGCGCATCAAAAGCCTGTCGCTCTTCGACGTTGGCGAAGGCGTCGGACAGGGCCAAACCAACCGTCGCGCCGATCCCGTCAACCGCAATCAAATCCGACCACGCGGCTGAAGCCTCTTCGGGGACGGACAATTCCGCGATGGTGGCGGTGCGGCTTTCCTTGATCCGCGCCCGACGCCCTTGAGAGGCGGCGGCCAACCGTTCAGCCTCCTCCGCTTGATCCGCGGCGCGATACGCAAGCGCCGCCGGTCTCGCGGTATCGACAGCTTGGGACATCGCCTCCCAGTCGCGGTAATGCAGCGCAAGATCACGCGCGACGACCTCACCTACATGGCGGATGCCAAGGCCAAACAGCAATCGCGCAAAGGGAATAGTCCGTTTTTCATCTATGGCCGCAAACAGATTGCTGGCCGAGGTGTCCCCCCATCCTTCGCGATTTTTCAAACGGGACAGAGCACTTGAGTCCCGCTCTTGCAGATTGAAGATATCGGCAGGCGTTTTGATCGGCAGGACGGGATCTTCATAGAACATCTCGATCTGTTTTGCGCCCAAGCCTTCGATATCGAAGGCTTTACGAGACACGAAATGCTTTAACTTCTCAACGGCTTGTGCCGGGCAGATCATACCGCCCGTACAGCGCCGCACCGCGTCACCTTCTTCGCGCACCGCCGCACTTCCACACTTCCCACACGTGCGCGGGAACTCATAAGGAACCGCATCTTCAGGCCGTTTCGACAGGTCGACATCGGCGATTTTAGGGATCACATCCCCGGCGCGGTAGACCTGTACCCAATCCCCCTCGCGGATGTCCTTGCCATCCCGGATGGTGCCCCCCTTGGCATCGCGCCCGGCGATATAGTCTTCGTTGTGCAGCGTTGCATTCGAAACCACAACTCCGCCAACTGTGACCGGATGCAAACGCGCAACAGGGCTGAGCGCGCCGGTGCGGCCGACCTGAATGTCAATCGCTTCAAGCCGGGTCCAGGCCAGTTCAGCGGGAAATTTATGCGCGATGGCCCATCTGGGTGTCGTCGATCGAAACCCGAGACGGGCTTGCAGGCCAAGGTCATCCACTTTGTAGACCACACCATCGATATCATAACCCAGCGTCGCGCGCTGTTCTTCGATCGACCGGTAGTGCGCCAACATGTCCTGAGTTGTCTTGCACAAACGTGTCAGCGGATTGGTCGAGAACCCAAAGCTTTTCAGACGCTCAATCGCCCCATCTTGCGTCTCCGCCAGAGGGGCCGACAGCTCTCCCCACGCGTAGGCAAAGAACTTCAGCGGTCGCGCGCGCGTGATTTCGGCATCCAACTGTCGCAACGAACCGGCTGCAGCATTTCTGGGGTTGGCAAAGGGTTTGCCGCCAGCCTCAGCCTGACGTTGGTTGAGCGCTCCGAAATCCGCGTGAGACATGTAGACCTCACCGCGCACCTCCAGAATATCGGGGGCGCCTGCGATAGTATGTGGGATATCCGAGATCGTTCGGGCATTCGCCGTCACATTCTCTCCCACTTCTCCATCGCCCCGCGTGGCGGCTTGGACCAGTTTTCCCTGCTCATACCGCAGGGACAATGAAAGCCCATCGATCTTGGGCTCAGCCGTATAGGCCAAAGGCGCGTCCGCAGAAAGGCCGAGATATTTGCGAATCGAGCGGTCGAAATCCGCAACATCCTCATCATCAAAGGCATTGCCCAATGACATCATGCGCTGTGCATGCGTGACTTTGGAAAAGCCGTCCGCCGGGCGCGCGCCAACTTGATCACTTGGACTGTCAGAGCGTTTTAGATGCGGAAATTTCTCCTCTATTTCGACATTTCGCCGTTTCAGCGCATCGTACTCGGCATCCGAAATCTCAGGCGCGTCTTCCCCGTGGTATAGCCGGTTGGCACGCAACAGCAGGTCTGCAAGGCGCGCGAGTTCGGCGCGTGCCTCTTCCTCTGTCAGGTCTGCTATCGAGATGGAATTGCTCATGGCCTCGCCCTGTCACTTTGTTCTGGACCTCAGTGATAGGGCGAGGTCATGGCTAGGTCCAGATGTGCTGAGCCGTGAGTGGAAATGCCACCCTCTGGACCATAGGGGGCAAGTGTCTTCGAACGTCAGGCGTTGACCGCCATCCGCGTCTCGTCGAGGGAGTTGCTTTGCGGGTCACGCAAAACGTAGCCGCGCCCCCATACGGTTTCGATGTAGTTGTCACCGCCCGTCGCGTTGCTGAGCTTCTTGCGCAGCTTGCAGATAAACACGTCGATGATTTTCAATTCGGGTTCGTCCATGCCGCCATAGAGGTGGTTGAGGAACATCTCTTTCGTAAGGGTTGTGCCCTTTCGCAAGCTCAACAGCTCGAGCATCTGGTATTCCTTGCCGGTCAGATGCACTGTCTGACCATCAACCTCGACGGTTTTTGCATCCAGATTGACTGCAACCCGACCGGTGTGAATCACCGATTGCGAATGGCCCTTTGAACGGCGAATGATGGCGTGGATACGGGCCACCAGTTCTTCGCGGTGGAACGGTTTGGTCAGATAGTCGTCTGCCCCAAACCCGAAGCCCTTAATTTTGCTTTCGGTGTCATCAGCACCGGACAAGATCAAAATTGGCGTTTCCACCCGAGCGATACGCAGTTGGCGCAGAACCTCATGCCCATTCATATCCGGCAGGTTCAGGTCCAAGAGAATGAGATCGTAATCATAGAGTTTCGCCAGGTCGATCCCCTCTTCCCCAAGGTCCGTCGCATACACATTCAGGTTGGCATGCGTCAGCATCAATTCAATGCTTTTGGACGTGGTCGGATCATCCTCGACAAGAAGTATTCTCATTTCACTGCTCCAATTCGGGTCAAAACTTCCAATTAAAAATAAACCTGACCAAGAATGGTTAATCTTGCGTTAGCGTTGAATCATTTATTCACTTTCGCCTTTAGGTTGTCGATATTTTTTTAGCGCGGTAACTTTCAGAGCATCAACGCCATGCTCTGCCACAGCAGAGACCCAGATGTTGAATTCCTCATCACTGATGCCGTAGCGTTTCTTGGCCTCGGACAAGGTGATCAGGCCATATAGTACCCCGCGCACGACAAGGATCTTGCGCGACGCCACCCAGCGCCGCGTGTCCGGCGGCGGCAGATCCGCCTGCGACAAAATCGTGCCATCCGGAAGGGTTACAGACCGCGGACCTTCAACTTTGTGCAAATACATCTCTCAACCCTTCTCTGCTGCGACAAAGTTGACACCAGCCTACTTAATGCTGCGTGAAACCGCCCCTTGAGAGTGTCTAGAATTTTCTTATATTCTGCCGGTCTTTCTTAACCCGGACTGGAATCGCCATGGCCCTCGCCGCCGAGACCCAACTCAATTCGCTTGGCTTTGCCAAACCGCCCTCGGAAACGCGGGTGGTGGTTGCTATGTCGGGCGGCGTCGACAGCTCGGTCGTGGCAGCGTATCTGGCGGATCAGGGCTATGACGTGGTGGGCGTCACGTTGCAGCTGTACGACCACGGCGCGGCGCTGGCCAAGAAAGGCGCGTGCTGTGCCGGGATCGACATCCATGACGCACGACGCGTGGCCGAAGAGCGTGGGTTTCCGCATTACGTTCTGGACTATGAGAACATCTTCAAGGACGCGGTGATTGACGAATTCGCCGACAGCTATCTGGCGGGCGCGACCCCGGTGCCCTGTATTCGCTGCAATGAACGGGTGAAGTTCAAGGACCTGTTGGAAACCGCGAAAGACCTGGAAGCTGACTGCATGGCGACCGGCCACTATATTCAGCGCAAGATGGGACCGAACGGGCCCGAGCTGCACAGCGCCGAGGATGCGAACCGCGATCAGTCCTATTTCCTGTTCTCCACCACGCCAGAGCAGCTGGATTTCCTGCGTTTCCCGCTGGGGCACCTGCCGTCCAAGGATGCGACCCGCGAAATGGCGGCGCAATACGGGCTGGCCGTTGCGGACAAGCCCGACAGTCAGGACATCTGTTTCGTTCCCAACGGCAACTATGCCAGCGTCATCGAAAAACTGCGCCCCGGTGCTGCTGAACCCGGTGAGATCGTCCATGCCGATGGCCGTGTGCTGGCAAAGCATAACGGCGTGATCCACTATACGATCGGTCAACGCCGCGGGCTTGGCATCGGTGGCCTCAGCGAGCCGCTTTACGTGGTGAAACTGGACGTGGACACAAAGCAGGTCGTTGTCGGCCCGAAAGAGATGCTGGCGACCCGCAAGGTCCCGGTGCGCGAGATCAACTGGCTGGGCGATGAACCCTTCACGTCGCGCGACGAATGGCACCTGTCGGTCAAGGTCCGCTCGACCCGCCCCCCGCGTGAGGCGATCATTCGACCCCTGTCAGACACCACAGCCGAGGTTGAGTTGCTGACGCCCGAAGAAGGCATCTCTCCGGGACAGGCCTGCGTGTTCTACGCCCCCGAAAGCAGCCGCATTTTCGGGGGCGGCTGGATCTGGCGCGGGTATTAGGCCGAAACCGGCGTAACCTCGGGTTCGATCTGGATCTGAAGCGCATCGTTGAACCGATTGAACGCCCCGCAAAGGGCAATGCGCCATGTCAGCTCAACGATCTGTGCGTCAGTGAACCACTCTTTCAGGTCAGCGACCTCAGCGTCGCGCATCCGACCTGAGCGGGTGGTCACCGCTTCGGCATAGCGGACCACCGCCTTGTCACAGGCGTCCAGCTCGAGGTGATCCTCGACCTCCGGCAGCCGAGCGACGCCTTCTGCGCTGAGACCTGCCACGGTCAGCAAGGGCGTGTGATGCGACACGCAATAGTCACAGGCATTCAGTTTGGAAACCGTGACCATCGCCAGCTCCAACGCGCGGCGCGGCAGGGTTGCCTGCGCGCGTAAAGTGGTGAGCATCCCGCTGACATGTTCCAGAACCGGCGGGCAATGCGCCGCCACCCGCGCCCAATTGCCGAACGGCCCATATGCGCCCAATTCCGCATGCGCCGCGCGCGCGGCCGGTGTCATCTCATCGTCGGTCAAGGCGGGAATACGGGTCATCAAGGCTCTCCTTCTGCCGCAGGGTATCGCAAGCCGCAAGTCCAACTGCAACGCCGCTTCGTTCACAACACCGAGACAGATCAGAGTATATCAGTCGGCGAGTTCAGCAGAATGTAAAGCCCGACGCAGACCATGATATAGGGCGCGATCTTCTCTAGCCGAGTGACGCGTGGGCCTAGTTTCTGCGCATGAGGCGCACCCCAGGCAGCAATCGCTGCCAGGCTTGCCGAGGCGCAGACCGCGCCAATCAGTGCTGCCAGCCGGAACGCGGGGCTGGAATCCGCCAGCAAGGGTGTCATCACGGCGAATGTATCGACCGACAGGCTGAGAAACAGCGTCACAACCGAGGTCACCGCGCCCTTTGGCGTGTCGTCTGTTTGCTCAACACCTGAAATCTGGTGCCAGATACCGCGCAGGCCAAGTGCCAATGGAACGATCCCAAGATACCCGATCCACTCTGGCAAGCCGCTCTGGCTTAGGCCTGTTGCCACGGCTAATGACAGGCACAGGACAAGCCCATGCGCGACGGCGAACCCCACAAGCGAGCGGCGGTGATCCATAACCAGCATCAGCCCCAACAACACGGCCAGATTGTCGAGATTGGTCGACACCATCACAACCCCGGCCGAGATAGAAAAGAGAAGATACTCAAGCATCAGCTTTGGCCATCCCGGCCAAAACGGCCTTGGCGGCGCGTAGGCCCGGCGCCTCACCACCGCGGCCCAGACGATCCATCGTGACCGCCATGGCCTCACGCTGGGCCTCCGGCTGCGCTGCAACACGTTCCAGGGCTTCGGCGATCCGGTCGGGCTGGCAATCGTCCAGCAGACACTCGGGCACCGTCCGCTTGTCCGAGACCAGATTGACCAGCGTCGCCGTGTCCAGATGCACCATCCGCTTTGCGATCAGAGTTGTCAGCCAGTTGAGGTTATAGGCAATCACCATCGGCGTGGCCTGAGCCGCCAGTTCCAGTGACACAGTCCCTGACGCTGCCAAGGCCAGATCAGCCGCCGCAAAGGCCGCCCGCTTTGGCGCCACCGCCTGATCCGAGGGCAGATCACGTGGATCAACCACCACGGGCGAACCGGGCCAATTGCGCAAATGCTCGGTCACGGTGTCGACCATATGGGCCACCGCTGGCACAACAACCCGCGTTTCTGGGCGGGTCCTAAGGTAGAGCGAGAGCGCCTCGCCAAAGACAGGTGCAAGCCGGTCGACTTCTCCCCGGCGCGAACCCGGCAGGGCCAGCAACAGCGGCGCATCCCCCAGATCATGGGCGTCTCGAAAGGCCTTGATGTCCGCTTGCGTCGCCTGCGGTTCGCTTGCCACCGGGTGGCCGACAAAATCGCACTCCATCCCGGCGCGTTCCATGTAGGGCGGCTCGAAAGGAAGCAGCGCCAGAACATGGTCAATCACCTTGGCCATCTTGTCGGCCCGCCCTGGACGCCAGGCCCAGACGCTGGGGGCGACATAGTGAACAGTGCGAATGTCACTGCTCGCCTTGACCAGTTTGGCCACACGCAATGAGAAATCCGGGCTGTCGATGGTGATCAAAACATCCGGCTGTGTCTCCAGCACAGCCTGTGCCGTCTCAGATATCCGGCGCTTGAGGTGGAAGAACTTGGGCAGAACTTCGACCAACCCCATGACGCTGAGTTCGGACATGGGAAAGCGGCTGTTCAGGCCCTGAGCCTGCATCAGCGGCCCGCCAACCCCGTCAAACGCGACGTCAGGGACCAGCGCCTTTAGGCCCTCCATCAACGCGCCGCCCAGCCGGTCGCCCGAAGGTTCTCCGGCGACCAGAAAAACACGCATCAGACGGCCCGCTCGCGCACAAAGAGGAACAGGCCAAGGCGGTTGCACTCGGCGATGACATGATCCCGCCGCAGCACCATCACGCCGCCTTTTTCGATCACAATGCCCGTCAGACCGGCGGCCACCGCATCGGTGACGGTCTCCGGACCGATGGCAGGCAGATCAACGCGGCGATCCTGATCGGGTTTCGGACCTTTGAATAGAACGCCTCCGCCCGCATCCGGGCGCTGGGTCAGCGATTGCAACATCCACGCAGTGCCAAAAATACTCTCCACCGCCAGAGCCTGCCCTTTGGAGACGGCACAGGCCTGACCGATATCGGCACTGCCCATCGCGCGCAGAATACCTGCGGCACGGTCGGCATCGGCCAGATCGGCCTCGGACGGGTGCGTCTCGGTCAGGCATCCCAGCGGAGGCAGCAGATCAGGTGCGATCTCATGCGCGGCTTTGACGGCCAGACCGGCATCTTCGATAATACCGATCACAGCGCGCAAAGCGCCGTCGTCACCCGACATCATCGCCTTTTGAATGATCGGCACCAAAGGCATCGTTGCGGCATCAATCCGCGTGGGATCGACTTTTGGCCGCTGCACCGCACCCGCCATGCAGATCTGCGTCACGCCGCGCGCTTTGAGATCTGCGAGAAAGCTGCCGAGCTGCTCCAGGCGGAAAACGACGTCCGCCGTCAGGTTCTCAGGTTCGAACCCCTCCATCGCGCAGACCAACGGACGGTCTGGCAGAGCGTCCACGACAGCGTCTGGCAGAACACCCGTCCCTGCGATCAAAGCCAGCATTTGGTTACTTCCTCGGCGTCAGGAACGAGCGATCTGATTGACCGGTGACGAACTCGACAATGCGCTGAACATATTCGCTGTCGGTACCCTCGCCTGCGCGATGGGCGCGTTCCTGAAAGGTCCCTTCGCCGCCGGACAGTTCCTTGAACGCCGCCCGCAGTGCCGAGATATCCTCACGCGATACACCGCGACGTTTCAGGCCAACAAGGTTAAGCCCGTCCAACTCGCCGCGCGGCGCTTGCACCAGACCGTAGGGAATAACGTCATTCGGCACCATGGTCAGCGCGCCAATGATGGCGCCACGACCAACACGGACCCATTGGTGCAGGCCCGATATACCGCCAACGATTACGTCATCTTCGACGATACAATGCCCCGCCGCGCCCGCGTGGTTCACCATGATCACACGGTTGCCGATCTGAACGTCATGGGCCACGTGAACTCCGGCCATGAACAGGCAATCGTCACCGATCCGAGTCACACCACCACCGCCTTCGGTGCCCGTGTTGATGGTCACATGCTCTCGGATGCGGTTGCGCTGGCCGATCTCAAGCCGCGTATTCTCGCCGCCGAATTTCAGATCCTGGGGAATCTCACCGATCACCGAGAAATTGAAGATGACAGTATCGTCGCCGACCGAGGTATCACCTGTGACGACCACATGCGTCTTCAACTCGACCCGGTCGCCCAGTTTGACCTGAGGACCCACATAGCAGAACGGACCAATCACACAGTCCTGACCGATCTGCGCACCCTCTTCGATGATTGCGCTTGGGTGAATTCCGCTCATGTCGTTTTTTCCATGTCCCAATCGACATAGGCCGAGAAATCGGCTTCGGCTGCGACCTCACCGTCAACGGTGGCGCGTCCGTTGAACTTGAACAGCTTGCCGCCCTTCTTGCCGCGCAGGGTTTCGACATGCATCTCCAGCACGTCACCCGGCACCACTTTGCGGCGGAATTTGCATTTGTCGATGCTCATGAAATAGATCAGCAGCTCGGTATCAATGACATCCATGCCGACGCCCAGCATCACGCCCGAAGTCTGCGCCATCGCCTCGACAATGGTGACACCCGGCATTATCGGCGTTCCGGGGAAGTGGCCCTGGAAATGAGGCTCGTTCATGGTGACATTCTTGATGCCACGGGCCGATTGATAGCCGTCGATGTCGACCACCTTGTCGACCAGCAGAAACGGATAGCGATGCGGCAATATCCGCTGAATCAGCTGAATGTCGGCGCTTTTGGTTTCCGTCGTCATCGTTCACTCGTCCCGTCATTTGGATGTGTAAGTTTCCGCGTGGTTAGCAATACCCGCCCCCGAGGGCAAGCGAACCTATTCGCCTGTGCCGTCCTGCAGGCCGGTTCCATCGCCAATTGCGGCATTGATGCGGGCAATCGCTTCATCGGTAATGTCCGAGGTGTCGGCGCTGAGGAATACATTTGCGCGTTCCAACACGACGGCGGCCCCTGTTTCGCGCATCAGTTCGATTAGAACGGGCCGCGCCAAGGCATAAAACGTTTGGCGGCTTTCTTCGCTACGCCGGGCCAAAGCGTCCAGTTTGGCGCGTTGGCCATCCCGATGCGATTGCACCTTTTCGTCGAAGGCCTGCGCCAGAGGGCGAAAGTCCTCGGGTGGCAATTCCGCGCGCATCTGCGTCAAGTCTTTCTCTTCGCTGCTGAGTTCGGCCACGATCCGTTCGTTTTCTTCTGCAAGCTGCGCGCTCTCAGTTTCGATCTCGAGCAGTACGCGCTTACCAAACGCAGACTCCGTGAACAAACGGTCGCTTGCGATGGTCAGAACAAGCGGGTCACGTACGCCCAATTGTTGCGACACACCCTGAGGCGCAAGCGTGAGGCCTAGCAAAACGCAAAGGGCCCGAACTGGGCCCCAAGCTTGCCTGAGTGAATGCAACAGCATACCAAGTTAGAACCTTGCCTGAACGGTCAGGTCGAAACTCTGTTCCTTGTCGAAATCTTCTTTTTTCAGAGCTTTCGAGAAGTTGAAGCGCAGTGGGCCGAACGGTGTTTCCCACAGAACCGACACACCAAGCACGTGACGGATCGAGCCATCAGCCCCCACAATATTCGCACCTGCTGTGTTGACGTTGCTGACATTGTAGAGGTTGCCGACGTCGTAAAACAGACCGCCCCGCAGGCCCAATTCCTCGGGCAGCCCAAGAGGAAAGTCGCTTTCGAACCGCGCCACCCAATAATAGTTGCCGCCGATTGCATCATCCTGCCCGTTGGACAAGTCTCGCGGTCCGATACCAGCCGGTTCAAACCCCCGGAACGTGCTGGGCCCCAGAATGAAACGGTCAATGGTACGGCTGAAGTCATTCCCCGACCAATGCAGCGCACCGGCTTCAAAAGTTGCCCGCAGAACGACCTCTTCGTTCCACACACGGGTCTGTGCGATACTGCGCGCAGTGGTCTTGAAGAACTTGTTGTCACCGCCCAGGCCCGCTGCGTCAAACCCGAGTTCGAACAAAACACCGGCGTTTGGATTCAGACCACCCAGTCGGCTATCATACACATAAGTTAGGCCAAGGGTGCTGCTGACCCGCTCACCTTGAGCAATTTCCGAGCTGATGACCGCGCCGTTCGGCTGATCGCCTTGCTGGGTCATTTCAGATCGTTCCCAACCGTAGCGCACACGCAGGGCCGACAAATCGCCAATCGAGTAGGTTAGCTGCGGGGTAAAGAACGCGCGGTCGGTATCATAGCTTGCAAAGCTGGAATTTGTTGCCGCAATGCCCAAACCAAGATCAAAACGCAGTTTACGGCCCAAAAGGTAAGGCTCGGTAAAACTCAAAGAATATTGCTCTGAGTCCTGGGCAGTTGAGATGAGTACCCCAATATTCTGGCCCCGGCCAAGAAAGTTCGATTCATTCAAGCCAATCGCAATACCGAAACCATCCGAGGCAGAATAGCTACCACCAAGGCTCAGCGAGCCGGTTGGTTGTTCCTCGACATCGACATCCAGGATCACCTGGCTGGGCGAGGATCCTTCGCGCGGCTCGACCTCTGCATTTGCAAAGAAGCCTAGTGCGTTGATCCGCTCAGCCGCTTGACGGATTTCACGTGGGTTGAACGGGTCGCCTTCCACGGTGTCGAACTGACGACGGATCACCCGGTCCAGCGTTGTTGTGTTGCCCTCGATATCAATCCGTTCCACGAAAATCCGCGGCCCACGGCTGAGGACGAATTCCACATCCAGCGTCAGATCACGCGGGTTGCGTGTTACGCGCGGTTCGACCCGCAGGAAATCCACGCCCTGCTTAACACCCAACCGCTCCTGACGCGCAATCGAGTTCTCGATCAGGGTCGGCGAATAGGTCACGCCCGGTTTGATCTTCAGAGCATCCTGATAGATCGACGGATCCACACCCGGGATCTCGCTTACGGTCGTGATTCTGCCAAACGAGAACTTCTGCCCTTCGGTGATATTCATGACCAAGAAGAAAGCATCCCGCTCGCGGGTGAATTCAACATTGGCACTGTTCACACGGAAGTCGACATAACCACGTGACAGGTAGAAATCCCGGATGACCTGTTTGTCGAACTCGATCCGGTCCCCGATGAACGTATCGTTGCGGAAGAACGTCCGCAGGAAGGTCGCCTGTTTGGTCTCAAGCACGCGACGCAGGCGGCGGTCCGAGAAGGCACGGTTGCCGACGAAGCTGACACGTTCAACCTCGATCGTGGTACCTTCTGCAACTTCGAATACCAGATCGACGCGGTTGTCGTTTCGGCGGATTACGCGCGGAATTACGGTTGCCGAAACACGACCTTGGGCGGAATAGACTTCGGCAATCAGATCGGCGTCCGCCTCGGCTGCCTGCGGAGTGAAAACACGGCGCGGCTCGGACGAGATCACATCCAGCAAAAGGTCATCTTTGACGCGGCGATTCCCTTCGATGCTGATCTGGTTGATCGTCGGGTATTCCTGCACCTCGATCACCAGAGTCGTGCCTCGAGGTGTCAATTCGACTGTTTCAAAAACACCACTGTCAAGCACACGCTGATAGGCGTCGTTCAACTGACCGGCCGAAACCGTCTGCCCGGGTTCGATTCCCGTCCGTTGGATGATTGTACCTGTCTCGATGCGCCGGTTCCCCTCAACCTCGAAGGAGTTGATGGTAAAGTTTTGCGCCTGCGCTGCATGCGGCAAAGCCAGTAAACCCATTGCCGCAGTAAGAAAAAGAAATGATCGTGTGCGCCACAAAATCTTGTTTGTTGTCATCTGCCCTCCGCAGGATATACCCGCGCCTCGCCCGTCAGCCATTTTTTCTCTACCCAAAAATTTAGGACTTAATGCTGAGTAACGAGATTGAATGCGCTTGTCAAAACTCCAAAACCATCGGGGCGACGATAGGTCACCTGACACGCATTATAATAGGGTTTTGGGGAATCAGAGACCGGCGAGATACGCGCCGCCGGCAAGCGCCAGCGCCGTCAGACCAAAGCACAAAAGCACATCCCAGTTCAGAACAAACAGGACGCTGACACTCTGATAGGATTTTTGAATAGCTTTGGTCATGGCCGCCTCATTTTCAGCGGCTAATTTTTACCCCTGAAATGAGGCAGCAATGCGGCGCGATTGCGCCGCTTGCGCCACAATCAGCAGAACAGATCGTTACTGACCGAGAAAACCATGAGGCTGAGAACCACCGCAATCCCGAGGGTCATCAAAATCCGCAGGGCCTTGTCGCTGGGCGGTTTGCCCGAGACCGCCTCATAGGCGTAGAACACAAGGTGCCCTCCGTCCAATGCCGGGATCGGGAAAAGGTTCAAAAGACCCACGGCCGTTGACAGTACCGCGATAAAGAAGATGAAGTTCTGCGCACCCTGGCTGGCCATGGCGCCCGAGGTCTCGGCAATTCCGATCGGACCCGAAATGTTACATGTGCTAATCGCGCCGGTAATCATGTGCCACATGCCGGACAGAGAACCTTCGATGATGCGACCGGTCTGGCCCACCCCGCCAACCAGCGAATCCCAAAGCCCCGCAGGCTCGGTCGCGGGTTGCAGCATCATGCCGCCGACGATCCCGATCCGCCAATGGGTGACAAAACCGCCATCTGGCTTCGGTTCATCAGTCCGACGCGGAGCAAGCGCGAATTCAAGCTCGGCCCCGTCACGCCAGACGTTCAGCAACAACACCCGACCGTCCGAGCCTTCGACATGTTCTTTCAGCTGTTCGAAGGCAAAGATCGGATCTCCATCGACCGAAGTAATGACGTCGCCCCCTTCCAGCTGGATATCAAACGCCGCACTGCGCGGTGTGACCTGCTGAATCAGCGGCGGAAACAGCCAAGGGGCTGAGACATCCAACGTTTCGCCATCGCGCAGAACCGTATAGTCCAGCACCGGCTCGACCGGCAGCGCGTCGGTGAAATCGCTCCAAGCGCCTTCTTCATCGAAATCAGGCACTTCAATCCCGGCAATGGCCAGAATCTCATCACCCTCCTGCAGCCCCTGCTCTGTTCCCGGCAGCGGCTTCAGTTCGCCAACCGTCAGCGGCTCACGCGTGACGCCCTGAGACCAGAAGATCAGGCCAAAGACCAGAATGGACATGACGAAGTTGAAAACCGGCCCCGCCGCCACAGTGGCAGTTCGCGCCCACAAGGGTGCGCCGTGCATGGTGTGGCGCAGATATTCGGGCTGCTGCTGCGCGATGTCATCCATCGTGTCTTCATCCTTGCCCGAGGCCGCATTGGCATCGCCAAGGAACTTCACATATCCACCAAACGGCAACAGCGCGATCTGCCACCGCGTGCCGCGCTTGTCCACGCGACTCCACAGAACAGGGCCGAACCCGATCGAGAACACCTCGGCATGAATGCCGGACCAGCGACCGACGATGTAGTGCCCGTACTCGTGAACCGCGACGATCGCGGAGAGGGCGATCACAAAGGCCACAATCGTCCAGAGCAAATTTCCGAACTGAGGGATCAGCGAAAGTACGTCCAAAACTCTATCCTGCTCGTTTGATCACGGCTTCATCCGTCCACTGCCGTGCGAGATGGTCCGTTTGCTGTACGTTATCAAGGGTCAAAGGGGCGTTAATAAGACCATCTTCGGCATCAAATCGATCCAGAACGCATGAGACGACATCCGCCATGGTCGTGAAACCGATTTGGCCTGCGATGAAGTGATCCAGCGCGCGTTCTTTCGCGGCGTTGAAGACCGCCCCGGACAGCCCTCCACGCGCCATCACGTCTCGGGCCAATTTCAGCGCGGGATAGCGGTTCAGGTCGGGATCGGAAAAGCGCAACTGGCTGAGCTGGGCCAGATCCAGCCTCTGAACCGGCAGATTACGCCGTTCAGGCCAATGCAGAGCATAACCGATTGCATGCCGCATATCCGGCGGGCCCAAGTGCGCCATCAGCGCCCCATCCCGAAAACCGACCATCGCATGGACAATGGATTCGGGATGTA
Organism: Ruegeria sp. AO1; assembly: GCF_056535985.1. Taxonomy (NCBI): domain Bacteria; kingdom Pseudomonadati; phylum Pseudomonadota; class Alphaproteobacteria; order Rhodobacterales; family Roseobacteraceae; genus Ruegeria; species Ruegeria sp. AO1. The sequence continues at coordinate 1,793,046 of NZ_JBQFJC010000001.1, forward strand.
CCAAAACCTCGATCTGGTTCGGATCGACGCCAAAGAACTCTCGGGTTTCAATGATTTCAAGCGCTTTATTGAACATGGATGCACTATCAATCGTGATCCGCTGCCCCATGTCCCAGTTCGGATGGCTTGAGGCCTGCATAACGGTCGCGGACGCCAAATCCTCGAGCGGCCAATCCCGGAACGCTCCGCCGCTTGCGGTGATGATAACGCGTTCGACCGCATCCATATCCTCACCGACCAATGCCTGAAACACCGCTGAATGCTCACTGTCGACGGGCAGTACACGCGCATCGTTCTCGCGGGCCGTCTGCAACACAAGCGCGCCAGCACAGACCAGAGTTTCTTTATTGGCAAGCGCCAGCGTTGCGCCGTGTTTCAACGCCTCAATTCCGGGGGCCAGACCGGCGGCGCCAACGATCGCGGACAGCACCCAGTCCGCGGGTCGCGCGGCGGCCTCAACGATCGCGCTCTGACCCGCCGCCAACTCGATCCCGCTGCCCTGCAAAGCCTCACGGAGGTCCTGCAATCGATCCTCAAACGCGGTGACGGCGAATTGCGCGCCAAGCCGCTGGGCGTCCTCGGCCAGTTGCCGGATATTCGCGCCACCTGTCAGCGCGACCACGTCATAGGCGTCGATATCGCGCGCAATGAGGTCAATCGCATTCTGACCAATTGATCCGGTCGCCCCGAGGATTGAGACTTTGCGCATCACATCTCTCCGGGTGCGTAAACCAGCCCCGCTATCAGCACAAACAATGCCGCGCCCATCATGCCGTCAAACCGGTCGAGAAAACCGCCATGCCCCGGTATGAGGTTCGAGCTGTCCTTGACGCCGAATTTCCGTTTGACCGCGCTTTCAACGATATCGCCCGCCTGGCTGGCCATGGACGCCAGAACCGAGACCAGAACGAAGGGCACCCCGAACCCGCCATGCAGTGCGAAGCCCGCGCCAATCAGGCCCGCCGCAACCCAGCCACCTGCTGTTCCCGACCATGTCTTCTTTGGGCTAACCTTGGGCCAGAATTTCGGGCCACCAATGGTTTTGCCCACGAAATACCCGGCAACATCGGTGGCCACGACAACCGCGATCAGCCAGACCATCCAACCGAAGCCCATGTTTTCACGAATGGAAATGAAACCCAGACCAGCGCCCGCGATCCACAAGGCAAACAGAAAGTACAAGCCGCGCGAACGGGTGACCTGCCCTGCCCCGACCAGCGCCGGAGCCACCAGAAACGGCAACTTATAGAGCGGCGGCACGTGATAGCTGATGATCACCGCAACCCCGGTCAGGATACCGAGCTGCACGGCCATGCCACTGCGCTGCGGTTCAATCATCCGCACGAGTTCCCAGGTCATCAAACCGCAGGCAACCGCGATGAAGCTTTCAAACCACAACCCGCCCAGCCAGACCTCAACCGCGCCGATTGCGACCAAAACGACTGCGGACAGAATCCGTGCGGTCAGATCAGACCATCGGCCTTCGCTCATGCCAGTACCGCCCCGAAACGCCGCTCGCGCGAGCCGTAGTTGCGGCACAGACGCTCCAATTCGGCCGCAGTGAAATCCGGCCAGAGCGTGTCGATAAATTCGTATTCGGAATAGGCAGATTGCCAGAGGAGAAAGTTCGAAATCCGCGCCTCTCCGCTGGTGCGAATGACCAGATCGGGATCGGGAAGAACACGTGTATCCAGATACTTGGGCAGAGTTTCTTCATCAACATCCTCGGGCTTCAGCCTCCCTTCGGCCACATCCCGTGCAAGACGTTTTGTGGCCCGCGCCACCTCATCCCGGCCGCCATAGTTCAACGCAACGGTCAAATGGACCAAATCGTTGTCCTTCGTCGCCTCTTCCAGCGAATCCATCAGGTCGATCAGCTTTGCATCCAAGCGGACCCGGTCGCCGATAAAGCGTACGCGAATGCCGTTCTCGGCCAGAGTGCGGGTTTCCTTGATGATGTAGCGCCGAAACAGGCTCATGAGGCCAGCGACTTCGACCTGAGTCCGCTTCCAGTTTTCCGTCGAAAACGCAAAAACGGTTAGGTATTTGATGCCCAACCCCGGACAGGCCTCGACCACCTCACGTACGCGCCGCGCACCTGCGTGGTGACCAAAAAGCCGAGGGCGGCCACGCGCCTGCGCCCACCGACCATTGCCATCCATGATAATCGCGACATGCTTTGGGCCAGCCTGCACGTCCGTATGTGGATCCTTGGGCATCAGTACCGGCTCAGACCTGCATGATTTCCGACTGCTTGGTCTCAAGCGCGGCATCAACAGCTTTGATCATCGTGTCGGTCAGATCCTGAACTTCGCTCTCCCAGAACTTCTGGTCATCTTCGGACATTCCGTCCGATTTCGCTTTCTTGATCTGATCCATACCGTCCCGGCGCACGTTACGGATCGAAACCCGCGCGCTTTCGGCATATTGCCCGGCAACTTTGCCCAACTCGCGGCGGCGCTCTTCGTTCAGTTCCGGGATCGGCAGCATGATGATGGTGCCGTTCAGCTGCGGATTGATGCCGAGCCCGCTTTCACGGATCGCCTTTTCAACCTTGCCCACAAGGCCCTTGTCCCAGACATTCACCGTCACCATCCGAGGTTCAGGCACATTGACCGTGCCAACCTGGTTGATCGGCGTCATCGAGCCATAGGCATCCACCATCACCGGCTCCAGCATCGAGGCCGAGGCCCGCCCGGTGCGCAGAGAGGCAAATTCAGTTTTGAGATTGGACATAGCGCCGTCCATGCGGCGTTTCAGATCGTCGGTGTCCAGTTCGAAGTCGTCAGACATGCTGCTCACTCCCCGTCTTCAAGTGCTGTTTGGATGGGTCTTAAGCCATCACATTTGGGATGTATAGCAATCATGAGCATGAATTGTGGCAATGACCAGAACTGTTTCGGTCCTTTTGCCGCCCAGAAGGTTAAGCCAGGGCAGTTCTGCCCCGGCTATTTTCTTGGATCAGGCGTTTACGTCGACGACAACGCGGCCCTTGACCTGACCTTTCAGAATATCCGCACCCAGTTGCGGCAAATCGGACAGAGCTGCCGGATGCACCATGGCCTCCAGCTTGTCCATCGGCAGGTCGGTCGCGATGCGCTGCCAAGCCCGCAGGCGGTTGTCATAAGGCTGCATCACGCTATCGATCCCCAGAAGGTTCACACCGCGCAGCAGGAAGGGAATCACTGTTGCAGGCAACCCCGCTCCGCCAGCAAGACCGACTGCGGCGACCGAGCAGCCATACTTCATCTGCCCCAAAACGCGCGCCAGCATGTCACCGCCAACGGCATCTACACAGCCCGCCCAAGTTTCGCTTTCCAGCGGGCGCTTCGTAGTCTCGTTCAGCTCTTCACGCGGCACGATGGTCGTGGCGCCAAGCGATTTCAGGTAGTCTCCGGTCTCAGGGCGACCGGTCACAGCCGCGACCTCATAGCCCAGCTTGCCCAGAATGGCCGTCGCCACTGAACCAACGCCGCCTGCAGCACCAGTCACCAGCACAGGCCCACGATCCGGCGTCAACCCGTGATCCTCCAGAGCCATGACCGCCAACATGGCCGTGAACCCAGCCGTTCCAACGGCCATCGCCTGCCGCGCGTCCAGCCCATCCGGCAACGGCACCAACCAATCGGCCCGAGCGTTGGCCTTCTGCGAATAGCCACCCCAATGGGCCTCACCCACACGCCAACCGGTCAGAACCACCTTGTCACCCGGCTTGTAGCGGTCGTCCGAGGACGCCTCGACCGTTCCTGCATAGTCGATACCGGGAATGTGCGGGTAGTTGCGCACCAGACCGCCGCCCTTGGCCGACAGGCACAAACCGTCCTTGTAGTTCACCGTCGAATACTCAACAGCAACCGTCACCTCTCCGGCAGGCAAATCCTCAAGCGAGAGTTGCTTGACCGAGGGACTTGCCAGACCGCTTTCTTCATCCTTTTCCATAACCAAAGCATTGAACATATTGCTATCCTTTCATTTTTGACGGCCAGCCCAATCCTTCACCTGGCCCAAAATATCTCGGGGGAGTCGCGCAGCGACGGGGGCAGAGCCCCCTGCCTCCGCTAGATCCAAAACTGCCCCTGCACCGTCGCGCCTCGCATACCGTCAGGCGTTTCAACTTCGACCTTGGTTCCGGCGTCCCAATGGCTCAATTTGACCATACCTATCGAAACATTGGTCGAGAAATCCGGAGACCAGGCAGAAGACGTCACCTGACCCACCTGCTTTCCGTCCGCAAGAACAGGCCACGGCTGGACACAAGGCGGCACTGCATCTCCGTCAATCGCGATCGGACGTATCTGCTGCACTGGACCTTCTTTGGCCACACGCAACAACGCATCCCGGCCCACACAGCCGATGGCGGTATGCGTGTTGCAGAACTTGCCCAGCCCGCATTCATGCGGTGTGTTGTCGTCGGTCATGTCATTGCCGTAGGACAGCAACCCACCTTCGATCCGCTCGATCAGGTTGGGGCAACCGGCCCGCACGTCCAGGTCTTCACCCGCCGAGAACAGAGCGTTCCACAGAGGCATGCCGATGTCGCTGCCCTCGACATAAATCTCGAACCCGCCCTGTTTCGAGTATCCCGAGCGAGCAACCGCAAGATCGCGCCCTTCGAATTCGAACATGTCGAATTTGAAGAAACGAATATCGCGCACACGGTCTCCGAAAACGCGGGCCATCAGCTCCTCAGCTTTTGGCCCCTGAACGCCCAAGGGCGACACGTCCGGCTCATCAACCAGCACATCCAGACGATATCCGTTGGCCAACCCTTTGACCCATAGCAACAAATCGCTGTCGGCGATAGAGATCCACCAGCGGTCCTCCGACAGTTTCACCGCCACGGGATCGTTCAGCATACCACCAGTTTCGTCCACAATCGGCACATAGAAACACTGCCCGGGAAGCATGCCACGCAGGTCACGCGGTGTCAGCATCTGCATCAGACGGGCAGCATCCGGCCCGCGCAGTTCAACCTGACGTTCGCATGAGACGTCCCAGACCTGAACGTTCTTCTTCAGGTGATGGTAGTCGGCCTCGACACTTTCAAAAACCGTTGGCAACAACATCCGGTTGTAAACCGTGTAGCCTTTGACACCAGCGGCTTCGACGCCTTCGGAAAACGGCGTGCGACGCAGGCGACGAGACAGGGATATTTGCGGCATTCAGCCCTCCTTTGGCATGAAGCAAAGATCGCTGACCGGGGCTTCGGAACCGGCTTCGGTCAGCATTTTGTGGAGTTGTCCACGATGATGGGTTTGATGGTTGAAGAAATGCATCACGCATTGCGCGTAAGGCAAAGTAACATCAGCCTCTTTTGCGGCTGAGTACCAAGTGAAAGGACCCAAAAGGACCTCATCGCCAAGCGTATCCGCCCAATCCGAGATCCGGTCATCCATAGCCACGCGCAGAGCCAGCCAGCTGTCGAGATCGGGGCAGAGATACACGCTTTCGTGGATGCCGCCTCCGGGTCGGTGGATGTTGCTTTCCGGTCCCGGACCTTTGTCAAAGCGTGACATCCAGATCCAGTCGCCCCACAGCAAATGGTTCGCCGTGCCTATAATCGAGCCGAAAAAAGCACCACGTTCCTGCATCAGTTCTTCGGGCGAAAGCGCTTGAAGAAATTCCGCCAACTGGCTGTTTTGCCAGTGGTTGTAGCGCGCCATTTCTCGGGCAAAGGCTCCGGTGATCATCACTTCGGCCCATGCCAGTCGATCGGGCAAATCTCGGCCGATTTACCGCCGAAATCCCAGACGCGACCATAGTCGCGCACTTTCGATTTGTTTCCTCGGGCTACGATGATGTCCGGCCCCATCCAGTATTTGGAGTTCGACACCATCACCGGATGCTCAGGGTCTTTACCGCCCAGCATCTCGATCTCGCCTTGGATTTTACGACCGATCGCGATCCTTCGCTTGTTGCCGTCCCGTTCGATCTGGACCGGAGCACGCTCGGCCCCGATGATCTCACTCACCAGCATCGTGAACAGGCCAGTGGTGCCGCCGGCCTGACCGCTGAAAATCTGCAGCAGCCCGTTATAGGCCTTGCCGCTCGCGCGTTCATCTACATAGGCAGCGACTTTCCACTGCCCCTCGCCCATACGACCCGGAATATCGACCAGAAGACCAACATTCAGGCCCGATAGATCTTCGCCCTCGTAGTGCCCTTCGTCGATGATCACACCCATCCAGGCGTGACAATGACCCTCGGTCGGAGGGTGCGCGCCCAACGAGACCACGCAGGGGCAGAACACATCGCATGAGCAGTTCAGGATCAGCTCGCCCTTGATGGACCAGTCCGTTGGGCTCATCTCACGCCGTTTGGGGTTGGGCATACGGCTGTCGATCCGCTGACTAATCGGAAGCCGGTCGGCCTCGGGTTTTCTGTTTTTCGCCATCAGCTTATCCTCCGTAAGCAAAGGGATAGATCAGCAGCACAACACCGCCTGCGATCAGTATGAACCCCATGGGTCGGGTCACAGCATGCCCGATCTGGGGGAGTTTTTCCAAAACCATGAACAAGGTCGCCAGACCCATCCACAAAAGGCTCATGACGCCACCAACAAAGCCAAGCGCCATGAAGCCCCAGCAGCAACCGACGCAGAATGCGCCGAGCCCCAGCCCCATTCTCACACCGCCCGCAAAGCCGGTTTTCCAATGGCCCAGGAAATACGTCATTGGGGCATGACAAACGCCGTGGCAGACCTCTTTCGCGCGAGTGAACTGGAAGGCGCCGACCACGATCAACAGCCCTCCAGCCACCCAATGGGACTTGGCGATGCCCAGCATATCGACAAAACCGCCGAACAGCAGAGCAAGTTGCACACCCGCAATGAGCGCCGCAAACCCGACCCAGACGATGAAATACCCGGCCAGAACGCCCAGCCATCCAGCCCCTGTACCATTGGCGCTGCGGATCAGGTCGTCATAGCTGCGGAGCGTCGGCACCAGCGTCGGCAACATCATCGCCGCCATCATGATCGCCCACATCCAGAACAAAGGTCCGAACTCGGCCATGGGCATATACATATCCATGCGCGGATCCATCACCGACATGGCCTGTCCCATCGGCCCTGGCCGACCAATCCAGTCGAGGTCCATGTCGCGACTCATCGAGAACATGACCCACCACGCCCACAGGATCACAGCATAGAACGCCAGCCACATTCCGCTGCGGAATAATGCGCGACTCATGTGATCCTCCGACTCAACTCTCTTGCTTTTCAAATGTCAGACTTTTAAATGTCAGACAAATAAAATTTTCAGACCGGCTCTAAAATGAAGATAGACCCCGCCAATCCCGCAGACCTCTCTGCCCAGATCGCACAGGCCATTCGGAACGCGATTGTGTCGGGTGAATTGATCGTGGATGAGCGCCTGCCCTCTGAATCGGAGCTTGCTGATCAGTTCCAGGTGTCGCGACCTACGGTTCGAGAGGCCCTGAAGCGCTTGGCTGCTCAGTCCCTGATCCGCACCCAACGCGGTGCAACCGGCGGGGCCTTTGTGAACCGGATCAGCTTTGAGGACGCCTATTCGCAGCAAATCACCACCTCAACCCTGCTGCTGTCGATGAACGCTGTTAGTTTCGATACGGCATGTGAGGCGCGGTATGCGCTGGAGCGCGCTTGCGCGGCTTTGTCGGCCCAACGTCGCACCGCGGATCAACTGGCTACAATGCGGGCCGAGATCTTTCGTCAGGCTCAGCCGGGCCTGACAGATGAGGCTTTCTGCGCCTCGGACGTCGCCTTTCACCGCGCGCTGGTCGATGGCGCTGACAATCCAGTGCTGTCCTATCAACTGGCGGGTGCGGTCGAGGCCATGCAGCCACTGATGAACATGATCACCTTCACCGCGCGCTCGCGCGAAGAGATCATTGCGCTGCACACCAAGATCGCCGACGCACTTGAAGCGCGAGATGCGCCAACGGTGGACGCGACGCTGATCGAACTTGAAACCTATACGCGCCAACTGGCCCGAGATGTGGCCGAGCGCAAACGTAAAACCGCCTGATATTCAGGCCCGAAATCTGACGCAGACCAACAGGCAGAAAGGAAGCACGAGCAGGCAGGATGTCACCCGGCGTCAAGACCGGAACTCTCAGAATGAATTGAAGATCAATGACTTACGGGAGGATGTTATGAACACAAGACCGGACCCAACCTTTTACCCATCTGCCAAGCTGGCGATGGAGGGCCCCACTGAGACGCTTGCTTTTACGCTGATGCTCAGCCCGGATTTTTCGCAACCTGACGGGCTGGCGGTTGTGAATGTCGATCCAACTTCTGACGACTATGGAAAAATCGTCCATCAGGTCATCATGCCGGAAAAAGGCGATGAGTTTCATCACTTTGGCTGGAACGCCTGCTCTTCGGCTTTGTCGCCCTTGACCGGACATGCGTTTCTGGAACGGCGCTATCTGATCATTCCTGGCATCCGCTCCAGCCGGATCTACGTGATCGACGTTAAGAACCCGCTTGAGGCCAAGATCCACAAGATCATCGAACCCGAAGAAGTCTTTGCAAAGACCGGATATTCTCGCCCTCACACCATCCATTGCGGGCCCGAGGGCATCTATGTCAGCACCCTGGGCGGCGGCGGAGAGGACGGGACCGACGGCCCTCCGGGTATCTTTATCATGGATTGTGAAAGCTTCGAGATCATCGGACGGTATGAGATCGAACGCGGCGTGCAGGACAAACACTATGATTTCTGGTGGAACTTGCCCCGCGACTACATGGTCAGTTCCGAATGGGGTCTGCCGCCACAGTTCGAGAACGGAATCGTGGCCGAGGATCTGCTGTCCAACAAATATGGTCACAGCATCCATTTCTGGAACCTGCGCAGCCGTACCAATATCCAAACCATTGATCTGGGCGAAAACCACCAGATGGCGTTGGAGATCCGGCCTGCGCATGATCCGGTCAAACAGTATGGGTTCTGCGGCGTCGTTGTGGACACAACCAACCTGCAAGGCGCGATCTTCACATGGTGGCGAAACGACGACGGCACGTTTGAGGCCAAGAAGACAATTACCATCGACCCGCAACCGGCTGACCCGGATGACCTGCCGGACTTGCTGAAAGGCTTCTCAGCCGTTCCACCGCTGGTGACGGATATCGATCTGAGCCTCGACGACAAGTACCTCTATGTCGCCTGCTGGGGCACCGGAGAGATGCACCAATATGACGTCTCGGACCCGATGAACCCGACACTGGCAGGCAAGGTTGAAATTGGCGGGATCGTCAAAAAGACCAAACACCCGAACGGTCAGGACTTTGGCTATGGCCCGCAGATGGTCGAAATCAGCCGCGATGGGAAGCGGGTTTACTGGACCAACTCGCTCTATTCCACATGGGACGACCAATTCTATCCTGGCGAACGTGGTGCAGCGATGGTCAAGGCGGATGTCGGTGAGAACGGCGGCCTGACTTTGGATCCCGAGTTCTGGGTCGAATTCCCCGAAGGCTATCGCAGCCACCAGATCCGGCTGGAGGGCGGAGACTGTTCGACCGACAGTTTCTGCTACCCCTCGGTCTGAGTTGGAGTTCCTGATGACATCAACGGCTGGCCTCTGGCTGGCCGTTGTTCTCAGCGGTGCCTATCACGGGCTGAATCCCGGTATGGGCTGGCCGCTTGCTGTCTCTTCCGCCTTAATGGAGCAACGCCAATCCGCCCTCTGGCGCGCGTTGGCGGCCCTTGCGGGCGGTCATTTCCTGGCGATGCTGGGTGTCTTGTTGCCGTTTGCGATGATGGCCGTGTTGATCGACTACCAACGCGAAATCCGCATCGGGGCCGCGCTGATCGTGATTGCGATGGGGCTGTATATTGCTGTCACACGCAACCACCCTCGGTTTTTGTCGCGCGTGCCGCCCAGCAAACTCGCACTGTGGTCCTTTTTGGTCGCGCTGGCACATGGCGCGGCTTTGATGCTGGTTCCGATCTATCTGGGCCTATGCAACTTGGATGAGCTGGACGCCGGGCATCAGGCCATCTCTCAAATCATGACAACAAACACCCTGCTGGTTCTGGCCGTGGCCGCGCTGCATACGGCGGCTATGATCCTAGGAGGCGGTCTTCTGGCCTATGGCGTCTATCGCTGGCTTGGGCTGCAATTCCTCTCACGCACCTGGTTCAACCTTGAACTCATCTGGGCACTCAGCCTGATTTTGGTCGGCGTACTAGGGCTTTGGTCCGCAATCTAGTCGCCGCACGACAACCTTGCACATGTTCTGAAAAACCGCTTTGTCCTGCTTTGAAAGAAGTTAGGAGTTTTCGAAGTGTCCCAGAACACGCGCCCCACGGAAATGCTGCGCCAAGGCAAGGCTGCCGACTGGCAGGCAGCTACAACCCATGCTTTCACGCGCGAGCTGTCAGACGGCACCCTGCCCGAGGACAAGATGCGCTGGTATCTGCAACAGGACTATCAGTTCGTCGACGGCTTCGTCCGCCTACTGGCCAGCGCCATCGCACACGCGCCCACCTTGGCCGACAGCGTTCTGGCCGCGCAATTTCTAGCGGTGATTACCGGTCCTGAAAACACCTACTTCCTGCGCTCACTCGAGGCTCTGGGCACACAACCCAGCACCGACGCTGCCCCCGCCACCAAGGCGTTTCAGGACCTGATGGCGGAGGCTGCGGCTACGGGCCGGTATGAGAACATGCTTGCAGTGCTGGTTGTCGCCGAATGGGTCTATCTCAGCTGGGCCAGCCCGGAAAATCCGCCGAAACCCGATTTACCCTTCTGGTTCGCGGAATGGATCACGCTACATGCCGGGGAAGGCTTTGAAAGTGTGGTCGAGTATCTGCGCGGGCAACTTGACAAAACCTGGCCCACCTTGACGCCAGAGGCGCAAGCCGAGGTCGCAAGGCTGTTCCACAGGGCGGTCGAGCTGGAAAAAGACTTCTTTGACGCCGCCTACGCGGTGTAACCGGATAAAGGCACGATCATGGTACATATCCTCAACGTCATCGCAGCTCTGCTGACCATCGGCTTTGGCCTGTTCGGCTTTCTCGCACCTTTGCACACCGCGACGGCGCTGGATCTGGCCCCGACGAACAGCAACATGGGTCTGAGCGAGATGCGCGCCTCGGTCGGAGGGTTGTTCGTTGTCACGGGCATCGCCGTGATCTGGCTAAACCACCCAATGGCATACGCCATGCTGGGCGTAGCCTATGCCGGGGCGGCTTTGGGGCGGTTCGTGTCGGTGCTGCTGGACAATCCACCACTTGCTAAGGCCATGATTTTCGGGGGAATTGAGCTGGTCTTGGCCGTCTGGCTGATCGCCGCAAACCTGAACCGCACCCCGTGATTTACAGTGCCCTGCGGGCATTTCCGGGTTTGCATCCCGAAATCTCCTCACCTATATAAGGTCTGTCCTTCGGGACTATGGACATAAACGCGCTCGTAATAAGCGGATCGGACCCGGGGGCGGTACCCGGCGGCTCCACCATATACCTTCTGGGGGCATCCTTCGTTTGAGGATCACTTTCAGGATCGGGGGGCCGAAATAGGATCGACGAACGTCTAAAGGGGTTAGCTTTGTCTCGGCTGTCTGCCACCGTTATCGGCGAAACTAGTACAATTGCAAACGACAATCGTGCTCCGGTTGCAGTTGCTGCGTAAGCAGTAACAAGACCGAAACTTAAGCCCTTGCGCCTAGCCGCGTAAGGCGGGGTTCGCAGGTACCTGGCAACAGAAACCTGCATTTCCCCCCACCTTATGTCTGCATTTATTTTTATTTCGGCTCAGATTCAGAGTTTTTTCATCCCTTTTGTCCAGAGTCCTCTCAGACAGACAGGAGGGCCGGGATGACCCACTCAGATATCTTGAAAGCTTGGTATGCCGAAGTTTGGGAACAAGGGAATACCGATGTGATTGATCAATATTTTGCACCGGAAACCATGGCTGAGGGGCTAATCCCTGAAATGCAGGTTGGGGCCGATGATTTTCGCGATCTGGTGATGGCCTTCCGGCATATTCTGGGTGAAATCTCGGTGGAGCTGCCAAAGATCATCGAAAACGGGGATTGGGTGTCCGCCATTCTACATGTCAAAACCTTCCGCGCTGACAATGATGCCCCGCTGGAGGTGACCGGCCAGGTCATGGCCCGCTTCAAAGGCAAAAAGATGGTCGAGGCCTACAACCAGTTCGATTTCATATCGTTCTTTGAACAGCTTGGGCAATTTCCGCAGGATACCCTTCCCGTCTGCATGACCGGTCATCGACTGGATTGGTTCTGAACACCCAAGCCGCCTTGACCCCCAAGTTTCAGACGCGATAGCTAAGGCCATACGTGCTGCGCGCATTCAGCGCGCGGACGTTATTGCAGGGAAATGGGTCATGCTTCGTGATCGACAAAGCCAGCTGTCCGAGCGCATTTTGACCGTCGGGCTGGCGTGACATGGCGCCTTCAGTACGCGACCTTGTTCTGGTCTTCGGCAGAATTGGTCTTTTGTCCTTCGGCGGCCCTGCAGCGCAGATATCCTTGATGCATCAGGAGTTGGTAGACCGTCGCGCTTGGTTGTCTGAGGAAACTTATTTGCGCGCCTTGTCTCTATGCATGTTGCTGCCGGGGCCAGAGGCGATGCAGCTGGCCACTTATGCGGGTTGGCGTCTTCGGGGCGTGACCGGAGGGTTGATTGCTGGCACCCTGTTTGTTCTACCGGGGGCAATAGTCATCTCTGCGCTGGTTCTGCTCTATGCGAGCTTCGGCACCCTGCCCCTTGTGCAAGCCGGTTTTCTGGGGATCAAGGCCACGGTCATCGTGATCGTCCTTCAAGCGCTTCTGAAGTTGTCACGAAAGGCATTAACCGACACGGAACACCGCCTCATCGCGGGGATCGGGTTCCTGGGTATCTTCCTGTTCAACCTGCCCTTTCCACTGATCATTCTGGCCGCCGCGCTATGGGGCTATGTGTCTTTCAAAGGACCCGTTGCGCGGCAAGACACCTCCTCACGCGCAAGTTTTTCCGGCACTCTACGCACGGTTGCCATTTGGGTGCCGCTCTGGCTCGGACCATTGGTCCTCCTGTCCCTGTCCGGTCATCAATTGCTCAGCGACTTGGGATGGTTCTTCGCCCGTCTGGCCGTGGTGACCTTTGGCGGGGCCTACGCTGTTTTGGCCTACATGACACAGACAGTGGTCGATCAATATCAATGGATCAGCACCGGCCAGATGATCGACGCGCTGGGCCTTGCGGAAACCACCCCCGGGCCGTTGATTCTGGTCACGCAATTCGTCGCGATGCTGACTGGACAAATCAACGGAGGGGTCTCGCTTGCCTTCGCCGCAGGTGCGGTTGCGCTATGGGCGACGTTCGTTCCGTGTTTCCTTTGGATCTTTCTGGCCGCTCCGTACTTGGACAAACTGGCGACCCGCCCTCGGCTCTCTGCCGCTTTGCATGGCATAACGGCAGCCGTCGTAGGTGTGATTCTCAACCTTTCCGTGTGGTTCGCCTTGAACGTTCTATTCGGTGCGCTCACGCAATACAGTTGGGGGCCTGTCTCGATACCTCTGCCTGGGTGGGACTCGCTAAACCTCACTGCGGTTGCGCTCACTATCGCCGCTGGGGTATTGATTTTTCGGGCAAAATTAGGGATGGCAACGGTTCTGGCACTGATGTCCGTCACTGGCATCGCTATCCAGCTATTATGATCAATCCGGCGATACCCGCCCTTTCGTTTCCAGCTAAAACGCCTATGCTGGAAGTAACCACTTTCGAGGATGACACATGTCGCAAGACATCGACTATGGAAACCTGATGCACACCGCCATGCGCGGGCTGATCAAAACCGTTCTGACCGGTGTCTCTGAAACCGGGCTACCAGGCGCGCACCATTTCTTCATCACGTTCGATACAAGAGAAGACGGCGTCGACATCGCAGACTGGCTGCGTGACCGCTATCCCGAAGAGATGACGATCGTGATGCAACATTGGTTCGAAAACCTTGAGGTCGGCGAAAACGGCTTTGCGATTACGTTGAACTTCGGCGATGCGCCGGAACCGCTCTACATCCCTTACACGGCCATCAAAACGTTCGTGGATCCGTCCGTCGAATTCGGCCTGCGCTTTGAAGGACCCGAGGATGACGACGCGGAAGAGGAGTTCGTAGAAGAGACAATCGAGGTTGAAGAACCCGAGGTTCATCACGACGCCGACGTCGTCTCATTGGACAGCTTCCGCAAGTAGTCCATCAAACCCCGTGCTCTTCGCGGGGTTTATTGTTTTTGCAAAAAGGTCTCGACCGCGCGGGATTTGTCTCCGTTGATGAAGCGCGAGAACGACAGATTCAGCCCGCCCTCGGCCAGGGTTCGATCATATTGCTGCAACTCGTAGCCGCCCTGCGCATCAATAAACAGGGAAAACACGGTCATCGTGTCCCCTTCAATCCGGCCCCAGACAAAGGGTTCTCCTTTCATTGGGTCCAGAGGCACCTCATGGCCGAACACATTCCGTTGCATGGCTGCCGAAAACACATCGGGCCGGTCCGAGGGCACAAAGTCGACCGAGAATTTCTGTTGCTTGACCCGCCCGTCCAGCTTGTAGGTCGTTGTGGTCCAGCTGACATTGAACCCGTGGCGGGTCTCATGGATCGAAACGCTCATATCCCGAGGCGTTGCAGTTCCATCTACGTCGACAACATTGGCGGATCCGGTGTAGTCCCCGACGAAGGGCGTGATACTGGATGCGTTTGCCAGCGTGCCCAGCAGGACCAGCCCCATGGCCAACAGCATGGTTTTCAACGGAATCATCCGAGCTGAGATTGGCATTTCATCCTCCACGATGGCCACACATATATTGTAGCTCAGCGGCAGGCGCGCACAATGGGGCTTGCGCGCGCGATTGGAACAATTTCACCCGCCTTGCGCCTATACCTTGGGTTTTGTTGAGTTTAAGCTGCGCGCAACTGGCCAATTGCGTTGCGGCGCTGCCTTGGCTAAACGGCATACAACTGCATACCAGACGGAGTACCCGATGTCTCAGACCCGCACCGAATCCGACAGCTTTGGCCCGCTCGAGGTTCCCGCTGACAAGTACTGGGGGGCGCAGACGCAGCGCTCGATTATGAACTTCCCCATCGGTTGGGAGAAGCAGCCCGTGGCCATCGTGCGCGCTCTGGGCGTGATCAAAAAAGCCTGCGCGATGGAGAACAAAGCGACCGGCAAGCTGGACGCCAAGATCGCCGACGCAATCATTCAGGCCGCTGGCGAGGTGATCGAGGGCAAGTTCGACGACAACTTCCCTCTGGTCGTATGGCAGACCGGCTCGGGCACGCAGTCCAACATGAACTCGAATGAAGTGATCGCAAACCGCGCGATCGAGATTCTGGGCGGCGTGATCGGCTCAAAAGACCCGGTTCATCCAAATGATCACTGCAACATGGGCCAATCGTCGAACGACACTTTCCCCACCGCCATGCATATCGCAACTGCGGTCAGCGTGCGCGACGTGCTGCTACCAGGCCTGACCAAATTCGCGGAAACGCTTGAGAAAAAGGCGGCTGAATTCGCGGGTATCATCAAGATCGGCCGCACTCATACGCAGGATGCGACTCCCCTGACGCTGGAGCAGGAATTCGGAGCCTACGCCCATCAGATCCGTCAGGGCATTACCCGTGTTGAGGCTGCAATGCCCGGTATCTACGAACTGGCGCAGGGTGGCACCGCCGTTGGAACCGGGTTGAACACCCATGGTGGATGGGACGAAGCCGTCGCCGCCAACATGGCTGAAATCACTGACCTGCCCTTTGTAACCGCTCCAAACAAATTTGAAGCCCTAGCCGCGCATGACGCCATGGTCTTCTTGTCGGGTGCATTGGCGACCATCGCCGGGTCTTGCTACAAGATTGCTAACGACATTCGCCTGCTAGGCTCAGGTCCTCGCTCGGGTCTAGGAGAGCTGATTCTACCAGAAAACGAGCCAGGGTCTTCCATTATGCCTGGTAAAGTGAACCCGACACAGGCCGAAGCCCTCACTCAGGTGGCCGCACATGTCATGGGCAATGATGCTGCGATAAAGTTTGCGGGCTCTCAGGGTCATTTCCAGCTGAATGTCTATAACCCGATGATGTCTTACAACCTTCTGCAGTCGATCCAACTGCTGGGCGATGCCACCGACAGCTTTACCGAACGGATGCTGTCGGGCATTCAAGCCAACGAACCGCGCATCGACAAGCTGATGAAGGAATCGCTGA
This sequence comes from Ruegeria sp. AO1, assembly GCF_056535985.1. Taxonomy (NCBI): domain Bacteria; kingdom Pseudomonadati; phylum Pseudomonadota; class Alphaproteobacteria; order Rhodobacterales; family Roseobacteraceae; genus Ruegeria; species Ruegeria sp. AO1. The sequence goes on from NZ_JBQFJC010000001.1 coordinate 1,809,237, forward strand.
TGCTGGTGACCGCTCTGGCCCCAACCATCGGCTATGACAACGCCACTACGGTTGCCAAAACGGCGCACAAAAACGGTACTACCCTCAAGGAAGAGGCCATCGCACTGGGCTTTGTCGATGAAGAGACCTTCGACGCCGTTGTGCGCCCCGAACAGATGATCGGCCCGAAAGACTGATGGGTAAGCCGGTCAACTTGAACCGGTATCGGAAGGAAAAAGCGCGGGCCGAAAAAAAGGCCCGCGCGGATCAAAATGCGGTCGCCTTCGGGCGCAGCAAGGCCGAAAAACAGGTCGTGAAGCTGCAAAAAGAAAAGCAGAACCGCGATCTGGACAATCACGAGCTGGATGAATGAGCGGCCCGCCGGTCAAACGCTCTCTGACCCTCAAGGGGCACCGGACGTCAGTCTCGCTTGAAGATGAATTCTGGCGTGCGTTCCGCGACATCGCCGAAGAAAAACAACAACCCATCAACGCGTTGGCGGCAGATATTGATGTTGCACGCGACCCTGAAACAGGGTTGGCATCGGCCATTCGTGTTTTTGTTCTGAACTGGTACCGCGACAAGCTTTGACGCTTGTCAGAGCCTCAGCTTTGAGTGTAGGCTGGATGAGAACAAAATAGGTACATTTATGAGTAAAACCGTTTTGGGTCCTGATGGCCTCGCCCGATGCGCCTGGTGTCAAGCGGCGCCTGAGTTCTTCGACTATCACGACACAGAATGGGGATACCCGGTGTCCGATGATCGACGATTGTTCGAAAAACTGTGTCTTGAGAGTTTTCAGTCCGGCCTCAGCTGGCGCACGATCCTGAACAAGCGCGAGAATTTTCGACAAGCCTTTTACGACTTTGATTTCAACAAGATGGCCGAGTTTTCTGAGGCAGATATCGAACGCCTTCTTCAAGATGCAGGTATCATCCGCCATCGCGGCAAGATCGAAGCCGTGATCAACAACGCCCGTCGTGCGCAGGAGTTGGTGGCGCAGGAAGGTTCCCTCGCGGCCTATGTCTGGCGGTATGAACCGACCTCACCGCCAGAGCCACAGACCGCCAGCACCTCGACCGAGTCGGTCGCGATGTCGAAAGACCTTAAGAAGCGGGGATGGAAGTTTGTCGGCCCCACCACCGTTTTTGCCTTCATGCAGGCGATGGGGCTGATCAATGATCACGCGATAGGCTGCGTCAGCCGGGAAAAAGCGGCACAGATGCGCCGCGATTTCGTCAAACCGGTTTAGGCGTCACGCGGACGCTTTGAAGATCTTGTCGATATTGCTGCCGAGGGCGGCGTTGAATTCCGCATCCGATTGCTGTTTCGAAAGCCCCTCTGTCAGCGCGCGCGAAAAAGACGCGATCATCTTGCCGTTTTGCCCCAGCAGATCGCAGGCCTGCTCGGTCGAGTAACCACCTGACAGGGCCACGACACGCAGAACACGCGGGTGATCGGCCAATTCGTCAAAGAGGTTCGCGACGCTTGGGATGGTCAGTTTCAGCATGACCTCATGCCCCTCGGCCAGTTGGTCGAGGTTTCTCAGAATTTCGGCTTTTAGAATATCTTCGGCCTCGGCCTTGGTTTCCGAGTTGATGTTCACCTCGGGCTCGACAATCGGCACCATGCCAGCGTCGGTCACAACGCGGGCCACGTCGAATTGCTGGGCAACAACGGCGGCGATGCCTTCCGCGTTGGCTTCATGAATGACCGAGCGTTCCTTGGTGCCAAACACGCCTTCCGTTTGGGCCAGTGTCTCGGCCAGCCCCGGGATCGGCTTCATCATCTGCACACCGTTCGAAGTGTCTTCCAGACCCTTGTCGATCTTCAGGAACGGCACGATCCCTTTGACGGACCATAGGTAATCGGCGACCTTGCGACCTTCGATCTCTTCGCCAAGGGTGCGTTCGAACAGGATCGCGCCGATCACTTTGTCCTTGGTGAAGTCATCCGCCAGGATGATCCGCGCGCGCATGTTCTGGATTTCGCCGAACATCTCCTCTTCCGAGGCGTATTGCGCGGCATCCACACCGTAGAGTGCCAGAGCTTTCGGGGTTGATCCGCCGCTTTGATCCAGTGCTGCAATAAAGCCTGCTCCATCTGACATCTGCGCGCGCTGTTCTGCTTTGGACATAGTATTTTCCCGTTCAAGACTGATTCCGATTTCCTTCACCGCATACAGCACAGTTATGGGTGATGGTAGTTTGTTAGCGCTCAACCACGCGCAACCATATGCCATCCCGCGATCTGACCGTCAGATGAGCCACCGGAACGGGCGTTTTGTCCGGGATTGTTTCGAATCTGAAATGGCGCAGCAATGTGGACAGGATCAAAGGTCCCTCCACCATCGCAAACCCGGCCCCGGGACAGACGCGAGGGCCTGTCGAGAATGGAATATAGGCCTCACGCTGACAGGTTTTGCCGTTTTCCGTACCCCAACGAATGGGATCGAAGTCATCCGGGTTGTCCCACAGCCGCTCTTGCCGATGCAGATGCCAGGGGCTGATCACGATCTGCGACCCTTTTGGAATGTCTCTGTTGCGAAACCTCTCGGGGCAACTGGCCTGCCGGACCATCATCGGCACTGGCGGATAGAGCCTGAGGGCCTCACGGAACACGTCGCGGCTGAGTTTCAGCTTGGACATCACCGCGAAAGAACGATCGTCAAGTGCTTCAGCTTCCTTCGCTAGTCTCTCCTGCCACTCGGGGTAAAGCGCCATCAGGTAGAGCGTCCACGCCAAAGCCGAGGCGCTGGTTTCGTGTCCGGCCAGAAAGAAAATCGCAACCTGATCGACCATCTCCTCCGGCTCAAAACACTTGCCGGTTTCCAGGTCAGGTGTCGTCATGATCTTGGTTGCCAGATCATCGGGCGCGCGATGCGCAGCAATCGCCGCAGCCCGATCTTTCGTCAGATTGGCAATCAGGGAACGAATCTCTTGCGCGGTCTTACGAGTCTTTCGCGAATGAAATCGGGGCAACCAGCGCGGGAGCGGCACAAAAGCGGCCAGGTTCAACAAGGGCTGCTCGCGCTGATACGCTCGGAACCTATCAAATACCTGTGCGGCGATGTCGTGTTCGATAGGCACGGAAAACAGAGTTCGGAAAATCACGTCAGCGGCGGCATGGCTGGTGACCTGTTCGCACTCGACTTGCGTTCCCACCAAAGGTCGCAGCCGATCCACACAAGCATCAGCGGCCGCGAGCATGGCGGGGAACGTATCCTTCAGACGTCCGCCCTCAAAAGCGGGGTCAATGATACGGCGCTGGTGCTTCCATGTCGCACCGTTGGTCAGAAACACAGAATCCCCCAGCAACGGCCGCAGACCTTCGCTGATGCGGCTGGATTTCGGAAACTCATCCGGGCGTTTCTTGAGGACCTCATTCACCAAATCCGGCTGATTGATCATGTAGGACCGGAAGAAAGGCGTGCGAAACTCGGCCATCCACGCGCGGTAGAGGCGCTGAGGCTGCGCCGACAACAGGTCCTGCCGGAACAATTTCAGATAGCGCCAAAGAGAGACTCGATCCGGACGAGATTGCGGCTTGGGCGGCTTCATCGGCTCGTATCCGTGTATTTGGAAACAGGCGTCTCGATCCGGCTGTTCGACGGTGCGCGGTCTTTGAACCGTTCTGCCAATGTCAGAGGTCCCGCAGTGATGCGGAAATAGTCATAGGTTCCCGGTTGGTCAAAAGCGCAGAGGTATTGAAAGTGCAGCCGAAAGAACTTCCACCGCAGGGTTTTCCACCGCTCTGGTGACAGCGTCTGGGTGAAGGCGGCGGACAGGACCAGAGGCCATTTCTTGTCGGGACCCGCGACTCCGCTAACGGCGACCGGATCACATAGGGCGAAAGAACAGCCATCCCCCGGTGCTGAGACATCCACCCATGTCAAAGTCGCTTGCGTAGACAGGAATTGAAGGTCCGACCTGAGTTTCTGTGCCTTGGGCAGGAACGAGACCATCGGCACCACTTGCCCGAGTGTCAGAAACGACAGTGCTGGCCGCCTCAAATCTGACGCCTGTCTGCGCAGAACATCCGCCAGAACCGAAACGCCAAGGTGTGCGCCCGAGCTATGGCCGACGACCAGAACCTCATCCACATCCGTCTTTAGCGCGGCCTCGATCAAATCCGCGAACCCGTCAAGACGGTGCCGGAGCTTGTCCGGAATCTCCCCCTGAAATTGCGCCGAGTATGCGTAATCATGCATCAGGTAATAAGCAAAAAGGCGATTGTCGATTTTACGGAACCAGCTCAGCAAGCCATAGGCCAAAGCCAAACCCGGAAGCAGCCCCCACCATCCCGCCAGAGTGACCGCTAGGAACACGACGAAAACGGCGGCGAGAAGTTGCAGCAGCAGCATCCCCACCGGATAAAGCGCTGCAATCACCGGGCCCTTCCTGAGTTGCCGCAGCCTCCTCAATGTTCCTGTTGAGATATAGGTCCACGCCGTCTTACCAAGCTGCCCGTAGGTCGCCAGAATCGAGCCCGACATGCTGTCCTGCACGATATCGGACCAAACCAGAACCTCGATATCTGTTTGAACCTCAATCCCATCCTGAACGGACGAAACATGCCAGCCAAATGGGCCATTGCCCGTCTTTGGCGCAAGCGTAACCTGATATCCCGAGATCTCAGCCTGCGCCTTCGACTCGGTCCGGTACAGCTCGCGGTAGCGCCGCGCGGGGATCGGGTCGTAGCCGGGAATGTAAAACACATGCCGCCTGCGCAGCTGTGGCTGATTTATCTGACTGCTCATGGCCTTACCTTCTGCTGCGCAGGTTAACGCAGCATTGCGGCCAAGGTAAGGTGGATCAGCCCAGAACCGCCAGTGCCGGGAAGGTTTCCAACAGCCACCAGCTGAATTCGGTAAACAGACCGGTGATCAGCATGATGCCCACGAACAGCAGCAGCCCGCCCATGACCTTCTCGATCGTGCCCATATAGGGTTTGATCCGGTTCATGACGCCCATCGAGCGATTCAGGAACATTGCAGCCAGCAGGAACGGAATGCCCAGACCCGCCGCATAAACACCCAGTAGCAACGTGCCGCGCGCGACCGAGGCCTCGGACGCGGCCAGTGACAGGATTGCACCCAGCTGAGGGCCAATGCACGGCGTCCAGCCAAAGGCAAAAGCGAGCCCCAGAATATAGGCACCAAAGACCGTACCGCCGGAATCACCGGTTTCAACCCGCGCTTCGCGATCAAGCAAAGGGATGCGGAACACGTTCAGAAAGTGCAGACCAAAGACAATCACAACCGCACCCGAGAGCTTGGCGAAAAGCACCTGATTTTTTAGAACAAACGCCCCGAAGGCCGAGGCGGTAAAGCCAAGCAGCAGGAACACGGTCGACAGACCCAAAACGAAGAACAAGGCAGTCAAAGTCGCCTTGCGCCGGGCGCGGGCCTGATCCTGCATTTCGTTGATGCTGACGCCGCTCATATACGCCAGATACGGCGGCACGATGGGCAGCACACAGGGCGACAGAAAGCTGATCAAACCGCCGATCAGGGCGATGAACATAGCAGGCAGCAGACCCGCGTCGATGATATCTATTCCGAACATGTTTCAGCACATATGGTATGGAGGCGGCTTCGTCACGGGGCTATTAAGTCACATCCTCGTGGTTGCGCGCTGGACACTGCGCCTTGGGCGAAATATTTGAGCCTTATGTCTAATCCTACTGAAACCCTCGATGCCCTCGGCCTGTTGTGCCCTTTGCCTGTGTTGAAAGCGCGCAAAAGGTTGAAGTCTTTGCCCGGTGGTGCCGTGTTGCGCGTGCTGGCGGATGATCCTGCGGCGATTGTTGATGTACCGCATTTCTGCTCGGAGAGCGGCCACACCCTGCTGTCGCAAGGGGAAGAGAACGGCCATCAGGTCTATCTGATCCAGAAAGCGGGTTAAGACCTAAGCTGTCAAAACGAAAAAGGCGGGCCTCAAGCCCGCCTTTTCATTTTAGCTTCTCATTTTAGCTTCCGAGCGACCACCAGCCGCGCCGTTTTGGCTTGGGTGGCTCAGCCGGTTTTTCCGGCTCATCCGAAACCGTTTCCAGAACGGGTTCGGCTGGGGCTTCTTCCACCGCAGATGCGGCTTCAGCCTCGGCAACCTCTTCGACCGGAGCGGGCTCCTCAGCCGGTTGAGCGTCGACCGGTTCTTCTGCTTCCACCGCCTCACTAGGTTCTGCCGTTTCGACGGCCTCAGCAGCAGGTTCTTCGGTGTCTTGAGCCGGTTCCGGTGTGGCTTCTGCAACCTCAGCAACGTCCGCCGGACCCTCTTCCGCCTGTTCCGGAGAAGCCTCAGCCTCGGCAATCACATCGGATGCTTCCGCTGGGGCGTCTTCCTTGGCCTCAGCCTCCTGTTCGGAGGCATCCTGCGCTTCGGCTTCCACATCTTTCTTCTTGCGACGCGGCGCACGGCGGCGCTTGGGCTTGGCCGGCTTTTCGTCCTCGTCCGATGCCTCAGGAACGTCTTCCTTCTGGGCTTCGTCCGAGGGAGCGTCGGCAGCCGTGTCCTCAGCCGTTTCCGATGCCTCAGCCTCTTGCTGATCGTTACCGCCCTTCTTGCGGCGACGACGACGACGCTTGCGCTTGGGCTTGGATTCTTCTTCGGCCTGAACCGCCTCTTCTTCGGCCTCTTCCTCTTCGGTTGCGTCAACCAGATCCATCAGTGACGCATCGACGGACACGACCGGAGCGGTCGCTTCGGGCACGATCCGGCTGGCGGTCTTGAACTTCTCAAGCGAGAAATCAGGGCTGACCAGATGCATGTCGCCTTCGACGCGCACGGACAGACCGTAGCGCGCCTCGATCTGGGCGATATGTTCGCGCTTCTGGTTCATCAGGAAGTTGGCAATGCTGACCGGGCAGCGCACCAGAACCTCGCGTGAGCGGCGGCGGGTGCCTTCTTCCTCGATCTGGCGCAGGATCGACAGCGCCATGTTGTCGTCCGAACGGATCAGACCAGTGCCATGACAGGCCGGGCATGGCTGAGTCGTCGCCTCAAGCATACCGGGGCGCAGGCGCTGGCGGCTCATCTCCAACAGGCCAAAGCCCGAGATGCGGCCCACCTGAATGCGCGCGCGGTCGGTTTTCAGCTTGTCCTTGAGGCGCTTTTCGACCGCAGTGTTGTTCTTGCGCTCGTCCATGTCGATGAAGTCGATGACGATCAGACCGGCAAGGTCACGCAGACGCAACTGGCGCGCCACTTCCTCGGCCGCCTCAAGGTTGGTCTTGAGCGCTGTTTCTTCGATCGAGCCTTCCTTGGTCGCCCGGCCCGAGTTCACGTCGATCGCCACCAGCGCCTCAGTCACACCGATCACGATATAGCCACCGGATTTCAGCTGCACGGTCGGGTTGAACATCCCGGCCAGATAGCTTTCCACCTGATAGCGCGCGAACAGAGGCAACGCGTCTTCATACCGTTTCACGTTCTTGGCGTGAGAAGGCATGATCATCTTCATGAAGTCCTTGGCGATGCGGTAACCGCCCTCGCCTTCGACCAGAACCTCGTCGATATCACGGTTATAGAGGTCACGGATCGACCGTTTGATCAGGTCGCCTTCCTCATAGATTTTTGCGGGCGCGATGGACTTCAGCGTCAGCTCGCGAATTTGCTCCCACATGCGCTGCAGGTATTCATAGTCGCGCTTGATCTCGGATTTCGTGCGTTTGGCCCCTGCGGTCCGGATGATCAGGCCCGCGCCGGTTGGCACGTCGATCTCGGCTGCGATTTCCTTCAGCTTCTTGCGGTCGGGCGCATTGGTGATCTTGCGGCTGATGCCGCCGCCACGTGCGGTATTGGGCATCAGGACGCAGTAGCGACCGGCCAGCGACAGATAGGTGGTCAGCGCGGCACCCTTGTTGCCCCGCTCTTCCTTGACGACCTGCACCAGCAGAACCTGGCGCACTTTAATCACTTCCTGGATCTTGTAGCGACGCGGGCGCGGCTTGCGCGGAGGACGGATATCCTCGCTGTCGTCCTCATCGGCGACCGACTCAATCGAATCATCCTTGGCGGTCGCATCAGGTTTTTTCTCTTCGTCGTTCGAGTCGTCGCCTTCGGCAGGCTCGGCCTCAGGGGTTTCTGCCTCAGCCTCCGCCTCCGCGGTTTCCTCAGAGTCAGCATCGGCTTCTTCCGATTCAGCTGCCGCTTCTGGCTGGTCTTCCGCCTCGGTTTCCGCCTGCTCATCCGAGGTCGCCTCGACGGTCTCGACTTCAACGGCCTCAACCTCAGCAGTCTCTTCCTCGGCAGCCGGGGCGTCAGTGGCCTCAGACGCTTCATCCTCAGAGGGTTCTTCCACCGGTGTCTCGGCAACCGTCTCCATCGGAGAGGTCCCCTCGGGCACTGTCAGATCATCGTTCTCTTCGCTGTCGTCGAGATCAATGGTCTCCATACCCGTCGGCTCGGACGAGACATCCAATGTCTCGACCGGGTCGTTCGACTTGACGTCTGCTGCCTTGCTGCGCGACCGCGAGCGGCGTTTTTTGGGCTTGGCTTCCTCGGCCTCATCACGCGCCTTCATCGCCTCGGCATAGGCGCGCTCTTCCTCCATCAGCGCCTCACGGTCGGCGACGGGGATCTGATAATAGTCGGGGTGAATTTCAGAAAACGCCAGGAAACCATGGCGATTGCCGCCATAGTCCACGAACGCCGCCTGCAGAGACGGTTCGACGCGGGTAACTTTTGCTAGATAGATATTGCCAGCGAGCTGGCGTTTGTTTTCGGATTCAAAATCGAACTCCTCGACCTTGTTTCCGTCAACCACCACAACCCGAGTTTCCTCGGCGTGGGTGGCATCGATAAGCATTTTCTTAGCCATGTGTCCTTGATGCACCGCGCCAAACGCGTTGTCCTGACCCATCCAGGCGGACAGGCACTTTTGGGGAGGTGTCTTGTACGGGCGATATCAGACGGCGCGCGGCAGGGTCTGGCGCTGTGGCCCCCTGCCCGGTCTCTCAAACGTTGCGCGCGCGTCATCGCGGTTCTTCTCCGACAAGCGCGATCTTGGTCGCCGCCTGCCCATTTATTCCTTTCGCCCGGAATTTTCCGGGCTCAGGCACTCCATTGCCCCGATCGGGGCACAATCGGTCTGCCATGCCGTGAAAGATGGATCATCACATGCGGCACAGCAGCGAAACTCAAAAAAGCGGGACTTATGGGCGTCAAAATCGCCATGCCCGTTCGGACACAATAAAAGCAGTCCTGTGGAAAAGACAATGGGCAAACGTCACGCGACCGAGAAAGCAACATAATTGACAGCGAGGTCGCAAACAGAACAGACTTAAATCTACCGCTGCTCAGGATGGGGCTGCAAGTCCGAGGAACTGAATGCACAACGAAGTTTGGAAAATACGTCTGATCAGCCGCACGATTGGCGCGGATCGTGGGCGTGCCGCGCGGGGACGCCCAGCACAGGTCTGATTTTGATCGCAATCTCAATCACCTGAATAATCGGATACCCACAATGAACGAACAAACTCGCAGCTCTGCAAGAACTGGCGGACGCGCAGCGCGTCGTGCCGCCCGTGCCGCAGCCCTGCCCGACCACCTGCGCCCGGTCCGCCCGGGGATGGAGGGCGGCACCTACAAGCCTCTGACCCAAGCGCAGATGGAGCGTATTCACGAAGCGGCGCTTCAGGCTCTGGAAACCATCGGGCTGGCGGACGCTCCGCAAAGCGGGATCGACTATCTGGTGGGCGCTGGGTGCAGTCTTGGTGAAGACGGGCGCATTCGTTTCCCTCGGGCATTGGTCGAAGACACCATCGCCAAAGCAAACCGCTCGGTCACTTTGTATAGTCGAAACGGCAAGACCGATCTGGAGCTGAGTGGGACGAAGGTTCATTACGGCACGGCAGGTGCCGCGGTCAGCATGGTCGACGTGGATGGGCGAAACTACCGCGACTCGACCGTACAGGACCTGCACGATGCCTCTCGCATCTGCGAGCAGCTAGACAATATCCACTTCGTTCAGCGCCCCATGGTGTGTCGTGACATCGCCGACAACCTCGAGATGGACCTGAACACGATCTACGCGGCATGCGCGGGTACTTTCAAACATATCGGCACCTCCTTTACCGAACCCAGCCACGTCGCCCCGGCGATGGAGATGATCCACATGATCGCCGGCGGTGAGGATAAATGGCGCGAACGTCCTTTCATCTCGAACTCGAACTGCTTTGTTGTGCCGCCCATGAAATTCGCAACCGAAAGCTGCGAGGTCATGGAAGCGGTGATCAAAGCTGGGATGCCGGTCCTGTTGCTGTCGGCTGGCATGGCCGGAGCAACTGCACCGTCGACGATCGCAGGGGCAATCACTCAAGCGACCGCGGAATGCCTGGCCGGTCTGGTCTACGTAAACGCCGTGGTGCCCGGCGCGCCTGCCGTGTTTGGCACTTGGCCCTTCGGTCTGGACCTCCGCACTGGGGCGATGTCCGTGGGATCGGGCGAACAGGCGCTGCTCAGCGCGGGATGCGCCCAGATGCATAATTTCTACAACCTTCCGGGTGGAACCGCTGCCGGAGCGTCGGATTCGAAACTGCCCGACATGCAGGCCGGATGGGAGCAGATGTGTTCAAACGTCATGACCGGCTTATCCGGCGCCAATATGATCTACGAGGCTGCCGGTATGCACGCGTCCCTTCTCGGGTTCTGCCTTGAGAGCCTGATCCTGGGCGATGACCTGATCGGACAGGCACAACGCTGCGTGCGTGGAATTGAGGTGTCGGACGAAACCCTGGCGCTGGATCAAATCGCCGAGGTGTGTATGGGCGGGCCCGGCCACTATCTCGGCACGGATGCAACGCTCAGCCGGATGCAGGCGGACTATGTGTACCCGACATTCGGCGACCGCACCTCACCCAAGGAATGGGCCGAATTGGACAAGCCTGACCTGATCGAAAAAGCCGTCGCGCGGAAAAACGAAATCCTATCCAGCCCGTCTGCAGCGAATTTCGACCCTCTGCTGGACGCGGAAATTCGCGCCAAGTTCAACATTCACTTGCCACTGTAAGAAATTGAAAAGCGGCCCGATATTACTCGGGCCGCTGTCTAATTCAGCAATCAGCCGTTGCTTGGGGGCAGCAGACCGGCTTCTTGCGCAATGGCGATTTCATCCGCATCCAATGCGCCATCCCCATTTGCATCCATGGCCGAGAACGTATCGGCGTTAACCTCGGGCACGACGGCTTGAACCTCTTCGATGGTCAACACGCCATCTCCATTTGCGTCGGCTGCCGATTGTGCAGTGGCCAGAGTGGGCATTGCGAGTGCTACAGCCGCGAGAGCGGTCAGATATTTCGGTGTCATAAGTTTGCCTCCTGAGTGAATATTTGGATTTTGCGTCCGGACGAGCGCAAGAAACCTCAGGACCGAGCCACCGTCACCCGTATAGCGAGATCGAGGCCACTTCGCGCCAATCTCCGCGTGTTTGGCCGAGTCGCCTCTGCGGCTTGTTGCCGGGCAAAAATCCCCCATCGCGCCTCGGCAGAACTTGCCCGACGGTTTTGAGGTGATCTGGCAAAACTCAGCTTAGCGGCCGGTCGTTGGACAAAAAGAAAGGGGGCCGAAGCCCCCTGTCAGTTTCGCCTTCCAGGCTCATTTCGTTGACCGCCCGGTATTTTTTTGCCTGCGGCCTGGACTGCGCATGGGGCGAGCGCACCCGCCCCGTGAAAGAGTGGGAGGGAGCAATATTCCGCCCCACCCTGTTCCCGGCCAACACGGGCATGTCGGCCGAGTGGAACATGGCTTTGATGGTAAGTCTCAGCGCCACGCTCCGTATTCGTCGGGGCCGGTACATAAGGCAGCGACCGACCCCTGCACCCCGGGTTGCCAGGGCGCTAAACTCAGCTACACCCGCTTGTCGCGCCGCAGGTGTTGCACTTCATGCAGGTGCCGTTGCGCACCAGCGTGTAGTTTCCGCATTCGCCGCAGGGGTCCCCTTCATAGCCCTGCATTTTGGCTTTGGTCCGTGCGTCCATGCCGGTCGCTACGGCCGTTTCCGCCGACGCTTCAAACGCGGCTGCCGGTTCGGACATACCGTTGAGCTCCGCCTGCGGGTTGAACATCGCCAGATCCTGCGGCAAGCGTTTCCGCAGATAGCCTGTCGAACTGATTTGCTTCAGCACTTCCAAGGACTTGGACGCCGCAGTGTCACTGATCTCGGAAACGTTCGAAACGCCTTCTTCCTCCCCGCGACCCAGATCATCGAAGCTCGCGCCTTCGGGTTTCACATGGGCCAGATCGGTGCGATCCAGATAGGACACGGCCAGTTCACGGAAGATGTAGTCAAGGATCGACGTCGCGTTCTTGATCGAGTCGTTGCCCTGCACCATCCCGGCCGGTTCGAACTTGGTGAACGTAAAGGCGTCGACGAATTCCTCCAGCGGTACACCGTATTGCAGGCCGACCGACACTGCGATAGCAAAGTTGTTCATCATCGCCCGGAAGCCAGCGCCTTCCTTGTGCATGTCGATGAAGATCTCACCCAGCTTGCCGTCTTCGAACTCACCAGTCCGCAGATAGACCTTATGGCCGCCCACGATCGCCTTCTGGGTATAACCCTTGCGGCGATGCGGCAGTTTCTCACGATGGCTGCGGATCATTTCCTTGACCACAACCTTCTCGATCACCTTCTCGGCCAGAACGACAGCTTTTTCCTGCGTCGATCCGCTTTCCAGAACTTCTGCCGCTTCGTCGTCATCCTCGACCAGCGCCGCCGCCAGAGGCTGCGACAGTTTCGAGCCGTCGCGGTACAGCGCGTTGGCCTTCACACCCAGCGACCAGCTGAGTTCGTATGCCTTCTGACAATCCTCAATGGTCGCGTCATTCGGCATGTTGATCGTCTTCGAGATCGCGCCCGAGATAAAGCTCTGCGCAGCCGCCATCATGGTGATATGGCTATCAACCCCAAGGAAACGCTTACCTTTCTTACCGCACGGGTTGGCGCAGTCGAAGATCGAATAGTGCTCTTCCTTCAGATGCGGCGCGCCTTCCAGCGTCATGGTCCCGCAGACGTGGTCGTTCGCTGCGTCGATATCCGCCTTGGTAAAGCCCAGATGGCGCAGCAGATCGAAGGTCGGGTCATTCAGCTTGGTCGCCGGGATGCCCAACACGCCGGTGCAGAAATCCTCACCTAGAGTCCACTGGTTGAAGACGAACCGGATGTCGAAGGCGCTTTCCAGCGCCGCATCCACCTTGGCCAGTTCATTCGGACCAAAGCCGTGACCGGTCAGCGATGTGTGGTTGATACCCGGCGCGTTGCCGATGGTGCCGTGACCGACGGCATAGCCCACGATCTCTTCGATCTGAGACGAGGAATAGCCCAGCTTCTCAAGCGCCGAAGGCACCGAGCGGTTGATGATCTTGAAGTAGCCGCCACCGGCCAGTTTCTTGAATTTCACCAGCGCAAAGTCCGGCTCAATTCCCGTTGTGTCGCAATCCATCACCAGACCGATGGTGCCGGTTGGTGCGATCACAGTCGCCTGCGCATTACGGTAACCGTTCTTCTCACCAAGGCTCAACGCTTCATCCCAAGCCGACATGGCCAGATCGACCAGACGCTTGTCCGGGCAGTTACCGTGATCCAGAGGTACCGGCTTCACGGCCAGTTTCTCATATCCATTAGCCACACCCTGCGCAGCACGGCGGTGGTTACGTATGACGCGCAGCATGTGGTCCGCGTTGCGCTCATAGCCCTTGAACGGCCCAAGCTCTCCGGCGATCTCAGCCGAGGTCGCATAGGCCACGCCCGTCATGATCGCGGTCAGCGCGCCACAGATGGCCCGGCCCTCGTCAGAGTCATAGCTGTAGCCCATGTTCATCAGCAGCCCGCCGATATTGGCATAACCCAGACCCAAGGTACGGAAATCATAGGAGAGTTTCGCAATTTCCTTCGACGGGAACTGCGCCATGGTCACAGAGATTTCCAGCGTCAGGGTCCACAGGCGCGCCGCATGCATGTAGTCGACAGCCTGAAACTCACCATCCTGCAGGAATGTCAGCAGGTTCATCGACGCGAGGTTACACGCCGTGTCGTCAAGGAACATGTATTCCGAGCACGGGTTCGAACCGCGAATCTCACCGTCTTCGGGACATGTGTGCCACTCGTTGACCGTATCATGGAACTGGATGCCCGGATCGGCGCAGGCCCATGCTGCGTGGCCGACCTTTTCCCACAGATCGCGTGCCTTGACGGTCTTGGCGACGTTGCCGTCGGTGCGGTTGATCAACTCCCAATCGGCGTCTTTCTCAACAGCGGTCAGAAACGCGTTGGTCACGCGGATCGAGTTATTCGAGTTCTGACCCGAGACCGAGCTATAGGCCTCCGAATCCCAGTCCGTGTCGTAGGTGGGGAACTCGATGCTGTCGTGTCCCTGCCGCGCATAGTCCAACACGCGCTTGATATAAGTCTCGGGGATCGCGACCTTTTTCGCCTCGCGCACCGCTTTCTTCAAGCTGTCATTCTTGTTGGGATCATACGCATCGCCCTGCGCGCCGTCCCAGCTGCGGATGGCCTCGAAAATGCCGTTCAGCATCTTCTCGTGCATCTTCGATCCGGCAACGATCGAGGCCACCTTCTGCTCTTCGATCACCTTCCATTCGATGAATTGCTCGATGTCCGGGTGATCCGCATCGACGATTACCATCTTTGCTGCTCGACGAGTTGTCCCGCCTGATTTGATCGCGCCAGCGGCGCGGTCGCCGATCTTGAGAAAACCCATGAGGCCCGAGGACTTGCCACCACCCGACAGCGCTTCGCCCTCTGCACGCAGGTGGCTGAAGTTGGTGCCGGTGCCCGAGCCATATTTGAACAGGCGCGCCTCGCGCACCCACAGATCCATGATGCCGCCTTCGTTCACCAGATCATCATCGACGGACTGGATGAAGCACGCATGCGGCTGCGGATGCTCATATGCGGATTTCGATTTGGTCAGTTTGCCGGTTTTGTAGTCGACATAGTGGTGCCCCTGCGCCGGGCCGTCGATGCCATAGGCCCAGTGCAGACCCGTGTTGAACCATTGCGGCGAGTTCGGCGCGGCGCGTTGAGTCGCCAGCATGTAGCGCATTTCGTCAAAGTAAGCGCGCGCGTCTTCCTCGGTTGAGAAATAACCGCCTTTCCAACCCCAATAGGCCCAAGCGCCTGCCAAACGGTCAAACACCTGTTTCGAAGATGTCTCACCTTCGAACTCGGCATCGTCAGTCGGGACCGAGCGCCACAGGAACTCAGGTACATCCTTTTCTTTGACCTTCTTCAGCTTGCTGGGAACGCCCGCCTTACGGAAGTATTTCTGTGCGATGACATCACTGGCCACCTGGCTCCAACTTGAGGGGACCTGGATATTGTCCAGACGAAAAACAATTGTGCCGTCAGGGTTTCGGATCTCGGACGTTGCCGAGACGAAATCGAGGTCCGCATACGCATCCTGCCCTGATTTGGTAAATTTTCTTTCAATCTTCATGTCCGCCGCCTTTTAATGTCCGTCAACCCTCGCTGCGGCTTGGGAAATGCAAAGCCACCAGCAATGCCGAACCTGACAGACGCAAAGGACCACCCGCTGCCCGTATGAGCGCGATACCGCCGCTGCGGTTGCACAAATGTACTCGTGTGCGTTCCGTCCCTGCCCTGCGCCCTCCCCGGCTTTCATACCAGATGTAGTGGCGTCATATTCGGCCCATACAATCTGGCGTATCTTTGCATATCAGGTCAACGACCTTTTTAAGTCATTTTTGAAATCTTTTGTGTTGACCTGTTTGTCGGGTGCTGGGCGATCTGATTCCTCCACAGAATGATCCACGGCGAGACGACGCCGATCGCAAAACCGGCCAGATGAAATTGCCTTTTTTACCAGCATGGTTATCCGGGTTTGATCATCCAGACCTGTGCTGGCTAAGCTGGCAGGGAATCATGTTGTGGCCTTTCGGCCATATCCTCGCGTCAACCCATTGAACAAAGAGCAGGCAAAACGATGAAGTTGCTTCACTTCGCCCCGATAGGCGCCCTGATTGTGGCCTGCACAGCGCAAGAATTGCCTACCGCGTCGCGTAGCGCTCAATTCAGCACCTACCCCGACAGGTTGTTCGAAACCTTTCAGACCAGTTGCGAAGGCCTCGGTGAGACGTTCCTGAAGATCGACGCCAATTCTTATGAGTGCCGCGAGTTTCTACCTCCGGACACTACAGCTTTTTTGATTCTCAGCTATGATGGCTCGCCCGAGGATCTGCCGCAGAGCATCATGCGCATGACCTCAACTAAGACCTCTGGCGGGTACCGCGTGGATGCGCGGCTGTTCTTCCAAGTGCCGCAGAAAAACGGCGCGACCGTCGAAGTTCCCGTTGAAAGCAAAACGCTGGATAAAGCGCTGAGCGCGCTCTACCAAGCGATGGGTGGTTCACCAACATAAGTGAAGAAGTGGTCGGGGCGGCAGGATTCGAACCTACGACCCCCTGTACCCAAAACAGGTGCGCTACCAGACTGCGCCACGCCCCGGACCGTGCGCCGTACCTAACGATGCTGATCTGATTTGAAAAGCCCTAACAGGGCCAAATCGCACTCGCTTGTGAAAAAATTTCGTGCCGCATCTGGGTGCCGGGCTGAATGCCGTAACGCGCGGACAAACCGGCGTTGATTTCAAGCACGGCAAAGATGTCGCCACCCCCTTCAATCGGGGTCAGATCACCGGGAATCGCACCTTCATGCACGCGAGTCACGACACCCGCCTGGTCGACGAAAATCATATCCAGAGGAATCAGTGTGTTCTTCATCCAGAACGCCACCTGTTGCGGTGGATCGTAGACGAAGAGCATGCCAGACCGGTTCGGCAAGTGCTCGCGGAACATCAGCCCACGCGATTTCTCGGGACCGGTCACAGCCAGTTCGACATCAAATCGGACATGAGTCTGATCGTTGCGCAACTCTACCCGGTCAGGACGACATTCGGCGGCCACGCTTTCTGCCAGAAATGTCACGCATACTGCCAGAGAAGCCCAAAACCGCATCATGGTGTTAGTGATCCAGCGCCGCTTCCCAAGCCAAGACCTGAGCCGCCATGCGGCCCCGTTTGCCATCAATCACCCGCATGGCAAGCGCTTCGCCCGGCTGCAGATCGGCAAGTCCGGAACGGCGGAGAACTTCGATATGCAAAAACACATCCTCATCCCGACCGAACACATTGGCGAATCCGAATCCCTTGCCCTTGTCGAACCATTTCACCCGAGCAGCTTCCAAAGGCGCCGCCGCAATCGCCGCCGGATCTAGCTCGGCAAAGTCGGCCAACATCATCGAGTCGGCGCGCACCGGAGGATCGACAGCAACAACTTCGACCGCCTGAACACCACGATCCGTACGATGGGTCATGATCTCGATGCCTGCCCCATCGGCGACCGAGCTCTGCCCGAAATTCCGCAACACGTTCACATGCAACAGAATATCCGGGCCGCCTTCATCAGACACAACGAACCCGTATCCCTTTGCGGGATCGAACCATTTTACGTGTCCACGAACGCGGTACATGTTGTTCAGGTCTTCAGGCACGGTGTTCCCATCGAATGATTTAGTAGTGCGTTAAGGTTTCGGTTTTTATGGCAATGGCAGGCAAATTCAAGCTGAAAAAAACCTTTGATTTCGGTCTGTTGCATTTCGCGATACGTGAACGTCATGGATTTAACCTCTGCACATCCCAAGCGGAACCCGGATCAGCCCTCCGCCATCTGAACCGATCATGCAGGCGAAATGCGCCGTCGGCCCAGAATTCAATTTCAGTCGGAACCAACCGGTATCCTCCCCAAAACGGAGGGCGCGGTGGATTGGCTCCAAGTTTTGCTGTCACCTTGGCAACCTCGGCCATCAGGGCCGTTCGGCTGCTCAAGGGTTGCGACTGCTTAGACGCCCAAGCACCCAGCCGACTTTTCAGCGACCGTGACGCGTAATATTCATCGGCCTTGGGCCCGCTTTCCCGACTGACTATACCACGAACGCGAATCTGACGCCGCAAAGATTTCCAATGCATGACAAAAGCGGCTTTTTCAGCCTGATCCAACTCAGCCGCTTTGGCACTTTCATAGTTGGTATAAAAAACAAAGGCCTCCGGCTCGATGTCTTTCAAAAGTACCATGCGCGCGTTCGGCATGCCGTCTTTATCAACGGTCGCCAGGGCAATCGCGTTCGGGTCATTCGGTTCATTCTCTTCGGCCTCACCCAGCCACCGCGCCGCTATTTCAAACGGATCGGAGCCAGCAAAAATGCCATCACGCTCGGTCATTTCCATCCCCTGGAAAGTATTTGACGGAAGCCTAGGGCGATTACCCGCCGCGGGCAAGACCACACGGCCTTGAAGCAGGGCAGTCAATGGCATAAACCCGTCGCAACATAACGCGACGACAGGCGGAGAACCAATCATGTCAAATCAGTTGATGGCCGGAAAACGCGGCCTCATCATGGGACTGGCCAATGACAAATCAATCGCATGGGGAATCGCCCGCGCCTTGTCCAACGCCGGGGCCGAGCTGGCCTTTTCTTATCAGGGCGATGCTCTGAAAAAACGTGTCGACCCTCTGGCAGCGCAACTCGGTAGTGAAATCGTCCTGCCCTGCGACGTGAGCGACGAAGCTTCGATCGACGCTCTGTTCACCTCACTAGAAGAGAAATGGGGCAAGCTGGATTTTGTCGTCCACGCCATCGGCTTCTCAGACAAGAATGAGCTGCGCGGCCGCTATGTCGACACCAGCCGGGCGAACTTCAAACTGACGATGGATGTGTCGGTCTATTCCTTCACCGCCGTGATGCAGCGGGCCGAAAAGATGATGTCCGAGGGCAGCAGTGCCATTACGCTCACCTATTACGGTGCCGAGCAGGTCATGCCACACTATAACGTGATGGGTGTCGCCAAGGCTGCGCTTGAGGCTTCGGTCAAGTATCTCGCCGAAGATTTGGGCAAGGACGGTATCCGCGTTAACTCGATTTCCGCCGGCCCGATCAAGACACTGGCCGCCAGCGGCATCGGAGATTTCCGCTACATCATGAAGTGGAATGAATACAATTCGCCCCTGCGCCGCAACGTGACGATCGACGATGTGGGCAACTCGGCCCTGTATCTGCTGTCTGACCTCAGCAGCGGCGTCACCGGTGAGAATCTGCACGTGGATTCGGGGTATCACATCGTTGGCATGAAAGCCGTCGATGCCCCGGACGTTGAAAAGGGTTAAGACAAAATGAGCGCCAAAGACCGCCTGCCCCACGAAAAAGGCTTCCACATCAGTTGGGATCAAATTCACCGCGACTCGCGCGCTCTGGCGTGGCGGCTGGATGGTCAAGGCCCGGATGATGGCGCGTGGCGCGCTGTTGTTGCGATCACCCGCGGCGGCATGGCCCCTGCCATGATCGTCAGCCGCGAGTTGGACATCCGCACCGTCGACACAATCAGCGTCCGCTCGTATCACCATCAGGAACAAGGCGAAGCCGAAGTTTTGAAGGCACCAGATGTAAATCTGATGGGCGATGGTGAAGGCGTTCTGATCATCGACGATCTGGTCGATAGCGGCAAAACGCTGGAACTGGTGCGCGCGATGTACCCTAAGGCGCATTTCGCCACCGTCTATGCCAAGCCCAAAGGCCGCCCCATGGTGGACACGTTCATCACCGAAGTCAGCCAGGACACGTGGATCTTCTTCCCCTGGGATATGGCCCTGCAATATGTCGAGCCTTATCGCGGCACCGACTAACTTCTTCTGTTCAAAAATACCTCGGAGCGCGAGGCAGAGCCTCGCAAAGATTCTGCCATGTCCCAAACACGCACTCGGTCCACTTTCCCCCCTCCAGTTATGGAGGCGCGGCGTTGGTTGGACGGGGTCGTGTTTCCTGATAACCGGCCCCTGATCAATGTTAGCCAGGCTGCACCGGTTGACCCTCCGCCGTTGTCCATGCGGGAGGCCATGGCAGAGTTCGCTGTAAACGAAGACAGCGCCCATCTCTACGGGCCAGTGCTCGGCAATGCCGATCTGCGCGCCGAATTGGCCGCGGAAATCAGCAATCACTATGCCGGGCAGGTTTCAGCAGATCAGATCGCCATAACGTCGGGCTGCAATCAGGCATTCTCAGCTGTGATTTCATCGCTCACCGACGAGGGGGATGAGGTCATCCTCCCAACCCCATGGTATTTCAATCATAAAATGTGGTTGGACATGGCAGGCGTGCGGGCCGTTGACCTGCCCACGGGCGACGATCTGCTGCCCGATCCAGAGGCGGCGCGCGCTTTGATTACCGAAAAAACCCGCGCCATTTCTCTGGTGACCCCAAATAACCCGGGCGGCGTCGAATACCCGGCCGAACTGGTCAGCGCCTTCTACGATCTCGCGCGCGATGCAGGTATTCGCCTGCTGGTCGACGAAACCTACCGCGATTTTGACAGCCGCAGCGGTCCTCCGCATGACCTGTTCCAAAAGCACGGCTGGGATGAGACGCTGGTGCATCTTTATTCCTTCTCCAAAGCCTACCGCCTGACCGGACATCGCGTCGGCGCGGTTGCAACCAGCGCAAGCCTGCTGGCCGAGGCCGAGAAATTTCTAGACACCGTCGCCATATGCCCCGGTCAGATCGGCCAGTTTGCCGCCCTGTGGGGCATGCAGAACCTGTCGCAGTGGCTTGCCGGAGAGCGGGACGAAATCCTCGACCGCCGCGCCGCGATTGCTGAAGGCATGCCTCAGCTCGAGGCCCAAGGGTGGCGCCTGCTGGGACTCGGCGCTTATTTCGCCTATCTCGAACACCCATTCGACCTCCCGTCGGACGAGCTGGCGCAAAGACTGGTGCCCGAGGCCGGCATCCTGCTTCTGCCCGGCACCATGTTCATGCCTGATCATGACCCGGCCGGAAAACGTCAGGTGCGCATCGCGTTCGCCAATCTAGACCGCGCCGGGATCGTCCAATTGTTCGACCGGTTGCAGGCTCTGTCCTTCTAAGCTTGCCCCCCGGCGGTGCCCGTCGTATTCAGGGCCGCAACCAACAGGGCAAGCAGTAAGAGGGCATCATGGCCGCAGGCAAAAACAGCATCTCGAAAACCTTTGTCTGGATTCTGATGGGCCTTCTGTTCGTAGGCCTCGCAGGGTTTGGCGCCACCAGCCTGACCGGCACCATCCGCACGGTTGCGCAGGTCGGGGATGAGAGTATCTCGGTCGACGCCTATGTCCGCGAGCTTCAACGCGAAATCCGCGCAGTTGAGGCGCAGACCGGCCAAGCCCTGCAGATGTCTCAGGCGCGCGAGCTGGGTCTGGAACAGCTCGCCCTGTCCCGTCTGACCGCCTTAGCCGCTCTCGACAATGAGGTCGGTCAATTGGGCCTGTCCATCGGCGACGAGAACTTGCAAGACGAGATCGTCTCGATCCCGGCCTTTCAAGGCGTGAACGGCACGTTCGACCGCGAAGCCTATCGCTTTCAGCTGGAACAGATCGGGATGACAGATACCGAGTTCGAATCGGACCTGCGAAAGGAATCCTCGCGCACCATCGTACAGGGCGCGATCATCGGGGGCGTCGAAATGCCTGCGACGCTAACCGAAACTCTGACAAATTACATCGGCGCGCGCCGTAGCTTTACCGTGGCGACTTTGGGCACGGACGCGCTGGAAACACCAGTCGGCGATCCGACCGATGCGCAAATCCAAGATTACTACGACGAGAACACCGACCAATTCATCCTGCCCCGCACCAAGCGTCTGACCTATGCGATCCTGTCTCCGGAAATGCTGCTGGATACGGTCGAGGTAGATGAGGACACGCTGCGCCGCCTCTATGATGAGCGCGCCGATGAGTATCAGCAGCCCGAGCGCCGCTTGGTCGAACGCTTGAACTTCCCGGATGAGGGCTCCGCGAACAACGCCAAAGCCCAGCTTGAGGTCGGCGGTACAACCTTCGAGCAACTCGTGCGCGAACGCGAGCTTGAGCTGAGCGACATTGATCTGGGCGACGTAACCCGCGACGATCTGGGCGAGGCCGCGGATGAGGTCTTTGCAGCGGAGCTGGACTCGGTCGTTGGCCCTCTGCCCTCCGTGTTCGGCCCGGCGCTGTTCCGCATCAACGGTTCGCTGGCCGCCAACAACGTCCCGTTCGAGGATGCTGAGCCTGCCCTGCGGGAAGAACTGGCCTCGGACCGTGCGCGGCGTCTGATCGAAGCGCAATCCGAAGACATCAACGATATGCTTGCCGGTGGCGCTACGCTCGAAGAGCTGGCACAGGAAACCGATATGGAGCTGGGCCAAATCGACTGGACCCGCGACAGTGTGGATGAAGTCGCCGCTTATGACGGCTTTCGCAGTGCGGCTGAGGCCGTGCGCGAAGGCGACTTCCCCGAGATCGACTTTCTCGAGGACGGATCGATCTTCGCCCTGCGTCTGAACGAAGAGCTGGCCCCACGCCCAGAGCCTCTGGACAGCGCCCGTGACCGCGTCGCCGCTGCATGGGTTGCCGCCGAGACCGCCAAGGCACTGCAAGAGCAGGCCAATTCTGTTGTCACCACCCTGGCAACAGATGGCGATTTCACCGCCACCGGCCTGCCGTTCCGCGTGGAAAACGCCCTGACACGGACCGCCTTTCTGGATGATGTCCCAGCAAACTTCATGAACGAAGTCTTCGAGATGGAGCCGGGCGAACTGCGCGTCATTGGCGGCGAAGGAACTGCCCTGATCGTCCGTCTGGACGAGGTTCTGCCCCCGGCCGAAAGCGATGAGCTGCGTCAACTGAGCGACGCTTTGGCCGCGCAGATGAATCAGGCGCTGGCGCAGAACATCTTTGATGCCTATGTGCGCGACGCTCAAACCCGCGCGCGCCCGGTTGTCGACCAGCAGGCCCTGAACGCCGTGCAGGCGAGTTATTAAACGAGACCCAAATGGCCCTGACACCCGAATATGAAAGCTTCGCGCGCGCTTATGAAGCGGGCGAAAACCAGGTCGTCTATACGCGGCTTGCGGCCGATCTCGACACACCTGTCTCGCTGATGTTGAAACTGACAGGCGCGCAGAAAGATGCCTTTGTGCTGGAATCGGTCACCGGAGGCGAAGTGCGCGGGCGCTACTCGATCATCGGTATGAAGCCCGATTTGATCTGGCGCTGTCGGGGCGAGGAGTCCGAGCTGAACCGCTCGGCCCGGTTCGATGGCGAAGCCTTCACGCCGCAAGACGGCAATCCGATGGACAACCTGCGCGCGCTGCTGGCGGAAAGCCGCATCGACCTACCCGATGATCTGCCCCAAGCGGCGGCTGGTCTGTTTGGCTATCTGGGCTATGACATGGTCCGTCTGGTCGAGTATCTGCCCGATGTGAATCCCGACCCGCTGGGCTTGCCGGATGCCATCATGCAGCGCCCCTCGGTCATTGCGGTGCTGGACGGCGTGAAGGGCGAAGTGACCGTCGTGTCCCCGGCGTGGGTGACCGATGGCCAGTCAGCCAAGGCCGCCTATGCGCAGGCAGCCGAGCGTGTGATGGACGCGGTGCGTGATCTGGAACGCGCCATGCCTGCTGAAACACGCGATCTGGGCGAAGCGCATGAGGTTGCCCCGCCAGTGTCGAATTTTACCAAATCCGGCTATATGGAAGCGGTTGAAAAGGCCAAGGAATACATCCGCGCGGGTGATATCTTTCAGGTCGTCCCGGCCCAACGCTGGACGCAGGACTTCCCGCTTCCACCTTTTGCGCTCTATCGGTCGCTGCGCCGCACGAACCCGTCGCCCTTCATGTTCTATTTCAACTTCGGCGGCTTTCAGGTCGTGGGTGCCAGCCCCGAGATTCTGGTGCGCGTCTTCGGCAGCGAAGTGACGATCCGCCCGATCGCCGGTACGCGTCCGCGTGGCGCGACTCCGGAAGAGGACAAGGCGAACGAACTTGACCTGCTGGCCGACAAAAAGGAACTGGCCGAGCATCTGATGCTGCTGGATCTGGGTCGCAACGACACCGGCCGCGTCGCCAAGATCGGCACTGTTCGCCCAACCGAAGAGTTCATCATCGAACGCTACAGCCACGTGATGCATATCGTCTCAAACGTGGTCGGAGAGCTGGCCGAAGACAAAGACGCGCTGGATGCGTTCTTTGCCGGGATGCCCGCGGGCACCGTGTCAGGCGCGCCCAAGGTCCGTGCGATGGAGATCATTGATGAGCTGGAGCCCGAAAAGCGCGGCGTTTATGGCGGCGGTGTTGGGTATTTCAGTGCGGGCGGCGACATGGATATGTGCATCGCCCTGCGTACAGCCATCGTGAAGGATCACAAGCTCTATATCCAAGCCGGTGGCGGCGTTGTCTACGACAGCGACCCCGAGGCCGAATATATGGAAACCGTCCATAAATCCAACGCCATACGACGGGCGGCGGCAGATGCGGCCCGGTTCACAGGCAACCGTAACTCATAAAGAAAAGGCGGCTGATCACTTGATAAACCGCCCTTCTCTTTTCTGCTGAACCGTTACTGGACTTCGCGTTTCATAACTGCCGAGATCGGTGCCATGGCAACCCGGTTGCCACGGTCCTCAAGCCCCCACAGCAGCAGGGCCGAGATCGTTTCGGGGCGTACTCTACCCAGCATCACAACCGTTCCCTCCTGCCCGGCACGGAACGCGGCCTGATCCAGGAAACGACGCATGATTTTCGGGTCCTGCCGTGCACCATCGATATCGCGGAACACCACGCCCGACGGAATGCCGTTGCGCGCGGCCAGTTTCTGGACCGTGTTCAGCCCATTATCCTGCGTGATCAACCCACGACCGGTGGCCGCCGCAATCGACGCAACCTGATCGGCCAGTTTCCGATTGCCCTGAATTCCGCTTTCGACCCCTTCCAGAATACCAACTGTCTCGTGCAGCGTGTCCAACCATACGGCCATCGACACCTCGGCATCCTGCGCGCTGGCGGATTCGTGCAGATCGGCCATGGCCAGAACCTCAAACCCGGCGGCGCGGTGGCGGGCCATTTTCTCGGTGGCGTCGGGGTCAGAGGGGCTGATCGCGAAGCTGACGGGATAGGGGAAATCCTGCAAAGCTTCGGCTCCGAAAGAGCCCTCATCATCGATCAGTATAATCGACATCAGAGGCTTGGCTTCGGGATTTTCAAAGCTGGCAGCGTAGTCTTCGATCGGCTTTCCGGTCATCTCGTCTACGACTGCTTCATCGGTTTCAACCGGGGCATCGTCCCGTTCGGTCAGGGGCACAACGCGCGTGCCAACCAGTGTGTTGGTTGAGGTCGTGTCTTCTCCGCCGATCTGGGGAAGTGCGGCAAGTTTGGGCAGATTGCGGGGCAAAGTATCCTCATCCCCTTCCACCGCGATTGGGCTGTTTTCAAAGGGATTCTCTTCATCTAACTCGGCCTCTTCCGGCGCAAGCTGAGATGGCAGTTCGGGCAAAAGCGTCGCCACATCTTCTGGCTCCGCAGAGGGTTCCGGGGCTTCATCCACAACAACCGGCGCCGCGTCTGTTTCCGGCAAGGCGGGGGCGGTGCTGGGTGTCTGCGGCGCAGCCGGCGCATCGGTCATAACGGCTACGCTTGTTTGCTCTTCGGCCTGAGGCTCCTGCAACTCGGCCTGAGGCTCCTGCAACGCGTCCCCGGCTTCAGCCACGACAGGCTGTTCGTCCGGCACTGTTTCCAGATCGGACAGATCAAGCGCCTCGTCCGGCTCTTCGGCGGGTTTCGGCCCAGCAGGCGGCAGTTCGACAAGATCTGCGTCCGACGGGGTCTCGGCGATTTGTTCCGGCGCTTCGGGTGTTTCCACATCTACCGGTTCGGGAGCCTGGGTCTTGACCACCGGCTTATTGGCCAGCGGCGTGTTGAGCGACAACATCACCCCCACGATCAAAACAACGACCGCCCCGACGATCATTCCTCCGAAAAATCCACGCATTGCTCGTGCCTCTCGACTTTAATCTTGCCTCGCCCATCCTGCGCCATCTTCTGTGGCGCTCGACCTGATGGCGGGTCTAGAACGGGATGTCCTCTTGACGCTGCCTCACAAGCCTGAGCATGTATGTTCCGACATTATACCGTGGCCCGGGGCTGCATCGCCAGCCTGAAATGCCCAAACGAAGACAAGTGCCAAATGCTGCTGCTGATCGACAACTACGACTCGTTTACATACAACCTGGTGCATTATCTGGGCGAACTTGGGGCCGAAATGGTCATTCGCCGAAATGATGCGCTGGATGTGCAAGAGGCCATGGCGATGAACCCCGCCGGTATCCTGCTGAGTCCCGGCCCCTGCGACCCGGATCAGGCGGGCATCTGTCTTGCCCTGACCGAAGCCGCCGCCGAGACCAAAACTCCGCTGTTAGGTGTGTGCTTGGGGCACCAGACCATCGGGCAGTCTTTTGGTGGCAAGGTCGTGCGCTGCCATGAGATCGTGCATGGCAAGATGGGTACCATGAACCACACCGGCAAAGGTGTTTTCGCAGGGCTTCCTTCGCCCTTTGAGGCCACGCGTTATCACTCGCTGGTTGTTGAACGCGAGAGCCTACCCGACTGCCTTGAGATCACGGCTGA
The DNA here is from genome assembly GCF_056535985.1 of Ruegeria sp. AO1. Taxonomy (NCBI): domain Bacteria; kingdom Pseudomonadati; phylum Pseudomonadota; class Alphaproteobacteria; order Rhodobacterales; family Roseobacteraceae; genus Ruegeria; species Ruegeria sp. AO1. The sequence continues at coordinate 1,835,713 of NZ_JBQFJC010000001.1, forward strand.
ACTGGAAGACGGCACCATCATGGGGCTGCAGCACAAAGAGCTGCCCATCCACGGTGTCCAGTTCCACCCGGAATCCATCGCGTCCGAGCATGGCCACGCCCTGCTCAAAAACTTCCTGCAAGAGTTGAAAGTCCCCGCATGAGCGACGCACTGAAACCGCTGATCGGAGCGTCCGCCGACCGCCCTCTGACCCGTGCCGAGGCCGAACAGGCTTTTGCCATCCTCTTCGACGGCGAAGCCACGCCCAGCCAGATCGGCGGTCTTTTGATGGCGATGCGCACGCGCGGCGAAACGGTTGAGGAATACGCCGCCGCCGCCGCCGTGATGCGCGCCAAATGCAACGCGGTGAAGGCACCCGAGGGCGCGATGGACATCGTTGGAACGGGCGGTGATGGCAAGCACACCCTCAACATTTCCACCGCGACGGCCTTTGTGACGGCCGGGGCCGGTGTGACGGTCGCCAAACACGGCAACCGCAACCTCAGCTCGAAATCGGGGACTGCTGATCTGCAGTCGCAGATGGGGATCAACGTGATGGTTGGCCCTCAAGTTGTTGAAAAGGCGCTGAATGAGGCCGGTATCTGTTTCATGATGGCCCCGATGCATCACCCTGCGATTGCCCATGTCATGCCCTCGCGGCAAGAGCTTGGAACCCGCACGATCTTCAACATTCTCGGGCCATTGACCAACCCTGCAGGCGTGAAGCGTCAGCTAACCGGTGCCTTCACGCGCGAGCTGATCCGCCCTATGGCCGAAACGCTGGGTCTGCTGGGGTCTGAGCGCGCTTGGCTGGTACATGGTTCAGACGGCACGGATGAACTGACAATCACCGGCATAAGCTGGGTCGCCGCTTTGGAGGACGACCGCATCAAGGAGGTCGAACTGCATCCCGAAGATGCTGGCCTGCCCGTCCATCCGTTCGAAGACATCGTCGGCGGCACACCCGAAGACAACGCCGTCGCGTTCCGCGCTCTACTCGACGGCGCGCCCTCGGCCTATCGCGATGCGACGCTGTTGAACGCGGCGGCCGCTCTGGTCGTGGCTGATGCCGCGTCAGATCTGCGCGAAGGTGTTGAAATGGCTGCTGAAAGCATCGACAGTGGCAAAGCAAAAGAAAAAGTCACCGCGCTGGCGCGGATCACACAGGAAGCCGCATGACCGAGACCGTTCTGGACAAAATCAAAGCCTACAAGCTGGAAGAAATCGAAGCGGACAAGGCGCAGAAATCGCTGGATGAGCTTGAAAGCGAAGCCAGGAGCGCGCCCGAGGTTCGCGGCTTTGCCGAAGCTCTGCGTAAAGCCGCCCGGTCTGGCTATGGCCTGATTGCCGAGGTGAAAAAGGCCAGCCCGTCCAAAGGCTTGATCCGTCCCGACTTTGATCCGCCGGTCTTGGCGAAAGCCTATGAAGAAGGTGGTGCGGCCTGTTTGTCGGTTTTGACCGATACGCCCAGTTTCCAAGGTGCGAAAGAGTATCTGACCGCCGCGCGTGCCGCGACCAACCTGCCCGCGCTGCGCAAGGATTTTATGTATGACCCTTATCAGGTCGTCGAGGCTCGTGCCTTAGGCGCCGACTGCATCCTTATCATCATGGCCTCGGTCGAGGACAGTCAGGCCGCCGAGTTGGAACAGACAGCGTTTGATTGGGGTATGGACGTCCTGATCGAGGTTCACGATCAGGAAGAGTTAGAGCGCGCAACAGAACTCAAGAGCCCGCTGATCGGGATAAATAACCGCAATCTCAAGACCTTCGAGACGACTCTAGATACAACGCGCCGCCTGTCCAAGCTGGTGCCCGGCGATCGCACCATCGTCTGTGAAAGCGGCTTGAGCACACCCGAGGATCTGGCGGATATCGCTCGCTACGGCGCGCGGTGCTTCCTGATCGGCGAAAGCCTGATGCGGCAGGATGATGTCACCTCGGCCACCCGCCACATCCTCTCCAACCCGCTGATCCCCGGAGTGATGTGATGCCGCTCACCCATTTTGATGCACAGGGGCAGGCTCATATGGTCGATGTCTCGGATAAAGAGGTGACTGACCGCGTGGCCGTAGCCGCTGGTCACATCAAGATGGCCTTGGAAACCTTTGATTTGATTTCAGAAGGTCGCGCCAAGAAAGGTGACGTTCTGGGTATCGCACGTCTTGCGGGGATCATGGGGGCCAAGAAAACCCCGGACCTGATCCCGCTTTGTCACCCTCTGCCGGTGACCAAGGTCGCAGTCGAGTTGACGCTGGACCCCGACCTGCCTGGTGTTCAGATCGAGGCCACCGTCAAGACGTCGGGCCAAACCGGCGTTGAAATGGAGGCCTTGACTGCCGTCTCGACCGCAGCGCTGACCGTTTATGACATGACAAAGGCGGTCGACAAAGCGATGGAGATCGGCGGTATTCGCGTATTACTGAAAGACGGCGGTAAATCAGGGCGTTACGAGGCGACATGATAACTGTCGAAGACGCCCGCGCGCTGCTTTTTGATCTGGTTGAGACCCTTCCCGTAGAAACCGTCCCTTTGGCCGAGGCCGCAGGTCGTGTGCTGTCGCAAGACGTGAGCGCTACGCGCGATCAACCGCCTTTCGCGGCCTCTTCCATGGATGGCTATGCAGTCAAAGCGGCCGAGGTCGAGCTCCACGCCATGTTCAAGCTGGTGGGTGAATCGGCAGCAGGAAATCGCTTTGACGGCGTGGTGGGTCCGGGTCAGGCCGTGCGGATATTCACCGGCGCGCCAGTGCCGGAAGGTGCTGATTTCGTTGTGATTCAGGAAGATGTTGACCATAAGGGCGACCTGATCACCATCAGCGACGATCCCGGGCAAAAGACCAACGTCCGACCAGCGGGCATAGACTTCACCAAGGGCACCACAATCACCGCCCCGCGCGTAATCCGCCCAGAAGACATGGCGCTTATGGCGGCGATGAATATCCCTCAGGTCCCCGTGACGCGGAAACCACAGATTGCGTTGATCTCGACCGGGGACGAGTTGGTGATGCCCGGAGAGGTTCCGGGTCCGGATCAGATCATCGCGTCGAATACGTTCGGTTTGAAGTCGCTTTTGGAGCGTGAAGGCGCGCATGTTCGCATTCTGCCCATCGCGCGAGATACCGCGTCTTCGCTGGAAACCGCGTTTGGACTGGCCAAGGGAGCGGATCTGGTGGTCACGATCGGAGGGGCATCTGTCGGCGACTATGATCTTGTCTCCGAGGTCTCCGAGGCGTTAGGCATGGATCGTTCCTTCTACAAAATCCGTATGAGGCCCGGAAAACCTCTGATGGCCGGCCGCATGGGGGATGCAGCGATGGTCGGGCTGCCCGGAAACCCTGTGAGTGCAATGGTTTGCGGCTATTTGTTCCTTATTCCTCTGGTACGGCGGATGCTGGGGCTAGAGGCCGTTCTCAACCCGTTCAAAACAGCCGTACTGACCGAACCGCTTGCAGCCAATGGTCCGCGTGAACATTACATGCGCGCTATCGTCGATGAAAACGGCGTTCGGGCCTGCGCGGATCAGGACAGTTCCTTGCTGAGCGTTTTGGCGGATGCCAATGCTTTACTGATGCGCCCGCCGCAGGATCCAGCCTTGCCCGAAGGGACCCAAGTTCAGTACCTGCCGCTGTAGAACATCCTCAAAATCGTTGACACAAAACGTGAACATGCGTAGAACAAATGCAAACGCATAAGCGACGAGGTATGAGCGATGCTGACCAAGAAGCAGCTGGATTTGCTGGAATTCATCCACAAACGCGTACAAGCAGATGGCGTTCCGCCCAGCTTTGACGAAATGAAGGCGGCATTGGACCTTCGATCCAAATCCGGCATCCACCGACTGATTACAGCGCTTGAAGAACGCGGCTTTATCCGGCGTCTGGCGCACCGCGCCCGCGCGATTGAGATCGTCAAACTTCCAGAGAGCCTGGGCGGAGAGCCCACGGCAGGCTTCACCCCCCGCGTGATCGAAGGTGACAGGCCCGAAGGCCCGCGCCCCGCGAATTTCGAGCCGGTCTCGGTCGACGCGATGGAGTTGCCAGTCATGGGCCGGATCGCAGCCGGTGTTCCAATCGAGGCGATCAGCCATGTCTCACACCACGTGGCGGTGCCCGGCCCGATGGTCTCGGGTCAGGGGTCGCATTACGCACTTGAGGTCCGCGGAGATTCGATGATCGACGCCGGGATCAACGACGGCGATGTTGTGGTGATCCGCGAAACCTCAACTGCCGACAATGGCGATATCGTTGTTGCTCTGGTCGAGGATCAGGAGGCGACGCTGAAACGGTTCTTCCGCCGTGGCAAAGCCATCGCGCTGGAGGCCGCGAATCCCGCCTATGAAACCCGCGTTCTGCCGCAGGAAAAGGTCAAAGTTCAGGGCCGTCTGGTCGGCTTGATCCGGACCTACTGATTGCCCGTTTTCGCGCGGGTCCCCGTTGATTTCGGGGACCACAGCCGATCGCCGATCATTTCGGCGCTTGAGGTCATCTTGCCTCCTGAGATCGACAGGCTTCCAGTTTCATACAGCCGGTCCGGGTCGTAGATGGTGCAACCTCCGCTGAGTTTCAGATCGACCGAAGACACAATGATCTGACCGGTTTTACATTCGTCAAACTCAAGCGTCGCGCGTTTGCCGGTGAGGTGGATCACCTCGGCCCCGGTCAGAGCGATCCTTTGCACTCGGCCCGCGTGGACCGGCCATCGACTGGCCGCCTGCCCTTGTGTCAGACCGTCTCCGTCATTCTCAAGCCAGACCGTGGCCACGAACCCGCTGCCCTTTCCTTTGCTGAGCGCGCGGCCCTCACTGGTCATAACACCAACCAGCCCACCGGATTCGGCGATCAGAACCTCGGGCCGATTGCCCGAGGTCCAAAGCTCAAAGGCCAGAACCACCGGAGCCACCCCAACCCATCGCGCGCGGCCCTGCCACAAAGCCAGCCAAAGTGCCCCCAACGCGATCATGGGCAGGACAAACCATGGCGGGCCAACCACATAGCCCTGAGATCCGTCCAACCCGGACACCCACTCAGCGATCATCAAGATCCAACGCAGTCCCAGCCCCATGACCTCAAGCGCGATCCACTCCAGCCCGAAAGGCGCCAACAGCGCGGCGACGACGGCTGCGGGCACGACGATGGACCCCATGACAGGCACGGAAAGCAGATTGGCCAACAGGCCGTAATGCGACATCGTATTAAAATGCGCCGCTCCGATTGGTGCGGTTGCAAGACCCGCGATGGCAGAGGACATCAGCAGACCAACCGCAGCTTTGGACCATTTCGGCCCCGGCATAGGGCCAACATCACGCAGCGCTCCGAATACAGCCACCAAAGCGGTGGTCGCCGCGAATGACATTTGAAAGCCGGGGCTGAGCAGGGTTTCGGGGCGCAGGGTCAACACAATCAATGCGGCCACAGCGACCGCCCGTAGCGAAATGGCGCGACGGTCAATCAGGACCGCGCCGAACATGACGCTGACCATGACAAAGGCCCGCTCGGTCGCAACATTGCCGCCGGCTAGCATCAGGTAGATCACAGCCGCGAACAGCGCACATCCAGCGGCAAGTTTGCGGACGGGCAAACGGAGGGCCAAAGCGGGGATCGCAGACAACCCAATGCGGCAAACCATGAAAACAAACCCGGTCAGCAACCCCATATGCAGGCCTGATATCGCCAAAAGATGCGCAAGGTTTGACGCGCGCAGCGCATCGAGCGTGTCTTGCCCCATGCCGCTCCGGTCTCCTGTCGTGACGGCGGCTGCGAACCCTCCGACCTCGCCCGGAAGATGGGCGCGCACGTGGTCTGAGATTGCCATGCGAATGGCCGTGACCCGAACGCCTTGCACCGCGTCCTGCGGCGGCGCGATGGTCATTACCGGTACCCGCGTGTACCCGACAGCACCAAGCCCCTGAAACCAGGCGTGACGGCGGAAATCGAACCCTCCGGGCTCGACAGGGCCTTGCGACGGGGACAGATGCGCCGTGGTCATGATCCGTTGTCCCGGCGCGATTCGCCCGACCTCGGAATGAACAGAAAGACGGATGCGCTGCGGACGTCGGTGCTCTGGCACGTCCCCTACCCGCACCTGATCCAACGTCAATCGCAGCGCATCCGAGGCGGAGCGATCCATGGCGACGACCCTCCCCTCGACAGGGCCATAGTATCGCCATGACAGAACCGGTTCCGCCACCATATGGGCGCGGGCACCCGCCAGCAGAAAGCCAGCTGCAACCAGCGCCCCCCCGATTGCCAACGCGCCCCATCCGGCGGGCAACACGCGACCCAAGCCGATCAAAGCCAACCCTGTGACGGACAGACCCAGGTACAAAGGCCCCTCAGGTTCGAACCGCAATCCGAAATATAGACCGATCCCAAGGCCCAAACACACCGGAGACCACGGGAACAAAAACCCGATCTGGTTCAGCAGCGCCAACCGGACCTGTGCGAGAACACGCATGGTTGCCCCCGTCCTTGAGGCTCGTTAGACAGGCGCCAAGTTAAGCCCATCGCGGTTACCAAAAGGTTAATCAATACAATGTCCGATCAGGTCGTCACCCGTTTCGCCCCTTCGCCTACCGGTTTTCTTCACATTGGCGGCGCGCGTACTGCGCTGTTCAACTGGCTCTATGCGCGTGGACGCGGCGGTAAGTTCCTGTTGCGGATCGAGGACACGGATCGGGAACGTTCGACCCCTGAGGCCACGGCGGCGATCCTGCAAGGGATGGAGTGGCTGGGTCTCGACCATGACGGAGATGTCATCAGCCAATTCGAAGGGGCCGCGCGTCATGCCGAAGTGGCGCATCAGCTTCTGGCCGAGGGCAAAGCCTATAAATGTTTCTCGACCCAGGACGAAATCGCGGCTTTCCGTGAGCAGGCGCGGGCCGAGGGTAAATCGACCCTCTTCCGCAGCCCATGGCGCGATGCTGATCCGGCCACGCATCCGGATATGCCCTTCGTGATCCGCATCAAAGCCCCGCAGGACGGCGCCACGGTGATCCGTGATCAGGTCCAGGGTGACGTGACCATCCGGAACGACCAGTTGGACGACATGATTCTTCTGCGCTCGGACGGGACGCCAGTCTATATGCTCGCGGTTGTGGTGGATGACCACGACATGGGGGTGACCCATGTGATCCGGGGCGACGATCACCTGAACAACGCCGCGCGCCAGATGATGATCTACGAGGCAATGGGCTGGGATGTTCCGGTGTGGGCTCATATCCCGCTGATTCACGGGCCGGACGGCAAGAAGCTGTCGAAGCGTCACGGTGCCTTGGGCGCGCAGGAATATCAGGCGATGGGCTACCCCGCCGCAGGGATGCGCAACTATCTGGCCCGCCTCGGCTGGAGCCACGGCGACGACGAGTTCTTTACGGATGAACAGGCCAAAGAATGGTTCGATCTGGGCGGAATCGGCAAAAGCCCGGCACGGTTTGATCTGAAAAAGCTCGAGAACCTGTGTGGCCAGCATATTGCGATCTCAAATGATGCTGCGCTGCGGCGTGAAATCGAAGCCTACTTGGCAGCGGCCGAACTGCCACCTCTCTCAGAAACACAATCCGGTGATCTGGAAAGCGCGATGTATTGTCTCAAGGACCGCGCTCGGACTTTCCCGGAACTGCTTGAAAAAGCGCATTTTGTACTAACCTCGCGCCCTATCGAGTGCGATGAGAAAGCCCAAAAGGCGCTGTCATCTGTATCCGATGGTATACTGAGTGAATTGACGCCGCAGCTGCAAAATGTTAGCTGGTCCCGGAACGAGCTGGAGGAGGCTCTGAATTCCTTTGCAGAAGCAAAGGAGGTCAAGTTCGGTAAGCTGGCAGGTCCGCTTCGGGCGGCATTGGCGGGTCGGGCAGTCACTCCTTCGGTTTTTGACATGATGCTTGTGCTGGGGCGCGATGAAACCCTGGCGCGGCTTTCTGAAGCAGCGGATTAAACCCAATCTTCATATTCGGGTAACGCTGCACCGCTAACACACCCGGGCTGCGTGCCCGCGCGCAGCCATTGCCCGCAGGTCAGGGCAATGAACTGACCTGCGCACAAATGAAGAAGGGACAACCATGACTGATAGCAATAAGACAGCAACTCTGACCGTCCATGGCAAAGAGTATGAGTTGCCCGTTCACTCTCCAACTGCTGGGCCTGATGTTGTCGATATTCGCAAGCTTTACGGTCAGGCAGGTGTGTTCACCTACGATCCCGGCTTTACTTCGACTGCCAGTTGCGACAGCACCATCACCTATATCGACGGCGACAAAGGTGAGCTGCTGCACCGTGGCTACCCGATTGATCAGCTAGCCGAGAAGTCCCACTTCCTCGAAGTCTGCTACCTGCTTCTTTACGGAGAGCTGCCGGTCGCAAAAGATCTCGAAACATTCGAATCCACGATCACGCGTCACACCATGCTGCACGAGCAGATGCAGTATTTTTACCGCGGCTTCCGTCGCGACGCGCACCCGATGGCCATTATGGTTGGTGTTGTCGGCGCGATGTCGGCCTTCTATCACGATTCGACCGATATCTCGGACCCGCATCAGCGCGAGGTCGCCTCGCACCGCCTGATCGCCAAGATGCCAACGATTGCGGCTTGGGCCTACAAGTACCACACAGGCCAGCCCTTCGTGTATCCGCGCAACGATCTGGACTATGCGTCGAACTTCCTGCGCATGTGCTTCAGCGTTCCGGCCGAAGAGTATGAGGTGAACCCGATCCTCAGCCGTGCGATGGATCGCATCTTTACCTTGCACGCGGATCACGAACAGAACGCCTCAACCTCGACCGTGCGTTTGGCGTCGTCCTCGGGCGCGAACCCGTTTGCGTGTATCGCTGCTGGTATCGCCTGCCTCTGGGGCCCGGCGCATGGTGGTGCGAACCAGGCCTGCCTTGAGATGCTGGAAGAGATAGGCACCGTTGATCGTATCCCCGAATACATCGCCCGCGCTAAGGACAAGAACGATCCGTTCCGTCTGATGGGCTTCGGTCACCGGGTTTACAAAAACTTCGATCCGCGTGCGAAGGTGATGAAGCAATCGGCTGACGAAGTGCTGGATCTGCTGGGTGTCGAAAACAACCCCAAGCTTCAGGTCGCCAAAGCGCTGGAAAAACAGGCGCTGGAAGATCCGTATTTCGCCGAGAAGAAACTGTTCCCGAACGTGGACTTCTATTCGGGCATCATCCTCGAGGCGATGGGCTTCCCAACCTCGATGTTCACACCGATCTTCGCCCTGTCGCGCACAGTTGGCTGGGTCAGCCAGTGGAAAGAGATGATCGCCGATCCTCAGAACAAGATTGGCCGCCCGCGTCAGCTGTATCTGGGCGAAACACTCCGCGACTACGTGGATATCGAAAAGCGCTGAACCGCGCGTTAAACCAAACACAACCAAGGCCCCGGACGTTCTCCGGGGCCTTTTTTTAATCCCGAGTTGTTGTAGCGCTGCGTCACTTGCCCCGGCCGTTTTTGCGCCTGCTTCTCTCAGCCTAAGACCATGGATATGGTTTCGTGAAATTGTAGAAACCCTGTGTTGCGATGGTATGTCGGCTAATTCAAATAGCCTTTTTGGCGTTCTTTGTGTTTCCGGCGTCTGGATTGGCGCAAGGGATTCTTGACGACATTTTCAAACAGATCCAGCGCGAAAACGCGGCGGGTTCTCTGGCAATTTTGGGTCTTGCAGGCATCCCTGATGACTCGGCCAGTGCGATCTCACTGCAATCGAATACGGGAAACCGCGAGTACGACTTCAAATCCGCACAATTGGGCGGGGGCTTTCGGCTGAGCGAAGGCGTACCCATCTACCTTGAAGGCTATATTGGCTATGCGCGCTATGACCCGGTCCTGTTCTTCTCTGGCTCCGGCGACACCACCACGTTGCCGCTCAAATGGACGAGCGCCGCTGCAACAGGCGGTATCGGCTACCAGTTCGACCTGGGAGAGCGCTGGAAACTGACGCCCATGGCGCATATCTCGATTGGGCGCACGCAATCTGACACGTCGGTCGCCGCCCAAGTGATCGCAGAGCGGCTTGGCATCGAAGCCGATTTTCTCGAAAGCGGCGGCCTCTGGGCCGGAGGTGCGGGTGGCTCCCTGACGCTGGACTACGCACGCCCTCTGACCAATGACCGAGAGTTCGAGATGAGCCTTCGCTACACGCATATCGAATACTGGCCCATTGGTGACGACGAAGACCTCCTCGTGCAATCGACAGCTGCAAATGCAGTGCTTTGGTCACGGTACCGGTTTCCTACAGGCGGTCGGATGTTTGGCCGACCGGTGCGTTGGGTCGGGGATCTGTCTATCTCTTATCTGGTCGGAGATCAGTCGATTGTTCTGGGCACAGATTGGTTGGCACGCGTCGGCGGCGGGATCGAGGTTGATCTGTCCGACACCTGGGTTCCATGGGTGAGCACCACTCGGATCATGGTCCGCTACTACGGCAGCGACACGGTCAACGGGTTCACAGCCGGGATCGGTATCAGCTTCTGACGCGCGGTCTAAAACAGGCTCATCTGATCGCCCGGTTGCGCAGGTCTTGCGAAAAGATCGCGACGCAGTTCGTCGGACTTCACCTTCAGGCCCAAACGTTTAACGGCCACCTTGAAGCGTTTTGCGATCAATTCGGCATACTCTCCTTCCCCCCGCATCCGGTGACCCCAGCGCGGGTCATAGTCGCGACCTCCATGCATCTCGCGCAGCCGTGCCATGACCTTTTCGGCCCGCGCTGGTTCATGTTCAGCCAGCCAGTCCTGCCACAGCGCCGACACCTCTCGGGGCAGACGCAGCATAATCCAGCTCGCAGTGTCAGCTCCGGCCTCATGCCCGGCCTCCAGCAGGGTCTCTAGCTCATGATCGGTTAGCCCGGGCACAACGGGCGAGGTCATCACCCGCACTGGCACCCCTGCCCCGGTGAGACGTCGGATGACCTCCACCCTCCGTTTGGGAGAAGGAGCGCGCGGCTCCATCCGGCGAGAGAGGCCCGCGTCCATAGTTGTCAGGGATATCCCGACGCGGACCAGCCCCTGCGCGGCCATGGGGGCAAGAATATCCATATCCCTCTCGATCAGCGTCCCTTTGGTCACGATCGCTATGGGGTGGTTGAAATCCCTCAGAACCTCAAGACAGGCGCGCGTGATCCCGCGTTCTTTTTCAACGGGTTGATAAGGGTCGGTGTTAGTGCCTAAGGCGATTGGCGCGACCCTGTAGGACCGCGCGGACAATTCCTTGCGCAATACCTCAGCCGCATTGCCACGCGCGGTCAAACGGGTCTCAAAATCCAGCCCTGCAGACAGCCCCAGATAGGCGTGACTGGGCCGTGCGAAGCAATACACGCAGCCATGTTCGCACCCGCGATATGGGTTGATCGAGCGGTCAAACGGTAGGTCGGGCGAGCGATTATAGGTGATCAAACTGCGCGCAACCTCGTCCCGAACCTCGGTTCTCAGAAGCGGTTGATCTTCTTCGATGTCCCAACCGTCATCCGTCTGGACCGTGGCAAATTTTTCAAAGCGACCCGCTTCATTGGATGCGGTCCCTCGAGCGCGGATATTGGTTTGAGGTTGCATTTGTTCACCTTACGTTCTCTCATTATGGGTAGACGAATACTGAACGCGAGGCAACCGCCCCCTGTTTTTGCTAACCTGAGCCAGACACAGGATGATCATGCATATTATTCTGTCGCCCGATGCCGATTTTTGACATAAACGTCGGTCCCGAAACCGCCGAGGTCGCAATCGTCACAGTAAATCTGCGACGTTTTGGCCAAAACGAAAAAAATGCCACCCCGGACCAAGGGTCCGCACAGCTCAGGAAAACACCCCATGTCCGACGAAGAAGACATCATCCTGTCCGAACTGAACGACGAAGAGCTTGTTGAACAGATGTTCGACGATCTCTACGACGGCCTGAAAGAAGAGATCGAAGAAGGCACCAACATCCTTCTCGAGCGCGGCTGGACCCCCTACGACATCCTGACCAAAGCTCTGGTCGGCGGCATGACCGTGGTTGGCCACGACTTCCGCGACGGCATCCTGTTTGTGCCCGAGGTTCTGCTGGCCGCCAACGCCATGAAAGGCGGTATGGCGATCCTGAAGCCTCTGCTGGCTGAAACAGGCGCACCGCGCGTGGGCAAGATGGTCATCGGCACCGTGAAGGGCGACATCCACGACATCGGCAAAAACCTTGTTTCGATGATGATGGAAGGCGCTGGCTTCGAAGTTGTAGACATCGGCATCAACAACCCGGTCGAGAACTACCTGGAAGCGCTGGAAAACGAACAGCCCGACATCCTGGGCATGTCGGCCCTGCTGACCACGACCATGCCTTACATGAAGGTTGTGATCGACACGCTGGTAGAGCAAGGCGTTCGCGATGACTACATCGTTCTGGTCGGCGGCGCACCGCTGAACGAAGAGTTCGGCAAAGCCATCGGCGCTGACGCATATTGCCGTGACGCGGCTGTGGCTGTTGAGACCGCTAAGGACTTCGTCTCGCGCAAGCACAACCAGCTGGCGGGATAAGAACACCGTTTCTGTTCTGAAAGGGCCGCTCGATTTCGGGCGGCCTTTTTGTTTCAAGCCGCGTTTTCGGGCAAAATCACCCGGACCAGCCAGCCAGAGGACTCCGGAATGTCACAGAACCAGCATCCCGATGACGCCCGTCTAACGACCGATGGATATGACGAAACCGGCAAGGGGCGTATCCTTTTGCTGGCCTGCGGGGCCTTGGCGCGCGAGATTCTAGACCTCAAGACCCGCAACGGCTGGGACCATATGGACCTGACCTGCCTGCCCGCGATCCTTCATGTCCACCCCGAAAAGATCACTCAGGCCGTAGAGGACGCGATTACCAAGCATCGTGAGCGCTACGATCAGGTCTTCGTCGTCTACGCGGATTGCGGCACCGGCGGCCTTCTACAACAGGCGTGCGATCGGCTGGGTGTCGAGATGGTCAAAGGCCCGCATTGCTATTCGTTCTTCGAAGGGAATGAGGCCTTTGCCGCAAAGGGTGAGGACGAGACAACCGCATTCTACCTGACCGATTTTCTGGCCCGGCAGTTCGATGCATTCGTCTGGAAACCGCTGGGGCTGGATCGTCATCCTCAGCTACGAGACATGTATTTCGGGAACTACACCAAACTGGTCTATCAGGCCCAAACAGATGATCCCGCGCTGACGGCACGCGCACAGGAATGTGCTGAGCGTATGGGTCTGGATTTTGAGCGCCGCTTGACCGGCTATGGCGATCTGGAAACCACGTTGACCGATTGGGCGACCAGAACGCGCTGACGCTACACTTTTTCCTGCGCAACCTCGCGGATGCGTTCGATCATCGCCCTCAGACCGTTCGACCGCTGCGCGGACAGGTGGTCATTCAGGCCCAACCGCGCCAGCTCTCCGCCGGCGTCGACCTTGATCACCTCGGCCACTGGCAAGTCGTTGTAAAGCAGACGTAAAACCGCGATCAGGCCACGGACGATCAGCGCATCGCTATCCCCATCGAAACGAAACACGCCGCCGTCGATCATCGGGTGCAGCCACACCTGGCTGGCGCAGCCGTCCACTTTGGTGGCTGGAACTTTGAGCGCGTCGTCCAGCGGCTCCATCGCTTTGCCCTGTTCGATCACATGGCGATAGCGGTCCTCCCAATCTTCAAGGAACTCGAAATCTTCGACAATTTCTTCAAAGGCGGGCGTTGCCATGGCGCGGCGGTCCTTCTGTTTCATTCACAATTGTGACCTATGCCGACGATAGCCCCCTGTCCAGCCCTCGCCGTGGCTTTTCAAGGCAAGGAAATTGCGCTAACCCATTGCGTGAATGACTGTTAAAGCCGTGGGTCCATGCAAAAATCACTGTCTCTTCTTATCATCGCCGCGTTGACCCTGTCTGCCTGCAATAGCTGGCGCAATTCACGGGCGAACCCGTCGAACTGGTTCGGATCCAGCCAGCCCGCCCCGGTCGAAACCGCCCCGGTAGACGAGGCCTATGCGCTGGTGCCAAGACAAAGCGATGGCATCGGCTTGTTTGACCGTCCCATAGAAGAAGACACCAGCGTTCCAATTGCAAAAATCGACGAGCTGCGGATCGACGCGACGCCTACCGGAGCGATCGTCTATTCCTCGGGCACGGCGCAACGCCAGGGCGCGTTCAACGCCCGTCTGGTGCCCGTGAATTCGGAAGAAAACCAGAAGAACGGCGTGATGGAGTTCACCTTCCTGGTGAATTACCCCAAGGCGCAAACGGCTCAGGGCACTGAGCGTTCGCGCATGGTCTCCGACGCCATCAACGTCTCCCGGCAAGAGCTTGAAGGCATTCGTCTGGTCCGCGTGGTTGGGCAGCAAAACGCGCTGGAGTCGCGTCGCCGCTAAGCGGTCAGAGGGGCACGACCTTCACGCTCTGGCCCTTTGCGGCCAGTGCGATCTTGCCTTCGCACAGCTTCAGAGCATCCTCACCGAACACCTCGAACCTCCAGCCGGTCATGGAGGGAAGGCCACGCTCGCCCGCTGCAATCTGGTCCAGTTCGGCACTGGTGGCGATCAGCTTTGCCGCCACGCCCGAGCTTTCGGTTTTCGATTTCAGCAGCACCCGCAACAGATCCGCCAGCGCTGGGTTCACCTTCAGTTTGTCGCGGCTTGTATCGACCTTGGGCAGCTGTTCGGGTGGGCAGTTCACACCCTTTTTGACGGCCGCCAGAATGCCTTCCGCAATCGCCCCCTTGCGCGCCTCTCGCAGCAACAGGCGCGAGCCGCCAAGGTCCGATGACGTTTTGGGTTTGGTCGAGGCCAGTTCGATCAGCGCGTCATCCTTGAACACACGGTTGCGCGGGATGTTGTTGTCCTGCGCATGGGATTCGCGAAACTGCGCCAGTTCCCGCACAACCGCCAGAAACTTGGCCGAGTTCGTCCGCGTTTTGACACGCTTCCACGCATCCTCGGGCCGGATGTCATAGGTGCCGGGTTGGGTCAGGATCCGCAACTCCTCGGACACCCAATGGCTGCGCTTGGTTTTCTCAAGCTCGGCCGCGAGATGTTCGTAGATCTTGCGCAGATGGGTCACATCGGCCAGCGCATAGGTCTTTTGCGCATCTGTCAGAGGACGCCGCGACCAATCGGTAAAGCGCGAGGTTTTATCCACCCCCTGCTTGCAGATCTTGCGTACCAGCGTCTCATAGCCGACCTGTTCGCCAAAGCCGCAGACCATCGCGGCAACCTGCGTGTCAAACAGCGGCGTTGGGAACACATGCGCATCGACCCAGAAGATTTCCAGATCCTGACGCGCCGCGTGGAACACCTTGACCACGCCCTCATTCCGGAACAGCTCATAGAGCGGCTCAAGCGAGATACCATCGGCCAGCGGGTCGACCAGAACGGCGCTGTCTTCATCCTCAGAAGGGACGGCCAATTGCACCAGACACAGTTTTGAATAGTAGGTCCGCTCGCGCAGAAATTCGGTATCTACAGTGACATAGGGAAAGGCAGCAGCAGCCGAGCAGAAATCAGCCAGCTCTTGCGTCGTTGTCAGAGTTTTCATGCGCCGTACTATTCTTGTTCTTTGTGTGACTGCCCGTTTTTCTACCGTCCCGAGCGTTATCGGCGACCATAGGACGAATTTCCGCCGGGTGTAAATCACCCAAGGGCGATCAGGGCAGCATAAGAACGGACCTGTTGCCTTCCGCATACCGCCGCAGCACCGGCGGGTAGAGCTGATGCTCATAAACCAGCACTTTGGCGGCCAGGCTATCGGGGGTGTCCTCGGGTGCAATCGCGACCCGCGCCTGCCCCAGAATTGGGCCATCATCCAGCGCCGCGGTGACCTCATGCACGGTGCAGCCGTGTTCGGCGTCACCTGCTTCGATCGCGCGGGCATGGGTGTGCAGGCCTTTGTATTTCGGCAGCAGCGAGGGGTGAATGTTCAGCATCCGCCCCTGAAAGCGCGAGACGAAATCGCCAGTCAGAACCCGCATGAACCCGGCCAGACAGACAATATCGGGTTGCGCGGCCTCAAGCGGTTTCAGCAGTTCCGCCTCAAACGCCGCTCGATCCCCTTTAAAGGGGCGGTGATCAACCACAGCCGTTTCAATGCCGCGATCCCGCGCCTTTGCCAGACCACCGGCCTGCGCGTCGTTGGACAGAACCAGACATGGGCGCGCAGGGTGGTCTCCGGTCATGCTGTCGACCAGAGAGACCATGTTTGACCCGCCGCCGGAAATCAGGATCGCGACGCGCTTGTGGCTCACAGCAGTTTGCCCGAATAGGCCACGCCAGCCTTGTCTGTCACAGTGCCGATGCGCGACACAGTCTCACCCGCCTCAACCAGCAAAGCCGTCAGCGCGTCGGCCTGATCTTCGGCGCAGACCACGATCATACCGATGCCGCAGTTGAAAGTTTTCAACATCTCAGCTTCGGCAATCCCGCCAGTTTCGGCCATCCAACCAAAGACAGGCGGCAAATCCCATGCGTCCAGATTGATCTCAGCACCCAGCCCTTCGGGCAGAACACGCGGCAGGTTTTCGGTCAGACCCCCGCCAGTAATATGCGCCAGCGCATGCACACCCCCGGCCCGGATCGCGGCCAGTGCAGGCTTCACATAGAGCCGCGTGGGCGTCAGCAGCGACTCGCCCAACGTGCCGCCGCTAAAGGGCGAGTCGGCCTCCCAACCCAGCCCGGAAATCTCGACCAGTTTACGCACCAGAGAGTAGCCGTTGGAATGCACCCCGTTCGAGGCCAGCCCCAACAGAACGTCGCCCGCCGCTACGCCGTCGGGCAGATCGGCACCACGCTCCATCGCGCCGACCGAGAACCCGGCCAGATCGAAATCACCATCGGGATACATGCCCGGCATCTCGGCGGTTTCACCACCGATCAGAGCACAACCAGACTGAGCGCAGCCTTCGGCAATGCCTTCGATGATCCGCGCGGCGGTATCGGTGTCCAGCTTGCCGGTGGCGAAATAGTCGAGGAAGAACAAAGGTTCAGCGCCCTGACAGATCAGGTCGTTGACGCACATCGCGACCAGATCAATGCCTACGCCATCGACAACACCAGTATCAATCGCGATCCGCAACTTGGTTCCAACGCCGTCAGTTGCTCCAACCAGAATGGGGTCTTCATAGCCAGCGGCCTTGAGGTCGAACAGCGCGCCGAACCCGCCCAGACCGCTCATGACACCGGGGCGATTGGTGCGTTTTGCAGCAGGCTTGATGCGGTCGACCAGAGCGTTGCCTGCATCAATATCCACACCCGCGTCGGCGTAGGTGATTCCGTTCTTGCCCGCTGTCATGGCCTATCCTTCATGAATGGTTTGCGGGCGGGTTAGTCGATTGTGCGCTTTGATGCAACGGTCAGGCTTGACGCGGGCGATCACCGTGGTACTCAAAGCGCTCAGGCGGGCCTGTAGCTCAATTGGTTAGAGCAGAGCGCTCATAACGCTTTGGTTGCGGGTTCAAGTCCTGCCGGGCCTACCAAATTCCGCCTTTTTTCCTAAGAACGCTGCGCCTCTAGCGCCCTACGATGATGTCGGCACACAGCCCGCCCAGTCGCTCGCTTTTGCCAAGGCGCAAGACGCCGCCATGGGCACGGGCGATGTCTGCTACGATGGCAAGGCCCAGCCCCACACCGCTGCCTTGGTTTTGGTTGCGTGCAGGGTCCAGGCGGGAAAAGGGCTTAACGGCCTCAGTCCGCTGTTCGGGCGGGATACCCGGCCCGTCATCCTCGACCCGGATGCGCAGCGATTTGGGCGTCAGCGTCAGGCTGACATCCGCCTTGCTGCCATAGCGCACGGCGTTACCAATCAGGTTCTCGACGGCCCGGCGCATGCCCGAAGGGCGTAGCATCACGGTCCCCTGCCCTTCGACGCCTACAATTTTCGCCTTATGGCCAGCCCGGTTCGCGTCGCTGACGATCTGCGTCAGCAAAGCTTCGGGATCGACCTCTTCGGGCGCGCCTTCTGCGGCACCGCGTGAAAAGTCGAGGAACGCATCCAGAAGCGACTGCATCTCGGTCACGTCCTGCTGCAACGGCGCAGCCTCTTCTTCGGGCAGCATTGATAGGCCAAGCTTAAGCCGTGTCAGCGGCGTACGCAGGTCATGGCTGACACCCGACAGCATCATTGTCCGCTGCTCCATCTGCCGCTCGATCCTCGCCCGCATGTCGAGAAAAGCGTTGCCCGCGGCCCGAACCTCGACCGCGCCGCCGGGGGAATACGGCACCACCCGTCCGCGACCAAAAGCCTGCGCCGCGTCTGCAAGCCGCGTAATGGGCCGGAGTTGGTTGCGCATGTATAGAAACGAGATCGAGGTCATGATGATGGCAAAGAATACCATCGTCACAATCAACTGATGCGGCGCTGCAGGGGACAGACGCCGTCGATCAAAGGTCAGCTGCAACAGACCCAGATGAGTGGGCATATACAGGCGCGCCTCTTGCCCGCTGGGCAGGGCAACTGCCACAAGGTCGGGCAATTCCGCCATCAGATCCGCCTCAACCTGTGGCGCTATAAAGTCGTACCATCTGCGCCGGCCGATTTCCGGCATCTCATCCGCATCGAGGAACTGCATCTTCATCGACAAAGCGCTTAGATCGGGACGCACGGCGGCCAGCGCCTGTTGCCGGGTCTCAGCCTCGGCCATGGTCTGAGTGATCAGTCGGACCTCACGCGCGGCGGCTTGCGTCATCTGCGCGGTCACGTCCTCCAGATGCTTTTGCAAGAACGCAATGCCCACCACCAGCAGCAAGGCCACCACCGGCAGGACAAGAATCAGGGCAGCCCGGACATACAGGCCGCGCGGCATATAGGGTTTGAGCCATTGCGTGGACATGCGCTAAACCTAGCGGGCTGCCCGGACAAGAGAAAGAGGACAGAATGCAGGCACCTGACGAATTCAACCCGCCGGTTGGCGTGGCGCATGAGTTGCAGCCGGGTTTGCGGCGCATTCTGGCTCCGAATCCCTCGCCGATGACGTATCGGGGCACGAACACCTATCTTCTGGGGACGCGGGATCTGGCGGTGATCGACCCCGGACCGCTGAGCAACGCGCATCTGGAGGCGATTCTGGACGCGTTGTCCCCCGATCAGAGAATCAGCCATATCCTCGTGACCCACACCCATCTGGATCATTCGCCTCTGGCTGCCCCGCTTGCCGCCCGCACGAGTGCCCCTATTCTGGCCTTTGGAGGCCCCGAAGCCGGGCGCAGTGCGGTCATGTCCGACCTCGCCCAAAGTGGCATGGTGCAAGGCGGCGAAGGCATCGACACCGCATTCCGGCCGGATGCCGAGCTGGCGGACGGAGAACGCATCACGGGTGACGACTGGCAGCTTGAGGTCATCCACACCCCCGGTCATCTGGGCAATCACATCGCGCTGGCCTGGGGCGATATCTGCTTTACGGCAGATCACGTGATGGGTTGGGCCAGCTCGCTCGTCTCTCCCCCTGACGGAGACCTCACCGACTTCATGGCGGCCTGTCATCGACTGCAACAGCGCGACTGGTCCGTCTTTCACGCGGGTCACGGCGCGCCGATCGAAAACCCTGCTGAGCGGTTGGAGTGGTTGATTCAGCATAGGCTAGGACGAGAAGCGCAGATCCTGGCGGCGCTGGCAGATCGGCAAGGCTCGGCCCGTCAATTGGCCGAGCGTATCTACACCGACACCCCGAAAGCCCTGCTGCCCGCAGCCGAGCGTAACGTCCTGGCGCATTTGATTGATTTGGCGGGAAAATCCAAAGTCACCTACAATGGCCCGCTTGCTTCAGATGCGGTTTTCCGGCGACTTTCGTGAGCGCGTGAAAAAATTCAGATTTCTCGCGCTTCCCCTCTGGACGTCAAAAATCGGGGTTGTTATACGCCCCTCAGTTCCGGCGTAGCTCAGCGGTAGAGCAGTTGACTGTTAATCAATTGGTCGTAGGTTCGATCCCTACCGCCGGAGCCAATCTTCTCAGCAGAATCCGGTGAAATTGGTCATGGTCCAGACGGGCCAGAACTGCGCTTTGCTGATCGGCAGAAAAAACTTTTCATCCCCCACTGGACGCCGTGAAAACAGCTTGCTATACGGCGCGAACCGTTCCGGCGTAGCTCAGCGGTAGAGCAGTTGACTGTTAATCAATTGGTCGTAGGTTCGATCCCTACCGCCGGAGCCAATTCCCCCAGATCACCCCGTCAATGTGTCGGCAAACTGCGTGCGCAAGGTCCGTTTCAGCACCTTTCCCGTGGCGTTCAACGGCAGAGCGTCGATGAATACAACCTTGTCCGGCACTTGCCATTTGGCGATCTTGCCATCGAAGAAGGACAGCAGTTCGTCCTCTGACGGCTCCTCTCCCTCGGCCTTCACGGCGACCAGAATCGGGCGCTCATCCCATTTGGGGTGCGGGACCCCGACAACGGCGGCTGTGGCGAGTTTTGGATGGGCGACCGCGATGTTCTCCAGCTCGACCGAGCTGATCCATTCGCCGCCTGATTTGATGATGTCCTTCGACCGGTCGCGGATCGTCATGTAGCCGTCGGCATCCAGAGTTGCGACATCCCCGGTGGCGAACCAGCCGTCCTGCAGAAGCGCCTCGTCCTGCATCTGGAAGTAGCTGTCCAGCACCCACGGGCCGCGCACCATCAGGTCGCCCTGGGTTTCGCCGTCATGGGGCAAGTCATTGCCGTCGTCATCCACGATCTTCAGCTCGACCCCGAAGGGAGGCCGCCCCTGGCTTTCGCGTAGACGGTGTTGCTCTTCGATCGGCAGGTCGCGATGTTTGGCAATCGGGACATTGGTTGAGCCCAGCGGGCTCATTTCACTCATGCCCCAGGCGTGGACGGTGTCAACGTCGTAGACCTCGCGGAAGGTCTCGATCATAGAGGGTGGGCAAGCAGCGCCTCCGATCACGGTACGCTCAAGACTGGCGAGTTTGCTGTCGGATTGCGCGGCATGGGCCAAAAGGCCCTGCCAGATCGTGGGAACGCCCATCGCGACCGTCACGCCATAAGTGTCAATGAGGTTGACGAGTGCCTCAC
The DNA here is from genome assembly GCF_056535985.1 of Ruegeria sp. AO1. NCBI lineage: Bacteria > Pseudomonadati > Pseudomonadota > Alphaproteobacteria > Rhodobacterales > Roseobacteraceae > Ruegeria > Ruegeria sp. AO1. Next base: position 1,856,671 of record NZ_JBQFJC010000001.1, read on the forward strand.
CATGCAGCCCCGGCCCCGGTAAAACCATGCGCGAGCCGGACATGGCACAGGCATAGGGCGACCCCCAGGCATTGACATGGAACATCGGCACCACGGGCATCACCACATCCATCGCCGAATAGCCAATGACGTCTCGCGCATTCGAGGCGAAGCCATGCAATACGGTCGAGCGATGCGAATAGAGCACCCCCTTGGGATGGCCCGTCGTGCCTGAGGTGTAGCACAGGCCGGAGGCGGTGTTTTCGTCCAAATCCGGCCATGCGAAATCGGTATCACCCGTCTCGATCAGTTCATCATAGAATTGCAGCCCGTCGATCTGCGCGGCCGCTTCCTCATCACGAGGACCCATCAGCACAAAGTGATGGACCTCTCCCAGACCTTCTTGCAACGCCGCGACCAATGGGATGAAGGTGGCATCAAAAAACAGAACGCGATCCTGGGCGTGGTTGATGATGTAGGTCAGCTGCTCGGGGAAGAGGCGCGGATTGATCGTGTGACACACGAAACCTGCGCCCGAGGTCGCATAGTAGATCTCAAGGTGGCGGCGATTATTCCAGGCCAGGGTGCCGATGCGGTCTTGTGGTTCCAGTCCAAGCTTGGTCAATGCCGATCCCAACCGGCGAGCGTTGCGCGCCACGTCGGACCAATTGGTTTGCGCTACGGTGCCGTCTGTTTCAACCGACACGATTTCCGTCTCACCGTGGTAGCGCTCTGCGTGATCAATCAGTGACGAGATCAGCAAGGGCTGCGTCATCATCTGTCCCAGCATGGACATCCTCCCTTTTTTGTTCAGGCCACGCTGTCGGCGGCCATTCCGTGCTTTGAGTGATACGCGGGCCTGTGGCCGGGCGATCAATCATGACGGTTCATTGGGAAGAACCCTGCCAAGCAATTATTTGTCTGACAATAAAAAGATTGCAGCCCGAGATTGCCCCGGGCCGCAAATCACCACGTCAATTGCGGTGTTGCAGGGCATAGGCGACCAGAGCGGCAGTCGAGCCATCCTTGTCATCCGCGCTTTCTTCTCCGTCCACGATCGGCCCGAGTGAGGTGGCAAGTTCTTTGCCCAATTCAACGCCCCATTGATCGAAGGAATTGATGCCCAGAAGAGCGCCTTCGACGAACACCCGATGCTCATAGAGCGCTATGATCTGCCCCAACACAAAGGGCGTCAGTTTGGGATAGATCAAGGTAGTCGAGGGCCGGTTGCCCGGAAAGACCCGATGCCGCGCCTGACGGTCAAGTTCATCGCCCGTCAAGCCTTTGGCCGCCATGCGGGCGCTGGCTTCGTCAAAAGACCTGCCGCGCATCAAAGCCTCGGACTGGGCGAGGCAGTTGGCCAGAAGCAGGCGGTGGTGATGGGCCAGTTCAGGCTCATGCCCCTCGGCAGCGACCATGAATTCGCAGGGGATCACGTCGGTGCCCTGGTGGATCAGCTGGTAGAAAGCGTGCTGGCCATTGGTGCCCGGCTCACCCCAGACGACAGGCCCCGATGGCACCGACAGCGCGCTGCCATCCATTGCGACCGATTTGCCGTTCGATTCCATCTCAAGCTGCTGGAAATAAGCCGGCAAGCGCAGCAGCCTCTGGTCGTAGGGCAACACCGCGCGGCTGGCATGGCCCAGCACCTGACGATGCCAGATTCCGACCAAGGCGAGCATCACTGGCACGTTCTCAGCCCAGTCGGCCGAACGGAAATGCAGGTCCATAGCCTGTCCGCCCCGCAGGAACGCGTCGAACGCGTTCGAGCCAATCGCGATCATCACCGGCAATCCGACAGGACCCCAGACAGAATAACGCCCTCCGACCCAATCTGCGAAACCGAATACGCGATCCTCGGGGATGCCGAAGGCCTGCGTTTTGTCTAACGCGCTTGAGACGGCGGCAAACTGCTTGGCGGGGTCTCCTCCGCCCTCGCTCATCCATGCCCGCGCGGTGCGGGCGTTGGTCATGGTTTCAATCGTTGTGAAGGTTTTCGAGGCCACGATCACCAATGTCCGGGTCGGGTCCAGCTGGCGCAACGTATCCGCGATATGCGCGCCATCAACGTTCGAGACATAGTGCAGACGCGGCCCATCATGGTAGGGCGACAGCGCATGGGTCGCCATCACTGGCCCCAGATCCGAGCCTCCGATACCGATATTCACCACATCGGTAAAGCTGCCCCCTGCCCCGGCTGCCGTGCCTCCGCGCACCTCCTCTGCGAAGACGCGCATCCGCTGCAAGGTGTCCAAAACGTCCGGCATCACATCCTGACCATCGACCTGCACCGCGTCGCCGTCCAGGTTTCGCAACGCCGTGTGCAACACCGCGCGATCTTCGGTCTCGTTGATTTTCTGGCCAGAAAACATCGCCTCGCGGCGTGCTTCCAGATCGGCTTGGTCACATAGTTGGATCAGAGCGTCCCGAATCTCGCCGTCGAGCTGCGTTTTTGAGTAGTCGAACAGCATATCGCCGGTTGAGGCGGAGAAATTCTGTGCACGATCCGCGTCCGCTTCGAACAGGTCTAGAATGCGCGCCTGCTGCGATGCTGCTAGTGCTTTCAATCTATCCAGTTGCATGGCTCACTCCGCCCAATGCACGGTCATGCCGCCCAGAACGGCCGCGATCGGCGCCTCTTCGGGCGGCAGAGACATGGCCTTCTCCAGCGCTTCCCGCTTCTCGGCGCCGAAAATGATCAGATGTTTCGACAAGGCCCCATCTAGGACCGGAGCCGTCAGGGTGATGCGCGGTTCCGGCTGCACATCCGTCCGCGCCACGGCCAGTGTCGGCGCATTGCTGTCCAACGCCTCAGCCAACCCCAGCATTCCGGGAAACAGTGAGGCTGTGTGCATATCGCCGCCCATCCCCAACACCAGTACCGACAAAGGCAGCACTGGTGCGATCAATGACTCGATCTCTGGCAGAGCGTCCTCGGGCGCGGCCCCCGGCACATAAAGCGGCACGTATTGCGCCACCGAGGCGCGGTTGGTCAGAAGACGTTCGCGGATCAGACGCTCGTTCGAGCGGTCACTGTCCACAGGCACACAGCGTTCGTCGGTCGGCAGCACGCGTATCCGCGCCCAATCGAGATCTGCAGCGCAGAGGACATCAAAAACCGGCCCCGGAGTCGTTCCGCCCGGCACTGCAAGGGCCACCGTGTCGTCATGCAACAACGCGGCCTCCAATTCTCCGGCCAATGCGTTGGCCACGTCGATCGCCAACATGTCGCGGTCGGCATATTCCTGAATATTCATGGCTTGATTCCTTGCCAGTGGCGACCATCTCGTTTCATCAGCAGCTCGGCGTCGCCCGGCCCTGTGCTGCCACTATCATAGGGTTTGGGGACATCGCCCCGCGCCTGCCATCCGGCGATGATCGGATCAGTCCAGGCCCAGGCGGCCTCGACCTCATCACCGCGCATGAACAGGGTTTGGTTGCCCCGGATCACGTCCATGATGAGACGTTCATAGGCGTCAGGCGGATCCTGATTTTCGGGCCCGAGCGCCTCGGCAAAGCTCATGTCGAGCGGGACGTCGATCAGGCGCATTCCACCCTGCCCCGGTTCCTTGATCGTCACCTTCAGGGTGATCCCCTCATTCGGCTGCAACCGGATCGACAAGGCATTAGCGTGCCGCCCTGCTGCCTCGCCAAAGATCGAATGCGGAGCGTCCTTGAACTGCACGTTGATCACCGAGGACCGCGCCACCAGCTGCTTGCCGGTGCGCAGGTAAAACGGCGTCCCGGCCCATCGCCAGTTGCTGATATGCGCCTTAAGGGCCACGTAGCTTTCCGTGGTCGAGCGGGGATTGCCGACAACCTCACGGTAGCCCGCCCCATCGGCCTCGGCGAACTGCCCGCGTACAATATGGTGCGGCTCAACCGGGTCGAGCGCGCGGATGACCTTGAGCTTTTCGTCCCGCACCGCGTCCGGATCAAACTTGGCGGGCGGCTCCATCGCGATCAGGCAGAGCAGTTGCATCAGATGGTTCTGCACCATGTCGCGCATGGCTCCGGCGCGTTCATAATAGTCTTCGCGCCCTTTGACACCGACCGTTTCGGCCACGGTGATCTGGATGTGATCCACGTATTGGCTATTCCAGAGCGGCTCAAACAGCATGTTGCCAAACCGCACGGCCATCAGGTTCTGGACGGTTTCTTTCCCCAGATAGTGGTCGATCCGATAGATCTGCCCTTCGTCGAAATGCGCCGCCAGCGTCGCATTCAAAACCCGCGCGCTGTCCAGATCGTGGCCAAAGGGTTTCTCTACCACGATCCTTGTATCCTCGGTCGCAAGCGCATGCGCGCGGATACGTTCGGCCAGAGGGGCAAACAGGCTAGGACCAACCGAGAAATAGAACGCCCGCACCCGGTCCGGGGTCAATTTGCCTGCCAGCTCATCCCACCCGCCGGTTGAGAGGGCATCCATCCGGACGTAGTCGAGGCGCTGCAGGAACCCTTGCAGATTCTCAATCTCGCTGGACCGTCTGGGCGTATAGCTCCGCAACGACTCGGCCACGAGGGTCCGGAACGCATCCGTCGAAAGCTCACTGCGCGCAGCCGCAATGATGCGCGCGCTTTCAGGCCACTGCCCCGCGCAGAACCTGCGAAACAAGGCGGGCAGGATCTTGCGCTGCGCAAGATCTCCGGTGCCGCCGAAAATGACCAGATCGAACGGATCGACGGGAATGACGCGTGAAACCATGAGTTGTCCTTAACCTGCACCTAAGGTCATGTCCAATGTTAGCGCAATCATAACGCTACTTTTTTCCGTCGCATGACCTGAAAACCGCCTCTTATGCGATGGGTTAAGCCAAAGTAATCCAAATCACTGAGGGACGCGGCGGTTTTCCGCTATAGATGTAACAGGATCATTCCAGTTTGGGTTGTTGAGATGAACAAGTTTCTGTTTTTTCTGTTTGCATGTTTCGCCGCCCCGCTTTGGGCGCAAGAGCGTTTGGCGCTGGTGATCGGCAATGATCAGTACAACTCGGTCGTTGATTTGAAGAAAGCCGTCGCCGATGCCGAGGCTGTTTCCGACAAGCTGGAAAATCTGGGTTTTGAAACTATCCAAGGTCTCAACCTCGACCGGCGCGGTATGAACCAGAAAATCGCCGACTTTACGGCTCGGCTTGAGGCTGGCGATACCGCTTTTGTGTTCTTTGCCGGTCACGGCGTTGAGATCGACGGAGAGAATTATCTGCTGCCCACCGATATTGTCGCGCCCTCGTCCGGCGAGACCGATTTTGTGAAGTCCGAATCCATCGCCCTGTCGAACCTTTTGGACCGCGTCCGCGCCACCGGTGCGCGCACTTCCATCGCGATCATAGACGCCTGCCGCGACAATCCGTTTGAAACCGTTTCCGGGCGCAGCGTCGGGCGCACCCGCGGCCTCGGTCGCATCAACGCGCCTGAGGGTATGTTCGTGATCTTCTCAGCCGGGGCTGGCCAGATGGCGCTGGACCGCCTGAGCGATGATGAACCCGCGAAGAACTCAGTCTTCACCCGCGCATTGCTGCCGCGCCTGTCAGAACCGGGTCTTGAGCTGCGCAGCATGGTCTCAGACCTGCGGCGCGAGGTGCGCGATCTGTCCCGCACTGTCCAGCATACGCAGATCCCGGCCTACTATGATGAGTTGCTGGGAGAGTTCTATTTCACCCCAGCTGTCGCAACGGTCCCGCGGAACGCGCCAACGCCCCCGACAGATGACATGCGCGCAGATCTAGAGCTTGCGCGCTCGGTTGGGACGGTGACGGCGCTGGACGCATTTCTGGAGAAATACGAGGATCAGTCTGAGAACTACTCTTATGAGGTGGCTCTGCAGCTGCGCGACAGCCTTGCCTCGGTTGAGCTGCCAATCGAGACAGAGCGCACTCCGGCCCCCGAAGCCCCAGACACCCCGATTATTTCAGATTCGCGCGAAGTGATGCGCGCCACGCAATCGGCCTTGAACGCGCTGGGCTGCAGTGCAGGCGGCGCAGATGGTGTCGCCGGACCGCGCACCCGTCAGGCCTTTGCGCGCTACCGTGAAGCGAGCGCGTCGCAATTGGGGGCGGATGATTTGGGAACTCAGCACGCATTGGAAGAGTTGCAGGGCAAAAGCGGCACGATCTGCAAAGTGGTCGCTGCTCCATCCCCCACACCGTCCCCTGCGCCATCGGTATCCACCAGCCTTTCTATGGCTGGCACCTGGCAGTTCAAGGCCACCTGCGCGGTGGTCGTGAAAGTGACCGGAACAGTGCGCTACTCTCATGCCGGAGGCAACAAATACACCGGAAGCCTCACCGACTCGTTGGGTCAAAAAGCCAACACGGTGATCTACGTGAATGACCAACAGATCAGCGGCACCGACTATTTCCCTGGCATCACAGTTCAATGGCGCGGTCGTCTGGCTGAAGATGGCAACAGCTTCACCAGCTCGGGCTCAACCGGGTGTTCGGTCTACGCGTGGCGGGCGGGATAAGGCGTCAGTTCACGCGGAACTCACCCACCATATTGCGCCATTCCCCCGGCGCGATCATCTTGCGGTGGGTGAACTTGACCGAGTGCAAAGGCCCCTCAATCTCTCGCTGCCAAAAGTCGATAAATTCGAACAGTTTTGGATGATCCGGCGCCAGATCATATTCCTGCCAGATAAACGTATTCAGGACATGGATATAGTCAGGCATATGGTAGAAGAATTCCGCCGTCGTCAGACCGTATCCCTTCAGCATCAATTCGGTTTCGCTTTGCTGCATTCAGACCTCCGATTTCGTTCAGGGTCTCTCCATGATAGCAGCAAAACCACCTAACAGTTGGATAACAAGATGTTACCCTAGTGTTACTTCGGATTTTCACACGCGGATTCGTTGCTTGCTTGCACCTTATGTGCTGGGTCTGATAGAGTAGAACCACAAAATATAGAGTCTGCACAAGAAACGAGCAGTTTACGTGAGCGATACGCCAGAAACACCTGAAAACATGGATGAAACCCCGCCCGAGCGCCCTGTCTATGACGGCCCGACGGTCTCCATCGAATCCGAGATGCGCACGTCCTATCTGGACTATGCCATGTCGGTCATCGTTTCCCGCGCGATCCCCGATCTGCGCGATGGTCTGAAACCCGTGCATCGGCGGATTTTGTACGCCATGCACGAGACCGGTAACACGCATGAAAAGGCGTATCGCAAATCGGCCCGTCCGGTCGGCGATGTGATGGGTAAATACCACCCACACGGCGATAGCGCGATCTATGACGCGCTGGTGCGGATGGCGCAGGATTTCTCGATGTCGCTGCCGTTGCTGGACGGTCAGGGCAACTTTGGTTCGATGGACGGCGATAACCCAGCGGCCATGCGTTACACCGAAGTTCGGATGGACAAACCTGCCGCAGCCCTGCTGGCCGATATCGAAAAAGAGACGGTTGATTTTCAGGACAACTACGACGGCAAAGATAAAGAGCCGACCGTCCTGCCCGCCCGCTTCCCGAACATGCTGGTCAATGGTGCAGGTGGTATCGCCGTTGGTATGGCCACGAATATCCCGCCGCACAATCTGGGCGAAGTGGTCGACGCCACGCTGGCTCTGATCGACGATCCGGATCTGACCTCCGAACAACTGATAGAATACGTCCCCGGCCCCGATTTCCCAACCGGCGGCGTCATGCTCGGCCGCTCCGGTGCGCGCAAAGCCTATTTGGAAGGCCGTGGCAGCGTCATTATCCGCGCCAAGACCCGAGTCGAGGAACTGCGCAAAGATCGCTACGCCATTGTCGTGGATGAGATCCCTTATCAGGTTAACAAAGCCTCGATGATCGAAAAGATCGCCGAAGCAGTACGTGAGAAGCGCATCGAAGGCGTAGCGCATGTTCAGGACGAATCCGACCGCAACGGCGTGCGCGTGGTGGTCGAGCTGAAGCGCGATGCAACGCCCGAGGTGGTGCTGAACCAGCTTTATCGCTTCTCGCCGATGCAGACCTCCTTCGGCTGCAACATGTTGGCCCTGAATGGTGGCCGACCCGAGCAATTGACCCTGCGCCGATTCCTGACATCCTTCATCGACTTCCGCGAGGATGTGGTAGCCCGCCGTACCGCCTATGATCTGCGCAAAGCTCGCGAGCGTAGCCACATCCTGTGTGGTCTGGCCGTGGCCGTCTCGAACGTGGACGAAGTTGTTGCCACCATCCGGTCGTCGGCAGACGCGGCCGAGGCGCGTGAAAAGCTGATGACCCGCCGCTGGCCTGCGGCCGAGATCGAAGGCTATTTGCGCCTGATCGACGACCCGCTGTCCAAGATGAACGATGATGGCACCTATAACCTGACCGAGGTTCAGGCCCGTGCGATCCTCGAATTGCGCCTGCAGCGCCTGACCCAGCTGGGCGTCAAAGAGGTCACGGACGAGCTGGAGCAACTGGCAGCCAAGATCAAGGAATACCTCGATATTCTGTCCTCGCGCGAACGGATCATGTCGATCATTGGCGATGAGTTGCGCGAAGTGCGTGAGCAATTCGCCGTGCCACGCCGCACCGAGATCGTCGATTGGTCCGGCGACATGGAAGACGAAGACCTAATCGAACGCGAAGACATGGTCGTTACTGTCACCTCGGGCGGCTATATCAAGCGGACCCCGCTGGCCGACTTCCGGGCGCAAAAGCGTGGCGGCAAGGGCCTGTCGGGGATGCAGACCAAGGAAGAGGACGTGGTCACCACGCTCTTCGTGGCCAACACCCATACGCAGCTGCTTTTCTTCACCACCGATGGCATGGTCTACAAGCTGAAGACCTGGCGCCTGCCGCAATCGGGGCGGACCGGCAAGGGCAAGGCGATCGTCAACATCCTGCCGATCCCGACCGGAGTCTCCATCGCGGCGATCATGCCGGTCGACGTCCCTGACGAGGAATGGGAAAACCTTCAGGTCGTCTTCGCCACAAGCGCGGGCACCGTACGGCGTAACCGCCTGTCGGACTTCACCAATGTGAAGCGCAACGGCAAGATCGCCATGAAGTTCGAGGATGAGCACGCCGAAACGAAACTGATAAACGCGCGCATCTGCTCGGAAGAGGATGATGTGATGCTGGTCACCAAATCCGGCCGTGCGATCCGATTCCCGACGACGGACGTGCGGGTGTTCAACAGCCGCTCTTCGGTCGGTGTTCGCGGTGTGCGCCTCTCCGGCAATGACGAAGTGGTTTCGATGTCCGTCATCCGCCATTTCGATGCGACCTCGGATGAGCGGGCCGCATATCTCAAGATGCGCCGTCTGATGGCTGGCGTCACCGATGAGGCCGAGGGCGATGAGGATGAAGGCAATGCCGACAGCGTTCTGCCTCAGGAACGTTATGCCGAGATGTCGGCCGCGGAGAACCTGATCCTGACCATTACAGCGGGCGGCGCAGGCAAGCTGAGCTCCAGCCATGACTACCCTGTCCGTGGGCGCGGCGGCATGGGCGTTGCCGCAATGGACAAGGCGATGCGCGGCGGCGAACTTGTCGCCTCGTTCCCGGTCGAGATTGATGACCAGATCATGCTGGCCACTTCAAAAGGTCAGTCGATCCGCGTGCCGGTCGATGGCATTTCCTTCCGGTCCCGCAGCGCCGGCGGCGTGCGGGTATTCAACACCGGCAAAGCCGAAGAGGTCGTCAGCGTCGCCTGGATCGCCGATCAGGGCGATGAGGACGAGGCCGAAGAATAAGTCTTTCGGCCATGGAACATGAAACAGGCGCTATCCGGACCCGGGCAGCGCCTGTTTTGATTCAGTGCCCAATAGATCAGCCACAGCCCAGAGCCGATCCTGACCCCAAATGCTCTGACCGTCGACGTGGAAGCTGGGAACACCCCAAAGGCCAACGTCTTGCAGCCTGTTTTGGTTCTGCTCAACCCGCCGACGCCAAGTCTGTGATTTCAGCTCATCGCGCGCCTTGGCCCAATCCAGACCGGCGGCCCTGACAATATGGGATAGCCCTCTATCACTCGCCGCGTCCGCACCCTCGGACCAGACCGAGCGCATAAAAGCAGAGCAAAACGTGGCCATCCGACCTTCGGATTCGGCGTAGTCGAACAACGCATAACCGCGCTCGACCCCCGCGCCCAGAGGGTCGCAGATACGGCCAAACGGGATACCCAGCCGCCGTGCCTCACGCGTGCAATCCTGAAGGATGTATCGGGATTTCGCCTTTGGCACTGGCAAGCCGCGCATCAGCATCGGCAGCACCGGACGCAGGATCAGTTCAGCCCTGTAGTGTTCTGCCAAGTGCTGGACCCGGTCAAAAGCCAGAAAAGAATACGGGCTGCGGAAGGAGAAAAAGAACTCCAGAGTTTTTGGGGTGTCCCCTTGGCGGTCAAACACCGGCTCTGGGGGCGGCACCAGAAGGGGACCGGTACCCAGCCCGGCGCTTTGTAACCTGTCTTCAAGATAGTGCAGTCGGTCCACACCCCAGTACCATTCACCGCCATAGTAAAACGTGCCACCCAGGTAGTGTGCCATCACGCGCAACGCCTGATCCCCGGCGCGCATAGCAGCGGCGGGATCACTCTGTTTGCCCACAGGTAAATCCCGCCCAGCCCATTGGGCGGCGCTAATGGCTTTGAGATGTTGCGCGAAATCCGGCTCTCCAAGATGGGCGGCCAGATGAGCGTTGACCTCTGGCGGCAAGCCAGCCGCCTTTGGCGCGTCCAAACCCAGCTTTTGCGCCAAGCGCGTTGCATCTTTGAGCGCGTTCTCGCGATGCGCTTTCGGATCAGGAACCGCCTCTGCTGGCGGGCCTGAGATCAAATGAGGGCGCAGCGCAATGTCATACCGCTCTTCAAATGACGGCAAAACCTGCGCGGTCAGCGCGCAATATGGATCAGACTCGTCGTGGAAATAGTGAACTTCGTGCTGCGCGCCGCGTGCCCTTCGGCCCAGATCATGCAGGCCACGACGCGTGTTTTGCAACCCTCGGCTGGTGATGATCTCGGCAAGCCGGGGTTTTACCAAAGAAGTGAAGGGCACAGTCGTCTCCGCCTGGGTCAGATACCCTACCCTAGCCAATCCCGCGCGGAACACCACGCGGGCACACGGCAACGTGAGTGGCCCGGGTTACAGCCCGTAAAGCGCGCCGAATTTCTGCTCCAGATAACTCAGCAGCGGGTCCGGCCCCGGTTCAACACCGCTTGCACGCTCAATGACCTCACGCGGGGCGTAGAGCCCACCATATTGCTGCACATTCTCGCGCAGCCACGTGGTCGCGCCCGAGGTATCGCCTTCGGTCAATTGCCCATCCAGCCCCGGCACGGCGTCGCGCAGCGCCTGATAGAGACACCCGGCATAGACGTTGCCCAGAGAATAGGTCGGGAAATAGCCGAACAGACCCACGGACCAATGCACATCCTGCAGACATCCATTCGAGGGTTTGTCGACCGCATAGCCAAAATCGGCCTTGAAGCGGTCATTCCATGCGGCCTCAAGGTCCGAGACCTGCAGGTCCCCGGCCATCAACGCGCGTTCCAGATCAAAGCGCAGCATGATGTGCAGGTTATATTGCACCTCATCCGCCTCGGTTCGGATATAGCCGTTTTGGACGTGGTTCACAGTCGCGTAGAAGGCGTCGGCATCCGCGATCCCGAAATCTCCGAACGCGTCGCGCATCTGGGTGAACAGCCATCCGGTGAAGGCGCGCGAGCGGCCAAGCTGGTTTTCATAGATCCGGCTTTGGCTTTCATGCACGCCCATCGACACGCCCTGACCCAGAGGCGTCAACGCGTAGTCTGGGTTGATGCCCTGTTCATAGGCGGCGTGGCCGACCTCATGAATGGTTGAGTAAAAGCAGTTGAACGGGTCAGTCGCGCTGGTCCGGGTCGTGATCCGCACGTCCGAGCCACTGCCCGAGCTGAACGGATGCACCGCCTTGTCGACGCGGCCTCGGTGCAGGTCGTAACCGAAGGCGCGCGCCAGTTTTTGCGACAGGCGCATCTGCTCAGCTTCGTCGAAAGAACCGTCCAGCGCCTTTGGGGCGGGCCGATCCAGAACCGCCGCTCGCAGTGCCACCAAGCGGGGGCGCATCTGATCGAAGATCTCCGCAATCTGCGCTCCTGTCGTATGGGGCTCATAATCCTCGACCATGGCGTCATAAACGTCGCCGCCCTGCGCCAGTGCGGCCCCTTCCTCGCGTTTCAGCGCAACGACTTCTTCCAGCACTGGCAAGAAGGCCGAGACATCCTCATCCGCGCGCGCCTGCGCCCATTTGCCTTGCGCGGCAGAGGTGACCCGAGCAAGAGCTTTGGCCAGATCGGCGGGGACTTTGATGGTGCGCTCATAGGACCGGCGGATCTCACGCAACTGGGCCTGACCCGAGGCATCATTCGCGTTGGCTTGGTCCAGCCATTCGGCCACGCGCGGGTCGGACTTGCGGGCGTGCAAAACGGCCTCAATCGCGGCCATTTCCTCGGCCCGTTGCGGGGCAGCTCCGCGCGGCATCATGGTCTCCTGATCCCAGCCGAGCCGGCCGGCGATCTGACCAAGCGCCGAGGTTTCACGTTGAAAGGCCATCAGGTCGTCAAAGGCGCTCATCGGGTCACGCTCCACGGATTGAGGTTGCAATGGGATAGCCGCTCAGGAAGCGCGCGCGTAGGATCAGGATCCAGACCACGACGGCCATGAACTGGTGGAAAATGGCGATCTGCCAAGGGGCTGCGTAGACGACCGTGACGATCCCGACCACCACCTGTAAAGACAGGGCTGCAAAGGCTGCATTGAAGGCAAAACGGGTTTGTGGATGGGCGCTGCCCTGCCCCCGACGCCAGACGATGATGGCGAAGATGAACAGCAGATAGCCCGCGCAACGGTGGATGAACTGCACCAGACCGGGGCTTTCGAAGAAGTTGCGCCATAGCGGTTCCAGCATGGTCGCATCTGGCGGCAACAGCTGCCCACCGATCATAGGCCAGTCTGTGTAAGACCGCCCAGCGTCAATCCCGGCGACCAGCGCACCGATGAGTATTTGTAAAAAGGTGAAATGCAGAAGGCCGGTCGAGAGCGAGAACAGCTTCGCCTCTTTCGCGCGGCGCGCCTGCATCAGATCACGCTCGTCCCGACCCAGCTCAAAGATATACCACGCAAGGAACCCAAGGATCACAAAAGCCAAGCCGAGATGCGTCGCCAGGCGATAGCTGGCAACGGCCGTCATGCCCTCGCCCTGCGTGACGCCCGAGGCGACCATCCACCAGCCGACCGCACCCTGAACGCCGCCCAAGGCACCGGGGATCAGCAGTTTGCCGGTCCAACCCGCGGGGATTTTGCGCGCGATCAGGAAACCAAAGAAGCCAATTGCCCAGACCAGACCGATCACGCGACCCAGTTGGCGGTGGCCCCATTCCCACCAGTAGATGAACTTGAAATCATTCAGCTCCATCCACTGGTTTTGGATGCGCCACTGGTCGATTTCCTTGTACTTGTCGAATTCGGATTGCCAGTCGGCCTCGGTCATCGGCGGGATGGCCCCGGTGATCGGACGCCATTCGGTGATCGATAGCCCACTATCGGTCAACCGGGTCAGCCCCCCAACGGCGATCATCACAACAACCAGAGCGAACAGGATCATCAGCCACGCGCGGATCGCCTTGCGTGCCCCGCCCCGTCCCTTGTCGATCATACCGGGTTGAATGGCTTGTTGTTTTTCGGTGTCTGAGACTTCTTCGAAGATGCTGCGCTTGGCGCTCATGCTGTCCTCATATGTCCTGGATTTCGTCGCAAGCTAGGGCCAGTGAGGGACAAGGTCCAGCCTTACCCTTTGTCTTTCCAACGGACCATCTGACGCATGACTCCGTGCAACATCTGCACATCCGCCCGCGTCATCCGCATCCGCGACCACAGGTTGCGCAGATTGGTCTTCATGCCTTCGGCCTTTTCCGGTGGGTAGAAGAAACCAGCCTCTTCCAGCCGGTCTTCATAGTGTTCAACCAGCTTCTCGACCTCGATCCCGGTCGCCCAGTCGCCCTTGCCCAGATCGGTAGCCTCATGCACCACATCGCCGGTTTGGCGCATCCACTCATACGCCGTCAGCAGCACGCATTGCCCAAGGTTGAGCGAGGCATATTCCGGGTTCACAGGCACCGAGATGATGGCATTGGCCTTGGCGATATCCTCATTCTCAAGCCCCGCGCGTTCGGGGCCAAAGAGAACTGCCACCTTTTCGCCCGCGGCAACCTTTTCAGCCGCAATCTGCATGGCGCGTTCCGGGCTGTAGACCGGCTTGGTCAACCCGCGTTGCCGTGCGGTGGTCGCAAACACAAAGGTGGTGTCAGACAGCGACCCCGCCAGATCGTCAAACAATTGTGCCTCATCCAGAAGCCGACCGGCACCGCTGGACATCGCCACCGCCTTAGGGTTCGGCCACCCGTCCCGAGGGGCTACGATCCGCATCCGGTCCAGCCCGAAATTCCACATCGCCCGCGCGGCGGCCCCGATGTTTTCGCCCATTTGTGGGCGCACGAGTACAAAGAAAGGCTGAGAGGTTTCACTAGGCATGTCTGTCTCCGAAAGCTCCGCCTGCTCTAATCACCCAGCCTCATCAGGGCAACCCGATCCTCTTCTTCTGTTCCCAAATACCCGCTCGGCAGGCATAAAAGTTTGCTTCCCGCGCTCAATCCGCTAAACCGCGCCAAAGAATGAAAGTGAAGGACGCGCTAATGGACACCCCCGAGCAGCCTCAGATCTATCTGATCACACCGCCGACCATCACGCTTAGTACCTTCCCCGACCAATTGGCGCGGGTTCTTGACGGGACCGAGATTGCCTGCATCCGGCTGGCCTTGGCTGGGAATGACGAGGACACGATCGCCCGCGCCGCAGATGCCTGCCGCGAGGTGGCGCATGCGCGCGACGTGGCTATCGTGATCTCAAACCACGTTCTGCTGGCGCAACGGCTGGGGCTGGATGGTGTGCATCTGGACGATGCGGCGCGCTCGGTTCGGGCTGCGCGCAAAGAGCTCGGCACGGATGCGATTGTCGGTAGTTTTTGTGGGGCCTCCAGCCATGACGGCATGACGGCTGGCGAAGCAGGCGTTGACTATGTCGCCTTCGGCCCGGTCGGAGCGTCGTCATTGGGCGACGGCACTCTTGCCGAAAAGGACCTATTCCAGTGGTGGTCGGAGATGATCGAGGTCCCGGTCGTGGCCGAGGGCGGCCTGACCCCAGACCTGATCCGCACTCTGTCCCCGCATACGGATTTCTTCGGCATCGGCGATGAAATCTGGTCGGCGGAGGACCCTTCGGCCGCTCTGAACGACCTTCTGTCCCATATGGCTAGCTGAGTATCAGGGGCTCGGCCAACCAATAGACGGCAATTCCCGCAATCAGGATCGAGGCCAGAACCGATATTCGGCCTCGCATCCTCTCAGATGCCCCGGCAATCAGAGTTGAGACCGCAAAAACTGCGGCGACTATTGCGTAAAGCGCCGCCAGCACGCCGCCCGCATAGCCGAATATTGCTGGCGGCAAATGATCCGGTGGCATCCCAATCGTCGCCAGCGAGGCGCTAAGCGTGATCCCGCACAACAATCCGGCACCGAAAACAGCGAGCAGGCGGAATACAGTCAGTCGTCTGAGAACCAAATTCCACAGCACCAACACAAGTGTTGCAGCCGTAAGCGCCTGAGAGGCGATCGCAAAAGGCAAAGCAACCGCGCCGTATACCGAAAGCGCCAGACCGAAGATCAACCCGAGGGACACAAACAACATCTGCGCCAACAACGGACGCAGGCTGAGGGTCAAAAAGACCAGCGACAGCACAAGGGCGATCTCGTGATAGCCATGCGGCAGGATGCGAGACAGACCCCTTGGCAGAAACCCCTGCAGCACCTGTTGCGGGCCGAGCGCGGCACCGCCTTGCAACGGGATCAGAGGGCTGACCTCTCCGGCGACCAGATAGCCCGTGTAGGGTGCGTCGACACGCTGTTGTTTCACAACGGCAGGCCCGTGCCCCTCGGGCCATGTCAGGCGCAAACTGGACGCGGCTTCCGGCAGCGGCGCAGCCAGCAACAGCTTTGACAAACGCGGAGTATTAGGATCACCGACAATGGGAATGCGCACGCCCTCATAGGACAGGCGGGCCGGGCCTGCGAGTTCGACCCGCAGCGTCTCGGCCCAGTCTTTGACAAACGACCGAACTTCAGGCTCCAGCTCTGAGGAGACCCGTCGGCGCAACTCTCTGTACCGCGCGTCATCGGCAAAATCCTGGCGGGTTTCGGGGTCGATCCCGGCCAAGAACATCTCGGCATTCAGCGTGACCTCAAGGAACAGAGTGTCTGCCTTCGTCCAGAACTCGACAATAGTCGGAGGGGTCTGAGCCTTCGCGGGCCACGCCGAAAGCACCAGAAAGACAGGCAAAATCAGGAGGAAACGGAAAATACCGCTCATCTGCGACGCTCATCAATAAAATCATCAATCATACAGGTCGAGTGTCCCGCCGAACGCATCGGATCGCAAGTCGAAACGACGGCGGATCGGAACACAAAGGCCTTATCTCTGTTATCGCTGACGTTCTGGCTTGCACGGCCCTCAGCGCTGCGGCATGACAGCACCATGACTCAGAACAGTGAAATCCTGTGTATCGGTTCGGTCCTGTGGGACGTGATCGGACGCTCGGCAAGTGCCATGCGGCAAGGATCGGACGTGCCTGGGCGGATCACCCGTCTTCCCGGCGGCGTTGCCATGAACATCGCCATGACGCTGGTGCGGTTTGGCATGACCCCAACCCTGCTGACCGCCATTGGCCGCGACCCGGAGGGTGACGAGCTGGTCCACGCTTGCGCCCGGCTCGGCATGGTCACCGACCATATCTACCGCTCGCAAGACCTGCCGACCGATCGCTACATGGCGGTCGAAGGGGCCAACGGCCTGATCGCGGCCATCGCTGACGCCCACTCGCTTGAGGCTTCAGGCGCGAAAATCCTGCGCCCGTTGATGCACGGGCCGCTGGGTTATGAGAACACGCCGTTCGAAGGGCCGATTGCGCTGGACGGCAACCTGACGCTGGACTTGCTGGAAGAAATCGCCCAAAGCCCCGCCTTCGCCAAGGCGGACCTGCGGGTTGCACCCGCCTCACCCGGCAAAGCCGAGCGACTGCTGCCCTTCCTAAAACATGCCCGCGCGACGCTCTATGTGAACCTCGAAGAGGCTGGCCTGTTGTGCCAGCGCGAGTTTACCGATTCAGAATCCGCCGCCAAAGGCCTGCTGGACCGGGGCGCGCTGCGCGTTCTCGTCACCGATGGTGGCAATTCGGCCACCGTGGGCTCGGCCAAAGGCGTTCTGACCCAGACACCTCCGTCTGTGCTTGTGACCCGCGTGACCGGCGCGGGCGACACGTTCATGGCCGCCCATATCGCTTCAGAATCAGACGGCGCCGACGCGCAAACGGCTTTGACCCGCGCGCTCCACGCCGCTGCAACATACGTTTCAGGAGAAACTCCGCTGTGATCCCTATCCACTACTCTGCCGAGGTCCGCGCCGCGAAAGACGCAGGCCACCCCATCGTGGCGCTGGAAAGCACCATCATTACCCACGGCATGCCCTACCCCCAGAACGTCGAGGTCGCCGCACAGGTGGAACAGGACATCCGCGATGCCGGAGCTGTGCCCGCCACCATGGCCGTGATCGAAGGCGTGCTGCATGTGGGCCTTGAACCCGACCAGCTGCAGGCCTTGGGCCAGGCTCAGGGTGTTGCGAAAATCTCGCGCGCGGACATGGCCGCCTGTATCTCGACCGGCGGGACCGGAGCCACAACAGTGGCCGCAACCATGATCGCCGCGCAATATGCGGGGATTGAGGTCTTTGCCACCGGCGGGATCGGAGGCGTCCATCAGGGGGCCGAGACCACGTTTGATATCTCAGCCGACCTGCATGAGCTGGGTCAAACCCCAGTGACGGTTGTGGCGGCGGGTGCCAAAGCGATCCTCGATCTGGCCAAAACGCTGGAAGTACTGGAAACGCTGGGCGTTCCGGTCATCGCCTATGGTCAGGATGCCTTTCCCGCCTTCTGGTCCGCGCAATCCCCATATGCCGCACCGCTGCGCATGGACAGTGCTGAGGCCATCGCAAAAGCTCATGCGACGCGCCGCGCGCTGGGCCTACCGGGCGGTCAGCTGGTCGCGAACCCGATCCCGGCCGCAGACCAGATCCCGGCCGAGGAGCTGGCCCCGATCATCGCCGCTGCCCAGGCGGATGCAGATGCTCATCGGATCACTGGCAAGGCCGTCACGCCCTATCTGCTGCAGCGGATCTTTGAAAAGACCGAGGGTCGCTCACTCACCGCGAACATCGCCTTGGTGCGCAACAACGCGCGATTGGCGGCGAATATTGCTAAGGCACTGGTAAACGGCGCGTAAACCTGCCCTATTGCACCGGCGCATCGGACTGCTTAGGTAGTTTCTCAAACCACTCGGACCTGTAATGAACACACCGTTTGACGAAGAGCCACATCGCCGCCCCGGCTTGTTCTCGCGCCTGCGCGGTTCTTTTCTGACGGGTATCGTTGTCATTGCGCCTGTCTGGCTGACAATCTGGCTGATCTGGTCCGTCGTGGGCTGGATCGACAGCGCCGTTCTGCCGCTGGTGCCACAGCAGTTCCGCCCCGAAGAATATGTGGGCATCAACCTGCGCGGCGTCGGGGTCATCATCTTCCTGGTGTTCACCATTCTGGTCGGCTGGGTCGCCAAAGGCATCTTGGGCCGGTCCTTCATCTCATTCACCGAGAGCCTCGTCGATCGGATGCCGATCGTCCGTTCGATCTATTCCGGGATCAAACAGATCTCGGAGACGGTGTTCGCGCAGACCGAGCGCTCTTTCGAGAAAGCCTGCCTCGTGCAATATCCGCGGCGTGGCATCTGGGCCATCGGGTTCGTATCGACCACAGCAAGGGGTGAGGTTAGCAATCGCGCCGAAACAGGTGGCAACCTCCTGAGCATCTTCATCCCGACAACGCCAAACCCAACCTCCGGCTTTCTGCTTTTCTTTCCGGAAGAGGATGTGATCCTGCTGGACATGTCGATTGAAGAGGCCGCAAAGCTCGTAATCTCGGCCGGTCTGGTCTATCCCAACGAAAAAGACCCGACGCAGCCGCCCGAGTGATCAGCCAAACATTGCGGGTAGATCAACGGTACTGTGCTGCCCAAGATCATCCTTGTGACGCGCCAGAAACCCATCTGCCGCGTCGCGACCCGCGTGCTTCAACTTGTGCAGTACTACCGGATTGGGCACCGTTTTGGTCGCCACGGACAAGCTGTTCATCAGCTCATTATCCGCAATCATGTGCACCAAAACGCGGCTCATCTCACCGGCTTTCAGCTTGCCTTCTTCCAGCAGCCGCTGAACGAAATTGATCGCTCGCAACTCGCGAAACAGGGATGAGTTAAAGCTGATCTCATTGATCCGGTTCTGGATTTGCTGCGGCGTGACCGGCAACTCGTCCCGTTCCAGAGGGTTGATATTCACGATCACCACATCATCGGGAAGGTCACCCTCGAACAAGGGGTACAGCGCCGGGTTGCCGGTATAGCCGCCATCCCAATAGGCTTCGGTCCTGTCGGTTTCGGGGTCATAAATCTCAACCGCTTTGAACAGCGTCGGCAAACAGGCCGAGGCCAAAATCGCATTGGTCGAGATCTCATCGCCCGTGAACACACGGATCTTGCCGCTGCGCACGCAAGTCGCGCAAACAAACAGACGTGGCCCCTGATCAGCGCAAACCTCATCAAAGTTGAACCGATCCACCACGGATTCCAGCGGGTTCGAATAGAACGGACCATAGGCATAGGGGGACACCATCCGGGACCACGCATCTCCAATGGAGTAAGGCAGCGAATACTCCATCGCCTGCGCGATGCTCGCAGGCTCCAGCCCCCGGAACCAGTTGGCAATTCGCATATCGCCAAGCGCCCCCATGCGTTTCCACAATCCGTCCAGCCGCGCCCGCGCGCCCTCGCGCCCATTTGCAACCATGCCCGACTTGAACGCAGCCCCGTTCAATGCCCCGGCTGAGGTTCCGGTGATCGCCGCAACCTCAATATCCTCTTCATCGAGGAGGCGGTCGAGGACACCCCAAGTGAACGCCCCATGCGCCCCACCACCCTGCAATGCCAGATTGATCCATTTCATGGTTCCGCCTCTTCATCTGGCCAAAAATATCCCGGGGGTATGGTGGCAGAGCGCCCATGAAAGTTCACAAAGCCGTCCAGCCACCATCGACCGAGATCGTCGTTCCGGTAATCTGCGCCGCCGCGTCCGAGCATAGGAACACCGTCGTCCCACCCAATTGCTCAACCGTTGCAAACTCTTTCGACGGCTGCCGTTCCAGCATAACGTTCTTGATCACGTCCTCACGGCTCATGTTGTATTCTTTCATCGTGTCGGGAATCTGAGCCTCGACCAGCGGCGTCAGCACATAGCCCGGACAGACCGCGTTGCAGGTGATCGGCTCCTGCGCGGTTTCCAAAGCGATGGATTTCGTCATCCCCACAACCCCATGCTTGGCCGCCACATAGGCCGTCTTATAGGGCGACGCGGTCAGCCCATGGGCCGAGGCAATATTCACGATCCGCCCCCAGCCCGCCGCACGCATCAGGGGCAATGCCGCCGCCGTGGTGTGAAAGGCCGAGTTCATGTTGATCGCGATGATTGCATCCCACTTGTCCACCGGGAACTGATCGATGGGCGAGACGTGCTGAATACCCGCGTTGTTCACGAGAATGTCACAAGTACCGGCCTGTTCGATCAGCGCCCGGCATTCCGCACCCTTCGACATATCCGCTTTGATGTAGCGTGCATTGGTGCCTGTCTCGGCTGCAATCTCAGCCGCCAGCGCATGATCTTCGTCCCGATCCGTGAACGAATTCAGAACCACATCCGCCCCGGCTCTTGCCAGCTCGCGCGCGACACCCAGCCCGATCCCTGAATTCGATCCTGTGACGATTGCCGTTTTTCCCGAAAGGCTCATGACCGCTCTCCCTCAAAAGTCCACTGAGCGCACAGTGCCATGCTGCACCTGCAAAGAAAACGGGGAACTGCGTCGCGCCCGGTTGTAAAACTGCCAAAAAAAACGCCCGCACGAAGCGGGCGTTAAGTTATTGAGGCAGGTTTCATACAGGCAAGAAACCTATCGAGCAGTGAGACCTTTATAAGCAATTCTGTGCTTTCGTCCAAGCTAAAAGTTTGAAAACAAGAAAAATCATCGCTACGATGAATCCCAACAAAATAAGGCCAGAGCAGGATTGTTTCCAAAATGAGCCCGTATTTTTCACACCCGCTTCGTGGTTTGGCAGCGGGAATCGCCCTGCTTTTTGCGTCCTCACTAGCACAGGCAGAATCGACTCATGGCATAGCTATGTATGGCGACCCGGCCTTACCACCGGATTTTGTGTCTCTACCCTATGCGAACCCGGAGGCGCCCAAAGGCGGCAAAGTCGTTTTCGGAAATACCGGCGGCTTTAACAGTTTGAACCCGTTTGTGCAAAAAGGCACCCCTCCGTGGCAATTAAGATTTTGGACACACGAGAGCCTGATGGGCCGCTCCTGGGACGAACCTTTCACTCTTTACGGGCTGTTAGCCGAATCGGTTGAGACTGCGCCAGACCGGTCATGGGTGGAATTCACCCTCCGGGAAGAGGCTCGATTCTCCGATGGCACCCCGGTCACAGTTGACGATGTGATCTGGTCTTTCCAGACCCTCGGGACCGAAGGGCATCTGCGCTATCGCGGTCTCTGGTCCAAGATCGACAGTATCGGACAGACCGGCCCGCGCTCCGTCCGGATCAGCTTTAACGAGGCTGACCGCGAACTTGCATTGATCGTAGGCCTGCGTCCGATCCTTCAGAAAGCCCAATGGGACGGGAAGGATTTTGCCGAAACGCAGCTGCACGACGTTCCTGTCGGAAGCGGACCCTATGTGGTCGAAGATTACGAGGCCGGTCGCTATGTGAACCTGCGTCGAAATCCGGACTATTGGGGCGCTGATGTTCCGTTTCGCCGTGGCACGATGAATTTCGATGACATCCGGATCGAATTCTACGGCGATGCCACCGTTCTGTTCGAAGCCTTCAAAGCCGGAGAGCTTTCCGCCGTGCGTGAGTTCAACGCCGACAAATGGGACACGCAGTACGGCTTCCCCGCCGTTCAACGTGGCGATATGATCAAGACCGAGATCCCGCATGGTAAGCCCTCGGGCATGACCGGGCTGGTGATGAACACCCGCAAAGCTCCGTTCGACGACTGGCGCGTACGTGAAGCCCTGATGCTGGCCTTCAACTTCGAATTCATCAACGACACGATCACCGGCGGTGCGCAGTCGCGGATCTCATCCTATTTCTCGGGCTCTGATCTGGCGATGCGACCGGGACCCGCGACGGGGCGCGTTGCGGACCTGTTGGCGCCCTATAGCGCAGACCTGATCCCCGGAACGCTTGAAGGCTACGCCCCACCCGAGGGCGACGGTTCAGCCCGAAACCGCGCGAACCTGCGTAAGGCGGCAAAACTGTTGGCCGAGGCTGGCTGGACCATTCAGGACGGCGTGCTGCGCAATGCAGCGGGTGAGCCGTTTCAGATCACCGTTCTGCTGCAACAAGGCGATGGTGAGATGCAGACAGCGGTCGAGATCTACACCCGTGCGTTGGAACGTCTGGGCATTCAAGTCACGACTGAGCGTGTCGACAATGCGCAATATACCGGGCGGTTATCTGAGCTAGATTTCGATATGACCCCGTTCCGCCGCGCCCTGTCCTTGTCGCCGGGCAATGAGCAGCGCCTCTATTGGGGCAGCGAGTCCGCCGATGCGCAGGGCACACGCAACCTGATGGGTGTCGCCTCACCGGCTGTTGACGGGATGATCGACGCCATGCTCGCTTCGGAAAGCCGTAAGGATTTCGTGGCCGCCACCCGCGCCCTCGACCGTGTTCTGACGGCGGGCCGATACGTGATCCCGATCTGGAGCTTCGACGTCGGCCGTATCGCCCATGTCAGTGCACTGAAATACCCCGAGACCCTGCCGATCTACGGCGATGGCCCGCAATACATGCCCGAGGTCTGGTGGTACGCTGATTAGAACCACGCGCATAGGGTGTGACGCACCGGAACTGACACCTATGCACGTGGTGATCGGCAAAAACTGGCACATTCCGCGGCACGCAAAATAATGCGCTCATATCACAAAGCGTCCCTATATATGGACGTTCGCCCGGGTTTTGCACCAAACCCACGGCACAAACCTGACTCTAATCGGCATAATATCGACCTGCTCAAGGGTGCGACATCTTGTCATGTCTTCCGCTGCGTCAACTCGTCCGTACGCTGTCCATAGGGGAGAGCCGTCCTGAAACCTGAAGAAGGAAAGCTCGCAGATGCTGAACTGGACCGATCTGACACAAGACTGGAACGCGTGCTACGCCCGCGCTAAACGCCGTTTTCCCAACCTGAGGGACCAGGATATGTCGCGCGTCGGCAAGGATCGCAAACAGTTCGAAGCCTATCTGGCCGAACGTCATCACCTGACCGTCAATGAAGCTCACGAAGAGGTCGAGGATTTCCTGTTCACGGAATCGCTGAACCGCGAGTTGAACTAACCCTAGGCGAGTGATGTCACCCAGAGGATGGTCGCATCCTCATCGCTAACCGAAATCACATTGTGCCCCATGCTGCCGTCGTAATAAGCGCTGTCGCCCCGGCGCATCTCAACGGGTTCGTAAAACTCGGTGTACAACCGCACGACGCCGGTTAGGACGTACATGAACTCCTCACCGTCATGACGCACCCAGCCTTCGAACTCATCCATCGAACGGGCGCGGACGCGGGCGCGATAGGGGAGCATCTGCTTTTTCGTCAGGGTCTCGGCCAACAGTTCATGCTCGTAGGTGGCCGTGGCATGTGCAGCTCCCTCGCCCGACCGGGTTACGGCCATACGGCCAATCACCTGCTCACGCTGCGGCGGGGTGAAGAGCTGAGGCACCGAGATCTCCAACCCGATGGCCAGCTTTTTCAGCGCATCGTAAGTGGGCGACATCTGACCGTTTTCGATCTTGCTGAGCGTTGAACGCGCCAGCCCGGCCTGCGAGGCCGCCTGCTCCAGCGTCCAGTTGCGCGCCTTGCGCAATTCGCGCACGCGGGCGCCCAGGTCCAAAGGCTCGGGTTCTGTGTGTTCGCCTGCATCGCGGGCAATGCGGATCAGGGATTTGGGATCTTGGGTACTCATGACTTCGTCTATAGGGCGCACAAGCCGCGCTTGCAACGCGCCATGGGCCGGGTTAGCCAGTTGCCATGCTGTCAATCTTCGATCAGGGGCCACCGACGCCCTGCCCGACCCCGTTTAATCTGGCCGCTCATGTGCTGGGCAGGGCGGATGCGTTGGCCGATAAAACCGCCCTTTCCGTGTTGCGCCAAAACGGGTCCGAAGACTGGAGCTATCGCGCATTGAAAGCCGCTGTTCTGGGAACGGGTCAGGGCCTTTTGCAGGCCGGACTGCACCCCGGAGACATCGTGCTGATGCGTCTTGGAAACACCGTCGAGTTTCCGATCGCCTATCTTGGGGCTATCGCCGTCGGCATCGTGCCTGTTCCGACTTCATCGCAACTGACCGAACCGGAAACCGCCCGGATCATCGCGGAGCTTTCGCCCGCCGCCATCTTGCGCGACCCCTCTGTGGCCTGTGCCGAGCACCCCAATCAAATCCATCTGGACGACCTGATCGCCATGCATGACCTGCCACCTGCGCAGTTCGACATGGGCGACCCCGAGCGTCTGGCCTATGTGGTGTATACCTCGGGCACCTCGGGCAAGCCCCGCGCGGTCGCCCATGCTCATCGAGCGATCTGGGCACGTCAGATGATGGTCGATGGCTGGTACGGGCTGACTAAGAAGGATCGCCTGTGCCACGCGGGTGCGTTCAACTGGACCTATACGCTGGGCACCGGCCTAATGGATCCGTGGACGATCGGAGCTTCGGCCCTGATCCCTGAACCCGGCACCGATATGTCTCAATTACCGCAAATGCTGCGCCAAAACCGCGCGACGATCTTTGCTGCGGCACCGGGTGTTTTTCGCAAGATGCTGTCCGGTACGGATCGGATTGAGCTGCCCGATTTGCGCCACGGCCTATGCGCCGGGGAAAAGCTGTCTCGGTCGCTGCATGCCCAGTGGGAAACGGCCACCGGAACAGAACTTTACGAAGCGTTCGGCATGTCCGAATGTTCGACCTTCATCTCGTCCAGCCCAACTCATCCGGCGCGCGGGGATGCCCTGGGACAGCCCCAACCGGGCCGCCGCGTCGCGATCCTCGGGCCGGAGGGGCCTGTGCCGCAAGGGGCCGAGGGGACCATCGCCATTCACCGCTCTGACCCCGGCCTGATGCTGACCTATCTGAACGCCCCCGAAGAGGCCGCCGCCCGACTGCAAGGCGACTGGTTCCTGACCGGCGATCAGGGCGCCATGGCCGTCGATGGGCAGATCACTTATCTGGGGCGCGACGATGACATGATGAACGCGGGCGGCTACCGCGTCTCGCCGGTTGAGGTCGAATCCGTCCTGTCCCGCTACCCCGGCATCACTCAGGTCGGGGCCGCAGCCGTCGAGGTCAAACAGGACACATTCGTGATAGCGGCCTTCTACTCCGGCCCCGATAGACTGGACGAAGACGCTCTGCACGCCTATGTCCAAGCCAATCTGGCGCGCTACAAACAGCCGCGCGCCTTTGTTCACCTTCCCGAGTTGCCAACCGGCGGCAACGGCAAACTCCTGCGCCGCGCGTTGCCGGCCTATTTCAAGGCGTCCAACCGATGACCCAGACTGTCAAGCTTGATATACTGTCCGATCCGATCTGCCCGTGGTGCTACATCGGCAAAACCCATCTGGACAAAGCCTTGGCAAAACTGCCGGACCACCCGTTTGTGATCGAATGGCACCCGTTCCAGCTGAACCCCGATATGCCAGACGCGGGCATGGATCGGCGCGAATATCTGGAACGGAAATTCGGCGGCAAGGACGGTGCGGTGCGCGCCTATGCGCCCGTGGTCGAACATGCCGAGAATGCAGGCCTCAAAATCGACTTTGAGGGGATGAAGCGCACGCCAAACACCCTGGACGCACATCGCCTGATCCACTGGGCCGGGATCGAGGGCAAGCAGAACGCCGTTGTCGATGCTCTGTTCGACGCCTATTTCGTTCAAGCGCGTGATATCGGCGACCCGGAGGTCCTGTCCGACATCGCCGATAGCGCTGGTATGGACGCGGCAGTGGTAATGAAATTGCTGAAATCCGACGCCGACCGCGAGGATATCCGCAACCGCGACACCCACTCACGCGAGATGGGCGTTAGCTCGGTCCCGACCTTCATTGTTGCCAACCAACATGCCGTTCCGGGCGCGCAACCTCCTGAAATATGGGAGAAAGTGATCGGAGAAATCATGTCTCAACTTGAGGCTTCCTCTGCATAGAAGCACAGAGGTCTGTGCGAAATTCCGGTCTGGCGCAACCTGATCCGTCGTGATAGCGCGATCAGGTAAGGAGTCCCCATGACCAACCGCATGTCTCGTGGAGAGTTCATTGCGCTGATCGCAATGATGTTCTCGACCATCGCCTTTTCGATCGACTCGATGCTGCCTGCCCTGCCCGAGATCGGCGCGCAGCTCAGCCCGGATGACGTCAATCGCGCGCAGCTGATCCTGACGTCTTTCGTGCTTGGGATGGGGATTGGCACGTTTTTTACCGGCCCTCTGTCGGATGCGTTTGGCCGCAAACCGGTCATCTATGGCGGTGTCGCGCTTTATATTGCGGCCTCGGCCGTGGCTTGGGCCAGTTCCTCGCTTGAACTCGTTCTGGCGGCCCGTGTGGCACAGGGGCTGGGCGCGGCAGGTCCGCGCGTTGTGGCTATGGCTGTCATCCGCGATTTGTACTCGGGCCGGATCATGGCGCGCATCATTTCGATCGCAATGCTGCTGTTCACGCTTGTACCCGCCGTGGCACCCATGTTGGGGGCCGGAGTGATCGCCCTGTTCGGCTGGCGCGGTATCTTTATGTCCTTTATTCTATTCGCCGTGATCGTCTGCGTCTGGATGGGAACCCGCCTGCCCGAGTCGCTGGCTGTGGAGAACCGTCGCCCCTTCCGTCTACCGCTGATGGTCGCAGCAACGAAAGAGATGTTCGCCCATCCAACCGTGCGTTTGTCGATCATGGTGCAAACCCTGTGCATGGGGATTTTGTTCACCATGCTGACCATGGTTCAGCCCGTCTACGACGTGATCCACGACCGAGCTGAGAGCTTTCCGTTCTGGTTCGGGTTCGTCGCACTGATGTCGGGATCGGCCAGTGTGTTGAATGCAGCCCTAGTCGTGCGCGTCGGCATGCGCCGCATGGTGACTTGGGCGCTCGGGGCGCAGATCGGCATCACGGCGTTGGTTATCGTGACCAATTCCTTCCCGCTGTCGCCCGACGCCTCGTTTGGCCTGTTCGTGGTTTGGCAAACCACCGTCTTCTTCATGGCAGGTGTGACCATGGGCAACCTGAACGCCATCGCGATGGAGCCGATGGGGCATATCGCCGGAATGGCCGCCTCTGTCATCGGCTCGGTCTCGACAGTGCTCGCCGCAGCCATTGCCGCCCCGGTTGGGCTGCTATTTGACGGCTCGATCTTGCCTTTGACTACCGGCATTCTGACCATGTGTATCCTGGCCTTCAGCCTGATGATCCATATGGGCCGCATCGAAAACAGACTGCTCGCCTGAGGATTTTCAGCCCGGATCAAACGCGCTACGCTGTCCCGACCAACATGGCGGAGGGTCAGTTATGAGTGAGTATTACGATCTGGGCACTTATTCCTGCCCTGTTTCAACAGCATCCGCTGAAGCCCAAATCTGGTTCGACCGGGGGCTGGTCTGGACCTACGGCTACAACCATGATGAAGCCGTCGCCTGCTTTGAAAAAGCTGCCGAACATGACCCGAACTGCGCCATGGCGCATTGGGGTGTCGCCTACGCGGCTGGCCCGAACTACAACCTGCCCTGGGACTTGCAAGATGACCGGGGACGGCAGAAAGCACTGACAAAGGCCTTTGACGCCACGCAAAAGGCGCTGAGCCTAACCGATGGCTGTACCGAGGTTGAAAAGGCTCTGATCCACGCCCTGCAGTTCCGGTATCCGCAGCGTGATACGACCGAGGGCATGCATGATTGGGACTATGATTTTGCCGACGCGATGCGCGCGGCCTTTAAGGCTCAGCCAGATCATCTGGACCTGCGTACAATCTATGTTGAGGCGCTGCTCAACCTGACGCCGTGGCAAATGTGGGACCTGTCAACAGGTCAACCCGCCGAAGGGGCCGCCACGCTTGAGGCGCAAGAGGCGCTGGAGTGGGCCATGCAGGACGACCCCGCCGCCATGTCTCACCCCGGCCTTCTGCACCTGTACGTTCACCTGATGGAGATGTCCCCAACCCCCGAAAAGGCCCTCAAAGCGGGCGATATCCTGCGCACTCTGGTCCCGGATGCAGGCCACCTTGTGCATATGCCGACGCATATAGATATCCTCTGCGGCCACTATCAGAACGTGGTGCATTGGAACCAGAAAGCCTCGGAAGCGGACCTGAAATATTATGAGCGTGAAGGGGCGTTCAATATCTACACCGGTTACCGCCAGCACGACTATCATTTCACCATCTATGGCGCGATGTTTCTGGGTCAGATCGAACCGGCCCTGCGGGCCAACCAGGGTATCTGGGACACAACCCCCGAAGAGATGTTGCGCATCGAGAGCCCGCCCATGGCGGATTTCTTCGAAAGCTACATGTCCATGGGGCCTCACATCCTGATCCGCTTTGGCCGGTGGGAGGAGGCAAAAGCGCTGGCGCTACCCGACGACCCTGACCTGTACCGCACGCTGACGGCAACAACCCACTACGCCCGCGCGCTTGCTTTCGCCGCGACCGGCGATGTGCCCAACGCCGAAGCCGAGGAGCAGCTTTTCCTCAAAGCCAAGGTCCGAGTGCCCGAGGCTCGGCGATTGCACAACAACCGCGTCATCGACCTGCTGGAGATCGCCACCGAAATGCTGCGCGGTGAGATCGAATACCGAAAGGAAAACTTCGATCTCGCCTTCGCTCACCTGCTCCGATCTGTCGAATTGGACGACACCTTGCCCTACGACGAGCCTTGGGGATGGATGCAACCCACCCGCCACGCCCTGGGCGCGCTGCTCTTCGAACAAGGCTATTTGACCGAGGCGGAAACCGTTTACCGAGAAGATCTGGGCCTTGGTGGAACTCTCAGTCGCGCCTCGATCCATCCGGACAATATCTGGAGTTTGAAGGGCCTGCACGATTGCCTGAAAGCCCGCGGTGATACGATTGAGCTACCTCAGATCAAACAGAGGCTGGACTTGGCCCTGGCAAGGGCCGACCGCGCAGTGGCTGCATCCTGTTTCTGCGCCCAGTCCGCAATGCAAGGCTGAATCGCGCTGCGCGCGATGCCTCCGGCGGAGGTATTTTTAGCCAGATAAAGTCCGGATCGCCTGCTTCATCTGGCCGGAAATACCTCGGGGGAGTCGCGGCTTGCCGCGGCGGGGGCAGCGCCCCCTTCCCCGCTATCCGTTTGTCTTCGCCTTTTTTCTTTCGGCCACGACTTTCTCAGCAAGGTCACGGGCAATCGCAAAAGCGCCTTTGATCTTGTCGCTGTCTTTCTTCCAGTCGCGGCGCACAACGATTTTGTTGTCTTTGACCTTCGCCATGCCGCGCTGGTTCTGGATGAACTCGACCAACCCTTGGGGCGAGGCGAATTTGTCATTGTGAAACTGAATCGTCGCGCCTTTCGGCCCTCCATCCAATTTCGCAATACCTGCACGCTTACACATGGCCTTGATACGGACGACCAGCATCAGGGTGTTCACCTCTTTTGGCAGCGCCCCGAAGCGGTCAATCAGTTCCGCGGCAAAGCCCTCAAGTTCAACCTTGGTCGAGAGCGAGGACAAACGGCGATAAAGGCCTAGGCGGACATCAAGGTCGGGCACATAATCCTCGGGGATCAGAACCGGTACGCCCAGATTGATCTGCGGCGCCCATTGGTCATCGGCGTCCGAGAGCCCCTCCATCTCACCGGCTTTGATCTTGGCAATCGCCTCTTCCAGCATCGACTGGTAGAGTTCATAACCCACATCGCGCATCTGGCCGGATTGTTCTTCGCCCAACAAATTACCGGCCCCACGAATGTCGAGGTCCTGACTGGCAAGCGTGAATCCGGCTCCCAGCGTATCAAGCGAGCCCAGAACGCGCAGACGCTTTTCGGCGGTGGCGGTCAGCTTCTGGCGGGGTTTCGTGGTCAGATAGGCATAGGCGCGGGTTTTCGACCGCCCGACCCGGCCTCGGATCTGATAGAGCTGCGCGAGGCCGAACATATCCGCCCGATGCACGACCATCGTATTCGCAGTTGGGATATCCAGACCGCTCTCGACAATCGTCGTCGCCAGAAGCACGTCATATTTGCCGTCATAGAACGCGTTCATTCGGTCGTCGAGTTCACCCGCTGCCATCTGCCCATGAGCGACGACGTAAGTCAGCTCTGGTAATTGCTCCTTCAGGAACTCTTCGATCTCAGGCAGATCCGAGATGCGCGGCACCACGTAGAAGCTCTGCCCGCCGCGATAGTGTTCGCGCAGCAGGGCCTCGCGGATCGTTACCGCGTCGAACTCGCTGACATAGGTGCGGATGGCCAGACGGTCGATGGGCGGCGTGCCGATGATTGATAGGTCGCGCACGCCAGTTAGTGACAGTTGCAGCGTCCTGGGGATCGGCGTTGCGGTCAGAGTCAGGACGTGGATATCCGAGCGCAGCTGTTTCAGGCGCTCTTTGTGGCCAACGCCGAAATGTTGTTCCTCGTCGATGATCAGCAAGCCGAGGTTGTTGAAACGGATACCTTTTGCCAGCAGAGCATGAGTGCCGATCACAATATCGACTGTCCCGCGCGCCAGCCCGTCTCGGGTCTGTTGCGCCTCTTTCGCCGAAACAAAACGCGATAGCTGCCGAACCTCCAGAGGGAAACCTCGGAATCGTTCCTTGAACGAGGCCGCGTGCTGACGAGCAAGCAGAGTGGTCGGTGCAACGACGGCTACCTGAACGCCTGACATGGCGGCGACAAAGGCCGCGCGCATGGCGACCTCGGTCTTGCCAAAGCCGACATCCCCACAGATCAGACGATCCATTGGCGCGCCGGAATGCATGTCCTCCATGACTTCCGAGATGGCCCGCAACTGATCGTCCGTTTCCTGATAGGGGAAGCGCGCGCTGAACTCCTCCCACGCGTGGGGCGGTGGGTCCATCACGGGGGCTTTGCGCAGGGCGCGTTCAGCGGCGATGCGGATCAACTTGTCCGCCATCTCGCGGATGCGCTCTTTCAGCTTGGCCTTTTTGGCCTGCCATGCGCCACCGCCCAGACGGTCCAGCAGCCCTTCGTCATGGCCGTATTTCGACAGCAGCTCAATATTCTCGACCGGCAGGTACAGCTTGGCCGCTTCGGCATATTCCAGCAGCAGGCATTCATGAGCCGCACCAGCGGCGGTGACGACTTCCATGCCCATGTAGCGGCCGATACCGTGGTCCACATGCACCACCAGATCGCCGGGGCTGAGGGATTGGGTCTCGGTCAGGAAGTTCTCGGCCTTGCGTCGTTTCTTGGGCTGGCGGATCAGGCGGTCGCCCAGCACGTCTTGTTCCGCGATCACGGTCAGATCAGCCGTCTCGAACCCATTCTCCAAGGCCCAGACCGCCAGATGGAGGCCCCTTTTACCGATACGCGTACCATCGGTGACCGGGATCGCCTCGGCCAGACCTTCATCCTCGATCAAGCCGGTCAGACGTTCTCGCGCGCCTTCGGAATATGACGCGATCAGCACCGGTCCTTTGTCCAGCTTGCCTTTGATGTGGTCCGCTAAAGCGCCAAACAGGCTGGTGCTTTCCTGCTGACGCTCAGGCGCAAAGTTCCGCCCGATCCGCCCGCCCGCGTCGATCACGCCGGGTCCGCTGGCCTGTGGCAGAGGGCTGAACTGTAGCACTCGCCTATCGCCCACGGCCTGATCCCACGCCGCGTCATCGAGATAGAGCAAACCGGGCGGTGTCGGCTTATAAACCGTATCCATGCGTGAGCGGTTTTCCAGCGCCAGCCGCCGTGTCTCATACTGATCAGCAATCGTATCCCACCGCGCCAAACGCGCGGGTGAGACCTGATCATCCAGAGAAATCGTCGCCTCCGGCAGATAGTCGAACAGGGTTTCCAGCTTTTCGTGGAAAAAGGGCAGCCAATGTTCGATGCCCTGATGCTTGCGGCCCGCACTGACGGCCTCATAGAGCGGGTCATCCGTACCCGCCGCACCGAATTCGATGCGATAATTCTGACGGAATCGGGTGACCGCGGCCTCGTCCAGAATGACCTCGGAGACGGGGGCAAGCTCGACCACGTCAAGCTTTTCGGTGGTACGTTGCGAGACCGGATCAAAGCGGCGCGCGCCGTCCAGAACGTCTCCGAACAGGTCTAGTCGGACGGGGCCGGATTCGCCCGGAGGGAAGATGTCGATGATCCCGCCCCGGATCGCGTAGTCTCCGGGCTCCATCACGGTAGGGCTTTGGGTGAACCCCATCCGCACCAGGAACTTGCGCAGGGCGTCTTCGTCCACGCGTTGGTTGACGCGAGCGGTAAAGGCGGCCTCGCGCAGAATCTCGCGCGCGGGGACGCGTTGGGTCACGGCATTCAGTGTGGTCAGCAGCACGAAACGCTCGGGCATCTGGTGAACCAGCGCGGCCAGCGTCGCTACCCGTGCAGCGGCAATATCCGTGTTGGGCGAGACTCGGTCATAAGGCAAACAATCCCAACCGGGGAAAACGAAAACCGGCATATCGGGGGCAAAGAACGCAAGTGCTGCCCGTATCCGCTCCAACCGCTTGTCATCGCGCGCCACATGGCAAACCGGCCCGCCCGAGCGCGCGATCTCGTTCAGGACAAGCTGTGCGTCATACCCTTCGGGGGCACCGCCGACTGTCACGTGGTTCGGAGCCTTCATCCCTGCCCTTTCAGATTTCGCTATCCCAGAACGCCGATTGAAAGGTTCTGATACATGCCCCACATCGAAGTGACCAGTATCGAGATCATGCCGATGATCTGTGTATAGAGGCGGCATCGTGACAGCGTCTTGGTAACGCGATCCAATGTCAGATCATGCCGCCGCAAACGGCGTGCTTGGACAATGTTGATGAAGGTCACGACGACCAAGGGAAACAACAGTAGGAACACGGCCTGTGCGAATTCAACCCAATAGTAAAAGCCCAGCGTCGCCAATGCGGTAAAGACAAAACAGGCCATTGCCAACATCACTATGCCGGACGCCTCGACATAGTAGAGAATGCGGTTTGTATTGATGCGCACGATGTCCAGCAGGTCGATCTCAAGCTGGCCTCCGACGCGGCGCGCACGGACCACCATGTCGTAAGGCACCCCCATCGTCCAGTGACTGGCCGAAGACCAAGTGACCGCCAGAACAATCCAGAACCACAGATTCGAAAAGCTGCGCATGTCGATGAGTTCGAAAATCGAAGAGTACCAGTCCAAACGCAGCCCTTTATTCACAATCCTCAGGGGGTTCTGTCGCGAAAGCGCGTCCATTGATACCCTTGAGCCCTTGGCGGATTCATGCCACCCAATGCGACAATGTTCAAGGAGGACGCGCCATGAAACCGACCATCGCCCCCTACCCTCAGACCCGTTTTCGCCGGGCGCGTCAGTCCGATGCGATCCGCGGGCTGGTGCGCGAGCATACACTGACCACCGACGATCTGATCTGGCCGGTTTTCGTACGCGATGGCGAAGGCATAGAAGATCCAGTGCCCTCGATGCCCGGCGTGAAGCGGCGGTCGGTCGATCTGATTGCCAAAGCAGCGGTCGAGGCGCAAGCCCTTGGAATCCCTGCGATCTGCATCTTTCCCTATACCGATGCAGCGCTCAAGACCGAGGATTGTGCCGAGGCCTGGAGTCCTGACAACCTCTCGAACTTCGCCATCCGCGCGATCAAGGCGGCGGCGCCGGATATCGCGGTCATGACTGATGTTGCGTTGGATCCGTACAACATCAACGGCCATGACGGCTATGTGGTGGATGGCGAGATCGTGAATGACCAGACCGTTGAGGCGCTGGTCAAGATGACCCTCGCTCAGGCCGAGGCCGGGGCCGATATCATAGGTCCCTCAGATATGATGGATGGCCGGATCGGCGCGATGCGCTCGGCGCTTGAGGCGGCGGGTCATCACAACGTGATGATCCTCAGCTATGCCGCGAAATATGCCAGCGCCTTCTACGGCCCGTTCCGCGATGCGGTTGGTGCCTCGGGCGCTCTGACCGGCGACAAGAAAACCTATCAGATGGACCCGGGAAATTCGAACGAGGCCCTGCGCCTGATCGAGCGTGATCTGACCGAAGGGGCCGATATGGTGATGATCAAGCCGGGCATGCCCTATCTGGATATCTGCCGCCGTGTGAAAGACACGTTTGGTGCGCCCACCTACGCCTATCAGGTCTCGGGCGAATACGCGATGATCCAGGCGGCGGCGCAGAACGGGTGGATCGATGGCGACAAGGTGATGCTGGAAAGTCTGCTGGCGTTCAAACGCGCGGGTTGCGACGGAATCCTGACCTATTTCGCGCCGCAGGTCGCACGGGTTCTCCAAGGTTAAAACCCCGCCACCTCGCGATTTTTCGCCGATTGTTACGCGGGCCGCGGCAGCTTTGTCGTGACATGCACGCTCAATCGGCGTATTCTTGCACATAAGATCGGGAACACCCGACATATCAGGCACAGTTACAGAGACAAAAAACCATGAGCAGTTCCACCCTTCCCCGACTGAACCGTCGCGGCTTCGCCTTGGGCATGGCAGGTCTGACCCTGACCGCAGCTTGCGGCAACGGCGTCGGCAACTCGAACGCGGCCACGCTTGACGCCCGTGTCGACGCAACACTGACCGAGATGTTTGCCCGCTACCCCAACACGGTCGAGATCGCTGAAAAAGCCAATGGCATGTTGGTCATGCCCCTGATCACAGAGGCCGGGTTCGTATTCGGCGGCGGCTATGGTCAAGGCGCGCTGCGCATCAATGGAGCCACGGTTGACTATTACTCGGCCGTTAAAGGCACAGCTGGTCTGCAGATCGGCGCCCAGCAATACGCCCACGTGCTGTTCTTCATGACCGAGGACGCACTGAACGATTTCCGCCGTTCCAGCGGTTGGACGGCTGGTGCCGATATCGGCTATGTGGTCAGCGATCAGGGTGACCAGTTGTCGACCGATACGACCACCCTGCTCAGCCCGGTCTTGGCGGCCATCTTCGGCCAGGCGGGCCTGCAGATCGGCGCGACCGTCGAAGGCATCAAATACACCCGCATCATCCCCTGATTTTGCACTACCACGCCCCTCTCTGAAAGACCTCGTCCCCTCTTGCGGCGAGGTCTTTTTCATTGTCAATTCTAGGCAGGTTTCCGCAGTGTTCCTCTTTCGGTCGGGGCGGCCTTGAAGTAACCTCTCGCCACGTGAAGAACGAATACAAGTAGGACGTCTATGGCTCTTGTCTTTCGCTGGTTGATACGCATCACCACGGGTCTTGTCCTGCTGGTTCTTGCCGCCATTGGACTGGTCTATTTTCTGGCCAGCCAATCGCTGCCCGAATACGATCAAACCCTTGAGGTTCAGGGCGTCACTGCCCCGGTCGAGATCATTCGCGACACGGCGAATGTGCCCCATATTCTTGGCGAAACCGACCCGGATGTGTTCTTTGGGTTGGGCTATGCACACGCGCAGGATCGTTTGTGGCAGATGACCGTCATGCGCCGCACCGCACAGGGCCGCCTGTCCGAGGTTTTTGGCGCGCGCACCGTTGCTATCGACAAACTGCTACGTCGGCTTGACCTCTATGGGTTGGCCCATCGCTCGGTCGAGGCGCAGGATGATTATACAAAGGCTGCGCTGCGCGCCTATTCTGCAGGGGTCAACGCCCGCCTCACACAAATCAACGAAGAGGCTTTAGGCCGCGGCGCGCCCGAGATGTTTCTGTTCAACGCCCCCGTCTCTCCCTGGCAACCCGGCGACAGCCTCGCCGTGATCAAACTGATGGGGTTGCAGCTGTCAGGCCACCTGAAAGATGAGGTTCTGCGCGCCAGAACCTCGCTGATGCTGGACGATCCCGCGCGGCTGGTCGACATCCTGCCGGATGTGCCCGGAGCCGGTATCGCCGCCCTGCCCGAATATGCCCAGCTGTTTCCCGGCCTGCCGCGCTATGCCGCTGGGACGCCGATGCCGGATACGCCGCTTTCGCCGTTCCCCAAACGTGGTTTGGCCGGAGCGTCAAACGCATGGGTTGCCGCGCCGTCCCGCTCGGCCGCCGGAGCGACTCTGTTGGCCAACGACCCGCATCTTGGGTTCACCGCGCCCGGCGTGTGGTACCTCGCGCATCTGGACCTCGCAAAGGGCGGCGTGATCGGTGCAACGATCCCTGGTATTCCCGCCGTGATGAGCGGCCGCAGCGACCGTCTGGGCTGGGGCCTTACCTCCTCCTATCTGGACGATCAGGACCTGCATATCGAGCAGCTCAACCCTGTCAATCCCGAGGAATACCTGACCCCCGACGGGTTCAAGGAATTCCAAAGCCGCCCTTCGATCATCGAGATCAAGGACGAAGCCCCCATCACCCTGACCCTGCGCTGGACGGAAAACGGCCCGGTTCTGCCCGGTAGCCACTATGATCTGGAGACGATCACGCCACCCGGACATGTCGCGTCATTGTCCTGGACCGCACTCAGCCCGAATGACACGTCGATGAGCGCTTCCATGGCCCTAATGAACGCCGATACCGTAGACGAAGCCATTGACGTCGCAGAGAAATTCATCGCGCCGTCGCAGAATCTGTCTCTGGTCGACACCGAAACGATTGGCATGAAACTGATCGGAGCAATCCCTAAGCGCGACCGCCTCAACCAAAGCAAGGGACGCATTCCAACCCCCGGCTGGATAGCGGAAAACCGGTGGCAAGGCCGGATGCCCTATGCCACCAACCCCGAGTTCACCTCGCCCGCCGGTGGTTTGCTAGGCAATACCAACAACAAGATTATCGACCGTCCATTTCCCAACCATGTCTCGTTCGAGTGGGGTGACACGCAGCGCGTTCACCGCTGGGAACGGCTGATGCAATCACGCGAGGTCCATACCCGCGACAGCTTTATCGAAGCGCAACTTGACACTGTCAGCTTCACCGCGCGCTCGCTTCTACCGCTGATTGGAGCTGATCTGTGGTTCACCGGTGCCTCGGCCCCCGAAGGCACGCCCGAACGTCAGCGCCAGATCGCCCTGTCGCTGCTGGCGGAATGGAATGGCGAAATGAACGAACATCTGCCGGAGCCTTTGATCTATGCCGCGTGGCTACGCGCTTTGCAGATCCGCCTGATCGGGGATGAACTCGGCCCGCTCGCCAGTGAGTTCAAACATGTCGAACCTCTGTTCATCGAACGGGTTTACCGCGACATTGATGGCGCGTCTGTCTGGTGTGACGTGCGCCAAAGCGCCCCGGTCGAAACCTGCTCGGACATGGCAGAACTGGCGTTGGACGACGCGCTGATCTGGATCGCCGAGACCTATGGCACCACGCTGGAATCTCTGCGCTGGGGCGATGCCCATCAGGCGACCCATGATCACCCGGTCCTCGGGAACGTTCCGGTCCTGCGTTACTTCGTCAACATTCGCCAATCGACCAGCGGAGGCGACAACACGCTGCTGCGCGGGCGGACCTCAGGTGAAGGACCTGACCCATTCCTGAACGTGCATGGTGCTGGCTATCGCGGTGTCTATGATTTCGCCGATCCCGACAGTTCCGTCTTTATCACCGCAACCGGCCAGTCCGGGCATTTCCTGTCTCGCTACTATGACGATCAGGCACAGCTATGGCGGCGTGGAGAATATATCCCGATGTCCCTCGACATTGATCTGGCGCGGGCCGCCGCGGTGGGTGTCACCACCCTCACCCCGCAATAATCCGCCCATTCGGCGACTCCTCGCCCCGAATTCCGAGGTGTCGTGGCAAGCGTTCCCATTTTGACCTAGGATCACCGACCAGGTGATGTGGGATCCGTGGGGGACGATCATGGCAAGCATTCGGGACATCCTGAACAATCTAGCGCGCGATTACGCCATCGCCTGGAGCTCCGGTGACGCAGAGGATGTCGCACGTTTTTTCGCGCCCGATGGGCAGATCATCATCAACCGAGGCGAACCACATAAAGGCCGGGACGCCATCGTAGAAATGGTGCGTGGTTTTCACGCTGAATTTTCCAACCTCGAAGTGCGATGCGATATGTTTCGCTGGGCTGGATCACACGCGATCTTCGTGAAAACGATGGAAGGGCATCATTCCGAAACAGGTAATCAGGTGGTGGTTCGTGGATGGGAAGAGTGGGAGCTGACACCCGAATACACGGTCAAATCCTCTGTGGGCTGGTTCGATATGGAGGATTTTCACAGGCAGATCGCCGGTAGCTAGCCTTCAAAGCCCTGCAAACTGCGCTGCCTGTTTGTCGGTCCAAAGTACCGTAATCTCAAACCCGTTTTCCGTCTGCTCTTCGGATCGAACGACATCCTGTCGGAACAGCCACGCGCGCTTGTTCCCTTCGGCGAAGCTCAGCGAGAGAGTGGTTTCACGCCTGACCCCCTGCAGTTTTGTGGCGATATTAGCCAACAGAGGCGCGATCCCATCCCCGGTCACGGCTGAGATCGCAAAGATCAAAGGATCCCGGTCAGCACGCGCCAAAACCGCCTCACGCTCATCGACGTCCAGCAGATCAGTCTTGTTCCAAACCTCCAGCATGGGCCGCTCATCATCGACACCCAGTGAAGTGAGAATGGCCTGAACGTCATCGGCCTGTGCTTGAGACTCGTCATGACTGATGTCGCGCACATGCACGATCAGGTCCGCGCCCAGAACTTCCTCAAGCGTTGCCCGAAACGCAGCGACCAGCTCAGTCGGCAGGTTCGAGATGAAACCCACCGTGTCTGACAGGATCACCTCGGGGCCGTCTGGAAGAACAACGCGGCGCATGGTTGGGTCCAGCGTGGCGAACAGCATGTCCTTGGCCATCACCTCGGCCCCGGTCAGGCGGTTGAACAGGGTGGATTTGCCCGCGTTGGTATAGCCCACCAGGGCAACAATCGGATACGGCACCTTGGCCCGTGCAGCCCGATGCAGCGTGCGGGTCTTGACCACCTTTTGCAACTGCCGACGCAAACGTACCAATTGCTCATCAATAGCGCGGCGGTCGGCCTCGATCTGAGTCTCGCCCGGGCCGCCAACAAAGCCCAACCCACCTCGCTGGCGTTCCAAGTGGGTCCAAGCCCGGACAAGTCGCGTGCGCTGATAGCTGAGCGCCGCCATCTCGACCTGCAAAACACCTTCACGTGTACGCGCGCGGTCGCTGAAAATCTCAAGGATCAAACCGGTCCGGTCGAGGATCTTGACCTTCCATGCTTTTTCTAGATTGCGCTGTTGAACCGGTGTCACGGGGCCATCGATCAGAACCAGCTCGACTTCGCTATCGTGCAACCTTTCGGCCAGTTCATCGATCTTGCCGCTGCCGAACAGAAGCCCCGGTTGGGCGCGCGGCAGGCGTACGATCTCGGACCCGATCACATCCAGATCGGGCAATGCGGCAGCCAGTGCCACCGCCTCTTCCAGCGCGGGTCCGGGGACGCGGCGCTGTTCATCTGATTTGATTTCAGGATGCAGCACCCAAGCCCGGGTGCGCTTCCTTTCATGTTCCATCAAGAGGCGTCTTCGCCCTCATACAGGTTGATCGGCTGCGATGGCATGATGGTTGAAATCGCGTGTTTGTAGACCAACTGCGACTGTCCGTCGCGGCGCAACAATACGCAGAAATTGTCAAACCAAGTGATCACACCCTGCAATTTCACGCCATTGATCAGGAAAATCGTGACCGGGACTTTTGCTTTCCGTACATTGTTCAGGAACGCGTCCTGCAGATTCTGTCTGTCCGAAGCCATATTTTATTAACTCGCCATTGTTCTTGCTACGCGCTGCGGACCAACGCGCTCCCTCTGGCAGAGTATGGAGTGACGCGCACAGATATTCCAGACGAAAAATCAGGCAGTAACGCTGGGCACGCGCAGTGGTTCAATCCCGCCACAGGGTCGGCGTGATCAGCGCGATGATCGCCAGTGTCTCAAGCCGACCGATCACCATCGCCGCGCAGAGCGTCAGTTTGGCCCCGCCCGACAGGTCAACCAGGCGGATAGGGACATCCGTCGCAAGCTCGATCAACGGTCCGGTTGTGCTGAGAGCAGCGACACTCAGCACCATGGCCTGCTCAAACCCCGACCCCATCAGGGCCAGTAGGAGGTTAAACAGGGCAAGGGTCAGCGCGAACATCATCAGGAATATCCACGCGATGAAAGCTCCGTCGCTTTGAATGCGGCGGTTGCCGCCGCCGGTACCACTGACCGAGGATGGGTGGATCAGCCGGTCAATCTCGCGCGCGCCGTTAAGGTAAAGCGCAAAGACCCGCAGCAATTTGACCCCACCTGCCGTTGTCGCGACACCGCCACCAACCAGCGCAAGCCCCATCAGAACCAACCCTGGAGTCCCCAGACCCGAAAGCTGCTGGGCATCGTTCCAATTCGCACTCTCGAACCCAGCTGTGGTCAGGAACGCAAGGCCGGTGAACAGCATTCCCCAGATCACGTGTAGGGCTTGCAAGGGCTGCAGCTGGCCTCCAATTTCATTGACCCCTGCCCAAACGCGGAAGAACAGAAGCACCGCGACCGCCAGAACGATGAACAGCCCGATCCGGAACTCGGGGTCCTTGTCCAGCCGGGCAAAGCCGCTGGCGGCCGTGTCGGTTGAAAAGGTCAAGCGCGACAGGGCGAAAAGTAGGAAGAGAAACAGGATCATCTCTCCCGTGATGCCCGCCTGCGCGCCCTCCAGCCCACCAACAGGAGAGATGCCCGAGGTCGCCATCACCGACATCGCATGGCAAATCGCGGTCAGGCCCTGCTCTCCGGCGATCAGCAATAGGATGCAGACCACGGCGGTCAGGCCCGCGTAAATCGGCGTCAGAGTGCGGGTTACGCGCAGCAGGCGGCCACGAGGATCGACCTGCTCGCTCTGGGCCACACCCGAGACCGGCCGACCGGGTTGACCACGCGCCGTGACCTCGAACCCGCCCAGTGACAGCGGCGCCAAGATCGCGGCGGCAGCAATCCACATCAGCAAACCGCCCATCCAACCCACCAACGCGCGCCACAGATGCAAGGGCGCGCTGAGGCGGTTGGGGTCGGGGAACAAATCGGCTCCGGTCGTGGTCAGGGCGCTGACCATGTCGAAATAGGCGTTCAAAAAGGTAGTATTGCCAAGCGCGTCATGGAACGGGATGGCCAGAAAGATCGGCAGAATGGTGAAACAGCCCAGCAGCACAGCCAATTGCCCAAGCGTCCCCCGCCGCGGCACCCGGTTCGAGGCCGCCAGCGCTATCGCGGACACCAGAAACAACCCAAGCAGCCCGGAATAGAGGAAAGACCGCGAGGTATCGTGATCATCCAGCGCCAGCGCATAACCCGCCGGCACCCACATCGATAGCGCCGAAATCCCCCAGATCAGCAGAAACAGCGGCAAGCGCCGCAATACCCCGATCCGAGCTGTGACCACACGCGCCATCAGAAGAAATCAATCGAGACCTGCAGCAGCCGTTCGACCTCGGGGACGTCCTTGGCCATAGCAAAGATCGACAGCACGTCCTTTTCGTCAATCCGCAGACTGCCCGTTGGGCGCAACAGTTCGTTGCCTTTGAGAACCGCGCCAACCAAAACACCCTCAGGGAAGTCGATGTCGCGCAGTTTCTGCCCGGCCATGGGCGAGGTCGAAAGCACCTCGGCCTCAATCACTTCGGCTTCGGCGTCGCCGATGGAGTAAACCTGCCGCACCCGCCCATGCCGGATATGGCGCAGGATCGAGCTGACGGTGGTCGCTCTCGGGTTGATATAAGCATCGATCCCCAGAGGCCCCATCAAAGCCACCATGCTGGGATCGTTGATCAGCGCAATCGCCAGCGCACAGCCTTCGGCCTTGGCGCGCACGGCTGCCAGCATGTTGGTGCGGTCATCATCTGTGACGGCAAGCATCGCGTCGGCACGGTCGATGCCTGCCTCGTTCAGCAAAGCCGAATCCAGCCCGTCGCCATGCAGGACGATGGTCCGCTCCAGCGCTTCGGCGGCTTTTTCGGCGCATTCCCGGTCTCGTTCAATTATCTTGGCCCGCACGCGGCTTTCGCGTTCTTCCAGTGTTCGCGCAACCTCAAGGCCGACATTGCCGCCGCCAACGATCACCACACGGTCCTGCCGCTTTTGCGCTTTGCCGAACACCTCCATCGTTCGGTCGACATCCTTCACGCTGGTGAAGACATAACATTCATCGCCCACAAACAGCTGATCTTCGGATTCAGGTGCAAACAGGCTGCCCTCGCGCCGGACCCCGACCACGATGGAGCTGAGGGTCGAGAACAAGTCGGTCAATTGCCGCAGAGGCGTGTTCACGATCGGGCAATCCTCGTCGATCCGAATGCCCAACAGCTGGGCCTTGCCATTCATGAACATCTCGGTGTCAAAGGCGGACGGGGCTGACAGGCGACGCATGGCGGCGGCCGCGACCTCACGCTCGGGGCTGATCACCACATCAATCGGCAGGTGGTCGCGGCGATAGAGGTCTGAGTGGATCGCCTGAAGGTAGGATTGAGATCGCAAACGCGCGATCTTGCGCTGGATGGCGAAAACCGAATGGGCCATCTGGCAGGTGACCATATTCACCTCGTCCGAATGGGTTGCGGCGATGATCATGTCGGCATCGCGCGCCCCTGCCCGTTCCAGCACATCCGGATAGCTGGCAAAGCCCGCGATCCCCTGCACGTCCAGTGTTTCCGTCGCGCGGCGCACAAGATCAGGGTTGTTGTCCACCACCGTGACGTCGTTCAGCTCGCCCGATAGATGCCGTGCGATCTGCCAGCCAACCTGACCCGCACCGCAAATGATGACCTTCATGTTTCTGGCCCTTCTGCCTGAAATCTTTGAATGACAGATGGTCCTGAGAGGGTCAATTGAATTGTCATACCCGACCTTTTCGGGCAGAATAAGCATATGAAAACACTCGTTCACCTGCTTGTTCCAGTGATGCTGCTGACCGCCTGCGGCCCGCTTTCCATATACTATCGCGAGGGAGAAAGCGTCTCGAAGATGCAGGAACAAACCGCTCAGTGTAAGGTTCAGGCGCTTGAACAGGCACCGGTTGCCAACCAGGTCCGTCAGGGGCCGCCGACCTATTGGCCAGGCCGCACCTATTGCGACGGGAGCGGACGGTGCTATCGCAGTGGCGGTTGGTGGGAGCCTGGGCGCATATACACGGTCGACGTCAACCAACCGCTACGCAACACGGTTGAAGCACAGTGCATGGCGCAGAAAGGGTTTCGCCCTGTCAGCCTGCCGCCCTGCAAATCCGGCGTGAAATCCCGGGTTCCGGCGACCCGCACAACGACCCTGCCTCCGCTGAATACTGAATCCTGCTTCGTCAAATTCGATGACGGGTCT
The DNA here is from genome assembly GCF_056535985.1 of Ruegeria sp. AO1. Taxonomy (NCBI): domain Bacteria; kingdom Pseudomonadati; phylum Pseudomonadota; class Alphaproteobacteria; order Rhodobacterales; family Roseobacteraceae; genus Ruegeria; species Ruegeria sp. AO1. The sequence continues at coordinate 1,900,285 of NZ_JBQFJC010000001.1, forward strand.
TTTCAGATCATCACGCCCGGTCAGGCCGGCTGACGGAGCGTTCGTTTTCGCGCCAGTGCGACATGCGCAAGGATCGCAGCCGCGTAGATCCCGATCACTGTGATCAACATGCCAGCCTCACCTGTACGCCCAAGGACAGCCAACAGAACAGGCGTACCCAACAGGTTCCCCGCATTGCCCATCTGCGCCATGGCGCCGTAGCTGAGGGCCTGCGTCTCGGGCGTTTGGTTCAGGATCGGCACGGCGGCAAAGCTACCCCCTTGCACCAAGCCCAGCACCGCAAACAGACATATACAAACAAGTTCGAGCGGCGCGCCAAGAAACACCCCTGCGATAGCCATCATGCCAAGCGCAAACCCCAGGTTAACGACCGCAACGCAGGACGTGCGAGACAACAAGATCGGGACCGCGAGCCAGCTCAGAACAATGCCCGCCAAAGGCATGAGGCCCGCGACCGTCGCCGCCAGCCCCTCGGGCAGCCGACCGGGTAGGATGGCCAGCAACGAGACGAAGGTTAAGGTGTAGAAGAACCACCCTATGGCCGGGGCCGACACAAATGGCGATCGGTAGGTGCGCAAATGCACGTCAAAGAGTTCGCTCCAACGCCAAGGGGCAGCACCCTGAGATGGTTGAACGTTTAATCCGCAAAGCAGGATCAGACCAGCGATGGCGATCATCAGGCCGCCGTGCAGAACGAAGAAAAAGGGCAGCCCGAAATGCTCGACAACCGGCAGACCGATCCAGGCGTTCAACGCAAAGGCCACACCGAAGAATGTGCTCCACAGCACCATCGAGATATCGCGCGCCTTGCCGCTGGTGATCTGAGCGATCAACGTGGGTGCTGCGACAACGATGGCGAGATGTGAGACCCCCTCGACAAACCGGGTGGCCAGCATGGTGTTAAATCCGGGAAGGCTCGCCTGAAAGATCGACAGCGCGCCGCCCAGACACAATCCGCCAATCAACAGTTTCAACGCCCCGACGCGCCCCACGACGGCACCGGACAATGCCCCCAAAACAGCGCCCAGCAAGCTGATGATCGACAAAAGCCACCCCATGCTCTCGGCATGGCTGGGATAGAGCAGCACAAGTTCGGGAAACGGCACGGCAATCTTGGCAAATTGCGTGGCCGCGCCCAGACCGGCCAACCAGAGAAGAAGAACCTGAAATGCTAATATCATGCGGCGCTTTTACAGCGCCTGCTCAGCCCACGGAACGCATAAATTATGCGCCTGCTTTCGTCCCGCTGACCAGACGAACCGGCGTGCCGTCAGACAGGTAGAGACGTTCCCATAAGATTTCTCCGGCACTGATCCGAATACGGTCGTGAATCGCCTCGGAGGTTTGGAATGCCTTAGGCGCGGGGGTGTGCTTATCCCACCACCCCTCGGCCTCCAACTCGGCCTCGGCCTCCTGGATTTCTTCGGTCGCAAACTGCCAGAGCGACACGCCCAAAAGCGCGTTCTGGCTGGTGTTCCAGTCCCTTGCCCGACTGGCGGAATAGGCAAGGCATTTATGGCTCGCCTCTTCGACCAAGTGAAGGCAATCGGAGGAATTCATCACCAAGCGCCGCAACGCACTGTCATCGGATCGCTTTGGACCTAGCGCGGCAAAGACCGCTTGTTGCGTGTCCGGAGGCGGCGTTTGCCCGCCTCTCTCCCAACGTGAGATGGTGGCCTGATCCACCTCCAGCAGCTCGGCCAGATAGGCCTGCTTGTACCCGACGGATCGGCGCAACCGTTTCAGGCGCTTGCCGAAGCCCGGATAGCCCCGGGTCTCAAGCCTCTTGCTCTTGGTTGGCGCGCCAATACTCATCGTGGCCCTCCCGGCAGATTACTCTGCCGGTTCCGGCTCATCAATTTGTGCAACGCGCGCGCCCGATTTGTTCGAGGTCACAACACCCAGCGATTTCAGCTTGCGGTGCAGCGCGCTGCGCTCCATCCCGACAAAGCTGGCCGTGCGGCTGATATTGCCACCAAACCGGTTGATCTGGGTCAGCAGATATTCCCGCTCAAACGCTTCACGCGCCTCGCGCAGTGGCAGAGTGGCCAGCGCACCGGACAGGACCACACGACCCGAATCCTCGGCCTTGTCCTCATCGCTCGGCAGCTCACGCGCCTCAATCGGGCCTGTGCCATCGCCGAGGATCAGAACACGCTCGATCAGGTTCTTCAACTGCCGGACGTTGCCGGGCCAGGTCATGGTCTGGAGCAGCGCAACCGCTTCCTCGGACAGTTCCCGAACCGGCAAGCCCTGCGTTTCATTGCACATTTCAATGAAATGCTGTGCCAGAACCGGAATATCCTCACGACGGTCCTCCAGCGAAGGGACGTCAATCGGGACAACGTTCAGACGGTGATAAAGTTCCTCCCGGAACCGCTCGGCCACAATCTCATCATCGAGGTTCTTATTGGTCGAGGAAATCACGCGCAGATCGACCCGCACCTTGTCCGAGCCGCCAACGCGCTGGAATTGCTGATCGACCAGAACCCGAAGGATCTTGGATTGAGTACCCAAGGGCATATCAGCCACTTCGTCAAAATAGATCACACCTCCGTGGGCCTCTTCCAGCAGGCCCGGCTCCACACCGCGTTCGCTGCTTTCGCGTCCGAACAGAACCTCTTCGACCCGCTCTGGCTCGATTCCGGCGCAATTGACCGTCACGAAGGGCGCATTGGCCCGGTTGGAATGCGCGTGGATATAGCGCGCCGCGATTTCCTTGCCCGACCCGGCCGGTCCGCTCAGCATCACGCGGCCGTTCGACTTGGTGACCTTGTCCAACTGGCCCTGCATCGCCCGGAACGAGGCCGATTTGCCGATCATATCCGAGCAGCTGACCTCTTTGCGTTTCAGCGATGCATTCTCGCGACGCAAGCGCGAAGTCTCCATCGCGCGGCGGATCACGACCATCAACTGGTCGATGTTGAAGGGCTTTTCGATAAAGTCGTACGCACCCTGTTTGATTGCGGCGACGGCGATCTCGATATTGCCGTGACCCGAAATGATCACAACCGGCACATCCGGGTTGTCACGTTTCACCGCCTTCAGAATATCAATCCCGTCCATGCGGCTGTCTTTCAGCCAGATATCCAGTATCAAAAGCCCCGGCGGCTCGGAATTAATCGACGACATGCACTCATCCGAGTTCGCCGCCAGTCGGGTTGAATAGCCTTCGTCCTCCAGAATGTCGGACACCAGTTCGCGAATATCGCGTTCGTCATCTACGATCAGAATGTCGCTCATCTTTGGCCTGCTTTCATTATGTTGGTTTTAATCGCCTGCTTCTGTGGCGCTGAATTGGGTGGGAGGTTCGCCCCCGGTAAACGGATCACGGCCATTGCGCCGAAATGGTCCTGTCCGTCAAAGGTGGGCGCGTCTTCTAGCGTCAGCGCTCCGCCGTGTTCTTCGATGATTTTCTTGACGATGGGCAGGCCCAGCCCGGTCCCTTCGTCGCGTGTGGTCACATAGGGCTCAAACAACCGCGCACGGTCTTCCGGCAGCCCGATCCCGTTGTCCGCAATGGTGATGATCGTCCCAGCATCGTCGCTGGAGACCGCCACCTTGATCTGTGGCTTCAGGTTTTCAGGAGCGCCTTTTTCCTTCAAGGTTTCAATGGCTTCCCCGGCATTCTTGATCAAGTTGGTGAACGCCTGATTCAGCATGGTCGCGTCCACATCCACCGGGATCGGTTGGTCCGGAAGATCCGCATCAATCTGCACCTCGGGTTGACCAGCCTGTTGCAGCAGCACCGCCTCGCGCACCAGCGCAACAATATCTTCCTCGCGCCGTTCCGGCTCGGGCATGCGCGCGAATTTCGAGAACTCATCCACGATCCGGCGCAAGTCATTGGTTTGACGCACGATCACGTCGGTCATGGAGACGAGGATATCGCAATCCTCTTCATCCAGCTTGCGCGAGAATTTCCGCTTGATCCGCTCAGCACTCAGCTGAATCGGGGTCAGAGGGTTCTTGATCTCATGGGCAATCCGCCGGGCCACATCCCCCCACGCGGCCATACGCTGCGCGCTGACCAGATCTGTGACGTCATCAAAGGCCACAACATAGCCCTCAAGCCCGCCATCTTCGCCCCGCCGCGTGGCCATCCGCACCAGCAGGTTCTCCAACTGGCCTTTGCGGGTGACCTTGATCTCACCTTGCACCGCCTCTTGCCCGCTGCTTTTCAGGCTTTCGAACAGAGGCAGGAATTCAGGCACGGCGATGCCAATGGCCAGATGCTCTTCGCCCCGGGACCAATCCAGCAGCCGCTCGGCAGAGCGGTTGACGAAGGTCACGCACCCTTCCGGGTCAACCCCCACCACGCCCGAGGTTACCGAACTCAGCACCGAGTCGAACAGGCGGCGGCGGCTTTCGATCTGCTGAGTATTCTCAAGCAGCGTGTCCCGCTGGCCTTTCAACTGCCGTGTCATCTGGTTGAAGTACCGACCCAGCATGGCGATTTCGTCATCGCTGGCCTCTTCGATCACCTGCACGCTCAGGTCGCCCGCGCCGACCCTCTGCGCCGCTGTGGTCAGGCGCCCCACCGGCCGCGAGAGGCGTTCTGCGAACCACATCCCAAGCGACATCGCCGCAAGTATCAGGATTAGCGCAAAGCCAAGATAAAGCAGACCGAACTCGAACAGCACCCTCCCACGTTCGCTTTCAAGCTGTTGATAGAACTGCGCTGTTTCCTTGGTGTCATCCAGCAGGGTCAGCAACTGGCCGTCGACCTCACGACTAACGTAGAGGTACCGGTCCAGATACGCTTGCAAGGGCACCAACGCGCGGAATTCGTTGTTCTGCCAGTCCGCGATGATCAGAAGGCCGCTTTCGGTGGCATCCGCCATCTGCTCAGGGGTCGGTGCTTCGTAGTTGAACAGGTAAGAGCGATCGCCACGCGACCGGATTTCACCTTCGCCGTCAATCACATAGGCCTCACGCAGGCCACGCTGGATCTGAGCCTGCCCTTGCGCCAGAACCTCGCGCAGCTCGGCGTCCGAAATGTAAAAATCGCGCGCGCGTGCATTGTCGAGGAAAAGCGCCAGAACGGCGGCGTCTTGTGTCAGGCCCTGCCGGTGCTCAAGCTCATAAGCCTCGGCCGCGGTGAGGGACGATCCCACAACCTGCCGAACCCGGTCCGAGAACCAGCCTTCAAGGCCGATATTCACCGTCAGCCCGGCAAAGATCGCGACCGTCACCGTCGGCACCAGTGCCAGCAGTGTAAACGCGCCAATCAAACGCAAATGCAGGCGCGATCCCGCTGATTTGGCCCTCCGCGCCGCGATCAGACTGCCCAACTGGCTCATCACCAGAGCCGCAACGACCAGCACGTAAACGAGGTCGGCCAGCAGAATCAGGCGCAACGTCGGGGCAGTTGCACCCAGATCGAAAGGACCAATGACAAGATATGTCGCAAGCGCCAAGACCGGCCCCAGAAGAACCAGCCCGAAGGTGCTGTAATTGCGCAGTTTCCGGGATCTGCGCCACCGGTTAACCGATGGGAGAATCCCGCTCTGTGCCCGGGTTGCCACCGTCTGCCCTCATCCTGATGTGCTGCTTTCGCAGCGAACCGCCATATCTCGTGGTCTGTTCCCGGGCGATACCCGAATGCCACGCTTTGTGTGGCGATATTACATCAGTTTGCGACGGCGTGTCACCTGAATATCGAGGTCCGTGATCTTTTTCCGCAGCGTATTTCGGTTAATCCCAAGTAAATCCGCGCATTTTGCCTGGTTTCCGCCGGTGGCCTCCAGTGCGATTTCGATCAACGGCGCCTCAACTTCCCGCAAAATGCGCTGATACAGGCCCGGAGGTGGCAGCATATTGCCGTGCAGATCGAAATAACGGCGCAGATGGCGTTCAACCGAGGTTGCCAGCTTCTCACGCTCTCCTCCGCCCAGAACGGGCTCGGCTTCGGGTTGGCTGCCCAGAACCATCTCAACCTCGGCCTTAGATATCTCGTCGGATCGGCTGGTCAGGCTGAGCCTGCGGATCGCGTTCTCCAACTGCCGCACATTGCCCGGCCAGGAATAGCGCCGGACCAGCTCAACCGCATCAGCGCTGAGCCAGCGTTTGGACCCAAGGTCCTTTTCCTCACGGGCCAGAAAATGCTCGGCCAACAAGGTGATATCATCCACCCGCTCACGCAGAGCCGGGACATGGATGGTTGCGCCGCAGAGGCGGTAGTAGAGGTCCTGACGGATACGCCCGCCCTCCATCCCGGCAGTCAGATCCGATTGGCTGGTCGCCATGAAGCGGGGCACGTGGTCGCCTGGCGTATCCATCATCCGCACGATCCGCGCCTGAATCTCGTCATCGATATCGGCGATCTCATCAATCAGCAGCGTCCCGCCACGCACCCGCGCCATAACGCGTGCGGGGCCTTCGAGGTCGCGCAGATCAGCCGCCGTTGCCGTCACAAACGGTAAGGTTCGACGGTCCGAAAAATCGTGAATAGCCCGCGCAATCAGTGACTTACCGGTCCCACTTTCACCAGAAATCATGACCGAGAGATCGGTGTTCATCACGCGCGCCACCAGACGATAAAGCGACTGCATCACCGGCGTGCGCCCTACCAAAGGCAATTCATCCGGGCGCTCATTCTCTTGGGGTTCAGGGTCGCTCTGCAAGCGTTGCTTCTGCTCCAAGGCACGCGCCGTCCGCTTCATCAGATCCGGCAGGTCAAACGGCTTGGGCAGGTAATCGTAGGCATCCGCCTCGGCCGCCTGGATCGCGGTCATGATCGTGTTCTGAGCCGAGATCACGATCACCGGTAAGCCCGGCCGGTCCTCGGCGATCTTTGGCAGCATTTCCAAACCGTTGCCGTCCGGCATGACCACGTCCGAGATCACCACGTCCCCTTTGCCTTCGCCAACCCAGCGCATTAGCGTGGTCAGCGAGGATGTGGCATGCACCTTACATCCGGCGCGCGTCAGAGCCTGTGTCAGAACGGTGCGGATCGTGCGGTCGTCATCCGCGACCAGAACGGTGCCATCCATCAGATACTCTCCTCTTTCGATTTTTTATTTTCAGCCGGCGCACGGCGTAGCGACAGTTTGAAAACGGTCCGCCCAGGAACAGAATCGACGGAAATCCAGCCGTCATGGTCCGAGATGATCTTGCTGACCAAGGCCAGCCCCAGCCCTGTCCCGTTTTCCTTGCCCGAGACAAAGGGGTCAAAGATGTCACTGCGGATTTTCTCCGGCAGGCCCGGTCCATCGTCGATGATCTCGATCTGCAGCGGCAGCGAATGTCCCGATCCATCGCTGCGGCGCAGGCGGAAGGAATGTTCGAAATAGGTCCGCAGACGGATTGTGCCGCCCTGCGGACCCGCCGCCTCGGAGGCGTTTTTCAACAGGTTCAGAACGACTTGCAGAAGTTGATCCGGGTCTCCAAAGGCCAGCGGCAGCGAGGGGTCATAGTCTTCGACAATGGCCATATCCGCGCCAAAACCCAACAAGGCCGAACGGCGGGCGCGGTCAAGAACATCATGGATGTTGACCGGCTTGAAATCCGGTTGCTGCAGGTTTCCGAACTGCTCGACCTGCTCCAGCAACTTCACGATCCGGCGGCTTTCGGCAACGATAAGATCAGTGAGTTCCAAGTCTTGCGGCGCGATATTCATGCTTAGCAATTGCGCGGCGCCGGTGATCCCCGCCAATGGGTTCTTGATCTCATGCGCCAGCATTTCTGCCATTCCGATGGCGGACTGCGCCGCGGATTTGACCGTATTGCCCCGCGTCATGCGCCCCGCCAATTCGCGCGGGGATATGATCATGATCATCGATCCAGGATGCCCAACCAGCGGCGCAATCTGCAAGGCGCATTGCAGCGGTGCGCGGTTGCCCGACCCCGCATCCACATCGTTAACGAACAGGGGTGTTCCCTGAGCACGCGCGCGGTCAAAGGCTTCCTCTAGTGGGGCATCAACGGCGATCTGATCCCAGACGGGGTGGCCGATCACCGACTTGCGCGAGGCGTTCAGGAACCCCTCGCCCGAGGAATTAACATCCGCAATCCGGTCGTCTTGGTCGATAATGAAGGCTGGAACGGGTAGCGAGTTCCAGATGCTCTGATCCGAGGTCATGCTGCCACCCCCTGTTGACACTCCAGCGCATCACCCAACAGGCGCAGCACCTCATCCGTATCGCGCGAGGTCAGAACCGCGCGACGCAGAGGCGCGGGCGTTCCGGCCTCATCCATGTACCAGCCAAGATGTTTGCGGGCGACGCGGAGGCCAAGGTCGGTACTGTAGAAGCCCAACATCGCCTGATAATGCGCGTGCACCATGTCGATCAGATCCGCGCTTTCGGGGATCTCCGGCGCGTCGGTGCCATAGACCTCATGGCAAATCTGCGCCAGAAGCCATGGCTTGCCCTGCGCCCCTCGGCCAACCATGACGCCATCCGCGCCCGATTGCTTCAACGCTGTGCGGGCCGCATGCGTATCCACGATGTCCCCATTGGCGATGACGGGGATCGAGACCGCCTCTTTCACTGCTCGGATCGCCTGCCAATCGGCACGGCCTTTGTAAAACTGACAGCGTGTCCGTCCGTGGATCGTGACCATCTGAATGCCTGCCTCCTCGGCCCGGCGCGCTACGTCTGGGGCATTTAGAAGTGCGTCGTCCCATCCAAGCCGCGTTTTCAGCGTCACGGGGACATCGACGGCCTCAACCACAGCTTCGATCAAACTCAGGGCGTGGTCTGGTGTCTTCAGCAGGGCCGAGCCAGAATATCCGTTGGTCACTTTCTTGGCCGGACAGCCCATGTTGATGTCGATCATCCGCGCGCCGCGATCTGCCACCTGGCGCGCAGCTTCGGCCATCCAATGCGCCTCGCGCCCGGCCAGTTGAACGGCTGTGTTCTCCACATCGGCCGACAGCTCGGCCCGCTCGCGCACGCCAGGTTTGGCCTGCACCATTTCCTGACTGGCGACCATTTCACTGACCACCATGCCCGCGCCAAAACGCATAACCAGATCGCGGAACGGGCGATCCGTGATTCCAGCCATCGGGGCCAATAACACAGGCGAAGATACGGTTTTGTCGGCGAGGTGCAGCGTCAACGTGCTTAATCCTTGGGCAATTGCGGATTAGATATCGAATTCGAAGCATATGAACAACAAAACGACGGCCATCAAGCCTGCAAAATCATCACATGCCTATTTTTTAATCACATTACCATGGGTGATTGCCTCTGCATTCACCGCCCCCTAAACAATGCGCAGCATTCCGGAGAAACCCGACCATGACCACAGCCGCCATAATCGTTGCCGCAGGGCGCGGATTGCGCGCCGGAGGCGGCACGCCCAAGCAATGGCGCGCGCTGGCTGGTCGCCGTGTGGCGGATTGGACGATCGACCGTTTTCGCGGTCTCGTCGACCACATTGTTTTGGTCTTGTCGGACGAAGACGCCCCGGCCTGGGAGGAGTTTCGCGACACCGAACTGATACTGTGCGCAGGTGGTGCGGGTCGGGCAAGCTCGGTTCGTAACGGACTGCAAGCATTGGCAAATCATCAAGTGACCCGTGTGCTGATCCATGACGTGGCACGGCCCTGTGTCTCGGAACATCTCATTCAGAATGTCCTGAGCGCACTGGATACCCACCAGGCCGCAGCCCCCGGGTTACCCGTTACGGATGCACTTTGGATCGGGCATGATGGCTCGGTTTCTGGCACGCAGGACCGCAGCAACCTGTTTGCGGCGCAGACGCCTCAGGGGTTTGACTACGATGCCATCGTCAAGGCGCATGCCACACATCCCGGAGGCGCTGCGGATGATGTTGAGGTCGCACGGGCCGCAGGTCTTGAGGTTTGCATTGTTCCGGGCGATGCGGACAATCTGAAAATCACCCGCCCTGAGGATTTCGCCCGGGCGGAACGGATAATGGGAACGAATATGGATGTGAGGCTGGGCAACGGCTATGACGTGCATCGTTTTGGCGATGGCGATCACGTGATCCTCTGCGGCGTGAAAGTCCCGCATGAGCGCGGGCTGCAAGGGCATTCCGACGCGGATGTCGGTATGCACGCAATCACCGACGCGATTTACGGCGCGCTGGCGCAAGGGGATATCGGCCAGCACTTCCCGCCCTCGGACCCGCAATGGAAAGGCGCCGCAAGCGAGATCTTCCTGCGCCATGCGGTCGAGCTGGCTGAGACGATGGGCTACCGCATCTCGAACGTCGATTGCACGCTGGTCTGCGAATACCCTAAGATCGGCCCTCATACCCCGGAAATGAAAGAAGAAATTTCTAAAATCATGGGATTGCGCGCCGATCAGGTCTCGGTCAAGGCCACCACGTCCGAGCGTCTGGGCTTTACTGGCCGCAGCGAAGGCATCGCGTCGCTCGCCACTGCCTGTCTGGTGAAAGCATGAGTATCGCGCGTCTGATCGGAACCGTTTGCGGCGTTGGATATCTGCGCCCTGCCCCCGGCACATGGGGATCGCTTGCGGCCCTGCCTCTGGTCTGGGTCCTGCACGTTTTGGGCGGCTTCCCCTTGCTCGTCCTCGCGACGCTCGTGGTGTTCATCGCAGGGCTGTGGGCCACAAAGGTGATGACCGCCGGGCAAGAGGATCACGACCCGTCCGAGATCGTCGTCGACGAGGTCGCGGGCCAGTTCATCGCGCTCTGGGCCATTTCCTACCCAAGCTGGGCACATGGGATCGAGATCACCGCGCTCTGGCCCGGTTGGGTCGCGGGTTTCCTGCTGTTCCGGCTGTTCGACATCACCAAGCCCGGCCCGGTCGGCTGGGCCGATCGCAAAGGCGACGCGATGGGCGTGATGCTGGACGATGTGATCGCCGGGGTCTTTGCCGCCATCGGCGTGATGGTTCTGGCCGGGATCGCACATGGAGTGTTGGGCCTATGACCGTAACCGAGCTGCTGGACCAAGCCAAAGCGCAAGGCATCATGATTGCAACCGCAGAAAGTTGCACGGGCGGCTTGGTGGCTGCTGCTTTGACCGACATCCCCGGCAGCTCGGCCGTGGTGGACCGGGGGTTCGTCACCTACACCAACGAGGCCAAGCAGCAGATGCTTGGTGTGCGCGGCGAGACGCTGGACGCCTATGGCGCGGTCTCAGAGCAGGTCGCACTAGAAATGGCCGAAGGCGCTCTCCGCCAGTCGCGCGCGCAGCTGGCCGTGTCGATCACTGGCATCGCAGGCCCCGGAGGGGCAGAATTCAAACCCGAAGGCCGCGTGTGCTTTGGCCTTGCCGCCACAGGGCAACCAACGCGCATGGAAACCGTCGAATTCGGCGCTCTGGGCCGCGACAAGGTCCGTCAGGCCGCACGGGAGCATGCGCTGGAATTGCTTTATTCCGGCCTTTCGCAAATCGCTTAAATTTACAGCAAAGATGTCGCCATGACGCAAATTTAAGCGCCAGTTGACAAAAAGCCACCTAAATAGGCGTCTTTTTTCACCTCTGCCTCTTTTTTCCCCGATCTAGCTCAGCTTCAACCCGCCGCACACCACTCACGAGGTGTCGGCCGTGGCGGTTTGCCCGGCGGACGCCCAAACGGCAAAAAAGGAGACCGGCCCATGAACGGAGCCGATACAGCCTGGATCATTGTGGCAACCGCACTGGTCCTGTTCATGACACTGCCGGGCCTTGCCCTGTTCTATGGCGGGCTTGTACGTGCCCGAAATGTCCTCAGCGTGTTCATGCACTGCTTCTCGATTGCCTGTTTAATGAGCATCCTTTGGCTGGTCGCGGGCTATTCCATCGCCTTCGGACCCGGTGAAAGCGGTTTGTGGGGTGGCTTGGGCAAAGCGTTTCTGAATGGAGTTGATGCCGACAGCCTGGCGGGCACCCTGCCCGAAATCCTGTTCTTTGCCTTTCAGATGACCTTCGCGATCATCACCCCCGCCCTGATCATCGGCGCCTATGTCGAGCGGGTCGGCTTTGGCTTTGTCCTCACCTTCTCGGGCCTGTGGATGCTGCTGTGCTACGCGCCGGTGGTCCATTGGATCTGGGGCGGTGGGATGCTGTCCGATGGCGGCATTCTGGGTGAGATCGGTGTGCGCGACTTTGCTGGCGGCATTGTTGTTCACGAGACCGCGGGTCTGGCCGCGCTGATCATCGCCGTGATCCTCGGCCCACGCCGCAACCGCACGACGCCTCCGCACAATCCGGGTTTTGTCATGATCGGCGCCGCGATGTTGTGGGTCGGCTGGTTCGGCTTCAACGGCGGCTCGCAACTGGCCGCCGACGGAGGCGCCGCGATGGCCATGACCGTCACACATCTGTCCGCCGCAACTGCATCTCTGACCTGGGCGCTGTGGGAGAAGATCCGCTTTGGCAAAGCGTCGATGGTGGGTCTAGTCACCGGCACCATCGCGGGTCTGGCCTCGATCACTCCGGCCTCGGGCTTTGTGGGTCCGGTGCAGGCACTGATCATCGGGGCCGTTGCAGGTGTTCTGTGTCAGGAGGCCGTCTTTGTCATCCGCAACAAGCTGAACATCGACGACACACTGGACGTTTTTGCCGTGCACGGTGTCGGGGGCATCTTTGGCACCCTGATGATTGCGCTGTTCGGTCTGGGAACATGGACAGCACAGCTTGGAGGCCTTGTGATCGTGGGTGCCTTCACGGCAGTTGTCACCTTTGTGTTGATTAAGGTGGTTGCAGCCATCACCCCGCTTCGCGTAGACGCCGAGACCGAGACAAACGGCCTCGACCTGTCGGTACACGGCGAGCGCGCCTATGACATGAGCAGCTAAGCCCACCTTGGTTGCCCATTGCCCGCAAGGGCAAAAGCGGACCTGTCGCGGGTCCGCTTTTTCTTTGTTCGGCCCTCTCGACTCCGGGCCGATGGACAGGCTATCAGCCCGCAACACTCTTTCAGCCCCGAGGTTTGCGCCATGATCCCCAGTTCATTTCCCGACAGCTCTGAAATCGCCCGCCTGACCGCGCGGATGCTGCTGGAGATCAAGGCCGTTCACTTCAACTCGCGTGAGCCGTTCACGCTGGCCTCGGGCCTGCCCAGCCCGACCTACATCGACTGCCGCAAGCTGATCTCATACCCACGCATCCGCTCAACCCTGATGGATTTCCTGACCGTCACCGTGATGCGCGAGGCGGGGTTCGAGGCGTTTGACAATATCGCGGGCGGTGAAACGGCGGGCATCCCCTTTGCCGCCATGGTCGCGGAGCGGATGGCCTTGCCCATGACCTATGTGCGCAAGAAGCCCAAAGGCTACGGCCGCAACGCCCGCATCGAAGGCGCGATGAGCGAAGGGGAACGCGTGTTGCTGGTCGAGGATCTGACCACCGATGGCGGCTCCAAGCTGTCCTTCGTCGACGCGATCCGAGAAACGGGCGCGACCTGCGGCCATACCGCGGTGATCTTCTACTACGGCATCTTCCCCGAGACCGAGAAGACCCTCGGCGATCACGGCGTGAAGCTGCATTCGCTGTGCACTTGGTGGGACGTTCTGGCCGAGGCCAAGGCACAAAAGGCCTTTGACGAAGAGACCCTTAGCGGTGTCGAAGCCTTCCTGAACGACCCGCGCGGGTGGCAGGACGCGAATAAATCGTAAAATTCGGCCTGTGGGTAAGCTGGGGATATTTGATTTTCGAATCGATCCAAAGCGCGCCTATCTAGTCGAATTTCGCGCCCATCACACCAAATGTTGCGATAGCTTTCGTCCCGTGCAAAACTGGACGGAAGTTATCCCCATTCAGATGGGCAGTTATCCCGAAGCCGGGGGCGGTTATACCAACTTACCCCCATTCATTTGCAGATAGCTTGAACCGGGGCTTGGCGTGTAGAACCTCGGAACGGGCAGCGGGGACAAGATGAACGAGATCAGCAGTATCGAGCAGGCAGCGGCGCAGATTCAAAACGCCGAAACCATGCCGCATTCCATTGAGGCCGAGCAGCAGCTTCTGGGCGCGATCTTAACCAATAACGACCTCTATGACCGGGTCGCTTCGATCATCGGAGCCGAGCATTTCTACGACCCGGTTCACTCACGGATCTACGAGGTCGCGGCCAATCGCATCGCCAAGAATGCGCTGGCTTCGCCCGTGACGCTGAAATCCTTCATGGCAGATGACGAAGGCCTGAAGGAGTTGGGCGGACCCGCCTATCTGGTCAAACTCGCTGGCGCTTCGATCAGTGCCTTCGCGGTGCATGACTATGCCCAGATGATCTATGATCTGGCGATCCGGCGCGAGCTGATCCGGCTGGGTCGCGACATCTCGGACAAAGCCGCGCGGGTCGATGTGTCCAGCGAGCCCAAAGAACAAATCGTCGAGGCCGAGCAACAGCTCTATCAGCTTTCTGAGCAGGGCCAGACCGAGCAGGGTTTCCAATCCTTCCTCAAGGCGGTCACAGAAGCCGTCAACGTCACCAACGAGGCGTACCAGCGCGGTGGCGGCATGGCGGGGATTTCCACCGGTCTGGCCGACTTGGACAAACAGTTGGGCGGGTTGCACCCATCGGACCTGATCATTCTCGCGGGTCGTCCGTCGATGGGTAAAACCTCGCTAGCGACCAATGTGGCGTTCAACGTAGCCAAGGCTTACAAGCGCGGGCTGAAACCTGATGGCAGCGAAGGCGCGATTGATGGCGGCGTCGTGGGATTCTTCTCGCTCGAGATGAGCGCCGAACAGCTGGCCGGTCGTGTTCTGGCCGAAGCCTCTGAAATCTCCAGCCACAAGATCCGTCAAGGTGACATGACCGAGGCCGAGTTCCGCCGTTTCGTCGATGCCGCTAAGGAACTGGAAGCCTGCCCTTTGTTCATTGACGACACACCTGCCCTGCCGATCTCACAGCTTGCCGCCCGCGCACGGCGGTTGAAGCGGACGCATGGGTTGGACCTGCTGGTGATCGACTATCTGCAGCTGTGCCGTGGCATGTCCGACAACCGCGTCAATGAGATCGCCGAGATTTCGATGGGCATGAAAGCGATTGCCAAGGAGCTGAACATCCCGGTGATCGCCCTGTCCCAGCTGAGCCGTCAGGTGGAAAGCCGCGACGACAAACGCCCGCAGCTAAGCGATCTGCGGGAATCGGGCTCGATCGAACAGGATGCGGACGTGGTGATGTTTGTATTCCGTGAGGAATATTACAAGGAACGCGAAAAGCCAGGCGATCATGAGCTGGAAAAGATGGAAGAGTGGAAACAGGCCATGGAGCGCCTGCATGGCAAGGCCGAGGTGATTGTCGGCAAGCAGCGCCACGGCCCCATCGGCACGGTCGAGTTGTCGTTCGAGGCGCAGTTCACCCGCTTTGGCAATCTGGTGAAGCCCTGGCAACAGGGCGGCGAGATCGAAGGATACTAAAAGTCCCCTTAACTATCCAAATAGCCGATTTTGAATGCCGATCGTCGTGTGTTAGTGTGTACTGAATGACGGCACGTACTGCCGGATTTTAGCAAGGCCTACGTCATTGCCCGCAATCATCTCGGAAATACGATACAGAAACGGGCCGAATTTTGCGCCGGACGGCGATTTCATCGAAATCCGCGTTCCGACCGGTACGGATGTCTCGGACCTGAGGGTTCAAGTTTACAACGCCAACGGAACAGTCCGAAGCTCCACAGATGTCGATACAGCGCCGGTGAACACGGTCAACGGTTTCGACTATTTTGTGGTCTCGGCACGTACCAACCGGCTGGGCGCTGTGTCGCTTGACGACAATGGCACGGTGCTGAGCTTTGTGTCCTTCGACAATGAGGTCACCGCAACACAAGGCGCCGCCAGCGGGCAGACCTCTACCCAGATCGGCAGCAACGGAACAGATGACACCTCGTCCCTTACCTCGACCGACGGGGTGAATTTCGTTGAAAACCCCAACCCAAGCCCCGGCGCGCCATGCTTCACAGCCGGCACTCTGATCGGCACGCCGCGTGGCAAGGTTCCTGTTGAGGCACTCCGCGCCGGAGATCAGGTTCTGACCGAAGGTGGCCCGCCGGAGACCCTGCGTATGACCCTGTCCCGCAGCCTCAACCGGGCCGAGTTGATAAAGACCCCGCAACTGTTTCCGGTTCGCATCGTCGCTGGAGCGCTTGGGCAGTCTCTGCCGAAACGTGATCTTTTGGTCTCGCGCCAGCATCGGATGCTGATCCGGTCTCCGATTGCGCAGCGCATGTTCGGGACCGAATCCGTTTTGGTCTCGGCTATTCAACTGACCCGAATGCCCGGCGTTTTCGTCGACACCAGTGTCTCGCAGGTGACCTATCACCACCTTGTGTTCGACCGCCACGTGGTGCTGTTTGCCGAAGACGCGCCCAGCGAAAGCCTGTTTACCGGGCCGCAGGCGCTGCAATCCATGGACGAAGCCTCACGTGAGGAGTTGATGCTGCTGTTCCCGCAGCTTGCCATCTTTGCCGCCCCACAGCCTGCTCGCTACATTCCAAGCAATAAACGCCAACGCAAATTGGTGACCCGGCATCTTAACAACAACAAGCCGCTGCTTGACCAGCGGCGATAAGACGGGCCTCCTGCGTGGGTCGCTCTGAACGATCCGCCGCTCAAAAGACCTTTGACTTGTATCGCTGCACAATCCCGGTATGCGCATCACTGCCAGTCAAAAGCCCCTCAAACCTACCCAAATTCCAGCGTCAGATGGCCGTATGCCGCCTATCTTGCGGATTTTCCTGACAGGTTGTGTACGATCCCCTCTTGACCTGCCGTGTTCCAGTGTCATGAACAACTCCATGAGTACCGCACGTTTGACGAT
The DNA here is from genome assembly GCF_056535985.1 of Ruegeria sp. AO1. Classification (NCBI taxonomy): domain Bacteria; kingdom Pseudomonadati; phylum Pseudomonadota; class Alphaproteobacteria; order Rhodobacterales; family Roseobacteraceae; genus Ruegeria; species Ruegeria sp. AO1. The sequence continues at coordinate 1,916,976 of NZ_JBQFJC010000001.1, forward strand.
CAATCTTCAGGCGCTCGCCAGCAACTGGCGGGCGCTCGATGCAAAAACGGGTGTCGAAACCGGCGCCGTAGTTAAGGCCGACGCCTATGGTCTTGGGGCCGAACCTGTCGCCTGGTCACTGGCCGAGGAAGGTGTCCGCAAGTTTTTTGTCGCCGTCGCCGAAGAAGGCGCAGAAATTCGCGAGGCGGTCGGGCCCGGTCCGATGATCGCTGTATTCTCAGGTCATATGGACGGGGATACCGAGCTGCTGCGCGATCACGACCTGACACCCCTGATCAACTCGGGCGAGCAATTCCAACGCCACCAACAGGCTCTGCCTGAACATGGGTTCGGCATCCAGCTTGACACCGGCATGAACCGTCTTGGGCTGGAGCCCGCCGACTGGGCCGAGTTGCGCCCTCAGGCCGAGAAGTTGAACCCGGCGGTTGTGATGTCTCATCTGGCCTGCGCGGATGAGCCGGATCACCCGATGAATCAGCAGCAACTGACCGCGTTTCGCGGGATGACCGACGGTATGACGGCCCCCCGGTCTCTGGCAGCCACCGGAGGCACGTTGCTGGGGCCTGAATTCCACTTTGACTTCTGCCGCCCGGGCATTGGCCTCTATGGCGGGATGCCCTTTGCCGACGCCAAGCCCGTCGTCACCGTCGATCTGCCGGTCGTGCAGGTGCGTGACGTCGCGGTTGGAGAGACCGTGGGCTACGGCAACAGCTGGACGGCACGCCGCCCATCGAAGATCGCAACCGTCACAGCTGGATACGCCGACGGCCTGCATCGCGCTATCGGCGGCGGTATTGACGCCTTTGCAGGAAACCAACCCTGCCCAGTCGTCGGTCGCATCTCGATGGACCTGATCACCATCGACGTCACCGATCTGGGCTTTGAGCCCGAGAAACTGCGTATCCTGAACGGACATCAAACCGTTGACGATCTGGCCGAAGCTGCAGGCACGATCGGCTATGAAATCCTAACCTCAATGGGCCGCCGCTATTCACGAGGATACGTGGAATGAACCCGCTGTCTCTGCTGGGTGGGTTGGGCCGCACAGTTCTGACCCTGCTGGCCGCATTTGGGCGCGTGACCCTGTTCGCTCTGGACTCGCTTTCGCACATCCTGCGCCCCCCTTACTACCCGCGCGAGATCTCAATGGCGCTGCTGAATATCGGCTGGCTGTCGCTGCCTGTGGTCGGCCTGACCGCAATCTTCACCGGCGGCGCGCTGGCGCTGCAGATCTATGCAGGCGGCGCGCGGTTCAATGCTGAGGCCGTGGTCCCTCAGATCGTTGCCATCGGCATGGTACGAGAGCTTGGCCCCGTGCTTGTCGGCCTGATGATCGCAGCCCGCGTGACCTCCTCCATCGCCGCCGAAATCGCCACGATGAAAGTGACCGAGCAGATTGACGCGCTTGTCACCCTGTCGACCCATCCGATGAAATACCTCACCGCCCCGCGCGTGCTGGCGGCACTGATCACGGTGCCGATCCTTGTCGGGATAGGGGACATCATCGGCATCATGGGCGGCTATACGGTGGCGACGCAGAACCTCGGGTTCAACCCGGCGGCCTATCTGCAAAACACGGTCAACTTCCTTGAGGCCCGCGACATCGTCTCATCCCTTGTCAAGGGTGCTGCCTTCGGCCTGATCGCTGCAATCATGGGCTGCTACTACGGCATGAACTCGGGTCGAGGCGCACAGGGCGTGGGCCGCGCCACCAAAGGCTCGGTCGAGGCCGCAGCCGTGCTGATCCTCGCCGCCAACTTCGTTCTGACAGGAGTGTTCTTCTCGCTATGATCCGGATGGAGAACGTCAAAAAGTCCTTTGATGACAACCACGTGCTGCAAGGCATGAACCTTGAGATCCCCAAGGGCACCTCGATGGTGATCATCGGAGGATCCGGCACGGGCAAATCTGTCGCGCTGAAATGTATCCTTGGTCTGATCAAGCCCGACAGCGGCATGATCTATGTCGACGGCAAGGACGCCAGCAAGGGCGACCGAGACGCGTTTCTGGCGCGCTTTGGCATGTTGTTTCAGGGCGCGGCACTGTTCGACTCGCTGCCTGTCTGGCAGAACGTGGCCTTCCGCCTGCTACGTGGCTCGCTGAAACGCCCCACGGATGAGGCGCGCGAGATCGCTATCGAGAAACTCCGCCGCGTGGGTCTGAAATCCAACGTCGCCGACCGCTTTCCGTCCGAGCTGTCGGGGGGGATGCAGAAACGCGTGGGCCTTGCCCGCGCCATCGCCGCCGAGCCCGAGATCATCTTTTTTGACGAACCCACAACCGGGCTGGACCCGATCATGTCCGGCGTCATCAACGATCTGATCCGAGAGATCGTGACCGAGATGGGCGCAACCGCCATGACCATCACCCACGACATGACCTCCGTCCGCGCAATTGCCGACAACGTTGCGATGCTGCATGATGGGGTGATCCAGTGGACCGGGCCTGTGGGTCAGATGGATGCCTCGGGCGATCCGTATCTGGAGCAGTTCATCAGCGGAAGCGCAGAGGGGCCGATTGAGGCGGTGCGCTAATCTTCAATCTTTGCCATCCACTTAGTCGAACGTTCGATAACGTCCTGCGGAATAGCTTCTGCGCGCCTTGTCTGCAGGTTGAGCAAAACGCATTTGAAAACAGTGGAAAATGTCGTTTCACTGTCCGTAACTCGAATTAGTTTGTGGCTGAAGGTCATGGATTTCGTTCCTACCTCCAGGATTTCGCTTTCCATCTGTATCGCTTCGCCGGCACTCAATTCCGAAAGGAAATTGCTGTCTGCATGGACCACCGCAAAGGATAGCTTTCGTCCCGATCGCATGTCTTCGGCCGTAAGCCCCAGCTCTGACTGCAACGCAAAAACGGAATCCGAGCATGCAGCAAAATACTTGGACACATTCATATGCCCCAGAAAATCACAGTCTGATGGATCGACAATTGACTTGTAGGCCACAAAACCCGACATCGTTCCTCCCCGTCTAAAAATAACTCAGTGGCGAGTACCGGTTTAAGTTAACCATAACAAAACATCGCCGCAAAATCTGAAATCTCGCCGAGACGCACAGCTAATGACCCTTCGCCTCGCCACCCTCTCCCTCCTGATCCTATACCCGATCGCGTGGTTCGCCCCACTGATGCGCGCGGGTCTGCTACCGATCTTCGGACTTTCCGAAATCAGCGTCATCACTGGCCTCCAATCTCTCTGGAAATCCGACATCTTCCTCGCGCTGATCGTCACCGTCTTCGCCCTCTTCGCGCCCTACATTAAAACCATCGGTACCGCCCTGATCCAATGGGACCTGCTAGATGCCCGCGTCCAACCCGCACTGAACATCCTCGGCAAGCTCGCCATGGCCGATATCTTCCTCATCGCGCTCTACATCACGCTGGCCAAGGGGATCTCTTACGCGACCATCGAGACGGCCTGGGGCCTCTACCTGTTTACCGGCTGCATTCTGGCCTCGATCGCGCTGGGATATATTACCGAGATGACATCCACTTCACGAAAAGCTTAGACCGTGTTGATTGAAAACACATTTCTAAGTATCATCTCTATATTTCGAGCAGCAAAGTTCTAGTCGTGTACGGGTCCGCAGAGGATCACCTTGCGTGTTTGATTTGTCCTCCGCTTCGGCCCGATTTGTATCGGTTTGAGAAGGAGATGGACGACCATGCCCGCCCTCAACAACATTACATTGCAATTTCAGAATGCCTTTTTAAGACTGACTTTTTTCATGATCTGCATCGCAGCCCTCTGCGCGGTGGTTGCAACCTCACTTTCGGCGCTGGGGGTTTTGCCCTGGCTGTCCCTTCAGGCCGGATTCGGCCAGACCGGCGTGATCGACGCTGGTATTTTTGTTCAGATCGGCCTGACCTGCCTGATTCTCATGCTGGGCTTTTACCTGCCCTCCAGCGCCCGGATGATGGCGCTCGAGAATGCGCACAGGAAGTTTTCGCTGAACATGCAGGACATCGTCGAGGCATACCAGATCGCCCACGCCGCCGACCGCAGCGGCGTTTTCGCTCTGGCCTCGGAATTCGATGCGGTCAAGGAGCGTATGGCCTTTCTACGCGACCACCCCGACCTTCAGGCTTTGGAACCAGAGATACTGGAAACGGCCGCTCAGATGAGCCAGATCAGCCACGAACTGGCCGAAACCTATGGCAACGAGCGGGTCGAACGCGCGCGCACCTTCCTGAAACAACGGCAGGAAGAGGTCGAACTGTTCCAGCAACGGATCGAGGATGCCCAGACCATCCTGCACGAACTCAGCCAATGGACCCGCGATATCGAGATCGAGGAATCCATCGCCAAATCCCAACTGGCACGACTACGGGATGAACTGTTCGAACTTCTACCCGAGCTTTCGGCACAATTGCAGACACCACCCGACGGCAGCGACCCAAGCGCCTCCAGCGTGGTCGCCATGTCGCCCCCTCGCGCGGCGGAATAGGCGCGTTAGCGCCCGGCGCACCCGATGGCCCATAGGGCCTGAGGGCGCGGCGCGCTACCGGCGGAGATGAAAGCCCGCAAGGGCTTGAAGAACCGCCCGTCCTCGGGCACCAAAGGCCTCATGGCAAAGACGACTTCTTTCTCCTGTTCGGCCTGCGGTGCGACACATACAAGATGGTCCGGGCGGTGCGACGCCTGCGGCGAATGGAACACGATCACTCAGGACGTGCCCCTGTCGGCGGGCCCGGCCAAGAAATCCCTCGGCGGCAAGCGGGGCCAGTCCATTGCACTCACGGACTTGTCGACCGAGGAGACCCCGCCACCCCGTACACTCAGCGGGGTGGATGAGCTTGACCGCGTTCTGGGCGGCGGCCTCGTCCCCGCCTCGGCCCTGCTCGTGGGCGGAGACCCCGGTATCGGCAAATCCACCCTTCTGCTGCAAGCCGCCGCTCGGTTCGCGCGCGCGGGCGTCAAAACGATCTATGTCTCGGGGGAAGAAGCCAGCGCGCAGGTCCGTATGCGTGCTCGCCGTTTGGGGCTCGAGGACGCGCCGGTCCAACTGGCGGCAGAAACCAATCTGCGCAATATCCTGACGACGCTTGAGGCTGAAAAACCCGGCCTCGCCATCATCGACTCGATTCAGACCATGTGGGCCGACAATGTGGACAGCGCGCCCGGCTCGGTGTCACAAGTCCGGGCCGCTGCGCATGAATTGACCACGTTTGCGAAACGACACGGTGTTTCGATCGTGATGGTCGGCCATGTCACTAAAGAGGGCCAGATCGCAGGCCCGCGCGTCGTCGAACATATGGTCGACACCGTTCTCTATTTTGAGGGCGAACGCGGCCACCAGTTCCGTATCCTGCGCGCGGTCAAAAACCGTTTCGGCCCCGCAGATGAGATTGGCGTGTTCGAGATGACGGGCAAAGGGTTGGCGCAGGTCACCAACCCCTCGGCCCTGTTCCTGTCCGAACGCGGCACGCCGAGCCCCGGCTCGGCCGTCTTTGCCGGGATCGAAGGTACTCGCCCCGTTTTGGTGGAATTGCAGGCACTCGTCGCCCCGTCACCGCATTCGCAACCCCGCCGTACCGTCGTCGGCTGGGACAGCGGACGGCTGGCGATGATCCTCGCCGTGCTCGAGGCCCGCTGCGGCATCCCCTTCGCGGGTCTCGACGTCTATCTGAACGTGGCTGGAGGGATGAAGGTCAGTGAACCCGCCGCCGATCTGGCTGTTGCCGCAGCGTTACTAAGTGCACGCGAAGACAGCGCCCTGCCCGCTGATACGGTCGTTTTCGGAGAAATCTCGCTGTCCGGGGCACTTAGACCGGCCCCTCAGACCGAAAACAGGTTGAAAGAAGCACAAAAACTTGGTTTCACATCGGCAATCGCTCCGGCGGGCGGCAAAACCGGTACTGTGGCAGGTCTGACACTCACCCGACCCTCTGATTTGGTTGGGTTTGTTGGCGAAACCTTCGGAGCAGGTTAAAGTCCCGCCCTGAGGGGCAGAAAAAGAACAGGCGAGGGCCATGGAAGGTTTTACAATTATTGACGGGGTTGTGGCCCTGATCATCGTGCTGTCAGGCATTCTGGCCTATTCGCGCGGTTTCATGCGCGAGGTTCTTGCCATCGCGGGTTGGGTGGCAGCAGCTGTCCTCGCATTCATCTTCGCACCGCAGGCCGTGCCGCTGGTCAAAGAAATCCCGGTGGTCGGAGACTTCCTGCGCGACAGCTGCGAATTGTCCGTCATCACCGGCTTTGCAGCCGTGTTTGCAATCGCCCTGATCATCGTCAGCATTTTCACGCCGCTATTTTCATCGCTGGTGCAACGGTCGGCACTGGGTGGTCTGGATCAGGCGCTTGGCTTCTTCTTCGGCATAGCGCGGGGCATCCTGCTGGTCGCTATCGCGTTCTTTGTCTACGACACCGTGATGACCGGCCAGTCCTACACGCTTGTAGACGAAAGCCGCTCGGCCAAGGTGTTCGAACAGTTCAGCACCCAGATCGAAGAACAAAACCCCGAGGCAGCGCTGGGTTGGGTCACGGCACAATACGAAGAGCTGGTGGCCAGCTGCACCGCAGGCGACGCGGCCCCTGCTGCGGAAACCACCGACAGCTAATTCATACAGAATGTTATTCGAAAAGCCCGGCCTCGCGCCGGGCTTTTTTCATTGAACGAACCCCTCACCCCCGCAGACCGTACAGCGAGTGGTTTTCAAACCGAAACAGCCATCACAGCGGCTGGAAATCGGTTTACCCAGAATATCACGGCTTTTGACCACTTCACCTGCCCCTTTGCAGATCGGGCACGGCGCACGCCCCATGCCGCGGCACCGATGGCAGCGCCTTTTGGGCGGCTCATCTTTCTTGTTTGGTGAGCGTTCCTGCCACATTCTGGCCCCCTCCCCGATAAGATCCGCGATAAAATTATGCATATGTCAGCACAAATGGATTCATATGTCACCACGCCGCAACTGAGGAAATCGGAACTGCGGCCTATAGAAATGTGATCCTTTGATGACAGCCGCGTTCTAACGCAGTATGTGGAGGCCAAACTGCCACGGAATCGGAGCTGTCGGGTTTGTCCTTTCAATGTTCATCTGCCTGCAATGCGGTGATAATGTACCGTCTGGCCTGCAAGATACGAACGGTACGACCCCTCCCTATCCGGCCGTCACTCAACCCTCTGGTCAAAACGTCATAGTAATTGGAGCCCGTAAATGTGTGGGATTTTGGGGATCGCAAGCCGGACACATGATGTGTTTGCGGAAATCTATGACGGGCTGTTGATGCTGCAGCACCGGGGGCAGGACGCCTCGGGGATCGTCACATACAACGGTGAGTTCTTTCGCGAGAAAAAAGCAAACGGTCTGGTCAAGGACGTGTTCAACGCGACGGACGCTGAAACTCTTCTGGGCAAGGTCGGCATGGGGCATGTGCGCTATCCCACGGCAGGGTCGCTCAGCGCGTCCGAGGCGCAGCCATTTTTTGTCAACGCGCCTTACGGGATTTATCTGGTCCATAACGGCAACATCACTAACACGGCTGAGCAGCGCGAAAAAGTCACCGGAAAGTACAGCCGTCACCTGCGCACCACGTCAGATTCCGAGATCCTGCTGAACGTTCTGGCCGACAAGGTGGCCGACGCGATCAAGGTGAATGGCAATGCCGAACCCATTCGCAACATATTTGCCGGCGTGAAGATGACGATGGAGCGTGTACAGGGTGCCTACTCGGTCATCTGCCTTGTTGCAGGTGTGGGCATGCTGGCCTTCCGCGACCCGCACGGCATTCGTCCGCTTTCGGTCGCAATCCGCGAGACCGAGGGCGATGGCAATGACTACGCCTTCGCCTCCGAGGATGTGGCCTTTGGTATCAACGGCTTTACCAAGATTCGTGACCTGAACCCGGGCGAGGCTATCCTGATCGATTTGGACGGCAATATGCACGAGTTTCAGGCCGTTGAAGGCAAGCTGACGCCCTGTATCTTCGAATATGTCTACCTCGCCCGTCCGGATTCCCTGCTGGACGGCGTCTCGGTCTACAAAACCCAGATGCGTATGGGGCAAACGCTGGCGAAACAGATCCAGGACTCGGGTCTTCAGATCGACCGGATCATCCCGGTTCCTGATAGCGCCCGCCCCGTGGCGCTTGAGGCTGCCAAGATCACCGGCATCCCCTATCGCGAAGGTCTGGTGAAGAACCGCTATGTCGGCCGAACATTCATCATGCCCGGTCAGGAAGAGCGTCAGAAATCCGTGCGCCGCAAGCTGAACGCCATTCCGCTGGAGTTCAAGGATCACAATGTCCTGCTGATCGACGACTCGATCGTGCGCGGCAATACGATCAAGAAGATCGTTCAGATGTGTCGTGAGGCCGGAGCCAAGAAGGTCTATATCGCCAGCGCCTCGCCCCCGGTGAAATACCCCAATGTCTATGGCATCGACATGCCCACCAAGCATGAGCTGATCGCCAATGGCAAAGAGATCGAAGAGATTCGCGAAGAACTGGGCGCGGATGCTCTGTTCTATCAGAACCTCGACGATCTGATCTGGGCCGCCAAAGAAGGCAACCCCGAGATCGAGGCCTTCGACTGTTCCTGCTTTGACGGAAACTACATCACCGGCAGTGTCAGCGGTGACTATCTCGACAGTCTCGAAAACAGCACCCGCGTCAGCAAAAAGCGCGAAGACATGCAGGTTGTCGGTGGGTCGTGGAACGCGGCGAAACTGGCGTCGGGCTAAAGAGACAACGCGAATCAGAAAACAACACAGGCCTTGGGCATCGCCACGGCTTTGGCTGGATTTTGCCGATAGGAATGACCTGATTGCAAAGGCTTCCGGCCCCCTCACCTCGCCGTGACCCAATGCGAGCGGGGTGATCTTTTGATTTACTTTGCGGTTTGGTAGGCAGCGCTTCACCACCACTCACACAAGGGGTTCGAACCGGGTTCGAGCCGCAGAAAATGCCAAATGCCAATGTCAAAAGCGCGGCCACGCAGCGGGGCGCGTTGAAAAGAAATTCGGTCTCGGTTCTGGGTGTTTTTGGCCCGAAAGCCGACCTGCGCGCTTTGATGCGCCTGTCTTCAGGGCGCGTGAAAGAGGTCAAGCCGGGCAGCCGCGTGGCCTCAGGCACCGTTGTCGCCATTGATGAACACGGGATCATGCTGCGACAAAGCGGCCAGACCCGCCGGATTGGAATTCCGGGAGGCTAGCGTCCTCTTGACGACCCGCGCGCGGGCGTTCAAACCGCTGCCATGACCGATCAGACCAAAATTGCCACCAAAATTGCCCTCGTCACTGGGGCCTCTCGCGGGTTGGGCGCAGCCCTGGCCGAAGCACTGGCCCCCGAGTATCACATCGTCGCCGTCGCCCGCACCACCGGCGGGCTGGAAGAGCTGGACGACCGAATAAAAGCCAAGGGCGGTTCGGCCACACTTGCGCCCATGGACATCACCGACCCCAACGCGATGGCCACCCTGTGCAGGGGTATTCATGACCGCTGGGGCAAAGTGGATTTGTGGCTGCACACGGCCGTCCACACCTCGGCCCTCACACCGGCGCATTTCGTTGATTCCAAAGAGTGGACAAAGGCGATGAACACCAACGCCAATGCCACCTCGGTTCTGATCCCCTATGTGACACCTTTGCTGGGTGAGGCCGGGCATGCCGTGTTCTTTGATGACCCCAAAGCGGGCGAGAAGTTCTATGGCATCTACGGCGCCACCAAGGCCGCCCAGATGGCTCTGGCACGCAGTTGGCAGGTTGAGACTGAACGGACTGGGCCTAAGGTGTCGATTGTGGAGCCTGCCCCGATGCCGACAGCCGTGCGCGCGCGGTTTCATCCCGGTGAGGATCGCGACGTGCTGACCAGCACAGCGGATGAGGCGACTCGGATTCTGGCTTTGTTGTAGGGAGTGGCCGGTTGGGCCACGCCTCCGGCGGAGGTATTTTTAGCCAGATGAAGCTGGGATCACGCGATATGGACGCCGTTGCGCCCGGCGAGATCGACGAAGAATTGCCACGCAACGCGACCCGAGCGTGAACCGCGCGTCGCCTGCCATTCAATAGCATCCGCGCGTAGGGTTTGCGGGTCGACCGACACTTTGTAGGCAGCGCAGTAACGGTCGATCATGGCCAGGTATTCGTCCTGATCACAGGGGTGGAAGCCGAGCCAAAGCCCGAACCGGTCGGACAGTGAGACCTTTTCTTCGACCGCTTCCGACGGGTTGATAGCGCTGGAGCGTTCGTTCTCGATCATGTCCCGTGGCATCAGGTGGCGGCGGTTCGAGGTGGCGTAGAAGACGACGTTTTCAGGCCGGCCTTCGATGCCGCCATCCAGCACAGCCTTGAGCGACTTATAGTGCTGGTCATCGTGGCTAAACGACAGGTCATCGCAGAACAGGATGAACCGGTGCGGCGCGGCGCGCAGGTGGTTCAACAGACGCGCAACAGAGCCCATATCTTCGCGTTGAAGCTCGACCAGTTTCAGGTTTGCGTACTCGGTTTGGAGCGTGCCGTGGACGGCCTTTACGAGGCTGGATTTGCCCATCCCTCGCGCGCCCCAAAGCAGTGCGTTGTTGGCCTTGTACCCCGCCGCAAAGCGCCTTGTGTTGTCCAACAGCGTATCGCGTGAACGGTTTATGCCGACCAGCAGGTCCAGATCAACGCGGTTGACCTGAGGGACAGGCTCAAGCCGGTCAGGCTCAACCTGCCAGACGAAGGCCGGCGCGGCATTGAAGTCCGGAGCAGCCAGAGGAGCCGGAGCCATCCGCTCTAAAGCGTCGGCGATACGGTTCAGGGCTTGAGTGTCCATGGTGGCCTCCGAGGTCTTAGTCCAACGGTGTCAAACCACGTTCGGCTTTAGGCAACAAGGGGCTCCAATGAAAAAGGCGCGCCTGTCATGGGCGCGCCTGTCTTGGTAACAGCAAGAGATTACTTCCCGTCTTCTTCCTGCATCAGGTCCTCATCCGCTTCGGCCTCGTCATCATAGTAGCCATCCGCGCGGAGTTGTTCTTCGCGTTTCTTTTCGACACGCCCCACAAGGAAGATCGACACCTCATAGAGGCCGTAGACCACTACGAACAAAATGATCTGTGTGATCACGTCGGGAGGGGTCACAAGCGCAGCAAGCACCAGAATGGCGACTACCGCGTATTTGCGGACACTACCAAGCCCCTCAGCTGTAACCAGCCCCGCCTTGCCCATCAGCGTAAGCAACACTGGCAGTTGGAAACACAGCCCGAAGGCCACGATGAACTTGATTGTCAGGTTCAGGTATTCCTGAGCGGAGCCTTGGAACACCACACTAAGCGGTGCGGCGGTGGTGCCATCCACGACGGCCTCACCTTCAGCGCCGAACTGCTGGAACCCGAGGAAAAAGTCATAGGCCAAAGGCGTTACGACGTAGAAGGCGAAGCTTGCCCCCAACAGGAACATGAAGGGCGAGGCCAACATAAACGGCAGGAACGCGTTCTTCTCGGATCTATAAAGCCCCGGAGCAACAAAGCGCCACATCTGCATCCCGATATAGGGGAACGCCAGTATGAAGCCCCCCAGCAGCGATACCTTGATCGCAACAAAGAAGCCTTCCTGCGGCGAGATGAAGATCAGCCCGCAATCCTGCCCACGCTCATTCAACACCTCACACAAAGGATGCGTAAGGAAGTTGAAAAGAGGTGTCGCAACCGTGAAACAGATGATCATACCGATCAGAAACGCCACGACGCAGTGAATGAGTCGTGTCCGTAATTCGGCCAGATGCTCGATCAGCGGGGCTGAGCTGTCTTCGATTTCGTCGGTCTTGCTCATGTCTTGTTCTCAGTGTTCAGCGCGGCTTCGGCCTCTTCGGCCTTGGCCAGCGCGTCAGCGGCTTCTTTGGCCTTACGCTCGGCAGCAGCGCGGGCGGTTGTGGCTTGAATCTTCTTGGCCTGTTCAGCCCGTTCAGCCGCCAGCTTGCCCGTTTCGCTTTCCGGGTCAAACTTGGTCGGATCGATGCTGCTGCTGAGATCCTGAGCGGCCTTTTTCACACCGTCCATCGCGCTGTTCACGGGATTCGTGGCCGCGTTCAGACCCTTCTTGATCTCGTTCACACCTGCCTGATCCGCAGCCTCGTTCATGGCGCTGGTGAATTCACGCGCCATGCCGCGGGCCTTGCCGACAAACCGCCCGACATTGCGAAACAGCACGGGCAGGTCTTTTGGCCCCACCACAATCAGGGCAACGATGCCGATGACCAGAAGCTCGGTCCAGCCCAGATCAAACATCCGGGTTTAGACCTTGTCTTTCTCGGTTTCGGGCGTGACGTCCTTGGCCACTTCGGCTGCATCCTGCTCCAGCTCGTCCGCGCCTTCCTTGACGCCTTTCTTGAACGATGTGATGCCTTTGCCAACCTCACCCATCAGCGAGCTGATTTTTCCGCGGCCAAACAGCACCAGCACCACAACAGCGATCAGCAGCAGGCCGGGAAGTCCGATATTGTTGAGCATGTTTATTCTCCTTCTCAAAGGCGCACTGCGCCTGAACCCTTTTCTGACCCCGTGTTTACGCCGCAAGCCGCGTTCTCAAAAGGTGACCGAGCCAATTCGAGCGGCAAATTTGATGTGATCTTGCCGATTCATGGCCCTCGCTTTTCTCAACTGACAGGTTTATGTCAGTTGTAACCGGCTAGGACAGCGGTATCGCAACCTGGTCAACGGAGAAACACATGACCCATGTCGCCGAAATCGTCACCTTCACCCTGGCCGAGGGCACCTCACCCGAGGCCTTCGTCAAACTCAGCCAATCGACCGAGAGCTTCGTGCGCGCAGCACCCGGCTTTGCCCATCGCCACCTCAGTCAAGGGGAAGACGGTCGCTGGACGGACTATGTCGTTTGGCAAGATATGAAGGCCGCTCAGACGGCGGCTGCAGAATTCCCTCAACAGGAGTTTGCACCGGCCCTGATGGCAGCCATCAACCCCGAAAGCATGCAGATGCGGCATGAGGCAGTCCTATGGAAAATGACCTGACGCAGGTCAGAACGGCGTATTATGCGCCGCACTGATCGACTGTTCGATATCATCCAGATCCTGCGCGACGGCAAACTGCACCGCGCGCAGGACATCGCGGACCGGCTCGAGGTGTCGGTCCGTACGATCTATCGCGATATGGACACATTGGTCGCCTCGGGTGTTCCCGTCGAAGGCGAACGCGGCGTGGGTTACATGGTTCGCGAGCAGATCACCCTGCCCCCACTCAACCTGACCACGGCCGAGCTTGAGGCACTGAACCTCGGAATGGCCATCGTCGCCGAAGCAGCTGACCCGGACCTGAAAGCCGCAGCCGAGTCACTCGCAGAAAAGATTGACGCCGTCCTGCCCACGCAGGTTGTGGCCGAGGCCGATACTTGGAAATTCGCAGTCTACCCCTTCGCCGATGCCGCGCGCGGATTGGCACATATGGCCCCGCTCCGCGCCGCCATCAAATCCCGCCAGAAGCTGCACTTGTCATACCGCCGCATCGACGGCACCTTGACCGAACGCACAATCCGCCCCCTCCATATGGAGTATTGGGGCCGCGTCTGGACCCTCACCGCATGGTGCGAGCTGCGCAACGGCTTTCGCGTTTTTCGCATCGACCTGATCGAAACCGTCACACCCCTGCCCGAGCTATTCGCAGACGAGCCGGGGAAACGCCTAAGTGACTTCGATCCACACGGGTGATCCGCCCTTCATCTGGCTAAAAATATCCCCGCCGGAGGCATGGCCCGGAACGGGCCATTCTGGTCACCTCAGATACGGCTCAGGATCAACCGATTCGAAGCCTTTGCGGACTTCGAAATGAACATACGCATTGTCGCCGCCGCGCAGTTCCGCCAATTTCTGCCCTCGCCGCACGCGATCACCTTTCTTGACGGTGATATCCTCGACATTTGCATAAACCGTCAGCAAGTCATTGTTATGCTTCACAACAATGATCGGCACCTGATCGGCATCTGCGGTAATCGCGGCCACGGTGCCTGCCTCGGCTGCAGTGACCGACGTGCCCGGAGCGGCCGCGATATCGATGCCTTCGTTCTTACCCTTGTCATATGTCCGGATAATATTGCCCGCGACCGGCAAGGACAGCGCGGAATTGCCGGAACTTCTGGTCGGCGCTTCAGCTGTGACATCCGGCGCCACGGGAGCCTCGGCCAGCGGCGCGACCTGCTCATCCGGTAGCGGCTGGGTCGCACTCGGCGGTGTCGGTGTCGGAGAACCCTGCCCCGGTTGCGTCACCTCTGTCGCAGCGACCGGAGCCGCTGCCGCCGCCTGACGCGGGGCGGCCTGGTTCTTGACCGGGATCAACAGATACTGCCCCTCGCGAATGGCGAAATCCGGGCCCAACCCGTTCCACTCTCCCAGAGCTTCAACTGGCACCTGATAGAGGCGCGAGATGGTAAAGGCCGTCTCGCCCCGTTTCACCTTGTGGCGCACCGGCTCCGGTCCAGAGGCGACCGGCGCAGGCGTTGGCGCCGGTTCAACCGGCTTCAGCAGCGTCGTCTGCACCCCGGCCGTATCCGGGGCCTGATCAATCGCGTTTCCGGCGATTGAGGCAATATCCACACCACTTGACGCCCCAACAGATCGCGGCAGGGCCAAAACCTCACCCTCGCGCAGCGCGTCGGTTGTCTGCAAGCCGTTGAACCGTGACAGCTCACCTTCCGGCAGGCCGACCCGAGCCGCCACATCGCGCACGGTATCGCCCCGTCGCGCCACGGCGACCTGATAGTTCGGATAGGTGATCACCCCCCGCGCATCGGGCGCAGGGCGGCTGGTGGTGGCGGATTGCGCCGCATCCGTGGTGGAAAACCCGCCAAGCTGCCCGCGCAGGTCGTAGTCCAACGGCCCCTCGCACCCGGTCAGAATGGCCAGAGCCGCAACTCCGGTCGCACAACGGCGCATCGTTGATTTGGTAACTGCTCTCATGACTTTTGTCCTCAACACCTGCCCCTGTTGTCCGGGGTTCCGGCGATCCATTCCAAAAAAAACCTGTTACGTCTCGTCCTTGCCAAGCCCTTCAAGCAGCGGCACGAACCGAACCGACGTCAATTCATCATAGTCCAAACCGGTCTCGGTGCGCGTCACCTTGATCAACTGCTGCACCGCATCCGACTGCCCGACGGGTAGCACCATGATACCCCCGATTTTCAGCTGCGCCAAGAGCGGGCCTGGCGGGTCCTCAGCCGCCGCGGTCACGATGATCCGATCAAAGGGTGCCTGTTCCGGCAAACCGAACGAGCCATCCGACAGCATCGACGTGACATTGGTCAGCCCCAGTTCGGCAAACAGCTTGCCGGTCTCGCTAACAAGCCGCCTGTGCCGTTCAACCGTGTAAACGCGACGCGCCAGTTTCGCGAGGATCGCCGCCTGATACCCCGACCCGGTCCCGATCTCGAGAACAGTGTCACGCGGACGCACATCCAGTGCCTGTGTCATCAACCCCACCACCGAGGGCTGGCTGATCGTCTGACCGCAGGCGATGGGCAGCGGCATATCCTCGTAAGCGCGGTCGGCGAACAGGCCGGTGACGAAGCGCCCCCGGTCGACCGCTTCCATCGCGGCCAGGACACGCGCATCGGTCACGCCCCGCTTGCGCAGGGCAAACAGGAACTGCATGACGGTTTCTGGGTCCAGTCCACTCATTCGATCGACTTCAATGCCTCTAGCGTGTCATGCGCGGTTAGATCCGCGCGCATCGGCGTGACCGAGATATAGCCTTCCAGATTGACCGCCGCGTCCGTGCCGGGCGCGGTCGGGTTGTGCTGGTATCCGCCCTTGATCCACAGAAACCGCCGCCCCGAAGGCGAACTATGCGGCTCGACCGAGAAATGCGTATCGCGGCGGAACCCTTGCGGGGCAACGCGAGTGCCCAGAACCTCATCGGCGGGAACGGGTGGGAAGTTCACATTGTAGAACAGGCGGTAATCGCCTTGCTCTGCAGGGGTTGCGTCCAGAATGCGGCGCACCAGATCGGCGCCAAAGCGACTGGCGGCCTCGAACGGATCCTCGAGCCCCAGATTGCGTGGGCCGAAATACTGCGACAAGGCAATGGCCGGCACACCCTGCAAAGCGGCCTCCATAGCGCCGCCAATAGTGCCGGAGTAGAGTGTATTTTCCGCCGAGTTGTTGCCCCGGTTCACGCCAGATAACACCAAATCGGGCGGGCAATCCTTCATCACGTCATGCAGGCCCGCCAAAACACAATCCGCCGGAGAGCCTTCGGCAGCAAATCGCCGCTCATCCAGTTTGGCGACCATCATGGGATGGGTGTAGCTTATGCAGTGGCCGACACCGGATTGCTCGAATGCTGGGGCCACGACCCAGACCTCACCGCCGGGTCCGGACAGATCCTTTGCAATCGCCTGAAGCGTGATCAGCCCCGGCGCATTGATGCCGTCATCATTGGTAATCAGAATACGCATGACCGTCCCACCCCCGCGTTTCGCCCTTGATAGACCCGACCCCGCGTTGCGGCAAGCAATGCAGGCCCGCAATCTGCGGCTTTCGCGCACCACTTGCGGGTAAATTGCGTTCTATCTAGGGAAAACGAAACAGCGGTCGCGTCGGATGGTCAGCCACATCGCCCGCCCAGGCGCGGGGACAAACACGTTCGGAACCGTCGCCTTGAGGATCGAGCCGTCAAAGTCCATCCGAAACTCGACCAGACTTTCATTGCCCAGGAACCGGGCGCGTTCAACAACGCCCCGTGCGGCGACGCCGTCTGTGGCCGTGGGCAAAGGCCCTTTGCCGTTTCGGTCGAAATCCAGCCGGAGGTGTTGGGGGCGGAAAACAATCTCGACATCGGTGCCGTCCGGAAAGCCCGGTGCCAGGAACTGTCCGAACGGGGTCTCGGCCAAAGCACCATTCACTTGCGCCTGCAACACGTTGACATCACTGAAAAAGGCCACGGCCGCCTTGTCCGCTGGCCGCGTGTAGACGTTGTAGGGCGCGCCTTGTTGCACGATCTTGCCGCCCCGCATCAGGGCGATCTCATCGGCCATGCGCATGGCCTCTTCCGGCTCGTGGGTGACCAGCAGAACGGCGGCGTCTTCCTCTTTCAGGATCGCGAGCGTTTCGTCGCGGATACCGTCGCGCAGGCGGTTGTCGAGGCCCGAGAACGGCTCGTCCATCAACATGATCCGGGGGCGCGGAGCCAGAGCGCGCGCCAAAGCCACCCGCTGCTGTTCGCCGCCGGACAGTTGATGCGGGAACCCGTCGATGAACCGCATCAGATCGACTTTGGTCAGCAGCTCCTCGACCCGGGCACGTTTCTGATCCTTGCTACCCTTCAGGCCGAAACTCACGTTATCGGCCACGCTGAGATGCGGGAACAGGGCAAAGTCCTGAAACATCAACCCAATCTCGCGGCGTTCAGGCGGGACACGGAACACCGTGTCACAGATCAGTTTGCCATCGACATAGATCTCGCCCGAGTCTTGCATCTCGACCCCGGCGATCATCCGCAAGGTTGTGGATTTGCCGCATCCGGACGGACCAAGCAGGCAGGTCACCCGCCCCGCCTCGAGCGTCAGCGAGACGTCATCCACCACAACCCGGCCTTCTAACCGGCGGATCATATTGCGAATTTCCAAACGAGGAGGAGGTGTGTTGCCTGTCACAGATGGGTCCTGTTGCCTTTCCCGATCAATTCCATCGGGCTTGAGCGGGGATAGCAACCCCGCCCGTCCGGCGCAAGGGATCAGCTATTCCGCAAGCAGCTCGAAATCGACACCGGCGCGGATTTTTCCGTTCACCTGAACCTCAAGCCGATGCGCACCCGGCACCAGTTTGAACGTGGTCGCATTGCCTTTGAGCTTGTGGCGTTTGTCCAGACGCAACGCGCCGTTTTTCAGAGCGGCCTGTTTCAGCTTGTGAACCTTGGCTGACGTTTTTCCGTTAGGGCGTTGAAAGTGAATGATATAATCCACCAGAACCGGTTGATCAGCAGACCCTTTCAAATCGACCGAGAACGCCAAAGCGCTATTGATCCGGGCCTCGCCCTCAACAGAAATGATTGCAGTGACATCCGCATCCGGGTCATAGCCCAGCATCTTCATCGCCCCAGGATGCCCGGCCTTTACAAGACCGCGCAGGGTATGAGAGATCATCCACTCCAGCTCCGCCTCGTCCTGCTCACCTGCCTCGCGCCAGCGCTGCAGGCATTCAAGAACCAGATCGGGGTCTTTTTTCGTGATATCGTTCAGATGGTTCGCAACCGAGCGCGTCACATAGCGCGTTGTGTCCTGATGCAGACCATCCAGCAAAGGCAAGGGGTCGGTCAGCGCGAGACCAACCGCCTGCCCCCATGGCAAACGAGGCCTCGTGCCCTCGCTGACCAGACGGCGCACATGATAGCTGTCGTGTTTGCTCCAACGCAGCATCCGCGCCAAGACCAGATCGGGGTGGCTGTTCAGGAACGGACGGATCGCCCATTCCATCGAAAAACGCTGTGTGAGTTCCTCCAGCACGTCCAACGCCAGTTCTGGATGCTCGGCCCCAACTGCGACAACCCAATCCCCAAGCGGCGCAAAGATGAAATCGCCGAAATCATCATCCGTCTTGCTTGGGTCCAATGGCGGCGGCAAGGCGCGCAGGATCACCGGCGCAACCGATGGCAAATTGCCCGGAAAGGACTGCTGGAGGCAATCGGCGATCCAGGTCATTCTCTCTTTCAGTTCCAGATCCAACAGGCGCGACATGACCTGCGCTTCGAACGCCTCGGCGTCGAATTCCGGGTCCGCCGACTGGAACAAACCCGCCAGATAGCGGGTTTTTTCCGCGTTGAACAATTGGTCCTTCAGAGAGAAATTCTGTGCCATTCCTACATCGTCAAATTGGTTGCGCCGCCATCTAACAGTATGTTCTGCCCAACGATAAAGCCCGCATGTTGAGAACACAGGAAAGCACAGGCCGCGCCGAATTCCTGACGTGTGCCATAGCGGCGCGCCGGGATCGTGGCGGACCTGGCCGCGCGGGCCTCATCCAGCGAAATCCCTTGTTGATTGGACACACCGGTATCCAGCGACAAGGCGCGGTCGGTGTCATGGATACCCGGAAGCAGGTTGTTGATCGTCACACCTTGCGGGGCGACCTGACGCGCCGTTCCGGCCACATAACCGGTCAGCCCGGTGCGCGCAGCATTCGAAAGACCCAAAGCCGGGATCGGCGCGCGGACAGATTGCGAGGTGATATTCACCACCCGCCCCCAACCTTTGTCCATCATCCCCGGCAGTAGCGCTTTCATGAAAGCGATCGGCGTCAGCATGTTGGAATCCAGTGCCTTGATGAAATCCTCACGATCCCAGTCCGACCACAAACCCGGAGGCGGCCCGCCCGCATTTGTGACAAGAATATCAATACCCTGTGCTGCCTCGATCACTTGCGCCTGACCTTCGGCCGAGGTCACATCACAGGCCACCGTCTCAACCACAACGCCATGATCCGCACGCAACCGCGCCGCTTCAGCTTCAAGTGCCTCAGCACCGCGCGCATTCATCAACAGATCAACGCCTGCTTCAGCCAACGCCTCGGCACAGCCCAGCCCAAGCCCCTTACTGCTGGCACACACCAACGCACGTTTGCCGCGAATTCCCAGATCCATTCTGATCCCCTCTGTCTGTTGTTGCCCGCATGTCTAGCACCAGCCAGACTGAGAAGACCAGAATTCAACAGGCCCTAGTAAAAGAACTCTTCCCTCACAATTTTACCATCGGCCACGTGGTAGACACCCACTTCGCTCATATCGAAATTCTCGCCGCTTTCTATGAACTTGCCCTTGATCTCGAAAATCACGGCAAAGCGGTCGTCGCCATGCAACATCGGATCACTGACCGAGACATGGCTGACTTCTGCCGCGCTGTCCCACCATTCGTGTTTGCCGCGAATGGCATCCAGACCTTGGACCTCACGCCCCATGCCAACGTCATCCACCGCCTCGGCCGAGACAGCATCCGCGGCATAGAGTTTGCCCAGATTTTCGGCGGTCCGGTTTTCGCGGCAGCCGGCGACAAGCTCGTTCGCAATCTCTTTCAATTCCATTGGTTCACTCCCATAATTTGTTCACTATACGTTCTCTTTGCCATAGCTTGCCGATTCGAACCAGTCCGTTTGTCTTGCTTCGGCGGGTTTCCCCGCCTATACGCCCGCTTATGCTTGATACCGCCTCGAACCAACCCGTATTGCCGCCCGAGATCGCTCGTCGTCGGACATTCGCCATCATCTCGCACCCGGATGCGGGTAAGACCACGCTAACGGAAAAGTTCCTGCTGTACGGCGGCGCGATCCAGATGGCCGGTCAGGTGCGCGCCAAGGGTGAGGCGCGGCGCACGCGGTCGGACTTCATGCAGATGGAGAAGGACCGAGGGATTTCGGTTTCCGCCTCGGCGATGTCGTTCGACTATGGGGATTTCCGGTTCAATCTAGTCGACACCCCCGGCCACAGCGATTTCTCGGAAGATACTTATCGCACGCTGACCGCGGTGGATGCGGCGGTGATGGTGATCGACGGTGCGAAAGGTGTCGAAAGCCAGACGCAGAAGCTGTTCGAGGTCTGCCGCCTGCGCGATCTGCCGATCCTGACCTTCTGTAACAAGATGGACCGCGAAAGCCGCGATACGTTCGAGATCATCGACGAAATTCAGGAAATGCTGGCCATCGACGTCACGCCTGCCGCGTGGCCCATCGGCGTGGGCCGCGACTTCATCGGCTGCTATGACATGCTGCGCGACCGGCTGGAGCTGATGGACCGCGCCGACCGCAACAAAGTGGCCGAGAGCATTCAGATTGACGGTTTGGACGATCCCAAACTGGCGGAACACGTGCCCGATCACCTGCTGGAGAAGCTGCTGGAAGAGGTTGAAATGGCGCGCGAATTGCTGCCTGCCCTCGATCCGCAAGCGGTTCTGGAAGGGCACATGACCCCGATCTGGTTCGGCTCGGCGATCAACTCGTTTGGCGTGAAAGAGCTGATGGAAGGCATCGGCGCCTATGGCCCGCAGCCGCAGGTTCAGTCTGCTGAGCCCCGTCAGATCGCGCCCGATGAAAAGAAGGTCGCCGGTTTCGTGTTCAAGGTGCAGGCCAATATGGACCCCAAGCACCGCGACCGGGTGGCGTTTGTGCGCATGGCCTCGGGGCATTTCAAACGTGGCATGAAGCTGACCCATGTGCGGTCGAAAAAGCCGATGGCGATCTCGAACCCCGTCCTGTTCCTTGCCTCTGACCGGGAACTTGCTGAGGAAGCCTGGGCCGGGGACATCATCGGCATCCCGAACCACGGCCAGCTGCGCATTGGCGATACGCTTACCGAGGGCGAAGCGATCCGCGTGACCGGCATCCCGTCCTTTGCACCGGAACTGCTGCAGACCGTCCGTCCGGGCGATCCGATGAAGGCCAAGCATCTAGAAAAGGCGCTCATGCAGTTTGCCGAAGAAGGCGCGGCCAAAGTGTTCAAACCCTCGATCGGCTCGGGCTTTATCGTGGGCGTCGTCGGCGCGTTGCAATTCGAAGTACTGGCCAGCCGGATTGAGATGGAATACGGCCTGCCGGTTCGGTTCGAGGCGTCTCAGTTCACCTCGGCCCGTTGGGTCAGCGGTGAGAAGGCCGAGGTCGAGAAATTCGTCAACGCCAACAAGCAGCACATCGCTCATGACCATGACGGCGACATTGTCTATCTGACCCGCTTGCAATGGGATATCGACCGGGTCGTGCGGGACTATCCGGCGCTGAACCTGACGGCCACCAAAGAGATGATGGTGTGATCCAACTGCCTGATTGCACAGCCAATCCCGGCTGTGCAATTCTGCCCGCATGAGCGATGACGACCTGACCTTTCCCGGCGGCCTGCCCGACATGCTGGAGATCCTGGAAAACAGGCGCGCGCCTTTTGTGTTCGGTGCCCGCCCCCTGCCCGATCTCGACGTTGATCTGGACGTAATGGCGCAGCAGATCGTGCCGGAATGCGCGACCCTCGCCCCCGAAAGCGACGATGCCACCGCGTGGGACCAGAAGCGCGCCAAGATCGCGACCGAGTTTGTAGGCAATTCGGAACTTGCCTTCCTGAACGCCCAGTTGATCGCCAATCTGCGCAAACGCTCCTATCCGCGTCACACGCCCGCTTTGTTCCGGCGGCTCTGGGCCGAACAATCCCAGCATCTCCTCGAAGCGCTTGATCTGCGCTGGCTCGTCTCGTCGGTGCAAACCTTTGCCGATCACGGCGACACCCCAACACAACGCGAGGTTGGTCAAGCACTGCGGATGCTGTTTGGGCTGATGAAGCTCTATGAGTTCGAACGGTTGTTCTCCAAACGCGGGCCGGAGGAAACCCATTGGTTTCGCGGCAAAAGCACCGCCCCGCTGCCGTTGCAGATGCAGTCTTTCTCACTGGAGCGCGGCGGGTTGGCCGTGTCGCTAGTCGCGCCGATCTGGACCAAGGCGCTGACTGATCCGACCATCGCCCCGCTGGCGGATCACCTGATGACCGAGCTGAACAAAGACCCCGGAACCGTCTTTCGCCGTCTGAAAAAGATGCGCGAACGCCGTCTCGCCCGGATGCAGCGCCAATGACCATATGGGGTGTTGTCTCCATGGTGCGAGGGCCCACGCAGGATATCCTGCGGTTTGCGGCCTATCACCTCGATCTGGGGGCCAACCGGCTGTACCTCTATCTGGATGAGCCCAACCCCGAGGCGCAGCGCCAGTTGGAGCAGCACCCTAAGGTGCAAGTGACACTCTGTGATGACGCTTTCTGGCGTGGCCGGAACCGGACGCGTCCGGATAAGCATCAGGTGCGCCAATCCACCCATGCCAGCTATACCTATCGCAAAACCGATCTGGATTGGCTGGCCCATATCGATGTGGATGAGTTCCTGTGGGCGGACGCTCCCATCCCGGAGCTGCTTGAAACCGTGCCCGCAGATATCCCCGCCGTTCGGGTCCGACCGATCGAGTCCATTGCCGAGGCCGAAAACCTGTACAAAGCGCATATCCCCAAAGGCCCGGACCGTGAGGCTTTGGTTCAGGCGCTTTACCCCACCTATGGCGCCCATGTTCTTGGGGGATTCCTCAGCCATGTGCAGGGCAAATTGATCGTGCGCACGGGTTTGAAAAAGCTGAGTTTTCGCATCCACAACCTGTTTCAGGACAAGACCCTCCTGCCCTGCAAATTCGAGCTGCCGGGACTGGAGTTGTGCCACCATCACGCCCTGAGTTGGGAGCATTGGTTCAAACACTACCGTTTCCGGATGGAGCGTGGCTCGTACAAACCCGGCATGTCCCCGAACCTGCCTCGCGATCAGGGCGGCGTGAACAAGAACGAGCTGTTCAGCCAGATCGAGTCTGCCCGTGGTGTTGATGGGCTGCGTGCATTTTACGATGAACTCAGCGCCGCTGACCCGGACGTCCGTGCTCGGCTTGAGGCACATGGTCAGATCCGGCACCGCCCGTTGCATCTGGATGAAAAAGTAGCGAAACACTTTCCCGGAAGCTGCTGAATTGTTGCAAAAAATGCTATTTCCAGCCGGTTGACGCCGTCGGGATTTCAGTTCATTTGACCCCGCCCCACGTTTTTGTTATGTCCCGCCTCAAGCCGAAACGCGCATGGTGCGCATGGTCAGATTGACCCGGCATGACGCAGACGCGCGGGCCAGGTCAAGTGTCCGCAATAATCGGACATATATGACAAAGTTTACCGAACTGAACCTGAACCCGAAGGTCCTCAAAGCCATTGAGGAAGCCGGATACGAAACCCCCACTCCGATTCAAGAAGGTGCGATTCCACCCGCGCTGGAAGGGCGAGACGTATTGGGCATTGCCCAGACCGGCACCGGGAAAACCGCAAGCTTCACGCTGCCGATGATTACCCTGCTGGCCCGTGGCCGCGCCCGAGCCCGGATGCCGCGCTCGCTGGTGCTGTGCCCGACACGGGAATTGGCCGCGCAGGTGGCCGAGAATTTCGACACCTATTCCAAGCATCTGAAACTGACCAAGGCCCTTCTGATCGGCGGTGTCAGCTTCAAAGAGCAAGAGGCCCTGATCGACCGCGGCGTAGACGTACTGATCGCGACACCGGGCCGTCTTCTGGACCATTTCGAACGCGGAAAGCTGCTGCTGACCGGTGTGCAGATCATGGTCGTGGATGAGGCCGACCGGATGCTGGATATGGGCTTCATCCCCGATATCGAACGCATCTTCTCACTGACGCCCTTCACGCGCCAGACGCTGTTCTTCTCGGCCACAATGGCCTCGGAGATTGAGCGTATCACCGACACCTTCCTGTCCGCCCCTGCCCGGATCGAGGTCGCCCGTCAGGCCACCGCGTCCGAGACGATTGAACAGGGCGTGGTGATGTTCAAAGGCGGTCGCCGGGATCGCGAAGCCAGCGGCAAACGCAAGGTTCTGCGTGCGCTGATCGACGCCGAAGGTGACAAATGCACCAACGCGATCATCTTCTGCAACCGTAAGACGGATGTGGATATCTGTGCGAAATCGCTGAAGAAATACGGCTACAACGCGGCCGCGATCCATGGCGATCTGGATCAGTCGCAGCGGATGAAAACGCTGGACGGGTTCCGCGATGGCTCGCTGCGCCTGCTAGTTGCCTCAGATGTGGCGGCGCGCGGTCTCGATATCCCTTCGGTTAGCCATGTGTTCAACTTCGACGTGCCCGGCCATGCCGAGGACTATGTTCACCGCATCGGCCGTACAGGCCGTGCCGGACGCGAAGGCAAGGCCGTGACGATCTGCTCGGGTCGTGACGAAAAGGCTCTGGACGCGATTGAAAAGCTGATCCAGAAGGAAATTCCGCGCCTTGATAACCCGGTCAAGGAAGAACCAAAGCCCGAGAAACCGAAAGCCGAGAAGCCCGCCAAAGCGGCGGAAGGAAAGCGAAGCGAAGGCAAGAAAGAGCGCGAGCCCCGCGAACCCAAAACTCGCGGTCGAGGCCGCAAGGACGATCATGGCCCGGCTGTTGTCGGCATGGGCGATCACCTGCCCAGCTTCATCGCCCTCAGCTTTGATGAGCGCCGCGCGGGCTAGTCGCCCGGGCGCTTGTATCGCTTTGCATTTGATTTGAATCGAAAAACGCTGTCTCTCCCTGCGATCGAAGGCGTATTTCGATGCTTGTGCCTTGAGTAGAATGCTTCAGATCGACAGCACCAGTACCAGTATTGACGCGCCCAGTAACATCATCCCGGCGATCTCGCGCCGGGTGATGGTCTCACGGAAAAACAGGGTCGAGGCAAGCAGGCTGAGCAAAAGCTCGACCTGCCCCAGTGCTTTGACATATGCCGCGTTCTGCAAGGTGAAAGCGAAGAACCAGCAGAATGATCCGCCCAGGCTGGTCAGGCCAACGAACACTCCGGTTCGGCGTGTGTTCCAGACCGCGCGCAACTCGGCCCGGTCGCGCCAAAGCAACCAGATCGCCATGCTGACGAACTGAAACGAGACCACAGCGGCCAGCGTGACCAGCGCGCGAAACCACGCGTCGATATCGCCCAGCTCAAGCGAGGCACCGCGATAGCTGACCGCAGAGAAGGCGAACAACACCCCCGAACCCAGCCCCAGTCGCGAGGCACGATTGGTCAGATGGTGCCACCACGCCCCGTCTCCTCCGGGAGTTTTGGACAGAAGCAGAACTGCCAGAAGCCCCACGACAATCGCCCCCAACGCACCGGTCGAGACCTGATCGCCCAGCACCACAAATCCAACTATGGCGGTCTGGATGACTTCGGTTTTCTTGAACGTGATACCGACCGCAAAGTTGCGTTGCTTGAACAGGGCGACAACACAGATCGTCGCCAGAATCTGCGTGGTGCCGCCGATGATCGCGAACACCCAGAACCGCGCGGACAATTCGGGCAGGCTCAGCCCGGTGACCTGCATCGCGACGACCAGCCCTATCAGAGCCAATGGCAAGGAATAGGCAAAGCGCGCAAAAGTTGCCCCAGCCGCAGACAGTTTTACGCTGCTGAGCGATTTCTGCAGCATGAACCGGACAGTCTGAAAGCTGGCGGCGGCGATGGTGATTGGAATCCATAAGCTCATGAACCCCGTTCTGTCTTTAAATCAGGGCTTTGGCCAGAGCGGATGCGGCACCGGGTCCTTCGCCCGCCAGAAATATGCCCTGAAGATCTCGGCATAGGACGTGTAGACATAGGCTTCGTTGCAATCCTGATACCGCTCTTTTCCCGATTGATAGAGCGTGGGTAGTTGATACCAGGGGGCCGATGGGTTCATGTGGTGAACCACGTGCAAGTTGTTGTTCAGAAACAAAAAAGCCAAGATACCACGATCTTCGACGATCACCGTACGGGCGCGCGATTTCTCATGCGCACGGTGTTCAAGAAAGGTGCGGATCTTCACAAGACCCAACCCGATATAAGTCGACATGACATAGGCCCAAATCGGCATGGAGGAGTGCGCGACGACCCACAATACCACCGCTATTCCCGGAATATGCAACGCCCATGCAAGAGCGACTGAACGGTCACCACGAATCAGACTGCTCCATTCATCCCGCAGAAACATAGCCTGCCCAATCGCAGGCCCCAGTACCATGCGTCCGAGCAGCGTGTTGTTGGCGGCAAGCAGCCTCTTTTGCCATCCAGACAACTGCGCCCAGACCTTCGGGTCATGGTAGTTGCTTTCGGGGTCGTCGTAGGGGTCTGTCAGGTTCGAATCCTGATGATGCGCAAGATGCAAGTCGCGAAACCGGTTGAACGGAATGAACAGGGTCAAAGGCAGGGCCATCAGCGCCTCGTTCAGCCATTTGGTGCGAAACGGATGGCCATGCAATGCCTCATGCGTCAGCGAAGAATGAAGGGCGGCAATCGCGCCCATCATCGGGATGGCAAGCCACAAGCTCCAACCCGCCACGAAGAAAGTGGCAATCAACCAGGCTGCGTTACATGCGGCAATCAGGGCCAAGGTGCCCCATTCGGGCGTTTCAGCTTTCTCCATGACGCCCCCATGAGATCCCCGCCCAGACCCGCTCATAGGCAATGTAAAACGTCAGACCGATGGCGGTATTGACCAGCGCTACTACGCCACCCACCGCAACTGACCCGGTGGCGATCAGGCCCACCAGCGTCATCATCACCAACCCCATCACATTCCAAATGAGTGCTTTCACGACAGATCTTCGTCGCGTTTCCATTCCGGACCCCGTTTTTTTGTTGTTATCACAAAAGCGTTACTCAACGGGCGGCATGTTGGGAATTCCGAATATGATTAACAAAAATCATCATAGGTGATATTTATTACCTTATGGTAGATAAAATCGACAAACGAGTTCGCGCTGCGCAGTTTCGCCTGCGGCTTTCCCGCGCGATGGAGGACGCCACCGTCAGCCAAAGCGCCCTGGCCCGACATATCGGTGTAGACCGCTCGACCGTATCACAGCTGCTGACCGATGAGGGCGCCCGCTTGCCCAACGCCCATGTGGTCGGAAGTTGCGCCTCTGCTCTGGGCGTCTCAGCGGATTGGCTGCTAAGCCTGTCGGATCGCCCCGAAAGCGCCGCGGAACTGCTGGCCAGTTCACTGACTATGGCCGAGGCCCCCCGCGCCCTTGTCGATGAGCGTATTTTCCAATGGCATCAAGAGGCTGCGGGTTACAAAATCCGCTACGTGCCCGCCACCCTACCCGATATGCTCAAGACTCGCGCGATCCTTGAATGGGAATACGCCCCGCATTTGGGTCGCACGGCAGATCAAGCGATTGGCGCATCCGAGGATCGCCTGTCCTGGATGCGCAGCGCCCAGTCGGACTATGAGATCGCCATGCCCCTGTATGAAATCCGCAGCTTCGCCCTCGGGACCGGCTACTACGAGGGGCTGCCTTTGCCAGTCCGTCTGGAACAGATCGACCACCTTCTGGACCTCAGCGAACAGCACTATCCCCGCCTGCGCATCTATCTGTTCGATGCCAAACGACTGTATTCTGCACCTGTCACGATCTTCGGCCCGCTTCTTTGCGTCTTCTATGCGGGCAGTCACTACATGGCCTTCCGCGACCGCGACCGGATCGAGGTGTTCAGCCGGCATTTCGACACCCTGATCCGCGAGTCTGAGATGACCGCCCGCCGTTTCCCGGAATACCTGCGCGGGTTGCGGGCCGAGATTGCGAAGGGCTGACGCCTCAAACGTGCGGTTTTCCGGTTCCTGTAGTATAGTGACACCGCGAACGCGCAGACACTCTACGGAGGATGATCAGAATGGACGCACTACAAACCGCTCAATATGCACGCGCCCTCTATTCCGCGCACGGCGACCGGGCCGAGGCGGAAGCCGCTCAGAAGATGCGCGAATGTGAGGCCGCGGGAAACACGCAAGAGGCCAAAGATTGGCAAGCCGTCCGCCGCACAATCCGCCAGATCCGAGGCCCGAATCAAGGCTGACGCCCTAGCTCTACGCGCGTGTCGCGCTATCAACAACGACGCACTCCGCCCATCCGGTCAGCGGGCTTTTTCCGCTGGCCGGCAGATCGAAACACAGTGCCCGGCACTGTTTGATGGGCGGGCTCCCAACAATGGAATACCTGCCGTTTTCCGGGCAAAAACGTTTTCCCCAAGTTATACCCAGCTTTGAGTAAAGTTTTCCCCAGGCTTCTCCCCGGATTCCGATTTGCGCAACCGACGCCTCTGGCGCAGCCTTGTGGGAACACTTGTCAGAATGCGAATCGAACTTGATGAAATCCGCAAAAAACATACTGCAACCGGAACATCGCGCCCTGAAAACAGCGCTATTGGTACTGGATGAGTGCAGCACGCTCAGCTTCGCCTCGGCCGTGGATCCGATGCGCGCCGCCAACCGTTTGGCCGATCGTCCGGCCTTTGATTGGGACTACGTGACCCCAACGGACGCGCCAGTCATGCTGACCAGTGCGCTCACCGTTCCCGGCATACCGCTGGCCCGTCTGCAAAGCTGCGACCTGATGATTGTCGTTGCCGGATTTCAAATGGCCCGCCAAGCAACCCCCAGCCTGATCGCGGGATTGCGGCGCATCGCAGCTACGGGTGCCACCATGGCCGGCATAGACGGAGGGCCTTGGCTGCTGGCCGAGGCTGGTCTGCTAGATGGTCACACCGCAACCACCCATTGGGACGATCTTGACAGTTTCGCGAGCCGCTTTCCAAAGGTCGATGTTCAGGCAAACCGTTTCGCAATCTCCGAAAACCGTCTGACCTCGGGCGGCGCGATCCCCGCGGTCGAGATGATGCTGCACATCATCTCCGCGCGCCATGGTGCTGGTTTTGCCGCACGTGTCTCGAACCAGTTCCTGTACGAAGGCGCTCCGGCCCAAACCAGAACAGACACGCCCAAAGCGAACCACCACTCAGCGCTGACGTCCAAAGCGAATAGCCTGATGGAGGCCGCGCTCGACGATCCGCTGCCACTAGCCCATATCGCCGACAGATTGGGCACCAGCCCCCGCACCCTGCAACAGCAATTCCGCCTGCGCCTGAACACCACGCCGCAGGACCACTACCTGCAACTGCGCATGGCCGAGGCCCGCCGTTTGGTTACCGATACCGACATGTCGCTGATGGACGTGGCTCAGGCCACCGGGTTCACCTCGCAATCCAGCTTCGCCCGCGCCTTCCGCACGGCCCACGGTTTGTCGGCCCGTGACCTCAGACAAGATAGTGCCCACCCCACCCATCACTGACCGGATCCACTCCAACTGGCCAAAAATATCCCGGGGGAGGCGCGGCACGCGCGGCGGGGGCAGCGCCCCCTGGATCGCTTCAGGATAAACCCGAAACGCCTTAATACGGCATCGGATGCGCTTTGTGCGCCGCATCGATCTCGGCCAGAACCTCATCGGACAAGCGCAGATCGGCGCCAGACAGGATATGCTCCAACTGCGTCACTGTCGTCGCGCCAAAGATGGCTGACATCATGAACGGACGGGTCCGGCACCACGCCAGCGCCATCAATGTCGGGTCCAGCCCATGCCGCGCGGCAATCTGCAAATAGACGTCAACGGCATCAAAAACCCGCTCGGACTTGCGCCCCCCCAGCTCCGGCGTCAGTGACATGCGCGAGGCTTCGGGAATGGCCCCGCCCTGGTATTTGCCGGTCAGCAACCCAGTTCCCAAAGGCGAGAACGCCATCAGGCCCACGTCTTCATGAACGCTCAACTCGGCCATGTCCGTATCAAACAGCCGGCACAGCAGCGAGTATTCGTTCTGAACCGACGCCACCCGAGGCGCGCCCATCTGCTCGGACAAGCGCAGCCATTGCGCCGTCCCCCAGGCACTTTCATTGGACAATCCAAAGGCCCGGATATTGCCCTTGTCGACCTGAACCTGAAGCGCCTCCAGACACTCCTGCATGTTCTCCAGCACTTCATCGGTGTTGTGCCCCTTGGGCGAGAACGTCCAGTTCTGCCGGAACATATAGCTGCCCCGATTGGGCCAGTGAAACTGGTAGAGGTCGATATAGTCGGTCTTCAAACGCTTCAGTGAGCCCTCGATGGCCTCGGGGATTGTCTGAGCGGTGATCGGCGCACCATCGCGGACAAAGCGAAGCCCCTCACCGGAATGCTTGGTGGCCAGAACATAATCCCCCCGGCGCGCAGCATTGGCTGCATTCCAGTTGCCAAGGATTTCCTCGGTCCGGCCAATCGTCTCTTTGGCGACCGGATTGACCGGGTACATCTCGGCGGCATCGACAAAATTGATCCCGGCTGCCAGCGCCACGTCCATCTGCGAATTCGCGTCGGCTTCCGAGGTTTGCGATCCGAATGTCATCGTCCCAAGACACAGATCAGACACCATGATCCCGGTGCGGCCCAAAGGCTTCATTTCCATTTGTCGCTCTCCTGATTTCCGCAACAGCCGCGCGCTAGGCTTCGGCTTTCTTTTCCCAACGGCCCGATTCCTCGGACCAATATTGCGCTGAACACCCCGCGCTGGTCAGCGCTTTCCACTGGCCGCGCGCATGTTGAACAGCCTCCATGTCATTGCCGTCGAACAGAATGCAAACTCGGTCCAGCGCGGCGACCTCATCCGGGTCAACCGCCGCCCCGTCCACCGCCATTACGCAGCTGGCATCATTTGCGACCTGCATGTCCGACGTCAACAGGATCGGTTGCATCGCATCATGCGCCCCACCAGCCCGTCCATGCGGCAAGAACCCGTCCTCGGGTCCCAACCAGAGTTTTTCATCCAACCAGTCCAGCCGGGCGGGATCAGTGCCCCGCACGGCGATCTTCCACCCGGCCTGACGCGCCTTGTCCAGCAGGACTGGCAAAGTATGCTCCAGCGGCTGACGGGTCAGGTGATAGAAATAGACGGCCCCCATGGGTTTACTCGAAATTGTCCTGCACAAAGCGGCTCAGCGCGCGCACACCCCAGCCTGTTGCGCCTTTGGGGGCATAGGATGTCTCAGCCGCGACCGAGGCAACACCGGCGATGTCGAGGTGAATCCAAGGCGTTTCTTCTTTCACGAAGCGTTGCAGGAACTGCGCCGCGGTGATCGAGCCTGCAGGCCGTCCGCCCACGTTCTTCATATCGGCGATGCGCGATTTCAGCTGCTTGTCATAGGCCGCGCCCAAAGGTAGCCGCCATGCGCCTTCGTCCTCGGCCTTAGCCGATTTCAGGAAGGCATCACAGAAGGTATCGTTGTTCGAGAAGACACCCGCATTCTCATGGCCAAGTCCAATGATGACCGCCCCGGTCAGGGTCGCCAGATCGATCATACCGACCGGAGAGAACCTCTCCTGCGCGTACCACATCACGTCGCACAGAACCAAACGGCCCTCGGCGTCTGTGTTGATGATCTCGACCGTATCGCCCTTCATTGATTTCACAACGTCGCCCGGACGGGTCGCATTGCCCGAGGGCATGTTCTCGACCAGCCCCACAAGACCGACCACATTGGCCTTGGCCTTGCGCTTGGCCAGCGCCCGCATGGTGCCGGCCACAACCCCCGCGCCGCCCATGTCCATGGTCATGTCTTCCATGCCACCCGCCGGTTTCAGCGAGATCCCCCCGGTGTCGAACACAACGCCCTTGCCGACCAGAGCCAGCGGCGCATCATCCTTGTCGCCCCCGTTCCACTGCATCACCACAACTTTCGACGGGCTGACTGAGCCCTGCCCCACGCTCAGCAGCGTGCGCATGCCCAATTCGGCCAGCTTGTCTTCCTCCAGCACCTCGACCTCGAGGCCCAGCGATTTCATCTCGTCCAGACGGTCGGCAAATTCGGTGGTGTTCAGGATGTTCGCAGGCTCATTCGTCAGGTCGCGGGTCATCCGCACCCCATCGGCAACCGCATACATCGGGGCGAAACCCGCTTCGGCTTCGTCATGCTTGCTGTGGCTGATCGTGACCGAACCTTCCGCATCACTATCTTTGGTCTTGTGGACGTCGAAATCGTAGCTGCGCAAAGCGATACCCATCGCCAGATCTTCCACGCGCACCTGATTGCCCGCCATCACCAACAGGTCTTTGCCACCGGCCAGTTTTGCCAATGCCGCGCCCGCTTTGCGCGCCTCATCCGCTTCGGGGCGGCGCGGCAGGACCACGATGTCCAATGCTTGCGCGGCCATACCAACCGGCCACGCCAGCGAGATCACATCCCCGGTTTTCACCTTTTCGAACCGATCGCTTTCCACCACCCGAGCAACCGCTCCACGGGTCAGTTTGTTGGCACGTCGCACGGCGGGGCTCATCTTGCCATCGGCGGGAACGATGATTGCCACGCGCCCTTCCGCCTGCGCCATGGCATCCACGTCAAAAGCCTCAAAACGGATTGGTACCAGACTGCTCATAGCAAACTCCTCAAAATCTGTTCCCCAAGACCTAGCCCGCGCTGCGCGGCTTGACCAGATAGCAGTTTTCCCCGCCCGCCATTTGCATTAAGGTTCTGCAAAAATAAACGGCAGGCTCGGGGGAGATCTAAGTGGCACCAAACGGCAGGCATTCGCTGTCGCGCAAGATGACATGCAATGGCGATCCGGGCGTGAACCCCTGCGTTTCAAGCCCTGCGAGGGTCTTTCCGTGATCCTTGACCGCTACTTCGCGCGCCGCTTTCTTCAAAGCTTTATGGTCATCGGCGGCATCTTTCTGACCCTGATGATTCTGATCGACCTGATCGAACAGCTGCGCCGCTTTGACGATTACGACTTGTCCGTGGGCCAACTACTGGGTCTGACGCTGCTGAACACCCCCGCCGCGATCAGCGAGATGCTGCCCCTGCTGATTATCCTGTCCACCATCGCGCTGTTTGTTGGGCTGGCGCGCACCTCAGAACTGGTGGTGACCCGCGCCACCGGTCGCTCCGGCCTGCGGGCGCTTGTGGCCCCGGTCACCCTGGCCCTGATGATTGGCATTCTGGCCGTTGCTTTGCTGAACCCGATCGCCGCCGCGACCTCGGAAGAGTTTGAGCGTCTATCGGATGCCTATCGCGACGATGGCAGCTCTGCCCTATCGATCAGCCGGGAGGGGCTATGGCTGCGTCAAAGCTCGGACAATGGCCAATCCGTGATCCATGCCAGGGGTACATCGAACGGGGATACTCTGGGTCTTGACGATGTGACCATCATCACCTTTTCGGGCGGCGGAAAGCCAAACCAGCAGATCGTGGCCGAACGCGCGGAGCTAACCAACGGAACCTGGGTTTTGACCGACGCCAAACTCTGGCCGCTGCGGGACGACCTCAACCCTGAAACAAACGCTGTTTCGCATGAACGTCTTGAGCTGCCGACCACACTAACGCGGGAACGCATTCTGGACACGCTGGGTAAGCAGGACTCGGTCTCGGTCTATGATCTGCCCAAGCTGATCCGCGATCTGGGTGAGGCCGGGTTTTCGACCAAGCAATATGAGGTCTGGCTGCATGTCCAACTTGCCCGGCCCCTGTTTCTGGTTGCCATGGTCCTGATCGGAGCGGCCTTCACCATGCGCCATGTGCGCTTTGGTGGAACCGGTGTAGCGGTGCTGACGGCTGTTCTGTTGGGCTTTGCGATCTATTTCGTGCGCAACTTCGCGCAGATTCTTGGCGAAAACGGTCAGCTTCCGATCTATGTCGCTGCTTGGGCACCACCCTTTGCGGCGATCCTGCTATCGCTTGGCCTGTTACTGCACGCGGAGGACGGCTGATGCGGCGTTTTCTACCGTTTGCAGCGACCAGCATGCTGGCCCTGACCCTGCCCCTTGGCCTGGCCGCGCAGAATCTGTCCGATCCAGCCGTCACCCAAAGCCCGGCCCAAGAGGAAGAACCGGCGCTGCTTGTGGCCGACAGGATCTTTATCACGCCCGAACGCAAGCTGGTGGCCGAAGGCAATGTCGAGGCGTTTCAGGGCAACGTCAAACTCAGCGCCAATCGCATCGTCTATGACCGCGAAACCGGAGAGCTAACACTGGATGGCCCCGTCCGCATTGATCAGGGTGGGCAGACGACTGTACTGGCGGAGTCGGCGCAGCTGGACAACGGGCTTCAGAATGGCCTGCTGGTGGGCGCGCGGATGGTGTTCGAGCAGCAGGTGCAAATCGCATCCGTTCAGGCCCGCCGCGCCGGAGGGCGCTTTACGCAATTCAGCAAGATCGCCGCAACCTCGTGCCATGTCTGCACCGATGGCCGTCCGCCTCTGTGGCAGATCCGGGCGCGCAAGGTCACGCATGACTCGTTAGAGCGGCAGCTTTACTTTGAAGGAGCGCAGCTGCGGGTACTGGACGTTCCCGTTTTCTACTTCCCCTATCTGCGCCTGCCCGACCCGACGCTGGAGCGTGCGACCGGTTTTCTGGTGCCGTCGATTCGCACCACCTCTCAGCTTGGAACCGGGGTGCAGGTGCCGTATTTCTTCAAAATCGGCGACCACAAGGACCTGACCCTTACGCCCTATCTCTCGTCCAAAACCACGACGCTTGGCTATCGCTATCGACAGGCTTTCGTGAATGGCCGGATCGAGATCAACGGCGCGCAGACCCGGGACGACATTCAACCGGATCAGGATCGCGGTTATCTGTTCGCCGAAGGCTGGTTCGACTTTAAAAATGACTATCGCTTTACCTTCGATCTGCAGACGACCTCGGATGATTCCTATCTGGCCGACTACGGTCTGCCCGATTTGGACCGCCTCCGCAGCGAAGTTGCGCTGGAACGGATCAAGCGCGACACGGCGTTCCGGACCAGCTTTATTCACTACAAAACGCTGCGTGACAGCGAAGATCAGGATGAAATCCCCTCGCGCATTTTCGATCTGAACTTCCAAAAGCGCTATTTCCCAACCTCCGTCGGCGGAGAGGTTCGGGTAAACGTCATCGCCCACGCGCATGAGCGCACCAGCGATGAGGACGTGGTCGGACGCGACGTGGCGCGCACAACCTTTGACGCAGAATGGCTGCGCAGCTGGACCTTTGCCACCGGATTGCGGGCAAATGCGTTGTTCGGTGCCTCCATTGACGCGTTCAACGTCCGCCACGACAGCAATTTCCCCACGCAAGAAACCCGGACGACCCCTCGGGCCGCTCTGACGTTGAGCTATCCGATGACACGCCGCGAAAAATCCGGGGCGACGCAGTTTCTGGAACCCATCGTTCAGTTCGGATGGACCAATGTTTCCGACAATGACGTGCCGA
The DNA here is from genome assembly GCF_056535985.1 of Ruegeria sp. AO1. Classification (NCBI taxonomy): domain Bacteria; kingdom Pseudomonadati; phylum Pseudomonadota; class Alphaproteobacteria; order Rhodobacterales; family Roseobacteraceae; genus Ruegeria; species Ruegeria sp. AO1. The sequence continues at coordinate 1,952,520 of NZ_JBQFJC010000001.1, forward strand.
TCGACGAAAGCACGTTTCAGGAATTCGACGAGGGCAACCTACTGTCTCTGTCGCGCTTTCCGGCCGAGGATCGCCGCGAGGACGGCGCAACCGCCGCTGTCGGCGTCAACTGGGCGCGCTATGGTCGCGGAGGCTGGCAGGCGCTTGCCTCGGTGGGCCAAGTCTTTCGTGCGGATGCCGATCCGGATTTCACTCTGACTTCGGGACTGCAGGGCACATCGTCCGATATCCTGCTGGCCGGTCAGCTCAAAACCGCCAATGGCTGGTCTTTGGCCGGGCGCGGAATTCTCAACGGTGACCTGAGTTTTGCCAAGGCCGAGCTGCGTGGAGAGTGGGCGAAAGAAGGTTCAGCCTTCACCGGCAGCTATATCTGGCTGGAACCCGACCCGGCTGAAAACATCGAAGAGGCGGTCTCTGAGATCTGGCTGCGCGGGCGCTATCAGGTTGACCAGAACTGGCTGACCCGGGCCGAGGCCCGCTACGACCTGAACGAATCCGAACCCATTCGCCTGGGCCTCGGTGTGACCTACCAGAATGAATGCGTTCGGGTTAACATGTCCGTAAGGCGGCGCTTTACTTCAACATCAACTATTGAGCCTTCGACCGAATTCGGCTTTACCGTATCGTTGACAGGATACGCCCTCGAAGGCGCTGGTAACACTTACAAGAGAACATGCAGTTGATATCAACTTTCTCACGGTTTCTTCGTTCCGCTTCGATCCGGCTGGTGCTTCCGGCCCTGGCCGTTACGACTCTTACCTTCACCGCGCCACATACGTTTGCGCAAAGCCTGTTTTCGCCAGCGATCCGGGTCAATCAGGACGTGGTCACTTGGTACGAACTGGAGCAACGGCAGCAATTCGTGAACGCGCTTGGCATCGCTGGCGGGTCCGAGGCCGAAGTTCGACAGGCTCTGATCGACGAGCGCCTGCGCAAACAAGCTATGCGAGAAGCCGGGATCGAGGTCCCGCCCGAGGCGATTCAGGCAGGGGTCGACGAATTCGCAGCCCGTGGGCGCCTCAGTACGGAACAGTTCCTGCAACTGCTGGCCAACGAAGGCGTGGACCCGGAAACCGTTCGCGATTTCGTCGCTGACCAGCTGACATGGCGCAACTATGTCAGCGCCCGTTTTCTATCTCAGGCCACCCCCTCCGAGGAAGAAATCAACCGAGCGCTCGGTCAAGGCGGCGGCGGTGGACTTCAGGTGCTACTGTCGGAGATCATCATTCCAGTGAACCAACAAACCCTCGCCCAGACCGAGCTTTTGGCCGAAGAAATCGCCAATCTCGAAGGGTTTGAGGCATTTTCTGCAGCGGCAGCCCAATACTCGGCCGCAGAAACCCGCAATAATGGAGGTCGCCTTGACTGGTTGAACCTATCTGGTTTGCCCCCGGCGCTGCAACCCGTGGTTCTGGGCTTGAAGGATGGCGAGATCACTAGACCTATCGGCCTCCCAAACGCCATAGCTCTTTTCCAGATGCGCGGTTTGCGTGAAGTTGCAGCGGGCACACCGTCATATTCCGAGATTGACTACGCTATCTATTACATGGCCGGTGGCCGCAGTGCTGAGACCCTGGCCGCTGCAGCAAAACTGCGCGAAGAGATCGACACATGCGATGACCTATATGGCATCGCAAAGGAACAACCTGGCGAAGTACTCAACCGTGTCGTCGCCGCCCCCTCCGAGATTCCACGCGACATAGCGATCGAACTGGCCAAACTGGATCCGAACGAAGTCTCGACCGCGCTTACAAGCAACAATGGCCAAACGCTGATGTTCCTGATGCTGTGCAACCGCACCCGTGATCTGGGTGAGAACACCTCGCGCGCCGATGTGGCCAACGCGCTGACACAACAGCGTTTGCAGGCCCTTGCGGACAGCCTGCTGGAACAATTGCGCGCCGACGCCAGCATCATCGAGCAATGAGCGCACCCATCGCGCTCAGCTGCGGCGATCCGGCGGGCATAGGCCCCGAGATCGCCGCCAAAGCATGGGTGGAATTGCGCAACGCCTGTCCCTTTTTCTACATCGGCGACGTCGCGCACCTGCCATCAGACACACAGGCCCAGCTGATCAGCGACCCGGTCGAGGCCATCTCGGTTTCCCAAACCGCCCTACCGGTTTTGCAGCTGAACTTCCCAGCCCCCAACACGCCCGGCCAACCCGACCCGGCCAACGCGCCATCGGTCATTGATGCCATCGAACAGGGCGTTTCCCTTGTGCAATCCGGCGCGGCGTCGGCCCTGTGTACGGCCCCGATCCACAAAAAGGCGCTCATCGACGGAGCAGGTTTTTCTTACCCCGGCCATACCGAATTTCTGGCAGCGCTAGCGGGCCGCGAACGGGTGGTGATGATGCTGGCCAGCGATCAACTGCGCGTCGTGCCCGCGACCATTCACATCCCCCTCTCCCGTGTCCCGCAAGAGCTGACCCCGGCCCTGCTGCACGACTCGATCGAGATCACCGCCACCGGCCTGCGGACCCAGTTCGGCATAGAGACCCCGCGCATCGCCGTGGCTGGCCTGAACCCCCATGCGGGCGAAGGCGGCAAGATGGGAACCGAAGAACTGGACTGGATCGCCCCGATGCTAGCGAACCTACAGCCCGAGGGCTACAGCGTGACCGGCCCACATCCCGCCGACACTATGTTCCACGCTGCCGCGCGCAGCCGCTATGATGCAGCAATCGCGATGTATCACGATCAGGCCCTGATCCCGATTAAAACGCTGGATTTTGACCGGGGCGTAAATGTCACCCTGGGCTTACCTTTCATCCGCACCTCGCCCGATCACGGCACTGCTCTGGACATCGCAGGGCAAGGCATCGCCAACCCAACCAGCCTGATCGAAGCACTGAAACTCGCGCAGAAGATGGCACAAAGCGCTTGATCCTTCACCTGGCTGGAAATATCCCCGCCGGAGGCAAAAAATCACTGGCGCTAACCACCCCAAACGCGTCACGGTAACCGGATCATGAGCGCTATCGACACCCTCCCTCCGCTGCGCGAAGTCATCGCGACCCACCAGCTGTCCGCCCGCAAATCGCTGGGCCAGAACTTTCTGCTGGACCTGAACCTGACCGCCAAGATCGCGCGCCAGGCTGGAGACCTCAGCACCTGTGACGTTCTGGAAATCGGCCCCGGCCCCGGAGGGCTGACCCGTGGGCTGCTATCTGAGGGCGCGCGCAGGGTCGTAGCGGTGGAAAAAGACACCCGCTGTATCGCCGCTCTGAACGACATCGCCGCCGCCTATCCCGGCCAGTTGGAGGTGATCAACGGCGACGCGCTGGAAATAAACCCGCTGGAACACCTGACCCCGCCCATCCGCGTCGCGGCCAACCTGCCCTACAATGTCGGCACCGAGCTGCTGGTGCGCTGGCTGACACCGCCGGAATGGCCGCCCTTCTGGCAAAGCCTGACGCTCATGTTTCAGCGCGAAGTGGCCGAACGCATCGTCGCTCAACCCGGAAGCAAAGCCTATGGTCGCCTTGCGATTCTGGCTCAATGGCGGGCCGAGGCACGCATCGCCATGTCCCTGCCCCCCGGAGCGTTCACCCCGCCGCCCAAAGTCTCCAGCGCGGTGGTTCACCTGACCGCCCTGCCCGAGCCGCGCTATCCCGCCGACGCCAGCACACTGTCCCGCGTCGTGGCCGCCGCCTTCAATCAACGCCGCAAAATGCTGCGCGCTTCCTTGAAAGGCGTGGCGCCCGATATCGAGGACCGCCTGATCGCAGCCGGCATCAATCCTACCGAGCGGGCCGAGCAGGTCCCGCTTGAGGCCTTTTGCGCCCTCGCGCGCGAAATCAAAAAAACCTAAGCGCAACAAAAAAGCCCCGGATCAAACCGGGGCTTACTTCGTATCCGTGCAGGGCTTACTCAGCCGCTTCGGGCGCGTCCCCGTCGGTTTTTGGCGCTTCCTCAGCCGCAGGTGCAGCTTTGGGCTTGCGAGGCGCGCGCGGTTTACGCGGCGGCTTTTCCTTCTTCTCAGGGGCCTGAGCACCTTTGTCTTTGCTCTCAGGGGTCTCAACCAACCCGCTTTCCGGCGCAGGCTCGGGCGCGCTGAAATCCATTACATCAGGCTGGGGCGCCTCGGCCGGGTCGGCCTGACGGGCGGCTTCACGCTCCTGACGTTCGGCGCGTTCACGGTCGCGCTCGGCCTGACGTTCGCGGTTCTGGCGCTCCTGCTCTTCGCGGCGCGCTTCAATCTCGCGCTGCGCCTCGCTCAGCATCCGCAGATAGTGTTCGGCATGCTGCTGAAAGTTCTCAGCCGCGACACGGTCGTTGGACAGCTGTGCGTCGCGCGCAAGCTGGTTGTATTTGTCAATGATCTGCTGCGGTGTGCCACGCACCTTACCCTCGGGGCCCGAGCTGTCGAACACACGGTTGACGACGTTGCCGCCAGAAGGACGATTGCGGTTATTTTTGGCCCGCGAGCGGGATTTGGAAGATCTCATCTTACTTTACGTCAGCCTTATCAATTCGCTGCCGATCAACCCGTACCTTACGCTGCTCAGAGGCCTGTCCCGTAACGTGTCATCGGCTTTTTTGGGCTTGGCGTCAGGGGCGCGCTGAAGCAGCGTCAACCTCTCCGACCATTCCTGAGTAAACATGTCCTGCCGCCTCAGACAAGAGGTTTCTGGGATATTTCGCAGCTTTTTTACAAAGACCGGCGCTTTTCGGCCTCTAACGCTGCGTTCAACCCGGGATTCTGCCCAAAACAACACGGTCTCGCCCGTCCAGATCGGGGATGACGCGGATATCCGACAAGCCAGCGGCATCGAACAAAGCCGACACGTCCTTGGCCTGTGTCGGTCCGATTTCTACCAGCAAGCGCCCGCCCGCCATCAAGAAATCAGGTGCACCCGCCGCGATCCGGCGATAGGCGTCCAGCCCGTCCCCTTCATCGGTCAAAGCCATGCGAGGTTCATGCTCGCGCACTTCGGGCGACAGGTCCTGCATTTCTGACAGCGCGATATAGGGCGGGTTCGAGACGATGAGATCAAACTGCCCTTCAATCCGCTCGAACCAATCCGAGCGCAAAATCTCGGCCCGGTCCTGTACGTTATGCTGAACCGCGTTGGCGCTGGCCTGTAAACAGGCCGCTTCGCTCAGATCTGCACCCAGGCCCGTAGCACTGGCGCGTTCGGCCAGCAGCGTCACCAGGATGCAGCCCGAGCCAACCCCAAGGTCCAGAACATGGTCAAACGGTTCGCTCAGCGCGGCTTCGATCAGCGTTTCGGTTTCCGGGCGCGGGTCCAGCACATCGCGGCTGACGCGGAAATTGCGACCGTAGAACTCCCGTTCTCCCAGCAGATGCGACACAGGCACCCGGATCGCGCGCAGCGATACCAGTTGCTCATAGCGTTCGGCGATGTCAGGCGACAATTCCTCGGGCGCGATCAGAGTGACGCGGCTGGCCTCAATTCGGGCCGCATGCGCCAAAAGGACCCGCGCGTCGCGGGCCGGGTCATCGACACCAGCAGCACGCAGGCGGGCTGTTGCGGCAGCCATCGCCTTGGCGGCGGTCAGGGCCGCTATCATTGCGCCATCTCGGCCAGTAACCGGGCTTGATCATCCGCAGTCAGGGCATCGATCACCTCGTCCAGATCGCCCTGCATAACCTGATCCAGTTTGTAGAGCGTCAGGTTGATGCGATGATCCGTCATGCGACCTTGCGGGAAGTTATAGGTCCGGATCCGCTCGGACCGATCACCCGAGCCGACCTGACTGGCCCGATCCGCCGAGCGTTCGCTGTCGATCCGCTGCCGTTCCAGATCATAGAGGCGAGTTTTCAGCACCTGCATTGCGATCTCGCGGTTGCGGTGCTGCGATTTCTCGGAGCTGGTCACCACGAGACCGGTCGGCAAGTGGGTAATCCGCACCGCCGAGTCGGTGGTGTTCACGTGCTGCCCCCCGGCTCCGGACGACCGCATCGTATCAATGCGAATGTCATTGGCGTCGATCTGGATGTCGACATCCTCGGCCTCGGGCAGAACCGCAACCGTCGCCGCCGAGGTATGAATACGCCCACCGCTTTCGGTTTCGGGCACGCGTTGCACCCGATGCACGCCGGATTCGTATTTCATCCGCGCAAACACGTTGTCGCCTTTGATATGGGCCACAACCTCTTTGATGCCGCCAAGGTCCGAGGCCTGTTCTTCGATGATCTCGAACCGCCATCCTCGCGCCTCGGCATAGCGTTGATACATGCGCAGCAGGTCCCCGGCGAACAACGCCGCCTCATCCCCGCCGGTACCGGGACGGATTTCAAGCATGGCCGGTCGCGCATCCGCTGCGTCCTTGGGCAGCAGCGCCAGTTGCAGCGCATGTTCGGCCTCGGGAATACGGGACTGAAGCTGGGGGATTTCCTCTTCAGCAAGTTCCTTCATATCCGGGTCCGCCAGCATCACCTCGGCCTCAGCCAAATCCGAGACCAGCTGACGCCAGGACAGGATTTGATCGACCACCGGTTTGAGGTCGGAATACTCTTTGGCCAAAGTCGCGATATCCCCGCCCGAGGCGCCGTCGGCCATGGCGGCTTCGAGGTATTGGAATCGCTGGGTTATCTGCTCAAGGCGTTCTTCGGGGATCATCCGGCGGGTGTCTCTCAATCTGGGGCTTTGGTCAAGGGCCAGCCTTGTGCTAAGCTTTCGATCATGAAGGGGTTGGTTTTCATTTTTTCGCTGCTCGCACTACCCGCCATGGCCGACTATGTCGGGCCGGATGGAAAGGTTCGCGATTGCTATTGCACCGACAAATCAGGCTCGCGGATCGAGTTGGGGCAAATGATCTGCCTGCAGGTTGATGGCCGGATTTTCACCGCGCAATGCCAGATGTCGTTGAATGTGCCGATGTGGCGCGAGGTGCAGGAAGGATGCCTGTCCTCGGATTTGGACTGGCCCGATCTGGATCAGCCCCTCAAGACATCCGCGTCCTAAACGCCGCCTACATCTGCGCCAGCCACCCATCAACGCGGGCCTTGTTCACCCCGAAATCCTTGCGGCCAAAGCGCAAGCGGCCATGGATGCGCAGCACGTCTCCGTCCTGCTGGACTGTGGTGTAGTCGGGGAAGCCGATGATCTTGGTGCGGGTGATATAGGTGATCCGCCCCTCACCCACCGACCCAGCCAGAACGGTTGTACGCGGCGCGTTGCGGGCAATGGCATCCAGCCTCGCCAACCCCTCTGGCCCTGTTTCGACCACGCGCAGTACGCCGCCTTGCAGATCCTGGTTGGTCTCGGCCTGCGGGGCAACGTGCCAGTCCGCCGGATCGGAGGGCGCAAGCCGGATATAGGCCCCCAGCGCGATCACCAGACCAACAACACCCAAAATCAGCATGCGTTTCATTCCGTTCCTGTCCTTTTCCTGAACCCTATGCGGAACAGACGCCGTTTCAAGGCGAACCCGGCCAACTACCGTGACGTTACACCGGGCAGGATGCACAGAAGCTCGAACAGAAGGTTGGCCGCCGTCAGCGCCGTGTTCCCAGACGGGTCGTAGGGCGGAGACACCTCCACCAGATCGCAGCCCACCACGTTCACCCCTTGCAACGCGTGGATCAGTTGCAAGGCTTGCGGGGTTGTCAGCCCTCCGATCTCGGGCGTGCCGGTGCCGGGGGCATAGGCCGGGTCCAGACTATCTATGTCATAGGTGATATAGACCGGGTGATCGCCGACCGTCTTGCGGATTTGCGAACCGATCTGCGTGAGGTTCTGCTGCCACAACTCCCACGCGGGGAATTGCTGAAAGCCCCAGCCTTGCGCCTCGGTAAAGTCGGTTGAGGCATAGCCCGAGCCGCGAATGCCTATCTGAAAGGTCTTGTCGGGAACGATCAGCTTTTCCTCATAGGCGCGGCGGAAGACGGTGCCGTGGGTCTCACGCTCGCCAAACATCTCGTCGTTTACATCTGCATGGGCATCCACATGCACAAGAGCGACCGGCCCGTGTTTCGTGGCAATCGCACGCAGGATCGGCAGGGTGATGGAGTGATCTCCGCCCATCGCCACAGGGACCACATTCTGCGCGAGGATACCGTCATAGCTGTCCTTGATGATCTTGAGGCTTTCCGACAACGAAAACGTATTGATCGCCAGATCGCCGATATCCGCAATCTGCAACGTATCGAACGGGGCTGCCGATGTAGCCATGTTGTAGGGCCGGATCATCGCGCTTTCGCTGCGGATTTGCTTGGGTCCGAACCGCGTGCCCGACCGCCACGAGGTACCGATATCCATCGGTATCCCCAACAGCGCCACATCCAGCCCAGCCAGCGAGGTCGCCTGCGGCAGCCGCATAAACGTGTTCGGCCCGGAGAACCGCGCCAGATCATTGCCGCTGATAGGTTGATTGTATTCAGTCATGTGCGGTTGTTTCCCATCCCATCAGATCACGTGTCTCAGCTCATAGCGGAAACTTGGCTAACCATTGGTTAACGCGCTTCGATCCCCGTTTACTTTTTCTCGGCCATCAGCCGGTTCCACCCAAGCAGACAGATGATTTGCGTGGCCACATGCGCGCCTGCAATCGCCGTTGCTCCTGAGGTGTCATAGGGCGGAGAGACCTCGACCACATCTCCGCCCTTGATGTTGATCCCGGCGATGTCGCGCAGAATGATTTGCGCCTGAATCGAGGACAAACCGCCCCAAACCGGCGTGCCGGTCCCCGGCGCAAAGGCCGGGTCCAACCCGTCGATATCGAAGCTCAGATACACAGGACGGTCGCCGAGAATGGATTTGATCTTCTGCGCCACGGCAGCGGGGCCGGATTCGTAGACCTCGCGCGCGTCGATGATATTGACGCCCAGCGTATCCTCGTTGCTGGTGCGGATACCAACCTGAACCGAGCGTTTCGGGTCCACGATCCCCGATTTCACCGCCTTGTAAAACATGGTCCCGTGATCGACGCGGGACATATCATCATCGGCCCAGGTGTCCGTATGCGCATCGAATTGCAGCAGCGACATGGGCCCGAATTTCTCGGCATAGGCTTTCAGGATCGGAAAGCTGATATAGTGATCCCCGCCCAAGGTGACCGAGGCCACGTCAGCCGCCAGAATCGTGCGGATATGATCGGTCAGCGTGTCCGGAAAGGCCGGGATATTGGCGTAGTCATAGGCCATATCGCCATAGTCGACGATCGCCAGCTCGCTCAGCGCGTCAAAGGGCCAACCATAGGGGGCATCGGGGGATTGCAAGGCGCTTGCCTCGCGGATCGCGCGGGGGCCCAGCCTTGTGCCGGGGCGGTTCGTTACCGCTTGGTCAAAGGGTACGCCGGTGACAGCGATATCGACGCCCTTCAGATCCTTGGTGTAAAGCCGCCGTAGGAACGAGGTCGCGCCGCCGAAAGTGTTCTCATAGGACAGGCCCTTGAGGTCGGGGTTGGTAAAGGCCTCATCGACCTGATGCTTTGCGTCTTCCAGTGCCATGTCTTGTCCCCTCAGCCCAGCGGCTGCGCCTTTTCCACGATCCGGGCAAAGAACGAAGCCCCGACCGGCGCGATATCATCGTTGAAGTTGTATTTCGGGTGGTGCAGCCCGGCGCCCTCACCCTGACCCAGAAACAGATAAGCCCCAGGGCGCGCCTGTAGCATGTATGAGAAATCCTCGGCCCCCATGTCGCGGCCCATATTGTCGACAACGCGGTCCTCGCCTGAGACCTCGCGCGCCACATCTGCAGCAAAGGCTGTTTTCTCAGCGTCATTGATCGTCGCCGGATACCCGATCTGATAGTCTAGCGTCGCCTCAACCCCGTATGAGGCCGACTGCCCGGCCACGATCTGCTCCATCCGCTCGATCACCATCTTCTGAACAGTTGGATCAAACGTGCGAACAGTGCCGTTAAGATAGGCGGTATCCGGGATCACATTGTTCACCGTCCCGGCGTGAATCTGCGTGACGGAGATCACCAGATCCTGCACCGCATAGTGGTTCCGGCTGACAATCGTCTGGATCGCCTGCGCAATCCCGCAGGCTGCCATCACTGGATCCTTTGTCTGGTGCGGCAGCGCTCCGTGGCCGCCCTGCCCTTGCACGTGGATCTCGAACGTATCCACAGCGGCCATCAGAGGCCCGGCGGTCGTGTAGAAGGCCCCCTCGGGGTTTCCCGGATCATTGTGAATGCCATAGACCTGAGAGATATCGAACCGGTCCATGATGCCTTCCTGCACCATCACATCCGCGCCACCGCCTTCTTCTTCGGCCGGTTGAAAGATCAGCGCCACGCGGCCCGAGAAATTCCGCGTCTCGGCCAGATAGCGCGCAGCCCCCAACAGCATCGTGGTATGGCCGTCATGCCCACAGGCATGCATCTTGCCGGGGTTCTTCGAGGCGTATTCAACGCCCGTCTCCTCGGGGATCGGCAGCGCGTCCATATCGGCCCGCAACCCGATGGTCGGGCCCTCGCCCTGTCCGTTGATGATCGCCACGATCCCGGTTTTGGCAATGCCTTCGTGCAGCTCATCCACCCCGAACTCGCGCAGACGCTCAGCTACGAAAGCGGCTGTCTCGTAGCATTCGAACTCCAGTTCAGGGATCGTGTGCAAGTGCTGGCGCCACTTGGCCATATCGGCGGCAAAATCGGCAATTCGGTTGACGACGGGCATCTGGGGTGGACTCCTGATCGGGACTGCGGAATGGATGCATCTGACACTGGAACGAAAGGGTTCGCAATGGCTGAAAATCCTCTGATCCATGACAGTGATGCGGGTATCGAGCGCCTGCTGGAAATCATGCGCCGCTTGCGCGACCCGCAAAGCGGGTGTCCGTGGGACATCGAACAGGATTTTGCCACCATCGCCCCCTACACGATCGAGGAAGCCTATGAGGTCGCCGACGCCATCGAAAGGCAGGCCTATGACGAGCTGAAAGGAGAACTGGGCGACCTTCTCTTCCAATCCGTATTCCACGCGCAAATGGCTGAGGAAGCGGGGCATTTCACCTTTCAGGATGTGGTCCGCACCATGTCGGACAAGATGGTCAGTCGGCACCCTCATGTGTTCGGCGACGAATCTCGTGAAAAATCCGCCGACCAGCAAACCAAAGATTGGGAGACCATCAAGGCTGCCGAACGCGCGGGAAAAGAACAGAAAGGTGCGCTCGACGGAGTGGCCGCCAACCTGCCCGCCCTGCTGCGGGCGCATAAGCTGCAGAAACGGGCCGCGCGTGTGGGATTCGACTGGCCCGATACCAGCCATGTCCTCGCCAAGATCACCGAAGAAGCCGCCGAATTGGAGGAAGCGCGTAACGCCAAGGACGCCGACGCGCTTGAGGACGAATTCGGCGATCTGCTCTTTGTGATGGTCAATCTCGGTCGACATCTGGGGATCGAACCCGAGGCCGCCCTGCGCCGCACCAACGCCAAGTTCACCCGCCGCTTTGAACAGGTCGAAGCTCGTCTGGCCGCGCGCGGCAAAACCCCTGCACAAAGCGATCTGGCCGAGATGGACGCGCTCTGGGATGAGGTGAAGACCGAGGAACATCGCGCCAATGGCAAACTCCCGCCAGTTGGGGCCTGAAACAGGTGGACAAGTCGCGTGACACTTGCGACTGTCCGACCTTCACGCCCCCCGGAGACTCCAATGCCCCGCAAGATCATCATCGACACCGACCCCGGTCAGGACGACGCCGTCGCCATTCTTCTGGCGCTCGCCAGCCCCGAAGAGATCGAGGTTCTGGGTATCACTGCCGTCGCCGGAAATGTGCCGCTTGAACTGACCGCCAAGAACGCGCGGATTGTGTGCGAATTGGCAGGTCACACTGATATCCCCGTCTACGCCGGATGCGATCGCCCCTTGAACCGGCCTTTGGTCACCGCTGAACATGTGCACGGTAAAACTGGGCTCGACGGGCCTGTGCTTCCCGATCCCGAAATGCCTTTGGCCGAGGGCCACGCGGTTGATTTCATCATCGACACCCTGCGTGCGCATGAGCCTGGGACAGTCACGCTCTGCCCGCTAGGGCCACTGACAAACATCGCGACCGCCTTCCAGAAGGCCCCCGATATCGTCGGCCGGGTGCAGGAAATCGTGCTGATGGGCGGTGCCTATTTCGAGGTCGGGAACATCACACCAGCCGCAGAGTTCAATATCTATGTCGACCCGGAAGCTGCTGATATTGTGTTTAAATCTGGCACTCATATTGTCGTAATGCCTCTTGATGTGACCCATGACGCTTTGGTTACACCGCATCGCAATGACGCATTCAGATCGCTGGATAGTAAGGTCGGTCATGCAGTTGCCGAAATGACCGATTTCTTCGAGCGCTTTGACAAGGAAAAGTACGGCTCAGAGGGCGCACCTTTGCACGATCCCTGCGTTACCGCCTATTTGATTCGACCAGAACTGTTCTCGGGTCGTCACATAAATGTTGAGATCGAAACCAAGTCAGAATTGACGCTGGGTATGACAGTCGCTGACTGGTGGCGTGTAACAGACCGAAAACCGAATGCTATGTTCATGGGCGACGTAGACGCCCAAGGATTCTTCACCCTCCTCACGGAAAGGCTGGCCCGCCTATGACCGCCGCTTTAAGACTGGCTCGCCCTGAAGATCTGGACCGCCTGATGGGGCTGGTCTCTGCGTTCCATGCCGAACAAGGGATCGCACAGGACGCCGACCAACGGCGCGAGGCACTGATGCCTTTGCTTGAGGGGATTCCCCATGGCTGCATCTACCTGATCGGCCCAGGCCGCGCGCCTTTGGGCTATATAATCCTGACCTTCGGCTGGTCGGTTGAATTCGGAGGCATGGATGGGTTCGTGGACGAAATCTACATCCGCCCCGCCGTTCGTGGCCGAGGTATCGCAACCGAGGTCCTACTTGAATTGCCTAAAGCCTTGGCCGAGGCCGGGCTGACGGCCCTGCACCTAGAAGTTGACCGCACGCATGAGGCGACGCAGAAACTATATCTGCGCACCGGCTTCAAACCACGCGAGCGCTACATGCTGATGAGCAAAGCGCTCTAGCGCGACTCGCCCTGGAAAACTAAGCCTTTGTCATAATACATCTCCTGCACCGGGTCATTGGATGAGACCTCTTGCCCCGTGATCGGGTAGGTCCCCGGTCCTGCACAGGCTGCCAAAAAAACAGTGCTGAAAACTGTCGCTACGAGAAGGAATTTCGAACCAGTCATGGTGTGCTCCTTTCTGTAATGACTTCAGTATAGAACACGAAACCGTGAGCGCTGTGTGATTAAGTTCACACATAACATCCGTTAAACCGCTAAATACCTGCAAATAAGGCGAATTCTCCTAGCCAGAGGAATTGACGGTCGCAACAGTCTTTTTGCTATCAAAAAAGGCCCTCTTTCCGGGGAAAGAGAGCCTTTGGATGTGTTTAGAATCGAGTTTCGGATCACCGTTTCAGGATCGATGCTCCGGCATATTCCGCAACTTCACCCAGCGATTCTTCGATACGGATCAGCTGGTTATACTTGGCCAACCGGTCCGAGCGCGCCAGCGAGCCGGTCTTGATCTGACCGCAATTGGTCGCCACGGCCAGATCGGCAATGGTGGAGTCCTCGGTCTCGCCTGAGCGATGCGACATCACGTTGGTATAACGCGCGCGGTGGGCCATATCGACGGCGCGTAGTGTCTCGGTCAGCGATCCGATTTGGTTCACCTTGACCAACATCGAGTTGGCGCAGCCACGCTCGATCCCTTCGGCCAGACGTTCCGGGTTGGTCACGAAAAGGTCGTCGCCAACCAGCTGCACCTTGTCACCGATGGCATCAGTCAGAGCTTTCCAACCATCCCAGTCGTCTTCGGACATCCCGTCTTCGATCGATATGATCGGATAGTCTTTGACCAGGGTCGCCAGATACTCGGCGTTTTCCTCTGAGGTCAGCGAGATATTCTCACCCGCCAGCACATATTTGCCGTCCTTGAAGTATTCGGTCGCGGCGCAATCCAGGGCGAGGTGAATTTCCTCGCCCGGCTTGTAGCCCGCTTTTTCGACCGCCTGCAGGATGAAATCCAATGCCTCACGGGTCGATGCGATGTTGGGGGCAAAGCCGCCTTCGTCGCCCACTCCGGTGGCCAGACCGGCAGCCGACAGCTCACGCTTGAGTGTGTGGAACACCTCGGAGCCCATGCGAACCGCCTCGCGAATATTCGCGGCCGAGGTCGGCATGATCATGAATTCCTGAATGTCGATCGGGTTGTCGGCGTGCTCGCCCCCGTTGATGATGTTCATCATCGGAACCGGCAGGACGCGGGCCGAAGTACCACCGACATAGCGATACAAGGGTTGCGTGGTGAAATCCGCCGCCGCCTTGGCCGTCGCAAGCGAAACACCCAGAATAGCGTTTGCGCCCAAACGACCCTTGTTCTCGGTCCCGTCCAACTCGATCATCGCCTGGTCGATGGCGACCTGTTCGGTCGCGTCAAAGCCTACCAGCTCCTCGGCGATCTCGCCGTTGACGGCGGCAACGGCCTCGAGCACGCCCTTGCCCATGTAACGCGACATGTCACCGTCGCGCTTTTCGACCGCCTCGTAGGCGCCGGTGGAAGCACCCGAGGGCACAGCCGCGCGGCCCATTGTGCCGTCTTCCAGAATCACGTCGACCTCGACCGTCGGGTTGCCCCGGCTGTCCAGGATTTCGCGTGCGTGAATGTCGATGATGGTACTCATGAGGGCGGTCCCTGTGGCTGCATTCCGTTGCACGCGTCATAGCAGCACGGAACCAAAAGTAAACCATTTCCGTTATCGCTAACACTTATATTCTCGGCCCTTTAGGGCTAACAGCGTCATGTTTGCGCCAACAGGGTTACGCCGCGGCCAAGGCCATTTCGCGCGCCAATTTGCGTTCGCGTAGAAAGGTATACAGGCCCGAGCCGATGATAAGGGACGCCCCGGCCAGTGTCATCAGGTCCGGACGTTCCCCAAAGACCAGGACACCCGCAAGGATCGAAAACAGAAGCCGCGTGTAGCGAAACGGCGTGACGGCCGAGGCTTCGCCGACGCGCATTGCGATCACGATCGCATAGTAGCCCAGAACACCGAAAAAGGCCGCTCCGGCAAAAGGCCAAACCTCAGCGCTTTGCATGGTTTCCAGTGGATGGCCGCTCATGATCATCAAGGTCGCGCCGCCCACAGCCAAGGCTAGATAGGCCTGTAGGGACACCACCGCCGACGAGACCTTACTGTCCAATCGCCGTGTAATCAGATCGCGGGCCGCCACGCCAATAACCGCAGCCACCACATAGAGGGATTCCGGGCGGAAACCTTCAAGCCCGGGTCGGATGATCATCAGCACCCCTATGAAACCAACGCCAATCGCGCTCCAGCGTCGCCAACCGACTTGTTCACCCAAAAACAGCGCCGCCCCCATGGTGACCGCTAGAGGCATTGCCTGAAACACGGCCGCCACGGTCGAAAGGTCCACAAGGGCCAGCGCCGTCACAAAGGCTACCGCAGCGACGGCTTCGGACATAGCGCGGATCATTGGTAAAAGCTGCCACGCCTCGGGTACAAAAATCCGTTTGCGGGTCGAGATGGCCATGACCAGAAATACGACAGAACAAACCAGCCCCAGCATGACCAGAATCTGGCCAGGCATTATTGATGACGTCAGCTGCTTGATGAAGACATCCTCAAGCGTGAAAGCCGCCATAGACGCAATGACCAGCAAAATGCCGTTGACGTTGTTCATGGGTCTGTCCGTAAAGAAACGGGCGGCACCAATTGCCGCCTTCTCGCTTCAGAAAAACCGTATGTATTGCGTTAAATCAAGACCTATCACATCGCGAGCGATGAATTGTCTTGTTGCCACCCATCGCGTTTGGTGATGGATCACTCGGGCTTGATGGGAACGCCATACAGCTCCAGCCGATGTCCTTTGAGACGGTAACCCAACTTTTCCGCGATCTTTTCCTGCAGCGCTTCGATCTCGGGGTCGACGAATTCGATCACTTCCCCCGATTGCATGTCGATCAGGTGATCATGGTGATCCCTCTCGGCATCTTCATAACGGGCGCGGCCATCGCCGAATTCCAGACGCTCCAGAATGCCAGCCTCTTCGAATAGTTTCACCGTGCGGTAGACCGTTGCGATCGAGATACCCGAATCCAAAGCTGACGCGCGGGCATAGAGTTCTTCGACATCCGGGTGGTCCGCGCTCTCTTCAAGAACCTGCGCAATAGTGCGCCGCTGGCCGGTCATGCGAAGGCCTTTGGCCTCACAGCGCGAAATGATCGTATCCGGCATGATGCCCCTCAGAAACTACTCGGGTGTCTGTCTTAGTATTTCCATACGCGCCGCGCCACAAGAATTCGACATGCCTGCGCAGATCATCCTTCAAGGCGCAGATCGGCCCAGATCGGCAAATGGTCCGAGGCGATATGGGCCGGGCGATCCTCATGCACGCCATGCGCATGCACCTCGACCCCCTGCCCAAGGGCAATCCGGTCCAAGGCGCCTAAGGGCTGGGCTGCAGGAAAGCTGGGGAGCGGAGGCAGAAACCGCATCTCAGGCACGAGGTTATCGAGCACAGGTGAGCGCGACCATTCGTTGAAATCTCCGGCCCAGACCGTCGGCATATCCTCCAGATCCGCGCCGAATTGGCGTATATGGGTGATCTGCCGGCGACGCGAGGCAGACAGCAGCCCCAGGTGCATACCCATCACCCGAAGCGGCCCGATGGGGGTATCGAACTCAACCCGTACCGCGCCGCGCGGCTCGAACCCCGGCAATTCGTGATGCCCAGTCTGACGGACCGAGATCGCATCACCCCGCCAGATCACCGCATTTCCGTGCCATCCCAAACTGCCCGCCCCGCCCAGATCGACGATCTGCCATCCGGCCTCATCTAACATGAACTGAGGAAGCGCGGCAGGCCTAGGCGGCAAGCGTTTGTCAGCCTCCTGCAACACGACGATATCGGCGCGCATTCCTTCGAGAACCTGAAGAATACGCTGTGGCTGACGCCGGAGATCAAGGCCGACACATTTCTGGATATTGTAGCTGGCAAGCCGCAGAACTGAGGGTATTTTCATATCGCTTTTCAGAATCAACGGCACCGATTTGGGACCTTTGGAATGGGCACGCTGTTGCAATTCTCAGCGCGTTCCCTCAAAGGTTTATGAGCATTACATTAAATAAGTTTACACGAAATCAAGCGGGGTTAAACTGCCGCAAAAAGGAAACTCGCCCTTGGACGTTGAATCCACATTCGCCACGATGATCATTGCCGATATCGTGGGCAGTACGCCGCTCTACAAGGCGGTGGGCGATGACGAAGCCCAGCGCCTGATCCAACTTGAAATTGACCGGTTGCGCTCGGTGCTGCAGGAGTTTGGCGGCATTCCGGTCGGGCAAAAGGGCGACGATGTTCTCAGCTATTTCGAGAACCCAAGCGCGGCCTACAATGCAGCCCTGAAGCTGATCGAGCCTTCAACTCATACACCGCTGTCGGTCCATGTGGGCGTGCATTGCGGCCCCATCGTGATTGGCAAGCGCGGCATCTATGGCGAGGCCGTCAACGTGACGGCCCGCTTTGCAACCGCAGCCAATCCGGGCGAGGCCTGTTTCAGCCAGGGGATCGCCGTTTTGCTGCCCACCGAGCTTCGGAGCACGCTTACACCACTGGGCCAGCTTAGCCTTAAGGGGCTTACCGAGGCGCAGACAGCATATTCGCTGATCCACCCCGAGTCTGACTCGATCATGCAGACAAGGCTGCCACAGAATTTCGGCCGTACGGAGGAAAATTGGCAACCACGTGAGGGCCTCACGCTGATCCTTCGCCATGAGGATCGTGTCTGGCGCTGTCTTGGCAACGGAGAATTCAAGATTGGCCGCGCGCCCGATTGCGATGTGGTCCTGCCTCAGCCCTGGATCTCGCGCCTGCATGCGGTCCTTGCCATGAAAGCAGGCAAGCTGATCCTGACAGATCGCAGCACCTCGGGGACCTACGTGAAATCAGAATCTGGGCGCGAAATCCAACTGAAACGGGAATCGGTCATGCTGGCCGATAGTGGCCTGATCTCACCTACCTTGCCCATAGACATGTCCGAGACTTGCCTGCAATTCGAGCTTCTAGGCCGCAATCAGGTTCCGCAGAACGTGGCGTGAACCACCTCATTTGCACCGGGGGGCCGTGTTAGGTCAGCATTCCCGGGCTGATCTTCAAAGGGGCGGGACAACACATCGTTCAAACGATGGAACGGCGCATAGTCCCCGTTCACCGCAGCTTCGATCATTTGCTCAACACGATGGTTGCGCGGGATGAAGGCCGGGTTTGTAGCTGACATCACTCCTAGCGGGTCCGCTTCACGCGAGATGCGGGTCTGCCAACCCTCAGACCAGCTATCAAAGGCCTCAGGATTTGTGAACTGATCCCGCGCGGTCTCACCGCCCAGCGCCCGGAAGGTGTTGGTGAAATCCGCCTGCTCTTCCGCCATACGCTTCAACAGGTCGGTGATCAGCCCAAGATCGCCATCCTCCTCGCGCGTCAAACCCAGCTTGGCACGGAAGCGGCTCAACCACTCCTGCTGGAGCAAATCGGGCATGGCGTGTACGATCTCGGTCGCCTCTTCGACACCGTCCTGAGGGTCATCGATTTGCTGGATCAAGGCCGTCGCCAGTTGCGCCAGATTCCACACCGCGATTTCGGGCTGGTTGGAATAGGCATAGCGCCCCATCCTGTCGATCGAGCTGAAAACCGTATTCGGATGATAGCTGTCCATAAAGGCGCAAGGACCATAGTCGATGGTCTCCCCCGCGATCGAGGAATTGTCTGTATTCATCACACCGTGAATGAAGCCAACGCTCATCCACGCCGCGATCAGCTTTGCCTGCGCATCGCGAACCCCCCGCAACAGGCCCATTGGCCCCTCGGCCTCTGGGTAGTGGCGCTGGATGGCGTAGTCGGTCAGTTGCTTGAGGCTATCGACCTGCCTGCGCCCAGCAAAGACCTGAAATGTTCCAACGCGCAAATGGCTCTGCGCCACACGGGTCAGAACCGCCCCAGGCATCGGCCCTTCGCGATAAACGGCTTCCCCCGTTTCAACGGCCGCCAGAGCCCGTGTGGTCGGAATGCCCAGCGCATGCATCGCTTCTGAGACCACATATTCCCGCAAAACCGGCCCCAGCCATGCCCGCCCATCGCCTTGCCGCGAATAAGGTGTCCGGCCCGAGCCCTTCAGCTGAATGTCGCGGCGTATCCCGTCTTCGCCCACAGTCTCTCCCAGCAAAACCGCACGACCGTCGCCAAGCTGAGGATTATAAGTCCCGAACTGGTGCCCCGAATAAAGCTGCGCCAAAGGCTCTGCCCCGTCGGGCACCGTATTGCCCGCAAAGGCTTGCGCCATCTCCGTGACATCTCCGTGGGAGATGCGCAAAATCCGCGCCAACCCCTCGTTGAACGCAATCAACTGAGGCTCTTTCACAGGGACCGGAGACTGCCGCGTGTAAAAGGCATCCGGCAAACGGGCGTAGGAGTTATCAAAGGGGATTGTAAGGGTCATGGCGCAAACATATGACCTTAGGCGATGATTGCCATAGCGGATCGTGCGAACCCATGCATAATCGCGCAAAAACCCAAAGGGCCAAACATGACCGCGCAAGAGATCATCGACCACCTGAACCTGCAAAAACACCCCGAAGGCGGCTGGTACCGCGAGACATGGCGCGCGCAAAACGAAGGCCGTGCCACGGGCACTTGCATCTATTTCCTGCTAGAGGCCGAGGAATCCAGCCACTGGCACCGCGTCGATGCGACCGAGATCTGGCTTTACCATGCAGGCGCGCCTCTGGTGCTATCGATCAGTGAAACCGACCAAGGCCCCTCCACCGATCACCTTCTCACCCCCAACCTGTCCCAAGGCGCACCGCAACTGATTGTTCCTGAAAACCACTGGCAAGCCGCCCGAACGACCGGAGACTATACTCTGGTCAGCTGCACCGTCTCTCCCGGTTTCGAATTCGAATGCTTCGACCTCGCCGCCCCCAGTTTCGACATCCCTCGCAGCCGATAGCAATTGGGGATCCAAACTTCATCTGGCTACAAATACCTCGGGGGAGTCACGCAAAGCGCGGCGGGGGCAGAGCCCCCAACCCCGCACCCACCTATTTCTCCGCCCGGTTCTTCAAAAGAGCAGTCAACAAAGGCACCAGCAACGCTGGTAAAGAGCCCAACGGGTTTGCCCCAATGCTCTTCACCGCCTGAACCACCTCACGTGCTTCAGTGGCCATCTCTTCCATCTCGTCTTCAACGTCTGCAATCGCCATATCGCGAACTTCCACCGCCGGGGCGATTTCATCCTCGACATTGGTCCGCCGCGCAAACAGAACCAGCAGCGCCGCTAAAACCAGGTTCCCGGCCGCCAATAGGCCAGCCGCACCGGCGGAAGACATCAACGTTTCCAGCGCGAAAAAGATGGCAACATTCAACGCGACAAGACCGGCCAGCGCCGCGATACCCGCCAACACCATCAGGATTGTCTGTTGCTGCATGACCGCAAGACGACGACGCGCAATCAGGCGCTCCGTGCGATAGATCGTTACAAGATTTCTGCTAAGTCTGCTCATCTCACCCTCTCTACCTGCTGGCCCGACCGACCACGTACCCAAGCGAGAACGCAATCAGCAGAACTGTAATCGGATAGTCCTTCTGCAAACGGCCAAACTCGGCAACGACATCCTCACCCATGGCCTCAGCCCCGGATAGATCAACCCCATGTTCTTTCAGCAATCGCCGAATCTCATCGCTTGTCTTGGTCGAGGTCTTCTCTTCAGAACCCGCCTCAGCGCTCTCCTCCAGCTTCGCGTTACGAGCACGCAACGCCTCAAGTTCGGCTTCCAGTTCCGCTTTCGTCGCCATGAAACAAGACCTTTGTTGAAACAAGTTTACACAAGCGTTGCACATTTGTGTCCGCTTTTGAACCACTTGGTCCGAGTTTCCAGCTTAGCTGGCCTGGTCCACCGAGACACGGCTGACAATGCCACCGCCCACCAGGGCCTGCACCCCCGTCGTTCCAGGGCATGAGGTCGGCAAACCTCGCGCCACGCGGACCGCCAGATAGGCGAAGGCCTGCGCTTCCAGCATATCGCCGTCCAGCCCCACGGCCTCGACCGGCTCAACCGGGCAATCCAACGAGACGCGCAGCATCTCCATCAGAACGGGGTTGTGCCGCCCGCCGCCGGTCACCAACACGCGCGCCGGAGGTTTCGGGCAATGCTGCATACCCTGCGCCACACCCGCCGCGCACATCGCGGTCAGAGTGGCAACCGCATCTGCGTCGCACAACTCCTGCACCAGACGCACCATCTCGGCAAAGTCGTTTCGGTCCAAGGATTTGGGCGGCATGCGCGCAAAGAATGGCTCGGCCAAAAACAGCTCCAGCGCACCGGTTTCCACGGAGCCGCCGCGGGCTACTGCGCCATCGCGATCCATCGGTAGGCCCAGGCGAGCTTGCATCAGATCATCCACAGGCGCATTTGCCGGGCCGGTGTCAAAAGCCAGCAACGCCCCCGGTGCCTCAGGGCCATCAAAGGACGGGTCTACATAGGTCAAGTTGCCGACACCGCCGAGGTTCAGGAAACACAGCGGCTCCTGCGCATCGATCCATTTGGCACAAGCGAAATGGAAGAACGGGGCCAGAGGCGCGCCTTCGCCCCCCAAAGCCACATCGTCACTGCGGAAGTCCCATACAACCGGTAAACCCAACGCCTGCGCCAGACCGACGCCGTCGCCCACCTGCAAGGTGCCGCGCCCGCGCGGCTCATGCGCAAGGGTCTGGCCGTGAAAGCCGATCAAATCCACATCTTCAAATTCAGACAGGGCCTCAGCATGGGCCACCGTCACCAACTCGCCCGCGACCTCGACATCGGGGCCTTGCCATTGCCCCAAGGCGGCCCGGATCACCGCGCGTTCGGCCTCGGAATAGGCGCGATAGCCGGTTTCACCAAAGCTGAGGATCCGGTGACCATCGGTTTCGACCACAGCGGCATCCACGCCATCCATTGACGTTCCGGACATCGCCCCAAGCGCCCGGATCGGCCCTTGTATCTTGTTGGACTGCCGCACGGCTGCCTCCTGCATGTATCAGTCGCCACACTTGCATTCTGGACAATCAGAGCGTGCAACGGCGCCAACCTGCCCCGCCCGCGGCAGACAAGGCAAGCGCCTTGCGCCCAAGCTGCAAAGAATTCTGCCCCGAGCGCCCTGTTTGCGACGCTGGCCCGAGGTCTTTTTCAGCGCAAAAGGCACCTTCCCCTTCCCTACGCCGCCGCCTATACAGTGCCCCGCAACAGTAACCCCGAGGGCACGATATGACCTACCACCCCAAATCGGATTTCATCGCCACGATGATCGAGCGCGGCTTCCTCGCCGACTGCACCGATTATCAAGGCCTTGACGACGCTCTGATCGACGGGGTTCAGACGGCTTATATCGGCTATGACGCTACAGCGCAGTCGCTGCATGTGGGTCACCTGATGAACATCATGGTGCTGCGTTGGCTGCAAAAGACCGGCCACAAGCCGATCACCCTGATGGGCGGCGGCACCACCAAGGTGGGCGACCCCTCGTTCCGGTCGGATGAACGTCCCCTGCTGGGGCCCGAACAGATCGACGCCAATATCGCGGGCATGAAGCAGGTGTTCTCGAAATACCTGTCTTACGATGACAGCGAGACCGGCGCGCTGATGCTGAACAATGCCGAGTGGTTAGACAGCCTGAACTACCTCGATTTCCTGCGCGATATCGGGCGGCATTTCTCGGTCAACCGGATGCTGTCCTTCGAGTCCGTGAAATCCCGGCTGGACCGCGAGCAATCGCTGAGCTTCCTCGAATTCAACTACATGATCCTTCAGGCCTATGACTTCCTTGAGCTGAACCGCCGCTATGGCTGCGTTCTGCAAATGGGCGGTTCGGATCAGTGGGGCAATATCGTCAACGGTATCGACCTGACCCGCCGCGTCTTGGATCAGGAAATCTACGGCCTGACGACACCTCTGCTGACCACCAGCGACGGCCGCAAGATGGGCAAATCGCAGGGCGGTGCGATCTGGCTGAACGGCGATATGCTATCGCCGTATGAGTTCTGGCAGTTCTGGCGCAACACCACCGACGCCGATGTGGGCCGCTTCCTTAAGATCTTCACCGAGCTTCCGGCCGATGAGTGCGACCGCATGGGCGCGTTGCAGGGATCCGAGATAAACGAGGCCAAAATTCGCCTCGCCAATGAGGTCACGACCCTTCTACATGGTGCCGAAGCCGCTGCCACAGCCGAGGCCACGGCCCGCGAAGTGTTCGAAAAAGGCGGCGTGGGAGGAGACCTTCCAACCCTCACGCTCAGCGCGGATGAGCTGGGTGAAGGCATGTCGATCGTGCAGTTGATCGTGAAATCCGGTCTGGCCAAGTCCGGCAAAGAAGCCAAGCGCCTGATCTCGGAAAACGGTGCCAAGCTGGACGACGCGCCGCTGACGGATGCAGGCCTGATGATTGACGCAGGCGCGTTGTCCTCTCCGATCAAACTGAGCGCGGGAAAGAAGCGCCACGCGCTGGTTCAGCTGGGCTGATCTTTCTCGTTTCCGGGCGCAAACACCTGCGCCCGGAGCGCCTTATTTCGTTGAAGCCCAAATCTATGCTAAACTGCTGACTATTGAAGCGTTTTAGTATGATTTGAACATGGTAGTTGCGAACAAATTCACATCTTCCCGCCGCGCCGACGTTGTCTTTGAAGGCGAAAAATTCTCAACCGGCGCAGACGAAGTCACCTGCATCCTGACAACAGACAGTTTGAAGCAAAAGGGAAGCTCTCCGGCTACCGGCCATTGCGCGATTGTCGAGCGGTTCAACTCGCGCTGGGATGTAAAAGACCTGATTGATCTGGCTGCGGTGCAAAAGGCCCTATCCAGTAAGTCGACGCTCCAAAAGCTTGCCAAGGCAAATTCGGTCGACAAGATTTTGGAGCTTCTGGCGCTGACAGAAATTCAGATGCTGTCCGACTACTCGGAACTGCAGGCACAGACATACATCAAAGGCCATATCCTAAGCGAAAAACTTGGTGGTCCCGGCACCAATGTTAATCTGACGCCCATGTCTGCCAGCTCGAACTCGACCTACTACAGCGCCTTTGAATCCAAACTGATCAAGAGCTTGCAGGATTTCAAAAAAGAAGAGAAAGCCTCGGGTTATCGGGTCCGCGTCCGGTTTCATGCAAAGTGCAGCGGCGGCATGAAACCTTGGTGGAGCAGTGCGTCAAAGGAAACCTCGCGCATGTTGAGCAAACTGCCGAGAACCCTGAAAGCAAGCTGGCGGGTCGACAGTTTTTTCAAAGACGGCAAACCAGGCGAGCGGATCGCAAAGTCTAAATTACCGGCATCGGCAGCAAAGAAGATGCCTAAAGCGAGTGGCGCTCAACCGGTGACCTACGCGCTGGCGCTGTAGATTGCCAAGCTGGCGCTGGCTGCAACCGGGGATTAATTTGCTGGCGTAAGGCGCCGAATTTGGCGACCTACACAAAGTTCAGGCACCGCGTCACGATGGGCTACTTCTTGCCCTTTCCTCCGCCGTTCTTGCCGCCACCCTTACCGTCGCCGCCTTTGCCACCACCGCCTTTGCCGTCGCCGCTGCTTCCTCCATTTCCGTTACCGCCGCCGCCGTTTCCGGAGCCGCCGCCCTGTCCATTGTTGCCGCCACCGTTACCGGTGCCCGGCCCTGAACCTCCGTTGTTGCCACCACCGTTTCCGGGGTTTCCGCCATTTCCATTGCCGTTGCCCGGGCCTCCGTTGTTGCCGCCATTGCCACCGTTACCGGGGCCGTCACCGCCGCCACCATTACCGGGGCCATCGCCGCCGTTACCCGGTCCATCGCCGCCGCCATCTCCGGGACCATCGCCCCCATCACCGGGGCCGTCATCGCCGCCTGGACCACCGTCACCTGCCGGACCGCCTCCGCCGACGTTGCCCGGACCGTTGGAAGATCTGTCTTCACCCCGATTTGAAGCCACCCGCACACTCGCCGTCGGCAAATCGGTCAGCAACGTTGCCAATCCCGGGCATTGCGCACCTGTTACGCTGAGGGTGGTTTCGAAATCGGACCGCCTCTGCAGACGCTCCAGAAAGCTCGGCGTAACCTGCGCGCAATCACACAAACCCGCATAGTCTCCGGCATTGGCGAGGTCGCGCGCTTTTTTCCAGTTGCAGGTTTCCGGCGCGGCTGCTGCGCTTCCGACCATGAACACCCCGACAAACGGCGCAATCGCAAGCGCGCCAAGTTTTTGCTTCGTACTCTTTAACATTTCAGCACCTCCTGACGAAAAAACACCCGACCGCGTCAGGTTGTTCATTCACGAGTTGGCGATCTTCCGTGAAGCCGATCTGAAAGGTTTCTGAGGATTTCTTCAGAACCCAACGCGGGGTCCAAAGCCAAACCTATAGACAGGACGCGGCTAAACTGTTTATTGAACATATGTTCATTAACCCGCGAGGAGGCCCATCATGAACCTGTCCGACACCGCAGCCATCATCACCGGCGGTGCGTCCGGTTTGGGCGAAGCCACCGCCCGGTACTTTGCCGCGCAAGGCGCTCAGGTCACGCTGCTGGATCGCGATGCCGACCGAGGCGCGAAGGTCGCCGCCGAGATCGGAGGGCATTTCAATGAGACCGATGTAACCCAAGAAGCGTCGGTCGCAGCAGCGGTCGGGCTGGCCACGGATAAAATGGGCAAGATCACCGCTGCCGTGAATTGCGCCGGTATTGCGGACGGTATCAAGACCGTCGGGCGCGACGGCCCGCACCCTTTGGACGCGTTCCAGCGCACCATCGACATCAATCTGGTGGGCAGTTTCAATGTCGCCCGTTTGGCTGCGGCTCAAATGGCCTTGAATGAACCCGATGCAGACGGGGCCCGTGGAGTCATCATCAACACCGCTTCTATCGCGGCGTTCGACGGGCAAAAGGGTCAGGCGGCCTATGCGGCTTCAAAAGGCGGCGTGGTTGGTATGACCCTACCTATGGCACGCGATCTGGCCTCAACCGGTATCCGGGTGATGACCATCGCGCCCGGAATCTTCATGACGCCCATGCTGGCCGGTCTGCCGGAAGAGGTGCAAGCCCAATTGGCCGCCGACGTCCCGAACCCACCCCGCTTGGGGGACCCGAAGGAATACGGACGCCTCGCCGCCTTCATCGTCGAGATGGGATATCTGAACGGAGAGGTCATCCGCATCGACGGCGCTCTAAGGATGCGCTAACCCTAAAAACATGAGCGAGCGACAGAAAATGGCGGCAGGTGCGTGGTACACCTGCCTCGATCCGGAACTGGAAGACTTGCGCCAGACCGCCCGTCGCGCCGTTTACGCCCACAACACAAGCCAACCCGATGATCGCGGCCCGATCGCGCCCGAGCTGCGTACGCTTTTCGCCGAGACTGGGCATATGTGTTTCATCGAAGCCCCGTTTCATTGCGCCTATGGATTCAACCTCTCTCTGGGCGATCGCGTCTATTTTAACGCGGGCTGTACCGTACTGGATACCGCATCGGTGAGGATCGGAAGCGACACCATGCTGGGACCTAACGTCCAGATCTACTGCGCCGAACACGCCAAAGACCCCGCCCTGCGCGCAAACGGTCTTGAAATCGCACATCCGGTCACGATCGGCGAGAATGTTTGGATTGGCGGCGGAGCTATAATCCTGCCTGGTGTCTCAATCGGTGACCGGGCCATTGTCGGCGCGGGCAGCGTCGTGACCAAATCTGTCCCACCCGATGAAACCGTCGTTGGTAACCCTGCACGTCCGATCCGGGGTCTCGCATAAAACGACCCTCAAAGTCTGAGGAAAACGGGTTCCGGGTCGTTTGCTACCCGCCTTCGGCCTTTTCCTCCAGCATCAGCCACTCTTCCTCGGAGGCCGACAGTTTTTCCTGCCGTTCGACTAGCGCTTCGGTGGCTTTCTGGAACTTGACCGGCTCACGCGTGAACAGATCGGGGTCGGCCATCAGCTCTTCCAGCTTGGCAATCTCGGCCTCCAGCCGCGCGATCTCGGCCGGGAGTTTCTCCAACCGGTGTTTTTCCGAGAAGGACAGGCCTAGTTTCGGCTTGACCTCTTGCTTCACCTTTGGCTTGGAAGCTTTTGTTTTCTCTTCTTTCTTAGGGGCAAGATCACCCCGCTGAGCGATATAATCCGACCACCCGCCCGCGTAGACGGTCGCGCGGCCATTGCCCTCCATCGCGATGGTTGTGGTGGCAACGCGGTCCAGAAAGTCCCGGTCGTGGCTGACTAGCAGAACCGTGCCGTCATAGTCGTCCAACAGCTCTTGCAACAGGTCCAGAGTTTCCACATCCAGATCGTTGGTCGGTTCGTCCAGCACCAGCAGGTTCGACGGTTTCGCCATCAGCTTCGCCAACAGCAAACGCGCTTTTTCCCCGCCAGACAGGGACTTAACAGCCGCTCTTGCCTGGCGTTCATCGAACAGAAACTCTTTGAGGTAACCCACAACATGCTTGGGCTGCCCGCCAACCATGACCTGATCGGCCTTGCCCGACACGCGCATCTCTGGATCGCCGGTCAGGCTGTCCCACAGGCTCATCTCAGGGTCCAACTGCGCGCGGGTCTGGTCGAACACCGCGATCTCAAGGTTGGTGCCCAGCGTCACAGAGCCTTCATCCGGGGTCTCCTGCCCCAGCAGCATCTTCAATAGAGTGGTTTTGCCCACCCCGTTCGGTCCAACAAAAGCAACCCGATCGCCGCGCTGCGCCAAGAGATCAAAACTGCGCACGATCTGCTTGTCGCCATAGGCTTTCGACAAAGCCTTGGCCTCGATCACCTTGCGGCCGGACTTCGGGCCCGCTTCGAGTGACATCGCCGCCGAGCCCTGACGTTTGATCTGCGCCGCCTTCTCGGCCCTCAAGGCCTGCAACGCGCGCACCCGCCCTTGGTTGCGCTTACGTCGCGCGCTGATCCCTTCGACCGCCCATTTCGCCTCAGACTTGATCAGGCGGTTCAACTTGTGACGCTGCTGATCTTCCTCTTCCCAGACCTTGTCGCGCCAAGTCTCGAACGCCTCAAACCCCTGCTCCTGCCGCCGCACCATGCCGCGATCAATCCATAGGGTCGCGCGGGTCAACGCCCGCAGAAACGCGCGGTCGTGCGAGATCAGCACATAGGCAGCCCGCGTCGCGCCCAATTCGCGCTCGAGCCAAGCGATGGCTTCGATGTCCAGATGGTTGGTCGGCTCGTCCAACAACATCAGGTCCGGCGCTTCGGCCATCAGCTTGGCCAAGGCCGCCCGCCTCCGTTCCCCGCCCGAAGCGGTCTCAACGGGGCGCGATGGGTCGAATTTCAACCCCTCACCCGCGCGTTCGACCTTGTACAGCTCGCCCGGCTCCAACCCGCTTGAGGCATAATCGCCCAGCGTCGCGAACCCCTCCATCCCCGGGTCCTGCTCCATATAGCCAACGGATTTACCGGGAGGCACAACGATCTCGCCCTGATCCGCCTCAACCAGCCCCGCCATCACCTTCATCAAGGTGGACTTACCCGAGCCGTTGCGCCCCACTAGCGCTACTCGATCACCCGGCTGGACCACCAGATCCAAACCGGAAAACACCGGATCACCCCCGAAGGTCAGGGAAATACCAGACATCTGCAACAAAGGAATTCTCGCCATGCCCGCCAGCTAAACCGGCCAGCCTGATGCGTCAACGCCCCGGCTTCACCTTTTCAAAAATACTCGATTCACCCGGCCACCGCCCGCAACAAGCGTTTGCGGGCTGGAGGAATCGCACCGATCTCTAACCCGGTGAAAACGTGCAACGTGTTCATATGCCGATCCACCACCGCGTGATCGCTGACCCAGCCGCCCATCATCAGATAGGTGCGCAGCAAGGGCGGCATCCGTAGCATCGCTTTTTTGACGTCCGGCCTGCGCCGCAGCTTGGACGCAAACCGAAACACATCCGGTGCCTTCACCTGCGGCAGCCAGCGTTTCGGGGCCAAATGACGGTGTTTGAGCATCGCAAACGCATCCAGATACTCGGCCGTCTCGGTCCCTGCGAATGAGGAACATCCAAACAGCATCTCGATCCGGTTCCGGTCCACATAGGCCGTCATCGCGCCCCACGCCACACGCAGGATGTCCGGGTCTGTCCGGTCGGGGTGGATACAGAACCGCCCCATCTCGACCATACGGCCCGAGAATCCTTCGAGGCTGGACAGATCGTAAAACTGCGCCGAGTAGCTGCGTCCGATCTCAGCACCGCTCTCCATGGTCAGCATGCGGAAACAACATAACAGAGCGCCCTCGTCCTGCAGGTCTTCGACCAGAACATGGGCGCAAACGGGATCGAACGCGTCAGCATCCAATGCGCCGGTGCCAAACGCCCGCGTTCGGAGCGCCTGCGCCGCCGCCAGATCTTCGTCACTCTGCGCCAGACGTGCCCGAAAGCGCCCTTTGCTCAACAACACAGCCATGACCGCATCCTCCGCCCTTGCCGACCGGATTTCAACCTTATGGCTCTGCTATCACGGCAGATGTGACCGCCTTGTGAAGACGACACGACAGTCCTGTGACTCAGTTCGAAGCGCCCGGAATGTTGGCTGGGTTGAAGTTGCCGATATTTCCAAGCAGCTGACGTAGGAAGCCGGTGTTCTGGACACTGGATTCGGTCACGCGCCGTTCAAGGGTCACGACGACACCGTCTTCAAGGCCGAACTTCTCGATATTGCTGACGACGCCGCGCTGGTCAAAGCTGATGGCAACCAACTCGCGCGAGACAACCTCGGGCCTTTTGGGGCCGTAAAAGCGTACGCGAGAGGCGACGTAGTAATAGCCCGAATCTTGCACAACGCCGGAAATGCCGGGCGCGCCGATGGCTTCGGCCACGGTGTCGCGGGTATCGACGCCCACTTTGATCTCGGCCAGATCTTCGGCAGGCGGAATATAGCCGTGATTCTTGAAGGTCGGCGTACAGGCCGCAATCGCAGCCAGACAGGCAATAAAGACGAGCGATTTCGCTGCTCGTTTCACCTTGTTTACACCCATCACCATATACACCCTCTTGCCTTGATCCGTAGCGGCCCCTATCCGCTTACAGAAACCGATGCCCCGGTTCAACACAGGAAAGGGTCACGAATGAGCAACATGACATCTCTGCGGGTGGCCGACCTGCCCCAAAACACGCCAACATCCTTCGAGTTGCGCCCAAACGCGACGGAACTGGACAACATCAAAGCCGAGCTTGACCTGCTGGGTCTTCGCAAGCTCAGCTTTGTCGGCCAAGTTGAGGCCGAAGGAAAAAAGGACTGGGTCCTCACCGCCAAACTGGGCGCAACAGTCGTGCAACCCTGTGTCGTGACGCTGGAACCGGTGACCACACGCATTGACGTCCCCGTCACCCGCACTTTTCTGGCCGATTGGGCAGACCCCGAGGACGAGGAGTTCGAAATCCCCGAAGGCGACGAAACCGAAGCCCTTGGCACCGAAATTGACCCCACACAGGTGATGATCGAGGCGCTGTCGCTGGCCCTCCCCCTTTATCCACGCAAGGAGGGTGCGGAACTGGAGCAGGCCGACTATACAGAGCCGGGTAAACAGGCGATGACGGACGAAGATGCCAAACCCTTCGCCGGACTGGCAGGTTTGCGCGATGCGCTGAAAAAAGACGAGTGACAGGGCAGAGATTTCCTGTCATAGCAAGCGGTCAGAAAAATCGCTTGAACATGTAGAGAATCGCAGTATTTTCGCGCGCTCATCGGATTTAGGGTTGGACAACGTGGGGCATGTACCCTAAACGCGCGTCAAACCACGATAAACGAAATATGAAACCCGGTCGGCGGCGATTCTGCTGACCCTCAGTAGACAAAGGTTGAGACCATGGCCGTCCAACAGAACAAAGTTTCCAAGTCGCGTCGCAACAACCGCCGCGCACACGACGCTCTGGTTGCTGCAAACCCGAACGAATGCCCGAACTGCGGCGAGCTGAAGCGCCCGCACCACGTTTGCGCATCCTGCGGCCACTATGACGACCGCGAAGTCGTCGCTCAGGCCGACGAAATCGACCTGGACGAAGACGCAGCCTAAGCCTGATCGAGCGCAAGCCTTCGCATGACGGAACAACCCACGCACGCCGGACGGATCATCATTTCCGTTGATGCCATGGGGGGGGACGATGGTCCCGTAGCTGTTGTTGCAGGTTTGGCGCAATCGGCGAAGAAGAACCCCGATATCGGGTTTCTGCTGCACGGTCCCGAAGACAAGCTGCGCAAGCTCGTAGCGAAACGGCGCGTCCTTGATGGGCGCGTCGATTTTCGTGATTGTCCTGACGTCGTCACGATGGAGGACAAGCCCAGCCAGGTTGTGCGCAACGGCAAACAGACCTCGATGTGGTCCACGCTTGAGGCCGTGCGTCAGGGTGATGCCCATGGCGCGGTATCCTGTGGCAACACCGGCGCGTTGATGGCGCTGTCGATGATGCGTCTGCGCAAACTGCCGGGTGTCAGCCGCCCGGCGATTGCGATTCTGTGGCCCTCACGCAACCCTCAGGGGTTCAACGTGATGTTGGATGTAGGCGCCGATGTGCGCGCCGACGCCAAGGATCTGCTGCAATATGCGCTGATGGGCGCCTCTTACGCCCGCAACGGCATGGCGCTGCAACGCCCTCGGATCGGGCTTCTGAATGTCGGTACCGAGGAACACAAAGGTCGGGCAGAGCTTAAAGAAGCGCATGCCATGATTACTGACTTCGCCGAATCCGCGAATTTTGATTTCGTGGGCTTTGTCGAAGGCAGCGATATTCCCGGCGACAAGGCAGATGTCATTGTGACCGATGGGTTTACCGGCAATGTCGCGATCAAAACCGGCGAAGGCACGGCCAGCCTGATCGGCGATCTTCTGCGCGAAGCATTCAAATACACACCCCTCTCGCGGCTTGCGTCGGTGTTGGCGATCACCTCGCTGAATCGCCTGAAAAAACGCATCGATCCGCGTCGGGTGAACGGAGGCGTTTTCCTGGGGCTGAACGGAACTGTGGTGAAATCCCACGGCGGCGCGGACGCGACCGGAGTGTCAGCCGCAGTCAAGCTGGCCTTCACGCTGGCCCAATCAGGTTTTGCCGAAAAATTGGCAGCACGGGTTGCATCAACGGCCCAGCTTGCACAAGATGCCGCGCATGCCGCGCCGCAGGCGGAAAAATAACAAAGAAGGCAGTACCTCAAACATGGCAGGCCGTTCAGTCGTTGTAGGTGTCGGACATTATTTGCCCGAACGTGTTGTCCCGAATTCCGAGTTTGAACAGACTTTGGATACGACGGATGAATGGATCCGAACCCGGTCGGGGATCGAACGCCGCCACTTTGCTGCCGAAGGCGAAACCACCTCGGATCTGGCGACCAATGCCGCAAAAGCCGCCCTTGCAGACGCGGGGTTAGAGGCGGACGACATTGACGCCATCGTTCTTGCGACCTCGACCGCTGATCTGACCTTTCCGTCAGCGGCGACCATGGTTCAGGCCCGCCTTGGCATGACGCGCGGCTTTGCCTTCGATGTGCAAGCCGTATGTGCCGGATTCGTTTTCGCGCTGAGCAATGCAAACGCGCTGATCCTCTCGGGTCAGGCTAAACGCGTTCTGGTGATCGGGGCCGAAACGTTTTCCCGAATCATGGACTGGACCGACCGTTCGACCTGCGTGTTGTTCGGCGACGGCGCAGGTGCCCTGATCCTTGAGGAACAAGACGGCGCAGGCACTGCAGCCGACCGAGGCGTTCTGGCAACTGATCTGAACTCGGACGGACGTTATCAGGACCTGCTTTACGTGGATGGCGGCGTGTCAACGCAATCGACCGGTCATTTGCGGATGCAAGGCAATCAGGTCTTCCGTCATGCCGTTGAAAAGCTTGCCAAAACCGCCAACACCGCACTGGATCGCGCCGGGCTTTCGGCCTCGGACGTTGATTGGATTGTGCCGCATCAGGCCAATATCCGCATCATTCAGGGCACCGCCAAGAAGATGGGCCTGCCGATGGAGAATGTCGTGGTCACCGTACAGGATCACGGCAACACCTCGGCCGCGTCGATCCCTCTGGCCCTGTCGGTTGGCAAACAGCGTGGGCAAATCAAGCAAGGCGATCTGATCGTAACCGAAGCCATCGGCGGCGGGCTGGCTTGGGGCGCTGTTGTTCTGCGCTGGTAACCGGCGCAATTCAGCTTACGCCCCCACCTGCAATTCATTGATATTGACAGTGAATTTGCCCCCGCCCTATGCTTTGACAGCAACAGGGGAAAAGGTATGAGCGACAAAACACTGACCCGAATGGATCTAAGCGAAGCCGTCTTTCGTGAAGTTGGCCTGTCACGCAACGAAAGCGCGCAGCTGGTGGAAAGCGTTCTGAACCACATGTCCGACGCGCTGGTGCGCGGTGAACAGGTTAAGATTTCCTCATTCGGCACGTTCAGCGTTCGGGACAAAACCGCTCGTATCGGTCGCAACCCCAAAACCGGCGAGGAGGTTCCCATTCAACCCCGCCGCGTGCTAACTTTCCGTCCGTCGCACCTGATGAAGGATCGCGTCGCCGCCGGGAATCGCAAGTAATCCTAGGACCTCGCGGACATGAGCAAATCTCCCGACGCATTTCGCACCATAAGTGAAGTTGCGGATTGGCTCGGAGTACAGGCCCATGTCCTGCGCTTTTGGGAAAGCCGGTTCACACACGTCAAGCCCGTGAAACGGGCCGGAGGGCGCCGGTACTACCGCCCCAATGATATGCGTCTGCTGGGCGGTATCAAAAAGCTGCTGCACGAGGATGGGATCACCATCAAGGGCGTACAGCGGATTTTGCGCGAACAGGGCGTTGCCCATGTCGCCGCGCTCTCTCCTTCTCTGGATGATCCCACGGCCGAGAATACGGACAACACCGTTGTTCCCTTTTCCGCCAAACCTGCCCCGCAGACCGAACAAATCCCCATGGACCTCGACGCACCACAAGAGGCCGAGGCACCAGAGGAAAGCGCAGAACCAGCCGATTTGGATGCCGCGCCTTTGGTTGGAGGCATCGCTTCACTGGCATGGAATCGGTCCGAATTCGACGATGAACTACTCAGCCGTATCGCGCCCTTGGCCAAGGATTTGCGTGCATGGTTGAACCGGGTGGAAACACGGACTGCGGGATAGAAAAAAGGCAATGTTTTCCTCTTGCCCCTGCCGGGAAAACCGTTATGAACACTCCAACGTCGGGCTATGGCGCAGCCTGGTAGCGCGTCCGTCTGGGGGACGGAAGGTCGCAGGTTCGAGTCCTGCTAGCCCGACCAAATCACACCGACGTTTATGGCAGACAGGCCAGATCCCGCTCTGGCATCAGGGGGGATCGAAATGACAGGTGTATGCCCAAACCAGCAGATCGAAGCGATGATTGCGCGTGGCGAAATCAGTGCAAGCCCGGATGTGATCCCGGCACAGGTGCAACCCGCTAGCCTTGATCTGCGTTTGGGAACAGTGGCTTACCGCGTCCGCGCTTCGTTCTTGGCGGGCGAAGGGCGATCGGTCGCCGACCGTCTGTCCGAGTTCGAAATGCACAGGATCGACATCACCGACGGAGCCGTTTTGGAGAAAGGCTGCGTCTATCTGGTGCCGTTGATGGAATCACTCGCCCTGCCAGCCGAGACCAGCGCGGTGGCGAATGCCAAAAGTTCGACCGGTCGATTGGACCTACTGACCCGCACTATCACCGATGGCGGCACCGAGTTCGACCGGGTGCCCGCAGGCTATACTGGTCCACTCTATGCCGAGATCTGTCCACGGTCCTTCTCGGTTCTTGTACGACCCGGCATGCGGCTGAACCAGATTCGATTCCGTCAGGGCCAGGCCGTTCTGACCGACGCGGAATTGACCGCCTTGCACACCGAGTCCCCGCTGGTCGACGGGCCTGCCGTAATTCAGGACGGGTTGGGCTTTTCCGTTGACCTGCAATTGCCCGACACCGATCTGGTTGGCTATCGCGCAAAGCCGCATACAGGCGTGATTGATCTGGACCGGATCGGCGCATACGACCCGCAGGATTATTGGGAAGAGGTGCGCACGAGCGATGGCTGCATCATCCTCGATCCCGGCGCGTTCTATATCCTCGTCAGCCGGGAGGCGGTGCATATCCCACCCATGTACGCGGCAGAAATGGCCCCCTATCTGGCCATGGTCGGTGAGTTCCGTGTTCACTATGCGGGCTTTTTTGACCCCGGCTTTGGCCACGCGGCCGCAGGTGGTGCCGGATCGCGCGGTGTGCTTGAGGTTCGCTGCCACGAAGCCCCGTTCGTGCTAGAACACGGTCAGGTCGTAGGGCGCTTGGTCTATGAGAAGATGTCCGAAATGCCCACGCAGCTATATGGCGCGGGCATTGCCTCGAACTATCAAGGACAGGGACTGAAACTGTCCAAACACTTCAAGGCGGCTACCTAAAACCGCATGAACCGCCGCATCTGACGGGTCATCTGCTTGGCCTGTTTGATACTCTGCGACTGGGCCGGCCCCGGTTTCCCTTTTGGTTGGCTACTATCCGCATCCGACGAACCGCCCATACGGCTGGCCATATCAAATCCCTTGTCGATCCCCTTGTTGACAAGACGGCGCGTGACCTGGCGGACGATCATGTCGATGATCCGATTTGCACTCATTGCTCAACTCCGTTTCCTGCGCCTAGAGATAGGGTATCTATACGGCGGCAAAAGGGCTGTCTGATCACTCTTCCTCGAAGAGTTCGGTCTGATCTTCGTCAACTTCGTCTTCGCGCCCCTCGCCCAGTGGGATAGCACCCGGCGGCGGGCGATTTTCCAACAAGCCAGCGGCGCGCAATTCCTTGAGGCCCGGTAGGTCGCGGGCGTTCTCCAGACCAAAATGATCCAGAAACTCGGGCGTGACGACAAAGGTCACCGGACGACCGGGCGTCATGCGGCGGCGGCCCAGCCGGATCCACTCCATCTCGAGCAGTTGGTCGATGGTCCCGCGTGACACGGAGACACCGCGTATCTCTTCGATCTCGGCCCGCGTGCAAGGCTGGTGATAGGCCACGATGGCCAGCGTTTCGATCGCCGCACGGCTCAGCTTGCGGGTCTCAACCGTTTCCTTCTGCATTAGAAAGCCAAGGTCAGGGGCGGTTCGGATCGCCCATGCCTCACCTACCTTGACCACGCGCACACCGCGGCCCTCGTAGCGTTTCTGAAGCAATTCGACGGCCTGCGAGGCATTGCTACCATGTGGCATCCGCGCCTCAAGATCGGCATTCGTCACTGGTGCGGCGCTGGCAAACAGCACCGCCTCGACCATCCGCTCCTGCTCGGCCAGAGGGGGCGCTTCGAACAGGGTGCCGGTTTCTTCGGGGGCGTCAGTCACGGGTCTCGGTCCTCTTGCGCAGATGGATCGGGGCAAAGGTGTCACTTTGCTTGATCTCCATATGTCCTTCTTTCACCAGCTCCAGCGAGGCCGCAAAGGTTGCCGCCGTGGCCGAGCGTCGCCGCACCGGATCACCGTCCCATCCGTCGGGCAGATAGGTCTCCATATCGGTCCAGGCACCGGCAAACCCGATCAGAGGGCGCATACGCTCCAGCGCCTGCTCCATCGTGAAAACCGAGTCGCGGTCCATCACAAAGGGGCGGAATTCATCTCGGGTACGGATGCGCGCATAGCCCTGCATCAAGTCCAACAGCGTGGCGGAATAGGTCACTGTGCGAATGCGAGTGACGTCTTCGGCCTGCCCGCGCTTGAAGAAATCGCGCCCCAGCTGGTCCCGCGCCATGAGCCGGGCGGCGGCATCACGCATGGCCTG
This sequence comes from Ruegeria sp. AO1, assembly GCF_056535985.1. Taxonomy (NCBI): domain Bacteria; kingdom Pseudomonadati; phylum Pseudomonadota; class Alphaproteobacteria; order Rhodobacterales; family Roseobacteraceae; genus Ruegeria; species Ruegeria sp. AO1. Next base: position 1,989,267 of record NZ_JBQFJC010000001.1, read on the forward strand.
CAGGCGCTCAAGCTGAAACGCCAAGTGGGCTGCGAGTTCCTCACCCGAGGGCCCCTCATCATCCGGGTCAGGCGGCAGCAGGAGGCGGGATTTGAGAAAGGCCAGCCAAGCGGCCATCACCAGGTAGTCTGCGGCCAGTTCGATCCGCAGCGCGCGCGCCTTTTCGACAAAAGCCAGATATTGCTGCGCCAGTGCCAGGACCGAGATCTTGCGCAGGTCGACCTTTTGCGTCCGCGACAGGGTCAGGAGCACGTCTAACGGGCCCTCAAAACCGTCAACGTCAACGATCAGTGCTTCGGCCGCCAGCCGGTCGGCGACCGAGACCGGATCTTCGCTGAAAAGACTATCGTTCATATACCTGCCCGCCCATTAGGGCAGATAGTTCAGCCTCAGTGGCCTCGATGTCAAGTTCGGCGGGCTTTTTGCGCATGGCCAAGGCCCGATCTGCGCGGGCCTGCGCCGCCTCGGTCATCTGGCCTGCGGCTTCAAGCACATCACGACGCTCAGCGAAGCTGCCGTTGCAGTGCAATACGACATCACAGCCTGCCTGCAAGGCCTGTGCCGCGCGCTCGGACACCAACCCGCTCAGCGCCTTCATGCTGATGTCATCGGTCATGACCAGGCCGTCAAAGCCGATCACCTCGCGTATGACCTTCATCATCGGAGCCGAGATCGTGGCCGGAGTCGGGTCGATTTGTTCGAACACCAGATGAGCGGTCATCGCCATCGGCAAGTCGTTCAGAGCTTTGAACGGGGCAAAATCGGTCTGCGTCAGCTCTTCGAGCGTCAGGTCGACGCGCGGCAGATCGAAATGTGTGTCCAGCGTGGCCCGACCGTGACCGGGCATGTGCTTGACGACAGGCAATACCCCGCCATCCAAATGCCCCCGCGCAACCGCGCGCCCAAGTTGAGCGATGCTATCTGCATCGCTGCCGTAGCAGCGGTTACGTAGAAAGGCGTGGGTTTCCGTGCGCGCGACATCCACCATCGGCGCGCAGTTGCTGTCGATCCCCAGCTCAAAGAGCTCATGCGCAATCAGGCGATAGCGCAGGTACATGGCGCGTTCCGCATGCTCTCTGGCCCGTTCGGCATGATCGAGCGGCGGCATCCATTCACGCGCCAGAGGGGCGCGCAGGCGTTGAACACGGCCGCCCTCTTGATCAATCGTGATAGGGCAATTCCGCCCTACGGCCTCGCGAAAGTCATCGCACAGGGCCCGGACCTGATCGGCACTTTCGATGTTGCGCGCGAACAGGATGAACCCAAACGGGTTCATCTCACGGAACAGGGCCCTTTCGTCATCGGTCAACCGCAGCGCTTCTGCGTCAGAAATCGCGGCGCCGAACGTCACCTGACGGCCACCGGGATACAGTCGGCCCCTTGCGCCACAAGCGCCGCGCAGAACTGGCGTGAGTCGCTTAGGTCATCAAAGCCAAGCACGCGCAACCGGTAAAAGGTCCGGCCACCGCTTGAGGTTCTCTGGATAACGCGCTGTTTTCCATCCATATACTCACCGAATTGACCGTTCAGACGTGCCCATTCGGACTTCGCGACATCTGCGCTTTCAAAAGCGCCAAGCTGCGCCAGACGAGTGCCTTTGCTCAGCGTGTCAGGGTCTACATCCAACCCAACGGCGGATTTGACGGCCGCGTTGATCGCTTTCTCAGACGTATCGGTGACCACCGCACGGCGGGCCGGGCGGGTCTGCGGGCGCAACGAGCGGCGCACACCCGGAAGCTCGGCAATGGCCGGATCCGGCAGGGCCGCGGCGAAATCCGCCGGGTCGATCGCCGGCTCTTCCTCGGGCGTCACCAGAGAGGCCAACTGCACGCTAGCCTCGGTTTGTTCATCATTGGCACGAGCCGCCTCGCCCGCGAGTTCGGCTACCAGTGCGTCCACTGCGTTCTGCCGCAGCGCCGCGGCCTCTTCGTTCGAGATCGGCTCTTCGACGACATGGACAGCTTTGGTCGGCTTCAATTCACCGGCGGGCAGGTCCTCATCTGTCAGCGAGACCGGACGAGGAGCCAGGATCAGACGATCCGCAGGGGCGGCTGCCGAGCCTTCGGCAGCAACCGCATTCACGGCCAGACCCTGATGATCTGCGGGGCGCCCGCCCGGATTTTCGGGCTGAATGCGCATCGGACCTTCGGCGGCGCGCACAACCGGTACGCCGCTGACATCGCGCATCACCAGCTTGTAGCTCCAGATCCCGATTCCGGCCACAAGCGCCAGAGAGGCGACCGCCCCCAGCACATTCATCGCCTTGCCGACGCCAAAACCGCTGCGCGGCGCGGCATGGTCGGCCATCTCGTCAGGGTAGTCATACCCATCATCGGCATAGGATTGATTCGGGTAATGCATCTGCCCGGGGCTTTGATGCCCCGAGTAATCGTAACTCGTCATGTCCGCCTCACCGCCCGATTGCGCCTGAAATTAAGGCGCGCGGGTCATTTCTTGTCTGCCTCAGACCGGCGGTTCGGGCGGTATTGGTTACCGCATCTCCTGCGCCGGAGTAACGCCAAGAATACCCAAGCCTGCTGAAATCACAACAGAAACGGCACGGGCCAATGCGATTTTCGACTGGCTTGTGGCAACATCGCCATCCTGGATGAAGCGCAGCTGAGTTTCTTCGTTGCCCTTGTTCCACAGAGCGTGAAAATCCCCTGCCAATTCATACAGATAGAAGGCTACGCGGTGCGGTTCGTTGGTCCGGGCTGCGATCTCAACCAAGCGTGGCCATTCGGCCAGTTTCTTGGCCACAGCCAGCTCGGAGGCATGGTCGATCTTGCCCAGATCGGCGCCCACAAGGGTCGCATCGTCGGCAGCAATCTCGGACTCGGCCGCGCGGCGCAGCACGCTCATGACGCGGGCATGGGCGTATTGCACGTAGAACACCGGGTTCTCACGGCTCTGCTCCAGCACCTTGTCGAAATCGAAGTCCAGCGGCGCGTCGTTCTTGCGGGTCAGCATCACGAAACGGGTCACATCCGGGCCAACCTGATCGACCACATCGCGCAGGGTGACAAAGTTCCCAGCCCGCTTGGACATCTTGAACGGCTCGCCATTTTTCCACAGCTTCACCAGTTGGGTCAGTTTGATATCCAGCGGCACCTTGCCGTCAGACAGCGCCGACACAGCGGCCTTCATCCGTTTGACATAGCCACCATGATCCGCGCCAAACACGTCGATCAGCGCGTCGAAACCACGGCTGACCTTGTCGTAGTGATAGGCGATATCCGGGGCGAAATAGGTCCAGGCGCCATCCGATTTCTTGACCGGACGGTCGACGTCATCGCCATGTTCGGTCGATTTGAACAGGGTCTGCTCACGCGGCTCCCAATCCTCGGGCTTTTTGCCCTTGGGCGGTTCCAGCACGCCTTCATAGATCAGGCCCTTGTCGGTCAGCGACTGCAACGCGGCCTCAATCCGGCCCGTGCCATAGAGGGATTTCTCCGAGAAGAACACATCCATTTCAACGCCCAGCGCCTTCAAGTCGGCGCGGATCAGATCCATCATCGCGTCGGTGGCGAAGTTGCGCAGATCTTCCAGCCATTCGCTCTCGGGCTTGTCGATCAGGCTATCGCCGTATTTCTCTTTCAGAGCCTCACCGATGGGGATCAGGTAGTCGCCAGGATAGAGACCCTCGGCAATCTCGGGGCTCAGACCGTTGGCTTCGCGGTAGCGCTCATAGGCCGAACGTGCCAGCACATCCACCTGCGCGCCACCGTCGTTGATGTAGTACTCACGCGTCACGTCGTGGCCGGAATAGGCCAGCAAGCTCGCCAGAGCGTCCCCGAACACGGCACCCCTTGTATGACCGACATGCAGCGGACCTGTCGGGTTGGCTGAGACATATTCCACGTTGACCTTCTGCCCCTGTCCCATGGTCGAGCGGCCGTAGTCCGTGCCCATCTCCAACACGCGCGCCAGAACACCCTGCCAGACCGTTGCGGCCAGACGTAGGTTTAGGAACCCGGGCCCCGCAACCTCGGCGCTGGTGATCCGGTCATCGGCGGCCAGCTTGACCGCCAAAGCATCCGCGATGTCGCGTGGTTTCATCTTGGCTGGCTTCGCCAGCACCATCGCCGCATTGGTCGCCATATCGCCATGCGCGGCATCGCGCGGCGGCTCGACCGCCACGTTGTCAAAGCTCAACCCCTCGGGCAGAGCGCCTTCGGACTGCATCTGCGCCAACGCGTCCAGTACAAGGCCGCGGATCTCGGAAAACAGGTTCATTTCGGATGTCCTTTTGCTTGCCCGGCGGTTTACCACGCAAAGCGTCAAGGTCAATGGAGGGCATCTGTTTGGGCTTGGATTGTCCACGAACACGGCTAATTTGAGCAGGATTGCAAAACCGGAGACGACCCATGCGCCTAGTCCTGCCCCTTGTCCTTGCCCTAGCGACGCCCGTATGGGCCGAGATGCCCGCGCCCAAGGGGCACGTTCTGCTGACATTGGGCGGCGCGGTGTCTGAGACCAACCTGCCCGCACGCGGCGAGAATGACGGCGGTCTGCTTGGATATCTGGAGGTCACGCATAGCGGGGCAGCCGGTTTCGACACCGCGATGCTGGACGCGCTTGATCAGACCGAAATCACGATACCCTACGGCCCCGAAGGCAACAAACGCGAGATCACGTTCTCTGGCCCTCTTCTGTCGGCGGTGATGTCAATGGCCGGAGCTGAGGGAAGAACCGCCAAACCCATGGCACTGGACGGGTATCAGGCCGAAATTCCTTGGAGCAGTATTGAGGCCCACAACCCGATTGTCGCGACCCATGCAGACGGCAGCCCGATGGGCATTGGCGGCTACGGTCCTACCATGATCGTCTTCCCGCCTACCGACGACGCTGATCTGGCTGCGGAACAGGCCGGTCAGCAGGTCTGGGCGCTGGCCTATATCGGGATCGAATAGTTACTGGCCGGTCAGGCGCTTGTGATCCTGCAGCGCAAACCGATCTGTCATGCCCGCAATGTAATCTGAAACGATCCGCGCCAACGCGGTCTCATCCTGCGCGGCTTCGATATCGTTATGCCAGCGGGTCGGCATCTGTTTGGGATCATTCAGATAGATCGGGAACAGGTCTTCGACCACACGCGCCACTTTTTCCCGAACCTCCATCACACTGGGGGCGCGATACATCCGCGCGAACAGGAAAGCGCGGATCTCCTTAAGTTGCGCCCAAAGCCCGTCAGAAAATTGAATGACCGGAGCACCATAGTGCCGGATATCCTCAACCGACTGCGCCCCCGATCTGGCAATGAGCTCTCGCGATGTATCAATCACATCCGAGACCATAACACCAAAAACCCGCCGCAACGCCTCATGCCGGCGGCGATACGGGTCAAGTCCGGGATAGGCCCGATCAACCGCCGCATAGCACTCTCCCACAATCGGGAGTAGCTGGATTTCATCGTCAGAGAACAGGTCGGCCCGAAGCCCATCCAGCAGATCGTGGTTGTTATAGGCAATATCGTCCGACAAGGCCGCCACCTGTGCCTCGGCACTGGCGTGGGTGTGCAGTTCCAGATCAAATTCGCCGTTGCATTCGGCCAGAGCCCAAGGCAGCTCTCCGGTCACCGGTCCGTTGTGCTTTGCGATCCCTTCCAGACATTCCCATGTCAGATTGCAGCCGTCGAACTCGGCATAGTGGCGCTCCAGCTTGGTGACGATGCGGATGGCCTGCGCGTTGTGGTCAAAACCGCCGTAAGGGGCCATTAAAGAATGCAGCGCGTCCTCACCCGTGTGACCAAAAGGTGTGTGACCCAAGTCATGCGCAAGCGCGATGGCCTCGGTAAGCTCTGGGTTCAGGTCCAAAGCCCCAGCAATTGTGCGCGCGACCTGAGCCACCTCAATCGAATGCGTCAGGCGGGTGCGGTAGCTATCGCCTTCATGTTCGACAAAAACTTGCGTCTTATGCTTGAGCCGCCGGAACGCGCTGGCATGAATGATGCGATCACGATCACGCTGAAAGCATGACCGGAAACTGCTTTCCTCCTCAGGCACCAACCGCCCCCGTGCGCGGCCTGGATCCGAGGCAAAACCCGCTCTGTCCAAAAGTCTGGTCCTTGTCGCCTGTCGATAGGTTTCATATATTGTACGTTGGTTGGGAAATAAACCTTTGGAGTCTGGCATGAATCTGCCTCCGACAGTCACAGAACGAGCATTTGAGCGCCTTGCTGAAATCGGTGCTGCCAATCAGGGTCAGGCCCTTCGAGTCGCCGTTGAAGGCGGCGGATGTTCCGGTTTTCAATACGAAATCGCGCTGGACGAACCGAAAGAGGACGACCTTGTGCTGGAAGGCAAAGGCCAAAAGGTGATTGTCGACTCGATCTCCCTGCCCTTTCTGGAAAATGCAGTCATTGATTTTACCCAGGAACTTATCGGCGCGCGGTTCGTGATCGAAAACCCAAACGCGACGTCTTCTTGCGGATGCGGAACATCGTTTTCCATGTAAGCCACGTGGGGGCTTTGCCCCCACACCCCCAAGGTATTTTCAGCCAGATGAAGCGGGGATCCACTCTCCGACCTGAACGCCGGAGAGCTTCACCTGGCGCGGTCATCGGCGCCTCCGCTTGTACCGCATCTCTTTTCTACAACCAAATTGGTTAAGGATCCGCTTCTTCATCTGGCCAAAAATACCTCGGAGCGCGAGGCAGAGCCTCGCAACCCCGTCCACCACCTTGCCGCTGCGATCATTCTGGGCGATAGGTTGCAAACAGCTTCGGAGGATCGCGCATGAAAATCGCCACGTTCAACATCAATGGCATAAAAGCGCGGGCCGAAGCCTTGCCACGTTGGCTAGATGATGCCCAGCCAGACGTGGTTCTTTTGCAGGAAATCAAATCCATCGACGAGAACTTCCCCCGCGAAATTTTCGAAGAGCGCGGGTACAATGTCGAGACACATGGTCAGAAGAGCTTTAACGGCGTCGCAATCCTCTCGAAGCTACCTTTGGAGGATGTGACGCGCGGTTTGCCCGGTGACGATGAAGATGAACAAGCGCGTTGGATCGAAGCAACTGTTGTCGGCAAGCAGGCGCTGCGGGTCTGTGGCCTTTATCTACCGAACGGAAACCCAACGCCCGGGCCAAAATACGACTACAAACTGGCGTGGATGGAGCGTCTGTACGATCGCGCCCGTGCCCTGTTGGCCAGCGAAGAGCCTGCGTTAATTGCGGGCGACTACAACATCATTCCCCAAGCAGAAGATGCAAAACGCCCCGATGCATGGCGCGAGGACGCCTTGTTCCGGCCCGAAAGCCGGGCTGCGTTCCGCAAGATCCTGAACCTTGGCTTCACCGAAGCTTTCCGTGCCCGCGTGCAAGGTGCGGGCCACTATTCTTTCTGGGACTATCAGGCCGGAGCGTGGAACAAGGATGACGGCATTCGCATCGACCATTTTCTACTGACCCCGCAGGCCGCAGATTTGATGCGGGACTGTCAGATCGACAAAGAAGTGCGTGGGCACGAAAAACCCTCGGACCACGTGCCGGTTTGGGTCGATCTGGACATCTGAGATCAGACGGTCAGGTCGTAGTTGTAAATCCAGTCGTATTTTCGCGTCAGGCGCGGACCAATCGCTGCCAGAACCGCTTGCGCGGCCAGACGCATCGGACCCCGCAGATGGAAGTTGCGCGCGTTAGCGGATGCAGCAGCGACCACATGTTGCGCGCGGCGCTGGCGCGCGGATTCGTAGGCTGCAAGAGCTTGCCTCACACCCGATTGGCTGTCGAAAGAGCGTGCCAGAACCCAGGCATCCTCAAGCGCTAGACATGCCCCCTGTGCCATGAAGGGCAACGTCGGATGTGCCGCATCGCCCAACAGAGCCAAGCGTCCGTTCTGCCATCTCTCGGCCACCGGACGCAGGTACAGCGCCCAAAGATGCGTTTCTTCGACTTTTGTCAGTATGTCCCTTACCGGTCCGCCAAAATCGGCAAACCGCGCGCGCAAGTCGTCGGGATCGCCCTTAACGCGCCAGCCTTCTTGCTGCCAGTCCGAGCGTTCTTCAATCGCGACGATGTTCATCAGGCGTTGGTCGCGCAGCGGATAAGTGACGACGTGCCGCCCCGGCCCCATAGTCAGTGAAGCTTGCGGTCTCTCAACCCGGTCCTCCCAAAGCACCGTGGCGCGCCAGGCAATCTGGTGGGTAAAGGCAGGAGCCTCGGGGCCATTCAGGATCGGGCGAAGGGTGCTGCGTCCGCCATCTGCTGCAATGACACATTCGGCGCGAAGGCGCTGTCCATCATCCAGCACAATCTCGGCCTCGGACGGGTGTTTGCGAACCGTCTGCACTCGCGCACCAAGGCGTATGTCGACACCTACATCCTCAGACGCCCGTCGCAACAGCTCTAGAAGATCGGCGCGGTAATAGTAGAATGTCGGGCCCGCCGCCGGGGCTGGAATACGACTGATCACCCGGCCCTTGCGATAGTCGCGCAAAACAGTTCCGTGCGAGAATTGCGCGGCCTTGGGCTGATCCCCCGCAACCCCTAAGGCGCGCAGAACGCACATCCCGTTGGCGCTGATCTGAAGGCCTGCTCCAACCTCGGTCAGCGCTGGGGCCTGCTCTAACACGGTCACCTGCGCCCCGCGCTGGCGCAGGGCCAACGCCGCCGCAAGGCCGCCAATGCCGCCGCCCACCACGCAAAACTTCAAACCGTTGATCTTCATGGCCTTGCCTTAACGCAAAAACGCCGGAGCGACAGGCCCCGGCGTTTGAATTATTCACTTTATCAGGACGATCAATCGTCGCGGTGGACCTTTTCGCGACGCTCGTGCCGTTCCTGTGCCTCGAGTGTCATGGTCGCAATCGGGCGCGCATCCAGGCGCTTCAGCGAGATCGGGTCGCCTGTTTTTTCGCAATACCCGTATTCGCCTTCGTCGATCCGGCGCAGGGCCGAGTCGATCTTCGCCACCAGTTTGCGCTGACGATCCCGTGTGCGCAGTTCCAGCGCGCGGTCGGTTTCCTCACTGGCGCGGTCGGCGACGTCCGGAATGTTGCGGGTGTTGTCCTGCAGCCCTTCGATCGTGTCGCGGCTGCCTGCGAGTAGTTCTGTCTTCCAGTCCAGCAGCTTGCGGCGAAAATACTCAAGCTGCAGATCATTCATGAAAGGCTCATCTTCGGCCGGACGGTAGTCCTCCGGCAGAAAAACTTCCTGCTTCATATTTGCTCCCTCGGTATGGCCTGTAACGTCGGTCACGGTTGCTTCACCAGACATTTGGCTCTCCCTTCTGCGCAGCGTTTAGCCGACGGGCACTGGAATGTCACTACACAAACGTAGAACCGACGCCCCGTCGCAAGCCTTCATCTAAATATGAGACTTAAAACAACAAATCCTTGTTTTTCTGTGAAAATCGACAGGCAATTTCAGGGCATTGTTCAACCCTCGAGAAAGGCACCTGCCTGCGAATCATGCAAAAGCGGTTGGAGTCGCAGGTAAATTTGATTCACCGACGCAGCGGCCCGGCTTGTCAAATTCCCCATCGCTCTGTAACCCGGACACCACAGTTTCGCCGGAAACAGCAAGAGGACCCGATGACCGCACGTTTTCAAGGCACAGCCGAATATGTCGCCACCGAAGATCTGACCATCGCCGTGAACGCCGCCGTCACGCTGGAGCGCCCCTTGCTGGTCAAAGGGGAACCCGGCACTGGCAAGACCGAATTGGCAAAACAGGTCGCCGGCGCGTTGGGTCTGCGCATGATCGAGTGGAATGTGAAATCCACCACGCGCGCGCAGCAGGGACTTTACGAATACGACGCCGTCAGCCGGTTGCGGGACAGCCAGCTGGGCGAAGAGCGTGTGCATGACGTCTCGAACTACATCCGCAAGGGCAAGCTCTGGCAAGCGTTTGAGGCCGACGAAAAAGTCGTTCTGCTGATTGATGAGATCGACAAGGCGGATATCGAGTTTCCCAATGACCTTCTGCAGGAACTCGACAAGATGGAGTTCCACGTCTACGAGACCGGCGACACGATCAAGGCAAAGAACCGCCCGATCGTGATCATCACTTCAAACAACGAAAAAGAGCTGCCCGACGCCTTCCTGCGCCGTTGCTTTTTTCACTATATCCGCTTCCCGGATGAAGCCACGATGCGCCGCATTGTCGAAGTCCATCATCCCGGTATTAAGGATGCCCTGCTGACCACCGCTCTGACGCAATTCTACGAGATCCGGGACACGCAAGGCTTGAAGAAGAAACCTTCAACCTCCGAGGTTCTGGACTGGTTGAAACTGCTGCTAGCCGAGGATCTGAGCGCCGAAGACCTCAAACGAGACGGGGCCAACGCGCTGCCCAAACTGCACGGCGCGCTGCTGAAAAATGAACAAGACGTGCATTTGTTTGAGCGATTGGCCTTCATGGCACGCAGTCGACGTTGAACAGGATGTGAGCGCGGCTTGCTTCTTGGCGGTCCGGGTGTCAGCATCCCACAAACCAAATAAGCAGGACGCATCGCTTGGCCAAAGACCTCAAAATCCGCCCACTGACCGCCGAGGACAAGGCCCAATGGGCCGAGATGTGGCGTGACTATCTTGCGTTCTATGAAACCACCCTGCCCGACACAATCTACGAGACGACATTCGAACGTCTGCTGGGCGATGACCCGCAGGATTTCTCGGGCTTTGTTGCAGAACAGGACGGCAAGCTGGTCGGATTGACGCATTTCCTGTTTCACCGTCATGGGTGGAAAGTCGAGAATGTCTGCTATTTGCAGGACCTGTTCGCCCGCCCCGAGGCGCGTGGAACCGGCGTCGGGCGCGCCCTGATTCAGGCGGTCTATGATGAGGCCGATCGCCAAGGAGCTCCGGCAGTCTATTGGCTCACGCAGGAGTTCAATCACACCGCACGCCAGCTCTATGATCGGATTGGCACCCTGACGCCGTTCATAAAGTACAATCGCGCATGAAGCGGTTTGTCGCCTTCGTTGCAGTGTTGGCGCTGTCAGCCTGTACAACGGTCGAACGGATCGAATTGCCGGACAACGTCAAGGTCGTTGAGCAATCCCTGCCCCCCACAAAGTCGTTCTCGGCGTCGCGGCCAACGCCCCCTGCGCGGTCCAATACCAACATTGCTGCCGATTTCCTGGACTTGCATTTTGCGTTGGAAAGCGGCGTTGAGCTGCCGGTTTTCACCCGGTTCGAAACACCCGTCACCGTGCGCCTGACGGGCACGCCCACGGCCAGCATGCAGCGCGACCTGACCAGCCTGTTGAACCGCATTCGGCGCGAGGCCAGGATCGACATCCGGCAAATTCCCGAAGGTCAGGCCAACATCACCATTGAGGCCGTCACCCAGCGCGACATCCAACGCATCCTGCCCAATGCTGCCTGCTTCGTGGTCCCCAATTCATCGAGCCTCGAGGAATACCGCCGCGACCGCCGCAAGCCCAAGAGCAGCTGGACCGAGTTGCAACGGCGCGAGCGTCTGGGCATTTTCATCCCTGCAGATGTTAGCCCGCAAGAAATCCGCGATTGCTTGCATGAGGAACTGGCGCAGGCGCTGGGGCCGCTCAACGACCTGTATCATTTGCCAGATTCCGTGTTCAACGACGACAACATTCACACCGTTTTGACCGGGTTCGACATGCTGATCCTGCGGGCGGCCTACTCTCCTGAACTGCGCTCGGGCATGACCCGTGAACAGGTCGAGGCCGTGATCCCCGGCCTGCTCAGCCGCCTCAACCCGCGCGGCGACCGGCTGCCGGTGCAACCGCTGACCGAAACCCCGCGCGAATGGGTCGACGCGATTAATAAAGCCCTCGGCCCCGGTCCCGGATCCCCCCGACAGCTGCGCGCCGCTAAACGCGCGGCCGAAATCGGACGGCGACAGGGCTGGACCGACCACCGCCGAGCCTATCCGCACTACCTGATGGGCCGCATGATCCAATTCCGCGACCCCGCCGCCGCCTTGCAGAACTACCAAATCGCGCTGCAGTTCCTGAACGCCACCCCCGGAACCGAGGTTCACCGCGCGCATGTCACGGCCCAAACCGCCTCTTTTGCACTGGCGCAGGACAGAGGGCCCGAAATCCTGCCCGAACTGAACTCCGCAATTGACGTTATAACAAGGGCAGAGAACGCCTCGCTTCTGGCGACGTTGCTACTGCTGAAATCCGAGGCCCTGAAACAAGCCGGACAGGAGCAGCAGGCACGTGCGGTCAGGCTGGACAGTATCGGATGGGCGCGATACGGGTTTGGCTCGGATCTGGTGGCCCGGTCTCTGGCAGAGGGCGACGCTGGAACGTCGAGAAACAATACAGGTGGATGACAGACGAATGCTCGTAGTAGTGGGAATGGCTGTTTTGGGTGCGATCCTGGGCGTAATGGCCGCGCGCAAGCGCAACGGCAACCGGGCCGACATGGCGCAATACGCGGCCGGTTACGGCATAGCTTTTGCGCTTTTGGGCCTGATCCTGTCGCTGATCCTTGTGCGGTTCTTGGTGTAGCCCATGTTCCTGCCCTTTTTCGAAAACCTCAGAAAAGCAGGCATCCCGGTCTCACTGCGGGAATATCTGACCTTTCTGGAGGGTATGAAAAAGGGCCTGGCCACCTATGATGTCGAGGCGTTCTACTACCTCGCACGAGTCTCGATGGTGAAGGATGAGCGCAATATCGACAAGTTCGACCGCGCTTTTGCCGCCAGTTTTGAGGGGCTGGGTGAGATCAGTTTCGATCAGGTGCTGGAGGCGGTCGACATCCCTGCGGACTGGCTGGCCAAGATGGCAGAAAAACACCTCTCGGAAGAAGAAAAGGCCGAGATCGAAGCCCTTGGCGGCTTCGACAAGCTGATGGACACTTTGCGCGAACGCCTGAAAGAGCAGCAAGGCCGTCACCAGGGGGGGAACAAGTGGATCGGCACGGCGGGGACCTCTCCGTTCGGGGCCTATGGCTACAACCCCGAAGGCGTGCGGATCGGCCAGAAGGAAAGCCGTCACCAGCGCGCGGTGAAAGTCTGGGACAAGCGCGAATTCAAGAACTTAGACGACACTGTTGAACTGGGAACGCGCAACATCAAGGTCGCCTTGAAGCGTCTGCGCCGCTGGGCCCGCGAGGGCGCGGCGGAGGAGCTGGACCTGGACGGCACCATCCGCGCCACTGCCGAAAACGGCTATCTCGACGTCAAAACCCGCCCCGAGCGGCATAACGCGGTCAAGGTCCTGCTGTTTCTGGACGTCGGTGGTTCCATGGACCCGCATATCAAGGTGGTTGAAGAGCTGTTCTCGGCCGCGCGGACCGAGTTCAAGCATTTGGAATACTACTACTTCCACAATTGCCTCTATGAAGGCGTCTGGCGCGACAATCGCCGCCGTTGGGACCAACAGATCCCCACCCACGAGGTGCTGCGCACCTACGGCGGCGACTACAAATGCATCTTTGTCGGCGACGCCTCGATGAGCCCCTACGAGATCGCCTACCCCGGCGGCGCCAACGAGCACTGGAACCAAGAAGCAGGCCAAGTCTGGCTGCAGCGCGCGCGCGAGCAGTGGACGTCAAACCTGTGGATTAACCCGGTGCCCGAGAAATACTGGGGCTACACTCACTCCATCGGCATGATCCAAGAGATTTTCGAGGACCGCATGGTGCCAATGACACTAGCCGGGTTGGAACAAGGCATGCGCGAGTTGACTCGCTAGGCGTCACTGCGCGCCGAAGTAGATCAACGCTGCTAAAAACAAGACAAAGTCTTAGATTTTGCCCTCGAAATAGCTTCAGAGGAAACAATCGAAGCAATATTCCCCGCATTTTTGAGATTCGTGGTATAAACCAAATGGATCGACGCTGGGGGGCTGAGATGACCAAATCTAAACTTCGCAACTACCTGACATCTTTTTTGACCGTTTCTGCATTGGTGCTGGCGTCCGGAGCCGTTGCGACTTTTGCCTTTGCGCCGGATGCGGCTTACGCAAAAAACGATAAAGGCAACGGCAAAGGCAAGGGGAACGGAAGGGGCAACGGAGGTGGCAAGGGGAATTCCGGCAAGGGAGGAAAAGACGGAGGCAAGAGCGGCGAAAAGGGAAAATCTGGTAAAAGCAACGGCGCAAAAAGTGCCGGTAAGGATCATGGAAAAGCCAAATCCAAAACCCAGAGTTCTCGAAACCTATTCGGAAGTAGCAACAAGCAGAAAGCGAAGTCCAAAACCCAACGCTCTGGCAACCTATTTGGAAATGGCAAAAAGCAAAAAGCCAAGTCCACAACTCAACGCTCTCGCAACATATTCGGAACTGGCAACAAGCAGAAAGCGAAGTCCCAAAAACCTTCCAACAACAAGTCACGAAGCGGCAAAGTTCAGAAAACAACCCTCGCGAACGTTGGGCGAGAGTTCAAACGCGATGTGGAAGAACTGTTCGGCAAACGCTCACGCGTGAAACCCAAAGCCAGCGGAAAACGCGTAAACAAAGCCTACCGCAAAGCGTCCATTGCTCCGGTCGAATACTCCCCGCGACCAGTTGCTCGCTCGGACTATCGCACCAAGCGATACGACGAACAAAACCCGGACAAGCGTAGATACCGCGATCCGCTTGTGGCTGCGATTACCGACCCATATGGCTCGGACAAGTTGCGCAACCTGAACGCATCGAAAGCGGCGGCTCCGGCGTTTCGCAACGCGTCTCCCAACAGCAATGTCGGCAAGATCGCGACCTATCAGGCCGCTGCGGAAACCTACTATGACCTGCGCGGAGATCTCTATGACGCACGGCGCGAGTTGCGTGACCTGAACGAAAGCTATGACGGCCGTAGCAGCGACGACATTGCCGACGACATCGCCGCGCTTGATCCTTCAGACCCCAACTACCAAGACGACCTGAACGCGCTTGAAGACGAACTGCGCGACGCAGAAACCTATGAAGAGGCACGTGACGACCTGCGCGCAGATGTAAGGGATTTGCGCCACGAAACGCGCGACGCCCTGCAAGACGCAGAAACCGCCTTCTTCGACGCGTCCAAAGGCCGGACGGTGACCAAAGGCACTTTGTCTCAGTTCCACGGCTACCTAGATCTGCCGCAGCCGCGGCATCGCTACAAGGATGGAGTAACAATCCAGCCCGTGCCCTACGATCCTGATCGTTACAGATACACCAAAGACGATGCGACCTACGAACAGTGGGATGATAAGCGGGATCTTTATGACACCTATTCGCATCAAAAGAAGGATCGGTATCGCTATTACCGCGATCCGCTTGTGGCTGCGATTACCGACCCCTATGGCTCGGACAAGCTGCGCAATCTGAACGCATCGAAAGCGGCGGCTCCGGCGTTTCGTAACGCGTCTCCCAACAGCAATGTCGGCAAGATCGCGACCTATCAGGCTGCTGCGGAAACCTACTATGACCTGCGTGGGGATCTCTATGACGCACGGCGCGAGTTGCGGGATCTGAACGAAAGCTATGACGGCCGTAGCAGCGACGACATTGCGGACGACATTGCCGCGCTTGATCCCTCGGACCCCAATTACGAGGACGACCTGAACGCGCTTGAGGATGAACTGCGTGACGCCGAAACCTATGAAGAAGCGCGTGAGGACCTGCGCGCGGATGTCAGGGACTTGAGAGTGGATGCACTGGTCGCGGAGAAGGAGGCAGAACATGCCTTTTTCGAGGCTTCAAAAGGTGCCACGTTAACGAAACAGTCTCTCTCTGAATTCCATTCCAACTTGCAGCTTCCTCTGCCGGGTAGGTAGGTTCAGCATTCGGGGCATGTTTTGACCTAGGACTTAACTGCAATTGCGGCTTGCCTAGACTGGGTGAGCCGCCCATATCTATGTCATGCTTCGCTTAACTCCGATCCTTCTGGCGATTGCCTATGGCCTTGTGATGTACCGGATTTCCATCTGGCGCACCCATCGTGAGTTGGATCAGAAGTCGACCGAACTCGCTGACCCTGCCCTCAAACGGATGACAGACAGGCTGGCCGCTGCTTTGAATATCGCGCGGGTGCCGGTCTATATCTACGAGATTGATCCGGTAAACGGCTTGGCGGCTCCGGACGGGCGGATATTCATCACGCGCGGGTTTTATCGCAAGTTTCGCAACGGTGAGGTCTCTGCCGAGGAGATGGCGAGCGTGATTGCCCATGAGCTGGGTCATGTAGCCTTGGGGCATGCGAAACGGCGGATGATTGATTTCTCAGGCCAGAACGCAATGCGGACCGCATTGATCATGGTGTTGAACCGGTTCATTCCCTTCATCGGAGCCATGATTGCGAATGCGCTGACCTCCGTGTTGGCGTCGCGTTTGTCACGGCAGGATGAGTATGAGGCGGACGAATATGCCGCCGCCTTGCTGACCAAGGCCGGGATTGGGATCGCGCCGCAGAAATCTCTGTTCCACAAGTTGGAAGACCTGACGCAGCAGCGTGCCGGAATCGTGCCTGCGTGGCTGATGAGCCATCCAAAGACGGATGAGCGGATTGCTGCATTGGAAGCTCTGGAGCAGCGTTGGGCGCGTGGCTGAGGATGCGCAGCGAGAGGCCAGCCTCTCGCGCTCTCCGAGGTATTTCTAGCCAGATGAAGAGAGATCCCGCCTAGGTGGTCAGGGCTTTGCCAAGGCGCGGCAGGCGGGCCTTTTTCATGAGCGCACGCAGGGTCCATTGATCGCCGGAAAGGCGGTTGGCTTCGGACAGAACCGCGTTGGCGGCCTCCGTCATACTTGTGGGGTCGGTTTGCCAGAAGCTGTGGAGCAGGCTGTCTGGGTCGCGGCGCTCAAGGCCTTCTTCGGACAGGATGTTTCTGGGGAAGTCCTTGGCGTTGACGGTGACGATGACATCCGCCGAGGCCTCAATGGCCGTTGCCAGAACGTGGATATCGGCCTTGTCGGGCAGCCAAAGACGTTGCTCTATACCCGATGCGACATTGCGTTCGGCTTTAGGCCATTGCGCTTGGGCCAGAGCGATCTCGGCGCGGGCCTGTGCTTCGCCTTCGGGGCCCAGTTTGCGGGCGGCGCGGGCCCATTCTTCAAGGATACGCGCGGACCAGATGGGGGTGAAGTGGCCCAGATTAGCCGCGCCCAACAGCATCTCTCGCATCACCGTCGGGTAGATGACGCAGGTATCCAGTACCGCCTTCACAGCCGGTAGAATACGGCTTTGAGGTACCCGCTTTCGGCCAATTGCGGCAATTGCGGATGATCGGGTCCGGCAAAGCCGGTGTGGATCAGTTGCGCCTGTCGCCCGGCCCGTCCGATCCCGCGGGACGAAGCGTCGCGGAAGCGGCCCAGATCGGCCGCGTGAGAGCAGGAGCAGAGGCCCAGATAGCCGCCTTGTTTGACAAGTGGGGCGGCGAGGCGAGCGATGCGTTCATAGGCGCGCAGGCCGGCGTCGAGGGCTTGTTTCGAAGGCGCGAAGGCAGGCGGGTCGCAGATGACGACATCGAACTTTGCGCCCTCTTCGCCCAGTTGCGTCAGCACATCGAAAGCGTCGCCTTGGCGGGTCTGGAACCGGTCAGCACATCCGCTTGCTTGGGCCCCTTTGGTGGCTAGGTCCAAAGCGGCGGCAGAGCCATCGACGGATAGCGCCTGTGCGGCCCCACCTGCCAACATGGCGAGGCCGAAGCCGCCCACATGGCTGAACACGTCCAGCACCTGAGCTTCGGGATGCACCAAACGCGCCGCAAAAGCGTGGTTGGGACGTTGATCGTAGAAGAGGCCGGTTTTCTGACCGCCTGTCAGGTCGGCCATATAGGTCGCGCCGTTCATGGGCACAGGCAGAGGCGCGTCAGGCACGGTTCCCCGCAGGGTTTGGTTGACATCATCCAACCCCTCCAACCCGCGGGTCCGGCCCGAGGCGTTTTTCAGAACGGTTGTCACGCCGGTCACCTTGACCAGCGCGTCGGTCAGCACCTCCAGATGCGCTTCGGCCCAGGCGGCGTTGGGCTGGATCACGCAGGCATCGCCGAAACGGTCGATGATCACACCGGGAAAGCCATCTGCTTCGGCGTGGATCAGGCGGTAATATGGCGCGTCAAACAGGCGTTCACGCATCTCAAGCGCGCGCTGCAGGCGGGATTCGAACCAGTCCGCATTCAGATCGGCCTCAATATCGCGATCCAGAACACGACACATGATTTTTGATTCAGGGTTCACCGCGACCAGAGCGATCGGCGCGCGTTTGTCATCCTCAAGCACGGCCAGCGCCCCGGCAGGGATTTTGCGCGTGCGTCGGTCGGTGACGATGTCATTGGCATAGACCCATGGGAACCCATGGCGCAGCCCGCGCGCATTGGCTTTGGGTTTCAGGCGGATACGGGGGCGGTCAGCGGCTTGGGTCATGACCGCCTCATAGTCGCGAACAGCCCGAAGGAAAACCCCCTAGCGCGGGCGAGAGCGCCAGCCACCGCGCCGCTTGGGCGCTTGGGCGGCCTGCAACCCTTCGCTCATCACTTGAGTCATGGGATGATCGGCGTCCTGTGCGGAATAGGCCGCGTGCAGCTCGGCCAGAGCCTGTTTCTGGTCCAAGCCATCGGGCAGGCTGAGCGCCCAGTCCAGAAAGATGCTGCGGCATTCCGGCATGGCGATGCCTTCGATGTTATATGCCTCGCGGATCAGGCCCTTGGGGTCGTTTGGATCAGTGTTGCGCGCCATCTTCATCCTCTTTGATTACGCTGCCGATGATCGCGGCGGCGGTGGAGTAGCTGACCTGCAACGCGGATTGCAGTGCTTCGACCTGTTCGAACCCGGTGGCGCGGCATAGGAAGGCCGCTCCGCCCTCGCCGATTTTATCCGCTTCAATCACCTTGCCCGAAAACAGCCGCGCCGCGCATTGTACCGACCAGCATAGATCGTAGCTGTCCTTCAATGTTTGTGCCTGCGCGACATCCAACAAACCGGCAGCGACCGCCCCGTCGAGGCCAGACACTACATCCCGGTTTGCGAGGCCTGCCATCAGCGCTCCGGTCTCGGCCATCAACTCGATATCCATCATCCGGCCCTCGCCGTTCTTGGCATCCCAAACGCCTGCCGGGGCCTTGGCCGCCGCCAGACGCGTCCGCATTTCGGCCACTTCACGCAGAACTTTGTCTGCCTCCCGAGGTCGCGACAACAGCTCGGTTCGGAAGGCTTCGATGTCCTGAGCCAAGCCCGAGTCTCCGGCGACGACATGAGCGCGGGTCAGGGCAAGATGTTCCCACACCCACGCCTCTTCCTGCTGGTAGTGCGTGAAACTTGCCCAACTGGTCGCCACCGGTCCCTGATTGCCCGAAGGGCGCAGGCGCATGTCGACTTCATAGAGCCGCCCCTGAGACATCGGAGCCGAAAGCGCCGTGATCAGCGCCTGCGTGAACCGAGCGTAATAGGTGCGCGTTGCCAGCGGGCGGGGACCGTCGGACATGTCCTGATCGAGCGGATCGTAGATCACGATAATATCCAGGTCGGATTGCGAGTTGATCCGCCCTGCCCCCAGCGACCCCATGCCCAGAATGGCCGCTCCGCGCCCCGGTGCCGGGCCGTGTTTGCGGGCGAAGGCGTCGGTCACATAGGGCAGGATCGCGGCGATCACGGCTTTGGCAAGCTCGGCATATTGCCGACCGGCCTGCGCCCCATCGATCAGGCCGCGCAGGTGGTGAACGCCAATGCGGAAATGCCATTCCTTGCACCAGCGCCGCGCCAGATCGAGTTGCGTTTCATAGTCGGCTTCCTGCGCCAGAGCTTCGACCAACTCGGCCTGCAAAGCCTTCAAACCGGGCCAATCGCTGAAAAAACTGCCTCCGATCACCGCGTCAAAAACGGAAGCGTTGCGCGACAGGTGGGACGCCAGCGCATGAGAGGTGCCGACGATGTCGATCAACAGGTCGTTCAAATGTGGGTTGGCCTCAAAGAGCGAGAACAACTGAACACCCGCAGGCAGGCCTGCCAGAAACCCATCCAGCGCCAGCAGCGCCTCGTCAGGTTGCGCGGTTTTGGCGAGGCGCGAGAGGAGCTCGGGCTTCAACCGGTCGAAGATGCGCCGCGCGCGCTGGGACCTTAGGGCCGGATATGTGGCCCAGCGGGCGAGGATATTCTGGTCGAACGTCACCTCAGGCGTGGGCGTCGGCGCGGGCCCTGCACCCGGTGCAAAGAAGCCTTCCGTCAGCTCATGCACTTCGGTCAGGCGGCGGGTCAGACCCTTGGTCAGATCGCCGCTACTAAGCGCCAGCAGACAGGCGACCCGTTCGATCCCATCGTCAGATTGAGGGACCTTATGGGTCTGAGCGTCGTGGATCATCTGAATGCGATGTTCGACCTCGCGATGCGCGCGATAGTGATCGGTCAGCTTTTCCGCAACCTCTTCCGGCACCCAGCCCTTTTGCGCCAGAGCCGCCAGCCCGGGCACCGTGCCGCGCACGCGCAGATCGGGGTCGCGCCCACCTGCAATCAACTGCCGGGTTTGGGTGAAAAACTCGATCTCGCGAATACCGCCCTGACCCAGTTTCATATCATGACCAGGGATCGAGAGGCTACCGCCCGTCCCTTTGTTTTCTCGTATGCGCAGGCGCATGTCATGGGCGTCTTGAATGGCGGCAAAGTCCAGATGCCGACGCCAGACAAAGGGTTTCAGCGTATCCAGAAACCGCTCTCCGGCCGCCAAATCACCCGCACAGGCGCGTGCTTTGATATAGGCTGCCCGCTCCCATGTGCGGCCGAGGCTCTCATAGTACCGTTCGGCCGCCTCCGTCGCCATGCAGACCGGGGTCACCGCCGGGTCGGGCCGCAGGCGCAGATCGGTGCGGAACACGTAGCCGTCGGCGGTCTTGTCACTGAGCGTGGCGCAGAAATTGCGCGTGGCCCGCACCATCCCGTGCCGGGCTTCGTAGAAGTCATCCGGGTCAAAGCGTGTTTCATCAAACAGAACGATCAGGTCGATATCCGAGCTGTAGTTCAGCTCATGCGCGCCCATCTTGCCCATCGCGAGAATGACCATCCCGGCTGCGGTTTCGACATCATCCTCAGTCATTCCGGGCAGCTTCTTGCGGCGGATCAAGGCGGCAATCTCGGCCTTTGCGGCCACATCCGCCGCCAGCGCACCAAACTCGGTCAGCGCTGCCGTGACCCTTTCCAGCGGCCAAGCACCTGCAATATCCGCCAAAGCGGTTAGTACCGCCATCCGCCGCTTGGCCAGCCTTAATCCCGGCTTGAGCAGATCTGGTGCCAAGGCGCGCGCGGCCTCCATCACCTCTGCCAAAGCGTGGTCCGGCTGGTGCAAGGCCTGCGGCAGCCACTCCTTCTCTTGCTCGATCAGGCCCTTCAGATACGGGCTGGACCCAGCGGTTCCGGCGATCAGATCGCCTTGCTCAGCCGTCAGGTCAGCAAGCAGAGCGCGGGTTTCGTCGCCCAAGGATTGGTCGAACGCGCGCGGCAGACGGTTGATGGTCAAACTCTCAGTCATACCCGGACCCTGCGCACCGCTGGGCGGCAAGGTCAATGCGGCAAACGCATTATTCCTGTTCGAGCGGAGTGTCCTGACTGAAACTGTTGATCCAGGCCCCCGCCCGACGTTCCCAAAGGGAAGATATGAGCATCGCCTCCCACTCTTCCGCGCCCGGTCGCACATAGTCTGCCCGATAGGACAGCAATACGATATCCGGGGTCAAAATCCGCAGTTGCTCTTCGCTCAACTTGAATTCCGCCATTGTCGGAGCCTCAGCGAACTGCCCGACATGGTCGTCCCGATTTGCAAAACCCGAGGGGTAGACACCCAGGAAATCAGCACTCAGAAGCGCCCTGTCAGCATGGGCATCGCCTGTCACCAAAGCAGACCATACCTGCTTTTCCAGCTCCAAGATCTCAACAAGCGTTGACGCATTTGCGTTCTCATTCATCATGTCCGCACCCTGCTGCCCGAGGCCTGCGTCGTCAACCAAATCCGAAAATGTAAATCTTTTTCACATCGGCCCCTTGCAACCCCGCAAGCGCTCCCCATCTAGATCATGTGAAAGGAATTTACATCAACCCCAGGAGAGACCACATGACCGCATTGTCCGAACCCGCCGCACCCGCAAATCCGGGGTGGCTCTATCGTGCCGAGGCTTGGATGGACGACAAAGGCAAAGGCGCCTGGATCGCCGCCATGGTTCTTGGGTTCATCTTCTTCTGGCCCGTAGGCCTCGCCCTTCTGGCCTATATGATCTGGAGCAAACGCATGTTCAGCAAGTCCTGCAGCCGCCGCAAATCCTGGCACAGTCACATGAGTGCAATGAAGCCATCAGGCAACAGCGCCTTCGACGCCTACAAGGCCGACACTTTGGCCCGTCTGGAACGTGAACAGCAGGATTTCGAAGCCTTCCTGCGCCGCCTGCGCGAAGCCAAGGACAAAGCTGAGTTCGACCAGTTCATGGATGAACGCGCACGTGAAAACTACGAAGACGATGGCAAAGGCGAACCGGCCTGAATTGACTTGCCCTGTCCCGATTATTCGGGACAGGGTAACACGACCTACCCTTTCGGAAACCTGACAATGAACCATCTGCCCGATCCCGATACTCAACCCGAGTTCTACCAGTCCGTTGCAACCAAGCGTTTTGTCGCATGGTTGTTCGACATCGCCTTTATCTCACTTCTGTGCATCGTCCCCGTCTTCCTAACACTTGGGGCCGGGCTGTTCTTCTTGCCGCTGATCTATGCCGTGATCAGCTTTGTCTACCGGGTCATCACGATCTCGAACGGGTCTGCCACGCTTGGCATGCGGTTCATGGGGATCGAACTGCGCGACGCATTCGGCGAACGGATGGATATGGGCAAGGCCGTGGCCCATACGGCCGGATACTTCATCAGCATGGCGTTCTTCGTTGTTCAGATCGTATCTGTCATCATGATGCTGACCAGCGCGCGCTGCCAGGGTCTGACGGATGCCTTCCTTGGCACAGTCATGATCAACCAGCGGGCCTGAACGCAACACACTTGAATCACTTGGCGGCTTAAAAATCCGTTGCTATCATCCGGTCCGAGGCTACATGGGACCTTCATGCGACACACGCTGCCAATTGCGCCACAATTCTATGTGACGGCCCCCCAGCCCTGCCCTTACCTTGAGGGCAGGATGGAGCGCAAACTATTCACCGCTCTGCAAGGCGCAGGCGCGGATCAGTTGAACAATTCGCTGTCCCAACAAGGGTTTCGCCGGTCGCAGAACGTCCTCTATCGCCCATCCTGCACTGATTGCGCTGCGTGCCTTTCCGCCCGGATCGACGTCTCGGCCTTCCGCCCGACCAAAAGCCAGAAACGCGCGGCCAAACGCAATGGCTATCTGGAACGCCGCGCAACCTCGCCCTGGGCCACCGATGATCAATACGAGCTGTTCCGTCGCTACCTCGATACCCGCCACGCTGATGGCGGCATGGCCGATATGGACGTTTTCGAATTCGCCGCGATGATCGAGGAAACCCCAATCCGCAGCCGCGTTGTGGAGTATGCCGACCCCGAGACCGGAAACCTGATCGCCGTCAGTCTGACCGATGTTCTGGATGACGGCCTCAGCATGGTTTATTCCTTCTACGACCCAAACCAGCCGCAGAACTCTTTGGGCACCTACATGATCCTCGACCATATCGAGATCGCGCGTGAGGCCGGCCTGCCCTATATCTACTTAGGCTACTGGGTCCCGGGCAGTCCGAAAATGGGCTACAAAGCCAAGTTTTCCGGGCTAGAGGCCTATGTTCGGGGGCGCTGGGAGAAAATCTCCAACCCCGAGGCTTTCGCAGATGCCTCGCACCACCCTCTCGCCTCGGCCCCTATAGCCGAGCAGGTGGCAAACATCCAACTGCCTGACCGCCACCCCACTAAAGGCTGATCCTTTCATGAAACAGAGCCTGCACGCTGTCACCCTTGTGGTGCCTGACTACGATGCTGCGATCAATTTCTACACTGCAACGCTGGACTTCATCCTTTCCAAAGATATTGATTTGGGAGGCGGGAAACGCCGGGTCCTCGTCACGCCGCCGGGTTCGGGCGAGGCCTCCCTTCTGCTGGACAAAGCCGACGGGGCCGAACAAAAGGCCGCTATCGGCAACCAAACCGGAGGTCGTGTTGGGTTCTTTCTGGAAACCGATGACTTCCAACGCGATCACGCAGCAATGCGGGCAAAGGGTGTCCATTTCGAAGAAGAGCCTCGTGTTGAACCCTACGGCACAGTCGCGGTATGGCAGGACCCTTTCGGAAATCGTTGGGACCTCATCCAGTTCGCCTGATCCCGTTCATCCGGCCGAGGATAACTCATGCAAAGTCCGAGAAAGCGCTTCGCATCAAAACTCAAGCAAGAAAGCAAAAGAGGGCCCTTCAGGCCCCCTTTTTCATTTGGACTACACTCAGTGATCAGTTCGGGATCAGATCCGGCACGATGGTCACAATGGTCGGGAAGAACCATAGGATCGCAATACCAACGACCTGAATGATCACGAAAGGTACAACGCCACGATAAATATGGCCTGTCGTCACCTCTTTCGGGGCGACCCCTCGCAGGTAGAACAAGGCGAACCCGAAGGGTGGCGTCAGGAACGATGTCTGCAGGTTCACCGCCACCATGATGGTCACCCATTTCGGATCGAACGACCCGCCATAGATCACAGGCCCAACAATCGGGATCACGATGTAGATGATCTCAAGGAAGTCCAGCACGAAGCCCAGAATGAACAGGACCAGCATCACGATCAGGAAGACCGTGAACTCGTTGTCAAAGCTGCGTAGGAACTGCTGGATGTAGTGCTCACCCCCGAACGAGATTACCACAAGGTTCAGCAGCTGCGACCCGATCAGGATGGTAAACACCATCGAGGTCACCTTCGCCGTCTCGCGCACCACCGGCGTCAGAACTCCGCTTGAGAACAGGACCCAGCAGCCGAACAACAGACCGAACAGAGCGTAGAGGTAAGTCGCATAGGCCATGATAAAGGCGATCCAGGTCTCAACCGGGACATTGCCCTGATTGATCCGCAAATCGAAGTTCACGCCCATCAGCAGACAGATGATGACTGCAAAGGTCGACCAGATAATCACACTCCCGGACCGGCCCTGATCCTGCAGCTTGCGGTAAGCAGCCAGCATGATCGCACCACCGGCACCCAGTGCCGCAGCAGGTGTCGGATTGGTAACACCGCCAAGGATCGAACCCAGCACCGCGATGATCAGAACCAGCGGCGGGAACACAACTCGGATCAGATCGTTGGTGGCACAACGCGCGGCAGCCTCCTTACAGCCGTAGATCGCGATGGCGAAGGGAATCGCCAGCAACACGAATGTCGCCCCGGATGAGGTTGTTGGCTGGATGAAGAGAATATCCACCAACAGCATCAACAACAGGCCAATCGCCCCAACGATCAGAGGTTGCGGCGAGCGTGAAGGCGCGATGCCACGACCCAGAACCAAGGTCAGCGCAAGCAGCACCACAACAATCGAAACGCCGGTTCCGATCGGAGCCGCATTGGCGATCTTGGCGTCACGGGCGGCAGCGAGTTCTTCCTCGCTCAGGCGCTCAGCGCTGGCAACGCCACCGGCGGCGTCGATTGCCTCTTGCTCGGCCACGGCCTGATCCCAGGCGGATTGGCCATGCAGCTCGATCATCGAGGCCTGACACTCAGCCGAGACATTCGTGCGCAAAGACGCGCCCTGCCCCACATCCGAGAAGGCCGAGACCGAGATGTTCTGGCTGCCGATCACTCCTGCGCTGCCCAGAAGCACCGCACCGACGATGATCGCAACCGGCGCACCCAGCAGCCACGTCAGACCCTCAGAACGGGTGATCGTCTCACCAGAGCCACCCGACAGCTCAACAGCCGGAGCCTTGTCCGGGTTCAGCAGCGCATAACCAAAGGCATAAAGCGCATAAAGCAGCGCTAGCATAATCCCCGGCAACAAGGCTGCTTGGAACAAGGTTCCAACCGAGACCACCGCAGGTTCCCCCAAAAAGGTCAGCGCATCGGTACAGCCCGCCTCGACCGCACGCTCTTCCTGCGCCGTCGAATACAGGTCACCCGCCAGCGTACCCAGAAGAACAATCACGATCGAGGGTGGGATGATTTGCCCAAGTGTCCCCGAGGCCGCGATCACACCTGTCGCCAACTCGGGCGAGTAGTTGTTTCGCAACATCGTCGGCAGCGCCAGCAGGCCCATGGTAACCACAGTCGCACCAACGATACCGGTCGAGGCGGCCAGAAACGCACCCACGACAACAATAGACACGGCCAGACCACCGGGCAGCGGTCCAAAGACGCGCGCCATCGTTGTCAGCAGGTCATTGGCGATCTTGGAACGCTCCAGCGTGATTCCCATCAGAACGAACATCAACACGGCCAGAAGGGTTTCAATCGACTGACCGGCCAGAACCCGTTCGTTCATGCGGTTGACGATGAAGGAAACGTTCCGGTCCAGCGCGGTTTCCCAACCTGAGGGGAAGACCGGCTCGCCTATCCTTGGTAAGTCCGGGTATCGGAAAACCGAGACCGTATCGGGTTTCACCCCGGAATTCACCAGGTCTCGGTAAGCTTGTGAGCCAGTGTCAATCGCCTGGTGGATCAGCAGTCCGGCGCTGTCCAGCGCGGCGATGATCCCGAAGGAGATCACACCTGCCCCACCGATGGCGAAGGCCACCGGGAAGCCTGAAAGAATGCCTCCGAAAAGGCAAAAGAATACGATAATGAGGCCTATCTCGACGCCATCAAGTCCGAATAGCATTGTCTTGGTCTCCGTCCTTAATGTGCGCCTTCGTAGGCTTCTTCACCCTCACCAAGGCTATCCTTGTCGAGGTATTTTCCGGCGCTTTCCGGCCCTTCCACGTATTCCAGATACGACCGCCACAGGAAGGCAACCGCGTGCAGGAACACCATGCCCGCAAAGATCACGAGCAGGATTTTGAACAGGAAATACGCGTTGAAACCGTTCGGGCTGAAGCCGATGGTTTCCACGTTCCAGCGCAGGGCGCGCGACTTGGCCACCAGCCTGTCCAGTGTGTCACTGGCCGAGGGTTTCGGTACGATCAGATGCCGCCACATGAAGTACCAGCCATACATCCAGGTCAGTACGGCCATTGGCATCATGAACAGAACGGCGCCACACATATCAACGACGCGCTTGGCGCGGTGGCTGATACCGGCATAGATCAAGTCAACCCGCACATGCCCGCCCTGCACAAAGGTGTAGGTGCAGCATAGGCAGACGACCATCGCGTTATAGAGCTTCAGCTCTTCGGCGAACCAGCTGATGTCCTGATTGAAAGGAATACCCAGACCAAAAGACATATCAGGCCGGGCAAAGACACGCTGCATGAACACGATAACGATCTGCTGGATCACCATCAGCAAGCCCGCCCAGGCAAAGAACCGCCCGGTCGTGTTGGCGAAGGCCTCCAGCCCGCGCACCATGCCCCACATCACATTTCGGTAGTAGAGGCCGATGGCTGTCAGCACCAGAAACAGCGTGAAAACCACGAAGAAGAACTCGACCGAGCCTCCGTAGTAGACAAAGCGCATGATGGATTCTTTGTCGGACCAATCCAGCCACAGCTGCGGATGCGTGATCGCATATCCAAAATTATAGAAGGCTTCGGCAATGTTCTGAATGAACCAGATCAGTCCATTCCACAGGGCGCCGAAAAACGAGATACCGTTATCGTCCTGCATGTTGTCCCCGGGTCACGTCAGTTGCACTGCAAATTATAGCGGCATGATGGGTCCGCGCATATGCAACAAGAAAGGCTCCCCCGCGATTGCGGGGAAACCGTTTGGTCAGTTCACTTGGGATTAGCCGCGAACGCGGTCGCGCTGAGCGGTGTAGGCACCCGACGACAGGTTCAGCCAGCCCGAGGACGATGCCATCGACGCCATTGCGCTGTCGTGGATCTTCTTGAACAGCTCGTCGCCCATGTTCTCGTCCAGAACCTCTTGCGAGGCCTGACCGAATGCGTCCCACACGCTGTCTGGGAATTCCATGACCTTCACGCCACCCGACTGCAGACGCTGCAGAGCTGCGCCGTTGTTGGCCAGGAACTGCGCAAGGTTCCACTGGTGCGCTTCGGCAGCTGCGATCTCGATGATCTTCTGCTGGGCCGGTGTCAGTTCGTCGAACACGTCGCGGTTGGTTGCCAGCGACAGACCTGCGCCCGGCTCGTGGAAGCCCGCGGTGTAGTAGGTCTTGGTGATTTCCTGGAAGCCCGCTTTTTCGTCCGCCCAGGGGCCGATCCACTCGGTGCCGTCAATCGCACCCGAGGACAGCGCCTGATACACTTCCGAACCCGGAATGTTCTGAACCGATGCGCCCAGTTTGCCAAGTGCCTGGCCACCCAGACCTGGCATACGGAACTTCAGACCCTGGAAATCCTCGGGGCCGTTGATCTCTTTCGAGTACCAGCCGCCTGCCTGCGCGCCGGTGTTACCCGCCAGGAAGGACTTCAGGCCGAAGATCGAGCCCAGCTCGTCATGCAGCTCCATACCGCCGTCGTGGTAGTACCAGTTCACCAGTTCCTGCGCGGTCATGCCGAACGGAACAGCGGTGAAGAAGGCATAGCCTGGGTGCTGACCCACAAAGTAGTAGTCAGCCGCGTGGTACATGTCGGCCTGACCGGACGAAACGGCGTCGAACACTTCGAACGCGCCAACCAGTTCGCCTGCGGCCTTGATTTCTACGTTCAGGCTGCCATCGGACATCGCGTTGATGCTATCGGCGCAGCGCTGTGCGCTGTCGAACACCCCGGCCAGACCACGACCCCACGAGGTAACCATGGTCAGGGTCCGCTGACCCTGCGCATAAGCTGGTGCCGCCAGTGCGGTTGCCGCAGCAGCCGAGCCGCCCAGAGCAGATTTCTTCAGAAATGAACGACGATCCATATGAGTGTTCCTCCCCTTCATAAGTCATCACCCGGAGGTGTCCGGGCCTGTCGCTTTCAATGGATCGGAGCCTAGAGGCAGGGATATGAAAGGGAATACCTACTACTGCGTAGAAACCCGAATTTCTGCCCGTTTTTCGTAGATAAAATCGGCAAAAAAGCCAGCCACTCCACGTTCTCAAGGGCATTTACCCCCAGAAACGCTCAATCTTTTTGCATTTTCGCCGCCGCTTGCGTATCGATTCGACCATGCAGAGACTCCGACATCTGGTTTCGCTGACTTATGCGCAGAAACTGTCTTTGGTTGCGGCCATTCCACTGGTCGTTGCCGTCGC
The DNA here is from genome assembly GCF_056535985.1 of Ruegeria sp. AO1. Taxonomy (NCBI): domain Bacteria; kingdom Pseudomonadati; phylum Pseudomonadota; class Alphaproteobacteria; order Rhodobacterales; family Roseobacteraceae; genus Ruegeria; species Ruegeria sp. AO1. Next base: position 2,018,380 of record NZ_JBQFJC010000001.1, read on the forward strand.
GGCCATTGCCTTTCTGGTCGCCTACCAGGCCCGTGCGACATCCGAGCGCGAAATACAGGCGCTGGAGCTGCGCCTGATCGAGGCCAAGAAGGAAGAACTCAAGAACTATGTCACACAGGCGCGCAACGGTTTTGCTTATATCTACGGTCGCGCCGAACCCGATGATGATGTCGCCAAGACGCTGGTCACTCAGATTCTGTCGGCGATGATCTACGGGCAGGACGGGTTCTTCTTTGTCTATGACTATGACGGCACGAACTTGGTCAGCCCGCGCCAGACTCAGTTCATCAACCGCAATTGGGACGGTCTGACCGACAGCGACGGTACTCCGGTTGTGGATGAGTTCATCCGTCTGGCGCGCCAAGGTGCAGGCTGGCACAGTTTCATGTGGGAAAAGCCCTCGACCGGGGAAGAGGCGCAAATGATCGCCTATGTCGTGGGCCTGCAGGATTGGCGTTGGGCCGTGGGCACCGGTGTCTTCATCGACGACATATTGGCCACCGTTGCCAATGCCCGCGCGGAGGTCGAAGACCGGGTCCAGCGTACCTTCATGTATATCGGCGCCATCGTTGTCGCCTCGGTTCTGATCGTCTTCGCCTCGGGCATGTTGCTGAACATACGCGAGCGGCGGCTGGCAGATGCCAAGCTGAAAGAGCTAACCCAGCGGGTGTTCGACGCTCAAGAAGAAGAACGCGGCCGCGTCGCGCGCGAGCTGCATGATGGGATCAGCCAGATCCTTGTCGGTGTGCGCTACGCGCTGGATAATGCGCGAAGGCGCTTGTCGCGTGGCGATGACGCGGGCGCGCAGGCCCCATTGGACAAGGGCATTGATCACCTTGGCACGGCGATCACCGAAGTGCGCCGCATCAGCCGCGACCTGCGCCCGGGCGTGCTGGATGATCTGGGCCTCGGCCCGGCCCTCAAGGCGCTGACCGATGACTTCCGCGAGCGCACCGGGATCGAAACCGAGTTTTCGACCGTCGTCTTCCGCAACCGGCTGGATCAGGACAGCAAGATCGCCCTCTACCGCATCGCTCAAGAAGCTTTGACCAATATTGAGCGCCACGCAGACGCCTCGCATGTTACAATCGACCTGCGCGGGCACAAGAAAGGCGCGACTATGCGGATCACTGATGACGGGCGCGGGCTACGCTCTGAACCAGATCAGAGCGGCACCGGCATCGGGCTACGCAACATGCAGGAACGGATCGAACAGCTTGACGGCACGTTGCGTATTCTGTCATCACGCGGCCCGCATGGGGGCACGGTGATCGAAGTCAGCCTGCCCCTCAGCCACCTGCTGCCGCCGCAGGAAGACGCAACACCGAACCGAAAGGCCGGGACATGACCATCCGAGTCCTCATCGTTGACGATCACCCCATGGTGGCCGAGGGCATCCAGTCGATCCTCGAAAGCTATGATGAGATTGAGGTCGTCGGCACTCTGGGCAGCGGTCAGGCCGCCGTTGATCACGCGGCCGAGTTGACCCCTGACGTGATCCTGATGGACCTCAACATGCCTGGACTCGGCGGCCTCAGCGCGACCGAACTGATCCTCGAACGCCTGCCCGAAACCCGCATCCTGATCCTTTCGATGCATGACAGCCCCGAATACATCTCGACTGCGCTCAGCCACGGGGCCAAAGGATATGTGCTGAAAGACGTCCCCACGGATGAGATCAAAGAGGCGATTGATGCCGTGATGAAGGGCGAGCAATATCTATGCACCGGCGCCAGCGGGTCCTTGAAGCCCAAAGGCGACAGCGCACGCGAAGCCCTTACCGGGCGCGAACAGACCATCCTTCTGGAACTGGCGCAGGGTAAATCCAACAAAGAAGTCGCCCTGGCACTCGATATCTCGGTCCGGACTGTTGAGACCCACCGCAAGAACATCAAACGCAAACTGGGCATCTCCTCAACAGCGGGCCTGACCCGCTATGCGCTGGAACATGGCGTGTTACAGGGTACCGGCGTCGGCTTCTGAGCCACCCGCAGCGCGGCACGCGCCGCACGGCCCAACTAGAGGAGGCGCGCCTCAGGCGCGTTGACGGTGGGCGGGAGGGTTACCCGCGCGGCCTGATATCCTCACCGAAAAAGATCAACGTCCCATCCTCGTCAATGACGTGAAATTCTCGTTGCTGATACGGCTGATCAAACGGAGGGCGAACACGTCCGTCGGGCAGATCTTCCAACCCCGGTTTGAGGCTGTCATACAGCGCATCAACCCCCTCGACATCTATGTAATAGGACTGCTCTTCCCCCAGCAGCTTGCCATCGTCTCGCGGCGGGCATTCCAGCAGCCGAATAGCCAACGGTCCGCGCGAAAGAAAAGCATAATTGTCCTGCCGAAACCCGCAACTGAATCCCAAACGGTCGCAATAGAAATCAATCTGGTTCTGCAACGACGAGCACAAAACAAACGGCGTGAGTTGCAATATACGTGCCATGCCAAAGCCCTCCCTGAATGGGCCCTAGCCTACCTCCGTCGGCAACTCAGTCCAACAGCTCGTCGGCCCGACGGCCCTCCCGCGCGTAGTGATGCGGCAGAACCCGGCCATAGAGCTGTCGTGTCCTCTCAACCCCGCCACACATGCCTTCGGTGTCCACAAACGAGAAGATGCCAACATAGCGTTTGCGCGCGCCTTCAACCGGCGCGACTCGGTGCAGGGCATAGCGACCTTTGAATATTTGCAGATCACCGGGCTGCAGGTCGATCCTGCGAACGGCCTGCATATCGCCATCCAGAACTCTTCTTACCGCCGAAAAATTCTCATCCTCTGAACTGCGCAGATCCGCAGCATATTCAAACGCACCGCCTGTCTCGGCATTCTGAATGGCCAAAGTCACCGTGTAATTGTTGGTGTCGAAATGCCAGGGAAATCCCTGCCCCTCTTCCACGACATTGATGATGACATCCGCCAGCGGATCATCATAGCGAAAGAACCGATCCTCAGGCTCATCCAGCGCATCGCGAATGAAGGGCAGAAAACCGTCGAACTCATAGATGCGCCGCAAAGGCCCTGATCCGGGGAAATTGTCCGCAGGTACAAACGCATTCGACCTATCATAAAACCGACGCACCGGATGCCCGATCCCATAGCTGGGGTCATCCTTGGTGAAATAGACATTCGTTCGGTTGAAGGACCGGTGAGCCTTGGGCGCGACGGCATCTGCCTCGGCCAGTAACTGCTCCAACCCGGCCTCATGCACAAAGCTCGGCAGAACCGCGCAACCGTCATGCTCAAGCTCTCGGCGCAGATCACCGATCAACTGGCGGTACGCGGTTGAGTCCGGACGATCAATCGGATAGCGCCCCAAGTCCACGAGTTCCTGCAGCAAGGCCGACCTCCCTATTTGCCCCTCATACAAGGCAGCCTGCCGCAGCACATGGCGCGCTTCTGGTTCATTTCAGACATCGCGTTGGCGGATTTAGACAAGTCAGAAATCAGTCAAAACACCACCCGGCCCCCTCTGCTTTACCGGAAATTCCCGACATGCGTCATTTTGCGCAACAAAATGTCGCAAAATTCATCAATCCGGTCATGAAATTCATACGATTGCCTGTTGACGCTCCGTCGCGCCGAACATAATGTCCCCTGCAAGCTGATAAGGAGCCTCTGGCGATGAACACGCTAGTCGTAATCGTAGGAAACACGCGTATGGGCCGGTAACGGAAAACCACAATCGAACCCATGCGCCTCCGAAAACCTCGGGGGCTTTTTTTTGGCAAACGCAAGACACATGTCGCGAACGGAGCAAAGCAGATGACACGTGAGATGACCGGCGCAAAGATGGTGGTTCAGGCCCTCAAGGATCAGGGCGTAGACACAGTTTTCGGATATCCCGGTGGCGCCGTCCTACCGATCTATGACGAGATCTTTCTGCAAAACGACATTCGCCACGTCCTGGTGCGGCATGAGCAAGGCGCGGTTCACGCAGCCGAGGGCTATGCCCGCTCGACCGGTAAACCCGGCGTTGCGCTGGTGACATCCGGCCCCGGCGCGACCAACGCGGTCACCGGTTTGACGGATGCGCTGATGGACTCGATTCCGATCATTGTTCTAACCGGTCAGGTCCCGACCTTCATGATCGGCTCGGACGCGTTCCAAGAGGCCGACACCGTTGGCATCACCCGCCCCTGCACCAAGCATAACTGGCTGGTGAAGGACACGGATTCGCTGGCTGAAACCATGCACGAGGCGTTCCATGTTGCCACCTCGGGCCGCCCGGGTCCGGTGCTGATCGACATTCCCAAGGACGTGCAGTTTGCATCGGGCGACTATACCGGCCCCAAGATCTCGACCTCTCGCTATCAGCCTGTTCTGAAAGGCGATCTGGAAGAAATCACCGAACTGGTCGCCGCGATGGAGACCGCCACGAAACCCGTGTTCTACACCGGCGGCGGCGTCATCAACTCAGGCCCCGCAGCCAGCCAATTGCTGCGTGAGCTGGTGGATGCGACGGGTTTCCCGATCACTTCGACCCTGATGGGCCTTGGCGCTTACCCGGCCTCGGGTGAGAACTGGCTGGGCATGCTGGGGATGCATGGTCTCTATGAGGCCAACCTGGCGATGCATGACTGTGACCTAATGATCAACATCGGCGCGCGGTTCGACGACCGGATCACCGGCCGTATCGACGCGTTCTCACCGAACTCGAAAAAGGCGCATATCGACATTGACCCGTCCTCGATCAACAAGGTGATCCGCGTCGACATCCCGATCGTCGGCGACGTTGCGCATGTTCTGGAAGACATCCTGAAGGTCTGGAAATCGCGTGGCCGCAAGACCGACGTCGCCTCGGTCGCCAAGTGGCAGGAGCAGATTGCCGACTGGCGCAAGGTCAACTGCCTCGCCTACACCAACAGCGAAAAGACGATCAAACCGCAATACGCGCTGCAACGCCTTGAAGAGCTGACTAAAAACCACGACCGCTATATCACGACCGAGGTTGGTCAGCACCAGATGTGGGCCGCGCAGTACCTTGGGTTCGAGGACCCCAACCGCTGGATGACCTCAGGCGGTCTGGGCACGATGGGCTATGGCACCCCGGCTTCGATCGGTGTGCAGATGGCGCATCCCGACGCGCTGGTGATAAACGTCGCGGGTGAGGCCTCATGGCTGATGAACATGCAGGAAATGGGCACCGCAGTTCAGTATCGCCTGCCTGTGAAACAGTTCATCCTGAACAACGAACGCCTCGGCATGGTCCGCCAGTGGCAAGAGCTGCTGCATGGTGAGCGCTACTCGCATTCGTGGTCCGAAGCCCTGCCCGATTTCGTTAAACTCGCCGAGGCCTTCGGGGCCAAGGGCATCCTGTGTTCCGACCCAGCCGATCTGGACGACGCGATCATGGAGATGATCAACTACGACGGTCCGGTGATCTTTGACTGCCTTGTAGAAAAGCACGAGAACTGCTTCCCAATGATCCCGTCGGGCAAAGCCCATAACGAGATGCTGCTGGGCGAGGCGGAGACGCAGGGCGTGATCGATTCCAAAGGTTCGGTTCTAGTTTAACAACATTCGTCGGAATTGACCGGGCGTCCGGCGCCCGGTTTTCGCAAGATGATGAAAGGGACGTAAATGTCTGCCCTACATATCAAAAAAGGCTCTACCCGCCATTCGGCCTATAACCTACGCCCGACCTTTTCGGACGTGCAGGAGCGCCATACGATTGCGGTTCTGGTCGAGAACGAACCGGGCGTTCTAGCCCGCGTGATCGGCTTGTTCTCGGGCCGTGGCTACAACATCGAAAGCCTGACCGTGGCCGAGGTCGACCACACTGGACATCTCAGCCGCATCACCATCGTGACCACCGGTACCCCGCAGGTGATCGAACAGATCAAAACACAGCTGGGCCGCATTGTGCCGGTTCACGAGGTCCATGACCTGACGGTCGAAGGTCCTGCGGTCGAGCGGGAACTGGCGATCATCAAGGTCGTTGGCGAAGGTGACAAGCGGGTCGAGGCACTGCGTCTGGCCGATATCTTCCGCGCCAATGTGGTCGACAGCACGTTGAACTCGTTCATTTTCGAGATCACGGGCGCCCCCGACAAGATCGATGCTTTTGCCGACCTCATGCGCCCGTTGGGGCTCGTCGAGATCGCCAGAACCGGCGTGGCCGCCCTTTTGCGCGGCGACTGACAATTGCAAGGTCCCGGCAGGGCGTCCCCGGGACCTTTCGCTTTTTACAGCAAGTATCTATTTGATACTTCGCGCAAAAAGCCTGCAAATTAACCGTAAAGATCACCCCCAACAGACAAATACCTATTGCCTTTACCCTACGTCCGACTAGCATCTCAGGTGCAACGCGGCGTGGGGAAACGTTGCTTTGGGGTCATCTTTACGATTTCGGTCACACATCCGGTCTGCCGATCTGCACCGCTGTTTTCACGACTGAAACCGCCGATGCAGGGGGAACCGATGCCAGAGGATACGCGCAGCCCGGACGAACTTCGCGCCATGTTCGGTGCAAACCTCAGACGCTTGGCACGAAACTACCCTTCGATTTCGGCATTGTGCCGCGAACTGGGCATCAACCGAACTCAATTCAACAGATATCTTGCGGGCGAGAGCTTTCCGCGCGCGGATGTTCTGGACCGGATATGTCGCTTCTTTGATGTGGATGCCCGTATCGTTCTCACACCGCTTGACGACATCCCGGATGCCAATACGCATCGTGTGAACGCCACACTGACGCAATTCCTCGGCTCGGGCGCTCAGGCCACCCACGACTGCACCTTTCCGCCAGGGTTTTATGCGGCGACGGACACCCGAACGTCCATCGTTTTGCACGCCAAACGGCTGCCGCAATGCACGTTGATACGCGGCTTCACACCGCGCAGCGTCATGCCCGGCAGCCCATCAATGGCACGAGAGGTGCGCGGTATAGCGAGCTGTTCCGGCGATTATGTCTACATGCTGATTTCCGGTCGTAACGGCCAAAACAGCCGGGTCTATGTGGTCAGCAAGAAAGATACCCTCTGGCAAGGTACAAGCTACACGCGTCCGGACAAAGACGACGCGCGCCCCGTGACCCTGACCCGTCTGGGGCAGGATGCAACAGATGCGCTTGGTGCCGCGCGCAAGCTGATAAGGGCCCACAGGCCCGACGAACGACGCTAGCTCGGGCCATCCTCGCAGATCAGGCGATACAGGTGCCAGCTTGCATGGCCTAAAAGCGGCAGCACCAGCAGCAGTCCCAAGAACCACGGCACCATCGCGACAAACGTCAGCACGGCGATGAAAATGCCCCACCCGATCATGACTGGAAAGTTGTCCCTTACGTAGGAGAAACTTGCGATCATTGCCGTCACAAAATCCAGCTCGCGGTCCAACAGCATCGGGATGGACAGCACGGTGATCATGTAGAGGATAGTGGCAAAGACAGCCCCGACGGCCGACCCTACGGCCAGCATCATCAACCCGTTTGCCGTCAGATACACTTCGAGCGAAGAGGATACGTTCGTCAGCGTCGACAGCCCCATGAACAGGGCAAAGATCATATGGCCCAGAAAGAACCAAAACAGAAACATCACCACGATGATCGCGCAGATTGAGGGCAACTGGCGACGGCTCTGTTGCAGCACGACCCCGAATATCGCTTTAAAATCAAGATCCTCCCCGGCCTCCAGGCGGCGCGACACCTCATACAGCCCGACCGCTGCAAACGGTCCGATCAGAGGGAACCCGATCGCGGCGAGGACCAGCCAATAGCTTGTTCCCGACTGGAGTGTCACCCAGGCGATCGTCCAGCCCGCCAGCACATAAAACCCCGCAAATATCAAGCCGAACAGCGGCGCCCTGCGGAGGTCAACCCACGCCCGCCGCATCGCCTGTTTGAGCATCCCACTGTCAACAGGGCGCATCTGAGGCGCTCCGAATGGTCTTTCCATCTGTTTCTCCTCCCCGTCTGGCCCTATCTCATCGCGGGCCTTTTCTGCGGCCATGTCGTTGCGTCATGATACGCGGCACCCATGGACAGTAGCCGCGCATCCGACCCCTTGGGCCCAAATAGCTGAAAGCCCATTGGCAGGCCTTCCGCTCCGAACCCGGCAGGCGCAGCAAGACAGGGCAAGCCAATCAGGCTGACCGGCACTGTCACCTGCATCCAGCGATGATAGGTATCCATCGCCCGCCCCATGATCTCACGCGGATACGGCGTCTCGATATCGAAGGGCCAGACCTGTGCGGCCGGCAAAACCAAAGCATCGTACTCCTGAAACAGTTCAGCCGCCCGTCGGAACCACTCCGAACGGGTAACACTGGCCTCATGCACCTGCATCGCTGATAGCATCAGGCCCCGCTCCAACTCCCACTGCGCGCTGTCCTTCAAGGCCTCTGATTTGCCCTGCAACGGCTGCAATCCCGCCGCCACCGCCCAGGACCGCAGGGTAACCCAACTGCCCCACATCTTCTCGGCATCAAAGGGTGGAGGCACATCTTCGACCACTGCGCCTTTATCTTCGAAAACGCGAAGGGCATCGTGGCAAAGGGCCAGAACGCTGTCCTCAATCGGAAACGCACCGCCCCAATCTCCCAACCAACCAATCCGAACCCCGCGAAGATCAACCTCTTGAACGGGGCTCACACGCCTGGCATCGGCGACCAAAGGTGACCGTGGATCAGCGCCCGAGATCACGTCGAGCAATAGCCCCAAATCCTCAGGGCTGCGCGCCATCGGTCCCAGGGTCGACAACTGATGCAGAAACTCGTCCCCAATAGGTTCCGACGGTACCCGCCCCCAGCTGGGGCGAAATCCGTAGACGTTGTTCCATGCGGCCGGGTTGCGCAGGCTTCCCATCATATCCGAGCCATCGGCCAACGCGACCATCCCAGTCGCCAACGCAACCGCCGCGCCGCCAGACGACCCCCCACAGGTACGCACGCCGTCATAGGGGTTCCGGGTCGCGCCATAGACCGGGTTGAACGTGTGCGAGCCAAGCCCAAACTCGGGCGTGTTCGTCTTACCAATCAAAATCGCCCCCGCCGCGCGCATCCGCGCTGCAATCAGATCGTCCTGTTCGGGCACAAAATCGCGAAACAGCGGCGATCCCTGCGATGACACTATCCCGGCGACATTAACCAGATCCTTCACCGCAATCGGCAACCCGTGCAGTGGTCCCCGCTTCGGACCCGCATCCAGTGCCGCCGCCTCGGCCATCAGATCATCCGCGTCGCGCAGGGCCACAATCGCATTGACCGCTCCATTTACGGCCCCAATACGCTCCAGCGTCGCAGCCATCACCTCGACCGATGAAACAGCACCAGATGACAGCTGATCGACCAGCGCCTTTGCGGAAAGCTGAGTGATATCCATCCGGGTTTCAATCACCTCGATCTGTTTGGTTCAAATCCAGCCTAGCCGCGCACCCCGACCAATAAAACCCATTGTTTAAATACATCTTTTCCCGAATGGCTAAGCACCACCCGGATCCCCTTCATCTGGCTAAAAATATCTCGGGGGACTCGCGGCTTGCCGCGGCGGGGGCAGCGCCCCCTGCCCAGACTTAGTCGCCCTGCGCCTCGGACCGGCTTTTGCCCGCCACGTTCAACGCCAGCGTCGCCGCCATGAACCCATCCAGATCTCCGTCCAAAACACCTTTGGTATCCGAAGTCTCATGATTGGTCCGCAGATCCTTCACCATCTGATAAGGCTGCAAGACGTAAGACCGGATCTGGTTGCCCCAGCCCGCATCACCCTTGGCCTCATGCGCCGCGTTGATATCGGCGTTCCGACGGTCCAGCTCTTGCTGGTAAAGGCGTGATTTCAGCGCCTTCATGGCGATATCGCGGTTCTGGTGCTGCGACTTTTCGGATGAGGTCACTACGATCCCGGTCGGGATGTGCGTGATCCGCACCGCCGAGTCCGTGGTGTTCACGTGCTGACCACCCGCGCCCGAGGACCGATAGGTATCAATCCGAATATCGGCTGGGTTCACCTCAATCTCGATATTGTCGTCGACTACGGGGTAAACCCAGACCGAACTGAACGAGGTATGCCGCTTGGCCGCCGAGTCATAAGGCGAGATCCGCACCAGACGATGCACGCCGCTTTCCGATTTCAGCCAGCCATAGGCATTGTGACCCGAAATCTTGTAGGCCGCCGACTTGATCCCGGCTTCTTCACCCGCTGTTTCGGATTGCAGCTCGACCGTATAGCCCTTCTTTTCCGCCCAACGCACATACATCCGCGCCAGCATCGAGGCCCAGTCACAGCTCTCGGTCCCACCCGCGCCCGAGTTGATCTCGAGGAAGGTATCGTTGCTGTCAGCCTCGCCGTCCAGCAGAGCCTCCAGCTCTTTCTTGGCGGCTTTGTCCTTCAGAGACTTGATCGAGGCTTCGGCGTCCTGAACAACCTCTTCATCCTCTTCCATCTCGCCCAGCTCGATCAGCTCGATATTGTCGCTGAGATCGGTTTTGATGGACTCGTAGGTCTCGATCGCGTCGACCAGCATCTGCCGTTCGCGCATCAGTTTCTGTGCGTTCTCGGGGCTGTCCCATAGGTTCGGATCCTCGACTCGCGCATTGAATTCCTCAAGCCGATGGGGCGCGGTTTCATAGTCCATACGCTGCGCCAGCAGCTCTAGCGACTTTTCGATTTCCGCCACGATATTCTGGGTTTCGGCGCGCATGGTCTTGCCCCAACTTGGTCAAACAGGACTGCGTGATAGCAAGAGCAGAAGGCCACCACAAGACGGGCCAGACGGGATTGCACGTCTGGCCGTCAGAGATTTTGCAAAGCGATCAGTAAAGGCCGCCGGTACTCAAATCCCCTTGCGAAGCTTTGGGGCCAACAGTGACGGTGCTACCGGTCGAGGTTTGGACTTGAACGCCTGCGCGTTGCGCTTCTTCGAACAGCGGAAGGTCCGATCCGATGGCAAAGCCGCCGTCATAAACGCGGTCGATAAACCCATCCACACCATCACGGAAGAACTCGGCCACGACATATTCTCCGGATGCGTCATCAGGCAGGCGCGCGCCGCTAAAACGGTCGATCTTGATGAAGTGACCGCCCTCGGGCACCTCGAACGGACCACCGCCGTATTTCTCAACGGCTTTTTCCATGAAGCTCTGGAAGACCGGCCCGCACATGGTGCCACCATAAGCCCCCCGGCCCATCGGACGCGGACGGTCATAACCGATATAGCAACCGGCCACGATGTTCGAGGTGAAGCCGATGAACCACGCATCCTTGGATTCGTTGGTCGTTCCGGTCTTGCCCGCCGTCGGCACCGGCAGGTTGACATAGCGCGACGCTGTCCCGCGATCCACAACACCCTTCATCATCGAGGTCAGCTGATAGGCGGTAATCGCATCCATGACCTGCGAGCGGTTGGTCTCGATGGTCGGCGACTCGTTTGGCTCCAACCAGGTCGAGTTGCAATCGAGGCACTGGCGATCGTCATGGCGATAGATTGTCTTGCCAAAGCGGTCCTGAATCCGATCGACCAGAGTAGGTTCGACCCGCTCACCGCCATTTGCGAACATCGCGTAGGCCGCAACCATTTTATACAGTGTGGTTTCTTCGGACCCGAGCGAGTTGGCCAAGAACGCACCCATCCGTTCATAGACACCAAACCGTTCCGCATAACCCGCAACGACGGGCATCGTGACCTCTTGCGCCAGACGGATGGTCATCAGGTTCCGCGACTGTTCGATCCCGGTGCGCAGCGGTGTCGGGCCGTAGAACTTGTTCGACGAGTTCTTGGGGCGCCACAGGCCCTGCGGTGTATTCACCTCAATCGGCGCGTCCACAACGATCGTCGCCGGGCTATAGCCACTGTCGAGCGCGGCGGCGTAAACGAACGGCTTGAATGAAGACCCCGGCTGGCGCTGCGCCTGCGTGGCGCGGTTGAACACGGTATCTTGATACGAGAACCCGCCCTGCATCGCCAGAACACGGCCCGAGTTCACGTCCATCGCGACAAAGCCACCCTGCACTTCGGGCACCTGACGGGCGGACCATTGGCCCTCTTCCCCGGCCATGACAAGGATCACGTCGCCACGTTTGAAATTGTCGAAGAAGTTGCCCTGCATCCACTTGATGTCAGAGCGAGGAATGGTGCCATCGGCGGGGCCATCCTCGATTCCGACGGTCAATTGTTGCTCAGCCACATCCAGCACAACGGCCGGGTACCACTGGGTCGGCAGGACGACGTCACGGGGGATCTCCATCTGCGCCAGCGCATCGCGCCATTGGGCTTCATCCGCCAACTGTTCTTCGGCGATCACCTCGCCCGTGCCACGCCATCTACCGCGTGACAGGTCGTATTTCTGCAATGCCTCACGCAGCGCACGCGCGGCCTCGACCTGCATTTCTTCGTCGACCGAGGCTCGTACGGTGAAACCGCCGGTAAAGAACTCACCCTCGCCAAAGTCTTCGCTCAGCTGACGGCGGATTTCATCGGTGAAGTAATCGCGCGGCGGCAAGGCAGTGCGGAAGCTTTCGAAATCCCCGTTCTGAACCGAACGCAGAGGCATCTCGACCTCGGTCTCATAAGTCGCCTGATCAATGTAGCCGTTCTGGTTCATCTCGCGCAGAACATAGTTGCGGCGGGCCAGCAGGCGTTCCTTTTGACGGACCGGGTGATAGTCCGACGGTGCCTTGGGCATCGCGGCCAGCATCGCGGCCTCATGCGGGGCCAGTTCCTGCAGGGTCTTGTTGAAATAGGTCTGCGCCGCGGCGGTCACACCATAGGAGTTCTGACCCAGAAAGATCTCGTTCATGTAAAGCTCGAGGATCTGTTCTTTGTCGAGCGTATCCTCAAGCCGAGTGGCGAGGATGATTTCCTTGATCTTACGCTCGGCCCGGCGGTCGCCTGACAACAGGAAGTTCTTCATCACCTGCTGTGTGATGGTTGAGGCCCCGCGCACGGTCTCTCCCTTGGTGCGCACAGCTTCAACACCGGCAGCGATGATGCCGCGCGGGTCATAGCCTTGATGGGTGTAGAAATTCTTGTCTTCCGCAGAAATGAAGGCCTGTTTCACCAGATCGGGGATTTCCTCGGACGGGGTGAACAGACGGCGCTCCTGAGCGAATTCGTCGATCAACTGCCCCTCGCCGGAATAGATCCGGCTGATCGTGGGCGGCTTATATTGGGCCAGCGACTCGTGGCTGGGCAGGTCGCGGCCATACATCCAGAAGACCGCGCCGATCACCAGCGCAACCATGAAGATACCCAAAGTCACGAGGCTGAAAACTGCCCCGAAAATCGATAGAATGAACCGGATCACGTCACTGCCTTTTTTTCGCGCTGCCGCCTATATAGGGATGCCAAGCCCGAGGGTCAAAACCACAAGCGCATTCTAGCCGTTTTGCGTCGTCAGGTCACTGTCCAATCAGGGACCGCCTGATCACATCTTGCTGCCGCCAGTCCTCGAGCCCCTGATAAATCCCCAGCGCCATTTTGGCGCGCCATTCGGGATCTTTGATGTTTTTCAAGTCTCTGGGGCTGGAAAGAAACCCAAGTTCGACCAGAACGGACGGTATGTCTGCCGCTTTCAGCACCGAAAACGATGCGGTGCGCAGCGGTTTACGATTCATCGGCCCGCCCTGTTGCGCCATGCCATTGGCAATCGCGCCAGCAAGCGATGTGGTGCGGGGTTTGGTCTCCTGCCGCGCCATATCCAGCAGCACATCGGTGACCTGATCATCAGCCCCGTTCAGGTCGACCCCAGACAAAAGATCACCCCGATCATGGCGCTCGGCCAGTTTGACGCTGGCCACATCCGAGGCATCCTCGGACAAGGTATAGACCGCCGCGCCGTGCGCCTGCCCGTCAGAGAGGGAATCGGCATGAAGCGAGATGAACACATCTGCACCCGCCCTGTGTGCCAGAGCGATACGACGCTCTAGCGAGACGAACTGATCCTCTACCCGCGTCAGCACCACTTCGTAACCACCTGACCTTAATAGTAATTCACGTAGTTCACGTGCGAAGGTCAGCATCATGGTTTTCTCGTCAATGCCACCGAATTCGGCGCCCGGGTCGATACCGCCATGGCCGGGGTCCAGCATCACCCGCATGACCTGCGCCACATTGCGCGGGACCTCGGACGTGGTGACGGCGGGTTCTGGAAGATCCCAGCCGTGGTTCTGCGGCACGCCAGCGGACGCGTTGAACGTGTCAAAATCGGTACCGACCAATTGAAGGGTCAACAGTGCCGCGCCCGAGGCCTCATCCAAACGCAACTCGGCCGTGTCCACCGCCATAGGCGCGCCCAGTTCCAGCACCATACGGGACCAGCCGGGGACATAGGCCCCGAACTGCACGCCACTGATCCGGTCGGTTTGTAGGAAGTCGTCGGCGTTGAGGCCGGTCCAGTCGACCTCCTGAAAGTCGAGAACCATGCGGTAGGGATCGCGCAGCGTGAAGATGCGGTAGGGCACCCCCTGACTGACGCCAAGATCGACCTGAACCGCCGTGCGACCAGAATCGATGATGCGGCTTTGGTCCGGCTGCACGCGCGCCAACGCATTAAAGTCTTGCGCCAATGCGGCGCCGGACAGCGCCCAGATCAGCGCGATGCAAAAGAAAATCCTGCTCATGGCCTCAAGTTTTCCCGAGATCGTTTGAGCGTGACCCTAGCGCATCCGCCCCCTCTTGTGAACGCTTTACACCGGCTGCAACGCGCCGCGTTCGGCCATGAAGCTGCGCAGACGCTCTAACCCGTCCTGAATATCGGCAGTGGCCCTTGCGTAGGAGAATCGCAGGGTCGTATGTCCGCGCTCAGGATCGAAGTCCAAACCTGGCGTGACGGCGACACCGGCCTTTTCCAGAATCTCGGCTGCAAAGGCGCGGCTGTCATCTGTCAGGTCAGAGACATCGGCATAGACGTAAAACGCCCCATCAGGTGGCGCGATATTCGTGAAACCAGCTTTTGGCAGCCCTTCGAGCATCAGCTCACGGTTGCGACGGTAAACATCTAGATTGGCCTGCAGCTCCTCATCGCAATCCATCGCGGCCAAGGCGGCCACCTGGCTGGCATGGGGCGCGCAGATGAACATGTTCTGGGCGATCCGTTCAACCACGCGGACCTGGTCCTCGGGTACGACCATCCAACCAACACGCCAACCTGTCATCGAGAAATATTTCGAGAACGAGTTGATCACATAGCACTCATCCGTCAGCTCCAGCGCGGTGACGGCTTTGGCCTCATATTCCAGCCCGTGGTAGATTTCGTCACTGATGAACGAGGCACCTTGCCCCTGCGCGGCATCGATCAACGCGCCCATCGAGGCATGATCCAACATGGTGCCGGTCGGGTTGGCTGGGGACGCAACCATCAGGCCCTGAAGATCAAGTCCAGCAAAATCCGAAGGCACCGGTTGCAGCCGATTCTCGGGCAAGGTCGGCAGGTCGACGGGCACCAACCCAAGCGCTTTGAGGATCTGACGGTAGGACGGATAGCCCGGCGCACCGATCCCCACGCGATCCCCGCTGTCGAACAACGCGGTAAAGGCCAGCAAGAACCCGCCGGAAGACCCAGGTGTCACCACCACCCGTTCGGGGTTCAGATCGACATTGTACCACTCGCCATACATCTGCGCGATCCGCTGTCGCAAGGCGGGCAGCCCAAGCGCGACGGTATAACCTAACGAGCCTTGTTCCATTGCTTTGGCCAATGCCGCAGTCGCGCCTTTCGGGGCGCCGGTTCCGGGCTGGCCGACCTCCATATGAACGATGTGGCGTCCGGCCTCTTCGGCTTTGCGTGCGGCCTCCATCACGTCCATCACAATAAACGGATCGACCCCGGACCGGGTTGAGTTTCTCATGCCCATCTCCCATGTTGCAGCCATGGCTTTTGAACGCGTATCCCGGCTGGCGTCAATCCCAGCCCTGATACTTGCGGCTGTCATCTGGCTGACGGCGGCAGCGCAGAGCCACGCCCAAAGCCTGATCCGCGACCCCGATATCGAGTTCGGCCTGCGCGAACTGGCCTTTCCGGTGCTGCGTGCCGCCGGCCTAAGCACCAATCAGGTGCGTATTCTGGTGGTCAACGACAACACCTTCAACGCCTTCGTGATCGACTACAACGCGATCTACCTGAACTACGGCCTGATCCTGTCAGTCGACAGCCCCGAAATGCTGCAAGCCGTCATCGCCCACGAGGCCGCCCATATCGCCAACGGTCATCTGGCCCGCCGTCACCAAAACCTGCAGGACGCACAGAGCAAGGCAAACCTTGGCACAGCGCTTGCCCTTATCACTGCCGCCGCGGGCGCTCGGGAAGCCGCTGCAGGACTTGCAGTTGGCACGCAAGGCGCTGCCATTCGTGGCTTTCTGGGGCACACGCGGGCCGAGGAAGCCTCAGCCGATCGCAGCGCAGCCAGCTATCTAAGGTGGGCCGGAATCTCACCCAAGGGAATGGTCGCAATCCACCGCAAATTCGCAGGTCAGGAATTGCTGAGCACGGCCAATCAGGACCTCTACATGCGCTCTCACCCCACCAGCCGGGATCGTCTGCGCGCGGCTGAGGCGTTTCTGGACGAATTCGGCGATCGAACCCAACCCAATGAAAGCGCCGATTACTGGTTTGCGCGGGTCAAGGGTAAGCTCTCGGCCTTTTTGCGCTCTCCGAGTTGGACAATGCGCCGCGCGAAAGAGGAAACGGCCCACGACATCCGAATGATGCGCGAGGCGTCGGCCCATCACCAGAACCGCGATCTGGCCCGTGCGCGCGCAGCGATAGATGAAGCCTTGAAAATTCGGCCCGAGGACCCCTTCTACTACGAACTGAAAGGACAAATTCTTCTGGAAAACAGGCAATTATCCGAGGCTGTTAATGCATATGCCCAAGCGGTTGAAATGGCGCCGCACGATGCGTTGATCCTTGCCGGGTACGGACGAGCGCTGCTGCTACAAGGCCAGACCGACACGGCGTTGGAAGCGCTTGAGAAAGCCCGTGCCCGTGACTACCGCAATGCTCGGCTGATGCGGGATCTGGGCGTGGCCTATTCCAAGGTGGGTAATAACGGGATGGCTTCGACCGTCACCGCAGAACGATACGCTTTGCAGGGCCGGTTGTCCGATGCAGGCATTCACGCAAGACGGGCCATCGGGCAACTTCCCGAAGGCTCACCGGGTTGGCAAAGGGCACAAGATGTGTTGATTGCCTCAAAACGCGCAGAGAAAGCGAAAAGGAAACGCAAATGATCCTGAAACATGCAGCCCCCGCCCTTTTGGGGCTTTCCCTGATATCGACTTCGGCGCAGGCGCTGGACCTGAACGCGCTCAGCGACGCCGAAAAGGCAGAGTTCGGAGCACAAGTGCGCGAATATCTGCTGGAAAACCCAGAAGTGATCATTGAAGCGATCACCATTCTGGAGGAGCGCAACGCCGCGACTCAGGAACAAGCCGACCGTGATCTGGTCGCCTCGAACGCGGATGAGCTGTTCAATGATGGCTATAGCTGGGTGGGCGGCAACCCGGATGGCGACATCACCCTGGTCGAGTTCATGGACTACCGCTGCGGCTACTGCCGCCGTGCCGTGCCCGAGGTAGCCAGCCTGTTGGCCGAGGACGGAAATATCCGTCTTGTGATCAAAGAGTTCCCGATCCTGGGCGATGCCTCGGTTCTGTCCTCGCGCTTCGCCGTGGCAACCAAACATGTCGCCGGGGATGACGCCTATAAACAGGTCCACGACGCCCTGATGGAATTCAGCGGAGAACCCAGCGAAGTGACCCTGCGCCGTATTTCGGACGGGCTTGGGCTAGACAGCGACGCCATCATCGCCGCGATGGACAGCAACCAGGTCACCGAAGAGATCACCCGCACCCGAGAGCTGGCACAACGCATGCAGATCACCGGCACGCCCTCGTTTGTGCTGGGCACCGAAATGCTGCGCGGCTTCCTACCAGCGGATCAGATGAAGCAGATCGCAGACGGAGTGCGGGCTGAACAAGGGTAGACTCCCGAAGTGAATCGTCGACAGCTTTTGATTGCCGGAGGGGCGCTGGGTCTTATGGGTTTGCCAAATCAATCCTCGACCCAGCCCCGTTCTGGCTACTACGTACCGGCCGAGGAAATGCCTCATCAGCGCACTTTCATGCAATGGCCCAGCAGTCGCAAAGTCTATCGCGACCACATATTTCTGGACTTGGTACAACAGACAATCGCGGACATTGCCAACGCGATCTCGGCTTTTGAGCCTGTAACCATGTTGGCCGCGGCAGAACATCACAACGCCGCCCGCCAAAGGCTCTCTGCGCAGGTCGAGCTGTGGGATATCCCGACCGAAGACCTTTGGTGTCGCGATGCCGGTCCGGTCTTTGTCGTCGACGGACAGGGCAAATTGGCTATCAGCCAAATCCAATTCAATGGCTGGGGGCAAAAGCAACTCCACGCCCTCGATGCAAAAGTAGCCAGCAGGGTAGCGGATCGGTTGGGCCTAACTCTGCGACCCACCGGTTTGCAAGGCGAGGCTGGTGGGGTCGAGCAGGATGGGCATGGGCTGCTCATGGCGCATGAAAGCTCTTGGGTGAATGAAAACCGCAATCCTGGCATGACACGCGCCGAAATCGAAAGCCGTCTGCTGGCAGCTTATGGCGCTGACCGCATCATTTGGTCCGAAGGTGTCTTGGGCGAAGATATCACCGACTACCATATTGATAGCCTAGCCCGCTTTACAGGGCCGGGGCGCGTTCTCATCAACCTTCCAGATGAACCCGACATGGATGATCCGTTTCACCTCGCTGCACTGGACACTCATGATCGGCTTGCGGACGAAGGATTGCAGATCGACGTCATTCCCGAACCTTTCAAACGTCGTGTTCAAGACCCGGAATTCGTCGCCTCATATGCAAACTACTATGTCTGCAACGGTGCGGTGGTGATGGCCGAGTTCGGAGATCGGGAAACAGACAGGATCGCGCGCGATGCCCTTGGGCGTCACTATCCTGGGCGCGAGGTCGTTTCATTAAATGTCGACATACTGGGCGAATTGGGCGGAGGCATTCATTGTGCGACGCAGCAAATGCCCGCAGTGTAGCTACTCAGCGGCCTTCTCCGCCGCATCCAGTTCCGAGGCCTTTTTCTCGACCTCTTCCACGATGTGGTCGATCATCTGGTCGTTCGACATCTTGTGGCTCGCTTTGCCCGCCAGATAGACCATGCCCAACCCTGCTCCGCCGCCAGTGAAGCCGACATCGGTCATCAGCGCCTCGCCCGGGCCGTTGACGACGCAACCTATGATCGACAGGGACATCGGCGTTTTGATGTGTTCCAGGCGGTGCTCCAGCGCCTCGACGGTTTTGATCACGTCAAATCCCTGACGCGCGCAGGACGGGCATGAGATGATGTTGACGCCGCGATGGCGCAGGCCCAGAGATTTCAAAATTTCAAAGCCAACCTTGACCTCTTCGACCGGGTCGGCGGACAGGCTGACGCGGATCGTATCTCCGATCCCCATCCACAGCAGGTTGCCTAGCCCGATGGCGGATTTGATAGTGCCGCTGACCAGCCCTCCGGCCTCGGTGATGCCAAGGTGAATGGGGGCATCGGTGGCCTCGGCAATGCCCTGATAGGCCGCCGCGGACAGGAAGACATCGCTGGCCTTCACGCTGATCTTGAATTCGTGAAAATCATTGTCCTGCAGTATGCGGATATGTTCCAACCCGCTCTCGACCATCGCTTCGGGACAGGGTTCGCCATATTTCTCAAGCAGGTGCCGCTCTAACGAGCCTGCATTCACTCCGATCCGGATCGAGCAATTGTGGTCCCTTGCGGCCTTGATGACCTCTTTCACGCGCTGTTCGTTGCCGATATTGCCCGGATTGATCCGCAGGCAAGCGACGCCGGCCTCAGCGGCCTCGATGCCACGGCGGTAATGAAAGTGAATGTCGGCCACGATGGGCACCGGGCTTTCGCGCACGATCTCTTTCAGTGCCTTGGCGGAATCCTCATCCGGGACAGAGACTCGCACGATATCGGCCCCGGCCTCAGCAGCGGCCTGAACCTGCGCGACCGTTGCCGCCACGTCGGTGGTCAGAGTGTTGGTCATGGTTTGCACGGCAATTGGAGCATCGCCTCCGACCGGCACGTTGCCGACCATGATCTGACGGGATTTGCGGCGGTAGATATCGCGCCAGGGACGTACGTGGTTGAGCGACATGAAGAGTGGTCCGCATCTAGCCTAGGTTGCCTCATAGATAGTTCGGCAACCGCAGTTGAGCAATGGCAAGACTATTCGGCAGGATCGCCCGCTGCTTGCGTCTGAAGCTCGGCTACTAATTGCTTGAGGGCACTGTTCTGTTCAGCCTCAAGATCGGCGACGGCATAAGTCTCAGCCACTGCGTCCTTGGATAGGACGACGCCTTTCGCCACTGTACCCGGCGCACCGACCGGTCCGAAATGTTCACCATTCATCGAAAAGAACACAGAACCCGATGCCCCCGCCCTCAACAGCGGAGGTTCTTCGGTCAGGGGCACTTCGAACACGCTGCCCTGTTCTACCGTGCCGAGCGTACCTTCGAAGATCACGCTGCCATCGGCGGCGGTGACACGCATCCAAGCAGGGTTCACGGCAACAATCTTCAACGTCGTATCCAACTGCTCGACCACCTGCGGCAGGGCTGGGCGTTCAACTGTGTGCAATTCGGCCACCTGAACCTCGGGCAGTTCCGGCGGGCGGAATGTGCCAACGGTCCGCGGGTCAAGCGTGGAAATTGGAGCATCCCGCGCGACCATCACCGGAACATCCAGCGCTTGCGGGCGATAGAGGCGATCCAGCGCTTCGGTCGAAGCGGTCTCGACGGTCTCAGTGCTACGCGCCGCATCAAGGGGGTCGAGATCCGACAGAACCACGGGGGCTTGCTCAACCGGGCTGACCTGCACCTGCTGGATCTTGTTCAACACGGCCCAGCCGCCATAGCCAATACCGCCAATGACGGCCAGCAAGACCAGTGACGAGCCAATCGCGCGTGGTTCAACCTGACTGACGAAGGATTCTTTGCCAGGGATATACGGGGTGTTCGGAGACACAAACGGATCCCGCCCCATCGGGCCACGGGCCGGAAGATCTCCGGTCGGTTTGCGAACAACGGATGCTTCGGCGGACATGCCATGCGCGACCTCAAAGCCGCTCTCCTTGCAGAAAGCGGCAAAGGTCTCATCCGGGTTCATGCCTAGATACCGGGCGTAAGAACGCACATACCCGGCGATGAAGCCGGGTGTATCGAATGCATCAGGATCGGCGTTTTCAATGGCAGCGATGTAGTTGGCTTTGATCCGCAGCTCGCGCTGAACATCCAGAAGGGATTTGCCCATGGTGGCGCGTTCGCCGCGCATCTGATCACCAAGCCGTACTTCGTAGTCGTCAAACCCCTTCGGTCTGACTTCTAAACCTTCTTCGGAATCGCGCTGTGATCTGCGCCCAATCATTCCTGCCGCCCCATTTTGCCCGTCGCGTGTTTCACGCTAATGGCGAATCGTCCCCATAACGATTCGTCCACTTATTTTGTTAGCGTAAGCTTAACACGCGGCAAACACGTTGCACACTTTAGCGTGAGGTTAACCGGCAAGTTCGGCGCGATTTAGCGCACAATGTGACCAAAGTTCGTCCATCGCCTGAACCAGACGGTTCATCTCACCTGGTCCATGGACCGGAGATGGGGTGAAGCGCAGGCGCTCTGTACCACGTGGAACCGTCGGGAAATTGATCGGCTGCACATAGATACCGTGATCGTCCAGCAACCGGTCGCTCAGGATTTTGGTATGGACTGGGTTACCGACGATAACAGGCACGATATGGCTGCCATGGTCGATCAGCGGCAGGCCCAAGCCTTTCAGGCGCAGCTTCAGAATCTTTGCCTGGGTCTGATGCTGCTCACGCAGTTCCGGCGTCACTTTCAGATGCGCGACCGAGGCCGCCGCACCAGCCGCAACAGCCGGCGGCAGAGAGGTGGTAAAGATGAACCCCGGAGCGTAGGAACGCACGGCGTCACACATCTTTTCGCTGGCGGCGATATAGCCTCCCATCACGCCATAGGCTTTGGCCAGAGTGCCATTGATGATGTCGATGCGATGCGCCAAACGATCACGTTCCGTCACACCACCGCCGCGCGGGCCGTACATGCCAACCGCGTGGACTTCGTCGATATAGGTCAACGCTCCGAATTCATCGGCCAGATCGCAAATCTCTTCGATCGGGCCAAAATCGCCGTCCATGGAGTAGACCGACTCAAATGCGATCAGCTTGGGGGCTTTGGGGTCGTCAGCCTCAAGCAGCTCACGCAGGTGGGCGACGTCATTGTGGCGGAAGATGCGCTTGGCGCCGCCATTGCGCCGCACGCCTTCGATCATCGAGGCATGGTTCAGCGCGTCCGAATAGATGATCAGACCGGGGAACAGTTTCGGCAGAGTCGAAAGCGTCGCGTCATTGGCGATATAGGCGCTGGTGAACAGCAGAGCGGACTCTTTGCCATGCAGATCGGCCAGCTCAGCCTCAAGACGCTTGTGATATACAGTCGTGCCCGAGATGTTGCGCGTTCCGCCCGAACCGGCACCGGCCGCATCGACGGCTTCGTGCATTGCGTTCAGGACAACCGGGTGCTGGCCCATGCCAAGATAGTCGTTGCCGCACCATACGGTAATGTTCTGTTGCGTTCCATCGGGACGGGTCCGAACGGCATGCGGGAAGTGCCCGTTGCGGCGTTCGATATCGATAAAGGTCCGGTAACGTCCTTCGTCATGCAGCCTGGCAATCGCTGAATCGAGCTGAGCAGTATAGTCCAACGGACCCTCCTTGATCGCCTCGGGCAAACCCCTCACCCAAAGCCTGTATTCCGCCACCCGAAAGGGCATCGCCCCTAAAAGCAGCTTTGTGTTCGCACGTTCCACCTTATTAAAGCCGCCCGTTAGAACCCAACTTTGATTTGCATCAAATATAAGCTTCATAGCCGGGCAGCAAGTAAACTTACGTCTAAAAGACGCGGGGAAACGACGCAGGTACAGAAGCTTAACGTCGGCCGCTCGCAACTGGGCGGTGCTGCGCACTCTGCTCTGGACGGCAGCGCCAACACTGATAGGGTTCGCGCAAATCATTCCCAAGCAGGAGCCCTGTTATGTCGCTAGACGCCGTGCTGAGCCGGATCGATTCTGATCTGCAAACCTCGATCGACCGCCTGATGGAGCTGTTGCGCATCCAATCGATCTCAACCGATCCCGCTTACAAAGCCGAAGTCGACAAGGCTGCCGACTGGCTTGTCTCAGACCTCCAGAGCATTGGGATCGCAGCAGAAAAGCGCGAAACACCCGGCCACCCTATGGTCGTGGGTCATGTAGGTGAGGGCAGCGAAGGCCCGCATGTGCTGTTCTATGGGCACTATGATGTGCAACCCGTCGACCCTCTGAACCTGTGGAACCGCGATCCGTTCGACCCCGCCATCGAGGAGACCGAAAACGGACCCGTCATCCGTGGCCGTGGATCGTCCGACGACAAGGGCCAGCTGATGACCTTTGTCGAAGCCTGCCGCGCCTGGAAAGCCGTCCACGGCACCCTGCCCTGCCGCATCACCTTTTTCTTCGAAGGTGAAGAGGAATCAGGCTCGCCCTCGCTGGTTCCGTTCCTCGAAGCGAATAAAGACGAATTGCAGGCCGATCTGGCCTTGGTTTGCGACACCTCGATGGTGTCACGCGGAGTGCCTTCTATCGCGTCGCAACTGCGCGGCATGCTGAAGGATGAGTTCACCATCGTCGGCCCCCGCATCGACCTGCATTCCGGCCACTACGGCGGCCCCGGCCTGAACCCGCTGCGCGAATTGTCCAAGATCGTGGCTTCCTTCTATGACGATGAGACCGGACGGGTCGCTGTCGTAGGTTTCTACGAAGGCGTTCACGAGGTCCCGGCAGATCAACTGCGCCAGTGGGAAAACTGCGGTTTCGACGAAGCAGAGTACCTGAACTCTGTGGGATATAGCCAACCGCATGGTGAAAAAGGCTATTCCACGCTGGAACAGCAATGGGCACGCCCCACACTTGAGGTCAACGGCCTTTGGGGCGGCTACAATGGTGCCGGATCTAAAACGGTGATTCCGTCGGAAGCTCACTGCAAAATCACCTGCCGCCTTGTCGGCGACATGGACCCAGACGCCTTGCGCGACAAAATCCGCAAACACGTAGAAGAGCACCTGTCCCCGGATGCCAAAGTTGTATGGGACAATGACCTCGAAGGGTCACCAGCCTCGGTCATGAACCTGGATCGCCCTGAATTCGAAGCGGCCCGCGCTGCGCTGTCTGACGAATGGGGCCGCGAGGCCGTGTTCACCGGAATGGGCGGCTCAATCCCGGTCGTTGGTTATTTCGACACCGTTCTGGGCCTGGATTCGATGCTGGTGGGTTACGCCAATGACGACGATGCCATCCACTCTCCGAACGAGAAATACGATGTCAAAAGTTTCCACAAGGGCATCCGCTCTTGGGCCCGCATTCTCGATGCTTTGAATTCGTAGAAGTCTTTTGCGAGACTCTGCCTCGCGCTCCGAGGTATTTTCGGCCAGATGAAGGACGGATCCCATGCTTCATCTGGCTGTAATTTTCCCGGGGGAGTCGCGGCTTGCCGCCGCGGGGGCAGAGCCCCCTAACCCTTTACATATGGATCACGCGATCATACGCATCCAGAACACTTTCATGCATCATTTCTGACAGTGTCGGATGCGGGAAGACGGTGTTCATCAGGTCTTCTTCCGTCGTCTCCAATTGACGACCGACCACGTAGCCCTGAATCATCTCGGTCACTTCTGCGCCAATCATATGTGCGCCCAGCAGCTCGCCGGTCTTGGCGTCGAAGATCGTCTTGATCATGCCCTCAGGCTCTCCAAGCGCTATCGCCTTACCGTTCCCGATGAACGGGAAGCGGCCCACCTTGATGTCGTAGCCAAGCTCTTTAGCTTTGGCTTCGGTATAGCCGACCGATGCCACCTGCGGATGACAATAGGTGCAACCTGCGATGCTTTCGGGTTTGACCGGATGCGCGTGTTTACCTGCGATCAGGTCTGCTACCATGACGCCTTCGTGGCTGGCTTTATGAGCCAACCAAGGCGCGCCGGCGATATCTCCAATTGCATAGAGACCATCAACGCCGGTGCGGCAGAACTCATCCGTCACAACATGAGTACGGTCGATTTTCACGCCGATTGCTTCCAGTCCCAGATTCTCGACATTGCCGACAATGCCAACGGCCGAGATTACCGTGTCGAACTCGTGCTTCTCGACCTTACCTTTGACCTCGATATGCGCGGTGACCTTACCCTTGCCGCGATCAAGCTGCTTGACCATCGCCTTTTCCATTATGGTCATACCCTGCTTGGTGAAGGCTTTCTTCGCGAAGGCGCTGATCTCGGCATCTTCAACCGGAAGCACGCGGTCCATCACTTCAACCACGGTCGTATCCGCGCCCAGCGTGTTGTAGAAGCTGGCGAATTCAATCCCGATGGCGCCCGAGCCGATGACGAGCAGTTTCTTCGGCATCCGCGGCGGCTGAAGTGCGTGTTTATAGGTCCAGACCAGATCGCCATCCGCTTCCAGCCCTGGAAGCTCACGTGCGCGCGCGCCGGTGGCGAGGACGATGTTCTTGGCGGTCAGCTCTTCGGTGCCCTTCTCAGTTTTGACTGAGACTTTGCCTTTTGCGGTAATCGTCGCCTCGCCCATCACGACACTGACTTTGTTCTTCTTGAGCAAGTGGCCGATCCCACCCGACAACTGGCCGGCAACGCCACGTGAGCGTTTGACCACCGCGTCCAGATCGTAACCGAACTTGTCTGCCGTCAAACCAAAGTCCTTTGCGCGCTCCATCAGGTGGAAGACTTCCGAAGAGCGCAGCATTGCCTTGGTTGGGATGCAGCCCCAGTTCAGGCAAATGCCGCCCAGATGCTCCCGCTCGACCACGACGGTCTTGAGGCCCAGCTGCGCCGCGCGGATTGCGGCCACATAGCCGCCCGGACCAGCACCGATTACGATCAGATCAAAAGATTTTTCAGCCATGTGTCCCTCTCGGCCCAGGTCGGTTTGAAATTTAGTTTAGCATTAAACTATTTTTCACAGCGCATCAATATAGACATACCGCGACAAAAGCGACGCCGGTATGTTATGGTCGATACGTGCAGCTTTCAGCCTATACCCAAGCTTTTTCAAAGGCTAGAAAAGAACAGTCGGGGCCTCCACCCGTCTTATATTCACAAAGCATTCGAAAGACTTATCATGGCCAAGACCCTCAAAGACCTTCTCCTTGCACTTCTGAATGCAACGCTGATCCTAGTGGCGCTTTGCCTGTTTTTGGGCTGGAAACTGGCTTCGACGGTGGAGGACGTCACCTCGGGTCTGTCGGAAAAGCTGCAAGTTGTCGCCCCGTTGCGTGACGAGGCGCAGGGTATTCGCGAACAACTTTCAGGGCTGCGCAGTGATTTGGCGCGCATTCAAGAGGACGGTCTGGTGAGCAACACCGTCGTTTCTCTGCGAATGTCCAATACGCTAGACAAGCTGGAAACGATAGAAACCAAGCTGCAGACCGTTCAGACCCGGTTTGCAGAGTTGGCGGATTCACCTGGCCAATTAATTGACCATGCAATTGAGACCTCGGCCGACGTGGTAGCCGACCGGATCATTGCTATCCGTGGATGCGGGCCCGAAAGTTAACCAGCTGCTTGCAACTCACGCACGGTAGAGCCATAGCCGCCCATGTCGACATAGGCGGTCTCATGCACGGTTGGTGTGCGTGAAAGGGCCTCATTCCGATAGGGGAAGCGTCCAAATTTCCGGATTACTTCACGATGCGCGCGCGCGTGCAGCAGGTTGCTGGAATCCTCGCTGCTGAGGTTCTGGCAAATCAAACGCACACAGCGCTCCTGATCACACAGGTTCTCGGAATGCATCATCGGCAGATAAAAGAACTGCCGCGCGGGTTCGTCGATTTTCAGATCCCAGCCCTTGTCCACCGCGCATTTCGCAGCGGCCAGAGCCGCCCGATCCGACGAAAAAGCCCGTGCCTCGCCGCGGAACATGTTGCGCGGGAATTGGTCTGTTAGGATGATATAGGCCAGCGACCCGCTGGGATATGTCAGCCAGAGCGAAAACTTGCCCTCTGCCGCGGCTTCCCAAGTGGTCAGGAAACGGTCGCGGATCTGCTGATCCAGCGCGTCGTCCTGCATGTACCACCCCTTGGGGCCGACCTCATCCAACCAAAAACTCAATACGTCTTCAGGACCAACCATTGCCCTTAACTCCGTGTGTTGCCCTCCCCAGGGACGTAAGGTCATTTAAGGCTGTTTTACAGATTTGTGACAGTAAAATATTACTACATTTCGGACATATTTAGGCGTTAGCGGAAACATCTTGTGCGTCTTCCTCGGCCTCGGCGGCTTCGATGGCCACTTCCTGGGCCACCTCAAGCGCAACGGGGGATGCGGACGGGTACAGAGGCGACATGGTACCGGTTTCGTCGACAGGAATCGCCGCACGCTGCGTCATGCGATACATTGCATAGCCAGCCATCGCGAACAGCAACGCCGCGATGAACAGGAAAAAGCCCGGAGGTCCAAAGACCCCGTCCCCCATCAACCAACCCGTAATCAGCGGGCCAGCAATCGCGCCCAAGCCGTTGATGAAAAGCAGACCACCAGATGCAGCGGCCATGTCCTCGCGATCCAGAAAATCGTTCGTATGGGCGATCAGCAGGGAATAGAGCGGGTTTGACATACCGCCAATAAAGAAAGCGGTTACCAGCAGGATCGGGAAATTCACCCCGAGTAGCATGCCAGCTACGGCACTGGCACCGCCTATGGCTGCCGCCAGCAGGATCAGGAAACGCCGATCCATTCGGTCCGAGAACCATCCCAGCGGGTATTGCAGCACGATAGCGCCGATGTAGAAGGCGGCCACGAAGGTCGAAATCTCGATCAGGCTCAACCCGGCGCGCGCGCCATAGACCGCCGCCATGCCGAACTGCGCCGAGAACACCCCGCCCAACAGAAACATACCGACACAGCCCAAGGGGGATTTGCCCATCAGCTCGCGCAGGGTCATGGGTTTGGTGGTGTCGAATGCGGGGGTCGGAGAAATCGACAAAAGGATCGGCGCGAACGAGACGGAAACGAGGATCGACGCGATCACAAACGTCTCATACCCTGCGGGATCGCCCAGCAAGACCAATCCCTGAGCCGAAATGATCCCCAGCATCTGCACAATCATATAGAGCGACAGTGCCTGCCCCCGGTTCTCATTACTGGCCGCGTTGTTGAGCCAGCTTTCAGCGGTCACGTACACGCCCGAGAAACAGAAGCCGATCACGGCACGTCCCAGGAACCACGCGATCGGGTCGGTCAGCATCGGATACATGATCATGACCGCGGAAATGAACGAGGCCAGGGCTGCAAAGACACGCACATGGCCAACCCTGCGGATCATCTCAGGCGCGAGGCGCGATCCGCCCAGAAACCCCATGAAATAGGCCGACATCACAAAGGACATCTCCAGGGTCGAGAAACCTTCGATTTCACCTCGAACACCCAGAATCGTACCTTGCAGGCCGTTGCCGACCATCAGCAATCCCATACCGAGAAGAAGCGCCCAAGCGGTGGACAGAACCTGAATCATTTGGGCCTCCGGGATGTGCCAAGCTGAATTGCGAGTCGTTATGTGATCAAAACAAATGCAGATCGCGCCTGTCTACGACATTCCCTGTCTGACAGTGTCGCGGCTGAGGATTTTAGGGGATCAGAAGGGACGAATCCCCATACGAGAAGAAGCGATATTTCTGTTCAATCGCATGGGCATAGACGGACCGCATACGCTCCTGCCCCATCAGCGCCGAAACCAGCATCAGCAGGGTCGACTTGGGCAGGTGGAAGTTGGTCATCAGTGCGTCCGTCACGTGGAACTGAAAGCCCGGATAGATGAAGATGTCGGTTTCCCCTTCCCAAGGTGCAATCCGCCCGCTACGCGCGGCGCTTTCGATCAGGCGCAGCGCGGTTGTACCGACCGGGACCACCCGGCCGCCTGCCGTCTTGGTGGCGCGGATCTCATCAGCGGCCTGCTGGCTGACCCGGCCCCATTCGGCATGCATCTTGTGGGTTGTCACGTCCTCAACCTTGACCGGCAGAAAGGTTCCCGCGCCCACATGCAGGGTCACGTGGCTGAATTCCACCCCACGCTCTGCCAGCGCGGCCATCAACGCACTATCGAAATGCAGCGACGCGGTTGGTGCGGCCACAGCGCCCGAGTTGCGCGCCCAGATGGTTTGGTAATCCGTCTTGTCCTGCTCATCCGCTGGACGTTTGGCGGCGATGTAGGGTGGCAAGGGCATCGCACCGGCCTGTTCGAGGGCAGCGTCAAAATCCTCAGCACTGAGGTTGAACTGCAGATAGGCCTGCCCGTCCTCTACCCGGTCCAGCGTCGCGCTGAGATCGTCAGAGAACACGATCTCTTCGCTCGGTTTGACCTTTTTCAGCGGCTTGATCAGCGCGGTCCAGGATCCATCCGCCTGAGGCTCCAGCAACGTCGCCTCGATCGCAGCGGAAACCGGCCCCTGCGCGCTGTCGCGGTGCCGCCGCCCGCTGAGCCTTGCCGGGATCACGCGCGTATCGTTCAACACAAGCCGATCGCCGGGGCGCAGCCAGTTGGGCAGATCGAACACATGGCTGTCCGAGATCGCCTCGCGCTCGGCCACCAGCAAACGCGCAGACGAGCGCGGGTTGGCGGGGCGAGTCGCAATCAGGTCTTCGGGCAGGTGGAAATCAAAATCGCTGAGTTTCATGGCCGCGCCATACAAGGCCGCAAGAGATTCGGCCATATCCTCTAGCGGTCGTAGTTCGGCGTACCGTACGTCCGGTTGGGTTCGTCCGGCTTGCGCGGTCGAGCATTGGGCCCGTCCGAAACCGTCGGGGCCGCCGGGCGCAGCAGGTTGCGCAAGAACAGCGGCGCGAGGCCCGAGAGAGGGTTGACTGAGACCTTGGGATCCGTCAACGGCCCCGTAAGCCTGTAGTTGAACCCGATGACCCCTTCGCCCTTCTTGGTGAAGACGCTGCCCACCGCATTCAAAAGGTAGATCGGAGAAATGGCCCCCCGCAGGTCCAGCGTTCCGGAAACCGTATCCACCGTTCCATCAAAAGACAGGCCCATGGACGGTCCGACCGCACTGCCGCTCAGAATTTTAACCTCGGTCGGAGTGATCCGCATTCGGCTGTCGATTGAAGCGAAAAAGATGCCTTGCCCGGCCATTTCGTCCAACAGCCCGACCAGACTGATTGCATTCAGCAACGCCGCCATTGCGGGCGCATCATGAATACGGGTGCTGGCAATTTTCAGGATCACGTCATAGTTGCCAACCGTCGCGACAGGCTCTAGCTGGACGTCCAGCGTTCCGCCCCGTGCCTGTGTCATCAAACCTGTAGAACGCAAGACAGCGCCCGCATCAATCGAGGTCAACGATACTGCACTGCGCACGCCTCGTGGCGTGAGGCGGCCTTGCACCGCAGCCCCTCCGTTGACGCGGGCGTTGAATGTACCGTTGACCCCTCTGGTCGTTTGAAACGCGCCTTTAAAGCCGGTCAGAGCCACGCTCTCGGTGACTTGCAGACGGTCGAGCGTCACGTCGAGATTCGGGCCAGCGCCCGACCCGCCACCGCCACCCTCAGACCCGCCGAATGTGGCGCGGCCCAGGTTCAGCGCCCCGCCGAGAACGCGAATGTCAGGTGCGGCATTGCCCCGCCCGATCAGCTCGGCCGGTACAGCCAGCCAGTTGTCCAGATCGAAGGAACTGAAGGAAACTCGGTCAAAATCCCCGTCCCGAAAGGTGATCGACGCTGCGGTCCGCAACCCCGCCGCTTGAAGGTTCAGGGCATCAACCTTCAACCCATGGCCCAGTGTTACATCAGCAGTAAGCGTGCCGCTGGTCGACGCGGGCTTGCGCCATCCCAGCTCGGGGATAGCCAGTGTGACGCCCACCAGATCTGATGAGGCGGACAGTTGCGGCGGCGCGCCTGCACCGATGCCCAACGTAAAATCAGCCGTGCCGGACCCGCTGAGGAAGCTTTGCGGCAACCCGGCCTTCAATTCGGCCATCAGACGCTGAGACAGCTCGATTTGCCCCGTCACGGTGCTGCGTTGAGCCGTTTCGCCGTCAATCGGCTGCTGCCATTTGGCCTGCACGGGCACATCGCCGAACAGGCCCTGCCCTTCGATCTGCACGCCGGTCTGGTCTCCGGACAACTCTAGCATCGGTGCGCTGACGGAGAATCCCGGCACCAGACGGTTGCTCCTCAAGTCTCCAAGAGTGCCGGTAAAGTGAAACTGGGTGTCCTGAAACTTGAGGCCCTTGATCAGCGGTAAGGACAACGTGCCCGAAAGCGCAACATTCCCCTCGGCCATATCGACCGGCAGTCCTGCCTTGCTGAGCAGGCTGAGAGGCGGGCGATCCAGTAGGGATAGCGCGGCAGTGACACCCCCCGTCGCACTTATCCTTGCAATACCCGGCGTATTTTTTTTGATTTCGGCATCGGGAATGATGAAGGACGTTCCCGACACATCCACGGCCCCGCCCTGATCGGCCATCACCAGACCCTGCTGCGCCGTTGCGGTGAAGCGATCATCAATCAGACTGGCCTGCCCCTGCGCGCCTTCGACAGGAGGCAGGGTCTTGGCGAAACGGATGGTGGCATCCTCGAACCCGAAATCCAGATAGATGTCGGGTTTGTTACCGGGCCGCAGGCGCAGCGCGAAATCCATATCCGACAAGGCGCCCTTGGAGAGGTTCTTAGTCACCCATTCCCGCGGCTTTGGCGCCAAACGCTCGGGCCAATAGTTTAGGACATCTTCGGAACCCATTTGGTTCAGATGCGCATCCAGATCGGCCGACCAGCCATCGGCCAGCCCGACCAACAGACCCGAGGTCCTCACGCGGTGGCCACCATCCTCGATCGTCATCTGGCCGACGCGCAACCGGAACGGGGCAAATTTCATCTGAACGTCTAGGTCGGCCCGCGTCAGATTCAGCGGCTCGGGGAAGAGTTTGGCCGGGTTGACGTTGATCCCCGTCAGGCTCCACTGCCCATCCAGACTGTCGAGCGTCCCGTTTTCCACCCCTTGCAGATAGGCTTTGCCCGCGGCCTGCACCGATCCCCAGGCGGAATCGATCGAGACCTCGTTGAAGTCCAACTCCTGCCGGTTGGGATCATAGGTGAAGTAGGTGCGCGCGGAGTCGAACGGGATGGCACGTGTCTCTGGATTCGGCTGCACCGCCCCGGCCCCCAGATTGAGCGTTGCGAAAACAGGGCCAAACGCCCCTGAGCCATCCACACTGCCTCGCACCGCGCCCGAGATCGGCGTTTTCAGAACCTGCAACCACGCCAACGCCGGGCTTTGGCCGTAGATATCCTCGGCCGGAAGGTCGGTGATCGTGACACCAAAACGCGCCTCGGGCGTTCCCAGGATGCTGGTATAATTGGCCTCGATCTGGCTGACATAATCGCGCCCGGACAGGACCGAGAACCCGGTGGCCAACCGCATGTCATCGTCATTGCGGGTGAGCTGAATATGGCCGCCGTCCAGAATCCAAGACCGCCCAAGCCGCAGATCGCGATAGTCCAGCGTGATCGCATCCAACTGCACCGATGTCAGCGCAGACAGGACCGGAGACAGGAACACCTCATCCCCGGCCTCGATCAATTCGGCCAGGTTTGATGCGCTTTGCACCGGCGCGCTGCCGGTGCCCACTGTCAGCGTCAGCGCGCCATCCTCACCTCGGGTCAGGGCGATCTGCGCTCCGCTGAGTTTGATCCGCTTGGGCCTCACATGACCGCGCAGCAAGGGCCGCATCGCCAGACTGGCCCGCATATCCGACACTTGGGCGATCTGTTGTCCGGCCTGATCACTGATGGACACATCCGTCAGACGCAAACGGGGCCGCCAGCCTTCGTGAATGATAAAGCTGACA
The DNA here is from genome assembly GCF_056535985.1 of Ruegeria sp. AO1. Taxonomy (NCBI): domain Bacteria; kingdom Pseudomonadati; phylum Pseudomonadota; class Alphaproteobacteria; order Rhodobacterales; family Roseobacteraceae; genus Ruegeria; species Ruegeria sp. AO1. The sequence goes on from NZ_JBQFJC010000001.1 coordinate 2,051,304, forward strand.
TCGCCAAAGCGGATCTGGAGGCCGCCCAGATTTTCCTCCAGCCGAGCCTCAACGTTACTGCGCAGCCAGGCCGGGGCGTGCATACGCTGGCCCAGCACCATGAACCCCGTGACCACAGCCAGAACGACCAGCAAAACAACGCCGCGCAACGTCCAGATGCCCGCCGTCCGACGGCGCGAGCGGCGGCGTTTCGGTTGGCCGACCTCTTCGCTATTGTCCTGATCCTGCTGCACCAATTTGCGTTCCACGCCTTTCAACCCGTCCGCGTTGCCCTATGATATCGGGCAGCGTTTAAAAACCTTTAGCGGAGTTTCCAATGCCCGACGTTTCAGACATGGCCCCTGATTTCACCCTTCCCCGAGACGGCGGCGGTGAGGTATCCCTCGCGGATCTGCGCGGCAGTGCCGTCGTTTTATTCTTTTATCCCCGCGATGATACGCCGGGCTGCACCAAGGAATCCATCGGTTTTTCAGAGCAGCTTCAGGCCTTTGCCGATGCAGGCGCTCAGGTCTTCGGCATCTCGCGCGACAGCGTGGCCAAACATGACAACTTCGTCGCCAAACACGACCTGACTACGCCTTTGCTGTCGGATGAAAACTCGACCGTCTGCGAGGATTACGGCGTCTGGGTCGAGAAAAACATGTATGGCCGCAAATCCATGGGCATCGAACGCTCGACCTTCCTGATCGACGCCGAGGGCCGCATCGCACAGGTCTGGCGCAAGGTCAAAGTGCCGGGCCACGTGGATGCAGTGCTTGAAGCCGTTAAGGCGATGTAGCCCCCCTCGACCTCGAGCGCCATCCGGTCTATCCCCAACCTCGATACGACAAGGTGGAGCGTACCAGTGCCCAAAACACTGACCCAGATGGCAACCGAGGTTCTGACAACAGCGGACGGGCGGGAGAAAACCGCCCTGTCCAAACGCCATGCCGCCGCTTGGTTCGCGTCGCGCAAGGGCGAGGCTGAAGCGATTGAAATCGGCACCGCCACCCCGCCTTTGACCCCTGCACGCCCTGAAAAGCCCGAGCTGCTCTCACCGCGCGAAGTGCCAAAGCGCAAACCGGGGTCCGATGCCGGGCGGATCGCGCTTTTGCACGCCGTTGCGCATATAGAGCTGAACGCGGTGGATTTGCATTGGGACATCATTGCCCGCTTTGGTCACGTGCCCATGCCGATCGGTTTTTATGATGACTGGGTCAAATGCGCAGAAGAAGAATCGCGCCATTTTGAGATGGTCTGCGACTGCCTTGAACAGATGGACAGCTTTTACGGCGCCCTGCCCGCCCACGCAGGCATGTGGCGCGCTGCCGAAGACACCGCCGAGGATCTGATGGGCCGCCTTGCGGTGGTTCCCATGGTGCTGGAGGCACGCGGGTTGGACGTTACACCCGGCATGATCGACATCTTTCGCAAGGCAAAGGCCGAACAGGCCATCGCCGCGCTCGAGGTGATCTATGCAGAAGAGGTTGGCCACGTCGCCTATGGCTCCAAGTGGTTTCATTTTCTGTGCGGACGCGAAAACGCCGACCCCAAGGACGTCTTCCACCAATTGGTTCGGCGCTATTTCCACGGTGCCTTGAAACCGCCCTTTAACGAAGAGAAGCGCGCCGAGGCAGGATTGCCGCCGGACTTCTACTGGCCACTAACCGAGGATATGCCTGCGCCGGGTCAGGTCTCAGACTGAAGTTAGAGGTTAATTTCGGCAGGTTTTCGCCGATCCGTAGGGGGAAATCTGCACCTTCGACGACAAATTGGTCAACAAACTTGCCCGAATGCTGAGACCCTATTAAGCATCCCGTCCAAGGGACGGCTATTGCACCACGACCGGTCCCGATCTTGGGGATGAGAGGTAAGACGCGTGAGAACACGTCTGGCAATAAAATTTCACTCGCTGCTCGAACGGCATTTCCCGGAACGCCGGGTTTTTCTGAAATCTGACAAAGACACACGGTACATCCGGCTCAGCTCGGAAACGCAGATCGCTGCGGTGGCCGGTGTTGCAGTGATGGTTGGCTGGACCGCGGTCGCCACTGCGATTCTGCTGATGGACAGCATCGGATCTGGCAACTTCCGCGAGCAAGCCAAACGCGATCAGGCCACCTATCAAGAACGCCTCAACATCCTGTCCGCCGAGCGTGACGCCCGCGCGCAGGAAGCCTTGGCCGCGCAGGACCGGTTCAACGCTGCACTGACGCAGGTCTCGGCGATGCAGTCTGAGCTTTTGGCATCGGAAAACCGTCGGCGCGAGTTGGAAACCGGAATCGAGGTGATCCAGACCACCCTGCGCGCCACGATGAAGCAACGCGAAGAGGCCCGTGGCGAGCTGGCGAAGATGCAACAGGATGCGGATACACCGGACTCCTACGTCGTGGCCGCCTCGGCCCCAGCGCAGATGGAATTCATGACAGACGCTTTGACCCGAACCGCGGAAGAGCGGGATCAGATCGCAGCCGACGCGCGTGATGCTCTGGACCAGCGCGATGATCTGGAGCTGGAAATCCGGCTGATGCAGGAACGCAGTGACGAGATTTTCCGCCAGTTGGAAGAGGCGATGGTGATCTCGATCGAGCCTCTGGACAAGATGTTCCGCCAGGCGGGCATGCCCACGGACCGCATCATCGAAGAGGTGCGACGCGGGTATAGCGGTATGGGCGGTCCGCTGACCCCTTTATCCCTGAGCACCCGCGGCGAGGAGAGTGACATCTCCGCCGACGAGGTGCGCGCAAACCAGCTTCTGCAACAAATGGATCAGTTGAACCTGTATCGTCTGGCGGCCGAAAAAGCGCCCTTTGCGAACCCGGTTCATTCCGCTGTGCGGTTTACCAGCGGCTACGGCTCTCGTCGCGACCCCAAAACGGGCGGACGCCGGATGCATAACGGCGTCGATTTCGCGGGCCCTCAGGGTACCGATATCTTTGCAACTGCAGACGGCGTGGTCACCCATGCCGGCTGGCAGTCCGGCTTTGGACGCCTTGTGAGGATCAAACACGCCTTCGGGATTGAGACACTTTACGCTCATAACACCAAGATCCGTGTGAAGGTCGGCCAAAGGGTCTCGCGCGGGGATCATATTGCTGATATGGGTAGCACCGGACGGTCCACCGGCACGCATTTGCACTATGAGGTGCGCGTGAACGGAAAACCTGTAAACCCAATGACTTACATCAAGGCTGCGAGAAATGTTTTCTAAGAGCAAAATCAACGAACCCGCATCCAAGGATTCTGAGGCGGCAAAACCTGCTGCTCCGGCGACTCCGGCGGCCCCTGCACCTTCCGAACCTAAGGCCAGCACGGCGCCCAAGCCGAAGCCACCCGCATCGGTCCTGTCTTCGGACCTGCACATCACCGGCAACATCAAGACAACCGGTGACATTCAGGTTGAAGGCACTGTCGAAGGCGACATCCGCGCGCATCTGCTGACCATCGGCGAAACCGCGACCATCAAAGGCGAAGTCACTGCAGACGACGTCGTGGTCAACGGCCGCATCGTGGGTCGCGTGCGTGGCCTGAAGGTCCGCCTGACCTCGACCGCACGGGTCGAAGGCGACATCATCCACAAGACCATCGCCATCGAAAGCGGCGCGCATTTCGAAGGCTCGGTTCAGCGTCAGGACGACCCCCTGAACCCTGGCCGCGGCGCAAAACCGGGTGCCAACCCGGCTGCGGAAGTCAAACAGTAGAGCAAATCCAACCCGGATTTTTGAAACGCCGCAGGCCATCCTGCGGCGTTTTCGATTCAACTGCATGCGTTCCTCTGAATCCAGTTCCAAGCTTGAACTGATCCAGATAAACTCTGCCCATGTGGATGTTTTTTGCTCTTGTCGCAGCCGTCGCAGCCGCGATTCTGTATTGGTCCTGGTCCAAGAAAAAGGCGCGCGCAGCACTTCTGGCCGAGCCATTGAGCGAAGACGACCGGCGCATCATCGCGGCACTGGTCCCCATCCTCCAACGTGTTCCCGCCGACCTACGTGAGAAACTGGATGGCAAGATCAACCTGTTTCTCGAGCAGGTGAGCTTTTACGGCTGCGACGGGCTGGAAGTCACCGATGAGATGCAATTGTCCATCGCCGCGCAAGCCTGCCTGCTCGTGGTGAACACCGACACCTGGTACGACAACCTGACAACCGTTCTGATCTATCCCAACGCGTTCAAGTCTCGGCAGAAAAGGCGCAGCGGCTATGTCGTAACCGAGAAGGAAATCATCCGAACCGGCGAAAGCTGGGATCGTGGGCCGGTGATCCTGTCATGGGCGCATAGCAAGCAGGGCGCGATGAATGACCATGACGGGCACAACGTGGTGTTCCACGAGTTTGCGCATCAGATCGACGACCTGTCGGGCGGCACCAACGGCATTCCGGTCCTTGCAAAGGGGCAGAGCTATGCCGAGTGGGAACATGTCTTCCTGACGGCCTATTCCGACCATGTCAAAGCAGTAGAGGCCGGGCATCGCACCGTCATCGATCCTTACGGAGCCGAGGGCCATGAGGAGTTCTTCGCCGTCTCGGTCGAGGTGTTTTTTGAGCGTCCTAACGCCCTGCAAAAGGCAGTGCCTCAGGTCTACGAACAGCTGTCCGCGCTGTTCAATCTCGATCCCGCAGCATGGGGTGAAGTGCATAACTGACTTGCACACCGTGAAAATTCCCCCAAACGCTAGTTTCACAAATCACAGTTTTTGAATTACTCTGGTCCTCATTGATTTACGGAGGACTATTCATGTCATCAAAACTCATGGCCGAATTCTTCGGCACGTTCTGGCTGGTTCTGGGCGGCTGCGGCAGCGCAGTTCTGGCGGCAGGGGTCGCTGATGTTGGCATAGGATGGCTTGGTGTATCCTTCGCCTTCGGCCTGACCGTTTTGACCATGGCTTATACGGTGGGCCATATCTCGGGCGGGCATTTCAACCCCGCGGTCAGCCTCGGCCTGATGATCGGAGGGCGCTTCCCCGCCAAGGACCTGCTGCCTTATTGGGTCGCGCAGGTGCTGGGTGCAATTGCAGCAGCGGTGGTGCTGTACGTGATCGTCAGCGGCGCGCCCGGATTTGAAGGTGTTGGCGGGTTCGCCTCAAACGGGTATGGCGAGGCGTCACCCGAAGGCTATTCCATGATGTCCGCCTTGGTGATCGAGATCGTGCTGACCGCGTTCTTCATCGTGATCATTCTGGGGGCGACCTCCAGCAGAGCGCCTGCGGGCTTTGCCCCTATCGCCATCGGTCTGGCGCTGACCCTGATCCACCTGATCTCGATCCCTGTCACCAACACGTCGGTCAACCCGGCGCGGTCAACGGGCGTGGCCCTGTTTGCGGATGGTCCTGCCCTTGCACAGCTATGGCTGTTCTGGGTCGCCCCGCTGATCGGGGGCGCTATCGGTGCGTTGATCTGGAAAGCAATGGGCGACGACTGATTTCAGTCCCTAGCCCACAAGAAAACCCCGGCGCATGGCCTGCGCCGGGGTTTTTCGTTACTCGGTCACTGTGACCTTTTTCATCGCGTCAGGCTGGCCGACAACGGCACCGTTCTGACCCGCACCGCGTTTGATCGCATCAACTACGTCCATCCCGTCCGTGACCTGACCGACAACGGTGTACTGGCCATCCAGAAACGGTCCCGGCTCGAACATGATGAAGAATTGCGAGTTCGCGCTGTTGGGGTTCTGAGACCGCGCCATGCCGACCACACCGCGATCAAAGGTGATGTCCGAGAACTCGGCCGGCAGGTCGGGACGGTCCGAGCCACCACGACCTGCATTCGCAGCGTTGAAGCTGCCCTTGGTCTGGTTGCCGAACTGAACGTCTCCGGTCTGGGCCATGAACCCTTCGATCACGCGGTGGAAGACGACGCCGTCATATTCACCCGCGTTGGCGAGCGCGGTGATCTGTTCCACGTGCTTGGGAGCGACATCTTCAAACAAGTCGACGGTGATGGTGCCATTGGCCTCACCCTCAACCTCGATCTGCAGCCCGGTGGCCAGCGCGGGGCTGGCCAGCAGGACAAAAGCGGCGGCGAGCTTATGCATCTGCCGCTACCTTGACGCTGATCATGCGGTCCGGGCTCGCAGGCGGCTCACCCCGTACAATTGCGTCTACATGCTCCATCCCGTCGATCACGCGGCCATAGACCGTATACTGACCGTTCAGGAAGTGGTTATCTTTGAAGTTGATGAAAAACTGCGAGTTTGCCGAATCCGGGTTCTGCGAGCGCGCAGCGCCCAGAGTTCCACGGTCATGCGGCAGTTTCGAGAATTCCGCCGGAACGTTCGGAAGAGACGACCCGCCTGTGCCCGCCATGCGGATGTTGAACCCGTCTTCCATGTCGCCGTGCTGGACGTCGCCGGTCTGGGCCATGAAGCCGTCAATCACTCGGTGGAAGGCCACGTTGTCATACTCGCCTCCACGGGCCAGTTCCTTCATCCGGGCGCTGTGCAGAGGCGCCACGTCGGGCAGCAGCTCAATGACGACATTGCCGTCTTTCAGCTCGATGATGATTGTGTTTTCGGGATCCTTGATCTCGGCCATCTGGCCCTCCTGTCGTTTGTCTTGCGCAAATACCTATGCGCCAAGCGCCTGAATGCCAAGTGACGCATTGACCTGAGGGCAAAATGCAGGAAAAGAACCGCCCAAAGGGTATCAAAACACGAGGATTGCGCGATGGGCTGGAAAACACTGGACGATATGGACCTGAACGGCAAACGCGTGCTGGTGCGTGTGGATATCAACGTGCCGGTCGTTGACGGTGTTGTGACCGACGCCACCCGTATTCAGCGTATTGTGCCCACGGTGCAGCACATTCTGGCATCCGGTGGCAAACCCATCCTGCTGGCCCATTTCGGTCGTCCTGGCGGTGAGCGTCGTGAAAGCCTGTCGCTGAACCAACTTGTCCCGACCTTGGAGTCTGCTTTCGGGGCGAAGGTCCTGTTCGCCGCCGATTGCGTGGGCACTGAGGCGGAACTGGCCGCCGAAGCCCTGCAGCCCGGTCAGGTTCTGCTGCTGGAAAACACCCGCTTCCACGCGGCTGAGACCAAGAACGATCCCGATCTGGCTTCTGGCATGGCGCGTCTGGGCGATGTCTACTGCAATGACGCGTTCTCGGCCGCTCACCGCGCCCACAGCTCGACCGAGGCGCTGGCCCGTTTGCTGCCTGCATGCGCCGGTCGCCTGATGCAGGCCGAGCTTGAGGCGCTGGAGGGCGCTCTGGGCGCACCTAAACGCCCCGTGACAGCCGTTGTGGGTGGCGCGAAAGTGTCGACCAAGCTGGAGCTGTTGGGCAACCTGATCGACAAGGTCGACTATCTGGTCATCGGCGGCGGCATGGCAAACACGTTCCTTGTCGCCAAGGGCGTCGATGTCGGAAAATCGCTGGCCGAAACCGCGATGAAAGACACCGCCGAAGAAATCCTGGCCAAGGCCGAAACTTCCGGCTGCACCATCGTGCTGCCCGTTGATGTGGTGGTCGCCGAGAAATTCGAAGCAAACGCGCCGCATCAGGTTCTGCCCGCTGATCAGTGCCCTCCAGACAGCATGATCCTAGACGCAGGTCCCGAAAGTGTTGCCGCCATCACCGAGATTTTCGGCAAAAGCCAGACCCTGATCTGGAACGGCCCGCTCGGCGCGTTCGAGTTGGAGCCGTTTGACGCCGCCACCAACGCCGCCGCCCTCAAAGCCGCTGCGCTGACACGCGCGGGTCAGTTGATCTCGGTCGCAGGTGGCGGGGATACGGTTGCTGCCCTGAATGCTTCGGGCGCGGCCAAGGATTTCTCGTATATCTCGACCGCAGGCGGAGCTTTCCTGGAATGGATGGAGGGCAAGACCCTGCCCGGCGTCGCAGCTTTGGAGCAGTGATCATCGCCGCGCGCTTCCACGCGTGCCGTAAGACAATCTGACTCAACCACGCAATTTTTGCGAATCAGGGGATTCACATCCCGAATCACCTGTGACATAGTGCAATCAGAGGCCCATAAAGGGCCCGTTATTGAGGCAGACTTCATACGGCGGTCAACAGAGTGTCCCGTTCCCATCGGCCCGGTTTGGGCGCAGTTTTTTTCTTTTCGGTGGCTTTTATGCTGGGTGTATATTTCACCTTTGCCGCCGTGCAAGGAGACTATGGCCTGTTCCGACGGGTTGAGATTTCGGCGGAACGGGACGCCCTGTCACGCGACCTCGCGGCGCTCAAAGCTGAGATTGCCGAGATGGAAAACCTCACCCGCCGTCTTTCGGACAATTACCTTGATCTCGACCTACTGGATCAACAGGCCCGATCCGTACTGGGCATGATCCGCGCGGATGAAATCGTCATCCGCTAACCCTTCCTCCCCCTGCACGAATTGCGCAAAGCTACGCTGCGTCATATTTACGCTCGCCAGATCGCAAGAAATGCTCTAAAAGATAGTTTAACGCTAAACTATCTGTCCGAAAGGGGGAGATCGCCACAATGGCTGCGCGAAAAACCACAAAGAAACCAAACGTTTCTGCGGAAGAGCTGAAAACCTACTACCGCGAAATGCTGTTGATCCGTCGATTCGAAGAAAAGGCGGGGCAACTTTACGGTATGGGTCTGATTGGTGGTTTCTGCCACCTCTACATCGGACAGGAAGCGGTTGTTGTCGGCCTTGAGGCTGCTGCGAAGGAAGGCGACAAACGCATCACATCCTATCGCGACCACGGTCACATGCTGGCCTGCGGCATGGATCCGGGCGGCGTCATGGCCGAACTGACCGGGCGTGAGGGCGGCCTGTCTAAGGGCAAAGGCGGCTCGATGCATATGTTCTCGAAAGAGAAGCATTTCTACGGCGGCCACGGTATCGTTGGCGCTCAGGTCCCGCTGGGCGCGGGTCTGGCCTTCGCTGATAAATACAAGGAAAACGGTGGCGTGACCTTCACCTATTTCGGTGACGGCGCCGCCAACCAGGGTCAGGTCTACGAGACATTCAACATGGCAGCCCTTTGGGAACTTCCCGTGGTTTTCGTGATCGAGAACAACCAATACGCTATGGGCACCGCCCAGGCGCGCTCGACCTCTTCGGCGGATATCTATCACCGTGGTCAGGCCTTCGGTATCCCGGGCGAAATGGTCAACGGCATGGATGTTCTGGCGGTCAAAGCCGCGGGCGAGAAAGCCGTCGCGCACTGCCGCGCAGGCAAAGGCCCCTACATCCTTGAGGTCAAAACCTACCGCTACCGTGGCCACTCAATGTCCGACCCGGCCAAGTACCGAACCCGCGAAGAAGTTCAGAAGGTCCGCGAGCAAAGCGACCCGATCGAACATGTGCGCGAGCTGCTGCTGACCGGCAAACACGCGACCGAAGATGACCTGAAGGCGATCGACAAAGAGATCAAAGAGGTCGTCAACCAGGCCGCCGAATTCTCGAAAGAAAGCCCCGAGCCTTCCGTCGAAGAGCTCTGGACAGATATCTACGCCTGAGAGGACGAATAAGACATGGCAACCGAAATTCTCATGCCCGCCCTTTCGCCTACAATGGAAGAGGGCACGCTGGCTAAATGGCTGGTCAAGGAAGGCGACACCGTATCTTCCGGCGACATCATGGCCGAGATCGAAACCGACAAGGCCACGATGGAGTTCGAGGCCGTTGACGAAGGCATAGTCGGCAAAATCCTAATCGAAGAAGGCACCGAGGGGGTCAAGGTCAACACCCCCATCGCGATCCTGGTTGAAGAAGGCGAAGATGCCTCCGCCCTGCCCGCGGCTGCCCCCGCAGCCGCAGCGGTGACCGAGGCCGCCCCTGCGGCGGTTGAGGCCCCCGCTCCCGCAGCCGCCGCCCCGGCCGCTCCGGTCGTGGACCTGTCGCCCGATTGGCCAGCTGACGCGGAAATGAAAACCGAGACTGTCCGCGAAGCGCTCCGCGATGCGATGGCCGAAGAGATGCGTGGCGACGAAGACGTTTACCTGATGGGTGAAGAAGTCGCCGAATATCAGGGCGCCTATAAAATCAGCCAAGGTCTGCTGGACGAATTCGGCCCCAAACGCGTGATCGACACCCCGATCACGGAGCATGGCTTTGCCGGTATCGCGGTTGGTTCAGCCTTCGGTGGTCTGAAACCCATCGTCGAGTTCATGACTTTCAACTTCGCAATGCAGGCGATTGACCAGATCATCAACTCCGCCGCCAAGACGCTCTATATGTCCGGCGGCCAGATGGGCTGCCCGATCGTGTTCCGTGGTCCCAACGGTGCCGCCGCCCGCGTGGCCGCGCAGCACTCTCAGGACTACGCCGCATGGTACATGCAGATCCCTGGTTTGAAAGTCGTGATGCCATACTCGGCCGCCGACGCAAAAGGCCTGCTGAAATCGGCGATCCGCGACCCCAACCCGGTGATCTTCCTGGAAAACGAAATCCTCTACGGACGCACTTTCGACGTGCCGCAAGTGGATGACCTAGCCATTCCTCTGGGCAAGGCCCGCATCTGGCGCGAAGGCTCGGACGTGACCATCGTCAGCTTCGGCATCGGCATGCAGTATGCCCTCGAAGCCGCCGACAAACTGGCCGAAGAGGGCATCAGCGCCGAGGTCATCGACCTGCGCACTATCCGACCGATGGACACAGGCGCGATCATCAACTCGGTGATGAAGACCAACCGTCTCGTGACTGTGGAAGAAGGTTGGCCACAAGGATCGGTCGGTAGCTACATCAGCTCGGTCGTGATGCAGGAAGCGTTCGACTATCTCGATGCGCCGGTCATCAACTGCACGGGCAAGGATGTTCCGATGCCCTATGCCGCGAACCTCGAAAAACTGGCCCTAATCACCACGGATGAGGTGATCGCTGCCGTCAAACAGGTGACCTACCGGTAATGGAGATCAGGGGCCGCGATCCAGCAACCGAATGCTACCGTGTCGAGATTGACATCGACAACCGCATCGTACGGGCGCTTGTGCCCGAGCGACTGGCGGCGGATATGCGGTTGATAGGCGCGCGCCCCTCGCACCAGACCGCCTATGTCTGGATGGCAGAGAACAAAGAAAAAATCGAGGCCGCGATTGCGACGCTCGCACGCGGCACCGGGCGCCCCAAGGCGCCCTTTGACCAAATTACTCTGATTGAGGAGCGCTGAAATGCCCACCGAAATCCTAATGCCCGCCCTGTCTCCGACCATGGAGGAAGGCACCCTTGCCAAATGGCTGGTCAACGAGGGCGACACCGTGTCCTCCGGCGACCTGCTGGCCGAGATCGAAACCGACAAAGCCACGATGGAGTTCGAGGCTGTTGACGAAGGCACCATTGGTAAGATTCTGATCCCGGAAGGCTCCGAAGGGGTCAAGGTCAACACTGCCATCGCAGTCCTGCTGGAAGATGGCGAAAGCGTCGATGACATCGGCGCTGCACCGGCCCCAGCCCCAGCGGCTGCGCCTGCAGCCGCCGCGGGCGACGAGGTTGCCGCGCCAGCGGCGTCCGAGGCGCCCGTCCCTGCTCCGGCAGCTCCGGCTAAAGCCGATGGCGGTCGTATCTTCGCCTCACCGCTGGCCCGTCGCATCGCGGCGCAAAAGGGCCTTGATTTGGCACAGATCACCGGCTCGGGCCCGCATGGTCGCATCGTCAAAGCGGATGTCGAAAGCGCAACCGCAGCACCAGCAGCAGCCGCTCCTGCGCCTGCCGCAGCAGCCGCGCCCGCAGCGGCGGCACCGGCTGGCCCGTCGGCAGATGCCGTGGCCAAGATGTACGAAACTCGCGACTACGAGGAAATCAAGCTCGACGGCATGCGTAAGACCATCGCCGCGCGCCTGTCCGAGGCCAAGCAGACCATCCCGCATTTCTACCTGCGCCGCGATATCAAACTGGACGCGCTTCTCAAGTTCCGCAGCCAGTTGAACAAGCAGCTGGAAGGCCGTGGCGTGAAGCTCAGCGTCAACGACTTCATCATCAAAGCCGTCGCCAACGCGTTGCAGCAGGTACCCGAATGCAACGCCGTCTGGGCAGGCGACCGAGTGCTGCAGTTGAAACCGTCGGACGTGGCCGTTGCGGTTGCGATCGAAGGCGGTCTGTTCACTCCGGTCCTGCAGGATGCCGACACCAAGTCTCTGTCTGCCCTTTCGACCGAGATGAAGGACCTTGCTGGTCGTGCCCGGGAACGCAAGCTGGCTCCGCATGAATACCAGGGCGGCACGTTTGCAGTCTCGAACCTCGGCATGTTCGGCATCGACAACTTCGACGCCATCGTGAACCCGCCGCATGCAGGCATTCTTGCGGTCGGCACAGGCCTGAAGAAACCGATAGTAGGCGAAGACGGAGAGCTGACGGTCGCCACCGTGATGTCCGTCACGATGTCGGTGGATCACCGGGTTATCGACGGCGCGCTTGGGGCACAGTTGCTGCAAGCCATCGTCGAAAACCTGGAGAATCCGATGGTCATGCTAGCCTGATCAAATTCTACCCGCCGGGGTATGACCTCGGCGGGTGCTCTCGCGATCACGGCCACGATGTGAGCAAGTGTGATCACCCAAAAGGTTGTCGCAGCAACCGCACTTTCCCACCTTCTAAAAGACGGTTTTAAAAACCAAAGGTGGCCCATGCGCTTTTTTGATTTTACTAAGATATTGCTTGTCGTTGTCGCGTCCGCAACTGCGGCTGACACGGCGCTGGCGAAACCCAACAGTTATCCGGGCGAAAACTCCAGGTTCAAATCCAGTGATCCTGCTGTCATCGCCCAGCAAAAGGCTGAGCGCCAGCAACGCATTGACGAGCGCAAGGCACGGCGGGAGCAAAGGCGACAGGAGCGGTTGAACCGAATGAACAACCGCTCGAACTGAGGTTTATTGGTCTTTGCCCAGCATGTGGTCCATCGAGATCGAGGGCTGATCGCACCCCGCCTCCCCCACGATTTTGGCCGGGATGCCGGCGACTGTCTTGCAGGCGGGAACCTCTTGTAGCACCACCGATCCGGCGGCGATCCGGCTGCAGTGGCCGACCTCAATATTGCCAAGAACCTTGGCACCGGCACCGATCAGAACTCCATCACCGATCTTTGGGTGGCGCTGCTCTTCTTCCTTGCCGGTTCCGCCCAACGTAACAGAATGCAGCATCGAGACATTGTCACCAACCACAGCAGTCTCACCAATCACGATGGAATGGGCGTGGTCGATCATGATCCCTTTGCCAATCCTGGCGGCGGGGTGAATGTCGATGCCGAAAATCTCAGACGACCGCATCTGGAAGAAATAGGCCAAATCATGCCGTCCCTTGCGCCACAACCAGTGTGCCACACGATACGCCTGCATCGCCTGATAACCTTTGAAATAAAGGATCGGCTGCAGTAGACGGTGGCAAGCTGGATCGCGCTCATAGACGGCCATCAGGTCGGCGCGCGCAGCCTCAATCAAGCTTGGGTCGTCGGCGTAGGCCTCGTCCACGATCTCACGCAGGACCATCATCGACATCTCGTTCGAACACAACTTGGCCGCCACTCGGTACGACAATGCCCTTTCAAGACTGCGGTGATGCAGAATACAGGCATGCACCAGCCCGCCCATAAGCGGCTCTTGTTCAACGGCGGTATGGGCCTCGGTCGTGATCCGGTTCCAGACCGGGTCAACGGGGGTCACGTGGCTGCGCTTTTCAAACATGGCTTTGATCCTTTGCTGCGCCTAGCATGCCATTTAGTGGTAAAAACGCCAAACGCAAACCCGTGATCTGTAACTTAACCAAAATGAATGTGTTCCAGGAGGATGCCTTCACCTCTTGGTACTACAAGATGCTAGCCCTGCGTCTTCCGAGCCTGATGCCGTATCAACTGGCGCAAAACCATCCCAAAACACTGGCAATAGTTTGGATCATCAAAGCTCGGTTCATCCGCCAGTACCCGCGTGCGGGCGGCTGTCATTAGGGATCCGTTGCCATAGTCCGGGTGCAGCCGCCCGGTGCGCTGGACATGGAGGTCGGCCAGTTCGGCCTCGGCCACCATCTTGATACAAAGCGATCGGCGGCTGCGCTGCGGCACGGCCAACAAGGCGCGTGCCGCAGCACTGACATCTCCGTGGAGGACGGAGCGCAAAGGTCTTACGCGACCTGAATGCGCGCGGCCGGACCAGCACCATATGTGGCCGAGATTTGCGCGATCTCGACCGCATATCCACCTGTCAGGCCATCAGCGGACTTCACGGCTGCGGTATAGGCCCAGCGCGGTTCAGGCACGATCTCTTCGCGGATCAAAGCCCCATTTGCCCGCACACGGATGAGGTAGGATTCGCTTTCCTCACCCAGTGGGACGTCCAGCCCCGCCCAGTCGTCCCCTTCGATCCGCGTTCGCCTGATCCAATTGAACGCATCCTCATCCGACTTGGTCTGCACAGACACATGCACCGGCGCATAGGGGCGCAAGCCGTTCCCGTCGAAAGCCTCAACCATATACTCATAGGATAGGTCGTCATACCCGCGCGAGGCCGGGCCGATCCGAAAGTGCCTCGCCACGCGCCGTTCGCTTGGCAACAGGCTGGTCTGCGCAACGCGTTCGTCCAGCAGGACGAAAGTTGATCCTTCGGGCCAGACGTCGGGCATCAGGGCGTCCGTTCCCAGCTGACCACGCAGACGGTCGGACAGGGCATAGACGCCCGGCTCTTGCAGGGCGGCGTCGGAGAACTGAAACACCTCCCAATTGCCCGGTGTTCCGTCACCAATGGCCGCCAAATTGGCCCCGTTCAGCATGGATAAACGCGGACGGGACTCCAGAATGCCGTCAATCAGTTTGACCCGCAGGGGCGCGCCCTCATCCCAGATCCCTGCTGAGGCGCGATGCAGCGGCGTTTCGGTAAAACCCATCACCGCCTGATCTGCAATGACGTCGCGCAGCGCATAGTCCTCATCTCGGGACGACGCATGAACGGCGACGCTGCCAGGCCAAGGATCGGCCGATGCGGCGAGATACGGCGCGTGCGGAGCTTCTGTCCCCGTCAACAGAGGCAGGTCCATGAACACAGGCGCCACCGGTACCGGGGCGACGAAGGGCCGGATCGCAACCGGGTCATCCTGCAATCCGTTAGCCGTGTAGACTCCACGCTCGATCCGCACCGCCTCGGCCAGTTGCAGGTCGGCTTTCTCCAGCCGGTCGATACGGAAAAACGCGCTACCGTCCTGTTCAGACAGGCGAACCACATCTCCGGCACCCAGATGCAACAGGGAGGGCGGTAGGGCAAACCGGGCGGTATCGCGGGACACGCGGGCCTCGCTGAGCCAGCGTTCGGCGGTCTGACGACCCTCGGCGCGGGTCATGGACAGGGGCATCTCATTGACCGCAACCGCATGGGTCTGTGCGTCGGGCAACACGGCCTCTTCCGCGACCAGATCGTGATCGGCGTCTGATTGAACAAAGCGCAGGCGAACGCGTCCGGTCATCTCGGCCTCGGCCTCGCGGCGGTATTCCACAGTACCGTCGAGATCGGAACTGACAGCCAGATGATCCGGGCCCAGCGTCACAGCACCAAAGCCGTCACGTGTCTGGAACCGCAGGACACCGTCCCGTTCGATCGCGTCAAACCCATAGCGCAGCATCAACGGCTGCAACGCCGAACGTGCGTCCGAGACATCCTCGACCGCATAGCCCCGGACCACGCCATAAAGCTGCGAGACATCAATATCCGTGACCCCTGCCCCATGGCAGATCTCGGTCACCACCGAGGCCAGCGTGCGCGCGCCGGATCGGCCGTTCAGCCAATGCCCTCGGGCGTAGTTTTCGCCATCGTCCCATTGGCTTCGCAGGTTCGGAAAGGTGGGATAAGGACGCGCGTCCCAGGCCCAGACATAGGCGTTGGAAAGGTCCAGCATCGGGCCGTCATAAATCTCGGATACCGGGTTGTTCTGCGGCTCGGACCAGTAGCCCAGTGTTGCAGTCAGATACTGAACCTGAATGAAGTCATCCCTGAGGCCGTTGGAATGCGGCGGCAGGCTCGATTCCGAGGATTTAGGATCGAGAAACTTGTTCGGCTGGTTGGTACCCTTATCCACGGCCGCGCAGCCCAGCTCCGTAAACCAGATCGGCTTGGACCCTGGCACCCAGTCCGACGGGGCGTTCTGCCGGACGCCATCAATCCGTTCGTGATGCCAGTTCGACCACCAGTTGCGCAGGTCCTTGTAGCGCCAGATCCACGGCTCATCATGGGTGCTGTCTTCGATCGGAGTCCGAATCTGCGCCTCGGCTTCTTCTGGCGAGGCGTAGTACCAGTCATAACCTTCGCCACCTTCGACATTGGCGCGCAGGTAGTCCAGATTGTAGATCGACCCGGCATCGGCATCCTGATGGTCTTCACCATCGCGCCAATCGGACAGAGGCATGTAGTTATCGATACCGACGAAGTCGATATTGTCATCCGCCCAAAGGGGGTCGAGGTGAAAGAACCTGTCTCCTGTCCCCGAAGGTTGATAGCCGAAGTATTCGCTCCAATCCGCTGCGTAGCCGATCTTGGTATCCGGCCCGAGAATTTGGCGCACGTCCGCAGCCAGCTGGCACAGTTGTTCTACGGCAGGAAAGCCGTTTTCTCCGCGAATTTGCGTCAGGCCGCGCATTTCGGAACTGATGCAAAAGGAACTTACGCCACCTGCAATCTGGCAGAGGGTGGCATAGTGAAGGATAAACCGACGCAGCCCCCACTCCTCCGGGCCGGAATAGGTCACCTGCCCCGCGCTGATGCCAAAGTCGCTGACCTGAGCCGCCCCGAAAAACGCGGCCACCTGCGCGTCGGCGGCGGCTGTCTGATCCGGCGACCCGTCGCGCCCCGGAGCCACGTCCAGCGTGATCCGTCCACGCCAGGGCAGATGCGGCTGCTCGCCATCCGACCATGGATCGGGCAAGCCGTTCTGTTGCAACTGATCCATCAGGATGAACGGGTAGAACATCACATCCTTGCCGCCCTCCTTCAGATGCTGGATCGCCTGCACAACCGCGCCATCCGCCGGAGTGCCACCGTAAACGGGTCGGTCATCCTGATGCTGGACCACTTGGGCCGTGTTGCGCCGCAGGCCCGACACGACCCAGGGCATGTTCACACCATCAATGTCATCGCGCACCACCTTGGGTGTGATCTGACACTCACCGCAGCGCAGGTCATTTCCGAACCACGACACAATCAGGGAGGCCGCTTCGCAGCCCGGCAACTCACGCGCCAGCGCTTTGGTCGAGGTGATCAGATCCGGCTCACCCGAGGCCGAGTTAACATTGGCCGCCCAACTGCGCCCGCGTCCTTGGGAATAGTTCACCTGAGTGCTGGCCAGTGCATATTCGCCAGTGCCCGGCATCAGCGCCACGCCTTTGACGATCTGGCCCAGCGCGGACACATGGTCCGGCATTTCGGGCTGTGTGGGGCGCACCACTTCGAACGAGAACTGAGGCACCCGGTTGCCAAAGGACGCCAGCTGGAAATCCTCAATCACCACATAGGCCGTACCGCGATAGGCCGGGACATTGCCGGTGCCCTCGACGGCCTCGATCAGGGGATCGGGGAGTTGATCCTGTGTCCCTTGATAGACACGGATGTTCAGGCTCGCGCGCTCCTGCTCCTCACCATCGGCCCAGACGCGGGTAACATCGGCGATCTCGCCCGCGCCAACCGCAATCGCCAGAGAGATCGAGTAGCTGTAGGTGGTCGTCGTCACCTTGGGCGGTTTCGGCGAGCCCTTGCCGCCCCCGCCTGAGGATTGCGTGCTCGTGGTCCGGGTCTCCAGAAAGTCCGAGGCCCAGATCACCTGGCCGCCTACGCGCATACGGCCAAAGACAGTGGTGACGGGGGCGCCCTCGGCTGTTTCGGTCAGGCGGAAACGGTCCATGCGACCGGTCTCGACCACTTCGCTGCCGCTGCCCATGACCGATTGGCTCATCATGCGTTGGTCGATCACGCGGCCCAGCGTGGCCCCAACTGCCCGGCCGACGATGGCGGTGGACAGACCGGCCACCGTGCCGCCGATCGAGCCGCCCAGCGCAGCCCCTGCAGCGGAAAGAAGAATAGTAGCCATCAGCGACCCTCCAACGGGAATTCAAAACAGGCGACCACCCGGCGGCGCCAGGGGTCGCTCAGGGCGTTTTCAACAACGCCATGTCCGGAATAGGCATGGATGAAGCGCGGCACCTCGCCGATGCTGCTGACAATACCCAGATGTTTAGCAACACCGCTGTCCCGCATCCGGAACAGCAGCACATCTCCGGCGGCCATTTCAGCTGAGGGCTTTTCGCTCAGGTGCCTGCGCGCAGCTGCCCACATGCGTTCTTCACCCTGCGGTTCGGACCAGTCCATGCTGTAGAGGGGAACCGCCTCGGGCTCGTGCCCGATCACCTCGCGCCAGACACCGCGCAGCAGGCCCAGACAATCCGTTCCCGCCCCGCGAACCGAGGCCTGATGCACATAAGGCGTGCCAAGCCATGCGCTTGCAGTGTCCACGATCTCTTGCTTGCTTTTCGTCATCGTCTGCTTCCGCCTGTATTCGCGTTGCCTTTCTTTGGCACGGCCATCACCCAGTCTTCGCCCGGAAGATCCGGAAAGCCCTGAAAGTTCAGAAAATTGTTGAATTTCAACCGGCAGGACTCCATCCGCTTGTCGCAGCCAGCGGTCAGGCGCACCTGGTCTCCAACGGCCAATCCACCACCGATGCTGGCCCACAGGGTGATCTCGCGCCCGTCTTCCGTCCGACGGTCCTGCTTGATCGACCCCCATAGCCCATTTGCCGTGCCTGAGATCACATCCAGCCGCCCCCGTTCAAACCAGGCTTCGTCGGAGGAGGTCCCGCCGAGCAGCCGAAGCGACGTGCCTCCGTCAAAACCGGAGACCTCAGCCTCGACCTGATAACCGGGCTGGCTTACGGCAAATCGGCAGGCGGAATCCCCTAATACAGCCGTGCAGGGCTTTTGGTAGATCCGTCCCAGCGGGCGGTTCAGCAGGTCAGTCAGCCCGCGCAGCTCTGCATGAAAGGCTCCGCCCGCCCGCCGCAGCTCACCAATCGAGCCGCGAAACTGCAGCACACGCTGCTCTGGCGCGGCCCAATTGACCAGCCAGGCGCGCACCTCGGCCCCGTCGAAACGACCGGCCTCGATATCATCCTCTCGGACCGAGGCATTGGACAGCGCGCCCATCGCCTCGGAATTGTCAATTGACAGCCCGGTGGCCTGCTCGATGGCGGCTGCGGTCAGGCCGGTGCTGGCGCGAAAGGTCAGCCCGTCGAACCGCAGCTCCATGTCATGATCGGTGAAGCCAAAGACCTGACCATCCTTGCGGGTGATCGCCCAGCAACGGCACACAGTGGTCAGACCGCTTTGCAGATGGGCCTGAAGTGCCTGAGTATCCCCGCTCATCAGACGCGCACCTCGACCACGGGAACATTCGGCACATCCCCGGCCTGAAAGCTGGCCACGCTGGTCTGAATCTTGTTGGTGTCGAACCGCACCGGCACGTCAAACTCGAACCCCGCCGTGATCTCGACCTGTTCGGGCGGAGGGGCCACGAATGTGACCACCCCACGGGCCAGATCAACCTCATAGTCGACACCTTCACGCATGGCATCCTGATCCAGACCCAAACGCATCGTACCGAGGACGGGTTTGGTGATCGGTCGCACATAGCTGACCCCGCCCGAGCTATAGGTTTTCACCAGTTGAAACTCGGTACGCTCTCCGTCGCCGCGCGCGATGACCTGATCGCCCTTGTCGACCTCTGCCGTTGCCGCGCCCGACTTGAAATCCGACCAGTCCTTCCAGCGGAATCCAAACATCTGCCCCTGCCGCGCCTCAAAGAACGAGATCAACGTCTCGACGTCGTCCAGCGACCGCATCCCCAGACCCGCATCATAGCGCCTGCGCGAATGCGCCCAGGGCGTGTTGCGTTCCTCAAATCCGTTGGCCAGCGTCACAATATCCGTGCGCCGCTCAGGTCCCCCAACCGAGCCGAAGCTCAGGCTGGCCGGAAATCTCACCTCATGGAAATTCATACCCTGCTCCTCTTATCTGTTGCGATTGCCACGGCCCAAGGCGCGGCTCATCTGCGCCGCGATCTGACCTTGCGAGCGGCGGAATCCCTGCACATCGGGTGTGGAGATATTCATCACCACATTCACCGCCCGGCCCCCGCCTTGTGTCCGCACGCCCAGCTTGCCATCTGCGCCGCGCGCCAGCGGCATGATCGCCTCGGGACCCGCCTCACCCATCAGCCCGGTGCCACCGCGCATCGGGAACATAGTCGGGCTGCTGACGATGCCACCATTGGCAAACGGCATCACCCTGCCTTGGGAAAAACTGCCGCCATCGGCAAACGGCAAAATGCCCTGCACCAAACCGCCCACCCCATTGGCCAGCATGCCGCCAAAGTGATCCGTCACCGGCTTGATCGCCGCCGAATACGCCGTGCGGATCATCGAATTCTTCAGCACATCCAGCGCGCCCGACAGGTTCATCCCGTCCAGCACCACGCCATCAAATGCCTTGCGCAGCCCGCCGGACATGCCGCGCTCCAGCGTGGCCACATCCTTTCCGGTTTCTTCAAACGCAGCCTTGATCCGCCGCATCTGGCCATCAAACGCCGAAGCCATCGTGGCGGCATCCCCAAGCGCATCGCCTAGCGCCTCTCCCCGCTCCTGTAGGTCGTCAAAACCCTCACGATCCGTCATCACGCTCTCCTTGTGTTCTGTCCGGATAGGCCACCAGCAGCGCATCCAGCCCCGCCCGGTTCATCGCAGGCATCCCCGCGCCCTGCCCCAGCATCAGCCGCAGCTCGGCCGGAGTCAGACGCCAGAACTGATCCGGCGTCAGGCGCAGGCCGAGAAACCCGGCCCGCATCAGCACGGGCCAGTCGAACCCGCTCACTCGGGCACCATGAAGGCCCGCGCCAGCAGTTCTGCCGCTGCCTTGGCCCCCGCCATCGGCCCGCCCGCGATCTCGGCATGCAGCAGGTCATCGCGAGTGACCCGCGCACCACCACCCCGCAGCCCCGCTACGATCAGCGCCAGCACATCGCCGCTGGAATACCCTCCACCCTCAAACCGCTGCACCAACTCGACCAGAGACCCGGCCTGCAGTTCCTGTTCCAATTCCGCCAAAGCACCCAAAGTCAGCTTGAGCACCCGCTGCTCCCCATTGATGGTCAGCGCCACCTCGCCCGTCCACTGATTGGCCATCAGAGCGCCGTAAAGCTCAGCGCACCAGCGCTTGCCATGCTCATCTCATAGGTCGCCTCACCGTTATGCGAGCCCGCATATTCGATGCTGCTGACCTGAAACGGGCCTTCAACGATGCCGAAATCGGGGATGATCACCTGAAACCCGGGCGTCTCACCGTCAAAGAACAGCTGACGCGCACGCTCATCCGTGCCTTCATCCTTGAACACGCCCGAGCCCGAGATCGAGGCCGATTTGACCCCCGCCCCCGACAGCAGCTCGCGCCACCCGCCCTGGCTTTCCAGGCTAGTGACATCCACGCTTTCCGCATTGAAACTGATCCGCGTGGCGCGCAGGCCCGCGATGGTCTCGAACAGGCCGGTGCCGTTCATATCCACTTTGACCAACAGGTCTTTTCCGTTCTGGGCAGCCATATGCTCTCTCCGTTGATTGCTTAGTCGTCTTCCACGCGGGCGCGGAATCTCAGGTCGATCTGGCGGATCGCGCCGCCAGTTCCCGTGCGTCGGGCGCTGGCCCGTTCGAACCACAGCCCCACCAGATGGCCGCGGTCCAAACTCAGCGCGGCACCTTCCAGCGCGTCACAAACCGCGCCGGCCAGCGCCTTGGCGGCACCAAAGCCTGCTGCCTCGGAAACCACCGAGACTGTGAAGCGATGCACAGCGCCCGCGTTCGCGCGGTCCGAGGCCTCTCGCACCTCTTCCGGGCCCAAAGTCACGTAGGTCTGCGGCATGGTCCCCGCAGGCACCGCGTCGTAAATCGCACCGCCCGACAGCGTGCTCACCTGCGCGTCGCCTGACAGCTGTTGAAACACCGCCGCCTGCAAAGCGGCTGAAACGCCATAGCTCATGCCGCCACCTCTTCATCTGCAAAACAGGTCAGGTACTGGCCGCGTGGGTCCCGCTCAGCGACCGCCCGGATCACGAACCGTCGGGCACCTTCTCGGAACCGCTGGTCCGGAGCAGGCCGCATGCTCGACCCCTCAGGCGCGCCCCGCACAACGATCCGGTAGCCAACGCGCGAGATCGAAGCCCCACCGACCGCACGCTCCGCCCCGCTACGCGCCGTCACCTCGGCCCAGAGCGAGCCCAAAGCGGCCCAGGTTTCGGCATAGCCTCCAGCGCCGTCAGCGGTGCGAACCGGCGCTTCCAGCTCCAGCTTGCGGTTCAGTCGAGGCGCGTTCATTGCGTCACCCCAGCGCCGAAGCGCACTGTGCGATAGCGTTGAATCAGGCTAGTCACACCGAAAGGCATACACCCCGCACCCAAGGCTGTTTCGTCGCGATATTCGTAGTAATGCGCCGCCAACAGCAGCAGCGCCTGTCCCAGATCGGCGGGCAAGCCACCCCAATCTGCCGCCATGCCGGCTGTGAAGGTGATCTTTACCGATCCACCGGTCTGGATTCTCGGCAAACAAGACCCCGCCGCCCGCACCCGAGGGCGCTGCGCATCCCGCTCCAACCTGTACGTCGCGCTGTCCGCCACGGTTTCAGCGCCCAGCGCATCCGTCAGTGTCACAGCGTCAACTGAAACCACTGGGGCCACCGGCAGAGTTTCGCTTTCCGGGTCGCGCCAGCCATTCAGGCTCCACGAAAACTCTCGCTCGATCAGCACCTTGCCGGTGCGTGCCTCAATCGCTGCAATCGCTGCACGCAGAAAACCGGTCAGAACTTCATCCTGCGTATCACCCTCGGCGAACCCCGTGCCCAGCCGCAGATGCGCCTTGAACTGATCCACCGGCAGCGCCGCATCCGCGATGGCGGTTTCTTCGATCAACATCATCCATTCACTCCGCAATCTCGGACCCCTCCGGGGCCGTATCCTTGAAAATGACGGGCACGCGCCGCCCCACGTTGCTCGGACGGAGGGGAGCAGCTAGACAACGCGGGGGATCTCACCCCGGCCCGCGCCCGCCGCCCGAGGGGCCTTGCAGCCCCCCGGATCCGCCACCGCTTAGGCGATGCCGAATTTCAGCAGTTTGATCGCAGCAAAATCGCTTACATCGCCGCCCACACGTTTGGTCGCGTAGAACAGGACATGCGGCTTGGCGCTGAACGGATCGCGCAGCACGCGCAGGTCAGGACGCTCGGCAATGGTATAGCCCGACTGGAAATCACCAAAGGCAATCGAGTAGCTGTCGGTCGCTGCATCCGGCATATCCTCGGCGATCAGCACCGGATAGCCCATCAGACGCGCAGGCTCACCAGCGGCCAGGCCATCCGACCACAGGAAGCGGCCATCGCTGTCCTTCAGCTTGCGGATCAGACCCGCGGTTTTCGAGTTCATCACGAAAGTGCCGTTCACCCGGTACTGCGCGCCCAGCGCATAAACCACATCCACAATGGCATCCGCATCAACGCCGCCATCGACGCCGGTAGCGATATAGCCCAAGCTATCCCAATCCCAGCTGTCATTCTCCATCGTGCGGTGGGTCAGAATGCCTTTGGGCTTGTCCACACCGTCGCCATTGATAAACGCCGCTGCCTCAGCGCGGGCGAATTTGTCGGCGATGCGACCGGCCAACCAGCCTTCGACGTCGAACGCGCTGTCATCCAGCAGGCGTTGCGAGGCCTTGGGCAGCGCGCTCAGCTCGTGCAGCGGGATCGAGATACGGTCAATCGAAGGCGTACCAGTTTCCGCAGTCGCAGAGTTTTCATCCGCCCAGCCCGCACCCACATCCGTATGGTCGATCAGCACGTCGAAAGAGTTCGCCTCGACATTCACCACCGACGCAATCGAACGGATCGAAGCGGTCGAATTCAGTACCGATTTGATCGCCTCAGCGGTCTGCGGATCAACCAGAAATCCGCCATCGCTGTTCACCGCCGTCGACAAAGATTTCGATTCCATCTCAAGCCCGCGCAGCCCGTCATCCTCGCCCGAACGCACATAGGCATCAAAAGCCTTTTGATGCGGGGCGCCGTCCTCAATCGAGGCTGCAAGATGCGGGCGCGCCGCGATGGTTGATTTACGTTCCAGCATGGTCAGTCGCTCTTCTGTCTGTTGCAGTTGGGTTTTAACTTCGGCCTTGAGGCCCTTGAATTCATTCACGAATCCAGCCATCGCCTGCTTCACTTCCTGAACCAGGGGCGCACCCTCTCCGTTCAAGGCCGGGGTCTCGGTCTTGCTCATCAGCACTTCCTTTTCTGGGTGGGTTTTGAGGCGCTAGATCCGCGCCAGCTCCTGCCGGGCGTCACGGAACACCTCGGCAATACTGCGCCAGGTTTTCTCGGCCTCGGGGTCCACGCCCTTGGCCACCACCCGCGCACTGGGCAGCATCGGGAAGGTCACCAAGGACACTTCCCAAAGCTCCAGTTCGGTCAGGACCCGCTGGCCCTTGTCATTCTTCATGGCCCGCTTGGTACGATAACCAATCGAGAGGCCATCCATCGCGCCCGCCCGGATCAATTCAGCCGCTTCACGGCCCTTTTGCGTGGCTTCAAGCAGACGTCCTTTGACCCAAAGGCCTTGGTCATCTTCGCGGACCTTCTCCCACACACCGATGGGCTGCGCCGGATCGTGCTGCCACAGCATCTTGACCCGCTGCCCAGCCTTTGCCAGCCCCTCAAGCGAGCCGCGATACGCCCCGCGCTGCACCACATCACTGCCCTGATCGACCTGACCGAACAGGCTGGCATAACCCTCGATCACCGCGTCATCGGTGACGGACAACCCGTCTCCAAACTGGGCGAATTTATGCTCTAAATCCATGAACTTCTCCATGTAATCTACTGAAATTATGGCGTTACAACCAAGATAGATTGAAACGCCTGCGCCAGGATCACCGCGACCACGCCATAGACCGTCAGCCACAACCGCTTCTCCAGCCGCTCCATCATCTCTTCGATCTGATCCAGCCTTTGGCAAAGATGCGCGTGCTGGATCTCAGCCACCCGCTCATGCGCGGCCAGACGCAGGCCCGGCGCGCATTCGAACGGAGGATACCCGTCAGACATCCGCGCGCTCCGGCAGGCCCAGCAGGGCGCGCTTCTCGGCGTCCGTCAGGAAATCGGCCCCGTTAACCCGCGCCCATTGCGCATCGCGTTCCGCCGATAGCGCGGGCACCTGATCCAGATCGGGTTTCAGCATCAGATCCTCGCCGGTAAAGCCAACCAGCCACTCCGACACCGCCGCCGCCACCCGCGTCACCAGAGGCAGCACGGTCAGGCGATAGAACGCCCGGTTGGCCTCCTGATAGTTCGAATAGGTCGCGTCGCCTTGTATCCCCAGCAGCATCGGCGGGACCCCAAAGGCCAACGCGATCTCGCGGGCGGCGGCTTCCTTGGTCTTTTGAAACTCCATATCCGAGGGCGAAAACCCCATCGGCTTCCAGTCCAGCCCCCCTTCCAGAACCATCGGGCGGCCTGCATTGCGCGCCCCGCGATAGTTCTGCTCAATCTCATCGGACAAACGCCGGAACTGATCCTCGGCCATCACCCCATGGCCGTCGCCCTTCCACACCAGCGCCCCAGAAGGCCGCGCCGCATTATCCAGCAGCGATTTTGACCAGCGAGACGCACTGTTATGCACATCAATCGCCATCGCCGCCGCCTGCATGGGCGAGAACCCGTAGTGATCATCCTGCGGGTGGAACGATTTGATATGACAGATATTTTCCGCTGCAAACCGGTGCTTCTTGCCGCCCACAGCGTAGTCATACGCCTTGGGCCAGCCATCCGCGCCCGGCACAACGCTCATCCGGTCGGATCGCAGCACATGCAGCTCAACCGGTAGCCCCTCGTCGGCCTGAACAGCCTCAACATAGGCATTGCCCGACAGCAGCAACTGCCCGAACAGAGCCTCCATCAACTCCGCCCGTCCCTGCGCCGCATTCGGATGGCGCATGAGGCTGAGGATCGGATGTACATCAAACCGCTGCGCCTGATCCTGCAGCACCAACGGCAACGCCGCCGCCGCCTCAGCAATCAGCTTGACGGATCGAAAACCCACCGGGTTCCCCGAAAACCCCGTACGTGTCAGCGACACCGCGTCCCGAGGGCTCCACGCCACGCGCCCGCCCGTCTGCCACGCCACAACGGGGCCCGCGGCGCTCGCCTTCGCCTCGGGCGCTTCCACGGCCGCTCCACGACGCAAGAAATCGAATACCATCTGTGCTCCTTTCTGCCGCTGCTCTGCCCGGCTTGTTGAAAGGAGTTATGTCGGAAAGACGTTTAAGCCTTGGGAATGGGGCGTACGGAGGGTGAGCAACATAAGCCCCCAAAATCATCTGTCGTCAGAGTAGTAGACAGAATTGTTGATGAGCTTGATACTCTATTGAGACAACCTTTGATACATTTGGATGACCATTTCAAATTTGCGAAGTTTCATGAATCGGGAAGGAACGCAATATGTTCAACGAGGCAGTGAAAAATGGTGGCGTCGCGGTTGTTACCGGGGCAGCAAGTGGGGTCGGGCGCGCTGCCGCACTACGGTTTGCGCACGCGGGTTTGGGCGTCGTTCTGGCAGATCTACCCGGAGCACAACTTGACGCAACAGTTCAAGAAGCACGTCAATTGGCCTCCGCTAACGCACCTATTGAAGGCATACCGACTGATGTAACGTCAGATGAAGAGGTAAACAGACTTGCCGATCTCGCATTTGAGATCGGTCCAATTGCTGCTTTGATGAACAACGCGGGGATTAGTCTGCCGACAACCGCTTGGTCGGAAATGGAAAACTGGCAGCGGCTTTTGCAGGTGAATTTTTTCGGCGTTCTACGAGGTGTGCAGGCCTTTATGCCTCGCATGGTCGAAGCGAACCGCCCTGCTTTAGTCATAAATACCGGCTCGAAACAGGGTATTACAACACCGCCGGGCAACCCCGGCTATAATGTCACCAAGGCCGCGGTCAAAGTGCTCAGCGAACAATTGGCTCATGAGTTGCGAGAAGCCGGAGCGCCAATTTCTGTTCACTTGTTTGTGCCAGGTTTTACATACACTGGTATGATTGCGTCTTTCCTCCCGGAAAAACCGCCCGCGGCTTGGACCAGTGAACAAACAGTTGATCACTTGTTCAGTCGAATGGCCAACGGTGATTTTTATATCCTTTGCCCGGACAACGATGTCGACGAGACACGCGATCGACGTCGAGCACAATGGGCTATTCAAGACATTACCAAAAACCGCCCTCCACTCTCTCGCTGGCACCCCGATTACGCAGAAGCATTTGCTAAATTCGAGAAAACTGGTGAGCAATAAATAAAGGCACCACGCCCGAGGCCGCCGATACGCCCCCGCGGGCCCCACCATCAACTCGTGCAGCGCCCTGTCCGGCGCGTCGAGCCGGTCGTGCGAGCCTTGCCCTGAACCCAACATGGCCAATTGTAAGAATTGGCCGCTCTTTGAAGATTGAACCAAATTCCTTTTCAGTCGCAGCCAAAGTCTTTTGAATTCATGCCAGACATGTTGTTTGCGTCTCATTTGCCCCCCACGTGCGCTTCGAATGCATGAGGCCAGACGATGAATGAAAAAGACCCTGTCCCGCCCATCTACTACGATGCGCACGATATCTGGACAAATGAACCTACCGCTGCTGACAAACACGTCTACGAGGCGTTTGCCTCAAGCGTAGTCAATCTTGTGCAGGTGCTTGATGACTACAAAACAATGATGTCACCGGATGTCTATGCAAGGCTGTTTTCTTCGCTGTTGGCGTTGTCCCGATTGCTCGGTGAATATGAGGATAGTTGGAGCCAAGGGAAGCCGATGTCTTGAACCTGAGTGCATCCAACAAGCGATCAGTCCGCTATGCAAAATGCGATTGTTGGCAAGCACACTTCTTAAAGCTCACAAACTCCGCACCCTTGGCCGCCGATACAATCCTGCAGGCCCTACAATCAACTCATGCAGAGCCCAGACCAGCGCGTCGGCGCGGTCGGGTGAGCCTTGCCCATCGAACCCGCGCGCAGTCATCTGGCACATCTGCTCTTCCAACGCGTCCAGGCCAATCACGTGGCCCACCCGCCCCTGCTCGTACAACGCCGCCACAGGCTCGGCCCGCGCGACCTTACCGCGAGAGGCTCGCACAGCGCGGAACGGGACCAAAGGGTCCACCTGCCGCACGACCTCTTCCACCAGTTGCCCGCCCTGATTGACCTCGGCCACCAACCGCTCGGCCCCAAATTCATCCATCGCGTCAATCGCCGCCTGCGCCCAGCCCGCCGGGCCGACGCCCTGCACCGTCCGGTCGGCCAGCACATAGGCGCGCCACTCCTCCGGCGGACCTTGTAGTTGTGCGCCCGCGACCACGATCCCACAGGCATCCGCATCCGATCCCGCCGTTACCGCCGGGTCCAGCGCTACGACCACCCGGTCCAGTTCGGGCAAATGCGCGCAACGCACCGCCTCCAACATCGAGCCCGTCCACAACGCCCCCTCGGCATCCGACAGCAGCACCCCATCCAACTCCTGCCGCCCCAGCCGCGTGCCTGCGTAACGCGCACGCACCTCCTCCAGGAAAGACGCGGCTAGATTGGCCCGGTTCGCCTCAGTCGGCGCATGGGTTTGAACGGTGGAGGGCGACGCCAGCAACAGTTTCAGAACCTTCACATTTCGCGGCGTGGTCGTTACACAAACCCGAGGTTGATCCCCTAAACGCAACGCGAATTGCAGCATATCCCAGGTCTCACTGGCCTTTTTCCATTTGGCCAACTCATCCACCCAGGCCGCATC
This sequence comes from Ruegeria sp. AO1, assembly GCF_056535985.1. Lineage (NCBI taxonomy): Bacteria > Pseudomonadati > Pseudomonadota > Alphaproteobacteria > Rhodobacterales > Roseobacteraceae > Ruegeria > Ruegeria sp. AO1. The sequence goes on from NZ_JBQFJC010000001.1 coordinate 2,080,057, forward strand.
GAACTGAGGGCCGCGCAACCCCTCGGGATCATGCGCTGAAAACGCCTGCGCCTCGGCCCCGTTGGGCCAGATCAGCTTGCGTTCCGAGGCTTTCCACAAGGGCCGTCGATCGGACGGCGAACATTGCAAAATACCGCTATCGCCAAAAATCATCACATTACGCACCTGATCAAAGGTCTCACCCACCAGAGCCACACGAGACGCCGCGCCTTTGTCCAACGGCTTGGCCCCTTCGACCATCGAGCGCACCCATTCAGACCCCGCCCGCGTCTTGCCCGCCCCGCGCCCGCCCATGATCACCCAGGACCGCCAGTCGCCTTTGGGGGGCAACTGATGCGGCAGCGCCCAGAACTCGAAAAGGAAAGGGAGGGCACATAGCCCCCCCTCCCCGATCTCACTCAGAAATCTGTCCTGCACCGCAACAGGTGCGGAGGCGAGCCAGCCTGCACCCGACCTCGAACCGAGCTCGGTCAAGGTCGAGCGCATATCCACCTTGGGCAATTCCGGCTTGTCTGTGATGTTGTTCGACAAAGCTTGTCTCCACTTTCTGGCAACTGCGGATCAGCCCCTCTAGCTGGCCGAGTTGCTTGCCTGTTCCGGCAAGGTCTGCATCCTCCCCGGCTCCGATCTGCTGGCGCAGTTCTTCCGCTGTATGGCGCAGATCGCGAATGGACCTCTCGAGCGACTGCAACAAGTCAGCCGTCTGGGAAATCCGCTCTTCCGGGTTAATCAAAGTCATGTTTGCCTGTGACCTCATGCGTGAGTTTTCTCCGCACGAGAGAAATGAAAAAACGGCCACCGGGTCGCCCCGGGGCCGTTGCCCACTTCTTCTAGCATGGCACAACTTATACGATAATGAGTGCGCGGCGTCAAGTTTGTGCGCAACGGGTCGCAACGCCTAAACCGTTCTGTAGATTAAGCTTTTCAAAACCCTCCGCGAGCGTTCTCCTGCGCGAACCACCTTATCGATAGAAAAAACCCACCAATACAGCTCACATATGCAGATTAAACACAGACTTATTTCCCAATTACGTTTCCTTTTTTGAGAAAAAGAAGGAAATTGGTCCTCATTTGTGCTATTTTGACCATTATGCTCATCATTTTGTGAGCATGATTCAACCTAGAACGAAGTTGTTTATTTTTTGGAGTAGTTATGTCACGCCAACCCCATGGGCTTAGCCGATATGAAACGCTGGTAAAAGAATGCGCGGATACCCCACGCCCGCCGCTGCCGGATACGTTTGGACGAATCGGACATCGCAACCCTCTCTCAGGTATCGCCCCAGGCGGTGAGCCTTTTGATACCGCCGATGTCCTCGCCGCGTTTGATGCAGCGGTTGACTCTATGAAAGATGCCAATGACCCACAGGGGCATGACGTCGCCGCCGGTATGACCTTCTTCGGTCAATTCGTCGACCACGATGTAACGCTGGACGCAACCTCAGCCATTGGGACAGTTATTGATCCAGCCACCATTCGCAATATCCGCACCCCAACACTGGACCTCGATTGCGTTTACGGCGATGGTCCCGAAGCATCACCGCTCCTTTATCACCCAGACCATCACGGTTTCCTTCTTTTTGGCAACGCTGACAATCATCTCGATCTTGCCCGAACCAAACAAGGTACAGCGCTGATTGGCGATCCTCGTAACGACGAAAACCAAATCGTTTCGCAATTGCAGGGCGCTTTTATCTGCTTACACAACATCGTCATGACAGCCTTGGAGGCAGACAGTGGCATGGCGCGCAAAGCCTTGTCCGGCATCTCAGCGGCAGCCATGCATACCTTCAAGAAAAGCGAGGAGCCTTTCCAGGTTGCACGCCGTATTTGTCGGCTGCACTATCAATATCTCGTAGCCCATGATTTGCTTCAGGCATTCGTCGACGCCCACACTCTAAAACATGTGCGCGATCACCTCGAAGGCGGGACACTTCCAAAGCCTTTCAAAGTTGACTCTCCGGTTATGCCGATAGAATTCTCCGGCGCTGCTTACCGCTTCGGACACGCAACAGTGCAATCCAAATACCAACTCAATCATGACAATCTGGATTTTGACCTGTTCAAGCTAGGACGGCCCGAGTTCTCCTTCCGGCCGTCAAACCTGAACATTCATTTCGAGAAATTGTTCGACTATCCCGGTCAAACTGCAGGCACGCGTGCGCGACCCATTGGGCGCAAAATGGCGCAATCCATTTTCGCGCTCCCCTTCATCAGCGGCACGGCCGATATCGGCGGCGCCACAATGTCCGAAGATCAAAACCGCAAACTTCCCTTGCGCAACCTGCTGCGCGACCGCCTCACGTTAGAGCTTGCCTCAGGTCAGCAAATGGCGCGCAAGATGCATGTGCCCGAACTTGACGCTCCGCCTGAGCTGTCAGACCACGGCGTCACCAAAACACCGCTGTGGTACTACTGTCTGCAAGAGGCTGAAGGTCATGGCGGACGACTTGGGCCGGTGGGCGGCACGATCGTCGCGACGGTACTGCTACGACTTCTGTATCTTGACCCGGAAAGCCTGGTCTGCTCGACCCACGGCTTTAAGCCGTGGAAAGAACTTGGTGCAGATGATGACGGCACATACTCGATGGGTCATATGCTGAAATTCGTTGAAGCCAATCGCGATAGCATCGCCCATGCGGGGGATCTTCGCACCTAAATCTACCATGCCCTGATCCGGTAAGTCGGATCAGGGTTTTCGCGCGACCAAGGAACCATCACTCACAAGCCTTGACAATTCAGTTGCCACGCATCATGTGCCTCTGACCAGCGCTGACGCGTGAGCCTCGGCGGGCACCATCTGCCCCACAGCGCCACAGATTTTTCCAGTTCCCCATCACGCAGGGTTCTTAACGCGACGACCAGATAGAGCAGGATTCGCCTGCCTGTCCCGAGGTCCCGCTTGACCCTATCGGTCGCGAATGCGGCCCATCACGACTTGCCCGTTGGCGAATGCTGCGGGCGGCAAAGGATAAATATTGTTCGACTTCGATATGCTGGGCCTTGCACCAGCGCTCAACGATGCACTGAAAAGTGCGAATTTCTCACAGCCCACGCCGATCCAGAACCAGGCGATCCCGCTGGCTCTAAACGGGCATGATATTCTGGGGCTGGCGCAGACCGGTACCGGCAAAACGCTGGCCTTTGGCCTGCCTTTGATTGATCACCTGCTAAACCAACCCGGCAAACCTGCGCCCAAAACGGCCAAGGCTCTGATCCTCGCGCCCACGCGCGAGCTTGTGAACCAGATTGCCGACAGCCTGCGCGTTCTAACCGGCAAGACCAAATTGCGCGTGGCAACTGTTGTGGGTGGTCAGTCCATCAACAAACAGATCGCCTTTCTGGGCCGCGGCACAGATATTCTGGTGGCCACGCCAGGGCGTCTAATCGACCTGATGGAGCGGAAGGCCGTCGACCTTGGGTCGGTTCGCCACCTTGTTCTGGACGAAGCCGACCAGATGCTGGATCTTGGCTTCATCCACGCGTTGCGCAAAATCGCGCCTGCTCTGGGCACGCCGCGTCAGACCATGCTGTTCTCGGCCACGATGCCAAAGCAGATGGAAGAGATCAGCCGGGCTTACCTGACCAATCCGCAGCGGGTGCAAGTCTCGCCTCCAGGTAAAGCGGCGGACAAGATCACGCAATCGGTTCACTTCGTCACCAAACCCGAGAAACCTGGCAAACTGCGTGAGATCCTGTCGCAGGACACCGACGCCCTGACCCTTGTCTTCTCGCGCACCAAGCACGGGGCCGAGAAGCTGATGAAGGGGCTGGTTGCCGATGGCTACAACGCAGCCTCGATCCACGGCAACAAAAGCCAGGGACAGCGTGACCGCGCCATCAAGGCCTTCCGCGCCGGAGAGATCAACGTGCTGGTCGCAACCGATGTCGCCGCGCGCGGGATCGACATTCCCGGTGTGGCCTATGTGATCAACTACGACCTGCCCGAGGTGCCCGACAATTATGTCCACCGCATTGGCCGTACGGCCCGGGCCGGTCGCGAAGGCGAGGCGATTGCGTTCTGCTCGGCGGAAGAGGTCGATCTGCTGCGTCAAATCCAAAGGCTGATGAAGATCGACATCCCGGTTGCCAGCGGCACACAGCCCGAACCTGTTGAGGCGGAACGTAGCGGACGCCGCCAGAACAATCGGCGTTTCAAGCCGAGATCGGCGAACGGAAGTGCGAAGCCCGGGCAAAACAAGCACCGGCGCCCCCGTCGCAAACCCGCGGCCTGATCAAAAAAACAGCGCCGAAAGCGGCGCTGTTTTTCGTTTTAACTTAGTTGCCCGAGTTTCGTTCGGCCTCAATCTCGCGCCATTTCGCGACATTGCGGTTATGTTCCTGCAACGTCTCGGCAAAGGCATGACCTCCAGTGCCATCCGCAACAAAGAACACATAGTTCGTGTTGTCAGGCGCAACGGCTGCTTCGAGGCTCGCCAGACCGGGGTTGGCGATCGGGGTCGGTGGTAGCCCGTCGATCTGATAGGTGTTCCAAGGTGTTGGCCGGTTCAACTCGCTGCGCCGTAGGCCACGTCCCAACGTTCCCTGCCCCTTGGTGACGCCGTAGATCACCGTCGGGTCTGTCTGAAGGCGCATGCCTTGATTCAGACGGTTCACAAAGACGCTGGCGACCTGGCCCCGCTCTCCGGGAACGCCCGTTTCTTTTTCGATGATCGAGGCAAGGATCAGCATTTCCTCAGGGCTTTCCAGCGGCAAACCCTCTTGGCGGTTTTCCCAGGCAGCATTGATCCGAAGCTGTTGTTTGTCCTGCATCGCTTTCAGGATGTCGTTGCGGTCCTGACCGGCAGCGACATCGTAGCTGTCTGGCGCAAGCGAGCCTTCGGCAGGAATCTCGGAAATCTCGCCGCTCAGCGCTTCAAAACCCTTCAACGCCTCAACCACCTGCCACGAGGTCACGCCTTCTGCGAGTGAAACACGATAGCGCGTGTCTGCCTCTTGGCGCTTCTCCTGATAGGCCGCCGGGGATTCTTCCTCGGCCATATCAAACTCGGCGATTTCGTCGAATTCCAGCGTGGCTGGGTTCAACTCACGCACGCGAGTCTGAGCGCGGGTCACGCCGATGCGGTATTCGATCTCCGAACCGCAGGTGCTCGCGCCGCTGCTGGTGATCTCGTAGATGATCTGCTCCATCGACGCGCCTTCACGCACCAAAAAGCTGCCTGCTTTCAACTGCTGCGCCCGGTCGGTGTAGTCAGCGGCCATGCGAAAGATCGTGGCGTTGGTGATCGCGCCCTGGTCCTCAAGCTCGCGGCTGACCCGCGTCATGTTCGAACCGCTTTCCACCCGCAGGCAGATCGCGGTTTCCAGCGGGCCTTCTGACTGATACTGGGTCTGGCCCCAAAGGATCAGACCGCCCACCAGAAACAGGCCGACCACCAGGATGGTCAGCGCGTTCGATGCAATGGCCCGCCACATTTAACTGGCCTTTCCGAAGATCACGCTGGCATTGGTGCCACCAAACCCAAACGAGTTCGAAAGGGCCACGTTGATCTCACGCTCGCGCTTTTCGTTCGGAGCTAGATCAATCGGTGTTTCAACCGCCGGATTTTCGAGGTTGATGGTCGGAGGAGCCACCTGATCGCGGATCGCAAGGATCGAGAAGATCGCCTCAATCGCGCCTGCAGCCCCGAGCAAGTGCCCCGTGGCCGATTTGGTCGAAGTCATGGTGGCATTCGCTGCATGGTCACCCAACAGACGCTCAACAGCACCCAATTCGATGGTATCCGCCATGGTCGAGGTGCCATGCGCATTGATGTAGTCCAGATCTTTCGGCTCCAGCCCAGCGCTGCGCAGAGCGGCTTTCATCGAACGCTCAGCCCCGTCGCCATCCTCGGACGGTGCGGTGATGTGATAAGCGTCGCCCGACATGCCGTAGCCCAGAACCTCGGCATAGATCTTCGCGCCACGCGCCTTGGCGTGTTCATATTCTTCCAGAATGACGATGCCTGCGCCTTCACCCATGACAAAACCATCGCGGTTAACGTCGTAGGGGCGGCTGGCTTTCTTCGGATCGTCTGCATATTTGGTCGAAAGCGCCTTACAGGCGTTGAAACCTGCGATGCCGATCTCGCAGATGCAGCCCTCGCCGCCACCGGCCACCATGACATCGGCGTCGCCCGCGCGGATGATGCGGCTGGCGTCCCCAATCGCATGGGCACCTGTCGAACATGCTGTCACGACCGAGTGGTTCGGTCCCTTGAACCCAAACCGGATCGACACCTGACCGGACGCCAGGTTGATCAGCGCGCCGGGAATGAAGAAGGGCGACACACGGCGCGGGCCTTTGTCACGGATCAGATTTGCTGTATCCGCAATCGAGCCCAGCCCACCAATGCCAGAGCCGATCAGAACGCCAGTGCGCAGGCGATCTTCCTCACCCTCAGGGGTCCAGCCTGCATCCTTGCACGCCATCTCCGCTGCGGCGATCGAGTACAGGATAAAGTCTTCGATCTTGCGTTGTTCTTTCGGAGGCATCCAGTCATCGGGGTTGAACGTTCCGTTTGTTCCGTCCCCACGCGGCACCTCGCAGGCATAGGTCGTAGTGACCCCGCTTGCCTCGGCATCGAAATGTGTGATTGGCCCTGCGCCGGACTCTCCGTCCAGCAGACGCGACCAGGTTTCCTCGACTCCGCTGGCCAAAGGAGTGACCAACCCCAGACCGGTTACGACGACTCTGCGCATGAAGTGCCTCTTGCCTGCTTACTGTTATGCGAACCGCTCATACCCCGGCCCGGGGTGCGGGGGCAAGGGCCACGCTCCATTCCCCGTCTGCATCTTGCGGTTTCAGCTTGATTTTGGGCGAACCTGCGCCTGCAAATCCCCCTCGCCCTGCTGACATCGCAGGGCGAGAGAGAGTTTCATTTTCGGTTCCGTTACTGGAACTGCGCCACTGGCTCATGCGCGCCAGCCGCTACGCCCAGAGCGTCGGACAGATCGACTGTTTTCCGGAACAAAGCTCGGCCGACAATCGCGCCAGCAATGTTCGGGATGTAGGACAGGCGCGAGATATCGTCCGCAGTACGCACCACGCCACTGGCTATGACCGGCGTTCGCGAATGCTGCGCCAAGCCGGAGATCAGGCCAAGCTGCGCTTCGACATCTTCCATGTCGCTGTCAATGTCCGTCACAACGATGGCTGCGAAAGGCGTGCCGTCGAAGGCGTCAATGAACGCCTCGGGAGTGAACGCGCTTTGGCTACGCCAGCCGTCGGTCATGACAAAACCCTGCCAGACATCGACCGCAAGAACGATCTGATCCGGGTAGAGCTTCGCAAGCTCTTTTACCAGGTTAGGGTCCCGCGCCGCAAGCGTCCCGATGACAACGCGGCCTGCGCCCTTGTCGATCCAGTATTCGACCTGCTCGCGGTTACGCATACCACCGGCCAATTGCACGGGGATCTCGGCCGACCGAATGATCTCTTCCACCAGTTCATGGTTGGTGTCGCGGCCTTCTACGGCATCGAAGTCTGTCAGATGCATCCACTCGGCCCCGGCCTCGGCCCAACCCCGCGCGGTTTCGACCGGGTTCACATGCCAGATCATCGCATCCTCCAGACGCCCTTTGTCCAAGGTGACGCAGCGACCGTTCTGAAGTTCCATTGTGGGGTAGATTCTCATGAGCTTTCTCCTCCGCCCAAGCGCCCTAAAGTCTCATTGTAACATACACGCTCACCTTCGAGCCTGCTGCGACCAGGATCGGCATTGTTTGCGCTGTTTGCGGCATTGCAGTGTGTTGGCGGTATTATGCCCGCGCCGGAGGACCGTTGCGGCGAAGCAGATGGACAGGGGTGCCGTTGTACTCGGCCTCCCGCATCACGACATAGCCCAGCTTTTTCGCCAGCTTCTGCGACGAAGCGTTGGCTGCGTTCACCATCGCCACCAATCGGCCCGGCATGATCCGATCAAACCAATCATGGGCGGCCTGCGCGGCCTCATATCCCAGACCCAGCCCCTGTGCTTCGGGGGCCATAACCCAACCGGCTTCGGGATAAGTGTCGAAATCCTCGCCCATTGCACGGTTTCCATAGAAGAATCCGGCTTGCCCGATCAGCTTGCGATTCGATTGCTGTAGCACACCCCATTGCCCGAACCCGGCCATCTGCCAATGCCCTGCATTGCGCAGAAACGAGTCCCAGGCCTCACCGCGCGACCGCGGGGTGCCACCGATATGGCGCGTTACACAAGGGTCGCGCCAGATCTCGGCGAACCGTTCAAAATCCTCAGGGCGCATCGCACAGAGTGTCAGACGCGCCGTATTTATCATCGGGGTGGATCTTATCATGTCCTGCCCACCTTGAATTGTGCCTCAGTGGAAACAGTGCGAATCGAAATCGCCTCGTGCAACCCTGAATTTAACGCAGGCACAAAAAAGCGGCGCCTCCGTTGCCCGGAAGCGCCGCTTTTCTATCAGTACGATACGTTTAGGACGCTTCGCTGATGAATTTGACGGCGTCACCAAAGGTTTGGATGGTCTCGGCTGCGTCATCAGGGATCTCGATGCCGAACTCTTCTTCGAAGGCCATGACCAGTTCAACGGTGTCCAGGCTGTCTGCGCCCAGGTCGTCGATGAACGAAGCGTTTTCCGCTACTTTGTCTTCTTCAACACCCAGGTGTTCAACAACGATCTTCTTCACGCGATCTGCGACGTCGCTCATGTCTATTCCTCATTCTTTCTTCAGGGCGATCCGCCCGGTTCTGCCCTTGCCCGCTCGGGATGGACTTGTTTTGCCCGTTCCGGGCGGTTTGGCTCCCGGCTGTCCGGGAAAGTCGAGGGCCGACCAAAACGACCGGCCCCAGCATAGATGCGCCGCCTATAGCATAGTCGACGCGCAAGGCAAACGCTTTCGCACCGCCTTGGTTGCGGTCACAACATGGCCATGCCGCCGTTCACATGCAAGGTTGTTCCGGTCACGTATCCGGCCTCGGGGCTGGACAGGTACAGAACAGCGGCCGCGATTTCCTCAGGGTCGCCCATTCGACCAGCCGGAACTTTCAGCAACAAACCTTTTTTCTGCTCGTCCGTCAGCTTTTCCGTCATCGCCGTCGTGATAAAGCCAGGGGCCACTGCGTTCACCGTAATCCCACGCGTTGCGACCTCATGCGCCAACGCTTTCGAGAACCCGATCATCCCCGCCTTGGAGGCCGCATAGTTCGCCTGCCCCGGATTGCCGATCGCAGCCACAACGGACGAGACATTCACGATCCGGCCCCAACGCGCCTTCATCATGCCGCGGATCACGCCTTTGCACAGCTTCATGGTCGAGGTCATGTTGACGTCAATCACGCTCTGCCATTCCTCGTCGGACATGCGCATGAACAAGTTGTCACGTGTGATACCCGCGTTGTTGACCAGGATATCGACCGAGCCCATCGCCTCGGCTGCCTGTTTTGGCAGGGCCTCGACGGCTTCGGAGTCGCTCAGGTTGCACGGCAGCACGTGGGCGCGTTCGCCCAGTTCGTCGGCCAGTTTCTGCAGCGGTTCAACCCGCGTGCCGGACAGACCGACCGAGGCACCCGCGCCGTGCAGAGCCCGTGCGATATCGCCTCCGATACCACCCGAAGCACCAGTGATCAGCGCGTTCTTACCTGTCAAATCAAACATTCTATTTCCCTCGTGAGGCGCCCCGAAGGCCGCGTTCTATGCTTACGATTCGGCCCGAACGGCCTTTTGAACATCCTCGGGCGTACCAACGGCCTTGCCTGCAATTGCGCGGTCAATTTTGCGGATCATACCCGACAGAGCCTTACCCGCGCCAATTTCCCATGTCTCGGTGACACCCTGCGCCGCCATGTATTGCACGCTTTCCCGCCAGCGGACCGATCCTGTGACCTGCTCGACCAGCAATTGGCGGATCAAATCGGGGTCTGTGACCGCCTCGGCCCGCACATTGGCGATCAGAGGAACGGCCGGTGCCTTGATCTCAACGGCGGCCAGTGCCTCGGCCATCACATCCGCAGCGGGTTGCATCAGCTCGCAATGGAACGGAGCGCTGACTGGCAGCATAACCGCACGCTTTGCGCCCTTTTCTTTGGCAATCTCAGCCGCGCGTTCCACGGCAGCTTTTGCGCCGGACACCACAACCTGAGTCGGGTCGTTGTCATTGGCCGCCTGACAAACCTCACCCTGCGCGGCCTCTTCAGCCACAGAGCGCACGGCATCAAGATCCAGCCCCAAGATCGCAGCCATCGCACCTTCGCCCACCGGCACGGCGCTTTGCATGGCTTGTCCACGGGTCCGCAACAGACGTGCGGTATCGGCCACCGACAACGCACCAGCTGCAGCAAGTGCGGAATACTCACCCAATGAATGCCCGGCCACAAAAGCGGCATCGGTGACCGAGACGCCTTCGGCCTCAAGCGAGCGCATCGCCGCCATCGAGGTCGCCATCAGCGCCGGTTGCGCGTTCTGCGTAAGGGTCAGATCGGCAATGTCGCCTTCCCAGATCAGCTGGCTCAGCTTTTCGCCAAGCGCGTCGTCCACCTCTTCAAAGATGGCCTGAGCTGCCGGGTATGCCTCGGCCAGAGCCTTGCCCATGCCGATGGTCTGGGCACCCTGCCCTGGGAAAACGAACGCGCGTGTCATTGCAACCTCTTGGATGACGTTAGGTTGCGGCGGGGTGTAAACCGTGTGAGGACGCGGCACAAGTAGGGCCTGCGCTCTGCATTCGGGCACCATATCTGTGCGCGGGTCGGGCTTGTGCCGAATCCCTCTGGCTTTAGGTTCAAGTCAGACAATCGAATCCGGAGCGTGCAAGAGATGCCCTCGACCAATACCTTTTCAAGCTATGGCAGCGTGACCAAAACCTTTCACTGGTTGACCGCTTTGCTGATCCTGACCGCCCTGCCCTTGGGCTGGTTTGCCAATGATCTGGCGCATGCCATCTACGACCCGAACATCCCGACCAGCGAATCCGATATCGCGCGGGCCGCAACGCTGTTTTCCCTGCATAAAACGATCGGGGTCACCGTGTTCTTCGTGGCGCTGGCGCGTATCCTCTGGGCGCTGACCCAAACCAAACCCGGCCTGCTTAATGCGGACAACAAGCCCGAGGCTTTCGCCGCTGAGACCGTTCACTGGATGCTCTACGCTTCGCTTGTTCTGGTGCCCTTGACCGGCTGGATACACCACGCCGCGACCGAAGGCTTTGCACCCATTTGGTGGCCCTTCGGCCAAAACCTGCCCTTCGTGCCCAAATCCCTCTATTTGTCCGAGGTGACGGCAAACCTGCATTGGCTGTTCATCTGGGTTCTTGCCGGGTCGCTGGCGCTGCACATCGCGGGTGCGCTGAAACATCACGTCGTGGACAAGGACAGCACCCTGCGACGGATGCTGCCGGGACGAGCTGACGCGCCCGAACCTCCAACGCAACACCACTCACCCGTACCTGCATTTGCAGCCTTGGCCATCTGGGGTGCCGTTCTGGTCGGCGGCTGGTCCATCGGAGTGTTCGAGGATCACGCAAAAGGCGCCGTGGACGCGGCCGAGCTTGGCGATGTGCAATCCGACTGGAACGTCGAAGAAGGCACCCTTGCGATCACAATCTCGCAGTTGGGCAGCCCCGTCACCGGCAGTTTCAACGAATGGACGGCCGCAATCGCTTTTGAAGACCCCGCCCAACCGGGCCCTGCGGGATCGGTGGATGTGACCATCGCCATCGCGTCGCTCAGCCTCGGGACGGTCACGGACCAAGCCATGGGCGCTGATTTCTTCGACAGCGCGCAATTCCCAACAGCCCAGTTCAAAGCCGACCTGTTCAAGACAGATACAGGCTACGAGGCCCGAGGCCCCCTGACCATCCGAGACAAATCGGTGGACGTCATACTGCCCTTCTCCCTGCAGCTCGAGGACGACACGGCAACCATGTCCGGCGCATTGGAGCTGAACCGCATGGCGTTCGATGTGGGCACGTCCCAACCGACCGAGGAGTCTCTGGGCTTCAACGTTACGGTCTCCGTTGACTTGACGGCGAAACGCTCAGAATGAAGAGAAACCGCCGGGGGTTTTGGCCCCCGGCGGTTGTGATCCAAAGGATCAGCGCAGATTTACTCGGCTTTTTGAGCCTCGACAGAGATCTGCACCTGAACTTCATCGCTGACGAAGGGCGCGAACTGGCCCAGGTCGAACTCGCTGCGCACCAGCGTCGTTGTTGCGTCGAAGCCAGCCCAGGGCTTGTTTGCCATCGGGTGACTGTCAGCCTTGTTCAGCTTGGCGTCCAGAACAACCGATTTGGTAACGCCGTTCATGGTCAGGTCACCGGTTATATTGGCGGTGTTTTCGCCGGTCACTTCGATCGAGGTCGAAGTGAACGTCACCAGGTCCCCCTCGGCGGCGCCAAAGAAGTCCTCGGTCATGAAGTGATCTTCACGCGGCTTCCAGCCTGTGAACATCTCCAGAACCGGCATGGAGACCGAAACGCTCGACGCGGCGGGGTCTTCTTGATCGAACATGATCTCGCCTTCAAAGCCCGAGAACATGCCGTAAGTGGTCGAGAAACCAAGGTGATCGTAGCTGAAAAGTACCTGGCTATGGCTGGGGTCCAGAACGTATTTTTCGGCGCTGGCGAAAGCAGTGGTTGCCGTAAGGGCAAGCGCGGCAGCAAGGAGGGTGGATTTCATGACTGTCTCCGGGTTTGTGGACTATACGCAAACATAGTGCGTTTGCTCGGAAACAAAAATGTGCTGCCCAAGGGCAGCACACAAGTCTTTTTGATTCACAATTTCTGTGCTTGGTTGAACAGAATAAATCTCAGGCAAAAATTGTTACACTTTGGCTGAGTTGCCCCTTCAGCGCTCGGCTGACATCCGCCGATTGCAGAGGCAGTTTCATCAACAGGCTGCCGTCAACATCGAACAACTGCACCTCGTCATCCTCGAACTTTGCACCACCTAGGCTGTCATAGCTGCGACGCAGAACGGTCTGAGGGCGTCCGTTTTCATTCTTCTGCAGCACGCGTACCTCGCGGCGGATCGGATCAAAATAGGCATCCGGGCGGCTGTCCATCACTTCGATCGTCAACAGGCTTACGCCAACGATCAAAAACACCATCGAGGCCACCATTTTGATCGGCCAAACCTCGGCTCCCAACATCGAACCGGGCATCAGCCACATCGAAAAGGCGGAAACGATCAGGAAGGCTCCGACGGCGCGCGCCAGAACCAGCCGTGCTTCCCAGTTCGCTTTGAACGTGATCATGACCGGAACGGAATGCTCAAAGCTCGTACCCGTAGTTTTATTGTCGAGCGTATTTGTCTGAATCGCGGTCATAACATCCATACCCTTATTAAGGTTACCGTCGTAAGTCTGTGCTATCCGGTTATTTCCGGGTTGCTTATCAACTTCGGGGCGAAAAGCGTCAGGAATTGGGCGCAGCAGTGGAAATTGGGCGACTTCACAGAGGCATATGTGGCAGGGCTTGCCCCGCCCGCTCAAACGTGTATACGGGGCCATCCTTCGCAAGAGATATGAATCGCGCAGCCTCTCGTGGCAGGGTCGCGAAGGACCAGATGGCCCCGCCTTTGAAATGCGCCTTGATATAAACAGGAGTGCACATGCCACTGTATGAGCATGTAATGATCGCGCGTCAGGATCTGTCCAACGCGCAGGCAGAAAGCCTTGTCGAACATTTCGGCACCGTTCTGGCTGACAACGGCGGCAACGTCGTCGAAAGCGAGTACTGGGGCGTCAAGACGATGGCTTACAAGATCAACAAGAACCGCAAAGGCCACTATGCCTTCCTGAAAACCGATGCCCCTTCGGGCGCGGTACAGGAAATGGAACGCCTGATGCGCCTGCATGACGACGTTATGCGCGTTCTGACCATCAAGGTCGACGAGCATGCCGAGGGCCCCTCGGTCCAGATGCAGAAGCGCGATGAGCGCGAAGGCCGCCGCGAGCGCCGCTGATCAACGCCTGACGAAAGGACATAAACCATGGCCGCAAAACCATTTTTCCGCCGCCGCAAGGTCTGCCCGTTCTCGGGTGAGAACGCGCCGAAAATCGACTACAAAGACACCCGTCTGCTGCAGCGCTACATCTCTGAGCGTGGCAAGATCGTACCTTCGCGCATCACCGCCGTTTCGGCGAAAAAGCAGCGTGAACTGGCCCGTGCTATCAAGCGCGCCCGCTTCCTCGCCCTGCTGCCCTACGCTGTGAAGTAAGGAGAGACTGACATGCAAGTTATCCTTCTGGAACGCGTTGCGAAACTGGGTCAAATGGGCGACGTCGTTGACGTTAAGCCCGGCTACGCCCGCAACTTCCTGCTGCCCCAAGGCAAAGCCCTGAGCGCATCGAACGCCAACATCGCGTCGTTCGAAGCCCAGAAAGCGCAGCTGGAAGCGCGCAACCTGGAAACCAAGAAAGAAGCTGAAGCGCTGGCTGAAAAGCTGGACGGTCAGCAGTTCATCGTGATTCGCTCGGCATCGGATGCTGGCGCTCTGTACGGTTCGGTCACGCCTCGTGACGCCGCAGACGCTGCGACCGAAGCAGGCTTCACCGTCGACAAGAAACAGGTCGTTCTGGTCGCTCCGATCAAAGAACTGGGCCTGCACGCGGTTGCAGTTCGCCTGCACCCCGAGGTTGAAGTCGAGATCAAGATGAACGTTGCTCGTTCGGAAGAAGAAGCCGAACTGCAGGCATCGGGCAAATCGATTCAGGAACTGGCTGCTGAAGAAGAAGCCGCTGCTGAATTCGAAATCGCCGAACTGTTTGACGACATCGGCTCGGCCGCGTCGGAAGACGAGGATCTGGCGCCCGAGGCCGCTCCGGCGGACGAAGACGAAGCCAAAGCCTGATCTGGCTGACGCAACAAGATTGAAGGGCTGCGCTACTCGCGCGGCCCTTTTTCGTATCGGAACCAGCAAAATTCAGCCAAATTTTAAAGCTAAGGTTGCGACAAGACCCGTGATCCATATGATCGCCGCCTGAAGTTCGGAGTAGTTTGATGGCCCTATTCTCACGTCGCAGCATTATCGCTTTCCTTGCGCTGTCTGCCCTCGCCGCGTGCAGTGGTGCGGAGGTTTCACGCGGTGACCCTGATCCCTTCGATCCGCCGCTCTACCCCAACGAAACGCCCGAGTTGAGGGCCTCTATCAACAAATGGGCCGATCACTACGAACTCCCCCGAGAGCTGGTCCACAAACTTGCGATACGCGAAAGCACGCACAGGCCATGGGCTGTAAATCGGCCGTATTACGGGCTTTTGCAGATCCTGCCCGCTACCGCACGTTCGATGGGATACAAGGGAAATGCCCAAGGTTTGCTGGACGCAGACACAAATCTTGAATACGCAGGCAAGTACCTGAAAGGTGCTTGGATGCTGGCGGACGGAGATCAACAACGCGCGATTTTCCTTTACGCCAAAGGGTTTTACCCCGAAGCAAAGGCGCGCGGAATGCTCGTAGAAACAGGGCTACGACCCGCGCCCTAGGCCCTGTGCGCTGTTAGCAGTTTGGGCAAAATAGTGACAAAAATGCTCTATAGCTTGAAACAACACGCCAAAAGCTTAGACATTTCCTGCATTGACTTGTCATGTTTTGAATTATGTGATGTCCTGATTGCCGTGAGGTAAGTTGGGTTCCACTCTAGGTAAATTGCAAGTCCGGCCACACCACCGGATTTCAAGATAAGCCGCAGGTCGTAGGCGAAAGATGGAGATCGTTGATCTGAGCACTCTGCCGGACTCAGAAACTCGGTACACCGAGTTTCTGAAGCAGGTGTGCGAAAAACACGATATGGACCACGCCGCCTACGCTGGGATGAACCCCGCTGCAGGCAAAGTCGCTGGCTTCGTGACCTATGATGATGCCTGGAACGAGCACTATCAAAAGCAGGGTCTGGTCATGATTGACCCGACACTTCACATGGCAAAACGCAGCATCGCCCCCGTTGATTGGAGCCGCTTGGAACGCAGCCCCGACTTCCAACGCGTATTCCGCGATGCACATGATTTTGGCTTGTCTAATCAAGGTGTTACGATACCGGTTCGCGGCCCCTACGGAGATATCGGGTTCCTGAGCGCGACGCGGGATTGCTCCAAAGAAGAATGGCGCAAGCTATATACTCATGTGATCAGCGATCTGCAGTCCATGGCCGTGCATATCCATGACAACGTGGTGACCTCGGATGAGCTGACAGGTGCGCTTTATCACCCGAACCTCTCGACCCGCGAGGCCGAGATCCTGCAATGGGTCGCGGCAGGGAAATCTCAGCAGGATATCGGCGACATTCTGTCGATCTCGCACCGCACGGTTGAGGTTCATCTGCGCTCCAGCCGCGAAAAACTGAGCGCTTTGACGACGCCACAGGCCGTTGGACGAGCGATTGCGATCGGGCTTATCACCCCGGGATAAACACAAAAATCACACAATTCGGCCAAAATACGGGAAACCCCCAATAGAAATCTCCCTTCAAACAGGTAACGATCGGTTTACCGAACAACCACTCGAAGGGGGAAACCATGATCATCGTAGTAGATGGGCTGAACAGACACCAATTCAGCGACGTTCTTGACGAAATGTTTGAACTGCGCGCGCGCGTTTTCGGCGATCGCTTGGGCTGGGACGTCAAAATCGAAGACGGCAAAGAGATTGATGAATTCGACCATCTGGATCCTGCATACGTAATCGGACTCGACGACGGGGGGAATGTCGTCGCAGCCGTGCGTGCCCTGCAGACCACCGGACCGCATATGTTGTCGGACGTGTTCTCGGCCATTCTGGATGGTGAACCTCCGATCCGCAGCGCGACCATGTGGGAATCCACCCGCTTCTGCGTCGATACCCAACGCCTGAACCGCGGCAAAGATAAGAACTCGGTATCTTACGCAACCTGTGAGTTGATGATCGGCTCGCTGGAATATGCGAAGAACGCCGGTATCCAGGACATCATCACCGTGATCGACCCGATCATGGATCGGGTGCTGAAACGGTCGAACTGTGCGCCCTATGACTATGTGGGTAAAACCGTGCCGATGGGTAAAGTCTCGGCCCTTGCCGCCCTTCTGGATTGCACCGATGAACGTATCGACGCCATTCGGGACTTTGCCGGCATCAAAACCAATGTCTTCCTGGAAGAAGACAAGGCGCTCGAGCTGTTCAACAGCAAGAAGCTGGTTGATCAGAACCCTGCAAATCGCGACCACAAACCACTCACAGAGCTTGAGAAATACTTTGTGGAGCAGATGAACGCAGCGCGGACCGAGGCCGAACGGCAAGATGTTCTGAGGCTCATCGAGACGCTCTCCAACACCTTCACGCCAGAGCAGAAGACCGCTCTGCTACATACCCCCCGTGCTTTTGCTCATGAGGCCTGACCCCCTCACCTCATAGTACAAAGCCACCCTAGCGGAGTCGCCCTGATCAGGCGGCTCCGCTTCTATTTTGGCGCCCCTAAATGGGGGAAGAGGATTATTCCTCTTCCAATGCCTCAACGGCTTTTTGCAGGTCGTCCTTGCTGACTTCTTTGTCAGATACCTGAGCCAGTTCGAACACGTAGTCGACGACCTTGTCTTCGAAAATCGGCGCGCGCAGCTGCTGCTGCATCTGTGCGTTCTGCTGAACGAACTCAAAGAACTGACGCTCCTGACCCGGGTACTGACGCGCCTGGTTCATGATCGCCTGAGTCATCTCGGCATCGGTAACTTCAACCTCGGCCTTCTGACCCAGCTCGGCCAGCAGCAGACCCAGACGCACGCGGCGTTCAGCCAGTTTGTTGTGCTCATCCGAAGGCTCGATCTCGCCGTGGTCGTGGCCTTCCACATCCGGGTTTTCCTCGTGGAACAGCTGGTGTGCGATTTGCTTGGCTTCGGCTTCAACCAGCGACGGAGGCAGGTCGAACGACACTTTGGTGTCCAGCGCGTCGAGCAGACCACGCTTCATGACAGCGCGTGCAGCACCGGCATATTCGGCTTCCAGACGCTCAGAGATCTGGGCCTTCAGGGCTTCCAGATCCTCGGCACCGAATTTGGTTGCCAGTTCGTCGTTGATCTCGGCTGCAACCGGCTCTTTCACTTCTTTGATGGTGCAGGTGAAGACAGCGTCTTTACCGGCCAGATGCTCGGCGCCGTATTCCTCGGGGAAGGTGACGTTGACGTCTTTTTCTTCCTCGGCTTTCACGCCAACCAGTTGCTCTTCGAAACCGGGGATGAAGCTGTTCGAGCCCAGAACGAGCGGGTAGTCCTCGGCCGAGCCACCTTCGAATTCTTCGCCATCAACCTTGCCAACAAAGTCGAACACGATCTGGTCGCCGTCCTTGGCTTTCGAACCCTTGCGGCGCGCTTTGAAGTCCTGCGCGGTTTCGGCCAAGTTGTTCAGCGCTTCTTCGACGGCTGCGTCATCAGCTTTGACGACCAGCTTTTCCAGCTCAACCGATTTCAGGTCAACTTCCGGGATTTCAGGCAGCGCCTCGTAGGACATCGCGACCTCGACATCGTCGCCTTCTTTCCAGTCCTCGTTGGTCATCTTGACCTCGGGCTGCAGCGCAGGGCGGTCGCCGCTGTCTTCAAAGTGCTTGTTCATCGCACCGTCGATGGTTTCCTGCATGGCTTCGCCTAGCAGACGCTGGCCAAACTGCTTTTTCAGCAGCGCCATCGGCACTTTGCCTTTGCGGAAACCCTTCATCTCGACTTCGGGCTGCGCTTCGGTCAGCTTCTCGTTGACCTTGTCGTCCAGCTCGGCTGCGGTCACAACGATGTTGTAGCCGCGTTTCAGACCTTCGTTCAGCGTCTCGGTAACCTGCATTATGGTAGTCCCCATAGGATTCGGGGCGCGCAAAACGGCGCGCCGGGCAAATTTGACGCCTTCTATTTGCCCAGCCGCCCACGTGCAAGGGGGCAATGCCCGGATCACCCCGGTTTTACCGTCTTCAACAGCAAAAAAACGCCCCAGCTGGAACCGGAGCGTTTTGTGAAACATCTATCGCTGATCAGAACTGCCAGCGCGCGCCCAAGACCCAGGCTTCGTTCTTGTCGAACGACGTCCCATCTTCGAAATCGTGGTTGCGGTATTTCAGGTATGCATCCGTGTTGATCGAGTCGATCCGCTGCACGACAGCAATACCCCATGCTTTGGTGTCCGACCCATCATTGTTGAAATCTGACCCATCGTAGTAGTCGATGCCCACACCGGTTTTACCCCAGGCCACCCAGTCGCCCTCGTATGCTATTTTTGCGTACCAGAAGCTTGGATCCGATGCGCCACTTGCGGTGTCGTCCCGCGACCCTGCAGCAGCGGTAAAGCTAAACCCGCTGGGCAGCAGAACCGAGGCAGACCCTAT
Organism: Ruegeria sp. AO1; assembly: GCF_056535985.1. Classification (NCBI taxonomy): domain Bacteria; kingdom Pseudomonadati; phylum Pseudomonadota; class Alphaproteobacteria; order Rhodobacterales; family Roseobacteraceae; genus Ruegeria; species Ruegeria sp. AO1. The sequence continues at coordinate 2,099,347 of NZ_JBQFJC010000001.1, forward strand.
GGTATCCTTGCGCTCACCCGATACATTGTCGAAGTCTCGCACTGCATAGGCCACGCTGGCAGCAAACTCGACGCCACCGGCAAAGGTGTTGTTATACGCGATCGCAAAGTCGTAATACGTGTCATCGTCGCTGCTGGAGAGCGCGTTTTCACCATAGGCGATAGCTGCACTGAACCCGTTGAAGTCAGGCGTATCGTAGCGTACGCGCGTCCGGCGGCCACCGTCGAAGTTGCTGCTGGAGTCACCGACCGTAATGTCGCTGAGTACCCCATCGGTTCCGCGATAGAAGAAGCCCGAGTTCTCATCGTTGGTGAACGAATAGAGCGCCGTTCCAACATAAGACAAGTCCGTCTCAGCCGCCCCGTCCGAAGCCATGCTGCCCTGCCCCGCCGAGAACTTACCGTAGCCGCCCTTCAGCGCGAAATCCACGTGACGGATATCTTCCCGCGTCCAACCGCTGAAATCCGTACCCAGCTGGTTCCATTCGCTCGAGTTTGGCAGTCCTAGTCCGGTTTCGAGCCGAAACGTAAACTCGTTGTCACCGTAAGGCTGCATAAGGCGCAAGCCGACACGGCTGTTGGACAGGTCGTTGTCCAGCAAACGTGTCTCGGTGTCTTGTCCGTCGTCAACTGAGATCAGCGCGGGGTTGAACTGTCCGTAGAGCTCTACATATCCGCCGCTATTGTTTTCGTATTTCAGCTCAGCCGCAGCCGGAATGGCCGTGGTCGCCGCCAAAATCGCGGCAACAGACGAGGTTTTCAGGTTAAGGGTCATGTCACTCACCTTGAAAGGGTTTATTATTAGGTCTTGCTCACATGCTCACCACACCGAGCCGTTCCAATGGGGCGCGCCCTACGCCAAAAGAAGGTGGCGAATCCGCAACAGAATATCTTGGTGCAATCAAGATAAGTTCTTTTAATTCAATCATATAACTGCCTTCCCGCGAAAACAACGGGCTGCCCCCAAGAAAAATCTGACAGCTTCTCATGAGTGCAGCAAATAGCCGCTATGCGCACAGGGAAATTCCTGTAACGGACGCGCGATCAGATGTGATTTTCGCATCCCGGTCGCGCAAGACGCTTTTACATATTCATACACTTATAAACATCAGGCAAGACCTCAGGCAGGTCTTCAGCGATTAATCCGGGACCGAACCGACGCGCGCATTCCACATGAAGCCACACCGCCGTCTCCGCCGCATCCATCGCGTCGAACCCCCGAGCCAATAATCCGGTGATGAAACCGGCCAACACATCCCCGGACCCGGCCGTCGCCAGCCAAGGGGCCGCGCGCTCATACTGCGCCGAGTGAACCGAACACCGCCCGTCCGGGGCGGCGATCACCGTATCTGGCCCTTTGAACAGCACTACGCAGCCTGCGCGCTTTGCAGCCTCACGCATTGCATCTACCTTAGAGAACGCCGGTCCTCGGGTCGGTGAGGCCGAGAGCTTATCGGCAATATCAGGAAACAGCCGCGCAAATTCGCCGCCGTGAGGCGTCAGAACACAGCCTTCATGCAGCTGACCGAACAAGGCCGAGGGGTCTTCGGCAAATGCCGCTAGCGCATCCGCGTCCAACACCGTCGCGCGCTTCGCCGCGAGGGCAACAGGTACCAGATCCGCCGCCCGCTCAACACCCATTCCAGGACCAAGACACAAAGCGTTAAGTCGATGATCCGTCAGAATGCCGCGCAGGTCATCGCCCCCTTCGACCCGCTTCATCATCAGGGCCGTGATCTGAGAGGCCACCTCCATCTGCGCTGAGGGCGGAACACCCAATGTCACCAACCCTGCCCCAATCCGTAACGCCCCCCACCCCGAAAGTCGCGCGGCTCCGGTTTTTCCAAACCCACCCGTCAGAATCAAAGCATGCCCATGCGCGTATTTGTGGCCTGGCGCCCCCTTCCCTAACTCCTCGCCAGACGGCTGCTGAACCGCCGTCACCACCTCGGGCGCGCTCGGCTCACCCTTAAGCCCGATATCCTTGACGACCAGCTTCCCGCAATAGGACGCTCCATCCCCCAGTACATGCCCAAGTTTGCGCGAATGAAACGTGACCGTAAGGGCCGAGTGGGCACACCTCCGACCATGTGCCGGAAACGCACCCCCCAATACCTTCCCCGAATCCGAGCAAAGCCCCGAGGGCAGATCAATCGCGACCGTCCGCGGTGGCATGATATCTGTACCGCACCCCTGCTGCCGCAAAGCCCACGCATCTGCTGCATCATCATGCGCCCAAAGGTGTTCCCAAAGCGCAGGATCGTCGATTGGTCGGGCCAACCCGGTCCCAAACAGCGCATCAATCGACACATCCGGGAGGTGCAAATCCTCGCCCCCCAAATCCGCCGCCGGGCGTGTTGGTCCACCCCACCGCTCATAGTTCGTCCGCGCGTCCTCAGGCAGTTTTGACGGGTCGCCAAACAAGACCACCTCAACCGCCCACCCCAACTGTCGAAGCAGCCGCGCCACCACAAACCCGTCGCCCCCATTGTTCCCGGGTCCGCACAGCACAATGGCGCGCAAGGGATCCGCTTCATCTGGCTGTAAATATCCCGGGGAGCTCGAGAGGCTGGCCACTCGATCCCTCAGCTCTGGCCATTCCTCGAAGATCGCGTCCACAACGCCCTGACCGGCGCGCTCCATCAGCTGCAGTCCGGTCACCTCGCCCGAGTCGATAGCCACGCGTTCCAGCGCACCCATCTGCGCAGCTGTCAGCAAATCAACCATCTCAAATCCTCACGCGATTCAATTTCGATTACTTTTTGTGCAAACCGATCAAAATTTGACCATGCGCCTTTTTTCAATGCACCAGATCACGCCGAAGCGCGCAATCGGATTGCTGCATCCCTTTAGACGTGATCACTGCACTTCAGACAACCATGCAAGGTGAGCCGGAATGAAAAAGATCGAAGCGATCATCAAGCCGTTCAAACTGGACGAAGTGAAAGAGGCACTGCAGGACGTTGGCGTCCAGGGTCTCAGCGTGATCGAAGTCAAAGGCTTTGGCCGCCAGAAAGGTCACACCGAGCTGTATCGCGGCGCGGAATATGTCGTCGACTTTCTGCCCAAAGTAAAAGTTGAGGTCGTACTCGACGACGATCAGGTTGACGCCGCGATCGAAGCCATCGTCTCGGCCGCGAAAACCGACAAGATCGGTGACGGCAAGATCTTTGTCTCACCTGTCGAGCAAGCCATTCGCATCCGTACCGGCGAGACCGGTTCGGAAGCCCTGTAACACACACATCTTCAACCCAGAGGAATCAAGAGAATGAGCAAGGACGCAGTTCTTCAGCTGATCAAGGAAGAAGGCGCAGAGTACGTCGACATCCGTTTCACCGACCCGCGCGGCAAGCTTCAGCACGTGACCATCATGGCCGACCAGGTCGATGAAGACTTCCTGGAAGAAGGCTTCATGTTCGACGGTTCGTCCATTGCGGGCTGGAAGTCGATCGAAGCGTCGGACATGAAACTGATGCCCGACACCGAAAGCGCCTATGTCGACCCGTTCTATGCGGAAAAGACCATCTGCTTGCACTGCTCGATTGTTGAGCCCGACACCGGCGAAGCCTATGAGCGTGATCCTCGCGGCACCGCTCAGAAAGCTGAAGCATACCTGAAATCCTCGGGTATCGGTGATGTCGCCTACATGGGCCCCGAAGCCGAATTCTTCCTGTTCGATGACGTCCGTTTCTCAAACAGTATCAATAAGGTATCATACGAAGTTGATGCAACTGATGCGTCGTGGAATACTGACACCGAGTACGAGATGGGCAACATGGGCCATCGTCCGGGCGTCAAGGGCGGCTACTTCCCCGTGAACCCAGTTGACGAAGCACAAGACCTGCGTTCGGAAATGCTGTCGACTATGAAGCGTCTGGGCATGAAAGTGGACAAGCACCACCACGAGGTTGCGTCCTGTCAGCACGAGCTGGGCCTGATCTTTGACAGCCTGACCAAGCAAGCTGACGAGTTGCAGAAGTACAAATACGTCATCCACAACGTTGCACATGCCTACGGCAAATCGGCCACCTTCATGCCGAAGCCTATCGCAGGTGACAACGGCACCGGCATGCACGTGAACATGTCGATCTGGAAAGACGGCAAGCCTCTGTTCGCTGGCGACAAATACGCCGACCTGTCGGACGAAGCACTGAACTTCATTGGCGGCGTTCTGAAACACGCGAAGACCCTGAACGCGTTCACCAACCCGTCGACCAACAGCTACAAGCGTCTGATCCCGGGCTTCGAAGCACCTGTTCTGCGTGCCTACTCGGCCCGTAACCGTTCGGGTTGTGTCCGTATTCCGTGGACCGAGAGCCCGAAAGCCAAGCGCGTTGAGGCCCGCTTCCCGGATCCAGCTGCGAACCCCTACTTGGCGTTTGCCGCACTGCTGATGGCTGGTCTGGACGGCATCAAGAACAAGATCGATCCGGGCGAAGCCATGGACAAGAACCTTTACGATCTGCCTGCCGAAGAACTGGCCGACATCCCGACCGTTTGCGGCTCGCTGCGTGAGGCTCTGGAAGCTCTGGCATCCGATCACGACTTCCTGCTGCAGGGCGACGTGTTCACCAAAGACCAGATCGACGGCTACATTGCACTGAAGATGGAAGAGGTCGAAACCTACGAGCATACACCGCACCCGGTAGAATACGGCATGTACTACAGCTGCTAAGCCGGTTGCAGACCTTCCATTCCAAGGGCGTCCATTCGGGCGCCCTTGTCTGATATGGCGTGATCTTTCAAACTGAAAGTCAAAACAGGTTGGGAGAGAGCGCATGTCATCCGATGACCCGTTCGCGCAATTCACCGAATATGTGACCTCGGCTGAACAGCTGGAAGGCTTCACCGGCGCGCCATTGCCTCAGATCATCGCAAAGGAGCAGTCGGCTCTGGATCAGATGTGCCGGGACTTCATAGACAGGTCCACCTTCTGCCTGATCGCGTCAGCGAACCCGGAAGGGTATCTCGATATCTCCCCGCGTGGCGACCCCGAAGGCTTCGTTCATGTCATCTCGGACAACTTGCTCGCCATCCCCGACCGCCCCGGCAACAAGCGCGTCGATACCTTTCACAACGTTCTGAAAGACCCACGCGTCAGTGTGATCTTTTTCGTCCCCGGCAAGATGGAGACGCTGCGCCTTCGCGGTACGGCGCGCATCTGTGCCGATAAAACGCTCTTGAAGAGCATGGCTATCAAAGGCAAGGCGCCCAAGCTGGCTCTGCTGGTCCATGTCGAAACCGCCTTTGCCCACTGCCCCAAATGCGTCATCCGCTCCAACCTCTGGCAGCCGGAGAACTGGCCTGACTCCTCGGACCTGCCGAATATGAACGCGATGATGGTCAAACACGCCAAGATCGACAAAACGCCCGATGAGTGGTTCGAAGACCTCAAGCAAGCAGGCGAGTTGGACCTGTATTAAACCCTTTGCGAAGCAAGAACTGGCGTTTAGCCTTGATGCAGATTGTATGAGGGAATTGACCTGATGTTGCGCATTCTAACCCTGACGCTCGCCATGTTTGCACCGACGCTTGGTCTCGCGGCCCCCTGTGGGAACACCAGTGCCGGGTTCGAGGCCTGGAAAGCTGATTTTGCCAGGCAGGCCAAGAAATCCGGGGTGAAGAAGAAGGGCTTGCAAGCCCTAGCACAGACGCAATATGCGACCGGAACCATTGCCGCAGATCGAAACCAGAAAAGCTTCAAATACTCGCTGGATAAATTCATGCGCGTGCGCGGTGCCGATACCATCGTAGCGCAGGGACGCAAACGGAAGGCCAGAAACCCGGAATTCTACGCCGCGTTAGAACGCCAATATGGAGTTCCGGCAGGGGTTCTGATCGCCATCCACGGTATGGAAACCGGCTTTGGAGGTTTTATGGGCGACAGTCAGGTTGTGTCAGCAATAACCACTCTGGCCTATGATTGTCGCCGATCCGAGTTCTTCATTCCCCATGCAATTGGGGCACTGAAGCTGGTCGATCAAGGTAGTATTACCATGGCGACAAAAGGGGCAAAACATGGCGAGTTGGGCCATACTCAGTTTCTACCCGGCAACGCGCTGACCTATGGTGTCGATGCCACTGGGGACCGGCGTGTGGATTTCTACAACATGACGGATGCGCTGGCCTCAACCGCCAATTTCCTGCGCAAGAAAGGCTGGAAACCCGGTCGCGGCTACCAGCCAGGGCAGCCAAATTTCAAGGTTATCCAACAGTGGAACGCCGCCTCGGTCTACCAGCAATCTATCGCGATAATGGCTGCCCGAATCGATGGATAGCCCGGCCGCGATCCCGCCGCGCACCCCTCACAGTTCAGCCACAATATCGCCATAGTTGCACGGAAAAAGCCTCAATCGCTTGGTTTCCAAAGCGTAGTCAATCCATCTGAATTTCGATTTTTTTGTAATTTCGTCAAATTCTGCCCCACATCGCGCTTTAGAATGATGCCCAAGACGACTTGCGGCAAAGGAATGCGCAGTGACCAAAAAGCACAGCTATCATGGCGGCTTGCAGTTTGCAGGCGACACCGACGGCGCGGTCGAGCGTTTCGGAACAATTGTCGCTGCGACCTTAGAGGACTACGGCCACCTCGTTGAGCGCAAGGCCCTGCTGAGCAACACTGAGGCCAGCATCGTCTGCAGCCAGTATCTCGTGCGGTTGACGCTCGAGACCGAGGACCTGCAGCCCAACGACCGGCATGAGCGTCTGGACCGTGCCGCCGGCCTGAAAACCTTGGTCAGGCCGTCTGCGTCGCGTCCTCGCAACCGTTTGGTTATCAACATCTCCCCAGTGTCCCCCTTGCTGGATGATTCCGAAATCTCGGAGTTGATGCTGGTGGTTATCCTGTATCGCATGGTCGACATCTGCTCATCCCAGCGGGTGGAGTGGCTGTCGCCTCATACGGTTCTGACAGTCGAGCAGTTCATGAGCGCCTTTGACACGCTCGCACCGACCAAACCCAGAAATCGCAAACAGATCTTTCAGTCGGTCAGCGGACAGTTTGCAGGGTTGAACTATCCGGAACCCGAAGAGCCTGAAACTGCCAAACCTGCCCCCCGCCCCATCCAACTGACCGATGAGCAATTGCTGAGCATCGCCTTTCGAACCGAAGATGACCCAGTGGCGCAAGCGACACCTGATCCGCAAGAGGACACATCCGATCGTCCAAGCGACGCCCTGCGGCTGAGTAGCTGGTGCCTGACTGGTGTCGTCGCCAGCATGTCGGCTCCGATTGCTGTGTCGATGGCCGCAGTCAACCTGATCCGGGGCGAGGATTTCCGCCTGAACACTCAGGTTCTGGTCTTTACCTTTGCCATCGTTGCGCTGAACGCCAGCAATGCATTTGCCGATGTCGCCACCGCGCTCGGCATGTAACTTTATTACCGAAGACCCTCCTTGGAGGCCCCGCCATCAGGCGGGGTTTTCCATTTCTGGCATCTGGTTTGCTGCCAAAACATAGGTATGGATCGAAAACACCACTGCCCGTGTTTCCGGCAGGCGCAGAAGGGTCTGACGTTCGCTACGCAAATATGGGGCGCGACCATGATCGCGGATTTCACGCCGTTCGCTGGCACTACGGGGCTGGTGCAGCTCGGGGTCGTCGTACCATAGGGCATTGAACCGCCAGAGCGGTCGCCCCGGTTGTATCCCGTCAAATAGGCGCTGCACGCGACGGGCGATATTGTCATCATAGCTGTCCACGGGCACATGAATTCCCACCAACGGCCGCATGAACTTTTCACGCAAGAGCCAACTGGCCGGAAAGCACAAGATCGCACCGGTCAGAACATGCTCATCCCCGTGCTTCTGAAGGATGCAGAAATCCTCTTGCACCAGATTGCACAGCGTATCCAACGGGTTTGCAAAATCAATCGGCACGCGAACGCCATCCAAACGCAAAGCGCAGTCAGTCGCCTCTGGGTAGGTTTGACGCAGCACAAGCTGTAACAACTCCTGTGCGGCTGGCTCCGCCTCGGTGGACAGGGCCAGAACATCGTCCCGCTGGTTTTTCAACAAGGTAGCGCGGTGCGCCATCTGCGCGGCGAAGGCATCGTCCTGATGCAACCATTCCGACATATCGGTGGGCTGAATGCCTGGCAAGGCACGGGTTTGGCTCGGATCGTATGGGATACTGGACTGTAAAATGGCAACCATGCCATCCACTTATCATCAGCCTGACCGACTGTCGGTAAAAAAGCGACCAAGAATCCGTCGTATTCTTCTGGGACACCCCAGACCGAAGTTTGATACCTCTCGGGTGAACCAGCAGAGGCCAGTCATGAACCAGCATTACCGTGACACGCGTAAAATTGACCCGACCCGAGGCGCAACGCTCGGCGACGGCACGCCGAATGACAATGACCGAATCGAAATCGGGCCCACCCAGCTTGCCTTTGAAGAATGGGCCGAGGCCGGGCTGACCCTGCCCAACCTCGAGCGTATGCGCGAGCATCGCTGGAAGCGTCTGACCCAAGCCATCGTGGATCGTGGTTATGGCGGGCTGCTGATTTTTGACCCGCTCAATATCCGCTATGCAACCGACAGCACGAACATGCAGCTGTGGAACACCCACAACCCATTCCGCGCCGTTCTGCTGTGCGCTGACGGGTATATGGTGATCTGGGACTACAAGAACTCGCCCTTCCTATCCGAATTCAACCCGCTGGTGCGCGAGCAGCGCTCGGGCGCGGACCTGTTCTATTTCGACCGAGGCGACAAGGTGGATGTCGCGGCGGATGTGTTCTCGAACGAGGTGCGGGTCCTGATCGAGGAACATAGCGGCGGCAACAAGCGTCTGGCCGTCGACAAGATCATGTTGCACGGGCTGCGCGCGCTTGAGGTGCAGGGTTTCGAGGTGATGGAAGGCGAAGAGCTGACCGAGAAAACCCGCGCCATCAAAGGCCCGGATGAGATTCTGGCCATGCGCTGCGCCAGCCACGCCTGCGAAACCGCCGTGGCCGAGATGGAGAAATTCGCCCGCGCCAATGTTGGGGATGGCAAGACTTCGGAAGATGACATCTGGGCAGTTTTGCACGCCGAGAACATCCGCCGCGGTGGCGAATGGATTGAAACTCGCCTGCTGGCCTCGGGCCAGCGCACCAACCCGTGGTTCCAAGAGTGCGGCCCACGCATCACGCAACAGAACGAGATCATCGCCTTTGATACCGATCTGGTCGGTTCATACGGGATCTGCATCGATATCTCACGCACATGGTGGATCGGTGACCAGAAGCCGCGCCCGGACATGGTCTATGCCATGCAGCACGCGCATGAGCATATCATGACCAACATGGAAATGCTCAAACCCGGCGTCATGATCCCTGAGCTTACCGCAAATGCGCACAAACTCGACGACAAGTTCCAGGCCCAGAAATACGGCTGCCTGATGCATGGCGTCGGTCTGTGCGATGAATGGCCTCTGGTCGCTTACTCGGACAAAGCGGTCGCGGGCGCCTATGACTACCCGCTCGAACCCGGCATGGTCCTGTGCGTCGAGGCCGCTGTTGGTGAGGTCGGTGGGGACTTCTCGATCAAGCTGGAGGATCAGGTTCTGATCACCGAAGACGGCTATGAGAACCTGACCAAATACCCGTTTGATGCCCGCTTGATGGGGCTGGAATAAGCACTCAGTCCGGCCAGGTTGAGCGCCGGACATTCCCGTGCCAATCCTCGGATGGAAGGGCGGCTTCGACACTGGTCGGGGTCGCCCTTTCCCAATTCTGACCCAGTGAAAAGCCCAATACCCCGCTGAGCGCGATAAGGATCAGCAGATCAGCGCGAAGGTTATGCTGGCGAGGGGCGCATGCCGTATGTGTCATCTCGGTCTCCTTGTCTTGCTTGGTGTGACAGCTGCAAGATGGGGCGAAGAGATCAATTATGAAAACGAATATTTGATGTGTGTATCATCACATTTCGTGAATACCGAAATATTCACTGGTTTTTGCTCACCTTCCCGTGACGCTTCCTACAATGGGGTTGAGACATCCGGCACAACTGCACACTATTGATCCCATACCGAAATCCAAGGAACTGCCATGCCCACCGAACGCATCACTTTTGCCGGTCACGACGGTGGCCGTCTTGCCGCGCGACTCGACATGCCGGAAGGACCCGTCCTGGCGACCGCTCTGTTTGCGCATTGCTTCACCTGCTCAAAGGACATTCCTGCCGCGCGTCGGATTTCGGCCCGTTTGGCGGCAATGGGCATTGCCGTTTTGCGTTTTGATTTCACGGGACTGGGCCATTCCGAGGGCGAGTTCGCAAACACAACCTTCACCTCCAATGTCGAAGACCTGATCGCGGCGGCGCACTACCTTGCGGGCCGAGACATGGCCCCTACATTGCTGATCGGGCATTCGCTGGGTGGCGCTGCGGTTCTGCGCGCGCGGGCGGGCATTCCTTCGGTCAAGGCGGTGGTAACGCTTGGGGCACCAGCCGATCCGGGACACGTCTCGCACCATTTCGAACAGGCTCTGCCCGAGATCGAACAAGAAGGCAGCGCCGAGGTGTCTCTGGGCGGTCGCCCCTTCCGCATCGGCAAGGCCTTTGTCGATGATATTTCGGAGGCTGCGCTGACCCCCTCGGTTGCCGACCTCAAGGCCGCACTTTTGATCTTGCACGCGCCGCGGGATGAAACGGTGAGCATCGACAACGCCAGCACGCTCTTTTTGGCCGCCAAACACCCCAAGAGCTTCGTGACACTCGACGATGCCGATCACCTGATCACGCGGGCCAAAGACGCCGAATATGCCGCTGACGTCATTTCAGCATGGGTTTCGCGCTATATCGAACTCCGCCCACCTGCCCCGCCACCGGGCGCGCCCGAAGGTGTTGTCCGAGTGACCGAGGCCGATCCCAATGGCTTCCTGCAGGATATCCAAGCCGGACCGCGCCATCACGTCGTGGCGGATGAGCCCGCCTCATACGGCGGCACTGATCGGGGTATGTCGCCGTACGGCTTTGTCTCGTCTGGGCTTGGGGCGTGTACGTCGATGACGATCCGCATGTATGCGCGGCGCAAGAAGTGGCCGCTGACCAGCGTGTCGGTCGATGTGTGTCACAATAAGGTCCACGCGCAGGATGCTGGGCTTAACGGGGACGCCAAGGTCGATCTGTTCCGCCGCAAGATTCGGCTTGAGGGGCCTCTGGATCAGGCCCAGCGCGACCGTCTTCTGGAAATCGCCGACAAATGCCCAGTGCATCGCACGTTGGAGGGTTCGGCACATATCACGACCGAACTCCTCCCCTGAGCCTGACGATTCTCAGCCCCGACGAGGCGCAGGCCGATGGATCGGAGGCCGTGCTGCTGGCGGCCGCGCAACCGGAGGCCGTGGGCGCGCCGGAGGCTTCGCGATCGGCGGCGTCGGACGTGCCGGAGGTCTGTTGACCGGCGGTCGGTCCGGCCTGTCCGGACGGTCGATATCGATATCCACATCCACGTCGTGATAGTAATCGTTCCACAGCATCGAGTCGTAGAAGGGATCATAACCATATCCGACGCCTACCCCCACGCTGACGCCATCACAGGCCGCCAGAGTCAGGCTTGAAATCCCTAGACCCAACACTAGAACGGATCGCTTCATCAGTTTACGTGTCATCTGAGCCCCCTATTGCAAAGACCGGAACGACGCGAACACGGCGTTCAGATCATCCACATAGGCAGGATCGGCCCCGTTCCGCAGGATCGTCACGGCAATCGCAACGCGCCCACGGGGCAGATCAATAATGGTGGCAGTGAAACTCACCCCTCCGTCTCGCGTGCCGGTGCCCCGGATCACCTTGGCAGGCAGTCCTGCAATCCGAATGTCGCTGGTGCTGGTAACCGTGGGATCATTCACCAGAAACTTGTCGATATCATCCAGATACCGCAACCCGTCCTGAATGCTGGTAACTCCGGCCGGCGAGACAAAGCCCATCCAGACCGTGTCATCCGTGACCGGCTTGAACCCTATCACACGCGCCACAGCGCGGGGGTCGCCCAGCTCGGTGTCTTCAATGTCGCGTGGCCCGCCTGTGCGCAGCACCCAGAAATCCGGCACCGCAAAGCTGAAGAGCGCACGCCCGGCGTCGGTATACGTCACCGGAGTTTCTGCGGCAGCTGGCACAGCCGCCCCGACCCAAAGGGCCACGCAGGCCGCCAGAGCCGTCTTTAAACGAATACGCATATCTCAATTGCCTAGTTATTTCACTGACCGCAGATTGGCCCGTCGCGGCTAGTCTTGTCCAGCACCGCCTTGCCTGGAAACGAAAAAACCCGCGCCTCGGATCTCGGGGCGCGGGTTTGAATTTCGGAAGGTTCAGGCGCTTAGCTGCGTGCGTCGCCGACCAGTTTCCAAACGGCGGGGATCAGCAGGGCTGCAAGACCCAGCTTGATTGCGTCGCCCAGCAGGAACGGTGTCAGACCCCATTCCAGGATCGGCTTGTCCCAACCGTAGAGCTGACCCAGCCAAAGCAGGCCCGGTACGTAGATCAGCACGTTGGCCAGCAACAGCGCCAGTGCCAGTTTGGTAACCGAGCGGTCCCAGCCGCGCGCGGCCAGAGCGCCCAGCAGAACGGTCGCCATCAGGTAGCCAACCAGATAGCCGCCGGTGCCGCCCATCATGTAGGTCAGACCGAATTTCTCGGCCGAGGAACCTGCGAACACATCAAAGCCCAGTGCGCCGACCAACAGGTAGCCCAGCATGGTGACCAGACCCAGACGTGCGCCATAGGCGGTGCCGATGGTCAGGACGGCAAAGGTGCCCATGGTGATCGGAACGGGCCACATCGGCACTTTGATTTTCGCTGCAACCGCCAAGGCTACGATGCCCAGAGCGACCAGTACAACCTGCTTTACAAGCAGCGCCGTACCTTCACGCGGGCCAAACGCATTGGCCAGAACGTTTACATTCATCTTAACTTCTCCCAATTCGGACCAAGATTTCTGCACCAGCAATGCCTTGTCAGCGCTCAAACTGCAACATGATTACGCTACCGCAGCATAGTCTGTGGTCATTTCGTAGGATTTTCGCGGCCCATTCACCGTCCATTGCACCGACCAACGGGGCCAGTCGTGGAAATCGTAGACCGCATCGTAACTGTCAGGCGCACAATCATGGTGGTCCGAGGCGTTTTGCTCGCCCAGCGTCAAGGCATGGAAAAACCGCCCGTCGTCGAAATGGATCAACACGCGACGTCCACCATCGCACCATAAATACTTGCGGGTTCCTTTAATCGGAGGCTGTCCGGGGATGTTGAGCGTCACCTCTTCAGTGTAGATCAGCCCGTCCTCGGATCGCTGCAGCAGGGCCTCTCCTTCTGCTTGCACGACCTGCCCGGCCCGCGCATCGCGGATTGTGCGCGTCAGGCGCCAGCGCCCTTCGAAATCGGACAATGTTGTCGGTAAGGTCGTCATTTCCACTATCCCGGCCAGATCGCCGCAATCGGGCACTCATGCCTTGTTCCCATACGCCTGCGGCGTTAAACCCCGCCGCATCGCTCTCTGCCAAATCACAATAAGGTCCTGCTGCCAATGATTCCTCGTTATTCCCGCCCCGAGATGGTTGCCATCTGGTCACCCGAAACCAAGTTCCGCATCTGGTACGAGATCGAGGCGCATGCCTGCGAAGCGATGGCCGATCTGGGCGTGATCCCGCGTGAGAACGCCGACGCGGTGTGGAAAGCCAAGGACGTGGAATTCGACGTGGCCCGCATTGACGAGATTGAGGCCGTCACCAAGCACGACGTTATCGCGTTCCTGACTCACCTGGCCGAGCATGTAGGCAGCGAAGAGGCCCGCTTTGTACATCAGGGCATGACTAGCTCAGACGTTCTGGACACCTGCTTCAATGTACAGCTTACCCGCGCCGCCGATATTCTGATCGCAGACCTCGAAGGCCTGCTGGCAGCCCTGAAACGCCGCGCCATCGAACACAAAGACACGGTTCGCATCGGCCGCAGCCACGGCATCCACGCCGAGCCGACAACGATGGGCCTGACCTTTGCCCGCTTCTACGCCGAGATGGATCGCAATTTGTCTCGTATGCGCGACGCACGCGCCGAAATCGCCACCGGCGCGATCAGCGGCGCGGTTGGGACCTTTGCCAACATCGACCCGCGCGTCGAAGAGCATGTCTGCGACCAGTTGGGTCTAGTGCCCGAGCCGATCAGCACTCAAGTCATCCCGCGCGATCGCCACGCGGCCTTCTTTGCCACGCTGGGCGTCATTGCCAGCAGCATCGAGAACATCGCCATCGAAATCCGCCACATGCAGCGGACCGAGGTTCTTGAGGCCGAAGAGTTCTTCTCGAAAGGCCAAAAGGGCTCCTCGGCGATGCCGCACAAGCGCAACCCGGTCCTGACTGAGAACCTGACCGGTCTGGCCCGTCTTGTCCGCATGGCCGTCGTGCCCGCGATGGAGAACGTGGCCTTGTGGCATGAGCGTGACATCTCGCACTCGTCGGTCGAGCGGAACATCGGCCCCGACACCACCGTCACTCTGGACTTCGCGCTGTCGCGCCTGACCAGCGTGGTCGACAAGCTGGTCGTTTACCCGGAAAACATGCTGGCCAACATGAACAAGTTCCGTGGTTTGGTCATGAGCCAGCGCGTGCTGCTGGCCCTGACCCAAGCCGGTGTCAGCCGCGAAGATGCCTACCGTTTGGTGCAGCGCAACGCGATGAAGGTTTGGGAAGAAGGCAAGGACTTCAAAACCGAGCTTCTGGGCGATGCCGAGGTGACCGCTGCCCTCAGCGTGGAAGAGATCGAGGAGAAGTTCGATCTGGGCTACCACACCAAGCATGTCGACACGATTTTCGAGCGTGTCTTCGGCGAATAAACCATCCCAGAAAAGCGCTCGGCCCCTCATCGACCGGGCGCTTTTCGCATCATCACGCACTTCGTGAACAAAAATTCTGTCTGCTTTGTGAATAAATCGAAAAGCTCCGGTGTTAGCTTTTTTGAAGATCACACTATGATTTCAATGAGCAGACCTGACCACGGAGTTAAAACTATGCGCATTCTTCTTGCATCCGCGATTGCACTGACCTCTTTCGCCTTTTCCCCCATAGCAGCCCACGCAGCCGGTGGCGGCGGTGCCAATCCGCCCAAGCCCACTAACACGACCAAGAAATGCCTGTTCGGCCGAGTCTGGAGCGAAGACCGCGGGCGCTGCGTCAAACCGAGCGCGACGAATTTCACCGATGAGGACCTCTATGAAGCCGTTCGTGAGCTGGCCTATGATGGTCAGTTGGAAAACGCCCAGAACATCCTGCGCGTCATGAGCGATCAAAATGATGACCGCGTGTTGACCTACTGGGGCTTCACGCACCGCAAGATGGGCAACATTGAGCTTGCGAATGCCTATTACAAGCAGGCTATCGCCACAAACCCCGATAACCTTCTGGCGCGCAGCTATATGGCTCAGGGCTTTGTTTCCGAAGGGAAAACTGATCTGGCCATCGCCCAATGGCGCGAGATCAAGGCGCGTGGAGGCGAAGGCACCTGGGCCGAGGCGTCTCTGCGCGAAGCCATCAAGACCGGGCTGACCTATAACTACTGAGGTTCAACCTTTCTTTACCTGATTCCCGCTAACCTGCCTGTGGAACAGAACTTTGGCACCGCAGGCAGATGCAGGACATGAATACTTTGGTTCAGGTGGCCTCGGGGGCGCAGCCCTCGGGCGCAGGTCAGGCGGACGACGCGCCCCGCGTCGTCCCACGCACACTCAGCAATCGTCAAAAGGCCGCTATCGTGGTGCGTCTGTTGCTGAATGAAGGGGCGGATATCCCGCTAGAGGAACTGCCCGACGCATTGCAGGAAACACTCACGCATCAACTGGGTCAGATGGGTCTTGTGAACCGTGTGACGCTGGATGCCGTGGCGCAGGAATTTGGCGACGCGCTGGATAGCGTGGGCCTGTCCTTCCCTCATGGCCTCGCTGGGGCGCTGGATGCGGTGAACGGCAAGATTGCCCCGGCCACGGCAGCGCGATTGCGAAAAATCGCAGGCGTGCGTCAGATCGGCGATCCATGGCAGCGACTGAGAGAGATTTCGGCCGAAGATCTGGCCCAGAAGGCGCAGGCAGAAAGCACCGAGGTGGCCGCCGTGATGCTGTCCAAGCTCGACACGGCCAAAGCCGCGCAATTGCTGGGGCACCTGCCCGGCCCCATTGCGCGACGCATCACCTATGCGATCTCCAAAACGGCCAATGTGACCCCCGAAGCGGTGGAACGGATCGGCTGGTCGCTGGCTGCTCAACTGGATCAACGCCCGTCGCAGGCGTTTTCCGATGGCCCCGGTGCGCGCGTGGGGGCGATCCTGAATCAATCGGCAGCCTCAACCCGCGACGGGTTGCTGACGGCCCTGAACGAAGAGGACGCCGAATTCGCAGACATTGTGCGTCAATCCATTTTCACCTTCGCGCACATCCCGGCCCGTATCGCCACACGCGATGTGCCCGCTATTCTGCGCGGGGTTGAACAAGCCAGCCTTGTCACTGCACTGGCTGGGGCCGCCGCTGACGATGACAAAGCCTCGGTTGAGTTCATCCTATCCAACATCTCCGCCCGTATGGCCGACAATCTGCGCGAAGAAATGGCTGAACGCGGGCGCGTCAAACAGTCCGAGGCCGAAGAGGCCATGACCGAAATCGTAGGCGCAATTCGCACCTTGGTAGACGATGGCACGCTGACATTGGTCGAGCCGGAAGAAGACGAAGACTGACCTCAACCGGCTGAGTGCTTGAGCTTGCCGGGCCGGGCCTGTATGTCTGGCCCAGCAAACGCAACACGCCGTGAGACACCTCCATGCCTGTCGAAAAGTCAGAGCTCAGCCGGTTTGAGCTTGGGAAATACTATGTCGCCAGTCTGTTCCTGAAAGGCGTGATCGGTGGCATGCGGTTGCTGCCCTATGGAACCCGCATCGGGGCAATGGGGACCTTGGTGCGCGGATTGGCCCCGTTGGTTGGGTTTCGCAAACGGGTCCGAGACAACCTGAAACTCACCTGCCCCGAGCTGTCAGAGCGTGACATTAACCGTATTTCGGCTGAGGTCTCGGACAACGCAGGTCGGGCCATGATGGAGCACTTCTCGCCCGAAGGGTTCACAGCGCGCCAACGCAACGCAAAGCTGTCCGGCCCCGGTGTCGCTGCTTTTGATGCCGCTGCCGCCGAGGGGCGACCGGTCATGATCATCGCCGCGCATTTCGGCCACTACCTCGCAACGCGGATCGCGCTGCAAGCCCGCAGCGGGCGCCCTCTGGGCTGCCTCTATCGTCGTATGGCCAACCCCTATTTCAATGAGGCCTATGTCGAAGCCTTCTACAAAACCGGCTCGCCCATGTTCGAACAGGGTCGGCGCGGAATGGTTGAGATGGTGCGCTCCCTCAAAGGGGGTGAGATGATCGCCATCGTCTCTGACTTGCATGTTCACGGCGGCGAGGAGTTGATGTTCTTTGGTAAGCCCGCCGTCACATCCGTTCTGAACGCCGAACTTGCGATGAAATTCAACGCGGTCATGATCCCCTGCTACGCGGTGCGCCAAGCCAATGGTCTGGATTTCGAAATCGTGATGCACGACCCGGTGCCGCATTCCGACCCCAAGACCATGACGCAATATATCAACGATGATCTGGAGCAGATGGTGCGCCAGCATATGGGTCAATGGTTCTGGATTCACCGCCGCTGGAAGGCGTGGAACGGGCTGGGTGTTCAGCCCGAAGATATGCCCTGATCACTTCGCATGCGCGGCCGCGATGATTGGACCGTGACCTGCCCGCTGCACCAGAACAACCGCTGGCAGGTCAGAATCCAACTGCGCTGAAAACGCCTGCTCGTTAGCCCCATCCCAGCGCCCGGCCATCTGCCAGCTTTCCACCACATTGGCATAGTCGAGCTCATGGCCCGCGAGCTCTCCACGCCGGATCGAGGCGTGACGCAGCGGCGTGTACTGGACGATCCGCACGTCATAGGTCTCTCCACCAGGCAAATCGATCGGCGTCACGCGCACCGTCACCTCTTGCCCCGAACGCTCAGCCTGCACTTCAGCAGTGGGCGCGGCGATCAGATGCGCCTTGATCAGCCGATCCAACTCCTGCACTTGCGCGCCAACCACGTCATGCCGCCCATTGATCACCATATGCGGCGTGTAGATCATCGACCGGCCACCATTGCGGGCATAGGCCCGCTGCCGCGTCGTATGATCAGGAATGGCGTATTCGTCCTTCCAGCCGATGTAATCCCAATAGTCCACATGCAGCGCCAGCCCGATCACGTCGTCGCGCTTGATCAGCTCGTGCAAAAGCCGATCCGCCGGGGGGCAGGATGAACACCCTTGCGAGGTAAACAACTCGATCACAACCGGATCCTCTTGCGCCGATACTGAAAAGGCGGCACAGGCGGATAGAATGGCGGCTGCTAGGGCGGATTTGAACATGAGTCCCCTCGGCTTGAAAATCATGCAAAACGGATAAACGTTTTGCTCTTCAAGCTCCAATCAAGGTTTCTTGAGACGAGGCAGTCCCTTGCTCTTGATTTTGCATACCACAGTATACACTTTCATCTTGTCAGTAACTGACGCTTGAACCCCGGACAAACGTGATCAAGATAAACCGCAACGAATCCCATTTTCCAAGTTATTTGAGAGGGAGGCCACAGGATGCCTATCAAAACCGGACAGGATACCGCCAAAACACGCCGCAGCCTGAGCGTGAATGGCAAAACCATTTCCTACTATTCCATCCCCGCCGCTCAAAAGGCCGGCCTGGGTGATTTCTCCAAGCTGCCCGCCGCGCTTAAAGTGGTGCTGGAAAACATGCTGCGCTTCGAGGATGACGGGTTCTCCGTCTCGGTCGACGACATCAAAGCATTTGCGGAATGGGGTGAGAACGGAGGCAAAAACCCGCGCGAGATCGCCTATCGCCCTGCCCGCGTGCTGATGCAGGATTTCACCGGTGTGCCTGCCGTGGTCGATCTGGCGGCCATGCGCGATGGGATCAAAGCTTTGGGCGGAGATGCGCAAAAAATCAATCCGCTAAACCCGGTGGATCTGGTCATCGACCACTCGGTCATGATTGACGAGTTCGGCAACCCGCGTGCGTTCCAGGTGAATGTGGACCGCGAATACGAGCGCAATATGGAGCGCTACCAGTTCCTGAAATGGGGTCAGAACGCGTTCAACAATTTCCGCGTCGTACCGCCTGGCACCGGCATCTGCCATCAGGTGAACCTAGAATATTTGGCCCAAACCGTTTGGACGGATACTGATCAGAACGGCGAAGAGGTCGCCTATCCCGACACCCTTGTCGGTACAGACAGCCACACCACCATGGTCAACGGCATGGCCGTTCTGGGATGGGGCGTCGGCGGGATTGAGGCAGAGGCAGCTATGCTCGGCCAGCCGATCTCGATGTTGATCCCCGAGGTTGTAGGCTTTGAACTGACCGGAGCGATGGTCGAGGGCACTACCGGCACTGATCTGGTGCTTAAAGTCGTCGAGATGCTGCGTGAAAAGGGCGTGGTTGGTAAATTCGTCGAATTCTACGGCGAAGGTTTGGATCGTCTTCCTTTGGCCGACCGTGCCACGATCGCCAACATGGCCCCCGAATATGGCGCAACCTGCGGCTTCTTCCCGATCGACGGCGAAACCCTGCGCTACATGCGCAATACCGGGCGCGACGAAGACCGTCTTGCGCTGGTCGAAGCCTACGCAAAGGAAAACGGGCTGTGGCGTGATGAAAACTACGCGCCGATCTATACCGACACCCTGTTACTGGATATGGGCACCATCGTTCCTGCCATCTCGGGGCCGAAACGTCCGCAGGACTATGTGGCGCTGACGGAAGCGAAGGCCGCGTTCCTGAACGAGATGGAGAAAACCTTCAAACGCCCGATGGGCAAGCAGGTCGAAGTCAAAGGCGAGAACTACGGTATGGAATCGGGCAAGGTCGTGATCGCCTCGATCACCTCCTGCACCAACACCTCGAACCCCTATGTGATGATCGGAGCGGGTCTGGTTGCCCGCAAAGCCGCCGCGCTGGGTCTGGACCGCAAGCCATGGGTCAAGACCTCGCTCGCACCGGGATCGCAGGTGGTTTCCGCCTATCTTGAGGCCGCGGGTCTGCAAGACGATCTGGACAAGATCGGGTTCAACCTTGTGGGCTATGGCTGCACCACCTGTATCGGCAACTCGGGTCCGATCCAGCGAGAAATCAGCGAGGCGATTTCCGAAGGCGATCTGGTCGCCACCTCGGTTCTGTCCGGTAACCGCAACTTCGAAGGTCGGATATCGCCGGATGTGCGCGCCAACTATCTGGCCTCGCCACCGCTGGTGGTCGTTTATGCCTTGGCGGGCACCATGGATATCGACCTGACCTCTGAACCCATTGGTCAGGACCGGGACGACAATGACGTCTTTATGAAGGACATCTGGCCCAGCCAGAGCGAAATCGCGGAGTTGGTCGAAGCAACCGTAACCCGCGAGGCGTTCCAGTCGAAATATGCCGACGTTTTCAAAGGGGATGAGAAATGGCGTGAGGTCGAGGTTCCGCAGCAGGAAACCTATGACTGGCCGCCGACCTCGACCTATATCCAGAACCCGCCCTATTTTCAGGGCATGGGGGCCGAGCCGGGCACGATCTCTAATATCGAAGGGGCCAAGGTACTGGCGATCCTGGGCGATATGGTCACGACCGACCATATCTCACCCGCCGGATCGTTTGCCACGACCTCGCCCGCCGGTCAGTACCTGATGGAACGTCAGGTGCAGCCGCGTGAGTTCAACTCCTACGGCTCGCGCCGGGGCAACCATGAGGTCATGATGCGCGGCACCTTCGCCAATATCCGCATCAAGAACGAGATGCTGGACGGGGTCGAAGGCGGTTACACCAAGGGGCCGGATGGCGCGCAGACCTCGATCTACGACGCGTCGATGGCGTATCAGGCGAATGGCACCCCTCTGGTCGTTTTCGGAGGCGAGCAATATGGCGCGGGCTCTTCCCGTGACTGGGCCGCGAAGGGGACTGCTCTGCTGGGCATCAAAGCCGTGATTGCAGAGAGTTTTGAGCGCATCCACCGCTCGAACCTCGTGGGCATGGGCGTGATTCCGTTTGAGTTCTCCGGCGGAGACACGCGCAAAACGCTTGGTTTGAAAGGGGATGAGACGGTCTCGATCCACGGTCTGGACACGATTGAGCCGCTGCAGGAGGTGCCCTGCACCATCACCTATGGCGACGGGACCGAGAAGACCATCACCCTGAAATGCCGCATAGATACAGCCCCTGAGATCGAATACATCGAGAACGGCGGTGTTCTGCACTATGTGCTGCGCAATCTCGCGAAGGCGGGTTGACGCGGTGCTTATCAAGGGACTGAAAGGGACGCCGATTGGCGTCCTTTTTTATGCGAGGCTCTGCCTCGCGCTCCGAGGTATTTTTGAACAGAAGAAGTTGATTGTGTCCTAAGTGGACGATCAGCGGTGCGCGGGAGGTTGGTTTGGAGAAAGTGGTTTTGGTAACCGGCGGCGCGCGGGGGATTGGGCGCGCGATTGTTGAGGATCTGCGGCGCGATCATCGTGTTGCTTTCACATGGCTGTCAAGCGAGCCAGATCCTGCGTTGGAAGGGGAAGGTTTGCAGCCGATACGGTCCGATCTGACGCAGGACGGACAGCCTGAAGCAGTGATACGCGACGTTGTCGAACGTTTCGGGCGGCTGGACGTGATCGTGAACAATGCGGGTTTGGTCAGGTCTACTCCGAAAGAGGTTTTTGAACTGGAAGATCATCGCGCAATTTTGGATTTGAACCTGCTGGTCCCTTCTGCTTTGCTGGCGGCTGCCATGCCCCATTTGAAACCGGGGGCGGCGATTGTCAGTATTTCCTCGATGAACGCCGTTTTGCCACCGAAAGGCGCGGTGATTTACGGGGCAAGCAAGGCAGCCCTGAACCTTTGGACACGCGGGATGGCAAAGGAACTTGGGCCTCAGGGTATTCGGGTCAATGCTGTGGCACCGGGGGCGATTAACATCCCTGAAGACCCGCGCCCCGAAGACTTGACCGCCTTGTTCGTCGAGAACACAGCCGTAGGGCGGATTGGGCGGCCCGAAGATATCGCGAAGGCCGTACGGTTCTTGGCGTCAGACGACGCCGCATTCATCACGGGTGAGACCTTGGCTGTGACCGGTGGCTACAGGCTCTAACCGCCAGCCGCTTTTTCAAGCGCCGGGCGGATCGTGCTTTCGATCACACGTTGGGTGATCGGACCGGCGAAACGCAGGATCACGGTGCCTTCCCCGTCGATCACATAGGTTTCGGGAACGCCGTAAAGCCCCCAATCCAAAGCCATGCGGCCCTGCTCGTCGCGACCGATGCCGGTATAGGGATCGCCCAATTCAGTCAGAAAGCTTTGCGCATTGTCCAACTTGTCTTTGTAGTTGACGCCGTAGACCGGGATGCCTTCGTTCGACAGCGCCTCAAGGTTTGGATGCTCTGCCCGACAGGGGGCACACCAGCTGGCCCAGTAGTTGACCAGCTTGACCTGCCCGTCCCGCAGGGTCGCGTCGTCGAAAGGCGTTTTGCCCGGAAACTCAGTCAGGACGACCGGAGGGGCGGGTTGCCCTTCGCGGGCGGATGGCAGGGCGTTGGGGTCGTCTCGGAACATGCCGATACCGGCCAGAACGGCAAAAGCACCGAAGATCAGCGGCGGCGCGATCATCAAAGGCGAAATCTTAGCCATTGCGCGACATCCTTTGTTCGATTTTCTCCATTTCGGCCCGCACTTTGCGTCCCCGGATCACGCTGAAGACGACCAGCGCAACGAGCAGAAGGATCGAAGCAGCGTAGGACGACAAGACAGCGTCTGCGTATTTTCCAAGATCAGGCATCATGCGCCCACCCTTTCACGAGCCAGCAGCGCTTTGACCCGACGCGCGCGGATTTCGGTGCCGGTGCGATACAGAACCAATGCTATGAACAGCAGAACGAAGCCAATGATGCAGGTCAGCAATGGATAGAAGAACACGTTGCTGACTTTCTCTTCGGTGTCCGTTCCCGTGACCGCTCCCGCCCGCATGACCGAGGCACCCTGGTGCAGCCCCTGATTCCAGAAATTCACCGCATAACGGCTGAGTATCGCGAAGACCGACCCCACAAGACACAGGACCGAGGTCAAGTCGGCGGCGGTGTCCGGGTCCTCGATCGCCTCCCACAAGGCGACGTAACCGAGATAAAATAGGAACAAGATCAGGAACGAAGTCAGGCGTGGATCCCAGGCCCACCAGGTGCCCCACATCGGTTGGCCCCAAATCGCTCCGGTCGCCAGTGCGATCAGGGTCATCACGATGCCCACAGGTGCGGCGGCGCGCGCGGCCAGAGCGCTGACGTGATGGCGGCGGACCAGCCAGACCAGCGAGGTCACCAGCATCATCAGCCAGCAATTGATCGCCATCAGGGCCGATGGGACGTGCAGGTAGATGATCTTGACTGTCGATCCCTGTCGGAAGTCATCCGGCGTGAAGAAGAAGCCCCAGATCAGCCCGACCACGATGCAAACCGCCGAGGTGATCCAGAAAAAGGGCAAGATACGCTCGCTGGTGGCAAGAAACTTGCGCGGGTTGGCATATTCCCAGAGGGCGTTGGCTTTGGCTGCGATAGACATGGCCGTTATTTAGTCTGACTCGGGTTCATTCTCAATTGACCTTGCTCAAAGTTGTGGCGCTTCACCGCAGATTGATGCGCAGGACCGCTGCGCTGGCGAATGGAAGCAGAGCTATCGTGGCCATCGTGATCCCCGCCAGCATCAAAAGTGGCGTTTGGGTCTCCATCCCGACGGCACCCCGGCGGGCGACTTCTGCGCCGAAGATCAAGGTTGGGACGTAGAGCGGTAGAACCAGCAATGACAACAGCAGGCCACCGCGCTTCAGCCCGACGGTCAGAGCGGCGCCGAAGGTGCCGATGACGCTCATGGCGGGGGTGCCGAGCAGGAGCGAGATCACCAGCCAGAAGAAGCCCGGCGTGGGAAGGTTCAGCAAGACGCCCAGAAACGGTGCCGCCAGAACCAGAGGCAAACCGGTCGTGATCCAATGCGCCAGCGCTTTGATCGAGACGACGGCCTCTAGCGGGAGAGGCGCGGTAGCCAGAAGGTCCAGCGATCCGTCCTCCCAATCCAGGGCCAGAAGACGGTCGAGAGATAACAGGCAGGCCAGCAACGCGCCCAGCCACAGAATTCCCGGCGCGATGGTCGAGAGCAGCGACGATTGTGGACCGACAGCAAAAGGCACCAGAACCGTTACGATCAGGAAGAAGGCCAGGCCGAGACCAAAGCCTCCGCCTGCGCGAAAGGCCAGCTTCAGGTCGCGCAACAATAGGGCGATCACAGGAAGCCTCCGTCGAAGTCATCGATGGGTTGCGGTTTGGCTTTGTAGGGGCCGACGTCCAGAACCTCTCCGTCGAGGCCGAGGTCGATATGGGTTGCAATCAGGGCCGAGCCGCCCTGCCCCAGATGCCCGCGCACAGCGTCAGCGAACATCTGAACGGCGTTTTTGTCGAGTGAGACGGTTGGTTCGTCCAGCATCCAGATCGGCCGCCCCGTAACCAGCATCCGTGCAAGGCCCAGCCTGCGCTTTTGCCCGGCCGACAAGTTGCCCGCATGGCGGTCGGACAGGTCATTCAGCGCAAAGGCGTCTAGTGCTGGCTGGATGTCATGGGTCCCAAAGACGGACGCCCAGAAGGCAAGATTTTCGACAACCGTCAGGGTTGGCTTCAAACCATCGGAATGCGAGGCGTAGGCGATCTGGTCCTCGGCACCTTCGATCTTTCCCGCCAAAGCAGGCTGTAGCCCTGCCAGAGTGCGGAGCAGCGTTGTTTTTCCTATTCCGTTCGGCCCGCGCAAAATGAGCGCCTGACCGGGGGTGAGTTTGAAGCTCACCCCCTCGAGCACGGGCACGCCACCACGGGTGATGGTCAGATCGAAAACGGTTAGAGTCATGAGACTCGCTTATCCGATTGGGGACGCAGGCAAAAGGTTGGATTTGACGCAGGGAGCTAGGGCAGTGCGCTTGGATGGGTTCGGATGCGAGGGGCCAGCCCCTCGCGCTCCCCGAGATATTTTGGGCCAGATGAAGGGGATCCCGTCAGACGGGGATCAGAGCGAGCGCAATGCGGCGACCTTCGGATAGCAGGACGTTGTAGGTACGGCAGGCGGCGGGGGAGTTCATGATCTCGACTCCGATCCCCGCAGATTCGAGAGTTTGGCGCAGCTCGGGTGGGATGTGGGCAAGCTCTGCTCCGGTTCCTATGAACAGGACATCGACGACCTCGGACAGTTCGCGCAGTGGCTCGTCGTCTGAGTATCCGCCCCACGCCTGCGTTCCCGTCGGGCCGATCAGCGCGGCGCCTTGATGAACGCGCCCTCCGATCCGGAAAAAGCCGGGGCCGTACCCGTCAACGGGTTCGGCGTTGGTGTAGTTGATCTCATTCAATCGCATGCGTTGTGTTTACCCCCAAAGCGGCAGGCCGGACAAGGCCGCCAGGGCAATCACCATATAGGCGGCCGCGCGGTAGAGGCGTTCTCGGTCTGGTCGGAAAAGCCACCCGCCAAGCCAATTGCCCAGCAGGTTAGGTAGCGCCAGAAGAAGCCCCAGCCCAGCAGCGGCGAGGGTGACCTGCGCCATACCGGTCAGGTAACCGAGAAGCAGGAAGTCGAAGCCGAACAGAAACAGCAGGATCGTCGCGCGAATGACATCCACCGGCAGTGGGCGCGACATGTAGAACAGGATGACGGCCGGACCAGGGAGCCCGGCTACGCCACCAAGGAACCCGGCGGCTCCGCCGATACCTGTGACCATCATGCGGCTGACATGACCGTGATAGCGCAGACCGAGGATCAGAATGGCCAACATCGCAAGGGCCAGACCGCTGACCGCATAGCGGAAAACCTCGGGCGCGACCTGCGTCAACACCCAAAGCCCCAGCGGAAGGACCAGTGCGCAGCCGAGCAGGAGGCGTGTCAGATCGCCCTTGTTCACGGCACTCCATGCCCGGCGCAGATTCGGCAGGGGGCCAAAGATGTCCATGATTGTCAGGCCGATCAGCGCTCCAAACGGGCCGAGATAAGGGGTCGCGATAGGCAGGAAAACCAAAGCGGTGCCAAACCCCGAAAAGCCGCGAACGACGCCCCCAAGAAAGGCTGCCAATAAGACAACGGCCAGACCCTGTGGGGACTGGCCGAAGAGCTCAGGCATCTACGTTGGCAAACTGGTTGCCCGCGTTGTTTGATGGCTTGGACCAGTCACGCTTGACGCCAAGCCACAATAGGATGGTCGAGGCCACGAAGACCGACGAATAGGTCCCCACGATCACACCCCAGATCATCGCGAAGACAAAGCCCCGGATCACATCGCCGCCCAGCACGTAGAGCGAGATCAGCGCCAGCAGGGTTGTGACCGAGGTCATCACCGTCCGGCTGAGGGTTTCGTTGATCGAGATATTGAGGACCTCTTTTAGGTCTTTCTTCTTATACTTCCGCAGGTTCTCACGCACGCGGTCGAACACAACCACCGTGTCGTTCAGCGAGTAACCCACGATGGTCAGAAGCGCCGCGATGATAGCCAGATCGAAGCGGATTTGAAGTTCCGAGAAAATGCCGATGGTCAGGATCACGTCATGCACAAGCGCCGCGACCGCGCCAAGAGCGAACTGCCATTCAAACCGCAGCCAGATGTAGACGAGCACCGCTCCGATGGCCAAAACGATGGCGATCACGGCTGTCTGGATTAGCTCACCCGAGACTTTCGGGCCAACCGATTCCACCGATACAAATTGGATATCGGGGATCACGGCCTGCAACGCGCCCTCAACAGCTGTGATGGTCGAGGCTTCGACAGCTTCCGCATCTGCCTGCGCCTGAATGCGGATCATCGCGACGTTGTCTTCTGGTCCGAAGGTCGGGTCGAAAATCTCGGTGATCGAGACATCGCCCAGTTCCAGCGGTGCAATCGCGTCACGGTAGACACCCACGTCAATCGGCTGGGTGCTTTCGGTGCGGATCGTCGTGCCGCCCCGGAAGTCGATGCCGAAGTTGAGGCCCTGCAACATGAATGAGGCGAAGGCCACAACCATCATCAGGGCCGAGATGCCCAGCCAGACCTTCCAGCGGCTGAAGAAATCGAACGAGGTGCTTTGGGGTACGAGTTTCAGTCTCATGATCAAACCTCGATCGTTTTCGGACGGCGGCGCTCGAACCACATGACGACCATCAGGCGCGTCACGAAGATCGCGGTGAAGACCGAGGTCAGGATGCCCAGGCCCAGAGTGATGGCAAATCCGCGCACGGGGCCGCTGCCCATGGCAAACAGGATCACCGCCGTGATGAAGGTGGTCACGTTGGCATCCGCGATGGCCGACAGGGCCTTTTCATAGCCCAACTCAATCGCACGCGCAGGGCCTTTGGCAGATTTCAGTTCCTCTCGGATACGTTCGAAAATCAGCACGTTGGCGTCGACGGCCATACCGACCGTCAGAACGATACCCGCAATGCCCGGCAGGGTCAGCGTCGCGCCGATCAGCGACAGCAGGCCGAACAAGAGGCCCACGTTGATGATCAAGGCAATGTTGGCGAAGACGCCAAACAAACCGTAGCTGAGCGCCATGAAAACCAGTACCGCGGCAAAGGCTACCATAGTGGCGACTTTACCTGCGTCGATGCTGTCCTGACCCAATTCGGGGCCGATTGTGCGTTCTTCGAGGAACTCCAACTCGGCAGGCAAGGCCCCTGCCCGTAGCAGGATAGCAAGGTTAGTACTTTCCTCGACCGTGAAGTTGCCTGTGATGATGCCTGAGCCGCCGGGAATGTGGCTTTGGATCACAGGGGCCGAGATTACCTCATCATCTAGCACGATCGCGAAAGGCGCGCCGATATTTTCCAGCGTATAGTCGCCGAATTTTCGCGCGCCCGACGTGTTGAACCGGAAGCTGACCGCGGGACGGCCGTTCTGATCGAACGAGGGCTGCGCATCCACCAGCTCTTCCCCAGTCACGACCGGAGAGGATTCAAGCGTGTAGTACACTCCGCTTTCGTCAATCGACGGCACCACTTCTTCACCGATACCGGCAGTGGCATCCGGGTCCGTGCCACGACCAACAACGGGGTTGAAGGTCAGCTGCGCCGTGGTGCCGATGATCTCTTTCAGCTCGCCTGCACTTCCGATTCCGGGAACCTGAATGAGGATGCGGTCCGCACCTTGGCGCTGAATGGTGGGTTCACGCGTACCGACCTCATCGATCCGGCGGCGCACGATCTCAAGCGATTGGCGCACAGTGCGATCATCTGAGGCCAGCTTCTCCGCCTCGGAAAGCTGCACGACGATTGTATCGCCATCGGCAAAGGCCTCGATATCAGTCGCACCGACACCAGTCAGCGTCTGAACCTGACGGGCTAGACCGCGAACGGTTTCGAGCGCGCGCGACATCCCCTCGGGCTGGCTGATGCGGACGCGAATCTGATCGGGGTCCGAGTCCTGACGGCGGATCGTGCCAACGGTGGAACGCTCATCCCGCAGGGCGTCGCGGATTTCGGGCCACATCGCCTCCATGCGGGATTCGTAGACATCCTCGACCTTGACCTCGGCCAGCAGATGCGCACCGCCCCGCAGATCGAGGCCCAGATTGACCAAGGAGGACGGCAGCCAGTTCGGCCACTGCGCCGCCTCGGCCTGATTTTCGGGCGTATCCGCGCCAAGCTCAATCGCGGCTTTGGCGTCATTAGATTGTTCGACCCGCGTGTAGAACGCATTCGGCAGAGCCAAGAGCAGGCCGGTCACACAGACCAGCCAGATCAGAACCCGCTTCCAGGTATCAATTTGCAGCATAACCCTGCCTTTTCAAGGAATTGTAAGGCGAAGTTACTTCGCAGGTTCGGTCTTGTTCAGAACCTGAGCGATGGTCGATTTGACCACACGAACCTTAACGCCCTCGGCGATCTCGACCTCGATCTCGTTGTCGCCTTCCTTGACCTTCGACACCTTGCCGATCAGACCACCCTGTGTGACGACCTGATCGCCACGGCGCACAGCTTCGACCATGGCCTGGTGTTCTTTCATCTTCTTTTGCTGCGGACGGATCAGCAGGAAATACATGATCGCGAAGATCAGGATCAGCGGGAGAAACTGGGCGATTGCGCCACCTTCCATGGGATATTCCTTTTTCTTTGACCTGCGGCACCGTTCCGCAAATTTGGCGGGAACCTATGCGCTGATATGCGTGTTTGCAAGCAATGGCGGCAGCGTGACCCACCTGAACGCACACCTGCCGCCACAAGAACCGTCAAAACGTTGCAGATATGTCCTAGGAACACTGTTCAAACCGGGTATAGTTCCCAACAAGGGGGACACATGGCACGGCAATTCAAACCCTTCCATTCGCTACGTTATTTGCTGACTGCAATGGCAGCAGCCCTTTGGCTAAGCCAACCTGTCGAGGCGCAAGAGTCACCGACCGATACGCCTGTGCCAGAAGCTGCAGAATCAGAATCTTTTATGGCCCCAGTCATAATCGACGGGGACGTTCTGTTTCAGGTTCGAGGCTCAAGCGCACTACCCGCCCCCGAGCGTGCCGAAGAAGTTCAAGACAAGATCATAGAAATCGCCGAAGCGTCGGACGCGTCCGAGGTCACGATCAGCTTTGAGGAAACCGAGTTCGGCACCTGGGTTCTGGTTGATGGTGAACGGGTTTCGATCGTCACCGAAGCCGATGCAGAATTGGACCAGATGGAACTCAGCGTTGTCAGCGTTCTGCACGGCAATGCGATCAAACAGGCTATTGAGGCCTACCGTTTGAATCGAACAGAACAGGCGCGGGTTTCAGGTGCTATCGAAGCCGCGGCTTGGACCTTGGGCTTCGTTGTCTTTATCGTGATGATCTTGTGGCTGCACCGCAGGATACGGCGGCGGACACTGAGATTCGTGAAGCGCTACCTGAAGGACGTGGAAACCGCCACGGCCAAGAGCGTTCAAGCCGAGGCCATTGCAGCCTTGGTGCGTTACGGTCTGAATTTCGCTCTGCTGGTGATTTTCTTCCTGGGTTTCTACTACTACCTGTCGTTCGTCTTATTGGCCTTTGCCGAAACCCGGTATTTCGCGCAATTGCTGCTGACCTATCTGACCGAGCCGGTCCTCCTTATCTTCAAAGGCATCCTCAGCTATATCCCAAACATGATCATGCTTGGCCTGATCGCCTGGGTAACTTTGTATATTATCAAGGGCATGCGGGTCTTTTTTGACGCGGTCGAAGCGGGATCGTTCGATATGGGCGATTTTGAGAAGCATTGGGTTAACCCGACCTTCAACATTGCCCGAGTGGTCGTGATACTGATCGCGCTGGTTTTTGCCGTGCCCTACATTCCAGGCTCGGATTCGGCGGCATTTCAGGGCCTGACCATTCTGGTCGGCGCAATGCTGTCGTTGGGCGCGAACTCAGTCGTGTCGAACATGCTGGCCGGGCTGTTTGTAATCTATCGCCGCTCAACCTCGATCGGGGACCGTATTCAGATTGGAGACCACATCGGTGACGTGGTGCAGATCAAACTGATGGAAACACATCTGAAATCCATCAAGAACGAGTTAATCTCGATCCCCAATGCGCAGCTGATGAATTCGGACGTGGTGAATTTTTCGAAGAAAACAGATGGCAGCGGGCTGTTGCTGCACACAACCGTTGGCATCGGCTATGAAGAGCCACCCGAAAAGATCGAGGCAATGCTGATCGAGGCCGCCAATCGCACCAAAGGGATCAAGGCCAAGCCCGAGCCCTTTGTTCTGTGGACCGCGCTGGCCGACTACGCGATCAACTACCAGATCAACGGATACACTACCCGAGGCAGCATTATTCCCAAGATTCGGTCAGATCTGCATCGCAACATTGTGGCCGTATTCAACGAGAATAACGTGCAGATCATGACCCCCTCCTACATCGCTGACCCGCCCGAACCAAAGATTCCGCCCGGGGAATGGGACGGACATCTGGCTCATCACGATGAGGAGCCGGACAGTTAGGCGTAGTTTGGTTAACCAGCGCTACACCCTCCGCGATATATGGTGCATAAGCAGTCGCAGTGATTCACTGCATTCAAGGATCTGAACTATGCACGACATCCGCGCCATTCGCGAAAATCCAGCCGCTTTCGACGCCGCTCTCGCGCGCCGTGGGGACGCGCCGGTGTCGTCAGACCTGCTGCGGCTGGACGAAAGCCGCCGCGCCAAGATTCTGGCCGCAGAAACCGCACAGGCCGAACAGAACAAAGCTTCGAAAGAAGTCGGCGCGGCCAAAGCCCGCGGTGATGAGGCCGAATTTGAGCGTCTGCGCGCGCTAGTAGCTGAAAAGAAGGCCGAAATCGCCCGGATGCAGACCGAGGCCAAGGATCTGGACGCTCTGCTGACAGACCAACTGATCCGTATTGCCAACCTACCCGCCGACGATGTGCCAGAGGGCGCCGACGAGAACGACAATGTCGAGGTGAGCCGTTGGGGTACCCCGCGCGAAATGGACTTTGCCCCAAAAGAGCATTTTGAGATTGAGGCCGTTCAAAACGGTATGGATTTCGAAACCGCAGCGAAACTCTCTGGCTCGCGCTTTGTGCTGCTGTCCGGCGGCGTTGCGCGTATCCACCGTGCACTGGCTCAGTTCATGCTGGACACGCATATCAACGAAAACGGACTGACCGAGGTCAACGGCCCGGTTCTGGTTCTGTCCGAGATGATGCAGGGCACCGGCCAGCTGCCGAAATTCGGCGAGGACAGCTATCAGACCCGCGAAGGCTGGTGGTTGATCCCGACCTCCGAGGTTTCGCTGACCAACATCGTCAACGACACGATGATCGAGGAAAGCTACCTGCCCCGCCGTTATACCGCGCATTCGCTCTGCTTCCGGTCCGAGGCCGGTTCGGCGGGCAAAGACACCCGCGGAATGCTGCGTCAGCACCAGTTCGAAAAGGTCGAGATGGTCTCGATCACCCATCCCGAGACCTCGGATGACGAACAAAAACGCATGGTGGGCTGCGCCGAGGGCATTCTGGAAAAGCTGGGCGTGCCGTATCGCACCGTTATCCTGTGTACCGGCGACATGGGCTTTGGCGCCCGCCGTACCTTTGACATCGAGGCATGGCTTCCCGGTCAGGACACCTATCGCGAGATCAGCTCGGTCTCAACCTGTGGTGATTTTCAGGCCCGTCGCATGAATGCGCGTTTCCGGCCCGAAGGCGGTGGCAAGCCAGAATATGTCCACACACTGAACGGCTCTGGCCTTGCGGTGGGTCGCTGCCTGATCGCTGTACTGGAAAACGGTCAGAACGCAGACGGCACGGTCACCCTGCCCGATGCCCTTGCCCCCTATCTGGGTGGCAAGCTGACGCTGCAACTGGACGGTACGCTGTCATAAGAAAACCGGCATCCGCGTTGCGCGGTGCCGGTTCGAAACACTTGAAAGGGCGCAGAAAGGTTATTTCTTCGCCTTTTTCTTATCCTTCTTCTTGTCAGATTTTTTGTCCGACTTCTTGGCATCCTTTTTGCCAGCATCTTTCTTCTTGTCGGCCTTTTTGGACTTGTCGTCCTTCTTGGATTTCTTCCCCTTCTTGGACTTGGCTTTAACCTTGTCCTTGGCTTTTGAGAACGCGGCCTCCATCTCGGCCCGCTTTTTCGCAGCTTTTTCAGCCTTGGCTTTTGCCTTGGCTTTCTTCTTGGCCTTCGCCTCTGCGGCTTCTGCAGCGGCTTTTTCCTCGGCCGCTTTGCGCGCGGCTTCGGCGGCGCGCTTCTCGGCAGCGGCGGCGACAACTGTCTTGCGCGCAGCGGGGCGTCGGGCCGCCGGTTTACGCGGAGCGGGCTTGCGGGCAGCAGGTTTGCGAGCGGCCGCGCGACGCGGGGCTGGTTTGGCAGCCGCCGGTTTCGCAGCGGTCGCCTCTTTCGCAGCGGCAATCAGGACCGCTGCGCGCGCCACACCGACGCGGGGGACCTTGACGAGATCTTCCGGTTTCGCTTTCGCAACGGCTTCGGCGGTCTTGAGACCGTTATCCGCCAAACCTTTAGCGAGAGTATCGCCAACGCCTTTTATCTCGGTCAATGCGGTCATTCTGGGTCCTTTCTCTATCTCCCTGGTCACCTGTATATACACAGGATATACGTTCTTCAAGCGGAGCTGCGCCTATGACGATCCATGGGCCAAGTCAGCAGTCTGCCCTTTTTTCGGAAAAGGCACCAGTCGCTTGGCGTCTTCGTCCCACAGTTTTAGATTTAACGCGGCCACGGCTTCGGGAAACTTGATCCGACGCGGGGTGTATTCGGGCGGCAGGTTGTAGTGGCACTCACGCAACCGGTAGGACGGAATGCGAGCGTTGAAATGGTGAATATCGTGCAAGGTGATACAGGCCACCGCGTTGTCGAACCACCAACCGAAATCCAGCGCTGACGAGCCCTGAAGCGCCGCGATCTGCGGATCCAGCTCCGGGCGACGATCCCAATATGTGTCCTCGAAATTGTGCTGTAGGTAGACGAGGAATACGCCCAGCATCCCACCCAGCAAGGAAAACACAAGCCAGACCAAAATACCGGTCGTCCCGGCGATCAGATAAAGCAGCCCGAGAAAAACGACGATCGAGAGGTTGTGCAGAACAACGCCCTTTACACCAAACCGCACCGTGTTTTTGGGCCACCGGTAGCGAATGAAATAAGTGAACAAAGCACCGACCGGCACCAGAATGAACGGGTTGCGGTACAGGCGATAGACAAGACGTTTGAGCCAGTCCGCCTCGTTCCATTCCCGCAGGGTCATGGTGTGGATTTCACCAGTCTCCCGATGCTCAAGGTTGCCGATCCCTGCGTGATGCAGATTGTGGTTCTGCTTCATCACCTCAAAAGGGGCAAAGGTGAAAGGCGACAGGCCGTGCCCCGCCCATTCATTCTGCTGCCGGGTTTCGAACAGGGAATGATGCCCGCAGTCGTGTTGCAGCACGTAAAGTCGCACAGCGGAAAAGGCGAAGATGATCCCGGCTGGGACCATGACATACCAGTGGTCCACGTTCACAATCGCCAAGGCCAGCGAGGCAAAATAGACGGCGAAGGTTCCGAAATAGCTCAGGGCTGCAAGCCTGTTGTCCTGAACCGCGTATTGCCGCGTGTAGTCTCTGAGATTCATCAAGCCCTCTCCCACGATGGCCCGGTTAAATGAGAAGCAAAAGGAATTCAGACCCGCCGCAGGACGGACCGCGCACAGGAAACAAATGCACGCTCCTGAATGCTAGCGTGCAGAAAGGGCGCTGTCACGCCCTTGCGCTGAAAATGCTGAAAATTGGCGCAGTTACGCGCGTCCCTTGAGGTGTTTGGCCAAGGCACCGGCGTTTTTCTTGCGCCGCCCTTTGTAAGGGTTCTTGTCACCTTGCCCGCGCAACGTCAGGCGGATCGGCGTGCCGGGCATGTCAAAATCCTCACGCAGGCCGTTGACCAGATAGCGAGTATAGCTGGCCGGCATCTTGTCGGGATGCGAGCACATAACGACAAAGCCCGGCGGCCGCGTTTTTGCCTGGGTCATGTAGCGCAGCTTGATGCGGCGGCCTTGCGGGGCTGGCGGCGGGTGCTGCTCGAGCATGGCGGTCAGCCAGCGGTTCAGCGCGGCGGTGGGTACCCGGCGGTTCCAGATATCATGCGCACGCAAGATGGCGGCGCGCAAACGTTCCAGCCCCCGGCCCGTTTTGGCTGACACGGTGATCAGAGGTGCGCCCCGCAGTTGCGGCAGCAGTCGGTCGAAGGACTCTTTGAGTTCACGCAGTTTCTCCTGCTTGTTTTCCTCAACGTCCCATTTATTGACGGCGACCACGACCGCACGGCCTTCGCGTTCGGCCAGATCGGCAATGCGAAGGTCTTGCTGCTCGAACGGAATGGCCGCATCCAGCAGGACGACAACCACTTCGGCGAATTTCACCGCACGCAGTCCATCAGAGACCGAGAGCTTTTCGAGCTTCTCTTGAACCTTGGCCTTTTTGCGCATGCCCGCAGTGTCGAAAATCCGCATCGGAGTGCTTTCGCCATCCGGATCGGCCCAATCGACCCGAAGACTGATCGCGTCACGGGTGATCCCAGCCTCGGGGCCGGTCAGAAGGCGATCCTCGCCCATGATCTTGTTGATGAGTGTGGATTTACCTGCGTTCGGTCGGCCGACAACGGCAACCTGCAACGGCTTCGCTATGGTGATCAGAGGGGATTCGCCCTCTCCATCCTCATCCAGCTCAATCTCGACCACGGGAGCGTCGTCTTCGGCCTCTTCCTCAGCCGCATCCGCCAGAGGCATCAGCTGGGCGTAAAGGTCGGTCATCCCCTCGCCATGCTCGCCGGAAAGGCGCACTGGTTCGCCAAGGCCAAGGTTATAGGCTTCAAGAACACCGGCATCAGCAGCCGACCCTTCGGCCTTGTTGGCAGCCAAAATCACGTGTTTGGAGCGTTTGCGCAGAATCTCGGCAAACATCTCGTCGGTCGGAGTCAGGCCGGTGCGCGCGTCAATCATAAACAAGCAGACATCTGCCATATCGACCGCGCGCTCGGTCAGGCGGCGCATGCGGCCCTGAAGGCTATCATCAGTTGCGTCTTCAAGACCCGCCGTGTCGATCACGGTGAACCGCAGATCACCCAGCCGCCCTTCACCCTCGCGCAGGTCGCGCGTCACGCCGGGCTGGTCGTCGACCAAGGCCAGACGTTTGCCCACAAGGCGGTTGAACAGAGTGGATTTGCCCACATTCGGGCGCCCCACGATGGCGAGGGTCAGTGACATGTTCTCAACTTTCAAGACTCAAGATGCGCCCTTTAGCGTATCTTTTGGTCAACGGAAAGCGTGTAGATCACCTTTGGTCGACACGACATACAGTGTTTGTCCGGCAACGACAGGCGCGGTGGTCGCGCCTCCGGGAACTTCGACCTGATGCACAAGCGCCCCGTTCACCGGGTTGAAGAACCGCAGGAACCCGTCATTCGAGGCGATCACAATGCGCCCTCCGGCCATGATCGGGCCATAATGGGCCACGATCGGACCGCGACGGTTTGGTTTGTCCTTTACAAAGCCCGGTAGGTCCTGCGCCCAGATCACCGAACCATCGGCGCTGTTCAAGCGGACCAGCTGGCTGCGATCGCTGATCAGGAAGATGCTGTTGCCTGCGGGCCAGACGGTATCAACCGCGCCTTCATCTGCAGTCCAGCGACGCTCACCTGTTCCCGCGTCAAACGCAACGGTACGGCCAGAGTGGTTACCGATGAAGATGGTGTCGCCCACTACCATTGGGCTACCTGTCACGTCGACGATCCGCGCAGTCGCGCGTCCACGGCGGCCCCCAGCCACCGAGGCATTCCAACGGCTGATCCCGCCCCGCTTGAATGTTGCGGCGATATCACCCGAACCAAAGGCAAAGACAGCTAGGTCCGAGGTCACAACCGGCGCAGGTGCGCCCAGAACGTTGCCAACGCTAGGGGTGCCTTCGATCTGCCATTGAATGCGGCCATCCTTGGTGTCAACGGTCCAACCGGTTTCATCTCCGGCGACAAGATACAGCAGTCCGTTACTCACCAAAGGCGCGCCGCTGCCGGTTGCGTTTAGGCGTTTCTGCCAACGGATCGCGCCTGTCTTGGCATCCAGCGCTGTTAGACGGCCAAAACCGGAGGAGACATAGAGAATGCCACCCGAATAGGCCATACCACCGCCCGTGGCATCCGCGTCTCCGTCGGTTGCTGGAATCAGATTGGTGCTCCAGGCGACCTGTCCCTGCGGTGTCACCGCTGAAACCGTCGCCCCCGCGTCAAGCGTGTAGACCAGCCCCCCCGCGACAACCGGGTCAGCCGTAATTCGTTGTTTGCGGGAATCGCCATCCCCAATCGAGGCCGACCAAATACGTTGAGGTGTCGTACGCAACGAAGCATTGGACGTCCGGAAGGCTGGCGTGCCAGGGCTTTGGGGCCAGCTTGCATTTGCACTCTGCGATGGCAGGCTAATCGGTTGCGAGCCGCTTTTGGCGACCGTTTCAAGGTCTGAGGCGGGTCGGATATCCTCGCGCACGCCCGGCAAAATCTGTTCGGGTTCTTCACAAGCGGCCAGAGCGGTCAGGGCCAGTGCCGCAATCGGCAGTCCCACGCGAGAGAAAAGTCTTGTTACCATTTTAATCCGAACTCGCCTGTCATTAACCTGTGTTCCGCCCGATTAGCCCTGCTGAGCGACCAATGGCTCGGGCTCAGCGCCCAGTGCAACAATCAATTGCGCGGCGCGCTGCTGCAGATCCACGCTGACCTCTGCATCCTGACGCAGCGCCTGCAATCGCTCCAACGCGGCGTCTACTTCGCCCTCGGCGATGTCGATCAGGGCCAGTTGCTCTTGGGCCAGAAGGCGCAACGGGGCGCCCGGTGCGGCCAAAGCCTCGAACTGTTGCCGACGGTCTGCAGCGGGCATCGTGTCGGATTGAAGCAGCAGCGCCTTGAAGCTGGCAATAGCACGGTAAATCTCGGGCAAATCGCCCTGAACGGCCACAGCATTTAGACTATCGACCGCGTCCTGCCGGGAATCAGCATCGAGCTGTGAGGCGGACAAAAGCATGTTGCGCACAGCCTCACCACCCGGCGTCAACACGTCCACCTGCTCCAGGCCAGCGACACGCGCGGCCGTATCGTTTTCCGCCAGCGCGGCAAGAATGTCATCGCCCAGCTTCTGAGCCTGTGAGGTATCCCGCGCCTTGCGGTATTCGTTGAATGCAGCCCCACCGACGATCAGCACGACGGCAACAACACCGACCCAGCCCCAGCGCCGCAAAAGCAGATACAGCCGGTCGCGGCGCACCTCTTCTGTGACCTCATCAATAAAACTGTCGGTATCGCTCATACCTGCCCCCGGGCTGTGTATCCTGTCTTGGTGGGCCATGTCATACCCCGGCACCACGGCCAAGCCAAGGGCCGGATTTTGCACAATTCCGCTGACTGCATGCGCCCTTGCCAAAAAAAATAAACCGAACTAATCAGTTTAGCGTAGAAAATACACAAGCCGACGCCCATCTTTCACTATACTACCCCGGTCTAAGCCGGCGAATTTTTTAAGGAGACCAGCTTTATGCGTCTGATTTCATTCATCAATGCCGCCTTGGTGATTGTCGCGCTGTATTTCCTTGTTTTTGAGCGTGACGCGCTGTTCGCCTTTGCAGGCCGAGGTGACGTAGAGGAAAGCGCCTCATCAGAGACCGAAGAGGCGGTGGTTTCGATAGCCAATGAAAATGCTGTGCGCGTGGTCGCCCTGCGCTCGGTCGCGCGCGAGATTGACAGCGCCGTCCTGCTGCGCGGCCAAACAAAAGCCAACCGTCAGGTCGAAGTGCTGGCCGAGACGACCTCGACCGTGATCTCAGAACCTATGCGCCGCGGTGCTTTTGTTGAGGCGGGCGATCTGCTGTGTGAGCTTGATCCCGGCACCCGCCCTGCCAGCCTGGCCGAAGCGAAGGCAGGCAAGCTTGAGGCCGAAAGCCGCATCCCCGAGGCCGAGGCGCGTCTGGAAGAAGCACATGCCCTTGTGGCCGAGGCTGATATCAACCTGAAAGCGGCCCGCAAACTATCAGAGACGGGCTTTGGCTCGGAAACCCGCCGCGTCTCCTCCGAGGCCGCGATGAGCAGCGCCGAAGCAGGCATCAAATCGGCCGAGGCAGGCCTGGAAGCCACCCGCGCCGGTATTGAATCCGCCGCTGCCGAGGTTGAAGCCGCCCAACGTGAAATGGATCGGCTGACGATTGAGGCCCCGTTTCAGGGCCTGCTGGAAAGCGACACCGCTGAGTTGGGTAGCCTGATGCAGCCGGGAACGCTCTGCGCCACCATCATCCAGCTGGACCCGATCAAGCTGGTGGGTTTCGTGCCCGAGACCGAAGTTAACCGTGTTCAGGTCGGGGCGCTGGCCTCGGCGCAGCTGGTCACCGGTCGTCAGGTCGAAGGCCGCGTGACCTTCCTTAGCCGCTCGGCAGATGAAACCACTCGTACCTTTGAGGTCGAGATCACCGTGCCGAATGAAGACCTGACTATTCGCGATGGCCAGACAACGACAATCCGTATCTCGGCCGAAGGGGCCAAGGCGCATCTGCTGCCGCAATCGGCCCTGACCCTCAGCAACGAAGGACAGTTGGGCGTGCGCACCGTCGGCGCAGGCGATGTGGTCGATTTCATTCCGGTCCGTGTGTTGCGCGACACGGCCGAGGGCGTCTGGATCGACGGGCTGCCTGAAACCACTGACATCATCGTCGTGGGGCAGGAGTTCGTCGTCAAAGGTGTCACCGTGAACCCAACCTATCAGGAGGTCACGCAATGACGGGAATCGTCAGCTGGGCCGCCGACAGGGCCCGTATGGTTCTGGCTTTCATCCTGATCTCGCTGGTCATTGGTGGGTTTGCCTATGTCAATCTACCGAAAGAGGGCGAGCCGGATATCGAGGTCCCTGCCCTTTTCGTATCGGTCGTTTTCCCCGGAATCTCGGCTGAGGATTCCGAGAACCTGCTGGTCAAACCGATGGAGACCGAGCTGGCAGATTTGGATGGTCTGAAAGAGATGACCGCCACTGCCGCCGAAGGCTATGCAGGCCTGTTCCTTGAGTTCGAATTCGGCTGGGACAAGACCGCGATCACCGCAGACGTCCGCGACGCGATGAACAGCGCGCAGGCCGAGTTCCCGGACGGGGCCGAGCAATACTCGCTGAGCGAGCTGAACTTCTCCGAATTCCCCATCGTCATCGTCAACCTGACCGGAGCGGTGCCAGAGCGCACGATGGCACGCATCGCCAAGGATTTGCAGGACGACATCGAAGCGCTGGATTCCGTGCTTGAAGCCGGGATCGCAGGCAACCGGGATGAGCTGCTTGAGGTCATTATCGACCCTCTGCGTCTTGAGGCCTACAACGTCACCGCCAATGAGCTGATCACGGTTGTGCAAAACAACAACCAGTTGATCGCAGCGGGCGAAGTGGACAGCGCGCAAGGGGCCTTTTCGGTTAAAATCCCCTCGTCTTTCAAAACCGCGCAGGACGTCTACGGCCTGCCCATCAAGGTCAACGGCGACCGCGTCGTGACTCTGGGTGAACTGGCCGAAATCAACTACACGTTTGAGGACCGCGAGGGCACGGCCCGGTTCGACAATGTGCCAACCGTCGCTTTGCAGGTGGTGAAGCGCAAGGGCTTCAACCTGATCGACACGGTCGAGCAGGTCAAAGCGACAATCGCCGAAGCGCAAACCAAATGGCCCGAAGAATTGCAGGCTGCGGTGGACGTAGGCACCTCGAACGACCAAAGCCGGATCGTTGGATCCATGGTTAGCCAATTGGAAGGCTCGGTCCTGACGGCGATTGCGCTGGTGATGATCGTGGTTCTGGCCTCGCTGGGATCGCGGGCAGCGCTGTTGGTAGGCTTTGCGATTCCGACCTCATTCCTGCTGTGCTTTGCCTTTCTTGCGGTCATGGGGGTCAGCATATCGAACATCGTGATGTTTGGTCTGATCCTAGCCGTTGGTATGCTGGTGGATGGCGCGATCGTTGTGGTCGAATATGCGGACAAGCGTATCAAAGAGGGCGTCGGCCCGATGCATGCCTATGTCGAAGCGGCGCAGCGCATGTTCTGGCCTATCGTCTCATCCACGGCGACAACACTCTGCGCCTTCCTACCGATGCTGTTCTGGCCCGGTATTCCGGGTGAGTTCATGGGCATGCTGCCGGTCACGCTGATCTTTGTTCTCTCCGCGTCGCTGATCGTGGCGCTGATCTACCTGCCGGTTATGGGCGGTGTTTCGGGTCGGCTGAGCCGCGTCTTCGACCGCGCCTCGGATTGGTTGCGCGGTCGCACGCCGTGGTGGTTGCGCGCCGTAATGGTCCCCCCGTCCTTCTATCTGGTCTTCCTCGGCGCGATGCAGGTGCTGAACCCCTCTTATCTGGTCGAGGGTGGTGGTTCGCTCCTCGGGGCCATACTGATGATTCTCGGAGCTTTCGCCGGATCGGTCACGCTAGGCGCCGCCCGGATCGAGCGCAAACCCGACACCAAGGTTCACACGGCGAAGGAACACACGCCCTTCGGCTATGTCATCAAATTCCTCGTGGGCAATCCGGTGATGCCGATTGTCTCGATCGCTGCCGTTATCATGGCTGTGATGACGGTAATCTCGGTGTTCGGCGAAAACAACCGAGGCGTTGAGTTCTTCGTCGAAAGCGAGCCGGAACAGGCCACGGCTTACGTCCGCGCGCGGGGCAACCTTTCGTTGATGGAAAAAGACGCCATGGTGCTGGCCGCCGAACAGGTGATTGCCGCGCACCCGGCCGTGATCAACGTCTTCTCGTTTGCGGGCGAAGGTGGGCTGACGCAGAATAATGGCGGCGCGCAAGACCCGGCAGACACGGTTGGACGCGTCCAGTTCGAAATCATCCCATGGGAAGACCGCCCCAACGTCTCGGAGCCCATTCTGGGCGGGCTATTCGACCGACATTTCATCGCCCCCGAATATGATGGCGACTATGTTCTGGAAGAGCTGAACACCCAATTGGCCGAGCTGCCCGGTTTCGAGGTTGAGATTCTGGCGCTGGAGCAAGGCCCCGCCTCAGCCAAGCCCGTGCATCTGCGGATCAAGGGCGACGGGTGGGAGCCTCTGACCGCCGCCACTGTCGCCGCCCGAGAGGTTTTCGACACGACCCCCGGCCTGATCAAGATAGAAGACACCCTGCCCTTGCCCGGCATCGACTGGCAGATCGACGTTGACGTCGCCAAAGCCGGCCGATTTGGCGCCGATGTGGCCACTGTCGGGGCCATGGTGCAGTTGGTCACACGCGGTATCCTTTTGGGCGAAATGCGCCCTGACACTACGGATGAAGAGATCGAGATCCGCGTCCGCCTACCCGAAGAGGACCGTGTCCTGTCAACGCTGGACACGCTGAAGGTGCGCACGGCGGACGGCCTTGTGCCTCTTTCCAACTTCGTCACCCGCCAGCCGGTTGCCAAACTGGCCGAAATCAACCGTGTTGATCAGGAACGCTATTATGACGTCAAAGCCGATGTCGAAGCTGGCCTCAGCAAAGCAGTGGTCGCTGGACCAGACGATGGTGAAAAACGTTTGGCCGTTCTGCGCGCGGTTGCGGATGGGGCTGAACCCTCCTCAACCGCGATCACTGCGCCCAATGGCAAGCAATACGATCTGGTGCAATTGACCGGGGCTGAGACAACCGAGGAGCTGCGCACCGCCGTTGAAAATGGTGAAGCCAGCATCGCGCCGATCAATCCCAACGAACGTATCGCCGTCCTGACTGAATGGCTGAACACCAACCCGTTCGACCCTTCGATCACATGGGAATGGACCGGTGATCAGGAAGAACAGGCCGAAAGCCAGGCCTTCCTGTCCAGCGCGTTTCTGGCGGCCCTCGGGCTGATGTTCGTGATCCTGCTGGCGCAGTTCAACAGCTTCTACAACTCTGTTCTGGTTTTGCTGGCGGTTGTACTGTCC
Organism: Ruegeria sp. AO1; assembly: GCF_056535985.1. NCBI lineage: Bacteria > Pseudomonadati > Pseudomonadota > Alphaproteobacteria > Rhodobacterales > Roseobacteraceae > Ruegeria > Ruegeria sp. AO1. The sequence goes on from NZ_JBQFJC010000001.1 coordinate 2,141,821, forward strand.
ACAACCGGCGTTCTGATCGGGATGCTGGTGATGGAGCAACCCTTCTCGATCATCATGACCGGTACAGGGATCGTCGCTCTGGCTGGGATTGTTGTGAACAACAACATCGTTCTGATCGACACCTATCAGGAATACAGCCGCTACATGCCGCGGATCGACGCGATTGTGCGTACGGCTGAGGCTCGGATTCGCCCCGTTCTGCTGACAACGCTGACCACAATGGCCGGTCTGACGCCAATGATGTTTGGCCTGTCGCTGGACTTCATCAATGGCGGCTACACGATCGACAGCCCCACAGCACTGTGGTGGAAACAGCTGGCCACCGCTGTGGTCTTTGGCCTCGGAATCGCCACCGTGCTGACCCTGATCGTGACGCCATCGATGCTGGCCCTGCGGGTCTGGGTGACAACCTATGCCATCTGGCTGGGCAAACTCCTTGCTAGAGTCACAGCGGGTCGGTCCAGCCAGATCGCGCAGGACATGGCGATCGGACAAAGCGCTCGGGCCGCGCAAGCGACTGAGATCGTCTGGGACGAGCAGCCTGCGCGTCGGCCCGAACAGGCCACTGGGACAGACGAGGATCACCCGACAATCCCGCCTGGGTCACCGCTAAAAGCAGCCGAATAACCAAAAAAAATGGCGAGCCAATGGCTCGCCATTTTTCGTTTCTTGAAACGTTTTTCTATTCCGAGAACGCGTATTCGCCCAGGTCGCACAGGTCCAGGTCGTAATCCTCAACCGCGCTGCCGTCATCAAACACGCCGCGAATATCATAGACGCAGGTTACAAGCCCATCCGCGATCAATACATCGATCTCATAGTCTGGCGCGAGGTATCCACCCTGCAGAAGGTTCCCCTCCCAACTGCCGGATGACGCGGGGGAGACATTGAACTCGACCAGATCCACGCTGGTTTCATTGACCAGCAGAAACTCCAGATCTTCGGCTGACGCGGCAAATGCTGCGAGTGTCAAACCGAGTGTCAAGGAAGTGACGACTTTCTTCATTCTTTGCTCTTTCCTGTTCGATGGCAAAACCAAGCCTAACGCGATACTGCGCTAGCTGTGGTTTCAACCAGCGGACGAGTCGCGTCAAACAGAAAATCTCAGGCAGCCTGCGTGTCGGCCTGCTGGCGGCTCCACAATTGGGCATAACGACCTTCGCGCGCCAATAGCGCATCATGGGTGCCCTGTTCGATGATCTCACCGCTTTCCAGAACCACAATCTGGTCGGCCTCGGCAATCGTGCTCAGACGGTGCGCGATGGTGATCACGGTCCGCCCTTCACCCGCACGGGCCAGAGCATCCTTGATCTCCTGCTCGGTATCGGTGTCGAGGGCCGAGGTCGCCTCATCCAGCAACAGAATAGGCGGGTTCTTGAGCAGCGTCCGCGCGATGCCGACACGCTGCTTTTCGCCGCCCGAGAGCTTCAGGCCACGCTCACCCACCTTGGTGTCATAGCCTTCGGGCAGAGAGGCGATGAAGTCGTGGATTTGTGCTGCACGCGCGGCCTCTTCCACATCGGCCTGCGTTGCGCCGTCACGGCCATAGGCAATGTTGTAGCGGATGGTGTCGTTGAACAACACCGTGTCCTGAGGCACAACGCCGATGGCCGCATGCAGACTGGTCTGACGTACATCCCGTACGTCCTGACCATCAATTTTCAACGCCCCACCGGTCACATCGTAGAACCGGAACAACAACCGCCCGATGGTGGATTTCCCGGACCCCGTCGCGCCAACAATGGCAACGGTCTGCCCTGCGGGCACCGACAGCGACACCCCTTTGAGGATCTCACGCTCCGGGTCATAGCCAAAACGCACATCCTGCAGGGTCACCTCGCCTCCATTGACCTTTAGGTCCGGAGCGTCCGGCTTGTCTTTCACCTCGGCGGGCTGTTCCAGCAGGTCGAACATCTGGCCCATATCGACCAGTGCTTGCCGGATCTCGCGATACACCGTGCCCAGAAAATTCAGCGGTACGGTGATCTGGATCATGTAGGCGTTTACCATAACGAAATCGCCAACCGTGAGCGTTCCGTTCTGAACCCCGATGGCCGCCAGAACCATCACTCCGATCAGGCCACAGGTGATCAGGAAGGACTGCCCAAAATTCAGGAAGGCCAGCGAATAGGCGGTCTTCAAAGCCGCCCCGGCATAGGCCTTCATCGACACGTCATACCGGTTTGCTTCACGCTGTTCGGCATTGAAATACTTGACGGTTTCGAAATTCAGCAGGCTGTCGATGGCGCGCTGGTTCGCCTCGGTATCCTGATCATTCATCTCGCGGCGCAGCTTCACGCGCCATTCGGTGACGGCAAAAGTAAACCAGATGTAAAGCGCAATAGTGACGGCCACGACGACCAGATACCAGACATCGAACAGCCACATCAGGATGATGGCGACCAGCAGCAGCTCCAGGATCAGCGGCCCGATCGAGAACAGCAGGAACCGCAAAAGGAACTCGACCCCCTTGACCCCACGCTCGATGATCCGGCTGAGGCCGCCTGTCCGGCGTCCAACGTGATAGCGCATGGACAGTTGGTGGATATGCTGAAAGGTCTCCAACGCGAGCGCACGCAAGGCTCGTTGGCCAACAGGGGCAAAGGCTGCATCGCGCAATTGTTGAAAGCCCACGGTCATCATCCGGGCGACACCATAGGCCACAGTCAACCCAACAGCGCCAAGGGCCAGAGGAGGCACGCCCTCGCCCGCCAGACCGTCCACCGCGCCTTTGTAGAGGATCGGCGTATAGACAGCGATCAGCTTGGCCAACACCAGCATCGCCATGGCAATCACAACGCGTCGCTTCACCCATGGCTCATCATCAGGCCACATATAGGGCGCAACCTTGCGTATCGTCCGCCAGCCAGAGCGGCGCTCGTCAATTCCGGCCAATTCGTCCGATGTCATGGGGGGCATACGTCGCATTACCTGCCTAGTGTGAAGTGCAATATGGGCCCCGGCCCGAGAAAGGCCAGAGCCTGAGCTTATTCAGGAATGGTGAACACCTGCCCCGGGAAGATCAGGTCCGGGTCGCGGATCAGCTCGCGGTTAGCGTCGAACAGGCGGACATATAGCACGCCGTCTCCGAACCTCTCACGCGAGATGGCCCACAGGGTGTCGCCCGCCTGAACCGTGACCGACCGGATCGGCGCAGGGGTTTCCTGCGGTTGCTCCGAGGTCTGCGCCTCGGCCGCTTGCAACACCTCGACGGGTTCACGTTTGAAAGGCGTTTCAACCCGGCTCAGGACTGTGCCGTCGGAATGCACCTCGTCCACTCGCAGGGTGTAGACGCCGGGATCAATCCCCTCGAGGTCTCCCCTCCAATTGCCATCGTCTTGCGGTGTTACATCGGCCACCAGTCGGTTATTCAGATAGATCCGCACAGCTGAACCTTCGTTCAGACGGCCTGTAAGTTGCACATCGCCGGTGTCTGAATAGCCGATTGTGTCCAACTCAACCTGCTCGGGCGCGGAGTTCTCTTCGGACGGGGATTGCACCAGCTCCACCCCATCCTCGCCTGAACGCAGGATGGCAACCTGTTGGTTTTCAGCAGGGGTTTCGGTTGCTTCTTCCGAGGTCGATTCAGCCTCAAAAACGGCCTCTTCTGTATCCGCACCAGTGTTCTGGGTTTCGGCACCGGCATCTGCAATTTCTGTACTGGTGTTCTCGGCTTCCGCACCCGCGTCTGCAGTTTCCGTACCGGCTTCCGCGGCTTCGGTGCCCGCGTCTGCGGTTTCCGTCGACTGCTCAGGCTCAACATTTGCCACAGTCGTATCTTCCGCCTCAGGCTCGGGATCTTCAGCAACTTCCGGTTCCGAGGACGTTTCCTCAACCGTTGGCGCTGGCTCCTCGGGGGCGGGTTCTGGCAGGGCTGCTATCAGATAGTCGTCAGATCGAACGGTTTCATCCCCATCGGTAGACTGCAAAACAAGGCCACGTGGATCATCGCTGTATGGGACCGCAACGAATTCGGCGAACTCGCCCGTCTCATCGACCGAAAACTGATGCACGATCTCGCCGTTCAGCACCACATCAACGTCACTGCCCGGCTCTGCCTCACCCGACAGCAACGCGCTACCGTCCGGCGACACGAAAATCTGGTCCAACGCCGGAGGTGTCGAAGGGGTAGCCTCAACTGCAACTTCTTCGGGCTGGGCTTCGGGTTCTTCTGCGGCAGGTTCCTCAGCCTCGGCGGTAGCCTCCTCTGACTCGGGTGCGGGCTCCTGCGAGGCCTCTTCTTCGGGTGCAACCTCCGGCGCTGGAGTTTCCTCTGCAACCTCAACCTGTTCCTGTACGGGTTCGGGGCTGCTTGAAAACACACCCGACAAATACAGACCACCGGCCGCAAGAATTGCCACAAGGCCGACAAGCAGCCCCCAGATGAAGCTGCCCGAGCTTCCGCTTCCCGATGTGCCGTTCATTCTTTCCCTTTCATTCCGCCGCGAAACTGATGTGAGTGACTCGTGTTCCGGCGGACAGTTGAGCCAACCTACCAATCTCGCTATCAGGGGTCAAAACGTCTGAAACAAGCCCGGAGCGCACCTGTCATGTCCCAGAAATCCGTCTGTGTGTATTGCGGGTCACGCAATGGCACCAATCCCGCCTATTCTGACGCCGCCAAACAGTTGGGAGCCGCGCTGGCGCAGGAAGGCTGGCGACTGGTCTACGGGGCCGGAGATGTGGGTCTGATGGGGGAAGTTGCGCGCGCCACGCAATCTGCCGGTGGCGAAACCTTCGGCGTTATCCCGGTGCATCTGGTCCAGCGCGAAGTCGGCAAAAGCGACCTGACGCATTACGTGATCACTGAGACGATGCACGAGCGCAAGAAAGTCATGATCATGAATGCGGATGCCGTCGTGGTGCTGCCCGGAGGGCCGGGATCACTGGACGAGCTGTTTGAGGCGCTGACATGGCGGCAGTTGGGCCTGCATGATAAGCCGATTGTGGTGGTGAATGTGGGGGGCTACTGGGATAAGCTCCGCGACCTGCTGAAACAGGTGATCGAACAGGGCTTTGCCGATCAGTCTCTGTCAAGTTTCGTGACGTGGGTCGAGGACGCGGACGCGGCCATCACCGCTTTGCGGTAGGCCGTTTTGTGGGCGGACGAAGCCGCCCGTTTTCATTCACGCTAAACGTGGCGCAGGGCGAAGGCGCTGTTTCAGCACCTGTTCGACCTTGTGAAGCGGGTGGTTGGTCAGGGTTTTGTCCACCTCGGCCACAACTTTGGCCAGCACCTCACTATGAAGCCTGCGCCGCAGCAGCCCCAGAACATGTGGGCTGGCCACCAGAACAAGCCTTTGGAATTTGCCTTTTAAACCCTTGCGGTTCAGAAGATTGGCAAGGTCCTGCACGAACAGCGATTTCGCATGGGATTTCCAGTCCGGCTCCTCAACCGCCGATTTCTGGTTCGGCCCCGGATCAGACCGCCGACCGGCCCTGTCAGTGGGGCGGTCGTGAGATTCTTGCTCCTCAACCGAAACAACAACCAGATTGGGGTCTTCGGCATCGGTGATGTTCTCGACGAACAGTGCCTTTTCCCCATCCGCGATAACAACCCAGGTTCCCTGTTCAAGTGCAGCCATTATGCTCTCCCGTAGTGGTTTCCATGGCTATCCCTCATGTATTGGGCACAAGTTCTTTGCTTCGCGGCCAGAGCGTTCTGGCGCGGTGTTTGCTTGTGCTTCCAATGAGTGCGGTTCTCTCCCTCCGCTCTATTTACTTAAGCACTGGCGGACCCGGTACAATCCCGTCTCATACCGAAACTTGACGTATCGGCAAGTTTTCACCTGCGCTTCATGTTCGAGCAGATCGCGGACCTAGTGGATGCCTGCGGTCAGACCCCGCATCAGCCATCGCTGCAGCCCGATCACGACAATAGCTGGTGGCAGCAGCGCCAAAAGCGCCAGAACCATACCCGCGGTGCCACCAAAGCCCGAATAGGCCATGCCGCGCACCAAGGTGTCATGGTCCTGACTCGTGGTGGTGATCATGATCGGCCAGACATACTGGTTCCACCCCAGAACAAACAGGATCGCGAATACCGCCGCGATCATCGGCAAAGACAGAGGGATTACAATATCGACCAGAACACGCAGCGGTCCGGCGCCGTCCATCTGGGCGGCCTCCATCACCTCATTAGGGATCTGGCGCATGTATTGGCGAAAGACCAGCACGCCGAGCCCGCTGGCCGTGATCGGCAGGATCATCCCGGCGTAGGAATTGAGCAGCCCAAGATCACTGGCAACGGCGAAGGTCGGCAGGATCCGGGTCTCGATCGGAAAGAACATCGCGATCAGGATCACGCCGTAGATCAACCCGCTGCAAGGCAGTCGAAAGAAAACCAGCGCATAAGCGGCCATCATCGACATCACGCTTTTCAAGATGGCAACGCCAAGGGCCAGTACCAGCGAATTCCACATCATCGCCCCTGCCCCAATGCCAGCGCTGCTGAGGCCACCACGCCAGACCCGCTGAACCAAGACCCAAAGCTCGGGCAGATCAAGGGCCGTGAGCAACTGCCAAAGCAGCAGGCAGACCGGCCCGCACATCAAGGCAACGCCCGCCAGAAGAATCGCGTGATCGAGGAGATGGTTTCCACGCAAGCTTGAGGTCCAATCGTCAAAATGGCGGTTTGCCAGTTGGTTTCAGCAGGACTGTCACGGTTGAGGTGGTCCCGCAAGGTTTGCTGCGCGGATTAACCAACCGCGCCACATAAAAACTATGCCAATGAAAAAGGCCTGCCAGCGTCTCCGCCAGCAGGCCCTTGTGCCCAAACGGGACTCTCAGATCACATCCGCGATGCGACGTTTTCCCAGTTCACCAGGTTGTCGAGGAAGTTCGACAGGTAAGCCGGACGCTTGTTGCGGAAGTCGATGTAGTAGGAATGCTCCCACACGTCGCAACCCAGCAGAGCGGTCTGACCAAAGCACAGCGGGTTCACGCCGTTTTCGGTTTTGGTCACGGCCAGCGAGCCGTCTGCGTTCTTGACCAGCCATGCCCAGCCCGAGCCGAACTGACCCGCGCCAGCCGCGCTGAACTGCGACTTGAACTCGTCAACCGAGCCGAAGCTTTCGGTCAGCGCTTTTTCAAGTTCGCTAGGCATCGCGCTTTCGCCGGGGCCCATCATCTCCCAGAACTGGTTGTGGTTCCACAGCTGGCTGATGTTGTTGAAGATACCGTTCTGCGCGACGGCGTTTGCGTCGTAGGTACCTACGATGATCTCTTCCAGCGACTTGCCGTCCCACTCGGTGTCGGCGATCAGCTTGTTGCCGTTGTCGACATAGGCTTTGTGGTGCAGGTCGTGGTGATATTCCAGCGTTTCGGCGGACATGCCCTTGGCTGCCAGCGCGTCATGTGCATAAGGAAGATCAGGAAGTTCAAAAGCCATGTCGGCCCCCTGTAAAATAAAAGTTGCGGTTCCCAAGGGTTAAATGCTTTGGCAACCGCCGCAGGTCAAGGGGCGAGACAATAAAACCCGGAGGTCCGCGATGCTGACACAGGCGCGCAAAATCTTTTACCGCGCCCGCGGATACTATGCTGGGAACCTGAATGGTCAGGCGTTCCGGCTGGATCCCTACCATTCGAAATTCTGGCGTAAAGCCTCGGCCGGAGATTGGGAGCCCGAGACCTTCGCCGTTCTCGATCAGTTCCTGTCCCCGGAAAACGACTATCTGGATATTGGCGCGTGGATCGGGCCGACTGTCCTTTACGGTGCGCGCAAAGCCCGCCATGTGTATTGCTTTGAACCTGACCCGACCGCTTTTCGTCATCTGGCCTGGAACCTGGACCTGAACAATATCCGCAATGTCTCGGCCTTTGGGGTCGCTCTGTCGGATCAGTTCGGAGTGGCCCGCATAGCCTCAACCCGAGGAGAGCCAGGCGATTCCACCAGTTCCCTTTTGCATGACGCGGCGCATGGAACGGATGCTTTGACAATCGTATGGGATCAGTTCCAGGCCGCCCAGGATTTAAGCCGCGTCTCGCTGGTGAAAATGGATATCGAAGGGGCCGAGTTCTTTGTCCTGCCTACGTTACTGGACTGGCTGAAACAGAAACGTCCCGCTTTGTTTCTGTCCCTGCATGCGCCACTTTTGGAAGAGGCGAACCGGCGTTCCCGTATGGAAAGCCTGCTAGAAAGCCTAAGGTACTACAACCATCTGTGCGACGAAAACGGACAGCCGGTGACGGTACAGGCGCTGTTGGAACCCGCGGCGCTCAGCCGCTTTCAAACGATCCTTTTACATGATTGAAGTGGGCGCCGTTCGGGCCTCCGATCACTCTTAACTGGTATTCCCAAGGTCGGAACGCAAAAGGCTCCGGCCAAAACCGGAGCCTTTTTTTACATCAGTCGTCGGTTCGTTAGTAAACCCCGACCTCACTGCCCGGCTGCGCCGCAACCTTGAGCAGTTTGAACACATAGTCAGCCGCCGAACGGAAGCAGACGATGCGCAGGGTCTCGGCGTCGTCCATCCAGAATGCACCAGCCACCTGAGCTAGACGCGAACGGCGAATTTGGCCGGGTCGGAAAGCCGCAGGTGACAGATCGACCGGAGCAACCTTGCCCAGAACTTCACGCGCGTTGCTGCCCGTGACTGAGAACACCGCACGGGCGTCCGAGACATTGACGGCCAGCGCATGCGTACCGCCAAGCGCGTTGGCCATCTCGGCCAGTTTGGCCTCAACCTCGGCATAGGGCACAAGCACCAGCAGCTCATCGGTGGACATCCAGCACACGCCGGTATCGCCATCGACCAGAGCCTCACGCTGGCCGGGCATTTTTTGCCCGGTTGCATCCTTGACAGCCTTGGCCAGCACCTTGTCGGACAGATCGCCGCGCAGGGTGATCATGCCCTGCAGGCCGACCTCGGCCACTTTGGCGATACCGTCATAGCTGGCGTGGTTCAGTGCACTGATGGGTTCAGACATTCTGCTTCTCCCCGTCCTTGTCGTAGAAGATCGGATCGACGATCTTGGCTTTGTAGGTTTTGCCATCGGTTCCCGGGAACTCGACAATCTCGCCCATGCGGTCAGGACCGTGCTTGATCAGACCCATCGCGATGCCTTTGTCCAGATTGGACGAGTAATAGGTCGAGGTCACACGCCCGATCATGTTGCGCTGACCGTTGGCATTGACGCCCTCGCCGACCGCATAGGCTCCGTCCGGCAGAACCGATCCATCCACAGTCTCCAGACCGACCAGTTTCCAACGCTCTGAATCGGCCATATGGGTCCGCGAATGGGCGCGTTTGCCGAGGTAATCCTCTTTCTTCTTGGACAGCGCCCAATGCAGCCCCAGATCCTGCGGGATCACGGTGCCGTCTGTCTCGTCCCCGATCATGATAAAGCCCTTCTCGGCCCGCAGGATGTGCAGGCATTCGGTGCCATACGGCATAACGCCGAATTCTTTGCCCGCGTCGATCAGAGCATCCCAGAACGCCTGACCCTGAGATGCGGGAACCGCGATTTCATAGGACAGTTCACCCGAGAACGAGATGCGGTAGGCCCGCGCATCGAACGCGCCGATCTTACCGTCACGCCATTCCATGAAAGGCAGCGCTTCTTTCGAGACATCCATGCCGCCACCGGCTTGAGCGTTCAGCTTCTCTAGCACCTTGCGGGCGTTGGGACCAACCACGGCGACCTGAGCATATTGCTCGGTGACGTTCGCAACGTAGACTTTCCAGTCCCACCACTCGGTCTGCAGCCATTCTTCCATGTGACCATGGATGCGCTCGGCACCGCCGGTGGTGGTGTGGCACAGCCATGTGTCCTCGTCGATGCGGGCAACAACACCGTCATCGATCAGGAAGCCGTTCTCGGAACACATCAGGCCATAGCGGCATTTACCGACCTTCAGCGTGGACATCATGTTGGTGTACATCATGTCCAGGAACTTGCCCGCATCGGGGCCTTTGACGATCAGTTTACCCAGTGTCGAGGCGTCCAGCAGGCCGAGGTTTTCGCGGGTGTTCTTCACCTCACGATTCACCGCGTCATGCACGGATTCACCGGGACGGACATAGGCATAGGCCCGGCGCCAATGGCCGACTGGCTCCCAGTCTGCGCCATTCTGGTCGTGCCAGTTGTGCATCGGGGTCTGGCGGATCGGTTGGAACACCTCACCACGTGCTTCACCACCGATCGACGCCAGCGAGATGGGCGTATAGGGCGGACGGAACGTCGTGGTACCGACCTTCGGAATCTCGGAATCCAACGCATCAGCAAGGATCGCCAAGCCGTTGATGTTGCTCAACTTACCCTGATCGGTCGCCATACCCAGCGTGGTGTAGCGCTTGGTATGTTCAACGCTTTCATAACCTTCGCGCGCAGCCAGCTGAACGTCCGAGACCTTCACGTCGTTCTGGAAGTCCAACCACGATTTCATGCGCAGCTGGATGTCCGCATTCGCAGGCATCAGCCAAACAGCCGCCATCGGAGCCTCGGCCGTGGTTTCGCCTGTAGGAGCCTTGGTACGTTTTGCCTTATAGCCGGCCGCCTTCGCCGCTGTTTTACCTGCAGCGTCCGCGTCAGTCAGAACGTCGCCGAGAGCCAACGGACCATTGGACGAACCCGCGGCAATCACGAAGCCTTCACCGTCTGCACCCAGCGGAGGACGTTCAGGGTCAGGACGGAAGTGGGCATTTGCCTCATCCCAGATCAGCTTGCCGCCGCAATGCGACCACATGTGAACAACCGGAGACCAGCCGCCCGACATGGCGACTGCATCGCATTCGACCTCTTCCCGCGCACCACCGATGCCTTCCTGGTTGCACAGCGCAACTTTTTTGACGCGCTTGCCGCCCTTGACCTTGGCGATGGCCTTGCCGGGATCAACACGGATGCCCAACTGACGCGCCTCTTCCGCCAGAGGTCCGGCGCTTGCGCGCGCATCGACCACGCGCAGAACATCCACACCGGCTTTCTTGAGGGCAATTGCAGTGCGATAGGCGTCGTCATTGTTGGTCGCAACGATCACGCGGTCGCCGGGGGTCACGCCCCAGTTCACCACATAATCCCGCATAGCCGAGGCCAACATCACGCCCGGAACATCGTTACCCGCGAAAGACAGCGGACGCTCAATCGCGCCGGTTGCTGTGACAACCTGTTTGGCACGGATGCGCCACAGGCGATGACGCGGGCCTTGCACGCCCGGAGTGTGGTCCGTCAGGCGTTCGTAGCCCAGTACGTAACCGTGGTCATAAACCCCTGCCCCCATGCAGCGATTGCGCAGGATGACGTTGTCCATTGTTTCGAGTTCAGAAACTAATTGTTCCACGAACTTATCCACAGGCTCACCGTCGATCGTTCCACCATCAACAGGAGCACGACCACCCCAATGCGCGGTCTGCTCGATCAGCATGACCTTGGCACCGGACTGAGCCGCCGCCTTAGCCGCCTGCAGACCAGCGACACCGCCACCGATCACCAGTACATCGGTGAAGTGGTAGAAATGCTCATAGGTGTCTGCATCACGATTGTCCTTGTCGGGCGCTTTGCCCAGCCCGGCGGACTGACGGATGAACGGCTCGTAGACGTGTTTCCAGAACGGCTTCGGATGGATGAACATCTTGTAGTAGAAGCCAGCCGGCAGGAAGCGCGACAGATGGGTGTTGATCGACCCGATGTCGAACTCGAGGTTCGGCCAGTGGTTCTGCGATACAGACGTCAGACCGTTGAACAGCTCGGTCGTGGTGGCGCGCTGGTTCGGTTCAAACCGGTTGCCTTCGCCCAAACCGACCAGAGCGTTCGGCTCTTCCGCGCCACTTGCGACGACGCCGCGTGGACGGTGGTATTTGAACGACCGGCCAATCATCATCTGGTCGTTGGCCAACAGGGCGGATGCAAGGGTATCGCCTTCATAGCCCTGCATCGAGGTGCCGTTGAAGGTAAAGGTAACCTGTTTCGACCGGTCAATCAGCCGGCCTTGATTTGCGAGACGGGTGCTCATGTTGCGGACCTTTCGCAGGCGGAATTACGGTTGGCTGGGTGGATCATTTAAACTCTCTCCACGTCCAGCCGGGACGCTTGGCGGTGATGGCGTCCTTGATTTCTTGCGGTGGCTCGGTGGTCTGGGCCGGATATGTGCCGAACACCTCAAGCGTGTTGGTGCAGCGCGCCGCGTGGAACCACTTGCCACAGCCATTCGCGTGGCGCCAACGTTCGAAATGAACGCCTTTCGGGTTCTCACGCATGAACAGGTAGTCGTGGAATTCATCATCCGACGAGCCGGGGCCATAGCGCTTCAGATGCGCTTCGCCGCCGGCGGCCAGTTCAGTTTCTTCGGCATCGACGCCGCAATAGGGGCAATTCAGGATCAGCATATGGTCATCCTTTTCTCGGTCGGTCGGCACTCGGGCCGACCAGAATTCTGTGTTGTGGCCACCTCGGGCAGAGCCCTTAGTGCGCCACCCCGGCGGCGACGCTTTCGTCGATGAAGCGGCCCTCTTTGAAGCGGTCCATCGAGAAGGCCTCGGTCAGCGGTGAATGACCTGTCGCCATCAGCTGTGCCATACCCCAGCCCGAGCCCGGAATGGCCTTGAAGCCACCGGTGCCCCAACCTGCGTTGATGAAACAGCCCTGCAGCGGTGTTTTCGACAGGATCGGAGACCGGTCGCCGGTCATATCCACAATCCCGCCCCACTGACGCAGCATTTTCAGGCGCGAGATCATCGGGAAGGTCTCAACCAATGCGCGGACGGTTTCCTCGATGTGATGGAAGCTGCCGCGCTGGGTGAAGTTGTTGAACCCATCGGTACCGCCGCCGATCACCATCTCGCCCTTGTCGGACTGCGACATGTAGCCATGTACGGTGTTGGCCATCACGACCACGTCCATGCAGGGTTTGATCGGCTCGGACACCAGCGCCTGCAGCGCAACGGCTTCCAGCGGCAAGCGGAAGCCTGCCATCTCGGCCAGCTGACCGGAATGGCCTGCAACGACGATCCCCAGCTTGTCGCAGTCGATCGCGCCTTTGGTTGTATCAACGCCAACAACGCGACCATTGTCCGAGCGCACACCGGTGACTTCGCATTTCTGGATGATGTCCATGCCCATGGCCGAACAGGCGCGTGCATAGCCCCACGCCACCGCATCGTGACGCGCGGTGCCGCCGCGTTCCTGCCAAAGGCCACCCAGAACCGGATAACGCGGACCGTCCAGATTGATGATCGGTACCAGCTCTTTCACGCGTTCGGGTCCGATCCACTCAGTCTGAACACCCTGCAGTGCGTTGGCATGCGCCGTGCGCTGATAGCCGCGAATTTCGTGCTGAGTCTGCGCCAGCATGATCACGCCGCGGGGGCTGAACATGATGTTGTAGTTCAGGTCCTGACTCAGGTCCTCATAGAGGCCCCGCGCCTTTTCATAGAGCGCCGCCGAAGGATCCTGCAGGTAGTTCGACCGGATGATGGTCGTGTTCCGGCCCGTGTTCCCGCCGCCCAGCCATCCTTTTTCGATGATGGCGACATTCTGGATGCCGTAGTTTTTACCAAGGTAGTAGGCGGTCGCCAGACCATGCCCCCCGGCACCGACGATGATGACGTCGTATTTTTTCTTTGGCTCGGGCGAGCGCCATGCGCGCTCCCATCCGGTGTGATAGCGCAACGCTTCGCGCGCGACAGCAAAGGCTGAATAGTGTTTCATAAGCGAATCCATCCGGTTCGGTGATTAGCGCAGGTATGCCGCGTCGACCGGGTATATCCACGCCGGTCAACGCCGCAATATAGCACTATTGCGACATGTGGCACATTCGCGGCCATTTGTCCCTTTTTTTAGGCGGCCCGCAGGTCTAAGTCAGGGCAGAATTTCAGGAGAGAGCATGACGTTCTGGGTCATTTCATGTCTGATCGCGCTGCTGGTCGCAGGGTTCCTCGGCTACACGCTTTTGCGCGGCCGCCGCGCGGACGAGCCAACCGCAGCCTACGATCTGCGCGTCTACCGTGAACAACTGGCCGGTGTGGACCGTGATCTGGCCCGAGGAGTCATTGGCGAAGCCGATGCCGAGAGGGTCCGTACCGAGATCTCACGCCGCATTCTGGCAGCGGACGCCCAGATGCAGGGTGACCGGGTGGCCTCGGGCCCGTCGCGCGGGGTTTCCGTCGTCAGTATCGCGATCGTGATGCTGATCGTTATCGGCGGCGCGCTGGCGATGTACTACCGAACCGGTGCCGTCGGCTTGCCCGATCAACCCCTGACAGCACGACTGGCATTGGCCGAGGAGGTCCGGACGAACCGCCCGGCGCAGGAAGCAGCCGAAGCCCTTGCCACCCCGCCGCAGCCGCGACAACTGGAAGAAAGCTACGCAACGCTGCTCCAGCAACTGCGCGACACCGTGGCGGCCCGGCCTAATGACCTGCAAGGGCATATCCTGCTGACACAGCACGAAGTCAATGCGGGGAACTTCAAGGCCGCTTATGCCGCGCAGCAACGCGTTATCGAGCTTTCGGGTCAGGCGGCAACAGCCGATGATTACTCGGATCTGGCCGAAAAGATGATCCTTGCGGCAGGCGGTTATGTCTCGCCCGAAGCCGAGCAAATTCTGGCCGCCGCGCTTGAGCGTGATCCCCGACACGGCCCGGCGCGCTACTACTGGGGGCAGATGCTGGCCCAGACCGGACGTCCAGACCTCGCCTATCGTGTCTGGGTCGACACCGCGCGGGATGCGCCGGTGGGCGCACCCTGGGGTGATGCCATTCGCACCCAGTTGGATGAGCTTGCCTTCCGCGCTGGGGTTTTCAACGGCCCCGACCCCAGCTCATTGGGCCAGCCCGGCCCAAGTCAGGACGATGTCGCCGCCGCAGCGGAGATGACCCCGGAAGAACGGCAAGAGATGATCCAAGGCATGGTTGACCGTCTGTCTGATCGCCTGGCGACTGAGGGCGGTCCTCCTCAGGACTGGGCGCGCCTGATCGCGGCGCTTGGCGTTTTGGGTCAGGCCCAGCGTGCAATAGATATTCGCGACGAAGCCGAGATCCTCTTTGCCGACAACCCCGAGGCGCTTGAGATGATCGACGCAGCCGCCCTGCAAGCCGGTATTGCCCAATGATCCACGACGATTTTGAGGACTTCGCCGCTTCCCTGTCGCCGATGACGGCGCTTATGGGGCTGGATCTGGGTGAAAAGACCATCGGCGTGGCGGTCTCGGACCGGATGCGCGGGGTGGCCAGCCCTCTGGAGACCGTGCGTCGCAAGAAATTCACACTCGATTCCGCGCGCTTGCTTGAGTTGATCAAGGATCGTGAGATTGGTGGCGTCATCCTCGGGCTGCCAAAAAACATGGACGGTACTGAGGGCCCCCGTTGCCAATCCACCCGCGCTTTTGCCCGCAACTTGACCCGCCTGACCGACTGCCCCATCGGCTTCTGGGACGAGCGTCTGAGCACAGTTGCGGCAGAAAAGGCACTTTTAGAGGCGGATACGACACGAAAACGTCGCGGACAGGTTATTGATCACGTTGCAGCAGGGTATATCTTGCAAGGAGCGCTGGACAGGCTGCGCTTTTTGTAACGGGTCGGAGACCACGAATGACGAACATGGTTTGGCAGCGCGATGAGGTCGAAAGCCCCTGTGTACGAATCTGTGTTGTCCACCCGACAGAGCAGATTTGCACCGGCTGTTACCGCACCCTTGATGAGATCGCGCGCTGGTCCCGCATGGGCAGCAGCGAACGCGCCGAAATCATGGAGGCTCTGCCCGCCCGCAAACCACGCCTTGCCAAACGGCGCGGCGGACGTTCGGCCCGCCTGAAAAGCTAACCGCTCAGTCCACCGGGCTGGTTTCATCCTTTGATTTGTCACACCTGCCCGCCTGTCGGATCGCGAGTTCATCCTTGAACAGGTCAGAATATTCGGACCGGCTGGTTCTTGGATGTTTGGCAGACCGTTCCATCGTGGTGGCGACAGTCACGGGTTGCGCGTGATCCCGCAGCTTGGAAAAGCGTCGTAGAAAGCTTTTGAAAAACACTAAGAACCAATCAATTAAGTGTGCCTGCTGCGGGCCGGACGCACGCCTCAAAAAATGCGAGGCGAAAACCGGTTCCGTGAGTGAGTGGCGACCCGCAGCGGCACGGTCTGGCTAAAGAGTTTTCAGCCGGAACGAAGAAGAAAACGCCCTCAGTTGTATATTCATTGACTCAGCAATCAATAAACTTATCGCAAAATGACCCTACGTCATTTTTCGTGATAAGCCGGGTTTTGAAGCCCACAAGTTGCGAAACGGGCAGATGTGGGCGTGGTCTGCTGGGGTAATTCGGGGGAACCGTTTCCCCACCGAGACATCAGCGTGTTTCAATCCACTCCGCGACGCCGTTTGCGCATTCGGGGCGGAAATAGGCAATCATACGTCCATCCGGACCCGCGGTCGCCTCATCTGGCCATGGCGCAACGCCATGCAGGCAATGGCGGTGCAGCAGATAGGCTTCGCCAGGTTTGGCAGGCAATTCGATCCTTGGGCAGGTCTCGAACACCTCGCGGCGGGTCGCTTGATAGATATCGGTGATGTCGACCTTGCTCAGATCGGTCTGGGACTGATCCGCGAAAGCCGCTCTGAAGGCCTCGCCCATTGGGATATGACTACCTTCCCACAACACCATGGGCGAGGCATCGGGGCTGGCTTCCGACAGGGGAATGCCCAAAATCCACGCATGCGGTTCATCCACGCGGCGGCGACGATCCGGGCCCATAGGCCGCAACCCGTCCACATGCGCCGCGTCGCGATTGCGCCGGTAGCGCCCGGCGGCCTCGCTTTCGCCTTTTCGAGGGCGAGGATACCCCGGATAGATGATCGACACCTGCCCCGGATGCAACGGCAAGCTGCCCAGATGCGCGGCGATGAAATCCATGGCCATCCCGGACAGCGGTTTTGACGACCCAACCTGTCCAAATTCATCGTTGGGCAAGGCATCGACGCCAATGAACCACGTGCCCTCACAATCCAGCCATTCGGCATGCTCAGGCGCCGTGATCGACTGCTGAGCGGCGGGCAAAACCTGCCCAACCCATTCGGCCAGAGCCGGGTCGAACGGAAATTTGACCCAACCCTTCGCCCAGAAATCCTCTACCATCCCAAAGCCTTCCGCAGCATGTTCAGAGCGACCAGTGTCAGGAACAGCGCAAAGACCCTCTTGAGTGGCTTCGGATCCATCGCATGAGCGAGTTTAACGCCCCACGGGGCGGTGATCATCGTCATCGCGACTACTATCCCGAAGGCCACCAGGTTCACGGCCCCGATCGTCAGCGGAGGCCTGTGTTCAGGAGCGATCTCCAGAAAGAGAAAACCAAGTACAGATGGCACGGCAATGATCACTCCGAACCCTGCGGCCGTTGCCACGGCGCGGTGGATGGGCGTGTTGTAAAGGCTCATAAGAGGGACGCCGAAACTGCCGCCTCCGATCCCCATCAGCACCGATAGGAACCCGACGGATGGGGATAGAACCGCGCGCTTGATCCCCTTTGGCATCGCATCCCCCAAGCGCCATTCCGAACGGCCAAAGCCCAGATATGCACCAATCAACATGCCCAGAACGCCGAACAGCGCCTGCAAGGCCTCAGTCCGCAGGGCCGAGGCGACCAGCACGCCGACAATCGCCCCAACGACAATACCCGGCCCCCATCCGCGCAGGATCTCCCAATCGACTGCGCCCTTCTTGTTGTGGGCCAGCACCGACCGGATCGAGGTTACGATGATCGTCGCCAACGAGGTCGCCAGACACAGCTGCATCAACTGCGGCCCACCATATCCAAGCGTTTGGAACGCATAGAAAAACGCGGGCACAAGCACGATGCCTCCGCCGACGCCAAGCAGCCCCGCCAGAACGCCCGCAAGTGCGCCAATTACAAGCAAAAGGCCCAGCATCTGGGCCAGCAACATCGTCTCGGGCATCTTCCCCCCAAACCGGTCATAGACCAGGCTTCATTTGTTCAAACCTCGGCCAGAGGCGCCACGTGATCGAGCGCCTTCAGCATCACTTCGGGCCCTGCCCCATCCTGCACCGCCCCTTCCGACAGCGCGCGCCGCCAGGCCCGTGCGCCAGGGCGACCGGCAAAGAGGCCAAGCATATGCCGCGTGATCTGGTGCAAACGCCCTCCGTTGACAAGGTGCTGCTCGATATAGGGCACCATTTGCCGGGCCACTTCGATCGGGTCCCGAGCGCTGCCGCTTTGGTAAATCCGCATATCCGCTTCGGAGAGGATGTCCGAAGGCTGGTGATAGGCCGCCCGTCCAATCATCACCCCGTCCAGCCCGGCCTCCAGATGCGTCTGCGCCTCGTCCAACGAGGTGATGCCGCCATTGATCGAAATGTGAAGATCCGCAAAATCGGCCTTCATCTGATGTACGAGATCATAGTCCAGCGGAGGGATATCGCGGTTCTCTTTCGGGCTGAGGCCTTGCAGCCACGCCTTGCGCGCATGGATCGTCACCCGTCGGCACCCGGCTTGCTGTATCTTGTCCAGAAAGTTCGGCAGCACGTCGCGCGGTTCCTGATCGTCCACGCCAATCCGGCATTTTACGGTCACATCGACCGAGACGGCCTCACCCATGGCGGCCACGCAATCGGCGACCCGCGCGGGGTCTTTCATCAACACAGCCCCAAACGTGCCCGATTGCACCCGGTCCGAGGGGCAGCCGCAATTCAGATTGATCTCATCATACCCTGCCTCGGCTCCAAGTCGCGCGGCCCGCGCCAGTTCCTCGGGGTCCGAGCCACCAAGCTGCAGCGCAACGGGATGTTCCTGTGGGCTGAAGTCCAACAGATGCAACGCCCCACCCCGCACCAGCGCGGGCGCGGTGACCATCTCGGTGTAAAGCAGCGTCTGCTCACTCAGCAGCCGATGCAGAAACCGGCAATGGCGGTCGGTCCAATCCATCATCGGCGCAATAGATAGTTTAGCGTGTTGATTTAGCTGCATTTTTCTAAGCCTTGATGTACCAAAATATTACCATTATATACTCTGACATAACATTTTTTGGTACAGGTTTGGTACATGGCGACGATCACAGAACGGGGTAATTCCTATATGGTCAGAGTACGCAAGAAGGGCGTTACAAAGACCGCTAGCTTTAACAGCCGCAAGGCTGCTGAGAATTGGGCTAGAGCCATTGAACGTCAGATAGAGCGCAGCGCAGCGGGACTAAAGCAAGACGTTTCAAAACTCACGCTTGGGGTGCTTATTGAAGAATACAGAAAGGAAGTCAAACCACTCAAACCGTGGGGTCGCAGCAAAGAGGCTTCCTTGAATATGCTGTCAGATCGTTTAGGCAATCAGCCGTTACGAAACCTGACAAAAACAGTCATGTTAGACCACGCCAAGTCAAGGAAAGCGGAAGGCGCTGGCCCTGCTACTGTGTCGCCTGAGATTAGCTATTTGGGCGCTGTTCTGAAATATGGCTCGGCAGTCAAAGACTATGACATTGACTTGACTGCGTTTGAGGAAGCGCGCACCAACATGAAAACGCTAGGGCTGATAGGACGCAGCAAGCACCGGAAGCGTATGGCTAAGCCTGATGAGATTGAGCGGCTGAAAGCATACTTTGACAGCAACAAACGCATCAAAGTGCCTATGTCAGATATTGTCGATTTCGCTCTAGAAACCAGCCTGCGTATGAGTGAGATTTTAGGGCTTAGGTGGGCTGACTACGACGCCCAAGGACGCACGGTAATGGTGCGTGATCGAAAGCACCCAGACGACGACGAAAGACACGACGACCTAGTAGCGCTGCTTGGCTCAGCACCTGCCATAATCAATCGCCAACCTAGAACGGATGAACGGATTTTTCCCTACACGCGGGTCGCTACAACAGCCAACTTCACGCGGGCTGTCGCCAAGCTTGAGATTGATGATTTGCACTTCCACGATCTGCGCCACACGGCGATCACTGACTTGCTGCGCCGTGGGTATGTGTGGGCTGAGATAATGACGCTGAGCGGCCACAGAGACGCCAACATGATCAGTCGATACACTCACCCGACTGCACAGAGCATTCACGAAAAAGGCGGCGCTAGGGGCTTTGGGCAATAGTCCCCCATCATAGGGGACGCTCTAGCAGCACATGAGTTGCTTTCCAGCCATGCGGCTTTAGTCGCCGCTCAAACCCTCTACGCCCTGTCAGTGTCAGCTTTTTTGCGCCTAGCTTGCGGGCGTTGTCGGCGGCTATCTCAGTTAGCGCGTTGATTTCCTCAAAAAGCCCACCCGCTAGAAAACAGTGATAGCTAGACCAGTTACCAAACTGGCGTAGCTCCATGATGACAAAGGAATTTTCTAGCGGGTAGAAGTGCAGCTTCCCAGACAGTACCGCTTGCACAATCTGATCGAAGCTGTGGGAGGAATCCGCGTACCCTAACGCCGCCTCTATCTGAGGTTTGTACCTAAGAAGCGTCTCAGTGAGACTTTCAGGCGGCGTGACTACGTTCATCGGCCAAACAGTGCGTTGTACCCAGCGGCGGCGGCTCCTGCCCCTGCTGCCGTGGCTGGTGCGCTACCTACGCCAGCAGCAATGAGGCGCGCAGCGGTGCCGCTATCGCCTGTCTGACGCGCTGTCAGGTAGTTCATGGTGTCCATGACCTGCGCCAGTTCGCTGTCGTCCTGCCCGTTGGCGTAGCGGCGGTGCGTCTTGGCGTAGTTGTTGCTGAACGTCTGCGCGTTGATGATACCACCGGGATCAACAGCCCTGCCACGTTGCAGAGACTTGATGATGCCGTATTTCTGGCGCGCTAGCTTTAGCTCTACCGCTGCCCCCGGCCTGACTTCCTCTGCAACTGCTACAATCGCGTCATTCAGCGAGTTACGCACCGCTGAGTAAGCAGAACCAAGCTCATAGTTGCCTGCATCAAACGCAGCCTTAGAGCGGCGTTGCAGTATGTTCATGAGCGACGTAGTTGCCTGAGCGTCTAGGTTGCCATCCTCGCCTAGCTTCTGGATATCCTTAGCCAGCTTGGCTAGCTGAGACTGTCCAGTAGGTCCGATTTCCTCGGCCATTTCTGACACGTCGTCAATGATGGTCGCAGACGGGATAGGCTCGTCCAGTTCGTCAATGTTCTCTTTGAACACCGCTTGCGTATCAGCCAACAAGTCACCAAGGCGGCGCGGTGTCAGCGTGTCTACGTTGGGTTCGTCCAGAATGTCACCGATATAGCTTGTGAAGGCTTGGCGGTGATCGTCACGCGCAAAGCGGCTGATGCCCGGTATGTCGCTGCCCCTGATACCAGTGCCAGTGATATTGGTACTTGCTACCAAGTCCTCTGTGTCACGGATACGGTTAGCAATTGCGAGTTGTTCAGCGCTGGTAGCCTCTAGCGCCATACGCTCGCCCGGTGTCAAACGAAAACCCAATTGCTCAGCGCGGCTAGGCTCAATAAAGCCCCTAAGCTCGCGCTCAGTTCTGGTGAACTCTGGGTCAGGATTTCTAGCGGCGTTCACGCTATCAGCGCGTGGTCTGCCTCTGACAGTGTTCACGACGTTCTGCCCGATGTTCAAACCCCGCTGCGTAGCTCTTGTGACGCCCTTTGTAACGACGTTAGCAGCCCCGCCGATGCCTGCCCCTATCGCTGCCCCTGTAAGCGGGTCGTCAGGGTTCCTAGCGGCCCCTAGAGCGGCGTCTAGGGCCATAGCACCGCGAATAGTCCGCGCTGGCGCTCCTAGGGCTAGTTCTGGAAGCATTTCACCAGCAAAGCTAGCGACGGGCTGTCCCTCTCTCAGCGCTTCTTGGCGTGGGTCGTTCTCAGTACGGATTTCACGCGCAAGCTCGGTAGCGTCAACGCCGCTAACGCCTTGCATGGCGTTTAGACCCTGCCTCACCAAGGCACCGCCGGGCATGAGGTTGAGCAAGTCAAAGTTTGGCCCGCTCTCGCCTACCTGTAGACCACCTGCCAGTAGCTCAGTACCACCAGCGCCTAAGTCCCGCGTACCTTCAACTGCGCTGCGCCCAAAAGCCTCAGCCGGTCCTGCCTTTGCGGCGCGGTACACGTCCTCTGGTACTTCGGTCCACGTAGTATCCTCAGTGCGCTTGATGACAAAGCGACCGTCTTTTGTGCGTCCGGTTTCCATTGGCTTAGTCCCTCACTACCTCGTCGTTAGGTACGCCGCCGCCCGACTGCCACGGTTGAACAACGTACTGGTCAGGGTTCTCTAGCGCCCATCCTCCCCCACTTTGGGGGAAGCGCTGGTTAATCCGGTCAATGGTCTGCTGCGCTTTGTCGATTGCGCCTTGAACCGTCCCGGCGTCCTCATCGTTTCTTCGCGTGTACTGCTTCAACGTCTCATTCCAGCGTCTACGCGGCTGATCTGTAAACGTTGGGTAGGACTGACGCAGTTGCTCAAGCACCGCTGGCGGCGGCTCTGCCTCCCCGTACACTTTGTTCTTGTATTCAAAGAACAGTTGGTCGTCGATTTCGCTCAACTCAAACATCAGGGCGTTACGTTCTTCTGGCGACAAGACACCGCCAACCCTGCCTTGCTCTTGCAGCTTCTGCGCAATCTCAATAGCGCGGTTACGCATCGCAATGTTGTTGTTGATTGGTGCTACCGCGCTTTCTAGGGCGTTTTGAGTAGCCCAGAACGTGTCGTCAGCCTCACGCCACTGGTTAGCGGTGATCACGTCTTGATCAGCTTGACGGTCTAGCTCGTTCTGTTCAGCGGTGAAGTTTTGGCTGTTCTCTTGCCGCTTGTCTGCGCCTGCCTGAGTGATTTGGGTACGGTTGGTAGCGCCTTCCTCACCCAGAATAGCGCGATCCATTGCGGCGGCGTTGTTCGTGTTGGCAAGCTGCAACGCCTCAAAGAAGTCACGGCTACTGGCGGCGTCGTCAAAGCCGATTTCTGCAAACCGATCAGGGTCAAGCAGACCGCCTGCCATCAGCGCGCGGCGCTTGTCGTCAATACCCGCATCGTCAGGCAGTTCGTCCAGAATGCTTTTGGCTTTCTGTCCTTGGCGCTCTTTGAACTTGGGTATAGCCCAACCGTGCGCGGCTGCTTGGGTAGCAAGCCCCGCCCCAAGGATGCCTAGTAAAACTGGTGCTACCATTGTCTATCCTCCAAGTCCCCCACTGAGGGGGATCACTTAATCCCGATGTCGAACCCTGCGCTTTGCGCGTCACCAAAGCTCTCGCTTCTGGTCGTGTCAGAACCAAACCCGATGCTTTCTTGACTGCTGAGAATGGTTGGATCACCAAGCAAGCCTTGCAGCCCTTGCAGCATCCCAAAGTTTCCAGTGATTGCGTTGCCTAGTGCCTGACTACCACCAGCAATAGCGCCTAAGTTGGCGTCGATTGCCTGACGGTTAGCGTTGGCAATGATATCGCCATAACCGCGCGTGTAAGCGTCACCGATTTCACCCGCTAACGCTGCCTCAGTTACGCCGTGACGTGATCCACCGAAGGCACCAGCGGCGGCGGCGTTGTCGCCCAACGTGTTCAGCCCTTTTTGATGTATCTCATCCAGACCAGAGCGCAGCCCTGTAAGCTGTGCGTTCACAACTTGCTCGGTGTTACCTAGAGCGCCTAAGTTGTTCACAGCACCTGCCCCAACTGCATCAGTGACGTTGGCGATGTTGTCAAAGGCAGGGCTTTCATTCGAATACTGCCCCATCGCCATGCTTCGCAGACTGTCTAGAAACGGTGCTTGGCTCGGATCAATGAACGTGCCGCCGCTTGCGCTGCTAAAGTCAAACGCATCCCGGTTAGTGTAGCTATAAGTGTTGTCCTCGGATGCTTTACCGCCGATCGACATTACAAGTACCTCTCTAGCTTGAAGTTTCCGTAGGTTTCGTAGTCACCAGCGGCGGCGCTGCTACACAGTGACAAGCGGAACAATTTGTCAGTTCCGATAGCGTTGGCTGGCACCTGCTGATAGCGGCGCATTGCAAAATACTGACCGTTAACGCTAGGGACCATGCCGCCTCGTGCTGGATGGAAACCGTTGGGGATAGGGTCAGCACACGTGGGGATAGCGGTGCTAAAGCCAGTGTCACCTTTGGGCGTATCGTACAGAACGCCGCCTACAAAGGCTTCGATAACGTCGTAGTACAGGACGTACTGACCAGCAGGCGCATTGGCTACGCCTACCTCTAGCACGGCGCTAGGCCCGGTCAGACGGTACTGCCCGCCGCCTTGGTCCGTTGCGCCTGTTCCTAAAGTGAATGCGGCTGTCAGTTCGACGGTTGCGCGACGGTTAGGCACAAGAGCCTGTCCCGGTCTGCGTACCGCTGAAATAACGCGCTGTCTGTGTCGTATCATCTGCATTAGCTGGGTTTCCTCGGCGGCTTCTTGGGAACAATCAACTGCCCCGGCCTACGCACAATGGTTGCGGGCGTCTGCTTGAGGGGCGTTAGCTTTCCCATCACTCCACACTCTGCAACTGCTCTACGGCCTTTGCGTACACATCGTCTTTGTACGCTTGGCTGTAAGTCGGTAGCCCCATGAACGTGCTGAGAAACCACGTATCGCCCTCAACCAGCACGTAAGACCCGTTTAGGTTCTCAGCTACCGAGTAGTCGGGACCGTTGGCAGACGAATACGGCCCGCTAGTAACTTGCGAAAACCTGATATCGTTAAACGCCGCTACTGCGTCGGCCCCCTCGGCCTCAAGCTTTGCCAGCTTCGGGTAAAACCCGTGGTGCGGGTCTCTACCGATATCTAACTTACCGGGCATTTTAGCGCCTCCTGTACTTGGCTAGTTCGCCAGTTAGAATTTCCTTTTTCATCGCCTCAGAGCGCTCTAGGCGGTTCTTTGACTTGAGCGCTGGGTTACGCTTGGCGATGGCGTCGAAGTCCTTCTGCGGCACCTGTACGCCCTCGTTGAAAGCGCTCTTGGTCGTGGCTCTACCGCCTCTGGCTACGTATGGTGCTGCTAACTTCGCCATTATGTTTTTCTCCAAGTGACCCCGGTTTGTATTTTACAAACAGCGCCTTGAGTTATGCCGAAAAGGTCGCCTATTTCTTTCTGCGTCCATCCATCCCAATCGCCGTACTTTATGTCATGCACTTCTTCTTCTGTTAGCTTGCGCTGACCGCGCTTGTATTCGCCCTCCATAGTGTCCCCCCAGACTATGTGGGCTAGCTCCCCCAAGATGGGGGAACTAGCTTAGCGCTTAGGTCGTCACTGCGGCTTCTGGATTGATATCCAGAAGGACACGGCCCGCGTCCCGGTTCAGAGCGCATACGGTGCCGTTGGCGTGCATCAGACGCTTATCGGCAAGTCCGGTTTTCGCCAGTTCATCGACGGTATAGCCAGTCAACCAGCTGATATCGACGTACATGGGGTCGATCACATACACCGCCGCTGCAATGTCGGTTCCTACGTCTTGGTAGGTCAGTTGCAGACGGTTTGCGATCATGTCCAGCGTGACGCCAAAATCAGTGATGAACACGTTGACCGAACCCATTGCCTCGGCAGCGCCGCCTTTGCCTACGCCAACCGTTTCGCGGGTCAGAGTGGCGATGCGGCTGGACGACGTGAACATGTACTCGCTGAGTGCGCGGATCACAGACGGAACCGACATGATCACATTCGGGTTTGAGCCATCTTCCCAAGCTGCCTGACACGCATCGCGTACCAGCGTCTCAGTCAACGGTGTGCGCGTACCGGGCGTAATGCCGGTCCATACGCCAGCAGCAAAGCCGCCGCCTGTTGCGCCTGAGCCTGTATCTACCTGGGTCAACTGGCAAGCCAAACCAGCGGGAACACCGGGCGTTACCCCGTCGCCGCTGTCTGCGGTGTTGCCCTGCAAGCCAAGAAAGTTAGCTTCATAGTTGCGGCGCAGTTCCTTTTGGCGCTGCATGACCTGATAGCCCAGCGATGCGATATTGCCGATGCTGTTGGCGTCCTGCGCAGCCTGAGACACCTTGACTTCTTTAGTCAAAATGCCGGTGTGGTTGCCCAGACGTGTACCGAGTTTGCTGTCGTCTTTGTCGCTGTCCGCACCGTCAGCAACCCAGCCACCCGCAGCAGGATCGGACAGTTTGTCCTCTACCCACTCATGGTAGTGGTTTTCGGCGGTGCTTGAACCGACCAGATCAGTGAATGGAAGCGGATAGTCTGAGATATCCCAGATAGCGTCCATTACGTCCTCGTGGATCGTGCCGTTGAAGTCTACGGACGCAAAGTCCTGATGTGTTGAAGGATTAGGCATTATCGTTTGGCCTCATGTAAGATGGCGTTAGCAGCGCGGGCCTTGTCTTGTGGTCTCGCGCTCTTACGCCCGGTTGCGATTGTCTCGGCCATGTTTGACTGTCGGCGCTTCTTACCCTGCGGCTTGTGGGGCTTCGGCGGGTCTTGCGTCGGCTCAAAGTCCATGAGCTTTTGCAGTTGTCGCTTAGTCTGGATTGCGTCCTTGATGGCTAGCGCAATGCGATGGTCGCGTATCACTAGCTCATTCGGACGGAACCCAAACGCCTCCATGTGCGTTGCCGCTTCTGAGCGGAACGTATCAAGCTGCGCCTTGTCCTGTAGCTCTGGCATGACTTGCAGCATCATCTGACGCTCTCGCGCCTCTGTTTCTGCTGTCCGCTGCTGTAGCTTCTGGATGGTTTGCGGGTTGAGTTTGCCTTTCAGATCACTCATGACCTCTTGAAGCAGTTGCATGTTCTGCAACGTCGCGCTCTCGCGCTCACTAATCGCGGTCTCACGTTTCACGATCTCTCGCGTGGCCGCTTCTTGGCTCTGAATGCGGTCTTTGACCTCACCCAAAGTCAAGGTTTCACCCTCTTGGGTAGTAATCTGCACACTGTCGTACAGCTTTTTTGGCGTTGTCCCTAGCCGCTCAGCTAGTTCCTTTACCGATAGGTCGCTGACGTCCCCTCCTTGCGCCGGGATGGTGGCTGTTCCATCGTCGGGGACGCCAGCAGAGCCGCCGCTGTCAGTGGATGAACCGGCGGTTTCTTGTTGGCTCGGTCGCTGGTCCCCCTCAGTGGGGGACGTGCTGTTTTGCAGAAGGTCATTTACTGCTGCCAGCCTGTCTTGCTGGCTTTGGCGACCCTTGCTCCGGCCCTTTTTCGATTTCGAAGTAGAGGCTTCGGTAGGCTGCGCGGCTTCCGTTGATTTCGTTTCTGAGCTTCTCGGCTGAGGCTGCGTCTCCGCAAGTAAGCCACTGTTCATAGAACTCTCGTTCATGCTGTTCCTCTATCTTCTTGATTGTTGTCAGCGCGTCTCTCAGCGCCGTTAAGTGCGATGCGTTCACGGGTCTCCCCTTCCATCTGGACGCGCTCTAGGTCGATCACGCCTTTTGCGGTTATTTCCGCTTCTTTGACTTCTGCGCTGAGACGGTCTGACCAGTATTTGTAGGCAAGCTCGTCTTGGCTCTCTTTTGCCGCCTGTTGCAGCTTGCGCATTTCAAGCTGGTAGATTGCCTGCTGAATTTGCTGCTGCGCTTGTTGCTGCGCCTGCTGGCTCTGCTGGTTGCGCTGCGCGGCTTGCTTGGCGGCTTTTGAATTTGGGTTGATTGAGTAGTTATCTGGCTCATCTAGGCCAGCCATCACCGCCCAATCGTGGATCGTGTTATAGATCGTATTCACGTCGGCAAGCACACCGTTCATGCCCTGCCCGATTGCGCTCATCTGGATTTGCAGCATTTGCGACAAGGTACGCTGAATGTGTGTGCGCTCACCTGCGCTCATGCCAGCCTTGACGTTGCAACGCACACGCTGCGGCCATTGCGTAGGATCAATCTGCACCCAATCGCCATTGAACTTGAGGCTGAGCGGCGCGTTGGAATACTTGCGCATGTAATGGTGCATGAGCAGGTAAGCGGGACGGATCAAGGTCTCTGCTAGGTTGCGGGCCATGAACGACACAAGCAACTCACGCTGCCCGTACTGGCGCTCAATACCGTAGGCGGTCTCGCCCACTAGCTGAGCGTCTGCGCTCATCATATCCAGCGCAGCACCGCCGCGCTCTGTCCGCATCTTGTCTTGGTACGTTAGAGCGTTGAGAATGCTACCGCCTATGTCAGCCTCATCTACTCTGAGCGGTGGTCTGTTCGGGTCTTTGGTCTTGATGACCTTGCTACCGTTTATGAAGTCACGGAAGTCAACGGCCATAGGATCAGCGACCCAGCGTCCGCCGCTCATGTAGCCTATGTTGTCCATCCAGTGACGCAGTAGATAGGTCTTATAAACCTGCGTCTGTTGCAGGTGATCGAATAGGCTTTCGCCCTGAATGCGGTGACTGCTGATAAACGCTGTCCCGATTGCGTAGGGCGTCACGTCTACTTCCTCATAGTCAAGCACATAGCCGCCTGCACCGCCTGCGTAGAGGATGCGCAAGCGCTCTGAGATACCGTCACCGTCAATGTCGTAGCGTAGATAGACCTCGTAACACTCAATCACCTGCTGATCTTCTGATTGAGCAAGGTGCGGTGTCTGGTTTGACTTGTTCCGCTTACGCTCAACCAACTGCTGAGCGTCAGTCACATAGCGTAGCTGCGCTACCTCGGCCTTATCGAAACCCATTTCGACCAGATCAGAGCGTGTGTAGTAAAGGCGCTCAGCTAGGAAGCGCAGTTTCTGCACGTCCGACGTAGTGGCGTTGGCCTCATAGATGATGTTGTCAATCGGCACTGCATCAAACCGGAATTGACGGTTTGTAGTCGTGACCTTGATACGCTTACCGACTAGCTCACGGGTCTCTTGCGGGGATCGTGGCTGTAACAACGCTGCAATCTGTTCAGGTGGCAGCGGCTCAGGTTCTCCCCCATCAGAGGGGGGCAGTTCAGTGTTGATGTACCTAACGTCTACCTCATCGTCGGTATAGATTTTGACTGCGGCGTTGCGCATCAGCAGCGCGTCTTTGATTGCTTCCTCAAGCTCAATAAAGCCTTGGTTGCGTTCAATGATCACGTTGTTGACTGCGTTGCTCTCTGCCCGCGCGTTCTGTTCGTCCTGCTTGCCGTTGCTCTCGAAGGTGACAAGCGCGTCTGTGCTGAGCATAGGCGTTAGCTGCGCCAACACTGCATTGGTCATGTCTGCGACGTCAGTAGAGACGATAAAGTCCTCTGTACCGTCCTCGCCCGGTGCGGGCTTCTTGCCCTCGTAATAGTCCAGAGCGTTTTGCCGGTTCTGGTACGTCTCCGACTGTGTGCTGTTCTCGCCGTTCGCAATCTCGCTTTGGATCACGCTACGCAGTCGCTGCTCTTTCTTTGTCTGCTTAATAGCCATCTTAGAACCTCACACTTGCGCTGGGTGATCTGGAACGCGGGAAGCTGTCCCAGTTGACCATGTGGTCAGGGCGTCCAGTCGCGTAGGTTTGGATTGCGTCAACGTAGTGGCTGGACCAGTCGTGAACCGGGCTTAGCTTCACTACGCGCTTTGTTTCGTCGTACTCGGCGCGGTAGGAAAAACACGCCTCAACTGTCGTGCCGCATTCTTCCTTGTCGAACCAACAGTGAGGCAGCAGCGCCCGCACCTGTTCAATGCCCTCATGCTTTGACTTGACGCGCGGCGCTATACGGACGTTGTGGCCCATATTCCGCACGACCTGTTCACGGGTCATACCGCTAGTCAGTTCATGCTGCACCGCGTCGTGTGGCATGATGACCGTATCAATCTCGAATGGTAGCGATTTCCAATCGTTCACAACGTCTGGCAGCTTGGTCTCTGCATACGCCTTGGTTGTCAGAAAGCGATGCTCTGTCCCGACTGGCTGTATGAAGTGGCAGACCATCAAGTCAGACCAGCCAAGGTCCATAGCGCAGTAGATGGGCGCTGTAGCCTCATACTTTATGCTGGTGATCTGACCGCGCGCGTCCAGCGCCATCATTTCTTTGGAGTAGTAAGCGCCCCTGATGGCTGCATTGAATGAGCAAAGCAGTTCTTGCTCATACTCTGACTGGCTCATTTCCCGCTGCATCGCCTTGACTTCACGAGTAGGCAATACGTTGGTGTCATTGATTGAAAGCAGCGTTGCGTCCCAATCTGGATCGTTGCTTGTGTCGGCGTAGCTGAACAAGTCAAACAGCAGGTTATGCCTACCTGCTGGCGTACCCATCAACACCGCTGTACCAAGACGATCTGACAACGCTGGACGGATGACTTGCGACCACGCTGCCGATGGTATTTGCGCGCACTCATCAAGTACGGCGTGATCAATGTAGATACCGCGCAGCGAATTATACGTTTCAGCGCCAAGCAATTGGATGCGTGAACCGTTGAGGAAGTCAGCGCGCAGTTCTTGCTCATTGAACGACACGCCGGGGATGCCACGGCAGAACGTCTTGAGCATGTCATATGCGATACGTTTTGCCTGCTTAAATGTCGGTGCGATGTAGTAGCCGCGCCAATCGTTGCGCTTTGTAGTCAACGCTTTGATTAGCAGTTCACACACCGCCAGCCACGTCTTGCCAAAGCGCCGATGCAGAACACGGCACTGGAAGCGCGCCGCTGAGTTATACAGCGACAACTGCTCAGGTCTGAAGTTGACTTGAAGCTCAATCCCCATCTTGGTCCCCCACGATAGGGGCTGTGGTGCCGATGGTTACGGTGATTTCACCGTCTACTGCTACGTTAGCGTCTACGGCTTTGAGCTTTGGGAAAATGTAAGGCAGAAGCTCAAGGGCAATACCGTCTTTTTCCTTACCGTCGTCCATACCGTTAAACCGCTCAGCCAAGTAGGTGAACGGGTTACAGTTAAGAGCCTTTGCTATGTCTGATGCAGACTGCCTACGACGGTTTGCCATGTCATACCATTTTAAGGTTAAGCCGTTGATTTCTCAGAAAACGGCTTGCCCTAGCGTGGCTGTCGCGCAAGCGGAAATGTCCTCGTAATTAGTAGCACAAAACGAGAACATAGTCAAGGGGAACAGAAGGTGAACAAAACTCTACCTATGGTGGTGCAGACCAGTTAGCACAGTGCTTAAAACTAGAATCGACGGAGAGGCCGAAAATAGCCCGATACAGCGCCTCTAGCCTCGCCGGGTGTCTCGGTGCCGAAAATGCTCGAACCCGCCCCACAGCGATTGATTTTGCGCCACTGCGCGCGCCCTCGAAACCTGACCTTGGTAGACCCCGCCTGCTACCTAGTTCGATTTGCCCTGCTACGCGCTCCGCAGTAGCCCTAAAGGACACTGCGTAGCAGGTTTTTGCTAACCGGTTAGCAGCACCGGGTAGCAGAAATTTCAGCAGCGTGGTCAAAAATCTGATCATATTGACAGTCTAGCACATCCATCCTGATTTGTCAAGCAAAAACATACACTTAGATTGGGTCTGCTACCCGGTTGCTAACCGGTTAGCAACTAGGTAGCAACCGGGTAGCAGCACTATTCTGACCTCCCCCACTTGAGGGGATCAACAGGCCAAACACCCTCTTTTGGCATACGTTTGTTGTTCTTAATCAAAGGACGCCCATCCGAACCATCAAACGGTACTTTCATCAGGTCATCTGCAAGCATTTCATGGAACACATTCTCAACAAGAGCGAAGCTATACGGACCCAAGAATGAGCGCCGGTCTGCCAGCTTTGGGAAGTAGGTAGTCGCGTTCTTCGAAGCCGACGCTACCTCA
Source organism: Ruegeria sp. AO1 (assembly GCF_056535985.1). Lineage (NCBI taxonomy): Bacteria > Pseudomonadati > Pseudomonadota > Alphaproteobacteria > Rhodobacterales > Roseobacteraceae > Ruegeria > Ruegeria sp. AO1. Next base: position 2,173,304 of record NZ_JBQFJC010000001.1, read on the forward strand.
TCACGAGTGGCAAGCGAAAACAGCGTCTGTACGATGTGTTCACGGACAGATTTTTGCTGCTCATGCTTCACCGCTTCTACAAACTCTTCCTCTACCGTCTCAACGCCGCCATCACGCAGCACAAACGTCTCAGGATTTGGCTTCTTGCCATAGCTCAGCTTCTTGACTGAGAGCCTGACCATGCCGTCTGACACTTCCTCAAGGAACCAGCGTGACCTTGCCTTAGCGGAAAAGTAACGCGACCCGCCGTATTCGCTGTCTGCTGACTTCGCAGGGTGTCCGATAAACACGACGCCGATGCTGTATTGACGCGCCAAGCGTCTGATACGCTGCATAAATTCACGCACTTTGTTCGTATCGACCTCGTTTTCAGCGTAAGCGTCAAGCATAGGGTCAATGACAAGCAAGTCATAATCCCGATTATCAAGCTCATCTAGCAAAGCGTTGTAGAACGGCGTCTCTTTGACTGAGTTTTCATGCGTTTTGCTGTCCCTGACCCACTGAAAAAACTGTATTTCCTCTAAGGTCATGTCCTCACAGACAAAATTGTTCGCTAACTTGCCCCATTCTTCCTCAGTCAAACCAAGTTTCTCGGCTAGAACCATCACGCGCTTAGTCAAAACACTCTCGCTGTCCTCGCCCGCTAGGAAAAACACCCTCTGAGGCGTAGTTTTGACGCCGAAAATGGGTCTACCTACAGCTAGCATCATGCAAATCAGCATCATGACCGTAGTTTTGCCTTTACCGTCCTCACCAAAGAAGGTCGTGACCTCGCCTCTTGGTATCCAACCCTGAAAAACCCAAGGGATAGGCGGCGCTTTCTCGGCTCTGCTACGCCAATCGCGCCGCTTGCCAAAGGCTGAGCGTAGCTCTGTCTGTTTCTGGCGTGATTTACGGCGTTCCTCACGCTCTAAAACCTCTTGAGCGCGTAGCTGTCGCAGCATCGCCGGGATGAAACGCGCCTGTACCTCTGGGTCTTTGACTGCTGCCTCGGGTAGGATGCTGAACAGATCGCTTAAAGACTTGTCGCTGTCGTGTTCTGTGCCGCCGACTATCTCAAACGGGTCAAATTTATCGTCGCTCATGCTGCCAACCCCCGCACGTAGTCAAGCACGGCGTCTTTGACTTCATAGTTTAAGACCTCAGTGTCACCACCGGCCCGTTCTGTGATCCAGTAGTTGCGCGCTTTGTCTCTGTAGAACCGTTTCAATATGTCGGCCTCAAGCTCTCTCGCCTTTTGTCCACACGAAAGCTCTGTTTGAAACAAAACACCTTCCAGTTTTGTCTCTGTGGGTAGCAGCTTGAAGCGCTTTTCTAACGGGATCGTGGTTAGCCCTACTTTCACATACTGCCTGCCACAGTGAGAAAGCTGCACAACGTACAGTGTCGCTGGCTTACCGTACCTGATGCCCGCAACCGCCTTGCAGCCGCACGTCTCACATACAATGTTGCCGCGCCTGAACGTGGTGGATGCGTTGTTGAAGTTGGCGTAGCTCTTGTTAGTCCCGCAAGTCACGCACTCAAGAGTAATGCGGTTGCGCGGTCCCGCCCAATGGGTTGCATCTAATTGAAACGCGCCGCCTGACAGGTACAGTATTTCATTGTCATAGTAGCGGTGATCGAACCGACTACGCCGACCCAGCGCCCGCTTGTTGATGTGGTTGCGGTCTGAGTTGCTGCGCTGCCTACTGCAAGGGTCACACAAAGTTGTCTTACGCCCTTTTGCTAACGACTTAATCCAGTCACCGATTGACCTATGTACGGTAGTCCCACAGTCGGTACACTCGCTCTTGTAGGCAGCAACAGACGTCTTTGCAGTGTTAAGGCGAGAGAATGAAAGGGTGTCTAGCAAGGCGTCAGAAGCACCAGCGCGTCTAAGCCTCTCTGCGTAGTAACTCTCTGGCTTGCGCGGTACGCCGTATGGGTTCATCGGACATTTCCTTTTTGTTATTGCGACGCATTTGCAAAAACACGCCGCTATTGTCCCCTCTGTTGGGGGATTTCAGGCTTTTCTGTTTGAGGCGGTGCCGCGCAGGTAGACCATGTATAGATTGACCGCCGCAACAGGCACCAACCAAGACAGAGCTATCATCGCTAGCGCTATGGAAACGCCGACCAAGCCACTAGAGAAAAGCGCTAGGCTAAGCAGCAGTATCACCAGACAAAAGTACACCATCACTCAGCGCCCTTAATGCTGTCGATTTTCTGGTGCGCCCGCGCTGCCTTACCGTCGATTGTGCGGGCAAAGTCCCAGATATCGTTTACGGACTTGATAATCTCCATAAGCGCCGCTGGCACCGCCTTGGGGTCGCTCTCTGTATGCTCTGGGATCAGCCCCGCCTCTACCAGCGTGTGAATGATCCGAAAGCGGAACATAGTGTTCCCGTCTACGGAGTTGTCTAAGTTCTTAAAGCGGTCATCAAACGCTTTCACCATGAGGTTGAGCGCCTTTTCTAGCTTGTTGATACGCTCATCCTGCATAGCGCGGTCATCCTCTAGCTGTAGGATACGCAACCGTAGCTGCGCCTCTGTGCCGTGTAAGAGCGTCTTGCCGAACTCAGTAGCCTCAAAGCCCTGCGGCGGTGCCTGTTCCGCTATGCCAAATACGATTTCATCTAGGATTGATTGCTGCATCAGTGCTTTTCCTTTGCGGGGGTTGAGAGTGACAGAACAGCATCGCGCAGCTTACCCATGTCCTCAGACATGAGCCGCTGATTGTTGCTCAGGGTGTTGTCGTTCTTGGCTAGGTCTACGTTGTCTTGAGCGACCTTCTGCACCGCGCTCGTAAGGGCCTGAATTTGCCCCTGCTGGTACATGATGATTTCTTTGAGGTCGTCTAAGTCAGCGTCTTTCAGCATGTCTACGTTAGGCGCACTCATAGCCGCGCACCGTTTACAGCGGGCTTCACGTAGTTGAACTGGCTGTTAATCCAAGCGTCGATATCTTTTTTCAGGTAGCGAACTCGCCCGACGTTCCGTACTTCTCCGTCGCTCCGAGTGTAGGGGCTGTTACCCTTGAAGTACGGCGGGCCTTCACCGCGACAAGCTAGGTTAGCAAGGTGCTGCGGGGTGCAGCCAATGTATGCAGCGGCCTCGTTCCGCGACATAGTTTCTTTGTCTGCAATAGACATAGCATTTCACCGCCCCCAATGTGGGGGACTACAGACCGCCTAAGTCTGTGGCGTAACCGGATTTTTGATAAAGCAGGGCGGCAATACCTGCATCAGCTTTCTCACAACCCCTTGAGTATACTACATTAAATTTGATTTGTCAACCCCCAATTTTAGCTAACATATTGACAAATAAGGATTTTCTTGCGTCCCCCACCCTAGGGGCGGAAAATCGCGTACCAAATTACTGGCAATGACGCCAAGTAAGTAATTGTTTTTTAACGAAAGTCTTACCGATCCATCATAGGGGCCACGCTCAAACGCGCTGCTCGGTCCAAGTTCTTCACGTTATTCTCTGTCACCTGACAAATCCCGGTCTGTGCCTGCGTGTGGCTATCACAGCGGAACGGCAAACTTGAGTCACATTTTGCGGCCCGAAGCCTCCTATTCGCTTGCGCGCTGAACGGGTTGTGCGTTTCATACGACCAAACGCGGCGACGCGACACAGGTGCATGAGAGAAACACAAGCCAAAACAACAGGAAGGACCCGGCAATGAATAGCGTAGAGGTGATCGAAACCATCTGGATTCCGATGCCCGACGGCACGCAATTAGCCGCGCGTCTGTGGTTGCCACCCAATGCGCGCGAGAATCCTGTCCCCTGTCTGCTAGAGTACATCCCCTATCGTCGCCGAGATCGCACGCGTTTGCGCGATGAAACCATGCATCCGCGCTTTGCCGAGGCGGGCTATGCCTCGATCCGGGTGGATATCCGCGGCAACGGCGATAGTGGTGGGCTGGCCGAGGATGAATACTCGCACCAGGAAACACAGGACGGCGTTGATGTCATCGCGTGGCTGGCCGAACAGCCTTGGTGCGACGGCAATGTCGGTATGTTCGGCAAAAGCTGGGGGGCCTACAACTCATTTCAGGTGGCCGCTAAACGCCCCCCTGCACTGAAAGCCATCGCGCCGGTGATGGGTTGCGACGACCGCTGGCGCGAAGATATCCACTTCTACGGCGGCGTGCTGGCTGGTGACAATTTCTGGTGGGGGTCGATCATGCAATTGCTGAACGCCTTCCCGCCCGACCCTGAAATTGTAGGCGAGGATAAGTGGCGCGACCTCTGGCGTGAACGGCTTGAGGCGATGGAGTTCTGGCCCGCCATGTGGCTGGAACATCAGACCCATGACGAGATGTGGCGACGTGGCTCGATCTGCGAGGACTATGACGCACTCAATGTGCCCGTCTACTATTTCGGCGGCTGGGCCGATCTGTATCGCGACACACCGTTCCGGATCTCGCAACACCTGAACGTGCCGGTCAAGGTGATGATGGGCCCGTGGTCTCACCTCTACCCGCATGAGGGCAAACCGACTCCTCAGGTCGATTTCGTCGCCGAGGTATTACGGTTCTGGGACTATTGGCTGAAGGGGATCGACACCGGGATCGAGGAGGAGCCACCTCTGCAACTGTACATGATGGACAGCATGCGCCCCGCTGGAACGCAAACACACCGCCCCGGGCGCTGGGTCGAGGAGCCCAGCTGGCCCTCGCCCAATGTGTCGAACGAGACCTATTGGCTGAACGCGGGGTCGCTGGACGCTCAGGCGCAAACAGGCGCGCCGATGCAGATCACCTCGCCGCAGACGTTCGGCTCGGCCGGTGGGGTCATGTGTTCTTTCGGTATTCCGGGCGATTTGCCTCTGGATTGTCGGATCGACGCGGCCGGGGCGATGGTGTTCCGCACAGACAAGCTGGAGTCATCGTTGGACATTCTGGGCCAACCTGAAGTCGCGCTGCGGGTCAGTGTCGACCAGCCTCAGGCCTTTGTCGCTGCCCTGCTGATCGATGAAGCCCCCGACGGCGCACAAACCCTGATTTCACGTGGGTTCTTCAACCTGATGCACCGCGACAGTGACACAAAACCTACCCCGGTCGTGCCCGGAGAAGAGATGGATATCTCGATCCAGCTACACGCCATCGGTTACAACGTACCTGTCGGTCACCGGATCATGGTGCAGCTTGCGACCGCCTATTGGCCCATCTTGTGGCCCGCCCCGAATCCAGTTTGCGCGACTGTCGTGCCCGGCTCCTCGGCCTTGTCGTTGCCCGTTCGCACCAATGCGCCGGATGCGTCGACCCCTCGGGACCTTCCGGTTCCTGCCCCGGGTTCGGTACCCGAGACCTCGACCAGAGGTCAGGGCGGATCCGAGACGACGCTGACACGGGACACCCACACCGGCAGACTGACGGAGCGCGTCTTCATCGGCGGCGGCGTCATGGGACCGTCGTCAAAGAAGGTGCTCGAAACAGGGACCGAGATTTCCGACACGTCCGAGCGGATTTACTCCATCCTGCCCGATGATCCCCTATCCGCGGTCGCGACCATGCGGCAAGAAACCCGCTTTGAGCGTGGAGACTGGGATGCGCGTATCAAGACCTGGTCTCAGCAGACGGCCACGGCAAGTGATTTCGTGCTGAACGCCACGGTCGAATGCTGGGACGGAGACACGCTGTTCTTCAAAACGGAATGGAATCACGTGATCCCGCGCAACGGCATGTAGGGGCGGGTTTGTCCGCCCTATGGCGCTAAACGCTACGCGGTGCCCGGGCCGTATCTGCGCATCATCATCTCGACGCTGTTGTTGATTGTGTCCGCCATTTCCTCATGGCTGAGAACCGTGCCTGAGAACAACAGCGGCCAGAACGCCCGCGCCTTGATCAGGCCGATGAATTCGCGCCCAGCCTGTTCGGGGTCGTCGATCTTCAGTTGCCCGTCTGCGGCGGCTTCCCGCAGCATGTCGATGAACGAGGCCGTCTTGTCCAACTTGCCCTGCGCTTGTTCAGCCAAGGTAGGGTTGCGCAGGATTTCGCTGATCACCATGCGGGACATGGCCATCACATCCGGCAGCATCAGAATGCGCCCCTCGGCCCAGGCCAGTTCAGTCAGTTGTTCATGAACATCGCGCCCTTTTTCGTACCTAATCTCAAGCACTTCCGCAAAGCGACTGGACAGTTCCGTCACGATTGAGCGGAACAGATTTTCCTTGCTTTCGAAATACTTATAGAGCGTCCGCTTGGACACCTCGGCCTGACGTGAAATTCGATCCATGCTGGCCGCCGCGAACCCCTTTTCCTGGAATTCGGCCACAGCAGCTTCGATGATCTGTGCATATTTGGACGCATTGGGCGCGCTGATCTCATTCATTCCATTGCTATAGACCCATTGACAGCATCGGGTCAAACACTAGGTAAACGCGGGAGTTTACAGGCGCGACTTTCTGTGCGACATGTAAACCCGCAAGTTTACCGACTCAGGTAGCAAGCCAACACGGAGTATCCCCTCATGGCCATCAATCTGAAACTGAACGGCGAGACGCATACTGTCGACGCCGAACCCGGCACGCCCCTGCTCTGGGTGATCCGGGATGAGCTGAAGCTCACCGGAACCAAATTTGGCTGCGGCGTCGCGTCTTGCGGCGCCTGCACCGTGCATCTGAATGGCGAGCCCGTCCGCTCGTGCCAGACATATATCGAAGACGTCGAAGACGCCGAGATCACCACAATCGAAGCCGTCGGTGAGGACAAGATCGGCGCAGCTGTCCAACAGGCCTGGGTCGAGCTGGACGTGGTTCAGTGCGGCTACTGCCAGTCGGGTCAGGTGATGTCGGCAGTTGGCCTGCTGGCTGAGAACCCCAAGCCCAGCGCAGAGGAAATCGACGCGTACATGTACGGCAATGCCTGCCGCTGTGCCACCTATCAACGTATCCGCGCCGGCATCCAGCGCGCATCTGAAATTCTGGAGGCCTGATCCATGAACATCAACACCTCTCGCCGTGGATTTCTGAAAGGCGCCGCTGCTGCTGGTGCCGTCCTGCTAGTTGGCGCACGTCCGGATGGCGCTTTGGCGGCGACCTCGACCGAGACCGCTCAGTTCAACCCCTTCGTTAAAATTGATGCCGACGGCACTGTGACCGCAATCGTCAAACACTTTGAGAAGGGTCAGGGTCCTGCGACCGGTCTGCCCACGCTGATCGCCGAAGAAATCGGCCTGACAATGGACCAGATCGAATACGAATTCGCGCCCTCTGATCCCAACGTCTACAACAACCTTCTGTTCGGCCCGTTCCAAGGCACGGGCGGGTCGACCGCGATGGCGAATTCGTGGCTGCAATACCGTCAGGCCGGTGCTGCCGCACGCGAGATGCTGATCAACGCGGCGGCCCAAAGCTGGGGCGTCGACGCATCGGGCGTCACAATCGAAGAAAGCATTGTCAAATCCGGCGACAAGTCGGCTCCGATTGCCGAATTCGTGGCCGCAGCCGCTCAGCTGGACGCCCCGACCGAGCCGCGTCTGAAGGACCCGTCCGAGTTCCGCCTGATCGGAAATGAAACCGTTCGGCGTAAAGATTCGGCGATCAAGGGCAATGGTCAGGCCATGTATGCCATGGACGTCCACCTGCCCAACCAGATGATCGCTATGATCAAACGCCCCGAATCCAAGGGCGGAATTGCGCAAGGGTTTGATGATAGCGCCTCGAAAGAGGTCAAAGGCTACATCAGTGCCGCAGTTCTACCCAACCAAGCGGGTGTCGCCGTCTACGCGGAAAACACCTGGGCCGCGATCCAGGCGCGTGATGCGCTTGAGGTCGAATGGGATATGTCGGGCGCTGAAACCCGCGACTCGGACCAGATCAATGCCGAGATCATGGACGCGCTCGATGCCGAGCCGACCTACAATGTCAACAAGGCTGATTTTGCAACCGTCTCTGCCGCCATCGACGGCGCTGACACGGTGGTTGAGCGGACATTCTACTTCCCGCTTCTGGCCCATGCGCCGATGGAGCCGCTGAACTGCACCATCGAACAGACTGCGGACGGAGACATTGTCCTGCATGATGGCGCGCAGATGCCGACCGGCCCGCATATGGCCTACCAGCAGATCTTCGAGCTTCCGGCCGAAAAGATCCATATCAACACGATGCTGGCAGGCGGGTCCTTTGGCCGCCGCGCAACACCTGATGCGGATTATCAGGTCGAGGCTGCGTTGGCCTTCGTGGTCACAGACCGCTCTCGCCCGGTCAAACTGGTCTGGACGCGTGAAGATGACATACGCAGCGGCTACTATCGCCCTGCCTTTGGTCACAAAGTGCGCGTCGGTCTGGACGGTGAAGGAAACATCGTCGGATGGCACCATCAAATCGCCGGTCAATCGGTCATCAAGGGGACGCCCTTCGAAGCTGTTCTGGTGCATGACGGTGTCGACCACAGCTCGGTCGAAGGGGTTTCTGACAGCCCATACGCCATCCCCGGCATGGCCGTAGGTCTGACGGATACACCGAAAGCCACGACGGTATTGTGGTGGCGCTCGGTCGGGCACACCCATACGGGCTATGCGATGGAGGCCATGATGGACCTGGCCGCAGAGGCCGCCGGTCGCGACCCGGTCGAGTTCCGCTTGGCGCATCTGAGCGATGACAGCAACGCAGATCAGGCCCGCAAGGCCGGAGTTCTGAAGCTGGCGGTTGAGAAGGCCGGATGGGGCAACGCTCCAGCCGGGCGCGCGCAGGGCATCGCGGTCCACAAGTCCTTTGGCTCTTATGTGGCCGAAGTGGTCGAGGTGTCCGGCGATCTGGACAGCGGAGTTCGCATCGAAAAAGTAACCTGTGCAGTGGATTGCGGCATTGCGGTGAACCCCGATGTGGTCAAAGCGCAGATCGAAGGTGGTGTCGGCTATGGCATTGGTCACGTTATGCGCGACCAGATCACGCTGACCAGCGGTGCCGTGGACCAGTTCAACTTCCCGGATTACGAGCCTCTGCGGATCGGCGACATCCAGGCGATTGACGTCCATATCGTTCCGTCGGCCGAAGCGCCCACAGGCGTTGGCGAGCCGGGCACACCTCCGTCCGCTCCGGCGCTGGCGAATGCCATCCGCGCGCTTTCGGGTGTGAAGGTCACGACCCTACCCATGGCGGAAAACGGCGTAACCTTCGTCTGATCCTAAAACACGGGGCGTCGGCGCAATTTGTGCCGACGCCTTTTTCCACCCCTGAAATTTGATCAAATTTCGTGACAAGGCCGTTTGGCTTCGCTACATCTCAGATAACCGAGAGGAGCTACAGCCCCAATGGACCTGAACGCCTTGCATAATTTCCGCGTTGCCGCCTGCGACCTGAACGGTCAGATGCGTGGCAAACGTGTCCCGCCAACCTATGCCGATAAGCTGAGCAAGGGTGCTGTGCGCATGCCATTCTCGGCGTTGAACGTCGACCTATGGGGCGCAGATATCGACGGAAGCCCCCTCGTGTTCGAAACCGGTGACGCCGATGGCATCTTGTTTCCGACCGAGCGCGGGCCCGTTCCGGTCCCTTGGTTGGAGACTTCAACAGCTCTGGTTCCCATGAGCCTTTATGACGATGACGGCGTTCCCTTTTCAGGCGACCCGCGCCATGCACTAGCCTCTGTGCTGTCGCGTTACGCGCAGCGCGGCTGGTCAGTCGTTGCGGCGACCGAGTTGGAATTCACCCTTGTCGACGCGTCCGGCCCCCAACCCTTAGCACCCTTCAACCCGATCACTGGCCGCCGCCTGACGGACGAGGCGGTTCTGTCCGTCGCCGAAATGGACGCGTTCGAGGCATTCTTCACCGACCTCTATGACGGGTGCGCTGCAATGGGCATCCCCGCGCAAACCGCAATATCCGAAAGCGGTATCGGTCAATTCGAGATCAACCTCAATCATCAGGGCGCCATGCGCTGCGCCGATGATACGTGGCTTTTCAAGGCTTTGACGCGCGGCTTGGCCCGAAAACACGGCTTTGCTGCGACCTTCATGTCGAAACCATATGTCGAGGACGCGGGAAACGGGATGCATGTGCATTTCTCTGTCCTGGACCAAGATGGGCGGAACATCTTCGACGATGGCGGGCCCGAGGGCACCGACCTGCTGCGCTCAGCCGTGGCCGGGTGCCTTGCTGCCATGCCGGCTAGCACTCTGATCTTTGCCCCTCATGGGAATTCATACGCGCGGCTTGTGCCCAGCGCTCATGCACCCACCGGTGCAAGCTGGGCCTATGAAAACCGAACCGCCGCCATCCGTATTCCGGGCGGAGCGCCCTCGGCCCGACGTATCGAACACCGCGTGGCTGGCGGCGACATCAATCCTTACCTGATGCTCAGTGCCGTTCTGGGCGCGGCGATGGTCGGCATCGAGGACGGCATGGTGCCCCCCGCCCCAATCTCGGGCAACGCTTATGAGATTGAAGGCCTGCCTCAGCTGGCTGGCGATTGGTCCGCCGCCATCGACCTGTTCGAGAGCGACCCGATCATTACCCGGCTTTTCCCATCGGAATTAGTCCGCAATCTGTCGATGACCAAACGGCAGGAAATTGCACGTTTTGCAGACCGCCCCGACGACGAACACTGGCTAAGCTATCTCGAGGCCGTGTGACCCCCTTGCCCGACGGCCCGCTCTCGGGTATTTCTGAATTTGATCAAATTCGGTGACTTATGAAAATCGGCATTCTACAAACTGGCCACACCCCTGATGCGCTCATGCAGGACTTCGGGGACTATGACTCTTTGTTTCCGGCGTTGCTGGACGGACATGGGTTTGAATTCAGAACCTTCGCAGTCGTTGACGGGATCTTCCCAGACAGCGCAGAAGACGCAGATGGCTGGCTGATCACAGGCTCTCGCTACGGGGCCTATGAGGATCTGCCATGGATTCCCCCGCTTGAGGACCTGATCCGCCAGATTCATCAAAGCGGCAAGCCGCTGGTAGGCGTGTGCTTTGGCCATCAGATCATCGCGCAGGCGCTGGGCGGCAAGGTCGAAAAATACCAAGGTGGTTGGTCGGTTGGGCGGACCGAATATGACTTCGATGGCGATAACGTCTGGCTGAACGCCTGGCATCAGGATCAGGTCGTGGCCGTGCCGGACGGGGCCGAGGTGATCGGCAGCAACGACTTCTGCCAAAACGCCATGCTGCGCTATGGTGACCAGATCTGGACCGTGCAAGCCCACCCTGAATTTACCAACGATTTCGTCTCGGGCCTGATGCGCACGCGCGGCAAAGGGTTGGTGCCTGATGACCTCATGCAAGCCGCAGCGAACAGACAAACAGCACCGGATCACAATGCCCGGATCGCGCAGATCATGGCGGATTTTCTGAAGAAAGCGAGGGCCTGATGGCCGATTGGACAGACGCAGCACCGCAGGCCGCACAAGACTATATCGCCGGACATCGGCTGGATGAGGTCGAGTGCATCATCTCGGACCTGCCGGGCATTGCCCGCGGCAAGGCCGTTCCCGCATCGAAATTCGCGCGGCAATCCTATTTCCACCTGCCTGACAGTATCTTCTACCAGACGATCACGGGCGGCTGGGGTGAAGCCGCGGGTGAGGACGGTTTCATTGAACGCGACATGATCCTGAAACCGGATTTCTCGACCACATCGGCGGCGCCTTGGACTGGCGACTGGACGCTGCAGGTGATCCACGACGCCTATGACCGCGACGACAACCCGATCCCCTACAGCCCGCGCAACGTGCTGAAGCGTGTTGTGCAGCTCTATCACGACAAGGGCTGGAAGCCGGTGGTCGCCCCGGAGATGGAGTTCTTTCTAGTCGCCCGCAACGTTGACCCGGCGCAGTCGATTGAGCCGATGATGGGCCGGTCGGGCCGTCCTGCCGCCGCGCGTCAGGCCTATTCCATGACGGCCGTGGACGAATTCGGCCCGGTGATCGACGACATCTATGATTTCGCCGAACATCAAGGGTTCGAGATCGACGGGATCACTCAGGAAGGCGGCGCAGGCCAGCTTGAGATCAACCTGCGCCACGGCAATCCGGTGAAGCTGGCGGATGAGGTCTTCTACTTCAAACGCCTGATCCGCGAGGCCGCTTTGCGTCACAATTGCTTCGCGACCTTCATGGCGAAACCGATCGAGGATGAGCCGGGATCGGCCATGCATATCCACCATTCGATCATCGACATTGAGACCGGCCAGAACATCTTCTCTGGACCTCAAGGCGGAGAGACCGACGCGTTCTATCACTTCATCGCGGGCCTGCAGACCCACCTGCCCGCCGGTCTTGCCGTGATGGCGCCGTATGTGAACTCCTACCGCCGCTATGTGAAAGACCACGCCGCGCCGATCAATCTGGAATGGGCGCGGGACAACCGCACCACGGGCATCCGGGTGCCTCTGTCGGGGCCTGAGGCGCGGCGCGTGGAAAACCGTATCGCTGGGATGGACTGCAACCCGTATCTCGGGATCGCGCTGTCGCTGGCCTGTGGCTATCTGGGGCTGGTCCAACAGGAGCGCCCCCGCCGGCAGTTCTACGGTGACGCTTATGAGGGCGAAGGGGATATTCCACAGGTGATGGGGAATGCTCTGGACCTGTTTGACGGAGCCACGGAGCTGCATGAGATTCTGGGCCCCGAGTTCGCCCGCGTCTATGGCATCGTGAAACGGGCCGAGTATGAAGAGTTCCTGCAGGTAATCTCTCCGTGGGAGCGGGAACATCTCTTGCTGAACGTCTGAGCCTTTTGGGGTCCCAGGGATGAACCTTCTCTATTCCAACGATAGCAAAGCCGAGTATCCGGCAAGCTGGTATGCCGCGACAGCCAATCCGCTCGCGCGGTTCCCTGAGTTCAAGGGCGAAACACGCGCCGATGTGTGTATCGTCGGTGGTGGCTATACGGGTTTGTCGGCTGCGTTACATCTGGCCGAGGCCGGGATGAACGTTGTCCTGCTTGAGGCACACCGAGTGGGCTTTGGCGCATCAGGCCGCAATGGCGGCCAGTTGGGCAGCGCCCAGCGCATGGACCAGGAAGATCTGGAGCGGCTCGTCGGGCAGGACGACGCTGCCAAGCTTTGGGAACTGGCCGAGGATGCAAAGACCTTGGTCAAATCTCTGATTGAAAAGCACAAAATTGACTGCGACCTGAAGCCCGGTATCGCCAACCTAGGTCTGTCAGCGTCCGAGCGCAGTGATCTGCACGCCCATGCGGCGCATTTGTTGGACCGTTACGGCTACGATCAGATCGAGTTGCTGGATGAAGAGGCGGGCCATGCGCTTTGCCCCTCCCCCGCTTACAAGGGTGGGTATCTGGACATGGGGGCGGCGCATTTGCACCCGTTGAACTATGCGCTCGGTCTAGCCCGTGCTGCTGAGGCCGCAGGCGTGCGTATTTTTGAAGGCACCGAGGTGACAGGGATCGAACAAGGCGACCCGGCCGCGGTTCTCACCGAAGGTGGGAAGGTCAACGCCCGCCACGTCATACTGGCCTGCAACGGATACCTTGGGGCGCTGAACCGGCAGGTCGCGGCGCGGGTGATGCCGATCAACAACTTCATCGCCGCGACAGAACCGCTCGGGGGTGAGGCCGCACATGTGCTGACGCAGGATGTCGCGGTTGCGGATACGAAATTCGTGGTGAACTACTTCCGTCTCAGCGCCGACGGGCGCCTCCTGTTTGGCGGAGGCGAAAGCTATGGCTACCGGTTCCCTTCGGATATCTCCGCTACCGTGCGCAAACCAATGACCGAGATCTTTCCGCATCTGCGGGAGATCAAACTCGACTACGCGTGGGGCGGCACTCTGGCGATTACAATGCGTCGGATGCCTTATCTAACGCGTGTCGCGCCGAATATCCTGTCCGCCTCGGGCTATTCCGGCCATGGCGTAGGCACGGCAACACATGCCGGTCAGCTGATGGCATTGGCCATTCAAGGACAGGCCGAAGGGTTCGATACCATGGCCCGCGTCCCGGCCCTGCCCTTCCCCGGCGGTCCGGCCCTGCGGAACCCTCTGCTGGTGCTGGCGATGACATGGTACGCGATGCGGGATCGGCTGGGGATCTAGCCCACGTTTCCATACGACAATTTGGTGAAATTTTGCCGATCTTGCGATTGGGGGCTTGGCACGGGCGGCACGCTTGATTTAATAAAGTGAAAGTTAGAATTCGGGAAAACCAAATATGACGCTGCCACCCAACGTTCATGACGCCGAACCCATCCCCGCCGCCGCACGAGACGCAATTGACGCCCTGATGCAGTCAGGCGACCTGTTTCGCTACACCGCGCCGCAGGACGCTCCGGTCGCTTTGCTGGAATCCGAGTTCGCCACACTACTAGGCACAAAATACGCTTTGGCCGTTTCTTCCTGCTCGGCTGCTCTGTTTCTGGCCCTGAAGGCACTTGGCCTGCCGCGGGATGCGCGGGTTCTGATCCCGGGCTTCACTTTCGCCGCTGTGCCATCGTCGGTCGTGCATGCGGATTGCGTTCCGGTTCTGTGCGAAGTTGGTCCGAACTACCGCATCGACATGGCTGATTTCGAGGCCAAGCTGGACGATGTACAAGCGGTGATCATCAGCCATATGCGCGGCCATACCTCGGATATGGATGCGATCATGGCGCTGTGCGACGCGCGCGATGTCCCGGTGATCGAGGATGCCGCCCACTCGCTGGGCACAACCTGGCATGGGCGCAACATCGGCACCATCGGCAAAATTGGCTGCTTCTCGTTCCAGTCCTACAAGATGATCAACGCGGGCGAAGGTGGCATTCTGATCACCGACGACGCCGATCTGGTGGCGCGCACCGTGATCATGTCCGGCGCTTATGAGCATAACTGGAAGAAGCACAAAACTCCGCATGGCGACAACTCACCTGAGTTGGTGCAGGCCTTTGCACGCTGGCAGAACAAACTGCCGCTATATAACTTGCGGATGAGCAACCTCAGCGCCGCAGTGATCCGCCCTCAGGTTCCAGAACTGGCGCGCCGCGTGCGCGATGGGCTGGCGAACCACGACTATGTAGCCGAACGTCTGAACAGCTCGGACTATATCGACGTTCCCGCCCCGCTTGCGCCCGAACGTCGTGCGCCGGATTCGATTCAGTTCAATCTGGTCGGCATGGATGAGGGTGAAATCCGTGCCTTTGCCGCCGCATCCGAGGCGCGCGGCGTCAAGGTTCAGGTCTTTGGCATGAGTGAAGACAATGCCCGCGCCTACTGGAACTGGCAATTCCTGCCTGAGCAATTCGAGCTGCCGCAAACGCGTGCCATGCTGATGACAGCCTGTGACGTGCGCCTGCCCGTGCGCCTGACGCGCGAGGAATTGGACGTGATCGCCGATATCTTGCTGGCCTCGGTCGGTGAGGTGATTGGCCCTGTCCCCGCTTACGGTACATGAACTCCGAGCACTGAGACGAACAATGCGTCGATCCCTTCGGGGGTCGGTGCGATGCGGGACAAGATAGCAGCAACCCGCAGCCCGTCCGAGGTCTTCACCAACAGCGGCGCGCCGGAATCCCCCATCATCACCGGGCAAATTCCACGCAACATTTGGTCTGCATATGGACGCATGGGGCAAGTCTCTGTCTGGCTCAAGACATGTGGCCTCAGCCCCGGATAGCCCGCGACAAAGCCTGCCTCGACCTCTTGATTTGCCGGCTTAACGAAACCGACCTCGGCCCCGATCGGAGCGTCCAGTACCAGAATGGCCCAGTCTAATTCGGGCTGATCGGAGAAGCTGACCGATACATCCTGACCCGCAGGTAAGATATAGTCATCGGCCCGCGCAACCGAGACCGCCTCGCCCCGCTGGTATCCGGCTGCAAATCGGATGCTCTCGGGTGGTATCCAGCGTTTACGTGATCGATTGTAGAGACAATGCGCCGCCGTCAGCACATGGTTTTCCGAGATCAGAACGCCCGTACAATGAGATCGTTGATCCCGCCCTGCGTAGTTCACACGACCAATCGCGCGCCAAGGGGCCTCGGACGCATCTAGGGTTTCACGCGCACGGATATCCTGACACCCCGCAGATGTATCGGTCCCCAGCCGACAGACTGCGGACCAGTTTTCAGAGAACTGCCCCTCGGCCCAAACGGCTTGCGACCACAAAATAGCGACACACAGGACCAGCCAGCGCATCGCCTGCGCCCTAGTTCAGTTTCGAAAGCTTCTGCTGCAACTCGGCCAATTGCTTTTTAATGTCGTCCAGATCCTCTTTCGGCTCGGACTCGTCCTCTTTGTCAGGGCCAGACCAGTTGCCGGACAACCCGCCTGTCATTGCTTTGAGGAACGCCTGTTGCTGCGCCTGCATCGCCTCGAACCCCGGCATCTGAGACATCGGGTTCATCGCGTTCATGTTCTCCATCATCTTGCTTTGGCTTTCGCGCAGCATATCGAACGAGCTTTGCAGGAATTGCGGCATCATACCCCCGCCCGGCACCATGTAGCTGCGCACCAGATCGTTCAGGACATTCACCGGCAGGACGTTTTCGCCCCGGCTTTCATGTTCGGCTATGATTTGCAAAAGGTACTGGCGGGTCAGGTCATCGCCCGTCTTCAGATCAATGATCTGAACTTCGCGCCCGTCGCGGATGAACCCCGCAATATCTTCGAGCGTCACGTAATCGCTGGTCTCGGTGTTATACAGCCGACGGCTGGCATAGCGCTTGATCAACAGCGGTTTTTCTTTGTCCGACACCTTGTACCCTCCCCAAGGATGATGCGTTGCAGCAGAGGTTATGCGACTGCAGCACAAAAAGAAAGGGCAGGTCAATCGACCTGCCCAACGCGATGGCACCTATAGGGAGGATAAGATGCTCGTCGCGGACGTTCTTACTTGGCAGCTGCAGCTTTCTTGGCAGCAGTCGTCACCTCAGAAGTCGCTTTCTTGACAGCTGCGGTTGCTTCTTCAGCAGCGTCTTTGCCAGCGGCCATCAGCAGCTCAACGGTTTCCGACTGAACTTTTTTCGCGATTTCAGCGAAAGCAGCAAGGTTTTCAGCAGCAACTTCGGCCGACGCGCTTGCGAAGTCGGTTGCGGCTTTTGCGTAGTCAGCAGGCTCGGCCTTTGCTTTCGACATCTCGGTCAGCTTGGCCAGGGTGTCCTTGGTCCATTTGTTCGAGATTTCAGCCGATTTCTCAGCCGCGTCCAGAGCAACGCCCGACAGCTTTTCGTTCAGCGCTGCGGTCGATTTGAAGGCACCTTCCATTGCGGTGGTGTCTACCGGAAACGCGCCCATGACGTCTTTCATGATCGCGGTGAAGTCTTGGGTCTTTGCCATTGTCCTAATCCTTTTCACCGAACCGGGCCCACCCCGGTTTCCATCGGCTTGAGGACAATATGATTTCTGCATCGCAGCATTTCAAGTTTTTTCTTGCTGCAATGCAGAAAAAATCGAGTTTCATTTTGAAATCAGCGATTTGCTCAACGATTTGCCTTTAGCAAAACATAGCTGCCAGGCGCCGGACACAGGCTCGGATGCTCCGAATCACCCGTTTCGCGCGCCGGAACCTGCTTGCCAGACCGTTTCTTCAGCCAAGCGCCCCACATCGGCCACCAGGATCCTTCGTGAAAGTCAGCGTCTTTCAACCAGGCCTCGGCATCCAATTTCAGATCAGGGTTGGTGTAGTGGCCGTATTTCTTCTTACTGGGCGGGTTCACGATCCCTGCAATGTGACCGGACTCTGACACAACAAAAGTCTTGGACTTGGACCCCATCTGCTGAACACCGCGATAGCAGTCTTTCCAGCGGGCGATATGGTCCGTCTCGCAGGTGATAGCCATCAGGGGGACGTCCACATCCCTGACATGCAGCTTGTGGCCCAGCATCTCGAAGCCATCGCCCACGAATTCGTTGTGCTGGCACAGGCCGCGCAGATACTGCACCGCCATCTTCCCCGGCAGGTTCGAGCCGTCGCCGTTCCAATACAGCAGGTCAAAAGCCGGAGGGGTCTCTCCCATCATATAGCTGCGGATTGCAGGCGTGTAGATCAGGTCGCGTGAACGCAGGAAAGACATGGTGCGCCCAAGAATCCATGCGCGGAGGAGGCCATCCTTGGCGACCTGATCCTCGATCCCATCCACAAAGTCGTTTTGCAAAAACGGCGTGAATTCTCCCTGATCGCCAAAATCGGTCAGAGCCGTAAAGAAGGTCGCCGACTTGACCGATTTGTCCCCGCGCTGTTTGAGCAGTGACAGGGTCAGGCTGAGCGTCGTGCCCGCAATGCAATACCCAACGGCGTTGACCTGTTTTACTTTGCAGATCTTCTTGACCGTCTCGATCGCAGTCAGGAACCCATCCTGAATATAGTCCTCCATCCCCACATCGGCGTAGGTGGAGTCGGGATTTATCCAGCTGACGACAAACAGCGTGTACCCCTGCTCGGTCACCCATTTGATCAGGCTGTTCTGGGTTTTGAGGTCGAGAATGTAGAATTTGTTGATCCACGGCGGGAACAGAACGATGGGGGTTTCATGCACTGTCTCGGTTGCCGGTTTGTATTGGATCAGCTCCATCATACGGTTGCGATAGACGACATCGCCGGGGCTGGTCGCAATATTGACCCCAACCTCGAATGCACTGTCATCGGCAAGCTTGACCACAAGCTCACCATCATTGGCCTCTAGATCCGAAACGAGGTTCTCAAGCCCTTGGATCAGGGATTGCCCCTCGGTTTCGACAGCTTTCTCCAAGGCATCGGGGTTGGTTGCCAGAAAATTGGTGGGGGCCATCAGGTCGATGATCTGCTGCGAGAAATACTGAAGGCGCTGCTTGTCCTTTTCCTCAAGGTCCTCAACCGACGACACCGCCTGCGCGATGGCTTCGGCATTGGTCTGATACTGCTGGCGGATCAAGCGAAAATAGGGGTTGGTGTCCCAAAGCGGGTTGGAAAAGCGTTTGTCCTTGGACTTGGGTTCGTCTTCCTCCACTTCGCCCGTGGTCAGGGCCTGCTGCGCTTCGGCAAAGTTCAGAACGGACTTGCCCCAGTATTCGATTTGCTGTTCCAGCAGTTTGGCGGGGTTCTGTAATGCGTCGGCCCAATAGGCTGTTGCCGCACGTGCATAAAGCTCTTGATTCGGGCCGTCCAAAGCCGGGACATGAGACTTCTTTGAAGCCATGACTTCTATCAGGCGCTTGGAGAGAGCCTCAACCTTCTCC
This sequence comes from Ruegeria sp. AO1, assembly GCF_056535985.1. Classification (NCBI taxonomy): domain Bacteria; kingdom Pseudomonadati; phylum Pseudomonadota; class Alphaproteobacteria; order Rhodobacterales; family Roseobacteraceae; genus Ruegeria; species Ruegeria sp. AO1. Next base: position 2,192,378 of record NZ_JBQFJC010000001.1, read on the forward strand.
ATATTTTCTTTAATGCGTTCAATATGTTCTTCGGTAACTTGGCCCGTATTGTCTTCACTTGTTGTCATTTTAACAATTCACCCCTACTCTCGCTGCTATGCAGAATAACGTCGCGGACGTTGGTCGACAAAGCGACGAATGGTCCGAACTCTTAGGTTGATACTACGGAGGATCCTTCGATGCGCTACATGATGACCTACGATCTGATGGAAACCATGCGCAATACGAACCAATGGCTTGGTTCGACGGCAAATGCGATGGCCTCCTACCCGCTGTTTTCGATGGTTCCGAACCCGGCATTCAGCTGGATGGCCGCCTGGGGTGAAGTGACCGAGCGCACCTTTCAACGCATGGTCGCGAAGCCCGATTGGGGCATCCGGACGTTCACGTGTGAAGATGGCAAAGATCATCTGGTCGAAGTCACCTCGGTTCTGGAGCGTCCCTTTGGGGACCTTCTCCATTTCAAGGTAAACGGGCGCGAAACGCAACCTCGCAAGGTGCTTTTGGTGGCTCCGATGTCCGGTCACTACTCCACATTGCTGCGCTCGACCGTCAAAAGCCTGCTGGTCAATTGCGAAGTTTACATCACCGATTGGCATAACGCGCGCGATATCCCCGTGTCCGCCGGAAAGTTCGATGTCGAGGATTACACCCTCTACCTTGTCGATTTTATGAAAGAGCTTGGCCCGGACACCCATGTAGTCGCTGTGTGCCAACCTGCGCCGCTGACACTGGCCGCGACCGCCTATCTGGCCGAGGTCGAACCAAAGGCCCAACCCAGCACCCTGACCCTGATCGGTGGCCCGGTCGATCCCGACGCCACCCCGACCGACGTGACCGACTTTGGCCGTCGCGTGACGATGGGCCAGTTGGAAGAGACCATGATCCAGCGCGTTGGTTTCAAATACAAAGGCGTGGGTCGGATGGTCTATCCCGGCCTGTTGCAGCTGGCTTCGTTCATGTCGATGAATGCCGAACGCCACTCCACCGCCTTCACGGATCAGATCCAGCGCGTGATGCGGGGGGAAGCCTCGGACCATGACGCCCATAATCGCTTCTACGATGAATACCTCGCTGTCATGGATATGCCGGCGGAGTTTTACCTCTCCACGGTCGAACGCATTTTCAAAAATCGCGAGATCGGGCGGAACGAATTTGTCGTCGCCGGGCACAAGGTGGATATGGGCAAGATCACCGATGTGGCCGTGAAAACCGTGGAAGGCGCGAATGACGACATTTCAGCGCCTGGGCAGTGTATCGCCGCGCTTGATCTGTGTACCGGCCTGCCTGACAGCAAGAAAGCCAGTCATGTGGAACCCGGTGCGGGGCACTACGGCATCTTCGCTGGCCGCAGCTGGCGCGACAATATCCGCCCGCTGGTCATCGACTTCATGAACGAGAACAGCCGCAAACCGCGTCGTCGGGCGGCCAACAGCAACAAAGTCGCGTAAGGGCTTTGGCGTCAGAGTCTGACCTCACCTTTTCGTGCGCCTGCGGGACACTGACAGGCCGCATCACATCCGATGGTGCGCGTCTGGGGACTCATGCCGAGTGTTTTTGCCGCGACTGCCGTGCGGCCCAGCTTTACTTCGGCCAACCCGACCCGGCCCCCGGACCGGTTGAGGTGTTTCAAATCGCCCCCGACGAGGTCACGATTGACAGCGGCGCCGAACATTTGGCGGCGATGTCTCTGAGCCCGAAGGGCATGCTGCGATGGTATGCCAAATGCTGCAATGCACCCTTGGCAACCACGCCACGCACCGCCAGATTTCCTTTTGCGGGGTTCATCGCTTTGCGTATCGATGATCGCGCACGGCTTGGTCCGATTGCGACTCGTGGGTTCGTGCCTCGGCCCAACGGCAAGCAAAAGCACGAAAATCTGGCTCCAGCGGTAATCGGGTTGCTGCGCCGCGTGATCAAATCAAGACTATCCGGTGGGTGGAAAAACACGCCGTTCTTTGATCCTGAGAGTTTTGAACCCGTCGTGACACCGACGGTGATCAGCAAAGAGGAACGCGCAGCGCTTTACCCCTAGGCCATGCGCAAGGGTTCATCCAGCCACGCCTGCATCAGGTCGACCACCTGCTCGGGCGCTTCCAGAGTTGGCAGATATCCGGCTGCGTCGATTGTGTGCATCACCGCATTCGGGATCATGTCCGCCATGAAGGCATGCTTGCGCTCGGGCGTCAGCCGGTCATGTTTTCCACACAGGATCAGGCTGGGCGCTTTGATCCGTCGCAACGTGCCCTGCTGATCCGCGCGCCTCTGCAAAGCGCGCATCTGGGTAACAAACACCTCCGGGCCTAGATCCAGTGCCATCGCCAGTAGGTCATTCAACACAGGGATGCGCTGCGGTCCTGGCGCCAGAGTGTCTGACCCCACAACCTGCCGCATCACCTCCTCAAGCCGCCCTGCCTGCGCGCCGATAATCAGATCCTCCCGCCCCGCCGCGATCTGCGGGGTGTCGGCCTGCGCATCGGTCGATATCAGGCACAGCCGCGACACCCGATCCGGGGCACGTCGAACAAGCTCCAACGCCACCACGCCGCCCAGCCCGTGCCCGGCCAGAGCGAACCGATGGGGCAACTGATCCAGTAGGTCCGAGGCGATCTCTTCAATACGCTCCCCCCGACTGATCGCCGAGACGACCACGGCACGGCGGCGTGAAAACGCATCAATTTGGGGATGAAACAGCCGGGCATCACACATCAAACCCGGCAACAACACCAGCGGCTCAATCACGTGGGGCCTCCTTCTGCTCGGTTATCCGAGTCGTTCCTTCTCATCAGGATGGAAGGTTTGGATCAGCCCAGCAAGTGAATCTTTATGGATAGGCGATTCCACGGAACGGCGGGAAATCAGCATAGCGTTTCTGACGGACGGAAAGTGTCTCGGCTGGCTCGGCCCCCGGTCGTAAAAGGCAACCTTTGGGCGCGATATAGCTGTCGATCCGGCGTTGAGGCCTGGGGCGCCACACCAGATTGAATGCGCAGAGTTTCGGGAAAAACCAGATCTCGGAGTAGTCAAGATGATCATGCATCCACCACGCCAGATCGCGCCAGTCCCGCCCCTGCGCGTAGCGATCCGCAAACCAGGGGATCACGACAGACGCGCCAGCGACTCGCGCCTCACCCTGCCCCCAGTCCCAGACATGGCACTCCAACGGATTGTCATTACGCGCGCAGTTCAGCCGGTTTTCGTTGCCAAAGGCATTCAAGGACGGTGACCGATAGCCCGAGCGCACTGCGACCCGGCCAAAGGTCTCCTCCAGCGGGTCCAGCAAGGTTTGGCAAAAGGCGCTGCCGGTTTCGATGGCCAGATCCGGGTTCTCAGGCAGGTTCTGCTTTTGGTGGAAATTCCCGATCTCGGAGTACAGGAAATCGCGCATGAAGAAATGCCGGGACAGACGCACACGACCCAGCGTCTCTAGGCTCCACATACTGCCCGGCTTGCGCATCGCTATGCCCTTGAACGAGGGGTCATTCGATCCCCTGCGCTTTCAACCAAGCCAATAGCCCATTCACCGTCGGCTCTGTCTGGTTCGGTGACATCAGGCGACCGGCAATCACATGCGACATCGGATCATCCCCCGGCCCCATGGTGACAAGCTCAACCGTTGCTGGCGCACCCCAGGCCTCAGCCACCTTGTGGGTCTTGTCCGGGCGCACGACCTGATCATCATCCGAGAACCAGAACAGCGCTGGCACCAAAGCTTGTGAGAAATCAAGACCGTAGACCGTTTCGACCAGAACTGTCATCGGCACCACGGCCTCCCACGGGTAAACTGAAGTCCAGTACTTGTTCTTTTCTGGATCTGGCCCGGATACATCTCGTTTCGGCCCCATCAGCAGTGGCAACCAATCCCGAGCCCAAGGCAGACCGGGTATGAACGCCCCTGCCGCATTCACTCCGAAATTCGGCGATACGAACACCATCGCCGCGACATTCTCGCTGAGGTCCGGGTTTAAAGCAGCCGCCGCCGCCAGCGTGCCCCCGGTCGATGTCGAAATGACCACGACCTTTTCACCAACGGCTTTGGCCGCCGCGAGCCCCTCGGCCATGTCTTGCATCCAGCCCGAGGCGGTCGCATCGCCCATCGCGGCCCCACTGCGCCCATGTCCTTGCAAACGCGCGTACACCAGATTGGCGCCCAGAGCATCAGCAACCATATCTGGTACAGGGCGGATCTCTTCGGAACTGGCCGAGAAGCCATGGATATACAGCACCGAATAGGGCGTCCGCTGTTCTTTGAACCCGTCCTGCCAGATCACACGTTTTTCAACGCCGGGAACGATATCGTCAAAGGCGGATTCCGTGCTTTCAAAATAGACCTGAACACCTTCGCCAAATTTGCGGGGGTCGAAATCGGGGTCCACTTTCACTTCTTCCCGCGGCCCGAACCAATAGATCAGGCCTCCGATAACGATCAGAACCAGTAAAACCCGACCCAGCACCCATCCGAACCAACGCATCATTCACCCCCCAAAACGTCAAGCACGGCGTTCTCGATCAAGCCAAGGCACGGACCGTCCGAGAACCGATGATCCGCATCCTTGACCAGCAACAATCGCATTTCCGGTCCGGTCGCATGCTCTAGTAGGCGCACCGCTGTTTCAGTCGATACCGCCGTATCAGCCGTCCCCTGCAAAAAACGTACGGGAAACGGCAGATTCAACGCGTCCCGTAAAACCAGGCGCTGCCGACCATCCTCGATCATACGCTTTGTGATGATGTAAGGCTCCATATAGTCCGAGGGCAATTCCACATGCCCAACCTCATCCAGCGCCGCCTTTTGCGCATCTGAGAAGGACGCCCAATAGCCGTCCTCGGTAAAATCCGGAGCTGCCGCGATGGTCACCATGCCCACAATTCGCTCCGGCAACGCCTTTGCCAGCAGCAGCGCCTGCCAGCCACCCATTGAGGACCCAACGACCACCAAAGGCCCCTCGGTCAAGGCGCTCACCGCTGCTAGAGTGTCTTCGTGCCAATCGCCAATGCAGCCATCTGTGAACGCCTCAGAGCTTTCTCCATGCCCGGAATAGTCAAACCGCAAGAACGCCTGCACCCGCGCCTGTGCCCAGGCCTCAAGATGAACGGCCTTGGTACCCTCCATATCCGATTTCAAACCGCCCAGAAAAACAATGGTCGGACCGGCCCCTTCGCTCTTGTGATAAGCCAACCGCCGCCCCTGCGCCGTTTCTAAAAAATCTGTTGCTGCCATGGAGCCCTCTTTGCTTTCCTGACATCATGCACGCCCCCCGCCCAAGTGCAATTCCGTGATCCCTCTTCATCTGGCTAAAAATACCTCGGGGAGCGCGAGGGGCTGGCCCCTCGCTCCCGCTCTTGACACAATCCCCACCACCTGCCAAAGCAGCCAGACGCAAATAACCCGCAACCGGGCGTTCAGTGGGCGCCAAACCGACGAGGGGAGCCGATATGGCCCTGGATTCAAAATCCGTCTCTCTCACCTTTCCCGATGGCAATGCACGTTCCTATGACGCAGGCGTAACGCCCGCGCAGGTGGCTGCCGACATCTCAACCTCGCTGGCGAAAAAGGCCATCTCGGCCACTGTGGACGGCAAGCATTGGGACCTGCAATGGCCCATCGATGCAGATGCCCAAATCGCCATCCACACCATGAAGGATGAAGCGCAGGCCAATGAGCTGATCCGCCACGATCTGGCGCATGTCATGGCGCGCGCAGTGCAAGAAATCTGGCCCGCGACCAAAGTCACCATTGGCCCCGTTATCGAAAACGGCTGGTACTATGACTTTGACCGTGAAGAGCCATTCACGCCCGAAGATCTCGGCCTTATCGAGAAAAAGATGAAAGAGATCATCAACAAGCGAGACCCCGTCACAACCGAGGTCTGGGAGCGTGACCGTGCGACCGAATTCTACAAGGCAAACAACGAGCCCTATAAGGTCGAGCTGATCGAAGCCATTCCGGGTGATGAGCCTCTGCGCATGTATTGGCACGGCCACTGGCAGGATCTGTGCCGCGGCCCGCACCTGCAGCATACCGGTCAACTGCCGGGCGATGCCTTCAAGCTGATGAGCATTGCGGGCGCCTATTGGCGTGGCGACAGCGACCGCGCGATGTTGCAGCGCATCTATGGCGTAGCCTTCACCGGAAAGGAAAAGCTCAAAGCGCACCTGAACATGCTGGAGGAGGCTGCCAAGCGCGACCACCGCAAGCTGGGCCGCGAGATGAACCTGTATCACATGCAGGAAGAGGCTCCGGGTCAGGTGTTCTGGCATCCCAACGGCTGGAAAATCTACACCACCCTGCAGGACTACATGCGCCGGATGCAGGACCGCGATGGCTATGTCGAGGTCAACACCCCGCAGGTCGTCGACCGCAAATTGTGGGAGGCCTCGGGCCACTGGGACAAGTACCAGGAGAACATGTTCATCGTCGAAGTCGACGAAGAGCATGCCCGCGAAAAGGCGATTAATGCGCTGAAGCCGATGAACTGCCCTTGCCACGTCCAGGTGTTCAATCAGGGCCTGAAATCCTATCGCGACCTGCCACTGCGCATGGCCGAGTTCGGCTCTTGCGCGCGGTATGAGCCCTCGGGCGCGCTGCACGGAATCATGCGGGTGCGAGGCTTTACTCAGGATGATGGCCACATCTTCTGCGCCGAAGATCAGATCGAATCCGAGACCGCGAAGTTCATCGCCTTCTTGTCGAAGGTCTACGCCGACCTTGGCTTCCACGACTGGACCATCAAGCTGTCCACCCGCCCGGAAAAGCGGATCGGCAGCGACGAAAGCTGGGATTTCGTCGAGAAAGCCTTGGGCGATGCCTGCAAGGCCGCTGGCTATGAGTATGAGGTCCTCGAAGGCGAAGGCGCGTTCTACGGTCCAAAGTTGGAGTTCACTCTGACAGACGCCATCGGCCGCAACTGGCAATGCGGCACGCTGCAGGTCGACCCCAACCTGCCGCAACGACTGGATGCGAATTTCATCGGCGCGGACGGTTCCAAGCATCGGCCCTTCATGCTGCACCGGGCTTGTCTTGGGTCGTTCGAACGGTTCATCGGCATTCTGATCGAAGAACACGCTGGCAAGCTGCCATTCTGGCTGGCTCCGCGGCAGGTCGTTGTGGCCTCGATCACCTCGGACGCGGATGACTATGTGGCCGAGGTTGTTGAAACGCTCCGCGCCGCCGGCGTCCGGGCCGAGGCAGATATCCGCAACGAAAAGATCAACTACAAGGTCCGAGAACACTCGGTCGGCAAGGTTCCGGTCATTCTGGCCGTGGGTCACCGCGAGGTGGATGAGCGCACTGTAAGCGTCCGACGCCTAGGTGAAAAACAGACACAGGTTCAATCGCTTGAGACTGTAACAAATGAGCTGTCCAAGGCAGCCACCCCACCAGACCTGCTGTAACATTGGGTTGATTCTAACCGCTCATCCGGCCCTGAATTCGGGGCCGGATTGAAACATTTTACATTTTTCAATTCAAAAACAATTTGTTAACCTGCAAGAGGGCATGACAATGCCTGACGCGCTTGTGAGACACGGCCTCGTGAATTTAACTGTGGCTCACTAGTCGTTACCTTTGTCATTGTCACAAGCAGACATACGCAGTCATCAAAAGGATTACCGAGATGTCGAACACAGCCAAATCCCTGGTTATCGCAACAGCAGTCGCAGCCGCCGTTTCGGGCGCAGCAACCACCGCCTCCGCACAAGCGAAAGAGAAATGCTATGGCGTTTCGCTGGCCGGTCAGAACGATTGCGCCGCAGGCCCCGGCACCACATGCGCGGGCACCTCGACCGTTGACTATCAGGGCAACGCCTGGACTCTGGTTGATGCAGGCACCTGCGCCGATATCGAACTGCCTGCACAGGCAGACGGCACCCCGCGTAAAGGTTCGCTGGAAGAACTGAACCGCGACCTGCCGGCATAATATCTGCCATACGAGATCCAAGGGGCGGGCCAATTCGCCCGCCCCTTTTCGCGTGATCATAGGGAACTGACACATGCTGGACGACGCACTCAGGTCGAATCGCCTGCCCGCAGCGCCGGGTGTTGGGTATAAACCGCAGCACTTTGCACAGATCCTTGAACACGCACAGCCCGTCGCATGGCTGGAAATCCATGCCGAGAACTACATGGGCGACGGCGGCCGCCCGCTGGCGCAACTGCGCCATCTGTCAGAACAATTCCCTATCTCGGTCCACGGTGTTGGCCTGTCCATCGGCGGCGAAGGCCCGCTGGATGCAGACCATCTGGCGCGATTGAAACATCTGGTCGGCTGGCTGAACCCGGCCAGCTTCTCTGAGCATCTGGCTTGGTCGACTCATGACAGCCACTTCCTGAACGACCTTCTGCCCCTGCCCTATACCGATGCCACATTGACCCGCATCTGCGATCACATCGACCAGGTGCAAGAGGTGGTCGGACGGCAAATGCTGCTCGAAAACCCCTCCAGCTATCTGGCGTTTGAGGAAAGCACCTGGTCCGAGCCCGACTTCCTGCGCGAAGTTTCGAACCGAACCGGATGCGGGTTGTTGCTGGACGTGAACAACGTCTTTGTCTCAGCTACAAATCTGGACTTCTCGCCTCAGGGCTATATCGACGCCTACCCGCTTGAAAAGGTTGGTGAGATTCACCTCGGCGGTCACGATGAAGACGAAGACGACCACGGCAAACCTCTGCTGATCGACAGCCACGGGCGCGAGGTCGTTGATCCGGTCTGGGCGCTTTTGGACTATGTTCTGGATCGGTCGGGGCCAAAGCCGCTTCTGGTCGAGTGGGACACGGATGTCCCCGACTGGCCGGTCCTGCGGGACGAGGCCGAGCGCGCCCAAGCGGCACTGGAACGGATCCCGGCATGAGCGTGTCGCAAACCCAGTTCCGCGCCGCGCTTCTGGACGCCTCTACCCCGGTCCCGGATGGGTTGCTGGATTCCGAAAACCAACCCGCCGGTCGTCGGTTCAGCGTCTATCGCAACAATGTCGCTGTCTCACTGACCGAGGCCATGCAGCAGGCCTTTCCGGTGATCACCAAGCTGCTGGGGCCGCAGAATATGGACGGCCTTTCCGGCATTTTCCTGCGCCAGCACCCGCCTACATCCCCGCTGATGATGTTCTATGGTGAGGCGTTTCCAGCCTTTGTCGCCGAAATGCCTCAACTATCCCATCTGGGCTACCTTGCCGACATGGCCCGGCTGGAACTTGCCTTGCGCCACTCTTACCACGCAGCAGACAGCACGCCTGCGCACGCCGATGCGCTGGCCGTTCCGCCCGAAGACGTGATGCGCGCGCGGCTGAGTTTTGCCCCGGCGATGCGCGTAATCCGGTCGGATTGGCCGATCCACGCGATCTGGCGCTACAATTCGGAAGCGGATGCCCCGAAACCGGTCGCTCAGGCCGAGGACGTTCTGGTCACCCGCCCCGAATATGATCCCGCACCGCATCTGCTGCCCAAAGGCGGAGCAGACTGGATCGCACATATGCAAGCGGGCGACACCATCGGCAGCGCGTTCGAAAAAACCGCTGCCGACACGCCCGACTTTGATCTTGGAACCACTCTGGCACTGCTTTTGCAAGGCGGTGCAATAACCTCTGTGACTATCGAAAGGCTGGAGTCATGACTGCGCTCATCTCAATCCACAACTCCGTTTTGGGAAAGGTGGACCATGCGTCCGGTTGGCTGACGCCTACCCTCGCCCGGCTCGTGTTTATTGCTGTATTGCTCGTCTATTACTGGAATTCGGCGATGCTGAAGATTGATGGGTCGATCTTCTCGCCCTCCAGTGGTGCATTTGGACAGATTTTTCCGAAAGCCGCCGAAGCCGTGCTGTGGGACGTCACGCAGATGACGTTCTTCCAGCGTATCGTGATCTTCCTTGGCACCGTTGCCGAGTTCGTCCTGCCCGCACTGCTGCTGGTCGGACTGTTCACACGTCTGGCTGCAGTTGCAATGATCGGATTTGTCTGGGTGCAGACCATTGTCGACGTGACCGGCCATGGCGTGAAACTTGGTAGCCTGTTCAATGCTGCGCCCGACCTGGTGGATCAGCGCACCATGTGGACCTTCCTGTTCCTGGTGATGGTTATCAATGGCGCAGGCCCGCTGTCCCTGGATCGCATCCTGCGCCTGAAATAACTCAGAAATGAGCCTTGGGTTCGTCCGGTTTTCCCGCGGCGAGCCCAAGCACCCCAGCCACTGCAGCAAACGCAATCGGGAACATGGTGAATACACCGAAACCGAACGCGTAGTACATTCCTGCTGCCGAGGCCAACAGCAATATCCCCGCAATCAACGCCCGCGCATGGGCCATGGCCCCACCCGCGATCGCCAACAAAGGCGCAAGGATCGAGGCCGCTTGAATCAGGTCGGGGTTATCCACCTGCTCGGCAATCCCTTCGATATCGCCAAAATGCTTGATGGCTTCGACATAGCCATATCCGAAAAACCCGACAATCATACCGATCAAACCGGCGATGACGCCCAAAATCATTGCAGCGTTTCGCATGTATCTTCCTTTACAGTTCGTATCAGCAGATAGGTGCGCGGCTACGCAACACCAAGAGAGGCCCGCGTTTCAGCGGTCCAGCCCAGAAACAACTCTCCGTCCTTTTCGATGAGAGGGCGCTTCATCAGCGTCGGATGATCGGCCAGCAACTCCAACGGTGGCCGCGCGCGCTCGGTATCGTCCAATCCACGCCAGGTTGTTGACCGTGTATTGAGCAAAGCCTCGCCGAACGCGGCAAAAGCTTGCGAAAGGGTCTCAGCCGGAACTCCGTCCGCCCTTACATCCACGAGGGTCGCTTCTGGCAGCGATTTCAGTGCCTTACGGCAAGTATCGCAGTTTTTCAAACCATAAAGGCGCATTTTTGGGCTGCTCCTGCATTTGTAACTTTTTTATGCAAACTGGTTGGTTCCCAGCGGTATTTCTTGATTTTTTACTTCACCGTGCAATGTTGAAAAAGACGAAACGTGCGTTTCGGACTGTATCTGACCCAGAAATCAGCCCGATACGCCATTAAGTCGACCAAAGCCCCCACCAATTTGTGGGACAATGCGCAAGTAGAAGGAGACACGGGACATGCCAACCGGCACCGTGAAATGGTTTAACACTACCAAAGGCTATGGGTTTATTGCCCCTGATGAGGGGGGCAAAGATGTGTTTGTTCATATCTCGGCCGTAGAACGATCCGGCCTCACCGGACTCGCAGACAATCAGAAAGTCTCGTACGAGTTGCAGGACGGGCGTGACGGCCGCCAGATGGCAGCTGATTTGAAGCCGTTGTAACCTCCACCCCGCCAGATGTGGGGTGTTTCCAATCAAGGCTGACGGCCAATTTCAGGCCGTCAGCCAAATATTCCCTAGAAATCGGCGTTACCCACGTGTCGATTTCTCGTTGGTGCGGGCATGCCAGTCTTCGCCCATTGCCACGATGCAGGACGTTCCTGTCGCGTAAGTAACGACCATGGTCCAGTCGCCGCGGTCGCTGCTCCAGACCTCCATGATCTGCTCGGGCCCGCGCATGCCGGTTGCCACGCGTTCGGCGCCGAATTGGCGGGTCAGTTTCTCTTGCAGCCTAGGGGTCGCTTCACACAGTATTTCGGCTATAGGTGATTTTGCCTGCGTAGGTGACGCCAGCACAAGACACAGTGGGATCAGGCGAAACAGATAAGTCATGAAGCCAATGTAACAGCTTCATGACAAAACGTATATACAAAAGATATGCTTCTGAGGCTCAATCCTTGCGGATTACAACCTCGAACTCACGCCATTCTCGCGCCGTCATGCCCGAGTTCTCCTGGGTCACAGTCTCACCTGCCAACATCCGGCGCAGGCTGTCGACCATTTGGGCCGAGAGGTTAACGGCACCCAGCCGATAATCCTCGAACGCCCTATAGGCGAAAGGCACCCAATCGGCGACGATCTTGCACATCATATCGGCATAGACCCGGATCTCGTATTGGGCATGCGGGTCAGCGCGCAGACGCAGGAAGTGGAACAGATTGTGCAGGTCCACCTTCCAATACCACTGCGTATAGATGTTTGCCGGCAGGTTCATCCGCGCCAGTTCGCGCGCCAAACCCTGTTGCCCATCCTGATTGATCATCGCCTCGTAATTGTCATAACAGCGGGCGCTGTCGGCCTTGAGGATTTCCAGCACACGCGCGGCCTCTTCCCCTTCCAAGGCGGACCCACGGCCCTGGTTGTTGACCTCGGACTGCGCGGCCACGTGGTCAGGGGCGGGAATATAGAACTCACGGTCGAGAATTGAATAGCGCGCCGAGTATTCGTTCACATTGGCGGTCCGGTGGCGAATCCACTGGCGCGCGACGAAAACCGGCAGCTTTACATGCAGCTTGATCTCGCACATCTCAAACGGCGTCGAATGCCAGTGACGCATCAGATAGCGGATCAGGCCCTCATCATTTTGCACGGATTTGGTGCCCTTGCCGTAAGACACGCGCGCCGCCTGACAAATGGCTGCATCGTCGCCCATATAGTCGATGACCCGGACAAAACCGTGGTCCAGCACCTGATGGGCCGTGTACAGATGATCTTCCATGCCCGGTGCAACAACGCGGCGAGTTGGATGCGATTGCGCACGCTGCGCTTCGATCTCGGCCAGTTGGTCGGCAGACAGAGGCATGAAATTATCCTTTCCAAGAATGAGTCGACGCCCACTATATATCGTCAACTCCACCACTGGAACCGCGATATCTGCCGTAAACGGCGCGAAGTTCGAAATCGTGTTCCCGGCCCCTCTCGACACCTCGCGCAACCGCGCTAAGCTGCGCATCAAGCGAAGAAAAGGAGGAAGGCCAAGATGGGGCTGAGATATTTGCACACCATGGTCCGCGTGAAGGATCTTGAGAAATCAATGGCGTTCTATGAGCTGCTGGGCCTGAAGGAAACGCGGCGCCACGAAAGTGAACAAGGCCGGTTCACGCTGATCTTCATGGCCCCTCCCGGGCAGGAGGATCGCCCGCTCGAGCTGACCTATAACTGGGACGGTGACGATGCGCTGCCGAGTGACAGTCGTCATTTCGGTCATCTCGCCTATGGGGTCGACAACATCTACGAGACCTGCCAGCACCTGCAGGACAATGGCGTCGTGATCAACCGCCCGCCACGCGACGGTCGGATGGCGTTCATTCGCTCGCCCGACAACATCTCGGTCGAGTTGCTGCAAAACGGTGACGCACTTGAGCCCGCCGAGCCATGGAGCAGCATGGAGAGTACCGGGCACTGGTGATCCGCACTCTGACAGCACTGGGGTTGGCCGCGTTGGCCAGCCCCGCGCAGGCCGAAGACTGCCGGTTGGCCCTTTTGCTGGCGCTGGATATCTCGGTCTCCGTAGATCAGGCCGAGGATGCGCTGCAACGTCGGGGCCTTGCCGCCGCGATGCTCGCGCCCGAGGTTCAGGCCGCTTTTTTCTCGTCTCCCGCCCCTGTTGCGCTGGCCGTTTATGAATGGAGCGGCCGATCCACCCAGCACGTTGTCTTACCCTGGAAGTTGATCGAAAACGAAGGCGACCTGCTGGCCGCGGCAACCCGGATCAGCCAGTCCGATCGGTCAGATTCCGGGTCTGCCACCGCCATGGGGCATGCGCTGGCTTACGGGGCCACTATGCTAAAGGATGGTCCAGACTGTCTGTTTCAAACCATCGATCTGTCCGGCGACGGGGCGAATAATGATGGTTATGGCCCCAAAATCGCCTACAAGCATTTCCCTTTCGACGCTGTCACGGTGAACGGGTTGGTGATCAATGCCGCCGATTTCGAGGGCGAGTTATTTCTGGTTCCTTTCTTCGAAGAAAACGTCCTGCACGGACCGGGTGCTTTTCTTGAAATCGCGCAGGGGTTTGAAGACTTTGAGCGTGCCATGCGCCGCAAGCTGGAACGAGAATTGAGCGGCCTGCAATTGGGATCTCTGCAAGAAACAGGCCATAGATGACAAGGTTGCTCGCGCTTGTTGTTTGCCTTTTAGCAGGATCCGTTTCGGCGCAATGCCGTCAAGCTCTGGCGCTTGGGTTGGACGTGTCCGGCTCTGTGGACGTTCACGAGTACAGGTTGCAGATTGATGGTTTGGCTGCTGCGTTGCGACGCCCTGAAATCCGCAAAATCCTTTTGGCAAACCCGGCATATCCCGTTCGCCTGGCCGTGTTCGAGTGGAGCGAACCCGGCCATCAGCGCGTGCTTGTAAAATGGACCGAAATCCGCACCGAATCTGATCTAGGCAGGATCGCGGCGAGACTGGGCGACGTGACCCGCAGCGCCGCGCCGCAAGGTACAGCAGTGGGCGATGCGATGCTGTTTGGCGCGGACCTTTTGAGCCAACAACCGGAGTGTTGGAAGCGCACTCTGGATTTGTCCGGAGATGGGAAACACAATCTCGGCCTCCATCCACGTGCCGCCAAAGCACTGCTTCAGGATACTGGCATTACCATCAACGGTTTGGTGATCGGTGTCGACGACTCCAACTACGGCGACCAACGGGATGTCCAGATTGGAGAGCTGTCCGCCTACTACAACGCTTGGGTCATCCTTGGCCCTGATGCGTTTGTCGAGGTCGCACTGGGTTTTCAGGCCTATGAGGACGCCATGACCCGCAAACTGATCCGAGAGCTGCAAGGAATCATCCTATCCCAAGCCTCTGATCAGTAGATATAACGAATCTGGTCCGTCCAATAGCGTTCGACCCGACGCAGCGAAGTGGTGATATCCTCGATCCCCTCCGACCCCAGCACGCCGCGATTCTGCAACCCTTCGGCATGGCGCAGGAACAGCTCGGACACGATATCCCGAATCTCGCGCCCCTGTGGCGTCAGACGGACGCGGACCGAGCGCCGGTCAATCTCGCAGCGTTGGTGGTGCATATACCCCATCTCGACCAGTTTCTTGAGGTTGTAGCTGACATTGCTGCCCTGATAGTAGCCGCGGCTTTTCAATTCGCCGGCGGTCACCTCATGATCGCCGATGTTGAACAGCAAAAGCGCCTGAACCGCGTTGATTTCCAGCACGCCCACCCGTTCGAACTCATCCTTGATGACGTCCAGCAACAGACGATGCAGACGCTCGACCAGAGCGAGCGCCTTAAGATAACTGGTCATGAAGCCTTTGGCCCCCGACGCAGAGACCTGCATTTCCATACTCATCCGACCCTCCGATTCAGCCGTGTCGTTTCAGACACGATGACCTGAATTTCCGAAAAATCGGTTAAGTCTGATTTTCTTTATTTTTGAAATGTTTGCGCGATATCTGCGATCAGATCAGCGAAAGGATCAGGCGTATTGACCTGCCCTGTGACCCATTGATACAGGTCCTGATCGTTTTCCTGCAGAAGCGCGTCATACAAATCCAGCCCGGCCGTATCCATCGTGTTCAGGTTGCGTTCGGCATAAGCCGACAGGATCAGATCCATCTCTTTGATCCCCCGCCGCATGGAGCGCATTTGCAGGCGTTTGATCCGGACCTCGCGTGTTTCAGTCATTCTTGTCCTGCTCCAGCATCAAACGCAGTTTCTTTTCCAAGCGGGCGGCCCGCTCTGCGCTGGCCCGCATCTCGCCACGAATGGCACGCAATTCGGCAACCGCGCCTGCCAGTTCCAGACTGGCTTCGCCTTCTTCAACGGGGGCCTCCATGCCTTCGCCTTCACCGGTCAGCAGCCACATGATCGAGACGTTGATCATGCCCGCCATCATCGACAAGCGATTGGCGCGCGGTTCGGACAGGTCGTTTTCCCAGGCCGCGATCGTTGCCTTCTTGACACCCAGACGACGCGCCAATTGTGCTTGTGTCATCCCCGCCGCTTCGCGCGCCCCGGCCAGTCTGTCTCCGAACGTTGCAGCATCCGGTCCGTACCAGTCGGTTTCGTCGTTCATCGGGGTCTCCAATTCTGGTGTGTCATACAGCTTGATCGTCAATCGGGCGCACCCTATGACAGACAAGTTGAACATACAAACCGAGGCCGCTCATGAGTTTCCTGTCTGCGACATTGTCACGCGTAAAACCCTCTCCGACCGTCGCGATGACCGCAAAAGCGGCCGAGTTGAAAGCCGCCGGGCGCGATATCATCGCCCTTAGCGCGGGTGAGCCGGATTTCGATACGCCGCAGAACATCAAGGATGCAGCTGTCGCAGCCATCGCTGCGGGCAAGACCAAATACACTGCGCCCGATGGCATTGCCGAGCTGAAACAGGCGGCCTGCGCCAAGATGAAACGCGATCACGGGCTGGACTATACGCCCGCGCAGATCTCAGTCGGAACGGGCGGTAAGCAGACGCTCTACAACGCGCTGATGGCAACGATGAACGAAGGCGATGAGGTTCTGATTCCGGCGCCCTATTGGGTCAGCTATCCCGATATGGTTCTGCTGGCAGGCGGAACGCCTGTTGTGGTCGAGACCACGTTGGAAAACAGCTTCAAACTGACGGCCGAGCAGCTCGAAGCCGCGATCACCCCCAAGACCAAGTGGTTCATTTTCAACTCGCCCTCGAATCCCACAGGCGCGGGCTACAGCCGGGACGAGTTGAAAGCGCTGACCGACGTTCTGATGCGCCACCCGCATGTCTGGATCATGTCGGACGATATGTATGAACACCTCGCCTATGACGGGTTTGAGTTCTGCACCCCGGCCGAAGTTGAGTCCGGCCTCTATGATCGCACGCTGACCTGCAACGGCGTCTCCAAAGCCTATGCGATGACCGGCTGGCGGATCGGCTATGCCGCTGGTCCGGTCGAGATCATTGCCGCTATGCGTAAGATCCAGTCCCAGTCTACGTCGAACCCTTGCTCGGTCAGCCAATGGGCAGCGGTAGAGGCGTTGAACGGCACGCAGGACTTTCTGGCCCCCAACAATGAGACATTCAAACGCCGTCGCGATCTGGTCGTCGGCATGTTGAACGCCATCGACGGGATCACCTGCCCGACGCCCGAGGGCGCGTTTTACGTCTACCCCTCAATCGCGGGGCTGATTGGCAAGACCACGCCGCAAGGCACGGTGATCGACTCGGATGAGTCCTTTGCCACCGCCCTACTGGAAGAACATGACGTTGCCGTCGTCTTCGGTGCAGCCTTTGGCCTGTCGCCGAACTTCCGGGTCAGCTACGCCACCTCGGATGAGGCATTGACCGAGGCCTGCACGCGTATCCAGCGTTTCTGTGCCTCTTTGACCTAAAGCGTTTTGCGTTTTATCTGAAGCAAGATTGTCGAAATGCGCGTTCGACCGAAGGGAGAGGCAGCGTAATTCGATTCAAATCAAACGCAAAGCGATCTAAGCCGGAGCCACGCATGACCGCAGAGCTGCCAGAGTATTATTTCCGTGTCCGAGAAAACGGGGCCGTGGTGTTCAAGATCGACACTGAGAACCGGCAGCAGCGGATCGAGATGGATCAGATCGCGGTCATCAATATCCGAAACGGAGAGGTCAAGCCGCATGGTCAACGCAGCCTGACCGAGGCCGACAAGGCCGAGATCGCCCGATGGATGGATGCGCGCAAAGCCCTGCTGGCCCAGCGCGATATCGACGATATTCACCGGGCCGTCGACTACCTGAACCTGACCACGCAATGGGCGCAGTCAAAAGCCTCGGAAGAACAACTTGAAGAGGTAACCGACCGGCTGTTGATGGCGATGCACGATCTGCGCTCGGTTCTGGTGCGCAAGAAAGCGGACCGGCTGAAGGGCGGCTGAGGGCTACTCGGCCGGTACGCCAACCTCGCGGACAGATCGCATCCAGAAGCGGGCCATCAGCAGGACCGCCGCAAAGGCCAGCCCAAGCACAAGGCCCATCCAGACGCCGATCCCGTCCATGCCCTGCACGAAGCCGAAATAGTAAGAGGCCGGGATTCCGATCACCCAATAGCTGAGGGCAGCCATGATCATCGGCACTTGTGCATCCTGCAACCCGCGCAGCAGGCCCAGCGCTATAACCTGCGCACCATCGACCAGCTGAAACAGGGCTGCCATGGCCAAAAGGCCTGTGCCAATCGCCAAAATCTCGCCGCGCTGCGCGTTGTCGGCCTCCATAAACAATGAGATCAGAGGCTCGGCACAAGTCAGGAACAGTATGATCGTCAGCACGGACACGACCAGAGACATGCCGGTAACCGCAATCGCGCCACGCTCCAGATGAGCGCGGTCGCGGCGGCCCAGCGCATTGCCCGCGCGAATGGTCGCCGCGTTTGACAGGCCCAGATGAACCATGAAGGTCGCCGAAGCGAGGTTGAGCGCAATCCCATGCGCCGCCAGCGGCACCTGCCCCAGCCAACCCATCATGATCGCCGAGGTCGCAAACAGAGTGACTTCGGCCAGTGTGGTCAGTCCAATCGGAACGCCCAGCCGCAGAACCCGGCCAAACATGTCCCAATCCGGCCGCCAGAAGCGTTGAAACAAGCTGTGTTCCGGCAGCACCCGAACCGCATAGATAATAACCGCAACCAGAGACACAATCTGCGTCACCACGGACGCAATCGCTGCCCCCATGACCCCAAGCTCGGGCGCGCCCCAATTGCCGAAGATCAGGGCATAATTGGTGACACCATTCACGACCGCGGCGATCACGGTAATCCACAACACGATCTGAGTACGCTCCAACGCGGCCAGATAGGACTTCAGCACCATCACCAGCAGCGCAGGAAACAGCCCCCATCCTGCAACGCGAAGATATTCCGAGGCGGTCTGCGCCACCTGCGGCTCCTGTTTCAGGGCAATCAGGATGGGATAGGACCACCACAGCAGCGGCATCATCAACGCGGCGTAGAGCAGTGACAGCCACAAACCCATGCGAGTCGAGCGTCGGATGCTAGTCTCGTCCTCTTCCGCCGCGGCCGTCGCAACCATTGGCATAACGGCCCAGCCAAATCCGGCCCCAAACAGAAACAACACAAAGTAGTAGCTGCTCGCCAGCGTCACTGCGGCCAGGGCCTCAACCCCGTACCAGCCGAGCATCACCGTATCGGTCAGGCCGATTGCGAACTGCGCCAAATGCCCGCCAACCAGCGGCAAGCCAAGCACAGCAATCGCCCGGAAATGGGCGGGATATGTCATCACTTTCGTCATCTCGCCAGCCATAGGCCCGCGCCCTGCCCAAAATCAAGGCAGAAAAGAAAAACTCAGTGTGAGACTTTGGATGGATGCCCGCCGAAAGAAAGAAGCCGTTGAAATTTGGCACTCAACGGCTTCTTTCCACTTTGCGTTTTAGTTGGATTTGGCGTCCGGGTGCAGCGCTGTTCCCAGAATATGATCCGAGCGGTGAATCACATGATGCGCCTGACCGACGATCAGCGGATCAGGCCGATCAACTATGGACACGTCTTTGTCCGGATAATCCAGCGTCGACAGGAAATGGCGCATGCAGTTCAGGCGCGCGCGTTTCTTGTCGTTGGATTTGACAACGGTCCATGGCGCGTCAGCGGTGTCGGTGTAGAAGAACATCGCCTCTTTCGCCTCAGTGTAGTCGTCCCACTTGTCTAGGCTCGCCTTGTCGATGGGCGACAGCTTCCACTGTTTCAACGGATCGGTTTCACGGCTCTTGAAGCGGCGTTGTTGCTCTTCCTGCGTGACCGAGAACCAGTATTTGTAGAGATTGATGCCCGAGCGCACCAGCATCCGCTCCAAATCCGGGGTTTGACGCATGAATTCCAGATACTCGTTAGGATCACAGAACCCCATCACCCGCTCAACACCCGCGCGGTTGTACCAGGAGCGGTCGTAGAACACCATTTCACCAACGGTGGGCAGTTCCTGAATGTAGCGCTGGTAGTACCACTGGCCTTTCTCCTCCCACGTGGGCTTGTTCAGCGCAACAACACGTGCCTGACGCGGGTTGAGATGTTCCATGAAGCGCTTGATGGTACCGCCCTTGCCCGCAGCGTCGCGACCCTCGAACAACAACACGAACCGCTGACCGGTATCCTGAGCCCAATGCTGAACCTTCAGCAATTCGGCCTGCAACTTGGCCTTCTGCGCCTCGTAGTCCTTGCGCGCCATCTTACGACCATAGGGGTACTTCCCGCTTTCGAACGCGTGCCGAATCTTCTCGGCGCTGGGCACGGCCGGTTCGGGTGCAGGTGTGGGCACTACCTTGATGCTAACGGCTTCGGGTTTCTTCTGGGCGGTCGTTTCCATTCAGCTGTCCTCTTGTTGTTCTTGTCTTGAGAACCAGCTAGCAGAAAGCGCAAGATCCTGCGTTGATTGGGATCAAATTGGAACGAATTTCGACGAAAAAACCGGGGTTTCCGAGACGAGCAACCTAGCGATGCCCCCAATCATCGGGATTGTCGGAATTGTTGGGCGACAGCCCCAGCGCATCCCCCTTAGTCGAACAGCCCAAACCCAGAACCGTCCGGTTGGCGTAGTTGAAATAGGCGCAGACCTGGTTGATCTCGAGGATTTCTCCGTCGTCCCACCCGGCGTCGCGCAGGGCTGTGACATCGGCCTCGACCATGGCGCCGGGTGCTTCGGTCAACTTGCGCGCATAGTGCATCGCTGCGATCTGCGCCGCGTTCAAAGGCGCGGCCTCTGGATCGCCCGCCTCAATCGCCGCGCGGATCGCGTCACCCCTTGGCGGATCGGCCAGCAGCCGTTGCAGACCGTTGAAGTGATGCTCGACGCAATAGGAACAGGTGTTCAACGCACTGACCCAAACGCCAAGCGTCTCTAGAAACCATTTAGGGATCGTGTTGGCGGAATGGTGCAGCACATTCTTGTACAGCGTCATGTGGCCTTCCATCGAATGCGGGCGCAGGGAATGCGCCATCATGATGTTGTCCACATTATTGTCGGGCCCGGTCACCCGGTCATACAACTTTTTCAGCTTACCAGTCGCTTCCTGAAATGGCACGGTTTTGATCCAGCTCATTGAAACGAGGCCCCTTTTTCCTTGAACATTTTAGGTCACACACAGCTTGGCTACATTTGAGGCAAACAATCAACCGCTATTGAAAACAGATGCCAAAAGGGTTGAACTCCCTCCATATTCTTCACCCCAGACGCGATTCCTTGCCAGAGGCCACCGTGCGTATTCTCATTATTGCTTTTCTTCTATCCTCCGCCGCTACTGCCTTTGCCGCGCTCTCTCTGATTTCTACCGATTGGCTTTTGCTAACTGCCCCTTGCGCCATGGCCAGTGCGCTTTTGATCCTGGCAAGATGGCTTAAACGCAAGCCTCGCAGCTGGGCTGTTGTCGATGGATCGAATGTCATGCATTGGAAGGATGGCGAGCCTCGCATAGAAACGGTGCGGGAAGTAGTCGAGAAACTGACCGGCGCCGGTCTAACGCCCGGCGTGGTCTTCGACGCTAACGTGGGCTACAAGATCAAGGGCCGCTACTTGCACCACAACGCCCTTGCCGATCTGCTAAACCTGCCCGAGGATCGCGTCATGGTGGCCCCCAGCGGCTCGCCCGCCGACCCCCTGGTGCTGCAAGTTGCTAAAGATTTCGGAGCAATTGTCGTATCAAACGACCGCTTCCGCGACTGGGCCGAGGAGTTTGGCGCGGTTTTGCAACCGGAATATTCCGTGCGTGGTGGATACAGGGATGGGGCGCTTTGGCTGTCTTTGTAGGGTGTCAATCGCCGACATTTGGGCAATCCATCCACAATACCTCGGGTCCCTCTTCCCCCGACCCACATCACCTGCCATAATGGGGGAAACTCAAAAACAAGAGCAGCACCGATGCCCGACGATCTGTTGACGCCCAGCGCGACCGCCACCTACGACGCCTCCTCGATCGAGGTGCTTGAAGGGTTGGAGCCGGTCCGAAAACGCCCCGGTATGTATATCGGCGGCACGGATGAGCGCGCTTTGCACCATATGGTCGCCGAGATCCTCGACAACTCGATGGACGAGGCGGTCGCTGGTCACGCCAACCGGATCGAGGTCGAGCTGCACGCAGACTACGCCCTGACGGTGCGCGACAACGGGCGTGGCATTCCGATCGACCCGCACCCCAAATTTCCAGATAAATCCGCGCTTGAGGTCATCCTATGCACCCTGCACGCGGGCGGTAAATTCTCGGGCAAGGCCTATCAGACCTCGGGCGGTCTGCACGGCGTGGGTGCGTCGGTCGTGAACGCGCTGTCGGATTCGATGGTCGTGCAAGTGGCGCGGGACAAGACGCTGTTTGAACAACGGTTCTCGCGTGGAATCCCTCTGGGTCCGGTCGAAAAGGTCGGCGCGGCCCCGAACCGGCGCGGCACTACCGTGACCTTCCACGCGGATGCCGAGATCTTCGGCCATCACAAGTTCAAACCGGCGCGGCTGTTCAAATCCATCCGCTCCAAGGCCTACCTTTTCTCGGGCGTCGAAATCCGCTGGAAATCCGCCATCGACGACGGCGAGACCCCGACCGAGGCCACCTTTCACTTCCCCGGCGGCCTCAGCGATTACCTGAAGGAAACGATGAACGGCTCCTCGACCTACGCCGAGCAGCCCTTTGCCGGCACCGTGGACTTTAACGAGAAATTCGGAACACCTGGCAAGGTCGAATGGGCGATAAACTGGACGCCCTCGCGCGACGGGTTCATTCAATCCTACTGTAACACCGTCCCTACGCCCGAAGGCGGCACCCATGTGGCCGGATTCTGGGCGGCGGTTCTCAAGGGGATCAAGGCCTACGGTGAGCTGATCAACAACAAGAAAGCCGGTCAGATCACCCGCGACGACCTGATCACCGGCGGTTGCGCGCTGGTGTCGTGTTTCATCTCCGAGCCCGAATTCGTCGGCCAGACCAAGGATCGTCTTGCAACGGTCGAGGCACAGCGGCTGGTCGAAAACTCGGTCCGTGACCATTTCGACAACTGGTTGGCGGCTGACACGAAATCTGCCGGCGCGATTCTGGACTTCCTCATCCTGAGGGCTGAGGAACGTCTGCGCCGACGGGCCGAGAAGGAAACACAACGCAAATCCGCCACTAAGAAACTTCGTCTCCCCGGCAAGCTGGTGGATTGCTCTAGTTCAACACGCGACGGCACCGAGTTATTCATCGTCGAGGGCGACTCGGCGGGCGGTTCTGCCAAAATGGGTCGCGATCGCAAGACACAGGCCCTTTTGCCCCTGCGCGGCAAAATCCTGAATGTGCTGGGCGCGGCCAGTTCGAAACTGGGTACCAATGCCGAGATCAACGACCTGACCCAAGCTCTGGGTGTGGGCCTTGGCACCAAGTTCAACGTCGATGACCTGCGCTATGACAAGATCATCATCATGACCGACGCTGATGTGGACGGGGCGCATATTGCCTCGCTATTGATGACGTTCTTCTTCACCCAGATGCGCTCCATGATCGACGCGGGTCACCTGTATCTGGCCTGCCCGCCCCTCTACCGCCTGACCCAGGGCGCCAAGCGCGTCTATTGCCTGGACGAGGCCGAGCGCGACGAGTGGCTGGAAAAAGGACTGGGCGGCAAAGGCAAGATCGACGTCTCACGCTTCAAAGGTCTGGGCGAAATGGACGCCAAGGACCTGAAAGAGACCACGATGGACCCCGCTTCGCGCAAACTGATCCGCGTCACCATCGACGAGGACGAACCCGGCGAGACCGGCGACCTGGTCGAGCGACTGATGGGCAAAAAACCCGAACTGCGGTTCCAGTACATTCAGGAGAACGCGCGGTTTGTGGAGGAGCTTGATGTTTGATCAACGGGCGTGATTGTTCGTTGAACAATTACCCGCGTTTTTAACAAGATAGATAGCACTTACCGCTGGCAAGCTATTTCCGACTAGCTTCAATTTTTGGGACTTTTAGATTGGTAGCAGAGCTTCCAAATACTCTTTGCTACGTTTCGGTAAGGTCAATGAATATTTAGCGCACTCAGGTCTTGGCAGTTGCATCGTCACTCGTGTGGGTTTGTAGCTGTTTTATTATTCTTGAGGAAGAAAACCCCCTCGGTTTCTGGGAAAGTTGCCGCACCGACAATAGCTGCACTATTGAATATGATCACTTAGCCAATCAAGAAACCGATCCCTTCCTTTTTTAGGAAAAGTTGTAGATAACCTGCATCCGCAATGGATGAGATACAGACTAGCTCTGTGGCGCTATCCAGACGTTGTGAGTTGTTTGGAAAAAAATGAGCGCGAAAAAGAAGAGCCAAACTTACTTGAATTGGATTGGGAGCGGGTGGGAACGGGATCAGGTGCAGAGGTTTGCGTTTTTCGTGTTGCAAGTAGTCTAGGGAGCGCTGACCGCACCTTGACATGGCTAGAGTATCAAAAGTTTCGATTTAGTGGCTTGAATAGGCAATGGTCCCAGAATTTCCAACCGCGCTTTGACACTCAGCCGATTTACCAAGTAACCGCCCGCTGGACGATCGAGCAGTATAGAGAAGTTAGTCCATCCTGGCTCTCTTCGCTGACTCGCTATGAATTGATATTCGAATACCGGTTGATTTTAAGCTTTGACCAAAACTTCAGAGTTTCTGGAGTGAGTGTCAGCACCCCAACTAAACTCAATTAACTAAAATCCACTCAACCGCCGACGAAGGCACGGTACTCGCGCCTATCGTTTGGGTGAATCCAGGTGGGCGGAAACACCCATTCAAAAGAGCTACACTTATCGCGCCCGCCTTGAGGGGTGAGTCGGGCGCGTTCATGATGCTATGTATCAAGCCTTGGTCGGGTAGCGTGCAGCAATAAGAAAAGCAGCCTAAAACTGGTGTCTGCTGACATCAAACCCAATCCGATCAGCTGTTTGATTTCGCCAGACACGCTTCGACAACGACTTGCGCCAGGAGGTCAACGGCCTCTGTTCCGTCGAGTTGCAGGACCTCGGCCCCTCTCCCTTCAACCGCATCAACGCTGAACTGGTTCAATGCCGCACGATGCTCGAATTGGCCTGCATCCCCGAATTTGGAGGTCACTTTCTCGCGGATATCGTCACCGCTTCCACGACGGTCAATGCAACGGTCAAAGGCGACTTGCGCCTCGACGTGCAGATGCACGACCAGATCCGGCAGAGGGACAAGCGGCAGATAAGCCTCAAGCCGCGATTGGTCCATCAGCAGGTTCACACCACGCTGAAGGAAGCTTTCGTCAAACAAGTACACGCCCTCGCCCTTGTCCCGAGCGTTCTGGTAGAGCGCGCCGTTTAGGGAGAACAAAAACTCATCCGCCTCGGCCCCCGAAGGCCGCATCTGTCTGCAAAAGGAGATAAGTTCGGGGTGGTCATTGGCAAACAGGATGCTGCTGTACAAAAGCCTGCGATGGCCGTGGCGCTTCACATAGCGCGGCGTACGAGGGTTCAGCTGCGTCTCGAGGTCCGAGCCGTAGGGCAGCAGGATATCCACCCCCTCACGCTTGCCCGCCGTGCGCACCGCCTTTGCCAGAGTTGTCTTCCCAGAGCCAGGAAGACCTACCATCTCAACGATCATCAGGCGGCTTTTTCACACAGCACGTGATAGATGTGAGAGTTTTCCTTCTCGTCGCTTTTCACCAGACGTTTCTCGACGACCTTCAGGCCAACAGAGGCCAGCATTTCGGCGTTATCCGCAGCGGACAACCGGCTGCCAAACACCACATTTGGGTCCACTGGATCACTTTGATCGCGCGTGTTTTCGCCCAGTTGAATGATCGCATATTTCCGGGTCACCCGCGCAAACTCTGCCAGCGCTTTTTTCGCGTCACTTGCTACAATGATGTCCCGAATGAACCGGGTGCTGACAACGAGGTCAAAGGCGCCGTCATCGAACTCCAGCGACATGGCAGTGCCGGTTGAGGTCGTGCATTTGGCGAAATCATCACCCAGAATGTCCTTGGCTGTCGCCAGCATCTCGTGGGAGGCATCGAGGCCCTGAACGGTGAAGCTCTTTTTCAGGTAGTAGGGCACAAAGCGACCCGTACCAAAAGGCACATCCAACACGCGCAAACCGTCCGGAAGCAGATCAAGCAGGCTGGCCATTTCGCGCTGCTCCACGCCCCACCATTCCTGCTTGGTCCGGCGTTTTTCGTAGTTCCGGGCGGTTTTGCCGTAGTAGGTATCACCCTTTGCGCCTGTTTTCATACTGACTTCCCTTGTTGCGACAGCGCGGTAAAGCTGCTCGTAGATTGTGCCTTTATGATTTGATGCAGATTGAAGGGCTGATCAAGAACTATTGAGCTTGTGCCCCGTTCGCCACAGGTGAATTTCGACGAGAGTCCAAACGATCGGATAGAATGGCGAGCGTGTCCTATCTCACTCGCGCTGCAAAGCTGCTCCCGCCCTTGAAAAGCTACATTTCTGCTGGCGCGCGCAATCCCCTTGCCTAACCTGTTGATCTCGTTCACACTTACATGCAGTCCGTTATCCAAGAACGACATCTGAGGTTCAGAGCGTCCACGACCCATTTGACCAACTGATTTCCAATAAGGGAGGACGATATGAAAGCATTCACCCTCGGGCTGGCGGTAACCCTGCTGGCCTCAACGACTAGCGCGCAGCAAACGCTTAGCCTTGCATCACCTATGCCGGATGGGGCCGAGACCCGGTTCTGCTATTACGAAGGCTTGGCCTATTCCGAGGACGCTTTCGTTTTGATGGTGGGCGACAACACCGTCACCAACACGATCACGACCGTACAAGAGCGCCTGCTGCGTTGTCATCGAGACAGTGACGGCACGCTTAAGTGGAGACCACAAAGCACATTTTCGACCAACAACTAAAGGGCTATTCGCAACACAGAATACTGCTGTAGGCGACATATTCTCTCACGGCATTCCTGCCCCACACCGCCCTTCATTTTTCTCTGTTGTGGCGGGGCAGAAAGCCTGCCCTGCTCGCACGATCTGAATGCTCGCTCAAGGACACCTTTGTGCACATGCCTCAAGTAGGATCGATTGCTTGAGACTGTTGAGGGGTCTACAAGTCGCATTTGGTACACCCAAAAGCGCCTCAGAAAGACCGGTTTGTTCTCTGCATGAAAGTAAGGATCGAACCCTAGCGCATAGCAACGAACGCAAACACCTATCAATGCCTCCGATTCTCATTCTGATCTTCAAGCACCCAGACAAAACAGGACCGTGTTTGAGACGAACCGGTACGACTGTATATTGCGGCCGATGGACCTCAGTCTGACAATGAAGCCCCAATCTGCGACGATACAAGCTCCATTCTGAACGAAGTAGATTGGCCCTGAAAGGAGCAGACCCTGTTTCGAGAGTATTTTATCGGGTGCAGGCGCGTCATTTCAGGCGCTATCACATGGTTTTTTGTACACGAGCTCGAAGGCTCATTCGGGAAGGTCACAATCCGGTCGATCCTGACGTCTTCGACTTTGCCGCCGAATTGCTGGAACGTTGCCGAGACGATCAGTGCGTGACCTCAGGTGCTAGAGTTAGACCTACTCGCGCAATTGGCACTCGATACGACTTGAAAAAAGTCAGACTGGCTGGAGTGGTAGAGGCATCCAGTGCCTACCCTAGCTTCTGGTCCAGCCAGTCCGCGATCTGCGCTGCTGGTCCCTCCCACCCTGGCTCCATGAACAGGAAATGTGCGTGGTTTTCGGCGGGCATGAAAGTCGCACGGTCTCCGTAGAGGTCCGCTAGGGCGTGGCAGGTGCTGGGGTTCACGGCCCGGTCCTCGGTACCGGAGACGATCAGCACGGGGCAGTCGACCTTATCGATGTCCACTTTCATCGCGTGATGGTCGTCGAACATCCAGAAGAACATCTCGAACATAACGCGCCCGCTTTCCGGGCCGAGCCGATCGAAGACCGCGTGTTGTTGCGCCTCGGGCAGCTTATTCAGCGCGAACGGGGCCATGAGATCGAAATCAACCCGCATCGGCTGCTTCCAGAAGGCCCCACCCTCCATCAACGCACGTGGAACGGCGCGTTCGTCGTCGGTCTCGGGCAGAGTGCCCCAGGCCGCGTTAGGGTTAATCAGAACAATGGCGCTGGCCAGGCCGCGCGCGGCGACCTGTTGCGCCACGACACCGGCAATGGCGTGGCCCAACAGCACGGGTTTGCTGTCGAGCCCTTCAACCAACGCCGCGATATCATCCGCATAGTCCATGACGCTTGTGTCGGTCAGGCCCGGGTCCGGCTCGGCCTTGGGGTCGGCGTCGTGATACCGCAGCGCCGGGGTGTGGACTGTCCAACCTCGGTCACGGTAGAAACCGGCGTAACTCTCCATACACCAAGGACCGGCAAATGCGCCGTGGATCAGGACAATATGCTTCGTCATCAAAACCTCCCACCTATTTCCGCCCAGTATGATCATCCTGAAAGACGAAACAACTGCGCGTGATCGCTGTTGCGTGAGGGGGCGGACCACTTAAACTTGTCTCATGACTTTTGTGACCGAAAACCAATTGCCTCTGCTGATCCTGTTCTTCCTGATCGGATCGGTCGGAACGGGCTTTCTGTTTCGTAAACCGGCCGGGCACAGGGCGTGGAAGTTGGCTGATCTGGTTTGGGTTGTCCTCGGCGGGATCGGCGCGCTGGTGGCCGTTCTGGCAGGGCTTTATACTTCCGACAGCTCGCGACTGGATCGGCAGATAGACGTGGCCTATGCGGCATCCTCGGCGTTTGACCGTGATGCCGCGCGGTTCCGGTTGCGGTTTTGCGACCCGGCCTATGATCCAGATAC
The DNA here is from genome assembly GCF_056535985.1 of Ruegeria sp. AO1. Classification (NCBI taxonomy): domain Bacteria; kingdom Pseudomonadati; phylum Pseudomonadota; class Alphaproteobacteria; order Rhodobacterales; family Roseobacteraceae; genus Ruegeria; species Ruegeria sp. AO1. Next base: position 2,220,921 of record NZ_JBQFJC010000001.1, read on the forward strand.
CGGTGTCTTGTGCGAAAAGGTCGAGTTTCTGTCGGCCTCAACTGCCAGCAATACCGACCTGCCCCTATTCATCGCCGTCACGAATGAGGTGGCCCCCCTACAAGGGTTGCACTTCCTGTTCGGACGGCAAGACAAGGACGAGATGGAAGAGATGGCCGCCACGGCCAACGCCTTCGATATTGAACAGTTTCTGGTCTTCACCTCGCTGGATGAAGAAACCCAGACCGCCATTGACAATATGCGCCGCAAGGTCCCCGCGATTGCCGGAGACTATCTGATCCTCGCCCAAAGCTATGATGAGTTGATCGAGCAGGTCAGCAAGCTGAAAGATGAATGGGAGTATCTGCAGGCCAACGCCCACATTCTTGTTCTACAGATCGTGGCGCTGTGTCTTGTCAGCTTTGCCGCGCCCTTCCGATTGGGGAAATCCATTGTCGAGCTGCGGACAACACTGCATCCTGACGCGCCGCAGGAGGTGACCGAAACAGCGCCTGAAAGTCCAAACAAGGCGCAGACGGACAGCTAGCTCAGGCGTTGCAAAGCGCCGAAACCCACTGGTCTTGACCGCAAAACTCCCTATATCTCGGGGCCGAGGCAGATGATAAGGACCACGCCATGCCAACCCGTCGCATATTGCGCCTGACCGGCTCGGATACCGAGAGCTTTTTGCAGGACCTGATCACCAATGACATCAGCGGGCTGGATGCAGGGCTGGTCTATGCCGCCCTATTGACGCCGCAGGGCAAATACCTGGCCGATTTCTTCCTGAAACGCGACGGCGACGCCGTGTTGTTGGACGTGGCCGAGTCGTTGGCGGATGGCCTGATCAAACGGCTGAGCATGTACAAGCTGCGGGCGGATGTGGCGATCGAGGTCTCGGATCTGAACCTGCAGCGCGGCACCGGGCCTGCGCCAGAGGGCGCCTTGCCTGACCCGCGTCATCCTGACTTGGGATGGCGGGCTTACATCGCGTCGTCGGAAAGCGATGATGGTACCGATTGGGAAGCAATCCGCGTGCGCCATTGCATCCCCGAAACCGGCATCGAATTGCACCCCGACAGCTATATCCTCGAATCCCGATTGGAGCCGCTGCGAGGCGTCGACTTCAAAAAGGGCTGCTATGTTGGTCAGGAAGTGACCGCGCGCATGAAACACAAGACTGAGCTGCGCAAAGGACTGTGTCGCGTCGCCATCGACGGGGCAGCACCTGTGGGCAGCGCGATTGAGGCCAATGGCAAGCCGGTGGGCACCCTGTTCACACAATCGGGCGGCCACGCCATCGCCTATCTGCGCTTTGATCGGGCTACAGGTGACATGCAGGCCGACGCTGCCACGATCCGTCTGATCGACTGATACTTGTTGCCCAATCGGCACGTGACCAAAGCGGTCTCAACGCTGACCCTTTGAACCCCGGTCCCTGCCCTGCCACAGTGCGGCTATTCGAATGAACCGGATACCCGCATGCTCAGACTTTATTCCGCAATCTGGCGCGCAAGCGCCGGGCGTCAGATCCTACTGATCCTACTCTCGGTGGCCGTGGCCGCTCTGGCCGCTGTTCCGCTGGAGTTTCAACGCGCAATCGTCAACCATCTGACCTCGCTCGATGTTGGGGCGGAACGCCTGGTCTATCTGGGGCTTGGCATGATGGGGGTGATCTTGCTGAGCCTCGCGTTGAAATGGGTTCTGGGCTACCGCGCGGGTACTTTGGGCGAGGACATGATCCGCTTGATCCGCCAACGCCTGCTTTGGCGGTCCTCAGACATCAACGAAACCGGCGAGAGCGTGCGCAAGGGCACCATGACCACGGCAATCTCGGCCGAGGCGGAGGAGCTGGGCAAATTCGCAGGCGGCGCATTCTCGGACCCGGTGGTCCAGATCGGCACGTTGATCAGTGTCATCGGCTATATCTCATCCACGCAGCCGGGGCTGGGCCTGATCGCCTTTTCGATGATCGTGCCGCAGATCATCATCGTTCTGGTCTCGCAGCGCAAAGTGAATGTCTTCGTGGCCGAACGCGTCCGCATCCTGCGCAGTGCGACCGATCAGCTGACAACCGAGGATCTTGACGCGGTCGAGCAGGATATCAATGCCCTGTTCGACGACATCTATGAAACCCGCAAGCGAATGTTTCTGTGGAAGCTCTCGGCCAAGTTCCTGCTGAGTGTGATCAATGGCGCGGGAACGGTCGGCATATTGATGCTGGGCGGCTGGCTGGTGCTTGAAGGCAAAACCGATGTGGGGACCGTTGTGGCTGCCACCAGTGGCCTCGGCCGCATTCAGGGACCAACGGCCTTCCTGATCGCCTTTTATCGGCAAGTCAGTGCCAACAGGATCAAGTATGAGCTGATGCTAGAGCTATTCGGCCCAGACCCGACACGCTATCGCCACCGCGCATAAAAAAAGACCGCGCAGCGACAGGCTGGCGCGGTCTTTTGCGAGTACATATGGGCGGCAATCAGGCGCGCTCGGAATATTCCATGGTTTCGGTGTTCACCACGATCATCTCGTCCTGACCGATGAACGGAGGCACCATGACCTTCACGCCATTGTCCAGAACCGCCGGTTTGAACGAGTTCGCAGCCGTCTGACCTTTGACCACCGGTTCGGTCTCAACGATCTGGCAGGTGACCTTTTGGGGCAGCGTGGCGTTCAGCGCCTCGGATTCGTAGAACTCGACCACGATGGTCATGCCGTCCTGCAGAAACGGGCGACGCTCGCCCAGCAGGTCGGCAGGCAGTTCGATCTGCTCATAGGTCTCTGCATCCATGAACACCAGCATGCCATCAGATTCGTACAGGAACTGCTGATCTTTCTGCTCCAGCCGAACACGCTCGACCTTATCCGCCGACCGGAACCGTTCGTTCAGTTTTGACCCGTTGCGCAGGTTGCGCAATTCGACCTGCGCAAAAGCACCGCCTTTACCCGGCTTTACGTGGTCTACTTTTACAGCCGCCCACAGCCCGTCATTATGCTCAAGCACGTTGCCGGGGCGAATTTCGTTCCCATTGATCTTGGGCATGACATAATTCCTTCACAAACGGTTGATGCGTCAGTTGTCGTCCCTATATCTGGCAGGACCATCCCTGACAAGACAACGACACCTAGTGCTGCACATGCAGCAAGCCATGCAAATGACGCAACGCAACTATGCATTTTAGCTGTATCCGAATCGGAGCTAATAGGTCATAAGGACCGTCACGCCGAAAATGCAAGAGCAAGAACAACAAGGAAGACGAGATGAGAGATTTCGTTGACGGCACTGCCTTTAACAATGAGCAAGGCAATCGTGCGCGTAAACTTTTCGCGGCTGTTGTGCTGGCCGCACTGGATGATGCCATCGCCGATGACAAGAAATACGGCAATGGCCCCGAACAAATCGCCCGCTGGGCCCGCTCGCGCGATGGTCGCGAGGTGCTGTCCTGCGCGGGTATTGACCCGAACGAGCGGGTTGTTAGCGGACTGATGGACTTCGTTGGCCGTGGTGTGCGGACTTCCGTCGCCCTGTCACGCGAAGAAAGCGAGCGTCGCAACGCCGCTCAACAAGCCGAAGCCGCCTGACCCAAGGCGATTTCACTACGAAAAAGCGCGCCTCCAGACTTTGGGGCGCGTTTTTCTTTGGCTCTGTCTAGAAAAACAGAATCCACTGCCGCGCGACCCAGATCTCGGCCGCCAGCAGCAGCGCAAAGAAGAGCTTTGCGGACAGCGACAGCCCCCTGCTCCAAAGCACGACATAAGAGCCGACGCAAAGCGCAATTGACACCGGCATGACCCAAATCGAGTGATGCGACGTGTCCCAATAGCTGACCGGACTGTGAAAGACCCAATCGCTCAGCGGCCAGAAATGAGGGCGCCCGTCCCCCGCATGCAGACCGAAATCCATCAGCAGATGCAATAATCCGGCCGACGCCGCAACCGTCAGGACCCGCCATCCCCGCCAGAGCCCCAGCGCCAGTGCCAGCCCCCACAGGATGAACGAGTTGTCGATTGCGAAAACCGTCTGCCATTGCGGTGAAAAATAGAGTTCATCGAACACCACATGGGGTGGAATGTTCAGAATATGCAGCGATACTCCTGCCATCAGGTACAGCGACAGATCCGGCAACAGCGACCCCAGCACGGCCGCCCAAAGTATGCGCCCGCGTGCAGGCCGCGCAAAGGCGGCTGCGCCGATCAAAAGATGCGCAGGCGTGTTCATCTGGGGCTTTCCCTTTGGCGTCAAATCAGGTCATTTGCCCTCAACGTATAGGAGACGCCAATGGTTCGCGCCATCATGATTCAAGGCACCGGCAGCAATGTCGGCAAATCGGTTCTGGTTGCAGGGCTGGCGCGGGCATTCACGCGGCGCGGTCTGAAGGTCGCTCCGTTCAAGCCGCAGAACATGTCGAACAACGCAGCTGTGACAGAAAACGGAGGCGAGATCGGACGCGCGCAGGCCCTGCAAGCGCGCGCAGCCAAACGCCCGACGCATACGGATATGAACCCGATCCTGCTAAAACCCGAAACGGATACCGGCGCGCAGATCATCGTTCAGGGCCAGCGCGCAGGCACGATGAAGGCCGGCGATTACCGCAAGGACAAATCCAAACTGCTGGGGGTCGCGCTGGAAAGCTTTGACCGGCTGTGCGGCGACGCTGATCTGGTCCTGATCGAGGGCGCGGGCAGCCCGGCTGAGACCAACCTGCGCAAGGGTGACATCGCCAATATGGGTTTCGCTTGCGCCGCCGGGGTTCCCGTGGTGCTAGTGGGCGACATCCATCGCGGCGGCGTTATTGCGCAGATCGTCGGCACTCAGGCCGTGCTGGACGAGGGCGATCTGGCGATGATCCGTGGCTTTGCCGTCAACCGCTTCAAAGGCGATGTATCTCTGTTTGATGAAGGACGCGATGATATCGCCTCACGGACCGGCTGGCCTTGCCTGGGTGTTGTGCCATGGTTCCACGATGCCTGGAAGCTGCCCGCCGAGGATATGATGGATATCCGCTCTCATACGGGTGGGGCCTGCAAGGTTGTGGTGCCTCAGCTGGAGCGCATGGCCAATTTCGACGATCTGGACCCTCTGTCGGCTGAGCCCGACGTCAGTGTCGAGATCATTCCCGCAGGCCGTCCTCTGCCCGGTGATGCCGATCTGGTGCTGTTGCCCGGCAGCAAATCGACCATCGGTGATCTGACCTATTTCCGGAAGCAGGGCTGGGATATCGACCTATACGCGCATGTACGCCGTGGTGGTCACGTGCTGGGCCTTTGCGGCGGGTATCAGATGCTGGGGAAAACGATCTCAGACCCCGAAGGCGTGGATGGCCGCCCCGGCACGGTTGAGGGCCTCGGGCTGCTGGACGTTGACACGGTCATGGCGGGCAAGAAACAGGTGACTCTGACCGAGGCCTGCGCCTTGCCAAATCGCGAACCCGTCAGCGGCTACGAGATTCACATGGGCCGCACCGAAGGGCCCGATTGCGCCCGTGCCTGGCTTGAGGTGCAAGGACGCCCTGAAGGAGCAGCCAGTGCCAATGGGCGCATTCTGGGCAGCTATCTGCACGGGATTTTCTCATCCGATGCCTTCCGCGCGCAATACCTATCGCGTTTGGGTGTCACCTCCGAGACCGCATACGAAGACGGTGTAGAACAGGCGCTGGATGATCTGGCAGACCATCTTGAACAGCATATGGATCTGGATCTGCTGCTGGAGCTTGCTCAGACGCCGCAACGGGCCTGAGTGATTATTCCAGCTCTTTAGCGGTCAGCGCGCGGTGAATCTCGCGCCGGACCATCTTGCGGACATTGCGGGTGATGCGTTCCCCCAACGCGCCCTGAAGTTCGGACCGGACAACTTCGGCGATCATCTCACGCAGAGCTTCTTCCTCGGACGCAGACAACCCGATCTCGTCCTCGATCGTTTCCTCAGACGCGTCGTCTTCCACTGGGTCTGCTTTAGGAGTATCCCCATGCCGAACGAATGTCGCCGGTTCTTCTGTCGCGGCATCCGCCTCGCCTGAGGGCACATCCACACCCTCGGCGTCCTCTTCTTCAAAGGTGGGCGCAGGTATCCAATGCAGCGCTTTCGAGGGCGTGCCGGAATACGCGTCGTCGCTGTCTCCGTCCGGCTCCCATTGGTCCTCAGTTCGCGCGATGGCGGCCTCAAGGGCTTCAATCTTGGCACTCAGGCTGCCAGATAGGTTTTTCGACGTGGTCTCGTCGCCGACCTCCTCAGCACCATCGTGATTGGCTGCTTCGCCCGGCTGAACAATATCGCAGGCCCGCAGGAGCATCGGCTTGGCCGAATCCTCGGGACTGTATTTAGGTTCCAGTTTCAGGGGTTCGGATTTTGGCGCGTCACCAACGCGCAGCGCGTCCGTCAAGACCAATCTGCCCGGCTTGCGTGGAGCGGTCGCAGTATCGTCATCCGACACTTTGCGACCGTCTTCGCTCACCAGTCGTTTTACCGACGACAGTACATCCTCGATACCTGAGGTCATGACGCTATCCGACATTGTTCTCTACCGCTCTATTCTTGAGACCAAGTGTAGCCAAACACGTCGGGCGTCACAACCAGTAGTATAGATCAGTCCCGCCGCAACGCTTTGAGAACGCGATCTAGATCCTTGCTTTGCTTGCTGACCTGCGCCGGAGCCTTTTTGACCAGGTTGTAATACAGCGTCGGGTCATAAATCTGCACCGCAAGCCCCAGACGTTCAGCCGTTAGAAGACCTTGCGCCTGCAGCAGCTGGTATGCCGCCAAGGACCGTTCGGTGCGCGAGGCGACCTCGGCCAATTGCGCGTCCAGAAGATCCTGCTGAGCGGTCAGCACGTCCAGCGTGGTTCGCGCGCCCAGCGTTGCTTCTTCGCGAATCCCGTCAAAGGCCACCTGCGAGGCGCGAACCCGCTCGGTTGAGGCCGTCAGGCTGGCCGTTGCCGTTTGGAACCGGACAAAGGCATCTGTCACACCCTGAGTGATGTTCTTCTGCACGTTCAGCAGATTGGCCCGCGACGAATCCCGGGTTGCCATCGCGCGACGTACGTTGGCTGCAAGACGACCGCCTGCATAGATCGGCTGATTGAAGTTCAGCGAAACCGTGGCGTCGTTGATGTAGTCATCATTGTCATACCGCTGCGTCACACCCGCATCCGCGTTCAGGCTGACATTGGGCCCAAGGTTGGCACGTTGCTGCTGCACGATCAAATCCAGCGCCCGCACCTGGTGCTGAGCCGATAGAATCGCCGGGTGATTGCGTTGCGCGAGGCTGATTGCCTCGGATTGCGAGCGTGGGAGGTTCGGAAGCCCCGGCTGCCCAGCCGTACGCCCCGGCAGTTTGCCGACCGCATTAACATACTCGGCCTGAGCGGTGCTGAGATCCCCTCTGGCATCCGCAAGATCCGCGCGCGAACTGGCCAGCTGCGCCTCAGAAAGAGCCACGTCAGTCCGCGTGACTTCACCCACTTCGAAGCGGTCGTTCGAGGCCCGAAGTTCCTCGCTCGACAGATCGACGTTGTTTTGCCGAATCTGAACTGTTTCCTCTTGAAGGAGAACGCTCAGATACGCGGTTGCGGCCCGGAAAAGAACTTGCTGTTCGATATCAATCAGCGACTGGCGCGTCGACAGAACCGTTTCTTGTGCGGACTGCTTGCCCAGCACCGATGCCCCGCCATCATACAAAAGCTGGCTGAGCGTCAGACCCGAGAAGAATCGCGACGGGTCGGTACTGGTTCTGACACCGCTGGTCCGGGTTCTCGTGTAATCCTGACTGACCTGTACCGTCCAGTTGATGATCGGGCGCAGCGCGGAAAGCGCAATTGCCACGTCTTCATCCGCCGCCCGCAACAGGGCTCGGTTCTGTTCCAGCAGACCGCTGGTGTTATACGCTCCGATGAACGCATCTGTCAGGTTGTCAGCCCAGACGGCCCGTCCGGGAACAGTACTCAGGGCAATGGCCGCAGTCACTGCAAGCGCTTTGACCAGCTTTCCCGCTGTCTTTCCACGCATACCAAATCCTCTCAAATCGAAATTACGCTGCCTCTCCGGCAGTTTGCGTCTTTATGTTCAACTAATCAAGGTGGTGGAAACAACAGTCAGCGGACTATAGCGAAAATGCACACTCTTGGGAAAAACCGTCCAAAACCAGCGCACTGGCGTTGAAGGCATCCCGCCAACTGACCACACCACCGGCCTTGCGACCTATGCGAACCGTACCCAGTCGCCCATCCACAAACAGACAGGCGATCCGGCCCTGATCCTTCAATTGGTCCAGTACCGTGTCGGGCACCTGTTCGACACCGCCTTGTATCATAATCACGTCATAAGGGCCATGCTCGGCAGCCCCTTCTCCAAGAGGACCTACATGGATGACGGCATTATCGACGTTTTCTTCCGTCAGCACGCTTTGCGCCTCAGAGGCAAGATGTTCGTCGGATTCGACGCCTACCACCAGCTGCGCCATTCGAGCGGCGATTGCGGTCGAATACCCGTAGGCCGACGCGATATCGAGGACCATTTCGTCATTGGAGATATTCAGCGCATCCAACATCTTGGCTAGAGTGCGCGGCTCAAGAATGCAGCGGTTGTTGCCCAGATCGATCAACCCTTCGACATAGGCCGCTTCGCGCTGTGCAGTTGGCACAAAGCTTTCACGCGGAACGGACAGCATCGCGTCGATAATTGGAAACTTGGTCACATCCGAGGGTCGTACCTGCGTATCAACCATGGTGCGGCGCCGGGCTGCGAAATCTGACATCTGATCTCTCTTTTCAATCCCTTGGGTATTTGGCTTGTGCCACACTCGACCTGACTCGACAACGGCCCAGATGCCGCAAGCCTGGTTCACGATCCGTTTAGACCAGCCGCACACAAATATTGATTTGCGGCCCAAAATCGACGGCAATCCTCTGGACGCCCCCGATGAAAGCTGCTAAAACGCCCACCACACCACGGCAAGTATTTGATTTTACTTGAAAAGGCGAGTTGGCGGAGTGGTGACGCAGCGGATTGCAAATCCGTGTACACCGGTTCGATTCCGGTACTCGCCTCCACATCCCCCTCCTTTAAATACCGGCTCCGGAATTCAGTTTTCAGGAGGAACGCCCCTGAGGCACAACCTCGTAACCTGGTTCTTCCGGCTCATCGTCCAGCATTTCCGTAGGAAAACCCGGTGCGCGGATGTCCAGGCCTGTGGCCTCTTCCAGACGTTTTATGATGTTTGGCGACAGCTCACGCTCGCCAAACCGGGCGATGCCATCCTCAAAGATCTTGATCATCACCGGATTGATTTCCAGCGGAACACCGGCGCGGTCGGCGACGTCCTGAAACAGGCCGATATCCTTTTTCACCAAATCCATAGTAAACGAAATATCGCGCGAGCCGTTCAAGATCACCTGGCTTTCGGTTTCGTGAACAAACGAGGTCCCTGACGAGATTTTGATGGCCTCGTAGGTGGTGTTCAAATCCATCCCGGCGGCCTTGGCGGTGACCAGCGCTTCAGCACAAGTGATCAGGTTGGCTGTGGCCAGATAGTTGGTCAGCACCTTCAGGACCGAGGCTGAGCCGAGCTCTCCGGTGTGCAGAACCCGCCGACCCATGGTCGTCAAGAAGGGCAGAATGCGTTCGAACGTATCGCGGTCGCAGCCAGCGAAGATAGAGATATTGCCCGTCGCCGCACGGTGGCAGCCACCCGAGACAGGGCAATCGACGGCGGCCCCTCCGCGCTCCAGAACCAAGGCACCCAGCCGCTTGACCTCAGCCTCGTCAGTGGTGGACATCTCCATCCAGATTTTACCGGGGCCAACTTCGGGCAGCATCTCCTGCATCACCGCGTCCGAGGCCGCTGGCGACGGCAGGCAGGTGATCACGGCATCGCATTCGCGCATCATCTGGGCCGGGTTTTCAGCCGCTTTGGCCCCCTGCGCGACAAAACCCTCAACCAGATCGGAGCTCAGGTCATGAACCGTCAGGTCGATTCCATTGCGCAGCAATGACCCTGACAGCTTACCGCCCACATTCCCAAGCCCGATAAAACCTACTTTCATGGATTTCGCCTCCGTTTACGATTTGAGGCCATGCGACCATGCATCAGCGCCATGTTCATGCCGCCTAGCGACGCTGGCAGGTCGCTTTTCAACGTGCCGCAGCGGTCTGAGCTGCATCACGCTTGACAAGCTGCGGGTGCGTGCCGCATGAGCCTCGTGTTGGTGTCTGTGCGAACAGATGAAAAGGGAATGCGTCAACGGGTTTTCCGCCAAGCGCAGCCGCCCCCGCGACCGTGACCGGAGAGGATGCCCAAGCCACTGGCGAAAAGCCGGGAAGGCGGGACATCCGACAGAGTACGCCTCTGACATCCGCAAGCCGGGAGACCTGCCAGCGCCCGAAGATGAAACCGGACGGGGTGTTCCGGTGTCGGGTCAAGGGACCCGCATGAAACCCCGTCCCCCACGATGAGGATTTGGGGGGATGAGAGACATGACCGAGACCGCTCCGGTCGAATTACTGGTTTGCACCACCTGTCGTCGCGGGCTGCCCGCTGAAGACGATGCGAAACGCCCCGGCACCCTGTTGCACAAAGCGCTTGAACAGGCGGACCTACCGGAAGGGATTACCCTCAAAGCCGTGGAATGCTTGTCCAACTGCAACGAGGGCTGTTCCATCGTGCTGCGTGGCGGCCCGGATCGCTGGACCTTTGTCTATGAACATTTGAACGAAACCGACCATGTCGACGTGATCGTTGACGGCGCCACCAAGTACCTCGCGACCGAAGATGGTCTGGTCAAATGGCGTGAGCGCCCTGAACACTTCCGCAAAAACTGCGCAGCCCGTATTCCCCCGATTGGAGCCCTGAAATGAGCAACTTGGAAAAACTCCCCGTCACCGTGATCACTGGCTTCTTGGGCTCGGGCAAAACAACTCTCGTTAAGCACCTGATGCAGAACCCGCAAGGCAAGCGTCTGGCCGTGGTTGTTAATGAGTTCGGCGATGTCGGCGTCGATGGCGATATCCTGAAATCCTGCGCGATCCCGGATTGTCCGGTGGAAAACATCATGGAACTGGCGAACGGCTGCATCTGCTGCACTGTGGCCGATGATTTCATCCCGACCATCGAAGCCCTTATGGCGCTGGAGCCGCGCCCCGATCACATCCTGATCGAAACCTCGGGCCTCGCCCTGCCCAAGCCGCTGCTGAAGGCGTTCGACTGGCCCGATATCCGATCGAAAATCACTGTTGATGGCGTGATCGCGCTGGCCGATGCCGAGGCCGTCGCCGCTGGTCGCTTTGCTCCGAATGTCGAAGCGGTGGACGCTCAGCGCATGGCTGATGACTCGATCGACCATGAAACGCCCTTATCCGAGGTGTTTGAGGATCAGATTTCCTGCGCCGATATCATCCTGCTGACCAAGCCTGATCTGGCCGGTCCCGAAGGCGTGGCAAAAGCCAAAGAGATCATCGCCGCCGAGGCCCCTCGCCCGCTGCCCGTTGTCGAAGTGGCCGAAGGCGCCGTGGATGTGCGCGTCGTTCTGGGTCTTGAGGCCGCAGCCGAGGATGACATGGACGCTCGTCCTTCGCATCACGACGGTCACCACGATCACGAGCATGACGATTTCGAAAGCATCATCGTTGATCTGCCGGAACAGTCCGATCCTGCCGATTTGGTCGCCAAGATCGAACGTCTGGCCAATGAGCTGAACATCCTGCGCGTCAAAGGCTATGCCGCCGTGCAAGGCAAGCCGATGCGCCTGCTGGTGCAGGCCGTGGGTGCCCGTGTGCGTCATCAATACGACCGTCCATGGGGCCCCGGTGAGGAACGCCGCTCGCGCATGGTGGTGATCGCCGAGCACGATGATATCAAAGAAGCGGAAATCCGCGATATCCTCGCGGGTGTGACCGAGGCCGCCGAGTAAGGCCCATGCACGTCGTCTTCCGCGAAAGCCACGGGTTAGAAGAAACGGAAATCCCAACCGATCTGGGCCAGAGCCCGGCGGATTTGGTGGTGCTGTCCTTCTCGGACAGCGACCTTGGCGCTTTCGCGGCGGGCTGGCATCGCGGTGGCGGGCCGGATGGGCGTATGCCCACGATGCGGTTGGCGAACCTGACGGCGTTGAAACATCCTCTGTCCGTCGACACCTACGTGGAGCAGACGCTGGAGGGTGCGAAGGGCATTCTGATCCGCCTGATTGGCGGCGTGCCTTACTGGGCTTACGGGCTGCAGCAAGTGCTGTCGCTGGCGAAGGCCAAGGGCATCGCGTTGGCCGTCCTACCCGCCGACGGGCGTGAGGACCCGCGGCTGGATGACTATTCCACCCTGCCCGTCTCGACCCTGCGCCGTCTGGCACATCTCTGCGACACAGGCGGCGAAGTCGCGGCACAGGCCGCCTTGGCGCAGATGGCATTGGCGGCGGGGCTTTATGCCGGCCTTGTTATGGGGGCTAAAACCCTGCCCGAATCTGGCGCGTGGTGTCCTGATCGCGGCGTGATCCCGGTTGAGACAGCCTTTTCGGGCGACGCAAAACGTATCGTCGTCACCTTCTATCGCGCCTACCTGACCTCGGCGGACACGGCCCCTGTCGCCGCCGTGATCCGCAGCTTGCGGGATCGGGGGTTCGAGGCTGTGGGTCTCTTCGCGCCCTCGCTCAAAGCACCTGCTGCCGCTGAATGGTTGCGTGAAAACATCGTCGCTCTGAAGCCTTCGGCGATCATCAACGCCACCTCGTTCTCGGGCAAAGGCGCATCGGGAACGTCTCCTTTGGACGCGGCGGGCGTGCCCGTGTTTCAGATGGCCCTCGCCACATCCCGCCGCAAGGCTTGGGCCGAGGCCGAACGGGGCCTTTCCCCTGCCGATCTTGCCATGCATGTGGTGCTGCCCGAAGTCGACGGGCGCATTTCGGCGGGCATTGCCTCGTTCAAGGAACCGGGCAAGCGCGATCCGCATCTGGAATATTCCCGCTTTGCCCACCGGGCTGAGCAAGAGCGGATCGAAGCGATTATCGACCGTGTCGCCGGCTGGCTAACCCTGCATGACAAGCCCAAGGCGGATCAGGTGCCCGCGCTGGTGCTGTCGACCTATCCTGGCAAAGACTGGCAAATGGCGCATGCGGTGGGCCTCGACGCGCTGGCTTCGGCCGAGGCGATGCTGACCGATCTTCAGGCCGAGGGCTACAGCACCGCGCCGGCTGAGCCGATTGCGGAAACCCTGCTGGACGCGCGCATTTCGTGGTCTTTGGAAGATTACCAGGCAGCCCTAGCTGACCTGCCTGAGCAAATGCGGGCCGATCTCCAAACCGTTTGGGGCAAGCCCGAAGACGACCCTTTTTTAACCGAAGGCGCATTCCACTTCACCGCCCTGCGCCGAGGCAACGCGCTGGTTGCACTCCAACCCGAACGCGGTACGCCCGAGCTGCGCGATGACGACTATCACGACCTATCTCGCACCCCGTGTCACAGCTATGTCGCCTTTTATCTGTGGCTCCGCAAAGGGCTGGGCGCAGACGCTTTGATCCATATCGGCGCGCATGGCACTCTGGAATGGCTTCCGGGCAAGTCCGTTGCTCTGTCGGCGAATTGCTGGCCCGAGGCGCTGATCCGCGACTTGCCAGTGATCTACCCCTTCATCGTCAACGACCCAGGCGAGGCCGCGCAAGCCAAGCGTCGGATCGGGGCCGTGACGCTGGGCCATATCCCGCCCCCGATGAAGGAAAGCGGCACCCCAGATCGTATGGTACGTCTGGAATCTCTGCTTGATGAGTTCTCGAACGCAGACGGGCTTGATCCCAAACGCCGTGACCGCCTGCAGGAAAATATCCGCGACGAGGCACAAGCCATCGGGTTGGAAAGCGATCTGGGTCTCGATCAGGCCACCTGCACCGCCGAGGCGATTACCCGCATCGACCGCTTTGTCTGCGATATCAAAGAAAGCCAGTTCGGCGACGGGCTGCATATCTATGGCCGTGCGCCTGAGGTTCCCGGTACTTTCGACCCCGCGCCTTCGGCCCATGCGGAACGCAACGCTCTGATCGACGCGCTGGCCGGGAAACGGATCGAGGCCGGGCCGTCCGGTTCCCCCTATCGCGGTCGCTCGGATGTTCTGCCGACCGGGCGGAACCTCTATACCACCGACCCCCGCTCGGTTCCCACGCGGGCGGCCTACACCCAAGGCGTCAAACTGGCCGAGGAACTGGTCCGCCGTCACCTTCAGGAAGAAGGCGACTATCCCAAGGGGCTAATAGTAGACCTGTGGGGCTCGGCCACGATGCGCACGGCAGGCGAGGAATTCGCCATGGCGTTGCACCTGCTGGGCGTGAAACCGGTCTGGGACAAAGGCTCGGAACGAGTCTCGGGGATCGAGGTGCTGCCGATCACCGATCTCAGCCGCCCGCGCTTGGACGTGACGCTGCGTGTGTCGGGCCTGTTCCGGGACGTCTTCCCAACCCTCTCGACACTTTACGGTCAGGCGATCCGCGCATTGGCGGCGCGGGATGAGGCGACCGACTGGAACCCCTATGCCGGTCAGGCCCCGTCGGCCCGTGTGTTCGGCCCCGCGCCCGGCAGCTATGGCGTCAACATGACCCAGCTGTCCGAGGTCTATACTGAAGAGGCCCGCGCGCAGGCGGGTGAGGCATGGCTTGAGGCCAGCTCTTTTGCGCTGGAGGGCGAGAATATCTTTCAGGACAAGGCGGGTATCACCCAGCGTGTGGCACATGCCGACAGTTTTGTTCACCTGCAGGACCTGACCGAAACAGACCTGCTGCTGGCCAATGACTACGCCACGCATGAGGCCGGTTTTGCCGCCGCCAAGAAGGCCACGGGTGGCACCGCGCAGCTGTATCATCTGGACAACACCAACCCCGAGAACCCACGCGCCCGCACCCTGCCGGAAGAGATCAGCCGCGTCGTCCACGCCCGCGCTGCCAATCCGGACTGGATCGCCGGGATGCAGCGGCATGGATTCCGAGGCGCGGCCGAGATCGCGGCGACTTTGGATCACATGGCCTCGTTTGCGCATCTGTCGGGTACCGTTGCGCCGCATCTGTTCGACCTCTACCACGATGCCACGCTGGGCGATGAAGACGTGGATGCCTTCCTGCAGCAGGCCAATCCACAGGCCCATCAGGCCATGCAGGACCGGTTCCGCGCGCTGTTGGATGCTGGGCTGTGGAATACCCGGCGCAACTCGATCCGGGCGGATCTGGAGGGGCTGGGATGAGCGCGCCCACCCCAAAACCAGTCGTCCAAGGTTGGTGCCCCGGCGCCCACCGACCGATGATGTCTGGGGATGGGCTGGTGGTGCGCGTGCGCCCTCGGCTGGCTCGGCTGACCGCGCCACAAGCGCTTGGTCTGTGTGAACTGGCCCAGCAATTCGGCAACGGCACAATCGACCTGACCAACCGCGCGAACCTACAGTTGCGCGGCGTGCAGGAAGGTGATCACCAGGCATTGCTGTCCGAGCTGTCCGCGCTTGGGCCGTTGGACGCGGAGCCGGGCATTGAGGTCCGGCGCAACATTCTGGTCTCACCGCTTTACCAGCCGGGCGATCTGACCGCGCGGTTGACACAGGAATTGATCGACCGCCTGAGCGAATTGCCTGATCTACCAGCCAAATTCGGCTTTGCCATCGACACAGGACCGGCGCGCCTGCTGGCGGCGGACTCGGCCGATATCCGGTTGGAGCGTTCCGCCGATGGGCTCATCCTGCGCGCCGACGGGGCAGAGACAGGGCACGCAGTTTCCGAGGCTGAGGCCATTGATCACCTGATTGCTCTGGCCACTTGGTTTGCGGAAGCCTTCACGCCAGACACCCGCCGCATGGCGCGGGTCGTGGCGGCTTTTGGTCTGCCTGCGGAATGGCAGTGCCGCGACCCCGGACCAATTGGCGCGTCGTTACAACCAGGCGCTTGCGATCTAGGTAGCCTCTACGGTGCGGCCTTTGGGCAATTGCCCGCAAATGAGCTCCACGCGCTGATCCTCGACAGCGGCGCCTCTGCCCTGCGTGTCACCCCTTGGCGACTGATCCTCCTGGAAGGCGGGGCGGCGATACCTGCACCGGGTTTTGTCACGGACGGCACCGACCCGCTTATGACCACCGACGCCTGCCCCGGCGCGCCGTTCTGCCCGCAGGCCCAAGCGGAAACCCGCGATATTGCCCGTGCGTTGGCCCCGCGTGTACCCGGCACCTTTCATGTCTCGGGCTGTTCCAAGGGGTGCGCCCGGATGGGCCCCGCAGATGTGACATTAGTCGGTCAGAATGAACGATTTGATCTTGTCAAACAGGGCCGCGCAGGGGATGAGCCAATCCTGCGCGGGCTGACCCCCGAAACACTGATGACGATGGACTTCACCTGATGCCCTACACTTACGAAACCGACGGCGCGGCGATCTACAAGGAGAGCTTTGCAACCATCAGGTCCGAGGCCGATCTGGCCCGGTTCGACTCCGATGAAGAGCAGGTCGCCGTTCGGATGATCCACGCAGCTGGCATGGTCGGGCTGGAAGAGTTCGTCCATTTCTCGCCCGGTTTCGTCAGTGCCGCGCGCACCGCGCTGGAAAACGGCGCGCCGATCCTGTGTGACGCGCGCATGGTCAGCGAGGGCGTGACCCGGTTCCGCCTGCCCACCGAGAATGAGGTGATCTGCACCCTGCATGACGAGCGCGTGCGCCCTCTGGCTGCAGAAATGAGCAACACACGCTCTGCCGCAGCGCTTGAGCTGTGGCGCCCGCATCTTGAGGGCGCTGTGGTCGCTATCGGCAATGCGCCGACGGCCCTTTTTCACCTGCTGAACATGCTGGAAGACCCCGACTGCCCGCGCCCCGCCGCCATCATCGGTTGCCCTGTGGGCTTTGTCGGCGCGGTCGAATCCAAGGACGCCTTGTGGGAGGCACAGCCGGTGCCGTCCTGCATCGTAAAAGGCCGTCTCGGTGGCAGCGCCATCACAGTCGCCGCCATCAACGCCATCGCGAGCCGCGCCGAATGAGCGCCGGCAAGATATATGGCGTTGGCCTCGGCCCCGGTGACCCCGACCTGATGAGCGTGCGGGCCGACCGCCTGCTGCGCAATGCCCGCCACGTGGCGTTTTTCCGCAAGCCGGGCCGCAGTGGTCAGGCCCGCCAGATCGTCAACGGTATGATCCCGGAAGGCGCGGTGGAGTTCCCGATGGAATACCCCGTCACAACCGAGATCCCTCTTAACGATCCGCGCTACAATGAGTTGCTGGCGGCGTTCTACGAGGACTGCGCGCACCATCTGAAAGCCCTTGTTGAGAAGGGCGAAGACGTCGTTGTTCTCTGCGAGGGCGACCCGTTTTTCTACGGCTCGTTCATGCATCTCTATACCCGCTTGCGCGACATCGCCCCCGTCGAAGTCGTCCCGGCCATTACCGGCATGTCCGGCGCTTGGACAGCAACCGGCGATCCGATCACATGGGGCGACGATATTCTGACCGTTCTTGCCGCCACCCTACCCGAAGAGGTTCTGGCCGAACGCATGGCGAAGACTGACGCGCTGGTCGTGATGAAGATTGGACGCAATATCGACAAGGTGAAGCGCGCGCTCAAGACCGCCGGAATGTATGACCGCGCGTGGATCGTGGAATACGCGCAAATGCCGAACCAACGCGTCTGCAAATTGTCCGAGAATTATGAGGGGATCACCCCCTATTTCTCGATCATCCTGGTGCACGGTCAAGGGCGACGGCCATGAGCGGCTGGGTCAAGATCGCAGGCCTCGGGCCGGGCAATGAAGACCTGGTCACGCCCGAAGTCTCCGCTGCGCTGGCCGAGGCGACCGATGTGGTGGGCTACATCCCCTATGTCGCGCGCGTGGCCGAACGCCCCGGCCTGACTCTGCATGCCAGTGACAACCGGGTTGAGATCGATCGTTCGCAACACGCGCTGCAGATGGCTGCCGAGGGGAAGCGCGTGGTCGTTGTGTCCTCGGGTGACCCGGGTGTCTTTGCGATGGCCGCTGCAGTGTTCGAGGCGCTGGAGAACGGCCCTGAAGAATGGCGTAACATTCAGATCGACGTGCTGCCGGGGATCACTGCGATGCTGGCCGCGTCTGCCCGCGCCGGTGCACCCATGGGGCATGATTTCTGCGCTATCAACCTTAGTGACAACCTCAAGCCCTGGTCCCTGATCGAAAAGCGGCTGCGTCTGGCGGCGCAGGCGGACTTCTCGATGGCCTTTTACAATCCGCGCTCGAAGTCGCGGCCGGAAGGGTTTGTAAAGACGCTGGAAATCCTGCGCGAGGAATGTGAGCCTGAACGTCTGATCCTGTTCGCGCGCGCCGTGTCGCGCGAGGACGAAGCGATCCGGATCTCCACTCTGGCCGAGGCCACGCCCGAGATGGCGGATATGCAGACGGTGGTCATTGTCGGATCATCGCGCACCCGCGTGATCAAACGCGACGGCGCGCCGATCGTCTACACCCCGAGGTTCACCCCGGAATGAGCCAGCCAGTCCAGAACCTGTGCAATTGTCGACAGCTCGGTCCGCTCTGGCAGGACCGGACGGTCGATCATCAGCACCGGCAGGCCAAGCGCCCGCGCCGCGTCCAGCTTGGCCCGCGCGCCCGTACCGCCTGCGTTCTTGGATACAACCAACTGCGTCTCGTGCCTCTGCATCAGCGCGCGGTCATCGGCCTCGGCAAACGGGCCGCGGGCGACAACCACTTCGGCATTCGGCAAGGGCAGTTCATCGGGCTCATCGACCAGACGCAGCAGATAGTGATGCTGGGGCTGGGCCGCGAACTCCTCGAGATGCATCCGGCCAACCGCGAGGAACACGCGTTGCGCCTCGACGTTCAACGCATCAACTGCGGCGGGGATATCGGGAACGTGTCGCCAGTCATCACCGGGCTGCGCGCGCCAAGCGGGTCGAGTCAGCGCGGCCAGTGGCGTTTGCGCCTCACAGCAGGCCTCAATCGCGTTTCGGCTCATCTGCGAGGCGAAAGGATGCGACGCGTCGATCACATGGCTGATCCCGTTGTCGCGGATGTAAGCAACCAGACCCTGCACGCCGCCAAACCCGCCGACCCGAACCGGCAAGGGCTGCGGGCGCGGTTTCTCGACCCGTCCTGCGTAGGAGTATATCGCCGCAAGCCTTTGTTCGGAAACGGCTTTGGCCAAAGCATTTGCCTCGGTCGTGCCGCCCAGAATAAGCACATTGGAGATCAGGGGGTTGGTCATGTCTGATACTCCGTGGCTAACCGTTCTGGGCCTGGGTGAAGATGGGCTTGATGGCCTGTCGCCCGCAAATCGTCAAGTGCTGGATCGGGCCGAGGTCATCATGGGCCCGCCTCGCCACCTTTCGCTGGTGCCGGAAACAGGGACTGAGCGGATCGAATGGCCGGTGCCTTTCTCCGACGGGCTGCCGATCCTGACCGGGCTTCGGGGTCGTGCGACCGTGGTTCTCGCCTCGGGCGATCCGTTCTGGTTCGGGGCGGGTTCGGTGATTGCACGCAACTTCGACGCTGCCGAGTGGACCGCCCGACCCGGCCAATCGACCTTTTCGCTGGCCGCCGCGCGTTTGGGGTGGCCGCTGGAGGGCACCCAGACCTTTGGCCTGCACGCCGCTCCTCTGACGCGTTTGCGACCGCACCTGTCTCCGGGGCTGCGGGCGATCATCCTGTTGCGCAATGGTGCTGCCGTTGCAGAGCTTGCGACCTATCTGACTGAGACCGGGTTCGCCGATACCCAGTTGCACGTGATGGAGGCATTGGGCGGCCCGCGTGAACGCGCGCGCTCGGTCTCGTTGACCGAAGCGCTTCTGGGCACGTTCGATCACCCGGTCTGCGTCGGGCTGGAGGTTGCGGGCGAAGGGCGCGTTTTCCCCAAGGCATCCGGTAAACCCGACGAGATTTTCGAGACCGACGGCCAGATCACCAAACGCCCGATCCGTGCGCTGACCCTGTCGGCGCTGGCCCCGCAACGCGGCGAGCATCTGTGGGATATCGGTGGCGGCACCGGGTCGATCAGCATTGAATGGCTGATGTGTGATCCAACTTTGACGGCCACAACAATTGAACCCCGCGAAGACCGTGCCGAACGTATTCGCCGCAATGCCGATGCGTTGGGCCAAGACCGCCTGAACGTCGTGCACGGCACTGCGCCAGAGGCGCTGTCAGGTCTGCCTCTACCTGATGTTGTTTTCATCGGCGGTGGCCTCAGCGCCGACCTCCTAGCCTGGCTCCGCGATGCCCTTCCCGCGGGCACCCGGTTGGTCGCCAATGCCGTCACTTTGGAAAGCGAAGCGCTGCTGGCCCGCTGGCACGAAGAGTTGGGCGGAGATCTATTGCGGATTGAGCTCGCGCAATCGGCACCACTCGGCCCTCGGCGTGGGTGGAAATCGGCCTATCCGGTCGTGCAGTGGAGTGTGACGCTATGATCGTCGCGGGCCTTGGCTTTTCATCGAGCGCAACAGTGGACAGCCTGCGCGCGGCCTATGACGCTGCCGCCGCTGCGCATGACGTTCAAGCCTTGGCAACCGTTGCCGACAAAGAGGGTCACCTGGCTCTGGCCAGTTTCGCAGAAGGCCTTGCCCTGCCCTTGCATTTCGTTGCCGCAGCCGATCTGGCCGGGCAACGCACCCTGACATGTTCGAACCGCAGCCGCGCCACCTATGGCACCGGCAGCGTGGCCGAAGCATCCGCATTGGCCGCCGCCGGAAATGGCGCGCGGCTTCTTTCACCCAGACATATCTCGGACGACCGGCTGGCGACATGCGCCATTGCCATCGGAGGACACTCATGACCGTTCATTTCATTGGCGCTGGACCGGGCGCCGCCGATCTGCTGACCCTGCGTGGGCGTGATATCATCGCCTGCTGCCACGTTTGCCTCTATGCGGGATCTCTGGTGCCGGAAGAGATTTTAGGCCACTGCCCTGAAGGCGCGAAGATCATAAACACTGCGCCGATGGATCTGGATCAGATCATGGCCGAGATCGACGCGGCCCATCAGGCCGGCCATGACGTCGCGCGTCTGCATTCTGGTGATCTGTCCGTCTGGTCGGCGATGGGTGAGCAAATCCGCCGTCTGAAAGAGATGGGCATTCCCGTCAGCGTGACCCCGGGGGTGCCTTCATTCGCGGCAGCTGCGGCGTCTTTGGGCACAGAGTTGACCTTGCCCGGCCTGGCGCAATCGGTGGTCCTAACGCGGACCCCGGGCCGTGCGTCCTCAATGCCCGAAGGCGAAACACTGGAGAACTTCGCCCGCACCGGTGCGACGCTGGCCATTCATTTGTCGATCGGCAACCTGGACAAGGTGATTGCCGATCTGAGCCCTGCTTATGGCGCGGACTGCCCAGTAGCGGTCGTCTACCGGGCCAGTTGGCCGGATGAGCGGATCATCCGCGCGACATTGGCCACCCTTAAAGACGCGTTGGATGAGAGCATTTCGCGCACCGCGCTGATCATGGTCGGGCCTGCGCTGGCGGGTGAAGGGTTCGACGAGAGCTGCCTGTATTCAAAAGACTATGACCGCCGCTACCGCCCTCAGAGCGCGGACAGCCCATGGTCGAGCTGGAGTCATGGTGATGACTAACCCTCCGGGCATTCTGATCTCGGCCCCCTCTTCGGGGACCGGCAAAACCACCGTGATGCTGGGCCTTTTGCGGGCGCTGGCCGAGGATGGCCTCACCGTACAGCCGTTCAAGAGCGGCCCCGACTATATCGACCCAGCCTTCCACCGCGCCGCAGCGGGGCGAGCTTCGTTCAACCTTGATAGTTGGGCGATGGGCGACGGGCTGCTTGGCGCGATCTCGGATCAGGCCGAAGGGGCGGATATCGTGGTGGCCGAAGGCTCGATGGGCTTGTTTGACGGCGTCGCCAAACCCGGAGAGCTGGGGCATGGGTCCAGCGCCGAGACAGCACAGCGGATGGGCTGGCCTGTCGTGCTGGTGTTGGACGTGGGCGGTCAGGCCCAATCGGCAGCGGCGACCGCTCTGGGGTTCAAGATGTTTAACCCCGACCTGCCTTTTGCCGGAGTGATCCTGAACCGTTGCGCCAGCCCTCGGCATGAGCGGTTGACACGGTTGGGTATGGAGCGGGCAGGCCTGCCGGTTCTGGGCGTATTGCCCCGTCGCGGAGACCTGACCCTGCCGGAACGTCATCTGGGGTTGATCCAAGCGGTTGAGCATCCCGATCTGGAAAGCGCCATCGTCGGTTATGCAGCGTTCCTACGTGAACATGTGAACCTTGAAGCGATCAAACTGGCGGCTTCCTCAGACCCCAAAGGGCCATCGTCAGCCGCGCTGCCGCGGCCTCCGGCGCAACGAATCGCGCTGGCCCGAGATGCCGTGTTTTCGTTCACCTATCCGCATCTGTTGGAGGGATGGCGCGCGGCGGGGGCTGAGATCTTGCCGTTTTCGCCGTTGGCCAATGAAGCCCCCGCCGATGATGCCGATCTGGTTTGGTTGCCGGGCGGGTATCCGGAGCTGCACGCGGGCACTTTGGCTGCCGCGGGCACGTTCCTGACCGGTTTGCGGAAACACGCGGAAACCAAGCCGGTGCATGGGGAATGCGGTGGCTATATGGCCCTTGGTGAGGTTCTGATCGACAAAGAGGGCGTGCCGCACCAGATGGCTGGATTGCTGGGGCTGCAGACCTCGTACCAGAAGCGCAAGTTCAACCTGGGGTATCGCCGGGCCGAACTGCTGTCTCCGATGCCGGGGTTTGCGCAAGGCGCATCGCTGCGCGGGCATGAGTTCCACTATTCCTCGATCATCGAACAGCCTGATGCACCGCTGGCGCGCGTGTTCGATGCCGAAGGAGATGAAGGCCCGCAGACCGGATCACGCCGTGGCAATGTCACCGGTACGTTCTTTCACCTCATCGCCGAGGCCTCGGCATGAGTGGGTTTGTGTCATTCATCGGGTCCGGTCCGGGAGACCCGGAATTGCTGACCCTGAAGGCCGTGGACCGGATGCAGAAGGCCGACGCCGTTCTGTTCGACGATCTGAGCAGCGGGCCCATTCTGAGCCACGCGCAACCGGATGCGGATCTTGTGGGCGTCGGCAAACGGGCCGGGCGGCCCTCGCCGAAACAGGATCATGTCAGCCGCCTGCTCGTGGAATACGCGCAGACCGGACAACGTATCGTGCGGTTGAAATCCGGTGATGGCGGCATGTTCGGACGGCTTGAGGAAGAGATCGTCGCCCTGCGTACAGCCGGGATCGACTATGAGATCATCCCCGGCATCCCCTCGGCCATCGCAGCCGCAGCCGCTGCCGGTATTCCGCTGACCCGCAGGCTGACGGCCCGGCGTGTACAGTTTGTCACCGGCCACGATGTCAGCGGGCAACTGCCCCCCGATCTGAACCTGACCGCTTTGGCGGACGCTGCGGCGACCACCGTTGTGTTCATGGGCAAACGGACCTTTCCGCTGCTGGTCGAGGCCCTGCACGCCAACGGCCTGCCACTGGATACGCCTGCACTGATGGCGGAATCCGTTTCCACACCGGATCAGAAGCTGCACCGCTCGACCATTGGCGCGTTGGCCGACACGCTGAAATCCGAGATCGGAACGGCCCCTGCCCTTATCCTCTATGGGCCCTTGGCGGAGTTCGAGGATGTATGAGCTGTCCCTGGTCGGAATTGGCACCGGAAATCCCGATCACGTAACCCTGCAAGGCGCGCAGGCAATCCGCGAGGCGGATCTGATCCTGATCCCGCGCAAGGGTGAGAACAAAGCCGATCTGGCCGGACTGCGGGAGGAGATCATCGCCAAGGTCACTGAGATGCCTCCGCAGATCGCGTATTTCGATATCCCCAAGCGCCGCTCGGACGACGGATATCTGCAAGGCGTCGACGAGTGGCACGATGCTATTGCACTGCGCTGGCAAGAAGCGATGGCGGAACATCCTGAGGCCTCAAAGATCGCCCTATTGATCTGGGGGGATCCCTCGCTTTATGACAGCTCGCTTCGGATTGCCTCTCGGCTGGACCCGCAACCGCGCAAACGCGTGATTCCGGGGATTACCGCGCTACAAGCGCTGACAGCAGCCCATACCATTCCCATCAACGATATCGGCGCGCCTTATGTTGTTACCACTGGCCGTCGTATTCGCGACGAAGGCTGGCCCTCGGACGCCACCAAGGTTGCCGTGATGCTGGACGGCGAGTGTTCGTTCCAGGCTCTGGACATGGAGGCGTTCGATATCTGGTGGGGCGCTTATGTCGGCATGAAGGAAGAGATCCTGATCCACGGCCCGCTGGATGAGGTGGCCGAGACCATTTTGACCACCCGTGCGCAGGCCCGCGCCGATCATGGTTGGATCATGGATATCTACCTGCTGCAAAAACGGTCACCCTGAAGACGCATACGAAAATGTGAATGCAGCGATGGGCGAAACCTGCTCTAGTTGGGCACCAACAAGACGGAGACCCTGTGATGAGAGCAATCTGCGCTGCAATCTGCTTGCTGGCCTCGCCTGCCCTTGCGGATCAGGCCCTGCCGGGATGGGCGGTTCATGACACGGGGAAATCCTATGACGCGCTGGTGGCCGACACCAAGGCTGCCGTCAAGGAACACGGGCTGATCGTTGTCACTCAGGCCGGGCCGACCAAAGCGGCGGCGGCCCGTGGGATCACCATTCCGGGCAATCGCGTGATCGGCGTATTCAACAACGACTATGCGGTGCGGGTACTCGAAACCTCGACCGCTGCGATGATCGAGGCGCCGATTCGCCTCTATGTGACCGAAAATGACGACGGCAGCGCGCGCTTGTCCTACAAAACCCCCAGCTTTGTGTTTGAGCCCTACACGAGTCAGGGCGGGCAGGCCCTGTCCGATATTGCCGCAGAACTGGACCAAAAGTTTCAATCCATCGCGAAAACAGCCGTCAAATAGTCACACTGATGTGAACCCGCTTGCCTCTTGCCGGTGTGTCAGACATTTGCTGTCACATATCTTTTTCTCGGAGCATGACTGATGCAGGACCTCTCTCCCCGCGCGGCGGATCTACTGGCTCAAAGATTGTATGAGGCAGGGTGTCGCCATGCGTTCGGCATGCCGGGCGGTGAGGTTCTGACGCTGGTGGGTGCGCTGGAACAAGCTGGCATCACCTTTCATCTGACCAAACACGAGAACGCAGCCGGGTTCATGGCCGAAGCAGTCCATCACCGCGATGGCGCGCCTGCGATACTGGTTGCAACCCTTGGTCCCGGCGCGATGAACGGGATCAACGTGGTTGCCAACGCGCTGCAAGACCGGGTGCCGATGATCGTGCTGACCGGCTGCGTCGACGCGGATGAAGCGCTGACCTACACGCATCAGGTCATGGACCACAGCCAAGTCTATCGCTCGATCACCAAAGGGACCTTTACCCTCACCGCCGAGGGCGCGGATATCATCGCAGACAAAGCGGTGTCGCTTGCCAACCAGCCCCGCCCCGGCCCGGTGCATATCGACGTACCGATCTCGGTCGCGGATACCCGCGTCTTATCGACGAAACGCCGCCGTCTGGCCAAAGTGGCCGCAGTGGCCCCCGAAGGCGATTGCCTATCCAAAGCCCGACGCTGGGTGGCCGAAGCCGAGCGTCCGATTGCGATCATCGGGCTGGACGTCCTATATGACGACTCGCGCAGCGTGGTTCAGGCGTTTCTGGAGCATTTCAGCATCCCCTTCGTCACGACCTACAAAGCAAAAGGCGTAGTGCCCGAAGATCATCCCTTGTGTCTGGGCGGTGCCGGGTTGTCCCCTCTGGCCGACAAACACCTTGTCCCGCTGGTGGAACAGGCCGATCTGGTTCTGTGCCTGGGCTATGACCCTATCGAAATGCGCCCCGGCTGGCGCGAGATCTGGGATCCCGAAGAAACGCGCGTGATCGATATCTCGGCCGTGGTCAATGATCACTACATGCATCAGGCCGGGCTAAACCTTGTCGCCGATACTGGCGAGACCCTCGAGGCCATCGCCAAAGGCAACCCCGCCCGCGCCACATGGCCTGCCGGAGAGCCTGCGAAGGTCAAAGCCGCATTGGCAGAAGCCTTCCCACAGATTGACGATTGGGGGCCAGCTGGCGTGATCGCCGAAACCCGTGCCGCCCTGCCCGCGAATACTTTGGCAACGGCGGATAGCGGCGCGCACCGCATTCTCCTCAGCCAGATGTGGGCGTGTTCGGAGCCACGCGGGCTGATCCAGTCCTCGGCCCTTTGCACCATGGGCTGCGCTGTTCCAATGGCGATCGGGCTGAATCTGGTGGAACCGAACCGTCCGGTGATCAGCTTTTCGGGCGATGCCGGATTCCTGATGGTCGCCGGAGAGCTTTCGACTGCCGCCGAAATGGGCGGCAACCCGATCTTTCTCGTCTTTGTCGACGCCTCCCTCGCCCTGATCGAGTTGAAACAACGCCAACGGCAGATGGGTAACAACGGGGTCGATTTTGACCGCCATGACTTTGCCGCCCTGGGCCGCGCGTTCGGAGGCTATGGACACACGGTCCGCAACCGCGCAGAACTGCGTGCAGCACTGGATGAGGCGGTCAAAGCCGACCGGTTCACCGTCATCGCTGCCGAGATCGAGCGTGGAGGATATGATGGCCGAATCTAATGGGCCGCTCAAAGGCGTAAAGGTTCTGGACCTGTCGCGCATTCTGGCCGGACCGACCTGCACCCAACTTCTGGGCGATCTGGGCGCAAGCGTCATCAAGATCGAAAACCCCTCGACCGGTGGGGATGATACGCGGCAATGGGGCCCTCCGTATGTTGAGGATGAAGCGGGCAACCGTTCCGACCTGAGCGCGTATTTCATGTCGGCCAACCGGAACAAGAAATCCGTTGCCATCGACATTGCAACGCCAGAAGGGCAAGCCGAGATCAAGCGGCTGGCCTCGCATGCGGATATCCTGATCGAGAATTTCAAACCCGGTGGTTTGGCGAAGTACGGACTGGATTACAACAGCTTGTCGCAGGATCTTCCCGGCCTCGTCTATTGCTCGATTTCCGGCTATGGGCAGACGGGCCCCAACTCCAGCAAGCCCGGCTATGACCTGATGGCGCAAGGGTATGGTGGGATCATGTCCCTGACCGGCGACCCCGAAGGCGCGCCAATGAAGGTGGGCGTGGGCATCGCCGATGTGATGTGCGGCATGTACGCAACCGTCGGCATTCTGGCCGCGCTGCGCCACCGCGACCTGACCGGTGAAGGGCAACAGATCGACCTTGCCTTGGTGGATGCACAGATCTCGTGGTTGATCAATGAGGGCACAAACTACCTGACCTCGGGCCAGGTACCTCAGCGACGCGGCAACGGACATCCCAATATTGTCCCATATGAGGTTTATGAGACAGCAGATGGTCACGTGATTTTGGCCGTTGGAAATGACAGCCAGTTCCGCAGGTTCTGCGCGTTCATCGGCCACGCTGATCTTGCCGACGACGTACGCTTTGCCACCAATCCGGCGCGACTGGAGCACCGCGACGCACTGAACGCGATCCTGCGCCCGGCGATGAAACAGCGTCCGACGACGACTGTGATTTCCGAGCTTGAGGCCCTCAAGGTGCCCGTGGGCCCGGTGCAAACGGTGGATCAGGTGTTTGACACCGATCAGGTCGCCGCGCGGCAGATGAAGATCGCCATGCAGGCCCAACCGGGAGAGGTAAATCTGATCGGAAATCCGCTCAACCTGTCGCGCACACCTGTAACATATCGGCATGCGCCACCGGTCTTCGGGGCCGATACTGATGATATTTTAAGCGCTGAAAACCCGTTCGAAGATTGAAACACTTGCATGTTTCGGCAGCAACTTGCTGAAACATGCCCTTGAATCGGCGGTTTTTTTCACTTTTTTCACACACGCGATTTCACCAATTCGAGAGCAGGGTCGATACTGTTACGAGGCCGTCGCAGACTCTGGTAAATCGAACAGTGTCAAATACCGCAACCAGATTGGACCCAAGTATGAAACAAGACGTTTTTGGACAGATGAACACTCTGACCCACCCGGCGGCCGTCGAGGCATGGGACGGTGTTCTGCTTGGGTTCATGGCGCATGCGGCGATTACCCCTCAGCATCTGGGAAAAGTGTTGGAGCTTGAGCCCGACTTCGCTTTGGGCCACGCGGTCAAGGGCCTGTTCATGGTTCTTCTGGGCCGACGCGAGATGCTACCCGTAGCCGTCGACGCGCTGAGCGCCGCCAATGAAGCGATGAAACGCCAGCCCATCTCGAAGCGAGAGCAGCTATTTGTTGAGGCCCTGTCCCTCTATCTGACGGACCTGCCCTCGCAAGCCGTGCAGAAATTCGAAGAGGTGCTGCGCGCCCATCCGACAGACTCGCTGGCGATGAAGCTCAGCCATGCGACCCGGTTTGTGCTGGGCGACGCGGAAGGCATGCGGCGCTCGATCGAACGCGTCATGCCCGCTTATGAGCCGGATCATGCGGGCCGTGGCTATCTGCTGGGCTGTCATTCCTTCGCACTGGAAGAGACCGGTTCCTACGAAAAGGCCGAGATTGCCGGTCGTCAGGCACTGTGGATGGTGTCCGACGATGCCTGGGGTCTGCACGCGGTCGCCCATGTTCACGAGATGACGGGCAATGCTCAGCTCGGCCTGGATTGGCTGGCAGGTCGAGAGGACGCCTGGGCCCATTGCAACAACTTCCGCTATCACGTTTGGTGGCACAAGGCGCTGATGCATCTGGATCTAGGTCAGGTTGATCAGGTCATCGACCTCTATGACCAGCATATCCGCAAGGACAAGACCGACGATTATCGCGATATCTCCAACGCAACCTCGCTGCTGTCCCGGATGGAACTTGAAGGCATTGATGTCGGCGACCGATGGGAGGAGCTGGCCGATCTCAGCGCCGCCAGAACCGAAGATGGCTGCCTGATTTTCGCCGACCTGCACTATCTGCTGGCGCTGACCGGCGACAACCGCTCGGACGCGACGGGCAAGATGCTGCAGCGCATCCAGAAAGACGCCCAGCGCAACCAAGGCGACACACCGATCCGCATGTCTGACCCGGGCATTGCCGCCGCCAAAGGGCTTGAGGCCTTTGGGGACGGTCTGTACGGCGCGGCGTTTGATTTCCTGTCGACCGCCCGCTCGGGCATGCAGTTGGCCGGTGGCAGTCACGCCCAACGTGATGTATTCGAGCGCATCACAATTGATTCCGGCCTGCGCGCCGGGCGCCTGGATGCGGTCGAGCGTATTCTGGATGACCGCCGCGCCAAACGCGCCGGAGGCGAGGACAATTACGCACTCGCGCGCCGCGCCCTGATCAACGCAGCCCGCGACAACGGCGACGCACAAAGCGTCCCGGCTGAATAACAAAAAGACCAAGAAGGACAGAAAACGTATGGCGACTGTTTCGCCCGCTTCTGATTTTGCGACTGTTGCGGCCTCGGCCGCAGCGCCCACTGCCCGTGTGCGCGATCCGCGACTGGATTTCTATCGCGGCATCGCGATGTTCATCATCCTGATCGCCCATATCCCGAACGATCCTTGGGCCAAATGGATCCCGGCCCGTTTCGGGTTTTCGGACGCGACCGAGATCTTTGTGTTCTGCTCGGGCATGGCCTCGGCCATCGCCTTTGGCGGCGCCTTCCTGCGCAAAGGCTGGTGGATGGGGACGGCCCGCGTGGCGTTCCGCATCTGGCAGGTCTACTGGGCGCATATCTGTCTGTTCTTCTTTGTCGCCATGAGCATGGCCGCTCTGGACAATTCCGGCCTGTTTGAAAAAAGCTACGTATCGTCGCTGAACCTGCAGCATTTCTTCAATGACCCGCTGCCGCAAATGGTCGGGATTTTCACCCTGACCTATGTGCCGAACTACTTCGACATCCTGCCGATGTATCTGGTCGTTCTGGCGATGATGCCGCTCTACATGGCCCTTTACCGCGTCAGCTTTTGGCTGATGGCGGCTGTATCGGTCGCGATCTGGCTTGTCGCCCAGACCGGAGTGCTGGCCCTTCCGGCTGAGCCGTGGTCGGACCGTCAATGGTTCTTCAACCCATTCGGTTGGCAACTGCTGTTCTTCACTGGGTTCGCCTTTATGCGCGGCTGGCTTCCGGCGCCTCCGGTATCAAAAGCACTGATCTGGGCGGCCATTGCATTTCTGGTTCTGTCTGCGCCCTTCGGGTCGTGGAAGGTTTTCCTGTGGGTTCAATCCGCGGCCCCCGGTCTGGCCGAGCAAATCCGCGAACTTTGGCCTTTGACGAAAGAACTGCGTGGAAAAACCGAGTTCGGCCTGTTCCGCTACATCCACTTCCTGTCACTGGCCTATCTGGGGTGGGTTGTTGCCGGTGAGCATGGTCACCGTCTAATCGCCACTGGGCACTCATTGGGCGCGCGCATCTGGCAGGTGGTTCTGAAACTGATCACCAAAGTGGGACAGCAATCGCTCGCGGTCTTTGTCTTCTCGATGGCCGCAGCCCGCCTGATCGGGGTCGCGCTGGATCAGACCGAGCGGGATGTTGCCAGTGTCTTTGTCGCTAACATGATTGGCTTTGCCATGATCATCGGGGTGGCCTATCTGGCCGCCTGGTTCAAATCTCAGCCATGGAAATCAAAGAAATGACTTTGACTCGCCGCGCATTTCTGGCCTCGACCTCTGCGCTGTTTCTGGCGCCGGCCACCTTTGCCTCGGGGTCAGAGGTTCCGTTCGACCGCAATGACGTGATCGAACTCGCCCGTGAACTGGCCAGCCGTCCGTTTGCCGAGCGCGAGATGGTGCCGCAGGAATGGCAGGACCTGACTTATACGCAATACCGCTCGATCCGGTTCCGGCTGGACCGCGCGCTTTGGTACGAGACCGAGACCCCCTTCAACGTCGATTTCTTCACCCCCGGCCTGTATTTCCCGCGCACAGTCAAGGTCTCGACTGTCGAGAACGGGATGGCCAAGCCGGTCGCTTTCGACCTTGAGATGTTTGACAAGGCCGAAGAGGTCCCGACCCTTCCAATCGACGAAACGCTTGGGTTCTCGGGCCTGCGTCTGCGTACGGAAATGCACCGCCCCGGTAAGACCGATGAATTCTGCGTTTGGCAGGGGGCCAGCTATTTCCGCGCCATTGGTCTGCACGAAGTCTACGGCCTGTCTGCCCGCGGCCTAGCCCTGAAAACCGGCGACCCGGATGGCGAGGAATTCCCCGAATTCATCCGCTTTTGGCTGGAACGACCCGAACCCGGTCAGCGCAACATGGTTGTCCACGCCCTGATGGACAGCCCGAGCGTGACCGGTGCATACCGCTTTAACGTCACCGCCGGTGCCGATTGCATCATGGATATCGAGGCCACCCTCTTCCCCCGCGAAGTACTGCCGCATGTGGGTATCGCGCCCGGCACCTCGATGTTCCTGTTCGATCAGACCAATCACAGCCGGTTCGACGATTTCCGCCCCGCTGTGCATGACAGCGACGGGCTGCTGATCCGCAACGGCGCAGGTGAGGTGATCTGGCGTCCGCTGGCGAACCCAACCCGTTTGCAAATCTCGTCTTTCGTGGACATGAACCCTCAGGGCTTTGGCCTGATGCAGCGCAAGCGCGAATTCTCGGACTACGCGGATCTTGAGGCGAACTATCATAAGCGTCCCAGCCTGTGGGTCGAGCCCGGCTCCGATTGGGGCAAGGGCACGGTGACGCTGGTCGAGATACCCGCCGATCAGGAGATCTACGACAATATCGTCGCCTACTGGCGCCCCGCCGAACCCTATGCCGCCGGTAGCCAGGTTGACCTGAGCTATCGCCTTGTCTGGGGCGAGGAACCTCAGCGCACGCCGATGCCACGGGTCATCAACACGGCGATGGGTGAGAACACCTTTGGCGAAGGCCGTCTGGCCGTGATCGACTTTGAGCCCAGCCCTCTGTTCGACGATCTGGAGGCGGTCAGCATTTTTGCCAATTCGCCTCATTCAGAAACCTCGGACGGTGTGTTGCAGCGCAATCCGGATACCGGCGGTGTGCGTCTGGCGTTCTCGTTCCAGCCGGGTGACCGCGACCATGTGGAGCTGCGCGCGCAGCTTTTGGTCGGCAAGCAACCCGCATCCGAAGTGTGGCTGTACCGTTGGACCGCATGAGCCGCGACCTGCATATCATGCCACCCGAGGCACCGCTAGCAATGCCAGCGCAGGATTTCCGCGCAGGATTCCGGGATGCGCAGGTCCCTGCGGGTGCCCGCCCATCGGCCGGATTCTGGCGCGCGCTGGCGTTTTCGCCCGCAATGGCAGCCACATTGGGTTTGTTATGGGTCATGAGCGATTGGTTTGGGTCCGAGGGCATAAACCTTGTCGAAGCCATTCTGCTGGCCCTGATCTCGTTCAACTTCTTCTGGATCTCCTTCACGGTCTGCACCGTGCTGTTGGGTATGATCTCTCTGTCCCGGCAAGAGCGTCCGATCAGACAAGACCGCGCGCAACCGCTGCGCGTTGCCCTGCTGATGCCGACCTACAATGAGGTTCCGTGGTTTGTACTGGGCAATGCCCGCACCATGCTGGAAGAACTGCGCGCCCGGGGCGGGCAGCATGAATATGCGATGTTCATCCTCTCGGACACCCGCGATCCGGACATCGCGGCGCAAGAGCAAGCCAGTATTGAGGCACTGCGCACCACGCTAGCCCCCGACCTGAAGCTCTACTACCGCCGTCGCGAACAGAATACTGACCGAAAAGTTGGCAATATCGCCGATTGGGTCAGCCGCTGGGGCGCGGATTGGGACGCGATGCTGGTGCTGGATGCCGACAGCCTGATGACAGGCCGCGCGATTGCTCGACTGACGGATTCTTTGGCGCGTGATCCCAGCGCGGGCTTGATTCAAAGCTACCCGCAACTCATTGGCGCACAGTCCGTCTTTGCCCGGATGCAGCAATTCGCCAATGGCGTCTACGGCATCGCCTTTGCCGAAGGTCTGGCCCGCTGGTGTGGGCAAGAGGGCAACTATTGGGGCCACAACGCCATCATCCGCACCAAGGCCTTTGCCACCTGTGCCGGACTGCCCAAGCTGCGCGCCTTCAACGGGCAGGAAAAACTGATAATGAGCCACGACTTTGTCGAGGCCGGTCTGCTGCGCCGTGCCGGGTGGGCCGTTCGGTTCCTGCCGCGCATTCGTGGTTCATACGAAGAAACACCACCCACCCTTATCGACCACGCCATGCGGGACCGCCGCTGGTGTCAGGGGAACCTGCAACATCTGAAACTGCTGGGCTCGCGCGGGTTCCGGTCCGTCTCGCGGTTTCATATGTTCCACGGGGCGGTCGGCTATTTGATGTCCCCGCTGTGGTTTGCGCTACTGCTTATGTGGGCGTTGATTGGTCAGGGTGAGGAAGCCTCGGTCCTGCATTATTTCAGCCCCGACAACCCTCTGTTCCCGCAATGGCCAGAGATGTCTGAGACACGCCATGTGCTGATCATTCTCGTCATGTATGCGATGCTGCTGGCCCCCAAGGTTCTGGGCGTTGCCGCCCTCCCCCTCAGCGGAGTGCGCTATTCCGATTTCGGCGGTTGGAGACGATTCTTCACCTCGTTCCTGTTCGAGGTCATCCTGTCGATCCTCTATGCGCCAATCCTAATGGTGCAGCAAATGATCGCTGTGTTCCGCACGGCATTGGGCATCCAGAAGGGCTGGTCCCCGCAGGCGCGTGACGGTGGCAGCTATTCCTTACGCACGCTGGTCCTGTGCCATGCGCTGGAAACCGTCAGTGGCATAGCACTTAGCGTTGGTATTCTGGCCGGGCTGGTCTCGGTTTGGTTGGCCCCGATTGCGATCAGCCTTGCACTGGCGATCCCGCTGTCGGCGCTCAGCGGTGTGTCGGCTGGTGCCGCCCGCCGTATGGTTGGTATGCGCGAGGATTTTGCTGAGCCCGCCATCACCCGCTCGGCCCGTCGTCATCGCAATGAGTTGAAGCGCCTGATCGAGGGCAAGGGCAGCATGACCCCGGCGGAATAATCAACCGCCGGGCAATCCTTCGTACCAGTCCAGCATCATATCCGCCCACCCGCTGGGCACCGTATGGCCGCCGGGGAACAGCGCGAATTCCAGCGCGCTGCCCTCGGCACATCCCATCCAGTTGCGCCGCATGAACTGGCCCGTGGTCGAGAACCCGCTGGGCTTGGTATCAACGCAGCCATTTGCCTCGCGCCAGATCTCCAGCCCGGCAAAGATATCGCCTTGATGGAAACGGCCACCGCCCAGCAAACGCCCCTCGAGCGGAACGACATTGTCGATCCAGCCATGGGTGTGAAACATGCGGATCGGTCCGGCGCAGGATTCGGGATGCGGACGCCAGAAGCCACCTGAGACGGGGACATAGGCCGAGAAGGTCTCAGGCGCATCGCAGGCGAGGTAATTCACCATGAAGCCGCCGGCGGAAAACCCTCCTAGAACAACGCGTTCACCGTCAATGCCAAACCGCTCAGCGGCGTCATCCACCGCTTCGCTGAGAAAGGCCGTTTCGTCACGCTCGCCAAAGCCGGCATAGAAGTTCCAGCTTTGAATGCCGCCCCGGTCCGGCCGCTCCAACCCCTCCGGCGCCATCACCGCATAGCCGCGCGCCAGCAGAGGCTCGACCATGCTGCGATTGTTCATCGTTCCTGAGCCGCTGCCTCCGTAGCCATGTAGGAACACGACCAGAGGCGGGTTTTCAGCTTCGGGCAGTTCGATGTGATACGCGCCCAAAGCAATCTCGCAGGTGCCTTCATCCGGGCCACAATCGGCCAAGACCGGTTGCGCCGCTGCGGCCAGACAGAACGATAGCCAGCATTTGTGTTTCATCACGTCCCCTCAACAAAGGTCTCAACCGGCAGACCGGCCCGCACCCAGCCCGGCCCGGCGGCCGAACCCAACATGCCCTCTGGCACGTCAATAATATTGGTAAACCCGGCTGCGGTCAGTTGATTGCTCAACCGTGCCGAACGGACCCCACGCGCGCAGATCAGAGCCACAGGGGCGGACTTGTCACCGCCAGCCATTTGCACAAGGGCCGGAATAAAATCCTCGCGCCGCATGTCCAGAGGCTGCGCCCCCTGTCCGACGCCTGTGGCCCTCCATTCCCGAGGTGTGCGGATGTCCACCAGCAACACATCTCCGGCGACGGCTTTCTGATGCGCCTGCGTCACTTCCAGTTGGCCGCCCGTGTAGTCCTGCGGGATCAAACGGTACTCACGAATGGCAATTCCTGCGGCAATTGCGCCTGCCCCGCCCATCAATACCCACCGTCGCGTTCGGCTTTTCCCGTCTGCCATATGGCGTTCTCCTGCACTCATGGCTTGGTTCTATCACAAGGGTTGCAACCGCGCGCCGGGGAATTCCGGCAGCGGGATCAAGTTCGCGTCATTATCACGCAGAAAGATAGGTTCGATATACACCTTTTAACATCTGTCAAAACCTTGCAATTTTTGGACAATCATTAAATTATCCTACAAAATCTGTCATATTGACCGCCCAGACCGGAGTATCGCACTTGTCCCTATTCCTCATCGCGGCCCTTCCCTTCCTCGGAGCTGTTTTCCCAGCCCTCCTGATACGGGCGGGACGAAATGCAGCCGCTTCGGCCGCAGGGTTGACCACTTTCCTGGCCCTGATGGGGTTGCTGATCCATATCCCCAGCGTGATGCGCGGCGATGTCGTGACAGCGCGGTTTGACTGGATACCGGGGCTGGGGCTGAACGCGAATTTCATGCTGGACGGGCTTGGTTTTCTGTTTGCCCTGCTGATCCTCGGCATCGGCCTGCTGATCATCCTGTATGCGCGGTTCTACCTGTCGCGTGAAGACCCGATGGGGCAGTTCTACACCTATCTGCTGCTGTTTCAGGGCGCGATGGTTGGGATTGTTTTATCCGATAACATCCTGCTTTTGCTCATTTTCTGGGAGCTGACCTCGCTCAGCTCATTCCTCCTGATCGGCTATTGGAAACACCTGCCCGAAGGCCGACAAGGCGCGCGCATGGCGCTGGCCGTCACCGGAGGCGGCGGATTGGCGATGATCGCCGGGATGCTGATTTTGGGGAATATCGTCGGGTCCTATGACCTCAGCGTGATTTTGCAGAACAAAGAGCTGATCCAGGCCTCGCCCTACTATCTACCCGCGCTGATCCTGATCCTGTTGGGCTGTTTTACCAAATCGGCACAGTTCCCATTCCATTTCTGGCTGCCTCACGCCATGGCTGCCCCGACGCCGGTTTCCGCCTATCTGCACTCGGCCACCATGGTAAAGGCCGGGTTGTTCTTGATGGCGCGGATGTGGCCGGTTCTGGCGGGGACGGAGGCGTGGTTCTATATCGTCGCAACAACCGGTTTGGTGACCATGTTGTTGGGGGCCGTAATCGCCCTGTTCAAGGACGATCTGAAGGCGCTGCTAGCGTTCTCAACCGTGTCACATCTGGGCTTGATCACAATGCTGCTGGGCTTTGGCACCAAGTTTGCAGCCGTGGCCGCGGTGTTCCACATCATCAACCACGCGACGTTCAAAGCCGCGCTGTTCATGACCGCCGGGATCGTGGATCACGAAACCGGAACCCGCGATGTCAAACGGCTGGGCGGCTTGCGTCATCTGATGCCGATCACCTTCACCATCGGCACCATCGCAGCTTTGTCCATGGCCGGGCTACCTCCGCTCAACGGGTTCCTGTCAAAAGAGATGATGCTGGAGGAGACCGTCCACACCACATGGCTGAACTCTCACTATCTCGTGCCGGGTCTGGCCCTGTTGGCAGCGCTGTTCTCGGCGGCCTACTCCTTCCGCTTTGTCAGCCATGTCTTCCTTGGACCAAAGCGCGAGGATTACCCGGCCCATCCGCATGACCCTCCGGTCGGGCTGTGGCTGGCACCCGCGTTTATGGTCGTTCTGGTCGTGCTGATCGGCCTTTATTCAGCGGCTATCGTCGGCCCGCTGGTGGCCGTCGTATCCAGCGCCGTGATCGGTGGCGAAAAGCTGCCCTATTATTCGCTGAAACTGTGGCACGGCTTTACCCCTGCGCTGTATATGTCCGTTGTCGCGACGTTGGGCGGTCTGTTCCTGATGTCGCAACACAAACGCGCGCAGCAGCTTTGGAACACCCTGCCCCGGCCTGAGGCCAAAGTGATCTTTGAGGCCATTATCAATGCGTTTACGCGGCTCAGCCAATGGATCACGGATGAGCTGCACAATGGTGTCCTCAGCCGGTATGCGATCATCTTTGTGGCCTTTACCGTCGGCCTTGGCTACTACGCCTATTCCACAGGGACGATCGGAGTTGAAACCCGCGTGCCGCTGCCTGCGCAGATCATTCCGATCGTTGGCTGGATCTGTCTCGTGGGCGCAACGCTGGGCATCATGTGGTTCCACCGTAACCGCTTGTTGTCGCTGGTTCTAATTGGTGTTGTCGGGCTGATCGTTTCGGTTGCGTTCAACTACCTCTCGGCTCCGGATCTGGCACTGACGCAGATCTCAGTCGAGGTGGTGACGATGATCCTGTTGCTGCTGTCGCTGAACTTCCTGCCGACCGAGACCCCATGGGACAGTACCGCCGCGCGGCGCTGGCGGGACGCTGCGATCTCGGTCGTGGCCGGGCTTGGGACAGGTGCTCTGGTCTATGCGATCATGCTGCGTGATTTTGCCTTCCCGACGATTTCCGAGTTCCACCTTGCCAACTCGTACAAAGGTGGTGGCGGCACCAACGTGGTGAACGTCATCCTCGTGGATTTCCGGGGCTTTGATACCTTTGGCGAGATCATCGTTCTGGGCATTGCCGCGCTGATCATCTTTGCCCTGACCGAAGCGGTCCTGAGCAGCAATGTCCGAGGCTACCTGCTGAACCGCAAGCCGCACTGGCCGCAATCGGGCGACTCGCATCCGCTGATGATGGTCGTCGTGACCCGCGTGATGATGCCGATTGCCCTGATGGTGGGCGCCTACATCTTCTTCCGCGGCCACAACCAGCCCGGAGGAGGCTTCATCGCAGGCCTGATCGTCGCCATCGCTTATCTGATGCAATACATGGCGAGCGGCTACACCTGGGCGATCGAAAGGCAGAGGTTCTACTATCACGGCACCAT
The DNA here is from genome assembly GCF_056535985.1 of Ruegeria sp. AO1. Classification (NCBI taxonomy): domain Bacteria; kingdom Pseudomonadati; phylum Pseudomonadota; class Alphaproteobacteria; order Rhodobacterales; family Roseobacteraceae; genus Ruegeria; species Ruegeria sp. AO1. The sequence goes on from NZ_JBQFJC010000001.1 coordinate 2,258,851, forward strand.
CGGCTGGGGTGTGCTGATCGCCGCCGCTACTGGTCTGGGCGCTTGGTTCAATGAACGCCCCTTCCTGACAAGCGATTTCGGCTACATCAACTGGCCCCCGCTGGAAGAATTCGAATGGGCCACCGCGATGTTGTTCGACACCGGTGTCTTCCTCGCTGTTCTGGGCGCGGTGATGCTGGCCTTGGACAGCCTGTCCCGCTTTGCGTGGCAGCCGGGCATGGCGCAGGAGTTCCCGATGGATATCAACCCGCTGCGGGACGCTCCGCCGGAAGAAGAACAAGAGAAGGAGCAGGCCTGATGGAAGCGCTCGTTGCCTCTGCCGTAGGTATTCTGACCGCCGCCGGGATTTTCCTGATCCTGCGTCGCCGGACATTCCCGGTCATTCTTGGCCTTTCGCTGATCACCTACGCGGTGAACGTATTCCTGTTCGCAACCGGACGTCTGGCGCTGAATTCGCCTGCCGTTTTGAACAAATACGAAGACGTCCCCTATACCGATCCGCTGCCGCAGGCACTGGTGCTGACGGCCATCGTGATCTCATTCGGGATGACGGCGGTGATCGTGATGATCTCGCTCTCGGCCTATCTATCCTCGAAGGATGACCATATCGACATGAGCCCGCATGACAGCGTGGACGCGCCGGGAGAAGACGCATGAACCATTGGATCGTTGCGCCGATCGTCCTTCCTGCGATCCTGGCCCCGTTCATCATCATGGTCCTGCGCTACCACCTCGACCTGCAGCGCATCTTCTCGGTCGCGGGGGTTGTTGCCCTGCTGGGTATTGCCTTGACCATCACCGCGCAGGCTGCGGGAGGCGACATTCAGGTCTATGAGCTGGGCAACTGGCCCGCCCCCTTCGGGATTGTCATGGTACTGGACCGGCTTTCAGCCATGATGGTTCTGCTGACCGCGCTGCTGGCTCTGCCCATTGTGCTCTACGCCATCGGCTCGGGTTGGGATGAGCGTGGCAAGCATTTTCACGCCCTGTTTCATTTCCAGCTTATGGGCGTGTGCGGGGCCTTCCTGACCGGAGACGCCTTCAACCTCTTTGTGTTCTTCGAGGTCCTGCTGATCGCCTCCTACGGTCTGATGACCCATGGCGGCGGAGCGGTCAGGCTGAAGGCGGGCGTGCAATACGTGGCCTATAACCTGTTGGGATCGACCCTGTTCCTGTTTGCCTTGGGGACGCTCTATGGTGTGACCGGCACGCTCAACATGGCCGACATTGCCCTGCGCGTGGCCGAGATACCGCCCGAGGATACCGCGCTGCTGCGGGTTGGCGCTGTGTTGCTGTTGTTGGTGTTCTGTATCAAGGCCGCCGTTCTGCCGTTGCATTTCTGGCTACCGGCCAGCTACGCCAACGCTCCCCTACCCGTGGCGGCCTTGTTCGCGATTATGACCAAGGTTGGGGCGTATTCGATCATCCGGATGTACACTCTGGCCTTCGGCCCGGAGGTCGAGGCAACGCAAGGTCTGGTCGGCAATTGGCTGCAACCTGCTGCGCTGGTCACCCTTGCCGTCGGAGCTATCGGCATCCTCGGCTCGCAACATATCGCGCGGATGGTCGCCTTTTGTGCCATCGCCTCGATGGGGACGCTGCTGATTGCCATTTCACTGTTCACGCCGGATGCCAGTGCAGCCGCGCTGTACTACGTGTTCCATTCGACGCTTGCGACGGCCCTGTTGTTCCTTGTCGCCGATCTGGTGATGGAACGCCGCGGTGGTGCGATCGCGCCTACGAGACCAATGGCGCAGACCGGATTGATCTCAGCGCTGTTTTTCGTCGGAGCGATTGCCATGGCCGGGATGCCTCCGCTGTCCGGCTTTATCGGCAAGCTGCTGGTTCTGGACGCGGCCCGGGATGCACCCGACGCAACCTCTGTCTGGGCGGTCATCCTGATCGGATCCTTTGTCACAATCGTTGGTCTCGCACGGACCGGCACGTTGATCTTCTGGAAAAGCCACGACGCGGACCATAACCCTCAGCCCGAGGGGGAAGACGCCGAGCCTCAACCCACCCCTGAACCGCACCCGGGTCTGGCGTTTACATCGGTCTTCGGTTTGGTCGGCGGTCTGATCCTGCTGACCTTGTTTGCTGGCCCCGCACTCGAATACACCAGCAAAACCGCCGAGCAACTGTTCACACCCGAAGACTACATCTCGGCCGTATTGGGAGAGGCAGAATGATCAAGCTGCTACATCGCATATTCCCGCACCCTCACCTGAGCTTTTTGCTGACACTGGTCTGGGTTCTGCTTGCCAATAACGGGTCGTTAAACTCGCTCGTTTTTGGTTTGATTCTGGGGATCATCATTCCCTTTATTACCCAACCCTACTGGCCCGACCGTCCCAAACTACGCAACTGGCCCATGGTGGCCGAGTACATCCTGGTGGTCCTGTGGGATATCGTTATCGCCAATATCACCGTCGCCCGGATCATCCTGTTCAAACGCGACAACGCTCGCCAACCAAACTGGATCTGCGTCCCGCTTGAACTGCGTACGCCCGAGGCAATCACCGTACTGGCCGGGACAATCACCATGACGCCGGGTACCGTCAGCTGCGATTTGTCGGCGCAGGGGCATAACCTTCTGGTCCATTGCCTTGATGCTCCTGACCCTGAGGCCGTGCGCGATCAGATCAAACAGCGCTACGAACGCCGCCTGAAGGAGATTTTCGAATGATTGATTATGCGATCTACTTCGCCTTCGCCTGCTTCGGAGCCGCCATCATGATGTGCCTGTGGCGGATCATCACCGCCGATGGTGTCGGCACCCGCGTTCTGGCGCTGGACACGATGGTGATCAACACCATCGCGCTGATGATCCTGTACGGTTTGGATCAAGGCACCGAGATCTTTTTCGAGGCTGCCATGATCATCGCCATGCTGGGTTTCGTTTCAACCGTGGCCTATGCGCGCTTCATGCTGCGCGGCAACATCATCGAGTGAGGGCGACATGACATTTCTTGTCGAATTGCTGATTGCCGCCTTCCTGATCATGTCGGGTATCTTCGGCTTCGTTGGATCGTTTGGGATGATCAAACTGAAAGACCCGATGTCGCGCCTGCACGCGCCGACCAAAGCGACAACGCTGGGTGTGGGCGGCGTGCTACTGGCCTCGATTGCACATTCCGTGTTGCTTGAGGGCAAACTGTCGATGCATGAGCTGCTGATCACGCTGTTTTTGTTCCTGACGGCCCCGATCACGGCCCTGTTCATTGCCAAGTGGCACATTCATCGTCATGAAAAGCCGCAGGATCTGCCGGATGCGGGCGAGGACGAGCTTTGGGCCACCCACGCGGTCGAGCAGGTTGAAGACGTCCCTGATCACAGCACGAACTGAGCCTGATGCATAACCCTCCGCTGCCCCTGACCCGTGATCTGGTTTTGATTGGCGGAGGTCATACCCATGCTTTGCTGCTGCGCAAATGGGGGATGAACCCTCTGCCAGGCGCGCGCGTAACGGTGATCAACCCCGGCCCGACTGCGCCCTATTCAGGGATGCTGCCCGGTTTTGTCGCCGGTCACTACTTCCGCTCTGATCTGGATATTGATCTGGTCCGGCTGGCCCGTTTCGCGGGCGCGCGGGTCATTCTGGGCGCGGTTGAGGGGATCGACACCGCCCAGCGCCATGTGCATGTGCCAGGACGACCTCCGGTGGCATTCGATGTCGCCTCGGTCAACGTCGGGATCACCTCGGACATGCCCGCCCTGCCAGGTTTTGCAGACCATGCCGTTCCGGCCAAACCCTTGGGCGTCTTTGCCGCGCGTTGGTCTGCATATCTAGACAGCACCGGCCCTGCCTCGGTGGCCGTGATAGGCGGAGGCGTCGCTGGGGTCGAGCTGGCGATGGCCATGGCCCACGCGCTGGAAACCAAGGGCAGACCCGCGCGGATCACGCTGATCGACAATGCCTCGGCCCTGACAGCGACCGGCCCCAAGGCCGCAGCGACGATCCGCAAGGCTATGGCCGGTCTTGGCATCGACGTGCTCGAGGGAGTTTCAATAAAAGAGATCGCCGCAGATCATGTCGCACTGGACGATGGCCGCCAGATCCCTGCCGAGTTTGTGACCGGCGCTGCGGGGGCGAGACCCTATAGCTGGATCCAGCACACCGGGCTGGATCTGCACGAAGGTTTCATCCGTGTGAACGGCCACCTGCAATCCAGCGACGCCGCCATCTTCGCCGCCGGAGACTGCGCCCACCTGACCGAGAATCCGCGCCCCAAGGCGGGCGTCTACGCAGTGCGCGAAGCGCCAGTGCTTTTCAACAATCTGCGCGCTGCGCTGGGGGCTGGGACCATGCAGCGCTATGTGCCGCAGAAGGATTATCTCAAGCTGATCTCATTGGGTGGAAAGTCCGCATTGGCCGAGCGTCTGGGCACGTCCTTCAGCGGCGCTCTGATGTGGTGCTGGAAGGACCATATCGACCAGAGCTTCATGAACAAGTTCCGCGATCTCCCTGCCATGGGGACCCCCGCCCTCCCGCGCGCGCATGCTGCCGGTATGGCCGAAACCCTTGGTGACAAACCAATGTGCGGCGGCTGTGGGGCGAAACTCGGTCGCGGCGCTCTGCGTGGCGCACTGTCAGCGCTGCCCGAACCATTGCGTCAAGATGTGACAGCGCTGCCCGGAGACGACGCCGCGCTGTTGACAATTGGGACAGCGCGGCAGGTCATGACCACGGACCACCTGCGCAGTGTCACCGATGACCCGGTCCTGATGACCCGTATCGCCGCCGTCCATGCACTGGGGGACATTTGGGCGATGGGCGCAGAGCCGCAGGCTGCAACGGCCACTCTCATCCTGCCCCGCATGTCCTCTGACCTGCAGGAACGGACGCTTTCCGAGATCATGCAAACCGCCAGCGACGTCATGCGAGGCGCCGGGGCCGAGATCGTCGGCGGCCACAGCTCAATGGGCGATGAGATGACGATTGGCTTCACGGTGACTGGGCTTTGCGACAAAGACCCGATCACTCTGGCCGGTGGCGGGCCCAGCGATGCGCTGATCCTGACCAAACCCATCGGCAGCGGCGTTGTGATGGCTGCCGAAATGGCCGGACGCGCCGAGGGCGCAACGGTCGCGCAAGCCTATAAGATGATGACCAAACCGCAAGGCGCAGCGTCGCGCATTCTGGCAGAGGCCCACGCGATGACCGACGTCACAGGGTTCGGCTTGGCCGGGCACTTGAACGGGTTGTGCGAGGCTTCAGATTGCGGAGCGGTGCTTGATCTTGAGGCCGTCCCCGTGATGCCCGGAGCCATCGAGCTGAGCGACGCCGGCATCCAATCGACCCTTTTTGCAGATAACCGTTCTATCGCGCCCGAGCTGCCCATGGACGGCAAAGCGGCGCTGTTGTTCGACCCACAAACAGCGGGCGGACTGCTGGCTGCGGTAGCACCCGAGATCGCCGACAAATTGCTAGAGGATCTGCGAGCGACGGGTTACCCGGCCGCGCGGATCGGGCATTTGACCGGCACTCCGGGGTTAAAGCTTCAAAGCTGATCCAGCGTATTTTTGATGCGATCCGCCGCACCCCTCAAGCCATTGTCATCCAACTGAGCGATATTGATCCGCACCAAAGTCTTGGCCGGGTGTTGACGCTGGGATTTGGCGTAGGCCGGATCATAGTGCTGCTCCATCAACGCACGCGTCAAAGCCTGTTTTTCGCCCGACGAGATGAGGCTCAACCACCCGTCCACGACCTCATGCCCGCGATGAGATCGCAGTGGAGACAAACGATCCCGAAGACGCTCGGTATCCGACAGGATATCGTCATAGGCCTGGGTCAGGTAAGCCGACCGGGCGGACAAAGGCGCGTCGATATGAATACGAGGCGCGGCGCACATCGCTGTCCAGACGCTGGGCGGCAGGATACGATCGCCTATTTTCGACGACTCCGCCTCGACCACCACAGGGCGAGATGGGTCTAGGGCGCAAAAGGTGGCAGACAGAGCAGATTCGAAGGCTTTCTGACTGGGCTGCCCACCTGGCCTTTCGCCAAGCAGCGAGCCGCGATGGTTGGCTAGCCTCTCCAAATCAACCACTTGCACGCCGCGTTGATCCAGATGGTGCAACAACTCAGTCTTGGCGGTGCCAGTGTAGCCATCCAGCGCGATCAGTTGGAAGGGCAGCGGCTGGTCGTACAGGTAGGCCTTCACTAGCCGGCGATAGGTCCGATAACCTCCATCGACGACATCCGCCTGCCAGCCAATCTGCTGCAACGTCCATGTAAACGAGCCCGAGCGTTGCCCGCCGCGCCAGCAATAAACCAAGGGCCGCCAGTTCCCCTCATGATGGCTGAGGCGATGTTCGATATGGTTCGCTGCATTGCGAAACACCAGCGCCGCCCCTAGCTTTCGCGCCAGAAAAGGGCTTTTCTGTTTGTAAATCGTGCCGACCCGCGCGCGCTCTTCATTGTCCAGAACCGGCAGATTGATCGCCCCCGGCAGGTGGTCTTCGGCGAACTCTGCCGGGCTGCGGACGTCGATAACTGTATCGAACCCGTGCGCGTAGAGCTGCGGTAATTCTGTGAATTTCAGTGCCATACCAAGCGCACATCTCTTAGTCGCAAGTAAATGGAACGCATCTGCAGCTAGTCCTCGATGACTTCAATCAGGTCCGGGCCAGACGCCCGATTGGAGTTAACGGCGGGGTCGACACGATGAAACTCCAGCACATCTTCAGCGCCGGGTTGCATCAAACGCGCGGCACCTTTGCCTGCTTCTCCCAACCAAAGCGGCCAATCGTCGGATTCTAAGATTAATGGCATCCGATGGTGAATGGTCGACAGGTTCTGGTTCGCCTGGGTCGTCACGATGGCACAGGTGGATTGCCGTGCCTCTTCCGGCCCCCAATCCTGCCAAACTCCCGCAAAGGCGATGGGCGCACCGTCCTTGCGGTGGATGTACCACGGCAGGCGCGTGCCCTGCTGGGTCTTGGTCCATTCATAGAACCCTGTTGCCACGATCAGGCAGCGCCGCGATCGGCAGGCGTCGCGAAAAGCGGGTTTTTCAGCCAGTGTCTCGGCTCGTGCGTTGATCAACAAGGGGCCTGCATTTTCGGCCTTGTACCAATGGGGCAGAAAGCCCCAGCGCAGCGCATCCAAGCGACGGCCAGCATCTCCTGCACGAACGACGTGCACCTGATTGGTCGGGCAAACGTTATAGTTGGGCACGTCGGGCAAGGCATTGGCAGGGCGCGCGGCAAACAGCTGCGCCATCGCGTCATTGGGCAAAGTGATTGCAAACCGTCCGCACATCAGTCCGTTGTCCAATCCCGGATCATCGCGGGATGCGATTTCAGCCAAAAGAAAAAGCCGCACCCAAACGGGCACGGCTTTTCAGGTCTTACTTCTGCTTGATGCGACCATCCAGATAAGGCTGGTACGGCGCGTTTTCGGCCAGGTATTCCGCCGTCACATCCGCCAGATCCGGGCCGAAATCATAGGCATTCTTGTCGTCGCCTTCGAAGACGCTGTAGCCGTCACCACCGTTGCGCACGTAGTTATTGGTCACAACCAGATATGTGGCCGAGGGATCAATCGGAACGAAACCGTCACCATCGGCAACCATCACCTCGGTGATGCGCCCTTCATTCGGGGCGGCTGAGGGGTCCCATGTAAAGGTCAGGCCTGCGACCTGCGGGAAGCGGCCCTTGACCTCTTCGACTTGGCTTACGCCATTTTCCAGTGCGTCGATTACGCCCTGCCCGGTGATCTCAAAAGTCGACAGGGTGTTCTGGAACGGCAGAACCGTCAGGACTTCGCCCATGGTGACCTCGCCTTCGTCGATCGAGGCACGCAGACCACCCGCATTCGCAATCGCGATCTGAGCGCCCTGATCCGCAACGCGGGCCAACATGGCATCTGCAACCAGATTGCCCATCTCGCATTCTTGCACACGGCAGACATCACGCGAGCCTTCGATGGTTGCAGCTGAGCTGGCTACGACGCGGCCCTTCATCTCTTCAATCGGGGCGCCCATTTCTGCGACACGGGCCGCGATGCCCTCGTCCGGTGTGACGGAGGCATCTAACAGAATTGGCTCACCTTCTGCCGAAATCAGATTGCCGTCATCATCAAAGGTCAGTGTGATTTCGCCGAGATATTTCGAATAGGCATAGGCCTGAACCACCGGAACTTCGCCCACCATCACCGGGTACGCGCCTGCCGCGTCCTCATCCGTGTTGGACAGCAGGGTGTGCGAGTGCCCACCGACAACCAGATCAAGGCCGGGCACCTGTTCGGCGATCTTAATATCCTGAGCCAGACCGACGTGGTTCAGCGCGATGATGATGTCCACACCTTCGGCTTCCAAAGCCGCCACATCCGCCTTCAGGCTTTCGACCTCATCCTGAAAAACAACGTCCTTGCCCGGGCTGGACGTGTCCACCGTATCCGTGGCCAGGGCCGAGATGATGCCGATCTTCTGGCCACCCACCTCAAGCACCACGTGGTTTTGCACCTTGTCCTTCAGCTCAGCCGAAGACGACAGGTCCAGATTGCCCGAGATCACGGGAAAGCTGACCGCGTCGATAAAGGCCGCGAGACCTTCAGGCCCGTCATCGAATTCGTGGTTGCCGACGGCCATCACGTCATAACCGATCGCTTCCATGAACTCAGCCTCGGCAGCACCTTTGTAGGTCGTGTAGAACAGTGAGCCCTGAAACGGATCGCCTGCGTCCAGCAACAGTACATTCTCATCCGCCAGTTCAGCGCGCTTGGCGTCAACGGCTGTTTTCAGACGCGCCACGCCGCCAAAGCACTTCCCTTCGGCTTCATCTTCGGCATCGCAAGTGGAATCGTATTTGTTTATCGACTCGATCCGGCTGTGAATGTCGTTAGTGTGCAGAATGGTCAGCTTGTAGTCGGCGGCGGCGATGCCTGCGCTCAGGCCGAGGATCGCGACCGACGTCAATAGACGGCTTACCATGTTGAAACTCCCTGTCTTTGTTTTTCGGGATCGTGCGCTGATGCGGCGGAAGAGTCAAAGGGGGAAATCCGGCTTGATTCCGCGGGCCATGCGGGGCATCAGACCCTCATGCTGATCTACAAGATATTCCGGGCCGAGGAATGGGCCGCGTTGCAGGCAAATGGCGCAACTGATGGCGCGCCAATTGATATCGCTGACGGGTTCGTCCACTTTTCGACAGCCGAACAGGCGGCTGAAACCGCAGCCAAACACTTTGCTGGGGTTGAAGGTCTGACACTGCTTGGCTGCAACGCTGACGCCATGGGCGACGACTTGAAATGGGAAGTGTCGCGCGGTGGGGCCTTGTTTCCGCATCTCTACCGCCAAATCCGGCTCAGCGATGTGGTTTGGTCCCGCCCCCTGCCCTTCGATGGCCAAACCCACCAATTCCCGAGCGAGATGGTATGACCGCCTATATTGATCCCGATCGTGAACAGTTCGAAGCCTTCAAGGCATTGGATCGGGATCAACCCATCGAGATGCTGAACCTTGTCAGGTTTCGTGCCAAGGCCGACTATCCGGTGGGCCACGCCTTGGCGGATAAAAATTTGACGGGAGCAGAAGCCTATCGCCACTACGGGGCTGAGACCGCCCCGATCATCGCCAGAATCGGTGCGTCGATCCTGTGGCGTGGGGCGTTTCAGACCACATTGATCGGACCGCAACACGAGGCTTGGGACGAAGTGTTCATTGCCCGCTATCCTACCGCTCACGCGTTTCTTGAGATGGTAACAGATCCAACCTACCGGTCTGCGGTGGTCCACCGTCAGGCCGCCGTCGCAACCTCCCGCCTGATCCGCTGTGGCACCGCGCAAGGAGGCGCGTCCTTCGGATGAAACTAACCGAAAAACTGGGCCTCGCCGCCCTGCACCGTATGGACCCTGAAGCGGCCCATGGTCTGTCGATCAAGGCCCTGCAGGCCGGTCTGGCCCCGACGCCCGGACCGGTGACGTCATCGCGTTTAAGGACCGAGCTCGCAGGGCTGCGCCTGCCCAACCCCGTAGGCCTCGCCGCCGGGTTCGACAAGAACGGAGAGGTTCTGGCCCCTCTCTCCCGTGCCGGTTTCGGTTTCATCGAGGTCGGAGCGGTGACCCCGCGCCCGCAACCCGGCAACCCGAAACCCCGCCTGTTCCGCCTGACCGAGGACAAAGCCGCCATCAACCGCTTTGGCTTCAACAATGAAGGTATGGAAGTGATGGCCGAACGGCTGGCCAACCGTCCTAAGGATGCGGTGATCGGCCTGAACCTCGGGGCCAACAAGGATAGCGATGACCGGCCCGGCGACTTTGCCAAAGTGCTGGCCCATTGCGCCGCGCATCTGGATTTCGCGACGGTCAATGTCTCTTCCCCCAACACCGAAAAACTGCGCGATCTTCAGGGCAAGGCGGCCCTTGGTGCTTTGTTGAGTGGTGTGATCGAGACGCGGGACGCTCTGCCGCGCCCACTGCCCATTTTCCTGAAAATCGCGCCTGACCTGACCGAAGATGAATTACAGGACATCGCCGAAGTGGCTGCTGAGACGGGCGTGGATGCGGTCATCGCCACCAACACGACCCTGTCGCGCGACGGGCTGCGCAGCCCGCACAAGGACGAAAAAGGCGGCCTGTCCGGTGCGCCTCTGTTTGAGAAATCCACCCGCGTTCTGGCCCGGTTGAGCCAGCTGACCGACGGCAAAATCCCTCTGATCGGTGTGGGCGGTGTCAGCTCGCCGGAACAGGCCTACGCCAAGATCTGCGCAGGCGCGTCGGCGGTGCAATTTTACACCGCGATGGTCTATGGCGGCCTGTCCCTGGCTGCCGATATCGCACAGGGTCTTGATGACTTATTGGCCCGCGATGGGTTTGACACCGTTGCACAGGCTGTGGGCAGCAAACGAGAGGATTGGCTGTGATCGAATATTGGCACAACCCGCGTTGTTCAAAATCCCGCATGGGATTGGCTTTGCTGGAAGAGCGCGGTGCAGAGATCGAGGTTCGCAAGTACCTTGAGAACGCCCCCTCGGTCGACGAATTGCGCGCCGCGCAATCCCTGCTGGACCTGCCTGCCATCGAGATGATGCGCACGGGTGAGAAGCGGTTCAAGGAGCTGGGCCTTTCAAAGGAAGCGACGGATGCGGAGCTGATCCAAGCCATGGCAGACAACCCGATCCTGATCGAACGTCCTCTGGCCATCTCGGGCGGTAAAGCCGCAATTGGCCGCCCGCCTGAAAATCTACTCGCCCTTCTCTAGGCCACCTGAGCTTCAAGCTTCGGATAGCGCCAGCCCATCGTCACGCCGCGTGCCAGGTTCAGAACCATCAGCGCGGCCCACAGACCATGGTTGCCGAACGCGGGTACCAGAATGAACAAAGCGACGACATAGATCGCTACCGATTGCAGCATCGCATTGCGCATGTCGCGGGTCCATGTGGCTCCGATGTAGATACCGTCGAACATCCAGCTTGCGACACCGATGATCGGAGCCAAGGCCGCCCAGAACAGGAACGTGCGTCCCGCCTCGCGTACTTCGGGAGAGGTGGACATCAGATCAATCAGCGCGGGACCTGCAAAGAAGAAAACGGCGCTGAGAAGCACCGCGCCACCGACACCCCACTGAGACGCCATGACCGAGGCGCGCCGTACTTGGTATCGGTCCCGTGCGCCAACCGCGCCTCCGACCAGCGCCTCGGCAGAAAAGGCGAATCCGTCCAGCGCAAAAGCGGTGATTTCCAGGAATTGTAGCAGTACCTGATTGGCCGCCAGATTGACGTCTCCTAAATCGGACCCGACGAACAGGAAGGTGGTGAACGAGCCAGTCAGCAGAACCGAGCGGATCATGATGTCTCCGTTCACCTGCACCATCCGCCGCAGCCGGGTGGCATCGAAAATGCGCGGCCAGTCACGCCAGATTTGCCCGGCAAACCCGTCCCGGCACAGCCACAGACCCAGCGCCAATCCTGTCCATTCTGCGATCAGGGTCGCAATCGCCACGCCTTCGACGCCCCAGCCCAGCCCCAGAACGAACCACAGGTCCAGCGCGATGTTCAGACCGTTCATCCAGATCTGTAGCAGGAAAACGCCCCGTGTCCGCTCGACCGCAATCAGCCAGCCGGTGATCGCATATAGGGCAATGGTCGCGGGTGCTCCCCAGATTCGAAACTCAAGGTACGAGCGCGCAAGTGTTTCAACCTCGGGGCTGGCCGGGGACAACCAGAACGCGCCACTGAAGATCGCGATCTGGGCAAGGACAAACACAAGGCCTGCCGCCCCGCCGAGCATCAACCCGCGAACGAGCAAGGCGCGCATCTCGGCGCTCTCTCCGGCCCCGCGCGCCTGCGCGGCAAGGCCCGTTGTGCCCATGCGAAGAAAGCCGAAAATCCAGTAGATCGCGGACAGGATCACCGCGCCCATGCCCACCGCGCCGATCGGAGCAGCCGCTCCCATCTGCCCGACAACGCCGGTATCCACCGCCCCAAGGATCGGTACGGTCGCGTTCGACAGCACAATGGGAACCGCGATCTTCAGCACCCGTTTGTGAGTTATGGGTGCCGAGGCATCCTGCATTCTCAGCCCTTGTCGCGGGGCTGTTGCGGCATCAGGAAATGCCCCGTCGCCTGCGCAAACAACTTGGCATGGTTGTCCTGCCAGGCCTCAACACGAACTGAGGCGTAGCGCCGTCCGGCCCGGTTCACGAAGGCGCGTGCATAGGCGTCGCGGGGCAGGCCCGAGCGCAAATAGTCGACCGTAAAGTCGATGGTTTTGGGAAAGCGGATCGATTCATCCGTAACAATGGCCTCGGCATCAATTTCGCCGCTTTCGATGTCCGAGAACATGTGTTCCCAGCTCAGCGTGATGACGGCAGTGACCTCAAGAAACGCCGCGGTAACGCCGCCATGAAGGGCTGGAAGAAACGGGTTTCCGATCAGTTTCTCGTCAAAGTTCAGCACGCCGGTAAGCTCATCCCCGCGCCGGTCGAAGCTGATGTTGAGAAACCGGATATAGGGCACACCATCAACCAAAGCGCGCAAGGCGGCGTCGCGCCGTTGTTTGACCACCTGCATAGGTTCGGGACGGGAACGGGCCATATTACTTCCCCTCAACCGTGAAAGACCCCGAGGCGGTCGCCACTGGCAGGTCAAGATCATCATCCATCGCCGTTGCACGCACGAAGGCCACATTTCGGGTGATGTGATAGCAATTGGCCCGCGCGGTGATGCTCTGCCCCGGCGTGGCAGCGCGCATATAGTCGATGCGCAAATCAATCGTCGCTGTTCCGCCCGGAGAAGACGGGTGGCTCATGACTGCGGCCCCGCAGCAGGTATCCAGGATGGTTGAAATCGCGCCGCCGTGGATCACGCCCGTGCGCGGATCTCCGATCAGATCCTCGTTGTAAGGCATTGTTATTTCGGCTTCACCTTCCCCAATCTGGCTAAGATGAAGGCCCATCGCGCGCGCATGCGGAATGGCTTCGATAAACTGGCGGGCTAGCTTTGCTTTGTCGACCATGATCATATCCTGTTGTCTTGCCCCTTTATGAGCCGCCAGCCGATCAAAGGGCAAGCCCACCTGTTGCGCTTGTTCGCATGACGTCCTAGGTTGCTGCCGAGGAGACCCCGAATGTCCGACAACCGTTTGTCATTCAAAGAGATGTGTGCCGAGTTCGACGTGACTCCACGCACCCTGCGTTACTACGAATACATCGAGCTCTTGCAGCCCGACCGAGAAGGGCGATCCCGGTACTATGGCCCCAGAGAATGCGCCCGCATGACGCTGATCATGCGCGGCCGGAAATTCGGATTTCCTTTGGAAGAGATTCGCCAGTGGCTGTTGATCTACGAAGATCAAGGCAACGAAGCGCAGATGGCAACTTTCGTAGAAATGGCAGATCGACAGATGGAAGAGCTGCGACAGCAGCGCGCGCAGCTTGACGAGGCGATGGATGCCCTCAAACAGCTTCGGGACCAAACGGCTAAGTCCATAAAGTAGAACACTCTGCCCTTCTGGGTTCTGGTGAAACCAAAAAATGCACCTTGGAATCGAGTCCTAGGACCAATCTGAGGGCGAATTTCTCTTGCCCCTAGGGAAAGAAAATTTCGCAAAACCCGTCATTACGCGACTGGAAGTTACGTCAACTTAGAAATGACGCAGCGTCTGGATTACGTAAACGTCACCTACATGTTGTAAAGCGTCCAGCAACTGCGCAACTCTATTCGGACGACGCCAGTGACGAGAGTATGACGAATGACCGAAGATCTGATGACCATCCGTGAAATGTGCGAGACCTATGATGTCACGCCCCGCACCTTGCGGTTCTATGAGGCGAAAGAACTTCTGTTTCCGATCCGCGAGGGTCAGAAGCGTCTGTTCACCAAACGCGACCGCGCGCGGCTAAAGCTAATTCTGCGTGGCAAGCGGTTTGGTTTCAGCCTTGAGGAAATTCGACAGCTTCTGGACCTGTATCACGTGGGCGACCAGCAGGTGACCCAGATGGCGCGCACCTATGAAATCGCGTGCGAACGTCTGGCCGATATGGAATCGCGCCGTGAAGAGCTGACACAGGCTATCGACGATCTGAAAGAGCAGTTGCGCTGGGGCGAGAAAGTTATCGCCTCGATGAAACAGGAAAAGAAGGCGGCCGAATAACTTCGCCCTGCCCTCCGGACATATGAATTAAGGGAGCTTCACATGCCCGTCTACAACGCGCCAACCAAAGATATGCAGTTCATCCTGCATGATGTCCTGAAAATCTCGGAGTCTGACATTCCGGGTTACAACGAACTGGAGGCCGAGTTCACCGGCGCCGTTCTGGAAGAAGCTGGCAAGGTCGCCACCAATGTTCTTCACCCGCTGAATGTTGTCGGCGACACCGAAGGATGCCGTTTGGAAAACGGTATCGTGTACACACCCACAGGCTTCAAAGATGCCTTCGAGCAGATGAAAGAAGGCGGCTGGACTGGCCTCGACATGCCGGAAGAGTATGGTGGCCAGAACATGCCCTACGTGATTGGAACGGCCGTGGGAGAGATGTTCTCGGGCGCGAACCAAGCGTTTACGATGTATCAGGGCCTGACCCACGGCGCGGCCTCGGCGATCTTGGCGCACGGCTCGGACGAGCAAAAGAACAAATACCTGCCGAACATGATCAGCTGTGAATGGACCGGCACCATGAACCTGACCGAGCCGCATTGCGGTACCGATCTGGGTCTGATGCGCACCAAAGCGGAACCTCAGGGCGACGGCAGCTATAAAATCTCGGGCCAGAAGATCTTTATCTCGGCCGGTGATCATGACATGGCCGACAACATCATCCATTTGGTTTTGGCTAAAATCCCCGGTGGCCCCGAGGGCATCAAGGGCGTGTCGCTGTTCATCGTGCCCAAGTTCATCGTGAATGAAGACGGATCAGTGGGTGAGCGTAACGGCGTTTCGGTCGGCAAGATCGAAGAAAAGATGGGCATCCACGGCAACTCGACCTGCGTCATGAACTATGACGAAGCCACAGGCTGGCTGCTGGGCGAAGAGCATAAAGGCATGCGCGCCATGTTCACCATGATGAACGAAGCGCGTCTGGGTGTGGGTATGCAGGGGGTCTCACAGGCCGAAGCTGCTTATCAAAACGCCCTGGAATATGCCAAAGATCGCCTACAGGGCCGCGATGTGACCGGAGTAAAGAACCCGGACGGCCCCGCCGATCCGCTGATCGTCCACCCTGACATCCGCCGTAACCTTATGGATCAGAAAAGCTTTACCGAAGGCGCAAGAGCGTTCCTTCTGTGGGGCGCGACCATGATCGACAAGGCGCACCGTTCCGAAGACAAAGACGCGGACGGGCTGATTTCGCTGCTGACACCGGTCATCAAGGGTTTCCTGACCGACGAAGGCTACGACATGACCGTTCAGGCCCAGCAGGTCTATGGCGGCCATGGCTACATCGAAGAATGGGGTATGTCGCAATACACCCGCGATGCCCGTATCGCCATGATCTACGAAGGCGCGAACGGCGTTCAGGCGCTGGACCTTGTCGGCCGTAAGCTGGCGCAGGATGGCGGCAAGCACGTCATGGCGTTCTTCGAAATGGTCAAAACCTTCTGCAAGGAAAACGCAGGCCAGAACGAAGCCTATGACAAAGCCTTCATCGAACCGCTGAAAGCGGCGTCCAAGGATCTACAGGCCGCTGGCATGTACTTCATGCAGGAAGGCATGAAGAACCCCAACAACGCTCTGTCCGGGTCTTATGACTTTATGCACATGTTCGGTCATGTCTGCCTGGGCCTGATGTGGGCACAGATGGCGAAGGCAGCTCAAGACGCGCTGGACGGTGGCGCCTCGGACAAAGAGTTCTACGAGACCAAGATCAACACCGGCCGGTTCTACATGGCCCGCCGCCTGCCCGCGACAGCGATGCATCTTTCCCGCATTCAGACCGGCGCAGACACTGTGATGGTTCTGGACGCGGCGAACTTCTGATCAAAGTCTGGGCTCGGGCATCACAACTCGGGCCCTACTATTCGGAGGAGACAGAATGCCCAAACGCTTTCGCCTGACCCGCCGTTTCCCGGTCGCCATGACCGAGGACGGCTATCGCAAACTCCGCGGCTTCGCCCGCGAGGCCGGGTTGGATGAAGGCGAAGCGCTGTCTTTTCTGTTCGAGAACTTCAACAGCGTCATTGACGAAGACAACCTGACCCATCGGTTGCGCCTCTTCAATTCCGAGTTGGAGGCACGCAAGCGCTAGGCATCAAGGCCGAAAAGCTTGGGCGGACGATGCACAAAACGCCACGGGAGGGGCGACCGCATGACCATAAAACTGCACTGCTTCGGTGAAAGCGGCAATTCATTCAAGGCCGCTCTGGCGCTGGAAATGTCCGGCCTCGAGTGGGAGCCGGTCTTTGTCGATTTCTTCAAAGGCGTCACCCGCAGCCCCGAGTTCCGCTCGGACGTCAACGTAATGGGCGAAGCGCCCTTCCTGATCGACGGTGATTTCAAAACCTCCCAATCTGGTGCGATTCAGGCTTATGTCACTGAGAAATCCGGCAAGTTCGGCGGCAAGACGCGGGAAGAGAACTACGAGATCTTTCGCTGGGTGCTGTGGGACAACCACAAACTCAGCTCGATGGCCGGCATGACGCGGTTTCTGATGAACTTCCTGCCAGAAGAACACCGCAATGCCGATGTGATTGCCTTCAACCAAGGCCGTCTGAAAGCGGCCTACGATGTTCTGAACAACCACCTTGAGGGCCGCGACTGGATCGTTGGGGACGGCGTGACAAACGCCGATCTCAGCTGTTGCGGCTACCTCTACTATCCCGAACCATTCGGCTTTGACCGCGCCGACTGGCCCAACATCGACGCCTGGCTGACTCGCCTATCCGAGCAGCCCGGCTGGAAACACCCCTATGACCTGATGCCCGGCAACCCGTCGGATCGAGCTTAAGGAGAAGACCCATGACCGAAGCTTACATTTATGACGCCCTGCGCACTCCGCGCGGCAAGGGCCGTAAGGATGGCAGCCTGCACGAGGTAACCTCGGTGCGCCTGTCCGCCTTGACCCTGAACGCGATCAAGGAACGCAACAACCTTGAAGGTCACGCCGTTGAGGATGTGATCTGGGGTAACGTCACGCAGGTGATGGAGCAAGGCGGCTGTCTGGCGCGCTCGGCGGTTCTGGCCTCGGACCTCGACCAATCGATCCCCGGTCTGGCGATCAACCGCTTCTGCGCCTCGGGCATGGAAGCCGTGAACCTGGCCGCGAACCAGGTCAAAGGCGGCGCGGGTGAGGCTTACATCGCCGGCGGTGTTGAGATGATGGGTCGCGTGGCCATGGGCAGCGACGGGGCGGCGATTGCCGTTGACCCCTCGCTGGCGATGGACACCTATTTCGTGCCACAGGGTATCTCGGCCGATATTATCGCGACCGAATATGGGTTCAGCCGGGATGATGCGGATGCGCTGGCAGTTGAATCTCAGAAACGTGCGGCAGCGGCGTGGGAAGACAACCG
This sequence comes from Ruegeria sp. AO1, assembly GCF_056535985.1. NCBI lineage: Bacteria > Pseudomonadati > Pseudomonadota > Alphaproteobacteria > Rhodobacterales > Roseobacteraceae > Ruegeria > Ruegeria sp. AO1. The sequence goes on from NZ_JBQFJC010000001.1 coordinate 2,276,806, forward strand.
GTTCGAGAAATCGGTCATCTCCATCAAGGATCAGAACGGCCTAACCATTCTGGATCGCGACGAATACATGCGCCCCGGTACTGATATGCAGAGCCTTGGCGCGCTGAACCCCTCTTTCGCGATGATGGGGGAACAGATGCCGGGTTTCGACAAGGTGGCGATGCTGAAATACCCGCATCTGGAGCGGATCAACCACATCCACCACGCGGGCAACAGCTCGGGCATCGTGGATGGGGCTGCGGCGGTTCTGATCGGCAACAAGGAATTCGGTGAGAAATACGGCCTCAAGCCGCGCGCCCGCATCAAGGCGACCGCCAAAATCGGCACCGATCCCACCATCATGCTGACCGGCCCGGTTCCGGTGACCGAGAAGATTCTGGCCGACAACGGCATGCAGATCGGCGATCTGGACCTGTTTGAAGTGAACGAAGCCTTCGCCTCGGTCGTGCTGCGGTTCCAGCAGGCGTTCGATGTGGACCCTGCGCTGGTCAACGTGAACGGCGGCTCGATTGCGATGGGCCACCCGCTGGGTGCAACCGGCGCGATGATCATCGGCACGCTGCTGGATGAGCTGGAGCGTCAGGACAAGGAAACCGGTCTGGCCACGCTGTGCATTGCGTCCGGCATGGGGGCTGCAACCATTATCGAGCGGGTCTGATGCCCAAACTGGACCTCTCTCAGATCCCGTTCAAGGGCGGCTCGGCCTATCCCGGCAAGCTGGCAAAGGCGACTGCGGGTCGTTTCGTGCAGCGCGTCGGCGATGCGGGTGGGCTGACCCAATACGGGGTCAACATCGTGCGGCTGGAGCCTGCAGGGATGTCCTCGTTGCGGCACTACCACATGCAGCAGGACGAGTTCGCCATCATGCTGTCCGGCACCTGCGTGCTGATTGATGATGATGGCGAGCATGAGATGCTGCCCGGTGACTGCGCCGCCTGGCCCGCAGGTGAGGCGAACGGCCATCACCTTGTGAACAAGACCGATGCGCCCGCGAGTTTTCTGGTGGTGGGCACTCGGACCCCGACCGAGACCGGCTATTACAGCGACATAGACATGATGGTGAAGGATGATGAGAACGGATTCTCTTTCACCCAAAAAGACGGCAGCCCGCTGACGGCTGACCAGATTGGAGATGACAATGACTGATTTCACTCTGACCAAAGACGCAGACGGCGTCGCTTTTGTGACCTGGGATGCTCAGGGTAAATCCATGAACGTTCTGACCCGCGAGGCCTTTCAGGAGGTCAGCCAGCTGATCGATCAGGCCCTGAGCGATGATGAGATCAAGGGGATCGTTATTACCTCGGGCAAAGAAGGCTCTTTCGCTGGTGGCATGGATCTGAATACCCTCGCCACCATCCGTCAGGAGGCCGGTGATGAACCGGCGCAAGCGCTGTTCGATTTTGTCATGGGCGGCCACCACATCCTGCGCAAGATGGAACTGGCGGGCATGGACCCCAAGACCAAGAAGGGCGGCAAACCGATCGCCTGTGCCATCAACGGCACCTGCGCCGGGATCGGGACCGAGATCGCGCTGGCCTGTCATCACCGTGTCATGACCTCGAACGCCAAAGCCAAGATCGGCCTGCCCGAGATTCTGCTGGGCATCTTCCCCGGCGGCGGCGGCACGATGCGCTTTAGCCGTATGGTCGGCGCGATGGCGGCCGCTCCAGTCCTGCTGGAAGGCAAGATGATGGATCCGAAGAAAGCCAAAGGTGCGCAGCTGATCGACGATGTTTCGGACGATCCGGTCGCAGCCGCCAAGGAATGGGTTCTGAACGCCAAGGACGCCGATCTGGTCAAGCCTTGGGACGCGAAGGGTTACAAAATGCCCGGCGGCGCGCCTTACCACCCTGCGGGTTTCATGACTTTCGTCGGTGCCAGCGCCATGGTGCACGGCAAGACCCAAGGCGCCTTCCCGGCGGCCAAGGCTCTGCTGAGTTCGATCTACGAAGGGGCGCTGGTCGACTTCGACACCGCCCTGAAGATCGAGGCGCGTTGGTTCACCAACGTCCTGATGAACCCATCATCATCGGCCATGATCCGGTCGCTGTTCCTGAACAAGGAAGCCTTGGAGAAAGGCGCGGTCCGCCCCAAAGATGTGGCCGATCAACGCGTGAAAAAGGTCGGCGTTCTGGGCGCAGGCATGATGGGTGCGGGTATCGCTCTGGTCTCGGCGCAGGCCGGGATGGAGGTTGTTCTGGTTGACCGTGATCAGGCTGCCGCCGACAAGGGCAAAGCCTATTCCGAAAGCTATATGGACAAGGGCATCAAGCGCGGCAAAGCCACGGCTGAGAAGAAAGAGGCCCTGCTGGCCCGTATCACCGCGACCCCTGATCTGGAGCATCTGAAAGGGTGTGATCTGATCATCGAGGCCGTTTTCGAAGACCCGGGCGTCAAGGCCGATATGACCAAAAAGGTCGAGGCGATCATCCCCGAGGACTGCATCTTTGCCTCGAACACCTCGACCCTGCCGATAACCGATCTGGCCAAAGCCTCCGTTCGGCCTGAGCAGTTCATCGGCATCCACTTCTTCTCACCCGTTGAGAAGATGTTCCTGGTCGAGATCATCAAGGGCAAGGAAACCGGTGATCGCGCGGTCGCCAAGGCTCTGGACTACGTGCGCCAGATCCGCAAGACGCCGATCGTGGTCAACGATGCGCGCTTCTTCTACGCCAACCGCTGCATCATCCCCTACATCAACGAAGGTGCCCGCATGATCACCGAGGGCGTCAGCCCGATCTTGATCGACAACGCGGCGCGTCAGTTGGGCTTCCCGGTAGGACCGATCCAGCTGACCGATGAAACCTCGATTGATCTGGGTGCCAAGATTGCACGGGCGACCAAGGCGGCGATGGGTAATGCCTATCCCGAAAGCCCCTCGGACGATCTGATCTTCTGGATGGAGGAACAGGGCCGTCTGGGTCGCAAGGCCAATGCAGGCTTCTTCGACTATGACGAGAAGGGCAAACGCGTCGAGTACTGGAAAGGTCTGCAGGACAAGTACCCGCTGGCCGCCGAGCAGCCTGACCTGATCGAAGTGCAGGAACGTCTGATGTTCGCACAGGTTCTAGAGGCGGTCCGCGCGCTGGAAGAAGGTGTTCTGGAAGACATCCGTGAAGGTGACGTAGGCGCGATCTTGGGCTGGGGCTTTGCGCCTTGGTCCGGTGGTCCGCTCAGCTGGTTGGACATCATCGGCACGCCCTACGCAGCCGAGCGTTGCGATCAACTGGCCGAGGCCTATGGCGAGCGTTTTGCCTGCCCGCCGCTGCTGCGTGAAATGGCTGAAAAAGGTCAGAGCTTCTACGGCCGGTTCAACCCGGACGCCAAAGCCGCTTAAAACAACGACGCAGGCGCAACTCCCCTTGCGCCTGCGTCTTCCTTACTGAACAGCCGGAGCGGTTTGCCATTCAGGCCGGAGAAACAGAACCGGCGTATTTGGTCGACCCGGCCGTCCGGGCCTGCGAATACCGGCCGCGGGGCGGATCGGGAAAATCGGATCCGTCGGGATCGGAGCAGGCAAAGCGCCCAATGGGTTCGCCAGTGCCGAAATCTCACCACTTGCAGCAAGCGCACCGACCAACGCAGTCGCCGCGTCTTCGTCGGCCACCGCATACTCTTTTGCCTGACCAGACGTGCGGCTGAAGCGCCCCGAAGGGCAATAGGCTTGCAAGCCACCTTCGATATAGATCACCTCGTCCTGGTCGAAGAACAGGGTTGTGACCTCGAACGACGATCCCGGAGATTGCGAGGTCAACCGACAGGCCCCGTCCAATACCCGCGCAGGCAACACCGTTACACCTTGATCCGTCAGGTCCAGTTTGCCGCGATCCAGCGCGACGCCCTGTTCCGGCATCAACCAAACCGCGCGCCCATTATAGGCCGCCCGCGCAGGCACAAAGATGGGCAGATAGGCCGATCGCCTCTCACCTGCCGGGATATTGACCCAACTGGTCGAGACCCTGCGCACCTCCTTGAAACCGTGATCCAGAGTTCGAACCAGATCACCGGCGGCGATACGCTCGATTAGCTTCCATCCACTGGTGGTCGCGATTTTGGTTCCGTGCAGGAACCCTCCTCTGCGCGATGACACTGCGTCCAGCGCAACTGGCAGATCCGCATCGTCATGATACTCGGAAACATCCGAAAAACTCACTACTTCCAACACGTGCCGAACCCCCTTTTGGCACAAATACTCACATCTCAAGAGATAGCAGACGCAGCGGCTTTCCGTCTTAGTTTGGCCGTATTTACGCCCAATTTGGGTTAAAACAAGGCGTTTCCTGCAACAGACAGCCCTTCAAGAATGGGTTTATTGACCAATCGGAAACTATTAGCCGGACGTAACGTCAAAAGCGTAGCCGAATCTCTCGATGTCTTCTGCGCAGGCTTCTGCCACGGATTGGGCGGACCTGTCGGAATAGTATGCCCGATAGTCTGCTTGCCGGTCCGAGGGGTTGATATGGGGCAATTCCACCTCAAACCCCAGATGGCGAAACAGAGCTTGAGCGTCCTGTTCGAACTGTTCCAACCGTATGAACAGCTGGCACTGTTCAACACCATCTGCACGCGTCATGTAGCGCCGTGCCGGATGGTCCTGAAACGAGCGGCGGATGGTCGGGTGCAGGACAAAAGGCTCGAACGCCAATTGCTGCGACAGGGTGACTGCCTCATGCGCAAAGCTCTGAGATCGCAGCCAGTGGTAATAGCTGACCATGCGATCCCACGGGTTGCGGACCAGCGTGAAAGCAAACATCTCCTCAAGCTCACCATCCGGCAACACCCCGTCTATATCCGCAAGCGTCGCGTGCTTGTGCAGCCTCCCCCGCGCGGTCAGTTCCTTGGCGCGGCGCCGCCGTTTCAGGGCCTTGGGCGTGTCTCCTAACAGGATGTCATCCTTCATGGCCCGCTGCTCCAGCGCCAAGGCCAGTGAGGTTCCCCCCGTCTTAGGCATGTGCACAAACACATAGCGGCGGCCGCGAGAGATGATCATGCGACCTCCTGCTCGGGGGCCGCGCGCCTGGCTCTCCAGCCCAGAACTGCGCCGGCTGTTGCGATCAGGCCGATGCCAAAGATCTGCATCACTCCGATCGTCTGTCCAAGAGCGACCCAGGCGAACAGAGGACCGAAGATCATGATCGAATATTCGAACACGGCAACGAATGAGGGCTCTCCGACCTGATAAGCCTTGATCATCATGAAGACGGCCACGGTGGACCCGACAGCCTGCACCACGACCCATGGCAAGGCAGCGCGCATATCAAGGACCAGACCACGGGTCACAAAACCTTCGGGACCGTCGGGTCCGGACACGGGAAAGGCCGTGAAAACGATTAAACCGATGGCCCCGGCAATGCCCAGAACAAGCATGTTGTTGGCCAGAAGGGCGACTGTGCTTTCGTCCGAGCAATAGGTCCGCGTGACGATCACGCTGAGCGCGTAGAAGAACCCTCCAACGACCGGCAAAAAGGTCCTGACATCAAACTCGGTCGGGTTGGGTTGCAACACGCACAGGATGCCCACGAACCCCAGTAGAACCGCGCCGATGCGCCAGGGTCCGATGACCTGTTTTAGGCCCAATGCAGAAATCAACAGCACAAACATCGGCGAGGTGAACAAGCCCGCCAGGGCCTGCGCAATCGGCATCAACGCCAGCGAGGCGAAATAGAACAGCATGCCCGTCGCGATCAGAACGCTGCGCAGCAAGACAAATCGCAGCCGTTTTGGCCGCAGACTTCCCAAACCCAACAGGGACAGCCCGATGATCAGAGGCAACATCAAAACGGCACGGCTGAGGTGGAACTGCCACAGCCCAATGGTTTCGGCCAGCAGGATCACCACGTTGTCGATCACACCAAGAATGGCCATTGCCGAGACCATCAGCACTGAGGCCAAAAAGGGGAGCGTTTCTTTGCCTGGCTGCATGTCCTGTCTCGGGTTAGATGCGCGCAACAGCGCTTGTGCCATCCAGCATATTTCTGAAAGCCTGCGCAACAGGTTTGCGCCCCGCGATTTCCACATGCTATGCTTTGGCAAAAGAAAAACACGAGCAGCCCAATCCAGATGACGGCCCTGAAACAGTATCAGCGGATCGAAGCCACCGGTCTGTGGCGCTCCTCGCCCGATGAACAGCGGCGCGAGGTTGTGGTCTCAATCGGTGAGGCGACCCTGACGATCTCGGATTTCAATGACCGAGCACTGACGCACTGGTCTCTGGCCGCGTTGGAGCGGCAGAATCCGGGCAGTTTCCCTGCGATTTTCAACCCTGACGGCGACCCGGAGGAAACGCTGGAACTGGCCGAAAGCGAAAAGACGATGCTCGAGGCTATCGACCGGCTGCAGCGCGCCATCGACCGCTCGCGTCCGCATCCCGGTCGGTTGCGTTGGGTCAGCGTTGCAGGCGTCGTCGCCGCGGTTTTGGCGGTGTTGCTGCTTTGGTTGCCCGGGGCACTGCAAAACCACGTGGTCTCGGTTGTGCCCGAGGTCAAACGGCAGGACATCGGCGATGAGATTCTGAAACGAATCGAGCGGGTTTCGGGACGCGCCTGTGCCTCACGCGATGCGCAGGCCTCTTTGGATCGGCTGGCCAAGCGCACGGGCGTGCGGCAAATCATCATTCTGCCTGCAGGAGTGCAAGACAGCCTTAGCCTGCCGGGCGGGACGGTCTTGTTGAACCGGGCCTTGGTCGAGGATCATGAAGATCCCGCCGTGGCCGCCGGCTATGTCATTGCCGAGCGCGCCCGTATCGCGGCACAAGACCCGTTGGATGATGTTCTGGACCGAACCGGCGCGTCCTCGGCCTTTCGCCTGCTGACGACCGGAGGCCTGACGCCCGAGATCGTCGACAGCTATACCGAGCAAGTCCTGTCGGAACCCCGTCCGTCCCTGACGGATGAGGCGCTGCTGGCAGTTTTTGCACAGGCCGCCCTGCCCTCGACCCCATATGCCTTTGCGCGGGATGTGACCGGGGAAACGGTTCTTGGCCTGATTGAGGCCGACCCGATGGCCGGACGCACGCTGGAACAGGTGTTGCCGGACCGCGATTGGGTCCAGCTTCAAAACATCTGCAGCGAGTGATCGAGCTTATTTGGTGCCGAACATACGGTCTCCGGCATCACCGAGGCCGGGCATGATATAGCCTTTCGAGTTCAGCTCACGATCCAGCGCTGCCGTGACGATATGCACGTCCGGATGGGCCTCTTTCATCCGCGCCACCCCTTCTGGTGCCGCTAGCAGGCAAAGGAACAGGATCTCGGTTGCGCCCGCCTCTTTCAGGAGATCAATCGCCGCGGCCGAGCTGTTGCCGGTGGCCAGCATCGGGTCAACTGCGATGACCAACCGGTCTTTCAGGCCCTCGGGCGCTTTGAAGTAATACTGAACCGGCTTCAGCGTTTCTTCGTCGCGGTAAAGCCCGACGAACCCCACACGGGCCGACGGGATCAGTTCCAGCACCCCGTCCAACATCCCGTTCCCGGCGCGCAGGATCGAGACCAGGGCCAGCTTTTTGCCAGCCAGAATAGGTGCGTCCATCTCCTCCATCGGGGTTTCGATATGGCGGGTGGTCAGCTTAAGCTCGCGAGTTACCTCATAGGCTAGCAACAGGGTGATTTCCCGCAGCAACTGGCGGAATTCGGCGGTCGAGGTTCCCTTGTCCCGCATGAGCGTCAGTTTGTGCTGCACCAGCGGGTGGTCAACGACGGTCAGGTGTTCGCTCATGTGTTCTCCAGTCTTTTCTTGACCCGCGCACGGGTGTCTTCATCGCAAAAGGCGGCGTTCAGGGCCGTTTCATTCAGGGCTGCGAAGTCTTCGGCACCCCAATCAAAGGCTGCCTGCAACATCTCATATTCACGCCGCATTGTGGTATGGAAAAATGGCGGGTCATCCGTTGAAACGGTGACTTTCGCCCCTGCGTCGCGCAACCGCGCAATCGGATGCGCTGCGAAATCGGGGTAGAGTCCCAGAACCACGTTTGATCCCGGGCAGACCTCAAGCGTGACGTCCCGGTCGACCAATTCATGCACCAGATCGGGGTCTTCAATGGCGCGCACGCCGTGGCCGAGACGTTCAACACCCAAATCACGGACCGCGTCGCGCACACTTTCTGGACCGCCAAACTCACCTGCATGGGTGGTCAGGCTCAAACCGGCCTCGCGGGCGCAATCGAAGGCCCATTTGAAGTCGCCCTGAGTGCCGATGGATTCATTGCCGCCCATACCGAAACCGGTGATCCAATCGCCTGCGGTTTCCGCAGCGCAGCGGGCGCTGATCTTGGCCTTTTCCGGGCCGAAATGGCGGACACAGGTGACCACACCGCGCAGAGTGATGTCGAACTTGCGCTCGGCCTCATCGGCGGCGTCCTGAATGGCGTTCAAATAGTCGCGCCACGCGTGCAGATCGCCACCGCCGCAGAAATCGGGGCTGAGGAAGGTCTCGGAATACACCACCCCATTGGCGGCACTTTCCTCAAGAATTGCCAGGGTCAGACGGCGGAAATCCTCGGGCGATTTCAGAACTTCGCACGCGGCCTCATAGACGCTGAGGAAATGGGCGAAGTCGCGGAAGTCATAGCTGCCATCGGGCTTGAAGATACCGCTCAGATCGATGCGTTTTTCATGCGCCAATTGCCGGATGAATGAGGGGGGCGCCGCGCCTTCATGGTGCAGGTGCAATTCGATTTTCGGAAGGTCTGCGACACTCATAGAAAGCTCTTTCCTGGCCCTTGCGCCGGTAAATTCAGGTGATGGGCGATGCTGGCGGCGACATCGGCGAAATGGATTTGACCGAGCTGGCCTGAACCTTGCCCGGCCACCAAGACCGGCACCTGTTCACGGGTGTGGTCGGTGCCGATCCAACTGGGGTCATTGCCGTGATCCGCCGTCAATACCAGCATGTCATCCGGGCGCAGCTTAGGCAGGATGGCTCCGATTTCCCGGTCGAACCATTCCAGCGCACGGGCATAGCCGCTGATATCGCGACGATGACCATAGAGGCTGTCGAACTCGACGAAATTGACAAAACTCAGGCTGCCATCCTCGGCCTCATCTACCAGATCGGACAGGTGCCCCATCAATTCGGCATCGGAGCCTTTGCGCAGCGTGTCGATGCCCTGCATCGAAAAGATGTCTCCGATTTTGCCAACGGCATGCACGCGGCGACCTGCGTCCTGAACCCAGTTCGTCAGCACGGGCGCGGGCGGCAAGATGGCAAAGTCCTTGCGGTTCGTTGTGCGCGTGAACCCCGCATCAGACGAGCCGACGAAGGGCCGCGCGATGACACGGCCCACCTTCATCTCATGCAGACGCGGCGCGAGCGTTCGGCACATCGCAAGCAGGTGATCGAGGCCAAAGCTTCCCTCATGCGCGGCGATCTGAAACACGCTGTCAGCGGACGTGTAGCAGATCGGCCAGCCGGTGCGCATATGCTCGGCCCCCAGCTCGGCAATGATGGCTGTTCCAGATGCGTGGCAGTTGCCCAGAATACCCTCGGTCCCCGCAGCTTGCGCTGCTGCTTGACTCAAATCGGGAGGAAATGCGGGCTGTGTGTCAGGAAAATAGTGCCAGTCCCACGGCACCGGCAACCCCGCCAATTCCCAATGGCCCGAGGGCGTATCCTTACCCGGCGATAGTTCGCGCGCACATCCCCACAGGCCCGTTGGTTGAGCCGCCAGCCCCGGCGTTGCGTCGCCCGAAGCCAAACGCGTCGCAGCACCCAATCCCAGCGCATCCAGATGGGGCAACACAAGCGGGCCGCTGCGCCCGTCCTCAGCCCGCCCCTCGGCGCAGGCTTGCGCGATATGGGCCAGTGTGTTGGCCCCGGTGTCAGGCACCTCCCCGTTGAAGAACACGCCTGCATCAGGTGCCCCGCCGATACCGACCGAGTCCATCACGACGAGAAAGGCGCGGCTCATGCCATGATCCTTTCATGCACCAGATCGGGTACGGCAACCGGAGTATCGCCGATCGTGATCGCCGCCAATACACTCTGGGCCGCCTGAGCGGCCGCGTCCTCGCGCGCCGCGTGAACAGCGGCCAAAGGCGCGCCTTTGGTTACACGCTCGCCTAGCCGTACCATGTTTGACAAACCCACCGCAGGGTCGATCACATCGCTTTCCACCTGACGTCCACCGCCAAGAGCCACCACGGCCAAACCCAAAGCTTCGCCGTCAATGGCCGTGATGTAGCCGTCACACGGCGCTGCCACTTCGGTGATCACGCTGGCTTCGGGCAGGAAACGCGACCACGTCTCAACAAAATGCACGGGGCCTCCAACGGCGGCCATCATGCGACCAAACCGTTCTGCGGCGCGGCCATCCCGAATGATCTCTGCAATTTTGGCGCGGCCCAGATCTACTGTTTCAGAGATACCCGCATCCGCTAGCAACACCCCGCCCAATTCGGCAGAGATTTCGGCCAGAGGGGACGGACCTCCTTCGGTCAGGACCTTCATGACCTCGGCCACCTCCAACGCGTTGCCCAGCGCCGAGGCCAAAGGTTGGTTCATATCGGTAATAACGGCCGAGGTTCGGCATCCAGCAGCATTCGCAGTTGCGGTCAGTGCCTGAGCCAGCTCGCGCGCGTCTTCAATGGTTTTCATGAACGCACCGCTGCCGGTTTTGACATCCAGCACCAGCGCATCGGGACTGGCCGCGAGTTTTTTGGACAGGATCGAGGCCGTGATCAGATCGAGGCTTTCCACCGTCGCTGTTACGTCCCGCACCGCATAAAGCCGTTTGTCCGCAGGTGCGATCTGCCCCGTCGCGCCGACAATCGCAGCCCCGGTGTCGCGCAATACCTGCGCCAGACGCTCCTGCCCGACCTGAGTGGTGACGCCCGGAATCGCCTCAAGCTTGTCCAGCGTCCCTCCTGTATGGCCCAGCCCGCGGCCCGAGATCATGGGCACATAGGCCCCACATTCAGCCAGAGCCGGAGCCAAGATCAGGCTGACGCAATCGCCAACACCGCCCGTGGAGTGTTTGTCGATCACCGGGCCATCCAGATCCCAGCGCAACACGTCACCACTATCTCGCATCGCCACGGTCAGGTCGGCACGACCCTGCGCGCCCAACCCGCCCATGCAGACAGCCATCGCAAAGGCCCCAGCCTGCGCGTCACTGACGCTGCCATCGGCCAGACCTTGGGCAAACCACGCAAGCTCTGGCCCGGTGGGTACTTCGCTGCGGCGCAGTTTAACGATGATCGAACGGGCGTCCATGCGATCAGCTGTCCTGCATATGCGAGGCGTCAAATGCGCCGGGCAAAAGCTGTCCGATCGTGGTTTCCAACTCCGCGCCGTCGGTTGTCGCCAAAGTGACCTTCACATCCCGCGCGCCGAACTCGGCCAGTTTCTGACGACAGCCACCACACGGCGGCACCGGCTGCGGGCTTTGGGCAACGACATAGACCTCGGCCAGCTCGGTCTCGCCCGAAGCGACCATGGCGGCAATTGCGCCTGCCTCAGCACAAGTGCCTTCGGGATAGGCCACGTTTTCTACGTTGCATCCAACATAAAGCGTCCCTGATCCCGACAGGATCGCCGCGCCCACCTTGAAGTTCGAATAAGGCGCATGGGCGTTTTCGCGGACCTTCAAAGCGGCATCTCTAAGCGACATGGCGATTCCCCATTTTTTGATCAGTTGGTCAGAAATCCAGACCCTACCGGAAAACGAGGGGCGAATAGAAGCCCCACCGCGCATTTATTCCAGAACCGTCTTGAACACCCCCGGCAAGGTCACCTCGAGCAGTTCCACATCGTCAGAGGGCTGTGACAAGCGTGTACGCATACCCGGTGGTATCACAAAGGCATCCCCCTGCTCCAGTTGATAGGGGTCACGGCCTTCGCCCTCCAGAGTGACCTCTCCGCTCATGACGAAGGTGAAATGGATGTCGGTGTCGTGGCTGGCCCAGACCGGATCACTCTGCCCGCGCCGGACGACCTGAACACCGGCGACCCCTTTGGTGTTCTCGGCAATCGTGGTGTCGCGGCAGATGTATCCCGGCAGCCGGAACGGCACCCAATCCGCATCTTTTGCCTGATTGTAAACAAAGCGTTGCCCCTGCCATTCCCGGTCGGGGCGCAGATGCGGCGTCGGCAGCTCCATCTCATGATCTATTTCGGTGACATGTTCGGCTGGAACGCCGATCTCGATCACCTGCACATTGTCCGAGGCTTCCAGCACGCGGTGACGGATTTCCGGCGGTTGGATAAAGCAATCCCCGGCGGTCAGACGCAATTTGTCTCCCTGATCTTCGTAAACGACATCAACCCAGCCATGTATGCAGAAGATCAGCTGAAACCCGACCTTATGGAAATGCACCATATCCGGCACAGGGCCGCCATCGGGGATGCGAATATGACTGGCAATGATCGACCCGCCCAAACGATCCGGCACCAGATCGCGATAATGCATCCCGGCCCGCCCGATGATCCACGGCGCCTGATCCTTGAGCCTGCGCACGACAAAGGAATGCACCGTTTCGGGCATCACTAGCGGGGGGTCGAGGTCCTCGATTTCGATACGTGTGCCGTTCGGAGCGACCAGAACCCGGTCGCCATTGGCAAATCCTTCGGGGTCTTCGGTCAGAATGCGTAACGTGCCGGGGGTTTCGGGCGCATCCTTCTCGATCCGCACCCGTAGGCCATGGCCGGAAAACACGGCAGTGCGAGGATCGTCAGCAGGATAGATCATATCCATCTGCATCCCCAACACCTTGGTGTAAAACGGAATATCGTCGCGCAATTCCTGCGTCGGCAAACGGATTTCAGCGCGGGTGTTCGCCGCGTGCGCTGTCTGGGTCATGCAAGCTCTCGTCAGTCGGTTCTTTCGGCCATCCGATCAGAACCGACGCCAGAATGCCAATCGAAAAATACATCTCGAGCGTTTCTTCCAGAACAAACAGCCGCGTCTTCATGACCGAAGACATCGTGGCCTCATACAGGCCCGAGATTTCTTCGAGCCCCTGCGCCACGACTGCGGCCAGCCCGGCCAGCACAAAGATCGCAAGAAAGGGCGCCTGAACCCTGACCGCCCGCCACGCGTTGGGAATGCCATGCCATAGCACGCCCCCCAGCACGACGACCGCCAGAGCGACACGCACCAGTGTCATGTCCAGCAGTCCGTCCAAGCCGCTTAGCACCGCGAATGGCACTGAGCCTTCCGCGTAAATATCCGCCTCAAGCTCACGCTCGGCCAGAAGCAGGCACCCCACGCCGATGTAAAGCCGCGCGAGGCCTCGATACTTAAACAAGGCCACAATCCCAGCCGTGAACAAGCCAGCCGCCGAGATCGTCTCGATCAATCCGCCTTCCTGATTGAACACCTCAGCCTGCAAGGGGAACAAGGCGATACACCCGAGGATCAGAGCTGCGACGCCCAGCGCAGCCCAGAACCAGAACCGGTCCACCCCAAAGCAGAAGCGGGATGGCGTGAACACCTCGGAAGATGACATTTTGAGGTCGTTGGGCATTTTGGTGTCTCAGAACAATTCGCGGGAGTTTGCGGTTTGTAAAAATTTTGCGACAATTAATCAAGGAAACGGTCGGGTTTGCCAAGCTTCAGGCGCGGCATAGCCAAGCCGAAAAAAATAGTTTAAGGCTAAATCAAATTTTGAAGGGAGCTTTACCGCCGATGTCTGACACACCCAGCTTGCGGCAGGCCGCGCTTGACTATCACGCCCATCCCAAGCCCGGAAAGCTTGAAATCAAGGCTACAAAGCCGATGGCAAACGGCCGGGATCTGGCCCGCGCCTATTCACCCGGCGTGGCCGAGGCCAGTCTTGAGATCAAGGCCGACCCCTCGAACGCGGAGCATTACACCGCACGCGGCAACCTTGTGGCAGTGGTGTCGAACGGAACCGCTGTGCTGGGGCTGGGCAATATCGGTGCCCTCGCCTCGAAACCGGTGATGGAGGGCAAGGCCGTCCTGTTCAAGAAATTCGCCGGGATCGACTGCTTTGACATCGAGGTCGACCAGCCAGACCCTGAAAAACTGGCCGATGTCGTCTGCGCGCTGGAGCCGACCTTCGGCGCAATCAACCTTGAGGACATCAAAGCCCCCGATTGCTTCATCGTCGAAAAGCTGTGTCGCGAGCGCATGAACATCCCCGTTTTTCACGACGATCAGCACGGAACCGCCATAGTAGTCGGGGCCGCCGCCCGCAACGCACTGCACGTCGCTGGCAAGAAGTTCGAGGATATCAAAATCGTCTCGACCGGTGGCGGAGCGGCCGGGATCGCCTGCCTCAATATGCTGGTCAAACTTGGCGTCCAGCGCGAGAATATCTGGCTGTGCGACATTCACGGGCTGGTCTACGAGGGTCGCGCCGAGGATATGAACCCACACAAAGATCAGTTCGCCCAGAAATCCGACCTTCGCACACTGGACGACGTGATTGGTGGGGCCGATCTGTTCCTTGGCCTAAGCGGCCCGAATGTTCTGACGCCCGAGATGGTCGAGAAAATGGCCGCCCGCCCGATCATCTTCGCTCTGGCCAACCCGACGCCCGAAATCCTGCCCGAAGCCGCGCGTGAGGTCGCGCCGGATGCGATCATCGCGACCGGACGCAGTGATTTTCCAAATCAAGTCAATAACGTGCTCTGTTTTCCATTCATCTTCCGGGGGGCATTGGATGTCGGCGCGACCGAGATCAATGACGAGATGCAGATTGCCTGCGTCGAAGGCATTGCAGAACTGGCCCGCGCCACCACAAGTGCCGAGGCTGCCGCTGCCTACAAGGGTGAGCAACTGACGTTTGGCCCGGACTACCTGATCCCTAAACCCTTCGATCCACGCCTTGTGGGGATCGTATCTTCGGCGGTCGCCAAGGCCGCAATGGAGAGCGGCGTTGCCAAACGTCCGATCGACGACCTTGAGGCCTACAAGGAAAAGCTGAACCAGACCGTCTTCAAATCTGCCCTTCTTATGCGCCCCGTGTTCGAGGCCGCCGCAGCCTCAAGCCGCCGGATCGTCTTCGCCGAGGGCGAGGATGAGCGCGTATTGCGCGCTGCACAGGCCATCCTTGAGGAAACGACCGAAACTCCGATCCTGATTGGCCGCCCCGAAGTGATCGAGGCCCGTTGTGAGCGTCTGGGTCTGGTCGTCCGTCCCGGCAAGGATCTGCAGATCGTGAACCCGGAAAACGATCCGCGCTACTACGACTATTGGAACTCATACCACCAGATCATGCAGCGCCGCGGCGTCACCCCTGATCTGGCCAAGGCGATCATGCGTACAAATTCCACCGCGATTGGCGCAATCATGGTTCAGCGCGGCGAAGCCGACAGCATGATCTGCGGCACGTTCGGCGAATACCGTTGGCATTTGAATTACGTCGAGCAGGTTCTGGGCACCCCAGACCTGCGTCCACATGGGGCTTTGTCGTTGATGATTCTCGAGGACGGCCCTCTATTCATCGCCGACACTCATGTACGGCAATTGCCTAATCCGGCGGAACTGGCAGAGATCACGCTGGGCGCAGCCCGCCACGTGCGGCGTTTCGGGCTTGAGCCGAAGATTGCCTTCTGCTCGCAGTCGCAATTCGGCAACCAGGCCGAAGGCTCGGGCAAGCGACTGCGTGAGGCAATTGCCATTCTGGACAGCGAACCGCGCGACTTCACTTATGAAGGCGAGATGAACCTAGACACGGCCCTCAACCCCGAACTGCGCGAGCGTATTTTTCCCGCCTCACGCCTTGAGGGTGCTGCGAATGTCCTGATCTTCGCGCATGCGGATGCCGCAAGTGGCGTGCGCAACGTTCTGAAGATGAAAGCCGACGGAATCGAAGTTGGTCCGATCCTGATGGGCATGGGCAACAAGGCACATATCGTGACCCCTTCGATCACCTCACGGGGGTTGCTGAATATGGCTGCAATCGCCGGCACGCCCGTAACCCACTACGGCTAGAGCGGCTAGATCGATGCCAGACATCCTGCGGGTGTCTGGCTGTCCGACTCAGCCAATACCCTTTGCACTCATAAATTTGCAGGTTTGCAAAATCTTAATTTGAACCTTCTAAATTCCATAAAATCTTGAGGTTTGCAAAAATTTGCAGGCTGTTTTCGGTCATCCTGCAAATATTTTGCGATAAACTGACGCGCCGTCACTCGCACCGCTTGCCCGCTGCCCTTTCGCTGCCTAACAACAATCGCAGCAATTTTGGGAGGAGGGCCTGATGGCATATCAAGACGTTTACGATGGCTGGAAAAACGACCCCGAGGCTTTCTGGATGGATGCCGCCAAAGGCATTGATTGGGTCTCGGCCCCCAGCAAAGCCTTGTTCGCCGACAACGCCCCTCTGTACGAATGGTTCAGCGATGCTCAGGTCAATACCTGCTGGAACGCCGTCGACCGCCACGTGGAAAACGGGCGCGGCGAACAGACCGCCATTATCTACGACAGCCCGATCACCCATACTAAGCGCGAAATCTCGTATGTCGAATTACGGAACCGGGTAGCAACGCTGGCCGGTGCGCTGCGCGCCAAAGGCGTTGAAAAAGGCGACCGTGTCATCATCTACATGCCGATGATCCCCGAAGCGCTCGAGGCGATGCTGGCCTGTGCCCGTCTGGGCGCGGTGCATTCGGTGGTGTTCGGCGGCTTTGCCAGCAACGAACTGGCTGTACGGATCGACGACGCCAAGCCGAAGGCCATCATCGCCGCCTCCTGCGGGTTAGAGCCGGGCCGCGTGGTTCATTACAAACCCCTGCTTGACGGCGCCATCGACCTGGCCAGCCACAAGCCCGAGTTCTGCGTCATCTTCCAGCGCGAACAGGAAGTGGCACAGCTGATCGAAGGGCGCGACTTCAACTGGCATGGCTTCCAATACGGCGTCGAACCTGCCGAATGCGTGCCGGTCGCGGGCAATGATCCAGCCTATATCCTTTACACCTCGGGCACCACGGGAGCGCCCAAAGGCGTTGTGCGCCCGACCGCCGGGCATCTGGTTGCGTTGAACTGGTCGATGAAGAATATCTACAATGTCGATCCGGGTGATGTGTTCTGGGCCGCATCGGATGTAGGTTGGGTCGTTGGCCACTCGTACATCTGCTACGCCCCGCTGATCCACGGCAACACCACCATCGTGTTCGAGGGCAAACCCGTCGGCACCCCCGACGCGGGCACCTTCTGGCGGGTGATCTCCGAGCACAACGTGCGCAGTTTCTTCACCGCCCCCACCGCGATCCGCGCCGTCAAGCGTGAAGACCCCAAGGGTGAGTTGATTGGCAAATACGACCTGTCCGGTCTGCGCGCCATGTATCTTGCGGGCGAGCGCGCCGACCCCGATACGATCACCTGGGCGCAGGACGCGCTGAACGTTCCGATCATTGACCACTGGTGGCAGACTGAGACCGGCTGGGCAATCGCAGGCAACCCGCTGGGGATCGAGGAGCTTCCGGTCAAGTTGGGATCTCCGGCCAAGCCGATGCCAGGCTATGACGTTCAGATCCTCGACGAAGGCGGCCATCCGCTGAAACCGGGTGAGCTAGGCGCGATCGCGGTCAAGCTGCCGCTGCCTCCGGGCACTTTGCCGACGCTGTGGAACGCCGAAGAGCGGTTCAAAAGCTCGTACCTGAACCACTTCCCCGGCTACTATGAGACCGGCGATGCGGGCATGATCGACGAGGATGGTTACCTATATATCATGGCGCGCACCGATGACGTGATCAACGTCGCGGGCCACCGCCTGTCGACCGGCGGCATGGAAGAGGTACTGGCCGCCCACCCCGATGTGGCCGAATGCGCGGTGATCGGAGTGTCAGACCAGTTGAAAGGCCAGATGCCAGTGGGTTTCCTTTGTCTGAATACCGGTGCCGACCGTGACCATGCCGAGGTTTCGAACGAAGTCGTCAAGATGGTCCGAGACAAAATCGGCCCTGTGGCTGCCTTTAAACTGGCCGTGGTGGTGGACCGCCTGCCCAAGACCCGCTCGGGCAAGATCCTGCGGGGCACCATGGTGTCGATTGCCGATGGCAAAGACTACAAGATGCCCGCGACCATCGACGATCCCGCCATCCTGGACGAGATCAAGGACGCGTTGCAGACGATTGGTTACGCTCAGTAGCGCGGCCCCCCTCTTGCAACCTGAAACAGGCCCCTTACTGTCTTGCTAAGACAGTGAGGGCCCATGACTCAAAGCAAAATCTGGCAACTCAGCGCCACTGAGCTGACCACCCTGACCCGCAACGGTGACCTGAGTGCTGAGGACGCCGTTGCCTCCTCCATCTCACGTATGAATGCCGTCAATCCCGACCTGAACGCCGTGGTCGAGGATCTGAGCCAGCAGGCCTTAGAACGCGCGCGCGCCTTGGATCACGCGCGGGCAGCTGGGGCACCGACCGGGCCGCTGCATGGGGTGCCGGTGACCATCAAGATAAATGTCGACCAAAAGGGCCACGCGACGACAAACGGGGTCGTGGCGCTGAAGGATGTCATCGCCCCTAATGACGCGCCGGTTGTATCAAACCTTCAGAATGCCGGGGCTATCGTGATCGGTCGCACCAACACGCCCGAGTTTTCCTTCCGCGCCGACACTGACAATCCGCTCTATGGGCGCACGCATAATCCGTGGGGAAGGCATATCTCGGCCGGAGGGTCGTCGGGCGGTGCCGGGGCGGCCGTCATGGCCGGGATTGGCGCTTTGGCGCATGGAAACGACATTGGCGGAAGCCTCAGGTTTCCGGCTGCCGCCAACGGGGCGGTGACAGTCAAACCCGGCCTTGGTCGCGTCCCCGCCTGGAACCCCAGTCAAACGGCCGAGCGCGGAATACTCGCCCAATCCATGTCCGTTCAGGGCCTGATCACGCGATCCGCAGCCGACCTGTCCCTGTCGATGCCCAGCCTGATCGCCCCAGACCCGCGCGACCCGTTTCATGTACCCCTGCCATGGCGGGGTGAGGCTTTGGACACCCCGATCAAAGTGGCCTTTACCAAGAACACATTCGGATACGCCCTGCATACAGAGGTCGAAAAGGCGCTGGACACTGCGCGCGACGCGCTAGTCGATGCGGGCTATCAGGTCGACGAGGTCGATCCTCCTGATGTCTTCGAATGCGGTCGCATCGGATACCGAACATTGATGGGTGAGGTTCTGACCCTTCTGAAATCCGATATCCAAGCGGCCGGTTCCCAAACCATCCAAGATATCTTCGATGTCTATTTTCAGGAATTTCCGCCCATAATTGAGACTGAACTGCTGCAAATGCTCGCCAAACGCAGCCATTATGCCCGTGAATGGTCCCTCTTCCTTGAAGACTACCCTCTGGTCCTGTCGCCGTTCCTGCCTCAACCCTTTTTCAAGCCGGACCGCGACACCGAAGGGGCCGAAGGCGTGCATGAGGTTCTGGGCTGCGCGGTCTATTCCTATGCGATGAACTTCCTTGGCCTGCCCGCCGCCTGCGTTCCGGCAAGACTGGCAGAATTGCCCAACGGCCTGCAGCCCATCAATGTTCAGATCGCAGCGCGTCGTTGGCGTGAAGATCTGGCGGTCGAGGCGGCGGCGGCGATCGAGGCGCGGGTCGGGCAGATGTGCAAACCTCTTTGGGACCAAATGACCCGCTCCGACTGACCCCCCCAAAAAATCGACCCCGGGTTTTTGTGCCCGGGGTCCGCTTGCTTAAATATGCCTGGATTTCAGATAACGAGCGTGGCACCACCCACCCTCGCCAGCGCAAAAAATGCGCAAGTATGTCGAAAACGCTGTTTGGTGGCCACTCACTCCCACCTAAGCGTGTTCTCCAGGCAAGATCACATTACCTATTGCATGCTCACTCGCATGTGAACTTGTTCACACAAGGAAAAATTAATTTTCAAAACTGACGAAATTCTAAGTGAATTGTTCAGAAATCAGGCGCTCTTCAAGGCCATGTCCGGGGTCGAAAAGAATGCGATGGGTGATTTCGGATTCCGAGCAGATTTCGACCCAATCAATGTCAGGAAAGGAAATAGAATCGGCATCGGCCATCACCGGGCGTTTGTCGGCATCCAGCACGTCTATGCGAACTGTTGCGGTTTTGGGCAGCAAGGCCCCGCGCCACCGACGGGGTCGAAATGCAGCAATCGCGGTCAGGGCCAACACATCCGCCCCGATCGGCAAAATCGGACCGTGGGCCGAATAGTTATACGCTGTCGATCCCGCAGGCGTAGACAGAAGCGCGCCGTCACAGACAAGCTCTCCCATCCTTTCGCGGCCATCGACGCTGATCTTCAGACGCGCTGCTTGCGGACCTGCGCGCAGCAAGGAGACCTCGTTGATCGCCAACGCCTCATGCAATTTCCCGGATTGATCCATGGCGCGCATGGCCAGAGGATTGATGACCTCCACCTCGGCGTCATCGAGACGTTCCAAGAGATCAGTGTCAGAATAGGTGTTCATCAGGAACCCGATGGTCCCGCGGTTCATCCCGTATACCGGCGCATCGAGGTGCTGCATGTTCTTAAGCGTGCGCAGCATGAACCCATCGCCACCCAGCGCCACCACCACATCCGCATCACGTGGCGCAGCGTTTCCGTATTTGGCGACCAGGACTTCGCGGGCTGATTGCGCGACATCAGCCTCGCTTGCGAGAAAAGCGATTCTCTTTTTCATTTTCCGGTTTCCGGTGCTGCACATTTGGTTCCGAAACAAACATACCTTTCCCCAATAGGCCAGAGTTGACGCCCACGCCGTGCAATTCGTCGCTTTAAAGCTGTTGCCTCGGCAGGGTTTCCGATAGGAAATCCGCAAGCAATACCCCAGACATGTGGAGCTATCATGAACGCCAATCTCCGTGACACAGGTTTTTTCACCCAGTCTTTGTCGGACCGTGATCCTGAGCTATTTGGCTCGATCACGTCCGAGCTGGGCCGTCAGCGCGACGAGATCGAGCTGATCGCGTCGGAAAACATCGTCTCTGCCGCCGTGATGGAGGCGCAGGGCTCTGTGATGACCAACAAATACGCCGAAGGCTATCCTGGCCGTCGCTACTATGGCGGCTGCCAGTTCGTCGATATCGCCGAAAACCTGGCCATCGACCGCGCGAAAGAGCTGTTTGGTTGCGGCTTTGCCAACGTGCAGCCGAACTCGGGCAGCCAGGCGAACCAGGGCGTGTTCCAGGCGCTGATCCAGCCCGGCGACACCATTCTGGGCATGAGCCTGGATGCCGGTGGTCACCTGACCCACGGTGCCCGCCCGAACCAATCGGGCAAATGGTTCAACGCCGTGCAATACGGTGTCCGCAAAGAAGACAACATGCTCGACTACGATCAGGTCGAGGCGCTGGCGAAAGAGCATAACCCCAAGCTGATCATCGCAGGCGGCTCGGCCATCCCGCGTCAGATTGACTTTGCCCGCATGCGCGAGATCGCCGACATGGTTGGCGCCTACCTGCACGTGGACATGGCGCATTTCGCCGGCCTGGTGGCCGCAGGCGAGCATCCCAGCCCCTTCCCGCACGCGCATGTGGCGACCACGACAACCCACAAGACCCTGCGCGGACCGCGTGGGGGTATGATCCTGACCAATGATGAAGATATCGCTAAGAAAGTGAATTCAGCGATCTTCCCCGGGATTCAGGGTGGTCCGCTGATGCATGTCATCGCAGGCAAGGCGGTTGCCTTCGGCGAGGCTCTGCGCCCCGAGTTCAAGACCTATATCAAGCAGGTCATCACCAACGCGCAGGCGCTGTCGGATCAGCTGATCAAGGGCGGTCTGGACACGGTGACCCATGGCACCGACACCCATGTGGTGCTGGTCGACCTGCGCCCCAAAGGTGTGAAGGGCAACGCGACCGAGAAGGCTTTGGGCCGGGCGCATATTACCTGCAACAAGAACGGCGTGCCGTTTGATCCGGAAAAGCCGACCATCACCTCGGGCATCCGTCTGGGTTCTCCAGCTGGCACCACGCGCGGCTTCGGCGAGGTCGAATTCCGCCAGATCGCGGACTGGATCATCGAAGTGGTCGACGGTCTGGCCGCCAATGGCGAAGACGGCAATGCCGAGGTCGAGGCCAAGGTCAAAGCAGAAGTCGCCGACCTCTGCGCCAGATTCCCTATCTATCCGAACCTGTAATTCGTCTCGGGTACACAAAAAGAAAACGGCGCCGCACACGGCGCCGTTTTTCGTTGCAACAACGTTTGGGTCAGATGAACCCGCGCCAGCGCAGCACAATCATCGTAACTGCCGCCAAAGCGATCAGACCCAACGCGACTGAGCCAAGAAAGCTCAGAAACCAACCCAATCGACGCTCCGCCAAGTTGATCGCATTCAGATGGCTCTGCACCTCATCCGAGGCTTTCTCAAGCTTCGCCCCGTCCAGAACCAGGCGCAGTTTCGGATGTTCTGCCATCGGTTCGGCTTCCGCCAACACCATGGCTTGTTTGTAGACGTTGCGCGGCAAGCGTCGCTTGGCGCGGCGCACCGAGGCGATCAGCGTCTTGTCCTTGACCCCCAGTTTCTTGCGCAGCAACTGAATGGTCTGCGCGATCTGAGTCTGGATATCTGTTTCCTGCGTCATCTGCCCCTCCTGACGGGACAACTTAACCGCCATGCATTGGGGCGACAATGGGGCTGGTTGTTCGGTGCAGTCGCGCGTATCACAAGACTATGCTTAACACGATCATCCATGGCGACCCGACGGACACCCCTCCCCTATTGATTGCGCACGGGCTTTATGGCTCGGCCCGCAACTGGGGCGTCATCGCGCGGCGTCTTTCCAACGGGCGGCAGGTGATTGCTGTCGACATGCGCAACCACTCGCAGAGCTTGTGGAGTGATGAGCACGGCTATCCCGATCTCGCGTCCGATCTGGCGGAAGTGATCGAGAGCCTTGGCGGATCAGCCGATGTCGTGGGGCATTCGATGGGAGGCAAGGCCGCCATGATGCTGGCTCTACAGCATGGGGATATGGTCCGCAAACTGGTGGTCGCCGATATCGCGCCGGTGACCTACGGCCATAGCCAGATCCAGTTCATCGAGGCGATGCGCGCGGTCGATTTCTCGCGGGTCACGCGCCGGTCGGACGCGGCGGAGCAGCTGGCAGAGCAAGGGGTTGATCCGGCTTTGCAGAGCTTCTTCACCCAATCGCTGGATATCGAGGGGAAACGCTGGCTTCTGAACCTTGACGCTCTGGCATCCGAGATGCCCAAGATCATGGGGTTCCCCGAAATAGACGCCCATTGGGATGGCCCGGCGCTGTTTCTGGCCGGGGCCAATTCCGACTATGTTCTGCCCGAACACCGCGACAAGATCAAAACCCTGTTTCCCGCCGCGCGTTTTGCCAAAATCCCCGGGGCCGGGCATTGGCTGCATGCCGAAAAGCCCCGTGAATTCGAGGCCGCCGTCAGGGCTTTCCTGAACGCATAACCTGCGCCTTTAGGCGGACTCGGTGTCGCCGCCGCCATTGACCCAATCTGCCAGGCCGCCAAGGTTGTAGACCTCGTCATAGCCCATATCCTTGAGGAGCTTCCCTGCCAGCGCCGCACGCCCTCCGGCGGCGCAGTAGAGGATCACAGCCCGGTCTTTGCGCAGCTCGGGGTCATGGGATTTCAGCGTGTCATCGGCACGGAACTCAAGCATGCCGCGCGGGATGTGATGCGCGCCGGTTGCACGACCCGATTGCTGAAGCTCGACCACGTCGCGAACATCCAGCAGTAGCGCTCCGCCCTCGATCAGCGCTTTGGCTTGATCCACATCGATACGCGCGACCACCGCATTGGCTGCTTCCATCATATCCTTGACTGTCAGTGGCATTTGCACCGCCCCCCTTTTTTGCCCACACATGCGAGGATTAGCATGCGATGACGGGTTGGTGTAGCCAAATCAACCTATTGCTCGCGAAACGCCCGAGACATACTGTCTGAGACTGGTTTGGCGATATATGCGGCGAAGGTGCGTTCTTCGGTCTGGATCATGATCTCGGCCGGCATACCCGGAGTGGGCACGAACCCCCGGACGCGCTTCAGCTCCTCGGGTGTCAGGGAAATGCGCGCCAGATAGACCTCTTGCGGGACGCCTTGGGAATCCTCGACCAGCGCGTCGGCTGAGACATAGAAGACCTGACCGCTCAGAACCGGGGTTGTGCGCTGATTGAGCGCGATCAGGCGCACCGTCGCGTCCTGGCCGGTAACGACGCTGTCAATCTCGGTGCGGGGTATCTGCGCCTCGATAATCAGCGGGGCGTCGGCGGGCAGGATCTCGGCGATGGGCTCGCCGGTTTCGATCACACCGCCGGGTGTGTGGTAGTGCAGGCGCACGACGGTTCCGGTGACGGGCGCACGCACGACCGCGCGAGCCAGAACGCTGCGGGCCTGACGGGATTTCTCGCGCACACTTTCGAGGTCGGCTTCGATCACACCCAACTCATCCAGCGCGGCCTCGCGATAGGCGGAACGGGTGCGGGAGATCTGTTCTTCGTATTTCAACAGCATCTGGTTAATTTCGGCGGCTTCGGCCTGCAAGCGCGCCTGCTGGCCATCGGCCTCGGCCTGAACGCGGCGGATCGTGTTGAGATCGCCTTTGCGCACCAATCCTTTTTCGAACAAGGCTTCCTTTGTTTCGAACTCTTCTTGCAGGATCTCCGAGCGTCTCTGCATGCTTTTCAACTGAGCCTCAAACCCGCTGGCGCGGATCCTTAAGGCCTCCATATTGCGCGCCAGAAGCGCGACATCGTTCAGCAGTGTTTTGCGCGAGACATCAAAGCTGAGCCGTTGGCCATCGAGGATCGTCATCACCTCGACATCATTTGACGCCTCTATCAGGTCGGGGGAAAAGTTGAGCTTTTCGCGCTCGCCATACTCAGCCAGCAACCGCTCGGTCATGGCTTGCAGGCGGATTTTGCGGATAAACAGTTCTCTCTCATTAGCCTCAGCCGAGGTCTGATCAAGCGTCATCAGTACCTGACCGGCCTGCACGGCCTCACCTTCCGAGACCTTGATATCCTCGATAATCCCCCCCTCAAGGTGCTGGACGATCTTGTTACGGCCGGTGGCAACAAAGCTGCCCTGCGCGATGACGGCTGCCGCCAGTGGCGCGCTGAATGCCCAGACACCGAAGCCGCCGAAACACACGACCAGCATCACGAACCCCACCACGATCAGACGGTTGATCGAGCGCGGAACCTCGGCATACCAAACGGTCGGCTCGGACGGAGACGTGTTGACGGGTACGATATCGTTCATGATCAGCCCCCCTGCTGGCCTTCAATGCCGGGTTGTTTTCGTGGCGCATTCAGTTGCTGCAGCACCTGTTCACGCTGGCCGAACAAGGCGACGCGCCCGTCGGTCAGCAGCATGATCTTGTCCACCACATTCAGAAGTGTCGGCTTTTGCGTAATCACAACGACTGTGATCTTGCTGTCCTTGGCCTGAGCTATCGCCCGCGCCAGCGCTTGATCCCCTGCCACATCGAGGTTCGAGTTCGGCTCATCCAACACCACCAGACGCGGGTTGCCAAAGAAGGCGCGCGCCAGCGCAATACGCTGTTTCTGCCCGCCCGACAGGGGCGATCCGTCAGCGGCGACCACGGTTTCATACCCCTGCGGCAAGGTTGCGATCATGTTGTGGACATCGGCCAGAACGGCAGCGTCGTGAATTTGTTCGTCGGTCGCGTCCTCTCGCATCCGGCCGATATTGTCCTTGATGGTGCCGGGGAACAGCTGCACGTCCTGCGGCAAGTAGCCGATGCTTTCACCAAACTGGCGAGGGTCCCAGTTGCGGATGTCCATCAGGTCCAGCCGCACACTGCCCGAGGTCGGCAGGATCGAACCCACAAGCGTCTTGCCCAGCGTCGTCTTGCCCGCGCCGGAATTGCCGATGATCGCCAGCGTTTCACCGGGATTAAGTGCGAATGTGATACCGTTCAGAACCACGCGTTTGGTCCCTCCGGGAACGTAAAGTAGGCGTTCAACATCCAGCCGACCTTCGGGACGCGGCAAGCGCAGTTTTTCGAACTGAAGCGCGGAATTGGACAGGAGCGCCTTGATCCGCCCATACGCCCCGCGGGTAAGAAGAAAGCCGTTCCACCCTTCAATCGAGCCTTCGATGGGCGCAAAGGCACGCCCGGCGATAATCGAGGCTGCGATGACCATGCCACCGGTGATCTCACCCTGCAGAGCCAGAAACGCCCCCCACCCCAGGATAGCGATCTGAGTCAGCAGGCGTACCGCGCGCGAAATAGCGGCGAAGATCACGTTGCGATCCTGCGCACGCACCTGCCATGTCAGAGATTGCGCAGTGTCGCGGCCCCAGATCCGAACGGCCTCGGGGATCATCGCCAGCGCGTTGATGATCTGGCTATTGCGCGACATCGAATCCAGATGCTGGTTCGCCATGGATTGGGCTTTGTTCGCCTCGGCAAACGGTTTCGCGGTCGTTTTCTGGTTGATCAGGGCAATTGTCATCAGCAGCAAGGCCGTCACGACCACGATCATTCCAAGCTGCGGATGCACCAGAAAGATCATCAGGATGAAAAGCGGAGCAAAGGGCACATCCAGGAACGAGATCAGCGTACCCGAGACCAAGAAACCGCGCACCTGCTGCAGATCCCCAAGGGTCTGATACTCGCGACCATTGCCGTGCAATGAGGCATGGGCCGCAGCACTCAGCACAGGGGCGCCCAGCCGCGCGGCCACTTCGACCGCCGTGCGCATCAGCATGAACCGACGGACCGCATCAAAGGCCGCTTGAAAAATCACCGCACCGGCGACGATCGTGGTCAGCATGATCAGCGTATCCAGGGATCGGCTGGTCAGGACCCGGTCGCTGATCTGAAACAGGTAGATCGGAATGGCGAGGATCAGAATATTGGTGGCACAAGTCAGCACCAGAACGAACACCAGATTGCGGTAGATCGCGCGCATCGAGACCCGCAATGTGCGCCGGAAATCCTCGGGCGGGGTTCGCTTGTGAAAGGTGTGGGGTGGCCCATTGCCGTCACCACCGCCAGATTTGGTCGGCGGCAACGGTTCGTTTGCCTTGGCCTCAATCGTAGTGCCTATGCGATCCCCACCATCTGTGCGCGCAGAGGGGGTCTTACGCGCTTTGGGTATGTTGGTGTCAACAGGATCAGAGGCCTCGGCTTCGGCCACCCCAGCGCCGCTACCTTCCGAGGTCGTATCTTGCGAAGGTTGCGGCTGTTCGCGCCGAAGGGGAGAATCGGCGCGGTGAGTGTTCTTCGGTTCTGCAGGACTCGTTTTGGCTGCCCTTTGCTCCTTGCCCTGCGAGGCGTCTGGCGTATCGACGCGCAGCGCCTCATGCAGCAGAAGCAGGGCTGACTCTTTGGGTTCTTGCGGCGCATTTGATCGCTTTTCGGTACGCGGCGCCTCGGACACGGCAACGCCGCCATTTCGATCCAAAGGGCTGGAACAGATGGTGCGGCGCGACGAAAACACAATCGACATAAACTAACCTTTCGGTCACTCGCTAAAATTACGGGAAATCACGCCAGCATGGTCTGCAGGCCGTCGTCAGCGCCCGCCATCTCGGTCGGGGCTGTTTGTTTGGCGACGGTTTCGTGGATCTTGGCCAGTTCGCTATTGGCCTCTTCCATCAACACGGCGATGGCGTCATTCGTCAGCTCAGAGATGTCATCCTGATCAGGTACATCATACAGGCTCGCCTGATGCAGGAGCAGATCTGAATAGGTCTCCTCAGCCGCCATCACCACCGAGTCGATCCCGGCCTTGGCAACATTCGCCGCATTCAGCAGAGCATTGCTGCCCGCGGTGATTTCCGTCTCGGCAGCCTTGGGCCCGGACACATGCACATCGTCCTGATCCAGCAGCATGGTGACCTGTTCCATGATGTTGACTTGCAGCAGATCGCCCTCGATTTTCAGGGCACGGATCTGCTCCATCCCTGCGAACATGGGATCGTTGAGCAATGCGTCCTCAAGCGCGTCCATGTCTGCTTCACCCAGCGCCATGGCATTAGCCATATCCTGGTGCAGCTCCTGGTGGCTGTCCTCACCCGTTTTCGACACCGAGGCCTCGTTCATGACAAGGTTTTCATCACCCTGCGCCGAGATCGAGCCGCCCGTTACGATATCGTCATCCACTAACACGTTGGTCTGGAACAGCATATCGACGGATATCATATTGCCGCCGATCATGATCACATCATAGTAGCTGCCCAGCTGGACAATCTCGGTGACGTTGACCATCTGGTTGTCGCCCATCGCATAAAGCGTCGTGCTTGCCGAGATTTCGGCCTGTATGTGGTCGATATCCGTGGCGTCGATCTCTTGCTTGATGAAATTCGCAACGACCAGATCGCCGCTGATCCAATCGACCGAGGCAAAGGCGGGTTGCCCTTCGGCCCCCTCGGCCTGGTTCAGCCAAAAGGCAGCTTTCGCTTCAACGCCGACCGAGGCTGACTGCACCACCTTGGTTCCGCTGCTACCGCCTTCTTCGATCTGGTCCCAATCGGAAATCACAGCGACCTGGCTGATCACAGTCAAATCCATCGCCTTGCCGCCTACGGCTATGTAGGGCGCATCAATCCAGGCAATCGTTGCCGCCACTTCGTTGACCGCAAGGTTGCCGCCCGAGATGACCATATGGCCGTCGGCAAATTCTTCGTCATCCGAGCGGTCCCATTCTACGGGCAGCATATCCGGCGTTTCGGTTTCCTCATCTGGGTGGTGATAGGCCGGAAGCAGGTCGTCCCATTCCAGAGCCTCTTCAACCTTTTCGCCGTTTATGATCACACCAACGGCGTCTTCGCCGTGGAATTGATGAACCGTGACACCTTCGATCTCGGAGTTCATCGGGTTCACAATCTGCTCGGCAATCTCAGAGAGCAGTTCAAGCGACGCATAATCGGCCAACGCAAAGGACGGCGCCGCCACCGAATGGAATGTCAGGGCGGCCTCGAGCATGTCCTGCCCTGCACTGATCAGGGCGCCGACATCGCGGAACTCCCCTTCTCCGACGACGTCATTGTCGCGCAGGAACAGTGTCTGGAACGTGTAGGTGACTGCTGACCCTATCAGTTCGTTCTGAAACTGGAACAGCATCAAAGGCGGCGCATCTGCCGGCCCCAATGCCGCCTCGCGTACCGCCTCAGAAGGACCCTCCGGTGGGTCGAGGAAAATGTTTGTCTCATAGTTCGGGCCGTTTGCCGGGGGTGGTGGCGGCAGCTCGGCCGGAGGTGTGTTGAATTTGAAAGGGATCGGGGCATAGTCGCCCGGATCGGCCTTCAACGTGGCCTTGACCTCAATTCTTGTGGGGTCTGACAGGTCTTCAAGTTCGACTTTCCGCCGTAGCGCGGTGAACTCTTCATACTGGTCTCTCAATCGTCCTTGTTCGATTGTCAGCTCAAAAGTTCCAACAAAATGTGCAATCGTTTCAGTAATACTGTCGAGGGACATATTAACGTTCCTTGTCACCCGCTACGGCTGAAAATTTCCGCTTTGGGTTTGCTAAGCCGGGGCCACGTGGCGCGCCCCCGGCGGTTTTGAAAAAAGCTCGGGCTCTGAAAATGGCAGAGCCCGAAACGGGTCTTAGACCTCGGTATCGTCGCTGGCGTAGGACGACGTCATCGAGCCGCCCACCATGGTCGTATCGACCGAGTTACCAAGGACGTTTGCGCCCATGACGATCGACTGGTTGAACGCCGCCGTATCCACAACAGCTGCAGCCGATGCGTAGGATTCGCCGTTCACGATGCCATCGCCACCGTTGTCGGAGCCCCAGGTACCGGCGTTTCCGCCTGCACCACCTGCACCAGAATTGGCGCCCGAGGCCTCGCCACCGGTATTGGTTGCACCGTTTGTCATGCCGCCGGTCGAGCTTCCCATGACCGCGCCGCTAGTGCCGCCAGCCGCTGTGGCCGCTCCACCATAGCCGCCGTCACCGGACATTGCCGATCCCGTCGCGCTGCCGGTTCCAGTCGAGGTCGCATCATTGTCAGCAGACCCCGCGCCGCCATACCCGGCAATCGCTTCGGCCAGACTGTCAGCGGTTCCATCGGTGTCAGCTTCTGCAAACACCTCGTTGTCACCACCATCGCCAGCTGTGTTGGTCGCATCCGCAGATCCGGCGCCACTACCGGCCGAGCTCGATGTCGGCGAGGTCATGCCACCTGCACCGCCAGTACCTTCGGCAGTCGATTCACCAGTTCCGGTTGCTTCGGCTGTGCCATCGGTCGCATTGCTGCCACCGCCGCCGCCCGATCCATCCGGAGTTTGCAGGTTGTTGGTCGCACCTGTCACATCACCCGGGCTTTGCGAGATGTCAGGACCTGTCGCGGACTGGTCGCCAACGCCTTGCGCGTCCGAACTTGTGTCAACGCGGCCACCGCCTGCACCACCAGCACCTGCACCGCCGGGACCATTCCCGCCCATGCCCATGCCACCGGTGCCTGCACCGCCCGGACCATTACCGCCCGAACCCGCACCGCCAGGACCATTGCCGCCGGCACCTGTGCCGCCCGGACCGTTACCGCCAGAGCCTGCGCCACCGGGGCCATTGCCGCCAGAGCCTGCTCCGCCAGATCCGGCGCCACCTGTTCCAGTTGCATCTCCGGCTGTGCCACCACCGCCCGTTGTCGGATCAGGATCTGCCAGATTCAAACCAAGACCAAGATTCTGCTGGTTCAGCGCAGAAAGTGCGCCCTCGGCCGTTCCAGAGGCTCCGCCAGAGCCTGTGCCACCTGGGCCAGCACCACCCGGACCATTACCGCCGGAACCTGTGCCGCCTGGTCCGTTACCACCGGTGCCCGAACCACCCGGTCCGTCGCCACCAGTGCCGGATCCGCCCGGTCCGTTACCGCCGGTCCCGGCACCGCCCGGACCATTGCCTCCGGTCCCATTACCACCGGAGCCGCTACCGCCCGGACCGTTGCCGCCATCTGCGTCATTGGCACCCAATGCGCCAGAACCCGCGATGCCCGCAGCATTATTACTGCCTGCGGTCGCGCCGTTGGCCTGATTGCTACCAGAGCTTGTGTTATCGGCACTGCCGCTGGATTGCGCATTGCCGCTGCCAGCATTCGAGCCTTGTGCGGATGCATCTGTTCCTGCAAGACCCAAGCCGGTTCCTAGCGAGCCAGACGTATTGTCGCCGCCGTTGGCGTTGCCGTCAGCGTTTGAACCAGACAGGCCAAGACCTAAGCCAAGACCAAGAGATCCGGCCGCGCCACCTTCTCCGCCATTGCCGGAGCCGCTGGCACTGGATGTTCCAGAGTTCGTCGCGTTCGAGGTGCTGTTGGCGTTGCCGCCAGCGGCGCCCGTACCGTCACCATCCGACTGTGCCCCAGACAGGCCTAGACCGATGCTGCCGTTATGCGCCTCGCCCGAGCTTGCGCCTGCACCACCAGTTGCCGCGCCGTTGGCATCTCCGGAGTGGCCACCAAGAGCCATCGAAGTGCTGCCATAGGTGTCACCCCAGGCTTCGCCGCCATGGCTGGTGCCGCCGCTACCGGACGCTCCACCATCAGACGAGGAATCAATGCCCTCTTCCGCAGTTGCGTTACCTCCGGTCGCATGGCCGTTCTGTTCGAAAGTGCCGGTGTTGGACACTGTCGCTCCGTTCAGCGTGTCATTGTCCGTCAGGCTGGCATACTGGTTGTTGAACGAGGCCATGTCGTTGCCTTCGCCGTTCAACGAGAAGTCTAGGTTCAGATCGTCGCCCGGATCATAGTTCACGTCATCACCTGCCGTGATGACATCACCGGTGGATGCAGAATCGGCAATATCCACGTCGACTTTGTCATCGTCACGCGGGATCCACTCACCTTCACCAAAGTCGATATCGACCCGGTTTACGTTGTCATTGGTGCTGTTGCCATTGTCGCGTACGGTATTGCTGTCATTGCCACCATTGGTGTTGCTGTCATTGCCACCGTTCGTGTTGCTGTCATTGCCACCGTTCGTGTTGCTGTCGTTGCCGCCATTGGTGTTGGTGTCATCACCACCGGTGGTGTTGTCAACGGACTGCTGTTGTTGCTGTTGTTGCTGCTGCGCGTTTGCAGCCATCTCCATTTCGGGATCTTCAACAACCGGTTCATCAACGACCGGGTCCATGTTTTCGACATCAATTTCTTCGACGGTTGTGACTGGGGATAGAATTCTACGGTCAGACATATTGATTTCCACTCTATTGGCGCACCTGACCACCATTCATCTCAAAGGTGGTTACCTGTGCGGTTGAAACAAAAATCCGCACGGTATGCCTAAGCGCATATCCCTGCGGTCTACTGGTTCCGAGCTCTTTGCACCTCCTTTCCCGGCTAAGCCGACGTCCCCGCTGAAAAGAGATTCGCGAAAATGCGCGAAAAGCGGGCGTTAAAGGAAAAACCTTCGCAATCTGAAGTAGAGGAAGCGTCGCAGCCTTTGACAAAGCTGCCAAGCTGTCGAAAAGCTCTAGAACGGCTAGTCTGTTGAAATCCGGGAATATTGCCAGCTCGGTCAGAATTTTCGCCGAAAAGCGGACCTAAAACCCTACCGATTGGGCCTATACGAAAGAAGCCGTTGAATTCCCTCTACTTACCCGAAATCACCGGAACACAACCCTAATCAATGGTTCTAGGACCAAGTATCAAATCCGAATATCCGGTTGCTGACCCCCTACATTTCATCTACAATAAGTCTATATTTTTAAAACTATTTCGGCTTTCGAACTGCCCGAATTGCTTGTGTGAAAAACTGCGAATTGCAGTTCGGTTTTTTAGTTGGGGGGGGACAGTAATGATTGACTCGTCTGAGCGTGACTACGCCTACCAGAATATCAAGACCGAAGACCTTTCAATTCACTTCATTGGTCGGGAGCTTTTTCTCTCCAATCAAACCCTCAGAAGCGTCCAGAACGAGTTTGACGTTCGCGCATCGCGTTTCGATTCACTGGACGACCTAACATCTACCAAAGCAAAGGATAGCCGCGTTCTCGTCGTAGATCAGGTCATGCTGGAGGATCTGCTGGAACGGCCAAGTAAATACGCGGCACAGGTTCCGTTTGGATGCCTCGCGTTTTCTTATCGCAAGGACGCGGCAGCCCGGCATCTGTTTGAACGCTGGGATCGCAGTCGGTACGGCGAGATCGGCTTTCTGCCTATGAACGTCGCCCCTGATGTGTGGCGGTCGATCCTGAGGCTCCTTATGCATGAGCAGCTTCACCTGCCCAGCTTCCTCGCCGATTGTGTCGCAGGCCCTCAGGCGAACCCGTGCAAGGCACCGGCGTCATCTGTAACGCCCAAGCCTGCGGACACACAGCAGGTTGAACTCTTCGACAAGCTGACTAAACGGGAAAAGGAGGTTCTCAGGCTGGTGTCTCAAGGGCAGAGCAACAAGGTCATCGCGGCCGGGCTGGGGATTACGGAACATACCGTCAAACTGCATATGCACAATGTGGTCGGCAAAATCGGGGTCAGCAACCGGACCGCCGCCGCTCATTTCTATTTCGAGGTTGCGCCTTTTGATGCGCAAAGCCCCCGTGTTGGCTGATCTCGTGGAAGAACGGTTTGACCGGCTTATTCTGTTGGTGGGGCGGTTAAACTATATGTGGACCAACACCGAAAGCCTGTTGATCCACCTGATTGCCGGTCTGGCTGGAACCAGCAAAGACTCTGCCGTTATCATCTTTCTGACCCTGAACACGACCCGCGCCCGGATTGATCTGGTTGAGCGGCTGGCGAAAATGGATGGCCGCCCCGAGGACATTCGGGACCCGATCCTGGAGCACACAAAACGGCTTGGAAAACTGTCCGGCATTCGCAACCGGTTCAATCACTGCATCTATTCGTTTGACCCAGAAAGCGGCAACCCCAAGACCATTCTGATGCGCATTGCGGACCGGAAAACAGACATCAAAATGGGTCGCACGGATACTCTGGATGGTGAGGCCCTGCGCGAGATCGAACAGGTTGTCGAAGATCTGTCCACCCTGAACCGAGATATCTGGCAGCTGATCACAAGGCTCGACTATCCGGTCTAAGGAGCTGTGTGTGGTACCCGCGGCCGGACTCGAACCGGCACGGCCTTCCGGCCCAGAGATTTTAAGTCTCTTGTGTCTACCATTCCACCACGCGGGCAAGCTGTGTCGACACGCGGTCGGCACGCGTTGAGACCTACGCCCATAGCTTTGCGAATTCAATGCGCTTCGCGGTGAAAAACGGCTGAAAAATCGCACAAGTTTCGCTGTGCTATCGGAGTCAATTCGGCAAGCATGGCCATTCCGAGATCACCTGCCCCTCTCGCACTGCCAAAACCGACCCGAATAGGTTCAGAACAGCCTCGCTCTGGCTCGGGCGGATCAACGCGATGTCACCGGGTTTGACGGCATGGCTTGGGCGGCCAGTCCAAACCTCCTGATTGCTCGACCGCCCAAAGACCGAGGAATAGGTAAACCCGACGGGGTGAACGGGTTGGCCGGAGAAATGCCCTCCGGAGATCGCAAAATGGGTTTTGCGCTGGGGCAGGAATTCCAATCCGGGCAGAGGATTTGACGGCATGGTCTTGAGGACAGGGGTGGCCAGAAACGCAGCCGGTTGAAAGCCAGTGGTGGTCGCGTGGTCGAAATCGGATGGCTTCACGAGGATCGAGCCAAACGCAACCTCGGTGGCTGGCCCGGGTGCGCGGTAGCTCTGGAACGTAAGGCTACCGCCAGTGTTCAGGCAATAGTCCGCACCTTCAGGCAGCGAAGCAACGGCTTGAGCAAACGCCTTAGCGCTCGACTTGCTCGCGCGGGACTTGAGGAAACCAGGCAGCTTCGCCAGATGCGCCTCATACCCCATAAGCCCGCTTAAACGCGCGTTTGGATGCGCCGAGATAGCTCGCGCGAGTTCGGTAAGCTGATCCACCTTCAACCCGCCGCGATGCAGGCCGATATCCACCTCAAGCGACAAACGCACGGACGTTTGGCTTGTCTCCGCCAAGGTTAGAAAGTCACGCAATCGTTCTGGGGTGTCGATCAGCCATTGCACTCGGTCCACGGCGTCCGGGCAAGTCTGTAACACGCGCGCGGCAGAGGTGACGGGCAGCGGTTTTCCAATAAGATGATCTGTCTTTTGTTCCGCCAGCAGCAACTCCGTCAACATAGGCTCGGAAAAGGTCATCACTCCTGAGCTGGGGATCAGCCCGCGGATATGATCCAGCAAGGGCAGACAAGGCAGGGATTTTGCGACCAAACGCCGGTCCAGACCGGCGTCAGCTGCGGCCTGCGCTACCCGGCAATTTGCCTCAACACGATCCAGGTCTACTGCGACGACAGGCTGATCGACCCCGTACTTGCGCAGGGCCTCGGACAACTCGGTGAGGTAGGGATCGCTCACGGCTGGAACAGCCGGGCCAAGGCGGGCGTCATGAATTTGCCCTGTGGGTCCAATTCCTCACGCAAGGCGCAGAACCGGTCGAAATCCGGATACAGGCCGGACAAGTCTTTGTAGGAAAGACTGTGCATCTTGCCCCAATGCGGGCGCCCTCCAGCCTCAAGAAACAATGGCTCTAGCGCGTTGAAATAGCGGCTGTGATCTTCACCCGCATCCGTGTGCAGTGCGATCGAGATCCGCGGGCCGCCCTGAAACGGTGACAGGCAGGCTGTGTCACCTGCTGTCTGGCGCACTTCGATCGGAAAATAGATGTCCTTGTGGTCACGCTCCAGACGACGAAAGACCTCGGCCAACACATCACCAGCGATATCGGCGGGTAGATGATACTCCATCTCCTTGAACCGTATATGCCTGTCGCTGCACAGCACCCGCCAGCTTTCGCCCACGTAGTCTTCATCCGACTGGGCCAGCGTGAGCAGGTTTAGCAAAAGATTGCGCAGGCCGGGACTGAAGCGTCCCGCGTTTCGGGCGAGCTTCAGCACCTTGACCGCCAGCATATCCAGATCGCGCGGTGCTTTGCTTTCGGGGGCATCGGTGAGGGCGTGGCGCAGCTCGACCGCTTTGCCGGTGAAGGGGATGTAGAAGAACTCGAAATTCCGGTTCTCGGCCCAGTTCTGATGCATGTTGGCCAAGACATCCGGCAGATCGGTCAGCGTGACTTGACGGCGCAGACTGTATTTCGGCACGACATTGATCCGCGCCTCGGTCAGAATACCCAGCAAGCCCAGCGTCACCTGCGCCATCTCCAGCGGGATTTGCGAAGTGGTCAATATGTCACCGCTCGCACCGATGAACTTGGTATCAGTAATCTCGGCCGCAAGGCAGGGCAAAGTGCGACCAGTGCCATGAGTAGCCGTGGACGCGGCCCCGGCCAGAGACTGCGTGTTGATGTCGCCCAGATTGCGGAACGCCACACCCTGCTCGGCCAAAGCAGGAGAAAGATCTCGCAAACGCGCATTTGCGTTGACCCAAACCTGCCCATCTTCGACCGGTCCAACCGTAGGCAAATGCAACTCCGACAAATCCAATATCCGCTCGGCCCCGCCTACGATTGGGGTAAAGGAATGCCCTGCCCCAACGACCCGCACGTTTGCAGGCTCCGCCACCGTCGCCTGCAGCTGTTCCAATCCCACAGGGCGCGC
The DNA here is from genome assembly GCF_056535985.1 of Ruegeria sp. AO1. NCBI lineage: Bacteria > Pseudomonadati > Pseudomonadota > Alphaproteobacteria > Rhodobacterales > Roseobacteraceae > Ruegeria > Ruegeria sp. AO1. The sequence continues at coordinate 2,313,238 of NZ_JBQFJC010000001.1, forward strand.
AATCGGAGCGGTGGCGGTTTCGTTCCCGGCCCAGTTTGACCACATGCTTATTGTCCTCCCAGAGAGAGGATTGCAGCCAAGGCACAACCAAACAAGTCAGGATATCAGCGCATTACGCTACGTGAGGCTGCCCTTATGCGGCATCCGCCCGCTGGGCCGAAACCTTTTCGAACCAGCTGACAATCGCCTCACTATCCGGGGATAGCTGCTCTGCCGCCCCGCCCGTGAAGGCCTGAAACTTCTCATCATTCAACCCGTTCACGCCCAGCAGAACAGGAATGTCCTGCGCCAGCGCCTCGGCGATGACGGAGCGGAAACCGCGACCGTCGGCCTCGTGTTTACCGAACTTGTTGATGATCATCAGCTGCGGGTCATCGGCTAGCGTTGCCATGACCTGTCCTACAGCCTGCTCGAGCGCCGCCGGGTCCAGACGGCAGCCACGCGCGTGCTCGCCCAGGGATTGCGAGATACGGATGGTCTCGCCATCGGGCAGAACCTGCACATCCATATCGCATTTGCTGCTATCGGTGCATTCCGTGTTGGTCTGCACGACCCCCGCCAGTTTGGCACCACGCGCCAGCAGTTGTGCGGCCACGGCGCTTAACAAGCGGTCGGTCGCGCCGCGATCGGTGGTGGTAACATAGGCCAGATGCATTTTTGGACCTCGTAAGTCAGACTTCGGCATACCAGATAGCACGGGACACGCGGGTCGACCACTCCTTGCGTCAGGGAAGTGGCGAGACGCCGATCACAGCACCGTGCAAGGCGATCAGAACGGCAAATACGGCAAGCGCGGCAAGCCACACGCGCATGGGCGGCCAAGGTGAGGGCGCGCGTAGCGAAAACCGCGCCGTGTTGCGCGACAGGCGAGGCCAGTCCTTGCCCAAAGTACGGGCTGTGCGGCGGTCGATCAGCGTCATGCCCAGCGCGGCAAAACCGGCGAACAGGCCAAACAGGATCACATGAGACAAACTGCCATTTGCCAGAAGATGCGCCCCTGCCCATAGCATCAGCGCCGCCAGAAGCGGATGGCGGGTGGTGCGCAGAATACCGGGGCGGTCCGGATCAAAGCCCGCCTTCCCCAGCCCACCAAAGGAAAACGGGTTACTGATGGTCAGTCCGGCCACGGCGAGCCAGCATACAACCGGCATCACGACCAACGGCACCCAGCGCAGCACCGGCCATGGAGGGATCACCTCGACATAGGGCGCGTTCGCCGCGGCCACGATCAGCCATGCAAGGACGACGAGGGACAATAGCGAATACGCCAGCAGATACCCTTTGTGCCCCAGAACCGTGATCAGCCTGGCCCTCACCAGCGCCCGCGCGGGGATGGCGTGGCTTAGGAAAAACGCAGTCAAAGCCGATATGAATGGCACCCAACTGGACATGGACTCTCTGATAGTTGTTTAGACCCGTGTAGCGGTATCGTGCCGATTTGGTCTTGTGCCAAATCAAGTACCGGCGGCGGCACGGCCACGTCTACGTGAAATCGCCTTGCGCAACGCAAGTGACGCACTAGGGTTGACCTCATGGCCTTGCGCATTCTGTTTTTGCTCCTTTTGCTTCTGTCTTCCTGCGGGCGTCCCCTGACCGAGCAGGAGCGCGGCTTTGCAAGCGCGGTGCAAGGCACGACGCTGGATCTGGATAGCGTCCGGCTGGTCAAAGGAGCCCCTGTCGTGCCGGTCACCTATTTCCGCGAAGCCCGCCCGCGTGAGGCCTGCCGGGAACGCATCCTGCCCCCTGTTGAGGCTGGGGTAGTCACCGGAAAACCGGCCGCCGTTGCCCTTTTCAACAAGGTCTATTTCGTGCGCGATTGGTATCTTGAGGATTACATGTCCGACTACCCTGAAGAGATGAACCTGATCGCCGCGATGCTGCTGGCGCACGAACTGACCCATATCTGGCAATGGCAGAATCGCGAGACCACGGGCTATCACCCCCTGCGCGCCGCAGCGGAACATGGAGGGCGCAAGGATCCGTATCTGTTCGATCTGGAAACCTCACCCGACTTCCTGTCCTACGGGTTCGAACAGCAGGGCGCGATTGTCGAGGAATATGTCTGCTGTCGTGCACTGGACCCTCAGGCGCAGCGCACCAAAAGGTTGCACGATATGCTGGGGGAGCACTTCGATCTGTCCCCGCTGCCACAGACCGGCCGTGAGCGGGACATTGCAATCCCTTGGAGTGAGGCAAAGATCGAAGGCATCTGCAGCTAAGGCTTAGCTGTCCTGCAGGGTTTTCAGATACTCCACCAGATCCACGATGGGCTGGCTGGTGAGGATCGGCTGCCCATCGGGCGTTTTGATCGCCGTGTCCTGCCCTTCGAAATACGGGCCATAAACTGGCATCGGACTGCCATGGCTCACCAACGGATCACGCCCGTCAATCCGCCCCACCACGCGGGCCGTAGGGAAAACACCGTCTGCATTTGCCAGTGTCTTCAGGTTGGTCGGCTGAATGACAAGCACACCCGCCATCGGCCCATGGCCGGTCGCATCAATCCCATGGCAGGTGGCGCAATAGTGCTGGTAAAGCTCAGCGCCTTTCTCTGCATCCTGCGCCCAGAGGGGGACAGACATGGCAATCAGAGCTGACGCCGTTGCAAAACATAGCTTTGTGATCATCGCATCCTCCTACCACAACTGCTGTCAACAGGGTTGCCCGCTGCGCGGCTTGGCGCAATGATCCAGATCAACGAATACGGGTAAAGAGGGTTCGGGCCATGACACAATACGCAGCCATCATGTTGGCCGCCGGGATCGGAGTCCCAATCCTAGCCGCTTTGAACGCGGCGCTTGGCAAGCTCATTGGCTCGCCAACCACAGCGGCTGTGATCCTGTTTGCCATCGCCTTCGGGTCTTCCGCACTGGTGATGGTGGTCTTTCCCGGTTTTGAGGCGCTGTCAAAATTGTCGCACGCGCCAAAACACCTGTTGCTCGCGGGCGTTCTGATCGCTTTCTACGTCCTGTCGATCACCCATGTCGCGCCGCATTTCGGCGTCGGCAATGCCGTGTTCTTTGTCCTATTGGGACAATTGATCAGCACGGCCGCCATCGACCATTTCGGCCTGTTTGGCGCGCAGGTCACGCCACTTACCCTGATGCGCGCAGGAGGTATTGCGGTGATGGCAATCGGAGTGGCGATCACTCAACTGGCTTGAGCACCCCACCTTCCAGCCTGACGATCCGGTCCATCCGTGCAGCCAGGTCCAGATTATGCGTCGCGATCAGAGCAGACAGGCCCTGGTCGCGAACCAAGGTCATCAGGGCCTCAAACACCTGATCCGACGTATCCGGATCAAGGTTGCCCGTCGGCTCATCCGCCAGCAAAACGCGCGGCGCGTTGGCCAGAGCGCGACAGAACGCGACCCTCTGCTGTTCACCCCCGGACAGCGCCGCCGGTCGGTGATCGGCGCGTTGGGCGACTCCGACGCGGTCCAACAGGGACATCGCCCTGCCCTGCGCGTCCCGCTCGGACACACCGTTGGCGAGTTGTGGCAGGGTGACGTTCTCCAGCGCTGTGAATTCGGGCAGCAGATGGTGGAACTGGTAGACGAACCCGACATCCTGACGCCGCACAGCCGTGCGTGTGCGGTCGCCTTTTCCTGCAAGATCCTGACCCGCAATCTCAACGTTGCCACTGTCCGGTGTGTCCAGCAGCCCGGCGATATGCAAAAGGGTCGACTTGCCCGCACCCGATGGCGCAACAAGCGCGACAGCCTCACCCGCCTGCAACTCCAGATCAATCCCGCGCAAAACCTGCACCTCACCCGGAGTGCCCTGCAGGTAGGTTTTCGTCAGGCCGTTCAGCCGCAAGCTCACATCATTCATAACGCAGCGCCTCAACCGGGTTCAGCCGCGCGGCGCGGCGGGCGGGGAAATAGGTGACAAGAAAAGACAGGCCCAGAGACAGGCCAATCGCCTTGAGAACGTCACTGAGGTGAAGTTCGGCGGGCAAAGCGTAGATTCCACGAATGGATGGATCCCAGACACCACCGCCCATGGCGAAGTTTACAAACGAAAAGATCGGGTCGATATAGAGCGCGAAGAGGCAGCCCAGGATCACCCCCATGACCGTGCCGATGATGCCCGTGAAGGCGCCGCAGATGAAAAACACCCGCAGGACAGAGCCCTCGCTGAGACCAATAGTGCGCAGGATTCCGATGTCCCGGCCCTTGTTTTTAACCAACATAATAAGGCCCGAGACGATATTCATTGCCGCAATCAAAACAAGGATCGACAGGATGATGAACATCACGTTGTCCTCGACCTCCAGTGCCCTCAGGAACCCGCCCGAGGCGTCCTGCCACGTCCAGATCTGGCTGCGCTCGCCTGCGGCTTCAAGGATGGGGATCAGGATCGGATTGAGGTCTTCGGGGCGTTCGACCATGACCTCGATCTCGTCGGCGACGCCCTCACGATTGAAGAAACTCTGCGCCTGCGAGAACGGCATGTAAACCCGCGTGCGGTCGATATCGTAGCGCCCGGCCGAGAACACGTAGACAACGCGATATGCATTCACCCGTGGCGACGTTCCAAAGGCGGTTTTGACACCGTTGGGCGAAGTCAGTTTGACGGTATCGCCAACGGTGGCACCAATGCTACGGGCCACGCCTGAACCGATGGCTATAACGTCTTCGCCCGTCTGGAACTGGGACAGATCGCCAACCGTTTCTTCGCTTTCCGCAATCCCCGGCAAGTCGCGCAGATCGTCCGGTCGCATCCCAAAGACCTGAACCCCACTGCTGCGGTCGCGGTTGGTGATCAGCACCTGCCCTTTGACCAAGGGCGCAACCCTCTCAACGCCGGGCACCTGCGCCAGACGCGCCGTACGATCCTCAAAATCCGCAATGGTCCGGTCAACCCGTCCTTGCGCGTCGATCTCACCCGAGGAATAGACGGTCACATGTGCGTTAGCCCCCAGAATGGTGCCAACGAATTCAGCCCGGAACCCCGAGCGCACCGCTAGGGTCGCAATCAGGGCAAAAACAGCCAGCGTGATCCCGATCAGCGAGATCCAGGTCATCACGCTGACGCCGCCCTCGGCCCGACGCGCACGTAGGTAGCGCCAGGCGATCTTCCATTCAAAAGGGGCGAAAGGCGGGGGTGTTTTGGCCATGCCTGCTCCGGGTTATTTTCTGGTTTGGCGCGACCCTTTCGGCATTTCGCCCGAGGGTCAAGCCGCTTGTCCTTATGGGTCAGCTCGAAAGCGCGGAAGTTTGCTGCAGAACCTCTTCGGTCACGTGGCGATCGCATATGCCACGCGTTTCAAGGGCCGCATAGACTTGCCCGCGCAAATCCTCTGGCAAGTTTGCAACCGCCCTGTTGTGCAGCCCGAGGGTCAGCGATCTGTCGTCCTGCAGCCGCGCGACCAGCTTAGCCAGTTCATCCGTGGAATAAGTCGGCCACATCCCAATATGCGCAGGGTCAGCGGGTTCGAACCAGGGCGCATAGCCATCAGGTGACTTCAGACAAAAGGCGTTCATCAACATGAACTCCGATGGCCGCCGCTTAGACGCAAACAGCGCCTGAACCGAGCCGTAGCGTGTATTGATCTCATCAAGCAGCGAAAGGATCAGCGTCCGGCGTACCGGAAAGGGCGTTGAAAACGTCGTGGTACGCAGGTCGTCCGTCAGCGTTTGTTCAACACCCAAAGCTTCAAGGCTCTGGAGCAACCAATTGCGGTGATAGTCGCTGTGTACTGGCATGAACTGAATGCGGGCTGGTCCTTGGGGGGAGAAGAACTCGCCTTCTTCGAACGATCGCAGGAATAGGTTCTTGGTGTCGAGAATGACGATGTTCTCGGCCTCTGCCACCCGCGCCGCGCCCAGTTTCAGCACCTGTTGCATGCGGTAGCCATTGTTGCCCCTCCATCCGCCTTTGCGGATCAGCGGCAGGCGATAGCGGTTTTCGATCAATATCCGATCATTTAGCGGTCGTCGAGAAGTGTGCCCCTCGCCCAGCAACACCTCTTCGCCCTTCAAAATCCGCACCTTAGGGCGCAGCGGGCCGTAGTGCTTCAGGATCGGTTCGATCTTCGCTGCCAATCCGACCTCATCTACATCGTTCAGAATAACATGGATCGAGGCCACCTGATCCGGCGCAACAAACCGGGCCATAGACAACGCCTGAAGCCGCAGCAGCGGATAATCCTTAGAATAGACGATAGTGGCGAAACTCAGCACGAACCTGCGGCCTTTCTCTGGGGCGTGCCCTCGTCTATCAGCAAATCCGCCGAGGTCAAATTGCACTGCCTCAAGATCGAAACGAATCACTTGCCGGTCCTTTGGCAGGGTAAAAGTAGTCTTGCCCGCCAATTGGTTACACCAGAGGTTGTGACGACCTTCACAGACAGGCCGCTATTGTTTCAGCTATGAAGTCAATATCGGCATTGCGTGAGGCACTGAACTCAAAATGCCACAACAATTGAGTAATTTTATTTCGCTTTTTGCTTAATATCAGAAACTTTGTCACCCTGACTTTGGGGGAACACATTTGAAAGAGCGGGGGTCGCTCATGAATATTCAAAATACAACACTTGGGACGGGCCCGATTTTGGCCCACAAACCTTCATCAGATTTGGATTGTGAAACTGCGGCACTGCTTCGTGCTGCGATCCGTCCGATCTTTGCAAGCGCAGTTAGCTGGAACAATTTGGCCGAGGTCCTAAGGGACAAAGGCTATCGCCTTGCCTTTCGCGAAGGGCGCCTGTGCGTCACTGATCGCGACACCGGCGCACGCGTCTGTGGGATCCGGTTTCTGGGCTTTGAGCTTCGCGAGCTGGTGCGCCGCATGGGGCGTCCGATCGTTGTGGCCCGCGGGAACGACGCAGACGGCGACATTCTGACTACTCGTCCGATCGTACGGGCCTAGTAGCTGCGCCAGAACTGAACGGATCGGCGCAGGGTTTTTGCCAGACTGTGGCGCGCGGCGATCTTGATCGGCTCGGGTGTGTCGGGTCGCCGTAAGAGCTCCCAGATCAGACGAGCCGGCATGTGGCCACGTCGATAGAACCCGGCGAAATCATCCAGACTCAGGGCTGTCGCGGCTTTGAATCCCGCGTAGTAGTTCATCCAGACCCGAGCGTAATCCTTGCCGGTCGCGTCCTGATCACTGGTCGCGCCACGATCCCAGAACAGTGAGATCGGCTCATCCATACGCTCACCCTGATAGCCCGAGCCAATCAGGCGCAGCATCAGGTCATAGTCGGCAGCAATACGGAATTGGCTATCGTGCCCGCCCAGCGCCTGAAACACATCAATACGAATGAAGACCGAGTTGTGGCAGAATGGCATACGCTGCAGGATGGCTTTCAGCGACATGCGCTTTTCCATCGTCTCACCACCATCCTCATACCGGCGCAGCGTTGAGCCATATAGGAAGTCAGGCTTGGTCGCCTCCAGCCGCTCTGCGGCTTGGTTGAGAATATCATCCGAGGCCAGCGAGTCGTCTGAGTTCAGGAACAAAAGGTACTCACCCTTTGCTGCCTGCGCGCCCTTGTTCATCGCGTCATACAAACCGCCATCCGGTTCACTGATCACGGTCGTGCGCGGCATCCCTTCGGTCAACTCGTGCAATAGAGCAACGGTGCCGTCGGTTGAGGCACCGTCTTGAATTATGTGCTCGGCCCGTGCGCAATTCTGACGCTGCATGCAATCGACAACGCCTTTGAAACTGTCCTGCCGCCCCTGGGACAGCAGGTTGTAGGTCGCGGTGATGACCGAGATGAGCGGATCAGGCGATCTGCTCATAAATCCCGGCGATTTTGGTTACGGCGGCTTCGGGGCTCAACTCTTCGCTTTCGCCTGTGCGGCGGCAGGTCAGTTCGACCACACCGTTTTTCAGGCCGCGCGGTCCGACGGTGATGCGCCATGGCAGACCGATCAGGTCCATGGTGGCGAACTTGCCCCCTGCCCGCTCGTTGCGGTCGTCGTAGAGGGGCTCAAGGCCCAGAGCGGTCAGAGCACCATAGAGCTTGTCACAGGCCGCATCCGCCTCTTCATCGCCCTGTTTCAGATTGACGATGCCGCAATGGAACGGCGTCACGCCCTCGGGCCAGATGATACCTTTGTCATCGTGGCTGGCCTCGATGATCGCGCCGATCAGTCGGCTGACGCCGATACCATGGCTACCCATGTGAACCGGAACTGGCTTGCCATCGGGGCCTTGAACGGTCGCGCCCATGGCTTCCGAGTACTTGGTGCCGAAGTAAAAGATCTGCCCCACTTCGATCCCGCGCGCCACGCGGCGGCGCTCTTCAGGGATCTGGTTGAAAAGCGCCTCATCATGGGTTTCGTCCGTGCGCGCGTATTTTGAGGTGAACTCTTCCAAAATCGCCTGACATTGCGCGCGGTCATCATAGTCGATCTGACGGTCGCCAAAGGTCAGATCAGTGACGGCGCTGTCATAGAAGACCTCGGATTCACCAGTGTCGGCCAGAACCAGGAACTCGTGGGTGTCATCGCCGCCGATGGGGCCGGAATCGGCGCGCATCGGGATCGCCTGCAGGCCCATACGTTCGTAAGTGCGCAGGTAGCTCACCAGATGGCGGTTGTAGGCGTGCAGCGCGTCTTCCTTGGTCAGGTCGAAATTGTAACCGTCCTTCATGTAGAATTCGCGCCCCCGCATCACACCGAAACGCGGGCGGATTTCATCGCGGAACTTCCACTGGATTTGGTAGAGGGTCAGCGGCAGGTCCTTGTAGCTGCTGACATGGCCGCGGAAGATGTCGGTCACCAGTTCCTCGGCCGTGGGCGTATACAGCATGTCGCGACCATGGCGGTCCTGCATCCGCAACATCTCTTGCCCGTAGTCATCATAGCGGCCAGACTCGCGCCACAGGTCCGCCGATTGCAAGATTGGCATCTGGATCGCGATATGGCCTGCCCGCGCCTGTTCCTCATGTACAATGCTTTCCAGCTTGCGCAGGACTTTGAAGCCCAACGGCAGCCAGGAATAGATGCCGGCAGCAGCCTGCTTTATCATCCCGGCGCGCAACATCAGCCGGTGGCTGACGATCTGGGCCTCGGAGGGGTTTTCCTTGAGAACGGGCAGAAAGTAACGGCTAAGGCGCATTGGGTGACCTTCAAAGGTGGATTTGAGCTTTTCAAGGTGATTATGCCAAACCCCCGCCGGGGGCAATCGGCCATTGGTGATTTTGCGACCTCAGGTCCGTCGCATTTTTTATTGACCCGCCAATCAGGAACTTCAAATGTGACGGAAATTTAAAATCATGAGGCCCCGATGCAGACAATCTCGGAACCCGCCCGTCAAATCCCCGTTGTTCACCAAACGGATGTTCTGGTCGTCGGCTCCGGCCCCGCTGGTCTGGCCGCCGCCTTGGCTGCCGCACGCGCAGGGGCCGAAGTGTCGCTGGTCGATCGTTTCGGCTGCATGGGCGGTAATATCACCGCCGTGGGGGTCGAAGGATTCGCCTGGTACCGCCACGAACAAACAGTCGAGGCCGGGGGCATCGGCATGGAGTTCGAGACCCGCGCCAAAGACATGGGCGCCGCAGTGCCGGAAAGTCAGTCGCTCAGCTATGAGCTGGACAGCGAAGGGTTCAAGCTGGTGGCCGACAAGTTGGTCGAAGAAGCGGGTGTGCATCCGATGCTGCACCGTCAGTTCGTCGCCCCCATCATGGAGGGTGACCGGATCACCGGCATCATCACCGAATCCAAAGCCGGGCGCGAGGCGGTTCTGGCCAAGGTCGTGATCGACGCGACCGGCGACGCAGATGTCGCCCATCGCGCCGGTGCCCCCACACACAAAACCGCGAGAGAGGATATGATGGCCGCTTCGGTCATGTTCCATCTCGCCGGTGTAGACAAACGCGCCTTTATGGAAGGCGTCAAGGCCGACCCCCAGACCTATAAAGACTGGGGCGGTGGTGGCGAATGGAACATCGAAACCTCGGGCAAAGAGGACGACATGTTCTCTCCCTTCGTTCACAAGCCTTTCCAGCAGGCAATTGATGAGGGGTTGATCCCGCCTCATCTGAACACCATCGCAGGCACCTGGGGCGCGATGCACGACACGGGTGAGCTGACCTATATGAACCTCATCCATCTGGCTGAAATCGACGGCACCGACCCCGACAGCCTCACAAAGGGTGAGATCGAAGGCCGGCGTCAATCCATGCTCGCCATCGAGGCGCTGCGTCGCTTCATGCCCGGTTGCGAAAACGCTCGGCTGCGGAATTTCGGGATGACCATCGGCATCCGCGACACTCGAAAGATCGACGCAGTCTACAATATGACCGAAAATGACACGCGCCATCAGGGCCGGTTTGAGGATACGATTGGCATCTATCCCGAGTTCATCGACGGCTACGGCATCCTGATCCTGCCGACCACCGGCCGCTATATGCAAGTGCCCTATCGCTCGATGCTTCCCAAAGGGATCAAGGGGCTTTTGGTTGCCGGACGCTCACACGGGGCCGACAAAGTGGCCCATGCGGCAACGCGCAACATGGCGTGCTGCGCGGTCATGGGACAAGGGGCCGGCATCGCGGCAGCCTTGTCACTGAAAAGCAACCAGGAGCTGCACAGCATGAACCTTACCCCTGTTCACGCTGAACTGGACCGTCAAGGCGTCAGGATTCACTGATGGACTACGTTCCGACAATCGACCTCAACCCACTTCGCGACGCCACGCATGCCGACCGGGACCAAACCGTGCAGCAGATCATGGAAGCCTGCACTGAGATCGGTTTCCTATCGATCACGGGCACTGGCGTTCCCGAGGCTACTGTTGATAAGGTGCGCGACACGGCGCGCGCGATCTTTGCGGTCGAAGAGGCCTCAAAATGGAAACAAGCCATCACCCGCGAGAACTATCGCGGGTTTATCCCGATGGGGTTCTTCACGCCAAATGACGGCTCGGGCAAAGCCGACAAATACGAAGGCTACAAGCTGCATCACGAAGTCGACGCTGATGCTGCAATCCGTGAAGATTGCGGGCTGTATGGCCCAAACATCTGGCCGGTCGAAGTGCCGGGGTCACGCGATGTCATCCTGACCTACTGGTCGATGCTGGATGACGTGGCAGACCTTCTGCTCGCAGCGCTCGAAACCGGACTGGGTTTGCCGGAACGCCAATTGCGCGACGCGTTCCGCGACCCGATGACCAACATGACCCTGCTCCACTACCCTCCGCAGGCGCCAGATGAGGGCGGCTATGGCATTCATCCGCACAAGGACACGGACGCGCTGACCATCATCGCCCCCGATCCCGTCGGAGGGCTCGAGGTACAAACCCGCACCGGAGACTGGATCACGCCCGACTGCCCGCCGGGCGGCTTTGTCGTCAATATCGGCGACATGCTGGAACTTTGGTCGGGCGGTCGATTGAAATCCACGCCGCACCGCGTCGTCAACCGATCAGGGCGCGAGCGGTACTCGTTCCCCTATTTCGCCGTTCCGCGTCATGATGTGGTTGTTGAGCCTCTACTACCCGCCCTGCCCGGCTTTGACCGCCCCGCCGTGCATTGCGGCCATTGGTCCGCTGAAATCTGGCGCACCAACTGGCCGGACGAGACCGCGACAGGGGATACTCCGGAACTTGGCACGCTGACCGACTGACCCGCAGAAACCGAGGCCCATGAACCGCTTGCATCGCCGCGCGTCATGGGCCAAGAACATGGCAACGCTGTGCAACAAAGGGATGCGCCATGGCTTTGCCGGTTAAGGATCAGCTGAGATACTGGGGCATCGCCACGGTTGTCTTTGTCGTGATCCTGTGGGCCTTGGGCGACGTGCTTCTGCCCTTCGTGATCGGCGGCGCAATCGCCTATTTCCTCGACCCCGTCGCCGATCGGCTGGAAAAGCTGGGGTTGTCGCGGATGGCTGCCACCGGGATCATCACCGTGGTCGGCGTCCTTGGATTTGTGCTTGCGATTCTGATGGTTGTGCCAGCTCTGGTCACGCAGTTGATCGACCTGGTCGACATAGTGCCCAGCCTGTTCCAGGAGCTGCGCGCCTTCATCGAGAAGCAATTCCCGTCGATTCTAGACCGCGAATCCAGCTCGCACCAGTTCCTCGTCGGGCTGGGTGAGACGCTGAAATCCAAGACTGGGGATGTGCTGGAATCCGTTGTGGCCTCGCTTGGCTCGGCAATCAACGTGGTGGTGCTGCTTGTCATCGTGCCTGTCGTCTCGGTCTACCTGCTGCTGGATTGGGACCGCATGGTCGCCCGGATTGGAGAGCTGCTGCCCCGCGACCACGCCCCTACCATCAAACGTCTTGCCGGTGAGATCGACAACGTGCTGGCCTCATTCGTTCGGGGCATGGGCACAGTCTGTCTGATCCTTGGCACTTACTACGCGGTCGCCCTGATGCTTGTCGGGCTACAATTCGGCCTGATCGTCGGCTTCATCGCCGGGCTGGTGACCTTCATACCCTATCTCGGCGCGTTGATCGGCGGCACTTTGGCCATTGGGCTGGCGCTGTTCCAGTTCTGGGGGGATTGGGCGCATATCGGGCTAGTCGCAGGTATCTTTGCGCTGGGACAGGTGACAGAGGGCAACTTCCTTACGCCTAAGCTAGTCGGCGACTCGGTCGGCCTACACCCGGTCTGGCTGTTGCTGGCCTTGTCGGTCTTTGGTGCACTTTTCGGCTTTGTAGGAATGCTGGTCGCCGTTCCAGTCGCGGCAGCTTTGGGTGTGCTGGCGCGGTTCGGGACGTCGGTTTATCTGGATAGCCGCCTATATACCGGCCTCGAAAGCCAGGATCAGGACAACGCGTAAATGGCTCGACAATTAAGCTTCGATTTGCCCGCCATAACCGCGCTGGGGCGAGAAGATTTCTTTGTCTCTCCGGCGAATGCGCTTGCGGTTGCGATGATCTCGGCCACCTCATGGCCCGGCAACAAACTGGTGCTGAGCGGCCCGGCGGGCGCGGGAAAGACCCACCTGGCTCATGTCTGGGCCGCCGAAACCGGCGGGCGCATCATCAAAGCCCAGGGGCTGCGCTACGAGGACGTGCCCGATCTGGCGCGTAGCCCGATTGCGGTTGAAGACGTTCCGATGATCGCAGGTGATATCGAGCAGCAGAAAGTGCTGTTTCACCTGCACAACCTTGTTCTGGCCGAGGGTCACGCCCTGCTGATGACGGGTCGTCTGGCGCCGAAATTTTGGCAAATGCCGCTGGCGGATCTACAAAGCCGGGTCGAGGGCGCGCATCACGTGGCGCTTGATCCACCGGATGATGCGCTACTCTGCGCGGTGCTTGCGAAACTGTTTGTCGACCGGCAGCTGAACCCCGGCCCCGAGGTGATTGCCTATCTGGTCAAGCATATGGATCGACGCTTTGAAACCGCCGCCGATGTGGTCGCACAGCTGGACGATTTCGCGCTGTCCGAGAAACGGGATATCACGCGTGCCTTGGCGATCCAAGTCTTGAAAATGGACCCTGACGATGGCGAACCGAATGATTGACCCAAGCGCGCCAATTGCGCATTCTGACAGCGAAATTTCTGGGTAAGACATGGACCAGACCGTCGAAACCGACATTCCTGATTGGGGGCCTTTCGGAAGACCTCTGTTCGACGACCCCGGCACAAGGGCGCTGTCACGTGTAGGCGTGGTCGATGTCGGGTCGAACTCAGTCCGAATGGTGGTCTTTGATGGCGCGGCGCGGTCACCAGCCTATTTCTACAACGAAAAGGTCATGTGCGAGCTAGGCGCGGGACTGTCCGAAACCGGCCACTTGAACCCCCGTGGGCGTGAGAGGGCGATGGCCGCCCTGCAGCGCTTTCAGCGGATCGCAGAGGACCTCGGCCTGCCGGGGCTGCATGTCGTAGCCACCGCCGCCGTACGTGAGGCGAAAGACGGGCCCGAATTCTGTCAGGACGTGAAATCCAAAACCGGCCTGCATGTGGCTGTGATCGACGGTCAGGAAGAGGCGCGCCTGTCAGCCCAAGGCGTTATGCTGGGCTGGCCCGGTGCCTACGGTTTGATCTGCGACATAGGCGGCTCGTCGATGGAATTGGCCGAGATCGGAGGCGGCGATGTCGGCCGTCGCGTGACCTCGGCCCTTGGTCCGCTGAAGCTGCGCGACATCAAGGGCGGGCGGCGGGCGCGCAAGGCCCATATAAAATCCACAATGGAAGAGCTGCACAGCCAGATGGGTCAGCAGCGCGACCGGCTGTTTCTGGTGGGCGGCAGCTGGCGTGCCTTTGCACGACTGGACATGCTGCGGCGGGGCTATCCGCTGAACGTCCTGCACGAATACCGCATGACCACCAAGCAAGTGCGCGAGACGATCAAGTTCATCGACACGAACGATCATGACAAACTGCGCAGTCAGGCCGGGGTTTCAAGCTCTCGTATGGCGCTGATCCCTTATGCGATGGACGTGCTTGCGCGGCTGATCCGCACCTTCAAGCCTAAGGATATCGCGATCTCAAGCTATGGCATCCGAGAAGGGCTGCTGTATGAGCAGATGTCGCAGGAACAGCGCGACCGCGACCCCCTGATCGAGGCCAGCCGGTTTTCCGAGGCGAAAGACGCCCGCCTGCCCGGTATGGGCCGCACGCTCTTTGATTTTGTGATGCCTCTGTTCAAATCTGCGCCTGCGACGCAGGTCCGTCTGATCAAGGCCGCCTGCCTTTTGCATGATGTCAGCTGGCGCGCGCATCCTGATTACCGGGCCGAGGTCTGTTTCGACTATGTCACCCGCGCCAATCTCGGGGGGCTGAAACACTCCGAACGCGTATTCATCGGCCTTGCGCTGCAACATCGCTATCGCAACAAACGCGAGGGCAACCGATTTGCGCCGCTCTACGAGCTGCTGGATGAAAAGGACCAAAAACAGGCCGAGATTCTGGGCAAGGCTATGCGGTTCGGGGCCATGTTGTGCATGGACAGCGATGCACATGTGGGCAAGCTACGCTTTTATCCCAAAAAGCGTGAGCTTGATCTGGTGCTGCCCAAATCCGTGCAGCCCCTGTTCAACGAAGTCGCCGAGTCCCGCCTGAATTCACTGGCAAATGCCCTGAAATCCGAAGTGCGTGTGGTCATCAAGGGCTGAGCTGCCCCTAGATGTCCGTGGCTCCGTCCGGGGCCTCCGGCAGAGCTTCGGGTGTTTCAGGCGCATCTTCGGTCTGTTTCTTGCGGATGATGATGTCGCCATTGGGTAGGATTTCGGGCATCTCGTAGACGCTCCAATCCTTTACCTCGGCGGCGAGTTCTGCCAGCGCGGGTCCCATCTCCTGCATGAAGGATTGCATTGCGGGGCCAAATTGATCTGCAAGGCCAAGCAATTCATCCAAAGCCGGCTCCATCTCGCGTCGCAGGCCCTCGAAAAACAACTCGGCCCCCTGCTCCATCAGCGTTGGGGCATCTTCTTCCTCGGCCGCTGCAGGCAGCGCAAAAGCGGCTACCATCGCGCCGATCATCAGAATATGTTTCATATGCTGAATGTAAGCCTTTCCGCGCCCAGTTGAAAGGTCACAGCTCAAAATCCAACGTGACCGGAAAGTGATCCGACGCGGTCAAAAGGGCCTCTCGTAGGTCAGGTTTGGCCCAGCAGGCAGCATCTCGAAACGGATGCCAGATGCGCCAGACAGGTCGCTGAGACTGCAAATCCTCGCTGATCATGATGTAGTCCAGCAACGCCTCAAGGAACGTGCCGTTCTCGGGTCGCGCAAACCGCGCCGTCGCGGGCACCGATCCGGGACGCGGCCCATACGCCGTAGCCGCATGGGGATCAAAGAGACCCGCCTGCAACAGAATCTCGACCGAGGAGCGCCCGAAGAGATGTTCAAACTCATCCAGACCGGGGCCGTCATTTAAGTCACCCAACAGGATCACTGGATCATCCTCAGTCAAGTGATGTGCGACCCGACGGGACAACCAGATCGCCTGTGCCAACTGCTTGCGGCGGTTGGCGATCGAGATACGGATCGCCTCATCCCGTGACCCTGCCCCATGCGGAGCCTTGGATTTCAGGTGCGCGCCGATCAGGCGGAACTCAAACCCCGCTTTGGTCTGGACCGACAGCTCCATTGGCGGCTTGGAAAACTCTACCACGTCTTGCGTCGCATCCACGTCCAGATCTATGCGAAACTCCGCGTCAAAGCGCGGGGCGTCATCTGCCGCCCTTGGGTCATGGCGAACCGACAGAACCTCCGGGTCGTAGAGAAGCGCGAGTTCCTGATGCGTGTCATTGGGAAATCCCATGATCGCCTGCGAGGTGCGAAGGTCAAAAACCTCGGCAAATGCCTGCAACGCGCGCACCGTGTTCTGCCGTTTGCCCGTATTCGGCGCTTCGACGACCAGAACCGCATCCGCGTCAATCGCGGTGAGAACCTTGGCGATCGCCTCGACCTGCTGGGCCTTGGTCACGTCATGCCGACCTGACCAGCTGTCGTCGACGATCAGTCTGTCATTGCGATCAAACAGGTTGGCAAACCATTCGATATTGTAGGTCGCCAGACGCATCACCTAAACCGTCGCGCCGTTGATCTCATCCCAGGCGCGGTTGATATCGATCATCTTCTTCTCGGCCAGGCGGATCGCCTCTTCCGGAACACCACGCGACATCATCGCATCGGGATGGGTTTCGCGCACGAGCTTGCGCCAAACCTTGCGGATCTCAGCGATCGGCATATCGCGCGAGACGCCCAGAACCACATAAGGGTCGTTCGGCGCATCTGGCACGAACCGCGCACGCAGGGCCAGAAACTGAGCATCCGTCTGTCCGAAAATGCGGCTGACCTCTTCCAGAAACTCGTTCTCGTTCGGGTGATAGAACCCGTCGGCCATGGCGATATGGAACAGCCCCTCCATCAGGTCACACAGGGTGGTGCTGTCTTCCGAGAACATACGCGCGATCTTCCGGGCATAGTCCTGATAACCTGCCACATCGGTGCGAGCCATGTTGAAGACACGGGCCGCGCCCTCTTCATCGTCGCGCGCAATCTGGAACACGTCGCGGAAGGCCGTCACCTCATCCCGCGTCACCTGCCCATCGGCCTTGGCCATCTTGGCCCCCAGCGCGATCACGGCAATTGTAAACGCGACCGAGCGTTCAGGCGGCGAGCGTAGCTTTTCGAAAACAGCCGTCAGGCTCTCACCTTGGGCAAGAGCGCTCAGCGCGTCGGATATGCGGGTCCAGATCGACATGGGCGTACACTAGCGTCCCATTGCTGGACTGTCAGGTGCGATAGATCATTCGGGCGAAAGAATTTTCTGCATCAGCACAAGGTCCAGATACTGACCCCATTTGTGCCCAACCTCGGGCATGAGCCCCACCTCAGAAAACCCCAACGCCAAATGAAAGGCAACCGCCCCCGGATTGGCTGACGAGATCCCGGCGACCAGAACATGCACCCCTTTGCTGCGGGCTACTTGCTGCAACCGCTCCATAAGAGCGCGCCCAACGCCACGGCCTCGCGCATCGTCCGCCAGCTGGATCGAATGCTCGCGGCACTTGGCATAGCCCGGCCCGGATCGGAACGGGGCATAGGTTGCGAAACCAATGACCCGCCCTTGATCCTCAGCCACGAGAAACGCCGCTCCGCGCGCCCGGATATCATCGACAATCGATTCGGCACTGCGTTCATCGGTCGTGAAGGTCACCAATGTGTCGCGAATAGTCGCGTTGGTGATCAAAGCGATCTCTGCTGCATCCGCTGGTTGGGCCTGACGGACCCTCATCGCAAAATGCGTACCCCATGAGGCGTTTCGATCTCGGCCTGCATTGACGCTGGTCCCGTGTCAAAAACAACCGGATCAAGCGGACCCAGTTGTTCTGCCAAGCGCAGCGCATCCGGGTGATAGACAACCAGACGTTTCAAGCGGCACCCATGATCCTCCAACATACGCGCGGGGTGAAGATCTCCCTGCCACTGGATCAGCGCCGGAAACAAGTTGTCAAAGGGCAATCGCCCATTTGGCGGAACCGCCATCCGCCACCGCAAGGCCCCTCGGGCCAAATCAATCGGCGTCCCGACACCATCGGGAAACAAGGAAAGAAAAGCCTCGATATCGGGTACGCGACAAATCCAGTTGGTCAGACGTGGCGCACCCTCGAACCGGTCCAGATCGAACCAACGCGTCCTGTCAGGCCGAGGTGCATCCGGGTCGATGGCAATCGCCTCCAGATACAGCCCGTCCTTCAGGCCAAGCAACCGATTATGCGTGCCAAATGCCTCATGCTTGCCACCGGCCTGAAGACTGACACCCAGCGCATCTTCCACATGCGCCGTGGCCTCTTCCAACGTGGCACCCGCCACCGCAATATGATCCAACTCCATCGCGCCCTCCACGATGACACCCTACGCACAGAACAATAGGGCGCAAGCCAAACCCGCGCCCTTCTTCTGTTTGAAAATACCTTCGGGGGTGAATTTGCCGTCAGGCAAAGAGGGTCCAGACAGCCCCCTGCCCCGCCTCAGTCCCGTGCGTCGCGGATCAGGCGCAAGATGTCCTGTGCGGCATCGGGAATATTTGTCCCCGGCCCAAAGATCGCCTTGACCCCATTATCATATAGAAACTGATAGTCCTGCTGCGGGATCACCCCACCGCAAATTACGATGATGTCCTCAGCCCCGGCTTTCTTGAGTTCCTCAACAAGCTGCGGTGCCAGCGTCTTGTGGCCTGCCGCCTGAGACGAGATACCCACCACATGCACGTCATTGTCCACGGCGTCCTGCGCGGCCTCGGCTGGGGTTTGGAACAGAGGGCCAACGTCCACGTCAAACCCGATATCAGCAAAGGCGGTTGCGATCACCTTGGCGCCCCGGTCGTGACCGTCCTGTCCCATCTTGACCACCAACAGACGGGGGCGACGCCCCTCGACCTCGGCAAAGTCTTCGATGGATTTCTGGATTGCGGCAAAGCCCTCGTCACCCTCGTACGCAGCGCCATAAACGCCCGCCAGGGTCTTCACCTCGGCGCGGTGGCGGCCAAACTCTTTCTCCATTGCCATACTGATCTCTCCTACCGATGCGCGGGCGCGGGCGGCCTCGACCGCAGCAGCCAGCAGGTTTCCGCCTTCTTGAGCGGCCTTGGTCAGCGCGTCCAACGCGGCCTGACAAGCGGCCTCGTCACGGGTGGCGCGGATCTCTTCCAGCCGCGCCACCTGAGATTCGCGCACGGCCACGTTGTCGACGTCCAGAATGTCGATCGGGTCTTCCTGTTCCTTACGGTATTTGTTGACCCCAACGATCACCTCGTCGCCACGGTCGATCATCGCCTGACGCCGCGCGGCGCTTTCCTCGATCCGCAGCTTGGGCATGCCCGAGGCCACGGCTTTGGTCATGCCGCCCATTTCCTCGACCTCTTCCATCAGGGCCCAGGCTTTCTCGATCAGATCATTGGTCAGGCTTTCCACGTAATAGGAGCCCGCCAGCGGATCGACCACATCGGTCACACCGGTCTCTTCCTGCAAGACCAACTGCGTGTTCCGCGCGATGCGGGCCGAGAAATCGGTGGGCAGGGCAATCGCCTCGTCCAGAGCGTTGGTGTGCAGTGACTGGGTGCCGCCCAGAACCGCGCTCATCGCCTCATACGCGGTGCGGATCACATTGTTATATGGGTCCTGCTCCTGCAGCGACACGCCCGAAGTCTGGCAGTGGGTCCGCAGCATCTTGGAGCGTTCGGACTTCGCCCCGAACTCGGTCATCACGCGATGCCACAGGGTCCGCGCAGCGCGCAGTTTCGCAATCTCCATGAAGAAATTCATGCCAATGGCAAAGAAGAACGACAAACGGCCTGCGAACTTGTCCACATCCATGCCCGCATCCAGCGCAGCCCGCACATATTCGCGTCCGTCTGCGATCGTATAGGCTAGCTCCTGGACAAGGTTCGCGCCGGCCTCTTGCATGTGATAGCCCGAAATCGAGATCGAGTTGAACTTGGGCATCTCGTTCGAGGTGTACTCGATAATGTCCGAGATGATCTTCATCGACGGTTCAGGCGGGTAGATATAGGTGTTGCGCACCATAAACTCTTTCAGAATGTCATTCTGAATGGTGCCGGACAGGACCGATTTGTCGTGTCCCTGCTCTTCGCCCGCCACGATGAAGCTGGCCAGAACCGGGATCACCGCGCCGTTCATGGTCATCGAGACCGAGACCTTATCCAGCGGGATGCCATCGAACAGGATTTTCATATCCTCAACGCTGTCAATCGCGACACCGGCCTTACCGACATCGCCGACAACGCGCGGGTGGTCACTGTCATAACCGCGGTGCGTCGCCAGATCGAAGGCGACCGAGACACCCTGCTGACCCGCAGCCAGATTCCGCCGGTAGAAAGCGTTCGATTCCTCGGCGGTCGAGAACCCGGCGTATTGGCGGATGGTCCAAGGCCGCCCGGCATACATCGTCGCCTTCACACCGCGCGTGAACGGGCCAAACCCTGGCAGAGTGCCCATATGCGGCAAATCGGCGGTGTCGTCCTGCGTATAAAGCGGTTTGACGCTGATGCCTTCCAGCGTTTCCTTGGTCAGATCGTCCAGTGGCCGTCCGCGCAATTCTTTCTCGGCCAGCGCGCGCCAGTCGTTCTTGTCGGTCATCGAGGTGTCCTCTTGTCAGTTCGGCCTGCAGCAGCCTGCAATCCGTGCGTATCGTGGTTCAGCAGATGCCGGGCATGGCCCGCGCGCGACAAATTGAGCGTCTTGTGCAAATCGCCGGTCGCATTCGCGCGCGCAGAGGCTATATTCAACGGGACAGGAGGCCCCATGAACAAAACGCTTGCCCTTGTTTTTTCGGCACTTATCCCGCTGGCTGCCATGGCCGCCGACGGAACAGCACCTGCTGATGATGAATATGTTCGCCCGGTTGGCGACAGTGAGTTGAGCGATTTCATGTGGACCCACCGGCCCATTGTCGTCTTCGCCGATACTCCCGCCGATCCCCGGTTCCAGCAGCAGATCGACATGTTGCTGGAAGGTGAGGATGCGATGCGGGATCGGGATGTCGTGGTGCTAACGGATACGGATCCGTCCGCACGATCCGCGATCCGGTCCAAGCTGCGCCCGCGCGGGTTCCAGATGGTCTTTGTCGACAAGGACGGCGTGGTCAAACTGCGCAAACCGTCCCCATGGAGCGTGCGCGAGATCGGCCGCTCAATCGACAAAACCCCCCTGCGCGAACGCGAAATCCGCGAACGGCGCGAGGGTGGCTGAACGCTTTTGCCACGCCTCAAGCCACCGGCGCAGAACGCCGGTGAGACCTGAGGATATGCCAAAAGCGCGGTCATGATCATTCGAACTCGATGATCACTTCGTCCACGGCGAGACTGTCGCCCGGGCCTGCGTTGATTTTGGCAACGGTGCCCTTCTTCTCGGCACGCAGGATGTTTTCCATCTTCATCGCCTCGATTGTGCACAGCGCCTGACCTTCCTGGACCTCCTGACCGACTTCCACATCGATCTTCACGACCAGACCCGGCATCGGGCAGAGCAGCATTTTCGACGTATCCGGCGGCAGTTTCTCCGGCATCAGCTTAGCCAGCTCGGCCTGACGCGGACGGCGCACATGGACCTTCAGATCCGCACCCCGGTTGCGAATGCGGAACCCACCCGAGACCTTGCCGACCTTCAGAACCAGAGGGCTTCCATCCACATCCAGCACAGCCAGTTGATCGCCCGGTGTCCAGTCAGATGCGACGCGAACGGTCGAGCCGTCCTCGAACTTGACGGTCGCGCCTTCCTTGTCTGCGTTGACCTGAACGGCCAGCTCGTGGCCCTCCAACGAAACGACCCAGCGCTTGCCGACCTTGCGTTCGTGGTTGTCCATCCGACCCGAAACACGAGTACGGCGAATCTCAGCAACCCGGTGCATTGCCGCGCAAGAGGCCGCTATCCGACGCAGGTCGTCTTCGGGCAGCGTCACGCCTTCGAACCCGTCCGGGTATTCCTCGGCGATAAAGGCGGTGGTCATGTCACCGCTGACGAATTTCGGGTGATCCATCACCGCCGACAGGAACGGCAGGTTGTGGCCAATCCCTTCAACCTCGAAACTGTCCAGCGCCACGCGCATCGCCTCAATCGCGGCTTCGCGGGTCGGAGCCCATGTGCAAAGCTTGGCGATCATCGGGTCGTAGTACATGCTGATTTCGCCGCCCTCATAGACGCCAGTATCATTGCGCACGGCAGCCTCACCCTCCGGCGCGTCGCCTTGCCATTTGCCATTGACCAGCATCGGACCGGCAGCGGTTTCCTGCGGCGGGCGATAGCGGGTAAGACGACCGATTGAGGGCAAGAAGTTGCGATAGGGATCTTCCGCGTACAGACGGTTTTCAATCGCCCAACCCGTCAGCGTTACGTCATCCTGCGTGATGGTCAGCTTTTCGCCATTCGCCACACGGATCATCTGTTCCACCAGATCGACACCGGTTATCAGTTCCGTGACAGGGTGTTCCACCTGAAGACGAGTGTTCATCTCAAGAAAGTAGAAGTTCTTTTCGCCATCGACGATGAATTCCACCGTACCCGCGCTGGAATAGCCCACGGCCTTGGCCAGTGCGACGGCCTGTTCGCCCATGGCTTTGCGGGTCTCAGGATCCAAGAAGGGCGACGGGGCCTCTTCCACCACTTTTTGGTTTCGACGCTGGATCGAGCATTCGCGTTCGCCCAGATAGATGCCGTTGCCATGGCTATCGCAGAGAACCTGAATTTCGATGTGACGCGGTTGGGTCACAAATTTCTCGATAAAAATCCGGTCATCGCCAAACGAGTTCGCAGCCTCGTTCTTGGACGATTGGAACCCCTCGCGGGCCTCTTCGTCATTCCAAGCGATCCGCATGCCCTTGCCACCGCCGCCGGCGCTGGCTTTGATCATGACGGGGTAACCGATGTCGTTCGAGATCTTGACCGCCTCATCGGCGTCTTCGATCAGGCCCATATAGCCGGGTACGGTGGAAACACCGGCCTCCTGCGCGATCTTTTTCGAGGTGATCTTGTCACCCATGCTTTCAATCGCACCAACCGGGGGGCCGACGAATGCCACGCCTTCCGCGTCCAGCGCCTCGGCGAATTTGGCATTCTCCGACAGGAAGCCATAGCCGGGGTGAACAGCTTGTGCGCCACTCTGGCGGATGGCGTCCATGACCTTGTCGATCACGATATAGGACTGGTTGGCAGGCGGTGGGCCGATATGGACAGCCTCATCCGCCATCGACACGTGCAGAGCGTTCTTGTCCGCGTCCGAATAGATGGCAACGGTGCCGATACCCATTTTGCGGGCGGTCTTTATAACCCGGCAGGCGATCTCGCCCCGGTTGGCGATCAGGATCTTATTGAACATGGAACGTCCTTTGGCTTGGTGTTCTGGAAACGCAAAAAGCCGCCGCAGGGAGGGCATCCCCACGTCGGCGCAATGCGTGACGACGGACGGGGCGGCTTGCGCCCCGAAAATTCGCGTTAGTTACAGGTGTTCTGCGTCTTACAGTACAGCACGTTGCCTGCGGCCCCGACGGCCGCACCGACCAACGGATCGGCACTGAGAACGGCTGCCCCGACAGCGCCCGCTCCGCCGCCCAGGATGGCCTGTTCGCCGAGAGTATCGCCGCAGGCCGCGAGGCCCGCACAGGTTGCCAGTGCAAGGAACACTTTTGAGATACGCATGATGTCTGCCTCGTAGTTTTTTGTATTGCTCTTAGAGGCAGATGCAGGAACTCGGCACCGTTATTCAATAACAACGGGGTAAAATCCGCATTTTGCGCAGGTTTATGCCCATTCAGGCCAGTTTTTTGTGCAAAGAAAAACGCGGACAGGACGATGTGGGGAACACAAGCCTGCCCGCGCAAGGAAGGGGTACGGAATAGTAGGTGCATGTGCGACGCAGGCAAAGTAGTGTCGCACGGCTGGATCAAAATGCACTGCACAATCTTGTCTGCAAACAAGTTATTGTTTCCACCTAAGATTCCGGCCAGAATCTGCCCAACAGGCGAAACTCCGCGCAAATTCATGCCGACCAGAGTTGTGCGATTTTGCTGCGTCGACCCCGCCCAAACCGTCACAGTTTCGTTACACTTCCCTGCCGCTGGCCTGATTTCTGCACCCGCAATATCACGGGCGATCACTCCCGTTCGCAGATTATTTTTGCGCATATGCTGTGGGTTAACCGATCTGTTCACCTTGCCGTGAATCACGACCTTATTTTCAGCACAAATACTTGAGCAAAAACGCGTTTTCAGTCCCTCTTTCGTGATTTCCCTGATCGCTGGGCGCGTGGAACTTTGGCCACGCACACTCGCAAACAAGGAAACACCCACATGTTTACAAAGAGAAAAAAGGCAATCCTGCTTGCTGCCACTGCGTTTAGTGTGACCAGCACGCTTGCCTTTGCTCAGGACGCTCAAACTCAGGCCGAGCTTGACGCTCTGCGCGCTCGGGTCGAAGCCCTCGAGGCCTCTAGCGCCGGTCCCGCTAATGGCGATTTCCGCCTTGGGAACACCAGCCTGGACCTTTACGGCTACATCAAGGCCGACTTCTTTTATGACTTCGACTTCGACCAGGGCGACACCGCGTTCGTGAACGTCATCGGCGAGCCTTCGACCGCAACCAGCGGAACCTTCGGCAGCACCGTACGCCAGTCGCGCATCGGCCTGCGCACCAGCACGCCCAGTGCCCTGGGTGACATCGGCGGTCAGTTGGAGCTGGACCTGTTTGCCTCCAACGGCACGGCCGAACTGCGACTGCGTCACGCCAACATTACCATTGGTGACAATTGGCTGATCGGTCAGTACTGGACCAACTTCCAGCCGCTGGACACCTACCCTACGTCGGTTGAATTCAACGGCCCGGTCGGCATCGCCTTCGCCCGTCAGCCGCAAATCCGCTATACCAACAGCTTCGGCACGAACACTGAGTTCAGCGTTTCGCTCGAGGAAAACGTCAGCGGCTCGAACTCGAACGACCCGGTTCTGACCGCGGCGGCCGAATATAACGACGGTACATACGTCGCGCGTATCTCGGGCCTCTACGGTAAAGCCGAAACCAGCGATGGTGCCACCGAAGTGGACCAGTGGGGCGTGACCCTGTCGGGATCGGTTCGCCCATGGGAAGGCGGTCTGTTCCAGGTCAACTACGTGACTGGTCAGGCGATCGGCCCCTACCTGATCGGCCTTGGCAATGCCATCGTCAACGGTGAGGCCAATGACGTCGACGGCTACACGATCGAGCTCCGTCAGGATCTGGGTGAGAAATGGAATGTCGGCATCGCCTATGGTCGGGAAGACTATGACCTGGCGACCAACAGCTTCTCGGATGGCAGCGGATCCCTCAACTTCACCGAGTTGGAGACAATCCACGTCAACGCCTTCTATCAGGCGACCGACAGTCTGACGCTGAGCGCCGAGTATATCTATGGTGAGCGCAACGATGCCACGACCGGTGACGCCTTCGACGGTAGCCGCGTTCAGGTCGCCGCGCAGCTGAACTTCTGACGCCACATACCTGCCCTGCCCGTCTTCGGGCAGGGTTTTACCCATGCGGGCAAGGATATGAGGCACAGGGTGGATCACCGCTCAGCCCGCTCCGAAAACTTCGGGAAAAGACGCACGTGCCGCGTCCAGATCAATGACCAACAACGCATCATAGCTAGCCGGGTCGAAAGGATCTTCGGCTGGCACGACCTCACGCTCAAACAGCCAGCTCAGCCGCCCTGCATCCAGATTGCCGCGTTCAAAGGGCTGATCCCCGAAGTTCTGCCAAAGCGCCTCCATAAAGGCGACGTCTGCGCGACGGTCCGCAGGCTTGCGGTCGCGGAACCGCTCACGCCTGGTGATCGGCGTCACGCCCTTGGGGTTGGCGCGGCGGATGGTGAATTGAAAATCCGTACCCGGCAGACGGCCCGGAAAACCCCGATGCTTCAACATCCTGGCACCTCGTTGACTGCTGTCATCGGGAATAAGAATTCGCACCCGAAAGGGGGAAAAGTCATAGCGCGCACCTCCAAAGCCGCATCCGTTGTCTGAGATGCTCTGCTTTCATGACGACAGATCATGGTCAGAGCCCCTCCCAGATACACCGGGACTGCTCCAGCCGGTAGGCTTCGAAAAACTGAGTTGCATCGGGGGCGGCATCGCCGAATTGGATCGGACGGTCGGACAGTGAAATCACCACCAAGGCCGGGTCCAAATCATGTTGGGCGACATAGGCAACCGCCAGCGTCTGGCACAGATGCTCCATATCGTTCGACGCTACGTCATAGCCGATCCGCCCAACCGTCGCGCCGATCTTCGGGGCGATGAACCGGAACCGCACCCACAGTTCACCGGGGTTGTTGTCCAACAAAACGTCGCTCAGATGCACGGGTTGGCCAGAGGGCACGGGCAGAGAAGTTTCGGCCACTGAAATGCTTGGCAAAGACAGAATGCTGAACATCAGACCCAAGGCGCGACCCCGGACCCGCCAATGGCAGGCTCCTCCTTCCGGGATCGCGCGCGCAGTGCTATGTGCCCGCGCGGTTCTATGTCTGATGGATCGGATCATTCGACGATTTTTCGTTCGTTGTCAATTCTGCCTTGATTTCGGGCAAATTGCGGAGGAGTACCGCAATTTTCGGCGGATTTGGGTGGGTCGCCCCACCCCGCACGCTCAGAGAGGGATGTTGTCGTGCTTTTTCCACGGGTTTTTCAACTGCTTGCCGCGCAAGCTGGCAAAAGCCCGCGAGACACGACGGCGCGTTGATTGCGGCATGATCACCTCGTCCACAAAGCCGCGTTCAGCCGCCACAAATGGGTTGGCGAAACGGTCTTCGTAGTCGGAGACATGCTGCGCGGTCTTTTCAGCGTCGCCGAGGTCAGCGCGGTGGATGATCTCGGTCGCGCCTTTCGCACCCATCACCGCGATCTCGGCGGTGGGCCACGCATAGTTGAAATCGCCACGCAGGTGCTTCGATGCCATCACAACATAAGCACCACCATAGGCCTTACGGGTGATAACCGTCACTTTCGGCACGGTCGCTTCACCGTATGCATAAAGCAACTTGGCACCATGCTTGATCACACCGCTATATTCCTGCTGCGTCCCAGGCAAGAAGCCGGGCACGTCCACCAGCGTCAGAATCGGGATCTCGAAACAGTCGCAGAAGCGCACGAAACGCGCCGCCTTGCGTGAGCTGTCGATATCCAGACACCCAGCCAGAACCATGGGCTGGTTCGCCACAACACCCACAGTCTGTCCTTCCAGACGGATGAAGCCAGTGACGATGTTCTTGGCGAAGTCTTCCTGAATCTCGTAGAAATCGCCTTCATCCGCAATCTTCGTGATCAGTTCCTTCATGTCGTACGGTGTGTTTGGATTGTCCGGTACCAATGTATCCAATGAGGTTTCGACACGGTTGGGATCGTCAAAGAAAGGCCGCACCGGAGGTTTTTCCTGGTTGTTGAGCGGCAGGAAGTCGACCAGTCGGCGCACCTCGGCCAAAGCTTCGACATCGTTTTCAAAAGCGCCATCCGCGACCGAAGACTTTTTGGTATGCGTAGAAGCTCCACCCAGTTCCTCAGCTGTAACGACCTCATTCGTCACGGTCTTCACCACGTCAGGGCCAGTAACGAACATGTAAGACGAGTCCTTCACCATGAAGATAAAGTCCGTCATCGCCGGGCTGTATACCGCGCCACCCGCACAGGGGCCCATGATCACGCTGATCTGAGGCACCACGCCCGATGCAGTAATGTTGCGCTGGAACACTTCGGCATAGCCCGCGAGCGAGGCGACGCCTTCCTGGATTCGCGCACCACCCGAGTCGTTGATCCCAATGATAGGCGCGCCGTTCTGCACGGCCATATCCATGATCTTGCAGATCTTCTGCGCGTGCGTTTCCGACAGCGAGCCACCAAACACGGTGAAATCCTGGCTGAACACATAGACCATACGGCCATTGATCGTGCCCCAGCCGGTGACCACACCATCCCCGGCAGGCTTTTGTTTTTCCATCCCGAATTCGGTGCAACGGTGGCTGACAAACATGTCGAATTCTTCAAAACTGCCTTCGTCCAGCAGCAGCTCGATCCGCTCGCGCGCGGTCAGCTTGCCCCGCCCATGCTGCGCGTCGATCCGTTTTTGCCCACCACCCAGACGGGCCGCGTTGCGGCGTTCTTCAAGCTCGGAAAGGATGTCTTTCATGGCGATAGTCCCCTGTGAAATCTGACCGGACCCTACAGTGAGCTACCCTTCAGCCAAAGATATTTTCGGCAAATTTGCAAAGTTTTGAAAATCACATTTGCTCAAACTGTAAATTTGCGAATTTTTACCAGCAGCATCAAGCGTCTGGCCTTTGCCCACTCAACAGCTATACAAGCGAACCATGCAGTTCAGAACGTCGTCGGCTTTTCGCACACCACCCACAATCGGCACTTTGGTTCTTCTCTCGGGACTGTCGGCGCTGAGCATGAATCTATTTCTGCCAAGCCTGCCGAATATGGCCCTGCATTTCGACACGCATTACAAGGTCATGCAACTGTCGATCGCCCTTTACCTGCTGGTAAACGCGGTCCTGCAGATCATCATCGGACCAATTGCAGACAAGGCGGGACGACGCCCGGTTCTGCTTTGGGGACTGGCACTCTTTCTACTGGCGACACTCGGCTGCATCTACGCACCGACGGCCGAGGTGTTCCTACTTTTCCGCATGTGTCAGGCGGTCGTGGTGGTCGGGATGGTCCTCAGTCGGGCCGCGGTTCGGGACATGTATGATCAGGATCAGGCGGCCTCGATGATCGGCTATGTCACCATGGGAATGGCTGTTGTCCCGATGATTGGCCCGGCCATAGGCGGGTTGCTGGAAGAGAGCTTTGGCTGGAAAGCGAATTTCTGGCTGCCCTTCGCTTTGGGCGCCCTAACCCTTGCCCTGACCTATGTCGATTTCGGGGAAACTTCAGCCAAAAGCGGCAAAACCCTGCTACAGCAATTTCGGGAATACCCCGAGCTGCTGATGTCTCCTCGGTTCTGGGGCTATTCGCTGTCCTCGGCCTGCTCGTCGGGCGCGTTCTTTGCCTATCTGGGCGGAGCGCCCTTCATCGGAACCGAAGTCTTCGGGATGAGCGCCGCCGAAGTCGGGATTTATTTTGGCGCGCCTGCATTGGGCTATTTTCTGGGCAACTTCTTCAGCGGGCGGTATTCGGTCAGGTTCGGCATCAACCGCATGGTACTTTGGGGAACCTGGCTGAACGCCGCCGGCGTCGCCCTGTCTGCCGCTTTGTTCCTGACAGGCTTCGGAACAGCGCTCAGCTTTTTCGGCTTCATGACGTTCGTCGGATTGGGCAATGGGATGACGATCCCAAACGCAACATCCGGTGCCCTGTCTGTGCGTCCGCATCTGGCCGCCACCGCCTCGGGCCTCAGCGGCGCAATCATGCTGGGCGGAGGAGCAGGCCTGAGCGCACTGGCAGGGGCGCTACTGACCGTCGAAACAGGCGCAATGCCCCTGCTCTGGCTCATGCTGGTCACGGCGATCCTTGCCATCGCAGCGATCTGCTCGGTCATTTGGCGCGAACGGCAATTGGGCCTCTAAGACGCCTTGCCCAAGAGGGTTTGCAAAGTTAACGTGCCGGAATAGAAAAGTTGCAAAGGCACGCCCATGGCCACCCAAAAACTCTATGCCGGCGCCAAACTGCGCGAAATGCGCACGCGCTTGACGCTGACCCAGAAGGAATTTGCCACAAAACTGGGTGTTTCCCTGCCCTACCTGAACCAGATGGAAAACAACAACCGGCCGATCTCGACCACCGTTGTTCTGGCGTTGGCGCAGGAGTTCGGCATGGACGTGACCGAGCTGAGCACGGGCGACAGTGAGCGACTGGTCTCGGATATGCGTGAGGCGCTGGCCGATCCGGTCTTTGCCGACGATATCCCCCCACTAGCTGATCTGCGCCTGACCGCCTCAAACGCCCCAGCTCTTGCCCGTGCTTTTATCGAGTTGCACCGAAGCTATCGCCAAACCCACGAACGCCTCGCCTCGCTAGACGAAGCGCTAGGCCGCGAAGACTCCCGCACCCAAGCCAGCCCATGGGAGGAAGTTCGCGACTTCTTCCACTATTGCGACAACTATATCGACGCGGTTGACCGCGCAGCCGAACTGTTCGCCAAACGCGCCGACGGCCCGGGCGGTATCCGTCAGGCCGCCCTGCAAAGCCTGGAAGAGCGCGGCATTCAAGTGATCTTCTCAGACATCAACCCGCTGCGCAGCTACGACAAGGAAAGCAGAACCCTGCGCCTGTCCTCACGTGCTGCACCGCAAACGCAGGTCTTTCAGCTGCTGCTTCAGGTTGCCCTGATCAGCCAGGACAAGCTGCTAGAGGCCACGCTCGATTTCGCAAAATTCCAGAGCGAAGAGGCTCGCGCCATCGCCAAAATCGGCCTTGCCAACTACTTCGCCGGCGCGTCCCTGATGCCCTACAGCGCGTTTCTGGCCGCCGCGCAAGAGGATCGGCATGATCTGGAAATGCTCAGCAACCGTTTTGGTGCCTCGATCGAACAGGTCGCGCACCGCCTGTCCACATTGCAGCGTCCCGGCGCAAAAGGCATCCCGTTTTTCTTCGTCCGCGTGGATCAGGCCGGAACGATTACCAAGCGCCACTCGGCCACGCGGCTGCAATTTGCCCGCTTCGGCGGCGCCTGCCCCTTGTGGAACGTCCACCGCGCGTTCGAAACACCGGGGCATTTCCTAAGGCAGCTGGCGGAAACACCCGATGGTGTCCGCTATATCTCGCTGGCTAGGGATGTTTCGAAACCCGGTGGCTCATTCGGTGCGCCGGTGCGCCGCTATGCCATCGCATTGGGCTGCGAAACCCGCCACGCCGAAGCATTGGTCTATGCAGACAATCTGGATATCAACAACGCCAGCGCCTACGAACCGATCGGCATATCCTGCCGCATCTGTGAGCGCGCAAATTGCCACCAACGCTCGGTTCCGCCACTGGAACGGCGCTTGGCTATCGACACTCATACCCGAGGCACATTGCCATACGAGGTCACTTAATCTTCATCTGGCCAAAAATATCCCGGGGGTGCGGGGGCAGAGCCCCCCGCTGTTGGCATTAAGCCTTGGACACGATCGCCCAGATCTCATCCTTAAGCGCGGCGCGTTTCTTGCGCATCTCGCCCTCGGCCAGCTCTTCTACCGGCTCGATATTGGTTTCTGCACGGTGAACACGGCGGTTGATTTCGTGATACTCGTCAGCCAGCCGCGCAAAATGAGCGTCCGTCTGCTTGAGCTGGCTCATCACCTCAACCTTGTCCGGAAACTCTTCGGCCAGTTCATGCGGGGTGTGGGACATTCCTGTTGGCTCCTGAATAAATGTCGTTGCGATTCAGGTTTATCGGATGTCGCCTCACCCCACTTTGACGCGGATCAAATCAGCGCTGCGCCACCTCCCATTGCGGGTGAATCCACGGTCGGTCATTGGCCTTCGGCAGCGCATCCTTGCCCAGCAGGTGGTCCGACATCTTCTCACCCACCATGATCGACGGCGCGTTGAGGTTGCCATTGGTGATCTGCGGGAAGATTGAGCTGTCAGCCACGCGCAAACCATCCACACCGATGACACGACCTTCGGGGTCGACCACGGCATTTTTGTCATCCGCGCGCCCCATCCGGCAGGTGCCACAGGGGTGATAGGCGCTCTCGGCATGCTCAGCGATGAAGGCATTCAACTCCTCATCCGTCTGCACCGAGGCGCCAGGCTGAATCTCCTTGCCTGCATAGGATTTGAAGGCGTCCTGACCAAAGATCTCACGGGTGAGGCGGATACATTTGCGGAAGTCTTCCCAGTCTTTTTCGTGGCTCATGTAGTTGAACCGGATCACCGGCGCGTCTTCAGCCTTGTTCGACCGCAAAGTCACAGCCCCACGCGACGGAGACCGCATCGGCCCCACATGTGCCTGGAACCCGTGCCCCTCGGCGGCGGCCTGACCGTCGTAGCGCACTGCAATCGGCAGGAAGTGGTACTGGATGTCGGGGTATTCCACGCCCGGGTTCGACCGGATGAACGCCGCGCTCTCGAACTGGTTCGAGGCCCCAAGACCGGTTTTGGTGAACAGCCACTGCGCGCCGATCAGACCTTTGCTGAACAGGTTCCAATGCTTGTACAGCGTGATCGGCTGCAACGAGGCTTGC
Source organism: Ruegeria sp. AO1 (assembly GCF_056535985.1). Classification (NCBI taxonomy): domain Bacteria; kingdom Pseudomonadati; phylum Pseudomonadota; class Alphaproteobacteria; order Rhodobacterales; family Roseobacteraceae; genus Ruegeria; species Ruegeria sp. AO1. Next base: position 2,345,316 of record NZ_JBQFJC010000001.1, read on the forward strand.
TGGATATACAGCTCCAGATGGTCCTGCAGGTTTGCGCCCACGCCGGGGCGGTCGGCGATCACGTCGATGCCATGCTCCGCCAGATGCGACGCCGACCCAATACCCGAGAGCATCAGCAGTTTGGGCGAGTTGATCGACGAGGCCGCCAGAATAACCTCACGCCGGGCACGAATGACCTCTTTCTTGCCGCCACGCACCAGTTCGACGCCGACTGCGCGACCCTCTTCCATCACAACGCGCGATGCCAAACCCTTGACGAGGTCGCAGTTGGGACGTTTCAGAGCAGGTCGCAGATAAGCATTTGCAGCCGACCAGCGCCGTCCTTTCCAGACGGTCTGTTCCATCGGGCCGAAGCCTTCCTGCTTTTCGCCGTTATAGTCGCCCGTGACTTCATAGCCCGCTTGCTGACCAGCATCGACGAAGGCTTGGAACAACGGGTTTTTGCGCGGACCGCGTGACACATGCAGTGGACCATCCTTGCCCCGCCATTCCGGGTCACCGCCATGGCCGCCATCATGCCAGTTTTCCATGCGTTTGTAGTAAGGCAGCACATCCGCATAGGACCAGCCATCCGCCCCCATATCCGCCCAAGTGTCAAAATCCCGCGCGTGGCCGCGCACATAAACCATCCCATTGATCGAGGAAGACCCACCGATCACCTTGCCACGCGGACAGGCCATCCGGCGGTTGTTCATGTTGGGTTCGGGTTCCGAGCTGAATCCCCAGTCATAAAGCGACATGTTCATCGGGTAACTCAGCGCCGCGGGCATCTGAATAAATGGCCCGGCATCCGTGCCCCCATGTTCGATCACCAGAACCGAGGCCCCGGCCTCACTCAGGCGATAGGCCATCGCACAGCCGGCAGAGCCAGCACCCACAATGACAAAATCTGCTTCCATTTCACGTCTCCATAGATCCGCCGTGAGAGGTTTCGAAACCTGCTCTGCCTCCGGCGGGCGTATTTTCAAAAAGAAGAAGAGGTCACTCGCCGCGCGGGAACCGCTGGCTTTCCTCGACGATATTCAGGTCCATGTGGTTGCGCATGTAGCGCTCGGATGCCTTTTGCAGCGGCTGGTAGTCCCACGGGTAGTACCCACCCTGCCGCAACGCCTCGTAGACAACCCAGCGGCGCGCCTGGCTGGCGCGGACATCCGCATCAAACCGGTCCAGGTCCCAGCGCGCCTCGGACTTGGCGCGCAGGATTTGCAAGGTTCCGGCATGCACGGGATCATCGGCGAGGTTGTTCTGTTCATGCGGGTCGGCCTCAAGATCAAACAGCTGATCGGGGTCCAGAGCGCAACGATTGTATTTCCACTTGCCGTAGCGCAACGAGACCAGTGGCGCATAGGAGGCCTCGGCCGCGTATTCCATCGCCACAGGGGCTGTCCGCTCCTGCCCTTTGGCCAGAGGCAGGAGGTCTTCGCCATCCGTCCATGGGGCAATCTCGGCCATATCAACACCGGCTAGCGCGCCCAGAGTCGGGGTCACGTCGATGGTGGACACAGGCGTTTCAATCAGTCCGGCAGGTAAATCCGGTGCCGAGATCATCAGTGGCACTCGCGACGAGCCCTCGAAGAACGTCATCTTGAACCACAACCCGCGTTCGCCCAGCATGTCGCCATGATCCGAGACAAACATGATGATCGCCTCTTGGCGCGTCGTCTCAAGCACTTCGAGGATCTCGCCAATCTTGTCATCAAGGTATGAGATATTGGCGAAATACGCGCGGCGTGACTTGCGGATATCTTCCTCGGTGATGTCGAAGCTGCGCCAGTCGTTGGCGTCGAAAATACGCTTGGAATGCGGGTCCTGGTTGTCATAGCCAAGGTCAGAGACCTCAGGCAGCAGATGCTCGCAATCCTCATAAAGATCCCAATACTTGCGGCGCGCAACATAGGGGTCATGAGGGTGCGTGAAGCTGACGGTCATAGCCCACGGACGGTCGTCCTTACCGCGCGCCAGATCATAGAGCTTGGCCTTGGCGTGGTAAGCGACCTCGTCGTCATACTCCATTTGGTTCGAGATTTCGGCCACACCCGCGCCGGTGACCGAGCCCATGTTGTGATACCACCAGTCGATCCGCTCACCCGGTTTGCGGTAATCCGGGGTCCAACCGAAATCAGCGGGGTAGATATCGGTGGTCAGGCGGTCCTCGAACCCGTGCAACTGGTCGGGACCAACAAAATGCATCTTGCCCGACAGACAGGTGTAGTACCCCGCGCGGCGCAGGTGGTGGGCATAGGTCGGGATGTCGCTGCGGAACTCGGCTGCGTTGTCGTAAACGCCCGTGCGTGAGGGTAACTGACCCGACATGAAGCTCGCCCGTCCCGGCGCGCAAAGCGGTGAGGCCGTGTAAGTATTGGCAAAACGGGTCGAGCGTTCGGCCAGTTTCTTCAGGTTCGGCGCGTGCAACCAGTCGGCCGGACCATCGGGAAACAAGGTGCCGTTCAGCTGATCCACCATCAGGATCAGAATGTTAGGTTTTGTCATTTTTCGCCCTCGAGCAGAGTATTCAGGACGCGCAAGGCGTGATTGGCAGCCAGCTGAGGCTCTTCAGGGGCGCTCAGCGCGGAGTGGATATACAGCCCGTCGATCAAGGCAATCATGGTCTCGGCCGCGTTGACCGGTTCGGCAATTTGGGGGCGCAGCGCATGGATCAGGTTCGAGCGGATGCGCGCCTGATAGACCTTCCACAGCCGCAGCGCGTCATCATTGGTTTGCGCAAGGACATAGAAGGTCATCCACGCCGCAATCACGTCCGGGGTGAAACACGAATGCGCGAAACAGGCGCGGATGATGGCCTGCGCCCGTTGGTCCGGGGCTGCGGCGGCCAGCTCGGTCCGGGCTTCCTTTCCGAAATCCGTCAGGATTTGCCGCATGGCGGCCAGAAAGATCTGATCCTTGCCGCCAAAATAATGGTGCGCCAGCGCGCTGGACATGCCTGCGCGTTTGGCAATCTGGCTGACGGTCACGTCCAGAGATTTCTGCACGCCCAATTCGGCAATCGTCGCACGTACGATCGCATCACGGCGTATAGGCTCCATTCCGACTTTTGGCATCGCGTCCCCCTGGGCAACAGGATTTCCCGACGACGCTAGGCGCTTTTTATTGACTCGTCAATCAATCTCGTTTTCGGACGGGTGTTTTCATGCTTTGGGCGCAAAAGCCGATGGTGTCACATCGCGCTTGTTCAGCATGGCTTCGCGCCAGGAAATAAAGCTGACGGCGGTCAGGATCAGCGTACCGCCAGCCACGACCCAGATGTCAACGCTTTCGTGAAACACCAAGGCACCGACAATCGTCGCCCAGATAAGCTGCAAGAAGGTGACCGGCTGCGTCACCGCAACCGGCGCGGCCTGCAGCGCCAATGTCATGAAATAATGCCCTGCCGTTGCAAAACTTGCGACCAGAAACAGCACCCCGATGTCCCGCAGAGTGGGCGGCGACCAGACAGCGATTGCAAAGGGGATCAATGCTAATGTCACCCAGATCGAAAGATGGGCCACCACGACCGAGGGCGGGATATCCCGCACCAGCAGTTTGGCCAGCAGGTAGGAGCCACCCAGCGTCAGCGCCGTTCCCAACATGGCGAGATGCCCGCTAGAGACTTCGCGAAAGCCGGGGCGCAGAATGATCAGCACGCCGATCAGGGCGACCAGAATGGCGGCCAATCGGCGAAAGGCCAGCTTCTCACCCAGAAACAGGGCCGCGCCAAGTGTGACGTAAACCGGGGTCATGTAGTTCATGGCCGTCACCTCGGCCAAAGGAATGCGAGTCATCGCGTAAAACCACAGCATGACCGCCACCCCGTGAATGACCCCTCTTAGCCCGAATAGTGAGAGATCGCGCTTGCTCAACCGCGTTGCCAGGATCGACCGCAGAGCAGGCAACAGAAACACCAACCCAAGGACGTAGCGCAAAAACGCGGCCTGAATCGGGTCCATGGTCGAGCCCAGCGATTTCACCAGCGCCGTCATCACCACAAAGGCCAGACCCGCAGCGAACATCCAGAACATTCCCAATACGGGGCGCGAAGGGGCGGAAGCTATTGTCATGTTCCCGGTTGAACACCGAATTCACCGGCAGAACAACCCTTCACATGACAAGTAACTTCCACGCAATTCCCAGCATCACAATCCCGATCAAAGCGTCCAGCACCTGCCATGCGCGTGGGCGCGCGAAAAACGGCGATAGTATCCTGGCTCCGTAGCCCAGCGTGAAGAAGAAAACAAAGCTTGAGGTCACGGCCCCAATGGCAAAGCTGAACCGGTCGTCATACTGGGCCGAGATCGAGCCGATTAGCACCACGGTATCCAGATAGACATGTGGGTTCAGCCAGGTAAAGGCCAGTACCGTCAGCATCGCCGACCGCAGGCTCGTGCGTTGGCTCTCGCCCAGTTCCATTGCCGCCCCGCCCTGCCAGGCCGACCGCAGGCTGCGCAGCCCGTACCATGTTAGAAACGCGGCGCCGCCAAAGCGCATCACCGTCTCGAACCATGGCGCGGCCTGTGCCAGAGTGCCAAACCCGGCGATCCCGGCGGTAATTAGGATCGCATCCGAAACAGCGCAGGTCAGGCACAAGATAAACACATGCTCGCGCCGCAGACCCTGCCGTAGGATGAACGCGTTCTGTGCACCAATGGCCAGAATCAGACTGAAGCTCAGGACAAAACCAGCGATGAGGGGGGCGGACATGAAACCTCCTGTCGTTTGAAGGTTTGACTACCGACTTCATCTCGGCCTATCAAATTAAAGATACTGATTAGGATTAAGTCTGGCTAATGCTGATAGATCCACATCACTTGAACGCGCTGGCCGCGATTCTGCGGCACGGCAGCTTTGACGCGGCGGCCTCCGAGCTGTCCGTCACGCCCTCGGCAATATCCCAGCGGATCAAAGCGTTGGAGGATCGCATCGGCACCAGCCTGATCAATCGCGGCTCCCCCTGCACCGCCACGCCTGCAGGGCTGCGGATTGCCAAACATGCCGAGGATATCGGGCTGCTGGAGTCCCAACTTGCCCGCGAACTGACCTTGGAGAACGGCCCCGGTCCGGCGCGGGTGCGCATCGCCCTTCCGGCCGATGTTCTGGCCGCGTGGTTCATCGATGTGATGACGCAGGTGCCGGACCTGTTGTTCGATCTGGTGATCGACGATCAGGAGCATTCGGCAGACTGGCTGCGCCGGGGCGAGGTCAGCGCCGCAATCACCGTCGGAGGGCAACCGGTCACCGGATGTGATACGCATGCCCTTGGCGCGATGCGGTATCTCGCGACGGCAAGCCCGGAATTCACCAAGCGCTGGTTCAGTGAGGGATTGACCGCACGGACGCTGGCAAAAGCGCCCTGCCTTGTATTCAACCGCAAGGACAGCCTTCAGCGGGTCTGGATATCCAATCAAACCAGGCAGCGACTGTCGCCACCTTCGCATTTCATCCCTTCTTCCCATGGGTTTGTCGACGCCGCTATTGCAGGATTGGGTTGGGGCATGAATCCCGAGCCCTTGGTGCGCGAAGCGTTGCGGGACGGAAGGCTTTGCGAAGTCGCGCCCGATGCGCCTTTGGACGTGCCCCTCAATTGGCAGGTTGGTCGCGTGTTGGCCTCGGCTCTGACCCCCTTGACCAAAGCCGTAAAACGGGGCGCTGCAAAGGCCTTGATCCCGGATGCCGACCACCAGATAAAGAATAAAAATCCGGAGTAAGACAATGCTCTCACGCGATGCGCTCAGCTATGATCCGATACCCCTGCCCCATCGAAGCGAGATGAGCGATGCCGAGATGCAGCAGGCCGCTCAGGCATTCTACGACAAGATGCGCCAGCGCCATACCGTCCGAGATTTCATCGACCGCCCCGTTGATCGCCAAGTGATTGAGGCCTGCTTGCGGACCGCAGGCACCGCGCCATCCGGGGCCAACCACCAGCCATGGCATTTTGCCGCCATCGCTGACCCGGCTTTGAAACAGCGCATCCGGGAAGAGGCCGAGGAAGAAGAGCGTCGCTTCTATGCTGGCGGCGCAGGGGACGAGTGGATCAAAGCGCTTGAGCCCATCGGAACCAACGCAGTCAAAGAACACCTGACCATTGCCCCTTGGCTGATCGTGGTTTTCGCCCAGCGCTGGGGTGAGTTCGAAGATGGCACGCGGTACAAAAACTACTACGTCCCCGAAAGCGTCAACATCGCAACGGGCTTTCTTTTGGCTGCCCTTCATCACGCCGGGCTTTCGACACTGACACACACGCCGAACCCGATGAAGTTCCTGAATGACGCGCTGGGACGGCCGGCATCGGAAAAGCCCACAATGATTATCGCCGTTGGTCACCCATCAGAGGCCGCGACTGTCCCCTCCGTTGCCAAGATGAAGAAACCTCTGGACAAGATTTCGTCGTTCTTCTGATTGGAACTCTAACGACGTTAGCCGCCCTGCAGATCAGGTGTCGCAGGCTTGGGTAAGACGACCAGATAACAGGCGGCGGCTGCGACCAGACTGCACAGGACGATAAACGCAACCGCCAGCGAAACCTCATGCATATGCGCGACCGCTGCCAAAGCGGCTGACATGGCAACGGCGGTCAGGCGTGCGATGCTTTTGATCGCGGCAGAGGCCTGAACCCGCTGCTCTTTGGGGGCGACGTCCAGAAAGTAGAGTTTGCGCGCGCTGCTGATCCCCGTGACGGCAACCGTTGCGATGAACAGGGCAATCGCATGCAGGTGCACTTCGTGGTCGATGCCCAGATAGTGAAACGCCAAAAGGACGATCCCAGTGATCGCCACCATCAAAGTCCCTGCGACCATGACGGTACGATGGGATTTCATGTTCAACAGCTGCCAAAGCGGGGCCGAGACAAGATAGCCAGACGCCGAAGACACAATCATCGCGGTCAGTCCCTTGGCCGAGCTGTGATGCGCCTCGGCCGCAATCAGAGCGAAAAACGGCACGGACAAGGACACCACGACAAGCGGCATGCGCATGACCAGGTAGCGGCGAAACCAAGCACGTTCGAACATGCTGAAGATGGACTTGATATTGGCTTTCAAAGACAGGCCCAAGTGTTTGGCTTCATTGGATTCTGAACTGTTGGTCTTGCGGATCTCAAACATCGCAAGGATCGACAGGGCAGATAGTAGAAAGAACGTGGCGGACACCGCGATGACGACCGAGTGGCGCGAAAATGGCGGATTGTCCTTGGTCAACTCATGCAACAAAAGCGCCAACCCTATGGCACCCAGCCCTCCGGCCCCCAGTTGCAAATATTGCATCATCATTCGGGATTTCGAATGCACATGATCGCCCAGTAGATCGGTTAACATGAGGTTCTGCACCTCATCGATAAGCCCGATCAGGAAAAAGACTGCGATGAAGGCAATGGCGATCAGCGGCACGATGCCTGTGGCGGCTACCCCCATGGCGACCAAAAGGCAGGTTCCGATTGCAATCTCGGTCATCGCAATCCCGCGTTTCTTCTCGGGCCGCGCGGCAATCGAACGCGCCAGAAAGAAATCTGCGATCATGCTGCCGACCATGCGTACCGAGACCAACGCCCCCGCGATGAACATCGGCAACTCGAATGAGACTGCCAGAAACGGCAAAACCACCGACGGGCTTCCTAGCGTCCAAGCGACCTGAGACAGAATGCTCTGCCCGGCGAGAACCGGGACATTGCGTTTTGCCAGATCTGACGGGTCACGCGCCATGTATCACTCTGGCAGCGAAGCCAGCCCTTTTGTTTTCTCGCCCACATTTCAAAGAGTAGTCGCTTGAGCCTGATCAGCCAAGCAACACTTCGGAAGCTGCAAAACCAAAAGCCCGACCAAACGGGCCGGGCTTTCAGGTACCAGTTGTCGAGTGCGATCAGAGCTGCGCCATGACCTCATCAGTCGCTTCGAAATTGGTTGTCACACGCTGAACGTCATCGTCATCTTCCAGCGCATCGACCAGCTTCATCAGCTTCTGCATGTCTTCCAGACCCAGCTCAGTGGTCGTGGTGGGCTTCCAGACGAGCTTGGTGGATTCGGATTCGCCCAACGCCTCTTCCAGCGCATTCGATACATCGTTCAGATCGGTATCGGCGCACCAGATGATGTGACCATCTTCCGAGCTTTCGACATCCTCGGCCCCTGCCTCGATCGCGGCTTCAAAGATAGTATCCGCGTCACCTGCATCCGCCTGATAGACCACCTCACCCTTGCGGTCGAACATGAACCCGACCGAGCCGGTTTCGCCCAGATTTCCACCATTCTTGGAAAAGGTCGAACGCACGGTCGAGGCCGTCCGGTTGCGGTTATCCGTCATGGTCTCGACAATCACGGCCACACCGTTGGGGCCGTAGCCCTCGTACCGGATTTCTTCGTATTCGTCGCCTTCGCCTGCAACCGATTTCTTGATCGCGCGGTCGATCACGTCCTTGGGGACCGAGTTTGACTTGGCCTCTTTCACCGCCAGACGCAGGCGCGGGTTCTTGTCGGGATCGGGGTCGCCCATCTTGGCGGCCACGGTGATCTCTTTCGACAGTTTGGAAAACAGTTTGGACCGCGCGGCGTCCTGACGTCCCTTGCGGTGCTGGATATTGGCCCATTTGGAGTGGCCTGCCATGGTGCGTCCTCGTCATCATGTTAGCGTATTCGGCGCTCATATAGACGTTTGCAGGGCAAAGGATCAAGAGAGCGGCTTGCGGGACGCCCATCTGAGGGTAAGGTGGCCGCATGACGACCGATCAAATCATTCTGTTTGCGCTTTTCATTACAGTCTTTGGAATGCTCCTTTGGGGCCGTTTCCGGTATGACCTTGTGGCCTTCACCGCCCTGATGATCGGGGTGACTCTGGGTGTTGTGCCAGTCGACAACGCCTTTGCTGGTTTCGGACATCCCGCAACGATCATCGTCGCCTTGGTGCTGGTGGTCTCGGCCGGGCTTGTCCGATCCGGGGCCGTGTTCCTGATCACGCGCACCCTCGTGGATGCCTCGCGCGGGCTTGGCGCCCATATCGCACTGATGGGTGGGATCGGCGCAGTTCTGTCAGCCTTCATGAACAACGTGGCCGCGCTGGCCCTTCTGATGCCGGTAGACATACAAACCGCGCGCAAAGCGGGGCGCGCGGTGGGACTGACGCTCATGCCGCTCAGCTTTGCGACGATCCTGGGTGGCATGGCGACCCTGATCGGGACACCGCCAAACATCATCATCGCCTCGATCCGGGCCGAGACCTTGGGCGAGCCGTTCAAGATGTTCGACTTCGCGCCCGTTGGCGGGATTGCGGCCATCGCCGGATTGGCTTTTGTATCCCTCATCGGCTGGCGGCTGATCCCGAACCGAGGCGCGCAGGAAGAAGCAACCGAAGCGCTGGCCGAATACATCGCCGAACTCACCCTACCCCCCGAGTCGCCTCATATCGGCAAGCGTGTTAGCGAGCTGTACGAGGATGCCGAAAAGTCCGACGTAGCGATCATCGGCCTGATCCGAGACGGCAAACGGCGCTATGGTCGGTCCGCCCACGCCACGCTGAAAGAAGGCGACGCGCTGGTGCTGGAGGCACGGCCCGAAGCGCTGGATGAGTTCCGCGCGGCGCTCAAGCTGGATTTCTCGGACACCCGCCGACAAGAGGTGCTGACGGCAGAAGGCGACGGGCTCGAGGTGATCGAAGTTGTCGCCACTGAAAGCGCGCGCATTACCGGCCGTACCGCGCAGGGGTTGGGTCTGGCGTGGCGGCAAAGCACGGTTCTGATGGGCATCTCGCGCCAGGGTCGCCGCATCACTGAACAGGTCCGCAAGACCGAGGTCGAGGCCGGCGATATCCTGCTGCTGCTCTGCCCCCGCGACCGGGGTGCCGACGTGACAGAATGGCTGGGCTGTCTGCCACTGGCGCAGCGGGGGCTGAACGTGACGGCGAACGAAAAGGCGTGGCTCGCCATCGGCCTCTTCGCCGCTGCGGTTCTGGCGGCCAGCATAGGGTTGATCTACCTGCCCATCGCGCTGGGTTTTGTTGTCGTAGCCTACGTTCTCACCAAGATCATGCCGATCAGTGACATCTACAATCATATCGAATGGCCCGTTGTGGTGCTGCTCGGCTCGATGATTCCACTGGGCAGCGCGCTAGAGACCTCAGGCGGCACCGAATTGATCGCCAATGCCCTGATCCAGTTGACCAATGGACTGCCCGCCTGGGCCATCCTGACCGTACTCATGGTCGTGACGATGACGCTGTCGGACGTCTTGAACAACACGGCCACGGCTATTGTTGCCGCTCCGGTAGGCATCCAGATGGCCCGCACGCTCGAGGTCTCGCCCGATCCGTTCCTGATGACGGTTGCCGTTGCGGCCTCGGCCGCGTTCCTCACGCCAATCGGGCACAAAAACAACACGCTGGTTTTGGGCCCCGGAGGCTATCGGTTCGGTGACTATTGGCGAATGGGTCTGCCGCTTGAGATCCTGATCATCGCAGTTTCGATCCCGGCGATCCTTGTCTTCTGGCCGCTTTGATAGGTAAAGCCCGACTATGAAACGCTTTCTGATCCTCCAATTGCGCCCCGAGGCTGATGCATCGGACGCCGAATATGCCTCCATCCTCGACAAAACCGGCCTGACGCCCGAGCAAATCCACCGCATCAGGCTGGATTGCGAGGACCTGCCCAAAGGCATGAATGTCGCCGACTATGCGGGCGTGATCGTTGGTGGAGGTCCGGGCTGCGTCAGCGACGATCCAGCAACGAAATCCGATTTGGACGCAAAGATCGAAAACGCGGTCATGGGGCTGATGCCGCAGATCACCGCGCAGGATCATCCCTTCATGGGTTGCTGCTATGGGTTAGGCGTTCTTGCCGCGCATTTAGGTGGCGACGTCAGCAAAGCCCATTTCGGCGAACCGGTCGGCCCCTCAGCCTGCCGTCTGACCGAAGACGGCGCCGCTGATCCCTTGACTGCGGGCCTTTCGCCCAACTTCGATGCCTTCGTCGGCCACAAAGAGGCCGTCCAGACCCTGCCCGAAGGATGCGTGCATCTTGTCGCCTCGGACCCCTGCCCGTTTCAGATGATCCGCTGGGGGCAGAACGTCTATGCCACTCAGTTCCATCCGGAAGCCGATGCCAAAGACTTTGAGCAACGCATCAACATTTACAAACACCACGGATATTTCCCTCCCGAGGACGCCCAGCGCCTGATCGATATCTGCAACGCGGCAGACGTCACACAGCCGGGCGAAATCCTGCGCCGGTTTGTAGAACGCTATAGATGACCTAACGACGCGGTTGCCTGACGGTTTCCCCCTCGCTTAGTCTGCATTGAAACGACTTTGGGAGGAGTTGTTCTTGGATTTTCTAATCAATGTCGGCCTGCCTGTTTCGCTGGCTATCATCATGCTGTCTTTGGGTATCGGGCTTGAGATCGCCGATTTCCGACGCGTCCTGACCCGCAAATACCCGTTTGCAATCGGTGCGCTGTGTCAGGTCGTGCTGCTGCCAATCACCGCGTTTGCAACCGTCAAACTGCTAGGTCTGCCGCCCGAGATTGCCGTCGGTTTCATGCTCCTCAGCTTTTGTCCGGGTGGGGTGACCAGCAACATTCTGACGAAATTTGCCAAGGGTGATGTGGCGCTTTCGGTCAGCCTGACGGCGGTGATCAGCATCCTTTCGATCCTGACTGTGCCGATCCTGGCGGCCTGGACCATCGCGCATTTCATGGGCGAGAACGCGCCCGAGGTGTCGATCACCGGGCTGGCGATCGCCATGTTCCTGATCACGACCCTGCCCGTCGCCATTGGTATAACGGTTCGCAGGTTTGCAACGGGGTTTGCAAACCGTATCGAGGGCGGGTTGTCCAAACTGGCTGGCGCTCTGTTCCTGCTGATCGTCATCGCCGCCGTGGCCGGGAACTGGCAGCTCTTTATTGAGAACCTTGGCATCATGGGCACCGGGTTGGTGTCTTTGAATATCGCCCTGCTTCTGATCGGTCTGAGTGTCTCGCGCGCCGCGAACCTGTCCTGGGCCGAGTGCAAAAGCATCTCGATTGACACCGGCATCCAGAACTCAACCCTTGGGCTGACCTTGGCGGCATTGATCACAGGAACCGAGACCGGGTTCAGCACTCTGGCTTTGCCCTCGGCGGTTTATGGCGTCACTATGTATGTCGTTGTGTTCCCCTTCCTCCTTTGGTTTCGCAAACGCTGAAAGGACCTGACATGGCCAACAACACGGCAGATGCGATCGTTGTCGGAGGCGGACTGGCCGGGCTGGCGGCTGCGGCCGAGCTGGGTGACCGGGGCAAGACAGTGATCGTTGTGGATCAGGAACCCGAGAGCTTCCTGGGCGGACAAGCGTTCTGGAGCCTCGGCGGCCTGTTCATGATCGACACGCCCGAGCAACGCCGGATGGGCATCAAGGACAGCCACGACCTGGCCCTGCGGGATTGGATGGGCAGCGCGCAGTTTGATCGCGACGACGATCTGTGGCCTCGTAAATGGGCCGAGGCCTATGTCGAGTTCGCCGCAGGGGAAATGCGCCCATGGCTGCATGACATGGGTCTGCGCTGGTTCCCGGTGGTCGGTTGGGCCGAGCGTGGAGGCTCCTATGCGAGCGGGCATGGCAACTCGGTGCCGCGGTTTCACATCACTTGGGGCACCGGCCCCGGCGTGCTGGAGCATTTCATCCGCCGCGTGAAAGAACATGTTAACGCCGGGTTGATCCAGCTGAAGTTTCGCCATCAGGTCAGCCACATCATCATGCAAAACGGCTGCGCCAAAGGTGTCTCGGGCGAAGTTCTGGCCGAGGATACAGCCCAGCGCGGAGCCAAAACCAACCGCGAAGAGCTGGGCGAGTTCGAATATTACGCTCCTTCGGTCATCGTCACCTCGGGCGGGATCGGCGGGAATTTTGAGATGGTTCGAAAGAACTGGCCCCGCGACCGTCTGGGCGAGCCTCCGCAAGACATGGTTGCAGGTGTCCCGTTTCACGTCGATGGGCGCATGATCGCGATCAGCGAAAAGGCGGGCGGCCATGTGATCAATGGCGACCGCATGTGGCATTATACGGAAGGCGTCCGAAACTGGGATCCGATCTGGCCCGCACACGGAATTCGCATTCTGCCCGGTCCAAGCTCGATGTGGTTCGATGCCAAGGGTAATCGGCTGCAACCGCCCTGCCTGCCGGGGTTCGACACGCTGGGGACGCTAAGCGAAATTCTGAAAACAGGACACGAATACAGCTGGTTCGTTCTGACCCAGAAGATCATCAAAAAGGAATTCGCCCTGTCGGGGTCGGAACAGAACCCCGATTTCACCTCGGGCAGTTGGAAAGAGGTGATCCGCCAGCGCATCCTGTCGGGCAGCAAAGCCACAGCCCCGGTTGAGGCGTTCAAGGAAAAGGGCGAGGATTTCATCGTCGCGAACACTCTGACCGAGCTGGTCAGCGGCATGAACCAGTTGGGCGGAGGTCTTATTGATGAGGCCCATCTGAGGGCGCAGATCGAGGCGCGGGATTCCCAGGTCGACAATCCGTTCTCGAAAGACGCTCAGATGATGGCGATTCTGGCGGCACGCAACTATCGCGGTGACAAGCTGATACGGACGGCCAAGCCGCACAAGTTCCTAGATCCCTCAAACGGCCCGTTGATTGCGGTCAAACTGCACGTGCTGACCCGCAAGACACTTGGCGGGCTGCAGACCAATCTGGACAGTCAGATGATCGGAGCGGACGGGCAAGTGGTGCCCGGCCTGTTTGCTGCCGGCGAGGTCGCCGGTTTCGGCGGCGGAGGCTATCATGGCTACAACGCGCTTGAGGGCACCTTCCTTGGCGGCTGCATCTTCTCAGGCCGCAACGCAGGGCGATCCCGCGCTGTGGCCTGACGCGTCACTGCTTGCGGACCAGTTTGATGACGGGTTCGCCCGCCTCATCCAAAAGGGCCAACGCGTCGCCCTGCACAGCGAAGGTTGTGACGCTCTGCATTGTTTTCAGGAAGGCGCGTTCGATCTCATCCAAGGGTGGCGGGCAAGCCATGAGGGTGGCCGCCATATTATCAGGAAACTCGATGCGGTTGCCTGATATCTCGGCCTGACCAGTGAACCGATTGCACCCGCCGGTGCCCGAGAACGCGCCGCCTTGGCCAAAGATCAGCTCCGGTCGTCTTTCCGTTTCGATGGGCTCACCGTTTAGCGATGCGGCGATCCAGTCCGAATTCTCCAGCATTGTCGCCCCCTGCGCCTGAACTTGCACGAGCATCAGATCGACGGAATTGCCCGCCTCATCAGAAATTACCGGATAGACCGTGTCAGTGGTGAACAGCAGCTTTTGCCCTTGAGTAATCGTCGCCCTCACAGAATAGCGGTGCCCATCCTTGATCAGGGCGTCGTCATAGCTCAGCTGAAACGAGGCCGGAACGGCAGACAGAGCGTAGCGCTGCGCCGCCAGCGTCACGGCCGGCGCGTCGGCAAGCGAGACATCCTGAAGCTCAACAAACAGGGTCGCATCCGGCGGAACGGCGATCCTTTCGCGATAACTGGCCGAGCCTTCGACTGTTCCGGCAAAGCCAGTGCTCGCCATCATCGCACAGGCAATCGCGGCAATTGCGGTTCCTTTTGCAGGCATGATCCAATCCTCTTGTCGCAAAATACATTCATAGAGCTTTGTGTATCGGCCAAGATTTGCAAGAGGCACCGCAAAATGACGGCGGGTCAGAGCCGATCCTACAGTGGCCAGAACAGCGGAATGAGAAGTGATGCCAACAGCCCAACGGTCAGGTTCAACGGAATACCCACCTTCATGAAATCAGTGAACCGATAGCCGCCGGGGCCATATACCATCATGTTTGTCTGATACCCGATCGGCGTCGCGAAAGAAGCCGAAGCCGCAACCATGACAGCAACCACAAGTGGACGCGGGTCTATCCCAACGGCTTGCGCCAGACCAATTGCAATCGGCGTGACAACTACGGCGACCGCGTTGTTTGAGACCAGCTCGGTCAGAACCGAGGTCAGCAGGTACACCGCCCAGATGATCAGGAACGGAGGCAAAACACTCAGCGACGGCGCGACCGCTTCGACAATCAGGGACACCGCACCCGACGCGTCCAAGGCGGCCCCGATGGCCAGCATGGCAAAGATCAGCGCCAGCAGGCGACCCTCGACAAAGGAAAACGCTTCATCCGCGTCGATGCAGCGCGCCAGAAGGACTGCAGCGACAGCTAGGATGGACAGCAGCAAGATCGGCGCAATGCCGAGAGCCGCCAGAACCACGATCCCGACCAGAGAACCAATCGCAATCGGCGCATGACTTCGTCGGAAGGCCCGCGCTGACGGTTGGGTGACATCGACCATGTCCATATCGGCGGCCAGCTTCTGAATGTCAGCCGGCGACCCTTCGAGCAGCAGAGTATCCCCCACCCGCACCACAAGTTCATCGAGCTGCAATCCGATATTCTGGTTCCGCCGATGCACTGCCAGAACATAGACACCATAGCGGCGGCGCAGACGCATTGTTCCCAGCGCACGCCCCACCATACGACAGCCCGGAGTGATCAGAACCTCGACCGTTTTGGTCTCAACAGCCGAAAGCTGATCAACCCGCTTGAGCTCCTTGTTGCTCTGCAGGCTCAAAAGCTCGGTCATTTCGGTGCGCAGAACCACTCGGTCGCCGACATTCAACGTCACCCCTTTGAGGTTGCGCCGCAACGAGTCGTCGCCGCGCAGCACGTCGATCAGGCGCACACCGGGGCGCTTGAACAGCTGCACGCCGGTAACCTCACGCCCGATCAGGTTACTTTCCGGGGGAATGACGGCCTCGGTAAAGAATTTCATCTTAGACCGGTCGCTCAGCATCGAGGCCATGCTGTCCCGTTCCGGCAAAAGGCGCGGCGCGATGAAGCGCAGGTAGACCATGCCATAGATCACCAGCACGATACCCAGCGGCGTGACTTCGAAAATCGTGAACGCTTGCATGCCCTGCGCCCTGGCCACACCGTCCACCAGCAGGTTGGTCGAGGTTCCGATCAGGGTCAGCGTTCCGCCGAGGATGGCCGCATAGCTGAGCGGGATCAGTAGCTTCGAGGCAGGTACGTTCAGCGTTCGCGCAATCTGAACAAAGACCGGGATCATCACGACGACCACCGGAGTGTTCGACACCACCGCGGACGCCACCACCACAAACCCCATCAGCAAGGCAATCGCTATACGCGGGTTCACTTGCGCCTGCTTTTGGGCCGTTGAGGTGAACGCATCCAGCGCTCCGGTCCGCACCAACGCCCCCATGATGATGAACATCGCGGCAATCGTCCAAGGCGCGGGGTTCGACAGTACGGCCAGCGCGCTTTGATAGGGCAGAATGCCCGTCACCAGCATCAATGCGACGCCACCAATGGCCACGACCTCAGTCGGGTAGACCTCGCGTAGGAACATCACAAACATGCCTGCGACCACCAAAAGCGCCAGTATCGCGCTGCCCGTGTCTGTCAGTGAGAGGAATTGCATTCGTGGTTTTCAGTCCGAACCCTAGGCCCAAGCGCCTGACTTCCAGTTTCCCGCATTGCGCGGATCAGGGCAAGCATTTACGGCCCGGCCTGCTCCAACCGACCGCCCACGCGCACCATGCGCACTGATTTTGCGCTGCCATCCTGATCATTGGTCTCGACGAACACTCCGCTGAGGGTTGCTTCGCCATTGGCCGGAGAAAAGCGTGCCTTGGGCATACCAGTGATGAACCGCCGCATCGGCTCGACCTTGTCCATACCGATGACCGAGTCATAGTCACCGCACATCCCCGCATCCGTCAGATATGCGGTGCCGCCGGGCAGAATCTGCGAATCCGCCGTAGGAACGTGCGTATGCGTGCCCACAACAAGGCTCGCACGCTTGTCACAATAGTGGCCCATCGCCATTTTCTCGGATGTCGCCTCGCAATGCATATCGACGATGATGGCATTTGCCTGTCCACCGCGTGGATGGGACTTCAGGATCGGCTCGACCGCCGAGAACGGATCATCAAAAGGCCGCTTCATGAAAACCTGGCCCAGAACCTGAACCACCAAAACCTTGCGCCCTCCAGGTGCGTTGAAAAGGCGGTGGCCGCGCCCTGGCGCGCCTTTGGCAAAGTTCACCGGGCGCACGATGCGCGCCTCTTTCTCGATGTGTTGCAGCATGTCTTTCTGGTCGAAGGCATGATCGCCCAGCGTCACGCAATCCGCGCCCGCATCGAGCAGCAGCTTGGCATGGTCCCCAGACAGCCCCATCCCGTTCGAGGCGTTCTCGCCATTGACCACAACAAAATCCAACCGCCATTCGTCGCGCAGACGCGGCAGATGCTGTTGGATGGCCGTGCGTCCCGCGCGGCCCATGACGTCACCCAGAAAAAGTATCCTCATCCCATCGGTCGTAAGTCTGGTCAACGCGAAGCACAAGTGGTTATGCTGCCGTAATAAACCGTCAAAGCCCTTTAGATCGGAGAAACTTGATGTCGCGTATCTTATTGTCTGCCCTTGGCCTCACTGCGCTAGCCGCTTGTGACCAGGCGGGAACGAGCGTTTCCAACACCCAGATTGCCAACCCTGCGGCTACATTCTGCGTGGAAAGCGGTGGCAAATATGAAATCCGCGACGGTGCCGACGGGCAAACCGGCGTTTGCATATTGGCCAGCGGCCGCGAGGTAGACGCTTGGGAATACTTCCGTGAGAACCACTCGATCTAACGAGGCAGTCTTAGAACGTCAAAACACGGCTTTCCGTGACAACCATATCCAACGGCTGATCGGTTGGCTCCAACGGCAGCCCTTCGGCCTCTTGCCCATCGAAGGCAAAGCCGATCGCCAGGGTTGGGCGTTTGGCGCGTAGCCCTTCCAGGGTGCGGTCGTAGAACCCGCCGCCATAGCCCAGACGGCCGCCCTTGGCGTCAAAAGCCACCAACGGAACAATCAGGATTTCGGGGTCGAAGTAATCGTCGATCTCGGGCACTTTCGCCCCGAACGGTCCATCCTTCAAAGCGCCCTCAGGCGTCCAACGCGAAAATTTCAGCGGCTGCCCCGCGGCCTGAATCACCGGCACGCCGACGGGGCCGTAGGCCGTAGCCTCGGCCATTGCGGGCAGCGGGTCGATCTCTGTCCGGATTGGCATGTAGCCCGACATGGGCACGCCTCGATGGCCTGCCAATATCTCGGACAAACGGCCCGCAGCGCCCGGCACAGAGGCGTCAAACGCCGCTTTGCGACGGGCAAACGCGGCCTTGCGCGCCATCGCTTTGATTTCAGTCAGATCGGTCACAGAAGCACCACGCTGGCAAGTCCCAAGAAGATGAAGAAGCCCATGACATCCGTTGTGGTTGTCACAAACGTCCCAGATGCCAGCGCCGGGTCAATGCCCATTCGGTCCAGCAAGACCGGTACTACCGTACCTGCAAAGCCCGCGATGATCATGTTCACGACCAAAGCAGACCCGATCACGACCCCGAGCAGAGGCGAATCGAACCAAAGCATCCCCACCGTGCCCAGAACGATCGCAAAACACAGGCCGTTCAGCATGCCGACCAACAGCTCTCGTCGGATCACGCGCATGACGTTCGAGGCAGTCAGGTCGCGCGTGGCCAATGCCCGCACCGCGACCGTCAGCGACTGCGTTCCCGCATTGCCACCCATCGAGGCGACAATCGGCATCAGGATCGCCAGCGCCACCAGCTGATCAATCGCAGCCTCGAATTGCGAAATCACCAGAGAGGCACAAATCGCCGTACACAAGTTCACTGCAAGCCAAGGTAAACGCCGACGGCTTGTTGCGGCGACACTGTCCGAGATCGAGCTTTCGTCGCTCACCCCCGCCAAGCGCAGAATGTCTTCCTCATGTTCTTCATCAAGCACCACCATGGCGTCATCGATGGTGATGACACCGACCAAACGGCCATCGGCATCGACCACTGGCGCCGAGATCAGGTGGTACTGGTTGAAAGCATAGGCCACATCCTCTTCGTCCTGATCGACGGGGATGATGTGGAATTCCTCTTCCGCCAGATCCCGCAGCGGTACTTCGCGCCGCGCGGCCATCAGCTTACCCAAGGTGATCTGCGCCACCGGTTTCAGACGCGGATCAACGAGCACGACGTGATAGAACTGTTCCGGCAGATCATCATTGGCGCGCATGAAATCAATGGCCTGCCCCACCGTCCAATGCTCGGGCGCCATGACGACCTCGCGCTGCATCAAACGACCAGCCGAGTTTTCGGGGTAGGACAGCGCCTGCTCTGCCGCGACCCGCTCGGAATCCTCAAGCGCGTCCAGGATCGTCTCCTGTTGCGGCTCTTCCAGATCCTCCAGTAGATCAACGACATCGTCGCTGTCCATGTCCCGCACGGCTTCGGCCAGAACGTCGGGTTTCAGGACACCGATAACCTCTTCCCGGACGGCCTCGTCCAGCTCCGAAAGGATGTCGCCATCGAACTCTTTGTCATAGAGACGGATCAGGCGCGCACGGTCATAGGGATTGATCTGTTCCAGAAGGTCGGCGATGTCGGCTGCATGCAGCGGCTCCATCAACTCGACCAGCTTGTCGCGATCGTCCACGTCAACGGCAAACAGGATCGCTGCAACGGTGCGGCGGTCCAGCGCGTAGACGTCTTCGTCAGCGGACTCGGCTACGGGATCATCAATGCCTGTGGTCATGTGCTGCTCCCGTTCTTAGTCATGCCATTGGCCCCTAATTAGAAGAAGCAGCTACCGGAAAACAATGACAATGCGCCGATTTACCCTCATCTTTCGCACGCATATGCTGATGAACGGGCTCAAACAGCTAAGGAACAAGGCGAATGGCGCAAAAGACGCTTTTGAAAGGGCGCGTTCTGAGTTTTGACGGCTCCCCTTTTGAGGGAGAGCCAACGGATTGCACCAAACTCGATGAAGCGGTCGTGATCGAGGATGGGCGTGTTCAGGCCGTTGGTGCGCTGGATCGCTTGCGTGCCGCTCATCCGGATGCTGAGGTTACGGACTACGGCAAGCACCTGATCATGGCCGGGTTCGTCGACCCGCATGTGCATTTCCCTCAGACCGCCATGATCGCGAGCTGGGGCAAGCGGCTGATCGACTGGCTGAACACCTATACCTTCCCCGAAGAGATGAAGTTCGGCGACATCGACTACGCCACCGAGATCGCCAACCGGTACCTCGACCTGACAACCGCGCATGGAACGACGACCATGTGCAGTTTCTGCACAATCCATCCCGAAAGCGTCGATGCCTTTTTCTCGGCTGCGCAACAGCGCGGCCAGCGGGTTGTTGCAGGCAAGACCTGCATGGACCGCAACGCACCCGAAGGGCTGCGGGATACGGCGCAAACGGCCTATGATCAGTCTCAGGCCCTGCTGGAGAAATGGCACCGCGTGGATCGTCTGTCTTATGCGATCACCCCACGGTTCTCGCCCACCTCGACGCCCGAACAGCTTGAGGCTTTGGGCGCGCTCTGGGCAGAGCATCCGCATTGTCTGATGCAAACCCATCTGAGCGAGCAAACTGATGAGATCGAATGGGTCCGGTCCCTGTTCCCGGACGCGCGCGACTATCTGGATACCTATGAGAAGTTCGGCCTGCTGGGTCAGAACGGCCTCTATGGTCATGTCATCCATCTGGAAGACCGTGAGCGGGATCGGCTGCGCGAGGTGGACGCCGGCTTGGTGCATTGCCCGACCTCGAACACCTTCATCGGGTCGGGCCTGTTCGACATGAATGGGTTGATCCGAGATGGCCACCGCGTTGGCCTGGCCACCGATACCGGTGGCGGGTCCAGCTTTTCGATGCTGCGCACGATGGCTGCCGCGTATGAGATCGGCCAGCTGCGTGGCCGCCCCCTGCACCCGGCGCAATTGCTGTGGCTGGGTACAGTCGGGTCGGCTCGAACGCTGCGGATGGACGATTGTATCGGGAATGTCGCTCCGGGGATGGAGGCCGATCTGGTGGTGATTGACCTCGCCTCGACCCCAGCTATCGCCCAGCGCGAGGCCCATGCCGATGATCTGTGGGAAGCCGTGTTCCCCACCATCATGATGGGTGACGACCGCGCTATTGCCGATGTCTGGATCGGAGGGGCGCAGGTCGCCCTTTGAATGCGCCTTCGGCGCATGCCTCCGGCGGGGATATTTTTAGCCAGATGAAGCGCGGATCCCGCTATTGGGCAAGCGCGCGGGCCAGACGGTTTTGGGTCTCGATGACGCGCGGCAGGTCGATCGTCGTGATCTGACCGTCGCGAACGATCTGGCGGCCTTCAACAAACAAATGTTTGACCTGCATTGGACCCGCCAGAAGCAAGGCCGCCGGGTCCCAACTGCCCGCGCTTTCGAGGTTTGTACGAGTATCCCAGACGGCAATATCGGCCCGTTTGCCCGGCATCAGTCGGCCGCAATCGGGGCGCCCAAGCACGTCGGCTCCGCCCCGTGTCGCGATCTCAAGCGCTTCGCGAGCGGACATTGCGTCTGCGCCATTCACCACGCGTTGCAGCAACATCGCTTGCCGCGCCTCGAGCATCAGGTTGCCGTTGTCATTGCTGGCCGACCCGTCCGCGCCCAACCCCACCTTCACACCCTGATCCCGCATGGTCCTTACTGGTGCGATGCCAGACCCAAGACGACAGTTCGAGCAAGGGCAATGGGCCACGCCGGTTCCCGTCCTTGCGAACAGGTCGATCTCGACCCCATCCAGTTTCACGCAATGGGCATGCCAGACATCCGCACCGGTCCAGCCCAGCTCCTCGGCGTATTGGCCGGGACGACAGCCGAATTGGGCTTCGGAATAGGCGATATCTTCGTCATTCTCGGCCAGATGCGTATGCAGCATCACCCCCTTGTCGCGCGCCAGTAGTGCTGCGTCTCGCATCAGGTCGCGGCTGACGGAAAAGGGCGAACAGGGGGCAAGGCCCACCCGGCACATAGAGCCCTCGGAAGGATCGTGAAACGTATCCACCACGCGGATCATGTCGTTGAGAATGTCCTGCTCACGCTCGACCAGACTGTCGGGCGGCAGGCCTCCGTCACTTTCACCGATACTCATCGCCCCGCGCGTGGGATGAAAGCGAATCCCCAATTCTGAAGCGGCGGCAATCGTGTCCTCAAGCCTAGCCCCATTCGGATAGAGATACAGGTGATCGGAACTGAGTGTGCAGCCCGACAAGGCAAGTTCGGCCAGACCGATCTGCGCCGAAGTGAACATCTCATCCGGTCCGAACCGCGCCCAGATCGGGTAGAGCGTCTGCAGCCAGCCGAACAGCAAAGCGTCCTGCCCGCCCGGAACCGCCCGTGTCAGCGTTTGGTAAAGGTGGTGATGCGTATTCACCAACCCGGGTGTGATGACGCAGCCCGAGGAATCGTGGACCTCTCCGTTTGTGGTCAGATCCTGGCCAATTTCGGCAATCTGGCCGTCCCGGATCAGGATATCCGCGCCGTTCAGCTCTTGGCGATCATCATCCATTGTCAGGATGGTGTCGGCGTTTTTGATCAGTATTTCGGGCATTTCACGCTCCTGCTTCTGCCCGTCTCAAGCAAGGAGTGCATCAGCCAGCGGAAAACGGGCGCAAGAACCGGCTGAGTCCAGTTTACTCACGCGCGGCCATTGCGGCAATGGCATTCAATAGTTACGCAGAATTTCCAACGCCGCGGCGTGAATTTCAGCGTTGGCGGCTGCCAATGCCCTTCCGCCTTTGTGGGCCGGGCCACCCTGCCAATCGGTGACGATACCGCCTGCGGCTTCAATCACTGCAATCGGCGCCTGAATGTCATAGGCGTTCAACCCGGCCTCGATCACCAGATCTGCCTGACCGGCAGAAAGCAGGGCGTAGGCATAGCAATCCATGCCATAGCGGGTCAGTTGAACTTGCTCAGCTACGGCTTGAAAACCTGCACGATCCTCGGACGTGCCAACCTCAGGGAAAGTCGTGAACAGGGTTGCCTGCTCCAACACCTGTGTGTCACGCGTTTTCAACGGACTTGTGCCCAAAGGCCCAGTCAGTTGAGCGATGCCTGATCCGCCAACAAAACGCTCACCGATATAGGGCTGATCCACCACGCCCATGATTGGGCCGTCCTGCGTTGACAGAGCGATGAGAACGCCCCAGGTCGGTGTACCGCTGACGAACCCTCGGGTGCCGTCGATCGGATCAAGCACCCAGATCCGGCCCGAGGAGCCCTCAACCTGACCGAATTCTTCACCTAGAATACCGTCATCTGGTCGACGCTGTGCCAGAACCGCTCGCATGGCTTGTTCCGCCGCGCGATCAGCAACAGTGACGGGGTCATACCCGCCAGCCAGCTTGTTATCGGTTTCGAGATTGGTCTGTCTGAAATACGGAAGGATGGCTGCGCGCGCGGCGTCAGCCATTTCTTCGGCAACTTCAAGGTCGGTTAGGTCGGTCTGGCTCATGCAGCACAGGTGCTGCGAACACAGGCCGGTGTCAAGCCGTGGTGATCAGGCAACGTCGCTAAGAACGCGTGCCAGTTCAAACAGACGGCGACGCTGGTTTTCCGGAATCGCGTAGTAAGAGCGCACCAGATCCAAGGCTTCCTTGTCCCCCATCAGGTCAGCAGGAAGCGCGCTCTTGTCGGATTTCTCTTTTTGGCCTTCTTCAAGACCTTCAAAGAAAAAGCTGACCGGTACGTCCAGCGCATCTGCAATGTCCCACAGGCGGGAGGCACTGATTCGGTTCGCGCCGGTTTCGTATTTCTGAATTTGCTGAAACTTGATACCAACCTGCTGCGCCAACTGCTGTTGGGTCATGCCAATCAGCCAGCGGCGATGTCGGACACGCTTGCCCACATGGACATCGACGTGATGAGTCATTGGTATTCTCCTCTACTACACACACATCTGTTGCGGGACTTCGCGCCGTTCACATAAACAGAAGTTAGAGAAGTCCCCATAAGCATCCCCCAACCAGACATGTGCGATCCCCCGATACAGCACTGCCGTCCAATATTGCCGCTTTTGACTTTTTTTTCAAGTTGGTTGAATTGGAATCTCTGTACATTGGTTTATGGTTGTGCATCTCTGTGATTTTGGCGTCGCGGCCGGACCAAACTGTCTTCGTTAGCGCGCTCAATAAGCTGAACGCATTGACAATTTCGCTCTTACTGCGACCTATTCCCTGAAAACCGAGATAGACCATCATGCTTGCATATCGCATTGAATCCAAAGGCGCCGACGCGCTAATTGTCGAAGTACCCACGCCGACACCTGCCGAGGGACAGGTCAGAATCGCCATCAAAGCATGCGGCCTGAATTTCGCTGATTTGCTGATGCAGAAGGGCACATATCAGGATACGCCTAACCCTCCGTTCACTTTAGGTATGGAAATCGCCGGCGTTGTCGTCGAACTGGGGCCAGCAGTCTCTGGCTTGGAGATTGGAGACCGTGTCGCCGTGTACTCGGGTCAGGACGGGTTGGCCGAGTACGGCGTGTTCGACGCGGATCGAGCCATCCCCATCCCGAATGAGACTAGTTTTGAAGAGGCTGCCGCCATTCAGATCGCCTACGGGACCAGTCACCTAGCCCTGGACCATCGCGCCCGGTTGCAGCCAGGTGAAACCCTGCTCGTTACCGGAGCTGCAGGTGGCGTCGGACTGACCGCGGTGGAAATCGGCAAACTTATGGGCGCGACCGTGATTGCCCAAGCGCGCGGTGCGGAAAAGCTGGCCGTTGCACAGGCCGCCGGGGCGGATCACCTGATCGACGCCTCCGAAGACCTGCGCGCCCGCGTAAAAGAGTTGGGAGGCGCTGATGTCGTCTATGACGCTATTGGCGGCGACGTGTTCAAAGCCGCCTTCCGTGCCACCAACCCCGAAGGTCGTCTACTGCCCATCGGCTTCGCCGGTGGCGATGTCCCTCACATCCCGGCCAATCACCTTCTGGTCAAGAACCTGACGGTGATTGGGTTCTATATCGGCGGCTATCTGAGGTTCCGCCCCGACATCGTGCGAAACAGTTTTCAGACGTTGCTCCAGTGGCATGCCGAAGGGAAGATCACGCCTCATATCAGCCACACCCTGCCGTTGAACGAAGTCGAACACGGCCTCCGCCTGTTGAAAGAGCGCAAATCCACCGGCAAGATCGTGATTACGCCCTAGCCCACCACTGCCCGAAGGGGTGTGCCGCCCAACATGCGGAAGTTTTGGCGCACGAGTTGCGCCAATGCTTCGATGATTGCATCGCGCCCCGGCTCTCCTCCGTAGAGATTGATCATATGCGCTGGCAGCTCGGGCAAAACACCACCCGAGTCGATCTGTTCAAGGTGTGCAGCCTCGGTGCCGTCCAGCATCGCGTGAATCGCCAGATCGGCGCTGACCGTGGCTTCGATGGTGCGGTCATTCTCGGTTTCGACGGAAAGCTCCCACGGAATACCCGCGGCATCCAGCGCCGCGATAACCTGTGGACGGAACATGCAGCGCCGCCCCAGCGCAATCGGCAACGGATTCTTGCGCCAGGCGGACCCACCCGGTGCCCCGATCCAGCGCAGCGGGAGTTCTGCAATGGTCTCAGACCCGTCGGATGACGAGGGTTCGGTCGTCAGGATCAGATCACATTCCCCGCGCTTGAACATATCCTTAAGCTGCAGCGAATAGGACGAGATCAACTGCACGCGCACACGTGGGAAATCGGCGTTGAACCGCTGAAGAACACGCGGGATCGCCGGATAGACAATGTCATGAGGGACACCCAGAACCACCTCTCCTTCAAAGGCCTGATCCGTGAGTTTCGAGATCACCTCATCATTCAAAGCGATCATGCGACGCGCATAGGCAAGCAACTGCTCGCCCGAGGCGGTCAGCGCTATGGTCCGACCACTTCTGTCCAGAAGCTCCAGATCCAAAAGCTCTTCCAGGCGTTTCAGCTGCATGGAGACGGCTGATTGCGTCAGATGCAGAAAACCCGCCGCGCGTGTGACGCCACCCTGATCGGCCACGGCCACAAAGGATCGCAATGTGGTGATGTCCAGATTTCTCATGTTCACGAATCCTTATGCATCCAATCAAAAATATTCGTTTTTAAAATGTGCCCTAACTCGCCATATAAATCAAGGAAGTTGATGAGACCGATTTAAACCATCTGAAAAACGAAAGGATAGACCATGAACTCGATCGCCCTGAACCGACCCTGCCCCCAACACAAACAATCCCTGTTTGCGCGCATACGGTCCGTCCTGTCCGTAAGACGTCAACGTCAACAACTGGCTCAGCTGGATGCCCGCGCCCTGAACGACATCGGCATCACCCGAGCCGAGGCCGACGCCGAGGCCCGCCGCCCCATCTGGGATGCCCCGCAGTTCTGGAAAAGCTGTCTTTGATACTCATGTTTTTTCAGCGATAGGCGATCTGCGACAGCAGGTCGCCGTTTTTGTTGCGTATTTTAGGCGGAAATACCGCAGAAACTCTTGAAACACAGCCTTTAGTTGCCGATATTCAGCAGGAAAGTGGCCACTACGTACGGGCCGCACACAGATACGTTTAGGGAGACCTTTGTAAATGGCACAATTCGATACGATTCGGACGGCCGCAGGCGCACGCGCCGCCGAGATTGATGAGGGCCTTCGCGCCCACATGAACAAAGTCTACGGCACGATGTCCGTGGGTATGTTCATTACATTCCTCGCAGCCTGGGCGATCTCGGGTCTGTCGATCACCACCGATCCGTCGGCGGCCGTGGCGCAGCTGAACGCGAACACTTACCTGACCGCGCTGGGTCATTCGATCTATGTCTCGCCGCTGAAATGGGTGATCATGTTCGCACCGCTGGCCTTTGTGTTCGGCTTCAGCGCCATGATCAACCGCATGTCGGCTGCGGCTGCACAGCTGGTGTTCTACTCGTTCGCCGCCGTGATGGGCCTGTCGATCAGCTGGATCTTCATCGCGTTCACCGGTCAGTCGATCATTCAGGTCTTCCTGATCACCTCGATCGCCTTCGCGGGTCTGTCGCTCTACGGCTACACGACCAAGAAAGACCTGTCGGGTATGGGAACCTTCCTGATCATGGGCGTTATCGGCCTGATCGTCGCAATGGTGGTCAACATCTTCCTGGCCTCGTCGGCCATGGCCTTCGCGATCTCGGTCATCGGCGTTCTGATCTTCGCCGGCCTGACCGCCTATGACACGCAGCAGATCAAGAATACCTACCTGCAGATGGCACATGCCGGTGATCAGGAGTGGCTGGGCAAAGCTGCCATCATGGGCGCGCTGAGCCTGTACCTGGACTTCATCAACATGTTCATGTTCCTGCTGCAGCTGCTGGGGAACCGAGAGTAAACCTCTCCCCCACTGCAGAAACGATTCAAACCTGCCAAGACCCGATCTTGGCAGGTTTTTTTTGTTTCCGAAATATGCGGGGCGGCCCCTGCAACGCGCAGGCGATGGCCGAGCGTCACCCCTCCAGCTTGCGCGCCACCAGATATGAAGCCGGAAAGGCCGCCACAAACCCCACCGCCGCCGCCAGCACGATTGGGAGGACTGCGGTGTATCCCATCACCAGAACAGCAATAACCGCTGTACCTGCGAGGGTAGATCCAAGGAAGATATGAACGATCAACATCAGGGGGAGCATTGCGACCTCATTCAAGTATTTACCTGTTCGCGAACACTAGCGCTTTGATCGAATTCGATCCTTGATCTGGGTCAGAGGTTTTGGGGGTCACAGACCACTTGCGACGCCCAGTGGGTATCCGTTCGAGGAAACGCGTGGAGCGGCTGACTGGAAGCGGCAAGAACCGCGACCAATCCAAACGGATGAGCGGCGTCCCGGAAGCCGTCCAGTGGACGAACTCAGCCGCAAACGCTGAGCCCCAGAGCGCTAAAGCGCTCGCAACGGTTGATCAGTAGAACGGAGGGCAGCGCCGGCCCGAGGGGAGGCGCAAACGCGCCGCCCCATGGGGGCGGGTCGGCGCGGCCCGGCGGTGCCGCCGGGCGGGTGGGTAGGTGACGGCAAAAAAATACTACTTAGCCGCAAGCAAAAGAGATTTTGCAAAATCCGATTTACAAGTCTTCCTCTGAGAGCAGAAGTGAATTCCTCCAAATCAGTTCGTTGGCACTAACGTCTTCGAACGGCATTGCGTAATCGCGCTTATCATACCATTGCTTTCTCAGTACGTTTAAGGCGATCTCCAAGTTTGACGGTGGGATGCCCTTGACCGTTCCTAAACGCACACTGTGCAGATATCGACCATGCTCTCGTGTTGCCAAAGCTCGGAGATTGAGCGGAAGAAACCCAAAACCCAAAAAACAGACTAGATCTGAAGAGTCCAACCAGCTTTTAGCACGCTCAATTTCACTTAGTTCGGACGCGCCTTCCGTAAAAGTCCTCAAACCCATCGCAGCTTCGGCGAGATATCTAGGGTCTTTCCAGTTGCCGAATGAATTGGGAAAGGAACAATTGACCTTTCCTAAGCTACCGTAGACATGCACGATATTGAGTGAATTGGCACAAATGGTATTCGCAGTTTCATTGCTCACATCAAAGTAAGACTTAATTGCTTGATGAAAAAACTGTTCGATAACACGATCATAATTGAAGGTAATAAACCGACATGAAGAAAGTGCCGCGCAAAACTCGCTTTCTCCTTTTTGAGTGACCAGTATTCTGAACAACTCCGAAAGCCAATTGTTTGGTAGTTGTGCAAATGAAGGTTGATTGTATGTATTCCCGATATCGAACCAAAGCTTGGAACGCGCTTCTGCTTCCAGAACAGTTCTGGCGATGGCCAGTTTTCCAACCTCCACCCATCCGTCTTTCGCCTGATGAGTATCAAGGAAATTATCGATCGATGGAGCGAGCCCCATAATTTGACGAATATTCTTCGCAATGGATGCAAAAAACTGTCTGTTCCAACGTTGTTCTCTTGTCCTCGGCAAGTAACTGAAACCATGACAAAATGTCTTGTCACCCGATCTCAACTCATCGAAGCTATCAACTTCTACTCTACAGACCTGCTCAATCTTTTTAACAAGCTCGCTTCCTGTTGGTAGGCCAAACTCTGCGCTCGCGCCCGCGCCAACAATAAACGTCTTAGTCCGCTTCATCAGGGTACATCCAAGAATTCCAGTCTTTGAAGCAACCGAGCTTCGGAACAGTTTCTGGACAGTACTAGGCTATGAGTCCATCTTCAACGCAGAGATGAATGCCTCTTGAGGTATATCAACCTTCCCGAACTGGCGCATCTTTTTCTTACCCGCCTTCTGCTTGTCCAGCAGTTTGCGCTTCCGCGTGGCGTCGCCTCCGTAGCATTTGGCGGTCACGTCCTTGCGCAGGGCCGAGAGGGTCTCGCGGGCGATGACCTTGCCTCCGATGGCGGCCTGGATCGGGATTTTGAACATGTGGCGCGGGATCAGGTCCTTGAGCTTTTCGCACATCGCCCGGCCCCGCATCTC
This sequence comes from Ruegeria sp. AO1, assembly GCF_056535985.1. Taxonomy (NCBI): domain Bacteria; kingdom Pseudomonadati; phylum Pseudomonadota; class Alphaproteobacteria; order Rhodobacterales; family Roseobacteraceae; genus Ruegeria; species Ruegeria sp. AO1. Next base: position 2,374,653 of record NZ_JBQFJC010000001.1, read on the forward strand.
GGCCCGGTCGCGGTGAACCATGGTCGACAGCGCATCAACCGGTTCATCATTCACCAGCACCGACATCTTGACCAGATTATCCTCAGTATAGCCGGTCATCTGATAGTCGAACGAGGCATAGCCCTTGGTCACCGATTTCAGGCGGTCGTAGAAGTCAAAGACGACCTCGTTCAGCGGCAGGTCATAGACGACCATGGCGCGGGTGCCCGCATAGGTCAGGTCCAGCTGGATGCCGCGGCGGTCCTGGCAGAGTTTCAACACGTCGCCGAGGTATTCGTCGGGCACCAGAATGGTCGCCTTGATGCGCGGCTCCTCGATATGGTCGACCTTGGAGGGGTCCGGCATATCAGCGGGGTTGTGTAGCTCGATCATCTCACCGTCTTTCATATAGACGTGATAGATCACCGACGGCGCGGTGGTGATGAGCTCGATATCATATTCGCGTTCGATCCGGTCGCGGATGACCTCAAGGTGCAAAAGGCCGAGGAAGCCGCAGCGGAAGCCAAAGCCAAGGGCTGCCGAGGTTTCCATTTCAAAGCTAAACGAGGCGTCGTTCAATGCCAGTTTGTCGATCGCATCCCGCAGGTCTTCGAATTCGGAACTGTCGACGGGGAAGAGGCCACAGAACACCACCGGTTGCGCGGGTTTGAAGCCTGTCAGAGCCTCTTCGGTGCCGTTGCGGTCATTGGTGATGGTGTCACCGACGCGGGTGTCGCGGACCTGTTTGATCGAGGCGGTCAGGAAGCCGATCTCACCGGGGCCAAGGCTATCGACCATCTCCATCTCGGGACGGAAGACGCCGACGCGGTCGACATGGTGCAGAGTGTTGTTCGACATGAACTTGACCCGCATCCCCTTTTTCAGCGTACCGTCCATGATGCGGACCAGAACGATGACGCCGAGATAGGCGTCGTACCACGAATCCACCAGCATCGCCTTGAGCGGCGCGTCCAGATTGCCCTGCGGTGCGGGCAGTTGCTGCACGATGGCTTCCAGTGTCTCATGGATGCCCTGCCCCGTCTTGGCGCTGACCTGAATGGCGTCTGTCGCGTCGATGCCGATCACATCCTCGATCTGTTCGGCCACGCGGTCACAGTCGGAGGCGGGCAGGTCGATCTTGTTCAGCACCGGCACGATCTCGTGATCGGCGTCGATGGCCTGATAGACATTCGCCAGCGTCTGCGCTTCAACCCCTTGGGTCGAGTCCACAACCAGCAGAGAGCCCTCAACCGCGCGCATGGACCGGCTTACCTCATAGGCAAAGTCCACGTGGCCGGGGGTGTCGATCAGGTTCAGCACATATGCCTCGCCATTATCGGCGGTATAGTCGATGCGGACCGTGTTGGCCTTGATGGTGATACCACGTTCCCGCTCGATATCCATGCTGTCGAGCAGCTGTTCCTTCATGTCGCGATCCTTGACCGTTCCGGTCTCTTGAATGAGCCGGTCAGCAAGGGTGGATTTGCCATGGTCGATATGCGCGACGATGGAGAAATTGCGGATATGAGCGAGGTCTGTCATGAATTGGGATATGTCCGGAGTTTGTGGTCTCGTCAAGCGCTGAAGCGTTGCAAAAAAGGCCATTCTCGCAGCTTTCTGAGCAGTAGCATTTACTGGATTCTAGCCAATGGGTAGAATGCTTAAAGCGACTGAGCCGAATAAGAACCAGAAAGCAGCTATCAGGTGGCCGATTACTCTATCTTCGTTTTAGGCGAAAGCCAGCTAACGATTTCGGTCGCGCAAGGGCTGGACGGCCTCACCCAGGGTACCGGCATCCATCTGATTGGTGAAACAATTACGTTCGACACTCTAGCTGTTACAGAAGTCTTCATCACGGACGCAGGTTCAGACACGAGCTTTGCAGACAATGATGGCAATCAGCGCTTGGACGGAGACCAAACAATTGATGGGACCCTGTTTTCCAGTGGTACGCGGGTTGAGGCCGAATATGGAATTACCCTGACGGATGGAACCAATACCTACCAGGCTGTTGCCTTCAATGTGAATAACTCCTCCCCCGCCTTTGGTACAGTTGAAGGGATAGCTTTCATCGGCGGCCCGGGCGAGTTTCCTCCGTCAGGTGTCCCACTGACCATCGTCAGCACACAAGAGGGTCCGAGCTTTGAATCCTCAGATTATGTGAGCCCAATCTGCTATTGCCGTGGAACACTCATAGAGACCCCAGAGGGTGATACCCCGATTGAGAAGCTTCAGGTGGGCGACTTGGTCTGGACGAAAGATGACGGGCACCTGCCAATCACTTGGGTCGGATCACAAGATGTGATCGCGAGCGGGAGTTTTAGACCTGTCGAAATTCCCCCCGGCCCATTGCAAAATCCAATTGCACTCAGCATTTCACAGCAACATCGCCTGCTGATCACGCATCCTGCGGCTGAGCTAATGTTTGGGTCGCCGGAAGTGTTTGTTCCTGCAATCAGCCTTGTTGATGTTGGCTTTGCCCACTTCGCCAATGCACGCGCCGTCTGCTATCATCACATCTTGCTTGATCGGCATAGCATCCTAAAAGCCAACGGGATTGAGTCAGAAAGCATGTTTGTTGCGAAAGCGCCTCGGGACGCAGAGCCAGACGCTTTGTTTTTTCAGAATATCACGCCCCTAATGGCCGGGCCGATGCAGATCGCGCGAATGCCACTAAGACGTCGTGAAGCCACGGTCTTGCTTTGTGAAGTCCTACGTATTGATCCCAAGCCATGTTTGATTCATACTCCCGCGCAGATTGAGAGGGGCGCAAGATCCCTCCAAGCAGGCAAAAACGAGGCATGAGCATGAAACAGTTCCTCCTAATCGCATTTTGTGCGGCGTCGCTGACGACAGTGGCTCCAATTGCGGACGCATCGCAGATCAAGCGGGCGTGTTTGGCGTCGGACCGTCAGGCAGCGACGCGGGCGCGGTGTTCTTGTATCCAGCGCGTGGCAGATCAAGCGTTGACGCGCAGTGATCAGAAGACCGTCTCGAAATGGTTCACGGACCCCCATCAGGCGCAACAATTGAAGATGTCTCAGACGGCGCGCGATGACGCACTGTGGGATCGGTATCAGAACTTTGGCCAGATGGCGCAGGCGATCTGCAGCTAAGCCGTTCTAAAACCTTGACCTGATGCCCGCTGCGCCTCAGAAAAGGCGCAGCGAAAGGTGTATCTTATGGTGATGAAAGGGCTGACCCTGCGGGGCCTTGAGGTGTTTGAGGCGCTGGCCCGGACAGGATCGGTGGCGCAAGCGGCCGAGATCACCGGGCTCAGCCAGCCCTCGGTTTCTCAGCAATTGCGCAATCTGGAAAAGGCCATCGGCACCGATCTGGTGGACCACGGGCGCAGGCCGATGCGGCTGACGCAGGCCGGGCGTAGTTTTCTGACCCGCGCGCAGGCGGTTCTTTCCGAGCTACAGATGGCCCAGAGCGAGCTGACTGTGATGGATCTTGGCCATCTCACCACTCTGTCCATCGGGTTGATCGACGATTTCGACAACGATCTGACGCCGCGGCTTGCGACCCTTCTGGCCGACAGCCTGACGCGCTCGAAATTCAAGTTGATCACCCTACCCAGCCTTGACCTGTTCAGCGAGCTTGAAGCACAGCGCCTTCACATGGCCGTTTCGGCCCATAGCGGCGAGGTGCTGGAGGGGGTTGTCGAGTACCCTCTGGTGCAGGACCCCTTCATTTTAGTCGCGCCGAGCAGCGTCAGCAATGGAACCGAGGCCGTCGAGAAACTGCCCTTCCTGAGATATGCGCGCGAGCAGCTGATCAGCCGTCAGATCGAAGCCCATATCGCCCGACAACAGATCGAGTTCGAAGAGCGGTTCGAGATCGGCTCACACCTGGCCCTGATGGCGATGGTGGCGCGGGGCTTGGGCTGGGCGATCACCACACCGCTGGGATACATGCGTGCGGCCAGATTCCACGAGGACCTGCAGGCCCATCCCTGCCCGCTTGGCGCGTTTTCGCGCACGATATCGCTGTTCACCCGCACCGACTGGTCCGATCAGGTTCCGCAAGAGGTTTCGGGCATGATGCGACGGCTGATGCAAAGCCAGATGATCGATCCAGCCATTGCCAAGCTGCCCTGGCTCAGCGGGCAATTGAAGGTGATGGACAGCTAGCCCTCAAGATGCAAGGCAAGCCCTTCAACTGCGGTTTCGATCAGATCCAGCGCGCCGTCGAAATCCCGCGTGAAGTACGGGTCAGGTACGTGATCCGCGCCGGCATGAGGCGCAAAATCAGTCAATAGACGCACTTGGGTCTGATTGCCGACCGGGCGCAGGGCCTCAATATTCGCGATGTTCTCGGCGTCCATTCCAACAATCAGGTCGAACCGCTCGAAATCCTCAACCACGAATTGCCGGGCCCGCAGATCGTCCAGCTTGATATCCCGCGCTTTTGCCGCGGATTGCATCGGGCCATAAGGCGGCTTGCCGATATGCCAGCCTGCCGTCCCGGCGCTGTCGGTTGCGTGATGGGGCGCACGAGCGCGAAAGGCACCCTCGGCCGCAGGAGACCGACAGATATTGCCCAGGCAAACAAAGAGGATACGATGTGTCATGGGCCAATCTGTAGCGCGTGAGGGGCATATGGAAAAGATCGTCATTCTGACCGGGGCCGGGATTTCCGCCGAAAGCGGCCTCAGCACCTTTCGCGATGAGGGCGGCCTATGGGCGCAACACCGGATCGAGGATGTGGCAACGCCCGATGGTTTCGCCCGCGACCCCGCCTTGGTTCAGGGGTTCTACAACGCCCGCCGCGTGCAGGCCGCCAAGGTGGAACCCAACGCGGCGCATAAGGCGCTGGCCAAGCTGCAACGGGACTTTCCGGGGGACGTTGTGATCGTCACGCAGAATGTAGACGGGCTGCACGAGGCCGGCGGCGCGCAGGATGTGATCCACATGCACGGGAAACTATCCGGCGCGCTCTGCGCATCCTGTGGCCACCGCTGGACAGCACCGCCTGAGATGGAGGTGGGCGAGCCCTGCCCGGCCTGCAACGCCCCCACCGCACGCCCTGACGTGGTCTGGTTCGGAGAAATGCCCTATCATATGGAGGAGATTTTCGATCAACTTGCCTTTGCCACGATCTTCGCTGCGATAGGCACATCAGGCCAGGTCTATCCGGCGGCAGCTTTTGTCCACGAAGCTCAAGCGGTTGGGGCGCGGACAGTTGAAATCAATCTGGAGCCGACAGGCGGTGGCTTCGACGACCATCTTCTGGGCAAAGCGTCCGAAACTGTGCCAAAATGGGTTGATCGCTTACTACAGATCCAAACCTAGTGCGAACGACATAGCGGGACTATCCCGCTCTATTTCAACAAGGTTTTTCAAGAGGCCACAAAATGACCGACCCAAACCCCCAATCCGGTGAGATCCTGGACGATGACAGCATGACCGAGCGTGACAGACTGAGCGCGCAACTCTCAAGCCTGTGGTGGACGTTCCTGATACGTGGGGTGCTGGCGGGTGCGGTTGGTATCGCTGCGCTGTTCTGGCCCTCGGGCAGCATCGCGCTGTTGCTACGGCTGGTTGGGGCACTGTTGATCATCGACGGCGGGTTGACCCTGTTGGGGGTTGGTCGTCGCGGGCTGTTGGGCGGGGCGGCCATCGGCGCTGTTCTTATCGGCCTGGTCCTGCTTATTTGGCCGGAAGGCACCGTCAAGCTGGCCTTCTTCCTGCTCGGCGCCTGGGCATTGATCATCGGCATCGGCTCACTCGCAGCTTCACAACAAATGAATGAACGCGACCCTCAACGCGGCTCGATGCGTGGATCGGGGATCGCAGCATTGATCATCGGGCTGGTGTTGATGATATGGCCAGCCGTTGCATTGATCGCACTTGGTTGGGCCATCGCCTTTTCAGCCCTCGCGATCGCAGCCGTGATGTTCTGGCTGGCCACCCGTCTGCACAACGCGAGCGACCGGGTCGGCATGAAAACCATCAATCGCTAAAGTGCCAACACCAGCCTAGGGACGCAAAAGGCCGGGCTCTGTGCCCGACCTTGCGCATGGATGACGGCCTCAACGCGGCCCGAAGACAGGCGTTCACCTAGTTCGAGTGCGACCCGTGGTTATCATGACCGTGCTTGTCCTGACGTTCCAGATCAACCGGAATCTCAATCACGACCTCACCTGCATTCTCAAAAACCAGCGTAACCGGCAGCATCTCGCCTTGTTCAAACGGGTCCTTCAGACCCATGAACATCACATGGGCGCCCCCGCGCTTGAGCGCAAAGCTCTCACCCGCTGGAATCACAAAGCCTTCCTCGACATGAACCATCTTGGCCACGCCCGCATCGTCAATCATATGGGTGTGCAGCTCGACCCGGGCCGATACGTCCGAAGCCGCGCTGATCAGGCGATCATCGGTATCACTGGTGTTCTGTATCACCATAAAGGCCGCACCCGCCTTGGCTGCCTTACCAGACGACCGAGCGTATGCGTCGTCTACAACGATGATATCGGCGGCAAAGGCTGGAACGGCCAACACACAACCGGCCAGTGTTGCGAACAGAGTGGATTTGAGGGACATCGCGCCTCTCCTATTTCTTTTGGTCTGATTTGTATCGAAAGGGAATCAGACCTTCACCGGAGGGGCCCGCGCCGGTTTCCGTGGCAACGGCAGCGCGATCAGGCTTTCATCGCGGCTGAGCGGCTGAACACCACCCATCAGCGGAGCATCCGGTACGACCGGAGGATACGGATGAACCGCCCCCAGCAGAGCCAAAGCATAGTCAGGACAATAGTGCGGAGGCGCTGTCGGCTGCCCATCCGCATCCATATAGACGACAACGGGTCCTGTGCCCGTACACAGCACCATCTGCCCGACGGCGCGGTCAACTCCGCGCGAAACGGCCAACCCCTGCCCTGTCAGAACAACCAACAGGCACATCACAACAGGGAGGATTCGAGGCACGAAACGTTTCATTCGGCCTCGATATAGGCCGCTGAGCAAACAGGCTTCAAGCGCCAAACCGTCGCGCCCGAAATCGCTTCAGTATTCCAGGCCGCGCCGCTTTACGGTTCCCTTTGTGAGGCTGGTATGGGACCGGTTCACCCGGCGTTGCATCCGGGAACATGCGGAAATTGTCTTACTTGCCAGCTTACTCAGCAAAAGAAAGAAATAAAAACTCTTAAATGACATTGGACAACACTCGTTGTTGATGAACCAATAATGTCAAAAATAGGGCGACCTAGTCTGTGAACAAGATCACTCAAGAGGACTTTGTTTCCTAAATCTTCCCAGTTCCCACCAATCGTTTCCAAACAAAAAGCCCCGAACCACTAAGGTTCGAGGCTTTGAAATTTTAGTAAGTGTAAGGACTTAGGCCGCGGCTTGTGCCTTGGCGATTTCCTTTTTCACTTTCAGAGCGTTTGCCGACAGCTCTTCGTCCTTGGCTTTCGCCAGGAACGCGTCCAGACCACCACGGTGGTCGACCGAGCGCAGGGCAGCTGCCGAGATGCGCAGCTTAACGCCGCGACCCAGGGTCTCGGACTGCAGGGTAACGTCGTTCAGATTCGGCAGAAAACGACGACGAGTTCTGTTTTTGGCGTGGCTGACATTGTTGCCAGTCATCGGGCCTTTTCCGGTCAGTTCGCAACGGCGCGACATGGTTTCTTCCTTTGTTTCTGGAGGCCCGGCAAAACGCCTGCGGCCAAATCACAAGGGGCACAACCCGAAGTCGCGCCCGAAAACTGGTTGGATGCGTGTAGTGGGAATCGCTGGAAGGGTCAAGACACGGCGGACGGATTCTTTTCCAAAACCGTTTGCTAGGGAAAGGGCCCCCGAGCCACACCTGCGACGCGCGTATTGTGGATAAGGTGAAAGCACCATCAGACCAGACTCGCCAGCATTTTCTCGGCGGCAGCGGCGGGGCTGAGGCGACCTTGAGACACTTCCGCATCAAGCTGCGCCATCTGCGCCTTCGCTTGGGCTGTTTCGAGGCGCGCAAGCAGCGAATGCCGCACCTCCTGATCGAACCAATAGCGGGCTTGTGCGGCACGGTTGGATTGCCAGTGCCCTGCTTCGCGCCGCCAATCGGTCAGGCTCTGAATTTCAGCCCATGCTTTGTCCAGCCCATGTTCCTCAACCGCTGAGACAGCCATGGCCTTCGGGAAACCTTCGGGGTCCTGAGGCCGCTTGCGCAACAGGCGCAGGGCACCGGCGTAGTCGGCGCAAGTGCGGGTTGCGGTCGCTTTCAGGTCTCCGTCGGCCTTGTTGATCAGGATGATGTCGGCCATCTCCATGATACCGCGCTTCACGCCTTGCAACTCATCCCCACCTGCCGGGGCCAGCAGCAGCAGGAACAGGTCCGACAACTCCGAAACCACGGTTTCGGACTGACCGACGCCCACGGTTTCGATCAGGACGACGTCGTAGCCCGCTGCCTCGCACAGGGCGATGGCCTCGCGGGTGCGGCGGGCTACGCCGCCAAGGTGGCTCTGGCTGGGAGATGGCCGGATAAAGGCGTTTTTCTCGCGGCTCAAACGCTCCATCCGGGTTTTGTCACCCAGAATGGACCCACCCGAGCGGGCCGAACTTGGATCAACAGCCAGAACCGCAACGCGCAGCCCCTGCCCGATCAGCATCATACCAAAGCTTTCGATAAATGTAGACTTGCCGACACCCGGCGTTCCTGACAGGCCGATCCGCAGGGATTGCCGCCCGGACTGCGCTAAATGGGAAAGCAACTCAGTCGCTTGCGCCCGGTGATCTTCGCGCTGGCTTTCGACCAAGGTAATCGCACGCGCCAAGGCCCGACGCTCACCCTGCAATATCCTGTCGCCCAAGTCAGCTATGTCCATCCGTCCGGTCCCTTTAGAATCCGCCCTAGATGAATGTGCGACGCGTGGTTTGTCCAGAGGCCCAGCGGGATTAACTGCGCTGCTTCTGGACGTCGGGTCCCGCTTTGGCGATAAGGCCGCATGAGCCGTTTGCCGATAGATGACGCCCTTCCGGACTTGCTGGAGGCCCTGAGAACCCATGGCCGTGCCGTGTTGCAGGCTCCGCCGGGTGCGGGCAAGACGACGCGCGTGCCCTTGGCCATGCTAGAGGCCGGATTATGCGCCGGTCGGATTGTGATGTTGGAGCCCCGGCGGCTGGCTGCCCACGCCGCAGCCGAACGGATGGCCGAGACGCTGGGTGAACGCGCCGGGCAAACGGTCGGATACCGCGTCCGGGGCGATGCCAAAGTGTCGAAATCCACCCGGATCGAGGTGGTCACCGAAGGCATCCTGACCCGCATGCTGCAATCTGAGCCGGACCTGCCCGGGGTCGGTGCGGTGATTTTCGATGAGTTCCACGAACGCTCTCTAAACGCCGATCTGGGGCTGGCCCTGTGTCTTGAGGTAATCGGAGCCCTGCGCGATGATCTGATCCTTCTGGCCATGTCGGCAACGCTGGATGCAGACCCTGTTGGGAGGTTGATGGAGGCGCCGCTGGTGACCTCGGAAGGCCGCAGCTATCCGGTTGAAACGCCATGGTTGGAGAAACCACTGGGTGCGCAGGCCCGGCGGTTGGATGCATTGATTGATCTCGTCGTAAAGGCCGAGCGGGACAGCCGCGCCATCGGTGGCGGTATCCTCGTGTTCCTCCCGGGCGAGGGTGAGATCCGCCGCGCAGAAAGCGCACTGTCCGGGCGACTGCCACAGGATTGCGTTGTGCGCCCTCTCTTTGGGGCCATGCCCTTTGCCGCCCAGCGCGCGGCCATTGCGCCGGTTGAGAGCGGACGGAAGGTGGTGCTGGCAACCTCGATTGCCGAAACCTCGCTGACGATCCCCGATATACGCGTCGTAGTTGATATGGGACAGGCACGGCGGGCGCGGTTCGATCCCGGCTCGGGCATGTCGCGGCTGGTGACGGAACGGGTGACGCGGGCCGAGGCAACCCAGCGCGCAGGCCGGGCGGGCCGGGTTTCAGACGGGCTGTGCTATCGGCTGTGGTCGAAAGGCGAAGAGGGGGCATTGGCCGCCTACCCGCCTGCCGAGATCGAGGCCGCCGACCTAACCGGGCTTGCGCTGGAGCTGGCGCTATGGGGCGCTGAGGCCAGCGATCTGGCATTTCTGACGGCTCCGCCCGAGGGCGCTCTGGCCGAGGCGCAGGCGCTGCTGACCCTATTGGGCGCTCTGGATGGCAAGGGGCGGATCACGGATCATGGACGCGCGCTGGCTGCCCTGCCCCTACATCCCCGCTTGGGTCATATGCTGGTTACGGCGGGGGCGCAGGCAGCCCCTCTGGCCGCGCTGATGGCGGAACGTGATCCGCTGAAGGGCGCTCCGGTTGACCTGTCCTTGCGGCTTGAGGCACTGCGCGACGCCCGTGCGTTTCAGCGCAATCGCGTCTGGCAGGTCAATATGGGCTTGTTGGACCGGGTCAAGACCGAGGCCAAACGGCTGCGGGCACAGGCCGGATCCGAGGCTGAAAACCTTAGCCCCGCGTCAATGGCGGCACTGGCCTACCCAGACCGCATTGGCCAAAGGCGCAAGGGCGAGGCACCGCGCTATGTGCTGTCCGGCGGCAAGGGCGTTGTTCTGGACAATGGCGATACGCTGGCTGGCGCGCCCTATTTGGTGGTCATAGATACGGACGGCAATCCGCGCGAGGCAAAGGCGCGCATGGCTGTACGAATCAGCGACGGCGAAATCCGAGACCTGTTTGCAGATCAGATCGGATGGGAGACCAGCTGCGTCTGGTCAAAACGCGACCGACGGGTCATAGCACGGCGACAAGAACGCCTCGGCGCAATCACGTTAGAGGACCGGATCTGGAAAGACGTCCCCGAAGACGCGATCGCCCGTGCCATGTTGGATGGGGTTCGCGATCTGGGGCTGCGGTTGGAGGGCGCAGCCGCCCGGCTGGCCGCACGGGTCGAACTGGTGCGCGCCGATGGGGTCGACCTGCCCGACTTCTCGGGCCAAGGGCTGATCGACACGGTGGAAGATTGGCTGCTTCCCATGCTCTCGGGCGTGCGCAGCGCAGAGGACTGGAAGCGCTTTGACCTGCTGCCCGCACTGCGGGCCCGTCTGGACTGGGCGCAGACGCAAGAGCTGGACCGCTGTGCTCCGGGATCCTTCGTTACCCCACTGGGCCGCAAGGTTCCCATCGACTATGGCGGCGACGCGCCCGAAATCTCGGTGCGTCTGCAAGAGCTATTCGGTGTCACGCGCCATCCGGTGGTCGGAGGCACACCGCTGAAGATCACCCTGCTGTCTCCCGCACAACGCCCGATCCAGATCACCCGCGACCTGCCGGGGTTCTGGGCTGGCTCTTACGCGGATGTACGCAAGGACATGCGCGCGCAATACCCCAAACACCCTTGGCCCGAAGATCCAACGCAGGCCGATCCGACATTGCGGGCCAAACGAAGGCCCGGCTGAGGCATCACCAAGCACCGAATTTTGCCGAATTCCCCCCAAATTGCGACAAAATTGCCGCCAAACCCCCAAGAAAAGCCGTTTTTCCGAGGTTACGTTGCATTCATCAATTCCGACGACTATCTGAACATGCATTGAGGTAAGATGTTTTCCGAGCGGCAGAAGAATGAAAGCGCAGTTGCAGAGAATCTGGGATGAGGTCGGACGACCTATGATACAGCGACCCAAGCGCGTGCAGGTGGCCGCCCTTTGTACGCGTCAGACCAAATCCGGCCACGAGGTTCTTTTGGTGACCAGCCGCGATACCGGGCGCTGGATCATTCCCAAAGGCTGGCCGATCGACGGACTGGACGGCGCCGGAACTGCCCTGCAAGAAGCTTGGGAAGAGGCTGGCGTTCGCGAGGCCAAAGCCAAAAAAGAGCCGGTGGGTCACTTCACCTATGACAAGGTTCTCAAAGACGGCTCGGTCGAGGCAGTGTTGACCAGCGTCTACCATCTGCGCGTGACGAAACTGCTGGATGACTACCCCGAAGTTGATCAGCGGCAGCGGAGCTGGGTAACACCGAAGATAGCAGCTGAACGTGTGGATGAGCCTGAACTCAAGGCCCTGCTCAGGCATCTCTAAAGGTCAAGTGGCGTCATGGTTGCCCTCAGGTCGTGAAACCTGTAGGGACCGGCGTCAATCTTTTTGGACCTTATCACACCCATGTCGAGCACGAACTCCAAACCGCGCTGGAAGGCGCTGGATAGCGACCTGCATCGGATCTCTCGGGTCGAGACGGCAAATGCACATGTCGCCCGCCCCTTGCTGGCGCCGGGCATCGCGCTGGCCTTCATGGCACTGGCCGGGTTGACGGCGGCGGTTCTGTTTGGGCAGGCGGATGGTGGCGTGATCGTCGTCGCAGCGGCTGCGTTCGGGGCCTATATGGCAATCAATATCGGCGCCAATGACGTGGCCAACAACATGGGCCCGGCCGTGGGTGCAAATGCCCTGACCATGGGCGGCGCGATTGCCATCGCGGCCATTGCCGAAAGCGCAGGCGCGTTGCTGGCGGGTGGAGATGTGGTCTCAACCATCTCCAAGGGGATCATTGATCCGGCCTCGGTCCAGAACAGCAATGTGTTCATCTGGGCGATGATGGCGGCGCTGATCTCCTCGGCCATGTGGGTCAACCTTGCGACCTGGCTGGGCGCGCCTGTTTCGACCACGCATTCCGTCGTGGGCGGAGTCATGGGTGCTGGCGTTGCCGCGGCAGGGCTGAGTGCGGTCAGTTGGGGCACCATGGGGGCGATCGCGGCCAGCTGGGTGATCTCGCCGGTTCTGGGAGGCGTGATTGCAGCTGTGTTTCTGGCGCTTATCAAGGCCAAAATCCAGTATCAGGACGACAAGATTGCAGCCGCGCAGCGCTGGGTGCCCATCCTCGTGGGGCTGATGGCCGGTGCGTTCGCCACCTATCTGGCGGTGAAGGGGCTGAAGAAAATCGTTGCGATTGATCTGAACACAGCTGTTCTCATCGGTCTGGGTGCTGGTCTGCTGGCATGGGCCGTGACGGTGCCTTGGGTGCGCCGCCGCTCACAAGGGCTAGAGAACCGCACGCGGTCGTTGAAAACCCTTTTCGGGCTGCCTCTGGTGATTTCTGCGACCTTCCTCAGCTTTGCGCATGGGGCCAATGACGTGGCGAATGCGGTCGGACCGCTCGCCGCTATCGTGCACGCAGCCGAGTTCGGAGATTTTGCCGCCAAAGTCACTATTCCCACATGGGTCATGGTGATCGGAGCCTTTGGGATTTCGTTCGGTCTGTTCCTGTTCGGGCCGAAACTGATCCGAATGGTGGGCAGTCAGATCACCAAGCTGAACCCGATGCGCGCCTTTTGCGTCGCGCTGTCTGCGGCCATCACCGTGATCCTGGCCAGTTGGTTGGGACTACCGGTCAGTTCGACCCACATTACCGTGGGCGCCGTTTTTGGCGTGGGTTTCTACCGTGAATGGCATTCTGATCGACGCTGGGCGCAATCTAACCGCCAACGCCCTCCCGAGCAGCGACTGGCGCGGGAAGAGCATCAGCGGCGCAAGCTGGTTCGTCGGTCGCATTTCATGACGATCGTGGCCGCTTGGGTGGTGACCGTTCCGGCAGCGGCTGTGTTGTCCGCTGTGATTTTCTGGATGCTGACTGCATTTGGATAAGCTGGGGATTTGCGAGGCTCTGCCTCGCGCTCCGAGGTATATTTAGCCAGATGAAGAGCGGATCAGGGTCTGATCTGGGCAGGTCGCATGGGTTCTGTTGGGGTTGCGCGGATCAATTCGGCAACCCGGCTGTTAATTGGGGTTGGTCTGTTTAGGGACTCGCCTAGGCAGATGATCTCGCCTTGCAGGCTGTCGATTTCCGTAGAGCGGCCAGCGCTGAGATCATAGGCCATCGAGGTTCGTGCGCTGGGGTCGATGGTCAGCATTTTTGCGGCGATGCGTTTGAACAGAGGTGTTGGCAGGCGCAGGATATGCGGCGTCATCCATGCAGGCAGCGGCGTGGTCGAGGCGACAGGGTGACCGGCAGCTTTCAGAATCGAAAGCGCCTCGGCCATCTGATCTGCCATTAGGCGACGCCAATCGCGGTCCGTCAGTTGATCGACCAGCGTGAGACCCGATAACGCGTTCAGCGCGTTGTTGAGGTTGATGACAAGCTTGCCCCATTGAACGGCCTCGATCTGGTCGCTCTCGGTGATTGGAAGCCGGGCGCTGGTCAGGTGTTCTGCCACGGACCCGGGGCCCGCTTGGATGACGATATGCCCGGACGTGGCGCGGTGATAGGTGGCCGGTCGGTTTGGAACCACGTTGAAAGGCACCATCCCCGCGCGAACATCGTGTTTAGGCAATGCGGCGCGCAGGGTTCGGGCGTTCTCCATCCCGTTTTGCCAGGAAAGGACCGGGGTCGACTGCGGCGCATGCGAAGCAATCAGCGCCGCCATGTCCTCAGTCGCGCCGGATTTCACTGTGACGATGATCAGATCGGCTTTGGCCAGACAGGTGGGATCTGTGCTGAGCTTAAGCAACGTCGCCGGAACCGTGCGGTTAAGACCCGAGAAATCGGTGACCGTCAGCCCCTGCTCTCGGATCGGGTCCAAGACGCGGGTGCGGCCGAGCAGAGTGACCGTATGCCCGGCATCAGCCAGCAACGCGCCGCAATAGCAACCGATACTGCCCGCTCCTGCAATGACGATATTCATGGCGATCCCTCCGTTGCGGGAAGGATCACCGGGTTGGCGTGTCGGGGCAAGCCCAGAGCGGGGTAACGTGGCGTTCAGCGGGCCAGTCTGGGTTTGGTGCTCTCCAGTTCCGGCGAGATTGGAATGAACTCTTTATCATCGCCGGGGGGTAGGTGGAAAGCTCCGTTCGCCCAGTCCGCGTTCTTCCATTCGCGTGTTGCGTGTTCGATCTTTTCCTTCGACGAGGATACGAAATTCCACCAGATATAGCGCTCTTCGTTGAGGGTCGCGCCGCCGAGCAACATAAGCCGCGCGCCCATCGGCCCGGCCGTGACCGAGAGCTTGTCGCCCGGACGGAAAACCATCATGCGCCCTGCCTCGAATTTGTCGCCCGCAATCTCGACCGAGCCTTCGGTGACATAGACGCCCCGATCCTCATGATCGTCCGGCAGCGGGAACGAGGCACCAGAGTCCAGTTGGACATCCAGATAGAAGGTCTCGGACAGCATAGTAACCGGGCTTGTCTCACCATAGGCCGAGCCGAGGATCAGGCGGGCGCTGACGCCTTTGTCCTGGATATGGGGCAGCGCGCCTTGTTTGTGATGCTCAAAATCCGGTGCCATATCCTCATGCGCTTCAGGCAAGGCGATCCAGGTCTGGATCCCGAATAGCTTGTTTTCGCGGGCGCGCGTCTCGGCACTTGTGCGTTCAGAGTGGGTCACGCCGCGACCGGCGACCATCCAGTTGACCTCACCGGGATAGATCATTTGGTGGGTGCCCAGACTATCCCGATGTTCGAACTCGCCCTGATACAGATAGGTCACCGTCCCCAGCCCGATATGAGGATGCGGGCGGACGTCGATGCCGCCTTCGGTGATGAACTCGGCTGGACCCATCTGATCGAAGAAGATGAACGGCCCGACCAGTTGGCGTTCGACCGATGGCAGCGCCCGGCGCACTTCGAACCCGCCCAGATCGCGGGCACGCGGGATGATCAACGTCTCAAGCGCCGGGTTTTCCGTGACGCAGTCGGGGGTGTGAGTCGGGTTCCAGCTCATGCCTGATCTCCTTTGGTCGGACGGGCTAACTTTCTAACGTTCCTGAATGCACTGTAGCGCAGATTTCACGACATGTATCGCGCAACCATGCACATACTTGGTGCGGCGTCTGGTTCGTTGAAGCTCGGTGGACCATGCGCCCTCACATAGCCGTGAACATTAAATCGTCCACGCTTGGACGGCGCGCGCTCGGTTTTCCAATCAAGCGTGCTATATTTTGGGATAGGCGAACCCGGCCAGTCAGGTCGGGCTAGAATGTGGGCCACATGACAGGAGAGTTTCCATGACGCGCCTTCAGATAACCCGCCGGTCTCTTCTAGTTGCCGGCATTGGCACCCTCGCTACGGGTTTATCCGGGGGAGCGCATGCCAGCGGGCTCGCTGCGACCCCTTCGATGCGCGGTGGGTCCAACAACTATCGCCCCGGCGCGCCGATCGTCGACAGGATCGGTGGCGGAGGGTTCTGGATGACAGGCACCGTGCGGCGCGCCGGGGACGGAGCGCCCCTGCCCGGTCAACGCATCCAGATCTGGGCGCACACGACCGAAGGGCACGAGCGCGATCCTCACAGTCACGGAGCGACCTTGACCGACGCCAATGGCGAGTTTCGGCTGGAGATGCCGCAGATCGTGCCTGCCTTCGGGCAACCGCATGGCCATTTGGCCTATGACAGCGGTGAGTTTCAGACGGTGTTCTTGCGGCCTGTGATGTCCAGCGCGAAAGACAAAACGCTTGCCGCACATTTCGTGCTGCAACCTGCCTGAGCCACGTGATCCGCAGCGCTCTGATTTGGCTGGGGATTGGGGCGGCGTTGCTTGCTCCATTGATCGCGGCTGCGACCAGCCCATATCTGGCTTGGCGTGACCCCATCTACATCCTAGCAGGGTTTGCCGGGGTTCTGAGCCTGGGGTTGCTATTGCTGCAACCTCTATTGGCGGCCAGAATCTTGCCGGGACTTGCCCCAATGACCAGCCGTCGCGCGCACAGATGGGTTGGTATTGCGTTGATCGTGGCGATCTTTGTCCATGTTGGCGGCCTTTGGATTACCAGCCCTCCGGATGTGGTGGATGCGTTGCTCTTCGTCTCAGCGACCCCATTTTCCGCTTGGGGAGTGATCGCGATGTGGGCGGCTTTTTTTGCGGCGTTTCTCGGTATTTACCGACAGCGCTTGGCCTTGCGGTTTCGCGTCTGGCGGCTAACGCATACGACGCTGGCTTCTGTGACGATCATCGGAAGCGTTGTGCACGCTATGCTGATCGAGGGCACGATGGAGATCATGACCAAGACTGCCCTCTGCGTTTTGGTGCTATTGGCGAGCGGGCGGGCGCTCGCCAAGCTGCGTGTTTGGGACGTGAGGAAGCGGGCTTAGACGCCCAGACACCACCGCATCACTGCTTTCTGGGCGTGAAGGCGGTTCTCGGCCTCATCAAAGATGACCGAGTTCGGGCCGTCCATCACCTCGGAGGTCGCCTCTTCCTCGCGGTGGGCGGGCAGGCAATGCATGAACAGCGCGTCCGGCTTGGCATGGGACATCAACTCGGTATTGACCTGATACGGGCGCAGCATGTTGTGGCGACGCTCTTTCGCGGATTGGCTGTCATGCATCGAGACCCAGGTGTCGGCAACCACCAGATCTGCGCCCTCAACGGCCTTGTAAGGATCACGTTCAACGACGATTTGCGAGCCCTTCTGACGGGCAAAACCCATGAACTCTTCCTCGGGGTCAAACTGTGCCGGGCCGGTGAACGTCAGGTCAAAGCCGAACTGCCCTGCCGCGTGAAGGAACGAGGCGCAAACGTTGTTGCCGTCGCCGGTCCAGACCACTTTTTTACCCGCAATAGGGCCACGGTGTTCTTCGTAGGTCAGGATATCGGCCATGATCTGACAGGGATGGGTGCGGTCGGTCAGGCCGTTAATCACGGGCACGTCCGAGTATTCGGCCATCTCGGTCAAGACGGTCTCGTCAAAGGTGCGGATCATGATCATGTCCACATAGCGTGACAGGACACGGGCCGTGTCGGCGATGGTTTCGCCATGGCCAAGTTGCATGTCCTTGCCGGACAGGACCATGGTCTGACCGCCCATCTGACGTACGCCGACATCAAAGGACACGCGCGTCCGGGTCGAGGGTTTTTCGAAGATCAGCGCGACCATATGGTCTTTGAGCGGCTGTTCATCATCCAGCGCGGCTTTTGGCCGTCCAAGGCGGGCCTTTTTCATCGCACCCGCTTGATCAATCATGTTGCGCAGGTCGGCTGCGCCGGTTTTGTGGATATCAAGGAAATGGTTCATATCGTTTCGCTTTTGGCTGTAGTGCGTGGGGGCCAGCCCCCACACCCCCGAGGTATTTGTGAACAGAAGAAGGATCAGGCGGTGGCCAGGTTGGCTTCGATTTGCGCTGCGGCCTTGTCGAGGCGGATCATCGCCTGGGCAATATCGTCCTCGGTCAGGGTCAGTGGCGGCAGCAGGCGAATGACGTTGTCAGCTGCGGGAACCGTGATGACCTCGTTGTCATAGCCCGCATTGACGACGTCGATATTGGTTGCTTTGCACTTCAGGCCCAGCATTAGGCCGGCGCCGCGCACCTCTTCGAAAACCTCAGGGTGATCGGCGACTAGGCCTTCGAGTTTCTGGCGCAGCAAGCCAGCCTTACGGTTGACACCTTCGAGAAAGGCAGGCGTGGCGACCTGGTCGATCACGGCGCAGCCCACCGCGCAGCCTAGCGGGTTCCCCCCGTAGGTCGAGCCATGGGTGCCTGCGGTCATGCCGCTGGCGGCCTCTTCCGTGGCCAGCACCGCGCCCAGAGGGAAGCCTCCGCCGATGCCTTTGGCGACCATCATGATATCGGGCGTGATACCCGCCCATTCGTGGGCAAAGAGCTTACCGGTCCGGCCCACGCCACACTGGACTTCATCGAGGATCAGCAGAAGGCCGTTTTCGTCACAGATCTGACGCAGGGCTTTGAGTTCGGCGTCGTGAACGGGGCGGATGCCGCCTTCGCCTTGAACCGGCTCGATCATGATTGCCGCTGTTTTTTCGGAAATCGCGTTTGTGACGCCATCGAGATCTCCGAACGTGAGATGCACGAAGCCCGGCAGCAAGGGGCCGAAGCCTTTGGTCATCTTCTCCGACCCGGCGGCAGCGATACCAGCCGAGGAGCGGCCGTGGAATGAGCCATCGAAGGTGATGATCTCGACCTTCTCGGGTTGACCTTTGTCATAAAAATACTTGCGGGCCATTTTCACAGCCAGTTCGCAGGACTCGGTGCCCGAGTTGGTGAAAAACACCGTGTCGGCGAAGGTATGCTCCACCAGCTTGTCGGCCAGCGCCTGCTGCTGCGGAATGTGGTAAAGGTTCGAGACATGCCACAGCGCATGCGCCTGCTCGGTCAGCGCGTTCACAAGCGCTGGATGCGCGTGGCCCAGCGCGTTCACCGCGATGCCCGCTCCGAGGTCCAGAAAACGTCGGCCATCCGCCTCGGTCAGCCAGGCGCCTTCGCCCTTCACGAAAGTCAGGGGCGCACGGTTATAGGTCGGCAGAACGGACGGGATCATCGGATCATCCTTTTAAGATAGCTTAAGCCCTGTGAGTGATACACCGGGGCCATGGTCGTCAACTGATTTGGTGGAGAATGCGCGGATTTGGACAGCGCAAATAGATCAAACGGGCCGGTTACGCGGTCAGGCGTCGGCGTCGGAGGCGCAGGATATGTGCGGTTTTGATCATGGCGGCTCGTATAGCGAGGTTCGATCTGTCTGGGAAGACCAATAATTGGAAAGCCCTGAATTTTCATAATGAGATGAGAAGCCGCCATTTCACGCTTGCTATTTCAATTCGGGTGGCGCACCGCTTGGCCATGACGCCTACACCTCAGAATCCGCCCCTTGCGGCCCTTTTGATCTTTGCCGCCAGCGCCCTGCTGGCAGGTACAACATTGCTGGCCAAAGCGTTGGGGACAGACACGCTTGGCCCTGCGCTGCATCCGATGCAGATCAGCCACGGGCGGTTTCTGTTTGCCTTTGTGGTGATCGTGACCGCCACAGTTGTTCTGCGCCCGGCGCTGAGGCGCCCTCATTGGGGGCTGCATATCGGCCGCACCAGTTTCGGATGGCTGGGGATCACGCTGATGTTTGCATCCGTCGCTTATATCCCGATCGCGGACGCCACGGCGATTTCCTTCCTGAACCCGGTTTTTGCGATGGTTCTGGCCATCCCGCTGCTAAAAGAAGGTGTCGGCCCTTGGCGTTGGCTGGCCGCAGCGGTGGCTTTGACCGGGGCACTGATTCTCTTGCGCCCGACGCCTGCCAGTTTCCAACCAGCCGCCTTATTGGCCCTGACGGCGGCCGCGGTGATCGGGATGGAGCTGATTTTCATCAAAAAACTCTCAGGTCGCGAGATGCCGATCCAGATTCTGTTGGTGAACAACGGATTGGGTCTATCCATCGCCTCGGTCGCGGTGATTGCAGTATGGCAGGCGCCGACCCCTGCACAATGGGCAGCTTTGGCCGGAATCGGGGGGTTGATGGCCTGCGCGCAGGCCTGTTTCGTCAACGGAATGGCCCGCGCCGATGCCTCGTTCGTTGCGCCCATCAGCTATGCCACATTGATCTTCGCGGCGTTCTACGACTTTGTGATCTTTAACGTGATCCCGGATCGGATCAGCATCATCGGCTCATCCATCATTCTGACAGGCGCGCTGATTCTGGTCTGGCGCGAAACCATTCACCGTCAGGCCTTGAGCCGGTAGCCTGTGCGCAACATCTGCCAGGTCACGGCACCAACGAACAGCGTCGCCCCGGTGCACACTGCCATCCCAAGCCAAGGTGAGCTGTCGGACACTCCGATCATCCCATAGCGCAGACCATCGATCAGATAGAAAACCGGGTTCAAGTGGCTGAGCTTGTTCAGCACAGGTGGCAGCGCCTCGACCGAGTAGAAGGTCCCCGACAGGAAGGCCAAAGGCGTGACGATGAAGTTGGTGATCGCGGCCATCTGGTCGAATTTATTGGCAAAAATACCGGCGAATAGGCCCAAGGCGCCCATGAAAGCACCGCCCAAGATGACGAATATCAGGGTGATGAACAGGTTCTGCGGCGCAATCGATAGAAACACCAGAAACGCGAGGGCCACGACACAGGCGATCAGAACGCCGCGCGCGATGCCGCCTGCAAGATAGCCCAGTAAGATCTCCAGAGGGGACAGCGGCGGCATCAGGGTATCCACGATGTTCCCCTGCACTTTCGAGATCACCATCGAAGACGAGGTATTGGCGAAAGCATTCTGGATCACCGTCATCATCATGATACCAGGCGCCAAAAAGATCAGGAACGGAACACCCATCACGTCAGGCCGGCTTGGGCCGATGGCTATGGTGAAGATCAACAGGAACAATCCAGCCGTCACCAGCGGGGCCAGTAAGGTCTGGGTCCACACCGCCATAAAGCGCAGGGTTTCGCGTTTGGCCAGCGTGTAGAGGCCCATCCAATTGACCGCGCCAAACCGGCGCGCGTCCTGATCCATAAGATTCTGCATGAGAGCCTCTTAGCTGATTCGAAGACCGCTTGTAACTCGGCCCGCAGTGATTAGAATAGGGCGCTGAAATGAATTCCCAAGGCGGCCCGAATCCGGGGCCGCTTTCCGCTTTTGAAAGGCAACCGATGTCCTGGACTGACGAGCGCGTAGAACTGCTGAAGAAAATGTGGGGCGAGGGCCAGTCGGCCAGCCAGATCGCCAAGGAACTGGGCGGCGTGACCCGCAACGCGGTGATCGGCAAGGTCCACCGTCTGGGCCTGTCCAACCGCGCAACCGGAGCAACGCCCCCCAAGGCTGAGCCAAAAGAAAAACCGGCACCCGCGCCCAAGGCCGAGGCGAAACCAAAGCCCGCCCCCAAGACCGAACCCGCGCGTCCGGCCCCTGCCCCGGCAGCGGAGACGAAGCCCGCGGTTCCCGCCCGTCGTCAGATTATCCCGGCGGGTCAACCTCTGCCGCCGCAACCTTCGGCGAATGAGATCAGCCCCGAGGCGTTGGCCAAGGTCAACGAGGTTGAGAAGAAAGCCAAAAAGCTGACGCTGATGGAGCTGACCGAAAAGACCTGCAAATGGCCCGTCGGCGACCCCGCGACCGAGGATTTCTGGTTCTGCGGCCTGCCGGTTGAAGCGGGCAAGCCCTACTGCGAGGCGCATGTCGGCGTGGCATTCCAACCCATGAGCTCGCGCCGCGACCGCCGTCGGTGATTTGGAACGCCAGAACCATAATTCTATTCTAGGATGTGGAAAGGGTGCGGAGTTTCTCCGAGCCTCGTTTCGGAAGTGTTGCGAAGTCAAAACAACCCTATGCGTATCAGGCGCTTTCAAAAACACCCTCGCAACTTTCTGCAAAGGTGTTTTAGATTGGGGCGTCGGATGTGCGGACAAAGCCGACCTCAGAACTTCCAATTCTATGGGGTGCTCCGACGCCTTTTTCACTCTTGGAAGGGAATGCTTGTATAAGCTCCGACTTCGTCATTTCCTGTGCGTTCGTTGAATGCCCTGATCATTTCGTTTGTAGCTTCAGCTGCTCCGATATCCATGCTCTCGAGATCAAATTCGGAGAACGGGAACTCTGCAGCTGAGTCAGGCGGTTGCTTGGGCATTTGTACTGGTGCCGGGAAAGACTCTTCATTGGGCACTCCTTGACGAGTACGAATACTATCTTTGGTTACATTCCAGGTCATGAAATCAGCCGCCAAGTCCAATGGCCCATCATATGTTTCTCGGATTGCTGAATAGACGGCCAGCGCAATGTCATGATCATTTTGGAAGTGGTAGCAAACCGCCAATCTTGGTTCCGTTTCGGACATAATCTTGCCGAATGCTTGCGCGGAAGTGTGCCCTTGAGAACCAACAAAAATTGCTTCGGAAGGGGCAAAACCATATTTCTCGATCATGAAATCTGGAGGGGTAAAGCATTCATGAATTGCAAGGTCCGCACCTACCGCATGCTCTCTCCACCATCGCGTAGGTAGCGTGTCGGATGAAAAAGCAAACTTCAGACCGTTCCATTCAAGTAGAAAACTAACTGATTGTTCACCATGTATGGCTGGCAGGGTTCTGACCTGAACGCCGTTTTCGTCAAAAATGACGTTATTTACGATTTTCCAATCGAATTCGTTAACCTCAAGTTGCAGCCCTCTGGGGTCGACCGCCGCCCCACGAGTCGCTTCTTCCCATGCCCACATTTTCTTCATGTGATCTGCCCAAGACTTTGTTCCCCACTCAGGCTTGATGCCTTCGGGCCCCCAAAGGCGAACAGGCGTTAGACGGTTGTTTACGGGACCGGTGAAGTAAAAGGCTGGAAAATCGCCAGCATGATCTAGGTGCAGGTGACCCAAGAAGACTTTATCCAGCTGATCCAGTGGAATCCCAAGCGCCATGATCCTTTCATAGGATCCCTCTCCCATATCGAAGATAAACTTTTCGCCATTTCCCAATTCAACTAAGAAACATGCCGCAGCTTGTTTCAGACGCGGCTGAGGCATACCGGTGCCACAGGCGACAACTCGCATTTCGTCAGGACCCAGAGCCTCGGTTCCTGGATAATAAACAGTTTGGTTAGGAAACGGTTCCGTCCTAGACCACTCGGTTGGATCATTACTTTGCGCGCCTAAAGTATTCGCCGAGGCCAAAAAAAACTAAGATATTAACGCCAAAATACAGTTTCTGTTTTGGGCGGAAAAAGCCATTGCAATTGCCTCCGATTAGGACCACCGGGAATTTTCAATAGTTTGAAGCCGACTCATAATAAGATTGCAGATTTTGAATGCGTCTGGCAAGGCTTCAAGAAATCGGCGGATTTAGGGTAGGGCTTTCATTAAATTTCGGTTGCTGCATTGGGCTCGAACCTGACATTGAGATGGCGGTGATCTTGGAGCCGCGGGCACATGATCGGCATTTTACTGCGCCGGATGGGATGGTAGGTCTGGTTCAGGTTGCCACCCAGGCACATCCTCCGGCGCGACCGAGGCGTGGAGGTGTTCGGACTGGTCCTTGCCCACTATCCGTCTTTTGCGCAGAAGAAAAATCTTGCCCCACCCGCGCCACGTCCCAACCGAAGCCCCCTGAACATTGGTCGGAAAACGCGCGCGCCATCCCTCCGGCAGCGGCAGCCCATGCCGCTCGGCCTTGTCCAGCATCCAGATGAGAGAGATGTTGCTGAGGGCGCGTGCTTCTTCATAGCCGTTCAACTGACCACCCACATCGCCATGGGTGCCCCGAAACCAAACCTGTTCGACATGACCTTTGAACTCGGGCGTGCATTTCCACAAGACAGGCTCATAGACCTCGCGGGTCTCGTTCAGGGCCATCGCGTGATATCCGTGGCGGATCGCCCGGCCCAGTTGATGATTGTGGAACGCGTGCTTTTCCTCGGCCCAACGCCAAAGCAGCGGCAGGCGCAGACCCAGCGCTTTGACCGTGTCCCACACCCCGACCATCTCAATCGCCACACCCTCATGGCAAAATTTGCGGCGGAAATCGCGGGCCGCCGTGCCACTCGGGTTGCATTCATAGTGGCGGTAGGCCTGTTTGATGTTCCGCTCGGTCGCGTGTTCCGCCTTCAGCAGGCCGATCATGTCGATCACGCCCGCAAGGCTACGAACACCGTAGGCCCCACGCGAATACCCTATGAAGTAAATCCGGTCTCCGGGTTTGTAACGCGAGGCCAGATAGCCATAGGCCCGACGGATCTGCCGATTGATCCCCCGCCCCATCATCACGTCCAGTGAAGACTTCCAGCTTTCCCACTGGACGCCCGCCTCATAAAACACGGAAACCTGAGGCCCCATTTCCTGACACAGGCGAAACGTCTGCCCGGCATGGGTCTCAAAGCCGGGTTCCAGCGTCGACATTGTTCCGTCCAGAATGACAACATGGCTGATCGGCTCACGGTGCAGCGCCTCGGCGGAATGCTCTGAGCGTAAGGGCCGCCCGAGCCATCCAAGTAGCTTTCTGCTTAACCGTGACAGAATCATATCTCAGCCACTCCTGTACTCTGCGAGGGTGCGTCTCAACATCGCGCCGCCCTGGCCTTCAAGGTGCATCGGCAACTGACGCCTATGCGCCCATATCCCGCCACCGCTCAACCGCCAGCCCATCACTTGCCCGCGTGTCGGTAGAGGCGAGATACACTCAAGGATGGGTATCATCCGCATGCCGGACAAGAGATCCAACGAAACCGTGAGACCTTGAAGTATAGTCGCAAGCCTAAGCGGGCACTTGGGCATCATCATGACTAACGCGTTCAGCATGCGTGACCTCATCGTTACAGCCACCATATGTCTGAATATATTTCGAAAGCTCAAACGCATTGCAAAATTCCCGAAACCGTCTGACGACAGATCACGAAATGAGCAGTGAAGCCGCAACTTACCGGGTCGCACCGTCTCGTGACTGCCCATTACAAGTGTAGCTGAACAACCCAGCGGCCGTCTGTGGCGTGGTTCACTATCCCGGCGGGCCGAATGCCTTGTGGATTTGAGCGCAAAGCCTTCCCCTTTTGCCATCCATTCGCTATTGCACGCACTAACCCAAGATTGATGACGCAGGACGCACCCCATGGCGATGGAAAAGACATTCAACGCGGCCGAGGCCGAGGCCCGCATCTACGAGGCCTGGGAACAGGCCGGAGCCTTCAAGGCAGGCGCGAACAAATCGCGTGACGAGAGCTTTACCATCATGATCCCGCCGCCCAACGTGACAGGTGCTTTGCACGTGGGCCACGCGTTCAACAACACGCTGCAGGACATCCTTATCCGTTGGCACCGGATGCGTGGCTTCGACACTCTCTGGCAACCCGGCCAGGACCACGCGGGCATCGCCACGCAGATGCAGGTTGAAAAGATGCTTGCCGCCACGCAGCAGCCGGGTCGGCGCGAACTGGGTCGCGAGAAATTCCTTGAGAAAGTTTGGGAGTGGAAAGGCGAATACGGTGGCACGATCATCGAGCAACTGAAGCGCCTCGGCTCCTCCTGCGACTGGTCGCGCAACGCGTTTACTATGGCGGGTGCGGCAGGCGATCCGCGCACTGGCCATGAGAACTCGGCCAATTTCCACGATGCCGTGATCAAGGTTTTCGTCGACATGTACGAAAAGGGCCTGATCTATCGCGGCAAGCGCTTAGTCAACTGGGACCCGCATTTTGAAACCGCGATCTCGGACCTCGAAGTCGAGAATATCGAAGTCGCGGGCCACATGTGGCACTTCAAATACCCGCTGGCCGGGGGCGAGACCTACACCTATGTCGAGAAAGACGAGGACGGGAATATCGTGCTCGAGGAAGAGCGCGACTATATCTCAATCGCCACGACCCGACCCGAGACCATGCTGGGCGACGGCGCGGTTGCAGTTCATCCCTCGGATGAGCGCTATGCGCCCATCGTCGGCAAGCTCTGCGAAATCCCGGTTGGTCCGAAAGAACATCGCCGTCAGATCCCGATCATCACCGATGAGTATCCGGACCCCGATTTCGGCTCGGGCGCGGTGAAGATCACTGGCGCGCATGACTTCAACGACAATATGGTCGCCAAGCGCGGCGGCATCCCGATGTACCGCCTGATGGACACCAAAGGCGCGATGCGGGCCGATGGTGCGCCTTACGCGGAAGAAGCGGACAAGGCGCAGGAATACGCGCGCGGACGTGAGTTCACCGAGAACGAAATCGACGCGATCAACCTGATCCCCGACCACCTGCGCGGCCTCGACCGGTTCGAAGCGCGCGCGAAGGTGGTTGAAGAGATCACAGCCGACGGTCTAGCCGTAATGACCCGCGCGGATGATCCGCGTCTGGGTTCAACCGCTCTGAAGCCCGATCATGAAGGCGCGGACAAACTGGTCCCGCTGGTCGAGAACAAACCGATCATGCAACCGTTTGGCGACCGCTCTAAAGTCGTCATCGAGCCGATGTTTACTGACCAGTGGTTTGTCGACGCGGCCAAAGTCGTCGGCCCCGCGCTGGATGCGGTCAAGGACGGTACAGTCAAGATCATCCCCGAGTCGGGCGAGAAAACCTATTACCACTGGCTGGAAAACATCGAGCCCTGGTGCATTTCGCGCCAGCTGTGGTGGGGGCATCAGATTCCGGTTTGGTATGGCCTCGATCTCTCGGCTGAGAACTTCAAGGACGACGAAAACGACGGCGACCTTGATCTGGTCGAATTGGGCCGTTTGCTGAACGAAGGCGGCATGTTGCACCGTGGCAATGTCATGGAATGTGCTGCGAGCCTTGAAGCTGTCACCGAGAAATTCCTCGATGACAACGCAAACATCCCCAGCCCGCTGAGCCATGCGACGGTTGTCGAAGTCGCCGACAAGCAGGAAGCGATCCATCAGTTCGCTGAAAGCCTTGCTCAATACGCGGTCGATCAAGACCCGACCAAGCTGGTCTACCCGGTTTGGCGCGATCCGGACGTGCTCGACACTTGGTTCTCCTCCGGCCTCTGGCCCATCGGTACGCTAGGCTGGCCTGAACAGACCGAAGAACTGGAGCGCTACTTCCCGACGGACGTTCTGGTTACCGGTTTCGACATCCTGTTCTTCTGGGTCGCCCGGATGATGATGATGCAACTGGCCGTCGTCGATCAGATCCCGTTCCACACCGTCTACCTGCACCAGCTCGTCCGTGACGAGAAGGGCAAGAAGATGTCCAAGACCACCGGCAACGTCATTGACCCGCTGGAGATCGTGGACGAATTCGGCGCCGACGCGCTGCGCTTTACCAACGCCTCGATGGCGGCGATTGGCGGCGTGCTGAAACTTTCCCGCGAACGCATCACCGGCTACCGGAACTTTGGCACCAAGCTGTGGAACGCCGTCCGCTTTGCTGAGATGAACGAGGTCTTCACAGACGCCGTCCCGCAACTGGACGTGGCCGAACTGAAGCCCAAGGCGGCCGTGAACCGCTGGATCATCGGCGAAACCGCCCGCGTGCGGGAAGAGGTCGACGCTGCGCTAGAAAGCTATCGTTTCAACGATGCTGCGAATGGGCTTTATGCCTTTGTCTGGGGCAAAGTCTGCGATTGGTATGTGGAGCTGTCAAAACCGCTGCTGCAAGGCGACACCGAGGCCCAGGCCGAGACCCGCGCCACCATGCGCTGGGTTTTGGATCAGTGCATGGTCCTGCTGCACCCGATCATGCCCTTCATCACCGAAGAGCTTTGGGCGCTGACCGGCACGCGGCCCAAGATGGTTGTCCACGCCAACTGGCCGACCTACGCCGCTGCCGACTTGATCGACGCCGACGCGGATCGCGAAATGAACTGGGTGATCTCGGTGATCGAAAACACCCGCTCGGCCCGCGCGCAGATGCGAGTTCCTGCTGGTCTCTACGTGCCGATGCTGGTGACCGAGATCGACAATCACGGCCAAGCCGCATGGGACCGCAACGAAGCCTTGATCAAGCGCCTGGCGCGGATCGATAGTCTGACCAAGGCCGACGAGCTGCCAAAAGGCACGATCTCGATTGCCGCTCCGGGCGCGAGCTTCGGCCTGCCGCTGGCCGATATCATCGACATCGGCGCCGAAAAGGAACGGTTGGAGAAAGCCAAGGGCAAACTGGCCAAGGAACTCGGCGGTCTGCGCGGACGCCTGAACAACCCCAAATTCGTGGCCTCGGCCCCGGAGGAGGTGGTTGAGGAAGCCAAAGCAAACCTCACTGCGCGCGAAGAAGAAGAGGCCAAGCTGAACGAAGCTCTCGCTCGTCTGGCCGAACTCGCCTGATCTCCTTTTCGTTCCAAATAGGGATATCTAAACCTCACCACCCGAGCCGGTGGTGAGGTTTTTTCTTTACCTTCAGAGCTTTCCCCTTGTTCGCGCCAGCCTGCGCTTGTTAGCACTTCGGAGCAACAACCCTCCGAGGCCCCTATGGCACGACCTTTCCCTCCGATGCAGACCGTCTCAACCGGACTGGTAGTCGCCATTGTCGGGTTCTTCAGTTCGTTTCCCATCGTGCTGCAAGGGCTGGCTGCAATGGGCGCAACAGCTGCCCAAGCAGCCTCAGGCCTGATGAGTGCTGCAATTGCAATGGGGCTGGCGGCGATTGTTCTCAGCCTGCGTTACCGGCAACCAATCAGCGTGGCCTGGTCTACCCCCGGAGCGGCGTTGCTGGCGGTTTCAGCCACCCCAGTCGCAGGCTTCTCAGGCGCAATTGGAGCCTTCCTCTGCGCCGGAGCCTTGACGATTTTGGCCGGGCTTTGGAAACCCCTGGGACGTCTGGCCGCTGCGATCCCGACCACTCTGGCACAGGCAATGCTCGGCGGAGTGCTGTTGCCACTGTGCATTGTGCCGTTCAAAGCAGCTGTTGAGCTACCCTGGCAGGCCCTGCCCGTGATCCTGACATGGTTCATCGCTGGACGTCTTAACCGGCTGTTTGCTGTTCCGGCAGCCGTCGTCGCAGCAGCGCTGGTGGTTGTGTTCAGCGCCGATGGTGCATCCGTCCGGCCCGAGGCTTATCTGGCCGCGCCTGTCTGGACGATGCCCTCATTCTCACTTGCGTCAGCTATCGGCATCGGCCTGCCGCTGTTCGTCGTCACAATGGCAACCCAAAACATCCCCGGCATCGCCGTGATGCGCAGCTTTGGCTACACACCCGCACCTGGCAAGCTGTTCTCCTCCGTCGGCGGGGCAAGTATGTTGTCGGCCCCATTTGGAGCTCCCGCCACCTGTCTGGCGGCCATCACTGCCGCGATGTGTTCGAACGAAGACAGCCACCCGGACCGTAGTTTGCGCTATTGGTCGGCAGTCATGGCGGGCGTTTTCTACTGCGTCTTCGGTATCTTCGCCGTGGCGATCACCGGCTTTGCCGCCCATGCCGACCCGCTTCTGATGGGTACGCTGACTGGCGTGGCCCTGATTGGCGTTATGGCCAACGCCACCTTCGCAGCACTGGAATTACCCGCTGAACGCGAAGCCGCGATCCTGACCTTCGCCATCACCGCCTCTGGGATCACGGTGTTCGGTCTGGGCGCTGCGGTCTGGGGCTTGATGGCTGGGGGCGTCGCCTACATCTTGACCACCAAACTGCGATGATCCCTTTCTCCCCACGCCTGAAAAAGTTATCCTGCGCCCATGTTCGGATCACTTGGAAAACTGGTTGAACGCCAGATCAAGAAGGCCCAGGCTGAAGGTCAATTGCAGGGTCTTGAGGGCGAAGGTGCGCCTCTGCCTGATCGCTCTGGCGAAGCGCAAAGCGATCCCGCCATTTCGGCCGGTCATCGGATCATGGCGCAAGCCGGGGTACTGCCCGAGGAGTTCGGCATCAAAAAACAGTTGGACGAGGCCCGCAAGGAATATGCCGGACTGACCGATCCCGAGGCCCGCAAAGCCACGATGTCTAAGATCGCCGATCTCGAAATGCGCTACAACATGGCCCGAGACGCGCGGCGTGCCTTCATGCGGTGATCACTTGAACTCGGGCTTTCGGCCCTGCATCTGTGCCATCACAACCTCCATCTGGTCAGGCTTTCCAATCAGATCCACCTGTTCCGAGGACTCGGCCAGCAACACATCGGCGCGCGGATTGGTTTCGGCAAAGTCTATGAGGCGCTTAGCGGCGCGGATGGCTGAGGGGCTTTGCGAGGCGATGTTTTCAGCCAATGCAAGTGCTTCGGTCTGTGGATCATCGGACAGCTTGGTGACCAGGCCCCACTCGGCCGCCTGTGCAGCCCCAATGGGACGCGCGGTATAGGTCAGCAGCCTCAAAACATCCGAGCGGACCAATTTCGGAAGCAGAACCATGCCCCCCATATCGGGAATGATACCCCATTTCATCTCCATCACCGCTAGCTTCGCCTCGGGGTGGGCGATGCGGATATCCGCGCCCAGAGCGATCTGCAGGCCGCCCCCATAAGCCGCTCCTTGGATAGCGCAGATGACAGGAACGGGGATGCGCCGCCAGATCAGGGCCAGTTCCTGCATCTCGTTGGCGTCTTCATGGCTGCGGGTCATCAGCCATTCGGTCGGGTCCATATGGGCCATTTTCGCGAAACTCGCCATGTCGAGACCGGCGCAGAAGCTTTTGCCCTCACCCGAGAGGACCACGGCGCGGGCGTCTGAGGCCGCAACCTCTTGCCCAGCGGCCAGCAGCGCCTTGATCATCGCCTCGTCCAGAGCATTCATCTTGTCGCCGCGCGTCAGCGTGACATGAGCGATGTGATCCTTGTACTCGACAGATACGCGCGCCATTCCGGACCTCCTTGTTTTGCAGTCTTAGTAAGACTGCCCCGAATGCGAGTGCAGTTCCACCGCGACGTTGAGGCATGTCGAGGCTCGGGCTTGCAGCAACCCGCACGGTGGGCTTATCTGCGCCTATGACCAAACCTCGCTACACATCGCTCGCCCAATCCCTGCCCGCAACCGTCCCGTTTGTGGGGCCGGAAACGCAGGAGCGCCAACGCGGTGCCCCCTTCAAGGCACGGCTTGGTGCGAATGAAAGCGTGTTTGGCCCCTCGCCTCGAGCAATTGAAGCGATGCAACGGGCCGCCAGTGAGATCTGGATGTATGGTGATCCCGAGAATCACGATCTGCGCCATGCGTTGGCTGCGCATCACAGAGTTACCCCCGAAAATATCGTGGTGGGCGAAGGCATTGACGGGCTGTTGGGCTACTTGGTGCGACTATTGATCGGGCCGGGCGATGCGGTGGTGACTTCAGACGGGGCCTATCCCACATTCAACTACCATGTGGCGGGCTTTGGAGGCGTTTTGCACAAGGTTCCCTATCGCGACGATCACGAAGACCCTGCCGCTTTGTTTGCCAAGGCCGCAGAGGTGGATGCCAAGCTGGTCTATCTGGCAAACCCCGACAATCCGATGGGAAGCTGGCGTTCGGGCGCCGATATCGTGGTCGCGATGGAGGCTCTGCCCTCAGGATGCCTGCTGGTTCTGGACGAGGCCTATGTCGAATGTGCGCCTGACGGCACTGCTGCGCCTGTTGTCGCCGATGATCCCCGTGTGATCCGGATGCGGACGTTCTCCAAGGTGTACGGGATGGCAGGCGCGCGGGTGGGCTATGCCATCGGTGCCCCCGAATTGATTGCGGCGTTCAACAAGGTACGCAACCATTTCGGCATGAACCGGGCTGCGCAAGCCGGCGCGCTGGCGGCACTTGAGGATGGCGACTGGCTGTCAGAGGTGCAGGCCCGGATCACTGAAGCTCGGGATCGTATCGGACGCATTGCGCAGGCCAACGGTTTGATCCCGTTGCCTTCGGCCACGAATTTCGTTGCGATTGACTGCGGGCGTGACGGGGTGTTTGCGAAGGCTGTTCTGGACTCGCTGGTCGAACAGGGTGTGTTTGTGCGGATGCCATTTGCGGCGCCGCAGAACCGCTGCATCCGGGTGAGTTGTGGTGCAGAGGCAGAGATGGCGGCTTTTGAAGCGGCCCTGCCTTTGGCCTTGGCGCAAGCTCGCGCGGTATAGGGGGGCTGTCTGCCCCCCATCGCGCCAAGGCGCGATTCCCCCCGAGGATATTTTCGGCCAGATGAAGGGGCGGATTGGCGCTATATGGCCAATGTCGCGGCGGCTGCTTCCAGCGCGCCTTGGCCGCGGGGGATATCAAGTGCCGCCATGGCGGTTTCCATGCCACCCAGCATCGCCATGATCATCTGCGCGTTGACGTGCCCCATATGGCCCAGACGGAAGCAACCGTCCCAGTCCTCCATCCCCAAGCCGATGCCGAGCGTCAGGCCAAGCTGGTTTTCGGTGTAGTTGCGCAGCGGTGTGCCGCGCCCCTCGGTCAGGCGTAGGGCGGTGACCGCGTGGCTGCGATGGGTCGGGTCGGTGACGTTGAAATGAAGCGCTCCGCCTTGCGCCCAGACATCACAGGCGGCCCAGATAGCCTTGGCGAGGCGTTCGTGCCGGGCCCAGACGTTTTCAAGACCCTCGCCATGGATCAAGTCCAGCGCAGCTCGCAGGCCGTAGAGGTGATGGGTGGGCGCGGTGCCGTTGAAATACTGATAGAACAGCTCGGGGTTGGCGCGCGGTTGCCAGTCCCAATATTGCGAAACACGGGGCATTGCAGCGCGTTTCGCCTGCGATTTGTCGTTGAAGAAGACAAAGCCGGTGCCCGCCGGGGTCATCAGGCCCTTCTGGCAGGCTGTCACGGTGACATCGACTCCCCAAGCGTCCATCTCGAACCGGTCGCAACCCATTGAGGCGATACAGTCGGCCATTAGCAACGCTGGGTGGTTCAAGTCATCCAGCAGGGCGCGCAGGGCTGGAATGTCATTTCGGATCGAGGTGGAGGTATCCACGTGGACGGCAAGCACAGCTTTGATTTTGTGCTCATTGTCGGCGTTCAGAGCCTCGGCGATACGGTCGAGATCCCAGGGTGAAGACAAGCCGAAGTCTATCAGGTCGATCTTTGCGCCGATCCCCTCAGCCATCTCGGCCCAGCCATGGGTAAAACGACCCGAGGCTGGGGCCAGAACGGTTTCTCCGGGGGCGATCACATTCGAAAGCGCGGCCTCCCACGTGCCGTGGCCGTTGGCGATATAGATGGCGACGTTGTGCTGGGTTCCGGCCACGCGCTTCAGGTCCTGCGTCAGCGCGGGCATCATCTCGATCAACGCGCCATCGTAGATATTGGGCGAAGGGCGATGCATGGCCTGCAACACCGCGTCGGGCATAACCGAAGGGCCCGGAATGGCCAGATACTCGCGCCCATGCACGAGGGAGGTTTGGTTTGTCATGAGGGTAACCTGCTTAACTTGTGGCCTACCCTAGCGTTTCGCCTTGCGGCGTCAATCCGTCAGGTGGGTCGCCTCACGCGCAAGCGCTTCGATCCCGGACCAGTCGCCCTCTTGAACCATCTGCTTTGGCGCGACCCAGCTTCCACCGGCGCAGACCACGTTGGACAGCGAAAGGTAGTCGCGGGCATTTGAGGGCGATACTCCGCCTGTGGGGCAGAAGGTGATCTGCGGCAGAGGTGCCCCTATCGCTTTGAGGGCCGGCGCACCGCCCGAGGCCTCGGCAGGGAAAAATTTCAGCATGTCATAGCCCTTTTCTAGCAGGGCCATGGCCTCACTCGCGGTAGCCGCGCCAGGTAGAAGGGGCAGGCCTTCAGCTTCACAGGCGGCGATCAGGGTATCGGTTGCGCCGGGTGAGACGCCAAACTGCGCGCCAGCTTCCTTGGCGGCGCGGACGTCTTCGGGGGTGACCAGCGTGCCTGCGCCCACGACGCCTCCGGGCACAGCGGCCATGGCGCGGATCACGTCCAGCGCGGCAGGGGTGCGCAGGGTGACTTCGAGCGCAGGAAGACCACCTGCGACCAGCGCCTCGGCCAAGGGGCGGGCGTGGGCGGCGTCATCCACGACCAGTACCGGAACGATTGGGGCCAGCGCGCAGATCTCGCGGGTGCGTTGGGTTTTGGACATGGGTTAAACTCCGAAAATACTGGCACCTGTGTCGGCGGACCCGACATTCTGGCGGAACGAGCCGAAGAGGTCGCGACCAACGCCGTGCTGGTTGGCAGACAGATCAGCAGTCGCTGGGCTGCGGTCGAGGACGCCAGGGGTGAGGATTTCCAGCTCACCCTTTACGGCATCGACGCGCAGCAGATCACCGTCTTGCAGATAGCCGATGGCACCACCGTCCAGCGCCTCGGGGCAGACATGGATGGCGGCGGGAACCTTGCCCGACGCACCAGACATGCGGCCATCGGTGACCAGAGCGACTTTTTGGCCTCTGCCCTGAAGGATCGATAGTATTGGCGTCAGCGAATGCAGTTCGGGCATACCGTTAGCCTTCGGACCCTGGAACCGAACAACGACGATGACATCATCGGTGAATTCTCCGGCCTTGAAGGCGGCTTTGACATCGTTCTGGTCGTGAAACACACGGACGGGCGCTTCGACCACTTGGTGTTCGGGGGCCACGGCCGAGACCTTCATGACGCCCGTGCCCAGATTTCCGGTCAGGCGCGAGAGGCCACCGGTGGGCTGGAACGGGTCCTTGGCCGGACGTACGATCTTTTCATTCAGGCTGTGACCCGCACCATCTTCCCAGACCAACTCGCCTTCTTTCAGCTTGGGTTCCTTGGTATAGTTGTGAAGCCCCTGCCCCGCGACAGTTAGCGTGTCGGGGTGTAACAGCCCGTCGTCCAATAGTGTGCTGATGGTAAAGCCCAAGCCCCCGGCGGCGTGGAAGTGGTTCACATCGGCCAGGCCGTTTGGATAGACCCGCGCGACCAGAGGAACCACGGCGGAGATGTCGGAAAAATCCTCCCAATCCAGAACGATACCACCCGCGCGCGCCATGGCGATCAGGTGGATCAGCAGGTTGGTCGAGCCGCCTGTGGCCATCAGGCCAACGATACCATTGACGAAGGCGCGTTCATCAAGGATCTGACAAACCGGCGTGTAGTGATTGCCCAACGCGCTGAGAGACAGGGCGCGGCGCGCGCCTTCCTCGGTCAACGCATCGCGCAGAGGCGTGTTGGGATTGACGAAGCTGGAGCCCGGCAGGTGCAGGCCCATGAACTCCATCAGCATTTGGTTGGTGTTCGCGGTGCCGTAGAAGGTACAGGTACCGGGGCCGTGATAGGCGGCCATTTCAGCCTTCATCAAGGCGTCGCGACCTACTTCTCCGGCAGCGAATTGCTGGCGGACCTTGGCTTTTTCATCGTTGGGCAAACCGCTGGTCATCGGACCAGCCGGCAGGAAGACAGCCGGCAGATGGCCAAAGGCCTGCGCGCCGATGACCAGGCCGGGCACGATCTTGTCGCAGACCCCCAGAAACACCGCCGCGTCATAGGTGTTGTGGCTGAGAGCCACGCCCGTCGCCAGTGCAATGACATCGCGCGAAAACAGAGACAATTCCATCCCCGCCTCACCTTGGGTTACGCCGTCGCACATGGCGGGAACCCCGCCTGCGACCTGCGCTGTGCCGCCTGCCGCGCGGATCGCTTGGCGGATCAACTCGGGATACCGCTCGAACGGTTGGTGGGCCGAGAGCATATCGTTATAGGCGGTGACGATACCAAGGTTTCCAGCCGTCCCGGTTGCCATCGAGTTCTGATCCTCGCCCGCACCGGCATAGGCATGCGCCTGACCGCTACAGGACAGATGCGCACGGGCGGGGCCTTTGGATTTGGCCTGTTCCATCCGCTCAAGATGCGGGCCGCGCAGGTCGGCGCTGCGTTCAATGATGCGTTTAGTGACGTCCGAAATAACTGTATTGACCATGATTACCCTCCGATCTGACGCCAGCGGCGTCCATCGCGATGCATCAGCATCAATGCTTCTTCGGGCCCTGAACTGCCCTGATCGTATTTTGCGGGCTTGTCGCCACGCTCTTCCCAGCCACGAATGATGGGATCAACCCAGGCCCAGGCGGCCTCGGCTTCATCGCCGCGCATGAACAGGGTTTGGTCGCCGCGGATCACATCCATGATGAGGCGTTCATAGGCGTCGGGCGATTGCGCGGCATCGCCCAGCGCATCGGCAAAGCTCATATCGAGCGCGACGTCGGACAGACGGAACCCGCCCTGCCCCGGTTCCTTGATCGTAGTGCGCAGAGTGATGCCCTCGTCCGGCTGCAGACGGATCACCAGCACATTGCCGTGCAGAGGCCCCACATTGGGAAAAATCGTATGCGGCGGGTCGCGGAAGAACACCGCAATTTCGGACTCGCGCGCCCTTAGGCGTTTGCCGGTGCGCAGGTAGAAGGGCACACCCGCCCAGCGCCAGTTACCGATATGCGCCTTCAAAGCTATGAAACTTTCGGTGCGGCTGGCGGGATCGCCGACATGATCGAGATAACCGTCGCCGCCCTTATCTGTGCGATACTGACCACGCGCGATATCCTTCGGCTCGACAGGTTCGAGCGCTTCGATCACCTTAACCTTTTCATCGCGCACCGCGTTAGGCGCGAATTTCGAGGGCGGCTCCATCGCGGTCAGACAGAGAAGCTGCACCAGATGGTTCTGGATCATATCCCGCATCGCGCCGGATTGGTCGTAGTAAGCACCGCGCCCCTCGACACCGACAGTCTCGGCCACGGTGATTTGCACGTGATCGACATGGGTCGCGTTCCACAGCGGCTCGAAAAGGGAATTGGCAAAGCGCAGCGCCATCAGGTTCTGCACGGTTTCCTTGCCCAGATAATGGTCGATCCGGTAGATTTGATGCTCTTCGAAACAGGCGCGTAGCCCCTCGTTTAGCGCCTTGGCCGAGGCCAGATCGTGGCCGAAGGGTTTTTCTACCACGATCCGGCTTTCGGGTGTGGCAAGCCCGTGATCATTCAGACGCTGCGCAATCCCCGAGAACAAGCTGGGCCCGACAGATAGATAGAAAGCCCGCACCACATCCGAGCGCAAGGCTTTGGCCAGATCGGACCAGCCCGCATCGCCCAGCGCATCCACCGGCACATAGTCAACGTGGGTCAGGAAGCGATCCAGAGTGTCCTTGTCGTAGCTCGGCGCGAACTTGTCCATCGACGCGCGCAACTGGTCACGAAACCCGTCACTTTCCATGTCGGATCGGGCGGTCCCGATGATCCGCGCGCCTTCCGGCATCTGACCCATTTCAAACCGGTGATACAGCCCCGGCAAGATCTTGCGCTGTGCCAGATCGCCCGTCGCGCCAAACAGCACGAGGTCGAACGGGTCTACCGGGATGACGCGTGAAACCATGATCAGCTTCCTTTTATGCTTCCTGCCTCAAGAAGCAGAACCTCAGTCGCGATGGGGGTCGCTGGTGCGGCCCTGAATGTTATCGCTAACATTTCCACGGTTGGATACGGAACCTTGAAATAAAAATCAAGCCCGGAATCCCCAATAGGCCGACTGATGGGTCACGATTGCGACCGCAACCACTCCATTACCGCCGGGCGCACGGATTGCTCACCACGATGACGCGCATCCGCGATGATCTTGCGGACTTCCTGCAGGTTCGATCTCAGCAAAAGGCTTTTGACCGGTCCGATCGAAGCCGGACGCATGGACAAGGTGCGGATACCCATCGCCGCAAGACACAGCGCCTCAACCGGGCGACCGGCATCTTCGCCACAGAAACTCAGCGGTGTATCCGAGATACTGCAGCGTTCCACGATCCGCTCAATGAAGCTGAGGAAACTGACGTTCAACGTGTCATATCGGCGGCGCACCAGCTCGTTTTCACGGTCGGCGGCAAAGAAGAACTGTTTCAGGTCGTTGCCACCGATCGAGATGAAATCCACCTCGTCAAAGAACTTTTGCGGTGAGAACGCCAGCGACGGCGTTTCCAGCATCGCCCCCACTTCGAGCGTTTCCGGCAGGATATGGCCAAGACGCTTTTCACGCTCGATGGTTTTGTTGACCTCCCATCGGGCCTCGCGGAACTCCTCGGCCTGCGCAACGAAGGGGAACATGATGGTCAGTGGGCGGCCATTGGCGGCGCGCAACAGGGCCTGCAGCTGCATCCGCATTACGCCGCGCTTGTCCAGACCAACACGGATCGCACGCCAGCCCAGCGCAGGGTTCGGTTCGGCCACGTGCTTCATGTAGGGCAGAACCTTGTCCGACCCGATATCGAGGGTCCGGAACACAACGCGTTTTTCTCCGGCCGCGTCCAGAACCCGCTGGTATTGGGTCACCAGCTCAGACCGTTTCGGCATCTGGTTACGGATCAGGAATTGCAGCTCGGTCCGGAACAAACCAACCCCTTCCGCGCCCGAGTTCCCGAGCGAGGGCAGATCGGCCATCAGGCCTGCGTTCATCGCCATGTTGATCCGCGCGCCATCCTGCGTAACCGTTGGCGTCTCCCGGATCGAGGCATAGCGTTCCTGCGCCTTGGCCTGCATCGCGATCTTGTCGCGAAACGCGCTGACCACCGAGTCTTCGGGACGCAGATGGACAACGCCGTTATCCCCATCGACCAGAATGTGGTCGCCATTCAGAGCCTCGGTCGTGATCCGCCCGACATGCACGACCAAAGGGATCGCCAATGCGCGGGCAACAATCGTGGCGTGGCTGCCGACCGAGCCCTCCTCGAGCACGATCCCCTTCAGGGACCGGCCATATTCCAAAAGGTCTCCGGGGCCGATGTTGCGGGCGATGAGGATCGGATCAGGTGGTAGATCGGCACTGTCGGTCTTGCCCTGACCCGTCAGGATACGCAGCAAGCGATTGCTGAGGTCATCCAGATCCGCTAGCCGTTCCCGCAAATAGGGATCGGTCACCTGCCCCATACGGGCGCGTGCTTGCGACTGCTCTTTCTCCACCGCGGCCTCGGCGCTGAGACCGAGGGCGATGTCTTCCTCCATCCTCCGCATCCAGCCCTTGGAATTGGCGAACATACGGTAAGCTTCCAGAACTTTTAGTTGCTCTTTGTCACCGTTCTGTGAGATTTCGAGCATCTTGTCGACGCCGACACGCAGCTCCTCGACCGCCTCATTCAACCGCTCGCTTTCGCGGTGCGGGTCTTCGGCAATCGGGTTGGTCACGACAACGCGCGGCTCGTGCAGCCAGACATGCCCTTCGGCAGACCCTTCCTGCGCCGGACCGCCGGTCAATTGCACAGATTGCTGGTGCAAGGGAGACAGGGCCGCGCCTTCACCGACAAAGGCACCCAGTTCGGCCATCTCAGCCAGAACCATCGCCACCACTTCCAGCGCATAGATCTCATCGGCGGAGAATTCACGCGCGTCACGGGACTGCACCACCAGAACGCCCAGTTTCTGACCGAGCCGCTGTACCGGCACGCCGAGGAATGAGGAAAAACGCTCTTCGCCCGTTTCCGGCATGAACCGGAACCCTTTGGCTGCGGGCGCATCCGCCGTATTCACGACCTTGCCAGATTTGGCCACGCGGCCCACAAGACCTTCGCCCAGACGCATCCGGGTCTGGTGAACCGCCTCGGGCGAGAGACCTTCAGTCGCGCAAAGCTCAAGGGTTTCTTCGTCACGGAACAGATAGATCGAGCAGACCTCGCAGCGAATGCTGTCCGCAATCAGCTGCGTGATGCGGTCGAGACGCTCCTGACCGGCCGCCTCGCTCGCCATTTCCTCGCGCAGCCGAACCAGCAGCTTGCGGGATTCTGTTTCCGTACCGTCCGCCATGGCCCAACCCAATTAGTGCGTCAGGCGAAACCTTTGGCCGATGAGCTTAGGCCGCCTTGTCCAGTTCAAAGGCATCATGCAGTGCCTGAACAGCAAGTTCCATGTATTTCCTGTCGACAAGGACGGAAATTTTGATCTCGGAGGTTGTAATGACCTTGATGTTGATCCCCTCATCCGAGAGAACCTTGAACATCTTGGCCGCAACACCCGATTGCGAGCGCATGCCGATGCCCACAACCGAAACCTTGCAGACGTCTTCGTCGGCCACCAGCTCGGCATAGTTCAGCTCACCCGCATCCTTGATCGCCAGCAGCGCTTTTTCGGCGCGCGCAACCTGATCGGTTGGGCACGAGAAGGTCATATCCGTGCGCCCCTCATCCGAGATGTTCTGGACGATCATATCCACATTCACGCCCTCATCGCTGAGCGCGGTGAAGATGATCGAGGCGATGCCGGGGCGGTCGGCCACGGAAACGACGGTCATCTTGGCTTCGTCACGGGAATAGGCCACACCGGCCACAACATTGGATTCCATGATATCCTCCTCGTCGCAGACCAGCGTACCGGCCTCGTCGGATTGTTCTTCGAAACTTGAAAGAACGCGCAGTTTCACCTTATAGCGCATCGCCAGCTCGACCGAGCGGGTTTGCAGCACTTTCGCGCCTAGCGACGCCAGTTCGAGCATTTCCTCGAACGAAATCCGATCCAGCTTGCGTGCCTTTTCGCAGATACGCGGGTCGGTCGTGTAGACGCCATCGACATCAGTGTAGATATCACAGCGCTCGGCCTCGAACGCGGCAGCAAAGGCCACAGCAGTCGTGTCCGAACCGCCACGGCCCAGCGTCGTGATCCGGCCTTCGGGGCTGATGCCCTGGAAACCGGCAACCACGGCCACTCTCATGCCTTCGCCGAACTTTTGGTTCAGGTTGTCCGTCGGAATTTCCTCGATCCGGGCCGAGGAATGTGCACCATTGGTCAGTAGAGGCACTTGCCAGCCCTGCCAGCTGCGCGCCGGAATTTCCATCTCCTGCAACGTCAGCGCCATCAGACCTGCGGTGACGTTTTCGCCCGATGACACCACAGCATCGTATTCGCGGGCGTCGAACAGTGGCGAGGTCTCGTTCACCCACCCCACCAATTCGTTGGTTTTGCCGGACATGGCCGAAACGATGACGATGACGTCATAGCCCTTTGCCACCTCAACGCCGATACGTTTCGCCGCGCGGCGGATGCGGTCAAGATTGGCAACCGATGTGCCACCGAATTTCATCACGAGTACGGGCATGGGGGCAAGTGTCTCCGCGCCTTGGATTTAAAGTCCCGAGCCTCATATGCGAGGGGGACACCAAGAGCAAGGGGCGCTGCATAACAGATATTGCGTCAAGGGGCCGCTTTACTTTCCGAAAACGCAATGTCAGCCTAGCGCTAAAGCAATTCCAAGAGGTTATTCATGCTTCGTTTCGCAACCGTCCTTGCCGTGATCGCATCCCCAGCTCTGTCCCAGCAGGCCAGCGTGGCTGGCACCGATGGACAGAACGCGCTGGGTACTGTTCCCTGCGCCGGCAAAGCCGGTGATCCGCTGCAAAGCTGCAACGCCGAGCTGCGTCGCCGCGATGATGGCACCGCAACACTGGCCGTGATGCTGCCGGGCGGTGACGTTAGACGCATCTATTTTACCGATGGCATTCCGGATTCCAGCAGCTCGCCCTCACCGATCAACCATGAAGTTCGGGGCGACATCATGGTGATTTTCATCGAACCCGGCGAAGTGTATGAACTGCCCAAGGCCGCGCTGAACACTCAGTAGGCGTGAGGCTTCCCGTCGTAGGTTTCGAAACAACCTGTGTTGTCCAGCGACAGCGCATCGAAACGCTCCATCAGGCCGGCGACTGCCTGATCCACATGGATGTCAGCCGCTGAGCCACCCATGTCGGTCTTCACCCAACCGGGGTGATAAATGCCCACTGCAATCCCATCCGCCTTTAAGTCGGCCGCCAGATTACGCCCCAAATTCAACGCCGCCGCCTTGGAGGCGCGGTAGATGTAGCTGCCGCCCGGCGCGCGGGTGTGCGAGGCCATCTGAGACGACATGATCGCAATCCGTCCGCCAGCCGCGCGCAGATTGGGCAGCAATGACTGCACAGTCAGGAAAACGCCAGTTACATTGGCCGCAAAACTCTGCGCCCACATCTCGGCGGGGTAGTCATCAATGCTGTGACCTTTGTCCAAATAAACGCCTGCATTGCAAATCAATAGGTCGACGGGCTGCCCTTTTAGCTGGTCAGCCATGGCCGCTTGATGCGCCGGATCGGCTACGTCCAACTGAACCTCGGCGCTGCCATCACGCGCAGTTCCCGTGACGCCATGACCCTGCGCGCGATATCGCTCCGCCAGAGCCCATCCAATTCCCCGATTGGCTCCGGTAATCACGATATGCATAGGTCAGTTTGTCTTTCTGCTGGGAATAAAGGGCAGTGGCGCAACCGGCACCCCGTCTTCGATCAGGGATTTCGCCTCATCCGGTTTCACTTCGCCATAGATCGAGCGCTCGGGTGCCTCGCCCAGATGCATCTTGCGCGCCTCCGAGGCGAAGTCATGGCCCACATAGTCCGAGTTTTCTTCGACCTTGCGGCGCAGTTCGGCCAAGACACGTTCAACTTCAGTAGGGGTGCTGGTCACGTTGATATCATCCGACGACGGTTTTGGCATTTGCGCCGTCTTCTGAGCATCCCGCGCAGGCCGGACACGCGGAGTCATGATTGCCTTTTCAACATGCGCACATCCACATACCGCGCATGTCACCATGCCCGAGGCTGCCAGCTTGTCGTAGGCTTCGGCAGATTGGAACCAGCTGTCGAAACTATGGCCCTTGCTGCACTTCAACGCGTATTGAATCATGGTCCTTCCAAAATGTCGGTTGGAGAATAGATACCGACCGAAACTCCAATATCAAGTCTCTCAGTATTAAGTTTAGTGTATCCGGGCCGCAAACTTGCGCAAAATAGCGGCAAGATCGGGCGAGTTGACTTTCGATGCGGCCTTTTGAAGCGTACACCATTTGCGTTTCCGCTGCCCTGTCTCGGGAAACTGATTCTGAACCTGATCCACGTGCAGCGGGTAGACGTCCACCACGCAAAGAACCGGTCCACGCTTGGCGCAGGTTTTGGCCATCGAGAACTCGCCAAACTTGACCGGCACACATGTGCCAATCACGCCCGCCTCTTCCCACGCCTCCTGAGCCGCGGTTTCCGAGGCGCTTAACCCATCAATCAGCCACCCTTTCGGGATGATCCAGCGCTGCGCCCTACGGGAGGTGATCAACAGAACCTCAGGACGACCCCGCGCCAGCCGATAGCACAACGCGGCTGCCTGAGGCAGGACCGGCACCTGCCCCACATCGAGGTCTAGACTGGACGCCCGAGAAACTTTCATCGCGCCGCACTCACTTTCGCATCAGATCAGTGCCTGTATACCGCGTCTTCTGTTAAGCCTTTATATCGCGGCCTGTTAAACTTAGTATACCACATGATGCGGCAGCGACCAAATTTAACCGCTACATACGCGCGCTGAGCCTGCGAACCAGAACATCGTGCGAGATATCCGCGTCCATCGCCAACCGGCGCAAACCAAAGTGAACATGCGCGATCTGCTGGTAATACCGGGTGTAGATGTAGTTCGTCCCACCCCCCGCAAGCGCTCCCAGAACCGGTACGGATTGCGCCGCCAGTTTCTGCCCCAACACAACCGAGAGCTTTGGCGCCACAGCCGCAATCAGTTTGTGCATCGCAGGGCCTGTCAGCGTCAGTCGCACGGAAAAGAACCCCAAGTCCGCTCCGTCATCGTGTGACAAGGGACCCGCAGCAGCCAACACCCGAACACAGTCGAATTTCACGTTTTCTTCAGCCGGATCAAAGCCTTCGCGTGCTGCCGCGCCCTGGATTGAGCGCAACAGCATGGCCGTGGTCGCCGGCAACTCGACCAAGGCGGTAGACAGGCCACCCAATCCGCCCGCAGCGCCCATCGCCGTTGTCACGGCAGTGTTCACCCAAGGAGCCTGGTCCGGCATGACCTGCCGTGATCCTTGTGCTGCCTGCATCGCCATCCAAAGGGCTTTTTCGGTTGCTCCGGTCAAGCCGTCGCGCAGGGGTTCGGGCAGTTGGTCCAGCACGGATTCCGCCGACCCGCCCAAAGCGTTGAGCAGTTTGACACCCGCCCCACCGGCCGAGCGGTAGTGTTTCGCCAAGCGATCCAATTCCGCGTCCGCGTCGACACTGTCGATCAGTATAACATCCTGCATCCGAACCCTCCGTTCCTCAAAAGATCGGTATTTCAGCGCGGTGTTTCAATAGCTCAGCGCGTCCAGCGGGTTACGGCTCCGGTAATATTGTCCCACTTTCCGGGGCTCAGAGCCATGCCCAAAACACGCTCTGGGTTGGTTGGCGGAGGCATCTCAACCCCCGTCAATGGCGTGAAACCGAACCGGGCGTAATATGGCGCGTCGCCGACCAGCATGACACGATCCCAACCCATTTCCCGCCCCGTTTCAACGCCGGAATGGATGAGGTAACCGCCAAGCCCCTCGCCTTGATGCGTTGGATGAACCGCGACAGGTCCCAACAGCAAGGCGTCATGATCGCCAACGTGGATCGGCCAGAACCGGATCGCTCCGGCCAGAATTTCCTGCCCATCGCGTGCAACCAAAGACAAACCCGCCACTGGCGGCACATCATCGCGCAAACGGTAAGAGGAAAGCGCCTCGCGCCCCGGCGCAAAGCACAGATCATAGAGGGCTTCGACCTCCCACCAATCCTGCG
Source organism: Ruegeria sp. AO1 (assembly GCF_056535985.1). Taxonomy (NCBI): domain Bacteria; kingdom Pseudomonadati; phylum Pseudomonadota; class Alphaproteobacteria; order Rhodobacterales; family Roseobacteraceae; genus Ruegeria; species Ruegeria sp. AO1. The sequence goes on from NZ_JBQFJC010000001.1 coordinate 2,419,157, forward strand.
GCTCTTCCGGCCTGATCGCGAAGTGCTGCACGCCTGCCCTCTTTTCCTAGCTGGCAATCGCCCTAGCACTTCGTTACGCCTTGGGCAAACGCTTGGAGACCATATGTTCTATCGCCCCGAAGACGGCCACGGCCTGCCGCACAACCCGTTCAACGCCATCATCACCCCGCGCCCCATCGGATGGATTTCGTCGCGCGACGCAAATGGGATCAACAACCTGGCCCCCTACTCATTCTTCAACGGGGTTGCCTACACCCCGCCACAGGTGATGTTTGCCACAACCGGAACCAAGCACGACCAGGACGGCGGCAAGGACAGCATCGCCAATATTGAGGCAACGGGCGTATTCTGCGTGAACATCGTAGCCTTTGCCCACCGGGATGCGATGAACGCCAGTTCAGCCGGACTGCCAAAGGAAACCGACGAATTTGCCCATGCCGGCCTGACGGCGGTCGAGTGCGAAACCATCGCTTGCTCACGCGTTGCAGATGCGCCTGCTGCGCTGGAGTGCAAGCTGACCGAGATCACGACCCTACCCGGTGAGGCAAACCGCGTTGTCTTTGGCGAAGTGACCGGGGTCCATCTGCGTGACGATTGCCTGAAGGATGGCAAATTCGACGTGACAACCTTCCAGCCTTTGGCGCGGCTTGGCTACCGAGACTATGCAGTTGTCACCGAGTTGTTCTCATTGAATAGGCCTGATGATTGAGGCCTGTCCTTAGGGGGCGCTGCCCCCACCGCCCTGCGGGCGACTCCCCCGAGATATTTCTAGCCAGATGAAGCAGAGGGATCCTTCATTCATCTGGCCAAAGAATACCTCGGAGCGCGAGGCAGAGCCTCGCAAATGATTCAGTGGCCGCCCAGGATGCCGGTACGGACCGAGTAGTCCACAGCCAAGCCGTAATCCGGGTCATCGTCGCTATCGACCATCAAGTGGCCCGCTTTGTTCAGCAGCTTGTGGCAGTCGTGGCTAAGATGGCGCAGCATCACACGTTTGCCCGCAGCCTCGTATTTTGCGGCGACGTTTTCGATGGCCTGCAGGGCGGATTGATCGACCACGCGGCTTTCGGCGAAATCCACAATGACCACGTCGGGATCGTTCGGAACGTCGAACAGTTCGACAAATCCGTCTGACGAGCCAAAGAACAACGGCCCCTGAATTTCATAGACTTTCGCGCCCTTTTCCGTCTCAGAGTCGCGGGTGACAGCATGGATACGTTTGGCGTTGTTCCAGGCGTAGGCCAGGGCCGAAACGATCACGCCGACGACAACTGCAACCGCAAGGTCTTCCATCACAGTAACGACAGTCACCAGAACAATCACGAAGGCGTCCATCAAAGGCACCTTGCGCATGATCTTGAATGAGTTCCAGGCGAAGGTCCCAATCACCACCATGAACATCACGCCAACCAGCGCAGCCAGCGGGATTTGCTCGATCAGCGGCGAGGCGAACAGGATGAAGATCAGCAGGAACAAGGCAGCCGCGATACCCGCGATCCGGGTACGACCGCCAGATTTCACGTTGATCATCGACTGGCCGATCATGGCGCAGCCACCCATGCCTCCGAAGAAGCCGGTGGCGGCGTTCGCGACACCCTGCGCGATGCATTCCTGCGAGGCTCCGCCGCGTTTGTTGGTGATCTCACCCACGAGGTTCAGAGTCAGCAGGGACTCAATCAGGCCAATGGCGGCCAGAATGACCGCGTAGGGCAAGATGATCTCAAGCGTTTCGAAGTTCAGCGGCACCATCGGGATGTGGAACGCAGGCAAGCCGCCCTCGATCGAGGCCAGATCACCGACACGCGGCACATCCAGACCAAAGCCGATCACCAGCGCTGCAACGACCAGAATACCCGCCAGAGGGGCCGGAATGATACGCGTGATCCGCGGCATGACCCAAATAACCGCCATGGTCAGCGCGACGAGGCCCAACATGGTATAGAGCTGTACGCCCGAGAGCCACTCGCCCCCGCTCATCCCGTGGCCGGTGTTTTCCATGGTTCCGGGGACTTTGAACTGGCCCATCTGCGCCAGGAAGATAACAATCGCCAGTCCGTTCACAAACCCCAGCATCACCGGATGCGGCACAAGGCGAATGAAACGCCCCCAATGCATCGCACCGGCAATCACCTGCAAAATTCCCATCAAAACCACGGTTGCGAACAAGTACTCGACCCCGTGCTGCGCGACCAGCGCCACCATCACGACCGCCAACGCGCCCGTTGCGCCCGAAATCATGCCGGGGCGACCTCCGATCAGCGCAGTGATCAGGCCGACCATGAAGGCCGCGTAGAGACCGACCAGAGGATGTACGCCCGCGACAAAGGCAAAGGCAACGGCCTCGGGCACCAGAGCCAGAGCGACGGTCAGACCTGACAGCAGCTCAATCCGCAGGCGCGACACGGTCAGGCCCTCATCGGGCACCCAACGGAGATCGGGCTTGGCAATACGGTTGGCAAAGCTTGCCAGCATGGCTCGGGGCATGGGACGGTCCTGTGGGTCTTTATGTTCGCGCGAAAGAGGGCCTTTTACCTGTCAAAGCACCCAAGAGATACCGCGACCAGCGGGACCCTGATATGCGTCAACCGCATAGCTTGACAACACAACTCGCTACGAAATGGTGCAAATGGCTGAGACCACTTGCCAATTTCGCCTGCGACCCGCAGAGTTTTCCCGCATGGATTGAGCAGTGGAGACCCAATGTGACCCAAACAAAAATCGCCGTCATCGGCGGATCAGGCATTTACGACATCGACGGGCTGGAAAATGCGGAGTGGGTCCGGGTCGATACGCCATGGGGGGCGCCCTCCGACGAGGTTCTGACTGGCTCATTAGACGGGGTCGACATGGTGTTCCTGCCGCGCCATGGGCGTGGACACATCCATTCACCGACCGAAGTGCCCTATCGCGCCAATATCGACGCGTTAAAGAGGCTGGGTGTGACGGACGTGATCTCGGTCTCGGCCTGCGGATCGTTCCGCGAGCATATGGCACCGGGAGATTTCGTGATTGTGGATCAGTTCATCGACCGGACCTTCGCACGCGAGAAAAGCTTCTTCGGAACCGGCTGCGTGGCCCATGTCAGCGTGGCGCATCCGACCTGCCCGCGCCTGTCGAATGCCTGCGAAGAAGCTGGAATAGCTGCAGGCATAACCGTGCATCACGGCGGCACCTATTTGGCGATGGAGGGGCCGCAGTTTTCGACCCTGGCCGAGTCCAAGATGTACCGCGAACAGTGGGGCTGCGATGTGATCGGCATGACCAATATGCCAGAAGCGAAACTCGCACGCGAAGCTGAGCTTTGCTATGCCTCGGTCGCGATGGTCACCGACTATGACAGCTGGCACCCCGATCATGGCGAGGTCGACGTGACCTCGATCATCGCAACCCTCACCGGGAATGCAGAAAAGGGCCGGGCCTTGGTCAAAGGGCTACCGGCGTTGCTGGGCCCGATCCGTACGCCGTGCCCGCATGGCTGCGACCGAGCCCTGGACCACGCGATCCTGACGGCCCCGGAAGATCGCGACCTGACCGTGCTGGCTAAGCTGGACGCGGTGGCGGGCCGGGTTCTGTAGCCTTACCGTGGCAACAGATTGTCCTGTACGGTCTGCCACAAGCCATGCGACCAGAGATCATTGTGGGTGCCGCCCTCGATCATGAACAATTCCGCTTCGCTTCCTTCGGCAAGCGCTGTTCCGTGATGTGGCGGGACCACGATGTCCTCGGTGCCGTGGAAGATCAGCGTCGGCACCTCGATCTGGCCGATAATGTCGCGTGTGGCGAACTTGTCGTGCATGAGAAGTGAGACGGGCAGCCAAGGGTAGCGCTCGGCCGCGACATCAACGGTTGCGGTAAAGGGTGCTTCCAAGACCAGAAGTTCCGCATCTGGGCGCTGCGCAGCAACAGCGGCCGCGACGCCGGTTCCAAGGCTCTGACCGTGGAGCACAACCGATTGGCCCTGTGCGATTAACTGGTCATAAAGGGCCAGACCGTCAGCGACGAAAGCGGCCTCGGACGGAGTGCCATCGCTGCCGGGGAACCCTCGATAACTTGGCGCGAGCAGACCGAAGCCGCTGTTCAGTATTTCACGCAGCCGGTCGGCGCGGTCTCCCAGATTGCCGCTTTGCCCGTGGAAAAACAGAACGGTCGGTGAACCCTCAACCACTGCAGGCGCGGACCAGACCATCAGGTCAGTGCCATCCGACATGGGCAGCGATAGGACCTCGACGTCCGCCAAACCGACCGCGCTAGGTTCAGGCAACACGCCTGATGGTTTGAAAAGCAGAGCGCGCTGATTCACATACATATAAGCCACGGCCAACACGTAGAGCGCCGCGATCACCGCAATCAGGACAAACGCGCCTTTTCTCAGCCGCGCTGTGTGGTCCTGCGTCATTTTCTGAGTCTGCTCCATCGGGGCCTCCGTTCAACCGTCTTTTCAGTCTGGGCATCAATGCGGGGGTTTCAAGAGAGATGTATCAGGCTTAATCCGACCTTTAGAATTTCTGGGCGAGGCTGAAACCGCTTGACGCCTGCCCTGTGTGAGGGCTTGCTGCGAGGCGAACAGGAGCAGGATGACCCATGTCTTTAGAACTCTGGCTGGCTTTTGTAGCCGCATCGACTGCGTTGCTTCTGATCCCCGGACCGACCGTGCTGTTGGTTCTCAGCTATGCGCTATCAAAAGGGCGCAGCGTGGCGGTTGCCTCGGCCACCGGAGTCGCCGTTGGTGATCTTGTCGCGATGACAGCGTCTCTGATGGGGCTGGGCGCTTTGGTTCTGGCCTCTGCCACGTTGTTTTCCGTGTTAAAATGGATCGGGGCCGCCTATCTGGTCTGGCTGGGCATCAAACTGTTGCGCAGCGCACCATCGGGCGGTTTGAACCCAGTCGATACAGGGCGAGACGTCACTGCGCGTGGAGTTTTCGGGCATGCAGCGGCGGTTACCGCCCTGAACCCGAAATCAATCGCCTTTTTCATCGCCTTCGTCCCGCAGTTCCTGCGCCCAGCCGAGCCCTTGGGCCCTCAATTCACGATCCTCATCGCGACCTTCGTGGGTCTTGCTTGGCTGAACGCTCTCGCTTATGCGCTTTTGGCTGATCGACTGCGGCTCATGATCGGGCGCGCTGGTGTGATCAACGCAATGACACGGTTCGGAGGTCTGGCTCTGATCGGTATGGGAGTGGCAACGGCTGTTCTGCGGCGACCCGCCTAATCGTCTGCGTGTTCCTTCATGAATCCGCGGATAAAGCGGCGGATTTCGCGTGCGGCTGACGTGTCCAGCTCTTTGCACAATTCGACAAAGGCATCACGTTCGTCCTTGTCCAGACGCAACACCAACTGACTGTTTTTCTTGGTAGAACCCTTACCGTCTTTCTTCGCCACGCGCCTTAATCCCGCAAACTACTTGATTCTCTCCGCGATGCAATGTATATACATAGCATATAGGATGTAGATATCGGGCACCTAACAACAAAAAAAGGATTTTGGCAATGAACCTTCATGCGGCTCAGGCATTTCTTTTGAGAGACCAGCGCAATTGGCGCAAACCTCACCTGTCCTGGCTGCCCGCCACGCTGTACCGGTACTACGGGCTATCAAAGGCCGTCCCGAACCGGCGCAGATAGGCGCAGGCAGCATTCTCTCCTTGCAAGGTTGACCCCAATGGGCCAAACACCCCCGCGTGTTCTGATGCCAAAGGGGTGCCTCATGTCCAGAAACAACTCGGTCAAGGATTACATCCGAACCATCGTCGATTTCCCTCATGAAGGGATCATGTTTCGTGATGTCACCACCCTGTTTGCCGATCCTCGCGGATTTCGCATGGCCATCGACCAGATGCTGCACCCCTATGCGGGCGAGCGGATCGATAAGGTCGTCGGGCTTGAAGCGCGCGGCTTTATTTTGGGCGGCGCTATTGCACACCAGTTGAGCGTCGGTTTTGTTCCCATCCGCAAAAAGGGCAAGCTGCCCGGCACCACGATCAGCCAAGACTACAAGTTGGAATATGGCGAGGCGATCGTCGAGATCCACGATGACGCCATCCAAGCCGGCGAAAAGGTCTTAGTCGTCGATGACCTGCTGGCAACTGGCGGCACCGCTGGTGCTGGCATCAAACTGATCGAGCGGCTGGGGGGGGAGATCATCTCTTGCGCGTTTATTGTGGATCTGCCTGAGTTGGGCGGGCGCAAAGTGCTTGAGGATATGGGCATGGATGTTCATGTCCTATGTGAATTCGAAGGTCTGTGAGCCGAAAAAAACTCACATATTAGTGTATTGAAATTTGAAACAGCGTTGGCTTAGCGCTGTTTAGCAACTGTTCAAGCCAATTCTTTGCGCTTAAGACGTGATCCTAACGAGTTGAGCGCCGTACCCCGATTGATGCTGCTTGAAGCATTTCTAATTTGGGAGACCACAAAATGTTCCGCAAACTCGCAGTCGCTAGCGTCGCAACGATCCTGTTGGGCACATCCGCAATGGCAGACGGTCATGGCAAAGACATCGTCGATACCGCCGTATCAGCCGGTAGCTTCGAAACCCTCGTCGCCGCCGTTCAAGCCGCCGAGCTGGTAGACACGCTGAAAGGCGAAGGTCCGTTCACCGTGTTCGCTCCGACGGATGAAGCATTCGCAGCCCTGCCTGAGGGCACAGTGGCCGACCTGCTGAAGCCTGAAAACAAAGACCAGTTGGTTGCCGTGCTGACCTATCATGTAGTTCCGGGCAAAGTGATGTCGGGCGATCTGTCCGATGACATGACCGCAGCCACGGTACAGGGCGGCGACATCACGATTGATCTGGATTCGGGCGTGATGGTGAATGACGCCAACGTCGTTCAGGCTGATATCGAGACATCAAACGGCGTGATCCACGTGATCGACAAGGTCATTCTGCCCGCGTCGTAAAGCAATCAGACACGGTCCGGACTGCTCGGGCCGTGTCTACGCCTTCAGGATCGCTCCGGGATTCATAATTCCTTTTGGGTCCAACGCAGCCTTGATCCCTCGCATTGCCTGAAGTTTGACGGAATCGCCATAGCGCTCCAGATCATCTACTTTCAACCGCCCCACCCCGTGTTCCGCGCTGACCGAGCCGTCAAACGCGTGAACCAGATCGTGAATCGCGCTCTTCACCGCTTTGCGCTGATCCTCAAAGGCATCGCGGCTCTGGCCCTTGGGCGGGAAGGCGTTGTAGTGCAGGTTACCATCGCCCAAATGTCCGAAACAGTTGATACGGAACGGACCTAACGCGCCGATCACCTCGGCCCCTTGCCGAATGAACTCGGGGATGATCGAGATCGGAACCGATATATCATGGCTCGAGACGGACCCGATCAGGCGGTTGGCCTCAGGGATACGCTCACGTACAGCCCACAGCGCGCGGCGCTGCGCCTCGCTCTGGGCAATCACGCCATCTTGGACAAGGCCCCGAGGCTCCGCAGCAGCGAAAATCGCCTCCAAACGCTCAGACGCGGTCTGCCCGGCCGCCAATCCAAGCTCGATAAGCACGCTCCATTCGGGCGGCGTATCGAATGGCTGGCGAACATCGGGCAGCACCTCGGTCAGGAAATCCAACCCTTGCCGGTGGATCAGTTCAAACGAACTGACCGTCTCGCCCACCAAATCGCGCGCAAGGGCCAGCAGGTCGATCGCGGCCTCGGGCGAGGCCACTTGAAACATCGCTGTCCCAACCTCAGCCGGACGTGGAAACAGCTTAAGGGAGGCGGCGGTTATGATCCCCAGCGTCCCCTCGGACCCGATCAACAGATTGCGTAGATCATAGCCCGTGTTGTCTTTTCTCAACCGGCTCAGCCCATGCCAGATTTCACCGCTGGGCAACACCGCTTCTAGCCCCAGACATAGATCACGCGCATTGCCATATCGCAGCACATTGACACCCCCGGCATTGGTCGCAAGGTTGCCGCCGATCCGGCATGACCCTTGTGCGGCCAGAGACAGGGGAAACAGCCTGTCCGCTGCCTCTGCCGCGGCCTGCACGTCCTCAAGAACGGCGCCAGCCTCGGCAATCATTACGTTTTCAGTTGGATAAACCGCGCGAATGGCGGTTATACGCTCCAGTGAGATCAACAAAGGTGCCGGACCAAAGGTCATGACCTGCCCACCTACCAAGCCCGTGCCGCCGCCATAGGGCACAACCGGCACGCGCGCACCCGAGGCAAGCCGCACCAGCGCCGCCACGTCCTGCACGTTGCGCGGCAGGGCCAACAACCCAATTTCGCCCGCAAACCGGTTGCGCGGCTCTTCCAGGTAACGTTCAGAAACCGGACGCAACACATCATCGCCCAATTCAGCGCGAATGGCGTCAGCAAGCTTGGCATCTGCGGGGTTCAAATCCATTCGCCTTCCTTGCCCAACATGCGCGCGACCGGCAAGCCCTATTCCAGATCGATCAGATATTGCGGCTCTAGCACGACAACTGTGGGCCGGTCCGGCAAACTGCGCAGCGAGACGGTCAGCTCTGACACACCTTCGCGTACAACCGGGAAGTCATTGCGAATATCGACTAGAAAGCGATCCAGCGAGAAACCGGAAAACCAATGCATGGGAATAATCACCGAGCTTTTCAGCCGCTTGAGGACCGAGATCATCTCGGGCAGAGGCATGGTTGTCCCGCCATCCACGGCCGCCATCACAACATCCAGACGCCCCAAAGCAGCAAACTGTTCGTCCGAGGGCACGTGATGCAAATGCCCCAAATGACCGATGCATAGCCCTTCGACCTCGAACACGAAAATCGAGTTCCCCTTCTCCTCGACCCCACCATAGGACGACCGGATATCGGTCGAGACATTGCGCACCAGCATCTCGCCCAGATCCAGATGATGGTCTATCCCCTGCCCGAACTCACCCCACCCCGGCAGCACATGGGGAATGGCCGGGTCGGGATGCGCCGTCCAATGGGTGCTGTGCGCGTGGTTCATCGTCACGACATCGGGGATCAGATCGGCACTGCCGATGAACCCGGTGAAATCCGTGACCGCGTTCAGCCCACCCGCAGTCTGGATCAGAAAGGAGGCATGCGCGACATAGCTGATCCGCACCGAAAACTCCGGCACCGGGTCCTGCCACGCGGCTTTGTGCAGATATTCAATCCCAGGTGCTGCGTCGGCTATGGCTATACAATGGCTCGGCCGCCGCTCCTGCGCCGCAGCCGCACCCGAGAGAAATACCAATACAGCCACAATCCAGCGCATAGGAGGAGTGTAGCGCATCCCTCCGCCAAGTCATGCCCCTTGTTCATCTGGCCCAAAATATCCCGGGGGAGGCGCGGCTTGCCGCGACGGGGGCAGAGCCCCCTAGCCTGCGTCCGTCCTGCCCCGCCGGTCCGACCTCAAACTGGCGTAGAGAACATGCGTCCGCCACCGCCCGTTGATCTGCAGATAGGACTGCGCGACACCCTCGTATTTGAAACCCGAGCTTTCCAGCAGCCCGCGAGAGGGCTTGTTTTCCGGCAAGCAGGCCGCCTCAATCCGGCTCAGATCAAGACGAGTGAAGGCGTGATGAACGACCGCTCCGATAGCCTCGCGCATGTAGCCGTTGCGCGCAAAACTCTGCCCAGTCCAATAGCCCAGCGTTCCAGCCTGCGCAGGACCGCGGCGGATGTTGTCCAGTGTGATCGCCCCCACCAGCACGTCGTCTGAGCGGCGGAACAGAAACAACGGTATCGCGGTTCCGCTGGCGACCGAGCGCTGCGCCCAATAGACCCGGTTGGTGAAAGACTTGCGGCTTAAATGGTCCTGCGCCCAGATCGGCTCCCAGGGGGTCAGGTACTCCTCTGAAGCGCGGCGCAGAGCGGCCCATTCGTTGAAGTCCGAATGCACAGGCGGGCGCAGCCTGAGCCGCGCGGTTTCAAGTCTCAGCTTGCGCCTGCCCAACAGCATCACGCCGCACGCCTCTCCTGCAGTTCTGCCAAGGACGGCGCGTCTGAGACCGGACCATAGAGCGCCAAGGCCGCCGGGGCCTGAACGGCCATACGTTCAGCGAAGGCCCGGACATCCTCGGTACTGACGGCATCAATCTTGGCGACGGTATCTTCCAACGAAGGCACCCGCCCCCAGATTTGCACCAGACGCGCCAGACGCTCGGCCCGGTTCGAGGGGCTTTCCAGACCCATCAGCATCCCGGCTTTCATCTGCGCACGGGCGCGAGCGACCTCTTCTTCGCTCATGTCATCGGCAGCGCGCTTCATCTCGTCAATCGTGATGGTTGCCAGCTCTGCGACCTGATCGGCAGACGTCCCCGCGTAAATCGTGGTCGTGCCGGTATCCGCATAGGCCCCGGTCTGCGCAAAGATCGTGTAGCAGAGCCCGCGCGACTCACGCACTTCCTGGAACAGGCGTGAGGACATGCCGCCGCCCAACGCCGTCGAATAGATCTGAGCGGTATAGATCCCATCGTCGCGATAGCCGGGGCTTTCCAGCGCCAGAGCAAAATGAGCCTGCTCCAGATCCTTTTCTTGCCGGGCTTCACCACCGGTGAACCGAGCGGCCTCGGGGATCAGACCTTTGCGCGGTTGCAGATGACCGAACATCTCTTCGGCCATTTTCATCAGTGCGTCATGATCTACGGCGCCCGCCGCAGACAGGATCATTTGTTCGGGGCCATAATGCTCGGCTACGAAGCCGGAAAGATCCTCTCGCGAGAAGGAACTCACCCGCTCGGTCGGCCCAAGAATGGTGCGGCCGAGTGGCTGATCGTGATAGCTTTGTTCCTGCAGCCAATCGAAAATCACATCGTCGGGCGTATCGTAAGCCTGCCCGATTTCCTGCAGGATCACGCCACGTTCAACCTCAATCTCGCGCGGATCAAAAACCGGGTTCAGAACGATGTCACCGATAACGTCCATCGCCAGCGCCACGTCATCCTTCAGAACACGGGCGTAGTAGGCCGTCACCTCGCGCGAGGTATAGGCGTTGATGTACCCACCTACATCCTCGATCGCCTCGGCGATTTGCAGCGAAGAACGCCGCTCGGTTCCCTTGAACGCCATATGCTCAAGGAAATGCGCAATCCCGTTCTGTTCGATCCGCTCATGCCGCCCGCCGGCGGTCACCCAGATGCCGATGGCTGCCGATTGCAGCCCCGGCATATGTTCACTGACGATACGAAAGCCGTTCTTCAGCTGGTCTTGTCTGACTGTCACTCAGCGATATGCCTTCTGATATGATCCTCGAGGGCACCCAGATCATTGGCAATCCGCGTCACCCGTTCCGGACGTTCATACAGATCAGACATGCGGGATGGAAGAGGCGGATGTTCCCCGCTCGCCTTCTCGACCGCCGCCGGGAATTTCGCTGGGTGCGCGGTGGCCAGAGTGATCATCGGCACATCTGCTGCGCGGTGGTCCTCAGCCACTTTGATGCCGATGGCCGAATGCGGGCAGACCAGCTCGGCACTATGGGCCAGAGTGTGCTTGATCGTCTCAAGCGTCTCATCCTCGGAGACGCGGCCCGAATCAAAGCTCTCGCACAGGGCCTCCATCGCGCCTTGGCTAACGTTGAAGCCACCGGATTTCAGCTCATCCATCAACTGAGCGACCGCGCTGCCATCCTCGCCATAGGCATAGTACAAGGCGCGTTCGAAGTTTGAGCTGACCTGAATATCCATCGACGGGCTGATCGAGGGGATAGTCTCGCCTTTGAAATAGCCCTCACCCGATAAACAGCGGTGCAGAATGTCGTTCTGGTTGGTCGCCGCGACCAGACGGTCGATGGGCAGGCCCATACGTTTGGCCAGATAGCCAGCGAAGATGTCCCCAAAATTGCCTGTTGGCACGGTGAAGCTGACCTTGCGATGCGGCGCGCCAAGGCTGACAGCGGCCGAGAAGTAGTAGACGATCTGCGCCAGAACGCGGGCAAAGTTGATCGAGTTCACGCCCGCCAGTTTGACCTCATCCCGGAAATCGAAATCGTTGAACATATCCTTCAACGCGGCCTGACAATCGTCAAAATCACCATCCACCGCCAGAGCATGCACATTGCTGTCCGCAGGGGTCGTCATCTGACGGCGTTGCACCTCAGACACCCGTCCGTGCGGATAGAGGATGAACACATCCACCGCATCCAGCCCCCGAAACGCCTCAATAGCTGCCGAGCCGGTATCGCCACTGGTCGCGCCAACGATGGTCACGCGGTCATTGCGGCGCTTCAGGGCCACCTGGAACAGCTGACCGATCAGCTGCATGGCGAAGTCCTTGAAGGCCAGAGTGGGCCCGTGGAACAGCTCCAACAAGAAGTGGTTTTCGTTCAACTGCTTTAGCGGCGCGCGGGCGTCGTGGCCGAAGCCTTCATAGGCGCGGGCGATGATCTGTTTGAACTCATCCTCTGCGAAGGAACCGCTGACATAGGGCCACATCACGCGGAACGCGATCTCCTCGTAGGAAAGGCCGGGCATGGCGGCGATCTCATCATGGCTGAGCGTTGGGATTTCGGCGGGTAGGTACAAGCCACCGTCACGGGCCAGTCCAGTCAGCATCGCCTCTTCAAAGCTCAGTTCAGGCGCTTGGCCACGGGTCGAGATGTATTTCATTGCGGGTCACTCTCAGAAGGGGCGCGATTGCGCCACAGGAAGTATCCGGTCATCGCGGCCCAGACGAGGGCCAGTCCAAACCATGTGATTGCATATTGCAGGTGATCATTGGGAATCCCGGCCGTGTCGACAGGCAGTGGGGTTACGCCTGGATCGGTCCGAGATCGGGCGATCAGCAGAATCGGCTCAGCCCCCAGAGCGGCAGCCAGATTGGGCACGTCGCGGGCAAACCAGATGTTGCTGTCTATATCGGCATCGGGCGTGTAGCTGTCGATCTCATCGGGCCAATGCAGGTTGCCTGTCACCTCCATCGGACCGGTCAAACGATCGGTCTGCTTGGCCGTGGTTGGCACAAACCCCCGGTCCACCAGAATGGTACGATCCTCGGTGCTGAACGACTGGATGATACGATATCCGGCCCCGACCTGCTTGACCGAGACCAGAACGTGGATCTCGCCTGGCTCCATATCACCAGAGATCGTCACAGGCAGATATTTGTCCTCATCCTCTGACACCTGTTGCGGCAGAGGAACCGGTTCAGCCGCGATGCGGCTGTCAATCTCGGACAGAATCTCTTGTTTCCACGCCAGACGCTGGACCTGCCAAGTACCAAGCCACAGCAAGACGCCCAAACCGGCGAGACTGAAGATCAGCAGAAACAGAGTGCGGCGCATGGAAGGACTATCGCTCGTTGCAGGAACCGGCGTCTTGTTAAGGGGGGCAGGCACGAGAATGCAACCACGCAATTGTATGGGGCGCAATCTTGCCCTCGAAAATGCGAAAAAGCCGCCCCGAAGAGCGGCTTTTGCAGTTCAAAAACAGTGTCGCTTAGAACAGCGGCGCCTGTCCCCAGATGTAGACTGCGAAGAACAGGAACAGCCAGACCACGTCAACGAAGTGCCAGTACCAGGCTGCGGCCTCGAAACCGACGTGCTTCTCGGGGGTGAAGTCCCCTTTCAGCGCACGGATCAGACAGACTGTCAGGAAAATCGTACCGATGACCACATGGAAGCCGTGGAAACCGGTTGCCATGAAGAAGTTCGAGTAAAACTGGTCACCGCCAAACTGCCAGTCCTCATGAGCCAGCAGTTCGTAATATTCAAACGCCTGAAGCGCCGTGAACAGGATACCCAGCACGATACCGATGGCCAGACCGTTGATCAGCGCCTTGCGGTCATTGTCGTGGACCAGAGCGTGGTGCGCCCATGTAATGGCACAGCCCGACAGCAGCAGAACCAGCGTGTTGATCAGCGGCAGGTGGAACGGGTCAACCGCGTGGATATCCGGCTGGATATATTCGGTGCCAGCATAGTCGTACATCGGGTACATGCGATGTTTGAAGAACGACCAGAACCAGGCGAAGAAGAACATCACCTCGGACATCACGAACAGGATGAAGCCATAGCGCAGACCGATGCGCACAACCGGCGTGTGGTCGCCTTGGCGGCTTTCCACCACAACTTCGGACCACCAGGCGAACATGGTGTAAAGCACGGCAACGAGACCGGCCCAGAAGAGCCACGGGGTCACACCGTGCATCCAAAGGACGGCTCCGAACAGCATCACAAAGCCACCGACAGCGCCGATCAGCGGCCAGATCGACGGGGCCAGAATGTGATAATCATGGTTTTTTGCGTGTGCCATCAGCGTCCCTCACCTAAAGGCGTTAGTTCGTGTTTGTGTCTTCCTGCGTTTCAAGGGCGGCATAGCCCTCGGGCAGGTCAATTTCGTAGAATGTATACGACAGAGTAATCGTATGCACATATTTCGCTTCAAGGTCTTCGACCATTTCCGGATCAACAAAGAAGCTGACCGGCATCTCTACCCGCTCACCGGGTTGCAAAACCTGCTCTTCAAAGCAGAAACAGGCGATCTTCTGGAAATACCCACCTGCCGAATACGGCGCGACGTTGTAGGACGCCTGTCCGGCAATCGGGCGATCAGTCGGGTTGTAGGCCTCATAGAAGGCCAGCCCGGTTTCACCGATGCGCACCTCCATCTCACGCTCGACGGGCTTGAACTCCCACGCCATGTCCTTGGCTTTTGATGCGTCGAAACGGACCGTCACTTTGCGGTCGAGGATATCATCAGGCGCGGCTTCGGCGACGCCGGTGGTGCCTCCGAATCCGGTAACACGGCAGAACCAGTCGTAAAAAGGCACAGCCGCCCAGGCGAGGCTGCCCATCATGACAACCACACCCACGGTTTGCACAACAGTTTTCTGAGGACCGGACAGAGCCATCAGTTTTGCACCTCCTGCACGGGTTGACCCAGGCTGGTGCCCGAGACCTTGACGATTGTGAGGCCGAAGATGATCACGATGAAGGCCGCAAGTGTCAGGCCAACACCCAGGTTTCGGCTGAAACGACGTTGGTGAATTTCATGGCTTTTGCGCAGGCTCATCACCACCCTCCCAAGCCGTAGGGTTTCAGCAGCGCCTCAACCAGAATCGCGCCAAAATGCAGGAACAGGTACAGCAGAGACAGCTTGAAAAAACTCCGCTCGACCTTGAAATTGTCTGCTTCCGCGTCGTCTTCGGTGCGGCGCGAGATCTGCCATGCGCCGCGCAGGAACAGGGCGTTCAGCACCAGGGCAACCGCCAGATAAATCGGTCCACCGATGTCTGAGAACGCGGTGCCAACGGCCAGAACAGCCAGAAGGCCGGTGTAAACGAGAATATGCTTACGGGTCGCGCGACGACCATGGGTCACGGTCAACATGGGCACGCCCGCATCGTCATAGTCCGAGCGCATGAACAGCGCCAATGCCCAGAAATGTGGAGGCGTCCACATAAAGGTCAGAGCAAACATCAGCCACGGCTCAAGCGTCATCGACCCGGTTGCGGCAACCCAGCCGATCACCGGAGGGAACGCCCCTGCCGCGCCGCCGATCACGATGTTCTGCGGCGTCGAGCGTTTCAGCCACATCGTGTAGACCACAACGTAGAAGAAAATGGTGAAACCCAGAAACGCGCCGGCGAACCAGTTGGTCGCAAGGCCCAGCATGATCACCGACAGGCCGGACAGCGCCAGACCCAGCGATAGCGCCTCGCCTTCCTGTACCTTACCAGCGGGAATCGGGCGTCCCTTGGTCCGCTTCATCACCCGGTCGATATCCGCATCCCACCACATGTTCAGCGCACCAGATGCACCGCCGCCAATGGCGATGAACAGGATGGCGCAGAAACCCACGAACGGATGCACCGACGCCGGAGCCGCCAGCAAACCGACCAGAGCCGTAAACACGACCAGAGACATCACACGCGGCTTCAGCAGGGCGAAATAATCGCCAAAGCTGGCCTCATCCGCGTATGCCTTGGCGGTCGATGTGCTGGCATTGATGCTTGCGTCGGTCATCTCGGATCCTTTTGGGGCGAAAGCTGCGCGATTTAACGCGCAGCTAACGAGTATTCTAAGGCGCGAACGCCCAGTCTACGCTCAGTTCGAGGCCACTTGGAAGTTTTGCGGCGTGCCCGCATATTCCTCGATCGCGCCGTTCAGCCACTGTTCATAGGCCTCTTCGCTGACCACTTTGACGGTGATCGGCATGTAAGCGTGGTCCTTGCCGCAAAGCTCGGAACACTGGCCGAAATAGACGCCCTCTTTGTCAGCTTCGAACCACAGCTCGGCCAGACGACCGGGAACGCCGTCCTGCTTCACACCGAAGGACGGGATCGTCCACGAGTGGATCACGTCAGATGCGGTAACCTGCATCACGATGACCTTGCCGACCGGAACCACAACTGCGGTATCGGTGGCCAGCAGCCATTCGTCGTCGCTGTAGCCCGCATCAGCCAGTTTGGCGCGCATAGCGTCATCCAGAACGAAGGGGGTCACATCCGCGTCTGCAGGGCGTGCGCCTTCATCAAGCGTGGCGGGGTGGCCAAGCAGGTAGCTGTCGAACGCGAAATCGTGATCAACATATTCGTAAGTCCAGTACCACTGGTTGCCGACCACTTTGATGACCACATCACCTTCGGGAATTTCCTGCTGCTTGAAGAGAACCGGAAGGGAGAAAGCGCCGATGAACACCAGAATCAGGATCGGACCCAAAGTCCACGCGATCTCAACCGGGGTATAGTGCGAGAACCGCGCCGGTGTCGGGTTGGCGCGCTTGTTGTAGCGCACGATGCAGTAAACCAGCAGGGCCGCAACAAACACGCAGATTACGGTGATGATCACCAGAATCATCGCGTCCAGCCTGTGAATCCCGTCTGCAAGGCTGGTCGCTGCGGGTTGAAAGCCCATTCCACCGTCAACCGGCTTGCCAATTATCTCAAGCTCCTGAGCCATGGCGGGAAGGCTGGAGAGGGCCGTAGCAAGCCCGGAAAGCATCAAAGCATTCTTCATGTCTTGTCCTGATCGTTTGATCTTTGCGTCTCTGGCGAAAAGGTATGAATCGGTGAAACCACACCCGTTGTCTTTGGCCGCGTTAAAAACCATATTCCTGCGGGTAGATAAAGCAAAATGCTTGCGTCAAACAGACGCTATTTTTGATCTGGATCAAACCGGAAAGGTCACAACCCATGACTCAGGCCCCGTTTCGCCCTTTTGAAAGCGCTCTTCCACATGATGAAGCGCTCTCCATTTTGCAATCGGCGACAGCCGGGGCCGAGGACGGAGAACTGTTTGTCGAACGGCGGAAATCCGAGTCTCTGGTCTTTGACGATGGTCGATTGAAGACCGCATCCTACGATGCCTCAGAAGGATTCGGGCTGCGCGCCGTTCAGGGTGAGGTTGCAGGCTACGCACATTCGACGGATGTTTCGATTCCCGCATTGAAGCGCGCGTCCGAGACAGCTCGGCTGGCCGTTGGCGAAGGAGGGGGCACCTTGGCCGAGGCCCCTATGGCAACAAACAAACGCCTCTACACCGATGAAGATCCCATCGAAACCGCCAGCTTCCCAGTCAAGGTTGAGACCTTGCGAGAGATCGACGCATTCGCTCGCGATCTGGACCCCCGCGTCGTGCAAGTCAGCGCGACCATCGCCGCCGCGGTGCAAGAGGTCGAGATCCTGCGCCCCGACGGTGTGCTGGTGCGCGACGTGCGCCCGATGACTCGGGTGAATGTCTCGGTCATCGTCGAGCAGAATGGCCGCCGTGAAAGCGGCTCGGCGGGCGGTGGTGGCCGTGTCGGCCTGAGCGGGCTGATCGACCCGGCCGACTGGCAGAACAAGGCGCGAGAGGCCCTGCGGATCGCGCTGGTCAACCTCGAAGCCGTCCCCGCCCCGGCCGGAGTGATGGAGGTCGCCTTGGGCCCCGGCTGGCCCGGTATCCTGCTGCACGAAGCCATCGGGCACGGGCTGGAGGGGGACTTCAATCGCAAGGGCAGCTCGGCATTTGCGGGTCTGATGGGGCAGCAGATTGCGTCCAAAGGCGTGACCGTTGTGGATGACGGCACGATTGCTGACCGGCGCGGCTCGATCACTGTAGATGACGAGGGAACGCCAAGCTCTCGGACTGCGTTGATCGAGGACGGTATCCTGACTGGGTACATGCAAGACCGCCAGAACGCGCGCCTGATGGGCGTCGCCCCTACCGGCAATGGACGGCGCCAGAGCTACGCGCACAAACCGATGCCGCGCATGACCAATACGGTGATGCTGGGCGGCGATGCAGACCCGGCCGCTCTGGTTGCTGATATCAAGGACGGGATCTGGGCCGTGGGTTTCGGTGGCGGTCAGGTCGACATCACCAACGGCAAATTCGTCTTTTCCTGTACCGAGGCCTACCGGGTCGAAAACGGCAAGATCGGCGCTCCGGTCAAAGGCGCGACGCTGATCGGGGATGGACCCTCTGCGCTGAACCGCATCCGTGGGTTGGGCAACGACATGGCGCTGGATCCGGGAATGGGAACCTGCGGCAAGGATGGTCAATGGGTGCCGGTAGGCGTCGGCCAGCCGACGGTTCTGATGGACGGGCTGACCGTCGGAGGCTCCGCCGCCTGAGTCGGAATCACCTGAAGTACGAAAGGCGCAGGGTTAACGCTGCGCCTTTTTGCTAGAGGGGCCGAGGTCAATTGGAAATTCAACCCACGCATCTTAGTGAGGTTTTTGTTTATATAGTTCATATTGTTAGCGGCGTTCCCCAATGGACTCACTAAGAAAATTGCATCTAATTTTCGACGATTTACAGGCTGTTAACCCCGACACCCGTAAACCAGTTCTGCAATCAGGCGGAGCATCGGATGACCGAAGAGCAGCATTCTTCCAATCACCCCCCACTCCCACCCACCACGGAAGAGGATCGGTTTTCGTGGCTCCGCCTGTTGCGCTCACGCAAGGTTGGTCCGGCGACGTTTCGTCGGCTGCTAAGCGAACATGGCTCAGCGCAGAACGCGCTGGCCGCGCTGCCTGAAATGGCACGCGCTGCCGGAATAAACGGGTATGAAATCTGCCCTCCCGGCGTGATTGAGGCGGAACTCAAGGCCGCACAAGCCGCCAAAGCGCGGCTTGTGTGCCTTGGGTCCGCCGATTTTCCAATAGCTCTGCAGGATGTATCTGACGCGCCGCCGCTTCTTTGGGCCGTTGGCGATCTTTCCATGCTGCAGAAACCCGCAATCGCAATGGTGGGCGCGCGGAATTGTTCCTCGCTCGGCGCGCGTATGGCGCGTGGTCTGGCGAAAGAACTGGGCGATCTCGGCCATGTTATTGTCTCTGGTCTTGCCCGAGGGATCGACACTTCGGCCCATCTGGCCGCGCTGGACACTGGCACCATCGCCGTGATGGCCGGAGGGGTCAATGTCATCTACCCAGCCGAGAACAGCGAACTGGCGCATAAGATCGGCGAGACAGGCCTACGCCTGTCCGAGCAACCTATGGGGCTGACACCACAAGCCCGCCACTTTCCGCGCCGCAACCGGATTATTTCGGGGCTGGCTCAAGCGGTCGTGGTGGTTGAGGCCGCGGCTAAGTCCGGCAGCCTGATCACCGCGAGGGATGCGCTGGACCAGGGGCGCGAGGTTCTCGCCGTGCCCGGCCATCCGTTCGATGCACGGGCCTCTGGATGCAATTTGTTGATTCGGGACGGCGCGACCTTGATCCGGTCTGCGGAAGATGTGATCGAAGCCCTGCCCAAGGGAGAGAACCTCTTCCAAACGCGTAGTGAGCCCCCTGCTCCGCACACATCGGCACCCGCTGTAGCGCTGCACGATCAAATCCTGCAACGACTCGGCCCATCGCCCATCGCCGAGGACCAACTGCTGCGCGATATCGCCGCTTCGGCCGGTGATCTTGGTCCCGCTTTGGTAGATCTGGAACTTGAAGGGCGAATCCAGCGCCAACCCGGTGGGCTTTTGTCTCTAGCGAGCTGAAAAGGGCGTATCGCCACGCGGCACCCTGTAAGGCTTCGCCTGCCCCAAAGGCGTATAGGACGCTGAAATATTGGGTTTTTTCACACTGTAAAAGGAACGCATTGACATTCCGGCCTTGCCCCACACATTTTGCACGACCATAACAGGCGCCCTATTCGTCGAGCGAGGTTTCCCCTTAAATGCCCGTAGTTGTTGTAGAATCTCCGGCCAAAGCAAAAACAATCAATAAGTATCTCGGCCCCGACTACACGGTTCTGGCCTCCTACGGCCATGTGCGGGACCTGCCTCCCAAGGACGGATCAGTCGATACCGACCATGAATTCGAGATGAAGTGGGAGGTCGGCAATGACAGCAAAAAGCACGTCAAAGCGATTGCCGATGCGCTGAAAGAAGACAACGCCCTGATCCTCGCAACTGACCCCGATCGCGAGGGGGAAGCGATCAGCTGGCACTTGCAGGAAGCGCTGACCAAGCGGCGCTCGATCAAGAAAGATACGCCGGTTAGCCGCGTGACCTTCAACGCGATCACCAAAGAGGCCGTCACCCAGGCGATGCAAAACCCGCGCGAGGTCGACATGCCGCTGGTCGAGGCCTATCTGGCCCGCCGCGCGCTGGACTATCTGGTGGGCTTTAACCTGTCGCCGGTTCTGTGGCGCAAATTACCCGGCGCGAAATCGGCAGGCCGGGTCCAATCTGTCTGCCTGCGGCTGATCGTCGAACGCGAGATGGAGATCGAGGCCTTCAAGCCGGTCGAATACTGGTCGGTCAAGGCCCTGTTCGAAACGCCACGCGGCCAAACCTACGAGGCGCGCCTGGTCACCTATGCTGGCAAAAAGCTGGACAAGCACGATCTGAAGGACGCGACGCAGGCAGAGCTGGCTGTTCAAGCCATCACCAGCCGCGCGCTGAGTGTCACCTCGGTCGAGGCGAAACCTGCGGCACGCAACCCCAGCGCGCCTTTTATGACCTCAACCCTGCAACAGGAGGCCAGCCGCAAGTTCGGCATGGGTGCGCGGCACGCGATGCAGGTGGCGCAACGTCTCTATGAGGCGGGCTACATCACCTATATGCGAACGGACGGCATCGACATGGCCCCCGAAGCGGTCGCCGCCACGCGCGATGCGATCTCGGACCGGTTTGGTGCCGAATATGTGCCGGACAGCCCGCGCATCTACAAGAACAAGGCCAAGAACGCGCAGGAAGCGCACGAATGTATCCGCCCGACGGACATCGCGCGCGATGCAAAAGAGCTGAAGGTGACCGATGAAGATCAGCGCAAGCTCTACGATTTGATCTGGAAGCGCACAATTGCCTGTCAGATGGCCGCCGCCCGGCTGGAACGCACTACGGTCGAGATCGGCAGCGACGACGGTCAGGTCGGCCTGCGCGCGACCGGTCAGGTGGTTTTGTTTGATGGCTTCATGCGCGTCTACGAAGAAGGCCGTGATGATGTGGCAGATGACGATGAAAAACGTCTGCCGCAAATCATGCAGGGCGATCCTGCGAAATTTGCCAAAACCTCGCTGCGCGATCAATTCACCAAGGCGACGAGCGACAGCACGGACAAAACTGCCAAACAGGCGATCCTGTCCGATAACGAAGCCGTTCTGGCGCTGCAGCACCATACGCAACCGCCTCCACGCTATACTGAGGCCACTTTGGTCAAACGGATGGAGGAGCTGGGAATCGGCCGTCCTTCCACCTATGCCTCAATCGTAACTACGATTCAGGACCGCGAATATGTGCGTAAGGACAAGAACCGCCTGATCCCCGAAGAAAAGGGCCGGATCGTCACCATCTTTCTGCTGAACTTCTTCCGCCAATACGTGGGCTATGAGTTTACGGCGAATCTGGAAGAAGAGCTGGACGACGTCAGTGCCGGCGATCGTGACTACAAAGATCTGCTGGGCAAGTTCTGGCGCGATTTCTCGGCCGCGATTGGCGAGACGTCTGAGCTGCGAATCTCGGAAGTGCTGGACAAGCTTGACGAGGCGCTGGCCCCGCAATTGTATCCGCCACGTGAGGACGGGTCGGACCCGCGCATTTGCCCGAAATGTGGAACGGGTCAACTGCATCTAAAAACATCTCGGACCGGCGGGTTCGTTGGCTGCGGCAACTATCCCGAATGCACCTATACCCGACCCATCGCGGGCGAAGGGGCCGAAGGGGATGAGCGTCTTCTCGGTGAGGATGCAGGCGATGAGATCTGGCTGAAATCCGGCCGGTTCGGTCCCTATGTCCAGCGCGGAGAGCCGACGCCAGAGAACAAGAAACCCCCGCGCGCCTCTCTGCCGCGTGGGTGGAGCAAGGATGACATAGATCTGGAGAAGGCCCTAACCCTGCTGTCCCTGCCCCGCCAGATTGGTGAACATCCCGAAGGCGGTATGATCAGCTCGAACTTCGGGCGGTTCGGGCCGTATATCATGCACCAACTGCCGGAAGAGGCGAAACCGGTCTACGTCAATGTCAAAGACCCCAATGACGTGTTCGAGATCGGCATGAACCGCGCGGTCGAGATGCTGGCAGAAAAACGCGCCAATCCGGGACGTGGTCGGCGCGCGGCGGCCGCCCCCCTCAAAGAGCTGGGCGAACACCCTGATGGTGGTGCCATGCAAGTTCTTGATGGGCGCTATGGACCTTATGTGAAGTGGGAAAAGGTCAACGCCACCATTCCCAAGGACATCAAGCCCGAAGATGTGACGCAGGAAATGGCCATCGAATTGGTCAATGAACGCGCCGCAAAGAAGGGAACAAAGAAGAAGGCTGCCCCAAAGAAGAAGGCCGCTGCCAAGAAAACAACTAAGAAAACGGCAAGCTAGGGTTGGATAGGTAGAAATACCACCAGCCCTTTGGATTCGTTGACTTCCCCCTGACGCGGCGGCACAACCTGCCCATCACCATGTCATTGGGGGAGTTTTCCATGAAGAAAATCTATGCCAATGCCTCTGACGCGCTCGACGGAGTGCTTTCGGATGGCATGATGATCGCGGCGGGCGGTTTCGGCCTGTGCGGCATCCCGGAACTGCTGCTCGAGGCGATCAAGGATTCTGGCGCGCAGGATCTGACCTTTGCGTCAAACAATGCAGGCGTCGACGATTTCGGTATCGGCATCCTGCTGCAGACCAAGCAGGTCAAGAAAATGATCAGCTCGTACGTCGGCGAAAACGCGGAATTCATGCGTCAGTACCTTGCCGGAGAGCTTGAGCTGGAATTCAATCCACAGGGCACTCTGGCCGAACGGATGCGCGCAGGTGGCGCAGGCATCCCCGGGTTCTACACGAAAACCGGCGTGGGCACCGTGATCGCCGAGGGCAAGGAACACAAAGACTTCAACGGCGAGACCTACATTCTGGAAGAGGGCATCTTTGCCGATCTGGCCATTGTCAAAGCCTGGAAGGCCGATGACACCGGCAACCTGATCTTCCGCAAGACCGCCCGGAACTTCAACGTGCCTGCCGCGACCTGCGGCAAGATCTGCATCGCCGAAGTCGAAGAGATTGTCCCCCGCGGATCATTGGACCCGGATGCGATCCACCTGCCGGGCATCTATGTGCATCGGATCATTCAGGGCGATCACGAAAAGCGCATTGAACAGCGCACCACCCGTAAGAAGGAGGAAGCATAATGCCCCAGGACATCAAAGGGTGGGATCGGAACCAGATGGCCGCCCGTGCGGCGCAAGAGCTTGAAGACGGCATGTATGTAAACCTCGGCATCGGCATTCCGACGCTGGTGGCAAACTATGTGGGCGACAAGGACATCACTCTGCAATCCGAGAACGGCATGCTGGGCATGGGCCCCTTCCCGTTTGAAGGTGAGGAAGATCCTGACCTGATCAACGCTGGCAAGCAAACCATCACCGAGCTGTCACGCACCGCCTATTTCGACAGCGCGACCTCGTTCGCGATGATCCGGGGTGGTAAGATTGCTGCGGCGGTACTGGGCGCGATGGAAGTGGATGAAGAAGGCGACCTGGCCAACTGGATGATTCCCGGCGTTCTGGTCAAAGGCATGGGCGGCGCGATGGATCTTGTGGCGGGTGTCGGCCGCGTGATCGTGGTGATGGACCACACCAACAAGCACGGCAAATCTAAACTGCTGAAAAAATGTACCCTGCCCCTGACGGGTAAGAAGGTGGTGAATCGTATCATCACCAACCTCGGGGTTCTGGATGTGGTTGAAGGCGGTCTGAAGATCGTTGAGATCGCAGAAGGCGTGACCGAAGACGAGATCCGTGCCGCGACTGAGGCGAACATCGTCAACTAAAACAAAATCTGGGCCTGCTGTGACAGGCAGGCCCTAGTTCAGCGTCTGGAAAACGCACCCATCCGAAGCGTAGACAGGCGGCGTCGCGCAGAGCGCTCGCGCGACCTGAAAAGCCGCAAGCACTTTGGGCACATAATCCCGAGTCTCTGCATAAGGCGGCACACCGCTGTGTTTGCGAACGGCCCCCTCGCCGGCATTGTACCCGGCAAGCGCCAATATCGGGTCGTTGTCGAACTCACCCATCAGCCAATCCAGGTATTTGACCCCACCCGAGATATTCTGAGAGGGCTGGAAGCTGTCCTGCACGCCAAACCGCTCGGCCGTAGCTGGCATCAGCTGCATCAGCCCCTGCGCCCCGGCCGAGCTGACCGCGTCGGCCCGTCCAGCTGATTCCACCGAGATGACCGCCAGCACGAGCGCAGGTGAAACATTGGTGCCAATGGTCGAGCGTAGGATATCGCGCCCTTGGTTGTTCACAATACCCTGCAGGGTCTGCAAACGGGGTGTCGAGACGCTTGTAGCGGCCAGGGCGTTGATCGCCGAATCTAGCCTACCCGGTCCGGCTTGTGCCAGTTCGGGCGAGATTTTCTCCCAAAACGCTTTATAAGCGCCTTTCGGCGGCGCCTTGGACGCAACTTTGGGCGTGGTCGACGGCGGCACTTTGGCACGTTTGATGATATCGGGGACCACAAGCTCTGATCCCGTGCTGGGAGCCGAGGGTCTGGATGCATGTTCTTCAGCAGAAATCTGGATATTGATCTTTGGCCGCTGACCCGGCTGGGGCGCCTTGATCCTTTTATAGACACCACGCGGTTCGACCTCATCGGCGCGTACGGTGTCTGGCGTGCATACCAGAAACGCCATTACGCCGGCGCATTTTACTGCGTCCCGGAGATTCATTTGCCTGCCTCATGTTTTCGTTTTGATTGATTTGAAGCCCGAATCTTCGCGTAAAGCCAGAAAAACCAAGCAAATTGGGGCAGTTTCGCCTCATTTGCCGCAAAATTGCATCGCTCTGGGGGTGAGTCAAAAAACCCAAAACATTTTTAATCATTTATTTTCAATGATTTATCACTTTCATGACTAAAAAGTTAAGCCTCGAGCAAAATTTTCCCTGTTTGGCCTAATTCCTGCCACGCACAACAGGCAAACATAGATGCATACCGAGACGATCGGGAGCGGACTGAGAGAGAAAGCTCTGAAAGACGCCGAGGTTTAGACCACTTTTTTTGATCCTTTAGGAGGGACGTAACATGATCAAGTTCATCAAGAACTTCCGCAAAGACGAAGACGGCGCAGTAACAGTTGACTGGGTTGTTCTGACCGCAGCTGTCATTGGCCTGGGTACCGTTGCCTACACCCAGATTTCGGGTGGTGCAGTTGGCCTCGCAACAGACGTTAACACTGCTCTGTCGGGCGCAACCATCAGCACTGGTACAAATAACGGTACCGCAGGTGGTATCACCGGTGAAGGCACAAACGGCGGCAGCTAATATCAAGTCAAAGTTGCCAAGCTTTGCAAACAAAGCGTCGCGTCGGAAATCGGCTCGGCGCTTTTTTTAATGGGCATCACAAATCGCACGGCGCTCGTCTTTTCTTAAGTTTCGGTTCCCATAATTTCTTCTTTTGAAATACGACCTGCAATGAATGCGGCATAAAAATCACTTTTCCGCCCAACTCACGCCATCGCGGCGCAGCTACAATAGCGAGACTTGCCGAACGAGACACCTGTGAATGATCTCTCGCAAGGCAAAGCCATGACTCGACGGCCTTAATAGGTGTATGATGAAAAAGATACTTGGAACATTTAAGACCTCAGAAGAAGGTGCGGTCACCGTTGACTGGGTCGTTTTGACCGCGTTGATCATAGGCCTCGCAACACTTCTTTATTTTGCAATTTCAACCGCAACCGTTGGCCTGAGCGGGAACACGAACACGGCTCTTAGCAGTTCCGTCGTCAGCACCGGCACATCGGCAGGAGGCAGTGGCGGTTTTACCACTGCTGGTACCGCAGGCGGCAACTGATCGCACCAAACACGGCAAGAGGTCTAAGCCAGACAATCGCCATCAAAGGATGGCGATTTTGTTTGTTTTGCATGTCTTGTTGGGATGGTTGTTTGCAAACAGATTCAGGCGTGTCCCGACCTCAAAAATCTGCACGAAAAGTCTGATTTGTCCCACATTTCGACACAATTAGGCATTACTCATACAATGAACAAATTTGATCCTCTGGCTTTTGAAAGCAAAGCCAGTCAGAAATATGAGGTGGATGTATGCGAGCGGTATTCGGACTTGTCCTTATTGTTGGGCTAGCTCTGGCTGGCGGCGCTGTCTACATGGCGCGGAACTATATCGCTGCCTATCAGGACGAACTCGCCCGTGAGCGACAAGCTGCGGCAGCAGCGTTAGAGGCAGCTGCAGCAGAAAACGCGGCTATCGAAGTGATTCCGACCGTAAGTGTCGTTGTATCAAACCGAACCCTGAAATACGGAGAGCGTCTTGTAGAAGACGACGTGCGCGTCGTTGATTGGCCAGAAAACGCGATCCCAGAAGGCAGCTTCACCGATCTGGCTGTTCTATTCCCTGAGACTGCTGGTAAAGACCGTTTTGTTCTTCGCACGATGGAAAAAGACGAAGCACTAATGGAAGTTAAAGTCACCCAACCCGGCGAAGGGGCAGGTCTAACGTCTCAATTGGACAAAGGCATGCGCGCTTTCGCGATTCGGGTTGACGTGGCTTCGGGCGTTTCCGGCTTCTTGCGCCCTGGGGACTTTGTCGACGTCTACTGGACCGGTTCGCGTCGCGGGACTACCGCCGAAGCGAACGGCGAGATCACTCGCCTGATTCAGCCCCGAGTTGAACTGATCGCCATTGACCAAATCGCAGGCACGGATGTAACCGGAACGACCATCGCGCGTACGATCACCGTTGCGGTCACACGTGAACAGGTTGCTGTACTCACTCAGGCGCAGAACACTGGCAGACTTACGCTTGCCCTTGTCGGAATCGAAGACGAAACCGTGTCATCCGAAGTTATTGAGATCGACCAACGCGCTTTGCTCGGGGTTGTCGAGGAAGAAGCTGCCCCGGTCCCAGAACGCGTAGAACAACCGGTGTGTAAAACTCGAATCCGTCGCGGCGGCAGTGACATAGCAGATGACGTAATCGCCTGCACAAACTGACGCCTATTCAGGACCTTACACCTGCTGAGCCGCGCATTAAGCGCGGCTCTTTTCATTCTTATGTTGCCAATTGCCCACATAAGGAAACTTCCGGAAACCCTTGATTATTGCAATAAATTCCGTTTTCGCGCAGAGTCTCGCCTATAGGGCACAAGACCCATAAAAACGAGGCGTGATCGGAGAGGCAGGTCACATGAAAATACGTTCCTGGATCAGCGCAACCCTGCTGGGGTTGTCGCTCGTTGTAAGCCCAGTCGGCGATGCCGCTTGGGCCGAAACTCTTCGCGTGGTGAAAAAGGGCACAGTGGAAACGCTGGAAGTACCTGTAAACCGCGCGATCGTTGTTGAAAGTGAAGAGCCGTTTGCCGAACTGAGTATCGCGAATGCCGGCATTGCTGACATCTCGTCGCTTTCAGATCGCACGATTTATGTTTTGGGTAAGGCGCCCGGTCTGACGACGCTTACTCTGTTCGATGGCGCGGGCATGCTTCTGGCCAATGTTAGGGTGCGCGTAGCCCCAGACATTACAGAGTTCAAAGAACGCCTGCGGCAGATTCTGCCTAATGAGCAAATCGAAGTGCGCACAGCCAATGATGGAATCGTTTTGTCCGGGACAGTCTCGGGCTCAGCCAAACTTGCGCGTGCTCTGGAACTGGCGGAACGCTATGCCCCGGATCGGGTGTCAAACCTGATGTCGGTTGGCGGCGTTCAGCAAGTCATGCTGAAGGTGCGCTTTGCGGAAATGAACCGCTCGGTTGCGAAAAACCTGTCAACATCGCTTGGCTTTGGCGGCGGTGACGTTACAGCGGGTTTCAACACCCTCAACACCCAGGGTGCGTTGAGTAATGCTCTGGCGAACAACATTCCGATTTCGCAATCCAATACTGGTGCAATTCTGTTCGGTTTTGGCGCCGGATCAACGCAAGTGCGACTGCTGATTGAAGCCCTTGAAACCAAGGGATTGGCACGTACTCTGGCAGAACCAAACTTGTCCGCCCTTTCGGGTCAGCAAGCAACCTTCCTCGCCGGTGGTGAAGTCCCGATTCCAGTTCCTCAGGATGACGGTGTTGTCGCCATCGAATACCGTGCGTTCGGTGTTGAAATCGATTTCATTCCGCGCGTGGTCGACGGTGATCTTATCAACTTGGAACTTGGTACAGCGGTATCGAGCATTGATGAGTCTTCGGACTTTACGATCAACGGCGATTCGGTGCCAAGCTTCATTACCCGCCAGACCTCAACTACCATTGAACTACGCGACGGTGAAAGCTTTGCAATCGCGGGCCTCATTCAAGATGACTTCGCAGATCTGAGCAATCAGGTGCCATGGTTGGGCGACGTTCCTGTTCTGGGCACCTTGTTCCGAAGCGCTCAATACCAGCGTGAACAGAGTGAGTTGGTTATCATCATCACTGCGCATCTGGTCACGCCGACCCGTGGGGAAACACTTGCTTTGCCGACAGATCGAGTAAAACCCCCCAGCGAGTTTGACCTGTTTATCAACGGTCGCGTCGCTCGGACCGAGCGCGCAGGCGCAGGTGGCGCATCGGAAGTGGCCAAGCAAGATTTTGGCAGTTCCTATGGCTATATTCTGGATTGATGAGGAGGTTAGGACCAATGAAAACGTTGATACTCACCTTAGGTCTTTCGGTCGCAGTTACCGCATGTACACGCGAAGCCGGGTATGAAATTGATGCGGGAACCTTTGGCAATGCGACGCTGAATAACTCGCAGGTCATGAACGGTGAACTGACATACGCTCAGATTCTGAGCCGTCGGTTCGCATCTGAAGTGCCTAGCCAGGTGAACTTTGCCTTCAACAGCTCACAACTGGATGCATCGGCCCAGCGAATTCTGTTGCAGCAGGCGGATTGGATCAAACAATTCCCCGAAGCACGTTTTCGTGTTTATGGCCACACGGACGCAGTTGGCTCCGCCAGCTACAACAAGAGCCTTGGCTTGCGTCGGGCACAGGCTGTTGTGTCCTTCTTTGCCCAACAGGGAATCTCGCGGTCACGACTAGAGGCGGTGGTTTCTTTCGGCAAAACGCGCCCACTAGTTGCTACAACGAATCGCGACCGCCGGAATCGCCGGACGGTAACCGAGGTTTCGGGCTTTGTGGATCGCTTACCGCAGACGCTGGATGGCAAGTACGCTGATATCATCTACCGCGAATACGTCGAAAGCGCGACTTCGATATCAGCTATCCAAGAGGTCGAAGCCACAGGCGGCGACGGTGGTGGATAATCCCATCTGAACGGGCGGCATCGTCGCCCGTTTCCCTACAATTGGTTCTTTTGCGCCAAATTCTCGCCCAACTTCCAAGCAACATTGTGAACAATAGGGTGACCTGCGGGCAAAATTGACCGCATTGGGGCGACAGCAAATCTACCCGAGCGTAAACGTTCGCAAGAAATGCCAAGCCCTCTCTACGAGGATTGTGTATATGAGTAGCGCGACGCCGCAAGACAACGACTCGGGAATTCTGGCCTGCACGATCAGCCGGGATGTCCAGAACTTTGATCTATTGATCGAAGACATGGAAACCATTCTGGGTGAGCGTTGGGGCGATCTTGGCTTTGCCGAAGCTCTAGCGTTTTTCAGCCAACCCGAAGCGGAAACACTGGAATTCGTCGCCTTGGCCATTGATGGTGAAGATGAAGACAACCTCTCGTTGATGGGCGAAATCATCACCCAGGCAAAAGACAAGAAGATCAAAGTGGTGCTTATTGCCGAGGACGTGACCCCCGCCTCGCTACACCAGCTTTTGCGCAAAGGCGCGGATGAATTTGTCCCCTACCCGCTTCCTGAAGGCGAACTGAACGAAGCTATCGAGCGAATGAACAAGCCCGATCCCGTGGTTGCAGCACAAGCAGCCTCTGCCAATCTGACCAGTGGCGAATCAAAAGAAGGCGCTCTGTTCGTCGTACAAGGTCTGGCGGGCGGTGTCGGCTCCACGACACTGGCTGTAAATCTGGCTTGGGAACTCGCCACAATCTCGGACAAGGACGCGCCTTCTGTCTGTCTGATCGACCTGGATCTGCAATACGGCACGGTCTCGACCTATCTAGACCTGCCCCGCCGTGAAACCGTTTTCGAGATGCTGTCTGACACTGCGTCAATGGACGATGAGGTCTTCTCTCAAGCGCTTCAAAGCTATGAAGAAAAGATGCAGGTTCTGACGGCTCCATCCGACATGGTGCCGTTGGATCTGATCACACCCGAAGACATCCAGCGCGTGATAGATACGGCGCGCAAGCATTTCGACTATGTGATCGTGGACATGCCCAAGACATTGGTTTTGTGGTCAGAAACCATTCTTCAGGCTGCTCATGTTTATTTCGCCATGATCGAGCTGGACATGCGCTCAGCTCAGAACGCATTGCGTCTGAAACGCGCCTTGCAGGCCGAAGAGCTGCCGTTCAACAAATTGCGTTTCGCCCTAAACCGGGCCCCGAAATTCACTGATTTGAATGGTAAGGGGCGCATCAAACGTATGGGCGAAAGCCTTGGAATCTCGATCGACCTGCAATTGCCCGATGGCGGCAAGCCGGTGATGCAAAGCGGCGATCATGGCCTGCCATTGGCCAGTTCGGCCGCTAAAAACCCGCTGCGTCGCGAAATTGCCAAGCTTGCAAAGTCGCTCCACAGCCTCGGCAGCAACGACGCCGAGGCCGCATAACACAACCCCAAGGGAAGAGCCGCCATGTTTTCCAGATATAAGAAAGCGTCTGATGCGCAGCCGGTCGAGACTCCGGCCAAAGCGCCCGAAGCGGCCCCCGCAGCGCCAACGGCAACAGCAGTTGCACGCAAGCCCGTTCAGAAGAAAGCTGGCGAGGTCACGAGCGCCGACCGCGACCGTAAACGGAAAGAGCGCCTGAGTGAGATCAAGATTGAGCTGCACCGGGAGCTACTGGAAAACCTGAACCTCGCCGCCCTCGAAAACGCAGGTGAGGCCGAGCTTCGCACCGAGATCAGCGCAATTGCAAGCGAGGTTCTGGAAGCCAAAAGCATCGTTTTGAACCGAGACGATCGCACTCAGCTGAACAAAGAGCTCTATGACGAGGTCACAGGCCTCGGCCCGCTTGAGACCTTGCTCCGCGACGAAACGGTCAACGATATTCTGGTGAACGGCCCGCAACAGATTTTTGTCGAACGTGCGGGTAAGCTAGAACTCAGCGATATTACGTTTAAGGACGAAAAACACCTGATGCGGATCATCGACAAGATCGTGTCCGCTGTGGGTCGTCGTGTTGATGAATCCAACCCTTATGTTGACGCCCGTCTGGCCGATGGATCGCGTTTCAATGCGATGGTTCCTCCGATTGCTGTTGATGGCTCGCTGGTCTCGATACGTAAGTTCAAAAAAGACAAGCTGGGTATCGATGATCTGGTCAATTTCGGTGCGTTCACCGAAGAAATGGCCGCCTATCTTCAAGCCGCCGTTTCGACACGCCTGAATATCATCGTCTCGGGCGGTACGGGTTCCGGTAAAACGACCACTCTGAACGCG
Source organism: Ruegeria sp. AO1 (assembly GCF_056535985.1). NCBI lineage: Bacteria > Pseudomonadati > Pseudomonadota > Alphaproteobacteria > Rhodobacterales > Roseobacteraceae > Ruegeria > Ruegeria sp. AO1. The sequence goes on from NZ_JBQFJC010000001.1 coordinate 2,450,970, forward strand.
CTTTCGAGCTTTATTGACGACGCTGAACGTATCTTGACAATTGAGGATACAGCGGAACTTCAACTGCAGCAGACTCACGTCGGCCGGATGGAAAGCCGCCCGCCCAACGTTGAAGGTAAAGGTGAGGTCAGCCCTCGCGATTGTCTGAAAAACGCCCTGCGGATGCGTCCCGACCGCATCATCGTGGGTGAGACTCGTGGTGCCGAGGTGATCGACATGCTCCAGGCGATGAACACCGGCCACGACGGCTCGATGACCACAATCCACGCGAACTCGGCGCGGGATGGTATCTCGCGTCTCGAGAACATGATCGCGATGGCGGGGATCGAAATGCCGATCAAGGCGGTTCGCAGCCAGATCTCAAGCGCTGTGAACCTGATCGTACAGGCCAGTCGTTTGCAGGATGGCTCGCGTCGCATGACCTCGATCACCGAAATTACCGGGATGGAAGGCGATGTGATTTCGATGCAAGAAATCTTTCGTTTCCAACGCGTTGGCCTGACACCCGATAACAAAATCATTGGTCATTTCACCGCCACCGGCGTGCGCAGCCACTATTCCGAGCGCTTCCGCCTGTGGGGCTTTGACCTGCCCTCGTCCATCTACGACCCAACCACAATGTAGGAGATTACGACATGCAATTGCCTATGGAGGCTCTCATCTATGTCGCCATCTTCGTGGGCGTTCTTGCCCTGGTGGAAGGCATCTATCTTGTAGCGTTCGGCAAATCCATCAGCCTGAACAGCCGGGTCAACCGTCGTCTGGACATGCTCGACAAGGGTGCGGGCCGCGAGCAAGTTCTGGAACAGCTGCGCAAGGAAATGCAGCAGCATATGAAAACGCAGAGCATCCCTCTGTATTCGCTACTTGCTGACAAGGCCCAAAAGGCTGCTATCGCGTTTACGCCAAGACAACTGATCATGATCATGGGTCTTGTTTCGGCCGCGGCTTTTGTAGCTCTCAGCATTGGTACGGCAACAGATACGGTCTTGCGCACAGCTATTTCTATTGCCATCGGCGTCGGTGCTGTTTTCATGTGGGTCAGTAGAAAAGCCAATAAACGCATGAGCATGATCGAAGAGCAGCTTCCCGACGCGGTTGAGCTGATGGTCCGCTCGCTACGGGTCGGCAACCCTTTTGTGTCTTCGGTCCAGATCGCGGCGAACGAGGTTCAGGATCCCCTTGGGACCGAACTGGGCATCATCGCCGATGAATGCGCCTATGGTCGAGATGTGGGCGAGGCGCTCAAAGACATGGCCGAGCGCTTGGACATGCAGGATTTGCGCTTTCTCGCGGTCGCAGTCGGTATTCAGCAACAGTCAGGTGGCAACCTGGCTGAAATTTTGGCCGGCCTAGCACAGGTGATCCGAGCCCGTTTCCGCTTGTTCCGCAGGGTCAAAGCGATCACCGCCGAGGCGCAGTGGTCCGGAAAGTTCCTGTCGGGTTTCCCAATAGCATGCCTCATCTTCATTCTGGTCAAAGACCCCGGCTATTATGACGAAGTGCTGGATCACCCGTGGTTCATTCCGCTGTGTTTCTTTGTCGGCATCATGCTGACACTCAACCTGATCGTCATGAAGATCATTACCAACATCAAGGTCTGAGGTCAGTTCAATGGAATTCCTAACCTCCATCAACAATGTCTTAACACAACACCTTGGTGAGTTCGGCCCCCTGATCGTGGTTGGCGTACTTGGTTTCGTGTTGATTGCCGTGGCCGTTCTGCTGATGCTAAACCAGCCGGAAGATCCGCTAAAGAAGCTGCAACGCAGCACGACGCCGCCGCGGAAAGAGAAAAAAACCAAAAAAGACCAACTGCGAAACGGCGGTCGGAATGAACAGCTCGAGAAATTTGCCACTTTCCTTGAGCCCAAGAGTGAAGAGGAGCTTTCCGCCGTTCAATTGACGATGCGGCAGGCTGGCTACCAGTCGAAAGATGCCGTTCGTTTCTATCACTTTGCGCAGTTCGCGCTTGGCATATTAGGCATTTTGTTCGGAGTGCTGTGGGTAACGGTGTTCTCGGGCGGTCAGGAATTCACCGGAACACAATTGTTGATCCGCGTTCTGATCCCCGGCGCAATTGGCTACTATATCCCCAAATATTGGATTACACGCCGCGTGGAAGAGAGAAAACAGGCCATCACAGCGGCCTTTCCAGACACGTTGGACTTGATGCTGGTCTGCGTCGAAGCTGGTCAATCCCTAGATCAGGCTATCGTTCGAGTGGCGTCGGAAATGAAAAGCTCCTACCCCGAGATTTCTCAGGAATTCGAGGTTGTGGCATATGAGATGAAAGCCGGTAAAGACAAAGACACAGTTCTGCGTGATTTCGGAACCCGCTGCGGGGTTCAAGACGTCAGGGCGTTTGTGACCGTAATGATCCAATCCGCCACATTCGGTACCTCCATCGCCGAAGCCCTGAGGGTTTATGCCGGTGAAATGCGTGACAAACGCGTGATGCGCGCGGAAGAAGCGGCTAACAAGTTGCCTACCAAGATGACTCTGGTCACAATGATGCTGACGGTACCACCGCTGCTGGTTATTCTGGTCGGACCGTCTGCAGGTGTCATTGCGGAATTCGGAAAGTGAAGTAGCTTCGATGCAACCAGAAAAAGGCTGTGCCTTACGTAGGCTTCGCCGAAGTTTTCAGGCCATCATGGTTTTCGCCATGGTGGCCTCTTGCACGGAAGCGAGCCTGTCGGATGACCTCGATGCGCCGGGTATAGATCCGACGGGACAGGCCGAAGACAACATCGCCGTTGGAAACCGCCTGATGGCTGCGGGAGAATACGAGCTGGCCCTCGACAGCTTTACCCGCGCCGCGCTGGAACAAGGGATGACGCCGCAGGTTCTGACCTCATTGGGAACGGCAAATCTGGGGCTGCGTCGTTTGGGGCAGGCCGAAACCCTTCTGCGCCGCGCGGTCGAGGATGACACGGACTGGCCCATCGCCTGGAACAATTTGGGTGTCCTGCTGATGGAGACGCGACAATACCCCGAAGCGGAACAGGTGTTTCGACGGGCGTTTGCCTTGGACAATGGCGAAAGTGACGCAATCCGCGACAATCTTCGCTTAGCTATCGCAAAAATGGAAAATCCTGTTAATACTATTGACCAAGAACAAGAATATACGCTGGAGCAGCTAGGCGACGGGCAATTTTCGCTACGCAAAATCCAGTAAACGAGGCAAGAGCAGTAAAAGGACGCAAAAATGCGCCAACAATTCTTGATTCCGTCACTCGTGGTCACTGGGTTGATCCTGTCCGCCTGTGCAAAAGAAACCGAAGAGGAAAAGGTCGAACGTACATTTCAGGAGGTGAACGTCATTGACGAAACCAACCTGAACGACGTGCTTCTGACCGCGGCCGACCCCAACGAGGCGGTCACCTATTTCCATAATGCCGCCGCCAAAAACCCGGACCGGATCGACCTGCAGCGCGGGCTTGCGATCTCGCTGGGTCGCGCCAAACGCTCGACCGAGGCGGCCGCTGCGTGGAAACGCGTGACGACCATGAACGGTGCCAATGCGGCCGACCGGGTCGAATACGCGGATGCGCTGGTGCGCAATGGGGATTGGAACACAGCCCACACCGTTTTGAACTCGGTCCCACCGACTCATGAGTCGTTCAAGCGCTACCGGCTTGAAGCCGTCGTCGCGGATTCCCGCAAGGAATGGAAACGCGCCGATCACTTCTATGAAACGGCCGTGGGCCTAACCACGCGCCCGGGTGGAGTGATGAACAACTGGGGCTATTCCAAGCTGACCCGCGGGCAATATGCCGAGGCCGAACGCCTGTTCACCGAAGCCGTCCGCCAGGACAAGAGCCTGTTTACAGCCAAAAACAATCTGGTTCTGGCCCGGTCGGCGCAGGGAAATTACAGCCTGCCAGTGGTGCCCATGACACAGGTTGAGCGCGCCCGGCTGTTGAACACGATGGCAATTTCCGCGGTGAAACAAGGGGATACGACAACCGGCAAGAACCTCCTCCGCGAAGCGATTGCGACACACCCCCAGCATTTCGATGAAGCCGTCCGCTCGCTTCGCGCGCTCGAGGAAAGCTGACACATGGCGATACCGGCCTATGCGGCAGCATGGTTTCTGCCCTTTGTGCTGCCGATCTGCTTTTACGTCGCGTTCACGGATATGCGCGAAATGAAGATCAAGAACCACGCCGTAACGGCCTTGGTTCTGGTCTATATCGTCGTTGGGCTGTTTGTGCTGCCTCCGTGGTCGACAGGGCTGATTGGAGGGCAGATCGGCCCTCTTGATATCGCATTGCCTATCTATGTCTGGCAATTCCTGCATATCTTCGTGGTTCTGCTTGCCGGTATCATCCTGAACGCCGCCGGAGCGATGGGCGCGGGCGATGCCAAGTTTCTGGCCGCAGCCGCTCCGTTCATCTGGTTCGCGGATTTGATTCTGCTCATGGCTATTCTGATGGCCTGTACTTTGGGGGCCGTAGCGACCCACCGTTTGGCGAAGCACACAAGGCTGCGCACGATTGCCCCACATTGGGATAGTTGGGACAAGGGCAAAAAGTTCCCGATGGGGCTGGCCCTATCCGGTTCGCTTGCCATGTATCTGATTCTTGGGACTGTTCTCGGATCGTAAACTATCATCTGCGCGCCTTGTCGCTGCCTTGGTCCCGCCACAAAGCTGCGCCAGATTTCACACAACTGGCCTGCTTTGGGGCCTTTGGTGTGACATCAGAACAGACGAGTCCCGCTCATGAATATGCAGACCTCCGCAGTTATGGCGCCCCCTGCCCCGAAGGGTTTGGGTGAAATGCAGCTCCCGCTTGTGATGATGCGGGACATTTTGCTGAAGACGATCTTTCGCAAGAATGCCAGCACCGTGACCGAAGTGGCCGAAGCCGTCTGCCTGCCCGGCTCTGTCACGCAGGAACTAATCGACATTGCCCGTGACCAAAAATTACTTGAGGCCACAGGCATACTGAACGCCAATAGCGGCAATGAGATGGGCTATCAGCTGACCGACGCCGGCAAGGCCCGTGCGTTGGACGCGCTCAGCCAGTCGGAGTATTTCGGTGCGATGCCCGTACCGCTGGATGTGTATCGCGAGCAGGTCAAACGCCAGTCGATCCGCAATATTCAGGTCACGCGGGACCAACTGACCAATGCGATGGGTCACCTGGTTTTGCCCGACAGCCTGCTGGATCACCTCGGCCCCGCGGTCAGCGCGGGCCGCTCGATCCTGATGTATGGCCCTCCGGGGAATGGTAAGTCCTCGATCTCGAACGGTATTCGGGACGCGTTGGGTGATAATGTCTATGTCCCCTACGCGATCGAATATGCCGGTCAGGTGATCACCGTTTATGACCCGATCGTACATACCGCGATTGAGCAGGAGCCTGACGACCCCAACAGCCTACGCCGCCGCAAGAGGTTCGATTCGCGCTATGTTCAGTGCGAGCGCCCAACTGTTGTGACCGGTGGTGAACTGTCGCTCAGCATGCTGGACTTGGTCTACAACCCCACCGCACGGACTTATCAGGCCCCGCTGCAGCTGAAATCAACCGGCGGTATCTTTATCGTGGACGACCTTGGACGACAGGCCGAACCCCCTCAGGCCCTCGTCAACCGCTGGATTGTTCCGCTGGAAGAAAACAAGGATATCCTCGGCCTGCAATCGGGTGAAAAGTTCGAAGTCCCCTTCGATACGCTGGTCATCTTCTCGACCAACTTCCACCCGAATGAGATCTTCGACCAAGCGGCTTTGCGCCGAATCTTCTTCAAGATCAAGATTGATGGTCCGAACCAAGAGAACTTCCTGAAGATCTTCGCCATGGTCGCCCGCAAACGCGGAATGCCGCTGGATGAGGCCGCGTTGGTGCATCTATTGAAGGTGAAATACCCGACCATCGACAACATCTATGCGAACTACCAGCCGATCTTCCTGATCGACCAGATGATCTCGATCTGTGAGTTCGAGGGCATTCCGTATCAAATGAGCCCCGACCTGATCGACCGCGCCTGGGCCAACATGTTCGTCAAAGACGAGAAAATCGTCAAATAACGCCGTGCCATTTCCGGGATGACAGGGGTAGTCTGCGCATATGACGCAGATTCCCGCCCGGATCGGCACTTGGTTCAGCACCAAGGGCTGGACCATCCACCCTCATCAGCAGGACATGTTCGACCGGGCGCAAGACCCGGCCACTTTGCTGATTGCACCCACTGGCGGCGGCAAAACGATGGCGGGGTTTCTGCCCTCATTGGCCGAGCTTTCGGATGGCGCGCATAGCGGGTTGCACACGATCTACGTGTCGCCCCTAAAAGCCCTTGCAGCGGACATCAAACGGAACCTGCGCACGCCCGTGGACGAGATTGGCCTGCCTATCCGTATTGAGGACCGCACCGGCGATACCTCAGCCACGCAGAAAAAACGCCAACGCGCTGACCCGCCGCATATCCTGCTCACCACGCCCGAGAGTCTGGCTCTGCTGACCTCATATGAGGACGCACCACGCATGTTTGATGGGGTGCAGCGTGTGATCGTCGATGAAATTCACGCTTTGGCCGAAAGCAAACGCGGGGATCAACTGATGCTGGCGCTGGCGCGGCTTCAGACTTTGTGCCCGAACATGCGCCGCGTGGGTTTGTCAGCCACGGTCGAGGACCCTCAGGCCATTGCCCGCTTTCTGGCCCGTCACCCCGACCCGTGTCAGATCATTCAGGCCGACCCCGGCCCTGATCCCGACATCGCGATGCTGGAAACGGCCGAGATGCCGCCATGGTCGGGCGGAGGCGCGGCCTATGCGATCCCGGCAGTGCTGGACCAGATCCGCCAACACAAGACGACTCTGGTCTTCCACAACACCCGCGCGCAGGCCGAGATTTTCTTTCACAATCTGTGGCTTGCAAACGAGGACAGCCTGCCCATCGGAATCCATCACGGCAGTCTGGATCGCCAGCAGCGCGAAAGGGTCGAGGCCGCCATGGTCCGAGGTGACCTGCGCGCCATCGTCTGCACCGGCTCTCTCGATTTAGGCATCGACTGGGGTGACGTTGATCTGGTCATTCAGATCGGCGCGCCCAAGAACGTCAAGCGGCTGGTGCAGCGAATCGGACGGGCAAATCACCGCTACAACGCGCCGTCCAAAGCCCTGCTGGTCCCCGCCAACAGGTTTGAAGTGGTCGAATGCGTGGCCGCGCTTGAGGCCGCAAAAGCCCATGATCTGGACGGAGAGCCGCGCGGCGCAGGCCCCCGAGACGTGCTGTGCCAACACATCCTGATCGCGGCATCTGCGGGACCGTTGGATGCGGATGCTTTGTTCGCTGAAATGACCTCGGCCGGACCGTTTGCGCAACTGACGCGGCCCGAGTTTGACGACTGCCTCGATTTCTGCGCGACCGGTGGCTATGCCCTGCGGGCCTATGACCGGTGGCAACGGTTGCAGCAACGCGCCGACGGTTTGTGGCAGCTACGTGACCCCCGCGCCGCGGCCCGCATTCGGATGAACCTCGGCACCATTCAGGACAGCGACACCCTGAAAGTCCGCCTGAAACGCAGCAGGGGCGGTAAACCACTGGGCGAGGTGGAGGAGGCTTTTGCAGCCACTCTGACCCCCGGCGACACCTTCCTGATCGGCGGTCAGATCGTGCGCTACGAGGGCCTGCGCGAGCTTGTGGTCGAAGTCAGCCGCCGTGCCGACAAGAAGCCCAAAATCGCCACGTTCGCGGGAACCAAGTTCGCCACCTCAACCCAGCTCAGCGACCGTATCCTGCGCATGTTTGCGCAGACCGACTGGCCTCAGCTGCCGCAACACACAGCCGACTGGTTGAAGTTGCAGCGGCATGTCTCTCGCCTACCCCAACGCGACCGCCTGCTGGTCGAGAGCTTTCCCAGCGACGGGCGCGAGCATATTTGTGTCTACGGCTTCGCCGGACGCAATGCGCAACAAACCTTGGGCCTACTCCTCACCAAACGCATGGAGGAAACAGGCCTTGCCCCTCTCGGATTTGTTGCGACCGACTACGCGACCCTGATCTGGGGCTTGGATGCAGTGACCGATCCGACGCCTCTGTTTCGGATCGATGCGCTGCGCGACAGGTTGGACACATGGCTGGCTGGCAATGCCGTCATGAAGCGCACCTTCCGCGTCTCGGCCACCATCGCAGGCCTGATCGAGCGCAACACTGGCGGGCAACGCAAAAGCGGTCGGCAGGCTACTTTTTCGTCAGATATCCTCTACGACACGCTGCTGAAATACGACCCCGACCACCTTTTGATGCAGATCACCCGCGAAGAGGCCATGCGCGGCCTTGTCGATTTCGGCCGGATCGAGGCGATGGTCGAACGGATTGGCGACCGGATTGATCTGGTTCGGCTGGACCGCGTGTCACCTCTCGCCGCACCCTTGTTCCTAGAAGTTGGAAAAGTTCCGGTAAAAGGGGCCGGCGAAGAACGTTTGTTGGCGGAGGAAAGTGCGCGATTGCTGCAGGCGGCCGGGCTGGATACCCTCTGATCCACCTTGCGCGGGCGCGCAAAACGCGCGAAGAACGTTGCGTGAACAAGGTTGAGTTTTCCTTTGCAGGGCAGAACCTGAGCGCCCTACCCTCGGGCGCATTGTGGTGGCCCGAGCGGCAATTGCTGTGCGTATCCGACCTCCATCTCGGCAAGTCCGAACGCATGGCCCGACGCGGTGGCGCGATCCTGCCGCCCTATGAGAGTCAGGACACGTTGGACCGGCTGGCCGCGGATCTGGAGCGTACGGGCGCCGCGACCGTGATCTGCTTGGGGGACAGCTTTGATGATCTGGACGCCTCCCTGTCGCTGCCCGACCCCGAGAGGCTGCGCATTGCCACCCTCCAAGCCGGTCGTCGCTGGATCTGGATCGAAGGTAATCACGACCCAGGCCCAGTTGAACTCGGCGGCACGCATCTGGCCGAGTGGACTTGCGACACGCTCACCTTTCGCCATATCGCACAGTCCGGGGCACTAAGCGAGATTTCAGGTCACTATCACCCAAAGGCCACGCTGCGCGCGCGTGGCCGCAGCATTACACGCCCGGCTTTTCTGTTCGATTCAAATCGTCTGATCCTGCCCGCCTTTGGCACCTACACAGGCGGGTTGCGCAGCTCGGATCAGGTTTTGACTGGTCTGATGGGACCGAAGGCATTGGCAATCCTAACGGGCCCTAAACCGCAGATGATCCCAATGCCTCGCTGAGACGAAAGGACGTCGTGCAGCGCCTCAGATCAGGCCGTCCTCTTCCAGCATCGGCCGGTACTTGCGGCTGACCGGAACAAGATCTCCATTGACCAGACGCAGGAAGATCTTGCCCTCTAACCGCTCAACACCCGCCACGGCCTCATCGCACACCCAATGCGACCGGTGCGAGCAATGGCCCGGTACAGGTTCCATCTCGTCTATGGCATCGGTAAAGCGAGAGCGGATCGTAAAGGTCCCTTCGGAGGTAACGACGTCCACATTGTGGTCGCGCACGGTCAGGCGGTAGAACTCACCCTGAAAACTCTCGGGCAGACGGCGCGCAAGCCGTGGCATCGGCTTTAGCTCAGGTTCGGCTTCGACCTTGCCATCGTGCCATTCGGCCCGACGCACCAGCAACAGGCCTGTGGCAAACAATATGCCGTAACTGGCAACAGTAGCCATCTCAGGTGCCATATGACCACCCCAGGTGAACAGCAACCACGCCAAAAGCCAGAGGGTCGGAGTGAACATCGCAAGAATCACAACCGCATAGGCCAGATCGCGCGCGGGCAGCTGCTCCAAAACCTGATGTCGTTCAATCACATTCCGCGCGGCCCAAATGGCGGCCAAAGCCAACACCATAACGCCGACCCAGAACAGCAAACGCAGGGAAAAAGGCAAATCCGCGGCCAAAAAAGGGGGAAATACGTAGGCCAGCAAAGGCAAGAAAACAACGCCTGCGATCACCCGCTGTGGGGTACAATGAGAACGCAATAGCGCGAGGTTTAACTTCATACTTACAGAACAGCGGCCCAAGACCCAGTCAGGACATCTTGGACGGTCACGATGTTTACTCGGCAACTGACTGGGAAATAAAAGCTATCATGAATTGAGGTCCTGTAAAACACAATTCATGCATAGGTTAAGGCGCAGGCCGCTGATCCGGCCCGCGTCTCGTCAGGGTCGGACTGCACAGCGCGGTCCGACGAAGTCGTGGATCAGGCTGTAAGGCCCTCGGGCTCTGGCAGGCCGTTGGCGCGGCAGCACGCGGTCAGAGTGTTGGCCAGCAGGCAGGCGATGGTCATCGGACCCACGCCACCCGGAACCGGAGTGATCGCGCCCGCACGCTCCGCGGCGCTGGCGTAGTCGACGTCACCGACCAGCTTGTTTTTGCCGTCGCGCTCAATGCGGTTGATGCCCACGTCGATCACGGTCGCGCCTTCTTTGATCCAATCGCCCGGAACCATCTCGGGGCGGCCTACGGCGGCGACAACGATGTCGGCGCGGCGCACGACGTCCGGCAGGTCCTTGGTGCGAGAATGCGCGATGGTTACGGTGCAGCTGTCACCCAGAAGCAGTTGCGCCATCGGCTTGCCCACGATGTTCGAGCGGCCAATTACAACCGCATCCATACCCGACAGCGAGCCGTGATAGTCGCGCAGCATCATCAGGCAGCCTAGGGGGGTGCAGGGAACCATCGACTTCTGACCGGTACCCAGCAGGCCCACATTCGAGATGTGGAAGCCATCAACGTCCTTGGCCGGATCGATCGAGTTGATCACCAGGTCTTCGTTCAGGTGCTTGGGCAGAGGCAGCTGCACCAGAATACCGTGAACCGCAGGATCGTTGTTCAGCTTGTCGATCAGCGCCAACAGGTCCTCTTCGGAGGTCTCTGCGTCCAGCTTGTGCTCATACGAGTTCATGCCGACCTCAACGGTCTGCTTGCCCTTTGAGCGCACATAGACCTGGCTTGCAGGGTCTTCGCCCACCAGAACCACGGCCAGACCGGGCGTGATGCCGTTTTCTTCTTTCAGCTTTGCAACCTGATCGGCCACTTGCGCGCGCACTTTGGCCGCAAAGGCTTTGCCGTCGATAACCTGGGCTACCATCCTGTGATCCCTTCTTTCCAAAAACGGATCGGGCGCAGAGCGCCCGGGTGTTCAGTCAGGGCCAATCACGCGCTCTTCGCGGGCAATCGACCAGTCAATCAAAATGCGCCAGAGCTTTTCGGCCAGATCCGGGTCCATCCCCATTTGATCCGAGCTTGCGCGCACACGTTGCACCACCTCTTCGACACGGTCCGGGATTCGGGCCGGAAGGCCTTCGCCTGGCTTCAACTGCGAGGCGCGATCGATATATTCCGCGCGCGTCACCAACATCTCGATCAGTTGGCGGTCCAGCTTGTCGATCTGAACGCGCAAGTCCTGCATCGTCTCACAGTCTTGCGGCGGGGTCAGAGTGGGCATCGTGATCTCCTCATGGCCCGGGGTGTAATCCCCGGACCACGAGATGGTTCAAAAATCGGCTTAGAACAAGCCCTCAATCTGACCTTCTTCGTTGAGACGGATTGTCTCAGCGGCAGGTTTGCGCGGCAGACCCGGCATGGTCATGATCTCACCGCAGACAACCACGATGAAGCCGGCACCTGCGGACAGACGAACTTCACGTACCGGAACCGAGTGGCCGGTGGGTGCGCCACGCAGGGTCGGGTCGGTCGAGAACGAGTATTGGGTTTTCGCCATGCAGACCGGCAGGTTGCCATATCCGGCGGCTTCCCATTCCTTCAGCTGGTTGCGGATCTTGTTGTCGGCCAGAACCTCGTCCGCGCGGTAGATGCGCTTGGCGATGGTTTCGACTTTCTCGAACAGAGGCATATCGTCGGGGTAGATCGGCGCGAAGTTCGCGGTGCCACCTTCAACGATTTCAACAACTTTCTCAGCCAGAGGCGCCGAGCCTTCCGAGCCCAGTTCCCAGTGACGCGACAGAACCGCCTCAACACCGTGATCGGCGCAGTAGCTCTTGACCGCTTCAACTTCGGCGTCGGTGTCGGTGACGAAGTGGTTAATGGCGACAACAACCGGCACACCAAAGGACTTCACGTTCTCGATGTGACGTCCAAGGTTTGCACAGCCAGACTGAACCGCGTCGACGTTTTCGGCACCCAGATCGGTTTTGGCAACGCCGCCGTTCATTTTCATCGCGCGCACGGTGGCAACCAGAACAACAGCCGACGGTGCGATGCCGGCTTTGCGGCACTTAATGTTCATGAACTTTTCGGCACCCAGGTCGGCGCCGAAACCTGCTTCGGTTACGACATAGTCAGCAACTTTCAGAGCAGTTTTAGTTGCGATGACCGAGTTACAGCCGTGCGCGATGTTCGCAAACGGGCCGCCGTGGACGAAGGCGGGGTTGTTTTCCAGCGTCTGCACCAGGTTCGGCTGCATTGCGTCCTTCAGCAGAACGGTCATTGCGCCTTCTGCCTTGATGTCGCGGCAGTAAACCGGGGTCTTGTCGCGGCGGTAAGCAACGATAATGTCGCCCAGACGCTTTTCCAGGTCTTTCAGGTCGTTTGCCAGGCAAAGGATCGCCATAACTTCGGACGCAACGGTGATGTCAAAGCCTGCTTCACGCGGGAAGCCGTTCGACACGCCACCCAGCGAGGCAGTGATCTGACGCAGAGCACGGTCGTTCATGTCGACAACACGACGCCATGCAACGCGGCGGACGTCGATCTCAGCTTCGTTGCCCCAGTAGATGTGGTTGTCGATCATCGCCGACAGCAGCGAATGCGCCGAAGTGATCGCGTGGAAGTCACCTGTGAAGTGCAGGTTCATCTCTTCCATCGGAACAACCTGAGCGTAACCACCACCTGCAGCGCCGCCCTTCATGCCGAAGTTCGGGCCAAGCGAGGCTTCACGGATACAGATCATCGCGTTTTTTCCGATGCGATTCAGGCCATCGCCCAGACCCACGGTGGTGGTGGTCTTGCCTTCACCCGCAGGGGTCGGGTTGATCGCGGTGACCAGGATCAGCTTGCCATCGTCGCGGTCCTGGACCGAGTTGATGAAGTCCTGGCTGACCTTCGCTTTGTCGTGGCCGTAAGGCAGCAGATCGGCAGATTCGATACCGATCTTTGCGCCGATTTCCTGAATCGGCTTCTTGTTCGCTTCGCGCGCGATTTCGATGTCAGATTTGTAGCTCATTGGGCAGGGTCCCTGATTGAATGCCGTGCAAAACCGACGCGGCGCGTCGGTGCTGACAAACCCATACAGTTGCATACCCAAGCAGTGGCTAAGGATTCCGACATATTCGTGCCGCGAAACGGCGTCGCTTAATTTCAAGCGTTTCCAATCGGAAACGAATGAGCGCTATGGCTGCCAGAGCGGCTGATCGGGAACAAACAGCTGTAAACGATCGCCGATATGCAGAGCTCCGGGCCGTTCGACCCATCCCGTGATCCCCCGCCGCCCCTGCGCGGCCGGTTTGAAGGCGGCACCGTAGCCGCTGTGATCCGCCTCGATCTCACGTCCGGGCAGGACACAAGGTGCGTTTTCCATATCGACTGTAAACGTCAAACCCGCCTCGGACCGAAGGCGCGAAGACGGCGGGATATGAGAAAAGTCAGGGATGCCCTTCAACACGATCGAGGCCCCCAGATAGGACGGATCGAGCTTGTCCATCTCCATCGCGGCGGCAATCTCGGACAGTTCCTCAGTTGACAGAATCGACACCTGACGGACATTCCGAATCTCGGTTCCTTTCGGGTAGACATTGCTGACCCGCACGCATGAAGCACGGTTGAACCCCTCGTGCCGTTCGCCCTGCACTCCGTCAAAGCCAAACTCCAACGTTTCAACGGGCTCAGCGCGCAGCGACTGACCGGCCGGGACGCGCCCTAACCAGACGACCTCGGCAGAGTATTCGGTTTCACGCAGGAACGGCATGGGGTTTTCCTTCTTCATCCATCTGCGCGCATAATGACGAGCAGTTAGCGGATGAAAAGAAAAAACCCGAGGTCTGGACCTCGGGTTTCTCGTGTTTATGCGGTTGGCTCCGGCTCCATCCCACCTTCGGGTGGAGATTTCTTGGGCTTGGTCTTAGGAATAGCCGTGACGCTGGGCGCGCTGCCCTGATCCGGGCTGTCGCCCTCGTCATCGCCTTCGGTCGGCGCATCCCCATTCATGACCCGCTTGATCTCGTCGCCGGTCAGGGTTTCGTATTCCAACAGGCCCTGCGCCAGACGCTCCCATTCCTCACTCTTGTCGGTCAGGATCTGGTGGGCGCGCTCATAGCCCTGCTGGATCAGACGCTTCACCTCTTCCTCGATCAGCTCTTTGGTATGGGCAGAGACCGAGAAACCAGCGGTGTTGCCCGAGTAGCCTTCATGGGCTTCGGCGTAGTCGATATTGCCGACCTTGTCCGACATACCCCAGCGCATCACCATCGCGCGGGCCAGTTGGCTGGCCTGCATGATGTCGCCCGCCGGGCCGTTCGAGACATGGTCTTCACCGTATTTGATGACCTCGGCCGCCTTACCCGCCATAGTCATGGCCAGCTTCTGCTCACATTCATCACGGTGATAGTTGAGACGATCCATTTCGGGCAGCGAGACAACCATACCCAACGCGCCACCACGCGGAATGATCGTTGCCTTATAGACCGGATCGCACATCGGCAGTTCCAGACCAACAACAGCATGGCCAGCCTCGTGATACGCGGTCTTTTCCTTTTGATCTTGGGTCAGCACCATCGAGCGGCGCTCAGCCCCCATCATCACTTTGTCCTTGGCGTTCTCAAAGTCCTCCATGGTGACAAAGCGACGGCCTACACGCGCAGCCATCAGAGCGGCTTCGTTCACGAGGTTCGCCAGATCCGCACCCGAGAAGCCCGGAGTACCGCGCGCGATGATACGCAGGTCAACATCAGGGCCCAGAGGCGTCTTGCGCGCATGCACGCCCAAGATCTTCTCGCGGCCTTTGATGTCGGGGTTCCCAACAGTCACGTTCCGGTCGAAACGGCCGGGACGCAGCAGAGCCGGGTCCAGAACGTCTTTACGGTTGGTCGCGGCCAGAATGATCACACCTTCGTTGGCCTCAAAGCCGTCCATCTCGACCAGCAATTGGTTGAGCGTCTGTTCGCGCTCATCGTTACCACCGCCATAGCCGGCACCACGATGGCGACCCACGGCGTCGATTTCGTCGATGAAGACAATACAAGGCGCGTTCTTCTTGGCCTGCTCGAACATGTCACGAACACGGCTCGCACCGACGCCGACGAACATTTCAACGAAGTCAGAACCCGAGATGGTGAAGAACGGCACACCCGCTTCACCCGCAATCGCGCGGGCCAGCAGCGTCTTACCGGTACCCGGAGGGCCAACGAGCAGAGCACCTTTCGGAATCTTGCCGCCAAGGCGCGAGAATTTCTGCGGGTTGCGCAGGAACTCAACGATCTCTTCCAGCTCTTCCTTGGCTTCGTCGATGCCAGCAACGTCATCAAAGGTCACGCGGCCGTGCTTTTCGGTCAGCATCTTGGCCTTGGACTTGCCAAAGCCCATCGCGCCGCCTTTGCCGCCGCCCTGCATCCGGTTCATGAAGTAGACCCAAACGCCGATTAGCAGCAGGAAGGGCAGCAGAGTGATCAGGAACGATTGGAAGCCTGATTGCTGCTGCTTGACCGCTTCGACCGGGATCTGTTCATCGATCAGTAGCTTCGTGACCTCGGCGTCACCGGGTTTGATCGTGGTGTAATTCGCGCCGCTTTGTGTGGTGTAGCGAATTTGCTCACCATCCAGCGTGACATTCTTGACCTCACCGCTTTGAACGGCGCTGACAAAGTCGGAATAGGTGCGTTCATTGCCCTGAAGTGTCCCGCCCGGTCCGCTGAACAGGTTGAACAGTGCAAGGATCAGCAGGAACAGAACGACCCAGAAGGCGATATTACGAGCGTTGCCCAAGGAAATTCTCCTAAAAGATTTCGGCAGACAAGGACCTGCCGGGTTGCTTCTTAAAATAGAGAGGATTGGCTGAGGTTCAATGCGATAAAAAAGATGCCTGAAACTCGGGCCAATCAGGGGCCATATCAGCACTCCAACCATTGGCGAAACCGGCCAGTGGTGCGGCCTCAAGTATGTCGCCCCTCCAAACCGCTGGGGACGCTTGCAAAGCAAGCCGTGGACGCCCCGTGGCACGCCAGTCGGGCAGCATCTGCAGCCCGTTTTCACCCAAAGCCCGAATCTCGGCACCCGAAATATCGGGGCCGGACAGCACCCATCGCGCGTCCCATGTAGCCGTGATTTTCGCGGTCAGGCCGTCAACCGCGTTGAATTCTCTGCAGATCCACTGTTTTTCTGCCTTTGAAAACAGCAAACAGCCCCCAATTGCGGCGGGACCCCCGTTCAGAATGGCCTGCAACGCCTGATCCACAGTCGATTGGCGCGGCGGGTAGCCGGGGCCCGCGATCCATGAAACAGCGCCAACCAGAACCCTGCGGCGGATTTCTTCGGGCAGCGCGGCAAAGCAATCGCGATCCAGCACAACGGACCCGGCATCGACCGTAGCAACCCGTTGGGCGGAGTCCTGCGCATAACGTTCCAACGCCTCACGCGCTTGTGTGAGGTTGTCGGCGACGCGCGTCAGAGTTTCGGCCGAAATACCAAGCGGCTTTAAATCCGACACGGCTTGCCGCGCCTTGATCCGATCAAAGCGGGTATCCTGATTCGTGGGGTCCTCAATCCACTGCGCGCCAATCTCGGTCAAATGGGCCCGCAGCCTGTCTCGAGTGATCCCTAGCATAGGGCGCAACAGGTCGATCCCATCGTGGGTTCGACTGCTTGGCATACCCGACAGTCCCGTCACCCCGGCCGAACGGGCCAATCGCATAAGAAGTGTTTCGGCCTGATCATCCGCCGTATGGCCCAATACAATGGCGCTGATGTCGTTGCTCTTCGCCCATTCGGTCAGCAAGGCATACCGCGCCTGCCGGGCGTGATCCTGCAAATTACCTGCGCCGTCCCACCCCTGCCACCGCAAAGTATCGTGGGGAATACCCAACGTGGCGGCCTGTTTTGCAACCGTTCGGGCCTCATCCGCGGACTCAGCGCGTAAACCGTGGTCGACCGTGGCGGCGAATAGTTTCACCCCTTCGTCAGACGCAATACGGTGCAAAAGGTGCATCAGCGCAACCGAGTCTCCTCCACCCGAGACCGCGATGCCCAGACGCTCCGGCAATCGTTCAGGCAATCGGGCGCGCAATTCGGTTATCAGTGTGTCGAATTGCTGGGTCAAGAACACCCCAAAGAGGCCATTTCCTGCACCGCACTGGTGGCTTGCCCGGAAGCCGGGAAGCGCACGCCAACCTCGGACAAGGTGATACAGGCTTGATCGGTCTGGCCCAAACGACCCAAAGCAGCGCCAAGTTCGAACAGAGCTTCGGGCGCCACAGCTCCTTCGGAATCTCCGGTGAAGCTGGCGAGGAATGCACGTGCGGCTTCGCGCGTATCCCCGAGCCCTTCGAGCGCTTTGCCACGGTTCAAATGCGCCTCGGGAGCAAGCGGGCTGCCGGGATAAGAGGTGTCGAATTGTGCAAACATCGTCGCAGCAGTCTGGAAATCACCATCGGCCAATGCTTGCGACGCATCATCAAAATCCGCTCGCTCGCCGACGGCCAGCTCGCCTTGGTCCGAAGTGTTCGGTTCCGTTGGAGCGGGTGTGATGGCAGCGGTGGATTCCCCTTCGCCACCTAAGGTGGAGGTCTCACCCAGTGTCGACAAATCGCCGCCTTCCAGCTCGACCAGTCGGAATTCAAGATCTCCGATCCGGTTGGTGCCATCGGTAACGATGTTTTGGACGCGCTGGTTCAGCTGCTCAGTCTGACGGGTCAGGCGCTGCAGCTCGGCCTCAATCGCATCGACACGTTCAAGGATCGAGCTGCCAGACAGGTTCGGCGCAGGAGAGCCGGTGGTCGAAAACTCACGCTTGAGGCGCTGTATCTCGACATGCAGCACTGTCAGCTCCTGCCGGATGTCCGCCAGGGTCTGCTGATCCTGCGCTTGCGCCAAGCCCGCTGTTGCCACAATTGCGGCCAGAACCCATCCTGCAACTCTCATCGTCTTACCCCAAGGTTGAACCGGTCAGCACCGTCACCGCGCGGCGGTTTTTGGAATAGCAATCCTCGGTGCTGCAAATCTCGATCGGGCGTTCTTTGCCGAAGCTGACCGTCGTCAGACGATTGCCTGCGACCCCACGCGAAATCAGGTATTCACGCGCCGCATTGGCCCGACGTGCGCCCAGCGCAAGGTTGTATTCCCGCGTGCCCTGCTCATCCGCGTGACCTTCGATGGTTGCCACGTAATCCGGGTTGGCCAGCAACCATTCCGCCTGTCCTTGCAGAACAGTCTGCGCCTGCGGCGACAAAGTGGACTGATCAACCGCGAACAGAACACGATCCCCGACCGTCTGCTGGAAATAAGCGGGCGAGCGCGGATCACTAGGTGAGCCAGCGACAATCGAGCCGCTACCACCAGCGCCGCTGCCACCCAAAGCCGAAGGATCATTGTTGGTACAGGCCGCGACCACGCTCAGCGCGCCCAAGGCCAGGATTTTGCCCAATACGTTCATCTCAAGTGCCTCGTTGTTTTGTTTGTTGCCGCCTGTCTATCACAGCGACTGTTTCTTGTGAACTTTGCCGCGCAGTGGCGGCGATCAATTCTGCAACGGTCCCCAAGACGGATCGCTGCCGCCATCCGGCGTGCGCACTGGGCGCAGGTTCCGACCCGAGATATCCACGGAATAGAGCGTCGCACGTCCGCTTGCGCCCTGTGTTTCGCGGGTGAACATAATGACGCGACCGTTTGGCGACCAGGTCGGGCCTTCGTCGAGGAAGGACGATGTCAGCAGGCGCTCCTCGCTACCATCGGTGCGCATCACACCGATATGGAACCGGCCTTTGTTCTGCTTGGTAAACGCAATCAGATCACCACGCGGCGACCAGACCGGCGTACCATACCGTCCCTGACCAAAGCTGATCCGCGTCGCTTCGCCCCCGTTTGCCGCCATCACATAAAGCTGCGGCGTGCCCGAGCGGTCGCTTTCAAACACGATTTGGCTGCCATCCGGCGAATAGCTGGGCGCGGTTTCGATCGCAGGCGTGTTGGTCAGGCGGGTACTCTGACCCGAGGCCAAATCCATCCGCCACAGATCGGTATTGCCGCCCTGAATCAGCGAATACACGATCGACCGCCCGTCGGGCGAAAAACGCGGAGAAAAGCTCATGGTGCCGTCCTGCGTTCGCAGCTCGCGCCGCTGCACACGACCGACATCCAGAATGTAGATCCGCGGGCTGCCGCTTTCATAGCTGGTGTAGAGCAGTTGCTCGCCTGTCGGGGAAAAGCGCGGGGCCAGAACGATGGCCGCGCTATCCGTCATGTACTGAACATTGGCCCCGTCATAATCCATGATCGCCAACCGTTTGAGGCGCTGGTTCTTCGGGCCGCTTTCTGACACGAACGCAACGCGACTATCGAAATAGGCGCCCTCGCCCGTAATCCGGCTGTAGACCTGATCGGCAACCTTATGCGCCATGCGCCGCCAGCCATCCGTGGTGCCCGCCAGTTGCAGACCATTCCCAAGCTCTTGCCCCGAGAACACGTCCCAGACCCGGAACCGAACCGTCAGCCGCTTGCCCGAGACATTCACCGCCCCTGTCACCAAAGCCTGCGCGTTGATCGCTTTCCAATCGGCAAACTGGACCGGAGCATCAAAGCTGCTGACCCGGCTGATAAACGCGTCCGAGGAGATTTCGCGAAACAACCCCGTTCCGGTCAAATCCGCCGCAACAACACGCGAGATATCGTTAGCGAACTGCGTCGCCGCCGGGCCGTCGGGCACGAAGTTGGGAACTGCAAACGGCATCGGCTCGATGATGCCTTCATCAATTTCCAACCGCAGGGGGTTGTTCTGAGCGTAAACCGGAGCTGACACCAGGGTCAGCCCAAGAAAGAGGCTGGTCAGAAGTTTCATCATTTGATCCGCATCCTCTCGGGATTGAATGTAATCTCAATATCCTGCCAGTGATCGTATTTGTCAGCCGGCAGATCATATCCACGCGCGCCGCAGCGCAAAATTGCGCGTCGGGCCGCCTGATAGGCTTGATTTTCGGCACCCGAAGCACCGCCAGAGCTGTTCAGCAACCGAATGCTCTCGCTGATAATCGTGCCATCACGATTGAGCGAGAACGCAACCGTCACTACAACGTTCAGCGCATCGGTCGACAGCGATCCGACATTCCAGCACCGCGA
Source organism: Ruegeria sp. AO1 (assembly GCF_056535985.1). Lineage (NCBI taxonomy): Bacteria > Pseudomonadati > Pseudomonadota > Alphaproteobacteria > Rhodobacterales > Roseobacteraceae > Ruegeria > Ruegeria sp. AO1. The sequence goes on from NZ_JBQFJC010000001.1 coordinate 2,471,222, forward strand.
CACGGCAACGCGCATCGCGTCTTTTTCACCGCTGGTGAGCGGTGGGCCGGCGGGTTCAGTTCCGCCCGCCAATGCCTCGGACAACGCGTCATTGATGGCGTCGCTATTGTCCGGCGCAGGCGTCGGCGTTGGGGTTTCCGGCGCCGGTTCCGGAGTTTCCGCAACCTCAGGTGCGGGTTCAGGACGGTTGGGCCGCACACGCGGGCGCGGAGAGGTCAGAGGCGCTGGCTCGTCGGTCTCTTCGGCCTCGGTCACGATCTCGGGCGCGGCTTCTTCAGGGGCCGTCTGATCTTGTTGCTCTTGCTGCGTCTCAGCGCCTTCGTCCAGTGAGACCGGGGGCGTTTCCACCTCATCCGGTTCAGCCTCGGGCGGAGGCGGCGCGATGGCCTCGGGCGCGACACGCTCAGCCGGGCTGGGTTGCGCTTCAGGTCCCGGCGGCACCGGCAAGGCGGCCGTTTCCGGTTCCGTCAACGTCGGAGGTTCTTCGGGCAACTCAGGCTCAGGCGGAACCTCGACCGTTTCGGGGACAGTCTCGGGCTCCGGCTCTGCGGGCGTCACGGGTTCAGGGCGCGGCTGTTCTTCCGGTGTCACCTCAGGGGTGCTGACCTCAGGTTCCGGCGCGTCGGGTTGTTCCAGAGTACCCGGAGACTCCGGCAACTCAGGCGCGTCGCGCTGCGCCGTGAGCGCTGCGAATTGCTCAGCCGAAATCACGGAAACATCCTGCACTTGTGTCGGCAGCGGCTCGGACCGGAAGGTGCCGCCGAACAACGCCCAGCCGATCAGGCTGACATGCGCAATCGCTGAAATCTTGGTGCCGGTATCCACCGCGCGACCCCACCTTTACCCATCGTCCAGCGTCGGCCCGCCGGTATCCGTCACCAGACCCACATTCGAAAACCCGCCCGCATTCAGCGCGCCCATAACCTGCATCACCTGCGCGTAGGGGATCGCCCCATCCGCCCGCAGGAAGACACGGTCACTGCTGCGCTCTGCCGCGATGGCGCGCAAACGTCCAATCAGCTCGTCGCGTGCGATATCCGTTGTCTGGATCTGAATACGGCCATCGGCTGTCAGCGTGACGGTAAGCGGTTCCTCACTATCGCCGGGCAAGGCGCTTGCGGCAGTCTTGGGCAGATCGACCGGCACACCAACTGTTAGCAAAGGAGCTGCGACCATGAAGATGATCAACAACACTAGCATGACGTCGACAAAAGGCGTGACGTTGATCTCAGCCATCGGCTGGGCGCGACCGCGCCGCCGTCCGCGCCTGCGTCCGTTCCCGCCCGAGCTTTGCTGAACCGCTGCCCCCATGGTCAGCCGTCCAACTGACGCGACAGAATTGTGGCGAACTCATCGGCAAAGGCCTCATAGCCTCCAACGATCCGGTCACTATCCGCGCTAAGCTTGTTGTAGAAAATCACCGCCGGGATCGCGGCCAGCAGGCCCAGACCGGTGGCCAGCAACGCCTCGGCAATGCCGGGGGCCACAACGGCGAGGTTGGTATTCTGCTGCTCGGCAATCTCGATAAAGGCGTTCATGATGCCCCAGACCGTACCGAACAGACCAATAAACGGCGCGGTCGATCCGACAGTCGCCAGGATCGGCAGACCTTTCTGCAGAGTCTCCGCCTCTTTTGCGATGGCCACATCCATGGACCGGTCGATCCGAGCCGTCGCCCCTGCGATCAAACCGCCATCCGTGCGATGCGACCTGCGCCATTCGATCATGCCAGCCGCAAAAATCTTCTCGGAACTGCCATCGGGCTGCGAGCCGATCTGCTCAAACAACTCATCCAGCGGGTTCCCGGACCAAAAGCTCTCATCAAACTTCTGCGCTTCACGCCGGGCCGCGCGATAGTTGATGAGTTTCTGGATGATGATGCCCCAAGACCAGATCGACGCCGCGATCAGCATCAGCATCACCAGTTTTACGATAAAGGTCGCGCGGGCATACAGCCCCCACATGGAGAAATCGATCTCCTGCGCCAGCGCCAGCGTTTCAGCTTCCATGAACCTGCTCTTTTTTGCCTGATGGCCGTTTGTTTGGCCTTGTTTTGCCAAACGCTAACGCAGTTGGGGTTGAAAAGCCAACAGAACCACCCCCGGCTGCGAAAATGTTACATCAATGCGCGAATCTCTGCCGGAAGACGGATCGGCTTTCCGTCTTTGTTGATGCAAACCGCCGTGACCGAAGCACGGAAAATATCGGTCTCACCCCGTTTCACCAGCTGCGCCATGGTCAGGCGCACGCCGGAAATCTCGGTCACTTCTGTTTCGACGATCAATTCGTCATCAAACTTGGCGGGAGAAAGGTAGTCCGCCTCGACCCGCCGTACGACCCAAACGATCCCCTCATCCCGCATGGCGTTCTGGTCATTGCCCAAACGGCGCACCCAGTCCGAGCGCGCACGTTCGATGTAGCGCAGGTAGTTCGCGTGATAGACGACCCCGCCCATGTCGGTGTCCTCATAGTAAACGCGAACCGGAAAGATGTGCTTCATTGCGGCGGCTCCAACCGGGCAAACAAACGCAACGCGTGCGAGGCATCCTGCGCCGCCCCCGGCAAGATTGGATCGTAAGCAGCCCGGATCAGGCCTGCAATATCCGGGCGCAGGATCGTCGCCTCACCCGCCACAGCCAGAGGCGATTGCTTTCGAAACGCCGTATCCGACCAGAGCAGAATGGTCTGCACCACTTGACTGAGCGCCAGAGTCTCGGCCGGGACTTTGGACAGCTCTTTATCCATGCGTAGGAATACGAAGGCCGCGCGGATCGCGCCGTCTTCTTCGAACCTGAAGATGCGGTACTGATTGGCGTCCGCCGCAACCAGACGCTCAACCAAAGGTGCAAGATCGGGGACAAGGCGGTCCAGATCCGGAACCTCCAGCAGTTCCTGCCATTCGCGGAAGAAAAAGACCATGCAATTGGCGCCCAACTCAGGGTCCGTTTCGGCCATCTTGTGACCGGCCAGCGTTACCACCGCTTCGAACGCGCCTTTGACGGTTGCCAGCGTCTCATCCTCGACACCGAAAACGATCGGTACAATGGGGCGACCCCACCGCGCAAACAGGAATTCTCCGCCCTCGCGCGTAAACAGCGCCTCGATCTCGTCCGGTGTCACGCCCAGCCCTTCATCTTTTCAAAAATACTCTCGCCGAAGGCATAAAATCCATCAGCACTAGCTTCAACCAAACAGATCGCTCTGACCTTTTGGTGCCGCCATGCCTAAATGCGTCCACGCCTTCTGTGCTAGCATCCGCCCGCGTGGCGTGCGTTGGATCAGCCCCTGCTGCAACAAATATGGCTCAATCACTTCCTCAAGCGAGTCACGGCTTTCCGACAAGGCCGCCGACATCGTCTCAATCCCAACCGGACCACCCCCATAGTTCTCGGCGACCAGTTTCAGATACCGACGGTCTGCACCGTCCAACCCGAGATGATCCACACCCAAACGTGTCAGCGCGCCATCGGCCAATTCGCGGGTAATCCGCCCGTCGCCTTCGACGATAGCAAAATCCACCACGCGCCTCAGCAAACGGCCTGCGATCCGAGGCGTCCCACGCGACCTGCGTGCAATCTCACGCGCACCATCGTCGTCCGCCGGCGCACCCAATTTGCGCGCGTTTCGGGTGACAATCTCATGCAACTCATCGACCGTATAAAACTGCAACCGGGTCGGAATACCAAAACGGTCGCGCAACGGCGTGGTCAGCAGACCCATCCGCGTTGTGGCTCCAACCAGCGTAAACGGCTGCAACTCGATCCGAACGGTGCGGGCAGCTGGACCTTCGCCTATTACCAGATCGAGTTCGAAATCCTCCATTGCAGGATAGAGAACTTCTTCGACCGCCGGGTTCAGACGATGGATTTCGTCGATAAACAACACATCGCGCGCTTCCAGATTGGTCAGGATCGCCGCCAGGTCGCCCGCCTTGGCAAGAACCGGACCAGAGGTCATACGGAAATTCACGCCCAACTCGCGCGCCATGATCTGCGCCAAAGTGGTTTTCCCCAAACCCGGGGGACCATGGAACAGCGTATGATCCATCGCCTCGCCGCGCTGCTTGGCGGATTGGATGAAGATGCGCAGGTTCGCACGCGCCTCGGCCTGACCGATGAACTCATCCAGCCCCTGCGGGCGTAGGGCGCGGTCATTGTCTTCGGGCAGAGGGTCAGGCCGCAGCGTGGGATCGGCGTCTACCATTCAATCACCCTTTCGGAGCCAACAGCTTGAGCGCCGCGCGGATCAATTCAGCCTCACCCGCGTCGGGCAGATTGGCCGCCGCCTCCGCCACGGCCGAGGCCGCCTCGGACGGGCCATATCCCAGATTCGACAAGGCCGACAACGCCCCCGCAGAGGCCACCGCCGACCCCGAGGCCGGTTTCGCAGTCCGTTTCGGCGCCGGCTGCGGCTCGACGGTTTCAATAACTTCCAACGCTGGGCCGTCCATCGCCTCGGTCACGGTGCCGCCCATCGCCATAACCCCCGGCGCCTTGTCCTTGAGGTCCAGCACAATGCGCTGCGCGGTCTTCGGGCCAACCCCCTTGGCAGCCTTCACCGCGCCCCAATCGCCCAGAGCAATCGCGCGGCTGACACCATCCGGCCCCAACGCGCTGAGAATGGCCAGCGAGACCTTGGCCCCGACGCCCTGAACCGAACACAGTAGTCGATGCCATTCCTTCTCGATCAGTGAGAGAAACCCGTAAAGCTGCATCAAGTCTTCACGCACGACCATATCTGTGTAGATCGAGACCGCCTCACCCACGCCCGGCAACGCAGCCATGGTCCTGTCCGAGCAATAGACGATGTAACCCACGCCCCGCACGTCGATCAGGATGTGGTCTGCGGCGCGATAGTCCAGACGCCCTGTCAGTTTACCGATCATGCCCTCACCTCTTTCACACGCGGCTGTTGTGTCTTGCCGTAATAGGCGTGACAGATCGCGATCGCCAGCGCATCGGCTGCATCCGCGCCCTTGGGTGAACAGCCCGGCAGCTGCAGCTTGACCATGTGCAGGACCTGCTCTTTCTCGGCATGCCCAACACCAACGACGGTTTTCTTGACCCGGTTCGGAGCATATTCCCCCACCGGTAGCCCGGCCTGTGCCAGCGTCAGCAATGCAACACCTCGCGCCTGACCGAGTTTCAGCGTTCCGGCACCGTCCTTGTTCACGAAAGTCTGCTCAATCGCAGCTTGGTCGGGCCTGTATTCGGCGATGACCTCGACAATCTGATTGTGCAGAGACAGCAGCCGCTCGCCCAGATCATCCCCGTCAGATTTGCACAAACCGTTCGAAACGTGGCTCAACCGGCTGCCATTTGATTCGATGACGCCCCATCCCAGGGTCCTAAGCCCCGGATCAATGCCCAGAATTCGCATGCTTCGCCTCAGCCCGCTCGGGTTTTGTGATCTTTTTTCAACGGATAGCACGAAGCGTGAACATTTTCCAAGCGAATTGACCCTAAGTCTGAAAACGACACCGCCATCCTACGCGCGACACGAAGGACGGTTTGCGACTTCAAAAAGTCTGAAATCGACACTTTCAATAACCCGTTTTAACCATGTTTTTAAAGTGCTTACAGATTCGGCAAGCGTTGCAAAAACTGCATAGGACACATGCAAAAAATGCTATTGCGCGGGCAAATCTTCGACACTAGATGCCGCTCAGATCGCAAGATCAAATGTTCACACAAACCAGAAGGAAACAGGATATGGCTGCACTGGACTCGACCCGCATCGCCACCACTGGCTCATTCGGCCTCGCTGGCCGTATCGGCGCATTTTTCACATCGGTTGCACATGCCGCCGCCGATTGGAACGACGCCCGCGTAACACGCAACGTGCTGACCGGTCTGAGCGACCGCGAACTGGATGATATCGGCCTGTGCCGCGGCGACATCGACGTGATCGCCGAAGGCCGCCGGTAAGACGACCCCCTCACTATACGCCCCTTTCTCCTCCCTGTAGGGGCGCAAAGAAACACCGCGAGCCGAAAGGCCGCGGTGTTTTCTGTTTCAGCTTGTGCTTAGTAGAGAACCTTGTTGAGCTGAACCGAGAGGAACTGTGAAACCGGGTCGATCTGCATGATCCAGGCGCCTGCCTGTTCGACTTGGGTGCCTTCTTTCAGGCTGTCGATGCGGTATTGATACCCTGATGGGCCGAGGCTGGACAAAAGAAACGCTTTAAACGCGAAAACCGCCAGCAGGGTAAACAGCAGAACCTTGGCCGGAACCGCCGAGCGGACCCTTTGCGGCTTCATCACCACCAGACCATCTTTGCGCATCGTCGCGCGATAGCCTTTGCTGAGCTTCGAGTGCTTCTTGTTCAGACGCTGAACGCGCTGATCAAATTCCAGTTGTTTTCCCGCCATGGCAGCCTCCACAAAACCGCCCCCCATCAAAATGATTAGAAAACGGTAAGCATAGATTGCGACAAAAACGTGGCGCGACTCTAGAAAACTCCTGTAAATGGCCCTGATTTAGCCCTGTTTGCTTAAGATTAGCGTCGTCCATTCACCAATCTCACCTCGATGATGCAGATTGAAGCCATTCTGGGAATAAACCTGAACCACGTCATCAGCCTGTTCGTTCAGGATTCCCGACAGGATTGCATAGCCCTCAGCCCGCAGATTCGCCGAGATTTCCGGTGACAGAGCGACCAGCGGACCCTTCAGGATGTTGGCGAAAATCAGATCATAGGGCGCGTGCGCGTTCAGGTCCGGGTGATCGAAGCCAGCGGCCTCGACACAGTGAACCTGACCGGACATGCCATTGGCCTTCAGGTTTGCCTCGGCCACATCGACGGCAACCTGATCAATATCACTGGCGATGATGTCGCCTTCCCAGACACGCGCAGCCGCCATGGCCAGCACGGCAGTCCCACACCCGATATCGGCAACCTTGCTGGCCGAGAACCCTTCGTCCAGCAACTGATCCAGCGCCTTCAGGCAGCCCAGAGTGGTTCCGTGGTGTCCGGTGCCAAAGGCCATCGCGGCCTCGATCAACAGGGGGATCCGACCTTCGGGCAGCTTGTCGGCGTCGTGGCTGCCATAGACAAAGAAACGGCCCGCCTCGACCGGGGCCAGTTCACGGCGCACATGGGCAACCCAATCGGTTTCGGGCAGCTCGGATACCACAAAGGGCTTGGCCTCAAAGGCCGCGGCCAGTACGGCCAGCGCCGTCTCATCGGGGGCTTCGGTGAAATACCCACCAACCTCCCACAGGCCCGAGCCATCTTCGACCTCGAAAACGCCAACGCCAGTGGGTTCGGGATCCAGACGCTCCATCGCTTCGCCAAGACCTTCGGCGGGTTTCTTACCAGTCAGCGTAGTAAGAGCGGTGAATGTGGGCATAGGGGCCTCCTGTCTGGGTCAGGACAGCGCCTAGGGCGTGGGCCCGCCAAGGTCAAGCTCTTGCGCCTATTCGGCGGGTGCCGGCGCGTATTTGGTCAGGATGGTCTCATTGCCCGGCTCAGGATGGCGCGGGATCAACAGAGACAGAGCAAGCGAGATCATCGCCATTGCCGCCGCCAGCGCAAACACTGCGCCGGGTGAGGCCACCCAAAGCAACCCAAGCAGCGCGGGAAGGAACACCGCCGCGATATGGTTGATGGTAAACGCCACAGCGGCCGTCGGTGCGATATCGGCGGGATCGGCGATTTTCTGGAAGTAGGTTTTCAAGGCCAAAGCCAGCGCGAACAGCACATGGTCGATCACATAGAGGGTCGCCGCCAGAACCACGCCCCACCCAAACCAGTAGATGCCGCCATATGCTGCGAAAACAATGGCTAGTCCGGCATATTCGAAGATCAATGTCCGGCGCTCGCCAAATTTGGACACCGCTTTGCCCAGCATCGGAGCCGCGGCCATATTGATCACGAGGTTGATCAGATACAGGCTGGTCAGTTCGTGCACCTCGAATCCAAATTTCTCAACCATCATGAAGCCCGCGAACACCACAAAGATCTGACGGCGCGCGCCTGCCATGAATTGCAGCGCGTAATACAGCCAATAGCGTTTGCGCAGGATCAGCTTCTTGGTCTGAGGCGTCGGCGCGTCGAATTGCGGATAGGCCAACAGGCAGAACAGAGCCAACAGCGCCGTCGCACCGCCCGCCATCATGAAGACGAAGTTATAGGACAGGTCGAACCGGTCCCATGTCAGGACGATCAGCCCATAGACCACCGCCGTGGCCGCCGAGCCCATTGCCACAAGCCATCCCAGAATCTGCGGCGCGCGGTCCTTCGGCAGCCATTGCAACTGCAGCGACTGATTGACCGTCTCGTAGTAGTGAAATCCGATCGAGCTAAAAAGCGTTACGAATAGCAGCCCACCAAGGCTTGGGAACCATGCAGTCACCGCCGTCGCCACACCCAGCATCATCAGCGAGATCATGGCCAGAACCTGTTCCCGCACAAAGATGATCACAGCGATCACACCTACGGCTAGAAAACCCGGTATTTCCCGCACCGTGTGCAGCAAGCCGATATCCGCGCCATCGAAATTCGCCACTTCGATGACGAAGTTGTTCAACAACGCGCTCCACCCATTGAAGGCAATGGGCATGGTCAGCGCCATCATAAACAGCAGCGTGATCGGGCGACGCCAAAACGGCAGGCTTTGCGCCTCGGAAAGTGGCATGGGTTTCAACATGCGACTCCCTCTACGCCGATTTTTGCGCTTTGGCGAGAGGAGAGATTCCGGCGCACATCCGCTCTGCGCCTGTGCAGAGGTCAGTAAAAGTTCTGCGGGTCGATATCGACGGTCAGGCGGATATCCCCTTTCAGGCGCAGAGGCGCGATCCAGCGGGCGATGGCGTCCTGAATGGGCGCGCCCTTGGGGGCCTTGACCAAAAGGCGCACGCGATGCCTGCCTCGGATCCGGGCAATCGGCGCAGGCGCTGGACCAAAGACCTGAGCGCCAATCTCGCGCAACGGCGCATCATTGCGCGCCATTGCATTGCCGATATCGAAGACCGGAGCGACCTCGGGGCCAGACAGCACGATCCCTGCCATGCGCCCATAGGGCGGCACACCAGCGGCTTGGCGACCCGCGGCCTCGGCCTTCCAAAAGCCTTCCTCATCACCCGACAGAATGGCCCGGATGACCGGATGCTCGGGCTGAAAGGTCTGTAGCAGCGCCTGCCCCGGCTTATCCGCGCGCCCCGCACGCCCCGCCACCTGTCGCATCAGTTGAAACGTCCGCTCTGCCGCGCGCAAATCCGCGCCATGCAGGCTGAGATCGGCATCAATGACCCCCACCAGCGTTAGTTTGGGAAAGTTATGCCCCTTGGCCACAAGCTGCGTGCCGATGACGATATCTGCATCCCCTTTGGCAATTTCTTCGATCTTGGCCTTCAACGCGCGGGCCGAGCCGAACAGGTCGGAACTGAGCATTGCGATCTTGGCCTCGGGGAACGTCGCCTCGGCCTCTTCCGCCAGCCGTTCGATCCCCGGGCCGACCGGGGCCAGTTTCCCTTCGACCCCGCAAGACGGGCAAGTATCTGGCATCGGTTTGGTCTCGCCGCATTGATGGCACATCAGGCGCTTGAGGAACCGGTGCTCGACCATCCGCGCGTCGCAGTGATCGCAGGCGATCTGCTCTCCACAGGCCCGGCACAAGGTCACCGGCGCATAGCCCCGGCGGTTGATGAACAGCAGTGATTGTTCACCCTTTTCGATCCGTTGCCGCACTGCCTGCCGCAAGGACGGGGAAATCCACGTCCCGGTCTGCATTTGCTCGGCCCGCATGTCGATCGGCTTCATCTCGGGCAGCACCGCCGCCCCGAAGCGTGAGGTCAGATCCAGCCGCTCATACTTGCCCGCCTCGGCATTGGCCCAGCTCTCCAACGAGGGCGTCGCGCTAGCCAGAATCACTCGCCCGCCGCAAATGGCCGAGCGCAGAACCGCCATGTCTCGCGCGCTATAGTGCACGCCGTCTTCCTGTTTATATGAGGTGTCGTGTTCCTCATCGACCACAACTAGACCCAAATCTCGAAACGGCAGGAACAGGGCCGAGCGCGCTCCCACGACCAGTTGCGCATCGCCCTGCCCGACCATCCGCCAGACCCGGCGGCGTTCAGTCATTGTGGCCCCTGAATGCCACTCGGCTGGGCGGGCACCAAACCGGGCCTCGACGCGGGTCAGGAATTCTGCGGTCAGTGCAATTTCGGGCAGCAGAACCAGCGCCTGGCGTCCCATGCGCAGTGCTTCGGCGACGGCCTCCAGGTAGACCTCGGTCTTGCCCGAACCTGTCACGCCTTTTAGCAGCGTTGTGCCGTAGGTGCCGGTCCGCTGGCCCGCCTGCAGTCGCGCCACGGCTGCCGCCTGATCCTCGGTCAGGTCTTTGCCGGGCAGCTCGGGATCGAGATGGGGGTAAGGTAAATCGCGCGGACTGTCCTCTTCCCGAACCACGCCCAGTTTGACCAACCCTTTGACGACAGAAGTAGTTACCCCGGCCTGCTCGGCCAGTTCCTTCAGGGTGAAGGCCAGCCCACCATACTCTTTCAACACCTCAAGCACCCTTGTGCGGGCATCGGTCATCCGATCCGGCTCAGAAGTACCCAACCGGTAGACTTTGCGCATAGACGGCGGTTCCCCCAAGCCCGGCGCGCGGGTAGCAAGGCGCAGCATCGCAGGCATCGGCGTCAGCGTGTAGTCCGCTACTTTCCCCAGAAACACCCGCATCTCTTCACGCATGGGCGCAACTTCAAGCACCCGGATCACGGACCGTGCTTTGGTCAAATCGAACCCGCCCTGCCCCGGCCCCCAGACCACACCCAACACCTTGCGCGGCCCCAAAGGCACCTCAACAAAGGCACCCAGAAAGCAGCCACCTTCGGGCGCTTTGTAATCCAACGTCCGGTCCAGCGGCTGGGTTGTCAGCACCGCAACCAGCTCTCCTTCGTCGAAAAATCCGTTAGCGCTCACAGTATATCCTATGCAGGGGGTTCCAGCAGGGGTCTCTTTGAGGTAAAGCCATCCGCGACCAAGGCCAACCCATCAAAGGACTGCCCGCATGAAATTCTTCGTAGACACTGCCGAGATCGACGCCATTGCCGAACTGAACGACCTGGGCATGGTGGACGGCGTCACCACCAACCCTTCGCTGATCCTGAAATCAGGCCGCGACATTCTGGAAGTCACCAAAGAGATCTGTGATCTGGTCGACGGCCCCGTGTCCGCCGAAGTTGTCGCCACCGAGGCCGACGACATGATCGCGGAAGGCCGCAAGCTGGCCAAGATCGCGCCAAACATCGCGGTCAAAGTACCGTTGACATGGGCCGGTCTTAAAACCTGCAAAACGCTCAGCGACGAAGGCCAGATGGTCAACGTTACCCTGTGCTTCTCGACCAACCAGGCGCTGCTTGCTGCAAAAGCAGGCGCGACCTTCATTTCACCCTTCATTGGTCGTCTTGATGACATCAACCTCGACGGCATGGATCTGATCGCCGATATCCGTCAGGTCTATGACAACTACGGGTTCGAGACCGAAATCCTCGCCGCCTCGATCCGTACCGTGAACCACGTGACCGACAGCGCGCGCATTGGTGCCGACGTGATCACCGCACCGCCCGCCGTCATTAAGAAACTGGCCGACCACCCGCTGACTGACAAAGGCCTTGAGACCTTCCTGGCAGACTGGGCCAAAACCGGTCAGAAAATCCTCTGACCCTTTGCACGACCGCGCGGCGCCGACAGGCACCGCGCCCGGCCCAACTGTGCGGGGCTGATCTCAGATCAGCGCCAAACAGGCGGGAGCGCTCCGGACACAGCGCAAAACGAAATCCACCCTGACGTGCATTTTTCCCAAGGTAATTCCGGTTGGCCGTGCTATAAGCCGCCAAAACAAAAAACGACCGGACGGGATATGAGCAGCAACCCAAAACTCGAGGACAACCTCCGAGCCGCGATTCTGGCCAAGCCTGATGCTTTGCTGGATGATAAAGATTTGATGCAGGCACTAGTGGATGCCAATGAACAGGCCCGAGGCGACAACGTCATCGACCTGCGCGGCATCGCCATGCAACGGCTCGAGGCCAGACTGGACCGCTTGGAAGACACGCATCGGTCTGTCATCGCCGCAGCCTATGAAAACCTGGCCGGGACCAACCAAGTCCACCGCGCCATTCTGCGTCTTCTGGAACCGGTTGAGTTCGAAGACTTCCTGCGCGTGCTTGGCCAGGATGTCGCCGAAATCCTGCGGGTCCAACGCATCACATTGGTGTTGGAAACCACCGCCCTTATGGACGACCCCGCGATCGACAAGCTGGGGGGCACGCTGACCGTTGTCGAACCGGGCTTTGTCGACCAATACCTCACCTATGACCGCAGCGGTCCTGCACGCGACGTCATATTGCGCGAAATCCAGAAGCCGAACCAACGCGTATTCGGCACTCTTGCCGCTCAACTCAGGTCCGAAGCTTGCCTGAAGCTAGATCTCGGGTCCGGTCGCCTGCCCGGTCTGATTGTCATGGGGGCCTTGGACCCGAGGCACTTCACGCCGCAACTTGGCACCGATCTACTGTCGTTTTTTGCTGGCGTGTTCGAACGCTCAATGCGCCACTGGTTGTCGTGAGCCTGATTTCGCCAGCTTGCCGAGACGCCCTCCAACACTGGTTGGAGAGCCTGGGCGCACTGGCGGGACGGTCTCAGAACACCCAAACCGCATATCGCGGGGATGTCACTGATTTCCTCTCCTTCATGACCCTCCACCATGGAGACCGCCAGGGCATCGCCGCGCTCGAACGCATCACAGTTTCGGACATGCGCGCATGGATGGCCGATCAGCGCCAGAGCGGTGTGGGCGCGCGCTCTCTGGCCCGAAAACTATCAGCCGTCAAAAGCTTTTACCGCTGGCTGGCCGAGCGTGAAGGGTTCGAGCCAACTGCCGTCCTTTCAACCCGCGCGCCGAAATTCACCAAAAAGCTCCCCCGCCCTCTGGCCGAGGACGCAGCTCGCGCCATGATTGAAACGGTTGAGTTGCAATCCAGCAATGACTGGGTCTCAGCCCGTGACGTGGCTGTTGTGACGCTGCTCTACGGTTGCGGGTTGCGCATTTCCGAGGCGCTGTCACTGACCGGTGCAGATGCCCCCCTGCCGGCAACCCTGCGCATTACAGGCAAAGGCGACAAAGAGAGGATCGTCCCTGTCCTTCCTGCCGCCCGCGACGCGGTGGACCACTATCTCCAACTCTGCCCGCACCCGAAATCAGACAACCTTGCCCTATTTCGCGGTGTCCGGGGTGGAGCGCTCAATCCCCGCGCGATCCAAGAGGTTATGTCGAAGGCCCGCATGCAGCTCGGCCTACCCGCGACCGCAACGCCTCATGCCATGCGGCATAGTTTTGCCACGCATCTGCTCTCAGCCGGTGGGGATCTGCGCGCTATTCAAGAGCTTCTGGGCCACGCCTCTCTATCCACCACCCAAACCTACACGGCCGTCGATACTGCCCGGCTGATGGAGGTGTACAACCGCGCCCACCCAAAGGCCTGAGGTTCAAAAGCACGGCATCCTCAATGTCCTTGCAACCAAACTGTCTTTTTGCTTTGCATCTGCCCCCCACATCCTTCATGACACGGGCATGACACTTAGATTCAAAGCGCTTGCCGTTCATCTTTTCACCGCAACCGGAGCCGTTTTCGCCATGCTCGCCATGCTGGCGGCCGTGGATGAAAAATGGAGCCTGATGTATCTGTGGCTTGTTGTGTCCTTCATCGTCGACGGCATCGACGGCCCCTTGGCCCGCCACTATCACGTCAAGAAGAACGCGCCCGAGTTTGATGGTGTCCTGTTGGACCTGATCATCGACTACCTGACCTATGTGTTCATACCAGCCTATGCGCTGTTCAAATCCGGCTTGATGGATGGCTGGACCGGATGGTTTGCGATCATCGTCATCACATTCGCCAGCGCCATGTACTTTGCCGACACACGGATGAAGACCAAGGATAACTCATTCTCCGGCTTCCCCGGATGCTGGAACATGTTCGTCATCGTGATCTTCGCGCTCGAACCGAACTTTTGGGTCAGCCTCATTCTGGTAACCCTTCTGGCCGTCGCAATGTTTCTGCCCCTGAAATTCGTCCACCCCGTCCGCACCGAACGCTGGCGCAACGTGACCCTGCCCATGGCACTGGCCTGGACCTTCTTTGCAGGATGGGCGGCCTGGGTTGATTTCCACCCGGAAAGCTGGGCGCATTGGGGGCTGGTTGTGACCAGCCTGTATCTGGTTTTCGCAGGCATTGCGCAGCAGATCATTCCGCAACGCAAAAGCGCGGATTACAAAACGTCCTGAACCTCAAACTCAGTCCCGTTATGGGTGAAGACGTCGCCCGCTTGCAGGCCAATCATGGCCAGATAAATCGGGCTCTGGGTTGAGATACCCATATAGGTCTTGCCGTCCACGTCGAACCGAGTGGTCGAGACGCAGACAACAAAACGGCGATTGTTGAACTTGATGACCGCGCCAGGCTGAACGGTATCGGTGATACCGAAATTGGTGTTCTCGATCACGTCGATCTTGGCATGATGCGCATGCACCGGCGCGTCAAACGCCGCAGCAAGGTCCGCATTCTCGCGCGACGCGGCGATATCATCCTTGTCATGCCCTTCTCGGTCATCCAGTTGGGCATCTTTCAAAAAGGCGTCGTAATGCGCCTGGGCCGTGGCCAGTTCCTGCGCCTCCAGAGACATCAGACGGTCAATAATGGCTTTCTTTTCTGCGGCGCGTTCTGCTTGGTCGGTCATTCAATGGGATCCTTCGAACTCTCCTTTTGAAACAAGGTGAGGCTCGAGACGTTGGAATGCAACAGGTTTTCACCGATCAGATCAACAGACCCGCCGCCTTTTCGTGCAGCAAAAGGGCCACTTTGGTCTCAACGCCGCCATCGCCCGAGAACCCGCCTAACCCATTGGCCGCAAGAACACGATGGCACGGAATGATGACAGGGATCGGATTCGCCCCACAGGCCTGCCCCACCGGCTGAGGCGGCTGGCCCAGTTCCTTTGCGATATCCCCATAAGTGCGGGTTTCGCCGAGCGGGATCGCATACATCAAATCACAGACCTGCCGCTGAAACTCGGACCCCGAGATATGATAGGGCAGATCAAACCGCTCAAGCCGCCCGTCATCATAGGCCTTCAACTGTGCCGCCGCTTCACGCAACAAAGGTGTCTCGGGCCCGTCGCTCACGCCGTCCCAGACAAGACGCGTAATCGCCCCGTCCTGTTCCTCAACCCCAAGACACCCAAACTGGGTCTGTACTGCAATCATCGGCATGACCGAAGGCTGCCAGTCTTTGCAGGCAAAGCGCAACCCTTATCGCGCCGCGCCCACCTCTTCTTCTGTTCAAAAATACCTCGGAGCGCGAGGCAGAGCCTCGCAAAAAGACTCCGCCCACCGCACTCAAGTAGGTAATTCAGCTCAGTGCTTCATCACAGCGCCCACAGACGCCCGCATGACTATGCCGTCCCACGTCGGGCAGAATCTTCCAGCAGCGTTGGCATTTGTCGCCTTCCGCCTTCTCAAAAACCACACCGACGCCCTCAATCTCGGGCACGCGGAAGGCTTCGGCCGGGGCCGGGTTCTTGGAGACCGTCAAGCCCGACGTGATGCAAAGATCGTCCACATCAAAACTCGCCAACAGCGCAATAGTATCCTGATCTTCGACATGCACGATCGGAGCGGCCTCAAGGCTGGATCCGATCACCTTGTCCTGACGCTGAACCTCTAGCGCTGCGGTCACGGCGCGGCGTACGCGACGAACCTTTGCAACGGCTTCTTCCAACTCGGCATCACGCCAATCCGCCGGTGTCTCCGGGAAATCTACCAGATGGACCGAGCTGTCGTCGCCTGGGAACCGCTCCAACCAGACCTCTTCCATGGTGAAGACCAGAACCGGCGCCAGCCATGTGGTCAGGCGGTGGAACAGGATATCCAGAACGGTACGGGCCGCACGGCGGCGCAGGCTATCGCCGTCGCAATACAGCGCGTCCTTGCGGACGTCGAAGTAGAAGGATGACAAATCAACCGTAGCAAAGGTGAAGACCGCGCTGAACACGCCCTGGAAATCGAACTCTGAATAGCCTTTGCGGACCTGCTCATCCAGATCGGCCAGGCGGCTGAGGACCCAACGCTCCAGACGCGGCATATCCTCTGGGGCGACCCGGTCGGCCTCGGTGAAGTCAGCCAAAGATCCCAGCATGAACCGCATGGTGTTGCGCAGACGGCGGTAGCTGTCGGCGGTGCCCTTCAGGATTTCCGGCCCGATCCGCTGGTCGGCGGTGTAGTCGGTCTGAGCGACCCACAGACGCAGGATATCGGCGCCGTATTGCTTGACGACCTCTTCCGGCACGATGGTGTTGCCCAGAGATTTGGACATCTTGTTGCCCTTGGCGTCCAGCGTGAAGCCATGGGTCACCACGTTGCGGTAGGGCGCACGGCCTTTGGTGCCGCAGGCCTGCAGCATCGACGAATGGAACCAACCGCGGTGCTGGTCGGTGCCTTCCATGTAGACATCGGCGATGCCATCTTCGGTGCCGTCCTCACGGTCGCGCAGAACGAAGGCATGGGTGGACCCAGAGTCGAACCACACGTCCAACACGTCGAAGACCTGATCGTAGTCATCCGGATTGGCGATGCCGTCGAGGATCTTCTCTTTGAACCCGTCGGTGTACCAGATATCCGCGCCGTCTTTCTCGAACGCCGCCTTGATGCGCGCGTTCAGATCGGCATTGCGCAGCAGGTAATCCGCGTCGGTTGGCAAAGCACCCTTCTTGGTAAAGCAGGTCAGCGGCACACCCCAGGCGCGCTGACGCGACAGAACCCAATCCGGGCGCGCCTCGATCATCGAATACAGGCGGTTACGACCGGTCTGCGGCGTCCATTTCACCAGTTCATCAATTGATCGCAGGGCGCGTTCGCGGATGGTGTCGCCCATCTCGCCCATGCCGTCGTCCAGCTTGCGGTCAACGGATGCAAACCACTGCGGCGTGTTGCGATAGATGATCGGCGCTTTCGAGCGCCACGAATGCGGATAGCTGTGCTTGATCTTGCCACGCGCCAGCAGTCCGCCGACATCGACCAGCTTGTCAATGACGGCTTTGTTCGCGTCACCCTCGCCACCCTTGCGCGACAGGATGTATTTGCCACCAAAGAACGGCAGATCGGCGCGGAACGAGCCGTCGTCCATCACGTTATAAGTGATGACCTGCTCGAGCATGCCCAGATCGCGGTAGAGCTCAAATTCCTCCATACCGTGCGACGGTGCACAGTGGACGAAACCGGTCCCTTCGGTATCGGTCACGAACTCAGCGGCGCGGAAGTCGCGGATGTCATCCCATTCGCCATTGCCGCCTTCGGCCCCGGCCAGCGGGTGTGTCAGTTGCACACCTGCCAGCTCATCACCGGTCACATCGCGGACACGCGTCCACTGGTCGTCATTCAGACGCGCACGGCCCAGCACGTCGGCGGCCAGATTGTCAGCCAGCAGGAATTTGTCACCCGCAGCGGCCCAGCATTCCTCGGGCGCGCCGGTGACTTCGTAGAGACCGTATGAGATGTCCTTGCCATAGACGACCGCCTTGTTAGACGGCATGGTCCAGGGGGTCGTGGTCCAGATTACAACAAATGCGTTATCCAAATCGCCCGCATTCACGACCTTGAACTTCACCCAGATGGTGAAGCTTTCCTTATCGTGATACTCGACCTCGGCCTCGGCCAGCGCGGTCTTCTCGATGGGCGACCACATAACGGGTTTTGAGCCCTGATAGAGCGTACCGTTCATCAAGAACTTCATGAACTCATCCGCAATCACGGCCTCGGCATGGTAGTCCATGGTGATGTAGGGATCCGGCCAGTTGCCGGTGATGCCCAGGCGCTTGAACTCTTCGCGCTGGATGTCGATCCAGCCTTCAGCGAACTTGCGGCACTCCTGACGGAAGTCGACGATGTTCACCTCGTCCTTGTTCTTACCCTTCTTGCGGTACTGCTCTTCGATCTTCCATTCGATGGGCAGACCGTGGCAGTCCCAACCGGGCACATAGCGCGCGTCGAAACCCATCATCTGATGCGATCGCACGATCATGTCCTTGATCGTCTTGTTCAGCGCGTGGCCGATATGCAGGTGACCGTTCGCGTAGGGTGGGCCGTCATGCAGGGTGAAAGGCTTACGGCCTTCTTTCTCGCGCAGGCGGTCGTAGACGCCGATCTTTTCCCAACGCTCCAGCCATGCGGGTTCGCGCTTGGGCAATCCGGCGCGCATGGGGAATTCAGTCTTGGGCAGGTTCAGCGTGTCTTTGTAGTCAGGTGTCTGGATCGTGTCGGCGCACATTTGGGGCGTCCTTTGGATGATCTGGTCGTACTAGGATCGAAGCGGTCGGTGCGAAGTCTCAAACACCTTTGCCCGGCGTCTCAGAGGGTCAGAGCGCCGGGGATATAATTCGAATAATGATGGCCATCCGGTCATACATGGGGGCGCTTATAAGCCGCCCATGCCCGATGGTCCAGAGGCTCCGACCCATGCGACGAATGGCGCTACATCATCGGGCTAAGGGTGAAACAACGACCCCACGAAATAGGCAATCATAGCCGCCGCACCGCCGATGGCAAACGTCTCAAGCCCCGAGCGCCACCACGGGGTCAGCGACCACCGGCTTTTCAGCGCTCCGATGGCGAAAAACACCCCCATGGTCATGCAGACGGAGACAGTTAAAGCGTTGTCCAGAGCCAGCAGAAACGGCAGCAAAGGAACCATTCCGGCCACAAGAAAGGCCAGAAACGTGGCCATCGCAGCCTTCACCGGATGAGGATCTACGCTGCCAAGCCCGTATTCGCCCTCAATCATCAGGTTGATCCAGTTTTCGCGGTCCGCGGTGATAGCCTCTGTCGCATCCTCCAGCACCTGCCCAGACAAACCTTTCTGCGCAAGGATCTCGCGCACCTCATCGCGTTCGCCATCTGGGTAGAGCGCGATATGACGCTGTTCGATGGCTCGAATGCGTTTAATATTGTCCAGTTCGGCCTTGGTGCCTGAATAGTTGCCGACTGCCATTGAAAACCCGTCGGCCAACACATTTGCCAAGCCCAGAGCGACAATTACGAACGAGGACAACCCAGCACCTGCAACACCAGCAACGATCGCGAATGTGGTGACCGACCCGTCGATGCCTCCGTACACGATGTCACGCAAAACGCCCCGCCCGGGCGGGTCGCTAATTCTCTGTTCGATTTCCTGCTGGCTGTGACCGTGATCTGTCATGGCTCGCTTTCTGTCACATTCACTGTGACGAATGGCGTGCCATACCGCTTTGCGTCAGATCAAGTCTTACTGAACAGCCCCTGCAACGCCCTTTTGATCATCGTTCGGACCGACGGCTTGTGACGATCCGAGAAAGGCAAAGGTCGACACACCTCCATCGCGGCCACTCCGACTCGGGCGCTGAGGGCACCGTTCACCAACCCTTCGCCAAAGCGTCGCGACAGTTTACTGAGGACCGATCCACCCAGAACAGGCTCCAGCAGATCGTCGCCGACGGCCACCGCACCGGTCGCCACGAGATGCACGAAAACGGCGCGCGTCAGGCGCCAGCTTCCCAGAAACCCGGCCCGCCCACCATAAATCTCGGCCACCCGCCGGATCATTCGCAACGAGGCCGCAAGGGCCGTGACCACATCCGCAAGGGCCAGGGGCACCAAGGCCGTGACCGTGGCCACCTGCCGGGCTGCTGCCTCAACCTCGCGACTGGCGGCGGCGTCCAAGGGGGCCAGCAGTTCATCCTCGGCCAAGGTCAGCAGGCCAGAGGCGTCGAATTGTTCTGACATACGTTCGGACAGCCGATCACGGCCCCATTTGGTCTCATCCCGGCCCTTGTAGAATGCAATCAAGCGGGTTGTGACCGCCCGCGCTTTGGTCAGATCGGCATCCGCCAAGGCCTCATCCGCTGCGCGGCGCAATCCGTCAACGCGGGACAGGCGGCCAATTGCAGCCAGTTCCCGGACGGCGATGATCAGCGCAACAAGGACCAAAGCTCCGATCAA
Source organism: Ruegeria sp. AO1 (assembly GCF_056535985.1). Lineage (NCBI taxonomy): Bacteria > Pseudomonadati > Pseudomonadota > Alphaproteobacteria > Rhodobacterales > Roseobacteraceae > Ruegeria > Ruegeria sp. AO1. The sequence continues at coordinate 2,491,257 of NZ_JBQFJC010000001.1, forward strand.
ACCGGTGACAACCCAGCCCAGAATGGGCGCGCGTGCAATCAGCGAGGTCGCGAAATCCCATGCGGCGACCGAAATTGCAGCCCCGACTACCGCCAGCGCCAACCCCCAGAACCAACGCGCCAAGGCCGAGGGTTTGCGGGCGGCAAATCGCGCCGCGCTTTGCATGGCCTGCCTTTGAGGTACCGCCAGATCGGGCACCGGAGGGGCCTTGGCCACGTCAGCGGCGGGTTCGTCTGCTTCGAGATCGATCAGAACCGGGCCTTTAGCCATTCGCTGCCCCTTCACTACGCCAGACATATTTGATGTCAGGCAGGTTTTCATCGTTGTCCGCCCCGTCGCTTCGGGCGACCTCGGCAAAGCCGTTGCGTTCATAGAACCTGCACGCGCCGGTGTTGGCCTGAAATGCAAACAGCGTCAGCCGCGAGTGCTGCGCCTTCGCATGATCGAGCAACCGCTTGCCGATCCCCTGCCCGCGCGCAGCAGGCGTTAAATACAGTGAATGTACATCCGTTCCGTTCAGGGCCAAAAATCCAACCACTGAGTCCGAAACCTCGGCAACGGTAACCCAGCTTTGATCAATCATACGGCCGCAAAATGCGATGGTTTCGGCGCCGCTGTGGAGATCGGGCATCCAGTCATTCTCGCGCGAAAACCCGTGCAAGATCTCTCCGGTTGCACCGGCATCGGTGCTGCGGGCGGGGCGGATGGTAACGGTCACAGCCGGTCTCCGATCAGAAACTGCGCGGCCCTGTCCAGCCGGATATGCGGCGGACCGTCGCCCGCGCGCAGCGTCAACTGGGCCGGAGCGAAGGACATGAAACCATAGTCATCGCCAAGCCAAGCCTCGGCCCCGTTCCGGGCCGGGCCGAGCAGATGGGATGGATCATCCGGCAGCTCTCCGGGGTAGAAGGCGGCTTGTTTGCCACTGTCCAGCAAGGTGCCCCGAACGCAGGGCAGCTCGGTTCCGTTATGGCTGCGCATCTCTTCCGTCGTCGCGCGCAGAGAGGCCAGCGACAGGGCCGCCGTTTCAGCGCCAGCGAAGCTCGCCCGATCCCGCGCCTCACGGGTCAGTGCCTCCATGATCGCGGTCAGGCGCGGGTGTTGCGTGTGGTGCAGGTGGTCGGCTTTGGTGGCCGCAAACAGAATGCGTTCAACCCGTTTGCCCAGCAACAACTGGCTGAGCCACGCGTTGCGCCCCGGACGGAAGGCCGAGAGGATATCGCCCATGGCGCGGCGCATATCCTCGACCGCTTGCGGGCCTTTGTGGATTGCGCCCAACGCATCGACCAGCACAACCTGACGGTCGATGCGTGAGAAATGATCGCGGAAGAAGGGCTTCACCACTTGGGACTTATAAGCCTCGTAGCGCCGCTCCATCTCGCGCTGCAGGGTGCGACGGCGCGAGGGGTCGGAGACTGGCAAAGGCGCAAAAGTCAGAACCGGAGAGCCTGCCAGATCGCCCGGCAACAAAAAACGACCCGGCGTGCAGTCGTAGAAACCAGCATCCCGCGCGGTGTTCAGATAGGTCGCGAACGCAGCGGCCAGAGCTTGCGCGATAGGCTCATCATGTTCCGCTGTCAGATCGGTGACACGGGCTTGCGCCAGAAACTCGGCCGCCTCGGGACGGTTTTCGATGCGCGACAGCGTCTCCTGCGACCAGTCCGCGTAGGATTTGTCCAGCAGCGCGAGGTCCAGAAGCCACTCGCCGGGATAGTCCACGATGTCCAGATGAACGGTGCGCGGTCCCTGAAGCCCTGCCAGCAATCCGGCCGGTCGCGCCTTGAACGATAGGCGCAGCTCGGACACGGCGCGTGTGCTTTCGGGCCAGTGCGTTTGTGGGCCTGTGAGGTCGGAGAGGTGAGATTCGTAGTCGAACCGAGGGACCGTGTCGTCTGGCTGCGGTTGCAAGTAGGCCGCGTTGATGCGCCCCTCTTGCTGCGCGACAAGGCCGCTCATGCGGCCCCGGTCCAGCAGGTTTGCCACCAGCGACGTGATGAAAACCGTCTTGCCGGAGCGCGCCAGACCGGTGACGCCCAGACGGATGACAGGCTCGAAAAACGTCTCGGACACGCTGTCGCCGATGGATTCGACGCCGCGCACAAGACTGTCTGCCAGGGATGAGATGACCAAATTGTCGCCCCGCAATAATCGTTTCGCCCAAGATAGGTAGCCGCTGCCGGACATGCCAGCGCTTTCGCCCCCTTGCCCGTTCGCGCGCCGCGCGCTACCAGCGGCCCATGCCCAGATATGCTTTGAAAGTCGAATACCAAGGGGAGCCGTTTGCCGGATGGCAACGCCAGAAAGAGCTGCCCTCGGTGCAAGGGGCCATTGAGCACGCCCTGTCCCGCATCCAGCCGGGCGATCACACCATTGCCGCCGCCGGGCGCACCGATGCGGGTGTGCATGCGCTGGGGCAAGTGGCGCATTGCGATCTGGTCAAGGAGTGGAATCCGTTCCGCCTGTCCGAGGCGTTGAACTATCACCTCAAGCCGCAGCCGGTGGCGATTGTTCAGGCTGCGCGGGTCGCTGATGACTGGCACGCGCGCTTTACGGCGGTTGAACGTCAATACCTGTTCCGCATCCTGATGCGCCGCGCGCCTGCGACCCATGACAAAGGGCAGGTTTGGCAGATCAATCATCAGCTGGATGTCGAGGCCATGCAGGCGGGTGCGGATATGTTGATCGGGCGGCATGATTTCACCACTTTCCGATCCTCGATCTGTCAGGCGGCCAGCCCTGTGAAAACTCTGGATGAGTTGCGGGTGGAGCAGGTGCAGGGTTTCTCCGGACCCGAGGTGCATTTTCACGTTCGGGCGCGGTCATTCCTGCACAATCAGGTGCGCAGCTTTGTAGGAACGCTTGAACGTGTTGGCGCGGGGTCGTGGTCACCCGAGGATGTGCGCGACGCGCTAGAGGCCGAAGATCGCGCCGCCTGCGGGCCGGTTTGCCCGCCGCAAGGGCTGTATCTGGCACGGGTCGGTTACCCTGATCCGGTTTTCTAGATCGCTTTAAATCGCGCGCAACAACAGGCCGCTGGCAATCACGACAATCACTAGCCCTGCCACCAGTTCGATGGTCGGGGCCAGTATCGACGCAAATCGCATGGCCGAGGCCGAGGCAAGCAAACCGCCCCGCAGGCCAAAGGATGTCCAGCCGACCAGCGTTGTGACAGTCGCGGTGCCCAGCGCCATCGCGAAAGCTCCGGCAATTCCGACCATGGCGATTCCCATCTGCCAGGTCAGGATCAGCACGAACAATGCCCCGGTACAGGGGCGCGCAGCGATGCCCGCGATCAGCACGAGCGCCTCACGCAGTGACCCGACATTGGCGACCTCTTCCGCGCTGGGGCCATGGCGATGGCCGCAATCCGAGCAGACCTCATCATGGTGATGATGATGGTGGTGCTCGTGTTCCTCATGGTGGTGTTCGTGGTGATGCTCATGGTCGTGAGAATGCCCATGCGCGGCATCGCTGCGGGACCGTCGCGCGAAACTGCGCATCCCGCGAAAAACCAGCCACAAACCAATGGCCGCGATGGCCGCATAGCTGATTGGCGCCATAACCTGCTCTGTCGTGCCCACCAGTGTCTCACGTGACAACTGGAATATCAGAACCCCGGCATAGACCAGAACAACTGCTGTTAAGGCCTGCCCGAGGCTCGACAGCACGCTGATCGCCGACAAGCGCCAGAAGGCGACCTGACGGCCCAGACCGTAGCCTCCGATCAGGACCTTACCGTGCCCTGGGCCGATGGCATGAAAGAACCCGTAGGCGAAACAAACGGTTAGCAGTGTTGCCACCGCCTGAGGTTGTTCGGCGCGGGCCGCCCGAAGGGCACGCGCGATCTGGTTCTGGAATTCGCGTTGTTCGCCAGCCGCCCAAGCAGCTAGGCTGTCAAACCCGCCGCTGCCCCAGAACCACAAAAGCAGGCCACAGGCGATAGCGACGGGAACAATCAGGTATTTGGACATGAAATCAAAATCTCGGTCGCATAGCTTTCGCCGACCAGCGGGATATCGTTTTCCTCAAGGTCGTATTCTGCATCCAGGGTCAGGAGAAAGGCCTGCATCTGCGCCAATTGGCCGTCGATATCCGGATCAATCCGTTCGAGCAGACAAGTCGCCGGGCCGGACACGGTGACCGGACGGGTGACGTCGTAGGCGGTGTAATAGGTTTCATCGAAGGCTTTTGCCGAAATCGCTTCGGCCGGGACAGATCCGCCTTCGACAGCGCGCAGATGGGTGGTGACGATGCGACCATCTTCGGTCGTGGCATGCGGCTCCAACGGGCCAGACAAGGCAACCGGGGCACCGCTGGCGGTCACAACCAGATCACCGTTATAGCCTTCCATCCATTGCGCATCAAAACCGGTCAGGAACTGCTGCTCACTTTCGGTCAGCGCGCCGTCACCATCCTGATCCAACCTCATGTCCTCCAACTGCAGCAGGGAGAACAGCTCATCATAGGCCCAGGTCACGCGGACATGGGTTAGTTGTCCAGCCTCGTCCACGATGAACTCCAACCCCGTGTCAATGAAGACATGCGGGTGGGCCAAGGCCGGGATCGGCAGGCAGCAGGTCAGGAATGGGAACAACCATCGCATAAGGGCAAGATAGGCGTCGAAGTACGCATCGGCAATGCGATTTCCGGTCTCGATGCAGAAACTGGCCGACCGATCACTTGGGCGGGAACAGAACAATCGTTTGTAGGGCCGTTCCGACAGGCCCCTGCCTGTCATGCAGCACCGACTGAGACATCCCGATCCCTGAGGGCTGCCAATGTGAAATTGATTGCGAGGCCAACCAGTCCGAGGTGGGCTCCCGGTGGATGTTGATGGTCAGATCGGTGTTCATGAACCCCATCTCTGCCGTTGGGGCATTCCATGAGATTCCATTGCCGCAATCCCCCAAGGCACAGAGCGATTGGATGGGGGATTGCACCTCGCCCTCCAACAGGTTCGGGGTCCGCATCCACACGGTTTTCGGTCCTACGCCGTGCCTGTCCCCCGCCCCGTATCTAATGTCGCTATAGTGCGCAAAACCGGGCAGGTCATGGCGTAGCTCTCCGATCGGGAAAGGGCCTTCGACCGCATCTTCGAAGCGCAATGGCCGCGTTTTGACATTGGGCACAACGCCCAAGTCCCGACGCACTAAATGCATCGTGGTTGCGGTTGCGCAAAGGGTATCATCCAGATCATGCACAGTCACTCGTGTGGTCGCGAGCGTTCTGGTATGGCGCGTAGTCTCAGCCGCCACGCGCAGCCCGGCAAGGGGCAAAGGGCGCAGCAGATCCACGGTCAAGCGAGTCAGCATCTTCTCGGGCCCGATCTCGGTTTCAGCCGCGCGCACGATCAGGCCGCTCACCGGACCTGCGTGACAATGCTCCGCCGACCAAGGACCACGCGCCGGGTCATTGCCGACAAAAGCCCCGTCCTCTCGCTGATGAAAATAGGAGAGATCTTCGAAATCATAGGTAGCCATCCTGGGCGTCAGACCTTTTCTTGAGTGTATTTCCTAAGCTCCGCACGCGCGACCTGACGGCGATGAACCGCGTCCGGCCCATCGGCGAGGCGCAATGTGCGGACATGGGTCCAAGCATTGGCCAGCGGGGTATCCTGACTGATCCCCTGCGCTCCGAACATCTGCACTGCCTCGTCAATCACTTTCAAAGCGACCTGAGGCGCGATCACCTTGATCTGGCTGATCCATGGCGCCGCCGCCCGCGCGTCACCCTGATCCATGTACCACGCTGCTTTCAGGCACAGCAGGCGGGCCATTTCAATCTCCATCCGGCATTCGGCGATGATGTCGTAATTAGCCCCAAGCTGCGCCAGCTTCTTACCGAACGCCTCACGCTGCAGCGACCGTTTGCACATCTGCTCAAGCGCGCTTTCGGCCTGCCCGATCGCGCGCATGCAGTGGTGAATGCGACCCGGTCCCAACCGACCTTGCGCGATTTCGAACCCGCGCCCTTCACCAAGCAGGATGTTTTCGGCGGGGATGCGGACGTTGGTGAACCGGATGTGCATATGCCCATGGGGTGCATCGTCGTGGCCATAGACTTCCATCGGCCGCAGGACCTCGATCCCTGGTGCATCAGCTGGCACCACAACCATGGACTGGCGCTGATGCTTCGCCTGATCCGCGCTCCCTGTTTTGACCATCACGATGTAAACCTTACAGCGTGGATCGCCCGCACCCGAGGACCACCATTTCTCACCATTGAGAACATAGTCATCCCCATCCCGCACACAGGACATAGACACATTTGTCGCGTCAGAAGAGGCCACGTCCGGCTCGGTCATCAAATAGGCCGAGCGAATCTGGCCTTCGAGCAGAGGCGTCAGCCACTGCTCTTTCATCTTCTCGGTGCCGTAGCGCTCGAACACCTCCATGTTTCCGGTGTCGGGCGCCGAGCAGTTGAATACCTCGGCCCCAAGGGGTGTCTTACCCATCTCTTCGGCGAAATAAGCGTATTCGACCGTTGTCAGACCAAAGCCCTTTTCGCTGTCGGTCAGCCAAAAATTCCAAAGCCCGGCGGCCTTGGCCTTGGCTTTCAACCCCTCAAGGATTTCCGCCTGACGGTCCGTGTACTGCCAACGGTCTCCCTTGCCGATTTCGGCCTGATATTCCTCTTCCAGCGGCATGATCTCATCGCGGATCATATCTGCGACACGCTGCAAAAGGGCGCGGTTTTCCTCGCGCAGACCGAATGACATGTTCATGAACGCTCCTCCGTTGCCCATCGGTTCGGGCTTTACCTTCGCTTGAAGAATGGCTTAGCTGCCCGGACCCTGTCCAGTTCCGTGACGGAACGTCACCTCCATCTATTTCCAATACATGAGGCACCCATGGCACTTTTGATCGAAACCGGCCTGTCCAACTGGATCAGCGATGCGGATTTGGCCAAAGAGGTTCTGCACCAGTCGCCCGACGCTGATGTCCGCACCCCGGACACGATCGGGAATCCGACTGAAATCACCATGGTGGCGGTCAGCACACTACAGGATGCGCATATTGAGCGCCTGCCCAACCTCAAACTGGTGCAGAAACTGGGCGCTGGCGTGGAAACCATCGTCGGCAATCCCAAATTGCCCGATCATATCCGCGTCGCACGCCTGAGGCCGGACGCCCCGGCACAAGAAATCGCCGAGTGGTTTCTGGCCCATATCCTGCGCGCCCAGCGCCATTTGGGAGACTACGAAGCCGCCCAGCGCCGGTCCGAATGGTCCCCCAATGCGCCGCGCATCACGTCAGAGACAAAGGTCGGTGTACTCGGGCTTGGTACGATCGGCACGCGCACGGCCCTCATGCTGAAAGGCCTTGGCTTCCAGGTCATGGGATGGAGCCGGTCACCCAAGCAAATTGACGGCGTGACCTGCCTGCACGGTCAGGATGCCCTGCCTGAACTGCTTGGTCAGTGCGACTACGTCTGCGCCATCTTACCCTCGACCCCGCAAACCGTTGGACTGTTTGGTGCCGACATATTGGCGGCGATGAAGCCCGGCAGCCATCTGCTGAACGCAGGGCGCGGCGATCTGATTGACGAGACCGCATTGATCGCTGCATTGGACGCAGGCACACCCGGCCATGCCGTTCTGGACGTCACCTCTCAGGAGCCTTTACCGCAGGACAGTCCTCTTTGGCAGCATCCCGGCGTGACGATCACGCCCCATGTCTCGGGCTGGCATCTGGGGGATGCACTTGCAGACGTGGCCAGGAATTTCGAACGGCTATCCTCGGGCAAGCCGCTGCTGCATGAGATCGACCGAGGCAGGGGCTATTGAAGCGAATCAGGGTGTCAGCAACCAGTTCCCGTTGGCGTCCTTGCACCGGCGCGTTCGAATCTGCCGGTTCTGCTCTTCTCCGCCGGGTTCAACGGAATGCTGCAACGAGACACAGTTCCCCTGTACCGCAGCGATACGCACGGTGCCTTTCGAACCTGTTGCATCGTTGGTCCATGCGCGTTCTTGCCCAACGGACGGAGCACCGCTGGTCAACAACGCGGTCGAGGCTGCGCTCAACACTTCGAAATCCTGCGGGCTGAGGCCCGTTTCCGCAATAATCCGTGACAGAGGTTTGGCCTGAACCGCCCCAACTGTCAGAACTACAGCTGCCAAAACCAAAGAAATCCGGGCTTTCATCTGTGCCTCACATGACTGAAATCAATTTGTCCTCAAGGATATACCCCAGCGCTGGCCGGGCCAAGCCCCGAGCGGTTGCACCTTCAGAAAATCCAAATTGAGCGCCTGAAACGCGTAAAGGTTCTGCGAATTTGACCCGAAAGGGTTCACAGCAGCGCCTAAATCTGGTGAAATCAGGGAAATTCTCATTTGAATGTAGGAGTTTGCATAATGACCCTGCGCTTGCCCCTTCTGGCCCTCGCCGCGGCTGCCACTTTGACCGTCGCGCCAAGCGCCCCTGCTATCGCCAAGGAAGAGACCAAGTCCGTCGTGGTCCTCAGCCGCACTTGGGCGGTGACCCAAGTCGCTGAAGAGCCAGTGATCTACCGCGCCACTCGGGACAACAACAACCTCAACCCGTTCGGCCCGCCACCGCGCCTGCGGACCCTGCAGGCCATTGCTGCAATTCAGCAGGCCACTGGCTGCAGACCCATCGTGGCCAGCATGTATCAGAACATCTCGGGCCAGTTTTTCTCGCAGGTTAGCTGCAACTGAAATTGGTACAATACTTTCATTGAGGTCGCCTGAGACGCCTGCCATAGCTTGCGCATGAAACTCGCGATCAATGGATTCGGCCGAATTGGCCGCACGATCCTGCGGCAGGTTCTGGCCATGCCGCAAGGATCGGATATCGAGCTGGTGCTGATCAACGACATCGCACCTCTGGCAACCTGCGCCTACCTGTTCAAATACGACAGCACCTTCGGCCCCTATGCCGGAGACGTCTCTGAGGGAAACAGCGCGCTGGTCGTGGATGGGCAGTCCATCCCCATGACCCACAGCTCTGATCTCGCAAATATCGACCTGTCCGGCGTCGATGTCCTGCTGGACTGCACGGGCATCGCGCGGACATCCGACGTGGCACGGCGTGGATTGGCCGCCGGGGCGGGCAAAGTGCTGATCTCTGGCCCCTCTCCCGCCGCCGAGGTGACCGTGGTCCTTGGCGCCAATGAGGATCAATTGGGCGGCGCTCATGTCGTCTCGAACGCGTCCTGCACAACCAACGGGCTGGCACCTCTGGTCCGGGTTCTGGATGACATCGGCGGGATCACCACGGGCCACATGACGACGATCCACTGCTATACTAACAGCCAACCGATGGTGGATGCACCACGCGGCGATCTTGCCCGCTCGCGCGCAGGCGCGCTTTCGATGGTCCCAACGACGTCAAGCGCGATCCACTTGATCGATGTCGTCCTGCCGCATTTGGCCGGGCGCATCTCAGGCGCGGCGGTACGGGTGCCAACGGCCAGTGTTTCGGCCATTGACCTGATCGTCACGCTGGACCGCAGCCTTGACGCAGAGTCCTTCGACAAAGCTCTGCGCGATCAGGTCAGCGCGTCGCCGGTTCTAGGATGGACCGACATGCCACTTGTCTCCTCTGATCTGCGCGCCCGGCCCGAGTCGCTGGTTATCGCCGGACCAGAGACCCGCATGGTCGGCGCGAACCAGGTCCGCGTCTTTGGCTGGTACGACAATGAATGGGGCTTCTCCGCGCGTATGCTGGACGTCGCCCGCCTGATGACCGCCGCCTGACCCGTCGCAACCGCAACGCGCCCCGCGCGCTGCCTGGCCCAACCGGGTTGGGTGCATCTACGATGCGACCAAACCGGGCGGGAGCCGCCCCAAGCCGTCGACCCAGACGCAACACAGCTGCGGGCGTTATTCGCAATCCAAACATCAAAAGCCTTTTCCTGAACGGCCTCAAATGCTCTAACATGAATTTAATCGACCGCGATCCGACAGCGCGGTCGAATAGTATTCGAGTTGAGGCAGTTGGAGCCATTTGATGCAGGGCAGCAGACCGCAACGCCGTCTGACGGGTTGGCTTTTGGCCGCAATGACAGCTTTGGCCCCAACCGGCCTGTTGGCCCTTGAAACCAATCTCGTCGCTCCGGGGGCCTCAAAAGAGTTAAGAGAACGCATTGAGGAGACTTCGTCCGTCACGACCGCCGACTCCCGTGGTCTGGACACCCCCTTGGAAATCCTCTCAGCCGCCCTGTCAGACTATCGCACCATTGTTCAGATTCTTTACGACGAGGGCTATTTCAGCCCCGTGGTCAGCATCAAACTCGACGGCAAAGAGGCCGCGGACCTCAGCACCCTGAGCGTTCCCGCGCAAATCAACCGCGCCGTGATCACCGTAGAAACTGGCCCAAGCTTCCGGTTCGGCAAAGCAATCGTACAGCCCGTGGCCCCGGACACAGTGCTGCCGGAAGAGTTCGCGCCGGGCAAACTTGCCACTACAGGGGCAATCCAACAGGCAACCTCGGCCGGGGTGCAGGGGTGGAGAGATGCCGGTCACGCAAAAGCCGAACTTGCGAACCAAACCATCATCGCCCGCCATGCACAGGCGCAGCTGGACGCACAGATTGATCTGGATCCGGGGCGTCGCCTGACTTTCGGCAGAATGTTCATCAAGGGCGACACTGACGTCAAACACCGCTCCATCGAAGATATCGCAGGCTTCCCAAGCGGCGAGGTCTACTCTCCCGCCAAAATCCAGAAAGTCGGCACGCGCCTGCGCCGGACCGGTACCTTCAGCGTAGTCTCGATCACAGAACGCGAGACCCCCAACCCCGATGGAACGCTGGATTTCGATGCCACCTTCGAAGACCTGCCCAAACGCCGCCTGACCTTTGGGGTCGAACTGGCCTCTCGCGATGGGTTGGATGTGACGGCCACATGGACTCACCGTAACGTTTTTCGCCGGGCCGAGCGGCTACGATTTGAAGCCGCCCTGCGCAACATTGGCGGGGCCGAGGATTTGGACGGGCGGATCGGTTTAAGACTGGACCAACCCGACCGACTAGGACCCGACGACAATACGTTCTGGAACGCTCTGTTGGAACGACGCAACACGGAAAACTACAACGTTACCGTGGCCTCATTGGCTTATGGTGCGCGGCGCACGTTTTCAGACAGGCTCTATGCCGAAGCGTCTGTCGGTTTTCAGTGGTCGGATGCCGATGACGCCTACGGAGATGGGCGAAAATTCCGATACTTCATAATCCCGTTTCGGTCAGAATGGGACGAGCGCGATAGCAAGATCAGCGCGACACGCGGGTTTTATCTGGACGCGCAGGCCACTCCCTTCGCAGGGTTCTCCGGAACCGAAAGTGGCATTCGCCTCTTCGGAGACGGACGGGCCTACACCAGTCTGGGTACTGGCGGAAAACTGGTCCTTGCCGGGCGTGTTCAAATTGGGTCTGTCATTGGCCCATCAGCAGATGGGGTAACGCCGGACTTCCTGTTCTTCTCGGGCGGTGCTGGAACCGTTCGCGGGCAGCCTTTCGAAAGCCTGGGTATTCCGGTGGGAACCGGCATCGCAGGCGGAAAATCGTTTCTCGGCTTTTCTGGTGAGGTACGCGGCAAAGTCACGGAAAGCCTGTCACTGGTCGGGTTCTATGACTACGGTACCGTGGATACATCGTCGTTCATTGGCAGCGATGCCGAAAATCACGCCGGTGCCGGTCTGGGTGTGCGTTATGATCTGGGGGGATTCGGACCCTTACGTTTTGATCTGGCCTACCCGGTTCAGGGCGACACCGGCGACGGGCTGCAATTCTATATCGGGATTGGACAGGCATTTTGAAACGCTACCTCGCATATCCGCTGCTGATCGGCACGCTGACCTGTGTGCCCCCGGTGCTGAACGCCCAAGAGGACGAAGGCGGCAGCATGATCGAGCGGTTCCTGCAGGATACGCTGTCGGGGGATGACCAAAACGTCACCGTCAAAGGCCTGCAAGGCGCGCTGAGCTCCCGCGCCACCATCGCCGAGATCACCGTCGCTGATGATGAAGGCGTCTGGCTGACCATCAAGGATGCCGAACTTGACTGGAACCGTCTGGCGCTGATCCGGGGGAGGTTCTCGGTCAACGCGTTGACCGCGCAGGAAATCGACATCGCTCGCGCGCCCGGCACCACAACCAAGGAGGCTCCCCCCCCTTCGGCCGAGACCACGCCGTTCCAACTGCCCGAACTGCCCGTTGCGATTGAAATCGGAGAGCTTCGGATTGATGAGCTGGCCTTGGGCGAGCCTTTGATCGGCGTTGCCGCTGACCTGAACGTCTCCGGTAACCTGTCGCTGGCCGATGGAACATTGGAGACCAGCCTCGACATCACCCGCCTTGACCGCGCCGGAGACGAAATCACCCTCAAAGCCGGCTTCCAGAACACCAGTAGCCAGATTGACCTGGACCTGAGCGTTGTCGAAGCCTCGGGCGGCCTCATCTCAACCGCGCTGAAAATCCCCGACAGCCCTCCCATTGGTTTGACGGCCAAAGGCTCTGGCCCAGTGACGGACTTCACCGCAGATATCAGCCTGAGCAGTGACAGCCAACCGCGCGTGACGGGTCAGGTGCGTCTGCGTGCCGCCGAAAGCGGTGCGGCGGATGGGATCGCGTTCACCGCCGATCTGGGCGGTGACCTGACGCCCTTTGTCGCCAGCGATATGGATGTGTTCTTTGGCACCGACACGCGACTGTTTGTCGATGGCCAGACCCAGCCGGAAGGCGCGCTGAACATCAGTGATCTGGAATTCACGTCTCAGGCGCTGAAACTGGAAGGCCAGTTGGAACTCGCCTCGGGCGGCACCTTGCAACTGGCCGCTCTGCAGGGTCGCATCACCCCACCTGAGGGCGACAAGGTGGTCCTGCCCGTCTCGGGCGGAAGGACGTCGATCGAGGCCGCTCAAATCTCGGCCCTGTTCGACCAGCAAAACGGCAATCTGTGGGACCTGAGCCTGACAGCCAATGGGTTGACCACAGACCAGATCAGCCTGCGGCGCGCGCAAATTGCGGCTCAGGGGAGCTTGGAACAGGGGGATGCCCTCAGCGTGGATGGTGACTTGCAAGCCGCACTTGACGGCTTAGATCTGTCCGACCCCGCCCTGAACACCGCGATAGGCGACAGAATCACGCTGGACGGCGTGTTCGAATATGGCAGCGACGAGACGCTGAACCTTTCCGGGTTTGAGTTGATCGGGGCGGACTACACACTTGATCTCGACGCGCTGATCAGCGGGCTAACCAGCGGCCTGGATATCGACGGGTCGGCGAGGCTCAACGCCTCCGACCTTTCGCGGTTCTCGGATCTGGCCAAGCTTGACCTCGGCGGCGAGGTCACGGCCACCGTCGAAGGCAGCGGCTCTCCGCTGGAGCGCAGTTTTGACGGGAAAGTCACCGTCAAAGGCCGCGATCTGTCCACTGGTCGAGACGACATCGATCCGGTGATTGCGGGCGAGACCACGATCACACTGGACGCAAAACGCGGCTCGGACGGCGTGACAATCCGGGACTTCACATTGATCGCAGACGCCGCCAGGGCACAGGCTGCAGGCACCGTGACGACACCGGATGGGAACCTGTCCATTGACGGGCAAGCCACGGTCAGCGCGCGGGACTTGTCGGTTTTCTCGGGCCTCGCCAAGCGTGATCTGGGTGGTTCGGTACAGGCTAGTCTGGACGGCAAAGGTACAGTCCAAACGCTGGAGTTTGACGGCACGGCCAGCGTGACGGCGCGGGATATCAAGACTGGTATGGATGACCTGGATCCGCTTCTGGCCGGGCAGACCTCAATCGAGTTCGATGGTGCACTGTCGCAAGAGCAGATCGAGATTCGTCAGGCCACGATCAACGGGCGCGCTCTGACGGCCGAGGCCACTGCGACGATCACAGATCCCACTGGCGATCTGGCCGTCGACGGACAAGCCAAAGCGAACGTGCCCGACCTGTCGCTGTTCTCGGGCCTTGCGGGTCGGGATCTGGCTGGGTCTGTGAAGGCCGATATGCAGGGCAAAGGCGCTATGGCCAGCAAGCTGTTCGATGTGCAGGGCACGGTCGAGGCCAATGACATCCGAACTGGGATCGACCAGTTGGACGCGCTGGTTTCGGGTCGCACGACTCTGAACGTGGATGCCGAAAACACTGATGCCGGTATGAACATCCGCACGTTCCGGCTAAACGGGACGGCGCTGACGGCAAATGCCTCGGGCCAGCTTGATCGTGAATCAGGCGGGCTGAACTTTTCGGCGATGCTGGATGACCTCAGCCGCCTTTCCACTACGTTGTCCGGCCCTTTGAAACTGGATGGCAATGTCGCGCCTACTCAGTCGGGGCTCGAAGGCACCGCGCGCCTGCAAGGGCCTGACAGCTCGTATGTAAACGTTGTCGGAACGGTTGAGACGGATGGCTCGGCAGATCTTGACTATGAGGCCAAGTTCAACCGGATCGAACGCTTTGTACCGGACTTCCCCGGCACAGTGACGGCCGAAGGTACCGCGAAACGCGACAATGGACTCTGGACGATTTCGTCAAACGCGACAGGGCCCGCGGATCTCAGCACCAAGCTGTCCGGCACGTTTGATGAGGGTACGGGTCTGGCAGATGTAACCGCCCAGGGCGGGATCAATCTAGGTATCGCCAATGCGTTCATCACGCCCAACAAGATCGAAGGCTCGGCCCGTTACAATCTGGCACTCAAGGGCCAACCCGGGCTGGAGGCACTGTCGGGTACAATCACAACCTCGGGCACGTCCTTTGCGATACCAACTGCAGGGCAAACTATCACAGGGATTGGCGGGTCGGTCGATCTGGCCCAAGGCCGCGCCACGATATCGATGAACGGGGCCATGCGCGCTGGCGGAGGGTTCACCGTCAGCGGACCCGTCGACCTGACCCCGCCGTTCAACGCTCAGATCACGACGACATTGAACAACCTCGTGCTGACCGACCAGCTGCTCTACGAGACCACGCTGAACGGTCAGATTGTGTTGGCGGGCGCTCTGACAGGCAATAGCAGCCTGGCGGGGCAGATCACATTTGGCGAAACCAACATCAACCTCGCCGCTGCATCGGGCGCCGTCGGCGCAGCTCCGATCCCCGAAATACAGCATATCAACGAAAGCCGTCTGGGCTATGTCACCCGCGAACGGGCGCAACTGATCGCCAAGGAAGAGCAAAGCAAAAGCAACTCGCGCATCGCGCTGGATATCAGTCTGCTGGCCCCCAAGGCCGTTTTTGTAAGAGGGCGCGGCGTGAATGCGGAACTGGGTGGGAATATCTCAATCGGTGGCACCACGACTTCCGTTGTCCCTTCGGGCCAGATCGAACTGCTGCGCGGTAATCTGGACATTCTGGGACGCAGGCTGACCCTGACCAAAGGGATTGTGACGCTGCAAGGCGACCTGACACCCTATATCGAGTTTGAATCCTCGAGCAGCACTTCTGACGGAACCGCCACGATCGAGATCGCCGGGCCTCTGGATTCGCCCGAAGTCAATGTTTTCTCAGACCCCGAACGCCCGACCGAAGAGGCGCTGGCCATGCTGTTGTTTGGCAACCGGTTCTCGGAACTCTCACCTTTTGTCATCGCACAGATGGCGGCCTCTCTGGCACAACTTAGCGGGGCCGGCGGCGATGCGACCAAGGGCCTGCGGGACTCGACCGGTGTTGACACGGTGGATATCGGTGCGACCGAAGGCGGCGCGGGCCGCTTTGGCGCAGGAGCATATCTTGGGGACAATCTGTACACGGACTTCACCGTCAACACAGACGGCGATACCGAGGTGAACCTGAACCTGGACGTCACGGACAGCTTCACTGTCCGGGGCACTGTTGACGGGCGCGGAGAAACCGGGATCGGGCTGTTTTTCGAGCGCGATTACTAGCAGACTACTTTCGGCGAATACCAATCGACTGGCCGATTTGTTGTGCCGCGGGAAGCGCCTTGTGATCGGCGACCATCCGCGCGAGCCGCCTGACCGCCCAATCCGGGTAAGGCGCAGACCGCCCCGTCGCGTGGCTGACATTTATGAACAGCACCTCTTGCGTGGCACACACCGTTTCATCCGGCATTGAAACCATCTGCCCGAAATAGTGCCCTCGTTTCTGATCTGCATCCAGCAGCCGAAACCGAAAGTGGATCGTCATGTCCGGAGTGACCTCACGCAGGAACTGCATATGCGACTGCAGCACATAAGGCCCCTGCCCCATCGCGGCGACCTGCGGCTCACCGAGACCCAGATGATCGACCAGCAAACGTTCAAAGGCCATGTCGAACGCAACGCCATAATAGCCGACGTTCATATGCCCGTTGTAGTCGATCCAGTCCGGCTGCAAAGCAAAGCTGTGGATTTCGATCGGTGCATCATACGGGCCATCATGGCCGCCAAGGGGTTGTGTATCTTGCGACATGTTGGTGATTTTCACTCCTCGGAGTCCTCAAAGATCGCGACAGCGCGAATGAACCCGGCTGACGCTCCTTTGATCTTGAAGGGAAAACAAGAAATCTCAAACCCCGTTGCGGGCAGTGTTTCGAGATTGGTTAGCTTCTCCATGTGGCAATAGCCGATCTCCATCGAGGCGCGGTGCCCCTCCCAGATGATCGAGGCATCTTTGGTTTCCGCATATTCCTGTGCGGTCAACGGGAAGGGCGCGTCCCAACTCCAGGCATCCGTGCCTGTGACGCGCACGCCGCGTTCTGTCAGATATAGGGTTGCTTCGCGCCCCATGCCGCAGCCCTTCATCAGATAGTCGGGCTGACCATATTGCGTCCCGGCAGAAGTGTTGACGACTACGATATCCAACGGTTTCAGCGTATGGCCGACCCGTTTCAGTTCAGCTTCGACATCCGCTGCTGTGACCACATAGCCATCCTCGAAATCGCGAAAATCCAGTTTAACGCCGGGATTCATGCACCACTCCAGCGGCACCTCATCGATGGTGATCGCCCGCTCGCCTTTGTTCATCGTCGAATGATGATGATAAGGCGCGTCCAGATGGGTCCCGTTATGGGTCGCGATTTGTAACCGTTCGATGGCCCAGCCCTCGCCGCCCGGCAGGTCATCCTTTTGCAGGCCGGGAAAGAAGGACATGACCTGCTCGGCCGTTTGATCGTGGGTCATGTACTCGATCTCAGGCAGCATGATCGGCGGGTCCGATACGATCCCAGTTTCCAGTGGAACAGATAAATCGACGAAACGGCGGGGCATCGGCAACTCCATCATGAATGACGGTGACAGGGTTGGCCGCGTGTAAGCCGCTGTCAAGACGCGAAAAAGGCGACCCAATGGGCCGCCTTTTCCGAGTGTCTGGAGTGGAGTTTACTCCGCCGCGATGGCGTCTTCGATCTTTTCGACGCGGATCGCCGAGAACTTGAACTCAGGGATTTTGCCATAGGGGTCGATGGCCGAGTTGGTCAGGATGTTCGCCGCTGCCTCGACATAGGCAAACGGGATGAACACCATATCTTCGGCAATCGCACGGTCGGCACGAACCATGATCTCGATCGAGCCACGACGCGTAGTCAGGCAGATCATCTCGCCCGGTTCAATCCCCATCAGCTTGAGGGTCCGCGGGTTCATTGAGCAGTTTGCCTCTGGCTCAACCGCGTCCAATACCTTGGCGCGACGAGTCATCGAACCAGTGTGCCAATGCTCCAGCTGACGACCGGTGGTGGCGATCATCGGGTATTCGTCATCCGGGGCCTCATCCGGCGGGATGACGCTGGCCGGAGTAAAGCGGGCCTTGCCGTCCGCACGTGGGAAGCCGTCACCGAACACGATCGCCTGACCCGGGTCTGTCTCGGACAGGGACGGATAGGTGATGGTCTCGGTTTCCAGACGCTCCCACGTGATGTTGTTGAGCGAATTCATCGTCAACTTCATCTCGTTGAACACCTGCGACACATCGGTGTAGTCCCAGTTCAGCCCAATGCGCTGCCCAAGCTCAACGGTGATCTTCCAATCCTCACGCGCCTCACCCGGAGGGGTCACGGCCGGACGTACACGCTGGACCTGACGGTTGGTGTTCGACACGGTGCCATTCTTCTCATAAAGCGCCGAGGCAGGCAGGATGATATCGGCATAGTTCGCGGTCTCGGTCAGGAAGATATCCTGCACGATCATCAGCTCCAGCTTGGCCAGAGCGTCGCGCGCGTGGCCAACATCGGGGTCGGACATTGCCGGGTTTTCACCCTGGATATACATCCCCTTGATGTTGCCTGCATATGCCTGATCAATGATCTCGGTGACGGTCAGGCCCTTCTCGTTCGAGAAGTCACGGTCGTCATTCCACACAGTGTTGAACTTTGCCCGGATGTCATCATCCATGACCGACTGATAGTCCGGCAGGAACATCGGGATCAGACCGGCGTCCGAGGCCCCCTGTACGTTGTTCTGACCCCGCAGCGGGTGCAGACCCGCGCCGGGTTTGCCCACATTGCCGGTCATCAACGCCAGCGAGATTAGGCAGCGAGAGTTGTCGGTGCCGTGGATGTGCTGGCTGACGCCCATACCCCAGAAGATCAGACCGGCCTTGGCCTGTGCAAAAGTGCGCGCGACGCGGCGCAGCTGCTCGGGTTCGATGCCACAGATGGGCGACATTGCCTCGGGCGTGAACTGGCGCAGATGCTCTTTCTCGGCTTCCCAATTCTCGGTCCATCGGTGGATGTACTGGCTGTCATAGAGCTCCTCTTCGACGATCACGTTCATGATCGCATTGAGCATCGAGACGTCAGCACCCGGACGGAACTGCAGCATTTCGTCAGCAAACTTGCGCATCCCGACGCCGCGCGGATCCATCACGATCAGCTTGCCGCCGCGTTTGGCGAACTGCTTGAAATAGGTCGCCGCGACGGGGTGGTTCTCGATCGGATTCGAGCCGATGATGATCGCCACGTCCGCGTTTTCGATCTCGTTGAAGGTCGCGGTCACAGCGCCCGAGCCCACGTTCTCGATCAGGGCCGCAACGGACGAGGCGTGGCACAGACGGGTGCAGTGGTCGACGTTGTTGTGGCGGAACCCCTGTCGGATGAACTTCTGGAACAGATAGGCTTCTTCGTTGGTGCATTTGGCCGAGCCAAAGCCCGCAACGCTGCGCGGGTCTTCTTCGCGCAGGGCCATCAGCTTGGTGGCGGCCAGGTCCATCGCCTCTTCCCAGGTCGCTTCGCGGAAATGGGTCGACAGGTTGCCCGGATCGACGTTCAGACCCTTTTCAGGCGCGTCCTCACGCCGGATCAGCGGCGTGGTCAGGCGGTGCGGGTGGTGGATATAGTCGAAACCAAAACGGCCTTTGACACACAAACGGCCTTCGTTGGCGGGGCCGTTGATGCCCTCGACATATTTGACCTTACCGTCCTTGACCTTCAGCGAGACCTTACAGCCCACACCGCAGAACGGGCAAACGCTTTCGGTCTCAGAGTCGTAATCCTTGCTGTCACCCTTCTGCTGGTCGTCCAGCACGGTGGCGGGCATCAGCGCGCCGGTGGGGCAGGCCTGAACGCACTCACCACAAGCGACACAAGTTGAATCGCCCATCGGGTCGTTCTGGTCGAACACAACCTGCGCAGTATGGCCACGACCGGCCATGCCGATCACATCATTCACCTGCACTTCACGGCAGGCACGGACGCAGAGGTTACAGTTAATGCAGGCGTCCAGGTTGACGCGCATCGCGACGTGGCTGTCATCCAGCAGCGGGATCTTTTCCGCCTCTTTCGCCGGGAAACGGCTGTCGCTGACATCGTTCAGCTTTGCCATGTCCCAGAAGTGGCTGGAGGTGTCATGGGCCTCTTCCGGCTGATCGGCAACCAGCAGTTCCATGACCATGGCGCGCGATTTCTCGGCCCGGTCGCTGTCAGTCTTCACGACCATCCCGTCCGCCGCAGGACGGATACACGAGGCGACCAACGTGCGCTCGCCTTCAACCTCAACCATACAGGCGCGGCAGTTGCCGTCCGGGCGATAACCCGGCTGCGGCTTGTGGCACAGGTGCGGGATGGTGAACCCCTGGCCCTTGGCGGCTTCCCAGATGGTCCAGCCCTCGGGCACGGTGACATCTTCGCCATTCAGGTTGAAGGTGACGGTCTTGGTTGGGCTTGCGTCTAGCATGGCTCTGTCTCCCTTCAGATTTCGTCAGCGAAGTGTTTCATGACAAGGCGGATCGGGTTCGGAGCTGCCTGCCCCAGACCACAGATCGAGGCATCGCCCATGACCTGACACAGATCTTCCAGCAGATCGGTGTCCCACTTGTCGGCCTGCATCAGTTTCACGGCCTTTTCACAGCCGGCACGGCAGGGCGTACATTGACCACAGCTTTCGTCTTCGAAGAAGCGCAGCATGTTCAGCGCCGCGTCGCGGGCGGTGTCCTGATCGGACAGAACCACCACGGCCGCCGAGCCGATAAAGGTGCCATGCGGTTGCAGCGTGTCGAAATCCAGCGGGATATCATCCATCGACGCGGGCAGCAGGCCCGAGGACGGACCACCCGGCTGATACGCCTTGAAGGTCTGACCTTCGGCCATACCACCAGCAGCCTCGATCACGTCCAAAATGGTCGAACCGGCAGGCAGCAGGTACACGCCCGGCTTCGCCACACGACCCGAGATCGAGTAGCTGCGCAGTCCCTTGCGGCCATTCTTTTCAACCGAACTCAGGATCTGCGGCCCTTCGCGGCAGATTTTCGAGACCCAATACAGCGTCTCAACGTTGTGAACCAAAGTCGGGCGGTTGAACACGCCAACCTGCGCCACGAACGGAGGGCGATGGCGCGGCAGGCCCTTTTTGCCTTCGATCGACTCGATCATCGCGGATTCTTCACCGCAGATATAGGCACCAGCACCCCGGCGCAGGTCGATGTAGCCTTCTTCGACAATCCCTGCCTGTTCAAGCGCGGCGATTTCACGGCGCAGGATTTCCAGCACGGCCGGGTATTCGTCACGCATGTAGATAAAGCAGGTCTCGGCCTCGACCGCCCATGCGGCGATCAGCATGCCTTCGAGGAAGACATGCGGCGTGCGCTCAAGATAGTAGCGGTCTTTGAATGTGCCAGGCTCGCCCTCATCGCCGTTCACGGCCAGATAGCGCGGACCTTCGTTCATGCGAACAAAGCCCCATTTCTTGCCCGACGGGAAGCCAGCACCGCCCAGACCGCGCAGGCCCGAGGACAGGACGTCTTCCTGCACCTTCTCCCAATCGCCGCTCTCGCGCATCTCTTTCAGCTTGGCGTAACCGCCTTCGGCCTCATAGGTCGCGAAGGTTTCGTAGTCAGGCAGATGTGCATGGGTGTCATCGGCAGCAATTGCAGCCTGTACCTTTTCGGGGGTCGCATGGTCAATGTGGTTGTGACCGATCTCAAGCACCGGAGCGGTGTCACAGCGGCCCATGCAAGGGGCGCGGACAACACGAACCTCGGACGGGTCCAGACCGTCCTCAAGCGCTTTCTGCAGCTGCTGGGCACCGGCCATTTCGCAGGACAGGGAGTCACAGACGCGGATCGTCAACGCCGGAGGAGGCGTCTCACCCTCTTTCACCACGTCGAAATGGGCGTAGAAGGTCGCGGTCTCATAGATCTCGGCCTGACCGATGCGCATTTCAACCGCCAAGGCGGCGATGTGGTCGGCGCTGATATGGCCGTGTGCGTCCTGAATCAAATGCAGAAATTCGATCAGCAAATCGCGGCGACGGGGGCGATCCCCCAACAGGCGCGCAATCTCCGCCTGTGCCTCATCCGTGAACTGACGGCCTTTGGGCGTGTGCCGCCCTTTGCCTTTACCTGACTTCCAAACGCCCTTGGGTGCGCCTGATGGCTTGGTATCTAATGGTGCCATGATGCCCTCCGATTGAGGCTCCGTGTCTCATCAGAGGAGGATATCGTCAAATCGTCTTATGCAATCGCACGATAACGACACCTTATCACCGCAAAGACGTCACAACCGCCCTCAGGGCTTCGACTGTTGGCAATTCCGGATCTCGGATCAGGGTCGCGAGGCAAATCGGTTTGCTGACCACGGGGTCAATCAAGGGCAGCACTTTGGTCCCCTTCAGATCACCCAGAGATCGCAGCAGAACACGCGGAACCACAGTGGCCGCCAACCCCTCGCGCGCCATCACCATCGAAGCGGTAAAGCCACTGGTTTCGGCCACCACATCCGGGTGCAGCCCCTGATCCAGAAAGATCCGATCTAGAATCCGTCGGTTCTGCATCTGCGGCACAAGCAGGCTGAGGGGGAAATCTGCGACCTTGGCCCAAGGGATCGGTCCGGTATCCTCGACCATATGCGCGGGGGCCAGGAGGACATAGGTTTCCTCATAAAGAGGCTGCACCTGACGCAAATCGGTGCCGATACTGTCGCCGTAAGTCACGCCCGCATCCAGGCTGCCTTCGTCCAACCGATGCTGAATGGCCGAGGCCGACATGGTCTCGATCCGGGTCACGATCCGCGGATGCGCCTTACGCAAATGTTTCGTCAGTCGTCCGGTAAAGGCGATGGCGGTCGGGATCACACCCAGCATCAAAGTGCCGGTGATTTCGCCCTTTGCAGCCTGCACCTGCTGTTCCAGCGCCTTGGCATCATCCAGAATGCGTCGCGCCCTCAGGACGATCATCTCACCCTCTTCGGTCAGGCCCTGAAACCGATTGGCGCGCCGGACAATCGAGACACCCAAACGGTCCTCAAGATTGCGAATGCGCATCGAGAAGGCAGGCTGGGAAATCCCGCACTCCTCAGCCGCTTTGGCAAAATGCCGATGCCGCGCAAGGGCGCTGAGGAGTTGGAGGTCGCGGATTTCGATCATGGAGGGGTTTCTCGGACGTCAAGCTACGAATAATACTAGCGGGGTTTTCAATGCGCTGAAACGCGTAATCCGACGAGAATCTCAGCGTAGCGCTGGGATTCAAGGCAAAGTACTAGCAAGCAAACTCCCCGAGATGGTATATGAATGTCAGAGAAACGAACTTTGCCGACCTTGCCACTTTGTACTTGAACGACCGATTTCGGGTTTCAAACCAACTCTTCGTGTCGGCCGTGCCAAGTAAATGGGGACCTGACCCGAGCTGTGAAAGCTTGTAATCTACATTCGCTAGCGGGCGTTCAGCAACGCCGAGACATCTGCTTCCGATGAAACCAATGCTTCCCGAGATCGCAAGATCATTAAGGAGAGCATCAAAAGCACTCGTAGTTTCTGCTAGCGATAACCCCGCCCTTTGTGCGATCAGAATGACCGTGACGCGGTGAATGATACTGCACATATGGCTGATTTCTTGAGCCTGCTTGAAAAGATCATTTCTAGTCTAATTTGACGAGAGCTTTGACCATGGTCACGAGCAGAGATCAGTTAGCTAACATTTCCGATAGCTCACTTGCTCCTTTTTTCAGGATGTTCAGAAAGGACAGCAGGCTGTTGACGTCGTGACGTTGTGTTGGAGCATGCACTGAAAGTGTGCCTACCAATCTGCCTTGTCCATCACGAATGGGCACAGCGATGGCCGTCATTCCGGCCATGAATTCCTCATCATCTGTCGCGTAAGCGTTCTCGGCGATTCCCCGGATTTCCTCGCGTAGTGCATTAGGGTTCGTTAGAGTTTGTTTGGTCTGCGGTTGTAAATTGCCTGCAGATAGGAACCCATCCAACGTCTTCTGACGTAGAGTAGACAGGTACATCTTGCCGCTAGCTGTGCAATGGAAGGGAACCTGTGTACCGATTGGCAATTGGATGCGTAGCGGCCATTTCGTTTCAACCCGGTCAAGGTAGATCATGCCCTCCCGGTCTGGGATGGCCAAGTTGCACGTCTCACCAACCTTTTCAGCGACGCTGCGCAAGATTGCCAAACGCGCCGTGCGCAGGTGTTCGGAAGACATTGTATTGACCGAAAGCGACCTCAGCCGGTGCCCAGGACCAAATGAGCGGCCATCCAGATCTCGTTGTAGGAAACCTTCGGCCTCAGCGGTTTGCAGCAGACGGTGGATTGTGGGCTTGGCCAGTCCCAATGTCTCGATTAGGTCCGATGGTTTGACGGCGACTCCGCGCCGCGCCACCTCCTCAAGGATGAGAAGAAGGCGCAGGTTGGTCGGGATCTGAGTTTCTTTTTCTTGTGTTTCCGTCTCGGCCATCCCGCAACATTCTAGTTATTTGGCAGCAGGATCAAGGCCAGATCGGGCACAAGCGACACCAATATCCATACGGACAGCAAAGCCACCAGATAAGGCACCGTGTATCGCAAGAGACGGAAGTAGGGTACACCCGTCACGCCTGATGCCACATAGAGGTTCAAACCGTAGGGCGGAGTGATAAAGCCGATAGACGCGCCCACCAGGAAGATCACCGAGAAATGGATCGGATCTATCCCAACCGAGGCCGCGATCGGCGCGAGGATTGGCGCAAGGATGATCGTCACCGGCAAGCTTTCCAGCACCATACCGGAAAAGAAGACGATCACCATCGAGGTAAATAGAACCGCGTGGTAGCCGCCCATTGAGGTTACAAAGTTCCCAATGGTTTCTTGCGCCCCCAGCAGCGACAGGATTTGCTGCATCACCACTGAAATTGCGATAAGCGGGGCGAGGATACCTGTGATCTGGGCTGACCGGATCACAATTGAGGGGATCTCGGGGATCGTAAAGCCTTCGACCACGAACATCTCGGCGTAGCTTTTTTCGGTCGGCGGAATATCGTTCCGTGCGCCCATGATCCGGTTGATCGGATAGCTGACCAACCCGGCGATCACACAGAAACCAACGGTCACACCCGCCGCTTCGGTGGGTGAGAACTTACCTGTGTAGATGCCCCACAGAACCAGCCCGATGGCGAAGAAACCCAACCATGCGCCGAACGCGGTTTTCAGCACCCGGTTCAGTTGCAGCGGGATCAAGTGGCCCCAGCCGTTCATTCGGCAGATGATCCAGCAGGCAAACTGCATACCAAAAACCATCAACGCACCGGGCAGAATACCCGCGACGAACAGCTCCGAAATCGGTAGGTTCATCAGGAACCCATAGACAATGAAAATAATCGACGGCGGAATGATGATCCCCACGGTGCCGCCCGCAGCCGCAGTGGCCGCACTGAACCGTTCGTCATAGCCGCCTTTGACCATCTCCGGGTGCAACATGGAACCAATGGTGGCGGTCGTGGCCGAGTTCGAGCCCGAGATCGCGGCGAACAACCCGCATGCCCCCAGAGAGGCCATCGCCAGCCCGCCGCGTATCCAACCCAGACAGGCATAGGCGAAATCGCTGAGCCGCCGCGCGATGCCGGATTTGTTGATCAAGTCTCCTGTCAGAATGAACAGCGGCATCGCCAGCAAGGCGAAACCTTTGTTGAAGACGTTCAGCAACTCCGCGCCCATATTGTCAAGCGTCAAGCCAAGGACAAACGAACAACCAATAACCCAGTAGCCGATGACCAGCAGAACCGGTACGCCTAGCATGAATAGAAAAGTGACCCCAAGCGAGATCAGTGTGACCATGGTTCCATCTGTCATTAGTCTGCTCCGATCACGGCCTGCTTGATGAGCGGCTCGCCTGTTTTCCAATTGTGCAGATCATCCGCGAGGTTTTGAAACACGCGCCCGACCATCAAGAAGAAAGACAGAGGAGCAGCCAGAAGAAACCACCACTGCATGACGTTGTCGGTACCCAATACGATCTGGAAATTTGACGCAGACAGCGCGACCAGTCGGGTTGTGGTGACAATGACGATCACCGCGAAAATAAACCACAGAACCGCATCAAGGATCAGGCAAGTGAGTTGCCCTGCCCTTGGCATCGCGGTGCGGAACTCGCTGAAACTCAGATGCGTGCGAAGGCGCACGTTGTAAGACGCCCCGAACCACGCCATGACCATAAATAGCAGAGGTGGAATGGTCGTTGACCACGGCTCTTGATCATTAAACACGAAGCGGTCGATCACGCCCCAGAAGATGATCAGTGCAATGGCAAGATAGGAATAAACCATCACCGATCGTTCCAGATGGCGTTCTATGAAGGGCACCTTTCGATAGATCAGCATGACCAGAAGCCCGCCAAGTGCGGAGGCAACTGCACCCAGAACCCAAGCAGCGTCAGATTCCAGAGCCGATTGAATCTCAAACGAATCCTGGCTGAGAAAGGCGCTGAAGATCGCGCCTATGTCTGCCCATAACGACATGTACCCCGTCCTCCCAGTCGGTGTGTCTTTTGGAACCGGCCCGTTTGAGGGCCGGTTCACATCAGCTTATCAGGCTTGGCCCATCCACCAACGGCGCGGTTCGACGTTTTCCGGCAGGGTATCGGCCGGAATTTCACGCGCGATGTCGTAGATTTCCTGATACGTATCGATGCCACCAGCCCATTTATTCAGGCGTTCACGCCACTGCGCCCAAGGCTCAGGGTTGTAGTTCGGGGCGCACATCTCTTCGGCCAGTTTGATCTGATCGTCCGGCAGGAAGGCCGGGCGGACACCGTTTTCTGCAAAGATCGTGTTGGGAAGCTGCGGCTCCGAGAAGCCAACTGTGTTCAACAACGCAGCCTCATTCGCACCTTGGATCAACGCCTGAGTGAAATAGGAAGACTCCATCACTGCGTCCTGCAAATCGCCACCGAGGCTGTCGAAGACCTTGGCCGACATCGAGGTATGCTCGGTGCCGCAGAAGAACTTCAGGTTTACCGACTGCGAAACCACCGGCGCCATATTGGCGTAAGCCACGGCGGAGGCCCAAGTTTCAGCCCCGTCAATCAGACCTGTTTTCAGAGCGTCCAGTGTCTCTTCCCAGGCCACCGGAACCGGGTTCAGGTTCAACAACTGCATTGCAATGCGGCCCAACTGCGTGCCGGTAACGCGGTTCTTGGTGCCGAACAGCTCTTCCAGTTTGGTTACTGTGGGCTTGTCAGCAAAGGTCGAGCCCATTTGTAGGCCGCGCAGTTCGCAATGGGTAAACAGGAACTTCAGCCCATGTCGTTTCTCCAGGGGGTCGCGGAGAATGCGCTGGCTCGCAGGGCTGTAGAAGAAATGGTACTGCGCCGCGCGGCTTGGGAACATGTAAGCGTAGTCCAGCACGTTCAGATAAGGCGCGCCACCAGCCGAGTTCTGGGTCGAAGCAGCGTAGATATCGACGATTCCCTGCTGCGTTTTTTCAACACAGCTAAGTTGTCCGCAGATCTGATTGTCGCCGATGAACTCGATCCGAATCTCACCATCTGTGCGTTCTTCCAGATCGCGCGCGAATTCGATAGCCCCGGCGCGTTCGATCAGAAGGTTGCGAGTATTGAAGCCTGAAGCGCCAAACTTCAGCGTGTGCTTGGGCTCTTTTGAGAACCGTTTTTCGTACGTGGATTCAGCTGCTTGCGCCAGGTTGGCCAAGCTCATCGCTCCACCGAACCCACCTGCTGCCAGCAGAGTCGAACTCATACCGTAACGGCCCGCCACGCGGAAGAAATCCCGCCGCGAAATACCACTTAGTTTCTTACCGATCTCCATTGCTTACCTCCCTGATCGCAATTATTGAGACGTTTTGTATCAAAAAAGGCTAGTATATTTCTTGCATCTTGCATAGAGTTTTTTCGACGGCGTGAGGAGGAGGCAGTCATGGAAGTGGATTATGCGGTTGTGGGCGCCGGGTCTTCGGGCTGCGTCATTGCCAACCGGCTGAGCGCTGATCCTAACGCGACCGTTGCACTGCTAGAGGCAGGTGGCCGCGATACCAACCCATGGATTCACATCCCTGTTGGCTACTTCAAAACCATGCACAACCCATCGGTCGATTGGTGTTATCGCACCGAACCTGATCCTGGTCTGAATGGTCGATCCATCGACTGGCCACGCGGCAAGGTACTGGGCGGGTCGTCCTCATTGAACGGTTTGCTCTACGTGCGTGGACAGAAAGAGGACTATGATCGCTGGCGCCAAATGGGCAATGAGGGCTGGGGGTGGGACGATGTCCTGCCTCTATTCAAGCGCTGCGAAGACCAGGAGCGAGGTGAAGACGAGTTCCATGGCGTTGGTGGGCCCTTGTCCGTATCCAATATGCGTATTCAGCGTCCGATCTGTGACGCGTGGGTGGCCGCAGCGCAGGCGGCGGGCTATCCGTTCAACCCTGATTACAACGGCGCGGATCAAGAGGGGGTGGGGTATTTCCAACTGACCACCCGCAATGGCCGCCGGTGCAGCGCTGCCGTTGCCTACCTGAAACCTATCCGGGATCGACAAAACCTAAACATCATTACAAATGCACTCGTTACGCGCGTGGTTCTGGAGGGAAAAAAAGCAACCGGATTGGTGTACCGGGATCGCTCTGGCGCAGAAAAATCCCTGACCGTCCGGCGTGAGATCATTCTGTCCGGCGGAGCGATAAACTCGCCACAGATCCTAATGCTTTCAGGGATCGGAGACCCGGACCACCTGAAAGAAAACGGCATCGACCCCCTGCACGCCCTGCCAGGTGTTGGCAAAGGATTACAGGACCACTTGCAGGCCCGGCTCGTGTTCAAATGCAACGAACCGACACTGAATGATGAAGTCAGGAGCCTGTTCAATCAGGCGCGTATCGCCCTGAAATACGCGCTGTTCCGTGCAGGCCCTATGACCATGGCCGCCAGCCTTGCCACCGGGTTCATGAAAACCCGCGAGGATGTAGAAACACCCGATATCCAGTTTCACGTCCAGCCCTGGTCCGCCGACAGCCCTGGAGAGGGTGTTCATCCGTTCTCAGCCTTTACCATGTCGGTCTGCCAACTGCGCCCTGAAAGCCGGGGGGAGCTACGCTTGAACGGCCCGGATCCATCTAAATATGTCAAAATTTTACCGAACTATCTGTCCACTGAAACGGACTGCCGAACCATAGTTGACGGGGTGAACATCGCCCGCAGAATAGCCAAGCATAATCCTTTGGCCTCAAAGGTTTCAGAGGAATTTCGGCCAACAGCTCAGCTGAGTTGTGAAGACTATGAGGGCACGTTGGACTGGGTAAGATCAAACACCGCATCCATTTATCATCCAACCGGAACTTGCGCGATGGGAAGCACCGAAACATCGGTCGTAGATGCAAAACTAAAAGTACATGGTATAGCTAACCTGCGTGTGGCCGACTGCTCGATCATGCCGGAAATCGTCAGTGGTAACACCAATGCGCCAGCCATCATGATCGGAGAAAAGGCTAGTGACTTGATACAGGCGGATGCGTGACACAAAAATGGAGGGAAAGGTGTTTAATCCCTCAGTTTAGCTGTGTGCTCTTATCTCTGAAAAATAGAAAACCGACGTTGGGTCTCCAGTCAATTACCCTTGCGGCGTCGGCTTTTAGTTGGATTGAACTGGTCAACATGATCCGAAAAGGTAAATTCACGCCCAAAGACGTGCTGTTTCAGCAGTTCGCTTAGTTCGCAGGACAGTCGATCAGTTCAGCAACCTAGTTCAGTGGAACGAACCGGTCCTGCGCCCGGCTTGTTTTGAAAAACGGTAGCGCGGACGAAGCTGTCATTTTCAGGCCGTTCAGTTGTGTAGATACGGTCGACGCAATTGGCGATGGTTCTGCCCACTTGAAGTCCAAACGAGTATATTCTCACTACCCATTGAGCTTGCTTCGCTGCTCTTGCGGTTTCTTACCAGACTGTTCTTCATTGGACAGGACGCTTACTGTAAGCATTGAATCCGCGACCCACAGCTTGCAAAGGTAACTTGTGTGATCAAAGACATTCCGAAGCGGACCATCATCGCCGGCTTGCTAGGTGTGACGGCGGCAATCAGCGTCGGAGTTGTTTGGTTCATAATGTATGGACCGGGGTCTTGGACTGACAACATATCCAATCGCGACCTCATTGACACGACGCCAGATGCTGTCCTGCCTAGAGAAGCGAACGGACAATCCGCCAAACTCCTCTCGGCCTTCCACGGGCTTGACGCACTTCCACGCGTCTCAAATGTGATTTGCAGGGGGTCTGAGGGCAACACCGGAATGCCAGTGATCTTTTCTACTGAGATAGACATCGCGACTATGCAGGCCGGGGATTTTAAAGTCACAACTCGGTCAGGCGCGCCGGGGAAGATGCACTGCGCGTCCGTTCTCCCAGCTACAGACCCAGGTGAGTTGCGCACGGTTCTTTTGATAGGGCAATTGGGACCCGCCGAAACCGACCCACCGGTTAGGGTTGACGTTGTCGGGCATTTGCAGTCGATCGACGGCACGCTTGATTTTCAGGGAGCGAGTGCGTCGGTGATACCACTAGAAGACGGACCATCGATTGTTTTGGCCGAAGTTGTGGAGGACTGGACACTTGTCGGCACTTTGGGCCCGCGTCGCGTAAGGGGTAGCCTCTGCCCGACGGAAGGCGTCGTTCAGGCGATCCGTGTAACGTGGGAAGGGGGTGTGACGCTTAAGGATGGCAACGAACCAGGTGAGGCAGAACGCGATCTATATACGATCACCGTCGAGGCACCCGATGGGACCCGCAATGAAGTGAAGCCGCTCGCGCTAGCGAACCTAGGTGACGGGGACAACAATCATATGCTGTGCATGGACACGATAGATCGGCCCATCTCAGTGTCCTTTCCAGCAAGCGTCTTTACGGACCCGAACGATGATTTGAACCCAGCGACAAAGATTGACGTAACTCCGTATCGGTAAACATCCTGGCATGACCACTCCGTAGTCTTAGGGAATTTGGATACGTCGTCTCATGCTGGTGCGTTGTAAGGTACAATAGGTTTGAGCGATGGAAGCCGAACAGAAGGACCGCCTAGGGGTAAAAAGGCTGTTGGCTCAGGTGCTCGTTCAATGGCACCCAAGCATTCGAGCAGTGAAGGTGCTGATGCTCAAGTATTGAACAAAAAGTGCATCACATCGCCATCCTTGACGATGTAACCCTTGCCCTCTGCGCGCATCTTGCCTGCCTCTTTCGCACCCTGTTCGCCGTTGGCGGCGATGTAGTCGTCATAGGCGATGGTCTCGGCGCGGATGAAACCTTTCTCGAAGTCCCCATGGATGACGCCTGCGGCCTGCGGCGCTGCAGTGCCGGTGCGGATGGTCCAAGCGCGGGCCTCTTTCGGGCCGACGGTGAAATAGGTTTCCAACTTGAGCAGATCGTAACCGGCGCGGATCAGACGGTCGAGGCCGGGCTCTTCCAGACCCATCTCGCCCAAGAACATCTCGGCTTCGTCCTCTTCCAGCAGGCTGATCTCTTCTTCGATCTTGGCGCTGATGATGACGTGCGCGTTGCCTTGCGCGGCGGCCATTTCGGCTACCTTGGACGAGTATTCGTTGCCCTCGGCGGCTTCTTCCTCGGACACGTTGCAGACGTAAAGCACAGGCTTTGTCGTCAGAAGCTGTAGCATCTTCCAGGCCTTGGCATCTTCGTCCGAGACCTCAACCAGACGCGCGGGCTTGCCGTTTTCCAGCATCTCCTGCGCCTCAGCCAGCAGACGGTCCTGCTGCTGCGCCTCTTTGTCATTGCCTTTCAGCTTGCGCACCAGATTGGCGCGGCGCTTTTCGATGCTTTCCAGATCGGCCAGCATCAGCTCGGTCTCGATCGTGTCGGCATCGGCCACCGGGTCAACTCGGCCGTCTACGTGGGTCACGTCACCGTCTTCGAAACAGCGCAGCACATGGGCGATAGCGTCGGTCTCACGGATATTGGCCAGAAACTGGTTGCCCAGCCCCTCACCTTTCGAGGCCCCCTTCACCAGACCGGCGATATCCACAAAGGTCATCCGCGTCGGGATGATCTGCTTCGAGGCCGCAATCGCCGCCAGTTTGTCCAACCGGTCATCAGGCACAGCCACGTCGCCCACATTGGGTTCGATGGTGCAGAACGGGAAATTCGCGGCCTGAGCGGCTGCGGTTTTGGTCAGCGCGTTGAAGAGGGTTGACTTGCCCACATTCGGCAAACCCACGATTCCCATTTTAAAGCCCATGACGGTCTCCTGATGCTTTTCGCGGCTGCTTCTAGGCGGGTCAGTGTGAATTCGCAAGCCAATGTGGATGATCGGCGCCCTGCACCCTCACGCTGGTCTCACGTTTTTGTTCCTCTGTTGTGTTCGTGGGTGCATTGAAAACAGGCACCGGGAATAAGCACGTGAATAGGAACATCGAAGACCAAACGGAAATGTTCCTATGAAGAAAATCCTCGCTTTGTCGGCTGTTCTGGCCATAAGCGCCGGCATGGCGCATGCCCAGTCCATTGTTCTAGGGGCTGGTTTCGCAGATTTCTCAGACAGCGACTCGGATGATCATGCGCTTATTGCGTTGGAGTATCAGCACCGCCCGTTTCATCAGGCCACCCGGTTCAGCGTTGGGTGGGGCGCAGCCCTTTCGATCGACGAAGCGGGCGATACCCATATCGGCGCGGGTCTGGTCGGTCTCTATTCTCTGAACAATCGCTGGTTTCTGGAAGGCAGCGTTATGCCCGGCTACTTCTCTGAGGCTGACGAGTTGAACGATCTTGGCGGTAGCTTTCAGATCCGCAGCCTTCTTGGGATAGGGTACACACTGGACAATGGCAACAAGGTGTCGATGGCCATCACCCACAAATCCAACGCCAGCACGCAAGAGGATAATCCGGGCGTCAACGCCCTGCTTTTCCGTTATCACTTTGCGTTCTGAAGGTTTGCGGCCGCGGCGGGATTGATTTTCGGCAAAACTTTCTGCACATCAGGTCCGAACCTGACTGCAAGGACATGCCATGACCCGTATCGACGCCAAGTTTGCCGCTCTGAAAGCCGAGGGGAAAAAGGCCTTTGTCGCCTATGTGATGGCAGGCGACCCAGACTATGAGACCTCGCTTGAGGTCGTCAAAGGATTGCCGGGTGCGGGCGTGGACGTGATTGAGCTTGGCCTGCCCTTTACCGACCCGATGGCGGATGGGCCGACGATCCAACTTGCAGGTCAACGTGCCTTGGATGGCGGCATGACCCTGCAACGTACGCTGGATCTGGCGCGCGCGTTCCGGGAAACAGATAACACGACCCCGATTGTTCTGATGGGGTACTACAATCCGATCTACAGCCGTGGCGTCGATGCGTTCCTCGAAGATGCCAAAGCTGTGGGCATCGACGGGCTGATCGTCGTCGACCTGCCACCCGAAGAAGACGAGGAGCTTTGCCTGCCCGCCCAAGCCGCCGGTCTGAACTTCATCCGCCTCGCGACACCAACCACCGACGACAAACGCCTGCCCCGCGTGCTGCAGAATACCTCGGGCTTTGTTTATTACGTCTCGATCACTGGAATCACCGGAGCGGCTGAGGCGCAGGCGACCAATGTCGGCCCCGAGGTCGCCCGGATCAAATCCGCCACCGACCTTCCGGTCATTGTCGGCTTTGGCATCAACACACCCGAGAAATCGCAAGCCATCGCCTCGGTCGCGGATGGGGCGGTTGTTGGCTCGGCTATCGTCAGCCAGATCGGCGCGGGCAAGCCAGTGTCCGAGGTACTGGATTTCGTGAAATCCCTCGCGGATGGTGCCCATTCCGCATAAACCCTAACGATATGTTTTTGAGGCGCGGCTGAAATGGGACCGCCACGTTTTTTTGATCTCGCGATAGCGTTGCGAACCTGCCCTCTGGCCGGTTACACAGTTCGGGACAATTCAAGGAAGGTTCCCGAACATGCCCGTGATTACGACGATTGAAGACCTGCGCCGGATCTACGAACGCCGTGTGCCGCGCATGTTCTACGACTACGCCGAAAGCGGCAGCTGGACCGAACAGACCTTTCGCGAAAACAGCTCGGACTTCGAGAAAATTCGCCTGCGTCAAAGGGTGGCTGTGGATATGGCGGGTCGGTCGACTGCGTCGCAGATGATTGGAGAGGACGTGTCGCTTCCCGTTGCGCTTGCCCCGGTCGGGCTGACCGGCATGCAACACGCGGACGGGGAAATGAAAGCCGCCAAGGCAGCCGAGGAGTTCGGTGTGCCTTTCACCCTTTCAACCATGTCCATCAACTCGATCGAGGATGTGGCTGAATACACCAGCAAGCCGTTTTGGTTCCAGCTCTACACCATGAAGGACGAAGACTATGTCAGCCGCCTGATCCAGCGGGCCAAGGATGCCAAATGCTCTGCACTCGTGATTACGCTGGATCTGCAGATTCTGGGTCAACGCCACAAAGACCTGAAGAACGGCCTTTCTGCCCCGCCGAAACTAACACCCAAAACCATCGCCAACCTGATGACGAAATGGTCGTGGGGAATCGAAATGCTGCAAGCCAAGCGGCGTGAGTTTGGCAACATCGTTGGCCATGTCGAAGGTATCTCTGACGCCTCATCGCTGGGCGCGTGGACGGCTGAGCAATTCGACCCCAGCCTCGACTGGACAAAGGTCGAAAAGCTGATGGAGCAATGGGGCGGCAAAGTGATTCTGAAAGGCATACTCGACGCCGAAGATGCCAAGATGGCCGCCAAACTCGGCGCGGACGCTATTATTGTGTCGAATCACGGCGGCCGCCAACTGGACGGTGCGCTGAGTTCAATCCGCATGCTGCCCGAGATCATGGATGCCGTCGGTAGCGACATCGAGGTCCATCTGGACAGCGGCATCCGTTCGGGTCAGGACGTCCTAAAGGCTTTGGCACTGGGGGCAAAGGGCACCTATATCGGCCGCGCTTTCGTCTATGGGCTAGGCGCGATGGGTCAATCTGGCGTGACGACCGCCTTGGACGTCATTCAGAAGGAGCTTGATACCACGATGGCCCTGTGCGGCGAGCGCAACGTCGCAGATCTGGGTCGCCATAACCTACTTGTACCCGAAGATTTCGGCGGGCGCTGGCAAAGCTGAACCGGCCTAGGGGGCGCTGCCCCCGCCGCCCCTGAAGGGGCGACCCCCCCCGGGGGTATTTTTTGAGCAGACGAAGCAACGGACGCTTCGCATCTTCTTCTGTTTGAAAGTACCTCGGAGCGCGAGGCAGCGCCTCGCAAAATACCGCTTTCCAAACCGCAAGAAACAAGATAAGGACGCGGCTTCACGCGGGCATACAGCCTTGGAGGATGCCCGCCCTAACATTGGAGAATATATCATGGCTGGAGAGATTCCTGATCTCGTAGCTCTGGAACGGACGGGGACAGGCAAGGGCGCCGCTCGTCAGACCCGCCGCGAAGGCATGGTTCCGGGCGTTGTTTTTGGTGGCGACAAAGATCCGCTGGCAATCAAGATCCCGTTCAATGAACTGTTCAAGCGCCTGAAAGCAGGCCGGTTCAAGTCGACCCTGTGGAACCTGAAGGTTGAAGGCCACGAAGACGTACGCGTCATCTGCCGCGACGTGCAGCGTGACGTCGTCAAAGACCTGCCGACCCACCTGGACCTGATGCGCCTGCGTCGGACCACCAAGATCGCGCTGTTCATCCCGGTTGAGTTCGTCAACGAAGAAGCGGCCCCCGGCATCAAGAAGGGCGGCGTTCTGACCGTTGTCCGTCCGGAAGTCGAACTGATGTGCACCGCTGGTGACATTCCTGAGAAGATCACCGTTGATCTGACAGGCATGGAGATCAACGACGTTGTCACCATCTCGTCGGTTGACCTGCCCGCTGGTACCAAGCCGACCATCGACCGTGACTTCGTGATCGCCAACGTTTCGGCACCGACCGGTCTGTCGACCAGCGACGAAGAAGAAGGCGAAGAAGTGGCCGCAGACGAAGTTGAAGTCGTCGGCCAGGAAGAAGCTGAAGAATAAATCCGAACTCGAATTGTCGGATTGTGAAACGGGGCCTAACATCGGGCCCCGTTTTCTTTTGGCACCGGGCTAGAAAACGGATGCCATTTCATGCCATCACCGCTCTGCGCTGAAGGCATGCGAAAGAGGATTGAGGCATGAAATTGTTTGTCGGATTGGGGAACCCGGGATCGAAATATGCCCGCAACCGGCACAATATCGGCTTCATGGCACTGGACCGGATTGCCGAAGATCACGGTTTCGGCCCTTGGAAATCCAAGTTTCAGGCCGAGATTGCTGAAGGGCGTCTTGGGCAAGAAAAGGTGCTTCTGATCAAGCCGCAGACTTTCATGAATCGCTCGGGTCAATCCGTGGGCGAGGCGATGCGGTTCTACAAGCTCGACTCGACTGACGTGACCGTTTTCCATGACGAGCTGGACCTTGCGCCCGGCAAGGTGCGGGTCAAGGCGGGCGGCGGTCATGCCGGGCACAATGGGCTGCGATCCATTCATGAGCATATTAGCCCAGCCTATGATCGCGTGCGTTTGGGCATCGGGCACCCCGGACGGAAAGAGATGGTCTCGCCCTATGTTCTGGGTGACTTTGCCAAAGCCGATGGGGACTGGCTGGAGGACGTATTGCGCGGCGTTGCAGACGGCGCGGGTCATCTGGCTGACGGTGACAGCGGTAAGTTCATGAATGCGGTTGCTTTGCGTACTGCGCCGCCCCGCTCTTCCACCTCACCAAAGCCCGAAAAATCGGCCCCAAAACCTCAGGCGAAGCCTGTGCCCGAAGAAGACAACCGCTCGGCCATGCAAAAGCTGTTGGACAAGTTCAAGTAGCCTGCGCCCTTGGTGCCGTAAGGTCCTGATTGCGGAATGCGGCGTCTCGCGCTCCTATATCAACCAAGAGGGAGGCATTTCATGAAAGCTCTGTTCAAATGGGTGTTGCGGATCACTCTGGCATTGATCCTGGCAGCAGTGGTTGTTGGCGTCTGGAAACGCGAAGAAATTCAGCGCCTCTTGGCCGTGAACTCTCTGTTTTCCGAAGAGAAGATCGTCCACAACTTCTCCCATATGGATGAGGCTTTCCTGACCGCCAATCTGCCCCGAGGCGACGGCCCGACGTGGGAGCTGCCCTATGGTCCCGGCTTTGACCTTCCCGAAGGGACCGATGACTGGATCGAGGCTCGCGCGGTCACCTCGCTTCTGGTGATGCAGGACGGTCAGATCCGGTTCGAGGAATATTATCTGGGGACAGGTCCCGACGATCGTCGAATCTCATGGTCGGTCGCCAAAAGCTATCTTTCGGCACTTCTGGGCATTCTGCTGGACGAAGGCGCGATCACATCGCTTGATGATCCGGTGGTGAAATACGCGCCCAACCTGACCGGCAGTGCCTATGAGACCGCCTCGATCCGCAATGTGCTGAACATGGCCAGCGGGGTTGTCTTTGACGAGGACTATTTTGACCCGAACTCCGATATCAACCGGATGGGCCGCGTACTGGCCCTCGGCGGTGAGTTGGATGATTTCACCATCGCGCTACAGGACAGCTTCATCGAACCCGGAGAGAGCTGGCAATATGTGTCAATCGACACCCATGTCATCGGCATGGTGATCCGTGGCGCCACCGGGCGCAGCGTCACAGAGCTGATGACCGAGAAGATCGTGCAGCCCCTGGGGCTGGAACGCGACGGTTACTATGTCACCGACGGCGCTGGCGTGGCCTTTGTACTGGGTGGTCTGAATTTCACCACGCGCGACTTCGCGCGCTTCGGCCAGATGATCCTGCAGGGCGGAGAGCATGACGGCGAGCAACTGGTGCCCGCGGAATGGATCAGGGAATCAACCTGGCCCAGCGCCCCGACCGAGCCGGGAAAGATCGGCTACGGCTATCAGTGGTGGATTCCCGTTGGCGCGCATGAAGGAGAATTTCTGGCCCGCGGGGTCTATGGGCAATATATGTATTTCGACCAGCCTCGTGGCGTTCTGATCATGACAACCGGTGCGGATCGCAAATTCCGTGATCCGGGCGTCAACGAACAGAATGTCGAAATGTTCCGCAGTATCGCGCAAAGCCTGTAAGGTGAGCCTTATGCAGAAAGAAGACAGCATCAATGTTCTCGGCGGGGTTCTGTCCGATTGCTCGAAAGACCCTTTGACCGGGTTCTTCCGCGACGGAGCCTGCAACACCTGCATCGAGGATCAGGGCAGCCACACCGTCTGCGCCGTCATGACGGCTGAGTTTCTGGCCTATTCGAAATACGTCGGCAACGACCTCAGCACCCCTCGGCCCGAGTTCAACTTTCCGGGCCTCAACCCCGGGGACAGCTGGTGTCTCTGTGCCGGTCGCTTCCTTCAGGCGCATGACGAAGGCTGTGCGCCCAAGGTGCATCTTGAGGCCACGCATCAGCGCGCGCTTGAGATCGTACCGCTGGACATCCTGCGCCAACACGCAGCCCGCGCCAATTGACGACGGGCGGGGAATACTCTCTATACCAACAGCCAGCCGACATTTCGTTTCGCCAGCCTGAATCACGACAGAATGGGGAAAGCCATGAGCTTTATCGCAATGAACCGTTTCAAGGTCCGGCCCGGCAGTGAGGCCGATTTTGAAAACGTCTGGAAGGAACGTCAGAGCCGTCTGAATGAGTTGAAAGGGTTTCAGGAATTCCGCCTGCTCAAAGGGCCTGAAGGCGACGGATATCGCCTGTATTCCAGCCATGTGATCTGGGACAGCCGCGCAGATTTTGAGGCCTGGACCAAGTCGGAACAGTTCCGCGACGCGCATAAGAATGCAGGCAACAGCAAGACCCAATCCGCCTTGATGGGCCCACCGCAGTTCGAAGGGTTCGAAACCGTCCTGCAAGAGGGCTAAAGAAAAACCGGCCCTTTCTTGGGGGCCGGTTCCATCCGCTTGACCGACTGTTAGTCCGCCGTACGGCCTTCGGTGTCAGACATGTCGAAGTTCAGGTATTTGGCGACGGTCTGCACGTCCTTGTCGCCGCGTCCGCACATATTCATGCAGATCAGGTGATCTTTCGGCAGATCAGGCGCAATCTTCATCACATGGGCCAGCGCGTGGCTGGGCTCCAGCGCCGGGATGATGCCTTCGGTGGCACAGCAGAGCTGGAACGCCTCAAGCGCCTCTTTGTCGGTGATGGCGACATAGTTGGCGCGGCCAATATCGTTCAGCCAGGAATGTTCAGGCCCGATACCCGGATAATCCAGACCGGCCGAGATCGAATAACCTTCGAGGATCTGACCATCATCGTCCTGCAGAAGATAGGTTCGATTGCCATGCAGCACACCCGGACGACCACCGGTCAATGAGGCGCAATGCTCCATCTTCTCGTTCACACCTTTACCACCCGCTTCGACGCCGATGATATTGACCTCTTTGTCGTCGAGGAACGGATAGAACAGGCCCATCGCGTTCGAACCGCCGCCAATGGCAGCGATAATCGTGTCGGGCAGACGGCCCTCGGCCTTCATCATCTGCTCTTTGGCTTCTTTACCTATGATCGACTGGAAGTCGCGAACCATAGCCGGGTACGGGTGCGGCCCGGCCACGGTGCCGATGCAGTAGAACGTGTCGCGCACATTGGTCACCCAGTCGCGCAGCGCGTCGTTCATCGCGTCTTTCAGCGTCCCACGGCCGGAAGTTACGGGAATCACTTCGGCGCCCAGCAGACGCATGCGGAACACGTTCGGCGCCTGACGCTGCACGTCATGGGCGCCCATATAGACGATACATTTCAGACCGAACTTGGCGCAGACGGTGGCCGTGGCCACACCATGCTGCCCTGCCCCGGTTTCCGCGATGATCCGGGTCTTGCCCATGCGACGCGCCAGAATGATCTGGCCCAACACGTTGTTGATCTTATGCGCGCCGGTGTGGTTCAGCTCATCGCGTTTGAGGTAAATCTTCGCCCCACCCAGATGCTCGGTCAGGCGCTCTGCGTAGTACAGAGGCGATGGGCGGCCCACATAGTTTGCCCAAAGATCGTCCATCTCGGCCCAGAAGGTCGGATCATCCTTGGCTTTGTCATATTCCTCTTCCAGCGACAGGATCAGCGGCATCAGCGTCTCGCTGACAAAACGCCCGCCGAAAATGCCAAAACGCCCCTGTTCGTCAGGGCCGGACATGAAGGAATTGAAAAGATCGTTGGCCATGGAAGTCTCCCGCTTCGTATCCGTTGTTCATAGGAGGTAGCGGCAGGTTTTGCCATGGGCAAAACGCCTCATTCGGCAGCCAGAGTATGATGCCGCCAAAGCTCAAGCGCTTGCTCAGCCGTCGGTATCCCTATGCAAGGGAAATGGTGGAACTGGTTCACATGTGCCAAGCGGTTCGCCTCCTGCATCAGGCGACGGTGTGGGCCTGATTGGGCGAAGGTCAGCATCGCCTCGATATCGTGCCAGACGCTGAGCGAGAAATAGAGACCGTCTTGACGGAAAGTCGCCGCATGCAAACATAGCGGATCGCCCCGCGCTTGACGCAAAGCCTGCCCTGCTCGCCAGAAAAACTCTGGCGCGTTGTACCAGTGTTTCAGAGAAACGCCGCCTATAGCCGCCAGCATGTTTGTACCCCTCCGTCGAGAGATACGGCGCGAATACGAGATCAGATCACTGCGTCGCGTCGATAAATGCCTTCATTAGGGCGGCATCTTTAACTCCCGGCGCGCTTTCGACGCCGGATGCGACATCAACCTGACGCGCGCCCGTCATACGGATCGCCTCGGCCACATTGTCAGGGGTCAGGCCACCGGCCAGCATCCACGGCTTGCGCCAGTATTTGCGTCCCGCCAGCAAGCGCCAGTCAAAAGCCAAGCCATTGCCGCCGGGCAAAACGGCATTCTTTGGCGGCTTGGCGTCAATCAACAGCTGATCCGCCACATCACTGAAAGCATCAATGGCGGTAAGGTCTGCCTCATCGGCCACACCGATCACCTTCATCACGGGCAAGCCATACCGATCCTTGATCTGCTGCACGCGCTCAATAGACTCGCCCCCATGCAGCTGCAGGATATCGACCGGAACATTCTGCGTGATGTCGTCCAGCACCTCATCAGGGGCATTCACCACCAACGCCACCTTGGCCACGCCCGCCGGCACATGGGTCGCCAACTCGGCGGCCTGCTGGGGCGAGACACAACGGGGGGATTTGGCGAAGAAGTTGAACCCCAGATACCGCGCGCCTGCATCAACCGCAGCGCGCACGTGATCAGGGGCGGTCAAACCGCAGATTTTGACGGACACATCAGGCATTGCTTTGGCTCAGCTTGCCTCATCCAGAATGGCGAGAACCTCGTCCTTGCCTTTATTCTGCTTTTTCTTGAGCTTTTTGACCTCGCGCTCAAGCTTGCGCACTTCACCTTTTTTGACGGTCGCATCACGGCGATGCTTATGCTCGCGCATCCATTCCCACAGGAACCCGATAACCAGACCGGCCACAACACCGCCCAGCACCACCAGAAACAGCGGTAGCGACGTAGACAGGTTGAACCCCAGCAGCTCGGCCAGAGGGTCGGGCATCAGCTTGAGTTCAACGGATTCCACATTGGCAAGGGAGACTGAGATCAGGATGATCCCCAGCGCCCCCAGAAAAGCATATCGAATGTAGCGCATCATAAGGTCAGGCTTTACCGTTCAATCGGTCTCTAAGCAACTTACCCGTCTTGAAAAACGGCACACATTTTTCTTCGACCTGCACAGTTTCGCCGGTGCGCGGATTGCGACCCACGCGGGCGTCGCGCTTTTTCACCGAGAACGCGCCAAATCCGCGCAGCTCAACCCGGTCGCCCCGCGACATCGCGTCTGTGACTTCCTCGAAAACTGTATTCACAATCCGCTCGACATCGCGTTGATACAAATGCGGGTTTTCATCAGCAATTTTTTGAATCAATTCAGAACGGATCATGCGCGCTACCCTCCCAGGCGACCGGTTTACCATCTCTAGTGTTCTGGACAGTATAGAAAAAAACCCGGTTCGGGGGAACGTAAACTCTGTGTGTTGTAGCTGCAATTTCGGGCAAACTCGCATGATTTTTAGCTTGAACACCCAAAATCCCGTTCATGCACATAGTATGTACATTTTAGCGCCCAATTTGGGAACTTGTTGATTCGCAACAAAAACGGCCCCGCACACATGTACGGGGCCGTTAATTTGTATCGGGTCAGAGACCGGGTTTAGTCGCCGGATTTCAGCGCTGCACCCAGGATATCGCCCAGCGATGCGCCTGAGTCGGAGGAACCGTACTGTTCCACGGCCTCTTTCTCTTCGGCGATCTCGCGTGCCTTGATCGACAGGCCCAGACGGCGGGTCTTGCTGTCGACGTTGGTGACGCGGACGTCGACCTTGTCGCCGGTGTTGAAGCGCTCAGGGCGCTGCTCAGCACGATCACGCGACAGGTCCGAACGACGGATGAACGACTTCATGCCTTCGTATTCGACCTCGATGCCGCCATCTTCGATCGCGGTGACTTCAACGGTGATGACCGAGCCACGCTTCACGCCGCCTACGGCTTCGGCGAACTTGTCACCGCCCAGGGCTTTGATCGACAGCGAGATACGCTCTTTCTCAACGTCAACTTCCGAGACCACGGCCGAAACCATATCGCCTTTGCGGTAGTTCTGGATCGCATCCTCGCCACGCTCTTCCCAGGACAGGTCGCTGAGGTGAACCATGCCGTCGATGTCGCCTTCGAGGCCAATGAACAGACCGAATTCGGTGATGTTCTTGACTTCGCCTTCGACCTCGGTGCCCTCGGGGTGTGTTTCTGCAAACACTTCCCATGGGTTGCGCTGAGTCTGCTTCAGGCCCAGAGACACGCGACGCTTGGCGCCGTCGATTTCCAGAACCATGACGTCGACTTCCTGGCTGGTCGAAACGATCTTGCCGGGGTGGACGTTTTTCTTGGTCCAGGACATCTCGGACACGTGGACCAGACCTTCGACACCGGCTTCCAGCTCGACGAACGCGCCGTAGTCAGTGATGTTGGTGACGCGACCCTGATGGACCGAGCCCAGCGGGTACTTGGCAGCAACCAGATCCCATGGATCTTCTTGCAGCTGCTTCATGCCCAGGCTGATGCGGTGGGTCTCTTTGTTGATCTTGATGACCTGAACCTTGATGGTTTCGCCGATCGTCAGGATCTCGGACGGGTGGTTCACACGGCGCCATGCCATGTCGGTGACGTGCAGCAGGCCGTCAACGCCGCCCAGGTCAACAAACGCGCCGTATTCGGTGATGTTCTTGACAACACCCTCGACGGTCTGACCTTCGGACAGGTTGCCGATAACT
Organism: Ruegeria sp. AO1; assembly: GCF_056535985.1. Classification (NCBI taxonomy): domain Bacteria; kingdom Pseudomonadati; phylum Pseudomonadota; class Alphaproteobacteria; order Rhodobacterales; family Roseobacteraceae; genus Ruegeria; species Ruegeria sp. AO1. Next base: position 2,534,135 of record NZ_JBQFJC010000001.1, read on the forward strand.
TCGGCACGCTGTTCGGCACGCGATTCTTCCAGGATTGCGCGGCGCGACACAACGATGTTGCCACGGCGGCGGTCCATTTTCAGAATCTGGAACGGCTGCTTCAGACCCATCAGCGGGCCAGCGTCGCGCACAGGGCGGACGTCAACCTGCGAGCCGGGCAGGAACGCAACTGCGCCACCCAGATCGACGGTGAAGCCACCTTTGACGCGACCGAAGATTGCACCTTCGACGCGCTGGTCGTCGGCATATGCTTTTTCCAGACGGTCCCACGCCTCTTCACGGCGGGCCATCTCACGCGAGATGACAGCTTCGCCACGGGCGTTTTCTGCGGCGCGCAGGTAAACTTCGACCTCGTCACCAACAGCGATTTCAGGGGCTTCGCCGGGATTTGCGAATTCTTTCAGATCAACGCGGCCTTCCATTTTATAGCCTACGTCGATGATGGCTTGGCCGGCTTCGATCGCCAGAACCTTACCTTTGACAACAGAACCCTCTTCGGGTGTGTCCATTTCGAAGCTTTCATTCAGGAGGGCTTCGAATTCCTCCATGGATGCGTTAGCCATGTGGCGTTGTTTTCCTTTACATACGTTTTTGCTGGCCGAGCGGTTGTTTCCGCCGGTCTTGTTTCATGATGTCTTAGGGCGTGACCCGGTGCGCATCTGACTACACAAACACAAAGGGCCGAGGTAACCCGGCCCTGCTCAGATACGTCATCCGGACGTTAACCGCCCTTGTTCAGACAGCGAGCGTATAGGCTGTTTCAGCCAGATACGCAAGGGCAAAGCCTAAATCTCGGCACCGCAGCGGGTGTCGAAGATTACTCTGCCCATGCCTAAGCGCCCTAGAACAATTGCAGGTCCTTCGCACCGCTTTGGATTTCGGCCAGGTTCGGCATGTTCTGGGTAGCTACCGGATTATGTGCGCTTTTTGGCACCTCAACTGTAGGCTTCAATGCGTTCGCCTTCCCAAGGTTGGGTTTCTTGAGCTCACCCCGGATATCGCGCAGCAGTGTTTTGTGGTCCGGCATCGTCTTGATGACCTGCACCAAGTCCGCCTTTGCCTGCCTCATGCCTTGAAACCAGATCGGTTTCTTCAACGGCCGCATGCGATCTCGGATGCCGCATCCATAGCCAGTGTCATAGACCTGTTTGCCCAAAAGCACTGTTTGGTAGACGCGATCATCAAACAGGGTTGCAAACTCGGTATCGTGACTCATCGGTAGACGGTACTGCCACAGCTCCAAATTCTCGGCCAAACGGTCGGGTACCTTCATCTGTGTCCGCACGTCTATCCAATATGGATCATCACTGCGGTTCCCCAGCCGATAGTGCAGACATATAAAGTTCAGCACCTCGTCATAGAGCTTGTTTACTTGCCGATTATAACGATTCCGCAAGGCGGGCTCGATATCTCGGGAGGGCAGATGTTCGGCAAACCAGCGCACCGCGTTGTCGATCATAAGGATCGCGGTGCTCTCGAGTGGTTCAATGAAACCGCTGGACAGACCCACAGCCACGCAATTCTTGACCCAGGCGTTTCGCGCGCGGCCAACGCGCATCGGGATTACGCGCGGTGTCAGACCCTTGCCGCTGTCACCCAGCCATTCAAGATATTCATCTGCCGCCTGATCATCAGTACGATGCGCAGAAGAGTACACATAACCCGTACCTACCCGATTGTAGAGCGGCACGCGCCACGTCCATCCCGCACCAAGCGCCGTCGACCGTGTCAGGCTTTCGATTTTTTCAGGGTCAGGGTGTTCGATTTGCAGCGCCATAGCGCGATCGTTGGGCAGATAATCTGAATAGTCCAAAAACGGCTCGCCAAGCGCCTGGTTGATGATCAGCCCGCGGAACCCGGTACAATCCACGACCAATTCGATATCATGACGGCCTTTGCGTTCCAGCATCAAATGGCTGACATTGCCTTGCTCATCCAGTTCGACGGAACGCACCTCATCCTGAATATGCTCTACGCCGCGCTTGGTGCAAACCTTGGTCAGCATACCTGCGAATTTTACCGCATCCAGATGGTAGGCGTAGCCAAAGCGCTGTTCAAACTCGGGTGCGCCCAACGGCCGTGCCCCTTTGCACAGGCGGCCAAGATCATCATGCGGTGAGATTGATTGCGTGAAATCCCGGTCTCCGTTGCCAAAGCGCAAGAAATATTCAGCAGCATCCAAACCGTAAAGCGGCTGGCCGTGGGCAAACGGATTCACATAATCGATGCGATTTCCATTTGCGTCCTTGTTCCAATTGCAGAATTTCACACCCAATTTGAACGACGCGTTGGTCTCGCGGAAAAAGTCACGCTCGGATATACCCGCCTCCCGCAGCGTGCGCGGCATACGCGGCACTGTGGCCTCACCCACTCCGACGGTCGAGATATTGGGGCTTTCGATCAGGCAGAGGCGCGGCCGATCCTTGGGCGCAGAACTGCGGGAAAACACCATGTCCAGAAGCAGCGCAGTCATCCAGCCCGCGGTTCCACCACCCACGATGGTGATCTTACTCAATCGACTATTCAACTTGTCTTGTCCCTGTTGGCTTGGGGAATTTTTAGACCACCCCCGTTTTTCGAGGTTTCCAGCAGCCATCCCCTTATTGCTTGTGAAGCGAGCATAACAGTTTTGTGACATCTGGCTAGGGCCTTATCATATGGCAATTTACCATTTTAAAACAATGGTTTGATATCAATGAACCCAGATTTCAGCGCAGCCTGATAACGCCAGATATCGCGCTGATACCGACAAGGATCAAACTGATAGTCGACCGCCCTCTGACGTCAGATCTCTTCACCCTTTTTCAAAAGCTCATCGATCAGGGCGCGCTGCAGGTCGCCGCTGTCACCCCCTCCGAACTCAGCCGCCCCACCGGAATACAGCGTGCCATAGGTGTTGGCGATGTTCACCGTCTGCGCCAGGCCCGAGATCAGCTGATCTTTTTTCAGCGGCGACAGAGGGTGGATGAACACGGCCCAAAGGGTTCCGTTGGCAATCGCGTAACGCGCGTCCAGCGTGCTGTCGAAATTGGCCTGCATCATCCGTTGGAGATCCTCCGCAGACAGATCTGCCGTGCTGCTGATGGGCACCATAGCGCGCATTCGATCGGCCACGACATCGGTGATCACCAGAACCGGCACATCCGCAATGGTAATCTGGAACCCTGGCCCGCTGGGCTGCATCTCCGGATCAAGCGCAAAGAGGATCCTGCCCAACCGCTCATAAGTCATCGGAGGTTCGCCCTCAGCCACGGGCGGTTTGGCCTGTTGCGCGCTCACGCTGCCGGCGATGAGGAACAAAATCACAGCTAGTCGGATCATAAGACCACTCCCATAGTTGCCCCCTACCTTAGGAAGCAAGCGGGTCACTGGCCAAACAAAGCTGTGTGAAGTGTTTTTGCGTGTAATCCAGATGTTTGAACGATCTGCACAGTTTCGCGGCTTATCTGCGATTACACGCACAAAACTCCTGTCCTAATTTTGTCGCATCGGCGGAGGGATACCTCAGCCCGGATCTGAAAATGAAAGGATGACCCAAATGAAATCGCTCGTCTTCACTGCTTTTGTTGCTGCGCTTGCCCTGTCGGCCCCGGCCTTTGCTGCGGATGAAATCAACGTCTCCAAAGGCATCTCGGCGGCTGGTGCGCCGCTTGCTGCGCATGGGGTGGATCTGGTCGCGCTGGTCAACAGCGGCAACCCGGTCGAGGGTTTTGCAACCCACTCGGCCACCTATGATGGCGCGTCCTATTACTTCACCACCGCCGAAAACCGCGAGGCGTTCGAGGCCAACCCAGCGGCCTACCTGCCCCAGCACGGCGGCTTCTGCTCGTTCGGTGTTTCGGTCGGCAAAAAGTTCGACGGGGACCCGGATCAGTACCTGATCGCGGACGGCAAATTGTTCCTGTTCCTGAACGCAGAAACCCGCGACGCCTTCCTGAAAGACGTGGTTGGCACTGCCAAAACCGCTGATGACCAGTGGGCAAACATCAAGAGCATCGCCGTCGGCGAACTCTGATCCGCTCAGACAACGGCCCGCAGCTACGCTGCGGGTCTTTTCTGTGTGATGATTTCGACGGCCTTTGCCAAAGCGTCGTCAATGCTCAGTTCGGACGTGTCCAGCAGAACTGCGTCTTCGGCGGGCTTCATGGGGGCGGTGCTACGCTCCGCATCGCGCGCATCCCGTTCGCGCACATCGGCCAGGACCTGATCACGCGTTACATCAGACCCTTTGGCGCTAAGTTCCAAAAACCGGCGTTCAGCCCGCACCTCCGCGCTGGCAGTGACGAACAACTTTACCTCAGCCTCTGGGCAGATCACCGTCCCGATATCGCGCCCATCCAATACTGCACCGCCCGCGCGCCGGGCAAAGGTACGCTGGAAATCAACCAGTGCGGCCCTTACCTCGGGGATGACCGCAACCTTCGAGGCTGCCTGCGCGATTTCAGCTGTGCGAAGATCGCCTTGCCCCAATTCTTCTGCGGTCAGAGCTTGGGCCGCCGCGACGGGTTCGACTCCATCCAACACGCGCCGCCCAACCGCGCGATACAGAAGCCCCGTATCCAGATGAGCGAACCCGAAATGCGCCGCAACGCCATTCGAGATCGTCCCCTTGCCCGCCGCCGCTGGGCCATCAATAGCGACGGTAAAGCTCATACCCGTTCGACCTTAGCGCCAAGCGAGGCCATCAGCGGCTCGAAGATCGGGAACGAGGTTGCGATCGGGCCGCCATCATCGACTGAAACGGGCGTTTTTGCGCCCATGCCCATCACCATGAAGGACATCGCGATCCGGTGGTCCAGAAAGCTCTCGCAGGTGCCGCCGCCGGGAACGTTGCCTATACCCAGCCCTTCGACCGACCACCAATCATCGCCTTCATTCACGGTCAAGCCATTGGCCCGCAGACCGCGCGCCATCGCATCGATCCGATCGCTTTCCTTGACGCGCAACTCTTTCACGCCAGCCATCATCGTGTTGCCGGTCGCATTGGCCGCCACCACGGACAGAACCGGATATTCGTCGATCATCGAGGCGGCGCGCTCGGCCGGGACCTCGATCCCCTTCATGTTGGGCGAGTATTTGGCACGCAGATCGGCAACGGGCTCACCGCCCTCTTCGCGTTCGTTTTCATAGGTCAGGTCCGCGCCCATCTCACGCAGAGTGGTGAACAGGCCCGCGCGGGTCGGGTTCAGACCGATGCCGGGCACCAGCACGTCCGAACCGGGGGTGATCAGCGCCGCGCAAACCGGGAAAGCTGCGCTCGACGGGTCACGCGGCACGGCAATGACCTGAGGTTTCAGCTCGGGCCGACCGGTCAGCGTGATCACGCGGCCATCATCTGTATCTTCAACGGTGATCTCGGCCCCGAAACCAGACAGCATCCGCTCTGAGTGGTCACGAGTGGCTTCTTTCTCGACCACAACGGTCTTGCCGGGGGCGTTCAGGCCCGCCAGCAGAACGGCCGATTTCACCTGCGCCGAAGGAACCGGAACCTCATAGCGGACCGGGGTCGGTTCCGCTGCGCCCACGATGGTCATCGGCAGGCGTCCACCCGAGCGGCCAACCGACTGCGCGCCGAACAGCGCAAGCGGATCTGTGACCCGCGCCATCGGGCGTTTGTTCAAGCTAGCATCACCCGTGAAGGTCGCCGTGATCGGAGACGTCGCCATTGCACCCATGATCAGCCGCACGCCGGTGCCCGAGTTGCCACAATCGATCACCTGATCGGGTTCGGCAAAGCCACCGACACCGACACCATGCACGGTCCATTCACCGCCGCCATGGTCGGTCACCTCGGCCCCGAAGGCACGCATGGCCTTGGCGGTGTCCAGAACATCCTCGCCCTCAAGCAGGCCCGAGATCTTGGTTTCCCCAACAGCCATCGCGCCAAGGATCAGTGACCGGTGCGAGATCGACTTGTCGCCGGGCACCTCAGCCGTTCCGTTCAACGGGCCGCAGGGATGCGAGGTCATCGGGATGGGCGTACCGTGTCCGGACATGGGGGCTCCTGTTTTCGCTATCAGTCCATGCCGATTAGCGAATTGGGACCAGTTGGTCCAGCGGCAATGAGGGTATGGGTGCCTCTCAGGTCTCTCCCAGCCATTTTGCCGGGTTTTCCTCGGCGATTTGGCGAAAGATCTCTTCGCCCAGAACGTTGCGCAACCGGATACAGACCGCCTTTTCCGACAGCGCCTCTTGCCGGGTCATGTAGTAATCCGACCCGAACAAAACGCGCGACCGCAGGCGTTCGCTTTCCTCATCCTCGCCCATCAGGAACAAACGCAGGAACGGCGCATAGTCTTCGAACTGGAAAAGGGTGTAGGAGATATCCGTCCACAGGCCTTCGAAGTCTCCGCTGCCGATCAAGTCGCGAATGGATCTCAGCCAATTCCGGTTGAATGCATCGTCCAAAGGGTCGCTGTGATCGGGATTGACGTAGGCATGCCAGTCTCGCTGCCCACCAAAATGTGCCAGACAGATCCGAAGGTTGGGAAAGGCGCGCATCACCGGGATAAATGCCTCTGGCTCGGTATAGCGGTCGGCCCAATGGTCGGAAAGGTACCGCCCCTGCACCCCGCCACGTGAACAATGCGACATCACTGGCAGGTTCTTGTCCTGCAACTGCGGATAGACATGTTGCATCAGAACTGGGTCATTCGGTGCAAACCCCAAACGAGGATAGAGCTTGACCCCGCGAAACCTCAGATCGTCAATGGCGCGCCACAGCTCAGTGGCATTGGGATCAGCCCGCGGGTCAATCGTTGCAAAGGGAATCACCGAGGGGCCAACCTCAGGGTCAGTGGACAGCTGTGCCAGTTCGTCATGCTGGTCGCGCAGCGGCGCCTCGGGCGCGCCGAAGCCAAAGGCCGACAGATCCATCGGTAAAACGACAAAACGGGTGTCGCTGGGGTAGTGTCGCTGCAGGTTGTCCAGAATCTCACGCTGGCTGCCCTCATCCGTTTCCTGCTGAAAACGATAGAGCCGATCCAATTTTTCGGCGACGCCAGGCTGGCCGATCAGTCTGGCACCGAAAGCCAGAGCCTTGATCAACCATGGCATCTTCTTGAACGGTTTGAGCGCCGGATAGGGATAGTCCTCGGGCACGTGGCGCGAGTGAAACAGATGCGTGTGGCAGTTGGTAATCCGAATATCAGACATGGTAATCCTTGAAATAAGCTATGCTGAAAACGCGTAACGCGCACAGCCTAGCATAGCGTGCAGGATTACAAAAATTTGAAACCGATCAGGCGTCCGTCCGGCGGAAGGTCAGATAGTGCGGTGTCCGCCCTTCCCGCAGGGCCTTTTGCTCATAGCGGGTCGATATCCAGTCGTCCCAAGGCTCGCGCCAATCGACAGGGCGTTCAGCCAACCACTCGAAACCAGCGCGTGGTACTTCCTCAAGCGTCTGGCGCACGTAGTCAGGAATGTCGGTGGCCACGCGGAAGATCGAGCCCGGCTTCAGGACACGTGCCAGAGGCTCCAGATGTTCGGGAGTCACGAAGCGGCGGCGATGGTGGCGCGATTTGGGCCACGGGTCGGGATAGAGCAGGAAGGCGCGTGAAATACTGGCCTCGGGCAGCACATCGAACAAGTCGCGCGCATCACCGGGATGCACCGCGAGGTTTTCGACCCCAGCCTGACGGATCTTACCAAGCAGCATGGCAACGCCGTTGATGTATGGCTCGGCCCCGATGATCCCGATATCGGGGTTGTTCGCGGCCTGATGCACCAGATGTTCACCACCGCCAAAGCCGACCTCAAGCCAGACATCATTACCGCCAAAAAGCGCGTCGAGGTCCAGCGGGTGGCGTTCGGGGTTCGTCTCCCAATCGACAGCGCCGGGGGACAGGGCATCGAGGTCTTCGTTCAGATACGTCTTCTGGCTTTGCTTCAGGGTTTTGCCCTTGAAGCGGCCATAGAAGTTTCTGCGGGGGCGTTGGGGTGTCTGGTTGCTCATGGCGGTGCCCTTACTGTGGCGCGCGTCTTGTGACAAGGGGCTGACCCTCGGAGCATCTCGAGAAAGAGAAAGGGCGCATCCTGCGAGACGCGCCCCTTTTGTCTTGGATCAGACCGCCGCTTTCAGGGCGTCGATCAGATCAGTGCGTTCCCAACTGAAACCGCCATCGGCTGCGGGTTCACGGCCGAAATGACCGTAAGCTGCGGTGCGCTGGTAGATCGGCTTGTTCAGTTGCAGATGCTCGCGAATGCCGCGCGGGGTCAGATCCATGACCTGACCAACTGCTTTTTCGATCACGGCGTCAGCAATCTGGCCGGTTCCATGAGTGTCGGCGTAGATCGACAGCGGCTTGGAGACGCCAATCGCATAGCTCAACTGAATGGTGCAGCGTTCTGCCATACCGGCAGCAACCACGTTCTTGGCCAGGTAACGCGCAGCATAAGCAGCCGAGCGATCCACCTTGGTCGGGTCTTTGCCCGAGAACGCTCCGCCACCATGAGGGGCTGCGCCACCATAGGTGTCGACGATGATCTTGCGACCCGTCAGGCCTGCGTCCCCGTCCGGGCCGCCGATCACGAACTTGCCGGTTGGGTTCACGTGCCATTCGGTATCTGCACTCAGCCACCCTTCGGGCAGGGTTTCAGTAATGTAGGGCTCGACGATCGCACGGATGTCTTCCGACGTCAGCGCCTCATCCAGATGCTGCGTGGACAGAACGATCGAGCTGACGCCAACCGGCTTGCCATCGCGATAGACGACGGACAGCTGCGATTTGGCATCGGGGCCCAGCGCAGGTTCGGTGCCGTTTTTACGCACTTCGGCCAGACGACGCAGGATCGCGTGCGAATACTGGATCGGGGCCGGCATCAACGCAGGGGTTTCCGTCGTGGCGTAGCCGAACATGATGCCCTGATCGCCTGCGCCCTCATCCTTGTCACCCGAGGCATCAACGCCTTGAGCGATGTGAGCAGACTGTTCATGCAGCAGGTTCGTCACTTCGACTGTTTCGTGGTGAAACTTGTCCTGTTCGTAACCGATATCCTTGATACAGGCGCGCGCGATCTCGTCGATGCGCCCCATATAGTCGTGCAGCTTTTCCTGATCAGACAGACCTACTTCGCCACCGATGACGACCCGATCGGTCGTAGCAAAGGTTTCGCACGCCACGCGCGCTTCGGGTTCTTCATTCAGAAATGCGTCGAGTACGGCGTCCGAAATCCGGTCACAGACTTTATCCGGGTGCCCTTCGGAAACCGATTCCGAAGTAAAGGTGTAGTTCTGTCGGGACATAAATGTGCTCCATTGAAGTTCCTCTGCCACGCCAGGAAGCCGTTGTGACAGGCACCAAGGGCATACGCGCCTTGCGAAATGGCGTCAATCGGAAACTAGGTGCTGCGCGGCCGCGGCATGCGCCACAACAACACGGCCAACAAGAGCGAGACCAACAACACGGGCAGGTCCCCAATGCGGGAATAGACGGTTGGCGCAAGAGGCAGCGGCAGATCAGCTTCTACGAACCCCGCCTGCCCCAAAGGAAGCGATGCGGTAATCCGACCCAAAGGATCGATCATCCCCGAAATGCCGGTGTTGGCGGACCGCATAAGTGGCAGCCCCTGCTCAATCGCCCGCATCTGGGCCTGGGCAAGATGCTGGTAAGGGCCGGAACGGGTTCCGAACCACGCATCATTGGTGATCTGCAAGATGAAATCGGCGCGTTCAGGCGCGCCGTTGACGTCCTGCGGGAAGACGGCCTCGTAGCAGATCAGCGGCAGGGCTTGACCCAGCTTACCTGCCTGCATCACAGCAGGCCCCGGCCCCGAACTGAACCCATGACCAGCCGTTGTGGCCATGCCGTGAATACCGAAACGGGCCATCAGGTTTCCGAACGGGACATATTCGCCAAACGGGGCCAGATGGTGCTTGTCATACAGGCCCGTCTGCTGTCCGTTCTCATCCAGATAGATCATCGAGTTGTAGATGCGCGGGCCGTCCCCTCGCTGAATGCCCAGAATAACCGGAACGCCCTGAGCCGCATCCGTGGCGGCCTCAAGATAAGGACCGGCGCTGCTGAGCCACGCCGGAATTGCAGTCTCGGGCCAGACGATCAGGTCGGGACGTGGCTCTGCCGCGGTGAATTCGATCTGCCGAGCGAAGAAAAGGGGCGCATATGCAGGATCCCATTTCTGATGCTGAGGCGCATTCGGCTGGATCAGTCGGACAGTGTTTTCACCATACTCTATGGTCGGCCTGTTGGAGGCGTAGACCATGGCAAGAGCGGCGGCACCGGCGAACCCAACGACCGGAACCAAAAGCGAGCGGAGAGCTACAGGTTGCGCTATCGCTGCCCCAAGCGAAAACGTCACCGCGAAGGTCAGCGCAGCCAGCCCATACGGACCAACCAAAGACAAAAGTTGCGCAACCGGTGTGTCGACCCAGACCTGCGCAACCCCGGCCCAGGGGAAGCCGGTCAGAAGATAGCCACGCCCAAACTCAGCCAGTGACAATGCCAGGGCCAGCAACACAGCCTGTCGTACAGCCGGAGCATCAAACCGCCGCGCCGCCCAGAATGCTGCCGCCCAGAACAAGGCCAGGCCGCCAGCCATGAAAACCAGCGCAAACGGAGCCATCCACGCATGGCGCTCGGCGTCCACTTGGAAAGGCTCGATGATCCAACTCAGCGCATGGGCGAAATAGCCGGTGGCAAAGGCCCAGCCCAACCACGCGGCACGCGCGCGGGTTTCACAGGCCAGAAAAAACGCTGGAATCACGATCAGCGCAACTAGAGTCAGCGGCCAGTAGCCAAACGGCGCCAAACCATAAGCGCCCATCGCCCCTAAGGCCCCTGAAGCACCCAACCTAAGCCAGAAAGGCCAACCCCGGACAGGGATCATGCAGCGACGTCCGGCAACATGACGCGCAGACGCTTGATGCGGCGCGGGTCGGCATCGATCACCTCGAACTCCGGGCCTTCGGGATGCAGTACGACCTCACCCCGCGCCGGAACACGACCCGACAACATGAAGACCAGACCGCCCAGAGTTTCGATCTCTTCCTCGTCCACATCCTCGTGGCTGGTCAGCGAGCGCCCGATCTCGGCTTCGAAATCCTCAAGCGGAACGCGGGCCTGAACGACGTAACAACCCGGCTTTTCCTGCAGCCAAAGCTGATCTTCATGCGCGTCATGCTCATCCGCGATTTCGCCGACGACCTGCTCAATCAGGTCTTCAATGGTCAACAAACCGTCAACGCCGCCATACTCATCAATCACCAGCGCCATGTGGCGACGCTCGGTCTGCATCTTGGTCAGCAAAACTCCGATCGGCATCGAGGGCGGCACAAACAACAGCGTGCGCAGCATCGAGGTCAGGTCGAACTCGGCGCCGCCGCCATTGAACCCATGGGTCAGGGCGAAATCCTTGAGGTGGACAAAACCCAGCGGCGTATCCAGCGTACCTTCGTACACAGGTATCCGCGACAGGCCGCTTTCGCGAAAGACCTGCGCCAGCTCATCCTTGGAAATCGTTGAGGGAACCGAGACGATTTCAACGGTCGGAATGGCGACATCCTCAACCCGCTTGCGACGCAGGTTAACCATGCCGCGATGTTGATTGTCGGCTATTTCATGCCCGTTGACCGGAGCACTTTGCTCCTCTTCGGCCCCCGAAATGGCATCCATAATCCGCGAAAAGAAACCGCTTTTCTCTTCAATGTCCAAATTCTCAGACTGCGCGCTTTGCGCCGCCCTAGAACTGCCGTCTGTATCGCCCATTGTCCTCTTCCAATTGATCGGGTGAAATAACCCGCTTCATCTATTATATGGGTCATTGATACCCAGTTTGCCAAGTATCTTGACCTCAATCCCTTCCATCAAGGTCGCATCGGGGTCACGAATGTGATCATACCCCAGCAAATGCAACGTTCCGTGAACGATCAGATGAGTCACGTGATCAGACATGGATTTGCCCGCCTCAGCAGCTTCTTGCGCGCAGGTGTCGTATGAGATCGCGATATCCCCTAGCGCGATTTCGCCGGTAAAATCGGGTTCTGGCAGTTCGGGCGTTTCACCCGCAACTTCCGCTGCGAGGTCTTCGGCGGGCCAGCTCAGAACATTCGTCGGTGTCGGCTTTTCCCGGAACTCGGCGTTCAGTTCGGCAATTCGGGTGTCATCGCAGGCCAGCAGGCTGACCTCACACAAATCCGGGTCCAGCCCGCAATGGTGCAGAACCGCGTCAACCGCGCGCGAACACAGAAGCTCTAGCCCCTGCCAGCGGTCATCTTCCACGGTGAGTTCAAGATTCATCCTGTCGCCTCAAAGCCTGATGTCGGGCCTTGAGTTATCCTGTCTCGCGCCCTGAATCGGCCTCATACGCTTCGATGATTGCGGCGACAAGCGGGTGCCGCACCACATCTTTCGAAGTAAAGTAGTTGAAGCTGATATTCGGGATCGTTTTCAGCAGGCGTTCAGCATCCGCCAGCCCGGATTGAACCCCACGCGGCAAATCGACCTGAGAGCGGTCACCCGTGATAACCATGCGACTACCTTCGCCCAAACGGGTCAGGAACATCTTCATCTGCATGGTCGTCGCGTTCTGCGCCTCGTCCAGTACCACGAACGCATTGGCCAGCGTCCGCCCTCGCATGAACGCCAACGGAGCGATCTCGATTCGCTTTTCCTCGATCAGTTTGGCGAGCTGTTTTCCGGGCAAAAAGTCGTTCAGCGCGTCATAAAGTGGCTGCATGTACGGATCGACCTTGTCCTTCATATCGCCGGGCAGATAGCCCAGCTTTTCCCCGGCCTCGACCGCGGGACGGCTGAGGATGATGCGGTCCACATGGCCGCCGATGAACATCGACACGCCAACAGCAACGGCCAGATATGTCTTGCCCGTACCCGCCGGGCCGATTCCGAAGGCCAGTTCATTCTGGAAGAGCGACTGCACATAGGCTTTTTGTGCATCCGTTCGGGGTTCGACCAGCTTTTTGCGGGTCTTGATCTCAACGGTACCGCCCTTGAACATCTCAAGCTGGTCGCCGTCTCGACTACCGGTCCCCTGTTCCGAGCCACCCATTCGCAACTCTCGGTCCACATCAGCGGCTTCAACATCGCGCCCGCCTTCCAGACGGGTATAGAGGGCCTGCAAAACCTCAATGGCGTTTTTCTGCGAATCCTCTTCGCCCATCACCACCAACTGATTGCCACGGCGCACAATCTGGACCGAGAGCTTCTGTTCGATCTCGGTCAGGTTGCGGTCATATTCGCCACATAAATCAATCAACAAGCGGTTGTCTGGGAATTCTACAAATGCCTCGCGCTGGGGCATCTCATCTTGCGGTGGGGTAAGGGCACCGATGGCCAATCCGTTCTCCTGTCTTGGCGTTTCACCTTGAGCGTAGACAAGAACTCGGACCGGGTGCAAGCCACAGTTTCAAAAATTCGCACGGCGATGACAAAAGCGCCGATCTGGCGCTTTGCTCTGGTTTAGAACTTGTAGTTCAAACCGAACCTCAGACCGCGATAGTTCGGCGTGGATTTTGTCGAAAAACCCGAAGAGAATTCAATATCCTTGGAGTCGAACTGGACATATTCATACTCACCCGTGATCGACCAATTTTCCGTCAGATAATGTTCCGCACCAATGCTGAGCGAGAACCCGTTGCGCCGATCCGAGGCCTCAAACGACTGCGTGCCAGTGGTGGAGGAAATACTGTTTGTGGTCTCGACGTCACCCCAAAGGTAACCGACACTGACGAAATAAAGGATTCGACCGCTACGGTTGGTGAGGCCATTCCGAAACCGCAAGGTGACAATATCCGAGACTTCTGACCCGCCCTGAACCGTCTCAGAGCCGACTACAGAGGATACACTGTCGTCCAGCGATCCGAAATCATATCCCAGCTCAAATCCATATACATAGTCACGACCACCCCGAGCCGGCAGGACACCGCGCCAGCCGCCACGCACGCCGCCATAGGTTCCGCTGATGTCCTGATCGCCGATTGCAAAAGTATCGGTTGGCGTGGTCAGGCCGAACCGGTCATCGCCCCCGCCGCCATAACCTGCCGTCAAACCAAGATAAAAAGCACTGACATCGTCGCTGAAGCGCTTGTTACTGATCACCTCGGGATCAGATATGTCCCCCGTTTGATCACTCGCCCACGTCGCGCTGGCCCCCAAAGCCACCAAAGTTGCGACCGACACAGACCAGAGACCTCTGCACTTCAGAACTACCACTCAATACCCTCCATCGACGCCACTTTCGTGATCGGCAAAAACAAACCTTCCGCAAGCGTTCGAGGCCCATCAGAAAACTTGGCTCCTCTCGGAACATAGTTCCAATTAATAAATCAAGGGTAAATTTTAGATATATTCGTACTCACACGACGTGCCCGCAAAGAACCACCTTATTGCAACAGTTCCCCGGCCAAAGAGTTCGCGCCAGACTTCACGATACGCACCTTCCGCAGGTCTCCCACGTTCAGGTCAGACCCAACCACGTGCACCGAGTGAAGATAGTCCGATTTTCCAACCATTTGCCCTTCGAGCCGCCCGGGCTTCTCAAACAGAACGCCGACAGTGCGACCGACCATGGAATCTTGAATCTCGCGCTGATGCTTGGTGATCAGAGCTTGCAAGCGTTGTAAGCGGTCATCCGCCGCCGCCGGGTCAACCTGGGCGCGTTCCGCCGCCGGAGTCCCCGGACGGGTCGAGTACTTGAACGAGTAGGCATAGCCGTATTTGACGTGCTCGACCAAGTCCAAAGTCGCCTGGAAATCCTCTTCAGTTTCTTCCGGGAAGCCGACGATGAAATCCCCCGACATCACGATATCCGGACGCGCAGCGCGGATACGTTCAATCAGGCGCAAATAGCTGTCCGCCGTGTGGCTGCGGTTCATCCGCTTGAGGATCCGGTCCGACCCTGCCTGCACCGGCAAGTGCAGGTAGGGCATCAACTTTTCACACGTGCCATGCGCTTCGATCAGATCATCCGCCATGTCGTTGGGGTGCGAGGTGGTAAAACGGATACGCTCCAACCCGTCGACCTTGTTCAATTCCCAGATCAGCCCGGCCAGCGTCATGTCCCCATTGGGACCGGCACCGTGATAGGCGTTGACGTTCTGACCCAGCAGAGTGATCTCGCGCACGCCACGTTCGACCAGATCCTGCGCTTCACGAATGATGCGGTCTGCAGAGCGACTGACCTCGGCCCCACGGGTATAGGGCACAACACAGAAGGCGCAGAACTTGTCGCAACCCTCCTGTACCGTCAAAAACGCCGTCGGGCCGCGTTTGGCCTTGGGACGGTTCTTGAGCTTTTCGAACTTGTCCTCTTCGGGGAAATCCGTGTCCAGAGCTTTGGCCCCCTCGCGGGTTTTGGCCTCCATCTCCGGCAAACGGTGATAGCTCTGCGGTCCAACCACCAGATCGACTAGGGGCTGACGGCGCATAATCTCTTCGCCTTCGGCCTGTGCAACACAGCCTGCTACACCGATTTTGAGATCGGGCTTATCTGCCTTCAGCCCCTTGAACCGGCCAAGCTCGGAATAGACCTTTTCGGCAGCTTTTTCGCGGATATGGCAGGTGTTCAGCAGGATCATGTCTGCATCGTCCGGCGATTTGGTCTCGACATATCCCTGCCCGCCCAAGGCCTCGGCCATACGCTCGCTGTCATAGACATTCATCTGACAGCCATAGGTCTTGATAAACAGCTTTTTGGGTTCAGACATGGATCGGGCCTTTGTAGTCGCTGGATCGGCGTCATCTATATGCTTCGAACGCCGCTTGCAATGCCGGCGCAATTACCCGAATTTGGCGAAACTTTCCAGCAAGACGCGAATGAAAACCGGCGATGCAGTACGAATCCCTCGACAGCCTTCTGAATTCAGGCCAATCCGCCCTGTCAAAAGGCCCCGTGGCACTTATTTTCGCCGAAGACGAGACCGAGGTCGAAAGTACGCTACACCACCATCTAAGCCTCGGCTTCAAGTCCGTCGTGGCCTTTATGCCCGCCGAATTCACCCTCAGCGAGGACCTGTCCGCGCGGATACATCGCGTGACGCACAGATGCGCGCCCCGGACTGTGGTGTTCGACGCGATCAACCGCATCACAAAAGCCGCACCCAGCGTCTGGATGTACTACTGCTACAACGCCGAATACCTGTTTTACCCTTTCTGCGAAACACGCAGCGTAGGGGAATTGCTGGCCTTCCACGCCGAGGAACGCCGAAACGCAATGTTGTGCCACGTGATCGACCTCTATGCCGGCGACCTGACACAGTTCCCGAATGGTGTAGCCCCCGATCAGGCCATGCTGGACAGCACCGGTTACTATGCCCACACCCGCCACGATCCCACGGGCCGCCCGGTCGAGCGCCAATTGGACATGTCCGGCGGCTTGCGCTGGCGGTTCGAAGATCACATTCCCTATGAACGCCGCAGGATTGACAGAATCGCCCTGTTCAAGACCCGCAAAGACCTGGTCCTGCAGCCCGATCACACGTTCAACGAGGCCGAATACAACACCTATGCCTGCCCTTGGCATCACAATCTAACGGCTGCGATCTGCTCATTCCGGGCGGCAAAAGCTCTGAAAAGCAACGCAGGTTCGGCCTTCGACATCTCGAGCTTCAGCTGGCACAATTCCGTCTCGTTCGAATGGACATCGCGCCAATTGCTCGATCTGGGATTGATCGAACCCGGCCAGTGGTTCTAATCCGCTCTTCACCTGGCTGAAAACATCCCGGGGGAGGCGCCGCAGGCGGCGGGGGCAGAGCCCCCTATCGCTGCAGCAGCATCGGGAACCAGTCTTCCCGCAAACGCTGACCGGGCGTCATGTCATGCCCCGGAAACGGAGGCGACGTGCGGCCCGGACGCTCGACATAGCGCGCATCATCCCCGACCAGCCTTAGTGAAAACGCCCGACGACGACTGTCCGAGTGATTCCCCCGCGCCCCATGCAGGGTACGGTAGTTGAACGCAACCGCGTCGCCGGGTTCCATTTCGAACTCGACCACTTTCATCCCTTCCGCATCCGGGTCAGGGACCGGGATGTATTGGCCTTCATCAGCAAAAAACCCCTCTTCGCTGACCCAACGTGTCGGCAGCACCTCTTTCTCCCACCTGTGCGATCCCGCAACACAGCGCAGGGTGGCCTGTTTCACCGGATCCAAGGGCGACCAAAAGCTGATCGTCTGCTGCCCTTCGACAAAGTAGTACGGCCCGTCCTGATGCCAGGGCGTCGCCATTGAGGTGCCTGGCTCTTTCACCAGCACATGGTCGTGAAACATCTGCACGGTTTTCGACTGCATCAGGTCCGCTGCGACCTCAGCTGCCGGAGAGGTCTCGATCACCTTGCGGAACTGCGGAATACGGGTCCAGTTGCAGTAGTCATCAAAGAACAGCCCGGTCTGCCCCTCTTTCTTGTTATCCGAGGCATAGGGTCCCGGCTCGGCCATGTTGGCGGCAACCCCGTCGCGCAACGCGTCCACATGATCGGCAAAAAGCCCTTTGATCAGGACAACGCCGTCTTCCTGATAGGCGTCGATCATGTCCTGAGAAACAAGAGGGTGTGGCATGGCGTTCTCCTTGTGCTTGCCCTCGTTTAAAGGACAACAAAGCCTTCTGTTCAAATCATATCTTTCGAAGTAATAATTAACCTGATGTTATATGTCTCACTGCGCCAATACGAATATGTCTGCGCCATCGGCCGTCATGGCAGCTTGTCTGCCGCAGCTCATGCGCTGAACGTGTCACAACCTGCCCTGTCAACGGCGCTGACGCGGGTTGAGTCGCTTCTGGGATATCCGCTGTTCATGCGTCGACGAGGGGCGGCGATGACCACAACCCCTCAGGGCCGTCTTTTCATCGAACAGGCGGAAAAGCTGTTGCACTCTGCCGCGCAGATCGAAAATCCGACATATGCGCCGCACGGGTCTTCACACCTGCGGTTGGGCTGCTTCATTGACCTGGCGCCGTTTCATCTGGCCTCTGCCTTGCATAGTCTGCAAACAGCCCTGCCCGATGTGACCATCTCGTATCAGGTGGACAGTTTCGAGGGCTTGCTGGACGGGCTGATCAACGGCCAGACGGATATCGCGATCACGTATGACCTTGGCATGGATGCAGGGTTTACTCGGCAAGAGCTGTTCGACAGTGTCCCGCACGCCTTGCTCCCACCTGATCACCCGCTTGCAACAGCCCACAGTGTCACTTTGGTCGATCTGGAACTGGAACCCCTGATCCTGTCAAAGGAGGGGTTGTCTGCGCAGCACGTCCTGAACCTGTTTCGGCGCAAAGGCCTGAACCCAACAGTCGCCCACAGGGCAGCTACGCTTGAGATTCAGCGCAGCCTCGCAGCCCATGGGGAAGGAATCGCAATCAGCTACGCCAGCCCAAACAATTCGATGAGTTACGATAATCGTATGCTGACCCGCCTACCGATCTTGGACAAGGATGCCGCTGAGCCTGTCGTATTGGCGCGCCACGGAACTGGCCCCGTCGAAACCACATTGGCCTCAGCGGAACGTATTCTGTTTGATGCGTTGTCCGAGGATAGAACTAAGGCTTCTTGCGAAGACGGATAACCACATCGACCGAGGCGATCTCTACCCCTTCCGGTGCCTGCGGAAGGCGCTGGATCACCAACTCTTCGGACGGAGCGTCGCTCAGCCGGCTTTCGTCTTCCCAATAGAAATGCGGGTGATCATGGGTGTTGGTGTCAAAATAGCTTTTCGACCCATCCACCGTGATCTCTTGCAGCACGCCCGCATCGCAGAACGCGCGGAGCGTATTGTAGACGGTCGCAAGCGAAACGGCATCACCCTTGGTCTTGGCGGAGTCAAACAGGCTTTCCGCTGTGACATGCCGGTGACGACCATCGCCCACAAGCAACTCGGCCAGCGCAACACGCTGTCGCGTCGGGCGCAATCCGGCGTTCTCCAACCAGTCTGTAGCTATCTTACGGCTCTGAGGTGTCATGAATCCGATACCCATTTTTGCTGCTTTTATATATAGGGGCGCAGGGATACCAATTTCAAATGAAATTCATTCGCAAAGACCGTCGGGACGCAACATCATCTGACCGCCGCTCTTGCAGGACCTTGCATACGGGTGCTAGGTGAGGCCAAATGTAATGAACGGACCCAAGGCAGAAGAGGCGGCAAGAATGGCCCAATTCCCAAGCAGTTTTGACAAAGAGGATCTGCTGAAATGCGCGCGAGGCGAACTTTTTGGCCCCGGCAATGCGCAATTGCCTGCCCCTCCGATGCTGATGATGGACCGGATCACCGATGTTTCGGGTGACGGAGGCGCCCATGGCAAAGGCCATGTTGTCGCGGAATTCGACATCACGCCTGATCTTTGGTTCTTTGACTGCCACTTCCCCGGCAACCCGATCATGCCGGGCTGCTTGGGTCTGGATGGCCTGTGGCAGCTGACCGGTTTCAACCTGGGCTGGCGCGGCTGGCAGGGGCGCGGCTATGCGTTGGGCGTGGGCGAAGTCAAACTGACCGGCATGGTCCGCCCGGACCGTAAGATGCTGACCTATTATGTTGATTTTACCAAAGCCGTACAAACACGCCGTCTGACCATGGGGGTCGCGGATGGCCGTGTCGAAGCGGATGGTGAAGTGATTTATCAAGTCAAAGATATGAAGGTTGCACTGTCCGAAAGCTGACGCCAGCGGACATTACGCCAACAGGAACGGAACACAGGAGAACGCATATGCGTCGCGTCGTCGTCACCGGTTTGGGGATCGTCTCCTCGATCGGGAACAATGCCGAAGAGGTTCTCGCCTCGCTCAAAGCAGGTAAATCCGGCATCGAGGCCAATGAGCAGATGGTCGAACATGGCTTTCGCAGCCAGATCGCCGGGTCGCTCAAGATTGACGTGTCCGAACACGTTGACAAACGTACCCTGCGTTTCATGGGGCCAGGTGCGGCCTACGCTCACATCGCAATGGGACAGGCTATTGCAGATTCCGGGCTGACCGAGGATCAGGTCGTCAATCCGCGCACCGGACTGGTCGCTGGTTCTGGCGGACCGTCCACCAGCGCGATGCTGACCGCGCATCAGACGGTACTGAAGAACGGCGCTACCAAGCGGATCGGGCCTTTTGCCGTGCCTAAATGCATGTGTTCCACGATTTCCGCGAACCTTGCCACCGCCTATAAGATCAAGGGTATCAATTACTCGATCACCTCGGCATGCTCGACCTCGCTGCATTGCATCGGCAACGCGGCGGAACAGATCATGCTGGGCAAGCAGGACGTAGTGTTCGCAGGCGGCGGAGAAGAGCTGGACTGGACGTTGTCTTGCCTGTTCGACGCGATGGGCGCGATGTCGTCGAAGTATAACGACACTCCGCAGAAAGCCTCTCGCGCGTTCGATCAGGACCGTGACGGCTTCGTGATTTCGGGTGGTGGCGGCATTGTTGTGCTTGAGGATCTGGACCATGCGCTGGCGCGCGGAGCCAAGATCTACGCCGAGGTGACCGGCTATGCTGCAACCTCAGACGGTCACGACATGGTGGCCCCGTCTGGCGAAGGCGGTGAGCGTGCGATGCGTCTGGCTCTGTCGACTCTGCCCGAAGGCCGCAAGGTTGGTTACATCAACGCGCACGGCACCTCGACCCCGGTCGGAGATGTGGGCGAAGTTGAAGCCGTGCGTCGTATCTTCGGCGAAGGTCAGGTACCTCCGATCTCATCCACCAAGTCGATGACCGGGCACGCACAGGGCGCGGCCGGCGCGCTTGAAGCTATCTTCTGCCTGCTCATGCTGGACAATGATTTCATAACACCGTCGATCAATGTCGACACACTAGCCGAAGGCATCCAGCCCGGTGAAATTGCAACTCAAGTGGTTGAAAATGCAGGTTTGGATTCGGTCATGACCAACAGCTTCGGCTTTGGCGGCACAAACGGATCCATGATCCTGTCAAAGTATAACGGGTGAACGAGATGTCGGAAGTTCTAAAAGGGAAACGCGGCCTTATCATGGGTGTCGCCAATGACCGGTCGATTGCCTGGGGTATCTCGAAAGCGATGCACGAAGCAGGGGCTGAGCTGGCTTTCACCTATCAGGGCGACGCGTTCGGGAAGCGTCTGCAGCCATTGGCCGAAAGCCTCGGCAGCGACTTCATGGTCGATGCGGATGTCACCGATGACGCCTCGCTGGACCGCGCCTTTGGCGAGCTGGGAGAGCGCTGGCCCACCATCGACTTTGTCGTCCACGCCATCGCCTATTCGGACAAGAACGAGTTGACAGGCCGGTTCCTGAACACCACACGAGCTAATTTCAAGCACTCGATGGATGTGTCGGCCTACTCGTTCATCGAGGTCGCCCGCCGTGCCTATCCGCTGATGAAGGACAATGGCGGCTCGCTGTTGACGCTGACCTATCAAGGCTCGAATCGTGTGGTTCCGAATTACAACGTGATGGGCGTTGCCAAAGCCGCGCTGGAATCGGCGACACGCTATCTGGCCAATGATCTCGGCCCCGAAGGCATCCGCGTGAACGCAATCTCGCCCGGTCCGATGAAGACGCTGGCCGGTGCTGCAATTGGCGGAGCGCGCAAGACCTACAAGTTCTGCGACCAGAACGCGCCGATGCGCTCGAACGCTACTCTGGAGGCCGTTGGTGGCACAGCGGTTTACCTGACCTCGGACGCGGGGGCTTGCACCTCGGGTGAGATCATCCGGGTGGACGGCGGTTTCCACGTGCTTGGAATGCCACAGCCGGATTTCATGTGACCACATCTTTCCCAGACGCCGCCAAGATTTGACCATCTTTCGGCGTCACGGATATGGGCATGAGCAAAACTGACCAGATCCTTGCCAGCAATACGCGTGGCACCCAGACCAAACGGAAAACGGGGTTCCTGAGCCCCCGCGCCCGTGTTCTGCTTTTGACGCTGACCACATTGCTGGTCTTGTTCGTGTTCCTCACGCAACCGCAGGTCCGCGCAGCGCTTGACGGGCTTTGGGGCTAATCCCCCAACCCTTCAGTTCACTGAGACAACCTCGATATCGAAAACCAGGTCCTGACCAGCCAGCGGGTGATTGGCGTCCAGCGTCACCGTGGCCTCGTTCGCTTCGACAACCGTAACAGGCAGCGCCTGACCGTCGGGGGTCTGCATCTGCAACTGGGTTCCAGGCTCTAGCGGGATGTCATCCGGAATACCCTCACGCGGGATGTCCTGCCGCATCGCCGGGTTGATCGGGCCATAAGCGTCGACACAGGCAATCTCGACCCGTTTCTTGTCGCCAACCGCCAGTCCTGGCATGGCACTGTCGAGGCCGGGGATGATCTGGCCCGAACCGACAACGAACTCCAGCGGATCGCGCCCGTCCGAGCTGTCAAAGACGGTGTCGTCCAGCAGCGTGCCGGTATAGTGGATGCGAACTGTGTCGCCTTGTTTGATCTCAGACATTGGGCCTCCGGGGCTTGTGGGGAATTGGGCGCCGAACACAAGCGCGCTACGCCGGAGTCTGACGCGGCGCAGGATGCATGCATCTGATTCTGATGTCCAGATTGCGTTGTAAGCGCGCGCATTCTCTTGTCGTCGCTTGCAAGCACGTCTTCGCTAAAAACAATACCCGGCTGGCAGAACAAGAACACCCGATCCTATCGACAGGATGTTATCGCTAAGGGTTGAAATAGAGATTGACCGGTAGTGGGAATCTCTGTCATCAGCGTCCTCATGTCCGGTTCCGGGTTCGCCCGGAGAAAAGGGAATGCGGTGCGGGGAATTCTGTTCCACCCAATGCCGCAACTGCCCCCGCAACTGTAGGCGGTGAGCAGGGCTGACACGCCACTGGGTTTCACCCGGGAAGGCCAGCCCCATGCTTTGACCCGCAAGTCAGGAGACCTGCCGGATTTGCACCCTCGGTAGGGGTGTGTCACCGATGCCGGGGTGTGCATTGGGCCGGTGCCCTCGTTTAGGGCTGATGGCTCCGTTCTCCCCGATGTCAAATAACAAAACGTGCCGGGGTTGGCACGAAGGGACGAGGGAAAGACCTTGTGAAGAAACTATTTTGCACGGCTACGGCTGCGCTGGCACTTCCAGCCATGGCGCATGCGCATTTTTTGCTGGAATACACCACGGACACGCTGATCGAGGCACCGGGCAATGTGCCGGTCAAGCTGATCTTCTGGCACCCGTTTGAGAACGGCCATGTCATGGATCTGGACAAGCCGCAGGAATTCTATGTGATCCACAATGGCGAAAAGACCGACCTGCTGGACACGCTGGAGCCCATCCGGTTTTCGAGCCCCGAAAACGAAGGCGCGGCCTTTCAGGGAACTGTTCCGGTCAAGCGTTCGGGCGACTACGTGATGGTCACTGTGCCTCAGCCCTATTACGAAGAGGCCGAGGACATCTATATCCAACAGATCACCAAGGCGTTCCTGAACCGCAACGAACTGCCGACCGACTGGATGAACCCCGCAGGTCTGGCGACCGAGATCGTGCCGCTGAACAAGCCCTACAACATCATCGCAGGCTCAACCTTCACTGGTCAGGTTCTGGCGAATGGCGAACCGGTTGCTGGCGCTGAGATCGAGATCGAGTACATGGCCGCCAAACCCAGCTTTGACAGCCAAGCCTCCTCCGAGCCGACCGTTTCGCCGATGCCGGGTGGCGCCGTTGTCGCCATTTCCGACGCCAATGGCTATTTCTCCTTCGGTGTCCCGAAAGCTGGCTACTGGGGCTTTGCTGCCCTCGGCGCTGGTCCTGAAACCGAACATGAAGGCAAAGAGTTGAGCCAAGACGCGGTGATCTGGATCCGCGCCTGGGACATGGAGTAACCCCAGATGCACATCGTCGACGGAGCCCTGTCCAACCCGGTCGTCATCGGCGGCGCTATTGCCGCCGCTGGTGGGGTGGCCATGGGCCTCAGGTCGCTGGATCTGGACCGTATCCCCACGGCTGGGGTGCTGGCGGCCAGTTTCTTTGTGGCCTCGCTGATCCACGTGCCGATCGGGCCGTCGTCGGTGCATCTGATCCTCAACGGTCTGGCCGGGCTTCTGCTCGGCTGGGCCGCCTTCCCGGCCCTGTTTGTGGGTCTGCTACTGCAAGCCGTTTTCTTTGGCTTCGGCGGGCTGACGGTGCTGGGGATCAATACGCTCAACATCGCCTGTCCGGCCGTTCTGGCGGGGCTATTGTTCCGACCCCTGATCGGACGCGGTTCGCCTGTTCATGGCGCGATCTGGGGCGGCATAGGCGGGGCCTTTGCCATTGCGGCCACCACTGTCATGGTGGGCATCTCACTGGCCCTGTCAGGGGACGAGTTCCTGCCCGCCGCCAAGCTGGTCTTCTTTGCCCATATCCCCGTGATGGTCATCGAGGCCGTTCTGACCGGATTTGCCGTCCTTCTGGCGCGAAAGGTCAAACCCGAGTTGTTTCTGACAAGGCCCGCCACATGAGACAGCTTGCCTTCATCTTGGCCCTATGCACGGCCCCTCTGCCCGCGCTGGCCCATAAGGTGATTGCCGGGGTCTTTGCATCCGGCGATGCGATCGAAGGGGAAATCGGCTTCTCCAACGGCACCATGGCGACCGATACCGAGGTTGTCGTGACCGATCCCAATGGGGTCGAGCTGGGCCGAGCCACGACCGATGCAGACGGGTTCTTCATCTACACGCCCACCACTGCCGTCGCCCATACCTTCTTTGCCGACCTTGGCGCCGGTCACGTGGCCGAGGTGACGATGCCCGCCGAGGACGTCGCCAAGATCATGGGCGTCGCCGTTCAGAACACGCCTGCAGCGTCGCCTACACCAACTCCCGCCTCAGAGGGCGTCACAGTGGCCTCCCTCAGCGATGAGGAACGTCAAGCCATCGCGGCAGCCGTGCGTGACGAAATACGCCCGCTGCGCCGGGAAATCGCCGCCTATCGCGAACATAACGACCTCCAGACCATTCTCGGCGGCATCGGATACATCTTTGGCCTGTTCGGGCTGGGCTTCTACCTCGCAGCGCGGAGGAAACTGGCAGGCTGATGGCACACGTACTGGGACCACAGGAACGGACGCTGGCCGAGGCTGGCACGGTCGGCCAACGGGGGTTGATCACCTCGCTTGATCCGCGTGTGCGCATCGTCATGTCCACTGTCTTTGCGGTCGTTGTGGTCTCCTTATCGTCCCTGCCCGCCCTTACGGCGGCGCTGATGGTCGCGCTGTCTCTGCTGGTGATATCCCGGCTACCTTGGCGCAAAACGCTCAAGCGGATGGCGATGATGGACAGTTTCATCATCTTCATGCTGGTCCTTTTGCCCTTCACCATGCCCGGGGACCCGATGTTTACCATCTCGGGGTTTCCGGCCAGCTGGCAGGGGTTCTGGAAAGCCCTGGAAATCGCGCTGACCGCAAATGCCGTGATTCTGGCCCTGATGGTTCTGGTCGGCACGATGGAACCTGTCACCTTGGGCCACGCCCTGCACCGGCTCCGCTGCCCGGAAACACTGGTGCATCTTCTGATGTTCACCATCCGCTACATCGACGTCCTGCATGAGGAATACCAACGCCTCCGCGCAGCCATGAAGGTCCGAAGCTTCCGCCCCGGTACCAACTGGCACACCTATCGCAGCTTTGGCTATCTGGTCGGCATGATGCTAGTCCGGGCAATCGAACGGTCCGAGCGCATCCTCGGCGCGATGAAATGCCGGGGGTTTTCAGGCAAGATGCTGTTGCTGCAAGACTATAGCATCAACCGACGTGATATTGTCTTTGCTGCCGGGCTTGGAGCCCTCTGTCTAGCCCTGATCCTAGTGGAATTCGCATGACCCTAATCGCGCTGGACGACATCTGCTTTGCCTATACTGGACAAGCACCGGTTCTGAACGGCGCAAACCTGCGGCTGGAGGCCGGGCAACGCCTGTCACTGACCGGCCCGAACGGAGCCGGGAAATCCACGCTTCTACGTATCACACTTGGTCTGCAGCGACCGTCCTCGGGTACGGTGACCGTCTTTGGCAAACCACGACAGGTTGAGGCAGATTTCCATGAAGTGCGCCGCCACATCGGGCTTGTCTTTCAAGACCCTGACGACCAACTGTTCTGCCCCACCGTGGCCGAGGACATTGCCTTTGGTCCACTGAACCTCGGCAAGACGCGCGCCGAGGCCTTGGCAATCGTGGATCGAGTATTGGGTGATCTCAACCTCATGCATCTGAAGGATCGGACCACACATAAACTGTCAGGCGGCGAAAAGCGCCTGATCACGCTGGCAACTGTTCTGGCGATGGAGCCACAGGCCCTGCTGCTGGACGAGCCGACCAATGCGCTGGACACTAAAAACGAGGCGCGGTTGCTTGAAATCCTGCAATCGCTGCCTCAGGCTATCCTTCTGGTCAGCCATTCTCCTGCATTTCGCGATGCGCTGGCCCCGGACAGGCTGGAATTGCAAGACGGTAAGCTGGTCGCTGTGTGAGATAGCCCATCTTGGTCACGCCGAAGCAAACAGTTTGTACTGCGCAAAGAAAAACCCCGCGTCGAGGACACGGGGTTCTTTTTTTTGAAAGCTGTAGGCTTTCTTATTCTTCTGCGGCCTCTTCGGCTGCAACGCGAGCTTTGTCAGCTGCGCCTTTGGCGTCGACGTCACGATCAACGAATTCGATGATCGCCATCGGAGCCATGTCGCCATAACGGAAGCCAGCTTTCAGAATGCGGACATAACCGCCCTGACGCTCGGCGTAGCGGGGACCCAGAACTTCGAACAGCTTTGCGACGTCTTTGTCTTCTTTCAGCTGTGCTGCGGCCTGACGACGGGCGTGCAGGTCGCCGCGCTTGCCCAGAGTGACCAGCTTTTCGATGATCGGGCGCAGTTCTTTTGCCTTGGGCAGAGTTGTTTTGATTTGCTCATGCTCGATGAGCGAGCCTGCCATGTTTGCAAACAGAGCCTTGCGGTGCTCATGAGTACGGTTTAGGCGGCGGTAACCACGTGCGTGACGCATTTTTCAATTCCTATCTTGCGTTTTGCTTTGTCTGGCCGGCGATGCGTGTCACCGACTCTCCTTGGGGCGGAAGTGCCCGTATTGTCCCCGGAAATCCCGGGCATTGGGGAAGACGCGCTTAGAACGCGTCTTCGAATTTCTTCGCCAGATCTTCGATGTTGTCGGGCGGCCAATCCTCGACATCCATGCCGAGGTGCAGACCCATGCCGGACAGCACTTCTTTGATCTCGTTCAGCGACTTGCGGCCAAAGTTCGGCGTACGCAGCATCTCGGCTTCGGTCTTCTGGATCAGATCGCCGATGTAAACGATATTGTCGTTCTTCAGGCAGTTTGCCGAACGGACCGACAGCTCCAGCTCGTCGACTTTCTTCAACAGCAGCGGGTTGAACTCCAGACCATCGTCTTCGTCCTGGCGGCCAGCCGATTCCGGCTCGTCGAAGTTGACGAAAATCGACAGCTGATCCTGCAGGATACGAGCCGCATAGGCCAGTGCATCTTCCGGAGTGATCGAGCCATCAGTTTCGATCTTCAGGGTCAGCTTGTCATAGTCCAGAACCTGACCTTCACGGGTCGGCTGAACGTCATAGGCAACCTTTTTGACCGGCGAGTAGATTGCGTCGATCGGGATCAGGCCGATGGGTGCATCTTCAGGCTTGTTCTTCTCAGCCGAGACGTAGCCCTTGCCGGTGTTGACGGTCAGTTCCATGAACAGGTCGGCGCCATCATCCAGGTGGCAGATGACGTGATCGCGGTTCAGAACCTCGATGCCCGCGCTTTCGCTGATGTCACCTGCGGTGACAACTGCGGGGCCTTTGGCATTGATCGACAGGCGCTTGGGGCCTTCGACTTCCATGCGCAGCGACACGCCTTTGAGGTTCAGGATGATGTCGGTGACGTCTTCACGCACGCCCGCCACGCTCGAGAACTCGTGCAGGACGTTGTCAATCTGAACACTGGTGATGGCCGCACCTTGCAGCGAGCTCATCAGAACGCGGCGCAGCGCGTTGCCCAGTGTCAGACCAAAGCCACGCTCCAGCGGTTCAGCAACCAGGGTTGCCTGACGCGCAGGGTCGTTGCCCGGCTTGCCGTCCAGCTGGGTCGGCTTGATCAATTCTGCCCAATTCTTGTGGATCATGTAATCCCTCCATTCCTGTCCGCGCCCCATGACCAACAAGGTGCAGACGCCCGAGGTTCAAAATGACATGCTGGGGCCGCGCAAAAACGCAGCCCCAGCTGAATTCAAAATCGCTTAGACGCGGCGGCGCTTCGGCGGGCGGCAGCCGTTGTGAGCGATCGGAGTCACGTCGCGGATCGACGTGATGTTGAAGCCCACGGCAGCCAGTGCACGCAGAGCCGATTCACGACCCGAACCGGGGCCCTGAACTTCGACTTCCAGCGTCTTAACGCCATGTTCCTGCGCCTTCTTGCCTGCATCTTCTGCAGCCATCTGAGCGGCGTAGGGTGTCGATTTCCGCGATCCTTTGAAGCCCATGGTACCGGCAGACGACCACGAAATGGCGTTGCCCTGTACATCCGAGATCAGGATCTTGGTGTTGTTGAAGGTCGAGTTCACATGGGCGACGCCCGATGCGATGTTCTTACGCTCTTTGCGCTTAACGCGAGTCTTGTCACGTGCCATCAGTCAGACCCTCCCTTATTTCTTCTTACCAGCGATGGCCTTTGCGGGGCCTTTGCGGGTACGAGCGTTGGTGTGGGTACGCTGACCGCGAACCGGCAGGTTGCGGCGGTGACGCAGACCGCGGTAGCAGCCCAGGTCCATCAAGCGCTTGACGTTCATCTGAACTTCACGACGCAGGTCACCTTCGACGGTGAAGTTTTCGTCGATGAATTCACGGATCTTCAGAACTTCGGCGTCGGACAGTTCGTTGACGCGACGGGTCGCTTCAATGCCCACGGCTTCGCAGATCGCTTTGGCCGAGGTGTTGCCGATTCCGGTGATATATGTGAGGGCGATTGGTACCCGCTTTGCAGTCGGGATGTTTACGCCGGCAATACGTGCCACGTGTCACTTTCCTTTTCGTTGCGGTTCCGTAACTCCAGAACCTTTTTTCACAACGCCTAACCGTGGCAGTGTCGCCAGAGGGCTCAGCATTTTATGATATGATCATGTGAACGGAATACCCGCGCACAATTCGATTCTCTTCCGAGATAGCGTCAATTAGTGTCGCGCGACCCGCGCGTCAAGCGCAGATCGCATATTGATCCCGAATTCATTCCGCAAGCTCGATTTCAGGGAAGGTCCAGGTCCCGTCAATCACTTCGGGCGCGGGCTGGTACAGACGCACGGTGTAGTTCCAGCCCTCCATAATCGGCAGGCAATTCATACGGCCGTCGTCGCAACCACCGAAATGCACCGTCATCGATCCATCCGGATTGCTGTCGCCCGTCACCGAGTTGATCACGTAGACACCCAGATCATTCTCTTCAAAGAACCCCGCCGCGTTATACAGGCTGACCGACCAAAACGCGCCAACCGGAACCTCGGCGGGAACTTCCAGCTTGTACGCCCCCAGTTCCAGCCCCGGTTCGACGTTCAGATAGAAGGCCTGCGCCTCTGGCAGACCGCCCCAGCCGAACGCTGTTCCCAGCAGATGCCGCACAGGGTCAACCGCCTCTTTCGAGCCGAAAGTGCCAGTGCTGTCGGGCGAGAAACGCGCCAGCTCCAACACGGCGCTCAACACCTCTTCAAACGCATCCTTGTCGTAATGCGCTTCGTCGAAAGGAGGCGCAGAATTAGCCTGCAGCGTGACACCATCCTGCAATGCGGTTACTTCGGCTATGTCTGCGGGGTCCTCCGAGTCGACGAGGTACCGAAACAACAGCGCAACGTAGGGCGTATCGAACTGTTCGGCCCTCAGCTCATAAGTTCCACCGCCAAGGAAAACGTCGTTGACGTAGTGATCCTGATTGACAACCTGAACCGAGACATAGCGATCCCCGGTCTCCGGCACGGTCAGCAAAGCGCCGTCTGAAATATCAACCACCGCCATGCTATAGAGAGTATCCCGGTTCATGCGGATCGTCGGTTGCATATCCAACGGTGTAGGCTCGCGCACATGAAATAGCGTGTTGACGCAGCCGGACTGCGCCAGGTACTTCCGAAATTCGATATCGGTCGCCGCTCGGACAAAATTATCAATGGTCACTGGCGTCGGATCTGCATAGGCGCCGATTGCTGCCACAGTCAGAGCGGACGTCATCGCGAGCGATTTAAGCGAAAGGCTCATAGCTATCTCCCAACAAAAAATGCGCGCGTTGTCCGAAGTGATACCTCGTCAAACGCACGCATTCAATTGTCAAGATGTGTTACCTTAGGGCAGCTTCGATTGCGCCCTGAACCTCTTCGATTTCGCCCAGTCCGTTGATCTTGGTCAGTTGACCCTTGGCATAATAGTAGCCGATCAGCGGCGAGGTTTTCTTGTAGTACTCCATCAAGCGGGTCTTGAGGCTTTCCTCATTGTCATCCGCGCGGCGCTTGAAGTCATTCTCTTTGCCGCAATTGGAGCATTTGCCGTCTGCGGGAATCGGCTTGGTGATGTCGTTGTAGACCTCGCCACAGCCGCCACATGTCGACCGCGCGGTGATCCGTTCGACCAGAGCGGCATCGTCGACTTCCATCTCGATCACGGCGTCCAGGCTGTTGCCGGTGCTGTCCAGCAACTCACCCAGCGCGTCGGCCTGTGCCAATGTGCGCGGGAAGCCGTCAAAGATGAAACCGCCCTCTGCACCTGCGTCCAGCTTTTCACGGATCAGACCGATCACGATCTCATCGGTCACAAGCTGCCCTTTGGCCATAACCTCGGCCACACGGTTGCCCATCTCGGTGCCGCTATCCTTGGCCTCGCGCAGCATATCACCAGTGCTAAGCTGCACCATACCGCGTGTTTCGACCAGATGACGCGCCTGGGTACCTTTACCGGCACCCGGGGGGCCAAGCAGAATGATATTCATCGACGAGCAGCTCCCTTTCTGCCGCGTTTCTTGCCTTTGCCGCGCAGTTGGGACTTTTCGATCAGCCCTTCATATTGATGCGCCAGCAGGTGGCTCTGAACCTGTTGGATCGTGTCCATGGTTACAGAGACGATAATCAGAACTGAGGTGCCACCGAAGTAGAACGGGATGGCAAACTGGTTCCGAACGATTTCGGGCAGCAGACAGACCAGCGCGAGATAGGCCGAACCCAGAACCAGAACGCGGTTGACCACGTATTCGAGATACTCGGCGGTTTTCTTGCCAGGGCGGATGCCGGGCACAAAACCGTTCTGCTTTTTCAGGTTGTCGGCCACGTCATCCGGTTTGAAAGATACGTTGAACGTATAGAAATACGCGAAGAACACGATCATCGACGCGAAGAACAGCAGATAGAGCGGCTGTCCCGGGCCAAAGTTCGCCAGCAGCCACGACATGACCGGACCGTTGGCCGCACCCGACGAGAAGGTCGAAATCGTCACCGGCAGCAACAGCAGCGAGCTTGCAAAGATCGCAGGGATAACGCCCGACGGGTTGACCTTGACCGGCAGGTGGCTCGAGCCGCCTTCGTAAACCTTCATACCGGCCTGACGGCGCGGGTATTGAATGTGGATCTTTCGCAGGGCCCGTTCCATGAACACCACAAAGGTGATCACGACGATGACCATGAGGATTACACCAACGATCACGGCCGGGCTGATTGCGCCCGAACGACCCGAGGCAAAGAACTGAGCCAGAGCGGCCGGAACTTCGGCGATGATGCCGACGAAGATGATCAGAGAGATCCCGTTTCCGATGCCGCGCGCAGTGATCTGCTCACCCAGCCACATCAGGAACATGGTGCCGCCGACCAGAGTGATCATGGTCGACATGCGGAAGAACAGGCCCGGATCGGTCGCCAAATCACCCGATTCCAACGAAACGGCCAGACCATAGGCCTGCACGGTGGCCAGCGCCACAGTACCGAAACGAGTGTATTGGTTGATCTTCTTGCGGCCCTGCTCGCCCTCCTTCTTGAGTTGCTCGAGCGCGGGAACCATGGAAGTCAGCAGCTGCACGATGATCGAGGCCGAGATATAGGGCATGATGCCGAGGGCAAAGATACCCATTCGACCCAGCGCCCCGCCGGTGAACATCGAAACCATGCCGCCGATGCCTTGCCCCGCTTGCTCCATGAATTCACGCAGCGCTTGTCCGTCGATTCCCGGCACCGGAATGAAGGTGCCCAGGCGATAAACGATCAACAAACCCAGTGTAAACAGGATGCGGTTGCGCAGATCGGTGGCTTTGCCAAGGGCAGACCAGCTTGTGTTGGCTGCCATTTGTTCTGCTGCTGATACCATAAATCGGTCTCTCTTATGAAAACACCGCCCGGAACCGTTTTCCGGCTCGGGCGGCGTCTGGGAAAACTTAGTGCTCTATGTAAGCGGGTCTTCGCCCGCTCACAAGCGCTTACTCTGCCGCAGCAGCTTTTGTGACCGTCAGAGAGCCGCCCGCTTTTTCAACTGCCTCAACGGCAGCTTTCGAAGCACCTGTCACTTCCAGGTTCAGTTTGGCGCTAACCTCGCCTTTGGCCAGAACGCGGATACCGTCCAGCTTGCGACGAACCAGACCGGAAGCAACCAGAGCGTCCTCGGTGATCGCAGCTTTGGCGTCCAGCTTACCGGCGTCGACGAATTTCTGGATCAGGCCCAGGTTGATAACGGCGAATTCCTTGCGGTTCGGCTTGTTGAAGCCACGCTTGGGAAGACGCTGGTACAGCGGCATCTGGCCGCCTTCGTAGCCGTTGATGGCCACACCCGAACGGGATTTCTGACCTTTGATACCACGGCCACCCATTTTACCTTTGCCGGAGCCCGGACCACGGCCAACGCGGGTCCGTTTCGGTGCGGCGCCTGGGTTATCGCGCAATTCGTTCAGTTTCATATCGCTTCTCCTAAGCCGGATGTGACCCCCGAAGCGTGATGGGCCAAACACGGCGTTTCTTGGTTTTGATTCTCGTGGACGCAATGCCACCGGGGCGCTCTACAGCTTTGTGGCCCTCGTTGCAAGTGGCGCGTGGATGTGCAGCCCATCAAATGCAAAAGAGACGCCCAGAAGGACGCCTCTTCGCGTGTGAGTGGTGGGGTAGGTCAGGCGCAGTAAGCGTGCTTGTGCGCAATATCAGCGATATCGCAGCGACGGACTCCGATATCGTCCAGCTCGCGATTGCTGAGCCGCTGCAGTTCGGAGTAGGTCCGCTGGTATTCGGCAGCCCGAGCCCGTGCGACTTTGATGCGTTCAATAAGTGCGGAAACGCGTGCGCCGAAATTGAAGGTCGAGGGGGTGAGTGTTGCAGTATGTGCCATCTTCTTTCCTTTCAGACCGAGGCGTATTCCCCGGCAATTTTTGTGTTCCTTTTGGATACAGCGAGCAGATAGGAAAGGGCCGCGTGGCCGACAACGCCAGTTACGGTCTAGCCGCTATGCAAGGCGGACATATCCAACACTGATTGGAAGGAGATCGGCGAAAAAACCCCTGCGATGACCAACCGACCTTGCTGACCGCGCAATTCGCGCAGGCTTACATGACCTTTGAACACTTCATGCGCGGAGGATAGCTGCAGAATGCAGGAAAATCGCGGATCGGGTCAGAACTCAGAGCAATTAAAGCTCTTGCACGGATTGGTTGGCACGATCTACAGCCAACCAATGTGTATTAATCAGAGCCTTACCCAAAAGGCCCTGATCCAGCGCGCTTAAATGGCTGCCTTGCGGCTTTCATCCAGATAGATCTCGCGCAGACGTTTGGCGATTGGGCCAGGGGTGCCGTCGCCCAGCGCCACGCCATCAATTTCAACCACCGGCATAACAAAGGCACTGGCTGAGGTGGTGAAAGCCTCATCCGCCTCTTTGGCCTCGTCGATAGTGAATAGGCGTTCCTCGACCTCCATCTGCGCCTCGGCAGCCATGCGCAGAACGGCCTTGCGGGTGATACCGTGCAGGATCTCGTTCGACAGCGGGCGGGTGACGATCTTGCCGTTCTTCACGAAATAGGCGTTGTTGCTGGTGCCCTCGGTGACATGACCGTCTTCGATCATCCACGCATCATCACACCCGGCAGCCTTGGCCATCATCTTGCCCATCGACGGGTAGAGCAGCTGTACGGTCTTGATGTCACGACGTCCCCAGCGGATATCCTCGATCGAGATAATCTTGGCGCCCTTTTGCGCCGCAGGACTATCCGCCAGACCAGGCTTGTTTTGCGTGAACAGAACCAGCGTCGGCTTGGTGTCGGCGGAGGGGAACACAAAATCCCGGTCCCCATCGCTGCCGCGTGAGACCTGCAGATAGACCAGACCTTCGTCAATCTCGTTCAACTCGACCAGCTTGCGGTGGATCTCCAGCAACTCATCCTTGGTGCAAGGCTCAGCCATCTGCAGCTCGTCCAAAGAACGTTTCAGGCGCACCGCGTGGCCTTCAAAGTCGATCAGCTTGCCATCCAGAACGCTGGTCACCTCATAGACAGCATCTGCCATCAGGAAACCACGGTCAAAAATGGATACCTTGGCCTCGGTTTCGGGCAGGTATTCGCCATTCACATAAACGGTGCGGGTCATGTCACTCTCCTCAGCCCCAGAGGTCCACGCTAGGCGGATGCACTCCGGCGTCGTCAAAAATCAGCGGGTTGGTGCGGTCTTCGGCCAACAGAAGCGGGCCGTCAAGGTCTGTCACCATCGCACCCTGTGCCAGCAATGTCGCAGGGGCCATGGCCAGAGAGCTGCCGACCATGCAGCCGACCATGACTTTGTAGCCCTCAGTCAACGCCGCCTCACGCAGCAGCAAAGCCTCAGTCAGACCTCCGGTCTTGTCGAGCTTGATGTTCACCACATCATACTTGCCCTTTAGTTTGGGCAGGCTGGTCCGATCATGGCAGGATTCGTCAGCACAGACAGGCACCGGACGCTCCATCCCGATCAGCGCGTCGTCCTCGCCAGCGGGCAAGGGTTGCTCGACCAGTTCTACACCCAGCCGCACCAGATGCGGTGCCAGGTCCGCATAAACCTCAGCCGACCAACCTTCGTTGGCGTCGACAATAATCTTGGATTTTGACGCGCCCGCGCGCACGGCCTCCAACCGGGGCATGTCGTCTGGGGTGCCCAGCTTGATCTTCAAAAGCGGCCGATGCGCGTTTTCTGCTGCCTGCTTCTGCATCGCGACGGGCGTCGCCAAAGACAGGGTATAGGCGGTGATTTCAGACCCCGGAACCGGCAGACCGGCCAGGTCCCAAGCGCGCTTGCCCGCACGCTTGCACTCCAAATCCCAAAGAGCGCAGTCCACAGCGTTCCGCGCGGCCCCGGCGGGCAGCAGGTCCATCAGCGATTGCCGCGTGAACTCGACAGGCAGCGCCGCGATTTCAGCCTCGACCGACTCAAGCGTCTCATCATAGCGCGCGTAGGGCACGCATTCGCCCCAGCCCTGATGGGTTCCGTCTGAAATTCGAACCGTCAGAACCTTTGCTTCGGTTCGCGACCCGCGCGAGATGGTAAACACCTGCGCCAGCCGAAACACATCACGAGAGACCTCAACCTGCACGCGCCTGCTCCTTCATCTTTTCAAAAATTCGCCCGCCGGAGGCGATCCACCGGCGGGTTTCTTTGATCACAGAGCGGACAGAGCATCCACCAGTTTTCCCGCACCAAAGCGGTAAGGGTCAGTAGTAGGCAGGCCCATCTCTTCCTCGACCTTGGCCAGATAGGCCGTGGCTTCATCCTCGCTCAGGTGCTGGGTGTTGACCGAGATGCCAACAACTTGACAGGCCGGATTGCCAACCCGTGCAAGCGGCAGGGCCGTGTCGCGCAGCTGCTGCAGCGTCGGCAGCGAGTATTCGGGCAGGCCGCGCATATGGGTCCGGGTCGGCTCATGGCACAGGATCAGCGCATCAGGCTGGCCGCCATGAACCAGAGCCATCGTAACGCCCGAATAGGACACGTGATACAAAGAGCCCTGCCCCTCAATATGATCCCAGTGATCTTCATCATTGTCGGGCGTCAGGTATTCGACAGCACCCGCCATGAAATCCGCAACAACCGCGTCGAGCGGAACACCTTGGCCGGTGATCAGAATACCGGTCTGGCCGGTAGCGCGGAACGTGGATTTCATGCCACGCTTGCGCATCTCGGCATCCATCGACATCGCCGTGTACATCTTACCCGCCGAGCAATCGGTGCCAACTGCGAGGCAACGCTTGCCGCTGCGCTTCTTGCCGTTTGCGATGGGGTAACCAACGGTCGGCACACGCACATCGTGCAGGGTGCAGCCGTGGGTCTGAGCGGCCGCAACCAGATCGCCTTCGTCCCGCAACAGGTTGTGCAGGCCCGACGCGATGTCATAGCCCATTTCCAACGCCTCGATCAGAACGGTTTTCCAGGCCTCGCTGATCACGCCGCCGCGGTTGGCGACACCGATAACCAGCGTCTTCGCGCCGGCCTCTTTGGCCGCGGCCAAAGTCATGTCGGTCATACCCAGATCGGCCTTGCAGCCCTCCATGCGGTACTGGCCTACAGCGTTTTCTGGACGCCAGTCACGGATGCCGATGGCAACTTTCGCAGCCAACTGGTCGGGCGCATCGCCCAAAAACAACAGATACGGTGTCTCGATCATTGCATCGCACTCCTTTGATTCCGCGCCAAACTAAAGAACCACGTGAACGAGCGTTTCGCGAATTTTCACCACATATGCCCCCTCACCAATATTTTTTCGCGCGTTTTGACGTCTGATCGCAAAATTCTTCGAAGTTTTTAAACTGAACAAACTTTAAGCACCCGCGAACCGCGCCTTGCGCAAGAAATGCTGCGCGCGCATTGCCGCATCTGCACAATGACCCTTGCGCCGCATTGCGCAATTTAATATCCCAAACGAGAACCAAAACGTAACTTCATTACTCTTGCGAGGTCCCGATGAGTTTCCGCATCCAACCCGCCGCTCCGGCGCGGCCAAACCGTTGCCAATTGTTCGGCCCCGGCTCGAACACCAAGCTGTTCCCGAAGATGGCGGCCTCTGCTGCGGATGTGATCAACCTGGATCTTGAGGATTCGGTTGCACCCTCTGACAAGGACTTCGCCCGCGCCAATGTCATCGAGGCGCTGAACTCCGTCGATTGGGGCAACAAATACATGTCCGTTCGGATCAACGGGCTGGATACGCCCTATTGGTACCGCGATGTAGTGGACCTACTGGAACAGGCCGGAGACCGCCTTGACCAGATCATGATCCCCAAGGTCGGCTGCGCGGCGGATGTCTACGCCGTGGACGCTCTGGTCACCGCAATTGAGCGCGCCAAGGGTCGGAGCAAGCCGATCTCGTTCGAGGTGATCATCGAATCCGCGGCCGGCATTGCCCATGTCGAGGAAATTGCAGCCTCATCGCCCCGGATGCAGGCGATGAGCTTGGGTGCTGCGGATTTCGCGGCGTCCATGGGCATGCAGACCACCGGGATCGGCGGCACGCAAGAAAACTACTACATGCTGCGCGAAGGTGAAAAGCACTGGTCAGACCCGTGGCATTGGGCGCAAGCGGCCATCGTCGCCGCATGCCGCACCCATGGCGTTCTGCCGGTCGATGGACCCTTTGGGGACTTCAGCGACGATGAGGGCTATATCGCGCAAGCCAAACGCTCAGCAACTTTGGGCATGGTCGGCAAATGGGCGATCCATCCCAAGCAGATCGCGCTGGCCAATCAGGTCTTCACCCCGTCGGACGAGGCTGTATCCGAGGCCCGCGAAATCCTGGCCGCGATGGAAAAGGCCAAAGCAAATGGCGAAGGGGCCACTGTTTACAAAGGCCGCCTGGTCGACATCGCTTCGATCAAACAAGCCGAGGTCATCGTGGCGCAATCCGAACTGATCGCAGCGAACGGCTAAGCCAAAAAATGAAAGAGCGCCTATTTGGCGCTCTTTTTACTGCGGGTCCTGCTTTCAACGGCCGAATGCGCTATCAGGTGTCCAAGTAAAGTCTTCGCCCTGCTTGCCCCATTTCATCATCAAACAAGAGGTGCCGAGCTTCTGGAAGTAGACGATGTGAAGTGGATACCATCCGGCTTTTGGAACCTCGACTTCGGTTCTTTGGTTGGCCTCGCAACCCTGAATGCCCCTTACATACCCGATTTGTTGCCCCCCGACAAATGCCTCAATCCCATCATTGGACCAGGTTTCAAGCTCATAAATGCCAGGGGAATCAAAGCGAATGTAGCCGTTTATGTCGGCCGCGACGTTGAAGGCTTCCGCAAAGGTCAGAACAGGTTCACCCTTGTTGGTGTCACGGTAGTCCAATCCAAGCAGAGGTGTCCCGGCCTCGGCCTTAGGCAGCAAGGATTTGGCGTGGCTCAAGTCGCGAATTTTGCGGCTATTTCCGTTCCAAGCGTATTTTACGTCTAGGCCGGATTGCACATTTCCAGGTTGCGGGTCAGCCGGTTCCAGCTTGAGCGGGGCCGCTCCGACGTGCCCAGCAAGAATGGTGAGCGCGGCCGCGATCAACCCAATTTGAAGTTGGTTCATGTTGGTCTCCCAGTAAACGCGCCCTTTTTGTCTTGGGCGTCTTTGATGACGACCCTAAGACCTGAGCTTTTACCCCGCAAGGGTGTGATGCCAGCGTGAGAGGAAAGCTAGGCCCGCAAATCCTTGGGCGACCCCATAACCACGTAAGACGTGATCGACGTGACATGGGGCAGTGTTCCCAGCACATCGGTGTGAAATACCTTGTAGGACGGAAGGTCCGCGCATTCCACGCGCAAAAGGTATTCGATCGTGCCGGTGATATTGTGGCATTCAACCACTTCGGGCGCGCGCTGCAAGGCCCGTTCAAACCCTTCCTGAGCGGCTTTTGTATGCTCTCCCAGACCAACGCCGATATAGGCGACAAACCCCTTGCCAAGCGCGGTCGGGTCCAGAATAGCGCGGTAACCGGTAATGACTCCGGCCTTCTCCAACTCTTGCACGCGGCGCAAACAGGCCGAGGGAGATAGCCCGACACGATCTGCCAGCTCAAGGTTGCTGATGCGCCCATCCGATGAGAGTTCACGCAATATTTCGCGGTTTATTCGATCCATCTTAGTCATAAATTGTCAAACTAGATCATTCACGCACAATAACGCAATTTCATTTGCGCCATTTGCGGTAAATATCCCCCGCATGACCTACGATATCCTTCTGGCCCTGATCGCCTTTGCCTTCGTCTCGTCCATTACGCCGGGACCGAACAACTTGATGCTGATGGCATCTGGCGCCAATTTCGGCTTTCGGCGTACGATTCCGCATATGTTGGGTATCGGGCTTGGCTTCACCTTCATGGTGCTGCTGGTTGGCGCGGGTCTGGTGCAGGTTTTCAACCAATACCCGGTCAGCTACACGGTGCTGAAGGCGGCCTCGGTCGCGTATCTGTTGTATCTGGCGTGGAAGGTCGCGCATGCCGCACCGGCTGTGAAAGGCGCTGACGTGGGCACGCCGATGAGCTTTCTGCAGGCCGCCGCCTTTCAATGGGTCAACCCAAAGGCCTGGGCGATGGCACTGACCGCGACAACGGCTTATGCGCCAGGGCAGACCCTCAATGTCATCATCATCGTTGCGCTTGTGTTCGGAGCGGTCAATTTGCCCTCGGTCAGCACCTGGACGGTTCTGGGGCAACAAATGGCGCGGCTCCTGACGAATCCGCGCCGGTTGGTGGTGTTCAACTGGACAATGGCAGCCCTGCTTGTGGCCTCGCTCTATCCGGTATTGTGGCCGAGCTGATCACTTCAGCGGCAGGCAGATCTCGGTCAACAAATCTTCGGGCGCAGTTTCGCGCGGATCGTTGAGGTAGATCTCATAGCAGGGTTGATCTGCTGGCTCTTCCCCTGACTCGGGCAGCCAGTTTCCAAAAAGACTGTGGTAGGCGGCCTCTAGGCCAGAATAGGGCCCCTTGTAGGTTAAAACCGCCGTCTTTCCCCCGGCGATCTGCACGTCCTCCATCCCATCGGGGGTGCCGTCCCCACGGAATTCGGCCCCCGCATAGCTGCGCAACTGATCCTCTGGCACCTCATCGGGGCTATCAAAGTAGATACCAACTACAGGGCCAACTTGCGGCCAAAGCTGACGGGATTCGCACAAAGCGCCGAACGCTTCAAAGCTTTTGCCAATTTCGGAATATGCGCCTTTGTGCGGCAAGGCGATCACGCGGCGAGCGGGTTCGGTTCGGGTGGTCACGGGATGCATCGGATATCCTCCGGTTTTGAAGTTTGGATGAGCTGGCAGAAACTGACCGGCTTTGCGAAAGGCCGCGGGGCTGCTGCCATAGGCCTCGGTAAAGGCCCGGATGAAAGAGTTCGGGTTGGGGTAGCCAACGGAATACGCAACCTGCGACACCGAGTTGTCTGACCGGACCAGTTGGACCGCCGCACGGTGCAGCCGTATCCGACGTACCGCTTGGGCGCAGGTTTCGCCTGTCAATGCGCGGAACACGCGGTGCCAATGAAACCGCGACATCGCGGCGACATCAGCCAGCGCATCCAGTGACAAATCCCCATCGGGGTGATCGTGGATATAGGTCAGCACCCGCAGGATGCGGTCCTCGTAACTGGTTGCCATCTGGCATCCCTTCCTTCTCTCTGCCCAATCGTGGTCGCATAATCGGCTCTCACAAATCTTGCTGAGTTGCATCCCAAGCGACCACGCGTCATATAGCAGGGAACTTCCGCGTTGAGAGGCGTCATGACCCAGTATCTGGATTTCGAAAAACCGCTGGCCGAGATCGAAGGCAAAGCAGAAGAGCTGCGCGCCCTGGCCCGCGCCAATGAAGAGATGGATGTGGCCGAAGAAGCCTCAGCTCTGGATGCCAAAGCCGCCAAGCTGCTGGATGAGCTGTATGCCGATCTGACCCCCTGGCGGAAGTGTCAGGTCGCCCGCCACCCCGAACGGCCCCATTGTCAGGACTATGTCAAAGAGCTGTTTACTGAGTTCACGCCGCTGGCCGGGGATCGCAACTTTGCCGACGATCTGGCTGTGATCGGCGGGTTGGCCCGGTTCAACGATCAGCCGGTGATGGTGATCGGCCATGAAAAAGGTTCGGATACCAAGTCGCGGATCGAGCGGAATTTCGGCATGGCCCGCCCTGAAGGCTACCGCAAAGCCGTCCGCCTGATGGAGATGGCCGGGCGGTTTGGTCTGCCGGTCGTGACCCTGATCGACACCGCAGGGGCCTACCCCGGCAAGGGCGCAGAGGAGCGCGGTCAGTCCGAAGCGATTGCCCGGTCGACCGAGATGTGCCTGAAAATCGGAGTGCCCTTGGTTTCGGTCATCATCGGCGAAGGTGGGTCTGGTGGGGCCGTCGCCTTTGCAACGGCGAACCGCGTCGCGATGCTGGAGCATTCGGTCTATTCGGTGATCTCACCCGAAGGCTGCGCCTCGATCCTTTGGAAAGACGCCGAGAAGATGCGCGAGGCTGCCGAGGCACTTCGCCTGACCGCGCAGGACCTTTACAAATTGGGTGTCTGCGATCGCATCATCACCGAACCAAAAGGCGGCGCCCATCGCGATCGTCCGGCTGCAATTGAATCGGTCCGTGCCGCCATTGCGGCCATGCTGAAAGAGCTGGACGGTAAGGACGCGGCGGCCCTGATCAAGGACCGTCGTCAAAAGTTCCTGGATATCGGCTCAAAAGGGTTGGCGGCGTAAACCGTCAGCCGCCCAACCGGCGCAACAGCTCAACCGAAGGCTTACCGGTGACAGGCAGGCCGTTGGCGCGCTGATAGCCGCTGATCGCGGCTTCGGATTTCTTGCCAATCACCCCGTCCGCGCCTTCGGTATCGAACCCGGCCGAGGTCAGGCGGCGTTGCAGCTCTTTACGGTCTTCCAGCGTGAGCCCTGTTTCATCCGGCCCAAACGACGCCTTGAACGGGCCACCTCCGGCGATTCGGTCGGACAGATGGCCCACGCCGATCGCGTAGCTGTCCGAGTTGTTGTAGCGTTTGATCACGTTGAAATTGCGGAACACGGCGATCTTTGGCCCCGGCACTTGCGGTTGCAATACCGCGACGGGGGTGCCGGAAACGGAGCCGACCTCTCCGCCCCAGGGCTGACCACGCACCCAACCGGCCCGCGACAGATAGGCAGCGGTTGAGGCCAATGAGTCCGACGGATCCTCGGACCAGATATCGCGCCGCCCATCGCCGGTGAAATCGACTGCGTAGGCCAGATACGAGGTCGGAATGAACTGCGTATGCCCCATCGCACCCGCCCAGCTGCCGGTCATGTTGTCCGCCGATGTGTCGCCCGCCTGAATGATCTGCAAGGCCGCGATCAGTTGCTTTTCGAAAAACGCACCGCGCCGCCCGTCATAGGCCAGGGTCGAGGTTGCCGAGATCACCGGCACATCACCGCGTCGTGCTCCGTAGCGGCTCTCCAGCCCCCAAACGGCCACGACGACCTCTTTGTCGACGCCGTATTGCGCCTCGATCTGCGACAGAACACCGTTATGGCGCTGCAGCATCTGTCTGCCGGTACTGATCCGCTCATCCGAGGCGGCGATGGCCAGATAGTCCTCAAGCGAGCGTTTGAACTCAACCTGATTGCGGTCCCGTTCGATTACACCGGGCAGATAGCCTGCCCCCTGAAACGCGCGGTTCAGTGTGGATTGTGAGATGCCCTGAGAGGAGGCACGGGATTTGAAACCCGCCACCCAAGCGTCATAGCCCGCATTGGATACAGGCTGCATTCGGGATGCAGGCGCGCGCGCAGGTGAGGTCGCATCACTGCACGCCGCCAAAAATGCCGCACCGAGGCTGAGTGAAAAACTGCGTCTATTGATCATGACCGAAATCTGCTCTGGTTTGTGATTTGCCCCAGCGTAGCGCAGTCCGCGCCCGCAAACCAGAACGACTGACCCCTTCAGTAGCCGACTGGGCAAGTCGGCAATTGGCCGCCTAAAGCATTTTGCGTTTCACTTTGGGAAGGACCATCGAAATGCGCGTCGACCCTAGGGCGACGCAACGTATTTCGATTCAAATCAAACGCAAACGATCTAACTGACCAGCAACCGCAAGCCCTGCGTCACATCCGACCGAACCGCAAGGCGCAGGCCCGGCTCGTCCCCCGCCTTCAGCGCGGCAATGATCAGCTTGTGGTAATGCGGCGGCTCGGTGCGCCGTAAACGACCATAAAGCGCGCGCATGGTCGGGCCAAGCTGCAGCCAAACAGTTTCCGCCATGGCCAGCATCGCAGGCGCCTGCGCACGCAGGTAAAGCGTTCGATGAAATTCCAGGTTCGTTCGGATATAGCCCACCGCATCGCGCTTGGTCACCATCTCGGCGACGTTCATATTGATGCTCTGCAACCGGTCGATCAGCGCCATATGTGCGCGAGGCAAAGCACGGCTGGCCAGCTCAACCTCCAACAGCGCCCTCAGGGCTGCCAGCTCTTCAATTCGGTCATTTGTCAGCTCAGGCGTCGAGACGCGCCCCGATGACGACAAGAACAAAGCGCCCTCTGCTGCCAGTCGGCGCACCGCTTCGCGCGCAGGCGTCATCGAGACCCCGAATTCCTTGCCGATTCCCCTTAGGGTCAAAGCCTCGCCCGGCGCAATCTCTCCGTGCAGGATGCGCGATCTCAGTGTGCGATAAACCCGATCATGCGTAGCGATGCTCGAGTCCGTGGGCCGTGTGGTTGTCATGCCCTCATGTGATCACAAAATTCGGTGACGTCAACTCGCTGGCCCGTCAAATCGGAAACGATGCAACACGGCTCCGTTGTCTCTCAGCCAGCGACGCGGGGCATCGTAGGGGCCGAATATACGCTCTACCTGCGCCCAGAAGGCCGGCGAGTGGTTCATCTCGGCCAGATGCGCCACCTCATGCGCGGCGACATAGTGCAGAACCTCGGGCGGGGCGAGAATCAAGCGCCACGAGAACATCAGCCCGCCGTGGGAACTGCACGACCCCCAACGCGACCGCGTGTCCCGCAGCGACAGGGTCGTATAGGACCGGCCCAGAATGGCGGCGTAGTCATCACAGGCCTCGCTTAGGCGATCCCGCGCAAGTTCCTTGAGGAAGCGGGCCAATCGACGCCCCTCAGCCCCTGCCGGGACGGCCACCGTGTCCGCGCCCAACTGAACGCGCCGACCGGTTGCCTGGACGATTCGGCGCTCAATACCTTCGACTGGGATCAGGCCGCCGACGCGTACGTCTTCCCTCTCAGGCTGGCCCGCCAGATTCTGGCGGATCCAATCTTCCTTGCTGCGCGCGAAGTTCAACGCCTCAACCTCGGGCACGCCGTTTGGGTAGGTCAGGGTAACTCGTCCGTCCAATTGGGAAATCCGCAGACTGATCCGCCGCGCCCGCGCGGATTTGCGCAACGTCAGCGGCACTGGCGGCCTGCCCGGCAAAGCGTGTTCCCCCATATCCCGTCCTCTTCCGCGCAAAGGCTTTGACAGCACCCGCCGCCTGTGGCAGGTGAACTGAATCTTTTAGACGACTCACCTGATATCAAGGGGATTTGACATGCCCAAGGAAGAATGGGGCGTAAAGCGCGTTTGTCCGACCACCGGTAAGCGGTTTTATGACCTGAACAAAGACCCGATCGTCAGCCCCTACACGGGCGAGATCGTGGAACTTGAAACCGGCAAGAGCCGGATGATCGCCGCCGATGCCGAAGATGCGGCAACCAAGAAAGCGCGCGAAAACGCATCCGAGGATGATCTGGCTCTGGATGATGACGACAATGTCGACGTCGATCTGGATGACGATCTGCTGGATGATGATGACGACGGCAATGATGATGTTTCGCTGGACGACATCAAGGACATGTCGTCGGAAGACGAAAACTGATCCGATACGGGGGGGCGGCCAGTGGCCGCCCTTTTTCGTTGCGAGAGACGGCGCATAGTTTTTCGCAGATTTCAAAATTTGCTCTTGCGCTCGCGCGCGCTGTCTCATAAACGTCCGCCCACTGCTTCGGCAGTATCTGGAAGGGGCCTTAGCTCAGTTGGGAGAGCGCTTGCATGGCATGCAAGAGGTCAGGGGTTCGACTCCCCTAGGCTCCACCAAATCTCCATAAGTTGTTGATTTGAC
This sequence comes from Ruegeria sp. AO1, assembly GCF_056535985.1. Taxonomy (NCBI): domain Bacteria; kingdom Pseudomonadati; phylum Pseudomonadota; class Alphaproteobacteria; order Rhodobacterales; family Roseobacteraceae; genus Ruegeria; species Ruegeria sp. AO1. The sequence goes on from NZ_JBQFJC010000001.1 coordinate 2,579,099, forward strand.
TTTATCCCCTTAACTTACAAGGGCTTAGAAACGAGTCTGTTACAGTGAGGTGTTACAGTGAAGGCGCTTGAGAAGATGCCCAGACACCCCAGACTCTATCGACGTGGCGACGTCTACTACCATCGCGCAGCCATCCCTGCAGACATCGCGGCAAGCTATCCGAAGACTGAAGAAACGTTCTCTTTGAGAACCAAGGACCATGCTGATGCTATTCGGAAGGTTCGTGTCGCAGCCGCTGAAGTCGACCAACGATTCGAAGCCCACCGACGCTGGATCGAAGCCCAAGGACGGGAAACTGTAGCTGAACTGACCTCCGATCAGATCAACAAAATCAAGGCCGTGTACTATCATTTCCGGCTGGAAGAAGATGAAGAAACGCGCCTAGATGGCTTCCGTTCCGCTGAAACACCCAAGTTGACGCCGGAAAGAGCCATAGCTGACCCACGCTATAGCTTCGGCGAATACACGGAACTCAACGACTTTAGCCAAGAGGAAACGCGCTCTGCATATGCGCAAGGCCAACAGGACAGCTTCTTCAAGAGTGAGGCCGAGGAAGTTTTGACTTGGGACGGGGTCAGCATCAATCTAGCCAAAGATTCCCCTTCATGGCCGCGTTTGATCAGAGCGCTACAGGAAGCGACAATCAAAGCTGCAGAGGCCATTCAGTCGCGCAATGCTGGCGACGTAGTGGAAACCCCAGAGAGGCCCATGGGCGACCCGCTGATGCTCTCTCAGGGGCAATTGCTTTCCGAGCTATTTGCTGAGCGAAAATCCGAAGCGATACGGACCGACGATTGGAACACCAAGCTACAAGACGACTACACCACTTGGACGGAGCTGTTCATAGAAGTGGCAGGCGACCGCCCAATACTCCAATACAAGAAAACTGACGCATCCCATTTCAAGAAACTGTTGATGGCCCTGCCTACCAACCGCAACAAGATCAAGGCAACCAAAGGGAAATCAGCAAGTGAGGCGGCGGCGATTGCTAAGCAACAAGGTTTAGCCTGCCTCAGTATTTCCACGATCAACAAAGCACTTGGACGCCTACAGGCGACATGGAACTGGGCGAATAGTCAGATGGACGAGGATGTTTCTGACATTTTCGGCCCAATGAAACTGAAAGCCCCCACAAGAGCCCGCGACCAGAAAGACCCGTTCTCCACTGAGCAATTGCGGCAAATCTTCCAAGGACCGCTGTTTACTGGGTGCCGTTCATCGCGTCGCCGTGCGGAGGCAGGTAAGGTCAACTTGAGCGACACTTCATGGTTCTGGCTACCGCTTCTTGGCCTATTCACTGGGGCGCGGCTCAACGAACTTTGCCAACTTAGGGTCAGTGACGTGAATGAACTGCAAGGTGTTGGTTACTTGTCGATCAGAGAAGACCGCGAAGACCAGCGTGTGAAAGGTCATTCAGAAAGAGTTGTCCCCATTCACTCTGCGTTGATCGATTTGGGGTTTTGGGATTACTACCTGTCACGCAATGTAGCCAAAGATGAGCGACTGTTCCCTACGCTGAAACTCGACGCTTACGGGTATTACTCCGACCGTTCGTCCAAGGACTTTAGCAACTACCTGACTGCACTGGGCGCGAAGACAGCCAAGACCTCATTCCATTCCTTCCGGCACAATTTCAAGGACGCCTGCAGAAACAGCGGTGTCCCATCAGATATAGCCGACCTCCTGCAGGGTCATTCACTTGGCGGAATGGCTGGGCGCTATGGCAGCGGCAAAGTTCTCCTTGAGAAGCTGTCTTCAGAACTGGAAAAGGTCAGCTTCCCAGAGCTAGACATCGGCGCAATCCTCCGCTTCAAAGCCACACCCTGAGGCGGCGCAATCGTTGCCGGCGGGAGTTCAGTCGCTGCGACCGACAGCATCATTGGTGTAGCACCTCGTTTGCTAGGCGGGCCGCACATCTATTCCACCCAACATATTTAGTTCCACCATTGATTAATACCCGAAACGCTCGGGCAGAACCTCACTAAAATCAGAAAGGACTACACATGAACGTCAACCCACTATTTGACCCGCTTAGAAGTGCGCTCGAAGAATTCTCTCTAGGGTCGCGGGAAACCACAACACTGAACATCAGAATGCTGTTGGCCATTGCCGCAGAAGAAAACTGCACGACGAAGCACCTTTGCCAAGTCCTTGGCATTACCCAAAGCACCGCCAGCCGAACAACACAAAAACTCGGGGCAGAGTGGCCTGGTAAAACGCAGTCCCCGCATCTTGTCGTAAGCGCCCGCGACAAATCTGACCCCAGAAAATACCGTTACAAACTAACCGAATTGGGACGAAAACGAGTAGGGGAAATAACGGCGAAGATTGAAACTACTACAGCCTCTTAAACAGCACCTTTTCAACACCGCGACGAACGCCGTCCTCATTGTCCCGCTCGGACAGTGGGGTTTTTTCGTTTGTGGGTTAACGTCGCGCGACGACATTCGGGAACGGAAGCCTACGGCAATCTCGCCAATCAGTGATCCGGTTTGGCTACAATAACAAACGGGTCTCCCGCTTTTGGGCGGGGGGCTTCAGCACAGCGTCTGTGGTTTTCGGCGGTGGATAGTTGCGGGATTTCGAGCGCAGAAATGGACCCTGGAAAACCGTTTAATAACAATGCTTTGGAAATAGGTTCCACCATTGATAAATGCCCCCGCTATACTATAGCTATGTACTAGCTTTGTATGTAGCTACCTGTGGCTACTCCTCCCCCCGGTATAACCCTATAGCCTAATAGGTGTAGCTATACCCAAAGCTATGAGTGTAGCTTTCTGCAGCTTATCCCCTCCCCCGATATATCCCATAGTCATAGTTCCTATAGCTAAAGCCATAGGGGATGACCCAGCCCCGTGGCTAGGTTTTAGCATGTAGCTACAACCCTCCAGCGTATTTTCATTGGGGGGCTTTTTGTTTGGCCCTGAGGATGACTTTTCGCTGTAGCTAGTGTTCGGTGCATGACGAATATCCCCAGAAAGCCCTCGGTCGCTCGTACGAAGGTTCGAGGGGAGGGTATTCGGACCAAAGTAGGAGTTCAAATTTTGACCTGCGCAGACGCAGCATCGGTTTGCATTCGCGGCAGGATTCCTACTGCGTCGCGATCCCATTAACCAAAGCAGCCACTCAATCGGACTAGAAGCTTGCAAATCCAGATTACCTTTTCGCCGCATGGCACTAGGGTTTGAAAAAGGTGGACAAAGAGCCGTCATTCGTCTTCGCCGAAAAAAATTGCCTTTGCATTCAATCGTGAACAACTTGCTATAATTTTGGGGTGGCCGCAGAATTTAAGAGGCGTAGAGAAGCTGTGGGGAAAGTGGTGAGCAATGATAGTTAACAACAAATTCTTTATCCGGATGACCTTCGTGATATTTGGGTCGATATTTTGGACCTCAGTTCAAGCTCAACAACTGTGGACAGGATCTTTTGTAAGCCGGAGCAAATGTAGTAGCCACATCGGAGTTGTTGGACCCGAGCAACACAGCAGGGTAATCAAAGGTCACAAATGGCCACATCCAAAAGGCAGCGCGATTGAATACATAGATAGAAACGCGCGTGGAATAAATGCCATTGCCGCAGGTCGCGGCGGAAGCCAGGCCATGCGGGAGAGATTGCTGAACGCCGCGAGGAGTGGGGCATTCACCAAATTGGACTTTGAGGGATCTGGCGGTTCGAGCCCGTCGTTTGTCAGTGCCATCGTCGTAGAATCAACGGCCTACGGAGTAGCCCAGTTACGCGCATCGGGTTCAATCTCACCTCAAGAAATTAGTGAGATAAATGCGTGGGTCCAAAAACTCTTAAAAAACTCCACACAACGGGCCAACAGCCCTGATCATAAGGCGGCAATCGGAACTGCGAGGCTTATCTGGGGCGCGGCGATTGGTGACAAAAAACAGTTCTCAAAAGGCTACAACCAAGTAAAGCCCGTTTTGAGAAAGCTGCGATCAGGGCCAGAATTTGACGCCAAAATCAGAGTTAACAACGAGGTCATGCTCCAAGTTGTCCACGCGGGCACGGTCTTGTATCGAAACGGGATTGATGTCTTTTCCAAAAAATGGGGCAAAACGTCTCTACATCAGGCAATTGCCTATCACGCTTCGCAGGTTACTCAGGTCGGCTCAGGTAAGCTCGAAACAACGACCGGCGCAGACACTCAGGCACGCAGCATTTTCCGAGCGACTGGGTGGGGCACTCACTTGGCCTGGGTTCCACTTTATCTCAGTCATTTTCCGAGTTCGGGCGCTTCGAATGAAGTGCGTGCTTTGAATAAGGCTCTGCGTCGGGTGGATCGAAAGCCATACTACGGAACTCAAATCGGGATCCATTCAGATTGCATCTATGGACGATACTGAGGGATGGAGAAGCGCAGGCTTGGCGAGACGCCGTATGCTTGGTTCGGGCTCGTAGCCATCCATTGTGATGCGCAATAAAACGCCGGTGAACCAAGCACGAATGTCAAGAGATCGACCCGAAGCCCGCCAGCGCTTCAATCACTACTAGGAGGGGCGTCGAACTCCACTAGATACCCGCGGGCAGTAGAAACCGCCCTTGCATCGTCCCACTTGATCCCCGGCTGATCAGAGAACTGCCGGAATCTTCCAAAGTGCTCAACGCCGTCATAGTTGTCTGGCTGATGACGAAACCAGTTTGTAAAAACAACCGGTTCGCCATTAGACCATGTCCAACCTTCGTCAGGTTCCAGAGACCGGTCACTTTGAACAAACCCTATCCATGGTCCAAAACGCTGCCATCTACTACCTTCGTCTTGCATTCGCCATACATCATCCTGTTGTGCAGCCAGATCCACTAGAAAATCATTCTCAGCTTGCGATCCAATTGCAGCGAGGTAACCACCCAGCGCACGTGCTTCTGCTTCGGCCTCCATCCATTTTATCCCCCAAGCATGCACCAGTGCATAATCGTGACCTTCAAAAGAGGCTCGCTCAAGAACATTTCTCGTCGCGGCAGACCTCGCTGCCCAATTGTCAAGGTCCTGTTGGTTGTAAGCCTCTCCAATGACCGGGGACATAGGAGTAGCCACAGGTTCTGTGGCTGGCCAATTTTTGTACGCGACACTCAGACCTGCCACTACGATAAGCGCCACTATCAGCATTGCCGAAGCCAAGCTCTGGCGACGAACAATATTAGAGGCACTTAGCAAAATCGAAATCTTGCCGTGTTCTCCGGCAACCTTGTAGGCCGCCACAGGCTTAGGAATGTTCTTTAATCGCTGTTTACCCATTGAGACGAACTCAAGGGTCAATTTTCCATCGATCTGGTCGCGTACCTGACTCGACAGACAAATCCCGCCGGGTTCTGCCAAGGCTTCAAGCCGTGCCGCAACGTTGACACCATCTCCCAGAAGGTCGTCGCCTTGAGCGATCACATCGCCGACATTGATGCCGATCCGAAAAAGAAGAGCCTGGTCTTCCGGTACTCCTTCGTTTTTCGAGCGCAACGCTTCCTGCACCTCGACGGCACTTCGTACGGCTTCCACGGAGCTCTCGAACTCAGCTAAGACACTGTCGCCAGCAGTATTGGCAATACGGCCACCATGTTTCGCGATAATGGCATCCATCGACCGGCGGTGGTCCGCAAGTCGTAGTAACGTGGCTTCCTCATCCAGTGCTATCAGTCGGCTGAATTCGGCAACATCAGCGGCGAATATTGCCGCGAGTTTACGGCGAATACTGGGGCCATCACCGGATTTTGGTGTATCATTTGCCATTAGACACGTCCTTGACCGGATGAGCCGGATTGCCAATACCGAGGTATGTAGTCCGCACAACCAAAGACAGTCATATTGATACCTTTGAAACCGAGAATAAACCTGCCGCACTAGAAGCAACCTAAGGCCAACAATTGACCCCTGTCAAAACCAGCGACAAAAACGCAAAATCTGGAAAGGTCGAAGAGAAGTGTCTTTGGTAACACTGATCGCGCTGTCAATTGGTCACAAATAGATGGTTAGGGCTCGCTCCAGACATTCGTCGCGACGAGCGTCTGTGTCGGCGCTACGGACCAAATAGACTTTCATCGGAAGAGGCACAACGTCCGCTTTTTTGTGTTTCCCCCCCACAAGCGCGTGAAGACGATGAAAGAGATTTCTGTGAGCCCAACAAGGTAAAGGTTCTTCTGCAGGGTTCTCTTTCCTTTCCTGATATCAGTTGTTTTCTCATATCTCAGAAGACGAGAAACCGAGGCCAGGTTTTGACAAGGGCTTCGCCAAGGATGTATCTTATGTGTCTGGACATGCGGAATGTCGAGAGTTGAATACTCGGGTTCTTTGTCCATCAGGATGTAAGGGGGAATACTGTGATTTCGATTTTTAAAGAGTTTGCCTCGAAGGCGTTCTTGGTGTTTGGACTTGTGACTTTGACAACTGGGGCCGCGAACGCGGTGACGCTAACGAGTGAAGTAGCAGGCAATGTGGTCGGAGGCGGTTCTGCGGCGGATTTTACTATTTCTGATCCTGGTTTGAGCATGGCACCTACAGGAACGGCTAGTCTAATGTTGTTTCGCGGAGTGACCCCTCTTCAAGATCCGTTTGTCTTTGGAAACCTACTCGCTGGTCTCAGTACGTTTTTCACAGTGGAGTTGCGCAACACGGGTTCTGGAGATGCGCAAATCAATTCGATTTCGATGTTCTCGGGAACAAATTTCTTTGTTGGTCCGGCGAGCTCTAGATCCTCGCTATCGCCAGCAGAGTCGGACTGCGGCACAAGCCTGTCGGCAGGAGCAGGTTGTTCACTCTTTCTTGAGTTCTTCCCGCAAAGTGGCACCGCGTCAGGCAGGTACAACGACTTCATTGTGATAGATTTTGAGAGTGTCGCACCGATTCCTCTTCCTGCGGCCGGGTGGCTATTGCTGGGCAGCATAGGTGGCTTTGCAATGATGCGTCGCCGCAAAAAGGCGTAGCCGCAGCCGCACACATCGAAACTATTGGGCGTCTGTTTCAGGCGCCCTTTTTCGTTTCCGGCAAGTCACCATCACAACAGCTTGAAAAGATTGTTATAGTTCGAAGCCGCGGCCTTCATAACTATCTGAACGTCTGCTATGGACTCAATGCCGTCATCTGACAGTTTTGGTCAGGGATGCGGGCTTGCGTTGGATGGCTGCTTCCATCGGGTATCTTTTGTTACGTGCCGAACACTAGACGAGTAGCTGTCACGGCATAACAGGGGTCAAAAATCTTAAAGCCTCAATAGATATCCGGTGAAAAAGCGTTCCCCCCATCGCCACCGCGCGACGGGTGTGGCTGGGAGAATTGACCGGGGTGGGTGTAGCGTGATGGTCTATAGCCAGCCATTCACTCGGTCTGCTACTGACCTGAGCGAGAGGGGAAGCGCACCACCCCCTACAGCTTCTCTATGCGTCTCAGACAGCGCGTTGATAAGCCGACCAATGTGTCAGGTGCAGCTTCACCTTCCCAGCGCACAGCCTCAGCTCTCCAGCGCTTGAACGCTCCAGATGTGGGCGGCAGAACGGCAACAATGAGCCATTGTCCTCAATCGTAATGGCACCAATGAATGGCAGCGCGACGGTGTAGGTCTTCATGGGTCTTCCTTCGTTAGAGTTTGATTGAATTGGACGCTATTCCGCACAATCCAGCACTGCACTGAGTCAGAGTGACTCACCCTCAGGGAAATAAGTTCCACCAATGATCTAGCACAGGCTTTTCAATGCGAGGCCGCCGCGCTGCTAGATGCTAACCCTCATCAATCAAGAATTGGAAATGAACATGAAACGCTGGCAAGCAACCATCAAGTATCGCTCAGAGGCTGGTGCGGTCGAAGAGGCGCACGAGGTAGAAGAACTCCACGAAATCCACGACATTGTCGAAGCAGGCTATCACTGGGACTGTCTGATCGATTTGCGTGTCGAACGTATTAACCACTCGGTCAGTCCGACGCTTACAATCGAAGCTGCGGCTGAGCTGTAGGCACCCAGCCAGATTGGACACCCTCAGGTAATTGGGGCCCACCATAGAATAACCCCGAACCACCCGTCAGGCATCCGCTTGGCGGGTTCTTTGTTCCAGCGCAAAAGCGCACCTGACATCTAGGAAAGGACACCCATGTCAATCACCGCAACAGAAGCAACCGCAAACGACTACGCTATCGTCAATGCCGTTCTGGAAGTCAAAAAGCTCGCAACTGATATTGCTGAGTCTGTCGCTTCGACGCGCAGCGCACTTACTGAAACTGTAGAGCGAGACGCTCTGGTGGTGGGGCTCTATGGCTCTAAAGACAACACCCTTCTTGATGGGTTTACGGCGTTGGATGCCTAAAAAATAGTTTTCGACCGAATTGGCCTAAAACCAACAGACGTGATGCAGCTGCTATCGTCGATGCCAGTAGCGCCTCAGAGAATTGTAAACAGGCCGCGTGTCGTAGAAGCGATGGAGTTTCTTTCAGCGGTCATCAAGGATAGTCGTTTGCGCGAAACTAACGGCTACTCAGCTGTCCTGCATTGAAATGAAAACACAGAGCGGGGAGGTCTCGAACTTCCCCAACCAGCTCTAAAACGCTTGTTGCTTGGTTGGCCGTAAGGGTATACCTCCACGTACATTGACGCGGAAGCGGCAAAGGCTGTCCGTAAGGGTTGACTTACGTATTCGTACATCACTATCAACGTACATCACCCAACCGGACACGAGGACGACATGAGCAAGACCATTCTGTACGCACGAGTTTCGACTGCTGACCAGACGCTAGACCATCAGCGGGCACAAGCTGAGGCTGCTGGGTTTGAGATCGACGAGGTGGTATCCGACCACGGGGTGTCAGGTGTCAGCACGACGCTGCAAGAAAGACCCGACGGGAAGCGGCTATATGATAAGTTGAGACATGGCGACACGCTGGTGGTCCGCTGGGTGGATCGCTTGGGCCGCAACTACCAAGACGTAACCGACACGATCAGACACTTCATGCGACAGGGTGTTGTCGTGCGGACAGTGATCAATAACCTCACCTTCGACGGGGCAACAACAGACCCCATGCAGGAAGCCGTGAGGGACGCACTGATAGCCTTTATGGCAGCCACAGCTCAAGCTCAGGCTGAAGCCACAAAGGAGGCCCAGAAGGCAGGCATAGAGGCTGCGCGGCAAGACGAAACCAAGTACCGGGGCAAGAAACCCAGCTACGACCGGAAGACGCTTACAGACGTGGTTGACATGCTATCAACGGGCGCAGGTGCCTCAGAGATCGCTAAGGCAACATCACTAACCCGCCAGACAATCCTTCGTATCAGGAAAGACCCAGCAGCCGCAGAGGCAGCTTTGGCCAAGTGGGGTCTTTAATCTTGTGCTTGTCTTCTGATTTGTATTGTTCGGTGCCAAAAAGGCCGTCAGGGTGTATTGCTTTTGGCTGCCTTCTTTAGCGCTCTGTCTTGATACACTTGCACTCTCTTGTACCACAGGGAGAAGCCAATGAATGCCAGCAAGGCCCCAAAACTCGCACACAGAAAGCCGCTGACCTGCAGGATCAAAGCCCATGTGTTCTCGTTGGCTGCCAGCAATCTGTTCTCTTTGGCTTTGGTAAGCCTATTGCTGAGGGTCGCGTTTGCCGCCGCAATTCGCGCGTGTTCATCCATCAACCTCGATAGCGCACGTTCGCTTACTTCGCTGTCCTCTTCCGCTAACGCGACTCTCTCCGCCAGCCCAGCTATCCAGCTCTCGACCCTGTCTTGCTCCAACTCAAGAATACGTGTCTCCGTGAGTCGCTGCCAAAGAGCTGATTGGCTGTCCCGAACACTGACGACAAATGTATAACCGCCAAACAAGAAGACCACCAATCCAGCTATCGCCATGAATTTGTAGAGGTTGTCCGTTGGCAGGTTTGAATTTATCAATTTTGTCTCCAGCGCTCTAGCATCTCACAAGCAAGAGTTGCATGTTTGCTCGTGTTTACAACAAAATGACAAACTCAGATCAAGCACATGGACCCATCAGACCCCGATTTCTTCATCTCGCCAGACAACCCCTTAGCTCAGCTTGTTGCGCTGGTGATCGCAGTAGGTCTCCTGACCCTGCTTTGTTCAGCCTTCAGGTCAACCGTAAGAACAGCTGGGTTAGCTAAAGCTATCTTCTTCTGGGCTTGGAATGCCGCGTTTTTCCCTGTGGTCTTCGTGGCGGCTAAGAGCTTCGGCTGGTGGGCTTTAGCTGTGGTGGCTGTTTGGTTCGTTCCGCTGGCGGCATTCGACCACCATGTACTACCCGACATTGACCACGACGAAGCCTAGGGCGGTTTTGGCCAGAATGCCGCTAGCAGTCACAGGTTGTCACAGGTAGGAATTGCCTCACCACGAAGAAACGCGCCTATCTGATGTAGGCCGCATAAAAAGGATCGTGTTAGCTAATGATCACCTCCTTCGCCGAATTTCTCGAACAGCTCCAAGCCAAAGAAGTAACGATCCTATCAGAAGAGCAGGTCAAACACGGGCCGACAATAGGTGATATGTACGAGGGCCTTACCCGTGAGCTGTTGGAACGAGCAATACCCGAGGCTCTAAACCTGAAGCTTTTAGACGGCTTCGTGGTGGGTAAAGACGGCACGTACAGCAATCAAACCGACGCAATGCTCGTCATGGGTGACAGTGGCCACAGGATTCCAAAGACGGAAAAGTGGGCGTGGCCAATCAAAGATGTCTTGGCAGTCTTTGAGGTGAAGAAGAACCTATACGCGGCTGAGCTGGCCGACAGCATCGCCAAGATGTCCCGTGTGTCTGAGCTACAGGTGGAGCTGTTGCGTTCGTCAGACATGCAACCTCACCTCGGCCCATCACTTCAAGCCTTTGAGAAAGCTATGGGTCGCTCCCCGTTTCCCGACGAAATCAATGACTTGGAAGGTCAGGGGGGCGAGATACTACGGACTATTGCACATGAACAGTTAGCGCCTTTACGGGTTGTGTTCGGCTATGAAGGCTATGTAGACGAACCGGGCCTCAGAGCGGCGTTTCTAGACGCTGTCGACTCAATAAAAGGCGGCGCGGCAGCCCCCGGTCTGCTCCCCAACCTGATCATCTGCCGCAAAAACACTATCATCAAGCTGACCGGGCATCCATTTGTAGCTCCGATCCACGACAACGGGAGATGGGACCTATTTGGCTCCACGTCCAAAGCACCATTTGCGCTGCTTCTGGAGATGATCTGGACACGGCTAGCCAACCAGTTTCACGCCCAGTTTCCTGTAGACGATAGCCTCAGCGTTGAAGCCATCGCGCCGCTTGTTACAGGTGAGTTTGTCGTACAAGAGCAACGGCGCGGATGGATGTATTACGCTGTGTCACTGACCAGTGAGCAACTTGCCGAGCGGGAAAACGGCGAGTGGACGCCGTTCGCGCTTTCACTGGAAGAGTCCGTTCTACTCCAATTGTTTGTGATGGAAGGAGGTCTCGACTTAGACAACAAAGATATTCTCAGCGCAGCCGAGGAAGCTAAAGTAAATCTGGTGGTATTCGCTGACCGGCTAGTCGAAGCACGGCTTTTCTCTTGGGCTTCAACGCGAGTTGCGCACCCAATCTGCAAAACGATACATACTGTGGTGACACCCGACGGACAGTTTTGGGCATCGGATAATTCTGACCTATTGAACTTGTGGGCCACAGAAAAAGCTAAAAGCCCTGTAGAGCATAAAGCCTAGTTTACGCGGATAATCTGATCGGAGCTTGCTTTTGTTCAGGTGTGGGCGACAGCAGCTTTAGAAATATTGAGTATCGCTGATTGAACGGAACGAAGGTGCCTCTCCACGTCGACGCTTGTCAAAGTGAGTTGCCTACCCAGTGCGACGCTCTCACCAGTTTGAGCCAAGTAATGCTCATCGACAACACCCCTGTTGTGGACGAAAAGGTTGCGTCTCTGATTTAGTATCCAAAGATCGCTACTCAGATTTCTTTGGACTTCGTCATCGCTAAAAAGCGCCTTCATCACTCCTTTGATCGCCTTGAGGTTGTCAAGTCGCCTCCCGTGGAAAATCACCGATCCCATGGACTGAGAAAGGTTGAAACCGTGGTCGCCAATCGTCTGAAAATCCACCGTCTGTTTACCGAAGAAATCGCGCAAGTCTGGCGATGAAATGACCGGGGCTGCTCTCGACGGGTCTTCGTTAATCCAATGGACAGCAAAAGATCGGGCGAAACTCTCGAACACAGTCCATGTGGAAATTAGAGTTTGGACAAGTTGTTCTTTAGCGGCGGTCTTTACCTCATCTGATTGCAAATGCTGAAAGATTTCAAGAAGGGTAGCATTGCGTAACGCCTCACCACCAAGTCTACTGTTGGCGAACTCGTCCATTTGTTGCTTCGCTTCAGCCCAAGCTGTTTCCTCGTGCGCCTTTGTAAGCCCGCTGCCCGGCGGTACGCCTTTCAGACTGCTAATGCGCTGTGCCATGTGCAAACGATCAAAGTGTCGCTCAAATACAGAGTGATTTATGAGCCAAAACGGAAGTGAAGCCGCACTGATTACGCTTCGCAGTCCGGCCTCTGCTGCTAAAAAACTATCTCGCCACGGCTCCCCACCCTTCGAGACTGACGCAAGTGGCCCCAGAATTGGCTCAGGCGTAATTACCAGGACCTGTTCAAATACTGCATCAAGGACTTCTTGGGGTGGGCGAGGAATGGTGCCTTCTTCAGTTTCCGCGTTTTCGGCCACTTACTCCCTCCCGTCGAATTTCATCTCAATCAAAATGCGGTCAGCGAAATTCAATCTGCGGGGATATTAGGAAAGCAAAACTGCCAAATATGCAAACCGCTTAGCTCAGCACTAGCCGGAGACCATAGCAGCGTTTCGTTCGCGCTAGTTGAACGGATTGCACAAGCAACTCAGGTGGTTGATACAGGCACTTACAAGTACAGGTTGCCAAGCCTCGTCTCGAACAGGCTGGACATTATGGAACGAGAAACAGGTATGACGTTTACAAGACTAGGATCAATTATCGCGTGGCTCTTGTTGGCACTCGGGGGTTTTCGGGTGGTAGTAGGGTTTCTGTTGGCATTTGGTGCAGAAGACAACGAAGCCGCAGCCCGACAAATTCTGGCCGCTGCAAACACAGGTGAGGCAATCAACGAGGGGATGATCGCTATCTTCGTCGGCGTGGCGCTGGGTATCTTGGTTGAGATCAGCAAGACGCTACGCACAAAACAGGAAAGTGAACAGTGAGAAAGTCACGGGTGATTGGTGCTATCACAGGCGGGTTGATCGGCTTCTTGATAGGCGGTGGAACAGGTATCGTCGGAGGTCCGTTTGTGGCCGTTGCCGGGGTCTTCGTTTTTACCGGGATCGGGGTCCTCTGGGGGCTAAGTGCCGGTCCTGATCTTACTGACAAGGTGAGAGCTTGGCGTTCCAGCAAATAAGCAGTGATGATCGAAAAGTGTTACAGTGGGTTGTTACAGCGCAAGATACAGATTATACGTAAGCTACTGATTTAATTGAAACCTACCACCTCAGGATCGCATCCCCTAGGCTCCACCAAAACCTTCTTGAAAACACTGCGCATTTTGCGTGTCAGGGGCTCTCAACCCCACACTAACCCCCACGTATTACTGAATTCTGCTGATTTCAACTGCTGTCACTTGGGCTAATGAAACCAATTTGGCAGTCCAAAACCTTTATGTCGCGCGGTGCTATCACCTTCATCCAGACAACTTGGCCAACGCGCATTCAACATTGAGGAACTGAAATTGAGAATTGAGTGGGAGCATCCTAGGTGTGTCGCATGTCTTGTAACTAAGGAATTGAGCGTTGAGCATGTGATGCCAGATGGCCTTGGAGGTATCCTCACGTCTTGATTTCTTTGTGGGAATGCAACAGCCGATTTGGTTTTTCACTCAAAGGAGCGGAAAGCCTCGCTCTCGAACTCCGTAACCCACGGGTCAATCCCAAGACAGTGACAAGAACGCAAAGTTAAGCTATTATGTCAGTATTATTGACGTATAAATGACGGGATTGACGGTTTTATGCCCCACGACGAGCAACAAGCTAAACGCGGCCCGGATGGCAAGTTCCTGCCCGGGCACAAACCGCCAAAGTCAACCGGCCGACCGCGGGGCGCAAATGGCATTAAAGCACGTGCAGCACGGCTTGCGGGCGAACGGCTTGAAGAGATGCTCGGGCGCGCCACTGACGTAATTTCCGACGAGCTTGATAACGGCAATCCAACCGTAGCCCAATGGCTCGTTGATCGGGTTCGGCCTCCTGCACGCTCTGACTTCGTTCAATTGGCTGACAAGAACAAATTGAGCTCTATTGAAGATATCCTCGTCGCATCAGAGCGGACCACAACTGCAGCATCGCGGGGCGAAATCAGCTTGCAACAGGCATTGCTTCTTCAGGATGTCCTGGGTCGTCACGCCCAGCTCAAAGGGCTTGAAGAACTGTCCGCACTTCGTGCGGAGGTCGAGGAAATGCGACGTACGGATAGCACGACCGCCGCAATAGATAAGTCACTGCTACCAAAATGGGGCCGCCTGAGCGAGGAACAAAAATGAAGAGAGGGTCATGGACAGACAGCGGAGGAATGGCTGGAACTCACTTGCCCAATTCCGATAGGACCGCCATCAAGGCTGCACTAAAAGCCGCAATCGAAGCGGCTGATAGGTTAGAGATATCAATCCAGCATTCTGAAAAGATAGGTGCTCTGCCTCCAAACCTGATGTCTGGTCAGCGTGAACTCTACGAGGCGAGACGACTACTGGCTTCGGGTATCGCGCACCTAGGAGAAAAGCGTTCTTAGCAACACTTGTACGGGCTGAAGCAAGAAGACGCATTTTCCGCTTTAGTAAAAATTTTCCGCAAAGCAGTCGTTCAAGCAAGTTGCAGCGAATGACTGCACTGAGCCCAGTACTACCACCTTAAGGACTCGGAGGGCCAATTTCCATTAACGGTTCACCAGCAGCGCTGCTAGGTTGGCTGATACCCAAAAAATTGCTCAGTGTAACAGCGACATCCACTGTTGAAACTGGGCGACTTACTCTAGCCGGTTTGATGTCGGGCCCAGAGAAGATGATCGGAACGTGAGTGTCATAGCGCCAAGGTGATCCGTGCATTACGGCAATCGGACCATCCTCAAACAAAAATGAATACGGCGTCTGCACAACGTAAATGTCTCCAGAGCGTGTTGGGTGGTAATTGCGCCGGATTTGGTTCTGCAGCGTGTGACCCTGTTGTTCAGCGAGCGGTACAGTCGGCATGGCAAGCTCAATACCCGGTTCGGCCATTAACCTTTCGGCGACGCGCCGTTCGATCAACCGGAGGTCGGCGCCTGCCGACGATATAGCGTTGTGGTCGAGATAAACATATGGACGAAAAAAGAACTGAATCGCGCCTTCAACACCGAATCCATCAGCAATAGTGGTATTTACCTCCGCCATCAGTACGTCGGTGGAGTTTCGGAAAGTCGTGAGTCCGGCTTGAGCCATCTCTTCCGGGGCTTCGGGCATGCCATGATCTGCGGAAAGCACGTAAAGTACATTCTCGGGTCCGACTTCTCGATCCAGGAAGGCGAAAAAATCTGCCAGCGTCTCGTCCAAGCAGCGCACCATTTCTTCATTTTCCAGGCTGGTTGGTCCAAAGAAATGGTTGGTTGCGTCCACGCCCGAGAAACTGATGGAGAGGTAGTCGGGCCACTCGTCAAGGCCTAGTTCTTCTTCTTTGATAACAGTTTTTGCAAAATCCGCCGTGATCCGATCTCCATGCGGTGAAACCAGGACCTGTGTGTAATAGAGCCCATCTTCCGGCGTCCCATAGAAATGTGGGAAAGTACGACCGAACGTGCCGAGATTTGTTACGAATGGACGTTCCTCTTTGTCCATCAGGTAGGGCGCGTCCGAGCATTCCGGCCACCATTCACTCTCGATTTTCGTATCTGCCGGGCGCTTGGCGTTCCAATCGTTTGCCCAGTCAGGATATGCGTCATAATAGTACGTGCTTGTTTCAAACGCGCCAGTGGCCGTCGACATCCAAAAGGCCTTGCCGACATGTCCGGCCATTGCAACCGCCGAACGGTCTTTGCCAGACACAGAAAACACTTTGGATCGGCCCGCATTGGACTTCGACAATTCATCTCCGAAAGTTGTGGCCAGCAGGTTAACAGGCGAACGGCCTGAGGTCGTAGCGGCTGCCTGTGTTGGGTCAACTTGATCGACCTCACCCCCAAAGCCGGTAACAGCTAGCATTGGAAAGTTCGGGTCCTCAATATTGTACCCCAAACGCTCTTCACTCCTGTTAAACCAGGCATTGCCAATCATTCCATGTTCAGAGGGGTATGCCCCAGTCGCAAGAGTCGCGTGGCCGACAATAGTTTCGGTGTTGGCGTGTCTATGGTGAGCGTCGGTGTACCAGACACCGGTTTTCAGAAGTCTGTAAAACCCTCCATCTCCAAAAGAGGCGCTGTACCGGGAAATCAAATCTCCACGCAGGCCATCCACTGTTATCTGCACGACAAGTCGAATGTCTTCCGTGGCACTTACTGCCGTTGCGGAAACAGATAGAAGCATGGTTGCGGCAAATGACCAGTATCTCTTCATTTCTTACCTCGCAGGGTGACTTCAGTGCCGAAAGTATCAGTGCCTATGCATTTCGGCTACTGTCAGTACGATCCCGCCATTGAGGTGCCCGTGCCGTTTAGGCCAAAGCCAGCTTACGATATTGATCGCTCGTCTGCTTAGTCCCGCGACTCGGACCTTCGGCGATTTTTTACGAACGGCTGCTGCTGGTGAAAGCCGACGTTCGGGTTGGAAATTTCAAATCAACGGCTTCGAACGGCTGCTAAACGCGATTCAGCAGACACTCACCAAAAATCAGCGAACGTCTGCACAGAGCCGAAACTGTCGAGTGCCTAAGATCGACCAACGTCCGCTTTGGTCGAAGGTTTTTGAACGAAGAATGAAAATAGGCGTCCGTCCGTCACCGCGAAACCCAATGCAATAATTGCAAAACCGATCCATGCTTCGAACCCCATATTTTCGCCAAGGAACATAACGCCGAGCCCAATTGCGAAGGGAGGGATGAGCAAGGTGACCAGCAGCAGATTAGCGGCCCCGGCCCGAACGAGAATGGCGAAATAGAGAAAATATGCCAGTGCAGTGGACAATGCGGCCATGCCCAATAGAGCGCCCCAAACACCTGCGGAGAGCGCAAGATTGGGTGGACCGTCGAAGACAAGCACAATCGGGATCATCAACAAGGTGCTGCCGATCAGCATGCCGAGCGCGTTCATGAGCGGCGGCTGACCAGCAAGCGCGGTCTTACCCCAAACACCGGCAAATGCGTAGGACAGTGTAGCGCCAAGGATGGCGAGCTGAGCCAGATTGCTGGGATTGAATTCGGTCAAAGCGCTCGGCCCCATGATGAAAGCCACCCCCGCAATACCCAAAGCTGCACCGAAAATTTTCTTTGCCGTCAAAGGCTCATCAGGAAGCAGCAGACCTGCAACAACTGCGGCAAACATGGCGGTAGTCCCGTTCAGAATGGAAGCTAACCCACTTTCAATCTGTGTCTGCCCCCAGAAGATCAACGAAAAGGGAATAGCATTATTGAGCGCACCCATCACCAGATAGGCACCCCAGACCCGCAGGGATCGAGGAACAGCAATTCCCTTGAGGAGCACAATCAACGCCAAAATTGGCACGGCCCAAATTACCCTGTGGAGGGTGATGGTGAGTGGCAGAACTTCACGCAGTGCTATTTCACCGAAGAAGAACGATCCACCCCATACCGCTGCCAGCAGTAGCAGCATGATGGTGGAGTTCAAATCCAAGGTAGGCGTGGGAGTTTTGGCCATTTCGAACTGTCCCAAGAATATTGTTTGTTATGTTCTGATACCCCAATCCGTCTCAGCGAGACGACCCGTTTCATGCGGATAGCATTGAAAGACAACGCGGATGTCCAAAGATTGCGTTGAAGACCGATAGCCGTCATCTGGGGAAAGTGGTCAGACGACCGCTCTGTCCGCATAGCGGACCAACACGGCTTGCGGACACCCCCAAGTTATTCCCTAACCTACGGACTTTAGGAAATTCAGTTCAACTGCCTTTGAGACCTGCAAAGTGCTTATCCCAGCGTAGAACTTCCTCTATCAGAGTGTTCGAACTTGCTCCCCAGAACTCCACCAAATTTCACAACTATATCTAAATCGCATTGGTTTTGCTCCCTCGAGCGGCAGGGTATGGGCACGTCTCTTTAGCAATGAGACTGCTAGAAAAACAACTGCCCTCTTGCCTCGGCAAAAGTGCAAACAGCTACTGGCAATACGCCTAACTAGCCCGCGCCTGACAAAATGTTGTCGGACCTTGGCTCTTTCCTGCACCGCCCTCTTGTGCCAACTTGCGCCAGAAAAAGGGGAGAGAGCTAGTGGCAATCACGACCTGTATATTTGACGCTTATGGCACATTGTTCGATGTGGCGGCTGCGGCTCGTCAGGCCGCTGTCGAGCCGGGCTTTGAGGCGCTCCGCGATACTTGGCCGGATCTGGCAAATCACTGGCGGCTGAAGCAATTGCAATACACATGGCTGCGCGCCGTCGCAGACGCTCATTGCGATTTCTGGGATGTCACACAAGACGGGCTGGACTGGGCGCTCGAGGCGACGGGGTTGCAAGGGGACGCCGAGCTGCGCCAACGGCTGCTGGATCTTTACTGGGAGCTACGCGCCTATCCCGAGGTGCCCCAGATGCTAAAGACGCTGAAACAAGGCGGGCTGCAAACCGCGATTCTGTCGAATGGGTCGCCTCCCATGTTAGATGGCGCGGTGCAATCGGCCGGTATTGGCGATATTTTGGACGATGTGCTTTCAGTCGAAAGCGTCAGTATCTTCAAACCCCACGCCAAGGTCTATGATCTTGTGCAGGGCCGGTTCGGATGTGCCCGCGATGAGGTTCTGTTCGTCAGTTCCAACGGTTGGGACGCTGCCGGGGCAAGCGGATACGGCTTTGTTACCGCATGGGTCAATCGCGCTGGCGAACCGATGGATCGACTGCCGTGGAAACCGGCGCATGTTCTGTCTGACCTGACCTCAATCCCCGAACTGGCCGGGCTGTAATGGGTGAATTCAAAACGTCTGACGGGATTCGGCTGCACTATGTGGATAGTGGCGCTGGCGTTCCTCTTCTTTGTCTGGCCGGACTGACGCGCAACGGGCGCGATTTCTCGCTTCTCGCACCGCATATGGACGATACCCGCCTGATCACATTGGATGCGCGGGGGCGCGGGCAGTCGGATCATGATCCGAACCACGCGAACTACAACGTCCTGCGCGAAACTCAGGATGTCGTCGAGCTGCTGGACCATCTGGACCTTGACCGAGTGGTGGTTTTGGGCACGTCGCGCGGCGGGATGGTTGCGATGACGCTCGCGACGCTGCAGCCGGACCGGCTGGCGGGCGTGATCCTCAATGACGTGGGTCCGGTGATCGAAGCCTCAGGTATCGCTCGGATCATGAATTACGTGGGCGTAGCACCCAACTCCAAGACTTTTGACGAGGCCGCCGCCGTCCTGAAGGCAGTGATGGAGCCGCATTTCCCCGGAGTCCCCTTGGAAACTTGGCGCATACAGGCCGAGAACCAGTATCACGAGACGTCGGAGGGGCTGGCCTTGCGCTATGACCCGGCCCTGCGCACGGCCCTATTGGAGCAGGCCGCAGCTGGCCCCGTGCCGGACTTATGGCCCTTCTTCGAGGCGCTACAGGGCATTCCAACGGGCGTTCTACGTGGCGCAAACTCGGACATCCTGAGCCAAGAAACACTGAAACAGATGCAGACCCGCCACCCGGGCCTGATCACGGCTGAAGTCCCGGATCGCGGCCATGTGCCTTTTCTGGACGAGCCGCAATCCCTCGCCGTTATTCGCAAGATTCTGGACCAAGCATGAGTACACTAGAGCTGATCGAAGCCGCTGCCCATCGGCTGAAAGGGCATGTTCGGGAGACGCCCCTTCTGACCTCACCCTTTCTGGACGAAATCGCCGGGCGGCGGGTGTGGGTCAAACCCGAATGCCTGCAACACACCGGCAGCTTCAAATTCCGCGGCGCGTGGTCGGCCATCTCGGCGTTGAGCGAGGCGGAAAGACAGCGCGGTGTGATCGCCTATTCCTCGGGCAATCATGCGCAGGGGGTGGCCTTGGCGGCGGCGAAGCACGGAATCTCCTCGGTCATCATCATGCCTTCGGACGCGCCGCAGCTGAAGATCGACAACACGCGTGCCTTGGGCGGTGAAGTTGTTCTGTACGACCGAGCCACGGAAAGCCGCGAAGAGATTGGAAATGCACTGGCCTCAGAACGCGGACTGACCCTGATCCGCCCCTACGACGAACCCCAAGTCATCGCAGGGCAAGGCACTGCCGGGCTCGAGATCGCGCGCCAAGCCAAAGCCGCAGGCGTGAGCAATGCCGACGTTCTGGTCTGTTGCGGCGGCGGCGGTCTAACGTCGGGCATCGCGCTCGCGCTTGAGGCGCACGCCCCTGGCCTGTGCGCACGTCCGTGCGAGCCAGACGGGTTCGACGACGTCAAGCGCTCGCTGGAGGCGGGGCAGATCCAAGGCAATCCTGCAACTGCAGGCAATATCTGTGACGCAATCCTTACCCCGCAACCGGGTGACATTACCTTTCCAATCCTCAACCGCCTCTGCGGCCCCGGCCTATCCGTGACCGAGGACGAGGCACTGCACGCCATGGCGCTGGCCTTTTTGCGCCTCAAGATCGTGTTGGAGCCGGGCGGCGCAGTGTCGCTGGCCTCGGCCCTCTTCCGCAATGAACAGATCGAAGGGGATGACGTGATAGTTGTCGCCTCGGGCGGAAATGTTGATCCCGGCGTCTTTGCGCGTGCGTTGGAATTCCTGACCTGACACCCATATCGGGTTTATGCAATCTGCACGCACAGGCCGAGCAAGGAACAAAAGCATGACGATCGCTGATCTGGGTCGCGTTCAGCTAAACTACCGGATTGATGGCGCACCAGACGGTGCGCCCATCGTGTTTGCAAACTCGCTGGGCACCAATCTGAACCTGTGGGACGATGTGCTACCACATCTGGCAGACGGACTGCGGATCATTCGCTATGACAAGCGCGGTCACGGCAAATCCTCGGTCCCGCCTGCGCCTTATGCCATGGGCGCGCTGATCCGCGATGCCGAGGCGCTGCTGGATCACCTCGAAATCCGGGATTGCGTCTTCGTTGGCTTGTCGATTGGTGGTATGATTGGCCAAGGGCTGGCGGTGAAACGGATGGATCAGGTCCGCGCGCTGGTACTGTCGAACACCGCTGCCAAGATCGGGATGCCGAAAATCTGGCAGGATCGGATGGAGGCCGTCCGCACCGGTGGAATCGAAGCGCTGGCCGATGCGACGATGGAGCGCTGGTTCTCGCGCGATTTCCGGGCCGCCAACCAACACCTCGCATGGCGCGAGATGATGGTCGGCCAGCCGACCGAAGGGTATCTGGGCTGTTGTGCCGCCATTGCGGGCACCGATTTCTACACGCCGACCAGCGGCCTGCGCCTGCCCACACTTGGGATCGCAGGCAATGAAGACGGCTCGACACCGCCTGATCTGGTACGCGAAACGGTGGACCTGATCCCCGGCTCGCGGTTCGAATTGATGCGCCGGGTGGGCCACCTGCCCTGCGTCGAAAAACCCGCTGAAAACGCTGCCCTGTTGCGGCAATTCCTGACCGAGATCGGTCACATCTGAAGGAGCGTCCCTTGGCCGAATTTCTATTGGTCCATGGATCCTGTCACGGCGCCTGGTGCTGGCGCGACCTGATACCCGAGCTCGAAGCGTTCGGCCACATCGCTCGTGCCATCGACATGCCCAGCCACGGCTCGGACCCGACACCAATCTGCGATGTCACGCTAGAGAGCTGCCGAGACGCCGTGCTCGCGGCCTCAACACCAGACGCGATTCTCGTCGGGCATTCCTGGGGCGGCTACCCGATCAGCGCCGCAGCCGAGGCCCACCCGAACGCCATGCGCGCCCTGATCTATCTTTGCGCCTATGTCCCGCAGGACGGATTGTCTCTGGTAGACATGCGAAGACGTGGTCCGGTGCAAACCATTGGCGATGCGGTCGACAAATCCACCGATGGGCTATCCTATACCGTGCATCCCGACCGCGTTCAGGACCTGTTCTATCATGATTGCACGCCCGAGATCCTGCCCTATGCATTCGCCCGGCTCTGCCCGCAGGCCATCAAGCCGCAAGACACACCGCTTTCATTGGGGGATCACTTTGACCAGGTCCCGAAGGCCTATATCCGCACCACCGAAGACCACACTATACCTCCGGCCTATCAGAAAGACATGAGCGAGCGAATTCCAGCACATCTGCGGCGGGATATCGACAGCTCCCACTCTCCGTTCTTCTCGCACCCGCGCCATCTGGCGCAGATATTGGATGAGCTGTCGGACAAGCTGTAACTGACTGACGAGACGTCATCCTGAGTGGCTACACAGCGCCCTTCCCTCATCCCGCTGGCCCCTCTAGTGTGAGCGATGGGTCATATAACCGGGTTCCATGCGTCTGCCATTTGTCTTTGTTCTTCTGACCGTCATGATTGACGCGATGGGTATCGGTCTAGTGATGCCGATCATGCCCCAACTGATCGTCGAGGTGCAGGGCGGAACGCTTGCCGACGCCGCCCTTTGGGGAGGCGTCCTCAGCACCGCTTTTGCCGCCATGCAATTCGTGTTCGGGCCTATTCTGGGAAACCTGTCAGACGCCTATGGCCGTCGGCGTGTCTTGCTGGTCTCGTTGTTTGTGATGGCTTTGGACTATGTGGTCATGGCCATTGCAGGCAGCATCTGGTTGCTATTGCTCGGTCGTATTGTGGGAGGGATCACAGCCGCAACCCACGCGACCGCGGCTGCATTCATGGCCGATGTCTCGAAACCCGAAGACAAAGCCGCCAATTTCGGCCTGCTGGGCGCGGCCTTCGGCATGGGATTTGTTCTGGGCCCCGTGATGGGCGGCCTGCTTGCCGAATACGGAACGCGCGCGCCCTTCTGGGCGGCTGCAGCACTTTCAGCCCTCTCATTCGGCTTGGGACTGATGGTCATGCCCGAAACGGTCACAGACAAAACCCGCCGCGCCTTCAGCCTGCGACGCGCCAACCCTGTCAATGCGCTAAAGGCCATCGCCGCCCTGCCCGGAGTTCGCCCCCTGTTGTGGGTCTATTTCCTCTACTCAGTGTCAATCTACGTATACCCCGCGATCTGGTCCTATTTCACGACCGAGCGTTTCGGGTGGTCGCCGCAGATGATCGGGCTGTCTCTCGGCGTTTATGGCATCGGCATGGCCGCCGTTCAGGGCGGGCTAATCCGACCCGCGACACGTCATCTTGGGGAACGCATGACCATCATCTGCGGCATGGGTTTTGAAGTTATCAGCTTTGCCCTACTGGCCTTCCTGACCAATGGCACTATCGCCCTGATGCTGATCCCGATCACCGCGTTGGGCGCGGTGATCACGCCCGCCTTGCAGGCGCTGACCTCGCGCGCGACGCCGGACTCGCAACAGGGTGAACTTCAGGGCGTCCTGACGTCTCTGCATGCTTTGTCGATGGTGATCTCGCCTCTGTTGATGACCAGCGTGTTTGCGTGGTTCATCCGGCCTGACACGTCACTCTACCTTCCCGGAGCACCGTTCCTCCTGGCACTGGTCCTTATGGCCGCCGGGTTTTTCCTGTTTCTGCGCGCTAGGCCTGCCGTGGCGTAATACCGACATACCCGTGACGGTTTCCGTCTTGCGAGATGTCAATTCCCACGCCACCGTGAACCAAACGAAGCGAGGGACGACATGCAAACCATCAAAGCCGCCGTATGCCGGGCGTTCGGGGAACCTCTGACCATAGAAGAGGTCCAACTGGCCGCCCCCGGCACTGGCGAAGTCGAGGTAACACTGGACGCGGTGGCCATTTGCCATTCGGACATCTCATATGCCGACGGCGCATGGGGCGGGTTCCTGCCCGCTGTCTATGGGCATGAGGCCGCCGGGGTTGTAAGCGCAGTGGGCGAGGCCGCAGGGGATTTCAAGCTGGGCGACCCAGTGGTCGTGACACTGATCCGGGCCTGCGGCTCCTGCCCTTCATGTGCGGGTGGCAAACCTACGATCTGCGAAACCCCCTATGACACGGTCAAAGGTCCTTTGCGTACGAGCGACGGAGGGCCTTTGGAACAGGCGATGGCCTGCGGGGCCTTCGCCGAGAAAGTCGTCGTCAGCCACCGGCAGATCGTTCGGATTCCGGAAAGCCTGCCCAAAGACCTAGCCAGCCTGTTGTCCTGTGGTGTGATCACCGGGGTCGGCGCAGCGGTCAACGCCGCAGGTTTGCGCCCCGGGCAAGACGTGGTGGTGATCGGCGCGGGCGGAGTGGGCCTCAACGCAATCCAAGGCGCTCGGATCGCTGGCGCGCGTCGCATCGTTGCCGTTGATATGACCGAAGAGAAGCTTGAGATCGCCAAGGAGTTCGGTGCCACCCACGGCGTCCTCGCCAGTCTGAAGGAACCATGGAAAGCAGCCTACAAAGCACTGGGCGGGCGCGGCGCGGATGCGGTTCTGATCACCGTCGGCGCGATCCCCGCATATGATCAGGCCCCACGCTATCTGGGTTTGGGCGGCAAAGCCGTGATGATCGGCATGCCCCATTCCGGGGACGAAGCCAGCTATGAGCCGGTGATCCTCGCCGCGCTTGGTCAGGGTCTGGTGGGGTCAAAGATGGGCGACGTGGTTATCCAGCGAGACATCCCCTGGATGATCGACCTCTATGAGCAAGGACGACTGAAGCTGGATGAACTGGTCTCGGGCCGCTGGTCTCTGGATCAGATCAATGAGGCGATTGCCGATACCAAGACCGGATCCGCCAAGCGCAACGTGATCCTGTTCGACAGGTAGGCCGATGCTGCGTTTCCTGACCGATCTCTTCAAACCCGAGGCGGCGAAACCTGCGCCTTCCACTTCGGAAACGTCGATGAATTTCGATTTGGCTGAGGTACCGCCTTTCCTGACAGGCCTCGCCAACAATCCCCGTTTTGGGCTGCCCGAAGCTCTGGTCACCCAGATCGCGGAGAACCTGTCGGATTTGCCCGTGGACCAAAGCAGCCGCTGGCAGATCGAGGGCAGTTTCGACGGCAAACCAGCGCTGATCGAAATTCAGGCTTTCATGGACGACGTCGACGCCCCGGACATGGCGTTCTTTGGCAGCGCCGAGGTGGTGGCCGAGATTGATCGCGAACTCATTGCCTTTGACCAAGCACGAGAGGGCTAAGATGAAACTGCAAGACCTCGATATCATCGTCACGGCCCCGCCAGCCCCAGGATGGGGCGGTCGCTATTGGATTTTGGTCAAGCTGACTACGGATACCGGCATCACCGGCTGGGGCGAGTGCTACGCCTCCTCGGTTGGACCAGACGCTATGAGCCACATAATCCGCGACGTGTTTGACCGCCACATGCAGGGCGAGAATCCGGAAAACATCGAGTTGATGTTCCGCCGCGCCTATTCCTCGGGCTTCACGCAGCGCCCGGACCTGACTGTGATGGGAGCGTTTTCGGGGCTTGAGATCGCGTGTTGGGACATTCTGGGCAAGGACCGCGACCGCCCGGTCTATGCGCTGTTGGGCGGCAAGATGAATGACCGCATTCGCGCCTATACCTACCTCTACCCCCTGCCCCAGCATAACCTGACCGACTTCTGGACATCGCCCGAACAGGCGGCTGAGGCTGCGACAGATGCGGTCCGTCGGGGCTATACCGCCGTCAAGTTCGACCCCGCCGGTCCCTATACGATCCGGGGCGGGCACATGCCTGCGATGTCCGATATCTCTCTGTCCGCCGCGTTTTGCAAAGCGATCCGCGAGGCGGTGGGCGACAAGGCCGATTTGCTGTTTGGGACCCATGGCCAGTTCAACACCGCAGGCGCTATCCGCTTGGGTCAGGCGTTGGAACCATACTCTCCGCTTTGGTTCGAAGAACCCACTCCACCCGACAATATCGAGGACATGGCCAGCGTCGCCCGCAACGTCCGCATACCTGTCGCGACCGGAGAACGCATGACCACCAAAGCCGAATTTGGCGCGGTTCTGCGCGCAGGCGCGGCGGAGATTTTGCAACCGGCTTTGGGGCGTGCAGGCGGTATTTGGGAAATGAAGAAAGTCGCTGCGATGGCCGAAGTGTTCAACGCGCAAATGGCCCCGCATCTTTATGCCGGGCCGGTGGAGTGGGCTGCGAATATCCATCTGGCGGCCTCTATCCCGAACCTGTTGCTACTGGAAACCATTGAAACGCCATTCCATGACAAGTTGATCAAGGGCTCAATCCGGGTTGAGGACGGGTTCGTGCCCCCTCCAACCACCGCCGGACTTGGGATTGAAGTGGACGAAAATCTGGCTCGCGCGCATCCTTACAAAGGCGACGGGCTTCACCTTCAGATGCAGGAAGAACCGTGCGACTATGCCAATCGTAACGCCTTTCAGGGTGGGGCTCCCGTATCTGAGGGGTGACATTATAACGTTTCTTAGGGCATAGTGTCAGAAGACTTAGTTGAAGAACGGTTGACCGGTGACACTGAAAGACAGCACCACTCAAGCCCCGGCATCGGACGGATTGGCGGAAATGAAAGACAACGCAGCCCGTGCCGCCGCGTTTCTGAAAACGCTGGCGCATGAGGGCCGCCTGATGATCCTGTGTCACCTCGGAGACGGCGAGAAATCGGTGGGCGAACTGGAGGCGCTTTTGCAAATTCGGCAAGCCGCCGTCAGCCAGATGCTGGCCCGTCTGCGTGAGGACGGTTTGGTCTCGACCCGACGCGCGGGGAAAACGGTGTTTTATTCTCTTGAGGATGGCAACACAAAACAAGTGATCGAACTGCTCTATCAACTGTTCTGCAAGCCGAAAGACTGACAGAGGAGCGTTCCGGGGTTAACTCGAAACGGCCCTAGTTCGAGACATATCCCGCAACCACCTGCAGCAACTTGAACGCCGTCGCCGCGTCGTTTTCGACCACGGCCAGGAATTCCTCTTCCCCGATGCGCAAGCAGGACAGGTCGGTTTCGGCCACCATGCTCAACGCGCGGGGCTCTTTGCGGATCAGGCCCAGCTCTCCTACCAATGCCCCGGGGCCGACGCGTAGGATCAGCTCATCCGGCGTGCCCGATTTGGGCAGATACAACCCCGCCTCGCCTTCGAGAACAACGTAGGCACCGTCCGTGGGCTGGTCATCTTTGAGGAAGATCACCTGCCCGGCAGAGGCATCAAACCACCGCGCACCAAAGGCCAGCAGGCGCAACTGTCGCCGATCAAGGCCAGAAAACAGCGGCGTCTGCTCTAGGGCGCGCAGCTTGCGGGCCAAGTCGGCCGAGGCGGCACTATCCTCTTCCACATCCCCCGGTCCTTCATCCGTGACAACCCGACCTTGCCGGATCTCGACATACATGTCGAAGACATCGGGGTTTTGGAATTGATCGTTCAGATAGATGACCGTGGTCTCGGGCAGCAGCGCGCGCAGGTTTTTGTAGACCGCGACCTGCGTCTGCATGTCATAGCTGGCCAGCGCGTTTTCCAGGATCAGGATGTCGGGTTTCTTGATCGTCGCACGGGTGAACGCCAGGGGTTCGGCAAAAACTGCGGGCAGGTTCTGCCCACCGAGCGCCACGGGCACGTCATAGATCAACTCAACCACCAACGGGCGCGCGCCGTGTTCGGCCAGAACGTCGACGATCAGCTTGCGCACCTCGTCCGAGCGCGCGCCGCCGATCTCGCTGACCTTGCCGAACAGCGCGTTCTCCATCACGGTCAGGCCGGGCGCGACGGCCTCAGGGTCCAGCGGCACGAAGACGTCCATCAACGGCCGCATCAGCTTTTCCGAGTGGCTGTGGCGCAGCTCCAGAATACGGTCCTTCAATTCATCCGAAAATGCCGGGCCGATTTGTTCAGCCGAAACGACCAGAGGCACCGCCAGCAAGGTGGCCAGCTGCTCGTCATCCAGCCCCTCGGCGCCTTCCTTGCGGGTGCGCTCGACCAGTTCGACGGCTGTTTCATAAGTCTGCGCCTCAAGCCCCAGTTTGCGGAACAGTGGGTGATCCGTTCCATCCAGACCGAAGATCTGACGCAGCATATCGATCACATCACGGGTCAGCGCGATCAGAGTCTCGTCCAAACCCAGTTCGCGCAATTGACCCAGAAAGACCCTCTGCTGTGCCAACAGCGCTTGCGTGACCGGCACGCGGGGCGTGGCAAATAGCAGGTTCTCAGCCACGGGCAAGGCCGGGTTATAGGTGGACTTGTCGAAGATCAGCGCCTGCTGCTCAAGCCCTGCCTTCTTCACCGCCTGTTGCACCAACGGGCGCAGCCTGACCAGTTTCTGCGCCAGTTCCGGGTGTAGTGCCGCGTCGAAAATCTGCTCGGCCCCGCGCTGGAACAAGGCAGCTCCTGACCCCATTCCGTCAATCAGTTGAAGCCACCAATCCCGCAGGGCATCCGCCGAATCCAGCCCTGCCAAAGACGGGTCCAGCCACTCGGCCTTGAATGGGTCGGTGCTGTTGCCCGCGCGCAAAGTTTCGGCAAATCCGGGATCGTCGCCCCCCTCCGACAGGGGCTTGTAGCGCATCGGCATCATCACATTATCGCCCAGCGTTCCCTGAAACATCACCGGCCGCGATGACGCATAGCCGATCCGCGCAGCGACGACGCCCTGATGCAGTTCGGCCAGATTCTGCTCGCCAATGCGGACACGCCCAGCGCTCGGCAGGATTTCACGGGTCAGCAGCTCGGCAATGGCGCGGCGGTCTTCTTCGCTAGGCGCGGCGATGCCGATTGTCTTTCCATGCGGGAAGGTCAGGTTAAGATCGTCTAGGATCTGGTTTCCGTCCATGTCGCGCACCGACACCCGATCCAGTGCGATGTCGCCATCAAGATGCGGGCGGGTTTTTGGCTCACCCTCAAACAGTGCCTCATCCTGCATTCCGGCCGGCGCAAACCGTTCGATCACAACATCCCAACGCAATGACATGTCCTGCGTCTGGTTGTAGTAGGTCAGCAGTTCCTTCCACGGAGAGCTGAGATCCTTATACGCCGCCAACGCCGCCACCAGCGCGCCCAACGAGACCGAGCCCTGCAGGACCAGCAGACCACCCACCAGATAAAACATAAACGGCGTCAACTGTGAGATGAAGTTGTTGATAAACTTCATAAAGAACTTCTTCTGGTAGATCTCGAACCGGATTCCGAAGAGCCGCCCCAGTTGATCCGAGATCATGGCCCTGCGATACCGCCACCCCCCATTTGCGCGCAGGGTTGAGGCCCCAGCCGCATTCTCGCCAATCTGAGCGGCAAGGATGCGCACCTCCTGGATGCGCTTTTTGTTAAGAAGGTTGATCTGGCGCTGCAGCTTGGGAATCAGCCAGGCCTGCACGGGGATCAGCGCCACTGCCGCAAGGCCGAACCAGACGCTTTGCAGAAACAGAAACGACAGGATGGTGATCATTTGCCCCGCCTGCAGAACTGGCTGGCTGATCGCATCCCCCATCAACCCGCCCATCGGCTCGCTTTCAGCGGTGATCATCGAGACCATCTCACCCTGGCTGACCCGCTCGAAATAGGGTTGGGGAAAACGCAGGGCGCGGCTGATCAACTGATAGCGAAAGCGGCGCAACATACGCTCGCTCAGGACACCTTTCATTGTGTTGATGCGCATTTTCATCAGGCCGTGGGCCAGCACCGCCGCCAGAAAGGCAAAGCAGAGAATGATCAGGAAATTCGTCTGCTGCAGGCTGTAGCCCCAAACCTGAACCACGCTGCTCGAGGCACCAATCGCGTCATTAATAATGCGCTTGGGCAGCTCAAGCGTGAGATAGAGCAGCGGAAACAACGTCGAGGTCACGGCCAGCAGGATTAACTGGTCGCGTTTGGAGTATTTCCAGATGAAGCGGAAAATCGTGCGTTCTATGGAACCTGTCCCTGCTTTTGATCAATGATCCGGTTTCGAAACGATGCACGGAAAATTAACAGTCTGAATTTACAGTAATCTTGCTTTGCTAGGCAAATAGTTTCCGACAAAGTGCCAATCTTTGCGCATGTGTGAACTAGTTCATTTGCCTACACGCATTTTAGCGCCTAGAGTTCCCTTTAGGACGATATCGGGAGGATACGTTTGCCCGAAAGCTATGGTGCCGTGTTGCTGTTGCTCTGCTTGTTGCAGATCAAACATATGTTCGCGGACTTCTATCTACAGACGCCCAAGATGCTGACCGGGCGTGGCGAGTATTTTCATTTGGGACGCGCGCAACATGCAGGGGTGCATGTTGTGGGCTCAGCCCTTATTTTTTTGCTGTTTGGCGCACCGCTCAGCTTTATCCTGATCATCTCGGCCCTGGAATGGATCATCCATTTCAACATTGATTTCGCCAAGGCCAGCTATTCCGACAAGAAGAAGCTACAGCCCAATCAGGCCGCGTTCTGGCGGGCAACTGGGCTGGACCAGCTGATGCACAGCCTGACCTATATTGCGATGGTTTGGGCCTGGATCACTTTCGCCGTCTGAGGTCTTAGGCGACGCGGTCCATTCGAGCAATCTGGTAGGCGGACATCCAAAGGCGGTCGACTGCATCCAACTCGTCAGGATCAAACTGCTGCTCGGATTCCCAATACCGCCCGGATGGCACATAATAGCCTAGGCGCGCTTCGGCCTCCAACGCGTCCTGCGCGCCACCGGTCGATGGCATCGGTGCGTGTTCCATTCGTGACACGTGCAGCGAGGGATAGAGCAGCCTGCTTTCACCCTCCGACAAGCGCACCATGCGACAGCCCTGAGCGGCAGCGAAAACGCCCAATCTGGCCGATTTCGCCTCAAGCGACCGCAATGAGATGTCGGCACGCAGCGGATCAGCGTTTCCGTTGCCGTAGAAATGCGTCTTCCCCGACCCGGGATAGACCATATCGCAGCCGAAATAGGCAATCACCGACGGCGTAAGGGCGGACAGCGCCCAATAGCCTGCGGTAAACGCCATGGTGCCGCCCGCATAGACAAAACCGCCATAGGCGTTTTGCCGAGGCACGTAGTCTTCGGCTGTCACGATCCTTTGGTCTTTCGACAGGGTTGCGGGTCGGTTTTCCGGCGGAAAATCCTCAGGGTGGATTAGGATGTCCCAATCCGGACGAATACGCCATGCGTTGTTGATGGCCACGATATGCGTGAACGGCGTCCGATCCCAATCCCGGGCGGCCACCGCTGACGGCGCACTGCCAAGGATCAGGACTTTGTTTGGCGTCTGAGGCATCACGTATCCGCTCCTTTTCGCATTTACGTGATGTTAGGGCCAATTGTCGGGCTGACTACCCCAGGACCGAAAAACTGCTTTCTTCGTTGATCGAGCGGTTGCGCGAATAGAATCCGACATCAATCACGCGCTTGATGTAAGGCAGTTCGAACTGCAGCGGTTCGGCATCGTGATCTGCGCCGCCCTCACAATAGTCGATCAGAGCCGTCATCATCTTGCCCGCAATCGGAGCGTTTTTGTATTGGTTTCCGCTAGTGCCACAGGCCATGTAGAACCCCGGTAGGCTGGATTTATCGTAGATCGGAATCCAATCGGTCGACGCATCATAGAGGTCAACCACGCCCCGCGTTTTGGACGGAATACCAAGGCTCGGTACCCGCTGCGCATAGCGCATCGCCTGCGTCGTCCACTGGTCGGTGAAATCGCGGTTATATGTCTTGTCATCCTCGCACCATTGATGCGGATCGCATTCGGGATCCTCGGACCCCACGAGGATATGGTTGCCATGCTCTGGGCGGCAGTAGCAGGCGATGTCACTATCCGAGACAATGGTTCCGTTGTTTTCGAAATCGAACCCCTCAGGCGCGGGAACGTGGACCACTTCCTGCCGCAGAGGACGGGTTTCGATGGTCATGTCGTCCAGAACGCCAGCCATGCCGTTGATAATGGCCGATCCAGGCCCGGCCACGTTTACCACGACCTTGGCGCGAATTTCTTCGCCCGTAGCCAGTTTGACACCCGCCACGCGCCCATCCTCTATCAGGATTTCAACAACCTCGGCCCCAGTGCGCAACTCGGCCCCGTTCTGGATTGCCGCATCCATTAGGTTCTGCGCCGAAAGTGCCGGGTCGGTGACATAACCTGCCTGAGGCCAGAACACGCCGCCCTGCATCTTGCGCCCGTTCGGTTGCCCGAACTCCGGGTCGTCCATCCGGCGGGCGGGGGCGAAGCTTTCCAAAGAATAGACCGGCAGGCGTTCCGTGACCATCGCGGGCGACCATTCCTCGAACGGGCAGTCCAGATCCGCACTGTTTTGCATGTGCTTTTCCAGCATCCCGTTGGCGTCTGTTTTCATCACCAGACACCCAGTCTCGCGGAACTGCGCCAGATTGGCATCTGCGGGCAGGCCCAGATACGCGGCCCAATCGCGCCAATAATGGTAGCCCTCCCACGCGAAAGCCGTGCCGTCAAACGTCGAATAGTGCATGCGGATGATCGCGCAGGACCCCGCGGTCGAGCCATGGCCAACCTGCGTATTGCGGTCCAGCGAAAGGGTTTTCCATCCGGACTTGGACATCTCGAACGCGATGGCCGCGCCAATGACGCCTGTCCCGATTATGATTGCATCTGGTTGGCTCATTCTGTCTTTCCTTCCCAATAGCGCTTGGAATAAGCGCGAAATTCTTCAATTTCCTCGGCCCGAGGCTGAACCCCTGTGAAAGCATGCAGGTAGTGAGGCACAAGCGCTAGACGCGTTTCCATTGGCTCATTCAGCTGCGCCAAATCATACCCGATTTGCATGTAGTAAAGGACGCGCGCCCGGGTTTCGGCCTCAATGTCCGAATAGCCAAACCGCGCAAACATCGCGTGCAGTGCTTTGAGGCGTCGTGCATCGGACTGATCCAGCGCATTGCGCACTTTGCCCGATTTGCGGGCCCAGTCCCGGATGGCAAAGTCCAGTGCCGTGTCGAACAAATCCGTGTTCACCACGCATCGCTGCACGTTGCAGACCGCGCTGGTAATTGTATCGGCCGGGGCCTCGGACTGCGCGATCAACGCCGCCGTATTGGTCGCCTGCCACCGCGCCAACAACGCATCCAGAAGCTCCTGCCGCGATTTGAAGTACCAATAGAAAGACGAGCGGGACACGGCCATGCGCTCGGCCAGGTTCATGACCTTGATCTGATCTACCCCGTCCGAGATCAGCACGTCCATCGCCACATTCAGCCAGTCATCCCGCGTGACTTTGATATTGCCGACCAGAGGCTCGGCCTTAGGGTCATCGCGGTGCAGGATCGGTTTGGTGCTCATTCAACTCTCCGGCGGCGCGCCGCCTTCGGCAGTTCGCTTCGCGATGAAGTCGTGCAAGGCCCCGAGCCGATCGCCATCGCCTGCGGGCGGTTTGAAATCATTCAGGATACCTTTCCAAACACCTGTTGCACGTTGATTGGCATCGACAGATCCACGCTCAGTCCAGGTGCCGAAATTGGCGTAGTCGTGAACATGAGGCTGGTAGAATTCGGTATTGTAGCGCTCCATCGTCTGGGACGAGGCAAAGAAATGCCCGCTGGGGTCAACCTCACTCAGCGCGGTGTCAAAGCCGATCTCGGCCTGTCCGGCCTGCGCGCCGGCACACAGCTCGGCCACCATGTTCAGCACTTCGGCGTCGCAGATCATCTTCTCAAACGACACGCTCAGCCCGCCTTCGAGCCAGCCTGCCGAGTGGATGATCACCGTCGCCCCGGCCATCAAACAGCCCCAGAGGCCGAACTGGTTTTCATTCGCGGCCTGTACATCGTTGATGTTCGAGGCCGACCCGGCCGCCGACCGCCATGGCAGGCCCAGGAACCGTGCCAGTTGGCCCGCAGCCAAAGACGCCTGGAAATGCGAGGGCGTCCCAAAGGCCGGAGCGCCGGATTTCATATCGACATTGCTGGTGAAGGTTCCATAGCAGACCGGCGCGCCCGGGTTCGTCAATTGCGTCAGGGTCACGGCCGCCAGAGCCTCGGCATGGGAAAGCGTGATGGCCCCCGCGACCGTGATCGGGGCCATCGCCCCCATCAGGGTGAATGGCGTGACGATCGACATCTGACCATGGCGCGCAAAATCGATCAGCCCTTGCGCCATCGGGATATCCAGTGTTCGCGGACTGTTGGTGTTGATGATCGTATAGCAATGCGCGTTGCCGCGGAATTCATCATCCGAAAGCCCGCGTGCGATAGACAGCATCTCAAAACTGTCCAACACCTGAGGGGTGCCGCGCGAGAAGAAGAATGGGAACTTATCCGTCAACTCCATCTGCGCCTGCGTTGTGAAATAGTGGCGAAGATGGGTCGGCACGTCCTGCGGCTCGACCTGAGGCGAAATCATCTGGAAGACATCGAAGTGATGCGTCAGCTTCAGAAACTCGATGTAGTCCTGACCCGACGCCGGTCGCCTGCCGCGTTCCAGATCGGTTGCGTTCGGTGCACCTGCGCCCGGTTGAAACACGAGCGAACCCAGTTCGAGAGTAAAATCACGGTCCCGCGCCCCTGCACGACAAGCGATGGATTTGGGGGCCGAGGTTACGGCGGCCTCAACCAAATCACGCCCGATAAAGACCATTTGAGTGTCTTCATCCACACGCGCACCTGCCTTGGAAAAGATGCGGCGGGCTTCGGGCAGCAGGACTTTCACCCCAAGTTCCTGCAATACACGTAGCGCCGTCTCGTGCATGTCCGCGATCTGATCTTCGGGGAACACCTCCATCTGCGGGAAAGGGTTGCGCAGCTGGCGGTAGTTCACATCGCGGGAGGGAGGTGGGGCGGCTTCTGCACCCCTCCCGCGCCGTCGCCGACCACGCTCTGATGTTTGTGAGATCACCATCAGCCCCTCATCGCCTTGCCCTGCGGATCGTAAGGAGATGGCGCAACCACGCGCGCAGGCCGTTCCACACCAACCACATGCACGGTCAACTCCGTCCCGGGTTCGGCCTTGTCGCGGTTGATCAGTGCCATTGCTATAGACTTGCCCGTGTAGTGGCCGTAACCGCCCGAGGTGACAAAGCCTACGCGTTCGCCATTGGACCAAATCGGCTCATACCCGCTGGCGTCGGCATCCACGGCATCAACCTCCAGTGTCACCTGAAGCTGCGCCGGGCCATTGCCGTCACGTTCGGCCAAGGCGGCAACTTTCCCGACGAAATCCTTGTCCCAGTCGATCCAGCGATCCATTCCTGTCATGCCCGGCGTGTAGGCTTGGGTAAACTCGGCGGACCAGATGCCGAAACTCTTCTCCAACCGGGTTGAGAGCATGGCATTAAACCCACATTCGCGGATGCCTTCGTCTGCCCCAGCCTCCAAAAGCATCCGGCGCAGCTTAATGTGATCGCCGTAGCGGCAGTTGATCTCATACCCCTTTTCACCAGTCACCGACATGCGGGCGACGCGGGCGCGGACCAGACCGATATCGAAATCTCCACAACCCATGAATTTCAGGTCCGAGATATCCTGTTCCGCCAACTTCTCGACCACCGCCTGCGATTTCGGGCCGACCACGGCGAAACCGCAATATTCCTCGCCCAGATCACGGATGGTCACACCGTCCATCATGTGATCGTCGAACCAGCGCATGTGCCACGCACGAAGGTAGTAGCTGCCCATGATCCACCATGTTCCGTCACCCCAGTTCAGCACAGTCAGGTCGCCTTTGAGCCGCCCCGTCTCACCCAGCATCGGCGCAAGCTTGGCGCGGCCCGGTCCCGGCAATTTCGAGGCCATGACCTTGTCCAGCCAAGCCTGCGCATTCGGACCCGTCACCTCGAACCGCGAGAAGCCCGAGATGTCCAACAGTCCAACACCTTCGCGGAGCGTCTTGCATTCCTCCGCCACAATGTCATGGGCGTTCGACCGTTTGAGGGTCGGCGTTTCCTCGAACCCTTTGGGCGCGAAATAGAGCGGCACCTCCAAATCCCAGCTGACGCCCCATTTGCACCCTGCCTCGGTCATCGCATCATGCGCCGGGGCCATCTTCAGCGGGCGACCTGCGGGCAGTTGCTCGTTCGGGTAGGTCATCACGAAACGGCGCGAGTAGAACTGGCCAGTCGTTTCGCGAATGTAACGTTTGTTCTGCGCGAAATCGCCATAGCGGGCGACGTCCATTGGCCACGCGTCGGCCTCAGGCTCGCCATGGATCATCCACTCGGCCAGCGTCTTGCCAACGCCGCCGCCCTGCAGGAACCCGGCCATCACGGCGCAGGCCGACCAGTAGCCACGCTTGCCCGGAACCGGGCCGACCAGAGGGTTCCCGTCGGGCGAGAAGGTAAACGCGCCATTGACCCATGTCTTGATGCCGACATTCTGGATCGAGGGATAGCGCTCAAAGCCCAGTGTCAGCTCATTCTCGATGCGGTCGAGCTGCTCCTGAAACAGTTCCTCGCCGTAGTTCCATGGCGCCCCATCCATGGCCCAGTGCTCATGGTCGACCTCATAGATGCCAACCAGAACGCCTTTCTGGTCCTGCCGCATATAGGTGAAGCCTTCGAGGTCCACGGTCATCGGCATCTCGAACTCGGCCTCGGCAACCTCGGGGACCGTGTCTGTGATCAGATAGTGGTGTTTGAGCGGAGAGACCGGAAGTTCCACTCCGGCCATCCGGCCCACCTGCTTGGCCCAAAGACCCGCCGCGTTCACCACATGCTCGCAGGTGATTGTGCCCTTGTCGGTCACGACCTGCCACCCATCGGCGGTTTGCGTCAGGCTTTCAACCTTGGTTTCCTCATAGTATTCCGCGCCACGCTTTTTTGCCGCCGTCGCGTAGGCCTGCACCGTGCCGGTTGTGTCGATATAGCCTTCGCGATCCGCCCACATCGCGCCCAAAACGCCATCGGTGGACATGATCGGACAACGTCTCTGTGCCTCTTCCGGGGACAGAAGTTCGCAATCATCGATGCCGATGGATTGGAAGATGCGGTAGTTTGCCTGCAGCCATTCCCAGCGTTCCGGGGTGCCAGCCAGCGTCAAGCCACCGGTCATGTGCAGGCCGATATTCTGGCCGGATTCCTTTTCGATCTCACTGAGCAGGTCGATGGTGTAGGCCTGCAAGGACGCCATATTCGGGTCCGCGTTCAGCGCATGAATACCACCCGCCGCGTGCCAGGATGACCCCGAGGCCAGCCTCCGCCGCTCCAACATGACTACGTCTGACCAGCCGAACTTGGCCAGATGATATAGGACCGAGGCCCCAACGACACCGCCCCCGATGACCACAACGCGATACTGAGATTTCATCCTGCCCTCCGCTGCACGACTCGGATGAAACGCTAGTGGCACTGTTCACTTCTGTCTAGACATTTCTGTACAGTGTCGAGCGCAAGCTTGTGTCAGCCAATTCAGGTGCCGTTTAAAGGCTGGCGCTGGGCCGGGATTTGATCCTGTCGAACCAGGCTTGAGTCGCGGTATTAGCTTCCGGGATACGCATTTTGATCACGCGAGCGAAATCGACAAAGACGAACCCGGTTATATCGGCGAGGGTAAAGTCCTCGCCCGCCATAAACGGGCTGCCCTGCAAATGGCCCTCGAGCAAATCGAAAAACGCCCCCACCCTGTCGCGACCCCGTTGCGCAAGCTCGGGGATCTGGGGATAGTTCTCAGGTCCCGGAATAGGACGATCCTTGAAGGCAGGATGGCCGTTGCGCAGGGCCTCGGCGATGGGCATACCGCCTTGCTGCTCGGCGATTGCGTTCCACATCAGAACACGGCCCTTGTCATCCGGCGTCTTGCCCATCAATGGGGGTTCCGGGCTCTGCGCCTCAAGATACGCAGCAATCCCAAGGTTCTCGGTCAGAACCGTGCCTTCATCGGTCACCAGCACAGGGATCGTGGCCCGAGGGTTAACTGTACGAAAAGCATCGCTCAACTGTTCTCCTTCCGCGATCGAGATTTGCCGGGTTTCGATCTCCAACCCCTTTTCGGCAATGAACATACGCGCTCGGCGCGGGTTCGGAGCGGTGGCGCAGTCGTAAAAAATCATCCGTTTCCCCTCTGGTCTTTAGATCAAGGCCTTGGCGACCGCCCGCGCGATCACCCGTTCTTCGTCGGTCGGGATCACGAGCACGGGTATACCGCCATCTGATATCACCGTCGCGTTTTGGGCGTTGGTCTCAGCGTCCAGATGGATGTTGAGAAATCCCATTCCATCCAGCACGCTCTGGCGAATAGGCGCAGCGTTCTCACCGATGCCGCCGCAGAACACGACCGCATCCACGCCACCCAGAACAGCCGCCATCGCACCCAGTTCCCGCCTGATCCGGAAGACATAATAGTCTATCGCCTCACGCGCGCGGGGGTCATCGCTTTCCAGCAACGTGCGCATATCGTGGCTGATCTCGCTGAGGCCTAGCAGGCCACTTTTCTTGTAGAGGATGTGCGTGATCGCCTCGGCAGAGTGACCTTGCTCCATCAGATAGAGCAACACGCCGGGATCAAGCTGACCACAACGGGTCCCCATCGGCAGCCCATCAAGAGCAGAAAAACCCATGGTTGAGCCGATACTCTTACCATTGGCCACAGCGCACATCGAGGCCCCGTTGCCCAGATGCGCGATCACCACCCGGCCTGCGGCCAGATCCGGGAAATCCTCAGCCATCTTGCCGGTAATGTAGTCGTAGGACAGCCCATGGAATCCATAGCGCCGAACGCCTTTTTCATAAAAGCGGCGCGGGATGGCGAAGGCATCGTTTACAAACGGATGGCCGACATGAAAAGATGTGTCAAAACACCCAATCTGTTGCGCACCCGGGAAAGCCGTTCGCGCAGCGCGGACGGCCGCCAGATTATGGGGCTGATGCAACGGGGCCAGTGACGAGAGCGTTTCAAGTTGGGCCAGCACGTGATCATCCAGAACCGTGGGCCCTTCGAAGGTCTGTCCGCCGTGGACAATGCGGTGGCCTACACCGACGATTAGATCCGATTGAAGCAGAGGCTCAAGGGCCAGCAAGATCGCCGTGACCCCAGCTGCGTGGTCGGCAGGCCCGATCTCGCGTGTCTCATGAAGCCCGTCGCCGTTGATTTGCAATTGGGCGACCGGTCCCAGATTGTCCACCTGCCCGTGCCACAGCAATTCGGGTTCAGCGTCGGCCTGGTAAACTCCGAATTTGATGGTCGAACTTCCCGCATTCAGCGTCAGGATGGCCTGCATTGCGTTCCTCCGGTTTGCTTAACCTTTTGGTGGACCCGGACGCGCCTAAGGCGTCACCGCCGGTAGATAAAACAGCGCCCCTCGACCGCGCCCTCGGGCAAGGGCAATTCAGTCAGCGCATTGAAATACATTCGATCACTGGAAACCATCAGGCCACCCGGCGCCAGAAGCGGTTCAATCAACGGCGAAACAAACCGCGCGAAGGCGTCGTTCTTTTCGCGATTGTGCCCGCCGAGGTCCGCATGAATCAGGCTGGCCGTCGCGCCGAACCGATCCACCGAGGCTGGCAGAGTGTCCCGCACATCGCCCAAAATCACCCGATCCTCTGGCGGGGTGGAGTCGGGGTGTGAGGCCACCGCGCGTTCGAACACAAAAACCGGGCGGTTCTGGATGTACTGGATCATGTGGTGGTAGGTTCGACCATTGCCCAGGCCCAGTTCGAACACCGGCCCGGACATGCCTTTTGTCTGCTCGATTGCAAAATCAAGGCAGGCGCGTTGCGACACCATACGGTCAATAAACAGATCCAGTCGGCTTTGGTTTTCGGGCACAGGGGATTCTCTCTTTGATACTCAACGCCAGCTTAAATGGTGCTGGTCACGAACTTGATGGCAAAAACTCAACTGTTTGTGTAGTTGTAGAGGCGAAAGTTTCACATTCCCGCGACATTTCAGCCTAAGAACGGGTTTGACGAGTCGGGTGAAACCGCGCGACAGTAAGTCAAAAAACGGGGAGAACAAAAAGCCAATGCTCATCTACGGCCAAACGGGTGGAAAACCCGAATGACTGCGTTGTTGTCTGTCAGAGATCTCAGCATCGGTTTCGGCACGGCGGATTCAGTCGTGCGAGACGTGAATTTCGACGTGGAGGCCGGACAGACACTAGCATTGGTGGGTGAGTCGGGTTCGGGCAAAACAATCTCCTGCCGGGCCGTGTTGCGTATCCTGCCCCGCGTAGCGCAGATTCGCAGCGGCTCGATTATTCTGAATGATTCCAAGGGCCAGGCCGACCTGACGCAAATCAACGAGCGGGAGATGCGCAGCATTCGCGGCAACCGCGTCTCGATGATCTTTCAGGAGCCGATGCGATCTTTGTCGCCACTGCACAAGATCGGCAATCAGGTCAGCGAGGTCCTCTGGCTGCATCGCGGGGCGTCCGAGGCGCAGGCCCGTAAGGAAGTACTGACCCAGTTTGAACGCGTGGGCTTTCCAGATCCCCAGCGGGCCTATGACTCCTATCCGTTTGAGCTGTCGGGAGGTATGCGCCAGCGCGCCATGATCGCCATGGCGATGGTCTCCAAACCCGAACTGCTGATTGCTGACGAGCCGACCACTGCGCTGGATGTAACCACACAGGCTCAGGTTTTGGGGCTGATCAAGGAACTTCAGCGCGAAACCGGGATGGCGCTGATCCTTGTTACGCACGATCTAGGCGTAGTTGCGAATATGGCCGAGCAGGTCGTCGTCATGCACAAGGGCCGCGTGATGGAGGCAGGCCCCGCCGCCCCCATCCTGACCGCGCCGGCCCATCCTTATACCAAACAACTGTTCGATGCGGCCCCGGCCATTCCAGATCAGGACGCCGTCGGCATTCCGATGCCTGACGAAGACCTGATCCTGCATATGAAAGGCGTCTCCAAGACCTACACGATGCGCTCCAGCAAGGGCTGGCAAGCCGACAAACAGATCCATGCCTGTCGCAGCGTCGACCTGAAGCTTGCGCGTGGCAAGACACTGGCGATTGTCGGCGAAAGCGGTTCTGGCAAAACCACAGCCGCCCGGATCGCCCTTGGCGCTGAACTGCCCGACCCAGGCGGAGAGGTTCTGTTCTGCACAGCCCCGGACGAAGCCCCGATCCCGGTCCACCAGATGACCCGCGCCCAGCGCACCGCGTTTCAACGAAAGGCGCAGATGGTGTTTCAGGATCCCTACAGCTCACTCAGTCCACGGATGCGCATACAGGACGCGATGACTGAGCCGCTGGAAATCCACCGTATCGGTTCGGTCTCGGAGCAACGCGACAAGGCGGCCGAGATGCTGCAGCGCGTGGGGCTGAACTCGGACATGCTGAAACGCTATCCGCATGCGTTTTCCGGCGGGCAGAGGCAGCGCCTATCCATCGCGCGCGCCATGATGCTGGACCCGCAGTTGATTGTCTGTGACGAACCTACCTCTGCGCTGGATGTGTCGGTTCAGGAACAAATCCTGACACTGTTGGAAAACTTGCAGGACAGCCTGAACCTGTCCTATTTCTTCATCTCTCACGACCTTGCCGTAGTCGCCCGTATCGCTGACGAAGTCGCTGTGATGCGTCGTGGGCTGATCGTCGAACAAGCCCCGCCCGAAACACTCTTCTACAATCCGCGCCATCCATACACCAAGGCGTTGATTGCCGCTCAACCAGAACCCGACATCAACCGCCCGATTGACCTGCAAATGGTCTCTCTGGGTGCCGGCGCGCCGGACAGTTGGGATGAGGCCTTTCGTTTCTCGGACACCGTGATACCTTCGCTGGTGGAATTGGAACCGGGCCATAAGGTACGTTGCCATGTTTAAGACCACTCGCCCTCTGATCCTGGCCGCCGCTCTGGCCTTTGGCTGGACGCTGCCCGCGCTGGCCGATGTGCCGGTCCCGCAAGAGAGCAGCTTTTGGTCGGCTGAGGTGAATGCCGGCGATCTGCCGCCGGTTTCGGAACGCCTACCCAAAGACCCTCTGGTGGTGGATTTGGCTGCGAAGGGGCGTGAATTCGGCATCCCCGGCGGCACAATGCGGACCATGGTGACCCGGTCCAAGGATATCCGGCAGATGGTCGTCTACGGTTACGCCCGGTTGGTTGGGTTTGACGGAAATTACAATATCGTGCCCGACATTTTGGCCTCGTTCGAAAATGACGGGAACCGCAAGTTCACGCTGCATTTACGCGAAGGACATAAGTGGTCAGATGGCTCACCGTTTACGTCCGAAGATTTCCGGTACTGGTGGGAAGATGTCGCTAACAACGAATTGCTCAGCCCCTCTGGACCTCCTGATTTTCTGATCGTCGAGGGCAAGGCCCCAACCGTCTCTTTCCCGGATGAGACGACAGTAGTCTACGAATGGGATGATCCGAACCCGGATTTTCTGCAAACACTGGCACAGGCCCGCCCGCCCTTCATTTACCGCCCGTCGGCTTTTCTGAAACAATATCACGAAAACTATGTTGATCCCGAGGATCTGGCCGCGCAGGTCGATGATGCCCGCGTCAAAAGCTGGGCGGCCCTGCACAACAAACTCGACAACCTCTACAAGTTCGACAACCACAAGCTGCCCACGCTTCAGCCCTGGCTAAACGCAAGCTCGGGCAAGAAAATCCGCCACAACTTCGTCCGCAATCCGTACTACCACCGCATCGACTCCAAAGGGGTGCAACTGCCCTATATCGACGTGGTCGAGATGGAGATTGTGGCCCCCGGGCTGGTGGCCGCAAAGACCAATGCGGGTGAGACCGACCTGCAGGGGCGTGGTCTGGCGTTCCGGGATGCCTCGATCCTGAAAAAGGGTGAGGCGGTTGGCAACTACAAGACATTACTCTGGAAAACCGGTGTCGCCTCGCAGATCGCAATCTATCCGAACCTGAACTACGCGGATGAGGTTTGGCGGGACGTAATGCGAGACGTGCGCGTGCGCCGCGCCCTGTCTTTGGGGATTGATCGCAAGACGATCAACCAGGCGCTCTATTTCAAACTGGCAAAACCGGGCGCGATGGCGGTTCTGCCTGCCTCGCCTTTTTACAGCGAGGAAAACGCCCAGGCCTGGGCCCAGTATGATCCCGATCTGGCGAACGCCCTGTTGGACGAGGCTGGGCTGGCTGAGCGCGACAAGAACGGCATTCGGCTGCTTCCCGACGGGCGCCCGATGGAGCTGATCATCGAAACCGCTGGTGAGCGGCAGGAGGTCGAAAACGCCCTGCAGATCGTCACCGACACATGGCGCGAGATTGGCGTCGATCTGGTGATGCGCCCGTTGGATCGCGATATTCTGCGCAACCGGGTTTTTGCAGGCAACACCATGGCTTCAGTCTGGTTTGGCTGGGATGACGGGCTTCCTCAAGTCCACACCTCGCCCGCCTATCTGGCCCCGACGGATCAGGTGTTTCTCGCTTGGCCAAAATGGGGACAGTACTATCAGACCGGCGGCGAAGTGGGTGAGGCGCCCGACATGCCCGAGGCTGAGCGCCTGATGACTTTGGTCCATGACTGGGAGACCGCCACAACGGATGAACAGCGCGCTGCCGTCTGGACCGAGATGTTGGAAATCCACGCTGACCAGCTATACGCGATCGGCATTTTGAACGGCGCACCGCAGCCCATTGTCGTATCGAACCGTTTGCGCAATGTCCCCGAGCAGGCCATGTGGGCGTGGGAACCCGGCGCGCATTTCGGCGTCCATCGCCCGGATGAGTTCTTTTTGGTCGACTGAGCAGGAGCAGCTAAATGATCATGCTG
Organism: Ruegeria sp. AO1; assembly: GCF_056535985.1. Classification (NCBI taxonomy): domain Bacteria; kingdom Pseudomonadati; phylum Pseudomonadota; class Alphaproteobacteria; order Rhodobacterales; family Roseobacteraceae; genus Ruegeria; species Ruegeria sp. AO1. Next base: position 2,622,729 of record NZ_JBQFJC010000001.1, read on the forward strand.
CGCTATGCGGTCTATCGCTTCTTCACGATGCTGCTGACACTGTTGGTGGTCTCGGTTCTGATATTTGTCATCATCAACCTGCCGCCCGGCGACTATCTGAGCAATCAGATCGCCGAGCTTCAGGCCTCCGGCCAGTCCGCCGGTGTCGCCAAGGCCGAGTTTCTGCGAGCCGAGTACGCCTTGGATCGCCCCATGTGGGAGCAATACCTGATTTGGATGGGCTTCTGGCCCGGCCCCCACGGGTTCGAAGGCTTACTGCAAGGCAATTACGGCTGGTCTTTTGAATTCGACCGTCCCGTCTCGGATATCGTGGGTGATACGCTTTGGCTGACGGTTGTGGTCAATCTGGCCGCGATCCTGTTCGTTTACGCCGTCGCCCTACCCTTGGGCGTGATCGCCGCTGCGCGGTCGCGAACTTGGATCGACTATACCTCGGCCTTCGTGGGTTATCTGGGTCTGGCCACGCCGAATTTTTTGCTGGCGCTGATCCTGTTCTACTACGGTCATCAGTATTTCAACCTGCCCATCGGCGGCTTGATGGATCCCAAATTCGAAGGCGAACCGATGAGTTGGGACAAGCTGAAATCCATCCTTGTCCACCTGATCGTGCCGACCTTCGTAATCGGCACCTCGGGCGCGTCGGCCATGATGCAGCGCCTGCGCGCGAACATGCTGGACGAGCTGGGCAAGCCCTATGTTGAGACAGCCGTTGCCAAGGGCATGGCCCCATCGCGGATGCTGACCAAGTATCCGTTGCGCGTGGCCTTCAACCCGTTTGTCGCCGACATCGGCAACCTGTTGCCCTCGATGGTGTCCGGCTCGGTTCTGGTATCGGTCGTGTTGGGCCTGCAAACCATTGGCCCGACCCTGCTGACGGCACTGAAAACGCAGGACCAGTTTCTGTCAGCGTTCATCCTGATGTTCGTGGCCCTGCTGACCCTGATCGGCACCATGATCTCGGACATCCTGCTGGTCATGCTCGATCCGCGCATTCGGTATGAGGGGCGAGACGCATGACCCAACGCCCTGATGATCGCTATGTCGATCACGCACCGTTCGACCCGCAGGCCTCGGTCCAACAGCTCGAGCGCGCCGATCTGGACGCCCCGAACTGGGTGCTGGTCTGGCGCAAGTTCCGCACGCACAAGCTGGGCTTGATTTCGGGCGTTTTCCTGCTGTTGTGCTACCTGATGCTGCCCTTTGCTGGCTTCATCGCCCCTTATGGCCCCAATGACCGGAACGGAGAGCACCTCTACGCCCCGCCCCAATCGATCAACTGGTTCCACGAGGGCGAGTTCATCGGGCCTTATGTCTACCCCATCACCGCAGAGGCAGATCTAGAGACTTTCCAGTGGAAGTTCATTCCAGACACCGAGGATCCTCGTCCGATCAAGTTCTTCTGTGAAGGGTCCGAGTATCGCTTGGCCGGGTTCATCCCGTCTGACACCCACTTGTTCTGTGCCCCTGATGGCGCGACGCTGTTCCTATGGGGCTCGGACCGGCTGGGCCGCGATATCTTCAGCCGCATCCTCTATGGCGCGCAGCTATCGCTGACCGTGGGTCTGATCGGCATTTCAGTGTCGTTCTTCCTTGGTATCCTCTTCGGCTCGATGGCCGGGTATTTCGGAGGGCGCATCGACTGGACCATCAACCGGGTGATCGAAGTCCTGCGATCCCTACCCGAACTGCCGCTCTGGCTCGCCTTGTCCGCCGCCGTACCCTCGAACTGGAGCCCCGTCGCGGTCTTCTTCATCATCTCGATCATCCTCGGCATTCTCGACTGGCCAGGCCTCGCCAGGTCCGTCCGCGCCAAATTCCTATCCTTGAGGGAAGAAGAATACGTCCGCGCGGCCGAGATGATGGGCGCAAGCTCCGGCCGGGTGATCCGCAAGCACTTGCTGCCGAACTTCATGTCCCACCTGATCGCGTCGGCCACACTGTCGATTCCCGCAATGATCCTGGGTGAAACCGCGCTGTCCTTCCTCGGCCTCGGCCTGCGTGCGCCTGCGGTCAGTTGGGGCGTGATGCTAAATGACGCGCAGAACCTCGCCTCGATCGAGATCTACCCGTGGACGGCCATTCCCATGCTGCCGATCATCGTCGTCGTTCTGGCCTTCAACTTCCTTGGAGACGGGTTGCGCGACAGTCTGGACCCCTATCAGCAATGAGCCTGCTATCCTCTCTTCCGGCGGCCGACAGCTATCGCACTACCGGCGAGGGAACCCTGCCCAGCGCCTTTGCCGTCTCCGAGCTCGCAACCGCCAGCTTCGCGGCGGTCGCTCAGGAGCTGGCTCGGTACATGGCCACCGCAAACCTGTCACCAACCGCGCCAGAGATCACGGTGGATCACCGCCTCGCTTCGCTCTGGTATCGCTATTCCTTCAAGCCCGATGGCTGGGAGATGCCTAGCCTGTGGGACGCCATCGCAGGCGACTACCGCGCGTCTGACGGCTGGATCAGGTTGCACACCAACCTGCCCCACCACCGGGCTGCCGCCCTGAAAGTTCTAGGCACACAAGCCGACCGCGACGTGGTCTCACAGGCCCTGCGCAGTTGGACTATCGCCGACCTCGAGAGCGCTGTTGTAGCCGAGGGCGGCGTCGCAGCCGCCATGCGCAGCCGCGCCGAGTGGTTGGACCATCCCCAAGGCCGCGCCGTCAGCCGCGACCCTTTGATCAGTTGGCAGAATCCACGTCGGATCATTTTGCGAGACCGCCCGGCTGCAACAGCCGAACGCCCGCTTGCCGGCCTACGCGTCCTAGACTTGACCCGCGTTCTGGCGGGTCCCGTCTCAACCCGCACACTGGCCGGATTCGGCGCGGATGTGCTGCGCATCGACCCTCCGGGCTGGGATGAGCCGGGCGTTATCCCCGACATCTCACTGGGCAAAGGCTGCGCCTATCTGGACTTGAAGTCGACCGAGGGCCTGACCCACCTGCAAGACCTGTTGTCACAAGCAGATGTATTCATCCACGGGTACCGCCCCGGCGCGCTTGAGGCTCTGGGGCTTAGTAAAGCAAAGCGTGACGAACTGGCCCCCAACCGGGTCGAGGTCACTCTGGACGCCTATGGCTGGCAGGGCCCTTGGGCCACACGCAGAGGGTTCGACAGTCTCGTTCAGATGAGCGCAGGCATTGCCCATGCGGGGATGGAATGGGCCAACGCTGACAAACCCACCCCGCTGCCAGTTCAGGCTCTGGACCATGCGACCGGATACCTGATGGCAGCCGCAGTTCTTTCTGCACTGGCCGAGGCAGCCTCGGGAAATTCAATCATGCACGCCCATCTGTCTTTGGCGCGCAGCGCCGAGTTGCTAGCCATTCTTGGCAAGACCGACACAGGGCAAGGTGCGATCACGGCCAACCAATCCGACTATTGCGAAGAAACCGAACAGTCCGGTTGGGGCCCTGGCCACCGGCTAAAACCCGCACTGACCATTGGTCAGACGGTGATGAGGTGGGACCTGCCCGCCCCACAACTGGGCACATCCGAGCCAACCTGGCCCTGATGCGTCAACCGCCGCGCGGCACGCGCGGCCCAACGCTTTGGAAGGCGTCTCGCCGGAGACGCAGCCCAAAGGGGCGGGAGGACCGTCTTAGCGGTCGTCGCCGCCCGGTCCGATATCGTCCAGATAGTCCTCATCAATCGCCGCTTGTACCGCGCCAGTCACTGCCTCGCGCTGTTTCGGGGTCAGATCTTCGGCCTCTTTGCCATCGGCAAGACGAACGGTCACCTCACGATGTGCGAATTTGATACCTTCGCGAGCAAATAGCTCTCGGATGTCCTGATACACCTTTTTGCGCACCAGCCATTGATCGCCTGGTTTGGTCATGAACTTGACCCGGATGATCATCGCCGAATCCTGCATCTCGATCACGCCCTGCGACTTCAAGGGCTGGATGAAGTTGTCGCCAATCACCGGATCGCTCAGCAACTCCTGACCCAGTTTCTTGATCAGTTTCCGCACCTTCTCAACATCCGTGTCATAGGTCACGCGCAGAGGCAGCTTCATGATCACCCAATCACGCGAATAGTTGGTCAGAACTTTGATCTCCCCAAAGGGAATAGTGTTCAGCGCACCCAGATGGTGGCGCAGCTGGAACGAGCGGACCGAGATTTTCTCGACCGTCCCTTTTACATCTCCAATGTCGATATATTCCCCTTTGCGGAAGGCATCATCCAACAGGAAGAAGGCGCCCGAGAAGATGTCGCGCACCAAGGTCTGCGATCCGAACCCGACGGCCAGACCCACCACACCAGCACCAGCGAACAGAGGGCTGACGTTAATGCCAAGCTCCATCAAAACGATCAACACAATCGTTACGACAACGACCGCCAGGATCGCCCCCCGGAACAAGGGCAACAAGGTGGCCAAGCGGCTCTGACCGCCTTCACCGCCTTCATCGCCCAACTCGGCCTCGGAGCCATCATCGGACTCCTCGGCGATTTTGCTGTCGATCCAGATGCGGAAGAAATTGAACAGGATGTATCCAATGAACAGGATCACCATAACGTCCAGCGCGCGCCCGATTGGCAGATCCTCGCTCCAGCTGGCATCCGGGTTCCATATCACCACCAGCGCATAGCTGCCTACAACAAAGGCCAGAATGCCAGCCACTCGGCGGGCCAGGTCCTCATATGTCAGAATGGCGTGCTTGCGTTGTACCGCCTCGGGCGAGGGTGCCTCTGCGTCAATCTCTGACTCGGCGTTGATCTGTTCGATCTTGCGGTTGCGATCGAAATAGCGCTCCAGCAGGTAGTTCATCGCGCCGTAGGCCACGACAACCGACATGAAGATCGCATAGCTGCTGGCCACAATCGGGACCGAGTTTTCATTCTCAAGCACCAGATCCACGGCCAGCTTCGACCAGCTGAACACGATGTACAGGATCAGCACCGGAGCCCAAGCAAATGAGATGAAGCGCAGAATCCACGAGACTTGAGACGGTGCCCGCCCGCCCCGGATCGCGTTTGAAATGGCCCCGGCATTGAACAGGATCATCAGAATATTCAAGAAGGCCCCGAACAGGGTCAAGCACCCGTAGACCAAGGCGTAGACGTTGTAGTTCAGACCAAAATCCGCCACCCAAGTCGAAAACAGAACGACCGATACATCATAGGTCGCCACCGCCGATGCCCAGATATACAGCCGCTTGGCGTGGCGGTCGGAAAAGGGCGGCAAGCGATACTGGCTCAGGTAAGGTGACAGCACCATTCGCCACAGGTCCGAGATCGTGCGGGACAGGAAAAAGGCCGTGAAGATCGCGGTCACGGTAAACTGGATCGAGATATCTTCGGCCTCGCCAAAGAACAGATAGCCCACGATCAATGCCATCAACATGGCAAAAATCGTGCCGCCGATCCCCATCACGAAGCGGTACACGAGAAACGGCATCTTCTCGCGATAGCCCTGCGGGTTTTCCTTGATCCGTGCCACGACCCAGCGTTTGGCGATCCGTTTGCCGTAGATCTCGGTTGAAAGCCATCGCCCTAGCAGCAGGAAGAGGATGTTCCAGCCCAGAACCTCGACATAGGTCTGGATACGGCCATCTGGGCTGGTCTGACGCAGGATATACTCCACTTCGAACACCGAATAGGGCAGTGCCTCAAGACGTGACTGAACCGACTCACGGAACTTGGTGAATCGTGCCTGTGTCCTCATCAGTTGCGAGGCCTCGGCCATGGGGTCAGCCTCAGCCGATTCCACTTCGGGCTGCTCGCCCGCGGTGGAGACCAGATTGCCCGAACTATCGATGACGATAACACTGGCACCAGCCTCAGTGGCGGTTCGGATCGCGTCGGCGAGATCACTGTCGTTGGTTGCAGCCTCTTCTGTCGCGGAGCCTGAACTATAGCCCGGTATCAGCGCGGTCTGCGCCGCCACACTGGCTGGAAACGCCAACAACAGAGCCCAAAATGCCAAAAGCGTCGCGGCCAGAAAGTTCGGTTTCATAGGGTCTTGCATCCAATTTCTTCACTGGCGCACACCGTACAGAACCTGTTGGACGTGTTCAAATCCTCCCGCCCGCCCTTTTTCGCGCTTTGACCGAAACGGCAAAGACTGGTGCAAATTGAACCCATATCCTCAATATCCTGTTGCCAAATCGCCATGTTTGGCACATTTGCAAGCGGGCGATTTCCCCTTTGGCAAGCGCAGCATAAGGATATACGGTAACGCTTGCATACGCGCGGATGTAGTACCCAGACCAATAAGACGGGCGACCCTATGAGCCTAGGCAAAAAACAAGACAATCCGGACCGCGCGCCGCGCCTGCTATTTTACAGCCACGATACCTTTGGGTTAGGCCACTTGCGCCGTTCGCGCGCGCTGGCGGCGGCGGTGACCGAAGCCGACCCAAGCGCATCCGCCCTGATCCTGACCGGCTCGCCTGTGGCGGGGCGTTTCACCTTTCCCCGCCGCGTCGACCATGTGCGCCTGCCGGGTGTAACCAAACGTTCGGACGGATCTTACGCGGCTCGCACGATTGGCATGGGCATTGATGAGGTGACCGAGCTGCGCTCGAGCCTGATCAAGACAGCCGTTCAGCAATTCGATCCTGACGTCCTGATCGTCGACAAGGAACCCACCGGTTTTCGCGGGGAGCTGCTTCCTACGCTGGAATTCCTCGAACAGTCCTGCGACACCAAGCTGGTTCTGGGCCTGCGCGATGTTCTGGACGAGCCTGAGGTTCTGGCCGCCGAATGGGATCGCAAGGACGCGATCGCTGCGACCGAGCGGTTCTATCACGAAATCTGGGTCTATGGATTGCATTCGATCTACGACCCGACCGAGGGTCTGCCCCTCAGCGCAGCGGCCCGATCACGCCTACACTGGACCGGCTATCTGCGCCGCGACCTCGGCCCGGTCGGAGAGCCCCCGGAACAGCCCTATATCCTGATCACGCCCGGTGGCGGCGGCGACGGCAAGGCGATGGTCAATCTGGTCCTCTCGGCCTACGAACAGGACCCGACCCTGTCGCCCCGCGCGGTGCTGGTCTATGGACCCTTCCTGTCCGGTGAGTCGCGCGATGAGTTTGAAACACGCGTGGCCGCGCTGAACGGGCGCGTGACGGCTGTCGGGTTCGAATCCCAGATCGAAACGCTTTTTGCCGGGGCCGCGGGCGTTGTCTGCATGGGTGGCTACAACACGTTTTGTGAGGTGCTATCTTTCGACAAACGCGCCGTCATCGTACCGCGCACCACGCCTCGATTGGAACAATGGATACGCGCCTCGCGCGCTGAAAATCTTGGCCTTGTCCGGATGCTGGACGAACAGCGCGACGGCTTGACGACCGACGCGATGATCCGCGCCATCCGCGAGCTACCGCGCCAGCCACTACCCTCGCAGGCGATCAGCGACGGCTTGCTGGACGGGCTGGACTATGTAACAGGCCGCATCGATGCGCTGCTGCACCGGGAACAGGAACGAGCGACCGGATGACATCCCAATACCCGAAACTCGCGGTGCTGGTCAAAGGATGGCCGCGCCTGTCCGAGACGTTTATTGCTCAGGAACTGGTCGCCTTGCAGGAGGCCGGGCATCAGTTTGACATCTGGTCCCTGCGCCACCCGACAGACACCAAACGCCACCCTCTGCATGACCGGTTCAAGGGGCAGGTACGGTATCTGCCTGAATACCTTTATCAAGAACCACAGCGTGTCTGGGCCGCACGGGCCATCGCCAAGCGCTTGCCGGGCTATGCCGAGGCCTACCGCGTGTGGCGGCAGGACCTGCGCCGCGACCCGACCCACAACCGCATTCGCCGCTTTGGACAGGCCTGCGTTTTGGCTGCCGAACTACCGGGCTCGACGCAGGCGCTATATGCCCATTTCATGCACACGCCCTCATCGGTGGCGCGCTATGCCGCCATCATGCGCGGTGTACCGTGGAGCTTTTCGGCCCACGCCAAGGATATCTGGACCTCGCCAGAGTGGGAAAAGCGCGAAAAGCTGCAAGCGGCGACCCATGGGGCCGCCTTTGGCGCCACCTGCACCGCTATAGGGGCCGCCCATCTGCGGGAGCTGGCGGATGACCCCGCACGCGTTGACCTGATTTACCACGGTTTGGACCTTGCACGTTTCCCAAGCCCGCCGGACCGGAAACTACGAGCAGCGGATGGGCCGTTTCACATGATCTCGGTCGGGCGACTGGTCGAGAAAAAGGGCTTCGACCGTCTGATTGATGCCTTGGCCTTGCTACCCGAGGCGCTGGACTGGCACTGGACCCATATCGGCGGCGGCGCTTTGGGGGACGTCCTGCGCGACCGCGCCACGGCAGCCGGCATCGCATACCGGATCAGCTGGAAAGGCGCTTGCGATCAGCCCGAAGTGATTGAGGCCATGCGCTCTGCCGACCTCTTCGTCCTGCCCAGCCGCATTGCCGAGGATGGTGACCGCGATGGGTTGCCAAATGTGTTGATGGAGGCTGCCTCGCAACTCCTGCCGATCCTTTCGACGCCGGTGTCCGCGATTCCTGAGTTCATCACCTCAGGCACCCACGGCATCCTATCGGATGACGATCCAAAGGCGCTGGCCGACGCGATGCTGGCACTAGCGAGCAATCCCGAAGCCACCGCCAAAATGGCCCGGGCCGCCTATGACCGTTTGCTGGCGGAGTTCCGGATGGACCCGGGTATCGCGCAGCTTTCGGATCGGCTGAACGCTTTGTGCCTGGAAACGGTCTGATGACTCGCGTGGCGTTTTACGCCCCCATGAAGTCCCCGCACAGCCCTACCCCTTCGGGCGACCGCGAGATGGCGCGGAACCTGATCACCGCCATTGCCGCCGAGGGGGATCATGTCGACCTTATCTCCGAGCTGCGGATCTACGACAAGCACGGAGATACCGCCAAACAGCACGCCTTGCGCGCGGCGGCCGAAGCCGAAACTCAACGCCTGATCACCGAGTTGCCGCGAGACACTTCGCTTTGGGTGACATACCACAACTACTACAAAGCCCCGGACCTGATCGGCCCGCAGGTCTGCGCGGCGCGACAGATCCCATATGTTCAAATGGAAAGCACACGGGCCAGCAGCCGCCTGAAGGGGCCTTGGGCAGGATTCGCGCAATCCGCCCATGAGGCCTGCGATGCAGCGAAGGTGATTTTCTATCACACCGCAAATGACCTGATCACGTTGGAGCGTGACCGTTTTGGCACTCAGGCTCTGGTCGAGTTGCCACCATTTCTGCCGATCACTGATTTGCCCCCTCAGGCCGCGGCCGAAGGACCGATGCTGGCCGTCGGTATGATGCGGCACGGGGACAAGCTGGCCTCATATCAGCTGCTGGCCGAAGCTCTGACGCTCCTTACCGGCGATTGGAAGTTGCAAATCGCAGGCGACGGACCGGCCCGAGCTGAAGTTGAAGCACTCATGGCCCCGTTCGGCGAAAAGGTCACGTTCCTTGGCCAACTGGACCAAGAGAGCCTGGGCCAACTCTATCAGAGTTCGGGGTTTCTGGTCTGGCCCGGCGTCAACGAAGCCTATGGCATGATCTATCTTGAAGCTCAGGCCGCAGGCCTGCCCGTGGTCGCACAAGACCGCCCCGGCGTTCGCGATGTACTTTCGCCTTCGGACTACCCGAGTGTCGAACAAGCGGCGCAAGGCCTGGCCCAGCGCATGCAGACCCTGTTGCGGAACGGCGAAGAACGGCAACGCTTAGGGGGCGAGGCCCGCAAATACGTGGCTGTTCGCCACCTGATGCCGGGCGCGACGCGTCGGTTCTGGCAGACCATCCGCCCCTTGTTGGAGGATTCGGCATGACCAGACTGGCCTTGCTGCGACACGGTCATACGCCGTGGAATCGCGCCGGACAGATTCAGGGGCGTAGCGACATCGCGCTGGACCCCGAAGCGCGGGCTGAACTGTCCGGATACGCCTTGCCCGCCTCTTGGGAGCAGGCTCAGATCTGGGCCAGCCCGTTGCGGCGCGCGCGTGAGACGGCGCAGATCGTCTCGGGCCGCGCCCCGATGACCAGCGATGTGCTGATCGAGATGAATTGGGGCGATTGGGAGGGGCTGCGCGGTGTGGACTTGATTGCAGACCCGTCCAGCGGCTACCGGCATATCGAAGACTGGGGTTGGGACTATCGCCCGCCAAATGGCGAAAGCCCGGCTGAGGTTGCAGATCGCCTCGTGCCTTGGCTGGCGGAACTCCGGCAAGACGCCCTGGCCGTATGTCACATCGGCATCATGCGGGTCATTCTGGCGCGCGCCTGGGGATGGGATTTTGAAGGCCCCGCCCCTTTCAAAATCAAGCGCAACAGGCTCTACGTCATCGACATGAAAACGATGACGCCCGAAGCGGAGCCGGTCCGCCTGATCAAGCGCGAGGCCACGACATGAAAGTGATGCTTGTCGTCACCCACCTGTTGGGAACCGGGCACCTGAGCCGAGCCTTGACGCTGGGGCGTGCCTTCGCGGGTGCCGGCCATGAAGTGATGGTGGTGTCTGGTGGCATGCCTGCGCCGCAACTCGATAGCTCTGGCCTGACGCTGTTTGGCCTGCCGCCGCTGCGCTCGGACGGGACCAACTTTACCCGGCTGTTGGGTGAGGACGGCAAAGAGGCTGATGAAAACTATCGCAACGCGCGGACCGTGGCGTTGGTTGAGGCCGTCCGCGCGTTCCAGCCGGACGTGTTGATCACCGAGCTTTTCCCCTTTGGCCGCCGCGTATTGGCGGATGAATTCGAGGCTGCTCTGACCGCCGCGCGGGCACTGCCGCACAGCCCCGTCATCCTAAGCTCAATCCGTGATATTCTGGCACCACCATCCAAACCCTCTAAGGCCGAACGGGCCGATGAGATTATTGACGCGTTTTATGACGGTGTTCTGGTTCACGCGGATGAGCGTATCACACCGCTGAGTGTCAGCTGGCCCGTCTCAGACCGGCTGTCCGGGTATTTGCACTATACCGGCTTTGTCGCGCCGGTTGCACCGCAGCCCCATCCGGACGGTGTCGGTGAGGGAGAGATTCTGGTCAGCGCAGGCGGTGGATCGGTGGGGCAGCCGATCTTTCGCGCGGCCATCGAGGCCGCCCGAAAGATACCCAACAGGCGCTGGCGCCTGTTGGTGGGCGGGCGTGATGCCCAGACGCGCATTTCTGAACTGTCGCAACTGGTGGAAGGCGCGCCCGTTGTCATCGAACCCCTGCGCCCGGATTTTCGGCAAATGCTCCCTCATGCGGCGGCATCGGTGAGCATGTGCGGCTACAACACCGCGATGGACCTGCTGCAATCGGGTACTCCGGCGGTGATGGTGCCGTTTGATGACGGCAACGAAGTGGAACAAAGCCTGCGCGGGCAAAGCCTGTCTGCACTTTCGGCGATGAAGGTTCTTCCCAGCAAGGACCTTGACGCGACCCGTCTTTCCGAAGCGCTGCAGAGGGTCATTTCTGACGTACCCCGTTCGACGCATGGCTTTGGCTTCGACGGAGCGCAGCGCAGTGTTGAGATTGTTCAGGGGCTCTGGGACGCGCGCAGATGATGGCTGATTGGCACATATTGAACGCAGAACTGGCCATTTGGCGCGACCAAGGGCTGTCTTTTCCGCTGTGGTGGCGGGACGACGATGCGATTGCTCCGACCCCTCAGCTGGACCAACTCTCGGCTTTGTCCGAACGGCTTGGGATTTCGGTTCACCTGGCGATCATCCCGCGTGATGCGACAAGCGAACTGGCCTCTTACATGGCGCAACGGCCGAACCTGATACCGGTTGTCCACGGCTGGGCGCATGAAAACTACGCTCCGCCAGAAGAAAAGAAATCCGAATTTCGCCTGCACCGTCCCATGGAGACGATCTTGCAGGACGCCGAGGCCGGTATGACGCGTTTGCGGTCTCTGTTTCCGAACAGTTTGCGTCCCTTGTTCGTTCCGCCGTGGAACCGTATCGCGCCCGAGATTGCCGCGCGTCTGCCTGATCTCGGGTATGAAATCCTCTCGACCGCGACCCCTCGGACATCGGCACAGGCCGCGCCGGGGTTGGAGCAGGTGAACACCCATATCGACCCGATCGACTGGCGTGGCAGCCGCAGTTTGGCAGCACCTGCCGCGCTGATACAGAAAGCCACCGCGCTGCTGCGGGATCGCCGGGAAGAGCGCGCCGACAACAGCGAACCGCTTGGCGTATTGACCCATCATCTGGTCCATGATCAAGACATCTGGGCCTTTACCGAAGCTTTTCTGAAACACCTGTTGGACGGGCCGGCGACCCTCTGGACCGCCCCCAGACACGGAAACGGAGACCCCGAATGAGCCGACTGGATTCCATGCTGCGCCGCCTGACCGCGCAACGCGACGGGCTGAACTGGGCCGCTGCGAAGATCGCTGATCAGAAAGGCGATGTGCTGGACATGGGGCTCGGCAATGGGCGCACCTATGACCATTTGCGTGAAATCCTGCCCGAGCGCCGCATCTGGGTGATGGATCGCGTTCTGCAATGCCACCCCGACAGCACTCCGCCGGAACAGGATTTCCTGCAGGGCGAGGCCGAACCGATGCTGCAAAAGCTTGCCAGCGCAGGCCACAAGATGGCGATGGCGCACTACGATTTCGGCCGAGGGATCAAAGCGGAGGACGTGGCCGAGGCGGCGCGCCTCAGCCCCCTGATCGCGCAGGTGATGCAGCCCGGAGGATTGCTGATCTCGGGCCAGCCTCTTGTCGGGTTCGATCAGATCGAGGGGCCCGAAACCATCGCTCCGGACCGCTACCTGTTCTACATGGCGTGATCAGGCGACGCGCCGCCCACGCGACCAGACCGCATTCAGGGCGGGAACACCTGCCCGCATGCGAAACCGGATCAGATCCGCGCGGGCGCCGGTGCGCAACACGCCTCGGTCGTCTAGCCCCACGGCCTGTGCCGGGGCCTGGGTCACAGTCCTCAGCCCTCGGGCAATGTCGTCCCACATCTGTCCCAGCCGCACAGCCGACAGCAGCAGCGCCGAGGGCACGTAATCAGACGAGATGATGTCCAGATGGCCCAGCTCGGCCAGCTCCTGCGCGGCGACATTGCCCGAATGCGACCCGCCCCGGATGATGTTCGGCGCCCCCATCATGACCTTGATCTCGTGCGTGTGGCAGGCTTGGGCGGCTTCGACGGTTGTCGGGAACTCAGCCAGACGAATGCCGTGGCCTGCGGAGACCTGAACCTGCTCTTCCGTCGTGTCATCGTGGCTGGCCAGAACCGCGCCAAAGCGGTTGGCGGCCTTGACGGTCTCAACCTCATGCTTTTCGCCGTTGCGATCGCGCAGCCCTTTCAGATGGGCCACGTGTTGCATGAACGTATCATCGTCCATGGCGTATTTGCCCTTCATATAGGCCTCAAGCTTCGAGAGATCGCGAAACTGCCGCTGACCCGGCGTGTGATCCATGATCGAGACAAGGCCAACACGGTCCTCGGGGCCGAATTCGTCCAACTCCTCGACCAGAGTTTCGGAACACACCTCGGCTCTGAGATGCAGAAAGTGGCTGATCTTCAGCGCATCTTGTTCACGCAGGTCCCAGAGTTCCTGCGACAACCCGCGCGCGTATTTCAGATACCGGGCCGAGCCTGAGGGGATGGACCCGATCCGCATTGCGTCAAACACGGTTGTGATCCCGGTGCTTGCCAGCTCGGCATCATGGGCGAGGATCGCGGCGGCGTGGGGCCAGTCGACCTTGGGGCGTGGCTGAATGTGACGCTCAAGGTTGTCCGTGTGCAGCTCGACCAGACCCGGGCTGATATAGTCGCCTTCACAATCAACCGCACCCGCAGGAACCGAAGCGCCTGTGTCGATGTCCGCAATGCTCTCTCCTACGAGCCGAACACTCCCCGTTACGGTTTCGTCCGGAAGAACGAGCGTGGCATTGGCAAGGATCATTTCTTCTGTCATCTGAACTTCACACAGTTTGAGCTATTGAAAGGGCCACGCAATAGGAGGCCAATGTGACATTCACGCGATACGCGATCTACTATGCCCCCCCTGCCGATGCAGAGTGGACGCGATTTGCAACCAGCTGGTTGGGCTGGGACATGGAAGCCGGGGTACCGGTGGCGCATCCCGCTGTGGATGGGATCGACGTTGCATCTATCACCGACGTGCCGCGCAAATACGGGTTGCACGCGACGATAAAACCTCCTTTCCGGCTGCGGGATGGGCAGACGGTGGAGGCGCTCTACGAGGCCTGCGCCACGCTGGCCGCGCGCCATGCGCCGGTCTCGCTGGACGGGCTTGAGATCGCGCGGCTGGGCCGGTTTCTGGCCCTGCGCCCGGTCGGAGAGACCCATGCCCTGAACACCCTCGCGGCGGCTTGTGTGCAAGAGCTTGACGCGTTCCGCGCGCCTGCGTCCGAGGCCGAACTGGCTCGCCGACGCGCGGCAAACCTGACCCCGGAACAGGACGTCAATCTGGTACAGTGGGGCTACCCTTACGTGTTGGAGGCCTTCCGGTTCCACATCACGCTGAGCGGAAAACTGGCAAAACCCGTGCTGGCGGAGGTCGAAGCGGCTTTGCGCGCGCATCTGGCCCCGAAGTTGCCCGCACCCTTCCGGATCGAGGATCTGGCCCTGATGGGCGAGGCCGAGGATGGACGTTTTCACCTGATCCATCGCTACGCCCTTTCCGGTTGAAGCCGCGCAAGGATCGCGCTGACCGTATCGTCCAGCGCGCCCGAGTTGTCGATCTCGATCACACGGCGCAACCCTTCGGGCAGCGGCGCTTTGGCGCGTCCAAGGCGCCTAGCCTGTTCTTCTGTGGTTTCACGCCCCCGTGCCGCAAGGCGTTGTTCCAGAACCTTTGCATCGGCGGTCAGGGAGATCACAACAAGGTCCCCAAAGACCTCTTGCGCTTGCAGCAGAACCGCACGGGAGAAATTGACCAAAACAGCCTGACATTGCGTGCGCTGTTCCGCGATCTGCACCGGCACACCGTAATGCAGCCCATGCGCCTGCCAGTGCATCGAGAAGGCACCATCCAGCACCATCTGCTCAAACATTTCGACCGAGACCCGGTCGAAATCCTCACCCTCTTCCCCCTCGGGCCGCGTGATCACGCGACGCAGGCGCTGAACCCCCGACGCGCGGGCCTCTAGTGCAGCCATGACGCTGTCCTTGCCAACGCCTGACGGGCCAACAACCGCTATGACGGGTGCAAGGCTCATGCTGCCTGTCCGGGCGTGAACTCCGAGACATTGACCGAACGGTCGCACAAACGCTCCCGCGCCTCGACGTCGTGGAAAATCCCGACAATTGCGGCCCCACGGGCCTTGGCCTCTTCTATCAGCGACAGAACCGTTTCCCGGTTCAGCGCGTCCAGGCTGGCCGTCGGCTCGTCCAGCAGCATCGCCGGGTAGTCATGCGCAAAGCCGCGCGCGATGTTCACGCGCTGCTGCTCACCGCCCGAAAACGTGGTCGGGCTGAGCGACCAAAGCCGTTCGGGAATGTTCAACCGCGCCAGCAACCCCGCCGCCTTGTCCAAAGCGACTTGCCGGTCACAGCTCAACGCCAATAGAGGCTCGGCCACGACCTCAAGCGTCGGGACTCGAGGGACAACCCGCAGGAACTGACTGACATAGCCCAGCGTCTCACGCCGCAGCGCCAGAATCTCGCGCGGTTGGGCGTTGGCCACGTCCAACCCGCCGACCAGCACTGTTCCAGAGGCCGCGAGGTAGTTTCCATAGATCACCCGCATCAAGGTGGATTTGCCCGCGCCCGAGGCCCCGGTCAGGGCAACGCATTCACCGGCGTCGACCTTCAGCGAGGCACCCTCCATCACCGGAATGACCGCGCTGCCCTGATTGTGCAGGGTAAAGCTCTTGCTGACGTCTGTTAGCTGAATCATCGCTTCATCTTTTCCCAAATACTCAAACCTGCAGAACGCTGGACACAAGCAGCTGCGTATAGGCATGTTGTGGATCGTCCAGCACCTGATCGGTCAGGCCGGTTTCCACCACATGGCCGTCTTTCATCACCATCAACCGATCCGCCAACAGGCGCACAACGGCCAGATCATGGGTGACGATGATTGCGCTCAGCCCCATCTCACGCACCAATCCGCGCAACAGATCCAAAAGCCGCGCCTGAACTGAGACGTCCAGCCCTCCGGTCGGTTCATCCATGAACACCAGCCGAGGCCCCGTCACCAGATTGCGCGCGATCTGCAAGCGCTGCTGCATCCCGCCCGAGAACGCAGTGGGGCGATCATCGACCCGCGCCTCGCTGATCTCGACCCGACCCAGCCAATCGATTGCCTTGTCGCGAATGTCACCGTAAAGACGATCGCCGACGGCCATCAGGCGCTCGCCGATATTGCCGCCAGCACTGACCGGCATGCGCAGCCCATCACGGGCGTGTTGATGAACAAAGGCCCAGTCCGTGCGGCTGAGCATCCGCCGCTCGGGCTCGGACATGGTGACCGTATCCACCGGACCGTCTGCACGGGTGTCAAAGATCACCTGCCCCGCATCGGGTTCTAGGTGACCTGCCAGACAATTCAGCAACGTCGATTTGCCCGACCCGCTTTCGCCAACGATCCCCATCACCTCACCCGGATAGACATCAAAACTGACATCCGTACATCCGATCCGGGCACCGTAGCTTTTTTCGATGTCCTTAACTTGCAACAGCGGAGTCATGCCGCGTCCTCTCTGGTCATAGGGCCTTGGTGGCCCGCCTCACGGCGCGACCGGCAATAATCCGTGTCCGAGCAGACGAACATCCGATTGGCCGCGTCATCCATGATGACTTCGTCCAGATAGCTGTCCTCGGCCCCGCACAGGTCGCAGGGGTGATTCGCTTTGGAGGCCTCAAACGGGTAGTCCTCAAAATCGAGGCTGACGACTTTGGTATGGGGCGGCACCGCGTAGATCCGCTGTTCGCGCCCCGCGCCGAACAGTTGGATCGCGTCCATTTCCAGCTTCGGGTTGTCGAATTTCGGGATCGGCGACGGGTCCATCACATAGCGGTCAGACACTTTGACCGGATAAGAATAAGAGGTCGAGATCGCGCCGTGCTGGCTGATATCTTCGTAGAGCTTCACATGCATCAGCCCGTATTCCTCAAGGCTGTGCATCTTTCGCGTCTCGGTCTCGCGTGGTTCGAGAAAGCGCAAAGGCTCAGGGATCGGGACCTGATAGACGAGGATCTGATCCTCGGTCAGCTTTGCCTCGGGGATGCGGTGGCGGGTCTGGATGACGGAGGCTTTCTCAGTCTCTTCCGTGGTCGCAACACCCGCGGTGTTTTCAAAGAACTTGCGGATAGAGACCGCATTGGTCGTGTCATCCGCGCCCTGGTCAATCACCTTGAACGTATCGTCGGGCGTCAGCGTTGCTGCCGAGACCTGAACACCGCCGGTACCCCAGCCATAGGGCATCGGCATCTCGCGGCTGGCAAAGGGCACCTGATACCCCGGAACCGCCAACCCTTTGAGGATCGCCCGGCGGATCATCCGCTTGGTCTGCTCATCCAGATAGGCGAAGTTGTACTCCGTCATAGCAAACCTCTTTCAGTCAACGCGGCATCCAAAGCCTGTGGCGAAGTGAAGTGAATGGCGTCCATGCCCACTGCCTGTGCACCTTTGACATTGTGCAGGCCGTCGTCGATGAACACGCAGTCTTCGGGCGCGTGGCCGGAACGTTCGCAGAGGATTTCGAAAATCCGCGCGTCGGGTTTCATCACGCCCTCCTGGCCCGACACGACCAGCGTGCCAAAGACCTCGCCCAGCCGTGGTTGAACCTTCAGCCCCTCGGGCCATGTTTCCGCCGACCAATTGGTGATGGCGTGGACCGGCGTGCCTTGCGTCTTCAGGCGGTCCAGAACGTCCCATGTGCCGTGGATCGGTGTCTCGACCGTGCGGGCGTAGAGGCCGACATAGGCTGCGAACAGCTCCTGATCGCGCGGGTCCGAAAGCTCCTGCGCCATATCGGCGAAACGCTCTCCATTGTCGCCCCGCGCGTTGCGCGCTAGGAAATCTGTCCTTTTGATGAAGGCGTGTGCGGCGTCTTCCGACCCCAGCTCCTCGACCCAGGCCAGATGCGGCTGCCAATCGACAAGCACGCCACCGATATCAAAAACCACCGCTTTCATTCTGCAGCCTCCTTGGGTGCTATTCGTTCTTCCGCCTCGCGGCGCAGCTTGCGCACGAGTTCCAGTTCGGATTGGAAATCCACGTAATGCGGCAGCTTGATGTGTTCGAGGAACCCGGTGGCCTGAATATTGTCCGCATGGCTGAGGACGAATTCCTCATCCTGCGCGGCGGCCCCCAGATTGTCTTCGCCCAGTTCTTTCCAACGCAACGCCCGGTCGACCAGAGCCATCGAGATCGCCTTCCGCTCGGACTGCCCAAAGACCAGACCATAGCCGCGGGTGAACTGCGGCGGTTCCGTCTTGGAGCCCTGGAACTGGTTGACGGTTTCACATTCGGTCAGTTCGACCTCACCGATCTCAATGGCGAAACCCAGCTCCGGGATGTCCATCTCGACCGCTACTTTGCCGATCCGCAATTCGCCGACAAACGCGTGATTGCGGGCGTAGCCGCGCTGGGTTGAGTAGGCCATGCCGAGAACGAACCCCTCATCCCCGCGGGTCAGGGCCTGCAAGCGCAGAGGGCGGTTCGAGGGAAACTCCATCGGCTCCCGTGTAAGGTCGCCCGGTGCATCTTCGCTGAGTGGTTCGTTCTGAATAACGCCCTCACCCTTGAGGAAGCTGGTGATGTGCGGTGTCGGTTCTTGCCGAGCATCGCCTTCGGGCGCGGGGGCAACCTCTCCATCGGCGGCAAGTTTGAAATCCAGTAGGCGGTGGGTGTAGTCGAAGGTCGGCCCCAGCACCTGCCCCCCCGGCGCGTCCTTGAACGTGGCCGAGACGCGACGGTCGCAGGCCATATCCCCCGTCTTGACCGGATTGGAATAGCCAAACCGGGGCAGCGTGGTGCGATAGGCACGGATCAGAAAGATCGCCTCGATCAGATCCCCGCGCGCCTGCTTGATCGCCAGCGCCGCGAGGTCCGGGTCGTACAGGGACCCCTCGGCCATAACCCGATTGACGGCAAGGCTCAGCTGTTCGCGGATTTGCGCGATACTCAGATCGGTGATGTCGGTATCGCCCCGACGCTCCTCAGCCAGCCAGGCATGGGCGTTTTCGATGGCCTTTTCACCACCTTTGACGGCTACATACATCGGTTACCCCTCGGCCTGAATCTGCGTGCTACGCGGCAAGGCTGCGACCTGATCCCCGCAGGTGAAGAAGAAGTCACAACCCAACGGAGAAAGCATCGCGTTGTCCTGCAGCGCCGCGATATCCGGCAGTGACATACGTGCCGTGGTCTTGATCCCCGGGCCGCTCAGAACCGCACCCTTGGGCGCGAGCGCATCACTCTCAACAATCAAAGTGGCCGAGCGGTCGGGATATTCGGAAGTGCCGGTCCTGTAGTCGCTCAGAGGCATCAGTTCAGGCCAGCGGCCCACGGCGAAATCCGCTTTCGACGCCTCGACGATTGGAGCACCTGTATGAAACCCGAGCCATTGACGCATGTCCGGCGTATCTGCCGCGCCCGCCAGATAAACGCCGGTATCCGCGTCACAAAGTGTTAGAAGCAGAGTGCCCGCCGCAACCGATAGCGGTGCCGGAGGTTCCGCCCCGACCAGCGTTCTGATCTCACCGGGGCGCGCCATCACGGTCATCGCGGCGCGAAACGCGTGCGCGGCATCGCGCGGGGCGTCCTGAAATCCACCTGAGAAGTGCGTTTGTGCGTTCATCAGTCCTCTCCCCGGACCAGCGTGAAGAACTCAACCTTGGTGGCCGCCGCTTTTGCCGCCCGCGCCTTGCGTGTATCTTGCATCTGGGTCTTGAGCGGAGTGATCACCAGTTCGGTCAGACGATCCGCGGCCTCGGTCTGCATCAGCGCATCGATCAGCGCGGCAGCCTCAGCCTTGGGCTTGGAGCGGCCTTGGACATAGCCATGGCCCACGGTGCCGTCCTCCAAAGCCAGTGAACAGCGCGTAACCGTCATTTCACCCAGATTGAACGGAGCGCCAATGGCGCCTGCACGACCGCGCACCATCACGCCGCCAATCTCGGGGCTCCGCAGCCATTTGAACGATGGACGATCAGCCACCCTGTCCCAAAGCGGCATCATCGCGTCCTCAGGGGCGCGGGCCAGCAGGCCCATCCACTCCTGACGCGTGATCCCGTTGCTTTTCATCTGTTCTGTCATCGAAAGCCCTTGTCGCGGTTGTCTACTCGAACTATACAACTAGACAAATATTAACCTGCATCCGCCTGTCAGGCAATCCATGAGACCATGAAGTTTTGATGACATGAGCAAAACACCGATCTGGAAGAGCATCGCACTCAGCCTGACCTCGGATATCGCCGAGGGGCGCTTTGGCACCGGTGACCGGCTGCCGACCGAGGCGCAGCTGGCGGCCACCCACGGCGTCAATCGGCACACCGTCAGGCGCGCACTGGCCGAGCTGGCAGAGCAAGGGCTGGTTCAGCCTCGGCGCGGGGCCGGGGTCTTTGTCACCGCACGACCAACGGATTATCCGATTGGCAAACGAGTCCGATATCACAAGAGCATTTCCGCCAGCGGCAAGATACCGGGCAAGCGCATCCTGTCCCTGACCACCCGCGCCGCGGATGAGGCCGAAGCCGAAGCACTGGCTTTGCAGCCCGGCGATCCGGTTCATGTCTATGACGGCTTGTCTTTGGCGGATGGTCAGCCCATTGCGCTGTTTCAAAGCGTCTTTCCGGCCGTCCGTTTGCCTGAGATCCTCACCCATTTGACCGAAACCCAATCCGTCACCAAGGCGCTTCAGCTCTGCGGGATCGAGGATTTTGTACGAACGTCCACACGGCTGACCGCCCGCGCGGCCACGGCAACGCAAGCGTTGCACCTGAACCTCAACGAAGGCGCGCCGATCCTGCATTCGCTGGGGATCAATGCGGCCCCAGATGGGCAGCCGGTCGAGTATGGAAAAACCGTTTTCGCCGGTGAGCGCGTAACCCTGACGCTGAACGAGACCTGACAAGGGAGCGCTCCCGCCCGTCTTCAGCCTCCTGCCGGAGGCTTCATCCCGTTGGGGGTCGCGCCGCGCAAAGCGCGGCGCTGGGCCCAAGGCCGCCAATGGGTATCGGCGTAGCCGATGCACATGCGGGCGCGGGAGGGTTACTCGTATTTCTCCAGAAACGCTTCTATTTGCAACGCGCGGAAATCCGGCAGCACGTCGCGCAATCTATCGTGGCTCCAATCCCACCACGCCAGAGCCAAAAGCCTCTCTGACACCTGCTCGGAAAAGCGCCGCCGGATCGGTTGCGCGGTTACCCCGGCAACGATCGTATAGGGGGCGACATCCTTGGTCACGATCGCACCGGACGCCACAACCGCCCCGTGCCCGATCGTCACCTCAGGTTTGATGATCGCCGCGTGGCCGATCCAAGTGTCATGGCCAATCGACGCCTGTCGCCCAGCGCGATGGGCAAACCATTCTGCATCGTCTTCCGCATCCTCCCAATAATCCGCTGAGCGATACAGGAAATGATGCAAGGAGGCTTTCTCCATCGGGTGATCCGTCGCGCCGATCCGTGTGAAGCTGGCGATATTGGCGAATTTGCCGATCTCGGCATTGGCAATGTCACAGGTTCGGTCGCAATAGGAGTAGTCACCGAACCGCGAATTGGCGACCCGTGTCCCGGCGCCGATCTCGACATAGGCGCCAAAGCTGCTGTTCGAGATCTGACAGTCTGGATGGATGAAAGGCTGATCAGAGCGCAGACGAGTCATCATTTTCCCCATATGCTTAGGACTGCAGCTTGGCCGCGCCGCGCGGCTTCCGCTTTTTACCGGCCTGGCCCTGAATCAGGCGCTTGCGCAACCAGCCCGAGAACCAATCCATCAGCATCACCATCAGAATGATGAGAACGATGTAGTATGCGACCTCTTCCCAGTCTTTCTGCGTGATGATCGCCTGCGTCAGCAACAGACCAATTCCGCCTCCGGTGATCGCCCCGATCACCGTCGCGCTTCGGGTGTTGGATTCAAGGAAGTACAAAAGCTGGCTGAGCAGAACCGGAGTGATCTGCGGGATCACCCCAAAGCGGTAGCGTTGCGGCGCATTGGCCCCGGTCGACTGGACACCTTCGATCTGCTTGTTGTCGACATTCTCCAATGCCTCCGAGAAGATCTTGCCGAAGGTTCCGGTATCGGTCACCAGAATGGCCAGCGCCCCTGTCAGCGGGCCGGGACCAAAAGCCCGCGCCAGAACCACGGTCCAGATCAACGCATCCACGCCGCGGACAAAG
Source organism: Ruegeria sp. AO1 (assembly GCF_056535985.1). Lineage (NCBI taxonomy): Bacteria > Pseudomonadati > Pseudomonadota > Alphaproteobacteria > Rhodobacterales > Roseobacteraceae > Ruegeria > Ruegeria sp. AO1. The sequence goes on from NZ_JBQFJC010000001.1 coordinate 2,644,995, forward strand.
TCAAACACGCGCCGCGTTGCAAAGCGGACCGAGCGCAGCGGGTTGAAGTTCCGCGTCGCGAGGAAGGCCAGAGGCAGAGCAATCATGCCCGCACCCAGCGTGCCGAGAAACGCCATCAGGATCGTCTCAAAGATCGCCCAGGCCACGTCCTGATGCCGCCACATCTTGTTGGTCCAGAAGTCATTCAGGATCGCGCCTGCCTCACCAGATGCTGCGAGGCTCACAAGCTCGGGGAAGGACTTGCCGTAGTAGGGGCTGTCGAGCGTGAACCAGAACAGCTCCCACCCGGTGAAGTAGCGGAACACCTCTGACCGGTTGCGGGTGACGGTCAGGCGGCCTGCGTCGGTTTTGATGGCCAGACGGTTCTTGGAGACATTGATCCAGTCCGGGACCTCTCCGGCAGGAAGTTCGGCCTGCACACCGGCCGACCGGCTGGGGGTTGCGCGCACGGTGCCATAGCCAGGGATGTCATATTCGACGGTCTCCGGCCCGAAACGCACCACATGGCCATCTTCCAGATCAATCACCGTGGTCTCGCCCAGCGCGACCCAATCGGGTGCCGTGCCGTCGGGATAGCGCCCCTTCCGCTCACCCTCGATCGCGGCAGAGATCTCTCCAGTACGGTTGTCGCGTGCGACATGGGTCTTGTAGCTGTAGCTGTCCGCCACCAGCGTTTTGCCGTTTTCCCAGTTAGCCCGCTCGGTCAGACCCGGAACGTCGAAGGCAAAAAAGACGTAGATCAGGTAGAGGGCAACCAGCCCCGGTAGCCCGAAATTTACGATGCGTTTTCGGCTGAACAAGCGGTCTGCTTCGGCCTTCAGGTCGTCAATCGACAGATCGGTGGCAAAGGTACTCATACCGAGGCTCCTTTTTCCGACCCGTGGGTCAGACGGTCGCGCAGATAGCCAGAGATCTGATCAACGACCACAATAGTAACGAAGAGAAGGATGAAGATGGCCGCGGCCTCATCGTAGCGCCCCTGCCCCCAGGACATGGCGTTGCGCAGCTCATAGCCCAGACCTCCGGCACCGACAAAGCCAAGGATGGCTGAGGCGCGGATGTTGATCTCGAACCGCAGCAGAGCGTAGCTGACATAGTTCGGGCCGACCTGCGGGATGACGCCCAGATACATGCGCTGAGACCAGTTGGCCCCGACGGACTGTAACCCCTCGACCGGTTTGAGCGAGGCATTTTCGTTCACCTCAGAGAACAGCTTGCCCAAAGCGCCAGCCGTGTGGATGGCAATGGCGATCATCGCCGGAACCGGCCCTCCACCCAGAATGAAGATCAGAACCAGAGCAATCACGATTTCCGGGATCGCGCGGCAGATATCCGAGATCCGACGGAACAGCGGGATCAACGAGGGCCAGAGCGCCATACCGCGCGTCGCCATCAGGGCCAGAAACGTACCCGCAATCGTCCCGATCAGGGTCGAGGCGGCGGCAATGTTGATCGTCTCGATCAGGGCCGGGAAGAACTCGACCAGATTGGCTGGCATCTCGGCGATCTTTTCCCACGCCTCGGACAGAACCTCGGACGGGTAGTTCAGAATCCGGTGCCAGCCATCAATGAAACTGCCCGCATTGCGGTCATCCGCCGTGCGAAAGCCCGCTGCCATCAAGGCAACAAACAGGATCAGGAGAATACCACCATAGACCCGTTTGCGCCGCGTCATCGCGGTATAGTCGTCGCGGATCTGATCGACGCTATAGGACCCTGCCGAAAGGTCTGTCATGGAATGCTCCTGAGTGGAAAACGGGGTCCGGCAAAATACCGGACCCCGCGAATAGAAGAGGCAGGCTTAGTTGGACTTCAGCTTGCGCGCTTCGATGATGATTTCGTAGGCGTCGTGGGTGATCGGATCAAAGCTTTTGGCTTCGCCCGCAGCCACACCGTAGAAGCAATCCCGGTCCTTTTCCGACAGGGTGTCCCACAGCTCGGTCACTTTGGCTTTGACGTCAGCAGGCAGCGCCTTGCGGACAACAACAGGACCTTCCGGGATTGGCTCGGATTTCCAGATCTGCACCAGATCGTTCATGTCGATCAGACCGGCATCAACGGCACGGCGCAGGGCACCCGACTGGTAGCCGTCTTCCCACTCACCCAGACCGTCGGCCCAGGTCACACCGCCATCAACGTCGCCGTTGTTCACGGCAACGATGGTCTGCTCGTGACCGCCGGTGAACTTCACTTCACCGAAATAGTCACCCGAATCCATGGTCGCGCCGGTTGCGGCAGGGATTTCGATCGACGGGATCAGGTAGCCCGAGGTCGAGTTCGGATCGCCGAAGCCAAAGGTCTTGCCCTTCATGTCTTCCAGCGAAGTGATGCCGCTGTCTTTGCGCGCAAACCCGATCGAGTGATAGCCGTAGCCACCATCAGTGTTGACCTTGACCAGAACCGGCTCAACCGCTTCGGGATCGGACAGGTAGGTTTTTGCGTAACCCGACGCGCCCAGCCAGGCTACGTCAATGGTGCCGCCCAGCAGACCCTGGATCACACCGTTATAGTCGGCAGGGGCAAACAGCTTGGCCGGAACGCCCAGAGCCTCTTCGGTGTAGACGCGCAGGCATTCGTTGTTGTTCAGACGGTCCTGAGCGTTCTCACCTCCCAGAATACCGATACGCAGCTCGGAAATCTCCTGAGCCATTGCAGGCGCGGCCATGGCAGTGGTCGCAACAAGGGCAGCAACTAGTTTTTTCATCTGTCTCTCTCCAGTTTGATGCTCCCGACCTCTCATCGGGCCGGGCGATGAAAGGGGTTGGGGTGGCTCAGACGGTCGCTTCGGCTTCCATCAGGGCCTTTTGTGTGGCGTCCAGCGTTTCGATCTCGGTCGAGGTTGCCTCTTCCGAGAAGCTGGCATCGGCGCCATAGATCTCGCGGGCGACACCGGTGGTCAGTTGTTCAGGCAGGCCATCAAAGACGATACGACCGTCGCGCATGCCCACCACGCGGTCGCAATAACGGCGCGCAGTATCCAGCGTGTGCAGGTTGGCGATGACTGTGCGGCCGTCCTCTTCGTGGATGCGGCGTAGGGTCTGCATCACCACCTGCGCGTTCATCGGGTCCAGCGAGGCAATCGGTTCATCGGCCAGAATGATCTTGGGGTCCTGCATCAGGGCGCGGGCAATGGCCACGCGCTGCTGCTGACCACCCGAAAGCGCCTCGGCCCTCTTGGGCGCATGTTCCGCGATGCCCAGACGATCGAGGATGTCGATAGCGCGGTGGACCTCATCCATCGGGAACAGATTGAACATCGTAGCCAGGGTCGAGTGGCGGTTCAGCGTCCCGTGCAACACGTTCGACACCACGTCCAGACGCGGCACGAGGTTGAATTGCTGGAAGATCATCGCACAATCCGCCTGCCAGGCGCGCTTGTCGCGACCCTTCAACTGGGTCACGTCGCGGCCTTGGAACAGGATCTCGCCATCGCTGGCATCCGTTAGTCGGTTGATCATGCGCAACAGCGTCGATTTACCCGCACCCGATCGACCGATGATCCCGATCATGCAGGGCTTGTCCACGTCCAGCGTTGCGGTATCCACCGCCACATTCTCACCGAAGCGTTTGGTCAGTTTTTTGATGTGCAGCACGTGCCACCCCCAATTCGTGTTGGCGGGTAGCTACGGATTGCAATCAACGGATATGTGTCGGTTCAGTGAAAGTTTTGTAAACACCGCAGCCCGTACCATAGGGCCTACCCTTTAGGCTCATTCCCCGTTATACGCGCCCGCAACCCCAGTTTCCTGCATGAGGCCCGCTATGAGCTTTGACCGTTCCATCAAGATCGCTCCGTCGATCCTGTCCGCCGATTTCGCCAATTTTGGAGCCGAAATTCAGGCCATCGAGGCCCAGGGTGCCGATTGGGTCCATGTCGATGTCATGGATGGCCATTTCGTGCCAAACCTGACGTTCGGCCCTCCGGCAGTCAAAGCGTTCCGTCCCCATGTCAAAACGGTGATGGATGTGCATCTGATGATCTCGCCGGTCGATCCTTACATCCAAGCCTATGCCGATGCAGGAGCCGATATCCTGACTGCGCATGTCGAGGCCGGCCCACACACACACCGCACCCTGCAAGCCATCCGTGCGGCGGGCATGAAGGCCGGCGTTGCCCTGAACCCCGGCACCCCTGCCGATGCGGTCGAGCATCTGTTGGACCTCACCGATCTGGTCTGCGTCATGACAGTGAACCCTGGCTTCGGAGGCCAAAAGTTCATCGACATGACCAACAAGGTCAGCAAGCTCCGCGAGATGATCGGAGACCGCCCGGTGCATATCGAGATTGACGGCGGTGTTGACCCAAACACAGCCCCGCTGGTCGCAGCAGCGGGCGCAGATGTTCTTGTCGCGGGATCAGCCGTGTTCAAGGGCGGGTCAGTTGACCAACCTGACGTCTATGGTGCGAATATCGCTTCGGTTCGGGCGGCTGCGGAATCTGCGTTGAAGTAATGCTACTGGCCGCCGCAGCGTCATAGCGATCAAAGGTCAGAACGAGATTTTGAAACTCACTGATCCAACAACCTGACCCTCAGGTTGTTGGTTGAATTCTTCACTCAGATACGTCGCGCCGTAAAACAGAGTTCCGTATTTGGCCTCCCAGTTCAGACCAAGGCGCGCGCGATACCGTTCATGCTTAAGGCTGACCGCCCCGGAATTCGGGATATATGCGCTGTCGGCCACATAGGCTGCATCAAACCCGAACACGCCGCTGACACCCTTTGGTCCTGTCCGCATAGAGCGATAGCGCTGCCCGGTGATCTTGTCGCGGATCAGTAGCTCTGACCGCCCCACCTGTCCAAAGGTCACGTCCATTCCAACGCGGGCAAGAGTTTCGTCTCCGGCCCGCACAGAAGCAAACGGGCGGAGGCGCGTGTTTCGGCCCCAATCCCACTCTCGCCCGAATTCCGCGACTACGGTGGGATAAAAATCATTGGAAATCTGCTCATCCAGGACCGCCCGCGACGGTGGCGTGCTTCCGATCAGCTCGTGAAACTCGGTCTGCAGACTGTCCACGCCCGTTTGCGGCCCTACGGCCACCAATTCAGCGCCTACAGTGAACTGCGCACCGCGTCTTTGAAAATGCGTATAAGCACCAAGCGACAGGATCCCGGCATACTGTCTGTCCTGCGGGTTTGGCGTAACCAGGTCCTCGGGAGATACCATCTGCGTGTACGCCCGAATCTCGATCACGTCCCCAAAGGTTTCGGGCAGTTCCCCGCTCCAGCCGCGCGCAAGAATCCAGGACAGGTTCAGAGACGACGTCTGCCAACGGTCATGATCATCACCAATCAGATCATCCGTGAACATCCAGCCGAAGCCGATCAACTCTCGCTTTGATGACTCTGTTTGTTGGGGCGTGGGAGACAAGGATTGTGCGAGCAGAAAATGCGGAACACACAGGAAGACAAGTGCCCAGAATATCTTCATTGCCGTCCCCTTCCCTCTTCACGCTCAGCCGTTCATCAGGCGCGATACGTTTTCAAGGACCGTAAGAAAAGGTTTTGATTTCAACAATATTTTCATGCGCGAGTGCAGTGAGTCGCGGCCAAAAGGCAACATCTCAGGCACCCTGAGAGACATCCGGATCGTGGCTCAAACGAAAAAGGGCGTCCCGAGGGACGCCCTTTCCGTCTGATTATTCGCTTGCGCGAATTATTCAGTGATTTTCGATACAACGCCGGCGCCGACGGTGCGGCCGCCTTCGCGGATCGCGAAGCGCAGGCCCTGCTCCATCGCGATCGGTGCGATCAGCTCAACGCCGAACGACACGTTGTCGCCGGGCATGACCATCTCGGTGCCTTCCGCCAGGGTCACGGTGCCGGTCACGTCAGTTGTACGGAAGTAGAACTGAGGACGGTAGTTCGCGAAGAACGGAGTGTGACGACCGCCTTCTTCCTTGGTCAGGATGTAGGCTTCGGCTTCGAACTTGGTGTGCGGTGTAACCGAACCCGGCTTACACAGAACCTGGCCACGCTCAACGCCGTCACGGTCAACACCACGCAGCAGCGCGCCGATGTTGTCGCCCGCTTCACCGCGGTCCAGCAGCTTGCGGAACATTTCAACGCCGGTGCAGGTGGTTTTCGAAGTGTCGCGGATGCCGACGATTTCGATTTCGTCACCAACGTTGATCACGCCGCGCTCAACACGACCGGTCACAACGGTACCACGACCCGAGATCGAGAACACGTCTTCGATCGGCATCAGGAACGGCTGGTCAACAGCACGCTCAGGGGTGTCGATGTACTCATCAACGGCCGCCATCAGTTCCTTGATCTTCTCTTCGCCGATTTCAGGCTTGTTGCCTTCCATCGCGGCCAGAGCCGAACCTGCGATGATCGGAATATCGTCGCCAGGGTATTCGTAGCTGGACAGCAGTTCGCGAACTTCCATCTCAACCAGTTCCAGCAGCTCTTCGTCGTCAACCTGGTCAACTTTGTTCAGGAACACGACCATCTTCGGGATGCCAACCTGGCGGCCCAGCAGGATGTGCTCGCGGGTCTGCGGCATCGGGCCGTCAGCAGCGTTCACAACCAGGATCGCGCCGTCCATCTGAGCAGCACCGGTGATCATGTTCTTGACGTAGTCGGCGTGGCCGGGGCAGTCAACGTGCGCGTAGTGGCGGTTCTCGGTCTCGTATTCCACGTGGGCGGTCGAGATGGTGATGCCGCGCGCTTTCTCTTCCGGCGCACCGTCAATCTGGTCATACGCTTTGAAGTCACCGAAATACTTGGTGATCGCTGCGGTCAGCGTCGTCTTGCCGTGGTCAACGTGCCCAATCGTGCCGATGTTGACGTGCGGTTTTGTACGCTCAAACTTTTCCTTTGCCATTCCTCAGGCGCCCTTTTGCGATTTGGGGGACCCTTGGTCCCATGGTTACATCTGCGCGCGCGGGATATTTGGTTCAAAGGGGAAAATCAAGCACATCCTGAGGGAAATGCACCGATCACGCCGGATTTTGCGTGAGCTCGCTCGTTTCCAGCGGTTGGATCAGGTCCGGACGCCGGTCAAACCAACCATTGTCCTTATGTTCTTCGGCCAACCACTCTTCGACTCGGTCGGCAACTTTCAGGGCAAGGCCGCTCATCTGCTCTTCTTTCGTGCGGGTATTTCCCGACCCTGTCAGAGCGCTCTCTCCGGTCGTGTCTTCCAAAACTTGAAACTGCTTGCCCTTGGCCAGAAACTCTTTCTTCTTCACATCGTAGACGTTGACCAGAACAATCGCCGTGCTTTTGGGATTGTAGATGACGGGAATGCCCGGAGGCGCCAGCATGTAGCCTTCGAGGCTGATACCGATGTCGTATTCCTGCGCGCCCTCGTAGCGGCCAAGGCGGATATCGACCGCGTTCTGGATCGCCTTGGTCCATTCATCCGGCGTCGCATCGCGAGAGACAGGTCCCTTCACCGCCTTGTCGGCAAACGCATAGTTTACGCGCAGCTTGAACTCCCCCAACGACTCGGGTTCTTCATAGACTTGCGTCTGCGTGCAGGCGCCCATCAGGGCGAGTCCAGTAATCAGGGTCAAAATGCGCAGCATGATCTCGTCTCGATAGGCCTGTTTTTCTTTGATCTAGCGCACCGATACGGCCTGTGCCAAGCCGTATCGGCGGATTTCGCCCGAAACCCTCGTCAGATCACGAGAATTTATAGACACGCGGGAAGCCATAAGGAGGCTTTTTCCCAACGCTGGCGCGTTTGGCCAGCCATTGAGACATATCTGCCTCATGCCGTGTTTTATCGCCACCCATGGACCATTTGAGCCCTTCTTCCCAGTTGAAGGTTGTGATGTCGGACAGGCCGCCATCCAACTCCAACGTGCCCTGCCGGCCGCGCGCCATATTGTATTTCTGCAAGCGCACGCCTTTGCCTCGCGTCATCTCGGGCAACTCTTCGGTTGGGAAGACCAAGAACTTGCCATTCTGCGAGACCACTGCGACGTGATCTCCAGCGACCGGTTTACAGATCATCGCTGTCTCGTCGCCTTTGACGTTCAGCACCTGTTTCCCGTTGCGGGTCTGCGCCAGAACGTCATCCTCGGGCACCATGAAACCGTTGCCAGCGTCCGAGGCCACCAGCAGCTTGCGTCCGGGCTTGTGGATCAGGATGTCGATGATCTGCGCTTCGTTCGGCAGGTCGACCATCAGGCGGAGCGGTTCCCCCATACCCCGCCCGCCAGGCAAGTTGGCGGCGCTAACGGTGTAGAACCGCCCGTTCGATGCAAACACCAGCAACCGATCCGTGGTTTCCGCATGGAAGATGAACCGGGGGCCGTCTCCGTCTTTGAACTTCAATTCGCGCTTGAGGTCGATGTGGCCGGTCATGGCGCGAATCCAACCCATCTGAGAGCAGACCACCGTGATCGGTTCACGGTCGATCATCGCTTCAAGCGGGACTTCTTCGACCTGTCCGGCCTCAGCAAATTGCGTGCGACGCGCGCCGCCTTCGTAGTCTTTGCCAAAGGTCTTCTTGGTCTCTTTCAACTGCTCGGCGATCTTGGCCCATTGCAGAGCGGGATCGGCCAGTAGGTCTTCCAGATTGGCGCGTTCCAGCATCAACTCGTCACGCTCGCGGACCAGTTCCATCTCTTCCAGACGACGCAGGCTGCGCAGGCGCATGTTGAGGATCGCGTCGACCTGAACCTCAGACAACTCACCCTCACCCGGTTTGGGTGTGGCGTAGTCGGATTCGTCCGTGGCGCGGACGTGATCAATCCCCCAATCCTCGCGCATCAGCGCGGCTTTGGGGTCGTCGTCGTAACGGATAATGTCGATCACACGGTCGAGGTTGAGGAAGGCGACAATAAAGCCCTCCAACACCTCAAGCCGGTGGTCGATCTTCGCCATGCGGTGACGCGAGCGACGGATCAGGACCTCTTGTCGGTGATCAAGGAAGGCGCGCAGCACTTCCTTCATCGAGCAGACCTTGGGCGTCACCCCGTCGATCAGCACGTTCATGTTCAGGCTGAACCGCACCTCAAGGTCCGAGTTGCGATAGAGCATGCCCATCAGTACCTCGGGGTCGACGTTTTTGGAACGCGGCTCAAGGATCAGGCGGATGTCATCGGCGGATTCGTCCCGTACATCGGCTAGGATCGGGATTTTCTTGGTCTGGATCAGTTCCGCTATCTTCTCGATCAGCTTGGATTTCTGAACCTGATACGGGATCTCGGTGACGACGATCTGCCATTGGCCGCGACCCAGATCCTCGACTTCGAACTTACACCGCAAGCGGAAGGACCCGCGCCCGGTGCGATATGCTTGTGCGATATTCTCGGGCGGCTCAACGATCACGCCGCCGGTCGGGAAATCCGGGCCGGGCACATAGTTCAACAGCGTGTCGTCGCGCGCGTCTGGCGTTTTGATCAGATGTAGACACGCGTCGCAGAGCTCCGAGATATTGTGCGGCGGGATATTCGTCGCCATGCCGACCGCGATACCGCTGGCACCATTGGCCAGCAGGTTCGGAAACTGCGCAGGCAGCACGACCGGCTCGGTCAGCGTGCCATCATAGTTGTCACGGAAATCAACGGCGTCCTCGTTTAGACCCTCAAGCAGCGCCTCTGCCACGATGGTCATCCGGGCTTCGGTGTATCGCGAGGCCGCCGGGTTATCGCCGTCGATATTGCCAAAGTTCCCCTGCCCGTCGACCAGCGGGTAGCGGACGTTAAAGTCCTGCGCCAGACGCGCCATCGCGTCGTAGATCGCGGCGTCACCATGCGGGTGATAGTTACCCATCACATCGCCCGAGATCTTCGCGGACTTCCGGAAACCTCCGGTTGCACTGAGTCGCAGTTCCCTCATCGCATAGAGGATTCGCCTGTGAACCGGTTTCAAACCATCACGCGCATCCGGCAGGGCGCGGTGCATGATGGTGGACAGCGCATAGGTCAGATAGCGCTCACCAATTGCGCGGCGTAGCGGTTCGGCTACCTCGCCCCCATTGTCAGGGGCCTCCATGTTGGGGTCGTCGATCGTATCGTTCATATATGATGTGATACGACGCAAGCGCGGCTTGGTAAAGCAACCAAGACTTATTTTACTGGGGACAAGTCGCGCTTTTTGCAACAGGGGGAGGCAACCTACGGATTTCCCCCATTTTTCGACTCCCGCCTCGAAATATGCTATGCTCTCATGAATTAAACTGCTGCCAAATCTTGTATTTACGATTTCTTCGGGGGGAAGCGTCATGACGCGCCTGATACTTGTTACTTTTGCCGCCCTTGGCTGGGCCTTCTACGTCATGAGTGGAGGCCCCGACTTTGAACCGCGCGGCCTGCGCAGTGACAATCCGCAGCGCATGGCGGCCACGTTCGAACCTGCACCCAAGGCGGCGCCTCCGGCGGCCGCACCAGTTGAGGAGTTGGTGACCCGCGCCGCGGTTCAACCCATCCCAGTGATTGAGTTTATTGCAGAACCCGAACCTGTTCTGGGCGAGGAAGAAACCAAGGTGCTTCTGTCTCAGGTTGCAGCCGGACTGCAAGCGAATCCGTCTCTGTTCGAAGATCAGGATGTCACGCTGACGCTGGCCTCGCTGGAAGGCGGCGTGACGGCGATGCAGCAAGTCACAACCGACGCGGAACCCGCCGTGTCGCCCGTCCCGGAACCCGAAAAAGACATCCGCGAAATCTCAGGCACCCGCGTGAACATGCGTGACGGTCCGGGCACGATCTATCCTATCATCGGCAAGGCCACGATCGGGCAGCGGGTTGAGGTCCTGAGTGATTCCGGCACCGGCTGGCTGCGCACCCGCGTGTTTCCCGGGCAACAGGTCGGATGGATTTCGGCATCACTGGTCCGCAAAACCACGAACTGACGTCCGGGCGTCATTGCTCTGTTTCCTCTCGCAGCCTAGGTGTTGGGGACGTTGAGGTTCGGGGCCATCATGCAAAAATCAATTCTTATTACCGGCTGCTCTTCCGGCATAGGTCTGGATGCAGCACACGGTATGCGTGCACGCGGTTGGCGCGTCTTTGCCTCGTGCCGCCAGCAGCGTGATTGCGACAGGCTGCGCGCGCAAGGATTTGAAAGCCCACGAATCGACTATCAGGACACAGACAGCATCACCGCCGGACTGGCCGAGGTTCTTGAGGCCACCGGAGGCACTTTGGATGCCCTGTTCAACAACGGGGCGCACGGGCTACCCGGCGCGGTCGAAGATGTGCCGACCGACGGTTTGCGTTTCATCTTCGAATCGAATGTCTTCGGTTGGCACGAGCTGACGCGGCAGGTCATTCCCGTCATGCGCGAACAAGGTCATGGGCGCATTGTCCAGAACTCCTCAGTTCTGGGGCTGGTCGCGTTCCCCTGGCGCGGCGCGTATGTCGCCACCAAATACGCGATTGAAGGTCTGACCGACACGATGCGCCTGGAACTGCGCGGCAGCGGCGTCAAGGTCATCCTGATCGAACCCGGTCCGATCACGTCGAAAATCCGCGAAAAGGCGATCCCGGTGTTCGAGCGCTTCGTGGATTGGGAGAACTCGGTCTTGTGTGACAGGTATGAGGCATCTTTGCTGAAACGGCTCTATGAAGGCTCTGGCCCAGACACGTTCGAACTGCCTGCCTCGGCGGTCACCAACAAGCTGGCACATGCGGTCGAAGCGAAACGGCCCAAGGCGCGCTACTACGTGACGACTCCGACCTATATCGCAGGCTATTTGCGGCGAATTCTGCCAACAAAAGCTATAGACCGCATACTGTCAGACATCTGAGGCAATATTTCCCGTTCGCTTTTGGCACTGCAGGCGCTAGATCAGGCGCACACAAAGAAAAAGCGGACGGTGACTGACGATGGACCCTTTGATGGTCGTTTTGCTCTTGGCGATGGCGGCGGTTGTCGTCGTGCTGACCCTTGGAATCGCAAATTTCGGAAAAAGCGGCATGGATGCCGCCAAGAAGAGCAACAAGATGATGCGCCTGCGCATCCTCTTTCAATTCATTGCCGTATTGCTGATTGTGCTTTACGTCTTCCTGCGCGGACAAGGAGTTTGACGATGGTCGTTCTGAACAAGATCTACACGCGCACAGGCGATGACGGAAAAACCGCTTTGGGCAATGGCGAACGGGTTGCGAAATACTCGGGCCGCGTGGCCGCATATGGCACGGTTGATGAGCTGAACGCCTTTGTCGGCGTCGCCCGGACCGAAGCCGAGGGAGAAACTGACGCGGCGCTGGCCCGCATACAGAATGACCTGTTCGATCTGGGGGCTGATTTCTGCCGCCCCGACATGGAAAAAGACGCCGAGGCTGACTACCCGCCGCTGCGCATCGCGCCTGCTCAGATCGATCGGCTTGAGGCTGAAATCGACGCGATGAATGCCGATCTTGAACCACTGCGCAGCTTCATCCTGCCCGGTGGCTCGGCTTTGGCAGCGCATCTGCATGTCTGCCGCACCGTCTCGCGCCGAGCCGAGCGTCTGGCGGTTGAGCTGACCAATATGGAGCCTGTCAACGAGGTCGCGGTCAAATACCTGAACCGTCTGAGTGATTGGTTCTTCGTCGCCGCCCGCTGCGCCAACAACAGCGGCAAGGATGATGTCTTGTGGGTTCCGGGAGCGAACCGCTGAAAGCGGCGGGACGTCGAGTGGACGTCCCGGCGACCGGAAGGGCGGAGCCCCGGCCCAAAGAACGGGTGCTAAGTGTCATTTACTCGGTGTCCCGCTGACCAGAACAATCAACCTACTGGTTTCAGCTGGACAGGTTGGCCACCGGCAACCAAATCCCAGCATCGACAGCTAACCATCAAAAAAACTCTGCTCCCTATTCGTCAAAAAACACAAAACGCGACGTCTCAAGGCCATGACGTGACGATTTTGCTCTGTTGTCGATGAGATTGAGGCGCTATCTAGTCCCGCGAGAGCATTGGTGGAGTCGCGACGCGGCTTGCCGTTTTTGTAAGGAGCGAACGCAAAAATGAAGGTACTTGTGCCTGTCAAGCGCGTGATTGACTACAACGTTAAAGTCCGGGTTAAGGCGGATGGCAGCGGTGTTGATCTCGCCAATGTAAAGATGTCGATGAACCCGTTTGACGAGATTGCAGTTGAAGAGGCGATCCGCCTGAAAGAAGCAGGCAAGGCTGACGAAGTCGTTGCTGTTTCGATCGGCGTGAAGCAGGCGCAGGAGACGCTGCGGACTGCTCTGGCCATGGGTGCGGACCGCGCGATCCTGGTTATTGCTGCGGATGACGTCCACACGGATATCGAGCCTCTGGCTGTTGCGAAAATCCTGGCCAAAGTGGTCGAGGAAGAGCAGCCGGGCATCGTTCTGGCGGGCAAGCAGGCGATCGACAACGACATGAACGCCACCGGCCAGATGCTGTCGGCCCTGCTGGGCTGGAGCCAAGGCACCTTCGCGTCCGAGCTGGACATCGAAGGCGACACCGCCAAAATCACCCGTGAGGTTGACGGCGGTCTGCAGACCATCAACGTCAAGATGCCGACCATCGTGACCGTTGACCTGCGCCTGAACGAGCCGCGATATGCCTCGCTGCCGAACATCATGAAGGCGAAGAAAAAGCCGCTGGATGAGAAAACCGCCGCCGATTACGGCGTCGACGTCACTCCGCGTTTGGAAATCGTTAAAACCGATGAGCCGCCGGCCCGTGCCGCTGGTATCGTCGTCGGCTCGGTTGATGAGCTGGTCTCGAAACTCAAAGAAGCGGGGGCTGTGTAATGGCTGTACTTCTGCTCGCCGAAGTCAACAACGGCGAACTGTCGCTGGACGCCACTGCCAAGGCAGTGTCCGCTGCGAAATCGCTGGGTGATGTGACCGTTCTGGCCGCGGGCGGTTCTGCCGCTGCTGCCGGTGAGGCTGCTGCCAAGATCGACGGCGTGTCCAAGGTTCTGGTTGCTGAAGACGAGTCGCTGGGCCACCGCCTGGCGGAATCGACCGCAGCGTTGATCGTGGGTCTCGCCGATGGCTATGAGCACATCGTTGCCCCTGCCACCACCGACGCCAAGAACGTCATGCCGCGCGTTGCTGCGTTGCTGGACGTGATGGTGATCTCGGATGCGTCTGGCGTGGTTGACGGCTCGTCCTTCGAGCGTCCGATCTACGCAGGCAACGCGATCCAGACCGTCAAGTCGAACGACGCCAAGAAAGTCGTCACCTTCCGCACCGCTTCCTTTGATGCGGCAGGCGAAGGCGGTTCGGCTGCGGTTGAGACCATCTCGGTTGGCGAAAACCCCGGCCTGTCGTCCTGGGTTGAGGACAAAGTTGCCGAGAGCGATCGTCCCGAGTTGACCTCGGCTGGTGTTGTTGTTTCGGGCGGCCGTGGTGTCGGCTCGGAAGAAGACTTCAAATTGATCGAGACTCTGGCTGACAAGCTCGGCGCCGCTGTTGGCGCGTCGCGTGCCGCCGTGGACTCGGGCTATGCCCCGAACGATTGGCAGGTGGGTCAGACCGGTAAGGTTGTTGCACCGGACCTGTATGTCGCCGTCGGCATCTCGGGCGCGATCCAGCACTTGGCTGGTATGAAGGACTCGAAGGTCATCGTTGCGATCAACAAAGACGAAGAAGCACCGATCTTCCAGGTTGCTGACTTCGGTCTGGTTGCTGACCTGTTCCAGGCCGTACCCGAACTGACCGAGAAACTCGGCTGATCGAACCAAGCGGTTGCTTGGAAAACCATTGTAAGGCCCGCCCCCTCGGCGGGCCTTTTTCAATGCAAATCACGGATCGATCGGGAAAGCGCTTCTGCGATCCGACGATGGGTCGCCGGGCCGATCATATGTTCGGCCATAGGCTGCTGAAGGGTCCCGAACAGCATATCCTCCAACTCATCCGATTCGCCGGAGATCCGGACTGACATCGAAACGACATCCGCACCGAACGGACGCAGTGCGTCCAACATCTCGGTATCCACAAAGACCGGTTCACAGCCCAGCGGTCCGGCGACCTCATGGGCGATCTCGCCATCGACCTGCAGGTTCAGCAAAACGACCGGAGGCCGGATCTCCTGTAGAAAAGCGCCAAGCGTCTCGACCCACTTTTTGCGCAACTCGTGGGTGACGATTTCGAAGCGTGCGTCCGAATAGGAATGCAACAGCCCCAGCAAGTGACGCACAAAATGGACGTCCGTAAAATCCACCTCAGGGTAAAGCGTCAGCAGGTCCGGTGTAGGAGACAGAAACCGGTCATTGCGGCGCGGATGCACCCCGTAAAAGCGATTCGATTGCCCCAGCGCCCCCGGCAATTGCAGCACGCAAAGATCGGAATCATTCGCCAGCTCAACCAAGGTGGAATCGCCGCACAGCGCCTCAACGCCACAAAGAAGACTGCCAAAGTTGACGCATTTGCGGTCCAGCAAGCCTTCGAGAATCGCGGCATAGGGGTGCTCAACGAACCTCCCAAAGGTCTCATCCCCTCCGATACATGCCAGATAGGAGCCGTCCAATGCGCGCGACGGCCCCCGGAACCGTAGTTTTGACTCCCCATACTGACAGATGCTGTCTTCGGGCACTGCTGCGCCCGTTTGATGATAGCTCATATCACTCACCCAATTTTTCACCCGGTTGCCATCTTGCCGTCGCAAGTCTTGCGAAATTGCTAATGCGCGGATTTGAGGCAAATTTGACCGGTCTGCAGACCTCGGATGCCTCTTGCCGCCCGCCCCAAACTGCCGGTAATGTCGCGGCGAGCTGAGAGCAGAGGCACCAGAGCATGGAAATCAAATCGGTCGGAGTGATTGGCGCAGGCCAGATGGGCAACGGGATCGCGCATGTTCTGGCCTTGGCGGGCTATGACGTGTTGGTCAATGACGTCAACAAGGACGCCCTGGACAATGCCGTAAAGACGATCGAAGGCAATCTAGCGCGTCAGGCCTCACGCGGGAAGATCTCGGACGAGGCTGTGCAGGCGGCTTTGGGGCGGATCACCACAACGCTGGAATTGCCGCGTCTGGGCCAGACCGATCTGGTGATCGAGGCCGCGACCGAGCGTGAGGCGATCAAGCAGGCGATCTTTGAGGATCTGCAACCGCATCTGCTGCCGCATACAATCCTTACATCGAATACATCCTCGATCTCGATCACACGCCTGGCCAGCCGGACCGACCGGCCGGAGCGTTTCATGGGGTTCCACTTCATGAACCCGGTGCCCGTCATGCAGCTTGTCGAGCTGATCCGGGGAATTGCCACCGACGAAGAGACCTATAACGCCTGTAAGGCCGTAGTCGACAAACTGGGCAAAACCGCCGCCAGCGCCGAGGATTTCCCGGCCTTTATCGTGAACCGTATTCTGATGCCGATGATCAACGAGGCGGTCTATACGCTCTATGAAGGAGTGGGGAGTGTTCAATCCATCGACCAGTCGATGAAGCTGGGCGCCAATCATCCGATGGGGCCGCTGGAACTGGCCGATTTCATTGGGCTCGACACCTGTCTGGCCATCATGAACGTGCTGCATGATGGGCTTGCGGATACCAAGTATCGCCCCTGTCCGCTGCTGACGAAATATGTCGAGGCTGGATGGCTGGGGCGCAAGACCCAGCGTGGATTCTACGACTATCGCGGCGACGTGCCGGTTCCGACGCGCTAATAGGGGGCCGGCCCCCTCGCCCGGATTTCATCCGGTCTCACCCCCGGGATACTTTAGCCAGATGAAGGAGCGGATCAGCGCTTTGCTATGCCGCCCAAGGACATCGTGTGGTTTCGTAGCCACGCCATGAATCCACGCGGGTCGCGTTCGAGCAGCTGCATGTCTTCGCCCGAGATCGGCTCTCCGATCACCGGGGATTGGGGCTTGTTGCACGAGCGGACGATCTCGTGCAGCAACAAGCCCTGCCGCAGGATCGGCGAGAGTTTGTTGGCGATCTGATAGGCGCGCGAGTTGCGGCCGGGGAAGTAGATCGGCACCACGGTCGCGCCTGAACGGCGTATCATCTTGGCGGTGAAGACGTTCCATTCGCGTTCAATCGCCGGCCCGAACCAATCATCCGAGGACATCACTACACCCGAGGGGAACAGGGCGACCACGCCGCCCTCTTTCAGGTGGTCCATCGCCTTGGTCCGCATTTCCAGCATTTTGGTTTGCGCTTCAGGATCATGCGGGAAGGGAACCGGGATCATAAACGAGGTCGCGGCCTCATCCAAGCCAGTCAGAACCGAGCGGGTCAGAATACGGTAGTCGCTACGGACACGTCCAATCAGTTCAGCGAAAATCATGCCGTCCACCATGCCATGAGGATGGTTGGCGACAACGACAACGGGGCCGGTTTTGGGAATACGTGCGATCTGTTCCTCGGGTGTGGTGAGGGTGATCCCCATCGTCTTGAGCGCCCCACCCCAGAACCGCTGGCCGCGATACTGCTCGTTTTTCTTTTCGAATTTATTGACCATCCGAAGAATGGTCAGCTTGCCAGTAAACCATTCGATGGCGCGGATTGCCGTCGCGGTCCAGGCATCGTCGAACGAATTGGCATAGGTCAGGGTTCTACGGTCGTAGACCTCGCCCTGATCTTCGGTCCCGTCTACAACGGGGCCTGTCTTGGTGTCGTGCGTTGTTTCCGCCAATTCCTGGTCTTCCCGTTCTTCCTGTCCCGGCGGGGTGGCTTTAGAACCCCTCGCCGAACTTGTCGTTCACAAGCGTTTCCAAGGCTTCTGCCAATGCCTCAGCATCCGGCCCGGAGGTCTCGACGTCAATAGTGGTTCCGCGCGAGGCTGCCAACATCAAAAGGCCCATGATACTGTCGCCTGATGCAGAAAGTCCGTCCTTGGAGACTTCGGCACTGGCATCGAAACCTTCTACCACCTCAACCAGCTTGGCCGAGGCACGGGCGTGCAGGCCCTTTTCATTGATGATTTTCAAGCTTCGATTGGTCATTTCAATACGTCCGGTCCTAATCCAACGTCACATTTTGCGCATTGATGTACTTGCGTCCAGCCTCCATCGCGTGACGCACGGCATCGGCTACAGGCAAGTGGCGACTTTTGGCCAGTTTGATCAGCATGGGAAGGTTCGCGCCATACAAAATGCGCCGATCCTGCGGCGCACAGGCCCGGAGGCTGAGGTTCGACGGGCTGCCACCGAACAGGTCCGTGACGATCACCACACCGCCGCCCATATCAACGTCGTTTGCGGCACGGCAGATTTCGGCCTGCTTTTCATCGCGGTCATGATCGGCTTCGATCGCGATCGCGACGAGGCCGGGCTGCGGCCCGACAACATGCTGCATGGCGGCCAGATACTCTTTGGCCAACCCTCCATGCGCTACGATCACTATCCCGATCAATCCGGCCTCACATTCAATGCGCGTCGTTCCATCTCGCGGTGCCTAATTGCCACCTGCTGCCCCCTGTCTGCAAGGGCTTTCGCAACCGCCTCGGCCAAAGCGACAGATCTGTGCTGGCCACCGGTACACCCGAAAGCAACCGACAGGTGCGCTTTGCCTTCGGCGCGAAAGGCTGGTAGCAAAATGTCCAGCATTCCGACCACCCGGTCAAAGAACGGAGCGTAGTTCTTATCGGTTTGGACATAGCGCGCCACGTCAGCGTTTCGACCGTCGGCGGTACGCAATTCGGGCCGCCAATAGGGATTGGCCAGAAAACGGCAATCGAACACCATGTCGAGGCCGCGCGGCAGGCCGCGTTTGTAGGAAAAAGACTCGATCGAGACCGCAAGATGGCGGCCACCCTGTGGGGCGAACCAATGTTCGACCTCTTCACGCAGTTGGTGAACATTCAGGGCGCTGGTTTCGATCAAGGTATCGGCAATTTCGCGGATCGGGGCCAGCAGTTCTTTTTCCTGGCGCACGCCGGTTTCAGGGCCCGCGTCCTTTGCCACAGGGTGGCGCCTGCGAGTTTCCGAGAAGCGGCGCAGAAGAACATCATCACTGCAATCCAGATAAAGGATGGTTAGGTCAACCTGTTCCATACGGCCCAGCTTGGCGGCCAGTTCGATGAAGCCGATGGTCGAGAAATCCCGGTTACGCGCATCAATCCCCAACGCCATGGGTCGATCATCCCTCGCGCCTTCCAACAGGCGCGTCAGCAGGCCCATGGGCAGATTGTCTATCGCCTCGAACCCCAAATCCTCAAGCACGTGAATGGCTGTTGATCGTCCTGCCCCGGACGGGCCAGTCACCAGAACGATCCGCCGTTGCGCTGTCATGTGCTGGTCCATTCCGGGTCTACGCGCCCCATTTTAAGCAATTGCATCAGTGCTTCGGCCAAATTGGGCACGCCGGCGCCAAACAACAAGGGTACATAGTGCCCCAGCAACTGCAAAGTAACGGGTTCTGGCAGGCGGGTGGTTTGCGTCTGGTCCATGTCGATCACATAACCCAAGGCCACCGGGCCGCAAGGGGCGGCGCGCAACAGCCCTATGCCACGCGCCTCGATCAAGCCCGCAATCCGCTGTGGTGCGTCGGCAATCACCGCGCCCTCGTCCCGGCGCAGATCGACTCGGTCGTCGGCAACCAGATCGGCCCCAAAGGCCATCATGCGAAGGGCGAGTGAGGATTTGCCCAACCCCGAGGCTCCAATGATCAGCAGCCCCCGCCCCTGAACGGCGACACAGGTCGCGTGAATACAGGCCCTGTCTTTATCCGCGATGTCTGAAAGCGTCTGACTGCTCATGTCCTACACAGGAAGCCCCACGACGAAACGCGCTCCCAGCGGCTCCGAGGTGACATCGGCTTCGGTCGGTCGGATATTCTCGGCCCAGATCACGCCGCCATGAGCTTCGACAATTTGTTTCGAGATCGCCAACCCGAGACCGGAGTTGTTGCCAAAATGCTCCTCGGGGCGCTCAGAGTAGAAGCGTTTGAAGACCTTGGTCAGAGCCTGTTCCGGTATGCCGGGGCCTGTGTCTTCGACGACAACCAGCACGCGGTGGTCTCGTTGACGCACCCACACACGTATTGCGTCGCCGTCTTCGCAGAAGGAGATCGCGTTCGTGATCAGGTTGACGAAAACCTGCGCCAAACGCGCCTCAAGCCCATTGATCACGATCGGGTCTGCTGGCAGGTCGGTGGCGTATTCGATGCCCTTGGACTTAGCATCTTCTCCCAGAAACTGACCCAGATTGTCCAGCAATTTCAGCAGGTCAAAGGGCTGCTCAGCCTCTTTCACAAGCTCCGCATCCAGCCGCGAGGCGTTGGAGATATCACTGACAAGACGGTCCAGACGTCGCACGTCGTGTTCTATGACGCCCATGAGCTTTTCACGCTGATCGTCGCGCTTGACCATCCGCAGCGTTCCCACAGCGGATTGGAGGCTGGCCAGCGGGTTCTTGATCTCATGCGCCACGTCCGCTGCGAATTGTTCATTTGCGTCAATCCGATTGTAGAGCGCCGTGACCATGCCCCGCAGCGCCAGGCTGAGGCGACCAATCTCATCAGGGCGGGCGCTCAGATCCGGGATGCGGATACGGCCCGGATTAACGCCTGTACCCCGGTCTTTGCCCATCTCGGCCGCGGCGGCCAGATCGGCCAGCGGATTGGCAATGGTCGACGCCAAAACAAGGCTGAGACCGACCGAGACCAGCAGAGCGACAACAAACATCTGCAGGATCCGCTCCTGCTCGCGCCGGGCCAGCGCGTCGATCTCACCTGCCGGGCCGGTTATGGCAACAGCTCCGACTGTCGTGTCGTTGAACACGATGGGAGAGGCGGCAACGATAACCGTCTCATCCATCTCGTCCTGAACGGCCTGCACCTGCGTTCTGCCGCCAAGCGTATCGGGGATGATGGATTGCACCCGTTGGGCCAGCGTCGGGGCCTCGTCAGTCGTTGACCAGTTGAACACCCGGGATACCCCGGTCCAGACCGCATTTAAAGAGTCACTGATAACGGTGCTTCCAGTTTGGATATCCGCCTCTGACTGCAAGATGGTCGACAGATCAACGGCAACTGAGGCACCCCGCGTCCAACCGATCAACGTGCCGCTGGCGTCGTAAACAAAGACCTCGCCACCTTCTGGTAGACTTAACCCGGCCAGAGTATCACCCACATCCAGCACCCGCGGATTTTGCGCGCCCGCGGCTGCGTTCTGACGGATCTGAGCCTCGAACACGTTGCTGACCAGCTGTGCGTCGCCCATCAGGTTGCGCGCGGTTTGCTGAACCTGTTCCTTCCGGGAATCGTCCAGATACAAAAGACCGGTCACGAGAATGACCAAGGCAATCAGGTTGAAGGTGACGATCTTGCGCGCCAAAGGCGAGCCGCGCAGAGAAAACAAGTTCCTCCGCGACCGCTTCTCTCGCAGTTCGGCAGACTCGGGGTCTTGTGGGATAACCCAGTCATCCCCGATTACGACATCACCGTCGTGCAGCTCGTCAGATTGGTCAGTGTCACGCACGGGACCACAATACCTTCAAACGGGGCGCGTGCCTATTCTTCGTTGTAGCGGTAGCCGATGCCATAGAGCGTCTCGATGGCCGAGAACTCAGGATCAGCGGCGCGCATCTTCTTGCGAAGGCGTTTGATGTGGCTGTCGATGGTGCGGTCGTCGACATAGACCTGATCGTCATAGGCCACGTCCATCAGCTGGTCGCGGCTTTTGACGAAGCCTGGGCGTTGCGCCAAGGCCTGCAGAAGCAGAAACTCGGTCACGGTCAGTGAAACATCATTGCCCTTCCAGGTCACCGCATGGCGCAGCGGGTCCATCCGAAGCTCACCACGCTCCATAACCTTCGCAT
Organism: Ruegeria sp. AO1; assembly: GCF_056535985.1. Lineage (NCBI taxonomy): Bacteria > Pseudomonadati > Pseudomonadota > Alphaproteobacteria > Rhodobacterales > Roseobacteraceae > Ruegeria > Ruegeria sp. AO1. Next base: position 2,666,629 of record NZ_JBQFJC010000001.1, read on the forward strand.
CACCAGTGCTGACCGCAGCGCTATCGCCCTCGGTCGCTTCCTGACGACGCAGCAAAGCGCGAATGCGTTCGACCAGAAGGCGCTGCGAAAACGGCTTCTTCACATAATCATCCGCGCCCATGCGCAGACCCAGAACCTCGTCGATCTCGTCATCCTTGGAGGTCAGGAAGATAACCGGCATCTGGGTTTTCTGGCGCAGCCGCTGCAACAGGTCCATCCCGTCCATCCGCGGCATCTTGATATCCAGAACAGCCATATCGGGCAGCTTTTTATTGAAAGCATCCAGCGCAGCCTGACCGTCATTATACGTTTCAACCTCGAAACCCTCAGCTTCGAGCGTCATGGATACCGACGTCAGAATGTTTCTATCGTCATCCACCAGTGCAATCTTTGACATTGGGGTCACCCCTATTCCTGCTCACATACGCAATAATACGCTTTTTTGTAGGATATTGTTGGCGGTTTTAAGGCGCCGAATCAATCCGTAACCACGAATCAAGCCTTTCTTGCGGCAGTTCTGCGGCAAAAATGCCTTGCCGACCGCAAAATGCTGCCCGGTTTTCCGACAGGAAATTTGTGATGGCGCTAAACCTAGACTTGGTTGCGCTAACTGCGTCAAAGCCTCCTGTTCATGCCCCAAACGACCATGATAAGAGGTCGCCTGTCCGCCGGAGTCCTCCGGCATGATTGCCCCAAGAGCGCACCGGGCCGAACTGCCTCCGCGCCGCCACAGGAGAAGACACACATGACATCTGGACGGGTTAACCCGCAATTCCGCCTCGAAGATCAGGGCATCGAGGGTCTGGGCAATGTCTATTACAACTTCATGGAACCGGCGCTGATCGAAGAGGCGCTGAAGCGCGGCGAAGGCACTCTTGGCAATGGCGGGGCCTTTCTGGTCACCACCGGCAAGTTCACTGGCCGTTCGCCCAAGGACAAACACGTCGTCAAAACCGACAGCGTCGCCGACAGCATCTGGTGGGAAAACAACGCCGCCATGAGCCCCGAAGGCTTTGACGCACTGTACGAAGACATGCTGTCCCATATGAAAGGCCGGGACTATTTTGTGCAGGACCTCGTTGGCGGGGCCGATCCGACCTATTCGATCAACGTGCGCATGGTCACCGAGCTGGCCTGGCACAACCTGTTCATCCGCCACCTCCTGCGCCGCCCTGATCGCGAAGATCTGGATGATTTCACGGCTGACTTCACCATCATCAACTGCCCCAGCTTCCAAGCGGATCCCGCCAAGCACAACTGCCGTAGCGAGACTGTGATTGCACTGAACTTCGACCGCAAGCTGATCCTCATCGGCGGCACCGAATACGCGGGTGAGAACAAAAAGTCCGTCTTTACCCTGCTGAACTACATGCTGCCGGAAAAAGGCGTGATGCCGATGCATTGCTCGGCCAACCACGCCGTTGGTAACCCGGTCGACACGGCTGTGTTCTTCGGCCTGTCCGGCACCGGCAAGACCACCCTGTCCGCCGACCCGGCGCGCGTGCTGATCGGTGACGACGAACATGGCTGGTCGGATCGTGGTACGTTCAACTTTGAAGGCGGCTGCTATGCCAAGACCATCAACCTGAACGCCGAGGCCGAGCCCGAGATCTACGCGACGACCTCGAAATTCGGCACGGTGATCGAGAACATGGTCTTCGATCCCGAAACCAAGGAACTGGATTTCGACGATGACTCCCTGACTGCAAACATGCGCTGTGCCTACCCGCTCGAGTATATCTCGAACGCATCCAGCAGCGCTCTGGGCGGTCATCCCAAGAACATCATCATGCTGACCTGTGACGCGTTTGGCGTACTGCCTCCGATCGCGCGGCTGACACCGGCGCAGGCCATGTATCACTTCCTGTCGGGCTTCACCTCTAAGGTAGCAGGTACCGAGCGTGGCGTGACCGAGCCGCAACCAACCTTCTCGACCTGCTTTGGCGCGCCCTTCATGCCGCGCCGCCCCGAGGCCTATGGCAACCTGCTGCGGGACAAGATCGCCCAGCACGGCGCGACCTGCTGGCTGGTCAACACAGGCTGGACCGGTGGTGCCTACGGGATTGGCAGCCGGATGCCGATCAAGGCAACCCGCGCCTTGCTGACTGCTGCGCTGGACGGTTCGCTGGCCGATGCCGAGTACCGCAAGGATGCCAATTTCGGCTTCGACGTGCCCGTCTCGGTTCCCGGAGTGCCTGAGGTTCTGCTGGATCCGCGCCGCACTTGGGACGATCAGGTTGCGTTCGACAAGCAGGCAGAGAAGCTGGTGCAGATGTTTGCGGAGAACTTTGAACAGTACATTCCGTTCATCGACGAAGACATCAAGGCTGTTGCCATCGGCTGACCTGAATCAAGGGCGCTTCGGCGCCCTTTTCTATGCCTGAGTGTTCACCTTCCGGTTACCGCGCGGAAACAGCATATACAAATGCGTTGTTCCGAAGTTTCCGATACGCTACAGTCAACACATTAAATTGGCCCGGAGCTTTTGCACCGGGCCGAATCTTAAAATAACCTTTGGGCAGCTCATGCGCGGACACTCACACCAGCGAATTGGGCAACCTAATGACGACGCTAGTCTAAGTAGATGGGGTAAAGTGTCAATATGAAACCAGCCAGACACCACGGTGTTTGGATATATTTCCAGGTTTCGGCTTTGGCCGCGTTGGCACGAAAAAGACAGGTAAGATATGACCGAAATCTCGAAACTCACCGAACTTCGCAAGCTCATGCAAAGCATGGAGCGCACACTAGGCCTTGAACAGCTTTCTCCGGTCGAGCGCGACATTTATTACGCGGCCGAAGAACTATCGAAAGCCGATCAGGAAGTCCGGACATTCGGCTTGATCGAACACACTCTGGTCCAGAGCGTTTCGCGGCCCACCTTTTTCCGCGCGCTGAAGTCGCTGGTCGAAAAGGGTTATCTGTCGCAAAGCGGCACAGCCAATCGCGGACGGTATATCGTACATGCACCAAGGTGACGCCGCGCCCCGGCAGATCAACGGCTGATCGACGTGCGCAAGTGGGCCTCGGAAACAATTTTTGCCTCTTTGGCCTATGTGATCGCATCCTTCCTCACTTTCGAGGTCCTTATGCCTTTGCAGAACTTGTTCTTTCCCGAATATCCAAGTCGGGCTAGTCTGCTGTTTCTGCCACATGGCGTGCGCGTTTTATCCGCGTGGCTATTGGGCTGGAGGGCGATCTTTGCCCTTCTTCCCGGTGTTTTCATCGTTTTCGCAGCACTCGGCGGCAGCGATGTATTCTTGCCCAGCCGTCTTATGGCGATGGCAATCGCAGTAACAACGGTTCCCGCGGTCTTCTATCTCTGCAAATGGCTCGGCTGGGATTTGTTCCCACGCGCTGACCGCAAACCCTGCTGGATCTGCATCATGGGCGTCGGCGTTGTGACCTCATTCCTGGTCTCGGGGCTGACGAACCTGGCCTTCGGCAGTGCGACCGCTGAGTACATAGCCTTTCTGATCGGAGACGTCTCAGGCCTGTTCTTCCTGATGCTCGGCCTCTATTTCGCGTTTCGCTTTGCGGACAAGCGGGCGTGATCTGCTAACTGAACAGACCACGGCGGACAAGGTTCAGCCCAGCGACCAACAGTACCAACAGGGTGATTTTCCGAAACAGGGCCTGATCAATGCGGTCCTGCAACCGCATCCCAAGCCACAACCCTGCAAGGGCTGGTACGACCAATACAGCCGAGAACGGCGCCGTCTCTCTGTTCAGTATCCCTGATCCGATATGTGCCACTGTCAACGCAATAGCACCCAAACCATAGATCACGCCCTGCACTCTCAACTGCTCTTGCTTTGGGGTGTTCAGGGCCGTCAGATACGCCACGGTCGGAGGCCCCCATACGCCCGAAATCCCACCGACAAAACCCGCAATTACGCCGAAGATCGCTTCGATACGCGCTGATGCTTCCTTGAGGGAAAAGGTGACCCCGAGGATCTGCAGCAATGCAAAGGCTGTCACCGGAATGCCGATCAACATCAGGAAGGTCGAGGCCGGAACCAGCGTCACCAACTGCGCTCCGATCAGCAGAAAGATCAAACCAACGCTCAGAAAGACCCGGAACCGCCGGATCGAGGCAATAGCCGCCCGCCCCCCTTCCTGCAGCGCCTGAACGCCGTTGGTCACGACGGTTGAGAAGATAAGACCGGCAACCGCGAGCTCAGGCGACAGGAACATGCTCAGCCCCGAAACCAGAACCATCGGCATCGCGAAACCGACCATGCCTTTGACCCATCCGGCTAGGCACGCAATCGCAGCAGCCAGGGCAAGATCGGTCGGAGAGAGTGTGGAAAACAATGTCATGGCGTCTAGATATCACCCTGTGCGCTCTCTGCACTGCAAAAATGCCAAGGTAATATTTGAACTTTCTCGCTACGTAATAAGTATTTTTGTTGCGCTGCACGTGCAGCATGATATGACCAGACGACGCAAAAGAGGACGTGATTCATGGCCCATGACGGACAGGATATGACCCAGATGACGACAGCTGCGATTTTGCCGGACCTTCTGGCCCTGACAAAGGCCGCTGTACCAGCGGTTGAAGCTGTATTTGAGCGCGCGCGCGATTCGGTGCGGTCCATGGTCGAGGCTGACGGTCGCATCTCGGGTGCGTTGATCGAGGCGAACCAGACAGCTGCTCACGGGCTGGCATGGCTGGCGACCTATCATCAGTCCCTTGCACAGATGCAACGCTGGGCCGAAGCGCTTGAGGCGGACGGCAAGTTTGGCGAGATTGAGCAACTGCTGCACCAGATCGCCTTTGGTGAGTATCTGCATCAGGTCGCTGGCGGTATCCCCATGAACCAAGGCGAAGTTGTCCGCCTGCAGGATCTGGGGCTGGGCTGGGACGCTCTGTCCGGGTTCCAGACTTCTGAGATCCAGACGCTGATGGCGCAGGCCAATACGCAAGCCGCGCGGTCTCGCCTTGTCGCCCTGATGGAAGACCAGGCCGGAGCCACCATGTTCGGCGCGTCGGGTCTGGACGAAGAACTTGAGATGATCCGTGACCAATTCCGCCGTTATGCCGTCGAAAAGGTCGAACCGCACGCCCATGACTGGCACCTCAAGGATGAACTGATCCCGATCGAAGTCATCGAAGAACTGGCCGAGATGGGCGTTTTCGGCCTGACCATCCCCGAAGAGTTCGGCGGATTCGGCCTGTCCAAAGCTTCGATGTGCGTGGTGTCCGAGGAGCTTTCGCGTGGCTATATCGGTGTTGGCTCTCTGGGCACGCGCTCCGAGATTGCGGCTGAGTTGATCATCGCAGGCGGCTCGGATGAGCAAAAAGCAAACTGGCTGCCGAAGCTGGCAAGCGCTGAAATCTTGCCGACCGCCGTGTTCACGGAACCCAATACCGGCTCGGATCTGGGCAGCCTGCGCACACGCGCGGTCAAAAACGCCGATGGCGACTATGAGATCACCGGCAACAAAACGTGGATCACCCACGCGGCCCGCACCCATGTGATGACCCTGCTGGCACGCACCAATCCTGACAGCACCGATCACCGGGGCCTGTCGATGTTCCTGGCCGAAAAGACACCGGGCACGGACGAAGCCCCCTTCCCCACCCCCGGCATGACCGGCGGTGAGATCGAGGTGCTGGGCTATCGCGGCATGAAGGAATACGAGCTGGGATTCGACGGCTTCCACGTGAAGGGTGAAAACCTTCTGGGCGGCGAAGAAGGCAAAGGCTTCAAGCAGTTGATGGAGACTTTTGAATCCGCCCGCATCCAGACCGCCGCCCGCGCCATCGGCGTTGCGCAAAGTGCGCTGGATATCGCGATGCAATATGCGCAGGACCGCAAGCAGTTTGGCAAATCGCTGATCAACTTCCCGCGCGTTTCCGGCAAGCTGGCGATGATGGCGGTTGAGATCATGATTGCGCGGCAGCTGACCTATTTCTCGGCCTGGGAAAAAGACCACGGCCAACGCTGCGATCTAGAGGCCGGTATGGCCAAGCTGCTGGGCGCGCGTGTGGCCTGGGCCGCGGCCGATAACGCGCTGCAGATTCACGGCGGCAACGGCTTCGCGCTGGAATACAAAATCAGCCGCGTCCTGTGCGACGCGCGTATCCTGAACATTTTCGAAGGGGCTGCCGAAATTCAGGCACAGGTCATCGCACGGCGTCTGCTGGGCTGACCGAAATTCGGCAACTTCATTTCCCCAACTGAACCCGGCGCCCGCGCCGGGTTTTTTTCTTGACTTGCTTATATTGTGCACGGCGCTAACCGTGTGTCCCACAAAGCCAACAGAACCGATTCTGAACACTCTTCACTGCAACTTCCCCCTTCCCGATCCCGCGCAGATCACTTACACGACCTCTCGAAACCCGGACGGAGAGACCAACGTGATACGCCTGACCGCGCTGCTTGCTGCCTTGGTGATGCTGACCCTTGGGGCTTGCGCTCCGTCTTCGACTGTTACACGGGCGGATGTCGATGGGCTGGCGCTTGAGATCCGCAACCTTGGCCCCAATGTCGACCCGGCCGAGGCCCGCCGCGCCGCAGAAATCTCGTACAGCTATTCGCAACAATTGAAGCGCGACTGGAACGTGACGGATTCGCCGATCGTTCACAACGCCAAGGTCATCAACGGCTTTCGTGACTATGGCCTGTGCAATGACTGGGCGCAGGCCATGACCCGGCGCTTGCAGCAAGAGGACTTTCAAACGCTGGACGTGCATTGGGCCACCTCTCCTCCGACCACGTTCCGCATCATCCACCATTCGGCAGCGATCAGCGCGCGGGGAGACAGCCTGAAGGACGGCGTGATCCTTGATCCCTGGCGGCAGAGCGGCGACCTGTTCTGGGGCGAGATCTCAGAAGACGACCGTTACAACTGGCGGCCCCGGCTGGAGGTGCGCGAAGAACTGATCTCAGCCAGCGTAGGCAGCTGAGATTCCGGTTCAGCCGCACCCGAAGACACGCTAGATTGTGCCCATGCTACGCCTGACCCTCGTTCTGCCCTTGATGGCCCTGTTTCAATGCGACCGCGACGAAACCGTGGCGGCCTATGGCGCGTCTGACCGGTCCTGGGTGCTGCGAGAGATTGATGGGCAGCCGTTTGAGGCCAGCGTCATACTGCAATTCCCCGAAGAGGGTAAGATCGCGGGCAATGCCCCCTGCAATAGCTACAATGGCACGCTGAACGCGCCCTATCCTTGGTTCGCGATCAAGGACCTTGCCGCCACTCGCGCCGCCTGTGCCGCGCTTGAGGCCGAGGGGGTTTATTTCGCCGCCCTGTTGGCGATGACCCAATCCGAGGTTTCCGGCGATGTGCTGATCCTGCGCAATGAGGACGGGCACGAGATGGTGTTCAAAGCCGCCGAGTAAGCCTCTCGATGAACCGCGCCCGCGCCTCGGGCGGCGGATGATGGCCCAGCGCGGGCGCAACGCGGTGTTCCATGAAATACCCTGTCGTATTCAGCCCCTGCACGATCTCAGAATCCGGGGCCGTCCCTTCGCCCCTTAGACAGGGCGGCAGGGGCAACAGGCGGTCGACCCACTCTCCGGCGCCCTCAACACTGACGGCCCGACCGGTTTTGGGCGAGACATAGACCAGCCCCTCGGTCGCGCCGGTTACAGCGCAGGAGGACAGATCGAGGCCAAAGCCCAGATCCTCAAGCAGCGCAAGTTCCCACCGCAGATAGGCCAACGGCCAGATCTCATCTTGCCCCAGCAGATCCATCAACTGCTCGGTCTGGGTATAGATGGCGGGATGCGGTTCCCGCTCGGGCAGGCAAAAGGACAACAGCGACACCACGGCGTTAAGCCCCGCCAGCGCCAGACGCCCGGAAAACGCCGCTGCCGCGCGCGAGCGCAGAGGTTCGACCTGGAAAGTGCCAATATGTTCCTCAAGCCGCGCACGCCACAGCACGTCCAGTTGCGCGCCTGGCTGCAGGATCGGCGCGATCTTGCGGCTGGTTCCCCCACGCACCACACCCGCATGACGGCCATGGGCCTCGGTGAAGACCTCGATGATCGCAGCCGTTTCACCGTGGCGGCGCGTGGTCAGTAAAATGCCGTGATCGCGCCAGTCCAAGGCAAGCTCCGGTCGGGGTTGGAAGTCGGTCGCCTCACAAGAGCGCAACTGCACGCCGGGCGCAAGCGGGATGGGGACTCGACAAACCGGGCGCTTGGTCCAAGATTATCATTGGGCGCGCGTTGGGCGGGAGGACAAAGATGCCAGGCAGAGTTTGGGTTTTGCTATTTGCAAGCTTGATCGGCTTTGGCCCTCTTTCCGCCTTCGCTCAGGCAGACTGGTCGCAAGTCAAGCCGGTTCTCGACAAGCGATGCGTGGTTTGCCACGGCTGTTATGACGCGCCCTGTCAGGTCAAGCTGACCTCGCCCGAGGGGCTGCTGCGCGGCGGCAGCAAGCTGGCGGTTTACCATTCACAGCGCCTAGAAGATGCCCAGCCGACCCGTTTGGGGCAAGATGCCACAACGGTTGAGGGGTGGCGGGATTTAGGGTTCCATCCGGTTCTTCCACAGGCACAAGGCGAGACCAGCCTGCTTGAACGCTATCTGGCACTGGGGGCCGAAAACCCTCTGCCCCCCAACGCACCCCTGCCGGACTCGTTGGAGCTGGCGCTTGACCGCCCGTTGGTCTGCCCAACCGATCAGGAGTTCGACGCCTTCCGCGAAAGTCATCCGATGGCCGGAATGCCCTATGGGACTGCGCCACTGGCAGCCTCAGAGCATGCGCTGTTGATGGACTGGGTGCAGGGCGGAGCGGCCTTGCCTAACGCGGCTACGCCATTGCCGGACGATATCCAAGAACAGGTCACCGCGTGGGAGGCGTTCTTGAACGCTCCCGACCCGCGCGCGCTATTGATGAACCGGTATCTGTTCGAACATCTGTTTCTGGCCCGCCTACATTTCGAAGGCGATGACCCACGGCGGTTCTTTCAAATGGTCCGGTCCAGAACGCCCAACGGAGAAGAGATCGACATCATCGCCACCCGCCGCCCGTTCGACGACCCCGGCGCGGACCCTTTCTTCTACCGTCTACAACCGTTCGATGAAACCATCGTCCACAAAGAACATCTGGTCTATACGCTAAGCCCTGATCGCATGACGCGGTTTCAGGCGCTGTTCCTGCAGCCCAACTGGGCGCTGACCGACCTGCCCTCCTATGGCGATGCCGAAGGCGGCGACCCGTTCTCGACCTTCGCGGCGATCCCCGCGCGTAGCCGGTACCAATTCCTTTTGGACGATGCGCTGTTCTTTGTCCGCAGCTTTATCCGCGGCCCTGTCTGTCACGGAGAGACTGCCGTTGACGTCATCGAGGACCGGTTCTGGGTCAGTTTCCTTGACCCCGACGCCGACCTCTCGATCACCGACCCAAGTTTTCTGGCCGAGGGCGCTGCACTTCTTGAGCTGCCCGTAGCGCAGGTAGGCCAAAACTTGGGTGACCTGCACATGTTCTCGCATCAGAACCAGGCCCAGTACCTTGAGTTCCGCGATACCCGCTATCGTAACAGCCCTGCGTATCAGACCGGTTGGGGCTATGATGCGATCTGGGATGGCGAGGGAACCAACCCGAACGCCCTGATCACCGTGTTTCGGCACTTCGACAACGCCTCGGCCCTGACCGGGTTTCATGGCGACATTCCGGAAACCGCCTGGGTCATCGACTATCCGGTGTTTGAACGAATCTACTACAATCTGGTTGCCGGATATGATGTGTTCGGACGTGTCGAGCATCAACTAGCGACCCGCATTTACATGGACGAATTGCGCATGGAGAGTGAGGATAACTTCCTGACCTTCATGCCGCGCAATCTGCGGCCGGGGATGCACGAAAACTGGTACCGAGGCGTTCTGGCCAGATTGCACACTTTTTGGCACACCCGTCGCATCGACGACACGATGCCCACGGGGATCACATTTGAAACAAACGCCCCGAAGCAGGAGTTTCTTCTGCAACTTCTAGCCCGCGGCAATGGTTTGTGGCTGCTCTCCGACCCTATCAACCGATGCGATGGTGGGGATTGCGCTCAGGATGCCCTGACTTCCCTCACTAGCCAGACCGGGCCTTGGGTCAAGTTCCTGCCCGACCTTTCCTTGCTGGTGGTCGAGACAAGCGACGAGAAAGCCGAGGTTTTCACCCTGATCCACGACAAGGCCCATACCAACATAGCCTTCCTGTTTGACGAATCCGCCCGGCGAGAGCCCGAAAAAGACGTTCTGACCATTCTGCCTGAGATGATCGGAAGCTACCCAAACTTCTTCTTCAAACTGCCTGAAGCGCAATTGCCCGACTTTGTTCAGGCTGTGAAAGCGGTCGCCACGCAAGAAGACTGGATGCAGCTGGTTGCCGATTTCGGCGTGCGTCGGACCAGCGAAGATTTCTGGGCCATCAGCGATCAGATCCACACCCGTTTTTTGAAGGATAACCCAATCCAGGCGGGCATTCTGGACCTCAACCGGTACAAAGACCCAAAGCTCGGCGAAGATCCGACCTGAGCATTGCGGTTTGATGAAGAGGGGATGAAAAACACCCGCCAGCGCCGCAAGCTGTGGCACCCACACGAGAAGTTCAGCCCGGTAGACTTGCCCTAGGACGGCAGCGGACCTACCCTTCTGCTATGCGATCTTTTGCACATATCCGGCCAGCCTATAGCCGGGCCGAGCGCATCAGTGACGGAGTTGTACATGTTCTGGGCCTGTTTCTAGCCCTTATCGCGGTTCCCATTCTGATTGTCATGACGATGTTCTATCGAGCCGACCCGGACGCGGTCATGGGCGCGTCGATCTACGGTGTGACGCTGATCCTGATGCTCAGCTTTTCTGCGCTCTACAATATGGTCGTCAGCGACCGATGGTCAGAAGTTCTGCGCAGGCTGGATCACTCGGGCATCTATGTGAAGATCGCAGGAACCTACACGCCTTTCCTGCTGCTGTCCGGAGCGCAAGCCCCGGGGCTGATGATCGGCCTTTGGTCCTCGGCGACGCTGGGGTCGGTGCTGAAAATGGTGGACCCGCACCGCTTTCGCTGGATCGGGCTGGTCTTGTATCTGGGAATGGGCTGGGCTGCCGTCTGGAGCGGGCATGCCTTGCTGGACGAGCTGCCGCCCTCGGTATTCGCCCTGATGATTGCCGGAGGGGTAGTCTACACCGCAGGCGTCATCTTCTACCTGTCCGACTGGATGCCCTATCACAATACGATTTGGCATGTTTTCGTTCTAGCAGGCAGCGTACTGTTCTTCGCCGCCGTATCGCTGCGGGTGTCGCTAGAGCCGCTGGTGCTAGGCTAGAACCCCCTCAGAACGTCAGGCCCGCGTGCATCAGGATACCAATCACCATCAACAGGTTGAGGACCATCGAGATCCCATTGCCTACATAAATCGGTAGCTTCCCGACCACCAACCCGTAAGCAAACCACAGGAATGACAGCGCAGCATAGAGCGACCAGGACAAAAGCGACTGGCCAGTGGCGTGTTGCGAGTGGGTGAAAAACAGCTTGATCAGCTGCGGCAGCGTGGCAAAGGGACCGACGACACCAATGAAGACCATGAAGCCTTCGAATCGCTGCATCCAATGACCCAGGTTCGATTTTTCAAGTTTCTCAGCGAGTGTTTCAGCCACGCCAACACCTGACCTTTTTGCGGTTTTCTCAACGATCAGCCTGTGCCGACCTGACCTTAAAACTAGACGGTTTGGGCCGCCTGTCCAAGTCCCTGTAAGTGGGGCTATTCCAGACCCTCTTCATCCAGTAAATGCCGCCCCTGCCGGTCTTCGACCTCGATCACCCATAGATCAGGGTCAAAGCTGCGCTGGCGTTGGATGGCCTCGTCCACATCACCCTCGGCGCCGCTAGAGAGTTCTACCCATTTGCGCGCGCCGCTCATCAGGTCAAAGCTGCGTTGGAAGGCCACCGCCATCCCATCAAGCGTGTTGAGCTTGACCAGCACCGCACCCGCCGTGTCGTCGCCATGCGCAACCACAAAGGCCGGGATCTCCTGAAACCGCAACCGCGCCAGATAGGCATGGACCCAGAAGTCTGCGGTCAGACGGGTCATGCGTTGCCGTCTTTGAAATCCAGTCCCATTTCCGAGTACCGCTCGGATTCCTCCAACCAGTTGGGCCGGACTTTGACCTGCAGGAACAGGTGAATCTTGCGGTCGAGGAACTCTTCCAATTCCGCCCGCGCGGCCTGGCTCACGGCCTTGATCGTCTCGCCCTTTTTGCCCAGCACGATGCCCTTGTGGCCGTCGCGCATGACGTAGATGATCTGATCAATCCGGGCCGAGCCGTCTTTGCGCTCTTCCCAGTTCTCCGTCTCGACGGTTAGCTGATAGGGCAGTTCCTGGTGCAGGCGCAGGGTCAGCTTCTCGCGGGTCATTTCGGCGGCGATCATGCGCAAGGGCAGATCGGCGATCTGGTCTTCGGGATAAAGCCAAGGGCCTTCGGGCAGCTCACCCGCCAGCCATTTGCGCAGGTCGTCGACGCCGTGACCTTTCTCAGCCGAGATCATGAAGGTCTCAGCAAAAGGGTAGCGTTCGTTCAGGTCACTGGTCAGCGCCAGCAGCTTCTCTGAGGGCACCTTGTCGATCTTGTTGATGGCCAGCGCAATCGTACGGCCCTGTCCGATCTCTTCGAGACCTTCGAGGATCCGCTCGACGCCTTCGGTGATGCCGCGATGGGCCTCGATCATCAGGACAACCACATCCGCATCAGCCGCTCCACCCCAGGCGGCAGCAACCATGGCGCGGTCCAGACGGCGGCGCGGTTTGAACAGGCCCGGCGTATCCACAAAAACCAGCTGCGCATCGCCTTCCATCGCCACGCCACGGATGCGGGCGCGGGTGGTCTGCACCTTATGCGTCACGATCGAGACCTTGGCCCCGACCATGCGGTTCAAAAGGGTGGATTTGCCTGCGTTTGGCTCTCCGATCAGGGCGATAAATCCGGCGCGTGTGGTCATGTCTGCTGCGATCCTGTTTGCAAGTGCGCACCCCTATAGCAGAATGCCCGCGCGGGCCAGAGGGTTTTGTCGCATTGCGATCCGTTGTGCGCAGTGAAACTGTAGCCATACGCCACGCCGATGACAGCCAGGCGAGGATTTCATCAAAGAGGCAAATCATGAAACGACGCGAGTTCCTTTTGGGAAGCAGCGCCGCCGCTGGGGCGATCGGATTGGGAGGGTTTGGGTTGGCTTCAGCCGCGCCCGAACTGATCATTCAATCGGCCAGTTTTGCGCTGCGCGATCAGGTGACGACCGGGATGGTCAGCCTATCATCCGACGCGCCGCCGCCGGTGCTGCGGGGCCGTCAGGGTGAAGCGATGCGCCTGCCGGTGCGCAACTCGACACTGGACTACACTGCGATGCATTGGCACGGGCTGCGCATTCCCAACGCAATGGACGGCGTGCCCTATCTGACCCAGATGCCGATGGGGCCGAATGAACTGTTCGACTATGAGTTCACGCCCCCCGACGCCGGAACCTATTGGTACCATCCCCATTGCATGACGATGGAGCAGATGGCTCATGGTCTGACTGGCGTGATGGTCATTGCCGAGGCCGAAGACCCCGGATTTGACAGCGAACAAGTCGTCAACCTACGTGATTTCCGTCTGGATAACGAGGACCAGTTCCTGCCCGCCTACACCCAGCGCGGCGCGGCACGAGCTGGCACATTCGGCAATCTGCAAACCGCAAACTGGCTGGATACGCCTGTCTACGACCATAACTCGGGCGGGTTAGTGCGGCTGCGGGTGGTGAACACGGACACGACCCGGATCTATCGGCTGCATCTTGAGGGCGCCGAGGCTCGGATCATTGCATGGGACGGACATCCGGTTGATGTCGAGGTTCCCCTGCCAAGCGCCGAGGACCCTCTGCTGGTCGGACCGGGCCAACGGGTGGATTTCGCGGTGGCGATGCCCTCAGGCGAGGGGCAGATGGTGGATTTGGTCGCGAAATTGCCGGGTCAGCCGCATCGCCCGATGGCACGTCTTCGGGCCGTAGGCGCGGATGTTGCGCGGGACTTGCGGGAGTTGAAACCACTGCCTCCGAACCCGGTTGCACGGCCTGATCTGGCAAAGGCCGAACTGCATGAGTTCGTCTTTGGCTGGACGCCCGAAGGTGGAGAGCCGAATAACGGATTCTGTGGCTCTCTGGGCTATAATTTCTGGTCGATCAACCGGACCCCTTGGGCGGGCGATGCCGCCGAGGGTGTCGGCCCTCTGGCTGTTTTGGAGATGGGCAAAAGCTACGTTCTGAGGCTACGAAACGAATCGCCGAACCTGCATCCAATCCACCTGCATGGGCTTGTGTTCACGCCGTTGAAATCGAACCTACGCAAGCTGCCGCCTTTGCTGACCGATACCACGTTGCTGCTAAAAGATGAGGTGGTCGAGATCGCTCTGGTCGCGGACAATCCCGGTGACTGGGCGTTTCACTGCCATGTGATTGAGCATCAGAAAACCGGTCTTACCGGGTATATCCGGGTGGTATAGGCTTCGGATTGGCTACGCCAATCCGACCGGGAGGGGGCCAGCCCCCTCGTCCGGATTTCATCCGGCCTCACCCCCGGGATATTTTTAGCCAGATGAAGAGCGGATCGGGTTTGGGGAGAGGGGCGGGGGCTATTTTTTCAGTGAACCCAGTAGGGCCTTTGCTGCTGCCTGTTCGGCTTGGCGCTTTGATCCGGCGGTAGCCTTTGCCTCGGTCCCGTCCTGCAGGCGGGCGGCGATGGTGAAAACCGGGGCGTGGTCGGGGCCGCTGCGTTTGACCTCGATATAGCTGGGGGGTTTCTGGCCGCGGGCTTGTGCCCATTCCTGGAGCGAAGTCTTTGCGTCGCGAGCGTCGGATTCGACCGTGTGGATGCGATCCCCCCAAAGGGCGAGAATGACATCGCGAGCGGCCTCGAACCCGGCATCTCGGTAGATGGCGGCGATCACGGCCTCCATCGCGTCGCCCAGAAGCGCCTGTTTGCGGCGCCCCCCGGACAGCATCTCGGACCGGCCCAGCTTGAGCACGGCACCCAGATCAATTTGACGGGCGACATCGGCACAGGCTTCTTTACGCACCAGCGCATTGAAACGAGGGGCCAGCTGGCCTTCGGAGGCTTTCTTATCCGCCTCCAGCAATGCTGTTGCCATCACCAGACCCAGCACGCGGTCGCCCAGAAATTCGAGCCTTTGGTTATCGGGCCGAGTGGCGGACGAAACCGAACCATGGGTTAGTGCCCGCACCAACAGCTCGGGGTTTGAGAACTCGTACCCCAAGCGTTGCTGAAATGCCTTTATGTCGGCCGATACCTTCAATTGACCGCCTTGAAGAAGCGGTCGCTGCGCCATGTCCAGAAGAACAGCATAGACCGGCCAGCCGACGAGAACATGATCCGGTCTGCGCGACCGATCAGGTTTTCGTAAGGAACATAGCCTACCCCACCAGCAGATTGCGGCAGACGGCTGTCGGCAGAGTTGTCGCGGTTGTCGCCCATGAAGAAATAGTGGCCTTCGGGCACCGTGTAGATGCCGGTATTGTCGGACCCTTGATTGCCGATACTCAGCACGTCATAGGATACGCCATTGGGCAGGGTCTCGACAAAGCGCTCTTTCTCACAGACGCCACCGATACCGACCGGGCCGTTGGAGCAGCGCGGACGCAAGCGTTGCGGACCTTGCGGAGCCGCCACTTCCGTGAAGACGCCATCGGCTTGTTGCGGGACGGGTGTGCCGTTCAGAATGATCTGCCCTTGACGGACCTGAACGCGGTCGCCCGGTAGGCCGATGAGGCGTTTGATATAGTCACGCCCCGTCACAGGGTGACGGAAGACGATCACATCGCCGCGTTCGGGCTCTCCGCCCCAGATGCGGGTATTGTCGTCACCCGGAAGCCAGCCGCATATATCCTCGGCGTCGATATTCAGACCGACACTGGGGATGATCAGGCTGGGGCAGGAGGCGTAGGAGTAACCGTAGGCCATCTTGTTGACGAACAGGAAATCGCCGATCAGCAGGGTCTGTTTCATCGAGCCGGAGGGGATCCAGAAGGGCTGGAAAAACAGGGTGCGGAAAACGCCTGCGATCAACAGGGCGTAGACAATGGTTTTGATCGTCTCCCAGATGGGATTTCCGGTTTTGACGTCCTCGGCCATACTGCTCTCTGCTCCTTGGTGTGTTGGGTGCTAAATGCGGGCCATGCGGGGGCAAGTCAAGGCTGCGTACCGGCTTCTTGAAGCGGGCGCGCCTCGATCACCACAAAGGCCTGCGCCCAGGGGTGGTCATCGGTCAGGGTGACGTGGATAATCGCCTCATGGCCCTCCGGCGTCATCTGGCGCAGCCGGTCGGCGGCCCAGCCGGTTACATGCATCACGGGCTGGCCCGTGTGCAGGTTGCTGACCGCCATGTCCTTCCAGGCGATGCCCATGCGCAGACCGGTGCCTAACGCCTTGGAACAAGCCTCTTTCGCGGCCCAACGTTTGGCGTAGGTGCCTGCGGTGTCGTAGCGACGTTCCGCCTTGCGCTGCTCGGTCTCGGTGAACACGCGATTGCGGAAACGGTCGCCGAAACGGTCGAGCGTGCGCTGAATGCGCTCGATATTCGCGAGGTCTGTACCAACTCCGAGGATCACGACAACCGAACCGTCAAAATCTTATAGCTGGCGACGCCGAAGAACCCCGCAAAGGCAAAATCGAACCAACGTCGAGCACGCCGGTAGGCGCTAACCATACGCAACGAGGAAAACAGGAAGGCGTAACCGATGAAGATCAGCAACGATCCCGCATAAAGTAGGCCGAAATATCCCAACAACACCCATAGGCTGGCATCATTTGGGGCAACGATCGCATAGATCGATCCCCAACTGAGGATCGCCTTGGGGTTCGTCAGGTGAATGGCTGCACCTTTCGCAAAGATCGAGCGCAGCGACCCGGTGACTGGCTTGCCCAATGGAACCTCACCGGCGGTCATCGCGCGGCGCAGGGCCTTGAGGGCCAGCCAGCCCAAATAGGCGACACCAAAGTAACGGATCACCTCGAAGACCCAGACATTTGCCAGCATGATCGCCGACAAGCCCAGCGCGGCGGCAATCCCCCAAGCAGCAGAGCCCGCGCATATGCCAAGTGCAAAGACCAGCCCTGCACAGCGACCTTCAGACATAGCGGTACCGGCAATGCCCATGGTGGCCGGACCGGGTGAGCCACCGGCCATCAACCAGGCAAACCAGATCGCTATGAAAGTCGGCGTGATCACGCCCGCGCCTCATCCATCAGGCGACGCATTTCCTGTATGGCGGGGGTAAGGCCCAGAAAGATCGACTCACCGATCAGGAAGTGACCGATGTTCAACTCACGCACTTCTGGGAAGGCCGCGACGGGTTTCACCGTCTCATAGGTCAACCCGTGGCCTGCATGGACTTCGAGGCCCAGCGAATGGGCAAAGGTCGACATCTGGCGCAGGCTTTCCAGCTCACGCTCGGCCTCTTCCATGCGGCCTTCGGCGAAGGCGTCGCAATAGGCGCCTGTGTGTAGCTCGATCACCTCGGCCCCTATACGGTGGGCGGCCTCAATCTGGCGTTGGTCAGCGGCGATGAAGATCGACACACGACAGCCGACATCGCGAAGCGGAGCAATGAAGTGGGCCAACTTGTTTTCCTCGCGCGCGACTTCCAGCCCACCTTCGGTGGTGCGTTCCTCACGCTTCTCCGGCACGATACAGACCGCATGAGGTTTGTGCCGCAGGGCGATCTTCTGCATCTCTTCGGTGGCCGCCATTTCAAAGTTCAGAGGGACCGAGAGGACGTCCATTAGCCCATCAATATCCGCATCCGAGATGTGACGGCGGTCTTCGCGCAGATGCGCCGTAATGCCATCGGCCCCGGCCTCTTCGGCCAGTTTGGCGGCACGCAGCGGGTCGGGATAAGCCCCACCGCGTGCGTTACGCACGGTGGCGACGTGGTCGATATTCACACCAAGACGCAGATAAGTGTCAGACATCGCGCGATTCCTTTTTTACGGTTTGAGCTGAAGCTAGTGCCTTTTCCACCGAAGTGTCAGCCTCGGTTTCAGCCAGACGTTTGATTTCGTCGAATTTGGCTTTGATCCGCGCGCGGCGGCGCTGTTGATAGGTGCGGATCAGCGGCAGGCTGAGATAAAAGCAGATCACCCCAGCCAGCAGACCGGGAAGAATGCCGCCGATCATATAGGGGTAGAACACTTCGCGGTAGAAAAGACCCAGGCCGTGCCAATCCGCGACGCGGTCGGTAAACATGGCGAGGAAGTTGTTCTTCAGATCGCCCATCGCATCCGCGAATTTCCCCATTAGGCCGCGGGTTTCGCTTTTCTCGAATTCCGTTCCCAGAAGGAAATGCCCTGTCTGCAAGCAGATGACGCCAATTGGAACATAGGTCAGCGGATTGCCGAAGAACGTGCCGCTGAGGGCGGCCACGATATTGCCGTTGAGCAGGCGCGCGCCGATGGCGGCGACCAGAAAATGCAGGCCATAGAAGGGTGTAAACGCTGCAAACACCCCTGCCCCGATACCGCGTGCGATCCGCTCGGGCGAGTCCGGCAAACGGCGAACGCGGTGTTTTACATAGTGAAAGGCGCGGGTCCATCCGCCACGTGGATAGACAAACTCAGATGCGGCCTGAATGGGAGAGCGTCGATCTCGGCGCTTGAAAACCACTCCTGATCACCTCATCTCAACCAGCCGGCAGGGCGGCATTTTCACGCTCTCGGTATCGTTCGACAGCGGCCACGTCACTTTCTGCCTCGAGCATCAGCATAAGCGAATGCAATTGTTCAAGGTCTCGCAGTTCGACATTGATCAGCAGTCGGTAAAAATCCGGTTTGCGGTCGACGAACTCAAGGTTCGAGATATTGGCCTTTTTCTCGCCGATCAATGTGCAAATACGCCCCAGTACGCCTGCATCGTTGCCGATGGTGAGGTCAAGTGTCGCGCCATAGACCGCCGGGTGGGTGCCGGAATGCCAGTGGAGATCGACCCAACGCTCGGGCTCATTCTCATATGCGCCGAGGCGGTTGCAGTCGATGGCGTGAACTTCAACACCCTTGCCACGATGCGTGATGCCGACAATCCGCTCGCCCGGAAGGGGCTGGCAGCAGGGGGCGCGGTCGAATTTCTGACCTGGTTCAAGGCCAATCACGGCGCGCCGCAGCGGGATCGCATCGCCGTCGTCCTGTGTCAGTTCCGGATAAACGGCGCTGACCACATCATGGGCGGTCAGTTCGGCACTGCCCAAACGCGCGAGCAACTCATGCCGGTCTTTGAGACGCAGGTGCTTGGCGGCTGTATCCAGCGCCTTATCGGTGGATTTGCGGCCGACATGTTCGAACCCGGAACGGGCAAGCTCTTTGCCCAGTTTGATGAACCGTTCGCGATCAACTTCGCGCAGGGCGCGGCGGATCGCAGTCCGAGCCTTTCCGGTTACCGCAATCTCAAGCCAGGTGACCTGTGGGGTCTGGCCATCAGCGGTGATGATATCGACCGACTGCCCGTTCTTCAGCCGGGTCCAGAGCGGCACGCGGATCGCATCGACCTTTGCTCCGACACATGCATGGCCGATACGGGTGTGGATGGCGTAGGCAAAATCAATCGGCGTCGCCCCACGCGGTAGCTTCACGACATCGCCTTTCGGCGTGAAGCAGAATACCTGGTCCGAGTACATCTCAAGCTTGACGGCTTCAAGGAAGTCTTCGTGATCTTCCTCATTGTCGAATTGCTCGGTCAGGTTCGAAATCCACTTGGCCGGGTCGACCGCAAACGGGTTCTCGGTCCGGACACCGTCGCGATAAGACCAGTGCGCGGCCACGCCGGTTTCAGCCACATCGTGCATCTGGCGGGTACGGATCTGCACTTCGACCCGTTTGCCGTCACGACCCGAAACAGTGGTGTGGATCGAGCGGTAGCCGTTCGATTTCGGCTGAGAAATATAGTCCTTAAACCTGCCGGGCACCGCGCGCCAGCGCTGGTGGATCGCGCCGAGGGTGCGGTAGCAGTCTTCCTCGGTTTCGGTGATGATGCGGAAGCCGTAGATGTCGGACAAGCGCGAGAAGCCCTGATCCTTTTCCTGCATTTTGCGCCAGATCGAGTAGGGTTTCTTGGCCCGACCGAAGACTTCGGCCTCGATGCCCGCTTTCTCCAGCTCATGGCGCATGTCGCCAGTGATCCGGTGGATCACGTCTCCGGTTTCGCGCTGAAGGGTGATAAAGCGGCGGATGATCGACTGGCGCCCTTCGGGGTTCAGCACACGGAAGGCGAGGTCTTCGAGCTCCTCGCGCATCCACTGCATCCCCATCCGACCCGCAAGCGGCGCATAGATATCCATGGTCTCGCGTGCTTTGACGATCTGCTTTTCAGGGCGCATCGCCTTGATCGTGCGCATGTTGTGCAGCCGGTCGGCCAGCTTGACCAGGATCACCCGAAGGTCCTTGGACATGGCCATGAACAGCTTGCGGAAATTCTCGGCCTGTTTGGTTTCGCGGCTGGAGAGTTGCAGATTGGTCAGTTTGGTGACGCCATCGACCAGTTTGGCGACCTCATCCCCGAACAGCTCCGCCACTTTGCCATAGCTGGCTTTGGTGTCTTCGATCGTGTCATGCAACAGCGCCGTGATAATGGTCGCATCATCCAAACGCTGTTCGGTCAGGATGGCGGCGACGGCAACGGGATGGGTAAAATAGGGCTCACCGGAATGGCGGAACTGCCCTTCGTGCATCTGCTGGCCGAATTCATAGGCCTTGGCGATGCGTTCAGCGTTTGTCTTTGGGTTATAATTGCGGACCAGCGCAATCAGGTCGTCAGCAGAAATCATCCGGTCCGCACCTTCGTTTTGAGGGCTTACCCCTGCCCTTGAGCCTCCATCAGAGCGCGCAGGAGTTTTTCTTCCGACATGTCATCTTCGGCAGGCTTGTCCGATTCGGCGCCCATCAGCAGAGCCATCTGATCTTCTTCCGGCTCATCAACCTCGATCTGGGTCTGGTTGGCCTCGATCAAACGCTCGCGCAGTTCATCCGCGCTCTGGGTTTCGTCGGCGATTTCACGCAGCGAGACAACGGGGTTCTTGTCGTTGTCACGGTCCACAGTGATCGGTCCACCGGCGGAAATCTCACGCGCACGATGGGCGGCAAGCATCACCAGTTCAAACCGGTTGGGAACCTTGTCTACGCAGTCTTCAACCGTCACGCGGGCCATGGAACGCTACTCCGTTGCTGAGTCCATATCAGGAAGCGTTGTATCTAAGACCGATTGAGCGCCTTGACAAGCAGGAAATAGCGCAAATCCACCAATCTACAAAGGTGTGACCGCGGCGATGTCTTCCGCTGGCAGCGCCTCGAGCATCTGCTGGACGGTCTGACCCAGAACTGGATGGTTCCAGTCCGGGGCCACATCGACCATGGGCACAAGCACAAACGCCCGGTCCTGCAGTCGGGGATGGGGCAAAATCAGCTGCTCCGGGGCCTCTTGACGCTGTGCATCCGCGTGCAGGCTCAGCCAGCGATCGAAGGTGGCGGGATCGGGCAATACCTGATCATCGTAGCATACCAGATCCAGATCCAGCGTCCGCATCCCCCAGCGCTGCACCCGTTCACGACCGAACTCATGTTCAACCTCGTGCAGGACCTCTAGCAGCTGCGCAGGCGGGAGGTCAGTCTCGATCAAAAGGGCCGCATTGACGTAGTCAGGGCCCGCGCCCGGAGGGAAACAGGGGGTTTCAAAAAACCGGCTTTCGGCGCGAATCACCACACCACGGTTCGCAAGCGCTTTTATTGCGTTGCGAAGTGTCACCTTGGGCCCTAGTCCGCTCAGATTGAGATTTGCGCCCATCGCAACAACTGCATTTGACATGGTTTTGCCCATTAATACCCCCATATTCGGCCAAATGCATACTTGCGATGCGCATTAAAAGCCCTAATTATAGGCACACCAGCACGCTTAATTTTACACCACTCACTCTTAAACGCGCAGCGGGCTGGATTATACCGGAAGGACCTATTTATGTTTTATAAGGACGAACGGCTAGCGCTGTTCATCGACGGCTCGAATCTTTATGCCGCCGCAAAAGCACTTGGCTTCGACATCGACTACAAGCTTCTGCGGCAGGAATTCATGCGCCGTGGCAAGCTTTTGCGTGCTTTTTACTACACAGCGCTGCTGGAGAATGACGAGTACTCTCCGATCCGACCACTGGTTGACTGGCTGCACTACAATGGCTTCACCATGGTGACCAAACCGGCCAAGGAATACACCGACAGCATGGGGCGTCGGAAGGTAAAGGGTAACATGGATATCGAACTCACCGTCGATGCCATGGAACTGGCACCACGCGTTGATCATATCGTACTGTTCTCGGGCGATGGGGATTTCCGCCCGCTGATTGCCAGCCTGCAACGTCAGGGCGTACGTGTTTCGGTCGTGTCGACCATCCGCAGCCAGCCGCCGATGATCTCGGACGAGCTGCGCCGCCAGGCCGACAACTTCATTGAACTGGAAGACCTGCGCGACGTGATCGGCCGCCCGCCTCGGGAAATGCCGACCGAACCACGCAGTGTTGCTGCCGCCGGCGGGCACTAACCCACGGCGTCACAATTGGGGATGAGATTAGCGCGGTCAGGGTATGAATCCCTGGCCGCGCTTCTTTAACTAAGGTTTGGTACTGAAACACCTAACGGCTATCAGTGATTCATGTCAGATCAATGACGCCGCCCTGTCTGGACCAAGGCCGTGAAAAGACCTACCTGTGGCGCAAGGAGACAGCGACATGACCAAGCCGCCATTGACTTTGTACTTGGCAGCGCCGCGCGGGTTCTGCGCGGGCGTGGACCGCGCCATAAAGATCGTCGAGATGGCGCTGCAGAAATGGGGCGCGCCAGTCTATGTCCGGCACGAGATCGTCCACAACAAATTCGTGGTCGACGGGCTGCGCGCCAAGGGGGCCGTGTTTGTCGAGGAACTGGATGAATGCCCAGATGACCGGCCGGTGATCTTCTCGGCTCATGGGGTCCCCAAATCCGTACCTGCCACCGCCGCTCGTCGCGAGATGATCTATGTCGATGCCACCTGCCCTCTGGTCTCGAAGGTCCATGTCGAGGCGCAGCGCCACTCGGATAATGGCTTGCAGATGATAATGATCGGCCACAAAGGCCACCCCGAGACCATCGGTACCATGGGACAGCTGCCCGAAGGCGAGGTGCTGCTGGTCGAAACCGTCGAAGATGTCGGCACAGTTCAGGTCCGAGATCCGGATCAGCTGGCCTTTGTCACCCAGACCACCCTGTCGGTCGATGACACCAAGGATATCATCGCGGCGCTTGAAGAGCGGTTCCCCAAGATCGTCGGCCCGCACAAGGAAGACATCTGCTACGCCACAACAAACCGGCAAGAGGCCGTGAAAGCCGTAGCGCCGAAAGCGGATGCGCTGCTGGTGGTGGGCGCTCCGAACTCGTCCAACTCACGGCGATTGGTCGAGGTCGCCTCGCGCGCTGGATGCAACTATGCGCAGTTGGTGCAACGTGCCTCCGATATTGACTGGCGCGCGCTTGAGGGAATTTCGAGCATTGCCATCACTGCCGGGGCCTCAGCCCCTGAGGTACTGGTGAATGAAGTCATCGACGCGTTCAGCGATCACTACGACGTAACCGTCGACCTCGTGGAAACCGCTGTCGAAAACGTAGAATTCAAAGTCCCGCGCGTGTTGAGGCAACCGGCATGAACGGCGTCCCCAAATCCGCGCTCTATCTGGGGTTGGCGGGGCTGATCCCGTTCATTTGGGGGGCACTGACTTATCTGAATTCGGATCTGCACGATCTGGGCATGCGCGAACTAGGCTCTCGTTTCGTGGGGCCTTACATTCAGCTGTTCTATGGCTCGGTTATCCTGAGTTTCATGTCCGGTGTATTGTGGGGGTTTGCCACGAAGACCTCGGGCAGCAGGGCGACTGTGGGCTATACTCTGTCGGTCCTTCCCGCCCTTTGGGCGTTTTTCATGACAGGCGGCGGGCCGATCAGCACCGGCACCAATCTGATGATCGGCTTTGCCGGGCTTTTGGTGCTGGACGCCCTGTTCTGGTATTGGGGCCTCGCGCCACGCTGGTGGATGCGATTGCGTATCCTGCTGACGGCCATCGTGCTGCTGTGCCTGGCTGTCGGGGTATACCTATGAGCGATCGTGAGACGATCTCAGTCTATGACGAACAGGCCGCGCGCTATGCCGACCTGACCGATCAAGCCAACACCGAGGACCCGCAACTGACCCGGTTCATTCAGGCCGTCCCAACAGGTGGCAAGGTGCTGGATCTGGGCTGCGGCCCCGGTGCCTCATCAGTGATCATGGCGCAGGCGGGGCTAGAGGTTGAGGCTATGGATGCCTCGACCGAGATGGTCCGGCTGGTCTCGGCCCATCCCGGCGTGTCCGCCCGCCAAGCGGCGTTTTCGGACCTGCAGGCCGAGGGAATCTATGACGGCATCTGGGCCAACTTCAGCCTTCTACACGCCAAACGCGCGGATTTCCCGAACCATCTGACCGCCATTCACCGGGCGTTGAAACCCAAGGGCGTCTTCTATATCGCCATGAAGCTGGGACAAGGTGAAGGGCCGGATCGTTTGGGGCGCTTCTACAGCTATTATTCCGAGGAAGACTTGAAAACTTATCTGCAAAAGGCGGGCTTTACCGTTACCGCACGACGACTTGGCAGCGGCACCGGGCTGGATGGCTCGGTCTCGGACTGGATTGGGCTTGCCGCCCATGCCTGAGCTATTTGCCTATACCGATGGTGCCTGTTCCGGCAATCCCGGTCCCGGTGGCTGGGGCGTTCTGCTCCGCGCGATGCAGGGGGATTCGATCCTGAAAGAACGGGAACTCAAGGGCGGTGAGGCCGAGACCACCAACAACCGGATGGAACTGCTGGCTGCTATCAGCGCGCTAGAGGCGCTGGAGCGCGCGTCCAAAATCACCGTCGTGACCGACAGCGCCTATGTGAAGAACGGCGTAACAGGGTGGATTTTCGGGTGGAAGCGGAACGGTTGGAAAACCTCAAACAAGAAACCCGTCAAGAATGTGGACCTATGGCGGCGTTTGGACGAAGCGCAGGGTCGTCATGATGTGACATGGGAATGGGTCAAAGGCCATGCGGGCCATCCCGAAAACGAAAAAGCGGATGAACTGGCCCGCGCGGGGATGGCCCCCTTCAAACCCGTAAAGGCGCAGGAGTGAGCGCGCTTGCCCTGCTGGACTATGCCTCGGTTCTGGTCTTCGCGCTGACTGGGGCACTGGTGGCCAGCCGGGCGCAGCTTGATCTGGTGGGGTTTGCCTTCATCGCCTGCCTGACTGCGGTCGGAGGCGGCACCGTGCGCGACCTGCTGCTGGATCGCCATCCCGTCTTCTGGGTCGGCCAGCCGGACTACATCCTGATCGCTGTCGGGGCCGCTGTTCTGGTGTTCTTCACCGCGCATCTGGTCGAAAGCCGCTATAGCTGGCTGATCTGGCTGGACAGTTTCGCTTTGTCCATAGCTGTTGCTGCAGGAACTGGAGCAGCGCTTTCGCTGGATCAATCCGGCACCATCGTGGTGCTGATGGGCGTCACCACCGGATGTCTGGGCGGGTTGATGCGCGATGTGGTCTGCAATGAGGTCCCCCTGGTGCTGAAACAGGGAGAACTTTACGTTTCAGCAGCGTTTGCCGGTGCCTTAACGGCAGTGGTCGCGACACGGCTTGGGCTCGAGGGCCTGCCCGCTCTGGCGCTATGTGCAGCGACCTGCTGGGCCTTACGCGCCGGATCGCTTATCTTTGGCTGGAGGCTTCCTGTCTACAAAGCCCGCCCGCCACGCCAGTAAGGCGTGTACCGCCGAAACAAACCGAAGGCCCGCTTGTGAAATCTCCCCTGTCTTTGCTCGCCGTCAGTGCGCTTTGCCTCGCCGCTTGCGCGGAACCCTACAGCCCGACGCAATTCGTAGCCCAGGGCGATCAGATCGTCGTAACCGGAGCCATCGATCACACCACCCTTGGTGCCTTTCGTGCGGTGGCCGCCGACAACCCGCAGATCAAAACGCTTGTTTTGCAAAGCATCGAAGGGTCGGTGGATGACGATGCCAACGTGATCTTCTCGCGCGAGGTACGCAAACGTGGTTTTGACACGGTCGTGCCGTCCGACGGCATGGTCGCCTCGGGCGGGACGGACCTGTTTCTGGCGGGCAACAGGCGCACCTTGCAGCCGGGCGCCTGCGTCGGCGTTCATAGCTGGGGAGGAGGGGGCATCATCGCCACCGAACTGCCCGAGGACGACCCCGAACACGACCGATATCTGGACTATTATGACGATATCGGCGTGTCCGAGGATTTCTATTGGTACACGCTAGAAGTCGCCTCGGAGGACGAAATGCACTGGATGACAGCCGCCGAGGCCAACAGCTACGACATGGCCACCACGCGCGCGACGCTTCTGGGGTCAGCCTCAACCTGCGATGCGCGCTGACCTCAGCGCGACAACAGCCGCGCACCGATCTCTTTGACGAATTTTGCGGCCACCATTGCGGTCATGCCATAGGGGTCGCGATGGGGGTTCAGTTCGACAATATCCGCGCCGACCAACTGCCCCTCGAACCGATGGATCAGGTCGATCACCTCGCGTGTGCTGAGCCCGCCAGGTTCGTGATGTGACACACCCGGTGCAAAAGCCGGGTCCAGCGCGTCCAAATCCAGTGACAGGTAGACCGGTCCGTCAAAGCTAATCTCCAGATCGGGACGCCAATTGCGCATGTCGATCACCTCGACCCCGAACTTGTCCGCCTGCTCCTGTTGGTGCTTGTTCATGGTGCGGATGCCGACCTGAACCAGACGTTTGACCTTGCCGGTCTCCATCACCCGCGCGAAGGGGCAGCCATGACCTAGAGGCCCGATATCCTGCGTGTCATACAGGTCGGGATGCGAGTCGATATGCAGGATATTCAGCCCTTCGTACCGCTCGGCATGGGCCTTGATCAGCGGGAAAGCGACCGAGTGATCACCGCCCAGAGACAACAACCGCGCGCCGGTTTCGATCCCTGCGGCAGCACCGGCCTCGATCCGGTCGATCGGCGCCTGCCCGCGCATCTCAAACACATCCAGATCACCGATATCTTTGAACCGATCCGTGGCCCCCAGATCGGTGCCATCCTCGGCCGTCAGATTGGCCGCACCGGAATGCAAAGCCTCGCGAATGCGGCCGGGCGCAAAGGCCGGACCCTGCAGAAATGAGGAATGTAAATCCAGTGGAACGCCCATCAGGGCAACATCACCAGCGTTCAGATCATAAGACATGGGTCACCTGCTTGAAAACTCGACTTGATCAGGCGGCGACCCAAGGGAAAGGTCAAGCCTTAACGGCGCTTTAAACTCTGCCATATCCAGATCACCAGCAACGCGCCCAGCACCGCCCCCACAAAACCGGACAGCCATCCAGAAACGGTGATCAGTGCACGCAACAGGAATCCGCCGACCAAGGCACCGACGATACCAATCAGCATGGTCGTGGGAATATCGGCCTCGATCCGCATCAGGCGGGTGGCAAGGAACCCTGCAGCGGCTCCGATCACGATCAGGGCGACAACGGGCATGTCATCGCCTCCAATGGGTCGGCACGATGATCAGCGCACCGATTGAGGATAGAACCGCGTCCAGCCCAGGCGGGCCAAAGCTGATGCCGAACATGATGCGGACGAAGTAGAACAGGAATGCTCCACCGACGCAGATGATGATGGACTGCAGGTAGCCGTTATGGGTGAATTCCGTCTTTTCGGACAGGTAGCCGACTATCCCGGCAATCACGACGGTGCCCATCAGGACCATGAACATCTGTCTCTACTCCGACGTCAGGCGGGTGCCGACCGGGATGGGCCAACCCCGCAGAAAGGTTTCTCTATCCTGCGCGCCTTTGCCTGCCCGTTGCAAGCGCAACAGTTCAACCGCGCCCTGCCCGCAGGCGACATGCAATTCGGGTGTCAGGACCTCTCCAGGAGCGCCCTGCCCCTCGGCCACGCGCGAAGCCAGCAGCTTGAGGCGCGCGCCTTCCATCTCGGTCCACGCGCCGGGAAAGGGCGACAGGCCCCGAATCTGGCGGTCGACCTCAACTGCGGGTCGGGACCAGTCGATCCGCGCCTCGGACTTGTCGATCTTTGAGGCGTAGGTGACGCCCTCTTCGGGTTGTGGCTGGGGGGTGAGGTCCGGCAGCTGGGTCAAGGCTTCGTTGATCAACGCGGCCCCCATGGTCGAAAGCCGGTCGTGTAGCTGAGCCGTGGTTTCCTCAGGTTCAATCGGCGTGGCCTGACGCATCAGGACGGGACCCGTGTCGAGACCGGCCTCCATCTGCATGATGCAGATGCCGGTTTCCGCGTCGCCCGACATGATCGCGCGATGGATCGGCGCGGCCCCGCGCCAGCGCGGCAACAGGCTCGCATGGATGTTCAGACAACCCTGTGCGGGTGCGTCCAGAATGGCTTGCGGCAGAAGCAGGCCGTAGGCGACGACCACCGCCACATCCGCGTTCAAAGCGGCAAACGCGGCCTGTTCTTCGGGCGATTTCAGCGAGACTGGGTGCCGGACCTCTAGCCCCAACGCCTCGGCGCGCGCATGCACGGGCGTCGGATGGTCCTTCTTGCCCCGGCCTGCTGGGCGCGGGGGCTGGCAATAGACGGCGGCGATCTCATGCCCCGCATCGACCAGAGCGTCCAATACCGGGACCGAAAAATCGGGCGTGCCCATGAAGATTAGTCGCATGTTCCGCTCCGGTACGATTTCCGGGTGCCGGGCTAAAGCCCGACCTACCCCTGTTTCTTGGCTTTGCGCAGCAGCATGTCGCGTTTGACCTTGCTGAGGCGGTCGAAATACATCCGGCCGTTCAGATGGTCGATCTGATGCTGCACGCTGGTGGCCTCGATCCCCACGAAATCGCGGCGATCAATGATGCCCTGTTCGTTCAGGAATTTGACGGTCACGGCCCGAGGGCGCTTTACCTTGGCCGATACGCCCTGCAGGTTAGGGCTGGCCTCATCATGTTCGCGCAACTCGATCGAGCTGTGCAGGATTTCCGGGTTCGCCAGTCGCACCACCCGGCCCCGCTCAGCCGAGCCATCAACGACCGCCAGACGCAGCATCATCCCGATCTGAGGCGCGGCGAGGCCAACGCCGGGCATCGCCTCCATCGTGTCGATCATATCGTCCCATATGGCGCGGATCTCATCAGTGATCTCAGACACATGCTCGGCCTTGGTCCGCAGGCGTTTGTCCGGCCATGGCAGGCAGGTGCGGACGGTCATGTGCGGGCCTTCTCGCGCTTGAGCTTTTGCATCTTGCGCGTGATCATCTGCCGTTTCAGCGGCTTGAGGTAGTCTATGAAAAGCTTGCCATCCAAGTGGTCGATCTCATGCTGCACACAGGTGGCCCAGAGCCCATCGAACGTTTCCTGTTGCGCGTTACCATTCTGGTCCATCCAGGCCACGTCGACGACCTTCGGGCGCGTGACCTCGGCATATTGATCCGGGATCGACAGGCAACCTTCCTCGTAGACATTGGTCTCATCCGACGAGGCGATGATCTCGGGGTTGAACATGACCAGCGGACGGGGGGCCTCGCCTTCTTCCTTGACGCAATCGAGAACGATCAGGCGATCCAGTACACCGATCTGCGGCGCGGCCAGACCAATGCCGGGCGCATCATACATGGTCTCAAGCATGTCGTCGGCCAGCTTGCGCAGATCATCTGTCAGATCGGCAACCGGGGCGCAGAGTTTTTTCAGGCGAGGATCGGGATGGATCAGGATAGGGCGTTTCATGAGGCTGATTTAGGGCATCCCGCCCGTCGCCGCAACGCCCCCCTTGCACCCGCCTGATTTGTAGTTAGCTTTCGCCTCGACAGATGGAGCAGACATGACTTTCAATACCCCAACCGACCGCCGCGGCACCCACAGCTCAAAATGGGACAAGATGGAGCAACTCTACGGCGTATCCCCTGATGATGGGCTGGCGATGTGGACGGCGGATTCCGACTATCAGACCGCGCCTTGCGTGATTGATGCGGTGCGTCGTGCAACTGAGCATGGGGTCTTCGGCTATTCGTGGAAACACCCTGAATACCTGTCTTCGGTTCAGTGGTGGATGCAAACCCGCCATGACTGGCAAATCGACACTGATTGGGTGTTGACCTCACAAGGTTTGGGCAATGCAATCGCCCTCTGTCTGGATGTCTGGAGCGAACCGGGCGATGGCGCTGTGATCTTCACGCCCGTCTACCATGAGTTTGCCCACAAAGTGAATAAATCCGGACGCCGCGTGGTGGAATGCCCGCTGGTGCGCGAGGGCGACAGCTACGCGATTGATCTGGACGACGCGCAATCGCGCTTGGACGGGTCGGAGAAGCTGCTGCTGTGGTGTTCGCCGCAAAACCCGTCGGGCCGGGTTTGGACGAGCGAGGAGCTGCGCTCGGTGGCTGAATTCGCCGGGCGCAACGGGCTGATTCTGGTTTCGGATGAGATCCATCATGATCTGGTTTACCCGGGGGCGAAGTTCGTCCCGATGGATGTCGCAGCACCTGAGGCACGGCCTTGGACCGTGACCCTTACGGCGGCATCGAAGACGTTCAACATTGCGGGACAGCGCACCGGCAACATGATCATCCCCGATCCGAAACTGCGTGCGGCGATGCGCCACCGGCTGGATACGCTGGACTATGAACCAAGCGCCCTGGGCGTAGCCATGATCACCGCCGCCTACACGCCCGAAGGGGCAGAATGGGTGGATGCTCAGATCGCGCATCTGGATGGAAACCGCCGACTGTTTGACGCCACGATCGCCGAGATTCCAGGCCTTTGGTCGATGCCCCTACAGGCGACCTATCTGGCCTGGGTCGATTTCTCGGGCACCGGGATGAGCCATGATGAATTTGTACGACGCCTGCGTCAGGATGCGCGGATCGCGACCTCTTCAGGCCCCGGATTTGGTTCGGGCGGCGAGACTTTCGAACGCTTCAACCTTGCCACCCAACACGCCCGCGTCGAAGAGGCCTGCGCGCGGCTGAAGCAGGCGTTCGGGGATCTGCAATAGCGGATGCGCCTGCTGGCCCGGATCACGCTGGTATTTCTGCTAGCAGCCATTGGCTGGATCGGCTGGCAGAGATACGGGCCGCGCCCTCCCGCGCCTGCCATGGCGCCTGACGCGGCACAGATCGATCACATTCTGATCGAAAAATCTGCCCGTCGCCTGACCGCAACGTTGGAGGGCGCCATCGTACTGCAGAGCGAGATCGCACTGGGCTTCGCGCCAGAAGGAGACAAAGAGCAGAAAGGCGACGGTAAGACGCCCGTCGGGATGTTCACCATCGACCGGCGCAACCCGAACAGTGCGTTCCACCTGTCACTTGGGATCGACTACCCTCAACCCGAAGACATCGCCCGCGCACAGCAGCAGGGCATCGACCCCGGCGGCGATATCTTCATTCACGGGCAACCAAACGGTGTTGTCGGCCTCACCCTGCCCGGAAACTGGACGCTGGGCTGCATCGCGTTATCCAACGAAGAGATGGCACAGCTTTGGAGCCTGACTCCGACCGGAACGACCGTCGAAATTCGACCCTAGATCGTTCCGCGTTTGACTTGAGGCGCCGTACGCTGCCTCACTCTTCGGTCGAACGCACCTTTCAATGGTCTTGCCTCAGGCAAAACGCAAAACGCATTAGTCCTCGTGCCCCAGCAGGGCAATCGGAGCATCTGGCGCGCGATAGAAATCCAGCGGCGCCTTGTCGGAAGCCGCCGTGTTGCGCTTGAACTCATAACGCATTTCGCCTGCCTCTTCCTCGTCCGCGACGATCAGGCATTGATACAAATGGTTCGCGCCGTCATGGATATCGACTAACCCGCGCAAACGCGGCGTGGTCTCGGCCTCGACTGTAAAGCCATTCTTCCACAATCTAAGGATTTTGAAGTAATTGTCGCCCATTTCCACCCGCAAACGGCTGGTCTTTTTCAAAGTGGCGATTCGCGCGGCCTCCAACTCAGCGCTCATTTCCTTGGAAACATAGGTACTCATCAAATTTCCCCCCTTCGATATCTCTTATTGTGGAGGCAAAACTGTAAAAATCCAGTGAAGCCGACCACATACCATCAAAGCGCAGGCAGATGTTGCGCGCGCATCTCAGGCTGGTGATGTGCGCAGGTGCAGGCTGCATGCGCGCGGGCTGTGATAGGAAGGCCGGGTTCTGCGCCTTATCTTTGCCGAAACGCAGATACGGAGGACGCGATATGGGCCTGTTGGTCGACGGAACCTGGCACGACACCTGGTATGACACCAAATCCACCGGCGGCGCATTCAAGCGCAGCGCCGCTCAGTTTCGCAATTGGCTGACGGCTGATGGCAGCGCTGGCGCGTCCGGCAAAGGTGGCTTTAAGGCCGAACCTGGGCGCTATCACCTCTATGTCAGTCATGCCTGTCCCTGGGCCCATCGGACGCTGATCTTTCGGGAACTCAAAGGGCTAAGCGATCTGATCTCAGTTTCGGTGGTGCATCCAGACATGTTGGACAAAGGCTGGAGTTTTGAAACCGATGATCACGGCGCGACCGGAGATGATCTTTACGGCGTGGACTATGCCCATCAGATCTACACTAAGGCCGACCCCGCCTATTCCGGTCGGGTTACGGTTCCGATCCTGTGGGACAAACAGCAGGAGACGATCGTCTCGAACGAAAGCTCGGAAATCATCCGCATGTTCAACTCGGCCTTCAACGAGATCACGGGCAACCGCGATGACTACTGGCCCGAGGTGATGCGGGACGAGATCGAAGAGGTCAACGCGCGGATCTATTCGGACGTCAATAATGGTGTCTACAAATCCGGCTTTGCCACCTCGCAAGAGGCATATGACGCCGCCGTCCACCCACTGTTCGAGACGCTGGATTGGCTCGAGGACCGGCTGGCCCGGAACCGATACCTGATGGGCGACCGCGTGACCGAGGCTGACTGGCGTTTGTTCACAACGCTGATCCGGTTCGATCCGGTCTATCACCTGCACTTCAAGTGCAACAAACGCCGGCTGATCGACTACCCCAACCTCTGGGCCTATACGCGTGAGCTATATCAATGGACCGGCGTCGCGCAGACCGTGAACATGAACCATATCGTGCGGCACTATCACTACAGTCACGACAGCATCAATCCGCATCGGATCATCCCGGTGAACCCGACGCTTGACTATCTTGAACCGCACGGACGGAATCAGCGCCCCGCTGCGTAGTGTTCCACCATCGCCGCCAGATCCTCGGGCGGGGTGCCGCTTTGCACATAGGCGCAGGCATTGGGACTGTGGGCAAAGATCGACCCGTCCGAGAAGAAGGTGGTGTTGGTGACAAAAATCACCCGCGCCTCAGGGCGGCGGTAGCTGGCGAAATCGGCCACGGCCAGCGCGCTGCCGGTTTCCAGAACCAGATCCAGCACAATAATTTCGAACTCAGAGCCATAGAGCGCCAGTATCGCGGCCTCTTGCCCGGCCACAAGCGTCACTTCGGCACCTTGCCGTTCAAGATGCCTTTTCCAGACCCGACCCAGATCGGGGTTACTCTCAACAATCAAAACTTTCATACTACAACCTCGGCACTTGGTGTGGTGAGTGGTGCCGACCCCCAAGTCCCGTGATCACGTCATTTCCTTAACAAAGTGTTAACTCTGCCCGCTGGCCGCCCTGATCACGCGGATTTGCTTGTCAAAACGGCGAAAATCCGCTTGAAGCGGGGCGAATACGACATTTGGGGCATGCGTTGGGATGAACGATACCGAATTGAATCCTCGTGCGAAACGCGACCATGGTGGCGGTCTGGACGGGGCCATCGCGCAATATGGCGGCGCGCGTAGCGATTGGATCGACCTGTCCACCGGCATCAACCCGCATCCCTACCCGATCGCAGGGCTGCACCCCTCGGATTGGACCGAACTGCCCGATCATGGCGCGTTCGAGCGGCTCAGCACAGCCGCCCGCCAATTCTGGAATGTCCCGGCGGAGGCGGCGATCCTGCCCGCGCCCGGAGCCTCGGCTCTGATCGCGCGCATTCCCGCACTGGCAGCGCAAGGCCGAGTGCAGATCACGATGCCCACATATAACGAACATGCCGCTGCCTTTCGTGCTCAAGGCTGGTCGGTGCAGGAAACCGGCCCTGCTGATGCGCGTGTGATTGTGCATCCGAACAACCCGGACGGCCGGGCGTGGCAGGCCAGCGACGCCACCGAGCCTTTGACCATCATCGACGAAAGCTTTTGTGACGTGACGCCCGGTGCGTCACTGATCCATCTGGCCGGACAGCCCGGCGTGATCGTACTGAAAAGCTTTGGTAAGTTCTGGGGGCTGGCCGGGATACGGCTGGGCTTTGCCATCGGTGCAACGGAACTGATTGCCAGACTGAACGACCTGACCGGGCCGTGGGCCGTGTCGGGGCCTGCGCTGCGGGTCGGGACGCAAGCCTTGCAGGACGTCGGCTGGGCCAATGAGACCCGCGCACGGCTCGAAGCCGAGAGCAACCAGCTGGACGCTCTACTAGTTGGAAAAGGCGCGCAACTGGTCGGAGGCACAAACCTGTTCCGCCTCTACGAGGTCGATGATGCAGCCCTCTGGCAAGACCGTTTGGCGCAGGCACATATCTGGAGCCGCATCTTCCCCTACTCCGAACGTTTTCTGCGCCTCGGCCTCCCTCCTGCACACGGGTGGGATCGGCTGGAGGCTGCGCTTTGAGCATCCCCTTTCTGTTGGTCTGCGCCATGTGTCTGGAC
Organism: Ruegeria sp. AO1; assembly: GCF_056535985.1. Lineage (NCBI taxonomy): Bacteria > Pseudomonadati > Pseudomonadota > Alphaproteobacteria > Rhodobacterales > Roseobacteraceae > Ruegeria > Ruegeria sp. AO1. The sequence continues at coordinate 2,701,398 of NZ_JBQFJC010000001.1, forward strand.
GCGGCGTTGGGCGAGCCGGACTGGCTCTGGTCCCGCATCCGGCACCCTGCGGTGGTGATCGGCAATGCCATTGGATGGCTGGACATCCGGCTGAACCATGGTGCGGCGCGGCGCGCCAAGGGTGTCTGCACGCTGATCCTGCTGGTCGTGGGCGCCCTTGGTATCGGCTGGGTACTGGCACAGCTGGGCGGAGTTGTTGAGATTCTGGTCTGTGCGATCCTGTTGGCACAGAAGTCGCTTGTGACCCATGTCCGCGCTGTCGGCGAAGGGCTACACGCCTCGCTTGCTGACGGGCGGGCGCAGGTGGCCATGATCGTCTCACGCGACACAAGCGACATGACCGAGGAACAGGTCGCCCGGTCCGCGATCGAAAGCGCGGCAGAGAACCTCAGCGACGGCGTTATCGCGCCCGCTTTCTGGTTTCTGGTGGCGGGCCTGCCAGGGTTGCTGGTCTACAAGGCTGTGAATACCGCTGACAGCATGATCGGTTATCGCACCGAGAAGCACCGCGACTTTGGATGGGCCTCGGCCCGGTTCGACGACCTGCTAAATCTTATCCCTGCGCGCCTGACCTGCTTGATGATCGTGGCGCTTTCAGGTCAATGGGCGCGTTGGCACGATATCCTGCAGGATGCCCACCGCCATATCTCGCCCAATGCAGGCTGGCCCGAGGCCGCCATGGCCCGCGCGCTCGACGTCGCACTGGCCGGGCCGCGCAGCTATGACGGAGAGTTGCGCGACCTGGCTTGGGTCAATGGCGATGCGCGCCGTCAGATCTGCGCGGAAGAGGTTTTCCGCGCATGCGACATGCTCTGGCGTGTCTGGGGGCTTGCGCTTGGCCTCGTCTCAGTGTGGGTTGGGATCAACGTGATCTTCTAAAGGACGCCCCATGCGCTTTCTGTCCAGCCTCTTCGCCGCCGCCCTGATGACCTCGCCCGCCTTTGCGCAATGCGGCGGAGGATTTAATTCCTTCGTCAAAGGGCTGAAGGCCGAGGCCGTCCAACAGGGGTTCGACAAACCGACCGTCAACGCCTTCTTCAAGGGCGTCCAACAGGACAATGCGGTTCTGAGAGCCGACCGCGCGCAGGGTGTATTCCAGAAACCGTTCATCGACTTTTCACGCCGCCTGATCTCGGCCAACCGGATCGACCGGGGCAAGGCCATGTCCCAGAAATACGACGCGGTCTTCGACCGGATCGAGAGCGAATATGGTATCTCACGCGGGGTCCTGCTGGCCTTCTGGGCGTTCGAGACGGACTACGGCGCGTTTCAGGGCGATTTCAACACCCGCAACGCGCTGGTCACGCTGGCCCATGACTGCCGCCGCCCCGAGCTGTTCCGACCCCAAATCTTCGCCGCGCTGGAGCTGTACAGTCAGGGCAATTTCGACCCCGCCCGCACGACTGGCGCCTGGGCCGGAGAAATCGGAATGGTCCAGATGCTGCCCCGCGATATTCTGGAAAACGGCGTGGACGGAGATGGGGACGGCAAGGTCTCGCTGAAAACCTCGGCCGCGGATGCGCTGATGTCAGGCGGCAAGATGTTGTCCCATCTGGGTTGGCAACCGGGCCAACCCTGGCTGCAAGAGGTGACAGTACCCGCGCAAATGGATTGGTCTCTGTCAGGGCCGGGCAAACCGCGTTCCGTCTCTGACTGGCAAGCGATGGGTCTTCAGGCCCGCAGCGGTTCGTTGGCCAACCTGCCTGCCTCACTGATCCTGCCGCAGGGCCACAAGGGGCCGGCCTTTCTGGCCTACCCGAATTTCGACGTCTATTTCGAATGGAACCAAAGCTTTGTCTACGTCTTGACCGCCGCCTATTTCGGAACACGGCTAGAGGGTGCGCAAATTTACAACGCGGGCAATCCCGAGACGGGTCTGAACGGTGCGCAGATGAAGCAGTTGCAGAGCAAGCTGCAGGAGCGTGGCTATGACGTGGGCAAAATCGACGGGATTCTTGGGGCTGGCACCCGAGCAGCAGTGCAGGCCGAGCAGAAACGATTGGGGCTGCCTGCGGACGCCTGGCCTACGCCTGACCTACTAAACAGACTTTAGAATGCCCGCGCCCCTGCTGATTGAACAGAACGTCAGCCGAGGCGCGTGATGGGCTATTTTCCACCGGTCTGATTTTGTGCGGGAACCTGTTCGGGGTATGATTCCCTATCCATTGCGAAGGAGTTCATTGATGAATATTGAAATACTTCAGCCCCAACCCTTCGACATCGTCGGCCAGACAATCATGATCGCAGGCAACGCCGTTGGCTTTGAAGGACACCTCTCCATCTCGGTCACAGAAGGTCATGTGGAATTCAATGGAGCCGCGACGGCTGGGGCAATTGCGCTTCGCCAATTTCAGGCCACGCTGGATGTCCCTGACAATCCGAATTTCCAACTCGACCGTCTGATCCTGACGGTCAAGGATGACAGCGCCGGTGGTGAGGGCGGGATTCCGACCGTCCATGTCCCGATCTTTTACGGTCCGCGCATTCTGCCGGGATATGTCGGGTATCGGAACTACACCGTCGCGCCCGGAGATACGCTGACGGCGATCTCTGTATCGCAATACGGCAACGCCGGGCAGGTGTCGGTGATCCAACGGGCAAACGCGCATTTTATCAGCGACCCGAATGTGATCTTCCCCGGTCAGGAGTTGAGGATTCCGATCGTCTGATCGCGCGTGAGTAGCGGCAGACAGCTATTGCGCTTCGGGTCTAACTGGATACCGATCGCCCTTTTGATCGATCAGAATCAACCGATCGCCGCTGCGCACATAGAGGTCACACCGGCTGAAACCGTTGCGATAGGCGACACAAACGCTGCCATCCTCGGCAATGGAATAGGTTCCAAAGGCGGATTCTCCGCTGGCGTAGGTGTAGGAATAGGCCCCTCCAGCCGAGTATTTTGACTGACCGTCGTCAAAAAAGGTCAAGGTTCGGCCTGCCAAACTGTTCAGCTCTTCAGAGGTCAAAGGCACGTCTCCGGGCTTTACGGCCCATTCGGCGGCAGAAAGCGGGGTGGCGGAGAGCAGGGCAAGCAGGAAGAAACGTATCATACCGCCACCCTAGCCCGATGCGTCGTGAAACAGGCATAACGTTGCGGTGAGGGGGTCAGGCGACCATCTGCTCGGCTTTTTTCAGATCGACCGAGACCAGTTGGCTGACGCCCTGCTCCTGCATGGTGACGCCGAATAGCCGGTCCATCCGCGCCATGGTTACTGCGTGGTGGGTGATGATCAGGAACCGTGTGTCGGTCTGGCGGCACATCTCGTCCAGCAGGTCACAGAACCGGGTGACGTTGGCATCGTCCAGCGGCGCGTCGACCTCGTCCAGCACGCAGATCGGGGCCGGATTGGCGAGGAAGACGCCAAAGATCAGCGCGGTCGCGGTCAGAGTCTGCTCCCCACCCGAGAGCAGGCTAAGGGTCGAGAGCTTCTTGCCTGGCGGCTGACACATGATCTCAAGGCCCGCATCCAGCGGATCGTCGCTTTCGACCATGACCAGATTGGCCTCGCCACCGCCAAACAGGTGTTTGAACAGCATGGCGAAGTTCGAATTCACCTGTTCAAACGCGGTCAGAAGACGCTCACGCCCTTCGCGGTTGAGACTGGCGATGCCGCTACGCAGTGCCTTGATCGCCTCTTCCAGATCGGCCTTTTCACTGTTCAGAGTATCGAACTCTTCCTGTACTTCCTTGCTGTCTTCTTCGGCGCGCAGGTTCACCGCGCCCATCGCGTCGCGTTGACGTTTGTGACGGTTGACCTCGGCCTCGAGCGCATCAGCGGCGGGCATCTGATCCGGGTTCACGTCCAACTGGTTCAGCAACTGGTTCGGGGTCAGCTGCTGATCTTCGGCAATCCGCTCGGCCGCTGCTGTGACGCTTTCCTTCGCCGCATCACAGCGCGCCTCAGCTGCCGCACGGGTTTCACGCGCCTCCGAGGCCAAACGTTCCGCATCTCGCTCGGCCATGACAACCTCGCGCTGCTGGGTTTCGGCCTCGGCAAGCTTTTCGACGGCCTCAGCCCGGCGGGCTTCGGCGGCTTCGATCATCTCGTTCAGCTCTTCCCGTGCCTCGGCGATCTCGGCGGGCGCAGCCATGGCCTCGGAGAGTTCCTCCTCGGACCCCTCCTTTCGGTCGGCAAGTTCGGAAATCCGCTTTTCGGCGGTCTCCAACCGGTGCTTCCACCCGCTGAGGTCTTTCGTCACCTCCTGGCTGCGACGTGTCCGAGCCTCACCTTCGCGGCGCAACTCATCATGGGTCGAGCGGTGGGTCAGCATGGTGATCCGCGCGGCTTCGACCGTTTGCTTGATGTCTTCGACCTGCGCGCGGGCACTGTCGAGGTCGCCCAGTTCGGTCAGCGCGGCTTCGGCCTCACGCAATTGCGCACGGGCGGACATGGCGTCGTCCTTGTGGCGATCCACGGACAAGGTCAGAGTTTCCAGCTTGCCCTGCGCCAGATTGCGATCCGCTTCGGCGCGCGACAGGGCGCGGGCGGTTTCGGCCATGCGCTGATCGGCAGCGCGTCGAGCCTCACGCGCGCGGCGGTCGGCTTCTGTGACATCGGCCAATTGCTGGGACAGGGCCTCGTGCGCAGCGCGGGCCCCTTCGGCCTGCGCCTCGGTGCGCGCGAGTTCCTGTTTCAAAGCTTCCAGCTTGTTCAACTGCTCCAACCGCAAGGCGGCTGCGCTGGGTGCATCTTCGGCCCAGGCGCGGAACCCGTCCCAGCGCCACAGATCGCCGGATCGCGACACCAGCCGCTGACCCGGTTTCAAGGACGTCTGCAACCGCGCGCCAAGCTCAGCGTCAACCAAGCCGATCTGCGCGATCCGGCGGCTGAGGCGATCCGGCCCCGAGACATGCAGCGCCAAAGGTTCGGCCCCTTCTGGCAGAGGCTGGTCCGCGTCATACCCCGCGACCTGAACCCAACCTGATGGCCCATCGCCCTCAACCAATGGCGCGCGCAGATCATCGGCCAAAGCCGCGCCCAGAGCCTTTTCAAAGCCCGGCGCGACGCGCAGCAGGTCCAGCACCTGCCCGCCTTCGGCGGTGTCCCGTTCGACCAGCTTGGCCAGTGCGGTAGTTTCGGCCCGAATGGCCCCCAACTCTCCCTCGGCCTCGGACCGTTGGGCCCGGGCCTCAGCTTCGCGCGCCTGCGTCTCGGTCCGCATCTCATCAGCGGCAGCCAGCGCTTCCTCGGCCGCTTCGGCAGCTTCCCGGGCCTCTTCTTCACCTTCTTGCGCCGCTTCAAAAGCGTCATCCGCGCGCGTCAGGGCAGACTTGGCTTCGTCCACCGCCAGCCGCGCTTTCTCCTCTTCGCCTTCGGACCGGGCCAGAGTCTTGCGGCTGTCCTCAACCAATCGCTGCGCAGACTGGTGGCGCGCGACCAGGCGGGCCATATCCTCGGTCTGTTGAGACAGGTGGTCTTCGCGTTCCTGCAGGATCGAGGCCGCTTCGCGCGCCACCTCGGCTGCTTCGGCGACTTTCTCGTCATGACCTTCCGCAGCCTTGATCAGCTCGCGGGCTTCCCATTCCAGGCGCTCGATCATTTCGCCTGCATCGCGGTTCAGGCCCGTCTCGCGTTCGATATCGTTGCCGAGTTGTTGAATGCGGTTGGTCAGCGTTTCAATGGTCTGGCGCGCGCGAGTTTCCTGATCCGAGAGCTGATCGCGCTGCACTTGTTGGCGTTGCAGGACGGCGGCGGCGATGGCCTCTTCTTCGCGTAGGGGAGGCAAGGTTTCCTCGATCTCCGCGCGTTTGGCAGCGGCTTCGCGGGCGGCGGCCTCCGCGCGTGAGGCTTCGGTGATCCGGTCGCGCAGCTTGTCTTCGGCAACCTGGCGGGCGATATCGGCCTCTTTCCAGCGCCGATAGAGCAGCATACCCTCGGCCTGCCGCAACTGTTCTCCAATCTCGCGGTAGCGCGCCGCCTGACGGGCCTGACGCGCCAATTGCGCAAGTTGGCCGCCCAACTGTTCCAGCACATCATCGACACGGGTTAGGTTGGCCTCGGTGCCCTTCAGCTTCAACTCGGCCTCATGCCGTCGCTGGTAGAGGCCCGAGATCCCGGCAGCCTCTTCCAGAATGCGGCGTCGGGCGCGGGGTTTGGCGTTGATCAGCTCGGCAATGCGGTTCTGCCCGACAAGCGCTGGCGAGTGCGCCCCGGTCGAAGCATCCGCGAACAGCATCTGCACATCGCGGGCGCGCACGTCCTTACCGTTGGTCTTGTAGGCGCTGCCGACATCGCGGGTGATGCGGCGGATGATCTCCAACTGGTCGCTGTCATTGAAGCCCGAAGGCGCCAAACGCTCCGAGTTGTCCATGGTCAGGACCACTTCGGCAAAGTTGCGCGCGGGCCGCGTAGCCGCCCCAGCGAAGATCACATCCTCCATCGCGCCACCGCGCATGGATTTGGGACGGTTTTCGCCCATCACCCAGCGCAGAGCCTCAAGAAGGTTGGATTTGCCGCAACCATTGGGACCCACTACACCGGTCAACCCATCTGCAATGATCAGATCGGTCGGATCCACAAAGCTTTTGAAGCCGGTCAGTTTGAGTTTGCTAAAGCGCAAAGGCGGCCTGTCCCATGATTCCTAATACAAGGAAGTCTGCGCAACGGATTGGGGCCGAGTCAACGGATATGCGCAGGATATGGGCAATGGACCCGAGTTATCCACAACATCTTGGCAGTTTCACGCGCAATGCGACGCGTGCTAGTAGGGCGTACACTCAAAAACCTGATAGCCGGATTCCCCGGAATAACCATAGTTGACGCATTCATAAGACCGCAAAAGCAGCGCACCAAAGATCAGCTTTTCCCCAAGTTCCTGATCACAGCCCAACACGCCCACCGTCACCGCCGCATCCCCCTGCACATCCATCAACGGACAGCCCGAGACCTGCGCCATAGCCAGCGCCGCCCGGTCGCGAACCGGCCCCAAGCGCGGCGCGTATTGAGAGTTCACCCTCACCGCCTCGACCAATGGGCCGCGCACACGCACGTCAAAGACACTGCCATTCACCGCAACCCGCGTTGCAGGCATATCGCGGAAATGAGGCGAGCCACCCGAACAGGCAGCCAGCAGCAGGATAGGAAGTAAGCGCATCATGCTGCCGTTCTAACGGCGATATGGTTAACGAAGCCTTACTGACCGCCAGCACGCAGCACCTGCCCAAGGCGCCGAATGCCCTCGCGGATGGTGTCCTCATCGGAGTTTGAGAAACTCAGCCGAAGGGTGTTTTCACCACTGCCATCCGGGAAAAACGCCTGACCGGGAACAAAGGCCACTTTGACCGTGTCCAGAGCTCGGGCCAAAAGCGCAGCGCCGCTGGTCCCGGCGGGCAGCGTCAGCCACACGAACATCCCACCCTCGGGTTTGGTCCAGGAGACACCGTCGGGCATATGGGCCTGCAACGCCGTCAACATGGCATCGCGGCGCGCGCGATAGGTCTGCCTCACTTTTGGGATATGGCTTTCGAAACAGGCCTGCGCCACCTGATGCACAGCCATCTGGTTGATCGTGGCCGAATGGAGATCCGCCGCCTGCTTCATCAGAACCAGCTGCGAGATGATAGGTTTGGCCGCCACAACCCAACCAACCCGCAACCCCGGCGACAGGGTTTTCGAGAAGCTGCCGCAATAGATCGTCCGACAGCCCTCAATCGACCCCTTCCGCGCTTGCTCCAGCGCCAGAATCGGAGGGATTGGCGCACCGTCATAGCGCAGCGCCTGATAGGCCCCATCTTCGATAACCACGCAGTCCAGATCCTCGGCCAGATCCAGCAGTGCCTCGCGCCCACGCAGATCGACAGTTTCACCCGTGGGATTGGAAAAGTCCGGCGAGAGATACGCGAATTTGACCCGTCCCTCGCCTGCGGCCTTTCGATATTCCTCGGCCCCTTGATTGCCGGGAATGCTGAGCTGGTCGAAACGCGGCTCATAGGCATTGAACGCGGAGATTGCACCCAGATAGGTCGGCCAGCCGACCAAGGCGGTATCGCCGGGAGACAAGAACAGCTTGCCCAAATAGTCCAGCGCCTGCTGCGAGCCCGAAGTGATCAGGATGTTGTCCATGTCACACGCGACTCCGATTGAGGCCATATGGTCGACCAACCATTCGCGCAGCGGAGCATATCCTTCGCTCACCGAATATTGCAGCGCTTGCGCCTGCCGGTCCGGACCAAGAGCTGCCTGAAAGGCCTGCGCAAACGCGTCCGCCGGAAACAGGGCAGGATCGGGGATACCACCGGCGAATGAGATGATATCCGGCTGATCCAGGAGTTTAAGCAACTCCCTGATCTCGGATGCCTTCATGTTCTGCGTCCGAGTGGCGAATAGCGGATGTGTGGTCATTGGGCTCCTCCGATCTCAATGCGCGCAGCCTATGCAGACACTAAGTAAAGTCAATAATGCTGACCTAATGTTTCACACGATGTGAAGCCCCTGTTCTTGAACCCGCACGCGCCCTGTGGTCATATGTTTTGACCAATTTCGGACGACCCTATGCCCTTTCAGAAAATTCAAACTGAGAAGCTATCGATTGCTGTGGTTCGGCAGATTGAGCTGCTGATCCTGCGTGGCATCCTGCGCCCCGGCGAGAGATTGCCGTCAGAACGAGAACTGGCCGAGCGGATGGGAGTCTCGCGCCCGTCCCTGCGCGACGCCATCGCCGAATTGCAGGAGCAAGGCTTGCTGACCGCAAAAGCCGGGTCAGGGATCTACGTGGCCGAGGTGTTAGGATCTGCCTTTTCGCCAGCGCTGATCCGATTGTTTGGCAGCCATGAAGAAGCGGTGTTCGACTACCTCTCTTTCCGCCGCGACCTCGAGGGGCTGGCCGCCGAGCGTGCCGCGCGTCTGGGATCGACAAGTGATCTGAAGGTCGTTCAGGCGATCTTTGACCGGATGGAGGCCGCCCATGACCGCAACGCCACCCAAGATGAGGCGCAACTGGACGCGGACTTCCACATGGCCATCATCGAGGCCAGCCACAATGTGATCATGCTCCATATGATGCGTTCGATGTATGACCTGCTACGTCAGGGCGTGTTCTACAACCGCCAAATGATGTTCCAGCAACGCGCAACTCGCGAAGCCATCCTCGACCAGCACAGGGCGATTAACGCGGCGTTACAGGCGCGCAACCCTGCCGAAGCGCGTTTGGCGGTGGAACTGCATTTGGATTTCGTCGAGCGCTGTATGAAGGATCAGCAAAAGGCGGAACGGAACGAGACCATTGCGCAGCAACGCCTGAAAAAGGAAACACATCCCAACTAGAACGTTGCATGTATTGCCTGGCTCGTCCGGCTACGCGAATGTCTCCAGATTACTGGAGGAAAGTCAGAGTAGCGGTTTCTCGCGTCTACGCCGAAACGCTCTGGGCCCGGAATTCGTTCATTCTGTACCCCTCACGCGCGACAAGCCCGCCTTGATCTTAATAAGTTGCAGCCACTTCATCGGCTTCGGATCAACTTCGCGCAGCTTGGGGAACAACATTTCCGCTTCTTTCTGACCGCGCAGTTTCAAGGGTTTGTCAAGAATCTGAGCAACCACCTCGGAACAAGACGTGATATTGCCACGTTCGTTCTCGATCACTCTAAGCATCTCAGTATGGTAGTCGTCGATCGCTTCGGATCTTTGCCCCTTCCGGAACCGGAATGCACCGATCTGCGCGTGTACCGGAATGAGCTTGGAAAGGCGTGAGAAGCGCAACCACAACTCGCCATCTACGGCCAGTTTCAAGTCTTCGTTCAGACCTTTTCCAGCATTGTCCCACAGGCTCTTGCGCCAGAATGTCGATTCCTGTTGCACCCATTGGTAGTCGCCGGCCAGCAACCGCTCATAGGTTGTTGGCCGTGGACGATGATCACGAAGCAATCGACCGTTTTCATCTATACTCGTGATTTTGCCGGTCACCCAATCAATATCCGGTCGCGACGCGAAAAGCGACCCGACTAGGGCCAGTCCTCCTGGTCGAAGAATATCGTCGGAATTTATCCAACCCATGACATCGCCAGATGCCACGGCAAAGCCTTTGTTCACGGCGTTGGCCTGACCTGTATCCGGACCGGAAATAATGTGCGCAAATTTTTCGGAATAGCGCCGAGCGATCTCAAGCGAGCCATCCGTGCTTCCGCCGTCTGACAGAATGAGTTCCAGGTTTGGATAAGACTGCTCCAATACGGATTTAATAGTGTCCTCGATGAACTCAGCACAATTCAGATTGGGTATGACCAGGCTTATCTTGGGAAGTGGCATGTCCAGTCTCGTTTCTTCGCGTTTTTCCAATTTCTCCGCTATGCGCCAACTTTGGTTGAGTTACCCGAGTTCAAAGCGGTCCTCTCACGTTATACCATCGACAGATCATGAGTGATGCACCGGCATCTCATATTCACGCCATATTTTTTCGTAAACGGCACGATATTGTTCGGCAACCACATGCGGTGCGAAATTTGCCTCCACATGCGCCCTGAGTTTTAACTTGCGTTCATGCACCCTCTCAGTCTCTCGGTTGTTGAGTATCTCAGCAATGCCGCGCGCCAGATCGTCTTCGTCAAAAGGGCGTGCCAGATAGCCAAGCTGGGAATTCGGAACAAGGTCAGGCAATCCACCCACATTGAATGCCACAACAGGGACGCCACTGCACATTGCCTCCATGCCGGTGTATCCAAGCACTTCACACCGAGAGGGTAGAACAAATACGTCCGCCGCCGAATAAATTCGGTTCAAAAGGCGCTTGTCATCTATACGCCCCGTAAAATGAACAGGATACGGGAATTCAGCATCGATCTTGTCGCTGCCAAACACGACGGCCTGAACATCGTGTATTTCGGCATGTACCTGTTTCATGGCCGATACAAGATGCGAAAAACCCTTGTTGGGGTCATCGGTTGCACGAACCGCCCCGAACAGGACTAAAGGTACGTCTCGCGGCAAAGACAGTTCACGGCGGGCCTGTTCTTTATCGAACGGCTGCCAGAAATCAGTATCAATTGGGTTGGGAATGACCGAGACGGGCCAATCACGCATCAACGCACTTTGCTGTACACATTCGGCTAGCCAATGGCTTGGACAGACAATTTGAAACGGGCGCTTCCAATGTTTCGCTTTGCGCTCCCAAACCCATCTGTTCAGATCAAAGCCACGCGTCCCATCAGAGCTGTATCCATTTCGCCACCCGTCCAACTCACTGGTATGTTCAGCTCCAGAGAACGCCCACATATCGTGTAGTGTCCAAACAACCGGCTGAGTCAATGCTCCGATTTCAGCGATGGACAGAAAATCAAAGTTGACCCAATGCAGATTGACAATATGCGGAGGCTGGCGGTTCAGATTTTCCCCCAAACCAGACGAAGTGTAGCCGAGCGACGAAAGGCCGTTGACTTGTTTGGCAGCGTAAGTCTTGTTCAGGTGCTTTGACCACTTTCGCTGTAGATAGCGCCGCCAGGTTTTCCGAGGCAACACGGTTGAAATCTCGTTTTCATCAGTTTCATTTGAAACTGTCATCCGCGATGCCATACCTGATGCAAGCAACGCAGTATGCAAACGATAGGCCGCAGTGGCGGCCCCCCCGCCGGAGGTGCTGTGGCTGACGTGGTTTACACTAAAATCACCCATCATGACATAAGAAACTTCCTGAAAGAGTTCAAATTCTGCTCTAAAATCTCTGACGCCGCAAATGAACGACCGAGACCTCAAGCCTCTAGGTGTGGAAAACCCTCAATGCAACCTTTGATGAGGGCAGAGCCTAAGAGCTGAAGCGACGCGGCCGGCGACTGAACGCAATAACACCAGCGCTTTATCCACGAAAGTCCGCCAAAAGAAAAAAGATGCCCGCCTGTCTTACAACGGGCGAGCATCAGAATCTTCTCAATGGCAGCACGACAAAACTGCCTTAGTGCAGCTTTGTGCCTACATCTGCGATCGACGCGTCGATCAACTTGTTGGCCTGCGCCGCAGTCATCTGTTTCGCCAGAACCGCGCTGGCTGCAGATACCGCAACCGAGATCGCTTGATCACGAACTTCCTTCACGGCCGAAGCTTCAGCCGAAGCGATCTGATCCTGCGCGGCCGCCAAACGGCGTGCGATGGATTTTTCCAGGTCGACCTTGGCCTGTTCCGCTGCCAGAGCCGCATCGTCCTTGGCCGCAGCCACGATGGCATCTGCCTGCGTCTGCACTTCACGCTGCTTACGCTCATACGAGGCCAGCAGGCTGCGGGCTTCTTCATGCAGGGCTCGGGCTTCGTCGAGTTCCGACTTGATGCCCTCGGCCCGGTTGTCCAGGGCGCCACCGATCATGCCGGGGACCTTGAAGTAAAACAGAACCGCGATGAAGACGATGAAGCCCAGAAGGACGACAAAGTCGGTGTTGCCAAGCGAGAAGAACGGGCCTTTGGCCGCCAATGCGGGGCTGGCCGCGCCGAAGGTCAGGATAAGGGCAAGAGTGTTCCGCATGTCACTTATCCTTTCATCTGCGCGTCAACGGCACCGTCGATGGCTTTGGCATCTGCCTCGCCGCCCAGTGCAGTCACCAGTTCAGCCGCCGTATCTTTGGCAACCACTTGAATGCTTTCCAACGCACCGGCACGGATGTCGGCAATTGCCTTCTCCGATTCAGCCGCCTTTGCAGCGATTTCCGCATCCGCTTTGGCAATCGCGTCATCCAGACCAGACTGGATTTCGGCGCGGGCTTCCGCTGCGATACGCTGTGCCTCAGAACGGGCATCGGCCAGCGCCTTGTTATAGGCCTCTTCGGCCTCGACCGCCTTGGCCTTCAGATCTTCGGCCGCAGCCAGGTCATTTGTAATGGTCCCCTGACGTTCAGCCAGGATTGCCGCGATGCGGGGCAGAGCCACGCGAGACAGGACCAGAAAGATGACGACCAGCGTAATGACCAGCCAGAAAATCTGGTTGGGGAACCAATCGAAGCAGAGCTGCGGCATCCCGATGGCAGAGCCATAGGAGTCGACGCACGAGCCAGCTACCTCTTTAGTAATGGGTTCAGTCGCCATGATATCCTCCGTCGGAAACTTGTCTTTACAACAGGTGGGCCGCTATGGCTTGGGCCCACCTGCGCGTAAGGATCAGGTTCCGCAGATTATACGGCGAACATCAGCAGCAGCGAGACCAGGAATGCGAAGATCCCCAGGGCTTCTGCGAACGCGATACCGATGAAGAGGGTTGCGGTCTGCGAAGCAGCCGCCGAAGGGTTGCGCAGAGCGCCGGCCAGGAAGTTGCCTGCTACGTTGCCCACCCCGATTGCGGCTGCGCCGGAACCGATTGCTGCCAGGCCTGCGCCGATGTGTGCGAGATCGCCTTCCATGATGTATCTCCTTACGAATTGGAAGTTTCGATGTTGGGTGTTCGGACCTTAGTGCGACGGATGCAGCGCATCTTTCAGATAAACACAGGTCAGAATGGTGAATACGTAGGCCTGAATGAAGGACACGAGGACCTCAAGGCCGTACATTGCGGTGATCGCCAGAACGGACACAGGCGAGATCACGGCAATCGCGGCGAAACCTGCGAAAACCTTGATAACCGCGTGGCCGGCCATGACGTTACCTGCTAGACGAATGGAGTGGCTGACGGGGCGCACGAAGTACGAGATCAGCTCGATGATCGCCAGGATCGGGCGCAAGGCCAGAGGCGCGCTGGAAACCCAGAACAGACCCAGGAACGCGGCACCGTTTTTGACAAAGCCCAGAACAGTTACGGTCAGGAACACAGCCAGCGCCAGCGGGATGGTGACCGCGAAATGCGAGGTTGTGGTGAACGAGGTCGGGATCAGGCCCAGGAAGTTGGCGCAGACAATGAACATGAACAGGGTCATGACATATGGAAAGAACTTGACGCCTTCCTTGCCGCAGATGTCTTCCAGCATCTTGTAGACGAAACCGTAAGTCAGCTCTGCGACCGACTGCATACGTGTCGGAACAATCGCGCGCTTCGATGTGGGCAGAACCAGAAGCAGAACAACTGCAACGATCGCAAAGAACAGCCACAGGGTCACGTTGGTGATGGTGAACATGCCAACTGCGCCGTCGCCAAACAGTGGTTTGACGATGAACTGATCCATTGGGTGGAATACCAGGCTGCTGCCTTCTGCTGCGGTGGTCTCAGTTGCCACGTTCAGTCCCTCTCGTCCTTCTCGGCAGCCGTCGCCGCCATTTGTTTCTCTTGGGCCTCTTTCGCGCTGCGGAGCATAACCTTCACGCCCGCGACAAGGCCCAGCAATGTGAACAGCACCAGGAAAATCGGGATTGTCCCGAGCAGGCTGTCCAGCCCGTATCCGATGCCAAATCCGATCCCCAGACCGGATACCATTTCGATGACCATCCTCCAGGCAAGCTCGCCTCCGGATACGTCAGCATCTGCACGGGGCTTGGGCTGTTTTGCCTTTTTCGCCGCGTCGATCTTGGCCTCAAGCTGCGCCATACGCTGCTTATGGTCGTCATCGGTCACGGGCGTTTCCCTCGTACAGTCTTGAGGCTAGGTGCTAAGGGGCAAGGGGCGCAGAGTCAACGGGCTTGCGCGCCCGAATTGACGCAGGTTAAAGTATTGATTTAAATCCATAAAATATCCAAGCAAAATTACTCGGTTGTACAGACAAAGGCCAAAGTCAGGCAATCCGCCTAAAATGCCATATTCAACCCTTTGGTTGATCTTTGACTTCCGCGCCTTGGCGCATCCGCCGAACAATGCGCCCATCGATAAGCAAAAGCCCGACAAGGATCGCTGCCATACCAAGTAAATGCTCGGGGCGCAGGGCCTCGTGTAACACCCATGTTCCCAGCACCAACGCCGAGACCGGCGCGATGAGGGTAACGGTTGAAATGTTCGTCGGACCCACTTTGGGCAGCAACCAATAGAACACGATGAACGCCGCCGAGGTCAGGACAAATCCGATCATCAGCAGAGACGCCCAGGTCTCAACCCGGGTGACATGGGGCACCCCCTCTTGCCAGAGGGCCAGCGGAGTGATTGCCAGTGTTGCTCCGGTCAGAGCCAAGGCAACCAGAACCACGGGCTGCATATCCCGGAACGCGCGCGCGAAGTTGACCGAGAAGGCATAGCAAACCGGAGCCAGCAGGATCAGCAAAATGGCCCAGAACTGGGAATCGGCCCCAGAGTGCAGAACCGGCAGCGACAGCACGACAATGCCCGCGAACCCACAGACCACGCCCAGAGACTTCAAGAAGGTTGCCCGCTCACTCCCCGGCCAGAAATGCGATACGATGACGGCGAAGGCAGGCGTCGTTGCGTTCACGATACCCGCTACACCCGCGCCGATATGCTGCTGTCCCAGCGCATAAAACGCGAATGGCGCGGCATAGCTGAGCGCGCCAAACCCCAGCAAGGCAATCGCGCGATTGACTGACAGGCGTACATTGAGACGAGCGCCGAGCACGTAGATCCAGCATCCCAGTGCTCCGAACCCGACCCGCCCCATGGACACGGACAGCGGCCCGAGTTCGCGCAGCAAAATGGCGTTGAACATGAAGGACATGCCCCAGCCGATGCCGAGGATAAAGATCACCAGCCAGTATTTCAGCGGCATTGCGACACCCATTTGCAAATCACGGTGCAGCATCGCCAAGGACTGCAAATTGTCAAACCGGTTCCTGCGTATTAGGAACGTGCCATGTCTAGTGATCTCGATACTGTTTTTGCCGCTTTGGCCGATCCAACCCGCCGCGCCATCCTTGCGATGCTGCTGGAGGATGACATGGCCGTCACCGATGTGGCCGAACCGTTCGAGATGTCTCTGGCCGCGATCTCGAAACATCTGGTCATTCTGACCCGGGCCGGGCTCATCAGCCAGGAAAAACGCGGGCGGGTAAAATGGTGCAAGCTTGAGCCGGACGCCCTGCGCGCGGCCTCGGTCTGGATGCAGGGCTTCGGGCAGTTCGAACCCGTCAATCTGGACGCGTTCGAACGGTTCTTGGAAGTCGAGCTACCGTCTGGAGACGACCCCTAAGTCATCTGACCACGAAGACCGACATTTTTGAATGCTGCGCCAGTTTCCCGGCGTGGCTCGTGAAGATATAGTCTGTGATCCGGGGGGCATGTGTGCCGACGACGATCAAGTCCGCGCCAATCTCTTCGGCGGCTTTCGCAAGATCCCCATCCACTTCAGCGGCCACATCGACAGAGTGGATATTGCGCGTCTCAACCTTGGTGCCACTTAGTTTGCCGATCTCGTCTGCCAGCGCCGATAGGCTTTCGGCAATCGCCTCATCCGTTTGCAAGGCTTCACCAGGCTGCATACCCGTCACGCTGACGAGGGTAACCTTGGCGCTCTGCCATTTGGCGATTTCAGCCGCGACTGCAGTTGCCTTCTGGACCTCAGGCGGCATATGCAAGTCGACGGGGATCATGATGTGATTGTACATGATGTCCTCCTCTCTCCGGGTTTGAGACTAGAGGACACCGCAACTTGCGGCCTTGATCTGGCTCAACCCCTTAGAAACGGCCGGTTTACCCCTCCTGACTGTATTCTACATCGGTGATCACACCGGTCACATCCGCCCGGCAAATCCAGGGCGCTTCGGCGCCCGCCACAGAGACGCTCACGACCGTTCCCGTTGCCTCTGACTGGATTGAGGTCGCCTGAACATCGACAGATGCCACCCCAGTTTCCGCCGAGACCAGCGCCTCACAACTGGCCTGCAGATCTGATCCCTTCTTGTCAGAGCCGCTCGGGGCACAGGCACAGAGAAAAAGGGCCGTTCCAATCACGAAAACTCGGGTCATTTTTGCGTTCCTTTCGTGCAATGGTCGAATTCTGCCACAGCTGGGATCAAGCACAAGAGTCACTCCGGCGCTGTTTGCGGAGCGGGCGCTTCGTCTTTCAAGAGCATGAGAAGCGCGAGGATGGTCAGCCCGACCCCACCAAGAATAAGGCCTGTCGGGATGCCGTTGCCCAGCGCGATCTCCCACAGGATCACCCAGCTTGGGACGAGATAAGTATACGCCATCACTTTGGCCGAGGGCAGGCGCAAAGCTGCGAACTGCACCAGCACGAAACTGACAGCTGTTGCAAAGAAGGACAGGTAGAACAGGCCCAGCCAAACGATACCCGGAAGGTTGGCCCAGTCGGTTGCAAGGATGTCGCGCCAGCCAAAGCCGGTCAGCAACAGGCACCCTGCGACGAGCGTGCCGAAGGTGAACACCACGGCCGGCTCGCCCCGGTTCAATTTGCGCACCATCGGGGTGTAGATCGCATGGGCGACACAGCCCCAGAAATAGATGATCTCACCTCCTCCGATCGAGAACGCCCGGAACGCCTGCCAATCAGCGCGAAAGATCACCCAAAGCGCACCTGCCGCGCCGACCACCAAGGCCAGAGCCATCCGGGGCGTTGTGACCTGACGCAACAGCGCCCACCCAGCGAAGGCGGCGATGACTGGCGTAAGGGTAAATACCGCAGCCGCGCTGACCGGGGGGGCGGTTTGCAGCCCGTAGAACATCAGCACGAAATAGGTGGCGAACAGCCCGCCCAGCACAAGATACCGCCAAGGCGCCTGCGCTGCACTGCGTGGCAAACCTATGGTGGCCAATGCGGCAAGGCCGATCACACCTGCTGCTATCCCGAACCTCACCGCATTCAGCGCCGCCGGGGCGATCTCATTGGCGATGATCGACCCCAACGAGAAACTGCCTGCGACCAGGGCCGAGAAGACCAACATGGCCAGATGGCCACGCGCTTGTGGACTCATGGCAGCCAGCCCTTGGACTGGTCCTTCAGGAATTGCAGGAAAGACTGCACCTTGGTCGTGCGATGCAGGTCCACATGGGTCACCAGCCACAGTTTACCGGACCATTCCGGCAGCGGCTCCATGACCTCTTCCAGCTCGGGATGGCGCGCAGCTTCCCACCGGGCCATGAAGCCAATGCCTGCCCCGGCCAGAACCGCTTCGCCACAGGTGAAGTTGTTGGAACACAGGAAGGTCATTGCCTCAACCGGTGCATTCGCACGCAGCCAGCGTGAAAACGGCGCGCGGCTGTTTTCATCGTCATTGCCGACAAATGCGTGGATGCCAAAATCCTCAACACCCGAAGGTTTGCCGCGCCGCGCGATATAGTCCTTGCTGGCGTAGAGCCCGACCTCCTGCGCGACAAAGGGCTGTACAACATTGTCAGGCTGATCAGGCGCGGCACCGGCACGAATGGCCACATGCGCCTCGCCATATTCCAGCCGGAACAGCCGATCCCCGGTCAGATAGCGCACGATCAAGCCCGGATGTGACCTCTGAAACTCAGTCAATGTCGGCACGACCAGGGGGGCCAGCGACGCCAAAGAGGTCACGACCAACTCGCCCGAGACGTCATCGCCGCGCCCTTTCATGCGACCAACCAATTGGTTGAACTGATCTTCTGTGGCTTGGGCCACGCGCAACAGGTCCTCACCCGCTTCGGTCGGGGTGTACCCCCGCGCATGACGCTGGAACAGCTTCACCCCAAGGCGCGCCTCGATGGCGTCGATATGGCGAATGACCGTTGCATGATGCACGCCCAGAACCTCGGCCGCGCCGCTGACCGTTCCCATACGGGCCACCTGATACGCGGTTCTGACTTCGTCCCAATTGTCCATCACGACCTCATAGTGTGCAATTTCAAACACTCAATGTTGACTTAGCCGAGTTTTGTTCGCCAGCGCAATGCTCATATTGGGAGCAGAGCGAAATTTCCCCAATGAGGACATCATGACCAAAACAATCCTGCATATCGACGCCTCGGCCCGCCGCACCGGATCAGCAACCCGCGACCTGTCGCATCGCGTCGTCCAGCATCTTGGCGCGGAACGCATCATCCGCCGCGATCTGGCCAGCCCCCTGCCCCTGCTGACCGAAGACTGGATCGCCGCTAACTTCACCCCGGCAGACCAACGCGATGCCGTTCAGCACGATCAACTGGCCCTGTCCGACGAACTGGTAAACGAACTGCAACGCGCCGATACCATCGTGATCGGCCTGCCCATCTACAACTTCTCGGTCCCGGCGGCGTTCAAGGCATGGATTGATTTGGTTGCCCGGGCCGGTCTGACGTTCTCCTACACCGAAAACGGCCCCAAAGGCCTGCTGGAAGGCAAACGCGCCGTTCTGGCAATCGCATCAGGCGGCACGGCAGTGGGGTCTGAAATCGACTTTGCAACCGACTACGCCAAGCATGTTCTAGGCTTCATTGGCATCACTGACGTCGACGTCGTAGCTGCAGATCAATTGGCCATTGATGCTGACTCGTCGGTCAAAAATGCCCACAAAGCCATTGGTGAACTGGCAGCCTGATCAGGCTCTGGTCAAAGCAAAGCGAAACGTCCAATCTGCGCAGAATTAGCTTTCTGCGGATTGGGCGTTTGCAATGAAAAAGATCGGAATTCTTGGGGGTGTCGGCTGGGCCTCGACGGTGGATTACTACCGCGCGATTTCCGAAGGGGCGAGCCGCCACTTCGCAGCGCGTGGACACGGGTCCCCCCTACCCATCCCACCGATGACAATCGAATCCGTCACGCAAGCCAAAACACGGGCCTTGCGCGGTGTGGCCGGCGACGAGGCCAGTTGGGCCGCATTCGACACGGTGTTTCGCGAAGCGCTTCTGACCTTGGAGAACGCGGGATGTGATTTTGGAATCATCGCCTCAAACACTCCGCACGCGCGTCTTCATGCGATCCGGCAGGGCGTTTCGATGCCCATTCTCAGCATCTTCGACGCGACGGCTGAGGTCACCGCGTCAACAGGCGCGTCAAAGGCGCTGGTTTTGGGTACGACCGTGACGATGCAGGCGACCAACTACGCAGACAGGTTGGCCGATGAGGGCCTCGCCGCAAATGATCGTCTGCCCGAAGTCGAAATCGCCGAGATGCAGGCCATGATCGACAACGAGTTTTACGGCGGTGCGTCAGAATCCGCTCATGACCGGCTGCTGGCCTTTTGTAACAAGCATGCAGAACCGGGCACGGCCATCCTGCTGGCTTGTACGGAACTGCCGCTGGCCTTCCCCAACCATCTGGACGATCCCGTGTTCGAAGCCGATGGACATTTGTTCATCAACCCGTCAGCGGCCCATGTCGTCGCTGCGTTGAAACAAGCGTTGGAGGAGTGACTAAGGCAGCCAGGTTACGGCGCATCCGATGCGGTCGAAGAACGCCATCAAATCGGACCGCGTCATTGCGACGGTTCGGTCATTTACCAGCGGGTGCATGTAGATCACGTCGGCCTGCTGTGCCGCTGCGTCCATGAAGAACCGCACGTTATTCTGCACCCCGTTGATCATCGCCAGCGGGCTGACTGCACCCGGACGGATGCCGAGGTTCTCCAACAAGCGATCCGCCGAGCCGAAAGACAGGTTACCGATCCCCAATTCAGCGCCCAGCGCTTTGAGGTCAATCTCGCGGCTCTGTTCAAGCGTCACCAGATAGTTGCGCTTTTTCTTGTCGCGCAGGTACAGGTTCTTCAATCGCAACGCATTCTCGCCCGGCACCATGAACTGGTCTTCGACGGCCTTCGCATCCTCAACCGTGCGCAGTGGCACGTGAGAATGCAGCCGATACTCCAACCCCCAATCATCCAGCTGCGCCAACAACGCATCGGAACTGAGCGGCAAAGTGTCCTGAAAAGCGGATGATGCGTCCATGAAAGCCTCCTGTTTGACGCGCTCATCGCGCAACATGCGGGCGAATTCAAGCCACGACAGACCTAGAATTCGATGCTAGCGTGCCGCCATGAAAGTCTCGCGCAATAACCCCGACAAATTGATCCTATCCAATACACCCTGGCTGATAGGCATCATGCTGGTTGTCTTCATCCTCTGTTTCGTCGGTGCAGGCCTCTTCATGGCCACCGAAGGAGGTGAGGGCATCCTGTTCGGCATTTTCGTTGCCCTGGTCGGTGGCGGTTTGGGCTTTGGCGCCTTCTGCGTCTTTGTGCGACGCGTGCAGGTCATATTGGACCGTCGCTCGAACAGCATCCTTATCCGCCGCCAATCGATCTTTGGTTATGACACCGTGGAACATGATCTGTCGAACCTCTCCCATGCCGAGGTGGAGACCACCACCTCGAGCCGCAAAGGCACCTCGTCCAAGATGCATCGACCGGTTTTAATCTTGGAAAAGGGCATGAGTGCCGGCCGTCACCCAATTGTCGAAGCCTATGTCAGCGGAGGCGGCGCACAGCGCATGGTCGATGCGGTCAATGATTGGCTTCCGGCGCGCAAGGTTGACTCTGACAGCCAATCCGCCTAAAGCCCATCCAAACATCCGGAAGCGTATGACCTTCCGGTCCCTTGATTCGTTCAGGGATCGCCCCCCACCAGCGAGTTTCGCCCGTGGGGGCGTTTGTGCATTTAACCGGCGCATCCTATGTAGGGCACGCCATCAGATAACCGGCATAGGAGGCCGAAGGCATGTTTGAAAATCTATCCGAACGCCTCTCTGGCGTCTTTGACCGGCTAACGAAACAAGGCGCGCTGTCCGAGGAAGACGTCAAAACTGCCCTGCGCGAGGTTCGCGTTGCCCTGCTTGAGGCCGACGTCTCGCTGCCCGTGGCACGCGCATTCGTCAAGAAGGTGCAGGAACAGGCGACCGGCCAGGCGGTGACCAAGTCGATCACGCCCGGTCAGCAGGTCGTCAAGATCGTGCATGACGCGCTGGTCGAAACCCTGCGTGGCGAGGAAGACCCCGGCAAACTGAAGATCGACAACCCACCCGCTCCGATCCTGATGGTCGGCCTGCAGGGCTCGGGTAAGACGACCACCACCGGTAAGCTGGCGAAACGCCTGAAAGAGAAAGAGGGCAAGAAGGTCCTGATGGCCTCGCTCGACGTCTATCGCCCGGCGGCGATGGATCAGCTGGCCGTTCTGGGTACGCAGGTCGGTGTCGATACGCTGCCGATCGTTCCGGGCCAATCGCCCGTCGACATCGCCAAACGCGCCAAGCAACAGGCGACGCTGGGCGGCTATGACGTCTACATGCTCGACACCGCGGGCCGTCTGCACATTGACGAAGTCCTGATGGACGAGGTCGAGCAGGTCCGCAATGTGGTTGACCCACGCGAAACCCTGCTGGTGGTTGACGGCCTGACCGGTCAGGTCGCGGTTGAAGTCGCCGAGGAGTTCGACGCCAAGGTCGGCATCTCGGGCGTGGTTCTGACCCGGATGGACGGTGACGGGCGCGGCGGCGCGGCGCTGTCGATGCGCGCAGTCACCGGCAAGCCCATTCGCTTTGTTGGTCTGGGCGAGAAAATGGACGCGCTCGAAACTTTCGAGCCGGACCGGATCGCCGGTCGTATTCTGGGCATGGGCGACATCGTTGCTCTGGTCGAAAAGGCCCAGGAAACGATGGAGATGGAACAGACCGAGCGCATGATGAAGCGCATGGTCAAAGGTCAGTTCAACATGAACGACCTGAAAATGCAGCTGGAACAGATGATCCAGATGGGCGGTATGCAGGGCATGATGGGCATGATGCCCGGCATGGGCAAGATGGCCAAACAGATGGATCAGGCCGGTCTCGACGACAAGATCCTGCGCCAGCAGATCGCCATGATCCAATCCATGACCAAACGCGAACGCGCCAACCCGCAACTGCTGCAGGCCAGCCGCAAGAAACGGATTGCAGCGGGTTCGGGAATGGAAGTCAGCGACCTCAACAAGCTGCTCAAGATGCACCGGCAGATGTCGGACATGATGAAGAAGATGGGCAAGATGGGCAAAGGCAAGATGCTGAAACAGGCCATGAAGGGCATGTTCGGCAAAGGTGGCCCCTCACCCGAAGAAATGGCTGCTGGCATGGATCCCAAAGCACTGGAACAGGCGGCCAAGGCCATGGGCGGCAAGATGCCCGGTGGCCTGCCTGGACTGGGCGGTGGCATGGGCCTGCCTCAGGGCCTCAGCGGGTTTGGCAAAAAGAAGTAGATGACTGCCCTCACGCCTCATATCCCCCAGCTTGAGACCGAGCGCCTGATCCTGCGCGCGCCGTCCGAGGCTGATCTTGACGCCGACACCGCGTTCTTCGCCAGCGAAGCTGCGAAGTATGTCGGCGGTCAGATGCGCCGGGATGAGGTGTGGCGTGTGATCGCTGCTCTGCTGGGCCACTGGTCGCTGCGCGGCTACGGATACTGGAGCGTCGATGAAAAAATCACCGGCGAATATCTTGGCCGTGTCGGCCTCTGGTGTCCCGAAGGCTGGCCTGAACCCGAGGTTGGCTGGACGCTGCTGAACCACGCCACTGGCAAGGGATACGCGACTGAGGCCGGGTTTGCAGCGCGCAACTACGCCTATGATGTTCTGGGTTGGGACACTGCGATCTCGCTGATCGACCCCGAAAACCACGCTAGCATTGCCGTTGCCAAACGTCTGGGCGCACAGTTCGAATACAATTACGAGCATCCCAAGTACGGGACCTCGGAAATCTGGCGGCACCCTGCCCCGGCGGATCTGGTGAACGGTGGAATGGAGGCCTACGCATGACCTCTTTCACTATCCCCACTGTCGAAACTGAACGTCTAATCCTGCGCGCGCCGCATCAGGACGACCTGCCCGCTATGACCGCGTTCTTCAAAACAGAACGCAGCTACATGGTGGGAGGCCCGAAGGATGAGCTGGGCAGCTGGGACTCGCTGGCCAAACGGCTGGGTCATTGGGCGCTCAATGGCTTCGGCCTGTGGCATCTGACCGAAAAAACGAGCGCCGCGTTCGTTGGTTGGGCGGGTATGATCTTTGCTCCGGGCTGGGATGAGCCGGAATTGGGCTGGACCCTGATGGAGCAGGCAGAAGGCAAAGGTCTGGGCTTCGAGGCCGCACAAGCCGCGCGCCACTACGCTGCCCAGCATCAAGGCCTGAACGGCGTTATGTCCTATATCGCCCACGCAAATGACCGCTCGCGCGCTTTGGCCGAGCGTCTTGGCGCCACCTATGAACGCGAGGCCGAGCTGCTGGGTAAGAAAGCCCAGATGTGGCGTCACCCGCGTATCACCGTTTCTAAAACTGCTTTGACCTCCGAAAGGATCGGCCAATGACAAACCCCGTGACACAAGCTGCGACGCTGCTGAAAGAGCATCGCGAAAGCATCGACCGGCTGGACGCGATCCTTGTCTATACGCTGGGCGAGCGGTTCAAGCACACGCAGGCCGTTGGCAAGCTCAAGGCCGAACACGACCTTCCCCCGTCCGATCCCACGCGAGAAGCCGCGCAGATCGCACGGCTAGAAGACCTGGCGAAAGAGGCCGATCTGGACCCCGATTTCGCCAAGGCTTTTCTGAATTTCATCATTCAGGAAGTCATCCGACACCACCGGAAACATCAAGAATGAACCTCCGGTTCAACGAACACCAGAATTGACCGGGCAATTCCCGGCACACGCCATCTAAAGGAGATACCACCATGGCAATGAAAATTCGTCTCGCCCGCGGCGGCTCGAAAAAACGTCCCTTCTATCGCATCGTTGCAGCTGACAGCCGTATGCCTCGCGATGGCCGTTTCATCGAGAAACTGGGCACCTACAACCCGCTTCTGCCGAAAGACAGCGAAGAGCGCGTGAAAATGAACATGGAGCGCATCCAGTACTGGCTGGATCAGGGCGCTCAGCCCACCGACCGTATCGCACGTATGCTCGAAGCTGCTGGCACCCGTGACAAAGCCGAGCGCAACAACCCGAACAAGGGTACTCCGGGCAAGAAAGCCCAAGAGCGCGCTGAAGAGAAAGCTGCGAAGGCTGCTGAAGCTGCCGAAGCAGCTGCTGCGCCGGCTGAAGAAGCTGCAGCAGAAGAATAAGCAGGCCGACGCGTGCAGGATCAGGCTTTCACCGACGATTTTCGCACGCAGTTCGATCTGTTGATGCGGCTCCGGCGCGATGTGCGTCGGTTCCGCACCGACCCTGTGGACGAGGCAGTGCTGACGCGCTGCCTCGACGCGTTTCTGCTGGCCCCATCCGTGGGGCTCAGCGAACCCTGGCGCGTGATCCGCGTCGAAAGTGAGGCCGCGCGCGACGCGGCGCTCAAGAATTTCCAAACCGCCAATTCGGACGCTCTGGCCGGGTATTCCGGTGAGAAGGCGCAGCTCTATAGCGGCCTCAAACTTTCGGGCATGCAGGAAGCGCCAGTGCAATTGGCGGTGTTCTGCGATGACACCACCAGCAAAGGCCAGGGTCTGGGCGCTGGCACCATGCCCGAGATGCGGCGCTATTCTGTTGTCTCCGCCATCACCCTGTTCTGGCTGGCCCTGCGTGCGCAGGGGCTAGGGCTGGGCTGGGTCTCAATCCTGGACCCCGACCAGATGAACACCGATCTGAACGTTCCGGACAACTGGCGGCTGATCGGCTATTTCTGCGTCGGCTGGCCAGAAGAAGAGTCCGACACGCCCGAGCTGGAACGGGCCGGTTGGGAAGACCGCGACGAGACTCTGCCAATCGAGGTGCGATAGGCCGATGTTCGGATTGTTACGGCTTCCCATCCTGTTGCTGATCGCTTTTATTGTGGGCGTGTTCTTTGAACGCAATAACCAGCGTGAAGCCTGCGAAGGAATCGGGCAATGGCGGAACGGACTATGTATAACGGAAGGCTCAAATGAGTGATCTGATCTGCGTCGGCAGCATTGCGGGCTCATACGGTGTGCGCGGCGAGGTGCGGCTGAAAAGCTTTTGCGCCGTGCCGGAAGACATCGAAGCCTATTCGCCACTGACCGACGAAGACGGCAAAGAGCGATTTCCCGTGGTGCTCACCCGCGCGATCAAGAACGGATTTGCCGCGCGTCTGGGCGGGGTTGAAACCAAGGAAGAGGCGGACGCCCTGAACGGCCTGCGCCTCTATGCCCGGCGGGATCAACTGCCTTCGCTGCCGGATGACGAGTTCTATCACACCGATCTGATCGGGCTGGAGGTGTATGACACCGGCGGCGCCCTGCTGGGCCGGGTCAAATCGGTCCAGAACCATGGCGCGGCGGATTTGTTGGAATTGCATGGGCCGGGTCTGAAATCGACTGTCCTGCTGCCCTTTACTCTGGACGCGGTTCCGACGGTTGATTTGGAGGCCGGTCGCATTGTCGCCGATCCGCCAGAAGGCCTGATCTGATGCGGCGCGTTCTGCTGCATCTGGGGTTGCACAAGACCGGCACCACCGTTGCGCAGTCGTTTCTCTACAAGAACCGTCAGCTGATCTGGCCGCATTTTTCACTGATCCTGCCCTACAAGACCCGCAAAACCGGACTTGCAGACATCGCCACGCGGCATTCGGTCTATCGGCTGAACAGCACACTGGCCGAGTTCGAAACCGGTGTCCGCGCGCTTCTGGACCCCATCGACTTTGGCACCAGGCGCGGCTTGATCCTGAGCGAGGAGAACTTTGCCGGACTGCGCCCCAGTCGCAACAGCGCCGAAGGCTACGGGGCGACCCCGGAATTGGCGACAACGCTGGTTGAGCGGGTGACAGAACGGCTGGGGCCGGTCGACCTTACGATCTATTTGTCCTTGCGACAGCGAGAGGATTGGATGCGCAGCCTCTGGGCACATGATCTGCGGCGGACACGGCTGGTGCAGGACTATGACGAATTCCGGGACGCGCTGAACCACCTGCCCTCTCCGAAAGAGACGGCGGATATGCTTCAGGACCGGCTGCCGCTGGTCAAGGTCCAGACCGAGTGGATGGAGGACCTGCGCAAGCGGCGCTTTGGTCCGGGCGCTCCGTTTGCGGCATTTCTGAACCTGCCGCGCGACAAGATGTTCAAATTGGTCGCGCCGGAACCGCACAAGGCCCGTCCGGCCGATGATGTTCTGCTGGAACTGTTGGAGTTGAACCGTTCGGCGCTGGACGATGCGGCTTTGATGGCGCAAAAGAAGGCCCTCATCAAACGCGCCAAGGACGATCTGGTTTCCCAGTCATGACAGATACACCAAGCAAATCCCACGGTCGCAAGGCCATCCGCCCCACTCTGCAACCGCGCGAGTTGATGACGCCGACGCCGGATCTGCACGGCGTGTGGAAGGCCAAGATCATCACCTTGTTTCCCAGCGCCTTCCCCGGCGTTCTAGGCGAAAGCTTAACGGGCAAAGCCTTGCAAGAGGGGCTTTGGCAACTGGAAACGGTTGATCTGCGGCAGTTCGGGATCGGCAAACACCGCAATGTGGATGACACACCCGCAGGCGGCGGCGCGGGTATGGTATTGCGCGCCGACGTTTTGGGGCCTGCCATCGAACAGACCATGGCCGGTATCAGGGGCAACTGGCCACTGATCTACCTTAGCCCGCGGGGCAAGCGCATGGACCAGCGGATGATGCAGAACCTCGCGCGTTGCGACGGGATGACCTTGCTCTGCGGCCGTTTTGAAGGCGTAGACGAGCGTGTGTTGGAGCATTACGGCGTGCAAGAGGTCAGCCTCGGCGATTTCGTCATGACCGGCGGCGAGATCGCAGCGCAAGCTCTGATCGACGCCACCGTGCGGCTGATCCCCGGCGTGCTTGGCAACCAAGCCTCGACCGAGGAAGAGAGCTTTTCCTCGGGCCTGCTAGAACACCCGCAATACACGCGCCCCGTGAAATGGAACGGCCGCCCAATCCCCGAGGTCCTGATGTCCGGTCACCACGGGCGCATCGCAGAATGGCGGCATCAGATGGCCGAGGACATAACGCGGGAACGGCGGCCTGATGTTTGGGACGACTACAAGAAGTCACGCGAAAGCTGACACCACTCAGGATGGGCGGTTCTTCCACTGCGCCCAGATCTCGGGCGGGCCGCTGAAGACGTTTATGTCGACCTTACCCTGAACCCCCGGCACCAGACCGGTGCCTGTGTATTGCCAGAACCTCCAGACCGCGCCGGGATAAACCTGACGGGGATGTCCCGCGACCGAGCGCAGCCAGAAATCAGTCTTTGGAAGCCGTGAGATGTTAGTGTCCTGGTAGAAGTCCACAGTGGTGTAGACGATGGGTCGGCGGCCATAATGACGTTCGAGGATATCGAGGAACTTTTGCGCCTCGGCCCGGACGATCTTGCCATCGGGACGCAGGGTGCAGGTTTTAGAATGCGGCGTCCATTCCATGTCCAGCACATGCGGCAGGTCCGCACCTTTCGGGACGTTCTGAATGAACCACTGCGCCTGTTCACGGGCTGGCCGACAGAAATAGTAATAGTGATACGCCCCCCACGGCACACCTGCCGCCTGCGCGCCGCGGCGATGTTCGTCGAACATCGGGTCGGTAAAATCACCCCCCTCGGTCGCTTTCATGAACACAAAGCTGACGCCCGAGGCCTTGGCCTGCCGCCAGTCAATCGGCCCTTGCCAACGCGACACATCCAATCCGTGAACCGGGTACAGCCCGGGATGTCGCCCATCCCAGTCATGGGGGTCGGCATCGCCAAAATCGGGGTAGATCACGGCGGGCGCGGTCCGGTCCACGCCCGGCGTGGCCTCTACGACCTGCGGCGGAGGTCCTCTGCGTCCGCAGGACATCAAAACAGCGGCCGCCAGGACCAGCATGATTGCAAATCGAGTCATTGTTTCAGCCTGAAATAACTGCTCTTGTAATTGACCTCAGAATGCCTGATCCAACGCACAAAGCAACGTCGCATTCGGGAATTGGCAAAATCCCACCGCCAGTGCCTGCGATTTGGGCTTGATCCCAGTCCGCAAACCCCCTAAAGCAGCGCAATCCGGTGCCGCGTGATGCGACTCCGGTGTTTTGGTTTGTTTCATGGCGCACCGCTTAGCTTTCTTCGGCCAACGCGTGTCAGGGCAGACCGGACCAAAGGAACATTCGATCTGACCTCTGGCGGGCTGTACGCAGGACCCGGTGAAGACCAAGAGCTCTCAGGCCGTGCCCAAACTTCGTGGACCAACCACGAGCAGATAGGAGTGAATGCGATGGACCTGATCGCACAGCTTGAGGCGGAACAGATTGCCGCCCTGGGGAAAGACATCCCCGATTTCAAAGCCGGTGACACCGTTCGTGTCGGCTTTAAAGTGACCGAAGGGTCGCGTACCCGTGTGCAGAACTACGAAGGTGTCTGCATCGCGCGTAAAGGTGGCAACGGCATCGCCGGTTCGTTCACCGTCCGCAAAATCTCGTTCGGCGAAGGCGTAGAGCGTGTGTTCCCGCTGCATTCGACCAACATCGACAGCATCACCGTTGTTCGCCGTGGCCGCGTCCGTCGCGCCAAACTGTACTACCTGCGCACCCGTCGTGGTAAATCCGCACGTATCGCAGAGGTCACCAACTACAAGCCCAAAGCTGGCGCCGAAGCGTAAGGAACGGAAAGATGAAAAAAGACATCCATCCCGATTATCACGTCATCGACGTCAAAATGACCGATGGCACCGTTGTTCAGATGAAATCCACCTGGGGCAGCGAAGGCGATCAGCTGGCTCTGGAAATCGACCCCTCCGTGCACCCCGCATGGACTGGTGGTTCGTCGCGCCTGATGGACGCCGGCGGCCGCGTGTCGAAGTTCAAAAAGAAATACGAAGGTCTGGGCTTCTAAGCCTTACCGCGTTCGATTTCGAAAGGCCGTCCCTTGGGGGCGGCCTTTTTTGTTTCCTACTAAATGCATGATGCACGCCACGCTGACTTGTTTCCAAAATGAAATCGGATCGATAACTGTCTTACTTCGTCAGTTCCACTGCACTGTGCAGCGGCGGCACTGGTCCGCGCAGAAGCAGCAGCGCCAAAACCATCCCGATCAGAGCGGCAATCGCAGCGACCACCATTGCGCTGTCAAAGGCGTTGTCTTGCAGATCCCGCAGAGCCTCAGCCAGAGCTGTTCCTGCCGTCGGCTCCAAGCTGGTGAGTAACTGCTGGACCTCGCCAGGTTTGCCGTGGGTTAGCGCATGTGCCAGATCAGCACGCTGCGTTGATCCGGAGGGCAGTGCGTCAATCACTTCGGACAGGCCCCGACGTATGGTGATGGACTCTGCCAACCCACCGACCACTGCCCCCAAGGTGGCTCCGAAATAGAGACAGGCGTTGATCACGCCTGAGCCCTGCCCAACATGCTCTTCGGGCAGAAGGCGCAGGCCGAGGCGTGGCAGAAGCGAGAAACAGATACCCAACCCGATCCCGACGATCAGCAGCTTCCACCAAATTTCGGAATATTGCGTGGTATTCGAAACTGTCGTCAGCAACAGGAACCCACATGCCATTGCCCCCAGACCGATCGCAACCGGCCACTGGAAACTGTAGGGCGCCAGAAACCGGGGCGCGGTGACAGATATGACAAACATGCTGATGCTTAGCGGCATAATCGCCAATCCCGCTCCGATGGAAGTATAGCCAAAGGCATCTGGCGATTGCACAAATGTGTTGAAATAGACAAAGAAACAGAAAAGCGTGAAACCGGTAAAGAACATTCCCGCGGCGGCCATGAAGTAACGCGGATGGCGGAAATACCGCAGCTCAATCAACGGGTCATCACTGCGACGCGAGACAATGACCAGCAGGACGGTCGCCAGGGCCGCCACAGCCAGCGGTATTAGCGTCAGTGGCGTGCTCCACCCGCCGCTTTCCCCATTGCTAAGCGCAAAGGACAGCGGCCCGAGAAACAACAGAATGGCAACTGCTCCGGGATAGTCAAAACGTGCCCCGGCAAGGCGTGTGTCAGGCACGTATTTCCGTTTGCTAACATGCAACCCAATAGTGAAGGCCACGACCAGCAGAACCAGATCGGCGGCAAACACCGCACGCCAGCTAATGTAATGCCCAAAGGCACCGCCTACGATGGGCCCAACGCCGATAGCCAGCCCGACGATGGCGCCCCAGAAACCGGTGACACCGGCTCTCTGCTCCTCAGGTGTCGCCGCTGTCAGCAGGGAAAGAGAAGTTCCGAACAACGCCGCTGCCCCCGCTCCCTGCGCACCGCGCCCGATTAACAGCATGGTTGCGTCTTGCGCAAACAGGACCGAGCCAGACCCAAAGGCAAAGACGACCATACCAAAGAAGAAAACCCCCATCTTGCCGGTGATATCGCCCAGACGACTGACGATGGTAACAAGCGAAGCGCTGGCGACAGTATAGATCGCCATTACCCATTGCAGGCCGGACGGTGTCAGGTCGAATTCGGCCTTCAGATTAGGTAGGATCGTCGCAACGGCCGTGGTGTTGAACCCCACAACCATCATGCAGATTGCCGTCATCGCCAGCACCACGCGGGCGCGGGCTTGTGGGGTTACGTCTGTCGGCGTCTTTCCGTTCATCGTGTCACCCTGAGCTTGTGGCTCTTTACCGCAATTTATCAGTAGATTAGCGATTTTTGCAGCCGAGCATAGGGTTTACATCAAATCCAATAAGTCAGGGCCAGCGGTAGAACAAGTATGGTGGTCAGGGTAGACACAAGGATGAACCCGGCGACATCCGGGCCGTATTCCGGTACGTGCTGGTCGATGAACAGGTATGTCGCCACAGAGGACGGCATCAGACAGCACAGGATCAGGGCGCCGCGCTCGGCGCCTGTGAAACCGAAAAGCCAGACCAAACCCATGGCAATACCCACAGCCATGACCAGATGCAGCCCGGTCAGCAAGACGGCGCGCCCCAGACTGGCGATCCGCAGCGTTGCCAGCGTGTGGCCCAGTGTTAGCAACATCAGAGGGATCGACAACCCGCCGAGGATATCGAACGACTTGGCAATCGGTTGCGGCAGGCTGGTCCCTGTAGCCATCAGGATCAGCGACAGGGCCACGGAATAGATGATCGGCGATGTGACCAGCTTTCTGACCGAGAACACACCCGCCGGGATCCACATGCCAACGGTAAAGATGCTGATCAGCACAACGACGACAAAGGCCATTGTGTAGGCCATCCCCGCATCGCCCAGCGCCAACAGAGTGATCGGTAGGCCAATATTGCCCACATTCCCATGCATCAGAGGCGTCAGAAACGCCCTTACAGGCAGGCGCAGAAACCGCAGCGCCACAAAACCCAGTACGCCAAAGCTGGCCACCGCCAGCGCGGCGGCGCTCATCATATCCAGAAACGTGCCCACATTCAGCTTGGAGCCTGCCAGATGCGATAGGATCAGGGTCGGATAGCCGACCCGCGAGACGATCCCTCCGACCACCTTGTTGTCAAACGGAGACTTGGTAAGCGCCAGCCCATACCCGATGCCCACGCAAATCAGGACCGGTAAAACCACGTTCAGAACGCTCAGGAACAGTTGCTCCAACCGGTATCCTCCTGTCCGATGCCCGATTGAACAGTGAATCACGGACCCGGATTTGGCAAGCATGGCGTTCTAAACTGCCAAAGCGATTGGGTTTTCCAAATTAGAGCCTGATATTGGTCGAAACAACGCTCCGAGGTTCTTTTCATCCCCGCTGACACAACATATAGTGGCTCCTAACAACGTGTGGACAAACACGGTAGGGCTTGGGAACGACGGCATGGCACATATCATCGTAGTGGGGAACGAAAAGGGCGGCGCAGGCAAATCGACCGTTTCCATGCATGTGGCCACCGCTCTGGCGCGTCTGGGCCGCAAGGTCAGCACGCTGGATCTTGACCTGCGGCAGCGAAGCTTGGGACGCTATTTCGAGAACCGGGCGAACTTTCTGAAAAACGCTGAGGCAAGCCTGCCCAGCCCGCGCCACCACGACCTGCCCGAGATCGACGCCAGCACCCTGAAACCGGGCGAGAATATCTATGACCACCGTCTGTCGGCGGCTGTTTCGCAGCTTGAGAATGACAGCGATTTCATCCTGATCGACTGCCCCGGCTCACATACCCGCCTCAGCCAAGTGGCGCATTCGCTGGCCGATACGCTGATCACACCACTGAACGACAGTTTCATTGATTTCGACCTGCTAGCCCGGATTGACTCCAAAGGTGAGAAGATCCTCGGCCCTTCGGTCTATTCCGAAATGGTTTGGAACGCGCGGCAATTACGGGCGCAGGCTGGTTTGAAACCGATCGACTGGGTCGTCGTGCGCAACCGGGTGGGTACTCAGCGCATGGTCAACAAGGAAAAAATGCAACGCGCGATCGAGATGCTGTCGCAACGCATCGGGTTCCGCGTCGCTTCGGGCTTTTCCGAGCGGGTCATCTTCCGCGAGCTCTTTCCCCGTGGCCTGACTTTGCTGGACCTCAAAGATATCGGCGTCAAACAGCTGAACATCTCGAACATCGCCGCGCGTCAGGAGCTGCGCGACATGATGCGCGAGTTGAACTTGCCCGGCGTCGAGATCGACTTCTAAGCGCTATTTGAACCGCTTACTCGCCAGACCTGGCAACCCCAATCGGGCACGACAGCCTAAGACGCGCGGCGGAAGCGCTCGAATGTTATCCAGACAGTGTCACGAGAGATCTCGGCAAAGCGGCACTTCTTGAGGATCGATTGAGACGCAAAATTGCTCTCGTGCACAACCGCAAAAAGCCGACTAATCTCAGGGTTTAGACGCAAGCACTGTGTGCAGAATTGCGCTACGATGGAGCTGGCATACCCTTTGCCCCAATGCTGCTCGCCGATCCAATAGCTAATTTCGGCGCTGTCTTGTCCCACCCTCAGCATTCGGGCTTGTCCGATGACAGTGTCGTTTATCGTAGCGGCTACGACTTCGTGATGGTCTTCACCCGTCAATTCGATCAACTGGCGCGCGTCATCCTCGCTAATTGCACCCGGGTATCGATCTGGCAAATATTGCCACAATCGTTCTGACGAGAGCATGGCAGCATAGTCAGCTGCATCCTGCGCCTGCCAGGGACGCAACCGAATTTGCTGAGATTGAGGCCGGCTGGAGGTTTCAGATATGTCATCTTCACAGAGCAGAGGCACCCATCCGATTTGCACAGGATCATATGCCAACTCGATGCCACGCATCTTGCACCAGTCAATTTCGTCCCGTGAAAGGACACCCTGCGATCGCGAAGTTGGCAAGTGGACTGAGGCTAGAAACGCACGGACATCGTCCGTTTTGGCAAATTCGTTTTGAATGTTCATGAAATCCTCCGAGCAAACGCACCGAAAACAAGCGCTCTAAAATAGGTCACGATCTAATGATGGTTGTTTCAGCTCAATAAAATAGCCTATTGTGCAAGAAATTTTGATTGGAAAAACCTATCAATGAGCTTACAGCTGACACTAAAACAACTGACTTACTTCCGAGCGCTGGCCGAAACTGGTCACTACAGAAAAGCCGCTGAGCGGATAGGTATCAGCCAGCCATCTCTCAGCCTGCAGATTGCCAATCTCGAAGCAGCGCTTGAACTGAAACTGGTCGAGCGCGGCAGAGCCGGAGCAGTGCTGACACCTGAAGGGCGCGAAGTACTGGAAAAAACCCGGAGCATCTTATCGGAGGTCGCTTTGCTGCAAGAGACGTCAGGTCGGATGAAGTCCGAGCTTGCGGGCACGTTCCGACTAGGATCATCACCAACCCTCGGTCCGTACCTTTTGCCACGTGTTTTTCACCACCTTCATGAAAACCACCCGAACCTAAAACTGACGGTGCGAGATGGGGCGCCATCCGAGCTGTTGCAGGAGCTTCTAAGCGGGGTGCACGATTTAATTTTGACGCAACTGCCAGTGAGCTCGTCAGACGTCACGATCCTGCGCCTGCTTCGGGAACCTCTGAAACTTGCGGTGGCCCGAAATCACCGTCTCGCCCAAAAAGAAATAGCCAATGACGAAGATCTGAAGGGTGAGAACATTCTGGCTCTCTCTCGTCGTTTCACGCTTCACAATCAAGTTGCAGACCTCGCCAATAGCTTGGGGGCCAACCTCCTTTACGACTACGAAGGCACAAGTCTTGATGCGATTCGGCAGATGACAGCGATGAATATCGGCGTGTCCTTTCTTCCCTCGCTTTACGCCGCATCTGAAATTCCTGAGGTCGGCGGAGATGTGGTTCTGGTGCCCTATCGCCCGGGACGGTTGAACAGGTCCATCGGTCTGGTTTGGCGAAAGTCCAGCGGTCACCACAAGACGTTCGCCTTCCTTTCGGAGATTATTCTAAGTGTCGCGAGAAAAGAGTTTTCGGGGCTGGTCAGCATCGAAGGCTAGAAGGAGTGCGATCGGACCGATTTGCCTGCGAGTAGGTGCTTCTTCTTCAGGATAGCAGCCCGATTTTGGCCGATCCGCGCTGGCATCTCTTTTCGGAGATCGACGCAACAGGTCCGAGCAAGAGGAAAACCTGCGACTGCCGTCTGCACGCTGCAGCAGCTCAGCCATCACCCATAGCCGCGATCAGAGCCTTGGCCAAAGGCAGTGGCGAATATCCCAACCGTGACGGCGTCAGCCCCAAACGCACTACGACCATATCTTGCGAAGGAAAAATGCCGACGGATTGGCCGTCATGGCCCTGCAGCCAGACGGTGTCCTCGAATTGCGGCTCGCCACGTGGGCCGTCAAGCCACATATGCCCTTTGGCATAAGCTTCGTCCGAGATTGCGACAGGTTCAAACATCCAATCGGTGTAGCCTTCGGGCAATATCTGTTGCCCTTTCCAAACACCGCCTTGCAGCAGAAACTGCCCAAAGCGCGCCCAGTCGCGCGCGGTGGCGTACATGTAGCTTGAACCCACGAATGTATCTGCCCCATCGGTCTCCATCACAGCTGAGTGCATGCCCAGAGGGTCGAATAGTGCTGTGCGCGGGTAGCCGAGGTCGCCCTCTTCAAGCTGGCCCTGCCACACCCGCGACAGAACTGTGGACGTGCCCGAGGAATAGCTGAACTCGGTCGCAGTGGGATAGGCGGCTGGGCGTCCGGCGGCGAAATCGACCATGTCATCCTTGAGATACAGCATTCGCGTTACGTCCGAGACGTCGCCATATTCTTCATCCCATTGCAGGCCACTGGACATGGCCAGCATGTCCTCGACCGTGATGTCGCGGCGCGAGTCCCCGGCCCAATCTGGGAAAACGTCCGTAAGATCATCGCCCAGCGCCATGTCGCCCGACTGGATCAGCGTACCAATTAGCCCCGCAGTGATCGTTTTGGTCATCGACCATCCCAGCAAAGGGGTTTCGGCATCAAAGCCATCAGCATAAGCCTCGGCAATGATGCGCCCGTCTTTGACCACCACGACAGCGCGGTAGCCCTCGCCCAGCAAGGACGGGTCCGACAAAACATCAGTCAGCGCGGGGTTCTCGGACAGAACCACCTCATTTCCATGCGGCCAAAGACCGTTGGGTACGGGCGCGGGTTCGGGCAGCGTTTGATCTGAAAGCTGTGCGTCGTGCACATTGGTGCATCCCAAACCGGGCCGATACTGCGATGTGGCCGGAGCAAAGAAGCCAAACATCCGCGCCTCAACCGATTGGTTCTGCTCGTCAACGCTAACCGAAACCTGTTTCAGCAAGGGATGTCCCGGCGCCTGAACATCGCTTTGCAGCACAGTCTCTGCGTCGCGCCCGGCAAGGAACAC
Source organism: Ruegeria sp. AO1 (assembly GCF_056535985.1). Taxonomy (NCBI): domain Bacteria; kingdom Pseudomonadati; phylum Pseudomonadota; class Alphaproteobacteria; order Rhodobacterales; family Roseobacteraceae; genus Ruegeria; species Ruegeria sp. AO1. Next base: position 2,737,719 of record NZ_JBQFJC010000001.1, read on the forward strand.
GTTCGAACAGACGATCTTGGCCGAGTAATTGGTGCCCACTTTCAACAGATCCGGAGGCGCGATCCACAGGTAGCCACCTGCTGCGACAACAGCCAGCGCCAACGTAGCAACCGCGTATTTTAGAACCTTCCTGAACATGCGCCCCTTTCGGACCTAAGCGGCCCGCCCCTTTTATCCATTTGACCAGAAGGTTTCACCACGACGGGCGCTGCGCCACCGTTACGTTGCGTTCTTGATCTCTGTCTCGTCCGAGACCTGCATGGGGCTGTAGATCGTAAAAAGCTCTTTCGGTTCGTTCACACCGCGCAACATGTAGCGCCCGACCGAAATCAGTTCCTGGCTGCAAGGTTGTGCGGCGCGGGCGACGTCGTCGGAGACGAGAATCCTCTGGCCCAACGACCGGTGCATCCCGGCAATCCGCGCCGCCTGATTCACCGCCGGGCCAATCACCGTGAAATCCAGCCGGGTTTCTGATCCGATATTGCCATAGAGGATCTCACCCGAATGCAGCGCCAGGGTGAAATTCGCCACCCTCTGCCCATCTGCCAGTCGTTTCGCATTCAACTCTTCCATCCGGCTTTGTAGCATGGCGACAGCGGCCAGAGCCGCGCGGGCATCAGCGTCGCTCTCTCCCACATCAAACATGGCCATCAGCCCGTCACCCATGAACTTCAGGATGTTGCCACCATTGTCGTGTACCACGCCCACGGCAACGGCCAGATAGTCGTTCAGCATGTCGATGATCTCGTGACCCGGCATATCCTCAGATAGGGTGGTGAACCCTTCTAGGTCGAAATTCCAGATCACCGCATCAATCTGCTGCAATGAACCGCGACGAATTTCGCCAGACAACACGCGCCGCCCCGCATCGCGCCCCAGGTAGACGCGCATCAGATCCTTGGCCATGGTCTGATTCTTGGCCGATTTCAACGCAAGCCCCAGATGCGGCAGCGCGACATGGATTTTCCCCAGATCGCTGTCATCAAAACCGGTCGGGGCGTCACTGGTCCAGGACATCAGCACTCCGTCACCGATCTTTTTCTCACCCGCCGGGCGCACCTGATCGGAGCGTTCAAACGACACGCCCGTTGCATAGTAATCCGTCGCCCCGATCTCTCGCAGGTCATTCAGCAAGGGGAAACGGCTTGGTTCGTTCTGGTCCACCAGTTGAACGCGCAGGTCATCCATGTCTTCATGCAAAAGCGCATAGAGAGGGCTGCGTTGCCAGACCTCGCTTGGGGTGTCGGTGTTTGCGAAACGCTCAGATTCCCCGCCGGAATCCCGATACCAGCTATAGCCAGTGCCGCCATAAAGCGGATGCAGCGTCGACTGCGCCGCGTGGAACCGCATCAGCGGAAGGCCCAGATCAATCAGGCGGTTGCAAAAGCCATCCAGCAATTCTTCCTGACCAGCCCCTTCAAGCCCTTTGGAAACAAGCCAGTCGATAAGGTCAAAGATGGGATCTGAAGAGGTCATGGAACTGTCCGTCAAAGTATTGCCCTGAATGTGGGCTGCGTGATGGAAATTACTAGACCTTATGCCATCCCTGCCAGCCGTCGCAGCATCTTCCTAAGCATGGCGGCCTCTTCTTCTGAGAATGCGCCCGCCAGTTTCGCATCATAGCGCTCGGCGATACCGCTCAGTTCACGATAAACGGCTTGACCGGCAGGTGTCAGCGTCAACCATTCGACCCTTCGGTCATCCTCATCCCTTGTGCGCTTGAGGTAGCGGCTTTGTTCCAGCTTATGAACCGCGCGGCTGATCTTGGTTTTGTGCAGTTTCGCTCGCGCGCCTATCTCTTTCGCGGTCAGAGTGCCAAAGACACCCAGATGAAACAGCACCCGCCATTCGCTGCGCAGCATGCCATAGCGTTCTTTGTAGAGGCGCTGAAACTCCAATGAGGCTGCCTCGGCTGCCTGATTCAATAGAAACGGCAAAAAATTCTGCAGATCAAAATCATCTTTTTCTTGGGACATGCTTGTTAGTTACAAAAACAACTAATAATTCACAAGCAGAAAACCGAGGAGTTCACGATGTCCAACAAGGCTGAACCGCATGGTCTGACGCAGGCTGTCACACCAGTAGGAACGCATCCCGGCTATATGCCTGGCTTCGGCAATGATTTCGAGACCGAGGCTCTACCTGGCGCGTTGCCGCAGGGCATGAACAGCCCGCAGCGCTGCAACTACGGCCTCTATGGCGAACAGCTCAGCGGCACGGCCTTCACCGCCAACCCGCCCGAGCGGACGTGGTGCTATCGCATTCGCCCGTCAGTCAAGCATTCGCATCGCTATGAGAAAATTGACCTGCCCTACTGGAAGTCCGCGCCCTGTATCGACCCGGATGTGATCAGCCTGGGCCAGTATCGTTGGGACCCGGTTCCGCATTCTGACGCCCCTTTGACCTGGTTGACCGGCATGCGCACCATGACGACGGCGGGGGATGTGAACACGCAGGTCGGCATGGCCAGCCATGTCTACCTGGTCACCGACTCGATGGTGGATGACTATTTCTTCTCGGCCGATTCCGAGCTTCTGGTGGTTCCGCAAGACGGTCGTCTGCGCTTTGTGACCGAGCTGGGGATCATAGATCTGGAGCCACAGGAAATCGCGATCCTGCCACGCGGATTGCTCTACCGTGTTGAAGTGCTGGAAGGTCCAGCCCGGGGCTTTGTCTGTGAGAATTACGGGCAGAAATTCGAACTGCCAGGGCGTGGCCCGATTGGCGCCAATTGCATGGCCAATCCGCGCGACTTCAAAGCGCCCGTCGCGGCGTTCGAGGACCGAGAGGTGCCCTCTACCGTGACAATCAAATGGTGTGGGCAGTTCCACGTCACTCAGATCGGTCATAGCCCGCTGGACGTGGTGGCCTGGCACGGCAACTATGCGCCCTACAAATACGACCTGCGCACCTACTGCCCGGTCGGTGCCATCTTGTTCGACCACCCGGATCCGTCGATTTTCACCATCCTGACGGCCCCTTCGGGCCAGCCCGGCACGGCCAATATCGATTTCGTCCTGTTCCGCGAACGTTGGATGGTGGCCGAGGACACGTTCCGCCCGCCGTGGTACCACAAGAACATCATGTCCGAGCTGATGGGCAATATCTACGGCCAGTATGACGCCAAACCGCAGGGCTTTGTTCCGGGCGGCATGAGCCTGCACAACATGATGATCCCGCATGGTCCGGATCGCGAAGCGTTCGAAAAAGCCTCAAACGCCAATCTGGGGCCGGACAAGCTGGACCACACCATGTCCTTCATGTTCGAAACCCGCTTCCCACAACATCTGACCGCCTTCGCCGTGACCGAGGCACCGCTGCAGGACGACTATATTGACTGCTGGTCCTCGCTTGAGAAAAAGTTCGATGGAACGCCGGGAAAGAAATAACCTGCCATGAGCTTTGATATCTGGATCACCTATGTCGCCACCGTCCTGCTGCTGATGAGCACACCGGGGCCAAGCCAGCTTCTGATGCTGTCGAACTCGGCCACCAACGGGCTGCGCCGGGGCGTGTTCACGGCTGCTGGTGATCTGACGGCGAACCTGTTGCAGATGTTGGCGGCGGGTCTCGGGCTTGCCGCGATCATTGCGGCCTCGGGCACCGCGCTGGCTGTGATCAAATGGTTGGGTGTCGCATATCTGGTTTTTCTCGGCGTCAAAGCGATTGTCAAAGCCAAACCTCAAACAGCGCAAACCGCGCAGGTGGCCAGCCGCAAAACCTTGTGGATGCAGGGCTTCATCACCTCAGCCGCCAATCCCAAAGCAGTTGTGTTCTTTGCTGCTCTGTTTCCGCTGTTCATCGACGGCGCGCTGCCCTTCTGGCCGCAATTCGCGATCCTCTCGGCCACCTATCTGATCATGGACGGCTTGTTTCTGACCGCTTACGGGGCCAGCGCCAGTTGGCTGGCGACGCGGCTCAAAGGGTCTGCGCGGCTGTGGCTGGATCGCGCGGGTGGCGGGTTCATGATTCTGGCTGCCGTTCTGCTGGGGCTGAAGTCCCTGCGAGACGCTCAATAAACCAAGACAAGGATCAAAAGATGCCTTTGCTGAAATCCTGGGTCGCTTCGGCCAATGATGCGACCCATCCATTTCCTTTGAACAACCTGCCCTACGGGGTGTTTGCCGCCGGCGACGAAGAACCCAGATGCGGTGTCGCCATTGGGGACATGATCCTCGATGTCACTGCAGCCGAGGCCGAAGGGGTCATCACTCTGACCGATGAGCCGCTTTTCGACCTGCCGTTCTGGAACCCTTTGATGGAGCAAGGCCCCGCCGTCTGGGCCGCCCTGCGCGACCGCCTGACGACGCTTCTGTCCGAAGGCGCGACGGAGCAAGATGTGGTGGAGCCCCTGCTGGTACCGCAAAGCGCGGTTGTCATGCACATGCCCTTCGCGGTCAGCGAATACACCGATTTCTACGCTGGTCGGCATCACGCCTTTAACGTGGGTTCGATGTTCCGAGACCCCGAAAACGCGCTGCCTCCGAACTGGCTGCATATACCGATTGGGTATAATGGCCGGGCATCCTCGGTTGTGGTTTCGGGTACGGATATCCGCCGCCCGTGGGGGCAGCTGAAGTCGCCGGATCAGGACAAACCCGCCTTCCTGCCCAGCCGTCGCTTCGACTTTGAGCTTGAGATGGGGGCAATTGTCGGCACTCCGTCCGACGGCCCGATCTCGGTGCAGCAGGCGGACGATCATATCTTCGGCTACGTTCTGCTGAACGACTGGTCCGCCCGTGACATTCAAGCGTGGGAGTATCAGCCCCTTGGGCCGTTCCAAGCCAAGGCCACGGCCACATCAATCAGCCCATGGATCGTTACCAAACCGGCGCTGGAGCCGTTCCGCTGTGACACACCCGAGCGCGAATTCGAGTTGCTGGATCACCTGAAGGATTGTGGCCCGATGCTTTATGACCTTTCGCTTGAGGTGACGCTGGCCCCCGAGGGGCGGGCTGCGACCACAATCACCCGCACGAATTACAGCGAAATGTACTACTCCGCCGCGCAACAACTGGCCCATCACGCCAGTTCAGGTTGCCCTATGAATACCGGTGATCTGCTGGGGTCCGGCACGATTTCTGGTCCGACGCGCGACACGAGAGGTTCACTCCTGGAACTCAGCTGGGGCGGCAAGGACCCCTTGAGCCTTGAGACCGGTGAGGCCCGCAGCTTCCTTGAGGACGGAGACACGCTGACCCTGTCCGGCTCGGCAAAGGGGGATGGCTATACAATCGGGTTCGGAACCTGCCACGGCACTGTGCTTCCAGCGCTGAAGGACCCTCTCAAACCCTGAGCCGTGCCGCACAGCACCTGTGTGCCGGTGTTGGTAGGATTGAGCGCCAAGAAAGCCTAGGTTCATTGCACCCAAGCAATGAGGCCTCCGATGTCTGAGATCACCGGCTATCACGCCCATGTCTATTTCGACGCCGACACACAGGATTTAGCGCAACACATCTGCAAAGAGGCAGCCCGCCTTTTTCCTGTGCAGATGGGACGCATGCACGCGCGCCCGGTTGGCCCGCATCCGAGGTGGAGCTGCCAGCTGGGCTTTGCCGCCGACGCGTTTGATCAGGTCATTCCGTGGTTGATGCTCAACCGACAGGGCCTGACAATCTTCACCCATGCTGAAACTGGCGATCACCTGGCCGACCACCGGGATCACGCCTTGTGGATGGGAGAGCTTTTGGATCTGGACCTGTCGATATTCGACAAGGCCTAGCCCAACGCCCGCGCCTGATCCCGCAGCACGAATTTCTGAACCTTGCCGGTGGATGTCTTGGGCAAAGTCCCGAACACCACGGTCTTGGGCGCTTTGAAATGGGCCATGTTGTCCCGGCAGAACGCAATCAGATCGGCCTCGGTCGCGCTGGCCTCAGGCTTTAACTCAACGAAAGCACATGGGGTTTCGCCCCATTTCTCATCCGGGCGGGCGACCACTGCGGCTTCCATAACCGCAGGGTGCTTATAGAGGACACCTTCAACCTCGACGGATGAGATATTCTCACCGCCCGAAATAATGATGTCCTTAGACCGGTCCTTCAGCGCGACATAGCCATCAGGGTACATCACCCCCAAATCGCCCGAGGCAAACCAACCGCCGTTGAACGCATTGTCGGTGGCATCGGGGTTCTTGAGGTAGCCTTTCATCACCACGTTGCCCTGCATGAAGATCTCACCCATGGTTTCGCCATCGGCGGGCACAGGCTCCAGCGTTTCGGGATCGGCCACCATCAGCCCGGACAGGGCCGAATAACGCACGCCCTGACGCACCTTAAGGGCGGCCCGTTCAGCCGCGTTCTTCTGGTTCCATTCATCCTTCCACGCGCAAACAACCGAAGGGCCATAGGTCTCGGTCAGACCGTAGACATGAGTCACCTCGACGCCCATCCCCTCCATCGCTTCGATCACGGCGGCAGGCGGTGGGGCACCGGCAGTCATCACCTTGATCTGGTGGTCGAAATCCTTGAGGTGATCGGGGGCATGCGCCAGCATGTTCAGAACGATAGGCGCGCCGCAAAAATGGGTGACTTTCTCTTCCCGGAAGGCGGCATAGATCGGCTCGGCCCGAACCGCACGCAAGCAGACAGAAACCCCGGCATTCAGCGCCATGGCCCAGGGGAAACACCAGCCGTTGCAATGGAACATCGGCAGGGTCCACAGGTAGACGGAGTGTTTGGGCATACCCCAATCCAACAGGTCGGACTGTGCGTTCAAGGCGGCTCCCCGGTGGTGATAAACCACGCCCTTGGGGTTGCCGGTCGTGCCAGAGGTATAGTTGAGCGCAATTGCGTCCCACTCATCCGCGGGCAGAGACCAGTCAAACTCAGGGTCGCCTTCATTCAGCAGGGCCTCATAAGTCAGGCTGCCAAGGCGTTCGCCACCCTCAAAGCTGGGATCTTCGATATCGATCACCAGAAGGTCATGATCGACCTGAGGCAGCGCCTCTTTGACAACGGCGGAAAACTCAGGGTCGACCAGCAGCACCCTGGCCTCGGCGTGGTTTAGGATGAAGGCGATGATCGGCGCATCTAGGCGCGTGTTGATCGCGTTCAGCACAGCACCGGCCATGGGAATGCCGAAATGAGCCTCATAGAGCTCGGGGATATTGGCAGCGATGATCGAGACGGTATCGCCCTTGCCCACCCCACGGGCCGTCAGGGCGCTGGCCAGACGGCGACAGCGCGCATAGGTCTGCGCCCAGCTATAGCGGCGGTCTCCATAGACGACGGACGGGTAGTCGGGATACACCGCCGCCGTCCGTTCGATGAAGCTGAGCGGGGATAGCGGCGTGTAATTCGCACGGTTCTTATCCAGATGACGCTCATACATATTGGCTGCTTGCATCCGCCAACCCTCCCAATTCGCGTGTGTCGCCACATGACCATAAACACAAGGCTGTGACCATCTTGTAGAAATACGACAACTGGCGGGGCTCTGGCGATACGCTATGATGACATCTGGCCCTATATTCGCGACCCCATTCGCGGTGATCTGGGCCATCGCATTTACTTGCTATCGTGGGACCGATCCCACAATCTGCACACCGCATCAGACTGAAAGGACATGTCATGGACGGCACGTTCAACGAAAACGATCTTTCCCGCGTGGTCGAGGCCGACCGCGCCCATATCTGGCACCACCTGATCCAGCATAAACCCTTTGAAACAAACGATCCCCGCATCATTGTCGAAGGCAAAGGCATGCGTGTCTGGGACCAGAAGGGCAAAGAGCATCTGGATGCGGTCTCTGGCGGCGTCTGGACGGTGAACGTCGGCTACGGTCGCGAATCCATCTGCAAGGCGGTCTATGACCAGCTTATGAAGCTCTGCTATTTTGCGAATTCGGCAGGGTCGATTCCCGGTTCGATCTTCGCGGAAAAGCTGATCGAAAAAATGCCGGGCATGAGCCGCGTTTACTACACAAACTCAGGCTCCGAGGCGAACGAGAAAGCCTTCAAGATGATCCGTCAGATCGCGCACAAGCGCTATGGCGGCAAAAAGACCAAAATCCTGTATCGCGATCGCGACTATCACGGCTCGACTTTGGCGGCGATGTCAGCGGGTGGTCAGGATGAGCGCAACGCGCAATACGGCCCGTTTGCTCCAGATTTCGTGCGTGTTCCCCATTGCATGGAATACCGTAAGCACGAACTGAACGGCGCGCCGGAGGAAAACTTTGGCGAATGGGCCGCCGATCAGATCGAAGAGGTTATCCTGCGCGAAGGGCCAGACACCGTTGGCGCGCTGTGCCTTGAGCCGGTGACCGCGGGTGGCGGTGTGATCGAAGCACCCGAAGGCTACTGGCAGCGCGTTCAGGAGATCTGCAAGAAGTACGACGTGCTGCTGCACATTGATGAGGTTGTGTGCGGCGTCGGTCGGACAGGTACCTGGTTCGGCTACCAACAGTATGGCGTGAAGCCTGACTTTGTCACCATGGCCAAAGGCGTTGCCTCGGGCTATGCGGCCATCGCCTGTCTGGTTACCACCGAAGAGGTCTTTGACATGTTCAAAGACGACGCGGCAGATCCGATGAACTACTTCCGCGATATCTCGACCTTCGGCGGCTGCACCGCTGGTCCGGCCGCTGCGATCGAGAATATGCGCATCATCGAGGACGAGAACCTGCTGGCCAACTGCGTCGACATGGGCGATCGCATGATGGGCAACCTGCAAGCGCTGATGGAGAAGCATAAGGTCATCGGCGATGTGCGTGGCAAAGGCCTGTTCCTGGGTGCCGAACTGGTTGCAGACCGCTCCACACGTGAACCGATGGACGAAAAGAAGGTACAGGCCGTTGTGGCAGACTGCATGGCGCAGGGTGTCATCATCGGCGCGACCAACCGCTCGCTGCCGGGTCGCAACAACACGCTGTGCTTCTCGCCTGCACTGATCGCGACGGCGGATGATATCGACCAGATCACCGATGCGGTCGACGGCGCGCTGGGACGTGTGTTCGGCTAGAGAATGAAAAACGGGAAACCGGGCATTCGCGCCCCGGTTTCCCGACCTCTGGGTCGCAAGCCTTTTTACTAACCAGACGATCAGACACACCTCTTGCTCTTGCGTATCAACCGGCGCAGACTTGCATGCAGAGGAGTGTATCATGACACCCAAAACCTCAGACACGGACCCGTCGGGCGATATGGCATCGCCGCAAGGTGCAGCGCTCAAGGTCAACACTGTAAGCGCGCAGGATATCAAGGACTCGTTGAAGGCGGGCGTGGCGGACTTTCTGGCCCGCCCTGTCATGAGCGGGTTTTTCGGCCTGTTCTACGCCGTTTTTGGCCTTGTCTTTGTGTGGTGCCTGATTTGGCTCGGCAAGGTTTGGATGATCATTCCGGCCATTGTGGGTTTTCCACTGGTTGCGCCCTTTGCCGCTGCCGGGCTCTATGAGATGTCCCGACGATTGCAGAACGGAGAACCGTTCGGATGGTCCGATATCCTGACGGTGATGGCCAATCAACGCAAACGCGAGATGGGCTGGATGGCATTTGTAACCCTGTTCATTTTCTGGGTATGGGTCTATCAGGTGCGCCTTTGGTTGGCGATCATCCTGCAGAATGCGTCCTTCTCGGACTTTGACGGATTTCTGAACACCGTCTTCTTCACGCCCGAGGGCTGGACGTTTCTGGCCATCGGCACCTGCATCGGCGCGGGCCTATCGGCCGTGTTGTTTTCGGTCACCGTCGTCGCTATGCCGCTGCTTCTGGATCGTGAGACCAACTTCGTTTCGGCCATGCTGACCTCGATCCGGGTTGTCACCGAGAACCCGGTGGTGATGCTGGGTTGGGCAGCAATCATCTCGGCAACAATGCTGCTCTCGCTGATCCCAGCCTTTCTGGGCCTGATCTTCACCCTGCCGATCCTTGGCCACACCACGTGGCACTTGTATCAGCGCGCCGTTCCTCCGGCCGAGGACTGAACGGGACCCCTTTAAGGGACAGGCACATCCGAAACAAAAAAGACCGCCCCAAATGGGACGGCCCTTTGTTCACTGTCTCTCTTTTCAGAGATCAGGCAGCCAGAGCGGCCTGAGCTTTGGCGACGATCGCACCGAACGCTTCCGGTTCGTGTACGGCCAGGTCAGCCAGAACTTTGCGGTCCACTTCGATACCGGCCAGGTTCAGGCCGTTGATGAAGCGGGAATATGTCAGAGCCTCGTCATGCGAACGGACAGCAGCGTTGATACGCTGGATCCACAGCGCGCGGAAGTTGCGCTTGCGGTTCTTGCGGTCGCGGGTTGCATACTGGTTGGCCTTGTCGACGGCCTGACGTGCAACTTTGAAGGTGCTCTTGCGGCGGCCATAGTAACCTTTGGCGGCCTTGATGACCTTCTTGTGACGGGCGTGAGTTACGGTTCCACCTTTAACGCGGGACATCTCTTAATCTCCTCTTAGCGGTCGTAGGGCATGTAGCCCTTGACGATCTTGGCGTCGGGGGCGGACAGGGTGGTGTTGCCACGGGCATCGCGGATGAACTTCTTGGTCCGCTTGATCATGCCGTGCCGTTTGCCGGCCTGGCCAGCAAGGACCTTACCGGTCGCAGTCACCTTGAAGCGCTTCTTGGCGCTCGACTTAGTCTTCATCTTAGGCATTTCCGTCTCCTTTCAGGGTTCGGTACTAAACGCGACTCGGCATGCCATCTCGGCCGGTCACGCGATCAGATGCGCCGTTTACGCAAGTTCGGTCATACTGGCAAGGGGGTTTGGCCCAGAATCTGCGCTTTTCGCAGTGGCCAATGCACCGGGGCAGCACAGGGCTGCCCCGGTAAAGTGTTTAGTGGCTGAATTTGCGGATTTCGCCGCTCTTCAGACGTTCGGAGTAGGAGGCTAGCTCCTGACGCACCACTTTCATCAGGAAGTAGAGCGCAAAGACGTTCACAACCGCCATCGCAAAGATCGCCGCATCCGAGAAGTCGATGACCGGGCCAAGGTTGGCCGCCGCACCGATGACAACGAAGACGCAGAAGATGATCTTGAACACCAACTCTTTGGTGTGGCCTTCGCCGAACAGATAGGTCCAGGCCTTGAGGCCATAGTAGGACCAGCTGATCATGGTCGAGAAGGCAAACAGAACCACAGCAATCGCCAGAATGAACGGGAACCAGCTGAACGCGCTGCCGAAGGCCGCCGAGGTCAGGCTGACGCCGGTATTGCCATCGACCGTTGCAATCGCATTACCCGCTTCGTTCAGCATGTAGTTGCCGGTTGCCGGATCAACGATCAGCTGCTGGGTGATGATGATCACCAGCGCAGTCATGGTACAGATCACAACCGTGTCGATGAACGGCTCAAGCAGCGAGACGAAGCCCTCGGTGATCGGTTCTTTGGTCCGTACGGCTGAGTGCGCAATCGCCGCGGAACCCACGCCCGCTTCGTTCGAGAACGCCGCACGACGGAAGCCCTGGATCAGCGCTCCGACCATACCGCCAGCAACGCCTAGGCCGGTGAAGGCACCCGCAAAGATCTGACCGAAGGCCCAGCCGATCTGGTCGGCATGCATCAGGATGATGACCAGCGCCGCCAGCACATACATGACACCCATGAACGGCACGACTTTCTCGGTCACACGCGCGATGGATTTCAGGCCACCCACGATCACCGCAAAGACGATGCCCGCAAAGACCAGACCTGTGATCCAGCCCGGATAGTCTCCGACAATCCCGGCAATCTGCTGGTGCGCCTGATTGGCCTGGAACATGTTGCCTCCGCCCAACGCGCCAAGGATACAGAAGATCGAGAAGAGCACGGCCAGGATTTTGCCGCCCGGCAGGCCAAGCTCGGCAAAGCCTTTGGACATGTAATACATCGGGCCGCCTGAGACGGTGCCGTCTTCATATTCGTTGCGGTATTTCACACCCAATGTACATTCGGTGAATTTCGACGCCATGCCCAGCAGGCCCGCGACAATCATCCAGAATGTGGCACCCGGACCACCGATCCCGATGGCAACCGCCACACCGGCGATATTCCCAAGACCGACCGTCCCCGACAGCGCAGTAGCAAGGGCCTGAAAATGGCTGACCTCACCCGCGTCATTGGGGTCGGAGTAATCACCTTTGACCAAGCTGATCGAGTGTCCGAAGAATCGGAATTGCACAAAGGCAAAATAGAGCGAGAACACAGTGGCCGCGACGACCAGCCACCCCACGATCCATGGGAATCCAGTGCCCGGAAACGGCGCGAAAATAAAGCTAACGAAGGGGCCGGTAAAATCCGCGAAAGCCTGATTGATCTTCTCGTCCAGACCTGGCGCCTCTTGCGCGAAAGCGGGGCCGGACATCAGAGCCATGGTCGCACCAAGGCACAGTTTTTGAAGCATATTCATCCTAATCCCTCCGCTCAGTTCACAACTGTGACAGGCACGTCAGCATGCATGACCAGATTCTGGGTCGAGCTTCCAAACAGCCGTTTCTTGAACCCATCTGCCGAGGCGCGGCCGACGATGATCTGAGTGCCGCCGTTTTCGACCGTGATCGCGTTCAGCGTCTCGGCCACGTCGCCATGGCGCACGATGCCGTGCGCTTCGAACCCATCGGCCTTCAGCGCCTCAACCGTAGGGGCAATGATCCGCGAAGTGGCCAGTTCGACCTCTTCCTCGCGCCGCTTGTGCCGTTGAGCGTTTTCTTCCGGTGTTTGGAAAGTGAAAGGGGACCATTCGATGACATAAACAACCAGCATTTCGCATGAGCCAATCCGCCCGGCCAAATCCTTGGCAAAGGCGATGGCGCGCTCTCCGGTTTCTGTCCCGTCCAGTCCAATGACAATCTTTGTTGTCATGACGTTCCTCCATTTTTTTTCTGGTTTGACCGGGACCCGTGCCCCCGGTAGGGCGACCGGAACCTGGAACTATCTGAGATGATCGCCCTAAGGCTAAGTATCCGGCAAAATCACCAAAAAACAGAGGTATTTTTGCTGAATACAACCCTACGGGCATCTTCCCTTTGAAAACAAACAAGAAAAGCAGCCTAAAAAATAGGCGGCTTGAGAATTCTCAATATGATCCTTCCTGAAATCCGAGCGGGCTCATCCCGGATCGGTGTTGTAGATCAGACGCTCGTCACAAGGGGCAATACGCAGAATATTGGTGGTTCCGGGGACATTGAACGGAACACCTGCGGTGACGACGATCTGGTCGCTCTCGGCAGCAAAGCCCCCTGCGCGCGCGGCGCGGGCCGCATTGACCACGGCCCCTTTGAACCTCTCAAGTTCGGGCGTCATCACACAGTGGCAACCCCAGCTCAGGCACAGACGGCGGGCGGTTCCGGTCGCCGGTGTCATGGCGATAATCGGCACACCGGGACGTTCGCGCGCAGTCAACAGCGCAGTGGTGCCGCTTTGGGTGAAACAACAGATCGCTTTGATGTCGGTCTTTTCCGCGATCTCACGCGCGGCTGCTACGATACCATCTGCGATGGTCGACCCTTTGGCAGTACGCGAGGCCGCGATGATCTGCGTGTAGGTCGGGTCGGCTTCAACCTCAATAGCGACCTTGTTCATGGTCTGCACGGCCTCGATTGGGTAAGAACCTGCCGCAGATTCCGCACTCAGCATGATGGCATCCGTGCCTTCATAAATCGCAGTTGCAACATCCGAGACCTCGGCGCGGGTGGGCATCGGGCTTTCGATCATGCTCTCCAGCATCTGGGTCGCGACGATTACCGGCTTGGCCGCACCACGGCACTTGCGAACCAGACGTTTCTGGATCGGGGGCACAGCCGAAACCGGCAGCTCAACGCCCAGATCCCCACGGGCCACCATGATCCCGTCTGATGCGTCGAGGATATCGTCAAACGCCTCTACCGCTGCGGGCTTTTCGATCTTCGACAGGATCGACGCTCGTCCATCCGCCAGCGCGCGCGCCTCGAACACGTCTTTGGCCCGCTGCACAAAGCTGAGTGCCAGCCAATCCACACCCAGTTGGCACACAAACTCCAAATCGTCGCGATCCTTGGCCGACAAGGCTGCCAGTGGCAGCAGCACATCGGGCACGTTCACACCCTTGCGGTTCGAGATCGTCCCTCCGACTTCGACAGTGCAATTGGCGAAATCCTGGCCGCAATCCTGCACGGTCAGACGGATCTTACCGTCATTTACCAGCAGCCGCGCACCGGGTTCCAGCGCCGCAAAAATCTCGGGGTGTGGAAGGCAGACACGGTTGATGTCTCCAGCCTCAGGGTCGAGGTCCAGCCGAAACGCCGCGCCCTCGACCAGTTCTTCCGCATCATTGGCAAAAACCCCAACACGCAGCTTCGGGCCTTGAAGATCGGCCAGAATCGCGATCGGGCTGTCCAGATCCTTTTCCACCTGACGAATAATGCGATGCCGTTCACGGATCTCGTCATGGCTGCCATGGCTCATGTTCAGGCGAAAGACATCGGCCCCGGCCTCATGCAAGGCCCGGATGGTGTCATAGTCATTGGACGCTGGCCCCAGCGTCGCCACGATTTTTACATTTCTAAGGCGTCGCACTGGTTTCGCTCTCCTCAATCCCAAGGTGATGCAGCAATGTTACCGCAAACAGTATGTGGGTGGTTATTGCGCAATTCCCTTTTGGAAGCAACTGCCATACACCTGCCGCAAACTTGATGACAGGCACATGACATACACTCCGTTTTTTATCCATGGCGAGGATCGCCCGTCCCGATGGCTGATCACCTGCGATCATGCGACCAACACCGTCCCCCCCGAAATCAACGGCGGGGATCTGGGATTGCCGCGCGAAGATATGGAACGCCACATCGCCTATGATGTCGGCGCCTACGAGGTCTCGAAACATCTGGGCGAGATCCTGAACTCGCCGGTCATCGCAGCCAATTTCTCGCGCCTAGTGATTGATCCGAACCGAGGTGAGGACGACCCAACGCTACTAATGAAGCTCTATGACGGTTCGATCATACCCGGCAATCGACACGCTGATGCGACCGAGCGTGAGCGGCGTCTGGACATGTGCTACCGTCCTTATCACGACGCGCTTGGGCGACTGGCCGCCCTTCCGCATGCGGTGATCGTGTCTATGCACTCTTTCACCCGCCAACTCCGCGGTCGCGAACCACGCCCTTGGCACGTGGGCGTTCTGCACACCCCGGATGAGCGCTTCTCACTCCCTCTGATCGACCGCCTGAAGGCCGAAGACGATCTGTGCGTCGGCGTGAATGAGCCCTATACCGGCGTTCTGCCCGGCGATGCCATCGACACGCATTGCACCTCACATGGTCGACCAAATGCATTGATCGAACTGCGCAATGATCTGATCGCGGATCACGCAGGGCAACGGGCCTGGGCCGAAAGGCTCGCCGTAATCCTACAGGATGCACTATCTGACAGCGGCCTTTGATCGCACGTTATTGTGACCTGCACCTTCAACCCCCACTTTGGAGACTGGGAAGGAGGCGACCATGACACAAGAGTTGCTGACAAGTTTTTTTGGCTGGATGGCGATACTGAACATCGCTGTTTTGCTGTTCACAACCGCTATGGTTGTGCTGCTACAGGACTGGATTGCAGGGGTTCATGCCAGAATGTTCCAAATGGAACGGCCTGATGTGAAGCATGCCTATTTTCGGTATTTGGCCAACTACAAAATCCTCACGCTGATTTTCTGCGTCATTCCGTGGCTAGCCTTGAAACTGGCCTAACGCAGAGTCAGTTGAAACGCCCTCTTCAGAGCGTTAATTCGGATACAAACCGCATCCACTTCTTCGGAGCCAGACCATGGACAAGCAAACCGAAATCGAACTTCAAGCCGCAGCATTCCGTCGGCTGCAAAAGCACTTGATGGAAGATCGCACGGACGTTCAGAATATCGACATGATGAATCTGGCAGGGTTCTGCCGCAACTGCCTGTCACGCTGGTATCAGGAAGCGGCCAACGACAAAGGCTTCGAGATGGGCAAAGACGAAGCCCGTCAGATCTTCTACGGCATGACCATGGACGAATGGAAAGCCAACTACCAGACCGAAGCCAGCCCCGACAAACAGGCCGCCTTTGAGGTCGCGTTTGAGGAAAATGTCACAAAAAAGGGCTGAAACCTTGACGCCAACAGGCCAATTACTCCGACTGATGACTAGTTCCCTTACGGCAGCACCCAAAAGCACACTGTGATTCATGCTCACATTTCTCGATTTTAGGTTGATGCTTAATAGCTAAAAAAGCCGTCTCCACTCCGCGTGCTTCCACAGTGCTTCCAGAGGGATTGGTACAAATAGAAACACCGCACTGAGGCGGCGTGTAAGCTGTTGTTATCTGACCCTAAATTTGGTTGCGGGAGCAGGATTTGAACCTGCGACCTTCAGGTTATGAGCCTGACGAGCTACCGGGCTGCTCCATCCCGCGACACTTTGCGTTGGTCTACCGCCTATTCGGCTACTTGAGACCATTTGTTGGCCTACCGCTTACGCTACTTGAGGCCGTGTAGTGTTCTTCTGATCGTATTAGAGAGACTGTGGGCTTTTACTAGGTTTGGCGGTGACCTACTCTCCCGGGGCTTAAGCCCAAGTACCATTGGCGCGGCAGTGCTTAACTTCCGGGTTCGGGATGGGACCGGGTGTTTCACTTGCGCTATGACCACCAAACCGAGGAAAAGCCCACGTCACGTCTTTGCCTTTGGCAAAGCGCGACGCGCAGGGGGAAGCGTCTTTTGTTTACAAAAGGCGCGTTCCTGCACGGTTATATAATCAACCAACATCGCGGCTTGGCGCTACGACGTCATCCATTGTCAAGGTCGGTGTATGCTTTTGGTTTGATTTGTCTTTCTGTTACTGGATCAAATCAAGCCTATCGGGCGATTAGTACCGGTCAACTGAACGCATTACTGCGCTTACATCTCCGGCCTATTGACGTGGTGGTCTTCCACGGCCCTCAGGGAGACCTTGTTTTGAGGGGGGCTTCCCGCTTAGATGCCTTCAGCGGTTATCCTGTCCGATCATAGCTACCCAGCACTGCCGTTGGCACGACAACTGGTCCACCAGTGGATCGTTCACCCCGGTCCTCTCGTACTAGGGGCAACTCCTCTCAAGTCTCCTACACCCACGGCAGATAGGGACCGAACTGTCTCACGACGTTCTAAACCCAGCTCACGTACCTCTTTAAACGGCGAACAGCCGTACCCTTGGGACCTGCTCCAGCCCCAGGATGAGATGAGCCGACATCGAGGTGCCAAACACTGCCGTCGATATGGACTCTTGGGCAGTATCAGCCTGTTATCCCCGGCGTACCTTTTATCCGTTGAGCGATGGCCCTTCCACTCGGGACCACCGGATCACTATGGCCGTCTTTCGACTCTGCTCGACTTGTCAGTCTCGCAGTCAGGCTGGCTTCTGCCATTGCACTCAACGAGCGATTTCCGACCGCTCTGAGCCAACCTTCGCGCGCCTCCGTTACGCTTTAGGAGGCGACCGCCCCAGTCAAACTACCCGCCACGCAGGGTCCCGGATCCGGATAACGGACCGCGGTTAGACATCAAGAGTGCGAAGGGTGGTATCTCAAGGGAGGCTCCACGGATACTTGCGTTTCCGCTTCAAAGCCTACCACCTATCCTGCACATCACAATCCTGATGCCAGTGCGAAGCTGTAGTAAAGGTGCACGGGGTCTTTCCGTCTAACCGCGGGAAGCCTGCATCTTGACAGGCAATTCAATTTCGCTGAGTCGATGTTGGAGACAGCGGGGAAGTCGTTACGCCATTCGTGCAGGTCGGAACTTACCCGACAAGGAATTTCGCTACCTTAGGACCGTTATAGTTACGGCCGCCGTTTACCTGGGCTTCAATTCAAGGCTCTCACCTCTCCTTTTAACCTTCAGGCACCGGGCAGGCGTCAGACCCTATACGTCGTCTTGCGACTTCGCAGAGCCCTGTGTTTTTAATAAACAGTCGCCACCCCCTGGTTTGTGCCCCCAGCCCCTAGTTGCCTAGGAACCGGGCCTCCTTCTCGCGAACTTACGGAGGTATTTTGCCGAGTTCCTTCAACATCGTTCTCTCAAGCGCCTTGGTATGCTCTACCAGTCCACCTGTGTCGGTTTAGGGTACGGTCTGATGGAGGGCTATTTCCAGGAACCACTCAGCAGCCCAATCAATCCGATAAGATTGAACTACACTTGTGATCCGTCACATCCTCCTGGCCTAGGAATATTAACCTAGTTCCCATCGCCTACGCCTTTCGGCCTCGGCTTAGGGGCCGGCTTACCCTGCTCAGATTAGCTTTAAGCAGGAACCCTTGGACTTTCGGCGAGTGTCTCTCACACTCTTTGTCGCTACTCATGTCATCATTCTCACTAGTGATCTCTCCACGGGATCGCTCACGCGCCCGCTTCATCGAAAGAACTCGATCCGTCATTACATCCAAGTGGATGCAAATACGGATGAGTTCTATGTCACACTACGCTCTGCTACCGATGCTTACGCATCCCTAGACTTCGGCTCATGGCTTGAGCCCCGTTACATCTTCGCCGCAGGACAACTTATTTAGACCAGTGAGCTGTTACGCTATCTTTAAAGGATGGCTGCTTCTAAGCCAACCTCCTGGTTGTTTTGGTCGTCCCACCTGCTTTCCCACTTAGCCATGAATTGGGGGCCTTAGTCGTAGGTCAGGGTTGTTTCCCTCTCCACTACGGACGTTAGCATCCGCAGTGTGTCTGCCATCTAGTACTCCCGGGTATTCGGAGTTTGGTTAGGATCAGTAAGCCTGTGGGGCCCCATTACCCATCCAGTGCTCTACCCCCCGGGGTATTCGGATGACGCTCTACCTAAATAGATTTCGCAGAGAACCAGCTATCTCCGAGTTTGATTGGCCTTTCACCCCTAGGCACAGCTCATCCCGATCCTTTTCAACGGATGTGGGTTCGGTCCTCCAGTAAGTGTTACCTTACCTTCAACCTGGCCATGCCTAGATCACTCGGTTTCGGGTCTGATCCCACGAACTCATGCGCCCTATTAAGACTCGCTTTCGCTACGCCTACACCTAACGGCTTAAGCTTGCTCGTAAGACCAAGTCGATGACCCATTATACAAAAGGTACGCCGTCAGATCTCGAGGATCCTCCGACTGATTGTAGGCGTTCGGTTTCAGGTACTGTTTCACTCCCCTCGTCGGGGTGCTTTTCACCTTTCCCTCACGGTACTGGTTCGCTATCGGTCAGCAAGGAGTACTTAGCCTTCGAAGGTGGTCCTCCGATCTTCAGACAGAATTTCACGTGTTCCGCCCTACTTAATACGTCCATCAAAGCTTCCTATACGGGGCTGTCACCCGCTATGGCCACGCTTCCCAACGTGTTCTAGTCACTTATCTGGCTCGGCTGGTCCCCGTTCGCTCGCCGCTACTAGGGGAGTATCAATTGATTTCCTTTCCTCCGGGTACTTAGATGTTTCAGTTCCCCGGGTTTGCTCTTAAAACCCTATGTATTCAGGTCTTAAGTACCTGTTTAAACCCCATATTGAGTATCAAAGATAACAATATGAAGCTTTCAGGTGGGTTGCCCCATTCAGAGATCCATGGATCAAAGCTTATTCTCAGCTCCCCATGGCTTATCGCAGAGTATCACGTCTTTCATCGCCTCTTGCTGCCAAGGCATTCACCAAACGCCCTTCTCGCGCTTGATTTGATCCAGAAGAGAAAGACACACGATAGTTGTGCTACCGCCTATTCGGCTACTTGAGCACAAGTATGTCAATCGCGACCGCCCAGCTGGTAACTAAAGGCGATCTTTCTTCTGAACCAAAAGCATACTTTCCCGCCTTCCATCCTGGAACCCGCGCTGCCGATGTCGGTCGGCCCCACGCAGAGGAT